>OY760934.1:0-3732081 GCA_963664245.1 Bacteroidales bacterium
CTCACTGGGGGCTGCGTGATGAATTAAAATCGAATTATAATATTAAAAACGGCCAGGAAAAACAGGAAATGGTTTTTGCAGTGATGAACCGCATTATCGACCAAACCATCCCGGAATGCGTGATCGATTCAAAAGAATACCAGTGGAACCCATCCCAAAATAAACTCTTTAAAAATGGAGAGGAAGTTGATTTTACGCACGAACCGGATAAAAGGTATCAGGTGCTGTTGGATAATTTTCAGGTAACAACGGCATTTGATAAGTATGAACCGGCTATGCCAACATACATTCAACGGCGTTTTGAGGGAGATATGGAAATTGCTCAAAAAGAGGTTGAACAACTGTTTGTTGATTTGGTGTCGTCTCCCGTAGTAAAAAAAGTAGCCACTCTGATTAAGAACAGACTGGGTCGTGATTTGCGCCCTTACGATATTTGGTACAATGGCTTTGCCGGGCGTAACTCCGTTTCGGAAGAAGAACTGGATAAAATTATTTCGAAAAAATACCCCACGGCAAAAGCATTGGAAGAAGATTTGCCAAACATTATGGTGAAACTCGGGTTCAGCAAAGCAGAAGCCAAACGGATTACAAATTTGGTAAGGGTTGATGCTTCCCGGGGTATTGGTCATGCCTGGGGAACCGCAATGCGTGGCGATAAGGCTCGTTTGAGAACCCGGGTAAAAGAAGGCGGAATGACCTATAAAGGCTACAATATCGCGGTTCATGAATTTGGACACAATGTTGAACAAACGATTACCATGAACGATGTTGATTTTTATATGCTGAACGGGGTTCCGAATACGGCATTTACCGAAGCTTTGGCATTTATTTTCCAAAAACGCGATATCCAAATCTTAGGATTGGCCGATAAAAATCCTGAAAAAGAACATTTAATGGCTCTGGAAAATTTTTGGTCGTGTTACGAAATTATGGGCGTTTCGCTGGTTGATATGGAGGTTTGGAAATGGTTGTATGCCAATCCGAATGCAACAAAAACCGAACTAAAAGATGCTGTAATCAGGATTGCCAAAGAAGTTTGGAACAAGTATTACGCCGATGTTTTTGGTTCGAAAGACGAGGCTATTTTGGCTATTTACTCGCACATGATCTCAAGCCCGCTTTATCTTTCGGCATACCCCATCGGTCATATAATAGATTTTCAACTTGAGCAACAGCTGGCCGGAAAAGATTTTGCTTCTGAGATTTTCAGGATATACACCCAGGGCATTGTTGTTCCGCAATACTGGATGAAAAAGGCCGTTGGAAATGAAATCTCTACGGCTCCGCTTATTGAAGCAACCAAAAAGGCTCTTGCCGTTATTAAGTAGGTTTATCTGTGATTAAAATAATAAAAGAGCGGCCCGTACGGGCCGCTCTTTCTATTTAAAACCCGGTGAAACAATTCACTAAAGTTGTGTAATGTTTATCGCTAAATTCTTTTTGATTTTGAATTTTATCCCGCGACGACTGAATAAATTCGTGAACCTTTTTAACATCCTTTTCCTGTATCAAATCTACAAGTAAACTCAAACTGTCTCTAATTTGTTCAATTTTTTTCAGGCTTTTTTCGGCTAAGAGGATTTCCGAAAGCAAATAATTATCTTCGCTTAACAAACCTTTTGCAATTTCAAAGTGCTTTTGGAAAGTTGTTCCCGGCGCATTCTGTTTAATCAAACAACTTGAAAATGCTAGTGTTGACGAAAAAGGAATAGCCAGCGAGTAGGCGATGGTTTCATCGTGTTCTTCAAAACTCATTTCATGAATGTTCAGTTCGAATTGTGCGTAGAGTTTTTTGAAAAAGAACTTGCCCATCTCGTCAGATTCCGAAATAATAATTGCATGTTGCGAAGTCAAATGTCCCATTTGGGCAAATGTTGGTCCAAACATGGGGTGTGTTGAAACGAAACGGAAACTGCATTTCTGGTAATATTCGCTAACCCCGTTTTTTACAGAACAGAGATCCGAAATAATACAGTTTTTCGAAAGATAAGGAGTTATTTCTTCGAACACCTTGATGGTGTCTTGTATCGCAACTGCGTTAATGCATATTTCAGGATCGAAATTCCGGATCATTTCTTTTTCGGTGAACCGTTCTGTTTTGAAAAGGTATTTGAGCTTTAATGGGTTCGTATCATAAACGGCAATTTCATGTTTTATGCATAGCTCATCGGCGAGCCAACTGCCCATTTTCCCTGCTCCAATGATTAATATCTTCATTTGTTTATTTTTTATTGGTTTTTATTCATGATATTTTTCTGTAAGCGTATTGATTCCTCATGGATGTTTTTGAACAATTTCTCAGAAAAAGTATTGCTAAAACCTTTAGTAATTCCGGTTTGAACTCTCTTGTTCATGATCTCATCGTATCTTTTGGGTTGGAGGATTGTCAGGTTGTTTTTTTCTTTGAATTTCCCGATTTCTTTAGAAATGTTCATCCTTTGTTCCAGGATGCTCCATAGCTGATGATCGAGATGGTCAATTTCATCGCGTAAATATCCCAGGTCGTTTTGTATGATGTTGTTGTTTGATTCCCGGATAATCAATTTATCTAAAATTGTTTTGAGCTGAGTTGGCGTAACCTGTTGTTGCTTGTCGCTCCAGGCTGCTTCCGGGTTGTTGTGAGCCTCAATCATTAGTCCGTCAAAAATTAAATCCATGGCTTGTTGCGAAACCTCCAAAATCAGCTTACGGTTCCCTGAAATATGGCTTGGATCGGTGATGATCTGAATTTCTGGAATTCGTCTTTTTAATTCTATCGGAATTTGCCAGTGGGGTTCATTCCGGTATTTTGAATGGGTATAGGTTGAAAATCCCCGGTGAATGGCTGCAATTTGTGTAATCCCCGAACTGTAAATTCTTTCTATTGCCCCTATCCACAGATCAAGGTCAGGGTTCACGGGGTTCTTTACAAAAACAGGGATGTCCACTCCTTCAAGGGCATCTGCAATTTCCTGAACGGCAAATGGGTTGGCCGTGGTTCTTGCCCCGATCCAAATCATGTCAATGTCGTATTTTAAGGCCTGGTATACATGCATTGATGTAGCAACTTCGGTTCCTATAGCCATTCCGGTTTCGGCTTTTACTTTTTTGAGCCATCTCAGACCTTTTGTGCCGATTCCTTCAAATGACCCCGGCCGTGTCCGTGGTTTCCATATCCCTGCCCTGAAGAAATTAATTCCTTGCGATTTTAACTCAAGAGCTGTTTTGATGGTTTGCTCTTCGGTTTCTGCACTACAAGGCCCTGCAATAATCAAGGGTCTTTTCTTCTTCCCTTTTCGAATCTGTAATTCTTTGATCGTTAATTGTTCCATTTTTGTTTATTGTTTTTTCAATTTTACTTTTTGCTTTTTTTAAGGTGTTTTGGTTTGCACATAGCGATACCCTGACGTATTTTTTGCCAACGGATCCGAAGATGCTTCCCGGGGTTATAAAGACTCCTGTTTTTTCCAGTATCTCATCGATAAATGTTTCTGCATCTTTTTCCCCGGGAATTTTTGCCCAGACAAACATTCCTCCCTGCTTTTCATCAACCTCACATTTTAGTAGTTTTAGCATTTCTAAAACAATTTCTTTTCGTTGGGTATATTCCGTGTTTGTTTTCTGATGCCATTCGTTTTTGTTGGTCAGGGCCTTGGCTGCAGCAAGTTGCATAGGCTTAAACATGCCCGAATCCATATTGCTTTTAATGCCGATGATGTATTTCAGGAATGTAGGGTTGGCAATAAGCATTCCTATACGCCAGCCCGCCATATTATGCGATTTACTTAAAGAATTTAATTCAATGGCGATTTCTTTTGCCCCCTTTACCTGGAAAATACTCAACGGATTTTTGTGTAATATTAAACTGTAAGGATTGTCGTTACAGATAAGTATTTGGTGTCTTTTGCTAAATTCAACAAGCTTTGAAAATAATTCAAAACTGCCTGGATTTCCTGTTGGCATGTTGGGGTAGTTAACCCACATCATTTTTACTTTGCTCAAATCCATCGATTCTAATTGTGCAAAATCAGGCTCCCAGTTGTCTTCGTTTAAATTATATTCCCTGATTTTTGCGCCAACAATTTTGCTGACGGATTGGTATGCCGGGTATCCCGGGTTGGGAATCAATACTTCATCTCCCGGGTTCAGAAATGCTAACGAAATATGCATTATTCCTTCTTTTGAACCCATTAAGGGAAGTATTTCATTTTTTTCATTTATGATGACTCCATAGGTTTTATTGTACCATCTGCTGATTGCCTTTCTTAATGTAGGAGTGCCGTTGTATGGTTGATAAGAATGAGCATCGGGTTTGTGAATTTCATGGCTCAGGGCATCGATGGTTATTTTTGAAGGAACCATATCTGGGCTGCCAATGCCCAGGTTTATTATTTCTTCTCCTTTCAAACTCCGTTCTTTTAATTCTTTAAGTTTTGCTGAGAAATAGTATTCTTTCACTGTGTTTAATCGGTCGGCAGCTTTAATCATTTTTTGCTACAATTATTTGGTTATTTAATTCGTTGGTTTCTTTTTATGGTTGAATGCTTTTTTTGTAAACCCCATAAACTCTGAGGTCTTCGCATTGTTCTTTTATCAATTCAATGGCATTTTTGAAATAGCTAAAATTTTGGAATTCCATATCTGCCAAAAACAAATAGGTCCATTCCTGTCCGATTACCGGGATGGATTGGATCTTTGTTAAATTAATTCCCAGGGTAGAGAAAAAATTAAGGATATTGGCCAGGCTGCCGCTTTTATGCTTCAGTCGAAATGAAATGCTTGCTTTATTGCATTTGCTTATTTCTTCGCTTGATCTTGTTTCTTCTTTTTTGAGCAGAAGAAAACGGGTGTAATTATGTTTGTTTGTTTCAATGCTGTTTGCCAATATTTCTAAATTGAATTTCAGAGCAGCGGTATAACTTGCAATAGCTGCCCTTCCGGGAATTTTTTTCTTGGCAATTTCATAAGCACTGAGTGCGGTGTCTTCGCTGTAAACTAATTTAATCTGAGGGTGCTTTTCTAAAAATCTGTCACATTGCAAAATTGCCATTGGATGGGAGTGAACTTCTTCAATATCCTTAATCTCCTGTCCGGGAAGAGCCAGCAGGTTTTGAACAATCCGTCTCTTAATTTCAGCAACAACGTGTAGCTTCGAATTACTAAGCAGTCTGTAGTTGTTCAGGATGCTTCCGGCAACGGTATTTTCTATGGCTATCAGGCCAATGTCTACCTGCCCGTGTTCTGTTTGAGAGATAACTTCCTGAAAAGTGTTCAGAGGAACAATTTCAGTGTCTTCATCTTCATAATACGCCTGGATCGTTTCATCGTGAAATGATCCGTAATAACCTTGGATAGCGATTCTTTTTTTCATTTTTTTTGTCAAAAAAAAACCGCCCTTTTTGAGGGCGGCTTAGTCATTATTTAGTTTATTTAATTGTATTTATAATTCATTCCGCCCTTTAGGTATTTGACCAAAGAAGTAAAAATAAAAACCATAAAAAAGGGCGAAGTTGAGTATCATTGTTGTTTGTTTTGCAAAAAAAAAATCCCATCTTTTTGGGATGGGATTCTGAATTATTAAAGTTTAAGTTTGTCTAGTTTACATATCCCATCCGGCTTTCATTTTAAAATAAAAGTAAAAAAAGAAATAAGAATAGGTATAATTTTTCATTTTGTGTTTTTAATCGTGCAAATATATGCAAAAAGAAAGCCTAAAATCAAGCTTTTTTATAATTATTTTTCGCTTTTTAAGAGTCCTTTTACATTATTAAAATTTCCATCGGTTTTAACGGGCTCAATGTTAAGGATGTGTGCAATTAAACCGTAAATATCTACATTGTTAAACGTAGGGTGAAGATAATTTTGTTTAAAGTCGGGGCCAATGGCATAAAAAATGGCGTGCATATCTGTGTTGTTATTGTCGTACCCATGGGTGCCCTTCAAACTGTATTTTTTCTCTCCCCAATAAATACTCCATAAACTATCGGCAGCAACAACAAAGTCCATTGTTCTTGGGTTCTTTCCATAATGTAATCTTTCGGGAACCTGCGAAGATTTCCATGCCTGGATGTGTTCAATTTGCTTTAAAGCAAGAAATACAGAATCTGTTTTTTCTTCTTTGGCATCGATCAGGTACACGGGGTTTCCACCCTGAACCATCTCAACCCAATCATCTTTGATGTAATCTTTTAACTGAATCGAGCGTTCGTCGGAAGTAGGTCCCATGCCGTGGTCGGCAGTAAAAATCAGGTTGATTTGCTTGGCATGCGGAAGTTGATTTATCTTTCTTGAAAATACGCCAACCAAGCTGTCTAAATAACTTATTTTGTTTGCGGTTTCAGTAGAGTAAGGGCCTGAGTTATGGCCAACATCATCGGGTTCGTTTATGTACCACATGATTAAACGGGGTCTTTTTTCTTCCGGCAATTGCAGCCAAGCTATTACACTATCGATGCGTTGCTCAAACGGAAAATTGTGGTCGTATTTTTTCCATATTGTCGGCTGGATATTTTTGATTTTTGTTTCGCTCCCTACCCAAAAATAAGATGCGGTGGTAATGCCTTGTTTTTCGGCGGTGACCCAAATGGGTTCTCCCCCATAAAATTCCGGGTTTTTTACCGCTTCCCGATTGCTAATGGAATAATATTTTTTTAAGTCGGCATCATAAAAACTATTTTGAACAATACCGTGATTATCGGGGTAAAGCCCGGTGGCTATGGTGTAATGGTTAGGAAATGTTTTTGTTGGGAAACTGGATTTTAAAGATTTTGCTTTAACGCCCGCTTTCGCAATAGAATCGAGGTTTGGGGTGTTGTACATATCCGGGTAATCCCACCTGAAAGCATCCATAGAAAGGACGACGACGTAAGGTTTTTCTTTTTTTGAAAAGGGTTGGCAGTTACTTAGAAATAATATTGTAAGACCTGCGAGGAGAAAAACAGTTTTTTTTACAATTTTCATAATGTGACAGATTAATTAAAAAGAAACCGCACCTTTTCTGGGGTGCGGTTTCAAAGTTACACATAAAATATTATTTCTAGTATTTACCGAAAATATACCTGATGCCAACTTGCATTTGCCATCTTGAAGATCTGTAACCAGAATCGTCAATGTCATAGATGTCTTCAGTTTCAATATCTTTAGTGAAAGAGTATTGAGGAGTTGTTCCGTCAGCCTCAAATCCTTCAAAAGTAATTAGCTCATAAGTTCCGTAAGGAATATAACGACGAACACCCCATTTTTTGTTTAGGAAGTTAGCAAAATTGAAGATGTCGGCAGTTAACTGCAAGGTATGTTTTTGACCACCTGCATTAATGTAGAAGTTAGCTGCAAATTTGAAATCAAAGATACTTTCGAAAGGAAGTCTTGCACCAAATCTTTCAGCATATTGTCCTCTTCTGTGTTTTAAATAGTCATCTTGGCCAATGAATTTTTCTAATAATCTCCATTGTTGATCTGGAGATAGTCCGTTTTTCTCAATTAAATTGATATCAGCTTTGTAAGCCGGAACAAAAAGCAATGCGTAGTCATTATTGCTTTCTTGTGAATTTAATCCATTGTATGCGCTATTAGAATATACATAAGAGAATCTTCTTCCTGATTGACCATCATAAACCAGTGAAGCTTCAATTCCAAAGTTTTTGCAGAGGTCTTTTTTGTATGTTGCAGAAGCAATTATTCTGTGACCAGGGTCAAATGTTGAATAAGAAAGATCTAAGTCGTCATATCCCCTAACGTTAGCAACATATTTCCATTGAGAAGAGTTTTGAGAAGATAAACCGTCATTAATTGATTTGCTCATGCCAAAACTATAAGCAGCGTCTAATTTAAGGCCAAAGTTAAAACTTTTCTTGAATGAAGTTGTGAAGTTCCAAGAGTGTCCTTTATCAGTGTTGGCACCTAGCATAATACGAGAATACCTGTTGTCTATTGTGCTGTACTCAAAAATTGGGCGATTATCAGTACCACCGGTTAGGTTTGCAGTTGATTTATTATTGTTAACATTGTAGTAAAGAACGTTGTTGATGTATTTAGAGTAAATAACCTCTAAGGTACCAATAACGCCACCAGGTAGTTTTTGGTCAACAGCTAAACTTACTTTGAATGTTTTAGGAAATTTGAAATCTTCAGCAAATATGTCTAACTGTCCAGAAGGAGTCGTATCTTCTCCACCAAAATCAGCTTGAGTATATTGAGTGTAGGGGTCAGGATTAAAGAAAACATTTGAATACCTGGTAACACCACCAATCATAACTCCGTTGTTGTTATAGGCACCACCTGGCCATACCAATGGAATACGGCTTACGAATAAACCAGCTCCCCCGCGTAATTGAGTGGTTTTTTCGCCACCACTAACATCCCAGTTAAAACCAATACGTGGCGAGAACATTACCCTGTTTTTAGGCATTTTACCAGCATTGGCACCTAATAGATCCCAACCTGCATCTTCAATCATAGTTTTAGTGTCTGACCAAGTAGCAGCATCGTATTTTGGATCGTCCGGGAACATTGGAATATCAATACGTAACCCGGCAGTTAATTTGAAATTCTCATTAACTTGCCACTCATCTTGTATATATGCTCCTAATTGCATCCAGTCAAATTCGGCAGCAGCAGCAGAACCGTCACCGGCGATATCATCAACCAATGAGTAGCTGTGATCAAAGTAAGATGCAGATTGACCAGTTAAGAAATCTTCCAAGGAATCAAAAGTATACTGACCAAACGCTTTTCTCATGAAAAGGTTGTAACTTTTAGAGTATTCAAAGTTGAATCCTGCGGTAAGTGTGTGGTTTCCATAGTAATAATTAAAGTTGTCAGTAATGGTGTAAACATCCTGATCTAATTTGTTGCCGGTTGAATAAACTTCTGAACCAAAATAAACCTTAGCTCCCCCATCTTTAATAGTTACACTCGGAAAATCGCTTCCCATCGGGTCACGATCATCTCTTACCCAGGTTGCTCCAATAATCAGACTATTTGAAAATTTATCCCATTGCGATTTTAACTCCAAAGATGATGAGTTCGTTATACTGGGGAAATAAACACCTGCGTTGTAGAATTCAATAGATCTTGAATTAGAAGCATAAGGATCATATTGCTCGTTTTTAGCATAACTGTGACGAACAGTTAATTTATGATTTTTATTGATGTTCCAGTCAATACGGGCAATGAATTTTTTAGCATCTAATTTATCTGCATTGTCTAGGTATCCCCCCGGATCATAGCCATAAGTAGCCAGTTTGTCAACAAGATCTTGCAAATCAGCTTGGGTTAAATTTCCTGTGTAGTTGTTAAAGTTGAAAGGATAGGGGGTTTCATCTTTTTGTACCTCAGCATTAATGAAGAAGAATAATTTATCTTTAATGATTGGGCCTCCAATACTGGCACCATAAAGTTTAGCAGTGAAAGGAGCCAGCTTTGATCTTTCGGGTTCTTCGTCATCTTTAACTACTTCCCATGGAGTTTTTCCGGCTAGCCGTTGGTTTCTGTAGAAGAAATAAGCACTACCAAAAAACTCATTACGACCACGTTTGGTTACCGCGTTGATACTTGCACCAGCAAAACCACTTTGGCGAACATCATAAGGAGCAATCGCAATTTGGAATTGATCAATTGCATCCATACTAATAGAAGTACCTCCGGTTTGTCCTCCGTTAGTACCAGTAGCTGCAAGACCAAATACGTCGTTATTAACAGCACCGTCAATAGAAATAGCATTATAACGGTTGTTAATACCAGCAATTGAAATACTGTTGTCGTCACCAATAAGAGCCTGAGGTGTCATTCTTACCATGTCAGAAATTTGACGGGTAACGGTTGGTATGCTTTTAATTTTTTCTGCGCCAACAACAGTTGCTGCACCTGTACGGTTACCGTCAAAAATATCGTTTCTTTGGGCAATAATTTCAACCGTTGCCAAGGTCGTGGTTGAGGGCTGTAATTGTACACTGAATTTTTGAGTTTGACCCAGGCTTAAGAAAATATCCTTTTTTTCAAAAGCACCATAGCCAATGAAACTAATTTTCAAAGTGTAAGGGCCGCCAACGTTTACGTTATCTAAGCGATAGTTACCTTTTAGATCGGTAATGGTTCCGTAAACTGTTCCAGTTGAAGTTTCAGTAAGAACTACTGTTGCACCAAGTAAAGCTTCGTTGTTTTCATCTACAACTTTACCGTTAATACCTGACGTTGTAACACCTTGAGCTAGCATAGCACTGCTAATACAAGTTACTACAAGCATCATTAGGATTTTGTAATACTTTTTCATAAGCACTTTAAATTAAAATTTTGGTTGTTAGATATTTATTTTTCATGATTTGAAAAACAAACTTATGTATTCTATAATGGAAACACCTACTTTTCTGGTTAATATTTATTAACAATTTTGTTAAAAAAATTAACTTTTATTAACAAAAAAGAAACTTCGCTTCGCTTTAAAAATGCATGATGAAACTAAAATTAAAAGTGCGTTTAAATCCCCAAAATCCTTCGAAAGTATCTAGTGAATGGGTGTTCCCGTCTTCACCTGTTAAAATGTATTCTGTGTTAAAAAGGTTGTAGCAGCTAATTCCGAATGTTGCCTGCTGTGCAAATACTTCTAAATTGTATGATAAATGCAGGTCAACCAAATGATATGAAGGTAGTTTAAATGACTGCTTCCGATCCGTCGCATCGTTGCGTTCTGTCGGGTCAAAGTTTGCGTATAGCATATCGTTGAAAGTCCAGTCGATGCTTAAACTAATATCCTTGGTTAAGTTTGAATTCATAAATATTCCAAACTGAAATTGAGGGGCGTTTCCAATTTTAAGCCCGTTTGAATAGACTTCAACTGTTTCTACAAAATTGTTGCTGTTATCAAACAAATCGGCCACTACATCGTTTTTGTATTTCCAGTTGCCAATAGATGCCATAAGGCCAATGTTCAGGTCTTTGCTGATTTGAGCGTTTGCTTCCATCTCAATTCCTTTGTGCAGGGCATCCAGACCTTTAACCAAAGCCCGGGTTTGTGCATTGTTTTCAAGTTGGATGTATTCTTTCGATAAAAATGAAATGTCTTTCCAATAAGTATAATAAGCGTTTATCTTAAAGCTGAATTTGTTTAGATGCAGGCCATATCCTGCTTCCATGGCGAACACTTTTTCGTTGCTGATGTCAATGGCCGGATTGTTATTGTAATTCGGGAATACGAATTTAAACAAGGGGGCTTTTGAATAAAAGCCAGTATTGAAATATATTTTGTTGAACGCGTCAAGCTTATAATTGATCCCTGATTTTATATCCCAGCCTGTTTTTGAAACTACCTCACTTTTAGTGTTTGTTAAATAATTGTAGCGATCCTCTCTTTGGTACCATGTTTTTGAAATAGAGGCCGCAAGAAAAGCATTTGTTTTTTTACTTTTATATTCAAGCTGGTTGAAGAAATGCCCAAAATTGATAATGCCCCCGTTGTCAACGTTGATAACATCCCCCAATTTTTTAATCATGCTTCTTTCACCAGCCCCTTCAATGGCGTAGGCATAATTGTCGATCCAGAATTTGCCCCCGAGTAAATCCCTGACTTTTTCCTGGAATTTTGATTTGAAGTAGCGGTAATGAATCCCCGAGATCAGTTTGAATTTATCGTTGAATTTATGCTCAAGGGTTGATAAAATCCCCGTCCAAATGTGGCTGGTTTTATAATCGGTTTGAATGATTTTTGAAAACCCGTCAACAATTTCGCCGTTTCCGAGATCATAGGTATCGGTGTGGTTTGCGTTCAAATCATAAACAGCAGCCCAATCAATTTGTTGGCTCGGGTTTCGGAACTGGAAAAGTCCCGGTCCGTAATTAAATGCTTCTGACCATTTTCCGCCGCCTTTACCCGGAGAAATATAAGCCGAAGTGGCTAAAAAAGTTTTTGCGTTGAGGTTCCAGTAGTGGTTGACGTTTAGTTGCGGCTTGTGGTAAGAGTTTTCGGAAGCGTTGTTTAATACGCCGTTGTAACTGCCCCATCCGGTGTTGAATTTTACCCCGTAGCGGTCTACTTCTTCCTGCGTTAACATAAAGTTTCGTTGCCCGTGTTTTTCGGGAGCACCAAGTAGGGTAACTGTTATTTTGTGATTTTTCCCGAATTGTTTTGCTGCCGAAAGAAAATAAGCCCAGGCATCAACGTAAGTTGCGTCAACATAGCCGTCTCCTTTGCTTCGAGAACCTAAAAATGTAAGTGCCCAACCATTTTCCATGATGCCGGTCGAAAAACTGAAAGTTGTTTTTGAATTTCCGTAAGAAGTAAAAGAGTGCCGTATTGATCCGCCTTTTTCGGCTTCGGTTGATTTGGTGATAATGTTGATGGTTCCGCCCAAAGAGTTCAAGGCTGTTTTTGAAGCTCCCAATCCTTTTTGAACCTGTATCATTTGTGTGGCATCGGTTAACCCAATCCAGTTGTTCCAGTAAACCAAGCCGTTTTCAACACTGCTGATAGGGATGCCGTTTAAAAGCAAGGCGATATTTTCTTGCTTGAATCCTCGCAGGCTAACTTGTGCATCCCCGCTTCCCCCGCCGGTTCGGGTGGCATAAATGCCTGGTGTTTGTTTTAAAATTTCCGGGTAGGTTTGATCGCCTAATTTTTGCTCAATGGTTTTGGCGTTTATGGTTGATACCGAAACAGGTGTTCCCTCTTCATCGGCAAATGAAGCAATGATTTTTATTTCTTCCAGATTGATGATATTCGATGAAAGTTCAATGGTTCCTAAATCGATTTCTTTTTTACTAGTGTTTTCAATGGCAATATCTTTGTCCTGAAAACTAAGCATCTTAATGCCGATAGTTGCCGGGATTTGTTCCAGGTTCAAGCTAAATTTCCCGTCTTTGTCTGAAACCGTCCCTTTTTGAGGATTGTTTTTAACGAAAATATTTGCACCTGCAACTATTTCTTTGTTTTCTTTACTAACGATTACTCCTTTAACAAGCGTTGATGCCCAAAGGTTTGTTGCGATAATACTTAAAATCAAGGTTAGTGTACTCCATTTTTTAAAATTCTTTTTCATCTGTATTCAATTAAATTTATTAAACAAAAAACCCTGAAGTAATTACTCCAGGGCATATATAAATTAATCGAAAATATTTTCTAAAAAAGAAATATCACCATGCAAAACATCGTGCAATTAATCCTAATCTTCTATCATCCAGACTATACTGTCGGTACCTGGGTTTCACAGGTTCAGTCCCGAATATTCGGGAGTCGCGGACTATTACCGCCGGTCGGGAATTTTCGCTGGTGCGAATCACCCTGCCCCGAAGAATTATTTCAATACAGCGGCAAATGTAGTTCTTTTTGGATGATCCCCAAATAAAAAAAGAAATTTAGAATGAATTTATAATAGGCTCTTGATGATTCTAAGCTTATGGGTGTATCCTCCTTTTTCCCAGTTATATATACCTTGGTGGTCAATTTGGTCGATGCGGACTTTGCCAGATGCGTGAATGATACTGTTGCCCGATATGATGATTCCGACATGAACAATATTGCCTTCATCATCATCAAAAAAGGCCAGGTCTCCTTTTTTAGCCTCCGATAAAAAAGTGATTGTGTCGCCTTGTTCTACCTGTTGCGAAGTGTCTCTAAATATGCTGATGCCACTTAATCTGTAAGCCATTTGTGCCAGGCCCGAGCAATCAATCCCGAAAGGTGAACGTCCGCCCCATAAATAAGGACTGTGCAGGTACAAATAAGCGTTCTCAAGTAACTGAGATCGTTTGATCTCGTTGATGGTTTCTGTTTGGTTTCCGTCAAATTCATATACGCAATCAGCTATTTTAAAAGCATTATTGCGCGGGGCATATAATTTACCTCCTAATAAAATGGGGATGTGTTGATTTGAGGTTGAATTATGGATGTGTTGAACCAAATCAAGCGAATAAAATGGTTCTGCTTGGTTTAGGCGTTTAAATTCGTTTTCGTCAATCAATGAAATTTGTTTTTTTTCGACCCATCCTTGGTAACTATCGTCTGTAAGCGTAATCTTTAGCCACTCGTTGTCAGATTCCGTAACCTGGCACAATTCGCCAAACAACATTTGGTTCACTAATTCTGATTTGTGATTAGGCTCTTGCCTTAGAGGAATAACACTAAGTTTGCAAATACCGAATTTCATCAATGAAAGTTGTGTTAAGAATATATTAATACAATGTTACTAATTCCCATTTAAATAACCTAACATTCTTGAATAATTTCTATTTTCGCAAATAAATATTTTGTGCAATGAAAGACTTTCTGAAATTAGTGTTCAAACATCGGCTTTATATTTATAAGATAGCTTTGTTTTTGTTTGCTATTGTGATACTTGTGATTATTTTCCCGAAGCAGGGAAAGTTTAAATATGAGTTTCAAAAAGGCCGTCCATGGATGCATAAAGATTTAATTGCCTCTTATGATTTTGCGATTTTGAAGCCACAGGAAGAAATTGATCAGGAGCGTCAGCGGGCTTTGTCACAGGTTAAACCGTATTTTTTATTTAATAGCGAATTAACGCAGGAAAAATTCAGGGAGCTTGAAGATCGTTTTTCCCGGGAATGGGACGCGAAATACCAGGATAGTTTTGCATATTCAACCTATAAAGAAGTGAACTGGATGTTTTGCAAACAATTATTTGATTCCATCTCAAATTGTGGAATATTGGAATCGTTACCCGAAACGGCTCAGATTGACCTTGATGATGAAATTGTTTTGATTAAGAACAACCAGGCTTTTGAAAGAAAGCTGTCTGATATTTTTACCATTCAAAGTGCTCATGATTATTTAAAAAAAGAATTGCAGCAATCGGAGAATACCGATCAAAAGATTGTTTTGTATTGTTTGGAGAACACCTTGTTTAGGAATGTTCGTTTCGATGCTGAAAAAACCAGGACCGAGAGAGAATCGGCCCTGAGTGAGGTTTCACTAACCAGGGGAATGGTACAGAGTGGTGAGCGTATCATTTCAACGGGTGAACTTGTGGTCGGGGAGAAGTATCTGATTTTAGAATCGATGCGCCGAGAATATGAAAAAGAATTAGGTTCGCGCACCAATTATGTCATGATTTTATTGGGCCTAAGCTTATTGATCTCCATGTCGATGGTCGTGTTGTTTTTCTTCCTGATGTATTTTAGACGTGATGTTTTCCAAAGTAATAAACGCATTTCCTTAATTCTTTCATTGATTATTATAATGGTTTTTGTTACCAGTTTGGTGATTAAATACAGTGTTGATTATTTGTATATCGTGCCAATCTGTATTATTCCGATTATTATTCGTGCTTTTTTTGATACCCGTCCGGCTTTGTATGTTCATATTATAACCATTATTATCATCGGTTTTTTGGTTCCCAATAGTTTTGAATTTGTTTTTCTTCAGTTAATTGCTGGGATCATAGCCATTATCAGCGTTGTTCAGTTACAGCGTAGGGCACAGTTCTTTTTTACATCAACCATGATTTTTCTGACCTATTCGGCGGTTTATACCGGCTTGGGATTAATGCAAGAAGGAACCTTCTCCGGGCTCGATTGGCGGTATTTTTTGCTATTTGCCGGAAGTGCCATTTTAACATTGTTTTCTTATCCTTTGATTTATGCTTTTGAAAAAATGTTTGGTTTGATAACCGATGTTACCTTGATTGAGCTTTCAAATACCAATTCAAAATTGTTACGTGAATTATCGGCAAAAGCCCCTGGAACATTTCAACACTCCATGCAGGTTGCCAATCTTGCCGAGGAAATTTTATACGAAATTGGTGGAAACACTTTGTTGGCCCGTACCGGTGCACTTTATCACGATATTGGGAAAATAGAAGCTCCGGCTTATTTTACCGAAAATCAAATATCGGGTGTTGATCCGCATAAAAAGAAAACACCCGATGAAAGCGCGAAGATAATTATCAGGCATATTCGGAGAGGGGTAGAGATCGCCAGAAAATATCGCCTGCCTCAGCAGATTATTGATTTTATCAGAACTCACCAGGGAAATCGCAGGGTTGAGTATTTTTATAGAATGAAATTGAATGAAGTTCCGGAAGATAAAATAAATGAAAAAGATTTTACCTATCCAGGACCAATTCCCAACTCGCGGGAGACTGCCGTTGTGATGATGGCCGATTCGGTAGAAGCGGCTTCAAAGAGTTTGAAAGAACCCGATGAAACTGCCATTAACGAATTGGTTGAACGTATTATTGAAACCCAGATCGAGAATAAACAATTTATTCATTCAAATATTACGTTCAGGGAAATAACCCGGATCAAAGAAATTCTGAAAAAACAATTGTTGAATATTTACCATCTGCGGGTGGATTATCCTAAATAGAAATTTCCTGTAAAAAACACAGGGTGTTCGGCCCTTCCATAAAAAGCAAATCAATGATGCTTAGGTTGGGAGCAAATCCGTGTTTATCGTCAAATACCTGGTAATATTTGGGGCATTTAAAATTACTTTCTTTTTTGGGGCTAAAATGGTTTCTTAAATCAATTGCATCTTCGTAACCCGGGACGAAATTTTCGGTATTTTCTATTTCTTTTTTTAGCCCGATAAGCTCAAACACTTGCATTAAAAGCAGATAATTGAATTCAATTAACGAATGGTATTCTTTTTTATAGAAATTTTCCAACTCATCCTTATAGTATTCAAAATACGGCGAGGCATTATAAGCCGACTCAATGGCTCGCCAATGATCTTTTTGCCATTGCAGGTCATTGTTAATAATAATGTCTTTAACGCTGGTGTGATTTCCATTTACTTTCGAAACCGGGATGCTCAGGTTTAATGTTCCGTTGGCTGTTTGTATCTTGCAGCGGTTGCGATACGTTTGCTTTATGAATGTTTCGTGGACTTCAATATAGATTTTTCCGCCTTTTATAATGTAAGCGAAATACTCAATGGGAGGGAGGTAAGCTGTGGATAATATGACTGATTTTGATTTCATGTTTTGCAAAAATAAAAAAAGGCTGCGAACTATTGTCCATCAGCCTTTATTATCGAATTAGGAGTTAGTCTAGTTTGCTTTTGCTGTTTCAGTGTTTAAGAGTACTTGTTCGATTGCCTGTTTTAAACTTTCTTTTGGTAAGGCACCTTGAGCCATTTGAGGCTGTCCGTCTTTGGGGCAAAACAGCATCGATGGGATGCTTCGGATTCCAAATGCAGCTGATAATTCCTGCTCGGCTTCGGTATCTACTTTATAAATGTTAATTTTTCCTTTGTATTCTTCTGATAGTTCTTCCAAGACCGGAGCTACCATTTTACATGGGCCGCACCAATCAGCATAAAAATCAATAATACAAGGCAGATTGCCTTCAAATTTCCAGTCCTGGTTTTTTTCGTAATTAAATACTTTGTCTAAAAAAGTTTGTTTTGTTAAATGTTCCATTTTTAATATGTTTTTTCTTATTAGTCTTTTTTTGTAGTATTTTTTAATAGTTGTTCTTCAATTATTTTGATATAATCTTGTTTTTGCATGGCTCCACTTTGCATCATTGGCCGTCCTTCTAGTGGTGTAAACAATACAGATGGAATTCCCCTGATGCCAAAAGCCCTGGCCAAATCTTGTTCTTTATCGGTATCTATTTTATATATTTTTACACGCCCTTTATATTTATTTGCCAATTCTTCCATAATAGGAGCAATGATTTTGCATGGGCCGCACCAATCGGCATAGAAATCAATAATGGCAGGTACATCGCCTTTATAAATCCATTCATCCGGGTTGGTTTCAAAATCCCAAACTTTTTCTTTGAAAGTTTCTAATGTTAAGTGTTCAGGTTTGATTTTATTTTGATCTGCTTTTGTTGAAGCAGTTGAGTTGCTATTTGCTGAATTATTGTTGGCTGCATTTCCGCAACTGCTTACAATAATGATTGAAAATATTAGTGTGAATAAATAGGCTCTTTTCATCTTTTTTTATTTTTATGCAAATATATAAATAATTTTATATTAAATCGTTTAAGTATCACTAATTTTTTTAATTTTGTATCAATAACCGTTCCAAAATATTTAAAAAGTTGAATGTGTTTTCTTGATTATTTCGAATGAAAAATTTAATAGGCAAGTTGGATGTAAGTCAATTTAATCAGTTGTTTTCCACTAATGAAAGTTGTTTGCAATATTTGGCAGATTTAAAATGGGAGCAAGGTTTTGTTTGCCGGAAATGCGGACATGCAAATTTTTGTAAAGGTAAAACACCCCATTCCCGTAGGTGTACCCGCTGCAAGACCGAAGAAAGCGCAACGGCTCATACCATATTTCACCGTTGCCGCATTCCGTTAACGGATGCTTTCGAAATTGCGTTTCAGGTTTGCAGTAAACCTGACATTTCGACTTACGAACTGGCAAAAAAAATGGAACGCCGCCAAATGACCTGCTGGAAATTCAAAAAGAAAATTATGGATTGCATTGAGACTAAAGGAGAATTGGCACTGTATGATCCAATGGCAGAATAACCTTTTAACTCTGTGAGGGTTTTAAACTTTCACAGGTATTGCTAAAACAAAAAAGCTCCCAGTTTCCTGAGAGCTTTTTTGTTTTATGCTTGAGCCGTAGGGCCGCCAAAGTTTATCGGTGGCAAATCGCCCGGATGTGGTTCTTTGATCGATCCATGAATGGCTTCGTATTTCTGAATATTGTCCTGCAATGCTTTTAGCAAACGCTTGGCATGTTGAGGGGTTAAAATCACCCTCGATTTTACCTTGGCTTTTGGTACGCCAGGCATCATCTTTATAAAATCAATAATGAATTCGGCGTTAGAGTGGGTAATCATTGCCAAATTAGCATAGATGCCTTCGGCTACTTCTTCGCTTAGCTCAATATTGATTTGATTCGGGTTTTGATTTTTTTTGTCTTCCATGATTCAGATTTTTATTCGTCCTCTTCCTCCACGGCAACTTTTTCCTTCCTTGCCATTAAAGCATTGTATTCTTCTCTTGAACCTACAATCATGTTGTCATAATCTTTCATACCGGTACCGGCCGGGATTTTATGTCCAACAATTACGTTCTCTTTCAATCCGATCAATTCATCGCTTTTCGCGTTGATTGCCGCTTGTGTAAGAACTTTTGTTGTTTCCTGGAAGGATGCTGCCGAAATAAAGCTGTTTGTTTGAAGCGAAGCCCTAGTAATACCTTGCAATACCTGGCGGGCAGTTGCAGGTTGGGCATCCCTGGCTTCAACCAAGGCTTTATCTTTACGTTTTAGCATTGAGTTTTCGTCACGTAATTTACGTGCACTTACAATTTGTCCGGCTTTAAAGTTTTCTGAATCACCAGCATTTTCGATTACTTTTTTACCAAAAATTTCATCGTTTTCATCCATAAAGTCGATTTTGTTTACCAATTCACCTTCCAGAAATTTAGTATCGCCCGGATCGGCTACTTCAACTTTACGCATCATTTGGCGTACAATAACTTCAAAGTGTTTATCATTGATTTTTACCCCTTGCAAACGGTAAACTTCCTGTACTTCGTTTACGATATACTCCTGAACCTTCATTGGCCCTTTAATTGCCAAGATGTCGGCGGGGGTCATCGCCCCTTCAGATAAGGATGTACCTGCTCTTACGTAGTCATTTTCCTGCGCAAGAATTTGTTTTGAGGTAGAAATTAAATAACGTTTTTCTTCACCGGTTTTAGAAGTAATGATTACCTCACGGTTACCACGTTTCAGTTTTTTACCAAAAGATACTACACCGTCGATCTCAGCAACAACTGCTGGGTCAGATGGGTTCCGTGCTTCGAATAATTCGGTTACACGTGGAAGACCACCGGTGATATCGCCTGATTTACCAATTGCTCTCGGGATTTTAACCAAAATATCCCCGGCTTTTACATCATCACCTTCATTAATAATAATGTGAGAGCCTACCGGAATATCGTATGATTTTAATTCCTCACCACCAGCACTTAAAATGGAGATGGTCGGGTTTTTCGATTTTGAACGTGATTCAATAATAACTTTATCCTTGTAGCCGGTTTGCTCGTCTGATTCAACGCGGTAAGTTTGTCCTTCAATAATATTATTGAACGCAACTTTACCTTTTAGCTCCGAAAGAATTACAGCATTGTATGGATCCCATTCACAAATCAATTCACCTTTTGTAATATCTGTTCCGCTTTTTGCATATAATTTCGAACCGTAAGGAACATTTGCCGAAGCTAAAATTACCCCGGTGTTTTTGTCCAATATACGCATCTCGGCCGAACGACCAATAACCATGTCGTATTTTTCGCCGGCAGTGGTTTCATATTCTACATAACGCAATTCATCGATCTCAAGGTGACCGTCAAATTTAGCATTGATTTTAGAAGAAATAGCAATGTTTGATGCAGTACCCCCAACGTGGAATGTACGCAGGGTTAACTGTGTACCCGGCTCTCCAATTGATTGTGCTGCAATAACGCCTACTGCTTCACCTTTTTGAACCATCATTCCTGAGGCAAGGTTACGTCCGTAGCATTTTGCACAAACACCTTGTTTTGATTCACAAGTTAATACCGAACGAATTTCTACGCTCTCAACCGGAGAATCTTCAATAACCTGAGCAATTTCTTCAGTGATTTCTTCACCTGCTTTAACAATTAACTCATTGGTAACCGGATTGTAAACATCATGCAAGGCGGTACGTCCTAAAATGCGGTCATAAAGGGTTTCAACAACTTCTTCGTTTTTCTTTAAGGCGGTTGTTGTTAGTCCACGTAAAGTTCCGCAATCTTCTTCATTAATCACTACATCTTGGGCAACATCCACCAAACGACGGGTCAAATAACCGGCATCGGCTGTTTTAAGAGCGGTATCGGCCAAACCTTTACGTGCACCGTGGGTAGAGATGAAGTACTCAAGAACCGAAAGACCTTCTTTAAAGTTTGAAAGAATCGGGTTCTCAATAATCTCACCACCGGTAGCCCCTGATTTTTGAGGTTTTGCCATCAATCCCCTCATACCAGATAACTGACGAATCTGTTCTTTAGAACCCCTTGCACCGGAATCAAGCATCATGTAAACAGAGTTGAAACCTTGCTGATCCTTAGAAATTTGATCCATTAACGTATGAGTTAATTGGGAGTTGGTGTGTGTCCAAATATCGATGATTTGGTTGTAACGTTCGTTGTTAGTGATGAACCCCATGTTGTAGTTGCTCATTACTTCTTCAACTTCCAGGTTGGCATTTGCAATTAATTCTTGTTTTTGTTCAGGAATAATTACATCACCAAGGTTAAACGACAAACCGCCTTCGAAGGCCATTTTAAATCCTAAACTCTTGATGTCATCCAGGAATTGGGCCGTTTTTGCAGTTCCCGTTTTACGAAGAACGCTACCAATAATATCTCGAAGCGATTTTTTAGTTAAAAGCTGATTGATAAAACCGTATTCTTCAGGAACAACCTGATTGAACAGAACACGTCCTACGGTGGTTTCAATTATTCTCTCAACTTTTTGATCGTTTTCTACATCGTTAATTTTAACAGAAATAATCGCGTGCATATCAACTTTGCCTTCATTATAGGCAATGATAACTTCTTCTGGAGAATAGAAACGATATCCTTCTCCTTTAATCGGATATTCAGGCGTATTTTTACGTGCTTTGGTAATGTAATAAAGACCCAATACCATATCCTGTGAAGGTACGGTAATTGGCGCACCGTTTGCCGGGTTAAGAATATTATGCGAAGCCAACATTAAAATTTGGGTTTCCAAAATTGCTGCATTTCCAAGCGGAACGTGAACAGCCATTTGGTCACCATCAAAGTCGGCGTTGAACGCGGTACAAACCAAGGGGTGCAACTGAATGGCTTTACCCTCGATTAATTTAGGTTGAAATGCCTGAATACCTAAACGGTGAAGGGTAGGAGCACGGTTCAGCATAATCGGGTGTCCTTTTAATATGTTTTCCAAAATATCCCAAACTACCGGATCTTTGCGGTCAACAATTTTCTTGGCAGATTTAACGGTTTTAACAATACCGCGTTCCAGCATTTTTCGGATAATAAATGGCTTGAATAGCTCAGAAGCCATGTCTTTTGGAATACCACACTCGTTTAGTTTCAATTCTGGCCCAACCACGATTACCGAACGGCCTGAGTAGTCAACACGTTTACCCAAAAGGTTTTGACGGAAACGTCCTTGTTTTCCTTTTAAGCTGTCGCTTAATGATTTTAAGGCACGGTTCGATTCGGTTTTTACAGAATTTGCTTTTCTTGAGTTATCAAATAAAGAATCAACGGCTTCCTGGAGCATACGTTTTTCGTTACGCATGATTACATCGGGAGCTTTGATTTCAATTAATCGTTTTAAACGGTTGTTACGAATAATTACACGGCGGTACAGATCATTCAAATCGGAAGTTGCAAAACGTCCGCCATCGAGTGGAACCAATGGGCGCAATTCTGGAGGAATTACTGGAACAACTTTTACAATCATCCATTCGGGACGGTTCTCAATACGGTTACGTGCATCCCTGAATGCTTCAAATACCTGAAGGCGTTTTAGGGCTTCGGCTTTACGTTGTTGAGAGGTTTCTGTATTTGCTTTGTGTCTTAATTCGTATGAAATTTGATCCAGATCCAAACGGGCCAGTAAGTCGTGAATGGCTTCGGCTCCCATTTTGGCAATAAATTTATCAGGATCGCTGTCATCCAGGTATTGGTTTTCTGCCGGAATGGTTTCCAAAATATCGAAATATTCTTCTTCCGTAAGGAAATCAAGATATTTAACCCCGTCGGCAGCTTTGATACCGGGATTGATTACGACATAGCGTTCGTAATAAATAATTGTGTCGAGCTTTTTGGTTTGTAAACCAAGCAAGGCTCCAATTTTGTTAGGTAATGATCTGAAGAACCAGATGTGAGCAACTGGTACAACCAGCTGAATGTGTCCAATTCTTTCTCGTCTGACCTTTTTTTCGGTAACTTCAACCCCGCATCGGTCACAAACAATGCCTTTGTAACGAATACGTTTGTATTTCCCGCAATGACATTCCCAGTCTTTAACAGGACCAAAAATGCGCTCGCAGAATAATCCGTCGCGTTCGGGTTTGTAAGTACGGTAGTTGATTGTTTCCGGTTTTAAAACTTCACCACTGGAACGTTCAAGTATAGCTTCGGGTGAAGCCAGGCTTACAGTCATTTTAGAAAAAGTACGTGGTTCAGTATTATCTTTTCGAAAAGCCATATGTTGTTTTTATATTGAAATTGATAAAGAACAATTTTAAACCGGGTAAGCTTGTTTTTTTACAAGTTCACCCGGCTTATTTATATTAATCAAAAGTTACGTTTAGTCCCAGTCCTTGTAATTCATGAATCAATACGTTGAATGATTCGGGAATACCAGGTGTTGGCATATTCTCACCTTTAACGATAGTTTCGTAAGCTTTTGCTCTACCTACTACGTCATCTGATTTAACGGTAAGAATTTCCTGAAGTACGTTAGATGCACCGAATGCCTCAATGGCCCAAACCTCCATCTCACCAAAACGCTGACCACCAAATTGCGCTTTACCGCCCAATGGTTGTTGTGTAATAAGCGAGTATGGCCCGATTGAACGTGCGTGCATTTTATCGTCAACCATGTGGTGTAATTTAAGCATATAAATGTAACCTACGGTTGCTGGTTGGTCGAAACGTTTTCCTGTTCCGCCATCGTATAAATAAACACGTCCGTTTTCAGGTAAATCGGCTTGTTTTAAATAGTCATTAATTTGATCGATGTGTGCACCGTCGAAAATAGGAGTTGCAAATTTTAGTCCTAATTTTTTACCTGCCCAAGCCAATACCGTTTCGTAAATCTGTCCAAGGTTCATACGCGAAGGTACGCCCAGTGGGTTCAGTACGATATCAACCGGTGAACCGTCTTCAAGGAATGGCATGTCTTCTTCACGAACGATACGTGCTACGATACCTTTGTTACCGTGACGTCCGGCCATTTTATCTCCAACTTTCAGTTTACGTTTTTTAGCCACGTAAACTTTTGCCATTTGAATGATTCCGTTTGGAAGATCGTCTCCAACAGATGCAACAAACTTTTTACGGTTTACAATCCCAAGTAATTCTTTATTCTTGATATTATAATTATTGATGAGTGTTTTGATTAGATCGTTTTTATCTTTGTCGGTAGTCCATTTGTTTGGATTCACAACAGTATAATCAATACCCATTAATAATTTTTGAGTAAATTTTGATTTTTTTGGGATCAACTCTTCTTTAAAGTTGTTGTAAACGCCCTGAGAGGTTTTTCCGTTTACCAAGATGTTTAGTTTTTCAACTAATTTTTCTTTAAGTACAGCGGCATCTCTCAAGTGATCGTCTTCAAGAGCCTGAATGATTTCTTTTTCTTTGACTTTTGATTTACGATCTTTAATAACTCTAGAGAAGAGTTTTTTGTTAACCACAACGCCTCTCATTGATGGTGGTGCTTTTAGCGATGCATTTTTAACATCACCGGCTTTGTCACCAAAGATGGCACGAAGCAGTTTTTCTTCAGGAGTAGGATCACTTTCTCCTTTCGGGGTGATCTTCCCAATTAAAATATCTCCTTCTTTTACTTCGGCACCGATACGGATCAACCCGTTTTCGTCCAAATCTTTGGTCGCTTCGGCACTAACGTTTGGAATGTCGTTGGTTAATTCCTCAATTCCTCGTTTGGTGTCTCGCACTTCAAGGGTGAACTCTTCGATGTGAACCGAAGTAAAGATGTCTTCTTTTACAATTTTTTCGGAAATTACAATTGCATCCTCAAAGTTGTAACCTTTCCAAGGCATGAATGCAACTTTAAGGTTCCGTCCCAATGCAAGGTCTCCGTTTTCTGTTCCATAGCCTTCGCAAAGGATTTGACCTTCGGTTACACGGTCTCCGCGACGAACAATCGGGCGAAGGTTTATGCTTGTGTTTTGGTTGGTTCTGACAAATTTGGTTAACTTATAATGTTTTAAGTCGTCGTCGAAACTTACCAGGCGTTCTTCTTCAGAACGGTTGTAACGGATTACAATTTCGTTGGCATCAACGTATTCCACAACTCCTTCGCCTTCGGCATTAATTAATACACGAGAATCGCGGGCAACTTGCCTTTCAATTCCTGTACCAACAATCGGGGCTTCAGGGTTCAATAGAGGGACCGCCTGACGCATCATATTCGATCCCATCAATGCACGGTTCGCATCATCATGTTCAAGGAAAGGAATCAATGATGCAGCGATAGATGCAATTTGGTTGGGAGCGATATCTATTAAGTCAACTTTTTCTTTTTCAATGATAGGATAATCGGCCAGGTAACGGGCTTTTACCTTATCGCGAACAAATGAACGGCCGTCTTCTTTTAACAAAGTACTGGCCTGTGCAATAATTTTGTTTTCTTCTTCTTCAGCACTCAAAAAGACAGGTTCACCTTCGGCAATAATACCTTCTTCAACCTTACGGTAAGGTGTTTCGATGAAACCAAGTTTGTTGATTTTTGCGTAAACACAAAGCGAAGAAATCAAACCAATGTTTGGTCCCTCAGGGGTTTCAATGGTACACAAACGTCCGTAGTGGGTGTAGTGTACGTCACGAACCTCAAAACCGGCTCTTTCTCTTGACAGACCACCTGGCCCTAATGCAGAAACACGGCGTTTGTGCGTGATTTCTGACAATGGGTTGGTTTGATCCATAAATTGAGAAAGCTGGTTGGTTCCAAAGAATGAGTTAATTACCGACGAAAGTGTTTTGGCGTTGATTAAATCAGTAGGAGTGAAGACCTCGTTGTCACGAACATTCATACGTTCACGAATGGTACGTGCCATACGAGCCAAACCTACGCCAAACTGGGCGTACAATTGTTCGCCAACAGTACGGATTCTACGGTTGCTCAAGTGGTCTATATCATCAACATCTGTTTTGGCATTTACCAAATCAATTAAATATTTGATGATAGAAATGATATCTTCTTTGGTTAATACGCGAATATCTTCGGGAGTATCAATTTCCAGTTTTTTGTTGATACGGTAACGGCCAACGTCACCCAAGTCGTAACGTTTGTCAGAGAAGAAAAGTTTTTCGATAATACCACGGGCTGTTTCTTCATCTGGTGGTTCGGCATTTCTTAATTGGCGGTAAATAAATTCAACCGCTTCTTTTTCAGAGTTTGCCGTATCTTTTTGCAAGGTATTGAAAATGATACTATAATCGGCTGCATTGACATCATCTTTATGTAGTAAGATAGTTTTGATGCCTGCATCAACGATTAAATCAATATGTTTGTTTTCGAGCGTGGTTTCACGGTCGATAATTACTTCCGTTCTTTCAATAGATACTACTTCACCGGTATCTTCATCAACAAAATCTTCGATCCATGAACGTAAAACACGGGCAGCCAGTTTTCGTCCAACTACACGTTTAAGCCCGGCTTTACTTACTTTTACTTCTTCGGCAAGGTCGAAAATTTCCAGAATATCCCGGTCGCTTTCATAGCCAATGGCGCGTAATAATGTGGTAACGGGTAATTTTTTCTTACGATCGATGTAAGCATACATCACATTATTAATATCGGTTGTAAACTCCATCCAACTTCCTTTAAAAGGAATGATACGGGCAGAGAATAATTGTGAACCGTTGGCGTGGTAACTTGTTCCGAAGAACACGCCTGGCGAACGGTGAAGCTGTGATACAACAACACGTTCGGCACCATTAACAACAAAGGTTCCTTTGGGGGTCATGTAAGGGATCATCCCCAGGTACACATCCTGAATGATGGTTTCAAAATCTTCATGGTCAGGATCGGTACAATATAATTTTAGTTTTGCTTTGAGAGGAACGCTATAAGTTAGCCCACGCTCAATGCACTCATCGATCGAATATCTTGGAGGATCGATAAAATAATCCAAGAATTCAAGAACGAAATTGTTTCTCGCATCGGTGATCGGGAAGTTTTCAGCAAAAACTTTATACAAACCCTCATTCACACGATTTTCAGGATTCGTTTCCAGTTGGAAGAAATCCTGAAAAGATTTTAATTGAATGTCCAGAAAGTCAGGGTATTTAGTTTGAACCCTGGTAGATGCGAAGTTTATTCTTGTGTCTTTTTGTACTGTCAAGGTTATAAGTTTTAAGCCCGCCGCAGCGGGCTGGTTAGTAGTATATTTTTTACCAGTATTTAGAAGCAGACTTTTTTCCCCATGGAGAGGGTTGTCAATACCCCGCTAATAGTAAATATTAACTACTTACTTAACTTCAACCTCTGCGCCTGCTTCTTCTAATTGAGATTTTAGTGCTTCAGCTTCGTCTTTACTTACACCTTCTTTGATTGCTTTTGGAGCAGAATCAACTAATTCTTTAGCTTCTTTAAGTCCTAAGCTTGTAAGTTCTTTTACAAGTTTAACAACTGCCAATTTAGATTGACCGGCTGCTTTTAGGATTACATCAAATGAAGTTTTTTCTTCAGGTTGGTCATCACCTGCGCCACCGGCTGCAGGACCTGCTACTGCTACTGCTGCAGCTGCTGGTTCGATACCATACTCTTCTTTAAGAATTTCAGCTAATTCGTTAACTTCTTTAACTGTTAAATTAACTAATTGTTCTGCAAATGCTTTTAAATCTGCCATTTTATAATTGTTTTTAAATTGTTTTTAAAATAAATTCTTTACTTATTTTTGTTTAAATATTCCTTTATTCAGGTTTCTCCGATAATGTTTTTAATACACCGCTTAATGTTTGTCCGCCCGATTGAAGTGCAGAGATAACATTTTTAGCAGGTGATTGTAACAATCCGATGATATCACCAATAAGTTCATTTTTAGATTTAATGTTAACTAAAACATCCAACTGATCTTCACCAATGTATGCCATTTCTTCTACGTAGGCACCTTTTAAAATTGGTTTTTCAGATTTTTGTTTTTTTCTGAACTCTTTGATGAGTTTAGCAGGAGTATTTCCGGCTTCGGCCCACATTATAGAGGTAGATCCCTTTAAAACTTCGTAGAGAGGTTCAAGGTCTTTTTCGGTAATCTGCTCCATTGCTTTTTTAAGCAATGTGTTTTTAACTATTTGCAGCTTAACGTTCTTTTGGAAACAAAGTCTACGTAAATTAGTAGTAGCTTCAGAGTTCAAGTCAGCTATATCAGTTAAATAAAAATAATTACTGTTTGCTAGCTGTTCCTTTAAAGAATCGATAAACTGATTTTTTTCTTCTCTAGTCATAACTAATATCTTCTAATTTACCAGACAATTAAGCGTTTACTGATTTAGGTTCGATTTGTACGCCAGGACCCATGGTGCTCGACATATAAATACTTTTAACGTAAGTACCTTTTGCCGCTGCGGGTTTTAGTTTGATGATGGTTTGGATTAATTCTTTAGCGTTTTCGTGTAATTTCTCATCTGTAAATGATACTTTACCAACGGCTGCATGAATAATTCCATATTTGTCAACTTTAAAGTCGATTTTACCAGCTTTTACGTCATTAACAGCTTTAGCAACATCCATGGTTACCGTTCCTGTTTTAGGGTTCGGCATTAAACCACGAGGTCCAAGGATTCGTCCTAAAGCACCTACTTTAGGCATAACGTTAGGCGTGGTAATTACCACATCAATATCGGTCCAGCCACCTTTGATCTTGTCAACATACTCGTCAAGACCTACATAATCAGCACCGGCTGCTTTAGCTTCTTCTTCTTTTTCTGGAGTACAAAGAACCAATACCCGAACTGTTTTTCCAGTTCCGTGAGGTAAGGTTACGGTGCCCCTAACCATTTGATTGGCTTTACGAGGATCTACTCCCAGGCGAACATTTACATCTACCGAAGCATCAAACTTTGTAAAGCTTGTTTCTTTTACGATTTTAACTGCTTCAGTAAGGTTGAATGCCGCTTCTTTATCGAATTTTGCTAAAACTTCTTTTCTATTCTTTGTTTTTTTAGCCATTTTCTGATTTCTTAAATTATTTTGACTAATAATTAAAAATGCTGAGCATTTTAATTTTCAGCAAAAGGTGCTTTTCCTTTTATTTTAACTCCCATACTTCTGGCGGTACCAGCCACCATTTTCATTGCTGATTCAACACTGAAAGCGTTCAGGTCAACCATTTTGCCTTCGGCAATGGTTTTTACCTGCTCCCAGGTTATGGTTGCTACTTTTGCTCTGTTTGGTTCTGCTGAACCTTTTTTGATTTTTGCAGTTTCCAAAATTTGAACAGCAACGGGTGGGGTTTTAATTATGAAATCAAAGGATTTGTCTTTGTACACGGTGATGATAACAGGAATAACTTTTCCTGCCTGATCTTGTGTACGAGCATTAAACTGCTTGCAAAATTCCATGATGTTCACCCCTTTAGCACCCAATGCAGGTCCTACTGGTGGAGATGGATTTGCAGCACCGCCTTTGATTTGTAACTTAATTAATCCGCTTACTTCTTTTGCCATTTTGTTTTAAACTTAAATGCGTTTTTTTATAATTAAGGCTAAACTTTTGCCCCAATTTTATTCCTTTTCAACTTGCATGAACCCAAGTTCCAATGGTGTTTTTCGTCCGAAAATTTTAACCATTACTTTTAGCTTCTTTTTCTCTTCATTGATTTCTTCGATAATGCCGCTGAAGCTGTTGAAAGGACCATCGATTACTTTAACTGATTCGCCCACAATATAAGGAATATTCACTTCTTCGCCCTGCTCAGCCAGTTCATCAACTTTACCCAAGATGCGATTCACCTCGGATGGACGTAATGGATCGGCTTCTCCTTTGGTTCCTAAAAACCCTAAAACATTCGGAATATTCTGGATGATGTGGGGAATCTCTCCTACAAGAGCTGCTTCAATAAGTACATAGCCAGGAAAATAATTCCGTTCTTTACTGATTTTCTTCCCTTTGCGTACCTGGTACACTTTTTCGGTAGGGATTAAAACCTGCGAAATATACTCCTGTAAATTTTGGGCATTGATCTCGTTCTCAAGGTATTCTTTTACCTTTTTTTCTTTTCCACTTATTGCCCGAACTACATACCACTTTTTTACATGCTCACTCACAGTCGGAATCGATTTTAGATTGGTTAAAAAGTTAATACTAAATAATAGCTCGATTTTTAAAATTGAAGGTTATAAAATCCCTTCAATATATTTTGGAATGATTGATCCATCAGGAAAATCACTAAAGCGATTATCAGGGAAGCAATGGATACAACAATAGCGCTGTTTTGTAATTCACTCCAGCTTGGCCAAGATACTTTATGAATAAGTTCATCATAAGAGTTTTTGGCGTACGTAACAAGTTTTAATTTTGCCATTTGTTTAGTATTTTAGCACGGGTGGTAGGACTTGAACCCACAACCAATGGTTTTGGAGACCACTACTCTACCAATTGAGCTACACCCGTGTATTAAATAAACATCTTTTTATTATATGGCGAAAAGGTGTTCTGCACATTGGTGCACAGAACTACCTTTATCGTTCACATTATTTAAATTCTGTTTAAATGTATTATTCAATAATTTCAGTTACCTGACCGGCACCTACAGTTCTACCTCCTTCACGGATTGCAAAACGTAAACCTTTGTTCATTGCAATTTCGCTGATAAGCTGAACTTCGATAGTTAGGTTGTCGCCTGGCATTACCATTTCTACTCCTTCTGGAAGCATGATTTCTCCAGTTACGTCAGTGGTTCTGAAATAGAACTGAGGACGATATCTGTTGTGGAATGGAGTGTGACGTCCACCTTCTTCTTTTTTCAGGATATAAACCTCGGCTTTGAAGTGTTTGTGAGGAGTAACAGTACCTTGTGCAGCAATTACCATACCTCTTGAAATTTCGTTTTTGTCGATACCTCTTAACAATAAACCTGCGTTATCTCCAGCTTCACCTTGATCCAAAATTTTACGGAACATTTCAACACCGGTAATAACTGATTTAAGTTTTTCGGCACCCATACCAACGATGTCAACTGGATCGCCAGTGTGGATAATACCTGTTTCAATACGACCAGTAGCAACAGTACCACGGCCAGTAATTGAGAATACGTCTTCAACAGGCATTAAGAATGGTTTGTCAACATCACGTTCTGGAAGTGGAATCCAGGTATCGCAAGCTTCCATTAATTCAAAGATTTTCTCTACCCATTTGCCTTCTTGGTTAAGACCACCAAGGGCAGAACCTTGAATTACAGGAGTGTTGTCGCCGTCAAATTCGTAGAATGAAAGAAGATCACGGATTTCCATTTCAACAAGCTCTAAAAGCTCTTCATCATCAACCATGTCAACTTTGTTCATGAAAACAACGATTCTTGGTACACCTACCTGACGTGCAAGAAGGATGTGCTCGCGAGTTTGCGGCATCGGACCATCAGTAGCAGCAACTACTAAAATAGCACCGTCCATTTGAGCAGCACCAGTTACCATGTTTTTAACGTAGTCAGCGTGACCAGGACAGTCAACGTGAGCATAGTGTCTGTTATCAGTTTCGTATTCTACGTGAGCAGTATTAATAGTGATACCTCTTTCTTTTTCTTCAGGAGCATTGTCAATAGAGTCAAAAGATTTAAATTCAGCTAAACCTTTGTCTTGAAGAGTTAAAGTGATCGCTGCAGTTAAAGTTGTTTTACCGTGGTCAACGTGGCCGATGGTACCAATATTAACATGGGGTTTCCCGCGCTCAAATTTTGCTTTAGCCATAACAAAAAAATGTTTGTTTTTAAATAATGTGTTATTATAAAAATTAAATTAAAATTAAAAATTTTAGAGCCAATGACGAGAGTTGAACTCGTGACCTCTTCCTTACCAAGGAAGCGCTCTACCACTGAGCTACATCGGCTTAAAAGAGCGGGAGACGGGGCTCGAACCCGCCACCTAAAGCTTGGAAGGCTTTCGCTCTACCAAATGAGCTACTCCCGCTTATTAATTTGCTCTTTGTCTTCTCCTTGGTTAAGATTCGAAGAACGTTGTGGGGAGAGGAGGATTCGAACCTCCGAAGGCTTCGCCAACAGATTTACAGTCTGCCCCATTTGACCGCTCTGGAATCTCCCCAAAATGCTTTTTCAGCTTTTTTTAGCTGAGCCGATAGACGGACTCGAACCGCCGACCGGCTGATTACAAATCAGCTGCTCTACCAACTGAGCTATATCGGCATTAATTTATTTAGTAATTTATTCTTTTTTAACAAGATAAATTAGCTCACTCAACAATCTTAAAAATAGCTGATTAATAAGCTTTCATGAAACAAAAAACAGACCTCTGTTTAAAAAGGTCTGCAAAAATACATATTTTAATTAATAATCAAAAATTTTCTGGTAATTTTTTTAATGTTTTTTGTAATTAACTCTTAAGCTTTTCTTTATGTTTTTTTAATTGCCTGCGAAGTGCTTCTATAGCACTGTCGGTAGCTTCTTCAAAGGATTTACAGGTTTTGCTAGCATAAAGGTCGTTTCCTTTTATGTTAATTCGGATTTCGGCGATTTTATTTTCGCTACTCGGTGTGTTTTCTAACTTTAGCTTCACATCGCTTGATATAAGGCCATCGTAAAAAGTTGACAGTTTCTCCAATTTTTCAGTAATAAAAGAATCTAATTTTTTGTCAGTTTTAAAATGAACTGAGCTAATGTTAACTTTCATACTCATCTCTCCTTAGTTTTTATGCCTTTGGATGGGCTTGTTTGTATATTGATTTTAATTTCTCAATTGTGTTGTGGGTATAAATTTGCGTGGCAGATAAGTTGCTATGACCCAAAATTTCCTTGATGGCATTCAGGTCTGCTCCATTATTTAACATATGAGTGGCAAAAGTATGTCGCAACACGTGAGGACTTTTTTTGTTTATGGTTGTCACCTTACTAAGATAGTAATTAACAATACGGTACACAAGTTTATTGTAAATTTTTTTACCTTTTTTTGTTATAAATAAATCGTCGCTTTGCGGGTGAATTTCCTTTCTTATTTCAAGGTATGTGTTAAAACGGTTTAATAATGAATCATTTAATGGGATAATGCGTTCTTTATTACGTTTTCCCAGTACTTTTAAATGATGGTTGTGTGGGTTAATATCGTTTAACTTGATATTGATAAGCTCACTTAAACGAATGCCGGTGGAATAAAACAGTTCGATGATTAAACGGTCGCGGCTGGCAGTAAAACCTTCCCCAAAATCAACTTTGTCCAATAATAAGTCCATTGATTTTTCTTCTACAAAAACTGGAAGCCGTTTGGATGTTTTTGGAGCCAAAACTTTATTCATCGGGTTTTCGTCTAGTTCCCCTTCTTTAATAAGGTATTTGAAATAAGTTTTTAATGTCGATAGCTTTCGGTTTACAGAGCGATTACTCACTTTGTTTTCGATGAGTTGTATGATCCACGAACGAATGGTGGAATGGTTAATGTTTTTTGTGCTGTTGATTTCCATTTCTTCCAGGAAGTCAAAGAATTGCCGGAGGTCGTTTTTGTAAGCCGCAATGGTGTGAGGGGAAAGGCGCCTTTCATCTTCTATATATTGTATAAACCGTTCGCTATTCATAGGCACAAAAAAAAGAAACTCTTGTTTCAAATTTACTAAAAAAATAGCTGAAACAAAAGTTCCTCTTCTTAAAAAATCCTAAAAAAAATGTGGCTTAGGCTTCGCTTTGCTGACGTAATTGTTGTACGTAGATCGCTTTTAGTTTTTGCTCTCTGTTAATTACACTTGGCTTAGTGTATTTTTGCCTTTCGCGTAATTCTTTAACAACGCCGGTTTTTTCATATTTGCGCTTGTATTTTTTTAGCGCTCTGTCGATGCTTTCGCCTTCTTTTACAGGAATAATAATCATTTTACTTTACCTCTTTCTTGTTAAATTTATTTTTGGCTTGCAAAAGTATAAATAAGTTTCTATAAATCAAATAATAATTTATTCTTTTTCGTTTAACAGGTGCTCTTTCAAAAAGTTACTAATCTTTGTAAATAAATGATACTGTGTCTGGCCTCCGGTAATCGAGTGGTTTTTGTTGGGATAAATAAATAAGTCAAATTGTTTGTTGGCTTCTACCAATGCCGTTATAAAATCGTAGGTGTTCTGCGGATGAACATTGTCATCGCCGCTGCCATGGATCAGCAATAAATTTCCCTCAATCTTTTGAGCCATGTTTAACACGGCATTATCTTTGTAGCCCGATTTGTTGTTTTGTGGAAGGCCCATATAGCGTTCGGTCCAAATATTATCGTAATAATAATAGTGGGTTACGGGAGCCACGGAAACAGCCGTGCTAAAAACTCTTTCGGGGCTGGTTAAACAAAGGCTGGACATCCAGCCGCCATAGCTCCAGCCGAAAATAGAAATGTTGTTTTTATCAACGTAGGGGAGGCTTGCTAAATATTTCGCGCCTTCAACCTGGTCGATTGTTTCGTATTTTCCAAGCTCTCCATAGGTTATTTTTTTAAACTCTTCGCCACGGGCACCGGTCCCGCGGTTGTCAACTGAAACAACAATAATTCCCAATTGGTTCAGGTAGCTGAAAACCGCATTCCAGCGGGTCCACTCGTTGGTAACGGTTTGTGAGCCGGGGCCGCCATAAACGTACATCATTACCGGGTATTTTTTAGCGGGATCGAAGTTTACAGGGAGTATTTTATACGCGTTCAGTTCAACGCCTTCGGAAGTTTTAAAACTAAAAAACTCTTTCTTGCCGAAGCCGTATTCCTTGATTTTTTGTTTCAAATCAGCATTGTCTTCCAATACGCGGATTACTTTCCCGTCAATTTTATGCAGGCTGATATAGCTGGGGGTGTTGGCCTCCGAAAAATAGCTGATAAAATAATGGTAATCTTTGGTGAACTCTATGTCCCAGCTGCCTTCTTTCTCGAAGAATCTTTTTTGTTTGCCTTTCAAATTTACGGTGCAAAAATCCCGGTTCATGGGAGAACTCTCGGCCGACAGAAAATAAAATTCTTTTTTCTTGCTGTTGTAACTCAGCAAATTCATCACGTCAAAATTTCCTGTGGTGAGTTGAGTGAGCTTCCCATTTTCAAAATCTTTGCAATAAATATGGTTGAACCCCGAGCGTTCGCTGAAGATAGCCATTTTGTTGCTGTTGTCGAAAAAGATGTAATTGCTGAATACATTCTCTGAAATGTACCGTTTATTTTGATCCTGGTAAACGATTTCAGATTTTCCGTTCAGCGTATTCGTCCTTAATAAATCCAGTTTTTGTTGCAGGCGGTTCAGCCTGAAAATAAACAGTTCGTTTTCTTTGTCGCTCCATGTAATGCGTGGAATGTAGATGTCGGTTTCCGAACCAATATCCATTGTTGTAAACGTATTTTTTTCGAAATCATAAACCTTGATCTCAATAATAGAATTGTCTTCACCGGCCACGGGGTATTTAAATTTCCAAACATCGGGATAAACCTCCCCGTATTTTAACATGGTGTATTCTTTTACCCGGCTTTCGTTGAAACGGTAAAAAGCGATTTTGTTCCCGTTGGGCGACCAGTAAAATCCTTTGGTGATGGAAAATTCTTCTTCGTACACCCAGTCGGTTCCGCCGTTGATAATGTGGTTTATTTTGCCGTCGGTTGTAATTTGCCGGGTTTTCCCGCTTTCCAAATCTTTTACGTAAATATTGTTTTCTTGAAGGTAGGCCACTTTTGTTCCGTCGGGCGAAAAATCGGCCAGCATTTGCTTATCCTTGGGGCAAAGCTCGTAGAATGACTTGGTGTTCAAATCGTAGATCACAAAATTTGAAAGCCTTGAGCGGCGATAAATCCGTTCGGAATCAAAAGGGATAAGTATTTTCGTTTCATCGGCATTAAACTGGTAGCTGGAAAAATTAAGCGGTTTATTCTTCCTGAACTTTTCAATTTCTTTTTTGTCCAGCAATACCGAAACCAGTTCGCCGGTTTTGAAATTGTATTTTTTAATGCTTTTCTCTTCCAGAACCGTGTAATGTTCCCCGTCGTTCATCGAATAAAATACATTGATGCCTTTTTCGCTGAACGTATAATTTTTATAAATGTCTTCGAGAGTGATTGGTTTGGTCTGGGTTTTTGTGTTCAAGCTAAGAAATAAAACAAAAGTACAAAGGGTTAGATTTAGATATTTCATAATTAGAGGATGTGTTAATTTTGAGCAACAAATTTATAGTTTTTCGGTTTTTTATTTTTCGATTATCGACAAATAGGTCATATTATGGCACCAATCGTTTTATAATTTTTTTATTTTTGCAGGAAATTGATTTTTTGGGTTGTTAGCTCAGTTGGTTTAGAGCGCATGCTTGACAGGCATGAGGTCACAGGTTCGAATCCCGTACAACCCACACTTAAATTATCCTTTCCGAAAATTTTACCTACTGATCGTAAATGATTATGAAACAAAGTGTATATTTTTGCGTTAAATACTAAGCTATGAAATGCACGAATAATTTCAACTTTTAGGGTTACTTTATTTCTGTAAGGATAATAAATAAAAACTAAGATTTAAGATTTTGAACCGACTACTTATTAAATTCAGCCTAATTGTATTGTTTGCATCCTGCCTGCTCCCCCTTAGTGCGCAGGATCCAATGTATTCTCAGTTTACGCATAATCCTATTTATTATAATGCGGCCTATACCGGAATTTCCGAAGGACTCAGGGTTCGTACCAGCATTCGTAAGCAATGGCCCAACCTGCCGGGTGAATACCGCAGCACCAATTTTAACATGGATTTTGCTTCGCGGGGTATCCCCGGGGCAGGAGGAATAGGCTTAATGTTTGATAAACATACGGCCGGATCGGGTTATTATGAGCGAACCAAAATCGGGATTCCTGTTTCGGTACGTATCCCCCTGTACGAAAATTTACTGGTTCAGCTGGGAGTTATGCCGGCCATTGTTCAAAAGAAATTGGATTGGAGCAAACTGGTTTTTGTAGATCAGCTTGACCCCCGTTTTGGAAACATATACCCGACGGCTTTTACGGCTCCTACCGATAGTAAAATTACTTACCCTGATGTGGATTTGGGATTGCTGTTTAGATGGGTTGGTTATGGCTACGGCGGAAAAGAATATGTGGTGACAACCGGTTTTGCGGTACACCATGTGTTTAGCCCCAACGAATCGTTTTACGACAGCCAGGAAGCCAACCTGCCCCGTAAATTTGTAATCACCATTGATGCAATTATTCAGAATGAAGTCCGGGGGAGAGGGTTTAACTCAAGAACAAATACACATAAAGATTTTAAAATAAACCCCGGTTTTATTTTCGAGAAGCAACAGGATTTCAGAACGTTTTCTATAGGTTTGAATGTTTATAAATCGAGCATGTATGCGGGATTTTGGTATAGAAATGATGATTTTGATTTTGCCCAGTCGAACTCACTGGTTGTCATGGCCGGTATCAGTGCTGCTTTAAACGAAGAAACCCGGGTAAAGATTATGTATAGCTACGATATGTTGCTGAACGAAAGCTATGCCCGCTCTGCCGGGGGAACCCATGAAATTTCCCTGATTTTTGAACTGGATTCGTTTATCCCATTCTCGGGCGGAGGGGCCAATACCCCGGGGCGGAGAAATATCATCCGTGGATTGGAATGTAGCCCGTTTTAGTAAAAAAAGAAAGGCAAAGCTCAGCGCACGCCATTTTTTATTTTTTGTTCCCGCGAGCAGAAAAATCCGCCAGCGGGGATATTATTTTATGTAAAAAATATCGTTTATGTATCCCTTGTTCATTGTCTTGGTATTTATTAAAGTATTCTGCAATGAGTCTTTATAAATAGCTCTACCTGAATTATTAAAATAGAAGCTACCATTATGTACATCAAAAGAAGTGATATATTTTTCAGGATAACTTCTTACAATTGTATTTTTCTTTGTCAAGAAATTATAAACCTTGATTTTACCCAACGAATTTCCTTTCTTATAATAGTAGAGTTTACAATTTTCAAAACGAAATAACCTACCTTGATCTACTTGGGTAAAATATTCGCCATGATTAATATCTGCCGAATCAATTATTTCGATGTTATCAGACTTTAGATTGTAGATCATCAAATAATATTTGCTACTTGATTTATGTGAAAAAGCAATATATTCTCCATTCGTGGCAATGTTAGTTATATTTATGCTATCATGTAAGTTCATCTTTTTAGTTTTTAAGTTTGTAATATCCAACGAATAAAGTGAACTTACTTCAAATCTCATATCCTCAAATGGAGCTGTGGTGAAGAATACCATATTTTCACTACATGCAACATCTAATATTGCTTCTTTAGTAGAATAAACATATTTCATCGCTTTTTCATTAATATCAATTATACCTAGCCTGTTGTTATCAGATGCTACAATCTTATTCCTACTTAATATGTCCCATCTGTAAATAAGACCGAAAGCATCTACTTTGAACATACTATCATTCTTAATTAAAATATAGGTGTAACTTTTGTCCGTTAAATCACGATATCTGACATAAATTGATTGTGATATAATAACTTTAGTAGTCAGAAGACAAAAAAATAAAATTATAAACCTTGTCATTTTTTTGGTAATTAATTCGTTACATTAATTATTGCTTCAATATTAACAGTTCTTTTTACAGTTAAAATATAGAAATTCACTCTGCTGGAGCGGATGTCTCGTCCGTTCCAGGCAAGGTAAAGCTCTGCACCTGCCATTTTTTTATTTTTTGTTCCCGCAAGTGGGGCTAACCTTTCTTTCTGTATCATTATCAAGAAATGCATTAATAGTCATATTAATTTCTATTTCGAGTATAGCTAACTCAGAATGGAGGCCTACATTATTAAACCGGGATGTGTCAATCTTATAAACGACGGGTAAAAACTTTCTTTCTAGCTTATAAGCCACATAAGTGAGAAAAAAAGTTATATGGTCTAACTCTAATTTGTTTACCAAAATAACAATTTTATCAAGATCATCTTCGCAAACTTCATTAGAGTGTTTAAGGTGTTTTACTAATTTAATAAAGTTTAGATCACTGTTCTTTATATTTTGGAAATAGTTAATTGTGTCATTTGAAAACAAATATAATCCGGATTTAATTCTAATATCAACACTATCTGTTTTCAAAAAATGATTTAGGCTTAAGTTTTTTTTATTTAAAGTATTAAAATATTTATCAAGCACACTAAAGTAATGGTAATCATTATGGGTGGAATACCAGATAGAAATCTCACTGGAAAAATTCTTTTCAAATAATTCTATTTGTTTTTCATTAACCTTGTCTTCCGAATCAAAATCATCTATTGTTAACCAATCTATTGCATAACTATTTATAATGAAAAGTAACAAGATTATAACAATAAGAAATTTAGTTGCTTTTTTTTTATTTTTCATTTTTTATTGGTTTGCCTTCTGATACGAATTTGTTCTGATATCTAAATTTACGGATTATATTTAGATATCTAATATATTTGAAAATATCTTTTTGGGGAATAAAAAAGGCGCGAATTTACAATTCGCGCCTGCTGTTTTATTTTATGATTTTTGTTTACCTGATTATCGTCACTGTTCCGTAGGTCTTGCCGCTGCCGCCTTCATTGTTGCCCATGTCTTTTCCTGTCCAGCTGCTTCCATCCATAAATACGGCACTGGCTTTCCAAACGTAAACCCCGGCCGGTAAAGCTTGTCCGCGGAAAGTTCCGTCCCACGATTCGGACGGACGGCCCAAATCATCCAGCGCGGTTGATTCCCAAACCTTGTTGCCCCATCCGTCAAATACTTCAATGATGAACGAACTCAGGTTTATGCCAATGGCTTTAAAGGTTCGTACCTCTACCTGCGGACTGTTTGGCGAAAATGCGCTCGGGATAAACAAACCTTTAAACAATACCCGGTATTGTTGTGAAATGGTATCGGAACAATTTACATCGTTAAAACTTATCAGTTCAATGGTATAAATGCCATCCGACAAGAAACTGTGTATTGGATCCGTTTCAATGGATGAACCGCCATCGCCAAAGTCCCACATATAGGAGGTGGCTCCGCTCGATTCGTTGCTAAATAATAAACGGCCTTGGGTGTTCTCATAGTTTTCAGTGTAAGTGAACGCACTGTAAGGTGTTGGTAGAATCTGAACCTCTTCGGTATGGGTGTTTATACATCCGTTGCCATCGGTAACGGTTAAACTTGCCGTGTAGTTTCCGCTTTCTTCGTAAGTGTAATTCGGATTCTGCAACGAAGAAATATCATCGGTGCGGGTAATTACGCCAAACTCCCAGTTCCAGGTGGTAATGGGCGAACCGGTATTATTCGATAAATCGGTGAAGTTGGTCGGGTTGCCCATACAGGTGTTCGCAAAGCTGAAATCGGCAATCGGGCTCGGGTAAATGGTCACAGTTTTGGTAATTATGCTTTCGCATCCGTTATTGTTAATGGTTAAGGTTACCAGGTAAGTTCCGGTAGCTGTATAAGTGTGAACCGGATTTAATTCCGAGCTTAGCGGGGTTCCGTCGCCAAAGTTCCATTCAATTAAATTGATATTGCTTATGTTTAGGTCATCACTGATCAGTGTAAACTGTGTTTCGTTGTTCAAACAGCCATTACCATTGAAACTGAAATCAACATCGGGTTGTATGCTCACATCAAAGTCTTGGGTGATGCTGTTTCTACATCCGTTGGTATTTGTAATTTCAAGGGTGACTGAATAATTGCCGTCGACACTGTAAATGTGCGTTGGGTGCTGGCTGCTTGAGATATTGTTTAGTCCTGAATTAGGATCGCCAAAATCCCAGCTCCATTCCACAATGGATGAACCACCATTGGTTTGCGATAGATCAACAAAATTGGCTCCACCCGTGATACAAACCGCGTTCATGTCAAAATTAGCCATGGGGGAAGGAACAACGGTGATGCTTCTTGCCATACTGTTTGTACAGCCCAGCGAGTTTGTAACAGTTAAAATTATATTGTAAACCCCGGCATGGGCGTATGTGTGGCTGATGTTCGGATTATCAGGGAACAGTATGGTTTCGCTGTTTCCATCGCCAAAGCTGTAATCCCATTGCGTGATGTAACCATCGGTGGCGCTTGAATAATCGTTGAATTGTGTTTCGAGGCTCGAACACGATGGCGAATCAATATCAAAGTTTACGAGCGGCAAACGATGAATGGTAATATCGTGCGAGATGGTGCTGGTGTAACTGTTTACATCAACTACCGTGAGTGTAACATGGTAGGTGCCTGCAACATTGTAAGTGTGGATTGGTTCCATCAAACTGGACGTAAAACCGTCGCCGAAATCCCAGTTCCAAGATACAATGGTTCCAACATCCGTTATGCTTTGATCGATGCTGAATTGTGTGGTAGAACCAGAACATTCGTTGTCCCAGGTAAATTCAACGTTTGGTTGATCGGTAACGGTTAAAGTCATTTGGTCGGAAACTTGGGAACAAGGCGAGATTCCTGTAGCTGTTAAGGTTAAAGTTACCTGTCCCGCCGAAAAATCCTGAGCACTTGGTGTGTAGGTCGGGAGTAAAATCCCGGGATCGGAAAATATTCCGGTTCCGTTACTCGTCCATGCAAGGCCGTTGTGATTGCTTGCTGTAGCCGAAGTAATCTGGAACGCGCTTCCAAAATTCACCGATGCATCAAACCCGGCATCAACTTGCGGAGCCATCATAAAGGTTAAGGTCATCTGATCGGTAATATTGTTACACGGCGGATTAGAGGCGTGCAGCCTGAGAATCACATTTCCGTTATTAATATCGGCCTGCGAAGGAATATAGGTCGGGCTCAAAGTTGCCTGGTTCAGGAAGGTTCCACTCCCCGAACTTGACCAGGTAACCGATTCGAAATCGGAAGCTGTTGCCCCGTTAACCAGGTAATTTGCCGTTGAACAAATAGTTGTATCCGGACCGGCATAGGCTGTTGGTTCATGTTTTACTTCCAGAATCAAAGCATCATTAATAATTCCCGAACAAGGGTTGGCCGCGGTAACAGCAACGCTCAAGGTTACGGTTCCTGCCGAAAGATCGCCGGGACCGGGGGTGTAAATCGGTGACAGTGTAGTGGCACTGGCCAAGGTTCCTGTTCCGTTATGTGTCCATTGAATGCTGGTGTAATTTCTAATGTCTGCATCCTGAACAACGTAAACCCCGGTTTCGCAAACCGTGCTGTCTTTTCCGGCATATACCTGTGGCATGCGTTGAACCGTTAGTATCATATAATCGCTTGCATTGCTGCAACTCAGGTTCGAACCGGTTATTGTCAAGGTGATATTGCCGTTTAACGCATCATCAAAACTTGGGGTATAGGTTGTATTTACAACATTTGGATCGGAAAATGTACCGGTTCCGCTGCTTGTCCAAAGCACCGAACTTGTATTTCCTGCACTTGCTCCCGATAAAGTATACGATCCGTTTTCACAAATTATATCATCGGCTCCGGCGTTTACTGTTGGTGCTTGGTGAACATTCAATAAGATTGAACTGGTAGCTGGTAGGGCACAGGGTGATAACGGATAAGCCGTTAGTGTAAGGGTAACGGTTCCGTTAGTTATATCAGCAGCATTTGGGGTATACGTTGGGGTCAGGGTTGTTGCATTGTCTAAACTGCCGCTTCCGGAGCTTGTCCACAACAGCGAACTGTAACTACTTGCACTGGCTCCTTGTATAATGTTTGATCCCGTGCAAATATCGGTTGTAGGTCCTGCATTTGCAGTAGGTTTATGGTTGATGGTAATGGTTACGTAATCCGAATCAGTGGTGCATGGCGAAACGCCATTTCCTGTTAGGGTTAAAGTTACCGCTCCGTTTATAATATCTTGCGCACTCGGAATATAAGTTGTGTTCAAAATATTTTCGTTGGTAAACGTTCCGGTTCCCGAAGATGTCCAGAATACCGATGTTGTATTGGATGCATTGGCATCTGTATTGGTATATATACCATCCTCACAAATAGATGTCGGGTTTCCTGCATCTACCAGTGGCCCATTGTTAAAGAATAAAACAAATGAATCGGTAGCATCGGCTGTACAAGGAACCGTACTGTGAGCCGTAAGGGTTATTACTACCGAACCTGCTGCCAGGTCGGAAGCACTCGGGAAATAGGTTGGGGAAATGGTTCCGTTGTTAATAAATGTTCCCCAGCCTGAAGAAGCCCAGCTTAAGCTTGAATAATTTTGGGCAATAGCATTATTTATCTGATAGCTGTTTCCTGCACAAATGGTTGCATCGGGACCGGCATAAGCGGTTGATTCGTTAACAATGGTCAGGGTCATAAAATCACTTACCTGTCCGGCACATGGCGAATCGGCCGATGCAGTCAGTGTTAAAATGACTGATCCGGCAGAAATATCATCGGCACTTGGGGTGTAAACAGGATTGATGTTATTTCCGTTGATGAATGTTCCTGTTCCCGAAGTAGTCCAGTAAATATTTGAAGTATTTGCAACGGAGGCTGTTACAACAGGGTAATTACTTCCTGTACAAATTTCGGCATCAACCCCGGCATCAACCACCGGCATAACAGTGATGTTTAATACCATATCGTCGGTAATGCTGTTGCAGGGTGAATTGCCCTGAGCCTGCATGGTAAGGGTAACACTTCCCAATAAAATATCATTTTGACTTGGTGTGTACGTAGGGCTTAAAGTGTTTTCGTTTACGAAGGTTCCGTTGCCGCTCGACGACCATGAAATGGTGGTATAATTGGTTGCTGAAGCACTGGGGATTGTGTACGCGCTTCCCTGACAGATGCTGGCGTCAGGGCCTGCATTTGCGGTAGGAGCGTCTTCAAACTGTAAAATAAAACTATCGTAAACTATAGAAGCACAAGGTAGGTTGGGAGAGGCTGTCAGCGTTAATAAAACAGCTCCTGAGGCAACGTCGCTGCTACTCGGAGTGTATGTAGGATTAATAATACTGGCATTGGTGAACGTTCCTGAACCAGAGGTTGACCACACATAACTGCTGCTGTTTTGTACACTGGCATGAACGATATTATAAGCATCTCTTTCGCATGTAACTTGATCGGGGCCTGCATTAACAACAGGGTTTGCAACAATACTGATTTCCATTTGATCTGTAGCATTGGTGCACCTGGCATCGCCTTCGGCGGTTAAAGTCAGGGTAATTGTTCCTGCGCTTACATCGGTTGCTCCTGGTGTGTAAGTTGGGTTTAAAGTACCTGCATTGGCTAAAGTACCCGATCCGTTATGTGTCCAGCTTAAGGTGTGATAATCCGAAGCCGTTGCAGTGGTAACTGTGAAGCTACCGTTTTCGCATACCGAACCATTATTTCCTGCATTAACTTTTGGAATTTCAATAAATGTTAAAATCATTTCATCCGATGGGCTTGTACTACATGCCGCCTGACCATAGGCTGTAAGCGTAAGTACAACCGAACCTGCTGCAACATCGTTGCTGGTTGGAATATAAGTTGGGTTCAAGGCATTTTGGTTAGAGAAGGTTCCGGTTCCGCTGGTTGTCCATAATAAGGAGATGTAATCGGAAGCCGTTGCATCGCTTAGAGAATAATTATCGCCTTCGCAGATGGTATTGTCCGAACCGGCATTGACACTCGGTTCGCTATAAATCGTTAAATCGTAATCTAAATACTGAATGTCGCTGCAGGGCGAATTTGGTTCAACCGTTAACCTTAAGGTAACGATTCCCAACATTAAATCTTCTGGTGCCGGGTAATAAGTTGGCGAATCGGAGCCGGAATTAATAATGTTTCCGTATCCCGAGTGGGTCCAGCTTAATGAGGCATAATTTGTAACCGTAACATCGGTTACGGTGTAGGTAGAGTTAATGCATACATCGCCTGAATTACCCCCGCTTATGGTTGCTCCCGGAATAACATTGATTATCATTGCATCAGTTGCCGGGGTGCTGCAAGGTGATAAGCCTCTTGCTTCAAGGGTAAGGGTTACAGTTCCTAAAGCTGCGTCGCCAATAGACGGAATGTAGGTCGGACTTAAACTATTAGGATTGATAATTTGTCCCGAACCGGAGGTGGTCCAGTTAATCGAACTATAATTTGCTGCGCTGGCTCCACTTACCGTGTAAGAATCGCCTGAACACAATGATGGTACATTGGGGCCTGCATTGGCTGTCGGAAGGCTGTTTATTGTAATGTCTATATAATCGGCAACACTGTTTGTACAAGGTGCATTGCTTTGGGCTGTTAAAAACAGGCGAACGCTTCCGTTAAGAATATCTGCACTGCTTGGGGTATAAGTGGTGTTAATAGTGCTGCTATTGTCAAAGGTTCCTGTTCCGGAGCTTGTCCACAAAACAGAACTGTGGTATTGAACGCTTGCTGTTGAAGCGGTGTAAGTGCTGTTTTGGCAAATGGTGGTGTTAGGGCCGGCATCAACCACGGGCAATGGTTCAAAGGTAATTTCCATTTCGTCGCTTACACTTTGTGTACAAGGAGTGTTAGAGGCTGCTGTCAGGGTTAAACGTACCGAACCGTTGGTGATATCGGAAGCACTGGGCGTATAGGTTGGTGTTAATGTGCTTACATTGATAAATGTACCGGTTCCGCTGCTTGTCCATCCATAGCTGGAAGTATTGCTCACGTTTGCTCCGGATATGGTATAGGTTTGGTTCTCGCAAATCTGGGCATCCGGGCCCGCGTTAACTTCGGCAAGTTCTCTGATGGTTAAGCGGATGTTATCGCTAATCGGAGATGCACACGGAGATATGGGGTTTACTGTAAGGGTCAAAATAACATAGCCTTGTGCAATATCGGCAGCACTAGCTGTATAGGTTGGTGTAAGTGTTGTTGCATTGCTTAATGTTCCGGAACTTCCGGAAGTGCTCCATTGTACCGTAGAATAGTTTGTAGCCGAAGCATTGGTAAGTGTAAATGCGGTTTCACAAATGGTTTCGTCCGGGCCGGCAGTAGCTGTAGGGTTCGAAATAATTGTAAGAATAAGTTGGTCGCTGACACTTCCGCTACATAAACCTAATCCGTTGGCAGTTAATGTAAGTATTACCGAACCGTTAGCTCTGTCGTTTACTCCAGGGGTGTAAATTGTACTCACCAAATTAGGGTTCGAAAATGTCCCGTCACCAGAGGTTGTCCAGGTTATTGATGTTGAGTTTGCCACGCTTGCACTGTTTATGCTGTGCGAAAATCCCGAGCAAACACTGGCATCGTCGCCGGCATTTACAACGGGTAGCGGATCAAAAACAATCTCCATCTGGTCGGTAGCTGAAGACGAACACGGATTAATGCCAACCGCTGTAATTTGTAAGGTCACACTTCCGTTACTTCTGTCATTTAAACTGGGAGTGTATGTAGGGTTCAGGTTATTTACATCTGAAAAGGTTCCGGTTCCTGAGGTTGTCCAGATAATGTTTGAATAATTTGAAGCGGTGGCATCGGCGATTAAATAGCTGCCGTTTTCACAAGAAACCGCATCGGCACCGGCATAAGCTGTCGGGTTCGGAACAACGGTTAAAATCATGTGATCCTGAACGCTGGTTCCACACGGCGAAATACTTATTCCAGTTAGTGTAAGCTGAACCGTTCCATTAGAAATGTCGGCCGCAGATGGCGTATATACCGGGTCGATAATTGATGAATTGGAGAAGGTTCCCGAACCGGAAGTTGTCCATGCTATTGTTTGGTAATCGCTGGCACTTGCCGAATTTATCGAGATAGCGTTTCCTGCACAAACCGATTCATCGTTTCCGGCATTTATGCTTGGGTTGGGTTGTATTGTTAAGGTGATTGAGCTTGTTGACGGAACAGAGCAACCTGATAGTGGTTGTGCCGTTAATGTAAGGCTTACGCTTCCGGATAAAATATCTGATGTCCCCGGGGTGTAGGTTGGATGTAAAATGCTGGGATCATCCCATGTTCCGTCGCCATTGCTGGCCCATGAAAGGGCTGCATAGTTTGTTGCCGTAGCCGTGTTCAGCGTATGTGTTTCATCCTCACAAATTAAGGCATTGCTTCCTGCGTTGGCTGTTGGGGAATCGGCAAAAGTGATGGTTACCTGGTCGGTAACGGATCCGCCACAAGGCGAAATGGCTGTGCCTTCCATTTGTAAAATAAGTGAAGATAAGGCATAATCTGCGCTGCTTGGAACATAGGTTGGATTTATTGCTGATGCGTTTACGAATGAACCTGTCCCGTTGGTCGTGGTCCAGTTTACTGTTGCATTGGAAGCAGAAGCGGTTGTTATTGTTACGTTGTACCCGGTACAAACCACTTCGTTGTTGCCGGCATCAACGGTGGGTTCACCCTGTATGGTTAAAACCATATCGTCATAAACAGTAGTACAGGGTGCATTTTCTGATTGAATTCTTAAGGTAACAGATCCACTGGCAATATCTGCCGCACTCGGAGTATAAGTTGGGTGCAGTTCTGTATCGTCGTTAAAGGTTCCGGTTCCTGAGGTGAACCATTGAATGTTTGTAGAGTTGGTAATGCTCGAATTGGTTATAATATAAGCAGGGGAGGATGCACAAACCGTGGCATCGGGACCTGCACTTACCGAAGGAGCTGGTACAATGTACAAAATAAGATTATCTGTGTCGAAGCCGGAACAGGGGGCAATTGATTGCGCTGTAACGGTCAGTACTACGGAGCCATTCGTTACGTCGGTTGGTCCCGGAACATAAATCGGATCTTCAATACTGTTACTTAAAAAGGTCCCGTCGCCCGAGGTGGTCCAATTAATAGTTGAGGCATTGGTGATGGTTGCATTCAAATTATGCGGGCCTTGGCAAATGGTCTCATCTGCGCCGGCATTTACTTCAACCTCGCTGCGAATGGTGTAAATTAAATTATCGGTTGCTATTTCGGCACAGGGAGATTGTCCTAATACTTCCAGGCTTAATGTCACGCCGCCGTTTAAAAGGTCGTCGTTTGAAGGGGTGTACGACGGATTTAAAATATTTGTGGCAGAAAATGTTCCGGTTCCTGAAGTGCTCCATTGAATAGTAGCTGCATCATAATTAGTGGCAGAACCACTTAAACTTATGGTTTGTATTCCGCAGGTTTGAACGTTTGGCCCTGCTTCAACAGTTGCTAGCGATTGAATGGTAATGGTTAAATTATCGCTGCTGGAACCCGTATAAGGATACACAAAATTATTGGTCAAGGTTAAATGGGCAACCCCTGCTGCAATTTCATTTGGTCCGGGGAAATACATTGGGTTCAGAATGTTCGGGTCGCTAAAGCTTCCGTCACCACTACTGGTCCATAAAACGGAGGCATAACTTTGAGCACTTCCGTTTAATGTTGGAGAATCGTTTTCGCACATTGAGAAATTAGTTCCTGCATCCACTGAAGGAGCCCCGACAATTGTCAGGGTCATATCATCAGTAGTATTAGATGAACACGGAGAGTTTGGAGTTGCGCTTAATGTGAGTACAACCGATCCGTTTGAAATATCATTTGCCCCCGGGGTATAGGTTGGGTTTAAGATGTTAATGTCGTTAAATGAACCATCTCCTGTGGTCGTCCAGATAAGATTGTTGTAATTTGAGGCAGAAGATGTGTTTATGGTAATCGTGGCATCATGCTCAATAGATTCATCATTTCCTGCATTTACTGTTGGTGCGGGTTCAATAGTTATTGTTAAATTATCTGATACATTGCCCGAACAGGGAGTGTTGGAACTTACTGTAACCGTGAGGTGGGCAACACCGGCAGCAATCTCTGCCGAGCTGGGCAAGTAGGTTGTTGTTGCTGCATTTGGGTTGATGAAGTTTCCCCCATTACTTGACGACCATGTTATGCTTGCTGCATTTGTAATCGTTGCCTGCACGGTGGGCGTTTCGTTGGAGCAGGCTGTAAAATCAGCCATGGCACTAACGGTTGCCGGAGAAACAATCGTAAGTGTTAGCGAACTTTCGTATGTTAAACCTGTACTGCAAGAAGGGTTTGGTGTGGCCGTAATTGTTAAAATAACCGATCCGTTGGCGATATCGGCAGCAGAAGGTGTGTATGTGGCCTGGGTAGTATGTGTGGCATTGGTAAAGGTTCCGGTTCCGCTGGTTGTCCAGAGAACTCCGTTATTATTACTTGAGCTTGCATCGGATGTTGTAAATGTTTCCCCGGCGCAGATTGATGCATTGGGTCCTGCATCAACACTTGGACATTGAGCATTTACAAAAGAACTAAAACTTAATGTAAGAAGTATTAATAATGAGTTTTTAATCAGGTGCTTTTTGATAGTGGGGAATAGAGCAGTCATAAAAAACGTTTTTGCCAATAAATACTGTTAAACTATGCAGTTTATGTTAAAATTTGTATACGAATTTTGTAATAAAAAGTTCACTCATTTACTTAATGTAAGTACGTTATTTTATTGGTTTTATTATATTTGATTCATATCCTTTTATAAAATCCTTAATCTGATTTACTTTTAAATTTTTTGCAATAATTTTTTTCTCTTGATCTAAAACGTAGATTGTTGGTGTACTGTAAATGTTGTATAGGTCATGATAATCTTTTGTTACACTTCTGGTTCCGTTAACATTAATCCAACTTAAATTGTGTTCTTTGATGTATCTTTTCCAGGGGTTTAGATCGTGTTCGGTTCCTACTGCAAAAACATCAAATTCAAAATCCTGGGATTTGTATAATTCTTTAAGTTCCCTGATTTCTTTTTGACAGGTTTGGCAATCAGAATCCCAGAAAAGCAGCAGGGTGTATTTTTTATTGATGCTTTTGTACAGATCAACAAAATTCCCGGATGAATCAACCATTATAAGATTTTGTGCTGTTTCTCCAATTAGGGTTTTCTTCGTTTTTTTTGCCCTGTTGGTAATACTATTTATTATGGATTTGCTGATATTGATCCGATTATTGTTTTGGTAATAGTTTTCGGCCAGATGAACAAAAACTTTATCCAAGCCCATAATTTTAGGGTGTTCATATTTTAAAGTGAGATCCCAAAGCACCTGTTTGAATATCTCATCATCCATTTCCTTGTTAAGAAACTTGTCAATTTCTTGGATTAAAGTATCGGGGTGGGGGAGGACAACCTTATCGAAAAAATAATCCAGTTTTTTTTGGAAAACGGGGGTTCTTAAAATGTTTGAATGGCTTAAATCGGTATTGTTCCAGAAATTTTTCTTGTAATACTGGTACTGATCGGTTCTGGATGTTAGTTCTTTTGGGATTTGAGGTTCTTCAAAAGTTAACAAGATTTTACTGAAAAGGCTGTTGGGTAAGTTTGAAAAAAGATCCTTTCGCAGTGCTTCGATTTCGCGGATGAGTTTTTCTCTTTTTAAAGTGGTCTCCTCAGTGTTTTGTGAATGTGCGAGTTTGTATAATTGAGCATTGAGTTGATAATACTTAAAAAAGTATTCATTTTCTTTTGATCCGATGACGTTTATAGAGTCAATAAAATTTTTAGTGCCGACATTAATCTTGAATGATGAATTTTTGCGTATGATAAAATCAAAATACTTTGATTTGTTTCTTCCCGCCAAAGTATAAACTCCCTCGGGAATTGATTGGTCGTTTTGGATAATGATTTTATTGTTAACCGTTTTAAGCGTATCAATAATTTTAAACGTTGAACCATAATAATGAGCCAGAAATATTATTGAATCAGTTTTCCCTTTAAAGTTTATTTCAATTTCATGGCTTGTTTGCCCAAAACAGGAAGAAATAATAGGGATGAAAAAGATATAAAGGTAAGCGTTAATTTTTTTCATTTTTGTACACATATAATATAAGATCAAATGTAAATAATTTATGGTACAAAACACATTGATATTTCGTGGGTAAAATATTTATAATGCTTTTATTTTATATTTCGAAAGTATTTCTCTTTCTTTTGTTTTTTGATTTGATTGGTTCAGGAATTGTTTTATCCATACTGGCGATTTTTCATCTTCAGTTTCATTGTTATGAACCAGGATTTCTTCGGCTGCAATAAACGGAAGTGAAAAATAAAATTCGGTTCCTTTATTAACGGTTGAACGCAAACCCATTGATCCACCTAATTGTTGCACGAAAAAGTTTGAGATGCTTAGCCCAACTCCTAAGCCCGTATTTTTCATGCTATATGTAGAGTTTACCTGGTTGAACTTTTCGAATATGTCGTTGTATTTATCAATGGGAATACCAATACCTGTGTCTTTAACGAAAAACAAAATATTGTTATCGTCAATGAATTCGTATCCAAATTCAATATGGCCATGATTTGTGAATTTTAATGCATTGTCGATAAGATTTGAAAGAATTTGATTTAATTTTGAAATATCCGTTAAAAACACAGGATGCCCGTTTGCTTCTTTTCTAAACCGAAGTTCGATATGTCCTTTGCCGATATTCCCTTTGTGTTTATTGTAAGAACAAAATAGTTGTTGTAGCAGTTCATCAATATTGCAGGCTTCTTCTTTTATTGTAATTTCTTTCGACTCGATTTTTGCCGTTTCAAGAATATTATCAATTATATGTAATAGCTTGTTTGTGCTGTCGGTGATCCCGTCGATAAATAGTTGTTTTTCTTCTTCCGAAATATTTTCATTTTTTAATAATCCGGAAAATCCCAGGATTGCATTCATAGGGGTTCTTATTTCATGCGAAATATTGGCAAGAAATAAAGATTTTAAGCGTTCTGATTCATTAGAACTTTCAACGAGCTTTTTTTCTGTGTGTTTTAAGCGTTTAATTAGTTCTTCAGTACTTAAGTTTTTGTATTTATCATCCATCTCTTCCGTTGTCTTAGTAGTATGTAAAGGAAACTAACGCTAATACTTAGTTCTGTTCTTGTGTGAAAGGTAACCCGAATAAACAAACTTTTTTACCTATATTGCGTATAAGTGAAATTACGTATAGACGCTATAAGTGAAAATACCGAAAAGAAAATTAAAAAAAATAATTAGTTCATGGGTTACTTTTTCGTGTGTAGTGGAATTAATGAATACTAAATTATTAGTAAGGATAGAAAATTATATAATATTAATAAATTAATTATTGGCCATGAGAATAAATTTTACCCTATTAAAAAGTTTCGTTTTTACTCTTGCTTTTTTATTACCATTAGCAGGGATTTCATTAACAAATTATAAAGGCAAAATACATTTTAATGATAACAAGAAAACACCATTAAAAGGTGTTGTTGTAATGCTTAAGGATTTTGATGGTAGTGTTGTAGTAACTACCGTTACGAATGAAGATGGTGAATTCTTTTTTGAAGGTGTTGAGGAAGGAAAATATATCTTGGACGCTAGTTATGATCATAATTTTAGTGGTGTTGATTTGCAAGACCTTTTTATTGTGATGAAACATCTTTCAGGGATTAAAGAATTGGAAGGACTTAAATACCTTGCTGCTGATGTGGATGGGAACGGAGTAATTGACTGGAATGATTATTGGGATTATATTGACTGGTTTGTAAAAGGGAAAGAGTTTAAAGTAGGTAAATGGGTATTTGAAAAAGTTGAGCTTGATTTATCCTCTTCAATGAAAGAGGATTTTGAAGATGAATTCCCAGCGGATGGTGCCGGTAATTCTGGTGGCGGAGGTGTATTTGAACCGGGAGGTAAATCTCTTACTTCAGGTATTGATATTGTTTTTGACGGAAAAATTAAAAAATTAGCCAATGATGAATTAATTATTCCTGTAACTTATAAAGGCTCAGAAATCATAAACGGATATAATTTTGCCCTTGAAATTAAGAATAAAAATGTTCAAGTTTTAGAGGTGATTTCTGACTTAAGTGGATTGGAATATAATATTGAAAACAATGTCTTAAAGCTGACTTGGTTTGATGCTGGATTAACCGGTGCTGATATGAGTAATATAGCTTTGTTTAATATTCGTGTTAAGACAACGGAAGAAGCTATTGATGTTAAAAATATATTTGGTTTAATGGACGATAGTCATATAATTAATATAAATGGAGAGCGTTTGGATGATGTGCAAATAGCGTTTCCTGAGGGTTTTGATACTGGAGAAGGTACATCTTTGAATGATATTTATCCAAATCCGGTTGCTTCTGTGGCTACCATTAAGTATAAGATTGCTCATGAAGCAAAAGTTACTCTGACCATTTACAATACATTTGGACAAAAAATTAAAGAATTAGTCAATGCTGTGCAATCGCCAGATACGTATACTGTAGAATTTAATGTTAATGAATTGAATTTGTCAAGTGGAATGTACATTTATAAATTAGATTGCATGGGGGCCGAAAGCTTTACCGAATCAAAAATGTTAATTGTTAATTAATTTAATGATATATATAACTGTTATATAGTTGGAAAGGGGCAATTTGCCCCTTTTTTTATTTTGTATCGTTATTCTTACCAGATATTTTGTTATTTTTATTTTTTTGTTAAAGCATGTGTGATTAACTTATAATAAATAATGAATAATGCAATTCATAAGCTTTTTCTGCTTGGTTTAAGTTTGCTGTTTTCGTGCTTTTTGATGGCAGAAAACCTATTTGAGCATTATAGTAGGAGTACTGAAAAGGCAAATGAATTTTTTAAGATTGCTGAATATGATTCGGCTCTTTTTTACTTAAAAGACAATTTGCACCCTGCCCCGGATAAAATTGCATATTTGCAAAGATTGTTAAAGATTGCGGATATCTATCGGATTGAGCGGAAATTCGATACTGCTGAATTCTTTTTGAATAAAATTAACAATATCAAAGATTCTATCCCCAGGTCTCATGATGTTTTGTTTGAATATAAACATTTAGAAGGGGCTATTTATGCTGATAAAGGCCTTTATCAGGAAGGGGTTGAAGTTTTAGAACATGCGATCCATCGCCGTATAGCTTTGTTGGGGAAGCCCGATACATTGATGGCGAAAACTTACAATAGGATTGGAATCTGTCATTTTTATTCTGGTAATTTAGATTCTGCTTTAGTTTATTATCAAATTGCTTTAGATCTAGCTAAGAAAAAAGGAAATCCTGAAAATGACCAGGTGGCGACGTGCTATCAGAATATTGGGATCATTTATGCTACGCAAGGCGATTATGAGTTGGCGTTAGAGTATTTCGATGATTGTATGCAGCTTAGTGAAAAACTTTTAGCTAAATATGATCCTGCGATTGCAAGAATAAAGCTGAATTTAGGACGTATATATCAAATTTTGTCTCAAAATGACAGGGCTCTTCTTAATTTTAAAAAAGCGGAGGAAATATATGTAAATAAGTTTGGAGAAAACTATGTGTCTTTGGGTGGTGTGTATGTTAATATTGGCTTACTTAATTTTGAACAATCAAATTTGGATGAAGCGGAATTATATTATAATAATGCTTTACGGATCTACGATTTGAATTTTGAAACTATTCATCCTGATGTTAGCAAGATATATAACAACCTGGGGCTTATTTATTCTTCCAAAAAGGATCATGAAAAAGCATTGGAGTATTTTAAAAAGAGCCTTGAAATAGCTAAGGACCCTGAGTTTATAATTGTTAATTACAGAAATATAGCTGATGCTTACGTTGCTTTGGGCGATTTTGATTCGGCGAATACTTATTATACCCGTTCTATTAAGCGGGTTAAAGAGGTTTTTGGAAATATTCATGTTGAATTGGGCCATTCCTACATTGATTACGGCGAATTTTTAATAAGTATTAATCAACACAAAAAAGCGCTTACTTATTTTAACTCGGCCTTGGGTATTTTTGAAGAAAATTTCCCGGCAGCCAGTGTTTCCAAATCAGAAGTTTATGCGCTTATTGGTGATTGTAATTTTTCAAATAATGAAAATGAAAAGGCCCTTAAAAATTACCAACTTTCATTGATAAATAATGATTTTAGTTTTGATCAGACTGACGTGACGATAAACCCTGAAATCAATAATGCTATTTCCCCAAATCTATATATAGAAGTATTGTTGAAAAAAGCGGAGGTGTTTGCTTTATTTAATGATAAATCGCAATTTAAACATAGTTTGAATTGTTTAAGAAAAGCTATGGATGGGCTAGATAAACTTAAATTAAATGTTGGTGAGTCGAGTAAACTTCACCTTTCTAATGAAACCCGATCAGCTTTTGATTTAGTTTTTAATGTTTTGTATTCATTGTTTGATCAAACCGGCAATAAAGAATATATCCAGGAGGCATTTCGTTTTGCGGAAAAAAGTAAAGCTTCTGTATTGCTTTCATCAATCAGGGATTTAGATGCCATTAAGTTTAGTGGTATTCCGGTTGATCTTCAGAGGCAGGAACGTGAATTGCGAGAAAAAATCAGTGCTTATGAAAGTCTTGTGTATAATGAAAGGATAGAACGTGATCCTGATAGTACCAAGCTTAGTTTGTGGGGGTATAAATTATTTAACCTGAATAGGCAGCATGATAGCCTTGTGTCTGATTTTGAGGAAAATAACCCGGCTTATTATATGCTTAGACACAATACATCTGTTATTTCATTAAATGAAGTTATGGATGAGTTAAAGTCGGATGAAACAATGGTTGAATATATATTGACGGATAATACATTGTTTAAGTTCCTGATTAATAAAGAGGGGTTTGTTTATGAAAAATCCAGTATAGATTCTAGTTTTATTGATGACATAAATCTTTTGAATAAAACAAGCATTATTGATTTTTCTGAGCATGGTAAAAAGGAATATAAAGAGTATGTAATGGCCTCAAATAAGGTTTATAATATTCTTTTTGGAGGATTGGAAGAATTTATAAGTGGGCAGAATTTAATTATAGTCCCCGATGGCATTCTAGGATATTTGCCTTTTGAGGCTTTGGTAAATAAGCTCCCAACCTTTGAGGAAATAGATTATCGCAATCTTTCGTATTTATTGCTTAATAATCCGGTTAGCTACACCTATTCATCTACCTTGCTATATAATAATTCGATAGATGCAAAATCTGGCAGCTCAATGTTGGCTTTTGCTCCGGATTATTCCAATTCTGAAATGAACCTAAATCCATTATATTATTCCGAAGAAGAGGTTCTTGGTATTGAAAAGATTTATCATGGAACGGTCTACCTAAAAGAAAAAGCTTCCGAAAGCAGATTTAAGAGAATAGCCCCAGATTATGATATCCTTCATTTGGCAATGCACACTGTTCTTGATGACCAAAATCCGATGGAATCTAAACTGATTTTTTCTTCCTTAAATGATTCGCTTAATGATGGTTATTTAAATACTTACGAAATTTATGGGTTGGAATTACAGGCTCAAATGGTCGTTCTAAGCGCATGTAATACAGGAAGAGGCGTTTTACATACGGGAGAAGGTATAATGAGCTTGGCTCGTGGATTTATTTATGCAGGTGTTCCTAGTATTGTAATGACCCTTTGGGAGGTTGAAGATAATTCCGGGGCTTCTATTATGAACCTTTTCTATAAAAATTTGAAGGAAGGAATGTCCAAAAACAAGGCTCTTCAAAGAGCAAAATTAACCTATCTGCTAAATGCACCACAGCATCGGGCTCATCCATATTTTTGGGCTGCTTACGTTGACATTGGGGATACGGCACCTATTAAAGGATCTTTTTTGTCAGTGTATGGAGTGTACCTTTTAATAATTTTTTTGTTGATCGTTGTTGTTTTGTTTTATAGGTTGAGGTTTGTAAAGAATAAAAAATAGTTCTCTTCTGTAGAATGTGAGCCTGCTGTGAATAAATGGATAAAAATCAGTCGTAGATTCAAAGTATTATAAATTCCTAGTTCTTATTTTGTTAAAAAACTAATTTGAATGGTTCTCGTTAGAATTTATTATGGTATTTATTGCTAAAACAAAAAAATAGCGCCCATCATGAGACGCTATTTTTGTTAGAAACTAATAATTCTATTTGATTGCAGTGAGTACTTCTCCAGCTTGTTCGTTAAACAAACTGTTACTTTTCTTAATTGTTTGTAGTAGTTCTGTAGCTTTTTCAGTTTGGTTTAGTTTTATCAGGCATAATGCTTTATACCATTCTGCTTGTTCAATAAAAAGGTTATCATTATGATCCAACACCGTTTGAAAAGCTTTTATGGCTTTTTCAAAGTTGTTTGTTTCAATGTAAGATAATCCAATATAAAAGTTTGATATTACATTGTTTTGATGTTTAATGAAAATCTCAATAGCATCTTGATATTGTGCATTGCTGTATAAATTTAATGCTTCTCTTAAATCTGTATCAAAACTTGAATCAGCTGAACGAGTAATCATTATGCTTGATTCAGTTTGATAAAATTGATTGAAAATATCATCATGCTTACTTGAACCATAGTTATTTATTAAAACGTTTCCAAGCAATATGAAAATAGTAATAGCAGCAGCAGCCAGATGCCATCTTTTATTGTAAAGTTTGCGGATGGTTGTGCCGGTATCTTTTTTGTAATTTCTGTGAATTTCTTTAAGGTTTCGGCGAAGGATAATGGTATCTTTTTCGGCAATTGCTAAATTTATATCAACACTTAGTTTGTAATCTTTTGCAAACTCGGGATTGTTGGCAAGTAATTTCTTTACCATTTCAAGCTCATCTGCATCTAGGTCTTTGTCGATATACTTCTCTATAAGTTCAAACCAGTTTTTCATTACATTAATTCTTTAAATTTTGGGTCGCTTTTTATTTTTTGAATCAGTTTTTCTTTACATTGATATTTCCTCTTTTTTGCGTACTTGTCACTTTTGTATCCCATGATCTCTGCAATTTCTTTCAGCGATATTTTCTGTAGTGATAATTCAAGTACTTTTTTGCAGTCCTCACTTAATCTTGCGAAATAATCTTGGTATAGCCGAAACCTTTCAGTTTGTTCGGTAACAACCTGTGTTTCGTCCGACAGTTCGATGTATTTTTCGTTATCAATTGATAGTTCATTTTTTGTTCTCTTTTTCTCTAGTTGTTTAAGCCATAAAAGCCGGCAAACTGAGTAAAGATATGTTTTGAACGTGCAACTAATCTCTAACTGCTCTTTTTTTAGTTTCCTGAAGATGATTACAATTGCTTCTTGAAAAATGTCTTGTGCGTCATCCTCATTTCCACTGTTACTTGTTATGAAGTATTTTACATACGGGTAAAATGACTTGTAAACAAACTGCAGTACTTCAACATCGTTCTGACGAATTCCTTCGAGTATTTCTTCAACATTAAAATTCGTCACTTTTCAATGGTTAATTCCTGATTAGTAAAAAAAGTAACCTCAAAATATTAAAAAATATAACAAAATTTATTCACTATTTTCGATTGACTTAGAACTCAATATTTTGAATAAAGTGAATTTTTTATATATTTATATATTCTAAAAGGTTTGATTAATTTTTAAACAAATAACGTAATTTTTCGTCCTTTATTGAATAAAAGGAGAAACGAAATTTACGAAATTTACGATAACTATCTCACCAATAAACTAAATAATTATTATGAAATTATTTTGGTCTTTTTTTATTTCTGTTTCGTTTTGTTTGGGAAGCCTAATCCAGTCAGGATCTGTTTCTAACAAAATCAACCATTCTTCTGAATTTACGGTTTTATTTTATAATGTTGAAAACTTGTTTGATGTTATTAACGATAAAGGGGAAGGGGATGATGAATATAGTAAGGATGGGGTCAGGCGATGGAACGCGAAAAGGTGCGATTCTAAACTGAAAAAAATTGCCCAAGCAATTATCTCGGCAAACGATTGGACATTCCCTGATGTTATCGCACTTGCCGAAATTGAGAACCGTTCGGTTATTGATGATTTGTGTTCGAATACCGTGTTAAAAAAGATAAATTACCAGGTTGTGCACCGCGAATCGCCGGATCACCGGGGAATAGACGTTGTGTTATTGTATAATCCCGAAAGAATTACGTTGAATGATTCTGCATTTTTGGAGGTAAGGATTAGCGAGGATTATTGTTCGCGCGATATTTTATACGTTTCTTTAAAGATTAACCAATCAGATTTCCATTTCTTTGTTTGTCACTGGCCATCTAGATATGGCGGGGTGAGTTCATCCGAAAACAACCGCATACTTGCGTCTCAAATATTAAAGAAGAAAATTGAGTCTTTGTGCCAACAATCTCCAAATCCGAATATTGTGGTTATGGGTGATTTTAATGACGAACCCGAAGATAAAAGCATAAAAAATATAACCAATGGAACAATGCTCAACTTAATGGATGGCATTGATGAGGGAACAATAAAATTTCAGAATGAATGGTATACCTTTGATCAGTTTTGGGTAAACAAAACCTTAATGAACTCGGCGAATTCCGGTTTGAAACTTGAAGTAAAGGTTTGCCGTTTACCGTTTTTACTTGTTGATGATGAAAAATATCTGGGTGTTAAACCATTCAGAACCTACTACGGTTATAAATACCAGGGAGGATATAGCGATCATCTTCCTATTTTATTGAAAATGCATTTTTTGAACGATTAATATAGTTTTTTTATATTTATTCTTATGTGGAAGTTTACAACAAGCGATAAAGAAGAATTGCTCCTTTTTTCAAGGGATTGTCTGGAGCGGAATTTCGGTGTTAATAAACCCGATTTTATTGTTACCCCCGATTTTATTTCAAAGTTTTCTGGTCGTTATGGCGTGTTTGTAAGCTTGTATAATAAAAAAGAATTACGGGCCTGTCTCGGACAAATGACTTCAGATTTGCCGCTTTACAAAACACTTGAACAAACCACTGCTTCTGCGGCTAGCCGCGATTATCGTTTTAAACCGATAAAAAGAAAGGAGCTGAACCAGATAAAAATTGAGCTATCTCTTTTGTCTCCGTTAACGAAAATTGATGGTCCGGATGAGATTGAGCTGGGGAAGCATGGTATTTACATTGAGAAAGATGGCAGAAGTGGAACTTTTTTACCCCAGGTGTCAGAAAAATATGATTGGACGGTTGAAGAATTTTTGGGACATTGTGCCGAGTCAAAAACCGGAATCGGCTGGAATGGCTGGAAAACAGCAAACTTGTTTGTTTATGAAACATTGGTATTTAAAGAATCCTGATTTAGCGGATATATTTGTACAGGAAGCTTAAAATAGTGTGGGCGAATTTTTTTGGATTCTCATTGTGAATGGCATGCCCGCAATCATCAATAAATATCGGGTACGACGCCATGGTAATTCCCTGGTATAATTTTTCGGCATCTTTTGCCCGGATTAAAATATCTTCTTCGCCGATAATCACCAGGGTTTCTGCAGTAATTTTTGACAAGCGTGTTCTTGAATCGTATTTAGATAAGGCTTCAATTTGTCGTTTAAAACCTGTTTTGCTTTGTGCGTAAGGATAATTTAAGTTGAACTCGATCAGGGCATCAATAAATTGTAGGTTCTCCAAAAACTTTTGAGAATAAATCCAATGGTAAAAATTCCGTAACCAAAGTTTTTTATCAATGCCGCTTTCTAATAAATTTTCAAATAATCGGTATAATTGATTGTTTCTTATTGTAGAGTAGGGAGCGGTGCATTCCAGAACCAATTTTACAACCCTTTCCGGGTATTGGATGGCAATTTCCTGGGCAATAAAACCTCCCATTCCATGGCCTAATACATGTGCTTTTGGGATTTTTAAATAATCGAGCAAAGCAACGCTGTCAATAGCAAATTGTTCGATGCTGTATGGTTGGTTAGGGCTGTCACTTCTTCCCGATCCGCGGTTATCGAGCAAAATCATTTGAAAATGCTTTGATAAATTTGAAACGATAAATTGCCATGTTTGGCTGTCTTCGGCAATATCTGCTAGCAACAGCAATGGTTCACCTTTTCCGTGAACCTCATAATATATATTAATATGATCAAGTTTTGCTATTGGCATTTTGGGGTTTTAAAAGCGTTTTAAATATAACAAATATTAATTACTTAACTTATTCATTTTGATTAATAGTTTGGCAATTTCATCCAGCGATAAAATATAATCTACCTTAACCGCATTAATAACACTGCTTGGCATGGTTTCAACTTCGGCTGTTTTAGGATCTTGCACAATGGTAATTCCCTGGTGTTTTTTTATGAGTTTCATTCCTGAAGAACCGTCGTTATTTGCCCCGGTTAAAATAATCCCCGCCAGGTCTTTCCCATACGCATAGACTGCCGTTTCAAATAAGACATCAATCGATGGGCGTGCAAAATTAACCCGCTCTTCGGTTGATAAAGAAAGAGTGTGATTTTCTTCAACCAGTAAATGAAAATTTGGCGGTGAAAAGTAAATCACGCGGTTTTCAATGGGTTCTTTCTCATTTGCTTCCTTGACCTTGATTTTACAGATTCTGTTCAGGTAGGTGGTGATGTAATTGTCTGAGTGTGGACTAATGTGTTGAACCACAATAACTGGAATGGAAAAGTCTTCGTCAAAAGCCGAAAAAATAGTTTTTAGTGCCTGGAGTCCCCCGGCTGAGCTACCTATTACAATTGCCTTTGGTTTTCTGATTTCCATGGGTATTTATCGGGTAAAATGCAATTTCCGTTTATAAATTTTTTCATCATCATCAACTGTTTCATAATGATGAAAACTATCTGAAAAACGAATGCTTTCTTTGGTTCCTAAACAAAGGTATCCTCCCGGGATCAGACTTTCAGTAAATAAACGGACGACCTTATCTTGTAAATTTTTATTAAAATAAATCAGTACATTCCGGCAAACCAGCAAATGAACTTCTGCAAACATTTTATCGCTGACAAGGTTATGGTCGGCAAAAACAATGTTTTTCTTTAGCTCAGAGTCAAGAATAACCGATTCGTATTTTGCCGTATAATAATCCGAAAATGAATTAATCCCACCTGCTTTTTGATAGTTGTAAGTATATTCTTTTACCCTGTTTATCGGGTAAATGCCTTCTTTTGCTTTTTGGATTACGATTTGATTAAAATCGGTAGCATAAATCTGGCTTCGTTCGTACAAGCCTTCTTCTTTTAAAATAATGGCCATTGAATATACTTCTTCACCGGTAGAACAGCCCGCGTGCCAGATTTTTATAAACGGGTAGGTTTTTAATATCGGGATAACATCCTCCCTGAATTTTAAATAAAAGCTGGGGTCGCGAAACATTTCGGTAACATTTATCGAGAAATCTTTTAAGATTTGTTCAAAAAATGATTCGTTGTGCAAAACCTGATGCTGCATCTCCGAAATGGTTTTGAAATGCGATGACGACATGCGGTGTAAAATTCTACGCTTGATATGTGCTTTGCTATAATCGCGAAAATCATAGCCGTATCTTTGAAAGACTGCTTCCAGAAAAAGAGCAATTTCAATATTTGTTGCCGTCTGGTTTTCTATTTCCTGGTATTCCATTATTTATTATAAAGCCAAACTCGTAAAAGTGATAATAATTTTTCAGTGTCAACCGGTTTTGCCAAATAATCGTTTGCCCCGACTGCAATACATTTCTCACGGTCCTCTTTCATGGCCTTTGCTGTTAAAGCTATGATTGGGAGATTTTTATATTCTTGCTTTTTCCTGATTTCTTTGGTTGCCTCATAACCATCCATTTCGGGCATCATAATATCCATCAGAACAAGATTAATGTCTTTGTTGTTTAGTAATTTATCGATTCCCTCTTTTCCGTTTTTAGCAGCAATGGTTTTTATGCCTTTTTCTTCAAGCAAACTGCTTAATGCGAAAACATTTCGCATGTCGTCATCAACAATAAGGATTTTTTTGTCTTCCAGAACCGCTTCTTTATTGTGTAACGACCGCAATATTTCACGTTTCTTTTCCGGCATATCTGCTTCCAGCTGATGGAGGAAAAGCGTTGTTTCTGATAATAAGCGTTCAAATGATCGGGCTCCTTTTAAAATAATGCTGTCGGCATATTTGTTGAGTTGTTCTTCTTCTGCTTTGCTCAAATCTTTTCCGGTATAAATAATAATGGGTAGATCGGATATTTTTTTGTTTTTACGTATTTTTTCCAACAAGTCGAAGCCCGACATATCTTTTAATCCCAGGTCTAATATCTGGCAATCAAATTTTTCTTTTAATAAAAGATTATAAGCTTCTTCGCCACTTTCAACCGGGGTGATTTTAATGGTCTCGTCATTTAACAGCTCCACGATGCTTTTTTGCATGATCTTATCGTCTTCGACCACTAAGATTTTCTTAATAGGTTTAGAGATGATGTTTTCAATTTTTTTGAAAGCCTCGTCTAATTTTCCCTGGCTAACCGGTTTGGTGAGGTAACCGATGGCTCCCATTTTCATTGCTTCCAACGATTTATCGGCCGCCGAAATAAAATGAACGGGGATGTGCCTGGTTTTTGTGTTGTCTTTTAAACGATCCATAACCTCATAACCGTCGATGCCTGGAAGCCCGATGTCGAGAATAATTGCATGAGGCTGGTAATAATCGGCGTAGTGCAGCCCCGATTCCCCGTCAAGGGCGATAATGCATTTAAAGCCTTTTTCGTGTGCCAGCTCGTACAATACTTTAGCAAAGTTTTCATCATCTTCAATTACCAGGATAAATTTATCTTTGGCTTCGATGTTTTCTTTATCGTCGCGAACATCCGATAAAACAACTTCTTCTTTTTTTGTGGTTTTCTTGGCTGGTTTCTTCTGGTTTGGTTTAATTGATTTCGGTTTATTTTCGGTTTTTTGCTTCTCCGGAATTTCCGCAATGCTCAAAGGCAGGATGAGCGTAAAGGTGGTGCCTTTGTTTTCAATGCTTTCAAGGAAAATTTCACCGCCAAGTAATTCGGCAAAACTTCTCGATATGGTTAAGCCAAGGCCGGTTCCTCCAAACTTGCGGCTTGTTGTTCCATCCACTTGTTTAAAGGCTTCAAAAATGAGATCTTTTTTATCTTCAGGAATACCAACACCGGTATCTTTAACAGAAATTGCAACCGCATCTTCGTGTTTTAGCCCGCTTATTGATAAATCAATTTCTTTTTCTGGTTTAAAAATGGTTATGGTTACACTTCCTTTCTGGGTAAATTTTATTGCGTTTGATAGCAAATTTTTAATGATTTGATAAACACGCTGAACATCGGTTTTGATGTTTACCGGGGCACCTTTCTCAATATTGAATTCAAGTTTCAGGTTTTTCTCATTGGTTAACGGTTCGAAAGTTCGGGTAACGAAATCGTCCAGGTCAGAGAAATAAAGGTTCTCAATGTACAAATCAATTTTACCGGCCTCTACTTTCGAAAGGTCAAGAATTTCATTAATCAGGTCAAGAAGATCCGAACCGGAGGAATTTATGGTTTTTGCAAATTCAACTTCCTTATCGGAAAGCCTGCCCGATTTGTTGTCTTTTAGTAATTGTGAAAGAACCAAAATGCTGTTCAGCGGGGTTCTGAGCTCATGCGACATGTTTGCCAGAAACTCACTTTTGTACTGGCTGGCTTGTTCCAAATCCATGGCTTTTTGTTCTATTTCTGCCTGAGCCTTGCGCAATTCTTCATTTTTTTTGCGGATACTGTCCCGTTGGATTTCCAGGTCATTGGTTCGCTCTTCCAGTTCTTCGTTAATCACTTTAAGTTCTTCCTGCTGATTTTTTAGGTGTTCTTCAGAAATTTTCAAGGCCTTGGTTTGTTCTTCCAGTTCTTCGTTGGCCTGGCGCAGTTCTTCCTGCTGAACTGTAAGTTCGTCGGCTTGTTCCTGGGTTTGTTTCAGCAGGTGTTCTACGCTTTCGCGCGCCTTGGCCGAATTAACAGCAATGGCAATACTGTCGAGGGTTGTTTTAAATAACTGTTTTTGTAAATCGGTAAATTCGTGGAGCGATCCCAACAAAATAACGCCCATCAGATTCCCTTCGTAAATAAACGGGGATGTGATAAAATAATCGGGCGATTTTTTGTTAAAACCCATGTTGATGACCGGCAGGTTTTCAAATTGCCCTTCAATACTCATTGTTTTGCCTTCTTTTGCAACCTGGCCGATCACACCTTCACCTATTTCAAATTTTTCAAAGACTTTCTTTTTGTCAGAAAAAGCATAGGAAGACGCTAATTCCAGGAACCTTTTTTTCTCGTCCAGGATGTAAAACAATCCCACCTGGGCATTAAGGTACGAGCACAAAAACGAAATAACATCCGAAGATAATTGTTTGAGGTCGGTTTGGCCGCTTAGTGTGCTGTCGAGTTCATTAATGCCGGTTTTTAGCCAGTCTTGTTCGTTAATTTCTTTGGATGACTGGCGAAGTTTTTCGGTCATTTCGTACAGGGCAATGCCCAGTGTATCTTTATCGCTCCGAGGTTTTATGTCGGTGCTGTAATCGCCATTGGCTATTTTGTTGGCCTGTTGAACCACGTTTTTAAAGCTTTCAACCATACGGTTCATCGATTTTCCCAGAATATCTTTGTCGCTGCGGATTTGCGCCGTTTGCGAATAATCTCCGTAAGAAGCAGCTTGGCTGACATCGGCATAAGATTTCAACGAATCGACAAGGGTGTTAAACGTACTCACCATTTCCCCAACTTCGTTTTGCGGAGCCTTGATTTTTTGCGGCGACAATTCGCCCATGGCAACCTGCTTGGCCCATGCCGAAAGCTTCTTAATTGGCCCAACAAACCAGTTGGTAATAATAATTGAAACAAAAAAGATGATAACTATCGTAATGATAAAAGCCACTTTTGCGATGTCGGAAAGCTGTTTGGCATAAGCAAAAGCTTCGTCGTGTTCAATTTCTTCAATCAGTGCCCAGTTTACCCCAAGCTTTTGAACTTCGTACAGGTTGCGGTACAATCCCAATACATAACGGCCACGGTCGTTGGCGTAAGTTGTGATGTATTCGTCCATTTTATTGGCCGATAAATATTCTTTATCGTTTTGATGGTGGATGTATTTTAGCCACGCCCTGCTTTTATCGTTGGCCGATTTCTTTTTTAAAACGGCTTCTTCCTGCTCGAACCTTGAGGTTGAACGGTAAAATAAATCTTTGCCGATGATGTAAGCTTCTCCCGTTTCTCCCAAATCGGCTTTGTTTGCCATGATCGACTGCAACTGTGACGTGTTCAGTTTTATAACCAGGAAGCCTTTTTCTTGTTGGTTTTCACCTGTTAGTGGATAACAGATAAATGATTCTGCGTTTTTATTACCTAAAGGAGAAGTAACAATGTCAGAAAATTGAGCCGTTTTGTGAATGGCTGTGTTTGATAGAGTTTGGCTTAAGGCGGGATGAATATTCGGGTTTTTTAAGAAGTCAGATGATAATGGGAATTCGTTAATGAATGAGTAGAGTAAAATTCCTTCTTTATTAAAAAAATAGAGGTTTTTAAAGCGTTCCTGTTTATAGTAAACTTGGTAATTTTTCTGAACATTAGAGTGTTGATCGAACGATTTTGAGGATTGGCTTATTTTGTTATACTTTTTGTAGTATTGATTCAAAGCATCAAAATAACCGATGGTTAAAGGCTGTTTGCTTTCGAGTTCAAGAAAATCAACATTCTGTTTGAAAAAATTATTAATTGATTGAACCCGGAGTTCAGAGGTTGTTAATAATGATTTTTCAGCAATAACGGTTAGCCCGAGGTAGGAGCTAAAATAGTTTATAACACTTACCAATGCAAGCGGTACAAACGACATGAAAAAGAGTGAGATGAAAAGGGATTTCCCAACACCGATAACAAAAATCGATTTTAAGAATCTCTTAATATGTGCTCTTAATGAATATTGACTCATAATCGTCTATTTAGTATAAAAAACGTGCCTATTTTTTTTTCATCGAATAAATATCAATGACTTTGTAAAGTTCGCTTGGGTTTACGGGTTTGGTAATATAATAATCCATTCCTGCGGCCAGGCATTTTTCTTTGTCTCCCTTCATTGCATGGGCTGTCATGGCAACAATAGGCGTATGCTCATTGCGGCTTTCTTCATGTTTACGGATTAGACGGGTGGTGTCAAAACCATCAAGTTCGGGCATTTGAACATCCATTAAAACGAGGTCGTAATTATCGGCTTTAAACTTCTCGAACGCAATTCGCCCGTTGTCGGCAATGCTTACATCATATCCTTTACGGCTAAGGAACTGATGTATGATTTTTTGGTTGATGGCCTGGTCTTCAGCAACTAATATATTAAGCTTTTTAACTTCTTCTTCAACTTCTTTTTCGCCGCTTTTCCTCCTTGTTTTTTCTTCTTTTATCGGTTCTTTTTCAAGAATTGCAGATAATAAGAAACGTAATTCTTTTTGTAGAACAGGTTTGGTGATTTGGAACTTAAAGTTGCTGTTGTTTAATTTTTTACCGTCCAGTGTATATTGAACCGGAGTCATGATTGCAATTTCGGCGGTGTTGTCGTCCGCAAGCTCGCTGATGAGGCTTTTCCCCATTTCCAGCCCGTTCATCTCGGGCATGAAGTAATCAATCAACACCAAATCGATTTTCTTTTTATTGGCAATGCTTTTTTTGATTTGAGCTTTAGCTTCGTCGTACGAATTGCTTATAACGTGGCTCAGGTTGTAGTAATCGAGAATTTTAGAAATAACTTTTGAACTGTATTTATTGTCATCAACAACAAGAATTTGTTCGTTGGTTCCAAGTTTGATTTTCTTGTTCCAGAGTTCATCCGTTTGGTTGCCAAGTTTAAATTCCAGGTCGAAATAAAAATCGCTGCCTTTTCCTAATTCACTTTCAACTTTTATTTCCCCACCCATCATGGTAATCAGTTTTTTAGAAATAGAAAGCCCCAGTCCGGTTCCGCCATGTTTACGCGTTGTTGATGAATCAGCTTGGCTAAAAGATTCAAACAGGGCTTCAATTTTATCTTCGGCAATGCCGATGCCAGTATCGTTTACTGAAAATTTCAGTTTAACGGTATTGGTAGTTTCTTCCAGTTTTTTGATGCAAATGGCAATGTGCCCTTTGTCGGTAAATTTAATGGCATTCCCGACAAGGTTGATTAAAATTTGGCGAATACGGATGGGGTCGCCAATAATGGTGTCCGGAATTTCGGGATCAACATCGCAAATAAATTCCAGTTTATCTTGGAAAATTTTTACAGAAAGCAAACGGACTACTTTTTGTACAATCTCCCGAAGGCTGAACTCAATGTTTTCCAATTCTAAACGGTCGGCTTCAATTTTAGAAATATCAAGGATTTCGTTGATAATATCCAGCAATGATTCGCCTGAATGTTTAATGTCATGAACCCGCTCCAGTTGAATTTCGGTTAAATCTTTGTCCATCAGAATCAGGTCAGCCATGCCGATAATCCCATTTAAAGGGGTTCTGATTTCGTGGCTCATGTTGGCCAAAAAAGAACTTTTTGCGATTGTGGCTTCTTCGGCCACGCGTTTTGCTTTGTCAAGTTCTTCAATGGTTTTCTCCAACTTTTTGGTTGTTAATTCAAGAGAATGTTTTTGTTTGAAAAAATCGATGTAAGCTTTTATTTTGCTTTGAAGGATTTCAAGATCAAGCGGTTTGTAGAGATAATCAACGGCTCCGGCTTCGTAGCCTTTAAATACGTGTTGCCGTTGTTTACTGATGGCTGTTACAAAAATAATCGGAATGCCCCGCGTTCTTTCGTTGCTTCGCATAAGCTCAGCGGTTTCAAATCCATCCATTTCAGGCATCTGAACATCTAACAAAACCATGGCAAAATCATATTCGAGCATTAAGCCAAGGGCTTCATTTCCCGAATGGGCCTTAATGATGTTTAATTCCGGATTTTCAAGAATGCTTTCGAGGGTTAAAAGATTTTCTTCGCGATCATCTACGATCAGGATGTTGAATTTTTCTTTTATCTCCATACCAGGTGTGTTTAGGTAAAAAATAGGCTCGTAATACTAAAAATACAATTTTCTTTTAATTAATGTATAGCAAATTTAATATTATAATACAATAATATTGAACATAATATTGAAAACTTATTCAATGCTATTTGTTACAAACTCTTTTGTAATTGCAGTATGAACATAGGCTTGCCTCTTCGGTTTGCGAAAACGTTTCTTGAGGATCAAATATTCGCTGAATTAATTGTTTGAGGCCGGTTTCAAAGCTTTGCATTTTTTGCACGATATCTTGTTCGTTGGTTTCTTGCAGGGCGATAAAGGCATTAGATAGTTTCTTTAAGGAGTAAATTCCAGGGATGCTTGTTTCGCTCACATTCTTATTTTTTAAATAGAGCCATTGGTAAAACATTAGCTGAAAACTTTTGTCGGTTTTCGGGTCGTGGAAAATATCTTCAAACGTTGTTATTTTTAAATCGTTTGGCTGAACGCTCCCCGTTTTGTAATCAATGATGCGGATGATGCCGTTTTTCCGGTCGATGCGGTCAACCCGCCCGATGAATTTTACTTGTTTGTTTTGATCCTGACCGGGAAGCGCGATGGTTAAATGATTTGTAAATTCCTCTTCGAGTGATAAAATTTCAAGCTTGTTTCCTTTGTTTAATTCCCCGATTTCGTGGTTCATAAAATTATTCAAAAAACGCTTAGCAACTTTGCTGATGAGCAGGTTCTTCCCGGTTTCTACGTCTCCGCCTTTGAACGAGAACTCAATGGTGTTGCTTAAAATTACATCCAGATTTTTTCGGGCTTCGCTTAAATATTTTTCCTCGATATTTTGATTGAGCAAGGGCTCGTAAATAATTTGCAGAACATCGTGAATGATCTCGCCGAGGGTGGCGGCATCCATTACTTCCTCTATTTCATTCGGTTCGCCCAGCTTGGCAATGCTGTTGAAATAAAATTGCAGGGGGCATCTTTTAAAGGTGTTCAGGCTGCTTGGCGAAAATCCTTTTTTAGCTTTGGCTGATAAAATATTCAGAATTTCGGGTGTTTTCTGGACAACAATCTCTTGTTTTGAACCGATTTTTAAGGGGGAACTTACAACCTGTTCTTCCAATTTTATGTTCGAAAGCGGGGAAATTTCTTCTTGCAACTGGTACAAAAACCGGCTTTTGTCGCCACCCGAGATCGGATCTGCTTCGGTGTTGTAAATAAGATGGATGTTTTTTGCCCGTTGTATCAGGCGGAAGAAATGGTAGGCAAAAATGGCATTTTTTTCGCGATAGGTTGGTAAATTGTATTCCCGACGGATGTCGAAGGGAATGAATGAATTTTGCTTGCCGCTTCCGGGTAAAGTGTTTTCATTCACCGAGCACAAAATCAAATTTTTAAAATCAAGGGTCCGGGTTTCGAGCATTCCCATTAATTGCAAGCCCTGTAAAGGTTCGCCATATAACGAGAGTTTCTCGGCTTTGCTTAGCTGGTTGAAAAAAGAAATAAACGATTTTAGCGAATTGATCGCTTTGTATTTGGACTGGTAATGTTTTATTTTGTTTAAAACCAGGCTAAAAAGGTAGACGTATTCAATTTCAATTTTTAGGTTGAACCCGCTTTCTTTTTGCTTCAAAATATAAGCATCCCTAATTATTTCAAGGATTTGTCCGCTGTTGCTGAGAATAGTTTCTGTTTGATCCCACTGCTGAAAAATAAGTTTTAAAAGTGGGTTCCCCGAATTAAAATGCCGGATGATTTCATCCGCTCTAAAAAAGATTTTGTTTGAAGCAGATAGCTCGTTTGTTCTTTGCTGAAATATTTCAATATCCGCGTCAAAAATAGGGTCCCCAATATCGTTGATGACCGGATGCTTGAGGATTTTTAGGATGTTTTTTAAATGAAAAACCGCTTTGTTTTTTTGTTGCAGTTTTTGGAGCATTTGCGATTTATAATGTAGATCGAGTATGACTGACAGAAAATCGTAAATCGGAGTCGACATTAAAGGAATGCCCATAGTGGCGTTCAACTCGGTAATTCCGGGTAGGGAGTTAAGGGTAGGAAACAGCAGGTTCTCGTCGGCTAAAACGATGGCCGAGTTGTGGTTGTCTTGTAAAATTTCGGGCTGTTCGCTCAAAATTTGTCCGCAAAGTTTGGCTTGACCAACCAGCTTCGGAACACCGTAAACTCGGATGTTTTTTTCTTCGGTTTTTAATTGGTCAAAAATCCACCGGAAATTATCCTGCTTGTATTGATTTTTGTGCTTGCGGAGAAATAACCCGGCTTCGGGATAAATGCTGTTTTCTTGTTTTTCGAAAAAGTATTGGTCGGCATCCCATAAAACTTCGGCAAACCCGTCGTGTTCCAACCCGAAAATAATGCGTTCTTCGGCAATAGATAAGGCATTAAACCCGGCAAAAATGATTTTCTTCCAACGGATGTTTTTTTTGATTTCAGAGAGGTGTTCTGCCACAAAACGATAGGCTGCTCCGGCATAGGCAGCTTTTCGTCCGGACAGGTTTTTGTTTAGCGATTCATAATAAATGTAAAGCGATTGAAAAAACGAAATGTATTGTTTCTGGAACTCGGTTGGTTTGAGTTGTTCGGGGTTCCAGTTGGTGAGTTCTTTCAAGTCGGTTAAGTAACTGAAGATGCCTTTTGCATTGGCCATGTGCTGGTCAATCTCGTTAAAATCCTGCACCAGCACCTGCGCCCATTTGGTAAATTCGTCAAATTCCTGGGCTTTGTCTTTTGTAATTATCTTGTGGATTTCGTAGAGTTCAAACAGCAGCGAAACATTGTCAATGATTGTTAAGCCGGATAGCTCAAAAACAAAATCTTCGATTGAAAATACCTGTGGGCTCCAAATGTTTTTTTTGAATAACTGCGCCAGGTGTTTCCGTAAAAACAGGCTGGCTCTTCGGTTTGGCAACACAATGCACAGGTCGGAGATTTCGTCGGTGTGATTTTTAAAAATATGTTGGGCGGTTTTTCCTAAAAAAGTCTCCATGCTATTTGTTTAGTTTCTTGAGCTGGGCAATTTTCCCAACATCCATCCATTCTGATTCGTTGTCGATGTATGCCAAAACCTTTTTTTTATTGCACACGTCCAAATATAAATCAATCATCGAAAATACATCTTTGTTTGGCATAAATTTAAAGATTTCAGGATCGACCACATGTATGCCGCTAAAGGCTAATTCTTTCGGGTTCTTTATATCGTTTTTTAAAATTTCTTTTTTTGTTTTGATGTTCCGCCAGCCACTTAGTTGGTTTTGTTGGTCGAACAAAAGGTAACGGTTTGTTTTGCGTTTTTTAACCACAAGCGTGGCGATGGGGGAGTGCTCTTTGTGATAAGCGATTAATTTACTCAAATCAATATCGCTGATGATGTCAACGTTGTAAAGCAAAAACGCTTCGTCCTGAAAATGATGGGCTGCTTTTTTTAACCCGCCTCCGGTGTCTAAAAGTAAATTGCTTTCGTCCGAGATGTGTACCGGGATTCCCCAAAATATTTTTTCAATGTATTCGATGATTTGATCTGCAAAATGATGAACGTTGACAACAATTTCGCTAATACCGGCATCACGTAGTTTGCAAATATTTTGTTCGAGTAAACTAATGCCCTTTATCTCGACCAGAGCTTTTGGTTTTGATATCGTAAGGGGGTGTAGACGGGTGCCAAGTCCGGCTGCAAAAATCAAGGCTTTCATTACTTCGATTTTTTAGGTTTGCATAAATGTTTTTCTTTAGCGGCTGTTTCTCCGCATACTTTGCATTCGTATTTTGGGTATTTTACTTTTTTCTTCAAAACATCGTTTTTGGTTTTGCACATTTTTTTACTCATAGCTGTCGTTTTTTAGTTTCCAGTTGTTTTGATTAGTGTGAGTAAGTTTTATGTTGATGTCGTATTTTTCGCGCAAATGTTTAGCTAAGCTTTCGGCAAAGAACACCGAGCGGTGCTGACCTCCCGTACATCCAAAATTAATGGTTAAGTTGGTGAATTTTCGTTGGATGTAATTGTTAATGGATTGATCCACCAGTTGAAAAACATGATCTTGAAATTCAAATATTTCTTTGTGTTCTTTTAAATAATTTATCACCGAAATATCTTTTCCGCTAAGGTATTGGTATTGCTCAAGTCTTCCCGGGTTTGGCAATGCCCGGCAATCAAAAACAAAGCCTTCTCCATGCCCGCTCTCATCTTTCGGGATGCCGTTTTTATAAGCAAAGCTTTTTATGTGAACCAGTAGATCGGAGGTTGGTTTTTGAGCCCTGCTGTTTCTTGTTAAATCCAGGATGCATTTTTTAAGTTCGGGAAGCATATCTAAAAATGAAAAATCTGGAAGGGCATTTCTTAAGCTCTCAACAGCCAAAGGAATACTTTCCAGAAAATGGCTTCGTTTTTCAATCAATCCCCTAAACCCGTAAGCTCCCATAACCTGGATTAAACGGATCAAGACATAAGGGTAAAAGTGAGCTAAAAATTCTTCCGATGAAATTTTCTTGTGTTTTTTTAATTCATTCAGGTAATGCTCAATAAACTCTTTTTTTGTCTCATCAGGAATTTGAGCTTTTACCTGGTACAAAACCGAAGCCAGATCGTATTGTAAGGCTCCTTTTCGTCCGCCCTGGAAATCGATAAAATAAGGTTCATGGTTTTTTATCATGATGTTCCGGGCCTGGAAATCACGGTAAATAAAATGTTTTTTATCGGCCTTTAAAAGCAAATCAATAAACGCATGAAAATCGTCCTCCAGCTTTTGCTCGTCGAAAAGAATGTTTTGCGGCTTGAGGAAATAATATTTGAAATAATTTAAATCCCACAAAAAAGCCTGGCGATCCATGGCCTGCCTTGGGTAACAATAATTAAAATCAATTTTTTCGATTCCCCGGATTTGGAATTTTATTAGTTCGTCCAGGCTTTTTTTGTACAGCTTTTTGGTGTTTTCTGAAAGCTTCTCTTTAGCTTCGCTCATTCTTAATGAGAATAACGACTGATCTCCCAAGTCTTCCTGTAAATAATAGGTTCGGTTTTGATCGATGGAATAGATTTTCGGAACATTTAACCCCTCGTTGAAAAACGTTTCGGAAAAATGAAAGAAAGCCTCGTTTTCTTTTTTGTCCTCATTAAACGTTCCAATAACGCTTTGTGTTGAGCCTGTTATCCGGTGATATTTCCGGTTCGAACCGGCACTGCTGATCGCTTTAATCTTGCTGCCCTCTTCACCGGACCATTTCTTGTAAAGGTTTAAAAGTATGTCAGGGATTGCTTTCATTTATACAAAGATATTGAAATTCTGCCCGAAAACTTGTAAATTAGAAGAATCGATTTAATTGTTTGATAAATAAAAAAGCGTTAATTTTGTATATAAATAATCCGATATTTTAATACCTAAATAACTACTTATGGAAACCAAAAGCGCAAGCGATATTTTAAAAACAGCTATTTTGCTCGAACGCCGTGGCAAAGCATTTTATTCGAACATTGCTAAACAAACCGAAAGCGAAGCGGTTCGTAAAATCTTTACCATGATGGCCGAGGAAGAAGATGAACATATCGGTTTTCTTTCCCGTCAGTTTGCCAATTATGAGAAGAACCATGAGTTCCTAAAAAATGAGCCACCCAATCAGGTAGATGATACTGATGCGGTTGAAATTTTAACCAAAGAAATCAAGGCACAAATTAGTGCGGCAAGTTTTGAGGCTGCAGCCATTTCGGCGGCTATCGATTTTGAAAACCGGGCGATTGAAGTTTACTCAAGCCGCGCCGAAACCGCCACCGACCCGAACGAAAAAGAAATGTACCAGATGCTGGCCGACTGGGAAAAAACACATCACCATTTGTTGCACCGCTTAAACGAAGATTTGAAAGAAGATATTTGGAACGATAATAATTTTTGGCCGTTCTAAAGTTGAATGTTTTAATGGGTGAAAAGGCTGTCGGTTCGATGGCCTTTTTTAGTTGAGTTCCCGGTGTCTGAAACAATCAACCGTATGATCGTTCACCATACCTGCTGCCTGCATGAAGGCATAACAAATGGTTGATCCCACAAATTTAAATCCGCGTTTTTTTAAATCTTTACTCATCGCATCCGATTCGGGTGACGTAACCTGCATTTCTTTGAGTGAACGTAGCTTGTTATTAATGGTTTTGTGAGCGGTGAATTGCCAGATGTATTTGTCAAAACTTCCAAATTCTTTTTGAACTTCCAGGAAAGCTTTGGCGTTGGTAATGGTGGCTCTTACTTTGAGCTTATTTCGGATGATCCCTTTATCTTTAAGTAATTCCTGAACCTTTTCTTCGCTGTAGTTTGAAATTTTACGGGCATCAAAACCGTCGAAAGCTTTTCTGAAATTTTCGCGTTTATGCAATATCGTTTTCCAACTTAAGCCAGCCTGGAATCCATCCAGTACAATAAATTCAAAAAGTTTGTCATCGTTATAAATCGGAACGCCCCATTCTTCATCATGGTATTTTAGCATTAATTCGTCGGCTCCGGGCCACTGGCATCTTTTTTTTGTCATGGTGTAGTTTTTTGATCGTTCTAAATTACTTATAAATAAGTATAGATAGCGTAGCCAGAAAGGATTATATTTAATTAAACGCTATATTTGCACTCTTTAACCGATTAAAAATATAGAAAAAATGGATATAAAAAAAGCTGGATTTAATTCGAAATTAATTCATGCCGGAGGAATTAAAGACAACAAAGGGAGTGCAGTAACTCCTATTTATCAAACATCAACCTTTCAATTTGAAAGTGCCAAACATGGTGCTCAATGTTTTTCCGGAGAAAGTAACGGGTATATTTATACACGTTTAGGAAACCCGACCATTGAAGATTTGGAAAATACCGTGGCCGATTTAGAAAATGGCTTTGGCGGAATTGCAACAGGATCAGGAATGGGAGCTGTAAATACGGTTTACATGACCTATCTTGGCAAAGGTGAACACGTTGTTTGTACCGAAGCCCTTTACGGACCTTCGAGAGGTGTTTTGGAAACAATTTATCCAAAATTTGGAGTAGAAGCAACATTTGTAGATAGCTCAGATATCAAGAATGTAGAGAATGCAATTAAGCCAAATACAAAATTGATTTATTTAGAAACTCCGGCCAATCCTACCATGAAATTGGCCGATTTGAAAGCAATTGCTGATCTGGCTCACAAACATGATATTAAAGTGTGTGTAGATAATACATTTTGCAGTCCTTATTTGCAACGTCCCTTAGAGTTTGGAGTGGATATAGTGCTTCATTCGATGACTAAATTTATCAATGGCCATGCCGATATTGTTGCCGGTATTGTTGTCGCGAAAACGGGAGAAGATTATAAAAAACTTCGCACCATGATGGTTAACATGGGATGTAACATGGATCCGCATCAGGCGTACATGACCCGCCGTGGTTTAAAAACATTGTCGATCAGGATCGATAAAGCGCAACAAAATACCATGAAAGTTGCCGAGTTTTTGGAAAATCATCCTAAAGTTGAATGGATCAATTATCCGGGACTTAAATCCCATCCTCAATATGAATTGGCAAAAAAACAAATGGATGGCCCCGGTTCAATGATTAGCTTTGGGTTGAAAGGCGGCTATGCTGCCGGTGAAACATTGATGAATAATGTTGAACTCGCACTTTTAGCCGTCTCACTTGGCGGAATTGAAACATTGATTCAACATCCGGCTTCAATGACCCATTCAAAACTTACCAAAGAAGGACGTGAAGCTGCCGGTATTACTGATGATTTGGTAAGGCTCTCGGTTGGAATTGAAGATGTGGATGATATTATTCACGACTTGGAAAATGCTCTTTCAAAGATTTAAAAAAACATTTTGTAAAAAATCCTGCTTTTTTAAAAGCGGGATTTTTTTTATCCGGTTAATATTATTTAATTTTAAGGATTGTTTTTATTCTTGAAATTCATTTTCGATGTATCTGTTTCGCAAAATATTACCGATATTTTTTATCCTTCTACTGGCAAATTTTGCCGGAGCTCAAAAAGTAGCTGTCGTTTTAAGTGGGGGGGGAGCCAAAGGATTTTCACACATAGGGGTGTTAAAAGCTTTGGAAGAATATAATATTCCGATTGATTATATTGCCGGAACTTCTATGGGCGCAATTGTTGGCGGACTTTATGCTTCGGGATATTCGCCCGAGGAGATAGAAAAGTTAATGACTTCTTCTGAATTTATGGAATGGGCCGGTGGCGAGATCAATAAAAAATACAAACACTATTATAAATTTTTGGAAGACAACTCCTCATGGGTCAGCATTCCTTTTAGGATTGATGAGACTTTTGACCCGCGTTTGTCCTTCACCCTGGTTCCAACGCATGTTATGGATTTTACGTTTATGGAGATATTTTCGGGACCTAGTGCAGCTGCCAATTATAATTTTGATAGTTTGTATGTTCCGTTCAGGTGTGTAGCTGCCGATATTGAAGCTAATGATGAGTATGTTTTAAAAGATGGTCAGTTGGGCGATGCTTTGCGGGCTTCAATGGCTGTTCCTTTTTATTTTTCGCCCATGCGTGTAAACGGACGTTTATTGTTTGATGGAGGGATGTATAACAATTTTCCGGTGGATGTTGCCTACCGCGTTTTTGAACCGGATGTTATTATAGGCAGTAAATCGGCTTCAAATTTTAGTCCACCCGAAGATGATGATGTTATTTCCCAACTTCAGAATATGTTGATGGAAAAAACAGATTATAATTACATTCCCGGTAAAGGTGTGTTAATTAAACCTGAATTGGGAAGTATGAATGTTACCGATTTCAGCCGGGCACAAGAGTTTATCGATAGTGGTTATGTGCATACTATTAAGCAGATGGATATGATTGAATCTTTGGTTGATCGTCGTAGCAATCCCGATTCATTATTTCGTTCAAGGTTGAATTTTTATTATAAAAAACCGTCTATTGTTATTGATTCTATTATTGTGAATGGGCTTAATGAGGCACAATCGCAATATGTAAATCGTCAAATTGGCACTAAAGATAGGCGTTTGCTTACGCTATCTGATTTTAAAAACGATTATTATGGTTTGGTTGCCGATGATAAAATACGTTCGGTTTACCCCCGATTGATTTATAACCCGCAAACCGGTCATTATAATCTAAATCTGGATGTAAAAAAAGTGGATCATTTTTTAGTCGAGTTTGGTGGTAATTTGTCTTCAAAATCTTATAATCAGGGCTTTCTAGGATTACATTATAAATTTTTCGGTAAACGGGCCATCGATTATTCGTTGGAGATGAGTTTCGGGCGTTTTTATACCGGTGGGAATGCAAAGGTCAGGATTGATTACCCCAAGACACACCCGGTTTATCTGCAATTTGAATATACTTTGCATACCAAAGATTATTTTAAAAATTCGACTTACTTTGTGGATGATCCGGATCCTTCGTACCTGGTTCAAACCGAAGATTATTTGCGGGCATTTATAGGAACTCCTCTCAGTAACCGTTCAAAAGCAATGCTCGGTTTTACATATGGTGAAACACGGGACGAGTATTATCATACCAATGATTTTTCAAGTACCGATATTACCGATTTAACCAAGTTCTATTTCTTTTCATCATACATTAAATATGAATATAATACGTTGAATCGTAAACAATTTGCTACAGACGGAGTGAAGTTTACTACAACTTTTCGTTATGTTTGGGGAAAAGAAACTCATTACCCTGGCGTTTTTGGAAATGATGACAGGGATTTTATTGATTTCGAAACTTATCATTCATATTATCAGTTCAACACAAGTTTAGAGTCTTATGTGAGCTTTTTTAAAGCATGGAAAATGGGTGTTTATGCAGAGCTTTATTTGTCGAACCGCTCGTTTTTTAATAATTATACAGCCTCAATCTTGGCAGCTCATCAGTTTGTGCCTACGCTGGAAAGCAACCTGATGTTTTTACCAAATTACAGATCCTACAATTATATTGCATTTGGTCCCAGAAGTATAACGAATATTTATAAATCAATAGAATTACATCTTTCAGGTTATGTTTTTTTGCCCAAAAACCTGATTAAACAAGAGGCCGGTTCTTTACAAGCGTATTATGCTAAACGCTTTTCAGATATGACCTATTTATTGTCGGCAAGTTTGGTAATTAATACTCCAATAGGACCTGTAAGTTTAACCGGCAATTATTATAGTAATTATAAAAAGCCATTTACATTAATGTTTAATGCTGGTTTTTATATCTTTAGCAAGCCAGCATTTGATTAAACCCATTAAGATTGTATAATTCTTGTTGTTCCAGTCAAATTATTCTTATTTTTGCAAACCATTTAATAAAAATACATTTTGTTAACCAATGTTTTAAGCGTTGGTTTAAGGAATAGAAATAAAATAAAAAAAAGATCAAAATCATATTCCGCTTGTCGGAAGAGAATTCTTCAACTGTTTTAAATGCAGAAAAATGGAAGCACAAAAACCTCAACCTGAAAAGGACCAAAACAAAGACGAAAAATTAGCTGTTGCAGAAAATAAAGAAAACGAAGCAGCAGAAGTAGAACAACCCACCCAGGCACCGGAAACAAATCCTGTAGAAAGTAATGAAGCAATAACAGAGACAGATGAAAAAGAAACTGTTGAAGAAATTGTTGTTTCGGAAGAAGCGGATGATGTTGTGGAAGCTGAGTCCGAAGATGATTTTGTAGAAGAAGAATCAAAAACAGATTCGGAAGAACCGGAAGATACTGTGGCTGAAGATTCGGAAGAATCGAAAGAAATTGCAGATGAAGTTTCAGACGAAGCTGAAGAAACCACGGACGTAGATTCGGAAGAATCTGTTGACGAAGGATCAGAAGAATCAGAGGAAGCCTCCGATGAAGAATCGGAAGAAGATGAAAAATCTTTGGGTGAAAATTCGGAAGAAACAGAAGAGTCCGAAGAAGTTATTAATTATGAAGAACTGGATCGGGAACATCTTGTTGCTCTTTTGGAAAAGGCTGTTCAGATAGAAGATGTAAATGTGATCAAACAAAAAGTTGCTTTATTGAAAGTGAATTTTCTGCGTTTGGGAAAAGCTTTGAAAGAAGAACGTTTGAAAGCATTTATTGATGAGGGAGGAGCTGAAGAAGATTTTGAAGATAAAGCGGACGAATTAGAAGAAAAATTTAACCTTTTGTTTGATATTTACAAACAAAATAAGGCAAAATATAATGCGCAGTTAGAGGAGCTGAAAACTAAAAATCTGGAATTGAAAAAGCAGGTTTTGGAAGATTTGAAAGAACTCATTAATTCGGAAGAAACACTTAAAAGAACGTACGATGAGTTTAATGTGCTCCAGGATCGTTGGAAAGAAATTGGAGTGGTTCCTCAAACAGAAATCAATAATTTATGGCAGAACTACCACTTTTTGGTAGAAATGTTTTTTGATAAAGTAAAGATCAATAAAGAACTCCGTGATCTTGACCTGAAGAAAAACCTGGAGCAAAAAATTGAACTCTGCGAAAAAGCTGAAGAGCTATTGCTTGAAACATCTATCATTAAATCATTCAAAGAACTTCAAAAATATCACGATCAGTGGAAAGAAATTGGACCTGTACCGCGTGATCAGAAAGATGAAATTTGGGATCGTTTTAAAGCCGCTACCGATAAAATAAACGAGCGAAGAAAAGACTATTACAACAATATTCACGAAACCCAAAAGCAAAACCTGGAGCAAAAAACGGCTCTTTGTGAAAAAGCTGACGAACTTGCTGCTGTTGAGCTTAAAACGGTGAAAGACTGGCAGGCTCAAACCGATAAAATAAACGAGTTGATGGAGATTTGGCGTGGAATAGGCCCGGCTCCTAAAAAGCATAACGATGAAATTTGGGATCGTTTTAAAGGAAGTCTGAATGGATTCTTTGACAATAAAAAAGAATTTTTTAATGCATTAAAACAGCAGCAACTAGAAAATTATAACAAGAAGATTGAATTGTGTGTTAAAGCCGAAGCTATCAAAGATAGTGACGACTGGCAAAAAACCACCAATGATTTAATTAGTCTTCAGAAAGAGTGGAAAACCATTGGTCCTGTTCCTAAAAAATATTCTGATAAAGTTTGGAAACGTTTCAGGGCAGCTTGCGATGAGTTTTTTAATCGTAAATCTGAATTCTATTCTCATGCTCACGAACGCGAAGCAGATAACCTGGAAGCTAAAAAAGAACTGATTGAGAAAATCAGGAATTTTGATTTTGGGGATGATAAAAATGAGAATCTAAAATATTTTAAAGATTTTCAACGCGAATGGATGGACATTGGCCATGTGCCAATCAAAGAAAAAGATAAAATCCAGAAAGAATTCCGAAAAGTGTTGGATGATAAAATGAATAAGCTCAAAATTGAAGTGGCCGAAGTAGATGCCGTTAAATTTAAAGCGAAATTTGAAAATTTGAAAGATACCCGGGAGTCACGGAATATGCTTTATCGTGAACGTAACTTCTTGGTGAATAAAATCAATAAAATTAAAGATGATATTATTCTTTGGGAAAACAACATGGGTTTCTTTGCTCAGTCGAAAAATGCTGATTTGTTAAAAGAAGAATTTGAGAAGAAAATCAAAAAAGCCAAGAATGAAGTCAAGATTCTTGAAGCTAAAGTCAAGGTTTTAAATAATACTGAACTAGAATAACAAAAAACCCCTTGCCAAAGCAAGGGGCTTTTTTTATGTTTTAGAAAATATGATAAAACCGTTTTTGAATTTACGGGGTTTTAATGCGTCATTAAATTTTCTATTGAAATCAGATTAAACAGAAAGCCCACAATTAAAATCCCGGAGGCTACAATTGCGACGAATATAACCAGCATCCGAACTTTTAAAACTTTCTTTAGAATAATTACTTCTGGTAAAGAAAGCCCGATAACCGACATCATAAACGCCAGAGCCGTTCCTAAAATGGCTCCTTTCTCAATCAAAACACTAACCAGTGGGATGATGCCTGCTGCATTTGAATAAAGTGGTATCCCGATTAGTATAGATAAAGGCACCGAATACCAAGTGTTTTTGCCCATTAATGAAACCATGTAATCTTCGGGAATGTAACCATGGGCTCCTGCACCAACAGCTACCCCCAGTACAATGTATATCCAAATTTTTCCAACAATATCTTTAACGGTTGAGAGTCCGTAGTTGATTCGTCCATTCCAGGTGATTTTTTCTTCTTGAAGCCCGTTTTGATTGCTTTTGACTTGGTACACCCAATCCTGAACGTATTTTTCTAGCTTTAATTTTCCGATGATCCAGCCTGAAAAAATGGCAATAGTTAAGCCTGTTAAAATGTAAATAAGGGCAACTTTCCAGCCAACAAAATCAACCAGCATGCCAACGGCAATTTCATTTACAAGCGGAGCCGCAATAAGAAATGAAAACGTAACGCCAAGTGGGATTCCAGCTTCTACAAATCCCAGAAACAAAGGAATTGCCGAACAGGAACAAAAAGGTGTAACGATTCCTAATAAAGCGGCTAAAACATTTCCGGTAAATAAAGATTTTCCTTCCAATACTTTTTTTGTTTTTTCCGGACTGAAAAAGCTGCGGATAATCCCTACAAAAAATATAATGAGGGTGAGGAGCAAAAATACTTTTGGGGTCTCAAAAACAAAGAAATTTAACGATTTTGCAAAATGTGAATTTCTGTCCAGCATAAGCAAATCAAATGTCAGGAAATCTGCGATGTGTTGCAGGTTTGTATATAATAAGTACCATGCTGCAATCAGTATCAGCATGATTAGTATTTTCTTCTTAAGCATTTTAGTTTATCTATTTTTTGATGAAATACTTTTGCTGTAGTCTTAAGGCTACGTTAACTAATGATATAAGAACCGGAACTTCTACCAGTGGTCCGATAACCGCCGCAAAGGCTTCTCCTGAGTTGATCCCGAATACCGCTACTGCCACTGCAATGGCTAATTCAAAATTATTACTGGCTGCAGTAAAGGCAATGGTTGTTGTTTTGGGATAATCAGCACCCGCTTTTTTTCCCATGAAAAAAGAGGTAAAAAACATGATGATGAAATAAATAACCAAGGGAATGGCAATACGAACAACGTCGAAAGGGATCTTAATGATATATTCTCCTTTCAAAGAAAACATAACAAAAATAGTAAACAGTAAAGCAACCAAGGTCAGCGGACTAATTTTGGGGATAAATTTGTTTTGGTACCATTCTTTTGATTTTACCCGGATTAAAATGAAACGGGTTAAAAATCCAGCAATGAAAGGTATGCCCAGGTAAATAAAAACACTTTCTGCAATTTGCCTTATGGTGATGTTTACAGTAAACGTTTGAATGCCGAACCACGCAGGTAAAAGTGTCAGGAAAATGTAGGCGTAAAACGAAAAGAACAGGATTTGGAAAATAGAGTTAAAAGCAACCAGTCCTGCTGCATATTCGGTATCTCCTTTCGCCAAATCGTTCCAAACAATAACCATGGCAATGCACCTGGCTAATCCGATTAAAATTAAACCGGCCATGTAATGTGGGTAATCTTGTAAAAAAAGAATAGCAAGTGCAAACATTAATATCGGTCCGATCAACCAGTTTTGAACCAGGGATAGCCCAAGTATTTTAAAATTTTTAAATACGCTGCTCAGTGTTTCGTATTTAACTTTTGCTAAAGGAGGGTACATCATAATAATTAATCCAATAGCGATCGGGATATTTGTTGTGCCGGATTGAAATTGATCCCAGAAACCTGCTATATCAGGAAATAAATAGCCCGAAAGAACTCCAATCAGCATGGCTGTAAAAATCCAGACGGTTAAATAGCGATCCAAAAAAGATAATTTCTTTGTTAGTGATCTCATCTTAATTAATGATATAGAAAATTATTGTAAAATAAATTCCAACAACTGCAAAAATCAAAGCTACAATTCTGCGGAACCAAAATTCAAATTGTTTGATTTTATTATACGTGCGTCCTATTCCTGAAACAGTAAAAGCTAATAAATAGGCAATGAGAATAACAGGCAGAGCCGTAGCAATTGCAAATAAAACCGGGAGGTATAAGCCGCCGGTGGTTGATAGCGTCATCGGGATCAGCATGCCAAAATAAAAAACGCCTGATAAGGGGCAAAACGCAAGTGCAAAAATAATTCCCAACAATAAAGTGTTTAAGTAGGTAAAGTGTTTTTTACCCTCGAATTTCTTTTGCAGCTTACCAAGAAAACCTGCTTTTGCAGGGATTATGTTTAGCATAAAAATGCTGAATATAATCAGCAATGGTCCCAATAACTTTTCTCCATAGGTTTGAAAAAAACTGGAGATGTTAAAAGTGCTGGCTCCAAAGTAAATAACTATTCCTAAAGAGGTATAACTTATAACCCGTCCGGCAGTGTAAATTAGTCCTTGGTAAAACACCCTGTATTTGTTGCTGATATCCTTGCTAATATAGGCTGTTGCCGTAATATTTGTAGCCAAAGGGCAAGGGCTGATAGCTGTAATCAGCCCGAGCAAAAATGCCGTTACAAAAGGAATGTTTGAATTTTGGATTAATTCCGTCAGGGCTTCCATCAGATAATACTTTCCACTTCTTTTTTAATTGCTTCTTTCAGTTTTTCCGGGCTTTTGAGTGCATTAAGGAACGCAAGGTTTGTTATGTTTTCTATACTAATGTCTGAACCGGATGTTTTCTTCACAACTAAACTTGAACTTGTGATGTTCATCTGTTTTGCGAGTGCTTTGTTTTCAGCTTCGTCATAATTTATATCATGAAAAGCAACCAATCCGCTTTTTATTTCTTTGGCATAATTTTCCTCAAGAAAATCTTTTGCAACATTTCCTACGGCTTTACATGTCATACACCGTCTGGTTCCATGGAAATAAAATACTTCCACTTTTTTGTCGATTTGAGCTTCTTTCTTTTCTTTACTTTGTTGGGCACTTAGGTTAAATGACAGTACTAGCGCGAATAAAAATAAAGCGAGTTTTTTCATTTTTTCTATTTTAAAAGGTTAATAATTTCATCAACTGAAAGAATTTTCCCGCTTGATATTACTTTCTCGTCAACAACGAGTGCAGGTGTGAGCATTACATTGTATTTCATAATTTCAACAATGTCTTCAACTTTCTCTATTTCAGCTTCAATTCCGGCTTTTTCAACGGCTTTCCGGGTTTGTTTTTCAAGGGATTTGCATTTTGCACATCCGGCTCCCAATACTTTTATTTTCATGACTTATATTATTTTTGTTAGTATTTCGTAAAAATACGAAACAAAGGTAGAAATTTTTTTATTTATCTAGGAAATTTATGAATAGTTTTTTTGCTGCTTCCCAGTTTTCTTTGTTGATGCAATACTTGATTTTAGGTGGGTTTATCTCGCCTTGGATCAAGCCTGATTCTTTGAGTTCTTTTAAATGTTGTGATAAAGTGGAACGGGCAATGGGTAATTCTTCGGCCAAATCACCGCTGTAACAACAAGATTGTTCGGAAAGGTGTTGCATAATATATATACGAACCGGGTGCGATAAAGCTTTGGCCCAACGGGCTAAACTGGTTTGTTGCGGACTGAAAAAATCACTTGACATGGAAACAAAAGTACAAAAAAATGTTTTTACCCCTTTGAAACCTTCATTCACCGATTAACATTTTTTGTAATTTGCATAGCATTATATCTTTGTAGTAGAATTTAATTGGTATAAAAATGGAAGAATTGAACGATTATAGACCCCCTTATGTAAAAAACAGGAGAGCTGTTTTAGGAATAATTGCCGTAGCTTTTGGCTTCTTGTTATTGGCTTCCAATTTTGGTTATTTGTCGTATAATGTGAGACATGTGCTTCTTTCATGGCCCATGATATTGATTGTTGTTGGTCTGATTCAAATATTGAACCATAAAGATAAGCCCGTAGGTTATATTGTATTTGCCATTGGAATGTTGTTTTTAATGAAGCGAACATTTAGTTTGCCATTTGATTTTTGGGATGTTTTTTGGCCTTCTATATTAATAATTGTAGGAGTTTCACTTATTTTTGTTCATCGCTCAAACAGGTCCCTTTATCATCAGGAAACATCTGGAAATAATGTTGGCCCAGGCTACTTGGATGAAGTAAATATATTTGGCGGTTCGAAGCGTAAAATTGCGAACCAGGAATTTAGAGGCGGAAAAATCACCAATATTTTTGGCGGGACTGAAATTGATTTAACAAAAGCTAACTTGGCGGAAGGAACAAATGTTTTGGAAGTTACCTGTATTTTTGGGGGGATGTCGATGGTAGTGCCCTCCGATTGGAATATCCATGCAGATGTTGTTTCTATATTTGGCGAGTTTAAAGATAAAAGGACTGTTATTAAACAAACCGAAGATGCCAAAGGCCAACTGATTATTAAAGGTGTGGCTATTTTTGGTGGCGGCGATGTTAAAAGTTATTAGGAGATGGTTCATCCGATAGCGGAAAATAAAAAACTGATTTTGCTGTATGTCATCATTTGGATGCTTTTAATGGGCATGCATTTTATGACTCTTTATTGGTTTTATGATGTAGCACCGCTTCATGCCTGGGTTGATTCGATTGTGTTTAATGTTTTGTTCGGCGTTTTTAGCCTGGCATTATTTTACGTAGCCCGTTACAATAGTCCTTCGCAAACTTCAATCGCTTCATTATTGGTTAATCATTTGGCCAGCATGATTTTAATAACGGTTATCTGGATTGCCCTGGGAACATTTTTGGTGAACAGGATTCTTAATGATATGGACTATGCGACCTTCTTAGAAACAAGTATTCCCTGGCGTATTATTAGTGCCGTTTTCCTGTATTCGATTATTTCGCTGATTTATTACCTTATTATTTATTATAACGATTTAAAGGAAAAGAAAACCAAAGAATTAAAATTGATTGACATGGTGAACGAGAGCGAGCTGAACCTGCTCAAGTCGCAAATCAACCCGCATTTTTTGTTTAACAGCCTCAACAGCATTAGCTCCTTAACCATTTCCAATGCCCCAAAAGCACAGGAAATGATTATAAAATTATCCGATTTTTTACGGTACACGGTTTCTAAAAACGACAGCCGTTTTACTAAACTGGAACAGGAATTAGAAAATATTTTACGATATTTAGATATTGAAAAAATTCGTTTTGGCGATCGACTGCAATTTGAATTTGATGTGGACGAGGTTTGCAAAGAAACAGCCATACCGATTATGATTTTGCAGCCTTTGTACGAAAATGCGTTAAAACACGGTGTTTATGAAAGCACCGAGCCAATTGTAATCCGCACCGAATGTAAGATGCAGCCCGATCATGTTTTTATTCGCATTGTAAACAATTATGAGAGTACTACAAGCGTTAAAAAAGGAGCCGGAATTGGATTGAAAAATATTCGCAACCGTTTGCGATTAATTTATAAACACAGTGATTTATTAAAAATAAATAAAACCGAAAACGAATTCGAAGTACAATTATATATACCCAAAGTTTATCAAACCGATGAGTAAAATACGCACCATTATTATCGACGACGAACAACCCGCAAGGGATTTACTATTGCACTATTTATCAACCTACCCTGAGTTTGATGTGATTGCTGAAGCTTCCGATGGTTTCAAGGGGATTCAGGTGGTTCAGGAATACAAACCGGAAGTGATTTTTCTGGATATCCAGATGCCAAAGCTTACGGGTTTTGAAATGTTGGAGCTGCTCGATCTGAAACCCTTGGTTATTTTTTCAACGGCTTACGACCAGTTTGCCATTAAAGCGTTTGAAATGAACGCGGTTGATTATTTATTGAAACCCTACTCGAAAGACCGTTTTGCACAGGCAATAGCTAAGGTTCGTGAAAAACTGAACAATAAAGATCAGGTTGCCGAACAAACTAAAAACCTGATTCAAACCATGGATGATTCAACCGAGCTGATTAACCGGGTGGCGGTTCGAACCGCTCAAAAGATACAGGTAATCCCGATAAAAGACGTTCATTATTTTGAAGCAGCCGATGATTACGTGATGATACATACGGCGGAAGGGCGATACTTGAAAGAAAAAACCATGAAATATTTTGAAAGCCATCTCGACCATCACCAGTTTGTTAGGGTTCACCGTTCGTATATTTTGAATATGCAGGAAATGAACAAAATTGAACGCTACGAAAAAGACAGCCACATTGTGGTTCTTAAAAGTGGGGCCAAGTTAAAGGTAAGCGCGAGCGGCTATAAACTCTTGAGAGAGAGGTTAGGTTTTTAAATTCCAAATAGCAAAACATAAATAGCATCCAAAATCCAATGTTCAAAATTTAAATGTTGGGTTTTTTGAAATTGGAATTTATCTGATTATTGTGATTTGGAGCTTATTAAATAGTATGTCGTTGTTGTAAAGAAATTCCGCACATAAGCACTTCCGCTAATAAACCCAACTTGTTTTTTGCTCTTTAAATTAAACTTGTATTCGTAAATCGGGTTGATTAAAAAGAATTTCCGGGCTAGTGTTTTATAGCCTGCTTTTTGCATGATCCGCTGGAAACGTTCAATGGAAATGCCGGTTTCTTTTACTTCAAGCAAAGCCTCAATTTTTTCCCGGCTCTCGCCAAACATTTTCAGCATCATCCGGTAAACGCCTTTCGGGAAAAGGTGGTACCAGGGAAGTGCGGCTGCGATTTTGTTTTTACACATTTGTTGATGCCCGCCAAACGGCATTTGCCAGGGCGGAAACCCAAAGAAAATTTTTCCGCCGGGGAATAAAAAATCTTTCAAGTGCTGTACAAATTTTTCTTGTTCGGGAATGTGTTCAATCACATCTTTTAAAATAATCAGGTCGTATAAATGGGGGAGGTCCTTGGCGGGATCAATCTCGTAAATGTCTTTGGCAATAAAATCAACCCGGCCGTTTTCAAGTTCTTCTTTTAGAAAAATTTTAGCGAGTTCAACACGTTTTTCGCTTAACTCGATCCCTGTGCAGCGATGTCCGAGTTCCAGAAATGCTTTTAAAACGCCGGCTTCGGCACAGCCGATTTCCAAAACCTTTAGTTCCTTTTTTAAATCCATAAAGGGTTCAATAAAAGGAATAATGTGATTTTTTGAAATCTCGTACTGGATGTTAAAATAACGTTCTTTATCTTTATGAAACTCGAACATAATGTCAAATATAATTCAAAAAAAGTCCCCTCTCTTTTAAGGGAGGGGATTTAGGGTGGGTTGAAAACCCTTATTTTTTCTCTAAAATTTCTTTCATGGCTTTTCCGATATCGGCCGGCGAATCTACCACGTGAATCCCGCAACTTCTTAGTTTCTCTTTCTTTGCCTGGGCGGTATCGTCTTTTCCACTAATGATTGCCCCGGCATGTCCCATGGTTCGGCCTTTAGGTGCTGTGGCTCCGGCAATAAAACTAACCACTGGTTTGGTTCCGTGTTCTTTTACCCATTCTGCTGCATCGGCTTCCATGCTTCCGCCAATTTCACCAATCATTACAATGCCTTCGGTTTCCGGGTCGTCCATAAATAATTGAACCGCATCTTTGGTTGTTGTTCCGATGATTGGATCGCCACCAATACCAATACCTGTGCTTTGTCCGAGCCCCAATTTGGTTAATTGATCCACGGCTTCGTATGTCAACGTTCCTGAGCGGGATACAATCCCTATTTTCCCTTTGCTGTGTATAAATCCAGGCATAATTCCTACTTTGGCTTCACCAGGGGTGATGATTCCCGGGCAGTTAGGCCCGATTAAACGGCAATCCATGTTACAAATAAAAGCGTTTACTTTAATCATGTCTTTGGTAGGAATCCCTTCGGAAATACAAACAATAACCTTGATTCCGGCCTGTGCGGCTTCCATGATGGCACCGGCAGCAAACCTCGGGGGAACAAAAATAATAGATGTATCGGCTCCAGTTTCTTTTACGGCATCTTCAACAGTGTTGAAAACAGGCAGGCCTAAATGAAGTTGCCCTCCTTTGGCTGGGGTTACCCCCCCCACAATATTGGTTCCGTAATCAATCATTTGCTGAGAGTGAAATGTGCCTTCACTTCCGGTAAATCCCTGAACAATGATTTTTGAATTTTTATTTACTAGGATGCTCATGCGTAAACTATTTGGTTGTTGTACTTGATTTTTTATGTATAACAAAGGTACATCCTTTTAAATTATTTCAGAAATAAATAAGTAATTTTGTCAGAAACATTTGGGAATTATGCAATACAATAGTACAGATATTTTATTGAACAGGACCATCGTTGCCATTGCTACGCCATCGGGTTCAGGAGCAATTGCCCTTATCCGTTTGTCTGGCCCGCAATCTGTTGCTGTTGCTGCAAAAATTTTTCAGGGTAAAAATTTAATGGAAGCCGAATCCCATCGTTCGTATTTTGGTAAAATTGTAATCGAAGGACAAGTTATCGATGAGGTTTTACTTACGCTGTTCAAATCTCCTCATTCGTACACTGGCGAAGATGTGGTGGAAATTTCCTGCCACGGATCGCTTTATATTCAACAACGGATTTTGGAAAGTCTGATAAAACATGGAGCAGGCATGGCCGAACCGGGCGAATATACTTTCCGGGCTTTTATGAACAGGAAACTTGATTTGATGCAGGCCGAGGCAGTTGCCGATTTGATCGCTTCCACTTCAAAAACCTCTCACCAACTGGCGCTGGAACAAATGCGCGGTGGTTATTCGACCACCATAAAAACTCTTCGTCAGCAATTGGTCGATTTTGCTTCTTTGATTGAACTCGAATTGGATTTTGGCGAGGAAGATGTGGAGTTTGCCGACAGAAGTAAATTGCTTGATTTGCTGAACAGTCTGGATGAAGAAATTCAACGTCTGATCGAATCGTTTAAACTTGGAAATGTCATTAAACAAGGAATCCCGGTGGCTATTATCGGGAAGCCAAATGTTGGGAAATCTACTTTGTTGAACGCCATTTTGAACGAGGAAAAAGCAATCGTTTCGGAAATTCCGGGAACAACCCGTGATGTTATCGAAGATGTGATCTCGATTAAAGGCTTTAGTTTCAGGTTTATTGATACCGCCGGCTTGCGCGATTCGGACGACGAGATTGAAAGCATTGGCATTGAACGTACCCGCGAAAAAATAACCCAGGCATCTATTATCCTCTATGTGTTTGATGTAACCGAAACCACCCTGGATGAAGTCCGCGAGGTAATTGATGAGTATCGTGCATTGATTGAAAAAGAAAATAAAAAGCTGATTCTGATCGCTAATAAGATCGATAATTTAGCTGAGCTTCCCCAAGGGTTTAAAGATTATGTGGATCAGGATACAATTTTTATTTCGGCCAAGCGTAAAGAAAATATCCAGGAAATTTCGGATTGCCTGATGAAAGCTGTGGACAGGGAAGGAATAAAGGATCAAACCATTGTTTCTAATCTGCGCCATTACGAGGCTTTTTTACGTGTTGCCGATGATATTGAAAAAATTAGGCAGGCTTTGGAACAAAACACTCCTTCCGATTTAATGACCATAGATATCCGCGATGCCTTGTACTATCTTGGGCAGGTGACCGGCGAAGTAACTACTGACGAAATCCTGGGAAACATCTTCGGGCGTTTTTGTATCGGAAAGTAATGTGATTTTCTTACCCAAGTAAAGCACGGAGATCATTACCCTTGTCTAGAGATTTCAAAACTAAATTTACAAAAAACAGGCACATGTTTTTTTGTGCATGCTTTTTTTATGAGTAAGTTTTAATGAAATTTCTTTATTAGATAAACATAAAATATTTAACAAGTAATTATTTACTGATTTTCCGAATAATATCTTCTGTTTTCCCTTTCCAGAGGCGGAATTGCGAACTTTTGTTACTGGATGTATTGTGTGGAATTTCCTTTAATAATTAGAATCTCTATTGTCTCCATGCTTGATTTTTAATGTTTTGGCTTGACCTCTTTCGTTAAAAAGTATTAGTTTTGTAAACCAAACGGATATATTTATGATAAGACAGGATTTGAGACATGAGATTCATGCGATAGCGGAAGAAATGAAGAAACAACTTCGTTTCATTGAACGGGAAAGACAAAAAGCAAACAGGGAAAACCGTTTTGTGGGTAACTTTATTCAGGAAGAATCAAAAATAAAAGCCTATAAAAAGGTGCTTTTAATTTTGGGCCTATCTCCTAAAGAAATTAGAAAAATTGAAGAAGATTTTATGTAACTTTCCTTCGATTTTCAAAATTGATAAAATGAAAAACATTCTAATTAAATTACCACTTTTATTTATTGCTTTTTCTTTCATCATTTCTTGCGGCTTTAATACGAACTCTTCAAGCGAAGTTGAAACAGAAGAACTTTCTCCCGGTGTTGATGGCGTATTGAAAAAATACCGTAAGAATAAAACATTGTTGTCAACTATAGAGCATAAAGATGGCAAACGACATGGGATTTCCCGCTTGTATTATGAAGATGGTAAAACCATTCATAATGAAATTTGCTATAAGATGGGGAAGAAGCACGGGCTTACAAAATCTTTTTATTCTGACGGAAGTTTGTATTATACGGTCAACTATAATGAGGGTAAGCGAGATGGTATAATGCAAAAATATTATAGCGAAGGGATGCTAATGGCTGAAGTTCCTTATGAGAAGGGTGTTATAATGCCGGGTTTGGTCGAGTATCAGAAAACGGGTGAACAGAAAACAATTTACCCAAAGCTTGTTTTTCAAGAAATTGATAAAACGGTTTCCGAATATAAGTATGTTGTAAGGATGTTTTTTGAGGGCAAGAAGAACGGAGTGACGTTTTTTAACTATATCTATGATGATAAGGGAGAAAAGATTGCAGAAAGATATCTCCCGGTCGATAAAAATGGGGTAGCTGAGGTTGTTTTTTATCTAAGAAAAGGTGGCGAGATTGATAGGAAATTGTCAATTAGAGCAGAGTATAAAACATTTCTTGGTAACATATATGTGGTGCAAAAAGAAAAACGAATAAAAGTTAAAAAGTAGTTTTTGGGAATAAGATTATTAAAATTTACTAAGTAAAAAGCAAGCTTGGGCAAGCTTGCTTTTTTTCCTCATCATTAACTCCCCATTAGCAATGAGATGAATGTTCGACAGGCATCGAATTTAATGTAAACATAGTTTGCTTATTGAAAACAGGGATACGTAATAATACTTAAAATACAATTAAGTAGTTACACGAGATTTATTAGTCCATTCCTGATTGCATAAAGAACCAACCCTACAGTGTTACGGGTTTGGGTTTTTTCCATTAAATTTTGTTTGTGTACCTCAACGGTTCGTGGGCTTATGCTTAATTCTTCAGCAATTTCATTTGCTTTCTTTTCCTGACAAATGAGGTTTAAAATTTCGGTTTCTCGTTCAGAAAGTTTAATAAAATTTTTGTTTTCTTTTATAAACTTTTTGTTTAGGTAAGCCTGGTGCATGATTCGTATCATGTCCTCATTAAAACAATGTCCTTTTTCAATAACAGAGGTCAGTGTTTTCTTTAATTCCTCTTTTGATGCATTTTTGGATAGGAAGCCGTTTATGTCTTCTTTTAGCATTTGGGCCATAATATTTTCCTGCATCATCATTGTAAGGATAATTATTTTAACCTTATCGTATTTTGATCGTATTTTTTTTAGAGTTTCAAATCCATTTAATCGAGGCATTTGAATGTCCAAAATCAAAATGTCAACTTCATGTTCTTGCATTTCGAAAAAAGTAAGAACATCAAATCCATCAGATGCTTCAGTTATATTGTTTGTAAAATCAAAAGATTGCAGAATCTCTTTTAAGCCACATCTGAATAAATCATGATCGTCGGCAATTAGTATATCAACCTTTCTCATTTTTATTTTCTTTTTGTAAGTAAATTTCTATACGTGTTCCCTGATTGTTGGAATAGATATTGTATTTTGCTTCCAGTGAGTTTAATCGGCTTTCCATGTTTTTGAGTCCCATTCCTCCTTTTTTTATCGCTGTTTCGTAATCAAATCCTTTTCCGTTATCAGACAGGATAACTTTAAATTGAGATGCTGCTTCAGAAAAGTGAATGTTGATTTGGCTGCATTTGGCATGTTTTATTGAGTTATTGGTAAATTCCATAATCAGGCGATAAAGGTGCAGGGTTTTGCTCTTTGGAATATCTTCCAGGTTAAGCAAACTTCTAAAATCAATTATTATTTCACTACTGAGAGAATTGATGAACTCTTCAATAGCTGCTTTTAACCCAAATAAATCTAAAGTTGGGGGAAGCAAAGAATGAGATATTTGCCTGACTTTTTGAATGCTATCGTCTAGATTTTTTTTGCTTTCATTAATACTGCTTTTTACTTTTTCAATAGTTTGAAGTTCCTGAATAGATGAAAGATTCATGCTTATATATGATAGCAGGGCTCCAATTTCATCATGTAAATCGCGAGCTAACCTTTCACGTTCTTTGTCAATTGCTTTAATCTCATTCTTAAGTAATTCTTTTTGGTGTTCAATAATAAGCTTGTTATTTTTTACTGAAGCACTCATTAATCGGTTTGCATACTTGTAATAAACAATGAAAAAAATGGCAACAACTAAAAAGATAAGCCCACTTCCTATAATTACAATTGTAAAAGCGTCTATTTCCTGTAACATTTTATAAAGCTAATAGTCATCAATAACACCATGATTGAATAAAATGCCGCATGAATAAAAAACATTATTCCAAACTGTTCCAGGTTAAACAACTGGGGTTGATTTCCGACTGTTAATATTAAAATTGAACATGAAAAATAAGTAAAAATTCCAACAATAACATATTTAAATGGATCTTTTACATATTTAAGGAACGACTCTCCAAAAATTCGGATTAAATATACAATTGAAGTTATAATTAGTAAAGATGTTTCAACTAGCTTTAGTGTGTTATTGTAAATTTCTTGCTTTTCAATAATTGTAATTATAAAAAATGTGAGAATAATTGTAGAACCAATAATTCCTGTCCATTTATAAAACCAGAAGTGACTGTTTAACCAAATGGAATAAAGTAAAATGCTGAATTCAAGAAATACGAAAAGATTGTAGAATAAGGTGTTGTTTATTTTATTGGCACTGGTATAGCTCATAATTACAGCAAAAACAGAAGAAATAAGCAGGTAAAAGAAAATAAACCTGAGTTCTTTGTTTAATCTTCTATATGTAATAAAACCAACCAGTGCCCCAATAAAAATGGAGTAAATTAAAATATCAATAAGTTTATTCCAAATAGTATCCATTTTTTTTCTATTTTAACAATAAGGAGGACATGGTTTGAAGGTGTCAAAATATTTTATGTCCTCATCATCATTTTCTTCTCCTTCTATTTTTATTTCGTGGAATATAATTCTTAACATATAATCTTTCGATTCTGCATCGGTGTTGATGCCAAACATTAGGTGGTCAAATTTATCGTGCGGGCAGTAGATAATATCTACAGTTGGGCAAGTAAAGCTTAAGGTAGGCAGAAGTCCTTCTTTCGATACTAAATTTTCCCAACCCTTTTTTGTCGCTTCAAATATTTCTTTATTTGTATCCTCCCAATTCCAATTTTCTGTGTTGTAATACTTTAGTGTTGAATAATCTAAATCAAGGTTTGTAATATCTTTCCCAATACCTATTATTGTGAATAGAAAATAATTTTGCTTGCCGTCTTCACTATATCCCAAGTGGACTTGAAGATGTTTGTTTTCGGGGTCTTTTGTTATAATATCAATGTACGATTTGGGGAATGGTGTGTCGTCGAAATTTTGATAAATCTCGTAAGGAGCTTTTGTGAGTTCAGAGTGCCACTTTTCTGCTTCTTTTTTAGTCATAAAAGGACAGTCCTCTTCTGAACTTGAAAAATTACAACTTGAAATTAATACGGCTGATACGATGATCAAACCAATGAATCTTAGTTTTTTCATAATTTAATAGTTATTTTAGTTAGGGGTTTAATAATATCTATTAAAATTAAGCATTTATTAAAATCCACGTACCGTATTATTAACTATATTTCACATAAGTGTTTTTACTTATTTTAAAAGAGGGAGGTTTGTTAGAAAGGAACATCATCTTCACTCATGTCATTCATCTTTGATGGAATGGTTCGGGTTGCATGATCTTCAAAATCTTCACTGGGGTTAAAACTGGTATAATTAAAATCATCGCCTGAGTCAAGGTCCATGAAACGGGCATATTGAGCAACAAATCGAAGCGGGATATCTTTTAGGGCTCCATTACGGTGTTTGGCAATACAAATTTCCGCAATTCCGGCGGTTGAGTTTCCTTCTTCGTCCACGTCAATTTTGTAGTATTCCGGACGGTAAATAAAGATCACCATATCTGCATCCTGCTCAATGGCTCCGGATTCCCTTAAGTCGGAAAGAATTGGTTTTTTTGATCCACCACGGGTTTCAACGGCACGGCTTAACTGTGATAAAGCAATAATAGGGATGTCAAGTTCTTTGGCTAACGCCTTTAATGATCGTGAAATATTGCTGATTTCCTGCTCGCGGTTTCCTTTGCTATCGCCTCCGCCAGACATTAACTGCAGGTAATCGATAATGACCATGTCAATGTCATGTTGTGCTTTTAAACGACGGCATTTTGCTCGTAATTCAAATACGGTCAGGGCAGGGGTGTCGTCAATCAAAAGTTTGGCATCGGTCAGGGTGTTGATTTTGGCGTGTAATTGTTCCCATTCGTAACTTTGAAGATCGCCTTTCTTTAGTTTGTCGGCAGATAATTCTGTTTCGCTCGAAATAAGACGTGTAACCAACTGAACAGAGGACATCTCCAGTGAAAAAACCGCAATGGCTTTTTTGAAGTCAACGGCGCAGTTGCGGGCCATGGTAAGTACAAAGGCTGTTTTCCCCATCCCCGGACGGGCTGCCAGAATAACCAGGTCCGATTTTTGCCAACCATTGGTAATCCGATCCAGTTCTGTAAATCCTGACGGGACACCACGCATGTGCCCCTCTTGGTCTCGTGCCGCTTCTATTTCTGTAATCGCATCCCTGACGAGCGATTGCATGTCGTCGTAATTACGGCGGAGATTGCTTTCACTTACCGAAAACAGGTTTTGTTCCGCTTTATCCAAAAGATCAAAAACATCGGTCGTATCTTCAAAAGCATCTTTAATAATTTCAGAAGAAATCCGGATGAGCTCCCGTTGAATATATTTTTGGGTAATAATACGTGCATGATACTCAACGTTGGCTGCCGATGCAATCCTGTTAGTGAGCTGGGTGATGTAATATGGGCCACCAACAATTTCAAGTTCTCCCGTGTTTTTTAATTCGTTGGTAACGGTTAAAATATCAACAGGTTCTGATTTTGCAAATAGACGGACAATAGCCCGGAAGATAATTTGATGGGCTTCTTTATAAAAAGCGTCGGGTTTTAATATATCGATGATGGCTGTTAAAGCATCTTTTTCAAGCATAACGGCTCCCAGAACGGCTTCTTCAAGGTCAATCGCTTGTGGTGGAACTTTGCCGTGTTCCCAAAGTGCTTGATTTGGAATGTTTTGTGGTTGACGTTTACGGGTGCCTGAGGTTTTTTTATTTGATGCTTCTTCCATAAATCAAAAATACAAAATTCGATGTTGCAACATGATATTTTTTAAACAAAAAAAACTCCCTCCGAAAAATCGAAAGGAGTTTGCTGAAGAACATCTTTTTAGAAGAAATAATAAACCCCTACTAAGAATCGGAGGTTACCTACTTCTTTGGTGTTATCTACACTTAAATCATTTTGGGTACTGCCATAGGCTGCGGCGGTGTATTCAATTTCAGTGGCAAAACGCATTTTCCCCGAATTGAAAATCATGCGTGGTGAAATCCGGTAAACATGATCGATGTTTGCACCACGGGCATAAATGCTTCCGTCTTGCATCAGGTTTTCGTTTGTGCCATTATTTTTTGTATACCCGGCAAATAAACCGGCCTGGAATTTTGTTCCATTGGTGTGTATCTCTGTCCAGAACGAAGTGGTTTTTGTGGGCGTGTATTCGTAATCTTGTCCGCTTAAACCGGTTTCGGCATATCCGCCAAGCATGGTTAAATGGGTTGTGTTTTGCCCGAACACCGCTTCAAATTTCCAGGTGATGTCACAGGTTTTAATTTTGGTAAATCCCATAAACGACCAGGAAGTAACGGTTTCATTGGCTGTATAGCCACCCGGTGTTTCGGTGCGTGGAGTAAGGGTTAAATAATCGGCTCCGGCACCCAGTAAAAATTCGTTCCCGTTTGTGTTTTTCTTGTGATATTTAACGGTTAGGTTTAATTCTGGAATAACACTGTTGCGGATGTATTTTGAACCGCCTCCGTCGGGGCCAGTGCTGGCAAAATCGCGTTGGGTCATTGCCGTTAAAATAAAATTGAAATCGTCAACTTTTTGGGTTAAACGGATTTGCGGGTTCCTGGAGAAGGGCTGGAACGGAGCACCCGTGTTAAAGCTAATGGTTCCTGGAAAACACTCGGTGATAAACATGGCGTGCCAAAATTGTCCGACCAAAAGCTCGGTATTTGTCCAGTTCAGTTTTGCAAAAGCATGGCGCAGCCTGAATCCGTTAACATCGATATCGCTATGGCCAAAAAAAGCACCTTCAATAACAGCCGAAGTTTTGGCTCCGAAAGCGTCGGGACCTGTAATGATCCCTCTTAAACGAGACTGGATCGACAATATATTGAAATTGTCTTTTGCATTAATATCGTCTCCATTTGGGTCTAGGTCTTCGTTTAGTGGGTATAAATAAAAGTGCCCCTCGCGTACGGCAACATTTTGCCGTGAATCGAAGAAAATATCCGTTTTAACAAAGCCGGTAAATTTAATCCCGAACTTAGATTTATCCTGAGCCAATATTGTCAGTGTGAAAAATAATACGAAGGTTGTAAGTAAGAATTTTTTCATATGTAATTATTTATTTTAGGTTAGTATTGGCGCAAATATACATTATCCCGATGATTAAAAAAATTAATCAGGCCACAAAATCTGATCGTCTTTAAGTATTTCTTCTCCTTGGTATTTAAGGAATAATTGTGCAATGGTAACCACGTCTTTTTCGCAATAATGCACAATGCGTTCCAAGTCTTTTTCTTTCCAGAAAACGTTGGAGATATCGCTGCCGCGGATGTCGTTTTTAGGGTTGGGAATGTTAAATATTTCCGCGAGTAATTCGAGCGAGGTGTAATGTTTATAATCGCCGAATTTCCAAAGTTCCATGGTGTCAAGGTGAGGAATCTGCCAGGGTTTTTTGCCGGCCAGCTTTAAAATTCCGGGCAGCTTGAGCCCGTTTATCAACATCCTTCTGGAAATGTAAGGATAATCAAATTCTTTTCCGTTATGAGCACACAGCAGGTGTTTACGCGAATTGAAATGCTTGTTCAATAGCTCGGAAAATTCTTCTAAAATTATTTTTTCATCCTCCCCGTAAAACGATTTTATCCGTAGTTCCTGGTTGTTGAAAAAGGCCACCGAAATACAGATGATTTTCCCGAATTCAGCATAGATTCCGGCTTTGCTGTAAATCTGATCGGATGTTTCGTGTTCCGATTTTTTTAAACGTTCGGCTTTGTGATCCCACAATTTTTGAAGGGATTCAGGCATGTCTTTGTATTCGGCGTAAGCCGGAACGGTTTCTATATCAAGAAAAAGAATGTTGCGGTAATTGACTTGATTAAACATGGTGATGATTTTTTATAAAATTACTAATGTTTCCAGAAAACGAACTCAAAAAATTTATTTCTACTTTTGCTTTATGCAGAATGAACCTCATTTGAAAATTGTAAAATGCGACGATGGCTCAAGCACCTTGTACCGTCCCGATTTGGATGAACACTACCACTCGGTTTTTGGTGCCTTAACTGAATCGAAGCATATATTCATTAATGCCGGATTTGATTATTTGTCTCGCAAAAAATCGAAAATTCATGTTTTTGAAGTAGGTTTCGGAACCGGTTTGAATGCCTTGTTAACAGCTTTGGAAGCGCAAACCCGAAACATTGAAGTGCTTTATACTTCGCTTGAACCGATAGTGCTCAACGAAAGTGTGATTAAAGAATTGCAATTTGAAGCTGTGTTTTCAGAAAAAGAGATGCATGTATTTGAAAAAATACATCAAGCTGAATGGAATAAAGAAGTTGCGGTCTTGGAAAAATTCAATCTTCATAAATTGGAACAAGAAATTGAAAACTTCCAAGAGCAGCCGGAGGTTTACGACCTTGTTTATTTTGATGCTTTTGCGCCGGGCGTTCAACCTGAATTATGGACCACTGAAATTTTTACGGAAATTTACGGCTGGATGAAAAAGGGAAGCGTTTTAGTTACCTACTCCTGCAAGGGCGACGTAAAACGGGCCTGCAAATCGGCAGGATTTTCTATCGAAAAATTACCCGGACCGAAAGGTAAACGAGAGTTTCTGCGTTGTATTAAGTAATTTTGAACCATGGGATATAAAGAACTTCAAATAAAACTACCGACGGATTATTCCGAAAAAGAACTGCAGTGGATAATTTCCAGGAAGTTGCGTATCCGGAATTTTGACTACCAGCTTTTGAACAAAAGCCTGGATGCACGGAATAAAAACAAAATTCAATGGCAATTGAGCTTGCTAGTTGTTTCTAAGGAACTGAAGGGGAGTTCGCCGGAAATAAAACCATCTTTGAAAATTCCGTATAAAAAGCGTACGGAGAAAGTATTGGTGGTAGGTAGCGGTCCGGCTGGATTTTTTGCCGCTTATGTGTTGCAGCAGGCTGGTTTTAACGTACAGGTGCTGGAGCGGGGTTCAGAAGTAAACAAACGGGCACAGGAAATTCATGATTTTGAAATCACCGGGAAGTTCTATCCGAAAAGCAATTATGCTTTCGGGGAAGGCGGTGCCGGAACTTTTTCGGACGGAAAACTGACTTCGCGGAGCAAGCATATTTCGCTCGAAAAACAATTTATCCTTGAAAGTTATGTAAAAGCCGGGGCTCCCGAAGAAATCCTTTATTTAACCCATCCTCATTTAGGTTCTGATAATTTGAAGCGTATTGTACAATTGCTGCGGAAGAATTTTCAGGAGATGGGTGGCGAGCTTCTTTTTGAACGTCAGTTCACCAATTTAAAACTTAAAAATGGTTTTGTTGATTACTTCTCGACAGACCGTGGTGAACTGCAAGCCGATTATTATGTGTTAGCTACTGGCCACTCGGCCTTAGATACTTACCGGATATTGATTGGCTGTGGACTTCCGTTTCGGGTAAAGAACTTTGCCATAGGGAGCCGCATGGAGCACCCCCAGGAAATCATTAACCTGGCGCAGTGGGGGCATCCTCAGTTGCCGGGAGTTAAAGCCGCAGAGTACCGCCTGACTTCAAAAATCAAGGAGGATCAATCGGTTTACACTTTTTGCATGTGCCCGGGCGGAATGGTTGTGCCTTCAGCGGCTTTTGAAAATACCAGCGTGGTAAATGGCATGAGCCTGTATAAACGCGATAATTATTTTGCGAACGCTGCCTGTGTGGCAAGTTTGAATTTGAACGTTTTGTTGGGAAAAGAAATTTCTCCTTTGCAGGCCCTTGATTGGCTGGAAACCCTTGAGCAAAAATTTTATCAGCTTACCAATAGTTACAAAATACCCTCATGTAGCATCCGTGATTTTATGAACGGGAAATTGGGCGGTGTTCGTCCAACCGAAACTAGTTATCCTTTGGGAACCGAGTATCTGCCTTTATGGGAATTCCTTCCTGCCGGAATTGTAGAGCCCATGCGTTTGGGACTCAAAGATTTTTGTTCGCGTTTGTCGGGATTTGAAACGGGAAACATTATGGGCTTGGAAAGTAAGACCTCTTCACCGCTTCAGATAATTCGTGATGAACATCGCAGGGCGGAAGGCATACAAAATCTGTTTGTAGTAGGAGAGGGGAGCGGCTATACCGGTGGAATTATTTCCAGTGCTGCCGACGGGGTAAAAGCAGCCATGTCGATTATTGAAATGAGTAAATAAAAAGCGCCTCCGAAAAGGAGGTGCCAAACAAGTGAACTGCTTTACCAAAACCTAAAATTTCCCGAATTTAAGAGAAATTCCTGTTGAAAATCCTTTTAATACCTCGTCGTCAACACCTTGCATTTCGATGTTTGAAGTATGGCGGTAGTAAACCCCGTAAGAAATTCTGAAGAAACGGATGATATTGAATTCTATTTCTATTCCCGGTTCCAGCACAAAAAAAGCATCCGAATCATAATTATGGCCGTTGCAATCATCCCAGTCCCAGTCGTCGGTGAAAGTTATGCCTCCTGCACCAATAATTACTGGCAAGGAGATGTGAACGGCTGATTTTGCCATCAGTATAGGTTCTATCATTAAACCTCCGTAGCCACCGGCAAGATCCATGTCGGTATCAGGGAGGTTTATCATTCCTTTGGGATCAAGATCGCTGATGAATCCGTATCCTGCTAAACCGATCCCAATGTTGTGATTAATTAACCATGCGCCGCGGGCACCCATAAAAAAGGCGTCTTTGCCGCCTAATTGTGAATAGTTTATTGATAGACCGGCATACCAGCCAGAGTTAACTTCCCCGGACTTGAAAAGGGTATTTACTTCGTTATTATTTCGTTGTGCAAATACGCTGAAACTTAGTAATGCAATTGCAATTGATAATGTAATTTTTTTCATCTTTTCTGTTTAGTTTGTTTTATCCTTAGAGACAAAACATTTTTTGAAGGGTTGCAAAAAAGATGAAATATTTTTTTATTTATTACTCAGGCGTATGCTTCCAGAGGTTATTTCGATTTTAACCTTGGACGAAGTCTTTGTTGTTTGTCCGCTTTTGGCAATTAGATGAGTGTCGTCGTTGTTTTTGCCCGTTTCTTCTTTGCTGATGATTTCGCAATTAAATGGCAGACTCACCTCTGTGCGATGATTAAACAGTAAATCGATATTGTAAATTGCTGTACGACTAAATGTAGAAGAAATATCGGTGCTGTTTGAATTCATATAAATATTTTTGAAGTCGTTATTTACGTGTTCAATAGTGATTTCCCCAAAGTTTGAATCCAGTTTCAATAGTTCATTTAGTTCCTCGATTTCCAGTTCGCTAAACGAAAAGTTTCCGTTAAACACATTTATATTACCCAGGTAAAATTTATCTCGTTTAGATTCAATTTGGAGTTCATCAATAGCCTCGCATCTGATTGTTGATGAACGACTTTCTAGCTTTATTTTCTCGATATTAATTGAACGTAAATCGCCATAATTTAGTTTTATGTAAGCCTGTTTTATGCTTTTAATGTTGGCGAGCCCATAGCTTAGATTGAGTTGTAGAAATTCATTGATTTCATTAGCGCGCAAGTCGCCGTTTGAAAGTTCTATTTCGGTTCGTGCATTGCAATTGGTGAGATAAATATTGCCGAATTTGTTTGTTATTTTAAGCGGGAGATTTTCCGGGAGAAAAACCGTGTAATTAATTTGGGTGTTGTTGTTCCCTTTAAAAATTGAATTTGTAAGATCACTGACTTCGCTCCACAAATTATCGTGTTCGTTTTCAAAATTTGTTTTGGCAATGACGTAGTAAGGATTGCCGGTAAACTCTATGTTGATGTAGCCAAAGGTTTTTTCAACTTTAGTGAAGCGGTTTCCTTTTACGGAGATTTTTACCTGAAACATCACCGAATCTTTTTCCCAGTTTATGAATTCAATATTCCCGTATTTGTTGTTGATTTGTATTTCGGTATCTTCTTTAACGGGAAATATTTTTGTGATTTTCCTTTCTTTTTCAAAGGCATCGGCTAATAAATTAACCGATAGCAGGGAAAATAATGCGATAAAAAAAACTTTATATTTCATTGCTTTGTGTTTTTTCTTCTTTAACTTCAGTTGATAATTCATGCCATACATTTTCGAGGATTTCGAGTTTAATCCTGTAATTCTGGATCATCGCTTCAATGATTTCCTGGTTTGAAACCCCGTCTTTTAAATCATTTTGCAAGCTTTTGATTTCTTTGTCAATTTCTTTGAACTCGTCTTTAAGCTCTTTTTTAATTTCCGGGTAGTTTTTGGTTAGTGCAAAAACTTCTTTTTCTTTGTTTTGGATCATTGAAGAATAATAAGCTCGGGCTTCAAAAAACAGACGGGCTTCTTTAATTTGATTTTCATCGGCCTGTTCAATGAGTTGGTTGACCTGTCGTTTTTCCGATTGATAATCATGGAAAAAGTAAGACGATACGAAAATGATAATGATTGCTGCGGCTCTCCAAAGAATTTTAACCGGGTTAATTTTCCGGGCCGGTTTAATGTTTTGCTGAACCTGTGCAAAAATAGCCGGATCCGGTTCGAGATCATCAAAGCCATCGCGGTTTTGGCTTACAAATTTTTCAAGTTCGTCGGGTCTCATGTTGTTAGTTTTTGCAAGTGTTCTTTTATTTTGTTTTTTGCACGCATGTATTGCGATTTTGAATTTGATTCGCTGATGTTCAGTATTTGAGAAATCTCCGTGTGATCGTAGCCCTCAAATAAGTAAAGGGAAAAGATGATCCGGCTTCCTTTTGGTAAAATATCCATGGCTTTTTTTATGTTTTCCACGCTTAAACCATTGCGGTATTTTTCCGGTTCATCTTCAAAACCATCAAATCCTCCCATCTCATCAAAGAACTGCAAATCAATTTTCCGTCGTTTTATTTCATTAATACATTTATTTATTACAATCTTTTTTAGCCAGTTTCCAAAGTTCGATTCGTAACGAAACGTGCTTAATTTCCTAAAGGCATCAGTAAAAGCTTCTTGTAACATGTCTTCTGCCTCGGTTTTGTTGTTCATCATACGGTAGCAGATATTGTACATCGCCTTGGCATAGAGCTGATAAAGCCGATACTGTGCCTTAGGATTCCCTTTTTTACTTAATTCGATCACTTCTTTATGAAGCTTCATTCTAATTGCTACCGTTAGTTTCGTATTTGCTTTTAGAGACAACAAAAAGTTGCAAGGGTTGCAAATTTATTTGAAAATAATAAAAAATATGGAAGGATAATAAAAAAAGCTGCAAATTTTGCAGCTTCTATTTAGTGATTACATTGATGACCTTCGTCTCCGTGATGATGGTGCGAACAACTTACCCCGTTGTCTGTCAGTTTACCTGTCAGGTAACTTTTGATGACTTCGTCGGTGCTTCCGCTACATCCCCTGATTACGCTAATGTTCTCAGACTGTAGCACGTTTAAAGCCCCGGTTCCCATATTTCCGGCAAGCATTACCGAAACGCCTTTCCCGGCAAGAATAGGAGCAATATTTGATTTGCAGCCACATCCGGCAGGGGCGTTAAACAATTCTTTGTCTGTAACCTGGTTCTCATCATTCATGGTGTAAATGGTATAATATTCGCAATGCCCGAAATGGCTGTCTACCTGTTCATTTCGGCTTGGGATAGCAATTTTTTTCATTTGATATTTTTGATTTTATTGTTTGTTAAATAATTTACTGCTCTTTAATCTTTTGCCTTTTCCTTTACATTCTTCTTTTTCGGCTTTGCGGGCTTTGCCCATTCCTTCGCCTAAATTGAATTCGCTTTCTCCTTTTTTTGCACACTTTCCTAACTTTCGTCCGGTTTTTGCGCCTTTGCCTTCCGGTCCTGTATGGTTTAATTGTGGCATGTTTTTATTTTTTGTTTGTTACTGATTATTGTTGATTTTTATGGCTTTTCCCAGAACTAGGGCTTCTGCAATTTTTTGATGAGCCGAATTAATAATCCGCCCAAATGTTTGCCGGCTGATCTGCATTTTTTCTGCGGCTTCATCCTGGTATAGGCCTTCCAGATCAGCTAAACGTATGGCTTCGAATTCATCTAATTCGAGTGTCACTTCACATAGTTTGCAAAAAGGAGTTCCAACAGGTTTGTAATAATTTGACCGTGCCTGATTTTCAATAAACCGTTTGCATTTTATTCTGGGCATATGCTCACAATGTTTGTGCAAAGGTATATTTTTTTATTACATAGAAAAATAATTTGTTTTATTTGATTTCGACTTTTTTAATTCCATTGTTTGCATTGAACGTTGGGAAATACATCATTTCAATTTTTGCAGGATTAAGTTTGTAAAGCCCCGTATATCTTGGTAAAAGTTCAATTTTAAAAATATATTCACCACGTTTTATTTCGCTACAGAAAATTGTAGTTTCATTTTTGAAATGTTCCCGGTGCGATTCAAAATAGTAGGTTTTTTGCTTGGATGCATACGAACAACCCGCTGGTATAGGTACGTTTATCATCACATATTCCGCATCTTTTTTAATGTTTACTTTAACTTCTAAAATTATTTTTTCTCCGGCAGTCAAGGTGCTGTTTGCTTTGTTTTTAAACGATGTTGAAATGCTAAAATCTTCACTTTTCGGACTGGGGGATTGATCCCAGAATTTTTGATAGGTTGTTAAATATACAGGTACTTTCCCTTGCTTACTGATGGAAACTTTATCGCTTGATGAAAGCTCCATGCTGAAGGGGAATTTTGTAATTGTTTTTGAATGACTTCCGCTTATTGTCAGTGTTGGCTGTTTTGTAAGTCCTTCATTGCTTGATGAATCAGGAGCCAGGGCATCAATAATTAATGCCGATTCGTAAGTGTTTCTCCAATATCCGGGCCTGCGTTCCTCTAAAAAGAAAAATTTGATTCTTGAAAGAATCTCTTTGTTGCTTGCAGAATTATTTTTAAGTATCTGGTAAGCCAATAGCGTGTTTTGAATATCATTGTTTAAGAGTTTGTCTTTTGTGTCTTTGTTATCTGCGAAAAATACATTATTGAAAATCGTTTCTTTTTTGTATTTGTAAATGGCATTGATGTCGTAATCAAGATTACAAAACTGTTTGAGTCTTACAATCTGTAGTTCGGTATTTAAACTGGCGGGAGCCTTTTTCTCAATTTTTTGAATGTATGATTTATAATCAACTTTTGCACCCAGGATTTTTAAAATGTTAAGTGCCCTTATCATTTCTTCGCTTCTGGTATTATTTTCAAGTTTCCAAACAAGTTCCTGGGTTAAATAAACCGTGTCTAGTTTTGCTTTATATCCCATTTGATTGGCTGCCATTAATGCTTCCAGTACATGCAGACTTATCCATTCACTTTCTGGGCTGTTTTTCCACCATCCCCACAAACCATTCTCTGTTTTATTGTCAAGCAACTGCCGAATGAGCTTTTGAGTGTGTTTGTGCTGTTTGAATTTTTTGTTTGTTGCAACTGCAATTTTTTCTCTGGCAAGCAGTGCTTTTAGTTTAGAAGCAAGTTGTTCATTACAGTCGTATTTGTAATTGATTAAATAGTCGATTTCGTCTTCTAAAACTTTTATAATGTTTGATTTAGCGTATAAGTGTACGTTGTTGATTGTTGAATCGAACCTTAGCTTAATGGTTGTGTCTTTTTGTAGAATATAGAAGTTTCCGATGGTTTTTTCCATCCCGACAGGGAAGACCGGGATTTCCCTTTTTTCGCCATCAAAATATCCATCATCCCGGTTTACCTGGTATTGAACGGATATCGTATCCCCGGAAGCTTTGAGTTTTAGCGTATCGATGATTGAATTGGAGATGAATTGTGATCTGGAAAAAATATTTTTATTGTTTCGTTTAAAACTCGTTTGAACCTTTGTGGAATCGGGTAGGTAGCTTAATGTTTTACCAATGGCATTACACGAGTCTCCCTGAATTAAAAACCGCGGGGTTTTTATTTGTGCCATCAATGGTTTATACGATTTTATCAAATCCTGGGTTTGTCCGCTTTGTTTTTTGCCATTAATTGCCAGATAATACGTTTTCCAGCTTGTAACATCATCGGGGAAAATAATTTCGAAACTGGCTTTTCCATTTTTGTCGGTCGTAAGGCTCGGTTTCCAGAAGGCATAATCGGAAAAATTATTCCTTAGTGAATTGGCCTTTGAAACATTTTGAAGAAAATCGGAATCAAATTCGGCTCCTTTATTCGGGCGTTTACCCACGGGTTTAAATTTACCATCATAAGTATTGATGATGATGACCCCATTGCTTGCTCTTGAGCCGTATAAGGCCGTTGCCGATGCTCCTTTTAAAACTTCCATGTTTTTTATCAGTGATGGATCTAATTCGGTAATATCTCCCATGTAAACTACGCCATCAATAATACATAAAGCCTTGGATGAGGTGGTAGTTGCAGAGCCGAAGCCTCTTATGCTAATGCTGTCTGCACTGCCGGGACTCCCTGCATTTGTAATCATGAGTCCGGGGATTTTACCAGACAGGCTATTTAAGAAATCTGAAGAACGACTTGTGCTAACGGTTGTCATTGAAGCTGTAAAAGCTTTTTTATTGCTTGTTCCATACCCAACAACAACTACTTCGTCAAGACAGTTAGCACTGGGTGTGAGGCTCGCATCAATAACAGTTTTGTCGCCGATAATTCTCTCGTAGGGATCCATTCCAATAAATGAAAATTTTAAAGTCTTATATTTATAAGGAACCCGGAGAGAATAATATCCGTCAATATCTGTAGCGACTCCAATATTTGTTCCAGGAACTATAACCGTTACACCCGGTAAGGGTAAGCCATCCTCCTCGCTTGTAACAATTCCTTCAATGAACCTTCCGTCTCCTGAATAGCTGTATTGATGATTATACGAACGGTATATTTGATTGATCTCTTTTTCTTTTTCACCATAATCTGGACGGTAGCTGAAAATCTTATCCTCAATGATTTTATTAACAGCAATGCTAAATTTATCTTCTTTTAAATCTTTTGACTTTCGTATTTTCTGATAAGTTAAGCCGTTCTTTTTAACAAATATTGAATCCTTCATTTGGTATTTTGAACCCGGGTAAAACAATACCACATTATAATAACCTTCTTCCAGTTGATGGATCAATCTTCCGTTTCCGGGGTATACCCTGACAAATTTCTTAATATCGTTTCCAAAAATGATGATGTTAAGTATGGGGATTTTATTCTCCGGGCTGTTTTCTATATCGAGTAATAGTCTGCCATGATCTTCTTTAGTTGAGCTTGGGTTGTAATATCTTGGAACAGATTGCCGCTGGTTTTTAATGCTGCTTTCCCACAATCTTTCCAATGAATCAATGGTAAATACTTCGTCTTTGAGTGCAATTGTGTTCGTGTAAGAAGCCAAATTTTTGGGATAACGGTTGGTTTCAATGCTTCTCATTTTAATGGTTTTTGGAGAGAACTCGTATTCAAAATAAGGCTCGTGGGTAAATGAAGTTGAGTAGTTATCAATGAGATTGAAAGTTGTGTGTCCGGAAACCGGCCCGGCTATTCTTAATGAACTATATTGTTCTGGTTTGAGAAGAATAATATTGTCGTCGTCTTTTAAATATGCCAGACCTTTCCCAAAGTCATATCTGTAAGGGAATATGTAGCGATACAAAGCCCTTCTTTCTGCTGAAGATAAAGTACTCTCTGCTTCTTCAACGCTAACATGTTTTATTCTTGAATTTATATCAAGGCTTAAAATTGTTTTCTTGTTCGGCTCAAAATAAATACTGTCAATTTTTATGAGGTTGTTTTTTGTGCGAAGCCCAATTTGATGGCAGCCGCTTGTTATGTTAAATGAATAGGATTGCGTGTTGTTGGACCAGCTGAAATATACCGGTTTGTTGTCGACATAAATTACGTGTGCCGGTAGGTGTTCGCCATTTGAAAATACAAAAGGTGCAAATTGGGTGCAGTTATTTGATTTGGGAGTGTAAGTGTATTTATAAACCCCGTTTTCGGGAAAAATGAATTTATAGTACTCAATCGAATCTATTCTGGCGAGCAGTTTCCAGCTTTGGTAATCGAGTTCTACTTCTTTCTTGTTCTCGTCGAGGGCATCTTCTAAATAAAAATTATTTCGGATAATTTTGTTTTTCCTGGATTTTCCTAAATATTTCAATACAGGTGCCGAATATTTGAATTTATCGGTGATTGAATAAGCTGTTAAATCAACATTTTTAACAGGCTTTCCTTCGTAATCGGTAACTAAAATATCCACTCTTGTTTTTTGCCCGGGATAAATTAATTTGGGTTGGGTAACTTTTACATTTAGTTTTTTTTCGTTGAGCGCGATGGCATAATTTTCTTCAATAATTTTTCCGCCCCATAAATACCGCAGACAAACAAAGTAATTTTGTTTTGAAAAAGTTTGGGTTTTGGAGTTTAACGAATCGGAATGACCTGATTCGGTGAGCGTATTTCTCCGGTAAACAAAATAAGTAAACGGTATTTTTCGTGGGTTGTCAATAACAACTTTTAGCGAGTCGCTGTTTCTTTCAGAATAGCATTGAATTAGCGAGCTTTCGGAGGACAGCTTAATTTCTTTTTTCTGTTTTTGTGCTTCGAACCGATATGTTTCTATATAAGGATCAAGCTTTATGGAGCCCGGAGTTGTGATCTCTTTTATTTTTTTTGAGTTCCCGAATGCGTCTTCTGCATAGATGCTGGCTTCAACTTTTTGCTCCACGTCGTTTTCAAGGAAGCGGATTTTAATAGAGTCATTTTCTATGCTGGCATCAAGTTTCTTTTCTTTATAAAAATAATTAACAGAGGTTGTTTGGTTTTTGGTTTGATAATCAGAAGTAAAAAGTTTTACCTCGATTTCATAAGCAAAATTGGCACTGGGAAATGTGGAATCAGAAAGTAAAATTTCGGTGTCTTCATCCGGGAGAAGTTCCTTTTTGATTAACAGCAAAGTATCGGGAATAAAAATACTACTATCGTAAAATTGGTTGCTTGCTTTTAATTTTAGCCTTGCTTCAATGCGGGCATCCAAAATATTTAATTTGTTTTCGTCGGTTGCGCTAACGGTTAATTTTAGTTTGTTTCCTTGGTAGTGATCTCCTTTTTCAGTGTGAATTTTCAAGTCTATTTTTGATAATTCATAGTCTTCGTAATAAAAATAATTGGAGATGACAGTGTTCCAATAATCTTTTAATAAATTTATACTGTATCTTTTATCAAGTTTTAAATTCAGCGAATCATGTAAGTGAAATTGAAAGGTGTAAGCCCCTTTTCGGTAGGGCTTAATTTCTCCCAATTCAATTGGTTTCCCATTCTCACTCAGCTCTACGGTTAATTTTTTATTAATGGGGCGGTGCCTTTTGTTAAGTACAAATGCTTTGAATTTAACCGTGTCTCCGGGGAGGTATTTTGGTTTGTTAAATACCAAAAATCCTTCTTTATTGTACTCGTCAAAAAAATCACAATGGTAACTGTCGAAGGGGCACAAAAAACGGTGATAGGTTCGTTCAGCAAATTTTACGGTTCCCCTGATAACGCCTTGTGTCCGATGAGATTTGATAGACTTATACCCGTCAATGGGAAGTCGGATTACGTACTTAACCGGCAGCCAGGCGTATTTAACCGGGCTTCTGTAAAGAATGGTTCTTGTGGTTCTTTTTGCAAAGGAGTTGTTATATCCTCTTCTTATATTGTAATACGCTGTAAATTCGTTATGCCTAACTGTTAATAAACCCCGGTGATTTGATTTTTTTATGGTATACGTTTTTGTTTTTTTGTTGTACCTTATTTTTCGGGATTTTATTCGTACATCTGCACCCTCAATAATTTTTCCTTCCAAATCATAAACCTGTATGTTTAAATCGGTATTGTTATTAATGATGTAAATGTTAAAGTCCTGAACAGAGGTGATGAATATTTCCTGTTTGTTTTTATTGGCCAATAATTTTAAATAATGTCCCTTGGGAAGTTCTTTTTTATAGGTGCTATCTGAAAGAATTGAATCAACAAGTGTGTGAAGAACGCTTGGTTTGAATTCCCAATCTTCATGCTTATATATTTCTTTTGCTTCTTTATCTGAAATTTTAAAGATGTATGTGTAGTAACTGCTTGTTCTACTATTTATAAGGTTTTTGTTAGCAAAAGCAATGCTCGAGGCTACGATCAAAAGGACAAAAAACAATATTTTTTTACGCATAATACATGTATTAAGTTTATGGGGGAGTCATAAACCAAATATAAAAATATTTCTGGTTATTTCGACACAGAAAACGCGTATTGTACTTAGATTGCTTTTAAATTATTTATAACTGTTTAAATGCAGGGGGAATTATTTCTTTAACAGGAACCTCAGCGGAACATCCAACCGTTTGTTCCATGAAGTTTCTGAATGGTCGTGTCCTTCATATTTTTCGGTCATCCAGTTTTCTTCGTTGAACCCTTTTTCTTTCATGATGGAATCTACAATAATTTGATAAGGCTCGTACAAGGCATCCAGGGTTTCGGTTCCATAATCAAAATAAATTTTGTGCGTTGCCGGATTAGGTAAATGATTATTTAAATAATTGAAAAATGCTTGTGGAACCGGGTTGTTTTCAATTCCGGTAATGCCCGGCCAGTGGGTGGAGATACATGCCGCCCCGGAAAAAACCTCGGGATATTCGCAAATCGCGTACATCGAGATTAATCCGCCCATACTTGAGCCTGCGACAAAGGTGTTCTCTTTTTCAGTTTTTGTGGAAAAGTTCCTGTCGATATAAGTCTTCAATTCCTTGACGATGAATTTGAGGTAGTTATCTGATTCGATTTGCATACTTAAAAATTGTCCGTATTTTTTCCTGAATTCCTCAATATTTTCTTCTCCAACAATTCCTGGAACCATTTCAAAGGGTTTTTGCGGAAAATATTCGGGGTATCTTTTTTCCCCGTTGTTCCAAATTCCAACAACAATGATTGGATCAATGGTTTTTTCTTCGATAAGTTTTGAAACCACTTCATCTACGCCCCATTCCTGATGATTCCATGTAATAGTTGTGTCGTACAGCATTTGTCCGTCGTGCATGTACAGTACCCCGTATTTTTGCTTGGGCGAATAGGTTTCTGGTAGCCAGATGTCAACATTGCGAGCATCGACATAAGCAGATTTGAAGTTTTCAAGACGGATAATTTTCCCGCTTGAAACAGTGAGTATGCTTTTTTCTTCGGAACATGAAATCATGATCGCGAGAATGAAGATGATTGTTGTGACTTTTTTCATGGATCCATGTTTAGGTTAATATATTTTTAAGAGCCGCTTCGATTTCGGGGAATTTGAATTCAAATCCGGTTTTCTGTATTTTTCCTGAGGAAACCCTGTTGCCGTGTAAAAGCAGCTTTGCCTGTTCGCCTAATACTGTTTTCAAAACAAAAGAAGGCACTTTGGGCAGCCACATCCGTTTTTTATATTGTTGAAGTAGGTGTTTTGTGAACCCTTTATTATTAATATGTTCGGGAGCTACAGCATTATAAACGCCATGCAGCTTGGTATCTTCAATAGCTTTTATAAATAAGCGGCAAAGGTCTTTGATATGGATCCAGGGCATGTATTGTTTTCCTGAACCGAGCGGGGAGAGAAGCCCCAGTTTTGCAGGTGATTTCATACGGGCGATCGCTCCGCCGCTAGCTGATAAAACTAAACCGGTCCTAAATTTTATCGTTCGTATACCTGCCTGCTGAAATAAATCTGCTTTTTCTTCCCAGTCTCGGCAAACTTCAGCCAAAAAATCTTTTCCTGCTTTGTCGGTTTCCTGATGAATAGTTTCTGAAGTTTGCATGCCGTAATATCCAATGGCTGAAGCAGAAATATAGGCTTTTATGTTTGGGTTGAACTCTTTTATCTTTCGGAAGAAAAACCCGGTTTGTTTTACCCGGCTGTCGTAGATTTCCTGTTTTCGTTTTTTTGTCCACCGCTTTGAGCCTACGTTAGCTCCTGCCAGGTTTATAACAAAATCGGCTTGTTCGAGCCCTTCTGTTTCAATTTGAGCGGTTCTGTAATTATAGCTGTAAAACGGGTATTGGGTTCCCTGTTTTTGGGTTCGCCCGTAAATACTAACATGATAACCCAAGCCAGATAGCTTTTGTGATAAATGTTGGCCGACGAGTCCGCTTCCGCCTATAATTACAATGTTTTTCATTCCCGGTTCTTTTCGCTTAAGATAATATATTCGAGAATTAAAGTCCAGTAATAAGCTTCGCAACGGTAGTTCATCTGAAGGAAATTGCTTCGGCCAATTAGTTTTTTAAAGCCAATGCTGCTTCCATGAAAAGGGTTTACAACAAAATAATCGAATTTTTTAAAATCGTCTTCTATCCCGGATAAATTAACGCTTTCATTTGTAGGAACTCCCAGCCGGTTTAGGGATGAAAGCATCAGCACTTTTTCCATTTTGTTGTTCACATGAAGAAGTGCCAGCTTTATGTCGCTAATAATTTTTGATTTGATCTGGCTAAATTCATTGTTTTTATCGGCTGCTACAACTCTTGCCAAATGATATAAAATGATGAAAGGGGTTTTATAATAAGGCGAAATAATATGCGGATTTTTAAGGTGGTCGTCGTTTCGCACCATGTCTTCAATGAGACGAATGCTTTCTCGGTCATACTCGTTTAAATCAAAGTTACGGTTAAAAATGTAAAGCATGGTGTTTGCCATCACACAAATGTCGAAATCCTGTTTTAGTTTTTGTGCGAACCATGTCATGTAAGCTTTATGATTTTGGTAGCGTTTGTAAATGCTGTTTATTTGTCGGTTGTATAAGTTAGTATGCTTGATAATCAGCTGTTTTAATTGTTGGTCGATGGTGTCATTTTTGGGGAGGCTTAAGTAAATGATGCTGGTGCAATCCAGGTCATCTGGGAGTTTGATTTTATCGGAATTGGCCCAAAATTTACTTCCGGGCATGGGCATATCCGGATGGGTTTGCCAGTAATTGAAACTTACTTCTCCCTTTCGGTTCCGGTATTTGGGATAATTTCTGATTACCCCGTTTCTAATGCTGTCAATTATTGTTTGATCCTGAAGTTGAAACTCGTTTTTTATTGTCCCCAAAGTATAGGTGATAAGGGCTGGGAAAAAGATGTTGTTGTCGCGTTTCAGGTTCCTTTTGCGGTCTTTAAAACGTTCAGAAATAAATAATCCATCGGCAAATTCAGCATCGTTTTTTAACTGCAATGCTTCAATTTTTCGGAGGATGTTTTCTTTTGAATATTCCTTTGTTTGAGCAGATAAATAAACCGAAACAGATAGAAAGAGGATGGAAAGAAATGCTTTTTTTATCTGTAAATGGTGTTGCTCAGTGATCCGATTGAATTTCATATTTTATAAACCTTAAAAAATGCTAAAACTTTAACACCAATAAATTAAACGAAAAAACGTAGAAAAAGTAAATGATTGATTGCCCGACTAACACGCCTACAACGCATTTCCACACGGGAACTTTTAACGAACTGGCCACAAAAACAATCACGTCTGTAGGAACCAGCGGGAAAAAACTCCAGCCGATTAAAATGGGCAAATGTTTCCCTTGAAGCTTTTGCTTTAGAATTTCAACTTTTTTTGTGTATTTACGCTCGATGATTTGCCCCAAACGTAAATACCTGGCAAAATAATAAACCACCGCCGTCGAACTTGCAATGCCAAATAAATTATAAAGGTATGCCGTTGTGGGATCAAAAATGGTTGCCCCGGCAAGCAGGAGCGGTGTTCCCGGGAAAAATACAACCCCTCTTATCGTGATAAGAATAAAGTAAATGATGGTTACAATAAGCAGGTATTGCTTGACGTATTTTTGTAGGATTTCTAATTGAAAGTATTCGGGTTTAAACAAATAAAGCATTACAATACATAACACGAAAAACAACCAAACCCAGATACGGGTATTTTTTCTGATGAATTCTTTTTTCATGCTTTATTTGTTTGTTGTATTTGGATAATTGATTTGGGTTATTGTGTCTGTTTCGCAAATCCTTCTTCTGGAAACATAGATTAAGTCAGTGTACCGGCTTATGCCATATAAAACATATACGCATGAGTCGACTTTGTCTCTGATGTCGTAAAACTGCATGAAAAGCCCTTTTTTCTTTCCTTCGGTTCCGAAGTGTTCTTCAAAATTTTTGAAAAACCCTTTGTTTTGAAAATTCTGATGAAAGTAGAGTTGCGAAAATTCATCTTTGTTATATGTTTCGATGCTTGCTTTAGCGGAAGTGTGCTTTTCCAAATAATTGGTGTAAATTTTCATGGGGGTAGGCCCCGAAAAAATGATAAATAAAAAAAGGAATAAACTAATGATAACAAAGACAAATAGTGCTAAACTGCTTTTTAGGTAAGATGTTTTTTTGTTTTTCCCTGTGGTTTTCATTTTTTGTGGTCGTTTTACATGAGATTAAATGTGTTGATTTAGAATTCTTGCCATAGTTTTAATTTGTTCTGTGTTTACGCTAATCGTTTTGTATTCATCAGCCGATTGGGTTCCGCCCATATTAATAGCCGGATTAAAAAATCCCATTTTACTGTTTATAAACGTTTTTGCCGAAGCATGGAACTCCTCAGCTCCGGTTTTTTGAATGATTTCCGGCAGATTATGTTGGTTGATCCCGCTTCCGGGCATGATGATGATTTCGTCTTTGGCTTGCTCGACCAGCTTTTTGATTAAATCGCATCCTTCAAAAGCACTGTTTTTTGAACCGGAAGTTAAAATGCGTTTGATGTGGATTTTTTTCAATTCTTCGAGTGCTTGCAGAGGATTGTGGCACATGTCGAAAGCCCTGTGAAAGGTTACTTCTAAAGGTTCGGCCAAATCAATAATTTCTTTTGTTTTTTTAAGATCGATTTCGCCTTTTGAGGTTAAAAAGCCAATGACCACGCCATTTGCTCCCAGTTCTTTTATTTTTAAAACATCGTCTTTAATGATTTCAAATTCGGCATTGGAATATAAAAAATCGCCGCCGCGCGGACGAACAATCACATTCACCGGGATATTCAATTTTTCGACACAATATTTAATAGTGGCGTAGGAGGGGGTGGTTCCACCCTCGGTAAAATTATCGCAAAGTTCGATGCGATGAGCCCCGGCTTGTTCAGCTTTAATTGCTGATTCGGCAGAGTAACAACATATTTCCAGTTTTTTCTCCATCTGAAAAAATCAAAACTGAAAATTACAAAATATATTTGGCTTTATTAAAAATAATGGAAGGAATGAAAATTAAATAAAAGCCCCAACCATAACAGTCGGGGCTTTTGTTACTCTACAATTTAAACCTATAGCTCGCTTTGCTGAGTTTGTCGGGAAAAGCATTCCCGGATCATCGCAAAGAAAAAATTAGTGCATTATATTAATGGAAATCCCGCCATAAAACATTGTGCCGTACATTGGAGCATACATGAATGCTGCATCATCCAAATGTTTTTCGTCCTGAACGTAATTAAAAATGTTATTTAATCCGGCATATAATTTAAACGATTTAATCTTTTTTGAAACCCTAGCATTAAAGGTCATAAACGGATCCGTTTTTTTGATTTTTGACTGATCGCCCAATGCCGGATCAATTTCTTCGTTGTAATAATCGATGTACATTTGCCCCTGGTAGTTTCCGCTTACAGAAAACGACCAGGTTTTAGGAGTGTATTCGATGTTTAAATTTCCGGTTGTGGTTGGGAACCTGGAAATATATTTACTGTCGTCTTCGTATGCTGTGCCTATCCAGTCTTTGCGTGCGTTGTCATATTTTCCGTAATTGAAGGTAAAATCTATTCCGAGGTTAAGGTCTTTAGCTGGTTTCGCCATCAATGATAATTCTATTCCCTGGACAAAGGCATCATCTATGTTTTCCCATTGGTAATCGTATCCCATTGCAGCAACTTCAGCATCGGCATCGCTGAAACCAATTTTGTTTTTTAAGTTGGTTCTAAAAAGGTTGGCACTGACTCTGATATTTTTCCCATAGTAATCTCCCGAAAGGTTAAAGCTAACCGAAGTTTCCGGATCAAGTTCTGATGATTTCCAAACCCGGGGCGAACCGCTACAAAGGTGAAGGTCTTCTGAGAATCCGTAGGGGGCTCTGAATCCGGTTCCTGCATTGGCTCGTATCGTAAATTTATCCGAGATTTTATACTTTACGGCCAGCCTTGGATTTACCGTTGTTTCGTCGAACTTTGTTTTTGGGAAATTGTTTGAGGAAAATACTTGTTGATCTGCTTCGTATTTTTCGCTAGAGTGGTGATTGTCAAGTCTGATACCGGGCACGATCATTAAATTTTTGGTAACGGCCCATTCATCCTGAATAAAAAGACCAAACTCCCGTGCTGATTTATCGGCAACCGAACGGTAAGATTGTCCGTAATAATCGCTGGCTTCATCAATTACAACATACATGCCTGACTCTTCCAGCTTGTCGAAAAATCCTTGTAATCCAATGATGAAATTGTGATTCTTAATTTTTGAATTGTAAGACAATGTTGACGTAAATGAGTTTTCATCGGCCAGGTAAGGTCTCATATCCCTTAGGTCTGGTACGTTGTCATCGTGGGTGTCCATGTAATCTCCCAGGAATGAATCATTGGTTGCGTTTCGGTTGTGTTTTACATAAGCGAACGTGAAATTTAATTCCGATTTTGTTTTAATTTTCTTGTTGTAGCTCAACGAGGCTTCGTAACGGTCGGTGGTGATGTTTTCTGTTCCGTCTGTTAGCGGGTTACGGTAGTAATCGTCCGTCATGGTTCCGCCTTCACGTTTTTCAAAAACCGATTTTCCACGGATAATAAGTTTGTCGTTTTTGAAGAAAGCATTGTTGATGTATAAGCCAAAACCGATATTGGTTAGATTTGTTTTCACCCTGTCGGAAATGCCGTCTTCGTTTTTCACTTCGTCTTTTGTTAAACCTTCCCCGGTTTGGTCGATAGCATCTTCGGTATATTTTTGGGCAAAGATATTCAAACCAATATTTCCTTTTTCGTTGCGTATGCTTGAAGAAATATCGTATTTGTTTGTGTTGTGGAGTCCAAATTGTATGTCGAGAATGGTTGATGGTTCAAACGAAGGTTCTTTGGTAACAATGTTGATTGCTCCTGCTACGGCCCCGCTTCCGTAAAGTGCAGAACCCGCCCCTTTAACAACTTCGATTTTATCGATATCAACCGTACTTAATTGTTGTAGCCCGTAAATACCGGCTAAGCCAGAGTACATGGGTTGCCCGTTAATAAGCACCTGGGTGTGTTCGGCTCCCAGTCCCTGCATACGTACCATTGAAAAGTTGCAATACTGGCATTGTTGTTCGACCCTCACGCCGGGAATACCTTCTAACGCCTGGTAAAGATTGGTGGCATTTTTATTTTCAAGAACCTTTGCCGTAATAACCTCGGTTCTTATCGGCACATCTTTTACAAAGTGTTCGGTGCGGGTTCCTGTAATAACAACCTGTTCGAGGTTCAGGATGTCTTCTTCGAGTTCGAAAAAGAGCTCAGTAGCTTTCCCTGCTTGCATCACTACTTCTTTTTCCTGCGATTTAAAACCTACTATTTGTGCAACAATAATTTGTTTCCCAACAGGCAGATTTGCTAGCTTAAAATGGCCGGTTCCATCTGCTGTTGTTCCTATATTTGTTCCTTTTACCATAATGGTTGCATAAGGAATGTGCTCTTTTGTTTTTGCTGATTTAACATCCCCGAAAAGCATGGCATCGGGTTTTTCCTGTGCCTGTACCTGGAAAATTATAAACAATCCAAGTATCAGATTAAATGTTCGTTTCATATTAATTCCCCTTTTTATTTTTATTAAGATTAAATATTGATGCAAAATAATGGGAAAGAAGAAAATCAAACAATCGCTTTAAATAATGAAATTTTGCGGGATTAATCCCTATTAAAGGGGAGGTAATGATTCGGGAGTATCCAGGGAAATGATTTTTTTGGAAATGGCATAAATGGTAAGGCCGGGCAACGTTTTGACCCCGATTTTTTCGGTAATGTTTTTACGGTGGCTGATAACGGTGTGTATGCTGATGTTTAATTTATCGGCAATCTCTTTATTTGATAAGCCTTTTACCAAAAGGATGAGTACATCAGTTTCCCTTTTGGAAAGTTCTTCCGGTTGGGTTTCCTGGCAGTTGCATTTGTTGTATGTTTTTTTGATCTTGGTGGTGATGAGCTCCAGAGTGTCGGTTACGGTAAACGAATCGTCAAAACGCTTGATTAATTTTTCATCAAAAAAAGAATAGATTAGGGCAATCCACGAAATTGTTGTGAAATTCTTTTTTAGTTTCAAAAATTCGTTTCCCCTGTTTTGCAGAATTACAGGATTTAAAATCACAATGTCGGGTTGTTCTTTCGAACAGAAACTTTTTAATTCGTCCAGGGTGTTTACCCGGTAAATGAAAAAGTGACTTTCCGATTTTAGTAATAAATTAGTGAGCCCTTCGGCAATTATATCCGAGGGTTCCGTAAGCACAATATTTATTCTGCATTTACCCATTTAAAATATTGTATTCAACTTTGTCAATAAGGGGTAAAAGTATTTTTTCTTCGATCAGCGCATGAATCCTTAAATCAAATTCCAGCTCGAATAAACTAAGCAAAAGTTTCCGTTTTAGCGATAATACATTCGGAATGTGAATGTGCTTTAACAGCAGGTTTTTTAAATCGGCAAGTTTGGTTTCAATGTCTGTGTGGTGTTCGCGGTATTCTTTTACAGAGAAACTCGAATCGTGGCTGATTTGTTTTTTTTCGAACAGCATTAAAAAATAAGGAAAGGCAATATCATCTTCATAATCGAGGTGTTCGAGAACTTCATCAAAATAATCGTTAAAAAATTGTTCGATTAGTTCCACTTCTTTATTGGGGGCTTTTTCCTGTAGTTTTTTGATGTGGTTTTTTATTTCGGGGTATTTTTCTGTTTTATAAAAATGATGGGTGTTATTTAAGAAAAAAATAATTGCCGAAATATTTCTCAGGTTGGCAATATCTTCCTGTTTAGGGATGAAGCCGTTGTAGAGGTTGGCAAATGCAAGAAAGAGAGGCTCGGGAATATTGTTTTCGCCGCACACTTGCGATACGTTTTTATCGCTGACGGTAAAATCGATGTTGAAGTGTTCCAGGAACAATAAAAGCTTGGGGTTTTCTTTTATTAGTTCGGCCATTTTTATATTGGCTGTGATATATGTTTGGCGTGATTGGTACATCCCGGTGTTTTTTGCAAAAGTAATGTTTTTTTGGATTCTTAGTATTTAAACCAAAAATCGCGGGAGCAATATTCGGTTAATTCGAGGGTTCTTTTAGCGAACCATTCTTTGTCAAAATTTTCGTTATGCCCATTCTCTTTCCATTCAATTCTTCGTCCTAGCCAGGCTTTGTAGGGCAGCCCCGTGATTTTTACGCGTATCTTTTTTAAGCTGTCGTTCTCAAAGCGTTCAATTTGTTCGACATCCCAGTTAATGTTGCGGTAAGAATCCTCGGTTTTTGGCAGGTAGGTAAATTCTAAAAGATTCCGGTTCTCGATCAGGTTTTGTTCTGTTTCTATTTGTTCACGGCCGTTGCAAATAATGGCATCGTCTTTTGAGTAGCCCCGGCCACTATTGCTAGTAAGGAAGTCCTCGGGCAAATTGTATCGCCTGCATAATTCTTTGAACGAAATATCTGCTTGTATAGGGTTTGCTTTGATCTCTTTCATAAAAAGGATGTGGTTGTTGTTTAGTGTTCAATTCCTTCCCGGGCAAGGATACCACGGGTATAATAATGTTTTACTTCTTTCATTTCAGTGACCAGATCGGCCATTTCAATCAGTGCTTGCGGAGCATACCTACCGGTAATAATGATTTCCGATTCGGAAGGTTTGTTTTGTAAAATATGAATGACTTCTTCAATGGGAAATAGTTTGTAGTAAAGCGCAATGTTGATTTCATCTAAAATAATTACATCGTATTTTTTTGATTTAATTATTTTGGCAACCTCTGCCAGACCTTTTTGAGCCATTTCAATATCTGCCGGTTTAGGTTCGTGCTTAATAAAACATTCCAATCCATATTGTCGGATTTCAATATTGGGCGAAATTTTTTTCAGGGCTTTTACTTCCGAATAAACCTGACCTTTTACAAACTGGCCGATAAAAACTTTTTTGCCGGCACCAAAAGCTCTTATGGCCAGGCCAAATGCTGCCGTTGTTTTTCCTTTTCCGTTGCCGGTGTAAATATGGATGTAGCCTTTCATGAATAAATGTTTGTGCAATAATTGAATGCAATTTACAATTTATATAAAAAGCAGAAGCAAAAAACCCACCCCGAAATCTTGGGATGGGTTTTGAAAAAAGAATTTCTTTTTTTCTTACAACGAACGGGTCACTTTGTAATCACCAAATGTAACTTCGGTCCAGTCGCCGCTGCCATTGATTTTCCAGTCAAGTTTGTAGGTTTTGCTGGTGTTATAGGTTTGAACACCTTTTTTTGCATCCCATTTTGAACCTGAAACCTGATTTTTTAAGAAGTTGTTTGCATCCTGAGAGTTTTTGTATCCCCATAAATACCAGGCAACTGTAACTGATTCAGGATAGTTGTTTTTGTCTGCGTCGGTAGCAGTCATGCTGACTTTTCCTCCGCATTGATTCCACGAACCACCTTGTAAATAAAGTACTCCACTGTTGTTGTATAATTTAAAATTATCAGAGTTTGGTATAAAATCTACATCAACGCTGCCATCCAAAGTCCAATATTTTAAATCTTTGTAATCAAAAGGAAGTTGGGTAATGGCATTTTTCATTTTTACACTCATGTAATAACCTTTAGGAGTTACCCCCAATGGTTTGTGTGCACGAACGCCGCGTAAGATGTATGTTGATTTCCCAATGCTTCCGTCATCTGCACCGTCTGCAAAAATATCGCGGAAAGCAACAGATTTGCTCACTTTTCCTTTACCTTTCGGAGTGGTGACATCAACCGATTCTATTTTCCCCTTTTTAAATTTGTATTCGTATTCCATCATCAATTCACCGTTTTTATAAACAGCTCCGCTTACTTTTTTAGGACTACTTTTTAAGTCGTAGGAAGGAATAATCGGAAGCGGGAAAGGTAAATCAGCTACACCGGCAACTAGGTTGTTCATGGTGAAAGTGTAAAGAATTTCTTCGTAAGGTTTATCCAAAATTGAAGGCCAGCTTGGATGTTTGTTAACACCGGCTGCGTAATATTCCATAAACGGATAACAGGCATTAAATGCTTCCAAACGATTCATGTCTTTGGTTCCGATAAAGGTTCCTTTTTCAGCATTTCCAGAGAAGAATTTTTGGATTTTATCGAAAGTTGGTTTTTGTGCTTTTTTCAGCGCTGTAACGTGTTCTTTTGTTTTTGCAGCATCCAGCAACCAAGCATATCCCATGGCCAGGTTGTGATGAATTGCCCATTTTTCGTCAGCAGGAACTTGGTTCATTAACCCATTCCAGTAGGCAACCAAGCTTTTCATCTCATTGATCTCGCTAGCATTCAATAAAGCTTCACCTTTGCGTTCAATTAATTTTTCGTATTTATTGGCGTAATCTTTCGATTCTTTGATGTCTTTAAAAGAATAAACGCCCAGGGTTTCATTAAATTTTTTGATTCCGTACATTCCGTAAACTACTTTCCGGGCTTGTTCCAAGGCTCCGTCAAGACAAACATCTTCGTAAGGATGGGCGTTTTCGCCTTCGTCTGTAATTTGAATCATCTTGCTTCCACCTTCGGGCCATTTGCGGCTATAGCCAATTCCTGAGATCAGCCCAAAATTATGGTCGGTAATCAGTTTGTTACTAGCATCAAAAACCTTTACATGGGCAAAAACTTTATAAGGGATCACGTATAAACCTTTGTTGTTTTTTTGTGGGCTCATTGGACGGGAGTTTTCGTAAGGACAGTAGGTTACAACTACTTTTAATTCTCCTTTTCCGTTGCTAAAGTGAGGCGGGAAAAGGTTCCATGTTTCGTGAGGTGTAGCTTTTGGTTTCATGGCATCTCTCACTGCTTTTTCCATGGCCTCGCCAAGTTTTAGTTTGGCAATTTGTTTCCCGATTTTTGTTCTTTCTTCTGCTGGTTTTTTTCCACCGATTTTATCACCAAGCTTTCCGGCAAATTTTCCAAGGTCGAACCCTTTTTTTTCTTCACCACCGCCAATTTCACCGCCATTGGTTAGTGCATTATCTTGCATTACAAAAACATTGGCAGTTTTGTAAGTGTCGTTAAATGCAGGAAGCTGGAAATATTCTACTTCTTTTGCTTTCTCGTATTTTTGTGCAGATGCATTAAGGGTCGCACCGGCCAGTAAGCATAGGCTTACAAAAATGAATAAGCTGTTTTTAAAATTCATTGTTTTGTCCTTTTTTTAATTTGGGTAATTTTAGATTAATATTTTATTCGATAATTAGTAGACAAATTTAAAAATGTTATTTTATTAACAGAAAGAAAGTCAAAAATTATTTGTTAATAATAATTAAATCTAAAAAACTTAAATGTTTAAGATGTAATTATATAAAAGCAGAGATTAACCTCCTGTGTTTGAGATTTTTATAAACGAGGTGTTTTTGGTACAATAGTTCGGTGTGGGTAAGGAATCTCAATTCCTTCTTTGGTAAAGCGTTTTTTTACAGATTCGTTTAAATCGCAGTGCAATATAAAAGCATCATCATTGTCTTTGGCCCAAACGTATGAACGCAATGTTACCGAGTATTCTCCCAACCGGATAAGTCTGATGAGAACTTTGTTCGGGTCTTTCTCAATTTCTTCAGCAGGCCGGGTGTCAATATATAGGGGGTGTTTGAGAACCTCTTCGGCAATGATTTGTTTGGCCAGGTCAACATCCGATTCGTAGCTTATATCAAACTCCACAAATTTTTTAATCTTTTCATCAATCAGGCTGCTGTTGGTAATGGTTTTATCGCTGATGATGGAATTTGGGATAATGATTCTCCGGTTTTCATAATTGCGGATGATGGTATGCCGAAGCGTAATTTCTTCAACTATTCCTTTGTTCAATCCTTCTACTTCAATGACATCGTTTACCCGAAAAGGACGGAAGATCAGGATGAAAATTCCTCCAATAATATTGCTGAATGCTTTTTGTGATGCAAATGCAATAATAGCTGCAAAAATACCGGCACTGGCAAAAAGAGCCTTGCTGAGATCGTTTAAAGCAGGCGTGATGTAAAAAATAACAATAACGGCTGTTGTGAAGATAATAAAGGAAATGGAGTTCTTGATAAAGGAGAAATTTGTAGGGTCAACCTTTACTTTTTTTGACTGTCTTTTAATAAAAAGCCCCAATAACCGTCTAAACAAAAAACTTAAAAGGTAAGAGCCAACAGCGATGCTGCTAATGGTTATCCAATATTTCCAATCCAAATCCATAAGAATAAAATTCTAATTGTAAATATAACGATAAAAACAATTTTGTGGGTTAAGATATATTTGTTTTTAAGGGGGCTTCGGGGAAAAGCCTCCTGTTACTTAGTGCTGAAATTGATTTTTTGAACATTCTTCATGATCTCAATTCTTTGGTATATCGATCCGACAATGCTTTCATAAAGTCGTTCTTTTAAAACCAAGTCCTCAACATTGGCATCAATGTTGGGGTTGTCATTTACTTCCACAACGTACACTTTGTCGTCGACCATTTTCAGGTCAACGCCATAAAGTCCGTCGCCAATCAGCCTTGCTGCTTTTAGGGCAGTTCTTACAACCTCCTCGGGAGCTTCTTCAACAGGGAGGGTTTCGGAATTCCCATAGTGTTCTTCTTCTTTCCAGTTGCAAATTTGCCAGTGTCCTTTCGACATATAATATTTACAGGCAAAAAGTGGCTGGTTGTCAATAATCCCTATGCGCCAGTCGAATTCAGAGTAAAGGTAATTTTGGCAAACAATCATGTCCGACTTTTTGAACAGGTCGTTGAGGGCCAGCAGTGTTTCTTCTGCATTGTTCACTTTTATAACTCCCAACGAGAAAGCACTGTCGGGTTGTTTTAGTACCAACGGGAAACTCATCTCGTTCAGCATTTTTTTATCAAAAGAATTTTTGCTAAGAATGCTGGTTTCCGGAGTTAATATTTTGTTGCGGCGAAATAATTCATTTTGAAATATTTTGTTCGAACACTTCAGAATTGACCATGGATCGTCAATAACCACCAACCCTTCGGCGTAAGCCATGCGCGAAAATTTATAGGTGTGGTCGTTTACATTGGTCGTTTCGCGAATAAAAAGGGCATCAAACTCGTTGATCTTATCGAAATCGGATTTGGTAATGAATTCAGTATAAATGCCCATTTTGTGGGCTGTCTGCTTGAATTTTTGCAGGGCCGTATCGCAAGAAGGCGGTGTGGTTTCCTGGGGGTTCACCAAAATAGCCATGTCGTACTTATAATTGATGAGTTTGGTTTTATTAAAACGTTTTCGGCTAAAATATTGGCGTGCAAAATTGTTCAGACTGTCAATCTCACTTTTTTGAATATGTTTAAAAGTTAGAACCTTTAAATCTTTGATGATCCATTTTTCGTGTTTAACAAATACGGCTTCAAACAAAGGGGCTTCAAAAATCTGGTAGAGTTTCATTGCCAGGTTATCTAGCTTTTTCTCGGTGGTTTGCCCGAAAAATATTTTCAGGTGAAAAATATTTTCGTGCACATTCTTGAGCGATTTGTTGATAACCTCTTCAATATCGTAACCTGCTGACCGGATAACATGTGAGATATTGAAATCGCGTATGGTTGAGGTGCTGGGGATAACCCTTTGTCCGCGTGCCGAGGCCAGTAACGATACATAATACCCGTAACTTTGGTATTTGTAGGAACTACACAGGTTAAAGACCCGGAGGTCGGTGTTGCTGTGATAAAACGGATTGTTAATGTATTCTTTTACAGAAATAATTTTAGCGTTTATATCTTCCGGCTTCCAATTGTGGGGGTGGTTAATAACAATGATATTGGATGTTTTTTCACCGTTTAGTTTAAGTTCCATTTTTAAAGCATCTTTTCCGTTTTGGTAATAATCTTTAATGATTTTTACGGCAGAAAACCCTTTCGACTCATACCACTTAATGAGCGGGGTGTTCTCAATAAATGCTTCAAGGCTGATTTTACTGTATTCCTGTTTTTTGGCAAGTTTAAATGCTTCGTCAAGTAGCAGCGAACCAATACCTGTTTCGCGGAAACCCGGTTTAACCGAAATGGAGAAAATCCGTAAAACATTTTTGTGCTTATGGAGTACCAGGGAGCCGAGTGGCGTTTTTTTGCCATTGTTTTGGTATGCAATCAGTACTTCCTGGAAATTACTTTTAAGGCTGCGAAGGATACTTTGTTTGGTGCTCCTCTGAAAATCGGGAAAGGAGGAAGACTCAAGTTCTTCTAAAAAGTGCGAGTCGTTTAAATTTGACTTTCTGATCTTTATACCCATTGTTTAGTGTTCATAATGTGCAAAAGTTTCTGTTTTTACATTGCTTTTTTCCCATTATAATGAAAATGCATGATAATGGTTTCTATGGCGATTTTTATGGCTGTACCGATGGGGTAAAGCTTTTGGGTTTCGTTAAAATCAATAAATTGCAGGCGCGAGTAGTATGCGCTGGCTTTGGGACCAAGGACTCTGGTTTGAAGTAATTTTCTTGCTTTTTCAACTTCTTCCTTTTGCTCAGCTTTTATGATTTTGCAAACATTAAGCCTTCGGTTGCCGTATTTGTCCATGTCGTAATTATAGGCAAATAGCCTGCAAACCAACCCCCGGTAGTTGTAATTGTTGCAATTTGGCTTATTGCCATCAATGTTTAAGTGGTTCAGAAGCGGGCATAATTTCGCATTGTTAGTTTGATCTATTTTTGAAACAATCTCTTCTGCCTGTCCTGTAATATAAAGGTAGTGAGCCAGTGGATAAAATTCCAGCGATGTGGCTTCGATTCGCGAAGATGTGCAACATTGAATACAGCCTTCAATGCAACTTATTCCGGTTTGGTTCCGGAATTTTTGGATGTCTTTGTCCAGTATTCTGAACAGGCTTTCCACAGCCCTGACCTTTTGCATTAATTTCATACAAAATGTAAAAAAAAAGTAAGCAAAATTATATCAAAGAACAATCATTTTTACAAAGGGTGGTAAATATTTTTTTTGCCATGATGTTTAGGAGCTTATATGTAGGTAAGCATTTTTTTGTTTTTTTTTGAATATTCGAGAAAAAGACCGTAACTTCTTATAAAAATAGAATATCTGGCCATACACTTCACAATTGATTTTCTAAAGTTCATATGCTTAATCTTTAACTTGGATAGAATTGAGTTGCTTACCCTGTTACCCTGCTATAGATTTGCCTCAACAGTTAATCAGAAATCAAGTTAAATTTTTTAAAAAATGAAAACTATAAAAGGAATAATAATCGCAGTAATTTTTCTAATGAGTAGCATTGCTTATGCTAATGTGTCTCAAACTACTTATTCAAACGTTAAATTAAAAATTGTAAACAGCAATCTCGTTAAAATAACAGTTAAAGCAGAAGAAAACGAAAGCCTTAAATTAGAAGTACTTAATAATAAAGGCGAAAAAGTATTGAGTGGAAACATTGAGGAAAATAAAACCAAAAGGTTTTCCCATAAATTAGATGCCTTGAATGATGGCTTTTATACTTATGTCGTTTCGGACCAAAACAAAACCCTTTATACTTCCAGGGTTGTTCTTACACAAGATGGTGCTGTTGAGTATAAACCTGAAAATGCGATGGTAAGTGCAACGATCAGGAAAATAAGTGAAGAGCGCGTGATAATAAATCTTGCAAAAGAAGAGGATTCGGAAGCGACCATCAAAGTTTGGGATGAAAGCGGAAAGGAACTATATGCTAAACAAGTTAAAAGAGGTACTGTTCTGAGATTAACACATGATTACAGTGATTTTCCGGAAGGTACATATTCATTTGGAATTTTTTACAATGGCGAATTAATTGCCTTGAGAAAAGTAACCAAATAATTCGGTATGTGGTATTAAAATGGCCCTCAATTTTGAATTGAAGGCCATTTTTTTACATCTTTGCTAAAAGGAAGTAAAAATATAGCCATGTTCGAGTACCTCATTCAACGAAAAATTTTATGGTTCTTTGCAATAGTAATTGTTGGTGTATTCGTGCAATTCTCGTTAGATGTGATATTCAGCCTGATCTATAAAAGTCAGGATTTGTATTCTCATTGGACAAACTACCTGATTTCCATTGGGGTTTCGCTAGTTGTAATGTATGGCCTGGTTTACATAACTCGATGGATAAATACTCGCTTTGCCTGGGAACGTTCGGCAGGTGCCAGATTTTATATCCAGGTAATATTTATAACATTGGCCATGGTAGTGATGGTGATGCTGGCCCGTAATATTATAAACTTTACCTTGTTCCCTCAGAATTTCATTCGTCTGCTCGATGAAATTATCATCGCCATCTACTTTGCGGTCTTTGGTTTATTGTTGGTGTTTATGGATATTGGGGTGAACCTCTTGAGCAAATGGCGTTTCTCTCTGGCCGAAGTTGAAAAGTTTAAGAAAGAAAATCTTGAAACCCAGTTTGAGATGCTTAGGACACAGGTAAATCCACATTTTTTGTTTAACAGCCTGAACACGCTTTCTTCGTTGATTTACCAGGATCAGGATGTAGCTTCAAACTTTGTAAGGGAACTTTCGTCGGTTTACCGCTACATTCTCGAAAAAAGAAAAACAGACATCGTAAACCTGAAGGAAGAAATGGAGTTTACTGATTCGTACCGCTATCTTTTGGGTTTACGCTTCGATCAAAAATTAATTTTTAAAATAGCTATCGATGAAAAACTGATGGATAAATATATTGTGCCGCTTACCTTGCAAATACTGATAGAAAATGCGGTTAAACACAATATTATATCCTCTCGGAAACCCTTAACCATAAGCATTATTTCTCGCGATGATGCCATTGAAGTTTCCAATAATCTGCAAAAGAAAAATGAAGAAACATATTCGTCGGGCATTGGATTGAATAATATTGGCAGCCGCTTAAAAATAATGACACACCGGGAACTAAAGGTTGAAGAAACTACAGAAAGTTTTAAGGTTGTAATTCCCCTGCTGGATAAACACGAAATAAATAAATTGAATATAAAATCATGAAAGTATTAATTATTGAAGACGAACCATTTGCACAACAGGAACTGAAACGCCTGTTGGACAATCTTGAGGAACCGTTCGAAATATTGGAGATGATTGATTCAATAGAAGATGCGATGGAATGGCTGGGGGCGAATGATTCTCCGGATTTGATTTTCCTTGATATTCAATTGGCCGATGGTTTGAGCTTTGAGATTTTTAAGCAAATTGAAATCAACTCGCCGGTGATTTTTACAACGGCTTTTGACCAATACGCCATTGATGCCTTTAAACTCAACAGCATCGATTATTTACTAAAACCCATAAAGCAAAACGAACTGGATCTAGCCATAAAAAAACTGATTAAGCTAAAGATGCAATTTGGAGAAAATAATACGGAAGCTTCTTTAAGCCAAAGCCAGTTGGATGGAATTATGAGCCTGCTGAAAAAAACGTACAAGTCCAGGTTTATTGCAAAGGTTGGAGGACAGATAAAACATATCCCGGTAGAAGACATTGCCTACTTTTATGCCGAAGATAATGTGGTTTTTGTTGTCAATCATAAAAGCGAAAGGTATATTGTAGAGTACTCGATTGAAGAAATAACCCAAATGCTTGACCCTAAACTGTTTTTTAGATTAAACCGGGCATTTGTGGCCCATATTAAAGCCATTGATAAGGTTCATAAATATTTAAATAGCAGGTTGAAAATTGACTTGAAACCGGTTTGTGAGAAAGAAGTTCTGATAAGCAGGGTAAGGGTAGGAGCCTTTATGCAATGGATGGATGATTAGAAAAGCTGAAAATGATAACGAAAGAAAAAATAAAGCTTAAATTATTGTTTGTTGTTGCCTTGGTGCTGATGCTGGCCTCGTGCAACAGACCGATAGTCATCTTGGAAGAAATACCTAAGAATACTCCTCCGGGATCAAAGATTTTTATTACCGGTGGTTTCAATCGCTGGGACCCGGGAGACCCGAATTTTGTTATGGAGATGAGAGAAGACAGCTCTTATTTCGTTAAATTACCTTACGGTTGGGGAACCCTGGATTATAAATTTACCCGTGGAGACTGGTCAACGGTTGAAACCGACCTTTGCGGTTCTGAGATTGAAAATAGAACCCTGGATTATCTGGATGATCATGAAGTTCATGTTAAGGTTGATAGCTGGAAAGATTTAGAAGCAATTAATTGTCCGGAAGTAACGCTTGTAATTAATACCCTCCCTAAAGAAACCCCAAAAGATGATCCGATAGCTATTGCCGGCGATTTTAATGAATGGGTTATAGATAGCAGTTCAAGGCTAAAAAAAGACCCCTCAACCGGAAAATATATTTTTAAAATCCCCCGGCTGCAACAAAAACAAATGACCGAGTTTTTGGTAACCCGCGGTAATCTTTTTAAGGCCGAGGCGGATAAATACGGAAAGGTTTTAGAAAAACGTCAGGTGCGATTCGGCGCAAAAGATACGGTGTATATTGATGTTGAAAGCTGGGGAGATTTGGTTCCAAAAGAAAAAGATAATTTGACGGTAATCCTCGATCAAATTCCGGAAGAGTTTATTGGCGACCAGATATATATCACGGGTACATTTAATGGATGGTTCCCACGGGATAATGAGTATCGGTTTATAAAAAATGCAGAGGGCAAGTATGAAGTAAACATTCCCAGGGAAGAAGATAATATTCAATTTAAAATTACACGTGGAGATTGGTCGACTGAAGAAGTGGATAGGTTTGGCTATAAAAAAGATAATTATCATTTTGAATTTGGGAAACAAGATACCCTTAGACTGAAAATTTACGGGTGGCTCGACCGCTCCAATACCAGTCGGCCTTACTATACTTTTGTTTTGGATGCTGTTCCTCCGGGCACGCCGGATAATGCCGAAATTTATATGGCTGCTTCAAAAAACGGATGGAATCCGAGTAGTTTTAAATTCAGGTTTAAAAAGCACACGGACGGGAAATATTACCTGACCTTGTTTGATGCCTGGCGATCTTTTGAATATAAACTTACCATGGGGAGTTGGAATAAACAGGAGGTTGATGAAACTGGAAAATATATTTCAAACCGGGTTTTTAAATACAACGATCAGGATACAGTTTATGTTCGGGTTAAAAACTGGCTTCATTTGCCCCGCTTCGATCAGGGAAGTGTGGTAATTCTGCTCGAAGATATCCCGCATTATACGCCTTCCGATGCTGATATTTATATTGCCGGAACCTTTAACCGCTGGGACCCGGGCAATGCTGATTATATTTTGAATAGAACCGGGGATGGACATTATTACATTAAGATCCCGAGGAGCAGGGGCGTAGACGAAATCCAGTTTAAATTCACATTGGGTTCCTGGGATTTTGAAGAACTGGATGCCCGCCGAAGAGGTATTGAAAACCGCACCTACCGCTATGGTTTTGCAGATACCTTAAAACTTAAAGTGGATAACTGGAAAGGAGTGAGGAGGTAGTTGGAAGTTTTTCCTCTAAATATATTTAGCACTAGCGTGGATGTCTCGTCCGTGCTTTTGTTTTATGGCACAGGTGTGGGGTCGTCTGAATACATTATAAATTAGGATTAACCATTTTTCTATAGTAAATATATTCGCCGCTTGAATGATCAATAATAATAAAATAGGTTGCGTTGCTTCCACTGGAAGCAATTATCCCCCCAATAATCCCAAACATATATGATGCAACAAAAACCTCAGAAGAGTTAGAGCTTGTACTAACTTTTCCAGCAAAATAGAATTGCCCATTGCTTTTAAATAATCCATAATAGCCATATTTTGTTGCAATATATGGCTGACCATTATAAACAACTGCATAAACATCTTCAGGTTTGATTTTTTTCCATTCATCGTTTTTGTCAGGAACTTTAACATACGAAAGGGTTAAATCATTTTTTTGTTTGGCTATTATTGTTTTATCTGGTTCTTGATTTTTAAACGATTCATAGCTATAGTAAACACCATCGGTATATTTGTCAACATTATAAACCTTAATGTTTCTTTTTTCGATACTATCAACTTTTATAATGTTTTTGAGGGTGTGCTTTTTGTTTCCTTTGGGTTTTAGTGTCAAATGAGATGCAATTAAATCAGTGATAAACTGGCCACCTGTTTTCAATAATTTTTTTGTAACATCCGCTGATTTTACAACCATTAAAGTGTCAATTGAATATAATTTTTGATAGTTGTTATTCTCTTTTGCAAAAAGATTTGCTTTGATTGCAAAAAAACCTTTTTCACTGAATGCTTTGGTGCTTTCAGCAAATGTTAAGTTTCTTATTTGTAATAATAGTTCTCCGGCTTTTGCCGTATCATCAATTAATGAATGCAAAATATTTTCAATTTGGATTGGTAGAGGCGTTTTGGCAATTAATTTAGCTTGTTTATTTAATAACCCTTTTTGAACAATCCCCAATTTGGTTGTATCAATTCGTGAATCAATAAATATTATTTTGTTGTAAAGGCTGTTTGTTACTTTGTATTCCGGTAATTCAATTTCAAATTCTTTTGTATAATAGTACTGGCTAAATACGTTTAGTCCACAAATAATAAGTAACAATAAAAAAATGGTTTTCTTTAAGCCTTTATTTTTAATTGGATATTTTGCTTTCATAATAATCTAAACTTTCTTATGCTAATTAAGTTATTGTATGTTTTATTTGTTTGTCTGAAGGGTGTCAGAACTTATAGTTAGTTACACAAAAAAATCAGAAAATCGCATACCCTAAAACAACTGAAAAGCCTGATAATTTACCTTCAAATGGACTTAGATTCATTATTACATTTCTCGAAAATGAATATTGGGCTTCAATCGCAATTTTATTTTTGAATTCGTATCCTAATCCAATAACAGGTGAACCTCTGAGTATAATATTAGAATAATTTGAAAAATCCAACTTCAGGCAGTTGCTGAAAACCATGCTTCCATTAATAAATATACAGGAGTTATTATTTATAAAAGATCTGTACCTGATCCCTAAAGGAATCTCCAGCGCATTATACTTAAAATTATACCTGTCATCTTCAAACTTATAACTTACAAAGTTAGTACCGGTAAATATTGCCCATTTGTTGTTTTGAAATGGTAATTTGTACTCAATTTCAAGCCCAAGCTTATATCCAAGTTCAGTCTCAAAATTAGGATCTAATGTTGTTGAAGAAATATAATCTAAACTCAGCGTGGAAAGATGTACTCCCGGCTTCACAAATAATTTAAAGTTACTTTTATTCTTAAGATTTGCATAATTGTTGTATTCACTCTTCTTACATTCATAATATTTGGTAAATAGCCTGATAAGTTCATTTTCTAAGTATTGTGTCTTTTTTAAAGTATTATAATTAATATTGCTGCATGAAAGAGCTGTTCGTAGTTGTTCTTTGTAGCTGTTATTTTCTCTATAATAGCTCTTTTTTTCTTCATATGTGCCACCCTCAACATATCCTTTATGAATTAATTCTGCAACTTCAGAATCCTCAGTTTTAATAAAAAATTTTAATATGTTCTTTTCTTCGTATGAATAAAGACTAACTTCCCCTTCAATTAATATTTCTAAAAACAATGTTTCCTCATTGAAAGATGGCTCTTTAGATGTTGGTTCATCATTTTGGAAAACATTGGTGCGGGGGATTGAAAGCGAACGGTCGATCATAACTGTATAACGAACGTATTTCGATTTACCGTAAATCTCGAATAATTTGATTTCAGATATATTAGCAGGTTTGATATTGTCAGTTTCATTCAGTTTATAAGAGAATTCGGAAGGGTTGTTTTTCCAATCCTTATTTTGAATAAGACATTCGGTTTTAGTTCCATTGTTGTCAATAAAATACCCTTTTTCAAAATTTGTTTGTGACCATGCTCCTGTAAGACTTAAGCAGATCAGGATGATTGTTAAGAAACTTTTCATAAATTTTTTATGTTTTTAATGGTTAATTACACAAAACTCTACAGCCTTTTACTTAATTGTCGGTGCTTTGGGGGATTGATAAATGTTGGTTCAAGTTAATAAAAATATTCAAATCCATAAAAAAAACTGTATTTTTTTCTCCAATAAAATGCAAGTTTTAAGTTAATCTATAAATACAACGTAATACCACCGTACCACAATTGTATTTCCCATTCCACAACAAATGTCCATTAAATGACTACCGAATGACGGTAAGATAGTTTGGAATTTGGAATAACAACGTATTACTATCGTATCTCTACGGTATAACAATTGTATTACTAATGTCTATCGAATGACAAAAAATAACCATAAATTATCGCTGCTTCGACAAGCTCAGCATCCACTCAAAATACCAACCTCAATGTCTAGATTTTTTCACTTTTTTCGGTAAAATCCTATTATCATGACGCTACTTGATATCCGCATCTGCTTCTTTTTTGCCAATAGCCAAAAAGTAATTGCTAATATCTAAATCCTAGTAAAATAAGGCTAATCGTTGCATTACTATATTCTTACATCCTAAATTACTACATATAAGATTGCGTAAAAGTACTGGTTTTTTTTCGGGCTTTCCTTCCTGTTTTTACACCCTAAAAAAGGGAATTGCCTACCTGTTTCCGCCTGGCTCATCAATCTACCTTTACCACATAAGATTTAAACAAAAAAATCGACAGGAAAAAAGGATCATTAACCTAAAAAAATAAAAAAATGGAAACGAAAAAAATTTTAATTGTAGATGACGATATTGACGTGATCACAGTTGCAGAAACCATCTTAAAAAAAGCAGGATACGAAGTAATTTCTGCCAATAGTAAAGAAGAAGGTATTGAAAAAATGAAAAGCGAAAAACCAAACCTGGCCATCCTTGATGTAATGATGACCACCCACTACGAAGGTTTTGAACTTGCCAATGAAATGCTTCACAACGAAGATTTGAAAAAGATTCCTTTCTTAATGCAAACTTCTATTGATGTGTTAACCACTACCAAAGCCAGCGTATTGGATATGGCTCGTGAGTTCCGCAAAGATCCGAACTTTAGCGATTTGCAAGTGTTATTGGTAAAAAATATTACCGACGGAACCGCAGCCATCGACTACAAATCAGAAGACGGAAAATCTGTTTTCTTCCCGGTAGGGGGCTTTGTTCGTAAACCTATCGACGCAGAAATATTGCTTCCGGAGGTTGAAAGATTAATCAAATAACACATACTATAATAATGTGTGATTTGGATAGAGAAAAATTGTCAGTCGAAGCCTAACCGGAAATGACGTCAAACTTCGGTTACACTTCGGCTGACAACAAAATATAAACATTACATGTAAACAAATTAATAACATATACGCGTTCAACGTATAGATGCCAAAAAGGGAGATTATGGAGAACAGAATTCAGAATATTATTGAAAAGTATCCAAATGCAGGACATGACAGTTTGATCCCCATTTTACAGGATATTCAAAATGAAGAAGGGCATTTATCTGAAGGCGCCATCGTAGAAGTAGGTAACTATTTGAAGTTGCCTACTTCTAAAATTTATGGGGTGGCCACGTTTTATAACCAATTCAGATTTAAACCCACAGGTAAATATCATATTCAGGTTTGTAGGGGAACCGCCTGCCATGTACTAGGTTCGGCAACGGTTTTGGAAGAACTTGAAAAACAACTCAAAATTAAATCGGGCGATACCACAAAAGACGGTTTCTTCAGTATTGAAGTGGTAGCCTGTATCGGAGCCTGCGGACTGGCACCGGTAATTGCCATTAATGGTAATTTCCATGCTAAGGTTACCCCGGATTCGATTAAAGAGATTATTGACGAATATAGGACTAAAGCGGAATAGGCCATGCTAAGAGATGAGATAAATACAAAAGATTTTTTGCTTGATGAGGTGCTTCGCGATTATACCAGCAACTCAAAAGATCAGGCTACACTTGATGTAATCGCAAGCCTTAAAAACGAAAAAATAGATCAGCCAATCATTTTTATCGGAGCAGGTACTTGTGGTCTTGGTGCAGGAGCTGAAAAAACGCTAAACAGAACCAAAGCATATTTAAAAGAAAAAGGAATCGACGCCCGCATTATTGAAACGGGATGTATTGGTTTGTGTTCATCCGAACCGATCCTGGACGTAAAGATGCCCGGCTATAACCGTATTTCTTTCGAAAAAATTACGCAAGATAAAGTAGATAGTGTTTTAGACAGCATACTGAAATTAGAATTGCCGGAAGTAGGAATTATCGGCCAATTCATGTCAGCCAACAACAGCAGCTGGGAAAATGTTCAGGATATTAAAGAACATCCGTTTTTTAAACCTCAGGAGCGTTTGGTGTTAAAAAATTGCGGGGTCATTGATCCGGTCAGCATTGAAGAGTATATCGCTAATGGCGGATACAAAAGCATGATTAAGGCCATCAATACCTTTGATTCGGCAGAACTCTGCCAATATGTAGTCGACAGCGGATTGCGCGGTCGAGGAGGAGGGGGGTTCCCTTCCGGAATGAAATGGAAATTTGCAAATGCTGAGAAAGCTTCTCAGAAATATTTGATTTGTAACGCTGACGAAGGGGATCCGGGAGCTTTTATGGATCGTGCGGTAATTGAGGGGGATCCCCATCGTCTTATTGAAGGCATGGCCATTGCAGCCTATGCAATTGGAGCAAGTAGAGCGTACGTTTACATCCGTGCAGAATACCCGCTTGCCATTAAGCGTTTGAACATTGCCCTTAACCAGGCTCGTGAGTATGGCTTGTTAGGCGAAAATATTTTTGGAACCGGCATTGATTTCGAAATAAAAGTGAAGATTGGAGCAGGTGCTTTTGTTTGTGGCGAAGAAACCGCTTTGATGCACAGCATCGAAGGTAAACGGGGAATGCCTCGTCCACGCCCGCCTTTCCCAACAACCAGTGGTTTGTTTGGAAAACCTACTGTAATCAACAATGTGGAAACCTTATCGAATGTTCCCGGTTTGATCGAAAAAGGCAAAGACTGGTTTGCTTCTATCGGAACCGAAAACAGTAAAGGAACGAAAGTTTTCGCGCTTTCAGGAAAAGTAAAACTAACCGGTTTGGTGGAAGTGCCAATGGGAACCACGGTTCGCCAGGTAATTTTCAATATTGCCGGTGGTATCATGAACGACAAAAAATTCAAATCGGTTCAAATTGGTGGCCCTTCAGGAGGATGTATCACCGAGGAAAACCTTGATATTGAGATTGACTATAAATCATTGCTGGAAGTTGGAGCCATGATGGGATCGGGAGGATTGGTTGTGATGGATGAAGATACCTGTATGGTTGATATCGCCAAATTTTTCATGGATTTTATTCAACGCGAAAGTTGTGGTAAATGTATTCCTTGCCGTGAGGGAACCAAACGTATGCTGGAAATTTTGGAAAGCATTACGTCAAAACCCCAGAATGGCAAAAATGCCCTGGATCGTTTTAAAGGCGTGATGCAACTGGAAAAACTGGCTACCGTGATTAAAGAATCTTCGTTGTGCGGTTTGGGCCAATCTGCTCCAAACCCGGTGTTGAGTACTTTACGCTGGTTCCGCCATGAATACGATGCACATATTTACGATCGTAAATGTCCGGCCGGAGCTTGTACCAGTTTACGAACATTCAAAATTGATGTGGATAAATGTACCGGCTGTACCATTTGTTCGCGAAAATGTCCTACCGGTGCCATCATCGGATCGAAAAAGACCCCTCATTTTGTGGTCGAAGATAAATGTATTGGTTGTGGGGCATGTGCCGAAGCCTGTAAGTTTAACGCCATAGAAGTGGCTTAAAAATATTGAAGAAATGAGCTTTTTAATAGAAGTAAATAATAAAAAGATAGAAGCCAGAAAAGGCGAATTGCTGCTGGATACGCTGAAACGTCATGGTATTAAAGTTCCTACATTATGTCATCTGAAAGATTACGCTCCTTCAGGCGCTTGTCGTATGTGTGTAGTTGAAAATGAACGTTCAGGAAAACTGATTACCTCTTGTTCGTATCCGGTAGAGGAAGGAATGAAAATTCAAACACATTCTCCGCGCGTGGTTGAAACCCGTAAAACCATTGTGGAATTACTGCTTTCGAACCACCCCGACGATTGCTTGTACTGTGTTCGTAACAGTAATTGTGAACTCCAAACTTTAGCAAAAGATTTGAATGTTCGTGAACGCCGCATCAAAGGAGAAAAAAATAATTATAACCTTGATCGTTCAAGTGCAAGCATTATCCGCGACCCCGATAAATGTATTTTATGCGGACGCTGTGTGCGTGTTTGTGAAGAAATGATGGGGGTTGCAGCTATTGATTATATTAATCGCGGTAGCAAATCCATCATCGGAACAACTTACAATAAAGGTTTAAACACCTCGAGCTGTATCAACTGCGGACAATGTATACTGGTTTGCCCAACGGGTGCTCTTACCGAGAAAAACCACTTTGCCGAAATCCAGGATGCTTTGCGTGATTCTGAAAAAACAGTGGTGGTTCAATATGCACCGGCTATTTCGGTAACTATTGCCGAAGAGTTTGGATTGGAAGCTGGGAAAGATTTGAATGGTGTGCTAAATGCTGCACTTCGTAAAGTAGGGTTCAAGCATGTTTTTGATACCACTTTTTCTGCCGATTTAACCATCATGGAAGAATCAGACGAATTACTTGATCGTATCCAAAACGGGGGCACCCTGCCAATGATAACTTCTTGTTGTCCGGGCTGGATTAAATATGCCGAGGAGTTTTATCCCGAAATGATCCCGCATCTTTCAAGCTGTAAATCGCCGCAACAAATGTTGGGAGCAGTGATTAAATCTTACTGGGCCGAAAAAATGAACCTCAAACCCGAAAATATTTACGCGGTTTCAATCATGCCTTGTACGGCTAAAAAGTTTGAGGCACAACGTGAAGAAATGACTCAAAACGGATTGTCTGACGTAGATGCGGTACTGACAACCCGTGAACTGGGTGACTTTATCCGTATGATGGGCGTGGATATTCACAGTATCCCGGAAGAAACCGCCGATTCACCACTGGGCTATCGCAGTTCGGCTGGTAAATTATTTGGTGCTTCGGGTGGTGTGATGGAAGCAGCCATTCGTACGGCTTATTATAAACTTACCGGTGAAGAGCTGGTTCAATTCCAAATTCCCGCTATCCGTGGATTTGCAGGAAGAAAAGAAGCGAAGCTTGAGATTAACGGATTGGAATTAGGAGTTGCAGTTGTAAGTGGCTTGGCCAATGCTGCCAAATTGTTGGATGAAATCAAGGCCGGACGTAGCGACATTCATTTTATCGAAGTGATGGCTTGTCCGGGTGGATGTATCAACGGTGGTGGCCAGTGTATTGGTGCCGACGAAGAAAGCATCAGGGCACGTATGCAGTCGCTTTACGACATTGATGAAAAAGAAACCATCAAAGTTTCTCATAAAAATCCTGAGGTAATTGAGTTATACGACAATTACCTTGGGGCCCCGCTGGGGCATAAAAGCCATGAGCTTTTACATACGAAGTATAACGAACGTAATGTATTGAAATAACAATAAAATGGGACACTCTGTGCTAAATAAACTCGTAGTTACTGTAAAAGACCGATGCAGGGTATGTTATACCTGTGTTAGGGAGTGCCCTGTTAAAGCAATAAAAATCAATAACGGGCAGGCTGAAGTGATAAGCGAAAGGTGTATCGGTTGCGGCAATTGTGTGAAGGTATGTAGTCAGGGAGCCAAGGTGTTTCTTGATTCTACAACAGGGGTTGAAAGACTGTTGCATTCCGACCAAAAAGTCATTGCCTGCATTGCTCCGAGTTTTCCGGCCGAATTTACCGAATTCAAGGATTATAAGGTATTAGTAGGCATGATTAAAAGATTAGGTTTTCATAATGTGGTAGAGGTTGCATTTGGAGCAGACTTGGTTGCGAATAGATACAAACAAATGATCGAGAGTGGTGATGATCGGCCTTATATCTCTTCGGACTGTCCCGCTATTGTATTTTACATTGAGCATTACCATCCCAATTTAGTTCATAACCTATCACCCGTAGTGTCGCCTATGGTGGCAACGACGAGGGTAATGCGAGAGATGCATGCTTCCGATGTGAAAGTGGTTTTCATCGGGCCATGTATTGCTAAAAAAGCTGAATCGGATGAGGTCGATGAAATTATTACGTTTAAAGAACTTCGTGATCTTTTTGAGAAACACAATATACAAGCTGAAAAGGTTGAACCCATAGACTTTGATCCGCCACATGCCGGAAGAGGAGCTGTTTTTCCGGTATCCAGGGGGATGTTGCAAAGCATTAACAAAAGTGATGATTTGTTTGGGGGGCATATTGTTACAGCTTCCGGTAAAGATAATTTTAAAGAGATTATCAAGGAGTTCGAAAGTGGAGAACTCGATTGCAAACACATGGAATTGCTTTGCTGTAAAGGTTGTATCATGGGGCCGGGAATGAGCGTAAAAAACCAACGCTATTATAAACAAACCAAGGTGGGTGAATATGTTCAGGAAAAAATGGAGGATTTCGATCAGCAAAAATGGGAAGAAAATATTGCCCGCTTTTCTGATGTTGATCTTACACAAATCTTTGAAGAGAAAGATCGTCGGGTGCCAATGCCCAAGAAAGAGCATATTGACGAGGTTTTATTGCAAATGGGTAAAGTTGAACCTTCTGATTACCTGAATTGTGGTGCCTGTGGTTATGATACCTGTTACGACCATGCGGTGGCTATTATCCAGGGACATGCTGAAACCGAAATGTGTTTGCCCTATGCCATTGAAAAATTGCATAAATCTATCGAAGATTTGAACGAATCAAACGAGAATCTTGCAAGTGCACGGATGGCTTTGAAACAGTCAGAAAAACTGGCCAATATGGGGCAGCTTTCTGCCGGTATTGCCCATGAGTTGAATAACCCACTTGGAGTGATCACCATGTACAGCAATATTTTGATGGAAGAAACCGATAAAGAAGATCCTGTTTATAAAGATCTGGAACTGATTGTTGAACAAACTGAACGATGCAAAAAAATCGTAGGCGGGCTGTTAAACTTTGCCCGGAAAAACCAGGTAAGAAAAACCGAAACTGATTTGGAAAAATTTGTGAGACACAGTGCCGAGTCGGTAGTAATTCCTCCGAATATAAAGTTATTTGTTGAGACTGATTTGATCGATAAAAAGGTAATGATTGATCAGGACCAGATGATGCAGGTGTTGACTAACCTAGAAAAAAATGCTATTGAAGCAATGCCGGATGGTGGAAACCTGAAACTGCTTGTTTCCGATAATGAAACAAACTTTCAAGTAAAAGTACAGGATACAGGTACCGGGATTCCCAAAGCAAATATGGATAAATTATTCACGCCCTTTTTTACAACTAAAACTATGGGTAAAGGAACCGGTTTGGGATTACCGCTGGTTTACGGGATCGTGAAGATGCATAAAGGAAAAATTAACGTTATATCTAATACAGATAAAACAAAAGGAGAAACTGGAACGACATTTATAATCGATATTCCAAAATTTTAATTAAAAAGAGATGAAAACAGAAATGAATAAAACAATTTTGATCGTAGATGACGATATTGATTATTTAGCACAAATGGAGATGCAAATCAAAAATTTTGGATTTAACGTTGTTACCGCTGAAGGCCAAAAAGAAGGAGAAGCAAAAATTGATGAATTGAAACCCGATTTGGCCATTATTGACCTGATGATGGAAAATATGGATAGCGGATTTATTTTGAGCCACAAGTTCAAACAAAAATACCCGGATATGCCGGTGATTATTGCAACAGCAGTAACTGCCGAAACCGGGATGGTGTTTGGCGTGGAATCTGAAGAAGATAAAAAATGGATCAAAGCCGATCAGTATTTGGAAAAAGGCCTTCGCCCTGACCAATTACAACGCGAGATCAACAAATTATTAAAATTATAGTCATGGAAACTTTAAAGGTTTTAGTGGTTGATGATGAACCCGGCATCCGTTCAGGAATTGAGCGAATACTGAGAAATTTTACCGTTGTTTTTCCGTTTGTGGAAGATGATTTCGCCTATGAGATGATTATGGCCGAAACCGGTGAAAAAGCCATTGAAATCATCAATGCCGAAAAAATTGATATCATTCTTTTAGATAATCAATTGCCCGGGATCAACGGTATTGAGGTTCTTGAGTACATCAAGGAAAAAGAATACGACACTTTTGTGATGATGATCACAAGTTATGCCTCACTTGATTTAGCCGTGAAAGCAACCAATAACGGGGCTTATAACTTTGTGCCCAAACCATTTACCCCGCAGGAGCTTAAAGTTGCCATTGAAAGCATTACCAAGCAGCTTTACCTGAAACGGATGACCCAAAAAATGTATAAAGCGGGAAAACAAATCCGTTTCCAGTTCTTGTCTGTGCTTTCGCACGAACTTAAATCGCCCATCAATGCTATTGAAGGCTATTTAAGGATCATGCACGAGAAACAGGTGGGTGAAAATATTGACGATTATATGACCATGATTGATCGCTCAATGGAACGGCTGAAAGGAATGAGGAATCTGATTCTTGATCTCTTGGATTTTACCAAGCTCGAATCGGGAAAGAAAACCCGGACGATAAAACAAGTTGACCTGCACGAAATCATAACTATTGCAATGGATACCATTAAACCGGTAGCCATTCAAAAACAGGTGGAGATTTTCTTCGACGGGGAAGAAGATACGTATTTAATGACGGATCGCAACGAAATGGAAATTGTGATGAATAATTTAATTTCCAATGCGGTAAAATACAATAGAAACGAGGGAAAGGTAAACATCAGCCTGAAAAAGCGGGAAAAAGATATCCAGATTGTTGTTGAGGATACAGGGATAGGCATGACCGAAGAGGAGATGGGAAAACTTTTCCATGATTTTGTAAGGATCAAAAATTCTAAAACCCAAAATGTAACCGGAAGCGGACTGGGCTTGTCGATTACAAAAAAAATGGTGGAATTAAACGGGGGGACGATTGATTTAAAAAGTACCCCGGATATTGGAAGTGCGTTTACTGTGACATTGCCTTTAAAAGCTTAAGTTATGATTTTTGAACCGGAGACATATAAATTGCCTGATTGGCCTGAACAGGATTTTATTGATGATGAAGAAATCTGGGACTTTATAAATAGTGCCAACCCAAGCACTGAAGATGTTCAGCAAATTATTAATAAATCGCTGGATAAAAAACGCCTGGATTTAAAAGATGTTGCAACCCTGGTTCAGGCTAAAGATCCAGAGCAGATTAAGATGATCCGTGAGGCAGCCAAAATATTGAAAAAAACGGTGTATGGTAACCGCATTGTTTTATTTGCGCCTTTGTACGTGGGTAATTTATGCAGTAATAATTGTAAATATTGTGGTTTTCGGGCATCAAATAAAGATGCAGTAAGAAAAACATTGGATGAAAAAGAGCTGTACGAAAATGTTGTGGCTCTTGAACAAAATGGCCAAAAACGCTTGGTTCTCGTTTTTGGCGAACACAAAAAATATAGCGCCGATTATATTGCCGATACGGTTAGGCAGGTTAGTGAAATCAAATCTGGCAATGGAGAGATTAGGAGGGTAAATATTAATGCTGCTCCTTTTGATATTGAAGGGTTCCGCAAGGTGAAAGAGGCGGGAATTGGAACGTACCAGATTTTCCAGGAAACCTATCATAGGGAAACCTACACAAATTATCATACGGCCGGTAAAAAATCAAATTATAGTTTTCGTTTGCAATCATTCGACAGAGCAATGGAAGCCGGTATTGATGATGTTGGGATAGGTGTATTGTTCGGTTTATATGATTGGCGCTTTGAAATTTTATCATTGGTTAGACATACAAATCATTTGGAGGCATGTTATGGTGTGGGTCCTCACACCATTTCATTTCCCCGCCTTCAAAATGCGTTAAACCTGGATATTGATGATAAATATTTGTTGAGCGATGAAGAATTTACCCGGGTGATTGCCATTTTGCGTTTGGCGGTTCCGTATACAGGAATGATTTTGACGGCTCGTGAACCGGATTATATCCGCCGGGAAGTTTTGCAATACGGTTGTTCTCAGATTGATGCCGGAACCAAGATCGAAATCGGGGCCTATGCCGAGAAGTTTAAAAGGCAACAAGAGCTCGACAAAGAGCAGTTCCAGATTAACGATAGCCGATCGCTAAACGATGTGATTGACGAATTACTGGATCAAAATTATTTGCCTTCGTTTTGTACGGCATGCTACCGTAAAGGCCGAACTGGGGAGCATTTTATGGAATTTTCGGTTCCAGGATTTATTAAAAGATATTGTACTTCGAACGCAATTTTAACGCTGGCCGAATACCTGGAAGATTATGCCCCGGAGCATACGGTTAAAAAAGGTTGGGAAGTGATAGCGGAAAATATTGAAGACCTTAAGGGTCACCAAAATATTGAAAAACTAAGAGATCGATTGGATCGCATCAAAAAAGGAGAACGCGATTTATATTTTTAATAATACTGATTTATGGCTAAAGAGAAGAATAAAACCATACATCGGGATGTTTAACCGTGTGATACAACCTCTTTTAGAAGAAAGATGAGTCCTATAACAGATATATTATCCAAAGAAACACTTGCAAAAACTGACATTGTTCAGCTTTTGCAGGCAGAAGGAAGAGATAAAGAAATTTTATTTACCCATGCTTCTGAAGTAAAGAACCAACACGTTGGACGAAAAGTTTATTTGCGGGGTTTGGTCGAATATTCAAACATCTGTTTAAAAGATTGTTATTATTGCGGTATTCGTTTATCAAACAAAAAAAATTTCCGTTATAAACTTACGTTGAAAGATGTTGAAGAAGCTTGTTATTTTGCCATCAAGCATAATTTTGCATCCATGGTGATTCAGAGCGGCGAACTGCAGTCGAAATATTTTGCCAAAGATATTAAAGATGTAGTTAAGCTGATTAAGCAAAAATCAGGAGGCGAAATGCGGGTTACTTTATCGTGTGGCGAACAAGAACCGGAAGTGTACGAAATGTGGAGAGATGCCGGTGCCGAGCGCTACTTGTTGCGCATTGAAACTTCCAATTCTGATTTATACCGAAAAATCCATCCGGATAATAAATTGCACTCTTTTGAAGACCGGTTAAATCATTTGAAAAAGATAAAAGAAGCTGGCTTCCAAACCGGAACGGGCGTAATGATCGGTCTTCCTTTTCAAACCATTGAAGATTTGGCCGACGACATTTTATTTATGCGCGAAATGGATATTGATATGTGTGGCATGGGGCCTTACATTGAGCATAAATGCACTCCTTTGTATCGCTATAGCGATCAGCTTTTGCCTTTGCATGAACGTTACCAACTCTCCTTAAAAATGATTGCCGTCCTCCGCATTGTTATGAAAAAAATAAACATTGCATCAACCACGGCATTACAGGCCATTGACGCAAAAGGGAAGCGGGCAGCCATAGAAGTTGGTGCCAATGTAATGATGCCAAACCTTACCCCGGCTCATTATAAAACTTCTTATCATTTATACCAAAATAAACCTGGAAGTCGCGAGGAAGCTTTTGATGAATTAAAATTTTCGGTGAATGAAATTCTAAAAGCCAACAACATGGTTGCTTTTTCAGAATATGGAGATTCTTTGCATTATTTAAACAAATAAGCTAATTTCGTTATGGATTTGTTTGACGAATACAATACCATGGCTAAATACAATACGAATATCCCGCTTAAGTTGCGTCTCTTTTTTCCGATTGCTCTTATTATTGTTTTTGTTATTGCTATTGCAAGTCTTCTTTTTGTAAGGAACTCGCTTCAAACCTTTGATTTGCAAACCGAAAACAATCTTGAGCTTGAGGTAAAAACCATCGATAAGATGTTTGAACGGGAACGTCAGCTTAAATTGGAAACGGTAAAAACCAATTTAAAAGTTGCCCATAGGTATTTTTATGATCAGAAATTTGAAATTTCTTCCGTCAAAGAAAAAATAAAAACCATAAACCAAGTTACGAAAGAAACCTCTGAGGTTCTGCTGGATAAATGGTTGTTGAATGGAAAACGTTTAACATCCGATCATTCTTTTGTCGATAATGTTTCTAATGTGCTTGGAGGAACCTCAACCATATTTCAGAAAAATGATGCCGGTTATATTCGTTTATCAACCAATGTTCAGCAAGCGAATGGTAGCAGGGCTGTAAATACTTTTATTCCCAATGATTCACCGGTGATAAAAGCTGTCGAATCGGGAGAAATTTATTATGGCAGGGCCTATGTAGTTAATGAATGGTATATCACCGCATATGAGCCGATTATTGTGAATGGCGAGATTGTTGGAATATTGTATGTTGGTAATAAAGAAAAGGATTTGCCCAAGCTTCGCGAAATTTTATATAGTTTGAAATTTGGCAAAACCGGTTATCCTTACGTAATTGACAAAGAGGGACTCATGATTATCCACCCTTTTGTTGAGGGCCAGGATTGGAGCGACAGTTTGCTATTTAAACGTGTTAAGGGAAGAAATCATGGAATTATCAGTTATGATTTTCTGGGAAATGAGAAGCTGGCTGCTTTTACCTATAACAAAGACTTCGAGTTTTATATTTTTTCTTCCATTGAAACTAAAGCCGAAAATCAACGTTTTGTAAAAAATACAATTATAACTTCTGCTTCGATAGCCATTGTTAGTATTGTATTGCTTTTAACGGTTCTTTATTTTTTAACAGCCGAGCGTATTTACGATTATCTTCGGCAGTTGGATATTTCAAAGAGAAGGCTGGATAGTACAACCGAGGCTTTAAAACAAACTGAAGTTAGGTTTGAGTCGTTATTTAATAGTACGGGCGACGATATTTTTGTAACCCGAATGAGTGATGAACGCATCACTGAGGTTAACCAGGCAAGTTGTAATAATTTGGGTTATACCCGTGAAGAATTCAGGCAAATGACTATGTTTGATTTGAAAACATCTCGTTATGCCGATCAGATTCCTGAGAATCGTTCTAAAATCAAACGTTCTGGAATTTATACTTTTGAATCGGAGCATGTAACCAAAGATGGGCGCATTATTCCGGTTGAAATCACGTCCCGTTTGGTTGATATTGATAATGAAAAATACTACTTGAGTGTAGCCCGTAATATCAGTATCCGTAAAGAACTGGAACGTGAAATTTTGAGTGCGGTTATTCGTACGGAAGAACGCGAGCGTGAACGTTTTGCAAAAGATATGCACGATAGTGTAGGTCCTTTGCTTTCAACGGTAAAACTGTATGTAAATGAGTTAAAATCGGCCAGCCTTGACGATGAAGAACGAAAAGATTTTGTGAATCAAACCAACGAAATTATTGACGAAGCTGTAACATCTATTCGTACCATTTCAAATAACCTGATGCCCCGGATCATTCATAATTATGGTTTGGTGAAAGCGATTCATTCTTTTTGCGAAAAAGTAAACAAAACCAATACCATCAATATTGATTTTGTAAAAGAAAATGTTGAAGAACGCATGGATCAAAACTTTGAATTAATTTTGTTCAGGGTTATTACCGAACTTATTAATAATACGTTGAAACATGCCCAGGCAAAAAATATCTTAATCAAACTGGAGAAGACCCACGATCAGATGAAAATGTATTTTGAAGATGATGGGGTTGGCTTTAATGTTGATGAGATCATGACCTCTGAACACAAAGGTATGGGGTTGAAAAATATTATTAGCCGGGTAAAATCAATCAACGGAGAATACCATTTTGAAAGTTCGCCGGGCAATGGTTTTAAAATTAAAGTTAACATAGATTTATAATCATGAATGAAGCTAAAATAATATTGGTTGACGACCACGAAATCTTTCGTAATGGATTAAAAATGGTTCTTGGTAAACTAAAATACACTAAAGTTATTGCTGAAGCTTCAAATGGTCTGGAGTTTTTAGAACTTTTGGCCGATCATCAACCAGATATTGTTTTAATAGATATTGAAATGCCTGTAATGAACGGGATAGAGGCTACTGAGCGGGCCTTGAAAAACCATCCTGATTTAAAAATGATAGCCCTTACCATGTTTAACGAAGATGAATACATCCAAAGTATGATTGATTCGGGGGTGAAAGGCTTCTTGCTCAAAAATATAAACAAAGAAACGTTGGATAAAGCTATCCAAACGGTACTCAACGGTGGCAATTATTACTCGGAAGAATTGTTTAATTTTTTCACCAAGCAGGTGAGCAAGGTTGATGAACGCTCAAAAGTAGATATTGTAAAATTTACCCGGCGTGAAAAAGAAATCCTTCAATTGGTTTGTGAGGGGTTGAGTAATAAAGAAATAGCCGATATTTTATTTGTAAGCGAACGCACGGTTGTTGGGCATAAAACCAATTTACTTCAAAAAACCGGCTGTAAAAATACGATAAGCCTGATGTCTTATGCCATTAAAAATAAATTGGTGGTTATTTAAAATACCTTTCTGAGAAACAAAAAAAGCAGGTGTTGTACGAACAACCCCCGCCCTTTGTTTTGGTTCACAAATTATTATAAGCTGAAAATCTTTTAGTTCGTGATAAAACTAACGACATTGTTGGTTCCACTTGCTAATGTTTGATTTTCAATAGCATCACCAGTGTTCCAATCGCCGCTGTTGTCGTTATCAACCCAATCTACGGTTACAATATTAATCCTGATGGTAATATTGGTAGTTTGTCCGGAGGTAACTGTTACCGGGCTAAAACTATTATTTCCTACTTTATCTATGTTTCCATTGGTTACTGTAAATTCTCCGGTTGATCCATAAATAGCAACAAATGCAGCATTGGTAGCTAGTTGCTCTTCGTGAATATCCGGTATGTCAATGGTTCCACCATTATGAGAACATATCCAATAGAAGGAGTTGTTTTGTTGGATGCTTATTCCTCTGATCGTGCCGGCGGGCATAGAATAGTTTCTAGAAATACTACTGGCATTAATCTGACCGCTGGACGAATAGATTGTTGTCCAATCAATACTGCTTTCAGCTACACCGTCCGTAATATTGTCAGAAGTAATTTTGATTTGAAAATTTGATCCTTTTAAATTAACAACATTTAGTGTATATGTTTCCGGGGTAATTTTTTCAATGCTTTTTTGCATGGCCTGATTGCTGTTGTACATGGAAACAGTCAGGTTAATACTTCCATTTGGTTCCGGCTCGTCTCCGCCACCACCACCACCTCCAGAACTACATCCTGTAAAGGCTAAGGTTGATACTATTAATGCAAGCGATAGGATGGATTTGTAGCTTTTCATATTGGATTGAAATTTTTTGGTTAATTATGTTGTGAAAATATAAAAAATATTAACAAATATAATATTTAATTGATTTAATACTGAAATATTATTGGTATAAAGTATTATGGAGTTGTTAACTTATTTTTTAAAATATTCTTAAATCGTGTTTTGCTAATGTAATGATCTTCGAGTAATTTGCCGTTATGTAAAAGTGCAAAAACGCCAATCCAGAAGGTGACTTTTGGGCATCATCCGCTTTTTTAATTTTTTGAACCTCAAACTTGTTGAGATGAAATCTTTCACGCAGAAGAGGGGGCTTGCAGGGCGTTTTCCGGGGTGACTTTTATAACTTTCATCGATTATTCAAATTTAAATTCAATTATAACTGCTAAATGATCGGAGATACAATTATTGTTTTTTAAGCGATCATCTAAATGATAATAGTCTTTAATTACCAGATCTTTTGAGAAAATGTAATCAATCTTTTTTTCGGGAACCGCATCGGGTTTAAATCCGTTGAAGGTTCCTTTTGGTCCGTGAATCTTGTCAGGAGCGAGCAGGCCTGCTTCCTCCAAAAACCTTGAGATGTATTTGATCGGGGTGCTTTCGGGTAGGCTGTTAAAATCGCCCATCAGAATAAGCGGATCGTTATTTGGGTTCAATGCTGATATTTTTTCAATAATTAGTTTTGCCGACATTTCCCGTGCTTTTACCCCTTGATGATCGAAATGGGTATTGAACACCCAAATCTTTTTCTTGCTTTTTATTTCTGTAAATAAACCATAAGTGCAAATCCGTTCCAGGGCGGCATCCCAGCCCCTTGAAACATGGTTTGCTGTTTCCGAAAGCCAGAATGTGCCTGTTTCTAGAAGTTTGTATTTTGAACTATCATAAAAGATAGCAGAAAATTCGCCTTTGGTTTTGCCGTTTTCCCTGCCCACACCAATCATTTTGTAGTTGCTTAGGCTGCTGTCAATATATTGAACCTGATGATAGAGCCCTTCCTGTATGCCGATAAAATCAGGTTGCTTAAGCTTTAGTTTCTCAACCAATATTGCTTTGCGATGCTGCCAGTTGTTAATGCCATCAGTCGGGTTGTCGTACCTGATGTTGAATGAGACGGCTTTTTTTGTTTGCGAAAAAGATTGAATGGGAAAAAAGAGAATAATTGCGGTAAGAAGTAAGTAAATGGGTTTTTTCATAAGTCTAAAATAAAGCAATTAAGTTATTCTATTTTTGCAAATGGTCAAAATACTTCTCCAAATTTTTTTCCTGTTTTAAGGTTTTTTCTTTAAATTTGTTTTTTGACTTATTTAGCCGTTCCATAGACGTTTTCTGATTTTGGTCGGGGTATTTATCAAGTTTAAATATCGTTCTGCTTCTGTTAAGTTGGCTATAACTTCATCAATTATAGCATAGATTTCTTCTCTTGACTTTTGTGATATTTGTCCATTATTGATATATGTTGCCAACTGGTTAAAAGTAGAAGTGGCATTCATTATAAAACGCTACAGCTTTGTTGTATATTTCATTATTCTTGTAGTTTGTGTAATAAAGAATATCTCTTTTTAGGCCTTCAATATGATGTTCTATAGATTTATTATATATGCCGTGGTTCTGAACTCTTTTTAATTCGCTTTTTAATTGTTCAATTTTATTCTGTTTTAAGAAGTATTCAATAGAATCTCTAATATTAGACAATAGATGGAGATGTTTAATTTACAATTAAAAATTCATCAAATATCCACTCTTGTATGAGTAAATTACATATTTTTGATTTTTATTGTTTTAATGAAAAATAATTGGAGATTATTAGGATATTATTAAGAAAGTTAATATTTTTGCACTCCGAAAATTTAAAGGAATTTAGAAATGGCAAAGAAGCAAAAAGACGTAAGAGGTCAGGTAATTCTGGAATGTACTGAGCATAAGGAAAGTGGTATGCCGGGTACTTCTCGCTATATTACAACCAAAAATAAAAAAAATACACCGGAGCGTTTAGAATTGAAAAAATACAATCCGATTTTGAAAAAAATGACCATTCATAAAGAAATTAAATAATTTGAACCATGGCAAAGAAAGTAGTTGCATCGTTACAATCGTCAAGTAAAGATTTTGCAAAAGTAATTCAAATGGTAAAGTCACCTAAAACAGGGGCTTATACCTTTAAAGAAAATATTGTTCCTAGTGATAAAGTAAAGGAATTTTTAGCTGAAAAATAATTTTTAATCAATATTATATGAAAGCTTTTTCCTTTCAGGAAGAAGCTTTTTTTTATTAAAGACTGATGTTATGGGCTTTTTCTCATCTTCGAAAAATAAAAAAGAAAATCTGGATAAAGGTTTGGAAAAAACCAAATCCAGTGTATTCTCCAAACTATCCCGGGCTATTGTTGGGAAATCAAAGGTGGATGATGAAGTCCTGGATAATTTAGAAGAAGTTTTGGTAACTTCGGATGTGGGCGTTGAAACCACCCTTAAAATTATTGAACGCATCGAAGAGCGGGTTAACCGCGATAAATACTTGGGAACTTCCGAATTAAATACCATCCTCAAAGAAGAAATTGCTGCCCTTTTACAGGAAAGTATGCACGATGAACATGCCGGTTTTGAATTGAAAGGTGTTAAAACCCCTTATGTAATAATGGTGGTTGGTGTAAACGGAGTTGGAAAAACAACAACCATTGGCAAGCTGGCTTATCAGTTTAAAAAAGCCGGGAAAAAAGTTGTGCTTGGTGCTGCCGATACTTTCCGTGCGGCTGCGGTTGACCAATTGAAGATATGGTCGGAACGCGTTGACGTCCCCATGGTTACCCAGGGGATGGGAGCAGATCCGGCATCGGTGGCTTTTGATACGCTCAAATCTGCTGTGGCCAATGAAGCCGATGTCGTGATTATTGATACCGCTGGTCGTTTGCATAATAAAATTAACTTGATGAACGAGTTAACCAAAATTAAAAAGGTGATGCAAAAAGTACTCGATGATGCCCCGCACGAAATTCTTTTGGTGTTGGATGCTTCTACCGGACAAAACGCCATTGAACAGGCACGTCAGTTTACCGCAGCCACCGAAGTAAATGCTTTAGCATTGACGAAGTTGGATGGAACCGCCAAAGGCGGGGTGGCCATCGGTATTTCCGATCAATTTAAAGTGCCGGTGAAATACATTGGTCTGGGCGAAAAAATGGAAGACCTTCAGGTGTTTAACCGTTTTGAATATGTTGAAACCCTGTTCAATAAATAATCTTTTTTGAAGAAAAAATCCATAAATATTGTTACTCTTGGTTGTTCGAAAAACCTGGTTGATTCGGAACAGCTCATGAAACAACTGGAAACTGCTTTTGTGGTCAAATATGATTCTAACGATCCTTCCGATGTTGTTATTATCAATACTTGTGGATTTATAAATGATGCCAAACAGGAATCAATTGATACCATCCTGAATTTTGTCGAAGCCAAAAATGAGGGGGTGGTTCAAAAGGTTTTTGTGATGGGGTGTTTGAGCGAACGCTATAAAGCCGATCTGCAAGAAGAAATGATTGAGGTGGACGGGTTTTACGGGGTGAATGATCTTGAAACCATTCTTGCCGACTTAAATGTTGACCTAAAAAAAGAATTGCTTGGCGAACGCGTTTTAACCACGCCCAAACATTATGCTTTCCTAAAAATATCAGAAGGTTGCGATCGTTGCTGTTCGTTTTGTGCTATCCCTTTGATCCGGGGAAAACATGTTTCTGTACCTGTTGAAGAACTTGTTTTGCGAGCCCAGAATTTGGTGCAAAAAGGAGTGAAGGAAATTATTTTAATTGCCCAGGATTTAAATTATTACGGGATAGATTTGTACAAAGAACCCCGTTTAATCGAACTGCTTGACCGTTTATCCATGCTTCCTGGGTTAGAGTGGATTCGCTTGCATTATACCTATCCGGTTAATTTTTCTGATGAATTGTTGCAATTAATAAACGATCGTCCAAATATTTGCAAGTACATTGATATCCCTTTGCAACACTGTAGCGACCGGATTTTAAAATCGATGAAACGAGGCGTTAATGCCGAGGGACAAAAAGACCTGGTTCGCAGGATAAAGAAATTTATTCCTGATGTGGCAATCAGAACCACCATGATTGTTGGTTATCCCGGCGAAACCCAACAGGAGTATAACGAGCTGAAGGATTATATCCGCGAAATGGAATTTGACCGTCTGGGTATTTTTACCTATTCTCCCGAAGAAGATACCCCCGCATTTGAACTGCAAAATGACGTGCCAGAGGATGTTAAAATTCAGCGCCTCGAAGAACTGATGGGAATGCAGGAAGAGATTTCTCTTGAAATAAATACCCGGAAAGTTGGCAAGGTATTCATGGTAATCATTGATTCCTTGGAAGGCGGTTTTTATATTGGCAGAACCCAATTCGATTCTCCCGAAGTGGACAATGAAGTTCTGGTTCCGGCAAACACAAAACTGGAAATAGGGAATTTTTACCAGGCAAAAATTACATCGGCTTCCTCTTTCGATCTCTATGCCGATATTGTAGCTTAAAATTTAAGTATTAAAAAGCATTCCACGAAATTAGTCTTCTTTAGATTGGGGCTTCTCTCTTCCCTTTTTTACTTTTGTAACTTAATCAGCAAAAACATAATTATGCAAAAAATTTATAATGCATACAATGATATAGACGGACACTATTGTTTTGCCTGTTCAAAGAGTAATCCGATTGGTTTAAAAATGGAATTTTATGAAGATGGCGATGAAATTATTTCAAAGTGGCAGCCGGGAAAACAGTATTCTGGGTTTTACAATATTTTGCATGGTGGAATACAAGCCGTTTTAATTGATGAAATTGCTGCATGGTGCGTGCAAATTAAACAGAAAACTTCGGGGGTGACAACGACTCTTAAAAACAGGTATAAAAAACCTGTGTATATCGATAAAGGAGAAATCACTTTACGTGCTAAAATCACTGATGCCAAGCGAAATCTGCTAACCATCGAAGTAAAGTTATTCGACAGCGATGGCATCCTTTGTACCGAAAGTGAATTGCAGTTTTTTGCATTTCCTCCGAAAATAGCTGAGGAAAAGTTCTATTATCCCGGTTACGAATCTTTTTTTAAAGAAGTTTAGAATTCAAAAGAATCTTCTGCTTCTTCAATTTTTTCCATGGAAAAGTTTGTTACTTCTCTGGTTATTTCAAAATCGTATTCAGGATATTGGTAGATTGGATTTGTTGCTTCACTTGATCCCATTGAGTACCCGTAAATACTTTCATATTCGCTTGGGTCTTCGCCCAAATCCTGAATTTGTTTTAAGTATTGAGCAATCGATTTTGATTCGATGATGATTACCTTGCCCATTTTTTCAATAATCGGGCTGTGGCTACGGGTTCTATCATGGTCAAATTCCAAAATTCGCCTTCCGTCACGGGTAATGCCAATGGTTCTAAATGTTAGGCTTTTCCCAATGCCGGGCAGGTTTAATACATTTCTGTCTGTTGCGAGGAAAGGGATGTTCGCTTCTTTTTTAAGCTTGGCAATGTTGTTTGTCATTTCCTCTGCATTTTCAGCAAAATGTTGGATTTTGTTTATGTATTTTTCAGGAATGGTGCCAATAAATTTTTCTTCAATTTGTTCTTGCACTGCTCTTCCGTTCGTTGCAAAATTCTGGTAGTTTTCCATGTATCCTTTTACCGAGAATGTATAGTATGTAATCACTCCAATTTCGTTCAATACCTTACGCAATTTTGCGGTATGTCCTCTGCGCGAAGAGGCTGCAGTAAATACCATTTGGTTGGTTACAATCCATCCGGCCGATAATAAATTACTGATTGCTTTTTTAGATTCCGGCGTAACTTCCATGGCTGTTTCGAAATGGGTTTGAATAACAAATTGTTTAATCCCAATTTCTTTAGCTTTCTTCTTGAACGAAGATAATATCTTAATCAATTCAGGTGTGATCCGTTGAGGAAGATAGGCCGGAAGACGGGTTCCTAAACGGATGCGAACCATTTCGGCGTATTTTTTCCCGTTTTCCCTGTTTTTGTTATCCTCAATTTTTCGCTTAGCCATTTCATATACCCCGTCTAAGATTTTTTCTAACGACTGGTTACTGCTCATTAGGGCATCACCTCCGGTAATTAAAATGTCCCTGAGCTGAGAATCTTCTTCGAAATATTCGAGCAGCCGGTGCAGCTTTTGTGGCCAGGTTTCTTTGGGATTTAATTTTTCGAGGTTGAAGTTAAGGTTTCCTGCCTGAAAATCGTACATGCGTTGACAGCTAACGCACAGCCCTCCGCAGGCACGGCCCACGGTATCAGGAATTAAAATTGCAACTTCGGGGTAACGGCGATGCATGTTGTGTGCCGAAGGTAAAATCCATCCGGCTACATTAGGCTTTCCGGGTTCTACAATATCTTCTCTTTCCCAAGCAACCAAATAGCCAAATTCATCAATTAGTTCTTTGCTGTATACGATATAGTCCCTGATAACCAAATCGGCACCCGGGGCAAAATGTGGTTCTTTTACGTTTAATAATGATAAGTAGTATGGATTAATGAAGAACGGGATTCCTGCTTTTTTTGCGTCATTCAAAAGCTTCATGGTTGACGGGTCGAGCGAATTATTTAGCAATTCGTTCAGGAATTTTGGTGAGCGAATGGCAAAACGAAGGTGGAAAATACGATCGTTCCACCACTCGAGCATACGCAAATATTTTTGTTCGCTCGACATGTTTGACTCAAAATAATAGGTTGAGCTTTTGATTTCACCTTCATCAATTTTTTTGATTAAAATTTGAATGATCCGGTCTCTGTTATGCTCGCGTATTTCTTGTATTTTAGGGTCTAGTCCCGAGGGATGTCGATCCATCCATTCTTCAATTTGTTCTTTGCTTGGTGTTAGTTTGTTGTTTTTTCCGTTAAACTGGCGGAAAAGGTGAAGCATGTCTTCAAAAAAATCTTCTTTTGCACCACCGGTTCCAAATTTTACAGCCATCCAAATAAATTTGATCGGATTGCTGCCAACCATATCTCCTCTAAGATTTAGATCTTCAAATTTTTCGCCGGCATGGTCAATGTAGTCCATCAATCTGATGGCAGCGACATCACTCCAGCTAAGTTTGTTGAAATTTTCCCGGCCACTAACTTTTCCTTGATAATATTTTAAGGCAATTTGCCGGTTATGTAAATATTCATTGACCCATTTCTTTACTCCCAACAAAGCTTCCGATTTTAACTCGGATTTTGTCATGATTTTCTTTAGTCGAGGATTTTCTTTAAGTATTTGATTTAAAATGTTTAACGAACGAACGCTGATGGAAACTTTTTCTAGTCTTTTTGTCTTGGCAAATGTCATTTTACAATAAAGAATGAATTTATCTGGTAATCAGATTGTTAATCTGTTTTTTAAAATCTAGTACAAAAATACAAAAACCATTTTGTAATAGGAAGTTAAAGAGTCTTAAATTCCCCTTCGGATCGTTAATTATTTAAATTTAGAATAAATCCAAATAGTTTATTTTTTGTAAATTTGTAATTCAAAAATTATTGAAAGAGAATAATCTAAATTGTAATTTATAAACCACATGGAGCTTTATAATGAGATGCTAAAGCCAGTTCGGAAGGAATAACAAACTATTAATTTGAATTAATCAATAATACATAATCTGATGAGCAACAAAGTAGATTGTACCTGGAAAGGTGATATGGCTTTCGAAGCCGAAGTAAATGATTTTAAACTTTTAATAGATGCCGATGAAGTTGTTGGTGGAAAAAACCAAGGGCCTCGTCCGAAACCTTTAACGCTGGTTTCTTTAGGCGGATGTACCGGAATGGATGTTGTTTCTATTCTGAAAAAAATGAGGATTGAACCCGAATTTTTCAATATTGAAATTAGAGGAGAGCTAACAGAAGAACACCCAAAGTATTATCATAAAATACACCTGGAATACCAATTTAAAGGAAAGAATTTACCCTTGGATAAAATTGAAAAAGCGGTTACCCTTTCACAGGATCGCTATTGTGGGGTAAGCGAGCTTTTGAAAAAAGGGGCTGAATTAACTTACGAAATCAAAATTTTAGACTAGTTTTTTTTAGGAGTTCTGTAAGCTCGCTGATAATCATGGCACTTGCGCCCCAAATGATTTCGTTTTGGATGAAATAACAGATAACGCTAACCTGTATGTTGTTGCGGGTTAGCACTTTTTTATGACGGATGTTTTTTGTTTTCAGAAAGTCAACAATATTAATTTCCAAAATACCATCCACTTCTTTTTGGTCGGGAATGAATTCGGGGCGTTCGTTTAAATAACCAACCACGGGCAGTACATCGTAATTGCTTGGTGGAATATACAAGGTGGTTAATTGTCCGATTAGCTTAACCCTTTCTCGTTTAATGCCGATTTCTTCTTCGTTTTCCCGAAGGGCAGTTTCAATCAAATCTGTATCAAAATCTTCTTTTCGCCCGCCCGGAAATGCAATTTGCCCGCTGTGAACCCCCGGGTATTGGGGTCTTTTTATCATCACTGTTTTTATTTCACCTTGGTGGGGGTAAAGTAAAATCATGACTCCGCTTAGCCTTGGATTTGTTCTGTTTTGTTGACGTTCAAGTTCTTTTTTGCGGGTAACGGGTTCCATCATAAATTGAGCTTTCTGTCCCGGGAGGGGAAGGTTAAATGCTTGCGTCAATTCGGTGATAAAACGGTTGAAGTTGTTCATAATTTCTGTTTACAAAATAAGTAATAAAAGTATTTCGTTCCGAAAAATATTTATCTTTGTTTTAATCTATTAGCATTTTAAATGGTAAAGGAAAAAGTAAAACCTATTAGTAAATCTGACGAACAAAAAAGTAAAGTTCGTGAGCTTGTTTTGTTTAACGATGACTTTAATACTTTTGATTTTGTAATTGATACCCTGATTGACGTTTGCGGCCATGATCCCCTGCAGGCCGAACAGTGTACATTGATTGTTCATTACAAAGGTAAATGCGGAGTGAAGTCAGGCGATTATCATGACCTGAAACCGCTTTGCGAAGAAATGCTTAATCGTAATTTAACTGCAGAAATTCATTAATTTATGAGCTGGACCTTAATTGCTGTATTAATCCTAGTAGGGTTATTGTTGATTATTCTCGAAATTCTAGTAATCCCCGGACAGGGAGTGGTAGGAATTTTAGGATTGATTGTGATGGGCTTTGGTGTATGGCATAGTTATAAAATGTATGGAACCACAGCAGGACATATCGTTTTGGCAGCCACCCTCCTTGCATCCGTTCTTTCGCTGGTTCTTTCGTTACGGTCAAAAACCTGGAAGAAAATGGCTTTGGACACCGTTATTGATGGTAAAGTGAACACCATTGATGATAAGTTGAAAATAGGAGATGTGGGAAAAACCGTATCACGACTGGCTCCTGCCGGAAAAGCATTGTTTAATAACGAATTTTATGAGGTTCATACGCATGGTGATTTTATTGATCCTCAAAAAGAAGTTCAGGTCATTGGTATTGATCACAACAAAATAATTGTCAAACAAAAAATATAAAAAATTATGGAATCAACTGCTTTTGTATACATTGCTGTTATTATTGGAGCCATTGTCTTTCTTTGGATTCTTTTTTATTTTATCCCGGTAGGCCTGTGGTTCACTGCATTATTATCGGATGTGAGGGTTTCGCTCATTCAACTGGTATTGATGCGCTGGCGTAAAGTACCGCCTCAACTTATTGTCCGGAGCATGATTTCGGCAACCAAAGCCGGGCTAAAAATCACCAGGAACGATTTAGAAGCCCATTACCTGGCTGGAGGAAACGTGGTGCCGGTGGTTAATGCCTTGATCTCTGCGGATAAGGCAAATATGAACCTTGAATTTAAAACGGCTACTGCCATTGACCTTGCCGGACGTGATGTGCTGGAAGCGGTTCAAATGTCGGTAAACCCTAAAGTTATTGATACACCTCCGGTAACTGCCGTTGCAAAAGATGGTATTCAGTTAATTGCGAAAGCCCGTGTTACGGTTCGTGCAAACATCCGCCAATTAGTTGGTGGTGCTGGCGAAGAAACCGTTTTGGCCAGGGTAGGTGAGGGTGTTGTATCCTCTATTGGTTCGGCAAACTCCCATAAAGCAGTTTTAGAGAACCCTGATTCTATTTCAAAAGTAGTATTGGAAAAAGGATTGGATTCGGGAACAGCTTTTGAAATTTTGTCTATTGATATTGCCGATATCGATATTGGGAAAAATATTGGTGCGGTTCTTCAAATGGATCAGGCCAATGCCGATAAAAACATTGCTCAGGCAAAAGCCGAGGAACGCCGCGCAATGGCCGTTGCTCTTGAGCAGGAAATGAAAGCAAAAGCTGAGGAAGCAAGAGCCAATGTTATTCAAGCCGAAGCCGAAGTTCCAAAAGCCATGGCCGAAGCATTCCGCTCAGGAAATATGGGAATTATGGATTACTATAAATTCAAAAATATTGAATCGGATACCCGTATGCGGGATTCAATTTCAAAAGCTCCTGAGAAGAAGCCAAAAGGCGGTTCAAAATCGGATGATAAGGAATAAGTTTTTTTAACAAATATTAACCCATAAAGCGTTTGTGTTTCATGCATAAACGCTTTTTTTATACATTGTTTGTTCGTATTTTTGCAGCATGGAAATGATAAGCGAGGCCCGTAGAAAAAAGATTAATTCTAAATTTCGTGAACTTATTAAAGCCTGTGAGGCCTTTGCTTCTGAAGAAGATTATCGCAACATCAGTAAAGCTTATGAAATAGCCTTTAAAGCCGAGCTGGAAAAGTATAAAAAATCGGGTGATTTAAATATTATGCACTCGCTTGAAATTTCCCTAATTGCGGTTAACGAAATTGGGTTAAGTACGGCGGCTGTTATTTCAACACTTCTTCATAATTTGCTTGAAACGGGTGCTTTAACATTGGCTGAAGTTAAGGAGGAATTTGGTCCTACCATTGCAACAATTGTTGGTGGTTTCAGGGAGCTATCCAATCTTCAAACCGGAAAACTCTCGGCTCAGTCAGAAAATTTCAGAAAGTTATTTCTTACGATTGTTGATGATATTCGGGTGATCCTGATAAAAGTTGCACACCGTTTATATGATATGCGCAATTATGAGCAACTCTCTGATGTTAAGCAGGAAATTTACCTGGACGAAGTTACTTACCTGTACATCCCCATTGCTCACCGTTTAGGGTTGTACAATGTAAAAGCTGATTTTGAGGAGCTGACGATGAAGTATTCGCACCCCAAGATTTATCAGTCTATCCTTGACCAGATTAAAGCCAGTAAGACTAAGCAAAAAACGCTTTTGAATGATTTCTTGGAGCCTATTCAAAAAGAATTGATGCGCCATGGATTTGATTGTACCTATAAATCTCGTCCCAAATCAGTTTTTTCGATATGGGCCAAGATGAAGCGGAACAATCTGACCTTTGAGGATGTTTACGATTTACTGGCTATCCGGATTATTTCAAACAGCGAAAAGAAAAACGAGAAAGAAGATTGCTGGCGCATTTATTCAATTGTAACGGATATTTACCAACCTAACCCTAAACGTTTGCGCGACTGGATTTCAACGCCCAAGGCGAGTGGTTATGAGTCTTTGCATACAACGGTAAAAAGCCCCGGCGGACATTGGGTTGAGGTTCAGATCAGAACCACTCGCATGGATGAAGTTGCCGAGCGTGGACAAGCTGCACATTGGCGTTACAAAGGTTTTGGAAATAAAAAAGATTCGATAACCTGGTTGAACCAGGTTCGTGATATTTTGGAAAACCCTGAACAGTTGCATTTTGATGAGGCTTTTGATTCGAAAGAAATTAAAAAGTCGGATAAAATATTTGTTTTTACGCCCAACGGTGATGTGAAACAGCTGCCCGTGGGGTCAACCGTATTGGATTTTGCTTATGAAATACATTCGGATGTAGGATCGAAATGCAGCGGTGCCAAGGTGAATAATAAAAATGTTCCTATTCGTCATGAGCTGAATAATGGCGATAAGGTAGAAGTAATTACTTCTAAAAATCAAAAACCAAAGTTAGACTGGTTGAGCTTTGTGATTACAAATAGAGCAAAAGGGCGGATTAAACGTGCAATGCTTGAAGAGCGTTTTCATGAAGCTGAGGCGGGGAGTGAGATACTAAAACGTAAATTTAAAAACTGGAAAATCCCGTTTAATGATGCAACCATCGACCGGATTATTAAGTTTTACAAATTTAAGTCTTCAGTTGATTTGTATTATTTGATTGCTACTGAAAAGCTTGATCCGATTGAGATACGTGATCTTTTCAAAGAAAATACCGACGATAAAGCTGCGAAAAAAGAATTGCAAAAAGCGAAAAAAGCAGGGGCTGAAGAAGCCTTGGGAACTGAGCAGGCAGAAAAGCAGGAAGATGAATTGGGTGATATCTTAATGATTAACGATAAACTGAAAAACGTTAATTATTCGTTGGCAAAATGTTGCAACCCTATTTCGGGCGATTCGGTTTTTGGTTTTGTAACGGTTGGAAAAGGAATTACCATTCATCGTACCAATTGCCCGAACGCGGTTCAGTTACTTTCAAAATACAAATACCGGGTCATTGATGTAAAATGGCAAGATGCCGCTGGCGATATTACTTCGTACATTGCGAAACTAAAAGTTATTGGTAAAGATTCGATGGGAATTGTTGGTGATTTGACCACCATGCTTTCAAAGAATCTTAAAATCAATATGCAATCCATTTCGGTTGAAGCCAAGGATAATGGGACTTTTGAGGCAAAACTTAAGCTTCATATCAAAGATACAACTCATCTTGAAGGATTGATCCGCCAGATTCAGAAAATGAAAGGCGTTGAAAAAGTAAGCCGTGAGATCGGGATTAAGTAATTAATTTTCCGGGCAAGTCAGTTTAAACCCGCTTCCGTGAATGTTCGATATTTCAATGCGTTCATCATTGCCAAAATATTTTCGCAGCTTGCTGATGTACACATCCATGCTCCGGGTGGTAAAATAATTTGGATCTCCCCAAACCAGTTGCAGTGCTTTATCTCTGGGTAAAATATTGTTGCGGTGTTGGTAGAGGAGCTTTAATAATTCGGCCTCTTTGGGCGATAATTTTTCTTCCTTGCTTTTAAGTTTGATGGTTCGCAAAGGGTAATTAAATTCATAATCCCCGATTTGACAGGTCTCCAGATTTTGTTCGCTGTTTCCGTTTTGAATATTTCTTTTTAAAATTGCATTGATTTTGCATAAAAGCACTTCGCTGTCGAAAGGTTTTGTGATATAATCGTCGGCACCAATTTTAAATCCTTCCAAAATATCGGCTTTAAGTGTTTTGGCCGTCAGGAAAACAATAGGGATATTGGCATCTTTCGACCTGATATTTCGCCCGACATCAAAACCATCTACATTGGGGAGCATGACATCCAGTATACAAAGGTCGTATTTATTAACAATAAATGAGTTAATGGCGATGGCTCCGTCACTAATCAAATCAACCTCGTAATTGTGAATCTCAAGGTAAGATTTTAACACTGCCCCAAAGTTTGGGTCGTCTTCTACGAGAAATAATTTTTTCTTTTCCATGCTTTACTTTTTATAGGGAATGAAGATTGTAAATATACTGCCTTTATTGGGTTCGCTTTCAACGCTAACATTTCCGTCAAACGACAGAACAATTGCTTTTACATAACTTAGTCCCAGCCCGAAACCTTTAATATTGTGAACGTTTCCGGTAGGAACCCGGTAAAATTTGTCAAAGATCTTGCTTACTGTTTCTTTGCTCATCCCCATGCCTTTGTCCGAAACTTTTATTATAATTCCTTTCGCGGTATTTTCTGTCGATAGTTTTATTTCAGGAGATTCGGGAGAGTATTTATTGGCGTTCTCAAGTAAGTTTTGCATGACATTGATGAAGTGGTTTTCATCCACAAAAAAATTGGTATTTACAGCATTGAGTTCCGCTTCAAGACTTCCGTTTCTTTTTGCAATGTGTAGCTTAATGTTTTTGATTGCTCTTTCAATTAACGGGTGCAAATCAAGCATTTGGAGATTGAGTTCCAAATCTTTTTTATCAATCAGCGACATCTGTAACACATTCTCTACCTGGGCGTTCATCCGTTGGTTCTCTTCTCGGATGATATTGGTGTAATATTTAATCTGATCTTTATTTGAAATAATGGCCGGGCTGTTTATAGAGTCAACGGCAAGTGAAATTGTAGCAATAGGGGTTTTAAACTCATGGGTCATATTATTAATGAAATCGGTTTTGATTTCAGATACTTTCTTTTGCCGCAAAATAATATAAATTGTAATTCCGAAGGTTAATAATATGATGAGTGTAAATAATATTGAGCCGGAAAATAATATAGTAATTGAACGGAAAATGTGGCTGGTTTTGTTGGGGAATAATAGTAATAAAAAGCTGTTTTTGAGATAAATATCTTTAGGGAATAAATTTGTTCGGTATTTTGTATCAATCGCCGAAATGGGGAACCCTTTGGTTTTTGTTCTAAAAACGGAATCCTCATTCAGGTCAATTACTGCGTACTCATAGTTAAGAGGGATTTTATGATTGTTTAATTCTATATCGATGATGGGTTGCAATTCTTCAAAGTCAAGGCGCCGAATTACTTGATCGCCCGAAAATGCATATTCAATGGCTATATCCTGCAAAGTGGTATAAGCATTATTCAAACTGTGAATAATAATTTCATTTTCTTGATGAGTTGAATCAATAATGGTTAATATTCCGTTTTGGTTGATTCTTTCGCTAGGTTTTTTTGTTATACCCAGAAACTCTTTAACCTGTTTGAGCTCTTGTTCTTGGATGACGGCCGGAGAGCGTGAAATTGTACTGGCGTTTGTACTTGTGCTGATATTCCCACTTTTTGCTGTTGTTACTGTTGTAGTGTATATTTTTTGAGGTGCTTTATTAAGCTGATAATTTTTTGCTTTGATTTTTATACTTTGAAGCAATGAGTCACTTAGAAAATATTGGTGTCTGTAATTATTTTGCTTGCCAATCTCCAATTTTCCCGAATTGCCTGTTTTTCTTGTAATGAAATTTATAGTGTGGAATTTATCTAATCGCTCAACGATAGAACCCATTGCATTATAAACCGCATTATCAAATTGGTTCTCCTTAACCGAAATTGCATTCCTGATCCAATAATATTGTACCAGGATAATTCCTGCCAATGAAATTGCCATTAATACAACAATCAGCTTTATTTGAAATTTATTCATCATGCAAAAATATTAATTATAAGATGTATTCAAATAATTTTAACCTTTCCTTAACTTTCTTTAACCGGTCTTTAACTCTTGTGATTTAATAACATAGCTAGATTTGCTTTATTCAAATATCTAAAATTAAGAAAAATGAAAGACGTAAACACACACACATTGCTATTTATTCTGGCATTTTTAGTGCTTGTTGTTCCAAATGCAAATGCAAACCAGAAAAATGATAAAGAAAAACAGGAGAAAATCTTGAAGCTCCGAAAATTAGTCAGGAAAACTTCAGATGGTAATTCAGAAAAGATCATGGAAAATGTATGGATCATCAGTGGTGATAGTATAATGATTGATACATGTTTTATTTTTAATAACGGAAAAGGACTGCATAACCTTATTTTAAAAGATATTGATATTTCCGATTCTACTCATATTAAAGACTGGTCTGTTTATCTTAGGTGTAAACCGATATGCCTAAGAACAAATATTACAGGTAAATTAAAGGATGCTTTTACGGTTGTTCTTTCTGATTCGGCCATGTATAACTCAATACATGTTGATGTGGATGTAGATTCCTTAATAAATGGACCTTTTAAGAATAAAATCATTAATTCTTCTTTTATTACTGATAGTGTTTTAAGTCACTTCAGGTTTACGGATAAAAAAGGTTTGAAAGTTTTTGATATTCGTTCCGGGAAAGATGCAAAAGTGTTCGCTTATTCAATGGATAGCGTTTTAAAATCATTTTCGTCGGCCCACTGTTTTACGCTATCAAATAAAAATTGTAATGATGAAGATAAGTTGGTTCATCTTGTTCGAGGAGGGACAATTATTTCGCTTGTATTAAAAAGCTATGATAATTTAAATGAGGAAGAAAAATCAGCATTAAAAAAGGCCGGAATAAAAATGGCTAAAAAACGTTTGGATATCGAACATGTTTTTATTTCTACTTCCGATAAAGAAGGGAAAGCCCGGCTTAAATTTGAGCTTTCCGCTGAAGGAAAAACCGTGCTTAAGATTATTGACGGAAAAGATGGACGTGAATTGTTTTTAGATAAAATTGATGGCTATTTCCCGGGAACTTATGATAAATCTGTTCCAATAAATTTAGATCAATCCGGAACCTATTATATTTATATCGAACAAAACGGAAAAGATTATCTTACGATGCTTAAGCTGGATTAAGTAAATTTCTCAAAAAGTAAAAAGGAGCTCTTTTATAGAGCTCCTTTTTTTAAAACTCATCAATTTCACTATAGAGCATTTTGTTTAGATATACTTTGAACTCGTCGTGATTGTTACTAGTATTACTAAGAGCTATAAAAATAGTGTCTCGTCCGGCAATGGTTCCTTTAATCAGCGGGCTGGGATTGTTATCCATCAAAACTGCCATCGGGCTGGCATACCCTGGCAGGGTTTTGATAATTGCCAAATTACCTGAAAAATCGAGCGATATAAAACTGTGGCTACTTGCCAATGGCTTGAGGTTTTTGTCTTCAACAATTGAATACCGGTGTGATTTATCAGCATCTGTTGTTTTTGAAATATTCATTTTTTTTAAATCCCTCGACAAGGTTGCCTGTGTAAGGTTAAAGCCTTCATTTCTTAAAAGCTTCAAAAGATCTTCCTGGTTGCTGATATGATGGTCGCGTATTATTTCTTTAGTTCTTAGTCTTCTAAGTCGTTTATTGTCCATTTGAAAAGAGGTTTTTATACTTGCTTATTTGCTTTAATTGCCTTCTCAACGGCCAAAATATTTAGCTGGTTTTCATCTTCAATATTGAAGGTGTATGGGTTGTATAACATGGCAGAGCATAAGCATCGGCTATAATTGTTCTTTTTTAAGGTTTCGTAATTCAAACAGTCGCTACAAGCACTCCAGAAATTTTCCGAGGTACTCAAACGTGAATAATTTACAGTTCTATAACCATTTTCATTATTGATTTTTTGAATGGTTGGACTGGTTGTTAAACTGAAAATTTTTGCTTTGGGGTAGTTCTCCCGTGCTAATTTAAAAGCTTCATTCACCAAGGCTTTTGATAAGCCGCTTTTTCGGTATTCGGGAACAATAACAATGCCCGAAATAGATACATAATGTGCTTTTTCACGCCTGCGTAAATAACAAAACCCTGCCAATTTACCATCCTTTGTTGCAATGATGGCGTTCCCGTTTAGCATTTTTTCAGAAAGGTAGTCGTGGTTCTTTAGGTTTAGCCCCCTGCTTTTTTCTGTAGCTGAAAGTTTTAGAAGGTTTTCAATTTCTTTTGAAAATGAAATGTGTTCTTCGGTTGGAATCTGAATGGTGAAATCTTCAAACTTTATCATGGTATAAGAATTTATGATTTATACGTGGATGTGTATATAATTATGCAAATATACTATTATTCTGTATAATATGCAAGCAGATTGTAAGATTCTTTATTTGTTTAATCAGCCTTTGCTTCGGTGGAAGAGAAGGAGCGGTGTGGTTCCCTTTTATTTCTGCTGTAGAACAATAATTACAAACCTTGCTTTGGGGTTAGCCATTCATTGTAAAGAATGTTTTTGATCTCTGAAAAAATGAAATACAGAAATGGCTGATAACTTTGGATCAGCTTTTTTTTTTTTTTTTTTTATAAAGAAACAGTGGCAAAAATGTTTTTTGCCAGGGCGTTTTTTAGGGCGGATTAATATTAATCCATCCTGCGAGCTTTATCTTTTGAGTCTTTAGTGATGAGCTGAATGTCTAATTGATGAGTTTTTCCTGAGATAATAATCAAAGACGAAGCACCCGGGTTCCCGGTTTTATAACGCTTAAAACCAGATGATTTTGAGTGAGGATCGTTGATAATCTTTTTTACTGATTTTCTTGAAACGTATCCTACGCCACTTAGTAGATACTTAAACTCGAGCATTTGTTCTATTTTGTACAAAAATAAACATTCCTGATTAAAAACGAAGCTTGTCCAGTACACTTAGAGTTTGTTCAAGCATCTCTTCTGTAAAATCCAAATGGGTAACCATTCGGATGTGTTGGGGGCCAAAGCCAATGGCTTTAATATTTTGTTTTTCCAGTGCCGAAAGAAAAATTTCATTCGTGATGCCATCTTTTAGTTTAAAGATAAGAATGTTTGTTTCGGCCTCAAAAACATGGTCAATGTAAGATTGTTGTTTGAGTTTATCGCAGATTGCTTTTGCCCTGTGGTGGTCATCATCCAGTCGTTCAATATGATTGTCGAGGGCGTAAATACAGGCAGCAGCCAGGTAGCCGGCCTGGCGCATGGCTCCTCCAAACAGCTTGCGTACATGGCGGGCACGGTCAATAAAATTTTTACTGCCAACTAAAGCACTCCCAACCGGGGTTCCCAGTCCTTTCGAAAAACAAATGGAAATAGAATCGAAAACTTCTCCGTATTGACGGGGTGTTTCCTTGGTTACCCTTAATGCATTGAAAATCCGGGCTCCATCCAGGTGGAGTCTTAGGTTGAACTCATTGCAAACTTCCTTTATTTTGAGAATCTCCTGAAAATCATAACAGCTTCCACCGCCTTTATTGGAAGTGTTTTCGAGCGAGACCAAACTGCTTTTGGGTTTGTGTATATCAAACGGGTTGACGTTATCGTATACCTGTTTGGCCGTAATTCGGCCGCGGTCGCCCTGCACCAGGCGGACAGATGCCAGCGAATTAAAGGCAATTCCTCCTCCTTCAAAACGGTACACGTGCGAATCGGTATCACAAATCACTTCGTCGGCGGGTTTGGTGTGCACGTTTATTGCAATCTGATTGGTTTGTGTCCCCGACGGACAATATATGGCTGCTTCCTTCCCGAAAATCCCAGCGATTTTTTCTTCTAGTTGGTTTACCGTTGGATCTTCCCCAAAAACATCATCTCCAACTTCGGCTTTAAACATAGCCTCAAGCATTGGTTTTGTGGGTTTTGTAAAGGTGTCGCTTCTTAAATCTATGTAGCTCATCTTAGTGGTGTTTTTTTAAATACTGCCAGTCAAGATAATATAAAATTTTTAGAGAAAAGCTATTATGCTGCGGAGATTTTAAAAGATTATTAACATTAGTAAAATAATTTTTTTCGTATTTACCTTCGTCGTATTCGAAAATTGCATTTTTCCATACCAATGATAATTCGCTCCCGGGCGCAAATTCCCAGCGATAAACCAAATCGATGTTAAACGTATTAAAGGTTGAATTATGTTCGTCAGAAAAATAAGTAATGGGCGTTAAATCGCCGTTTTGTTCAAGCTTATAAAATTCTTTGTATTTGGTTGCAGAACTGTAATGTCTTAGTCTGAAGTTTAAGGCAGATTTATTGTTGAAGATATAATTAAGGCTCACGGAGTTTTCGATAACTTTCCGGTTTCTTCTGCCAAATATAATATCATCCGTGCTTTCGTCATCTTCTACATACCCAAAATTATTGATGTTGTTATTAAATTCTAAGAGATATTCGATGTTACACCTGTCACTTATTTGTAGGGTTGGATTGATATCAAAGTAATACCGTTTGGATGAGGTTCGTGGAGCATTATAATAATTGAAACTCTGGCGGTATACAAACCGTTTTCGGCTATCTGTTGCAAAATAGTTGTTGTATTCATAGTATTTTGCCCTGCAGAATACATGTCCTTCGCTTCGGGGTTCGAAAAAATCTTTTTCATCCGTTAGCATGGTAAAAAAGGAATTATTTAGCCGGATATTGTTTTTAAATAAACCACCGGTATATAAGTTTATCATGCTGCTAACGTATGCTTGCGAATCGTAAAGTTTATTGTGTTCGGCGAAAAACTCTGAATACCACTCTTTTACAATCCAGCTTGGTTTGGTGATGTTATGCGACAGGGAGATGGCATGCTGTATATAGTTGTTCTTCCTGAAATATCCTAAATCGTTTTGGTCATAATTTTCAGTGGCAGCATTTCGGGCCATACCCCAGCGAAAGTTCCCTTTTTCTTTGCCAATATGAACCCGGTATTTTATCCCGGTTTTGGCATCACTTTCATTATCTTCCTTTACCCGGCTGTAAGCAAGATATCCCGAAATATTATAATTTATGTTTTTGTCGTAAAATTCAAATTCCGAACCGATTACATCCGCGCTAAAATGATCGGCTGGAGAAATGACATTGGTATTGATGAGGCTAACAAAAGAGTTGTTCTTTAACGTTTTTTCGATAACACTTACATTGTAATTTGTAAAAGCCTGTGTGTTTAAGGTTCTGGTTCGATCATTTATCGTATCCAGAATTTCAGCTTCCATGGGTTTTGTCATCGCGTTTAAGAACCCAATCCCAAAACCGTTCTTTGTTTTGCCACTGATTTTTGTTGCATTAATTAATTTGCTTTCAGCGGGGTTTTCCGAAACAATCTCATTTTCCAATAGTTCGTCTTCAGGATTGTAAAAGTTTCTGGGTTTGTTTCCAATTCTTCGGGAATAAAATAAATCGCCACGGCTAAATAAATCCAGATTCTCGGTAAAAAATTGTCTTTTCTCCTGGTAATATGTTTCATAAGGGGAGAGGTTTTGCACAATGTCGTCCGATTCAACCTGCCCAAAATCGGGAATGAGCATCATGTCCAAAGTAAAACTTTCGTTGATGCCGTACTTAAGGTCAACGCCTCCTTTTATATCTGTTGTCCATTTCTTTTTTTCCCCGTTATGGGTAAAGTAAGAGGAGAAATAAGGCGAGAATGATAAACGAACTGGGGGCTCTACATCTTTGATTCCCCTTAAGATGCCTAACTGTGAATTGGTGTTTGATATATTTCGGTCGATAAAGCTCCATGAACTTTCGCCGGAATAATGAGAGTGGTAGCGAATAAGGTTAAAGGCCCAATCCTGGCTCTCTTTTGGAAAACGCAATGCCGAGAACGGAATTTCCATTTCGGCAACCCAACCGCTGTCAGTAACCTGAACGGCTGTTTTATAAACCGCATCCCAGCTTTTAGATCCGTTATAGTCCCATTGTACTCCTGCTGAGGTGACAAAGAAACGGGCAAATGTTTGCCCGTCGTTAAAAGGATTAATAAGTATCCCAAAATAATCACTGCCTCCCATTTCATCCCTGTTACTCAGGTAAACCCGTACACTATCCCTACTTTGCTCGTGCATATAAGCGCCAATATAAATGGCTTTGTCGTCATAAATAATCCGTGCCTGTGTTTCGTTATATGCTTTACTTCCGTTATCGGGGTATAATACAATAAAGTCGGTTGCTATCGGAGCTTTCTTCCAGGCTTCATCGTTCAGAACCCCGTCAATTTTAGGTGCCTTTTTTACCCTGACGGTTTCATAAATTTTTTTTTCTTTGTTTACCTGGGAATATACGTTGGTAGAAAAAAATATACTCAAAAATAGAAGGGTCAAGAATGTTTTTCTTGAAGTTTTCATTGGCTCTTAAATTTTAGGTCGCAGTGTCAAAACTAATTGAAGTATATACAATAAACAGCTGTTAACTTGCAGTTTGTTCGTTTTATAAAATATTTGGTTGATATGAGGCAATTTTTAGTTATTCGCTCAAGAGTTTCGTAATTTTTTCTTTCATCTCGTTAAATTCTTCTCGTTTGAATAACCTTGTTTTAAAAACAATTTGCCCTGCTTTATCAATAATTACGTTACGGGTAACCCCACTCTTTTTTAAGGCAAATAATCCAAAAATATCTGCATTAGGATCCAGGGCAACCGGGTAAGTAATTCCTGTTTCACGGGCAAGTTTTTTGGCTGTTCTCAATGGTTCGTCCCGGTCAATTGCAATCACAATAAAATCGTTATCCTTGTGAATCTGCCAGATTTCTTCTTCAATGAAAGGCATTTCTTTGCGGCAAACGCTGCACCAACTGGCTGTAAACTGAAGCATTACCACTTTCCCTTTTAAGTCTGAAAGTTTTAGGGTGCTTCCATCAGTTAATTTCATCTTAAAATCAGGAGCCATTTGGCCGTTTTTAACGATGTAGCCCACAGAATCAGCTTCTTGTGCAAAAAATACTGTTGCAGGAAATAATAAAGCAATAATAATTTGAAAGCGCATAAGTGTGTTAAAATTTGGTTGATTGTTTTTTGTCGAAGTTAAAAATTTTTGCCTTTTCCGCTTAATAGATTAACATATTGTTAACAACCCTATTGTTTTGCTGTTTTTATTGCAATGATTTCTTAATTTTGGTTTTATGAAAAACAACTTTTGGCTGTTTTTAAGCCTGGCTTTTATTCTTTCTTGTTCTTCCAATGTTGGAACCGATCAGGGAAAAAAAATATTTAAGTACAACGAGGCGGCCGGTATTTCATCGCTTGATCCGGCTTTTGCCAAAGATTTATCGAATATCTGGGCGTGCAACCAATTGTTTAATGGTCTGGTTCAGTTGAATGATAAACTGGAGGTTGTGCCCTGCATTGCCAAAAATTGGGAAATATCTGCCGACGGGCGAACCTATACCTTTAATCTACGGAAAGATGTTTTTTTTCATGAGAATCCTAATTTTGCAAAACGGAAAGTTGTGGCCGCTGATTTTTTGTACAGCTTTAAGCGTATTGTTGATCCGAAAGTGGCTTCGCCCGGTTTGTGGGTGTTCAATGCGGTGGAAAACAAGGCCGGGAACTATGCTTTTGAAGCTCCCAACGATTCTACCTTTGTTATTAAATTGAAGGAATCGTTTACGCCTTTCCTCGGAATTTTAGCCATGAAATATTGCTCGGTAGTTCCCCACGAAGCAGTTGAATTTTATGGTGAAGATTTCCGTAAGAACCCGGTGGGAACAGGCCCTTTTAAATTTCAGTTGTGGAAAGAATCAAAGAAACTGGTATTTCGTAAGAACCCTGATTATTTTGAGTTTGAGGGAGAAAATCGTTTGCCATACCTCGATGCAGTTTCTGTTACTTTTTTGATCGATAAACAATCGGCTTTTTTGCAATTTGTGCAGGGAAAACTTGATTTTATGTCGGGCATTGATGCTAGTTATAAAGATGAATTGCTGACCCGCGACGGAAAACTAAGAAGCAAATACCAAGCCGAAGTTAAGCTGGAAACCCAGCCATATTTGAATACGGAGTACCTCGGAATTTTAGTGGACGCCGAAAAAGAAATTGTACAGCAATCGCCACTGCGGTTTAAAGAAGTCCGCCAGGCCATAAATTATGGTTTTGACCGGGCAAAGATGATGGAATATTTGCGTAACAATATTGGCGAACCCGGACTGAATGGAATGATCCCGAAAGGCTTGCCGGCTTTTCAGAACGATAAACAATATTATAGTTACCAACCCGATAAAGCCCGGAAATTATTGCAATCGGTTGGCTATAATTCTCAAAACCCGGCTGAGATAACCTTGGTTACCAATGCTGATTATTTGGATTTGTGCAAATACATCCAGCACCAGCTCAACGAAATTGGCTTTGAAGTTTCTATAGAAGTGAACCCGGCGGCTGCTTTGCGGGAAATGAAAGCACAGGCAAAACTGAATTTTTTTCGTGCCTCGTGGATTGCCGATTACCCGGACGAAGAAAATTATTTGTCGTTGTTTTACTCCAAAAACTTTTGTCCTGACGGACCCAATTATACCCATTTTAAAAACAGTGAATTCGATCGTTTGTACGAAAAATCCCTGGCCGAGACCGATGCCGAAAAACGTCAGGTTTTATACCAAAAAATGGATGAGCTCATAATGGAAGAAGCCCCGGTAGTGGTTTTGTATTACGATCAGGTGCTGCGTTTTTCCCGCAAAAACATTAAAGGCTTGGGGAGCAATGCCGTGAATTTGCTGGATTTGAAAAGGGTGGAAAAGATTAATTGATTTTAGTCGTATTAGGATGTTTATTGACCGAGAAAAAGTTTATTGCCAAGAATTTCGTTTGCAGGTATTTTTATTTCAAATATGGTTTGGTTACTCTGCCTACTTTCTGTAATGATTGAAAAGAATAATACTCCCCATAAAACAAATCCGATTATTATAATTAAAATTTTACCGGTATTTAATTTTTCTTCCGTGTTATAGTTTTTGTCATTTTTAATTGCAAAATTCAAGGAATTAAGTGGATGGATTAAAAATGTGAATGAGAATATTGATAACATCCAATAGTAATCGGGCAAATAGATTAAAAACAGCGTAGCGAAAAACCCAAGATACAATAAGAAAGGAGAAAATGTTTTAGCCTTGTTTTTTGATTTAGAATATTTTTTGATCCGGGTAAGTAAAGGGATTAAGTAGAAAATGGATAAAAGTGTTTTTTAAGCCGGGTTAATAGTCAAATTATCTTTTTCATTGAAGAACCTCCAGTTTTTATATATCCACCAGGTTGAGTATAAACCAAATGTTGCTATATGCAGTAGCATAAATATGATAGGCTTGGTAAGGTTGATTTTCATTGTTAGTTGTTTTTTATATTTCTAAAAAAATAACAGAGTCTGAATTTTTGGGAGGTAGTGATAAATCACATGTGAAAAATCCAGTTGTGTCATTTACGATACTTTGAATAATTGATTTTGAAATTGAATCATAAGATATTGTTAAAAAGTATCCTTGTTCATCATTCTCTGAGATAATTAATAACCCATACTGCTCATTGTAAAAGTAGTCTCGTTTATCAATAGATTGGTATCTCGAAACTTTATACTTTATTCCTTCAATAATTATTGTTTTGTTTAAGGTTAATTTAAAGTCAATATAGCTTTTGATAGTTGAGTCATTTGTCAGATTTTTTGAAAATGAATAGATTGACGTGTCGTTTTTGATTTTATATATGTAGTGGATTCTGTCATTTTTATAGTAACGATCTAATTGTATTGTATCAGAGTGTTTTAATTCAAGATGATTATAGTATCTGATTATTACATTTTTGTTTTTACAAATAATTCCATCAGAATTACAAGATGAAATTAAGATTGTAATTAAAAAAAGAAATATGAAGTTTTTTTTCATAAGCGAGTTGTTGAGCCTAAAATATCATAAGAAAATTTAAAATTTTTGTTCTCTCTCGATCATTATTTTCTCAAATCTTTTTATTAATTGAATATTCAGTCTTTCCAGTTCAGATAATTTATTGTTTACGTTCTTTTGTTGTGCTTTGTACCAATCTTGTTTCTCAAAATATTCTTTTATTTCGGGTGTTTTGAAAATATAACCATGACGGGCAAATATTTCGTTTCTCATAATCCGGAGTTCTTTGCTTGAGTATTTGTTTAAAATCCCGTCAATTAAAATTTGTGTAGAAGCAAATTGGTATTTCCCTTTTAAATTTTTGTTGTTTGAAATGTTGAACCAATGTGTTTTTTTTAGCTTCTTGTATAAGATTCCTGCTTTCCACCCATTATCATAATCCGGATGACTTACTTTATAAAATAATAGTTGATTGTTTGATTTTGAAAATTTCAACGCTATTGAGTCAACCAAAATTATTTCAGGATAATCGAATTCATAGCCAAATCTATAGGTGCTTGTGTCGGTTTTGCTAAATCCTTTTAAGACCTGTTTGTCAGGATAGAATATAATTGTATCTCCGGTTGAATTATCAAGATAGATTCCGGAGAGTTCATGCTTGATAATGTTAGAAATAATAATATCTTTCAAGCTTTTGTCATCATTAGAAATTAGAAAATCAATGATTTCATTGTTTGAGTTTTTTACAAAAAGACATTTCTTATTATTGATGATTGATATAGAAACAGTGTTTCCTATTTCCCCTATGCTGGGGTGTTCTTTGTCTTCGGGGTATCTTCCCCAGATGTAAAATTGTTTGTCTGGTTTTTGTATTACGGAGAAAACTGATCCTCCTTCATGCAGATTTCCTCCTTCAAATAAAATCAAACTGTCATTATAAATTTCTGACCAAAAGTATTCTAATCCATTCGTCCATTTTCCAATTAGTTCATTCTCTTGGGAGAAAAGATGATTTGTTATCAAAAGTAAAAACAGAAAGTAAAATGCTTTTTTCATTGAAATTTTTTAATTTTTAAGTAAGAGGAAGTTTGTTAGTTCTTTTTGTATTTCCCCTCAAAATAACAATTATATCCATGCCAATCACAATTTTCTTCTTTTATAATTAAATGTTCTGAATCAAAACGGAATTCGATTTTCTCACAATTATTATCCCTGTAATAAGCTTCTTCTGAGTTGGAGAATACAACTAATTGTTTTAGGTATCCTACGCAACCGGATTCTGTCCCTACGGAAAATTCAAAACAAAAAATATTGTCTTTTATGTGAACTAAATATAATGCTGCATGATAAGCGTCAGAATTGTTCACGTTTTTATAATGACCTTCAATCTTTTTTGCGCTCTCATCAATAGTAATTGTTTTGTCAGAAATAATTTGACTTTTGAAATTTAGTGATTTTTCTTTCCAAATATCTTTCCATTCGCCTTCGAAGCCTTTATAATCAATTTTTCCAACAAATCCCTTTTTGAATTGATCCTCATAATCGGGAGATTCTGTTAATTCTATTTTGTTGTTTTTAATAGTTCCTTCAAGTAATATTTTAGTTTTATATTTTGTATAGAAATAGTAGCCTAAAACATTATTGTCTTTTATTGTAAGAATCATCTTTATAGGATATTTGTTGGCTATTTTGCCCGATAATTCAATTACTCTTTTTTCTGTTTGTGCAAACAAAACATTTGATAATATTATAATGCTAAAGACTAATAATAAGCGTTTCATAGTAGTAAGTTTTTTATAATCAATCAAAAATATAAAATCATAAATCATAAATCAAAACTCAGCCCATCATAAGCCATCACCACATTTTCCGGTAGCTCTTTGCTAACCTCTTCGTGGGTTCCCATCAGGTGGCTGATGTGGGTAAGGTAGGCTTTTTTTGGGGCGATCCGTTCAATCATTGCCAGGGCCTCTTCCAGGTTAAAATGGGAAAAGTGCGGTTCTTTACGCAGGGCATTTATAATAAGGTATTCGGTGCCCTTTATTTTTTCGAACTCTTCCTCAGAAATCCGTTTGGTATCTGTAATATAAGTCAGTTTGCCAAGGCGGTAGGCCAGGGTAGGGGTGTTAGAGTGTTCGGTTAAAATACTTTGGATTTCGAGCTGGTTGATGCTGAACTTTTTCCCGTTCACTTCCACCAGGTTTATTTCGGGAACGCCCGGGTATTTGTCCTGCTCAAAAGCGTAATAAAATTCGCGCTGCAAATCGGGAAAAGTAAAATTGCCGGCGTACACGTTCATGGCTTTTCGCTGGGTGTAGTTAAATGCCCTCACATCGTCCAAACCACCCACGTGATCTTTGTGTCCGTGGGTAATCAAAATGCCATCGAGATGCCTGATGCCGCTTCGCAACACCTGTTGCCGGAAATCAGGTCCGGCATCGATGATAATGTTGGTTTGCTTGTCCTGGATCAGCAATGAAGTTCGTAAACGTTTGTCGCGTTCGTCGGTTGAGCGGCATGTTTTACATTTACAGGTAATTACAGGTACACCCTGCGAAGTTCCGGTTCCAAGAAAGGTAATTTTCACGATATGCGAATAAAATCAGTAATAAAATTTTACTTTTGTGTAAAAGTAACGAGCCTTATTATATTTTCAAAGTTTATTTGCATGGAAGATTTTAAAGAAATTTTGGCCGATGATTTAAACGCCAACGTAACCCGCTTAATTGGAAAAGAATGGATGCTGATTACCGCAGGAACCCTGGATGATTACAACACCATGACGGCAGCCTGGGGCGGCATCGGGTTTTTATGGAACATGCCGGTAGTGTTTGCTTTTGTTCGCCCGCAGAGATACACCTATGACTTCTGTGAAAAATACCCGGAATTTACCCTCAGTTTTTTTAGCAAGGAACACAAAAAAGCGCTAAGCTATTGCGGAACCCATTCGGGAAGGGACGTAAATAAAGCCTTGGAAACGGGCTTGGTTCCAATTGCAACCGAAAACGGGAACGTGAGTTTTGAACAATCAAATTTAATAATTGAATGCACAAAATTGTATTTTGATGACATAAAAAAAGCTAACTTTATACAGCCGGAAATCGATGAAAAAATTTACCCTGGGGAAGATTATCATCGCATGTATATCGGTAGGATTGATCACGTGTTTATTAAGTAAGTTCAATGGGAATCATTAGATATATAAGGGTTTATGCTGGGAAGTTGTTATTGCAAAAACAAGCCAAAAATCTCAGGCGTGCCAAACAAATGCACAATATTGAAACAGCCCGTAGCATCGGAATTATCTATGTGTATAAAAATGAGATTGAGTTCCGAGTTATTGAAGGATTAATCAGGGATTTGAGAGAACGGAAAAAAGATGTAAAGGCTCTGGTTTATTTGCCTTACATAAATCTTCTGGAATATATTCCCCAAAAACTTTCGATTGATTTTGTAACGCCCAACGATTTAAGTTTTTATTATCATTTGCAAGGAACCCGTGTTCACGACTTTATTGCCCGGGACTTTGATATATTGCTCGATTTTAACTTTATGAAATTCTTTCCTTTAGAAACCGTTACCGCCATTTCGCATGCCAAATTTAAGGTGGGTTATTACGATGACGACCATTTGGCAATGTATGATATGATCCTTAAATCAAATATCCACAACCTGGAAGAAGTGATTAAACATAGCATGCATTATTTAGAGATGGTTACACCGGGGTAAGTGATGGCTAACAATATATTTATAAATAACCGAATTAAAAATGACTTCTTTTTTTAATGAAAACACGCAACACTATTTGAATCAAAATAGTTTTGAGCGTCAGATGGCTAATCGATTTCTTTATGAACAACAGGAACGTAAACGAAAACGGAAGAAATTGATTCGTGCAGTCTTGATTTTAGCCGGTATTGCTTTGCTTGTTCTTGGCTTTGTTTTTTTTCCGAAAGAGGCTCCAAAAGTTTTAGCTTTTGTTTTTGCAACGGCTGTTTTAACGGCTTTTGCTGCTTGGCATGCTTCAATTTTAATTCGTATGAGTGAAAATGAAGAGGTGTATGGATTGGAAAAAATTGGTGCTTTGTTAACCGGAGCCGTTTTTAGTCTGGGGCTTATCTCTATATTGAATTGGTTATACCTGTTAATTTTTAGAAAAGATTCAAATTTAAACATCATTATCGGAGCCCTTTTTAATACCCTGCTGATGCTTTCGTTGGGATTGCTTTTCTTGCTTGGAGAAGATGATCTTTGGTTGGGAATTATTTGCTGGGTCTATTATATATTGATTGTTGAAGGGATGCTTCTTTGGGGAATTCTGAGAAAAAAATCATAAAAAAAAGCTATTCTCCAACTGTCGAATAGCTTTTTGTCTTTATTTAAAGAATGTTTTTATTTTCCAACTTCAGCAAATACTTCGGTTGAGTATTCTTTGTTGTCTAGTTTTTGTTTTACCTCTTTAAATGCTTTAATGGTGTATTCAACATCTTCGAGGGTGTGAACCGCGGTCGGGATCAAACGCAATAAAATCATGCCTTTAGGAACAACCGGGTAAATTACGATTGAACAGAAAATATTGTAATTTTCACGCAAGTCTTTGGTAATTTGAGTGGCTTCCGGAACGGTTCCGTTCAGCATTACCGGGGTAACGGGTGATTCGGTATTGCCAATGTTTAATCCGTTTGCTTTTAAACCGTCTTGTAGCGCATTTACAATTTTCCATAAATTGTTTTTGTGTTCCGGGTTGTCGCGAAGCATCTCCAAACGTTTTAAAGCTCCAAGAACCATTGGCATAGGCAATGATTTTGCATAGGTTTGCGAACGCATGTTGTACATCAAATAGCGAATTACTTCTTTTTTACTGGCTACAAACCCGCCAATTCCGGCCATGGCTTTGGCAAAGGTTCCGAAATAAACATCCACGCCTTCTTGCACGCCAAAGTGTTCATCGGTTCCGGCACCGCTTGGCCCCATGGTTCCAAATCCGTGGGCATCATCAACCAGTAAACGGAAATTGAAATCTTTTTTTAGCTCAACAATATCTTTTAATTTACCCAAATCGCCAGACATACCATAAACACCTTCGGTAATTACCAAAATGCCACCACCAGTTTCATTGGTGATTTTTTTAGCTCTGCTCAGTTGTTTTTTTAGGTTTTCGATATTGTTGTGTGGATATACAAAACGTTTCCCGATGTGTAAGCGCATGCCGTCGATAATACAAGCATGAGCTTCAGAATCGTACACGATTACATCTTTACGGTCAACCAGCGAATCGATGATAGAAAGCATGCCCTGGTATCCGTAGTTTAATAAAAAGGCAGCTTCACGTTTTACAAAAGCAGCTAACTCATTTTCCAGTTGCTCATGGTATTTGGTTTGTCCCGACATCATGCGGGCACCCATTGGGTAAGCCATACCGTATTGGGCAGCAGCCTCGGCATCGGCTTTTCTAACTTCCGGGTGGTTTGCCAGGCCCAGGTAGTTGTTCAAGCTCCAAACCAATCGTTCTTTGCCCATAAACATCATGTGAGGTTTAATTTCTCCTTCCAACTTTGGGAAAGTGTAATAACCATGGGATTGTTCGGCATATATCCCAATTTCACCCATTCTTTGAGTACATTTATTAAATATATCCACGTCTCGTAATTTTATGTTTATAATTAAGGTGCAAAAGTATGAATAAATATTCTTATAGCAAACTCACATTTTGGGACTTGTAAAATAAGGACTTATTAAAAAACGTTAAAAGTTTACAATGGCTTAATAATAAATTAAATGTATTATAAATTTGCAGTACGTACCATAAAAAAATGTATTTTTGCGCCATGATTAAAAAAGGGAGAATTTTATTATTGCTTGTATTTATTGCAGCCTTAACGTCTTGCAGCAAATACCAACGGGTTTTAAATGATAATGCTGATGCCGGAGGGAAATACGGTGCAGCCGTTGATTATTACGAGCAGGGTAAATATTATAAAGCCTTACGTTTGTTTGAAGACTTGCGTTCACGTTTTAGAGGAACACCACGTGATGAACGATTAAATTATTATATCGCTCATTGTTATTATGAAGAAAATGATTACGTGTTAGGAAGCTATTATTTTAACAAGTTTGCAAAAGATTTCCCGAATAGCAAGGATGCCGAGGAAGCAAAATTTATGGCAGCTTTTTGTTATTACAAAGATTCACCCCGTTATTCGTTGGATCAGTCAACGACTATGGAAGCGATTAAAGAATTCCAGGTGTTTATCGATCAATACCCTAACAGTGAACGCATTTCGGAATGTAACCGGATTCTGGATGATTTACGAGGTAAGCTGGAGAAAAAAGATTATGAAAATGCATATTTGTATTTTAAAATCGGTGATTACCAGGCTTCTGTCGTAGCCTTGGAAAATGTACTGAAAGATTATCCTGATTCTGATAGAAAAGAAAATATTTTGTTTACTATTTTGAAAGCAAGGTATATCTATGCAAGCAGAAGTATACAGCAACGTCAAAAAGAACGCTATGAGCTTGCGTTGAAAGCATATGAAGAATTTATCAAAGAATTCCCTTCGAGCGATTATTTGAAAGAAGTGAATGATATTTATACAAAATCATTAAGTCAATTGGAGCATTTATAACATGGATTACAAAAAAGTTAAAACAGAAAATACTACCGTTACCAGAAATAAAAATGATTTTTACGAACAAACTGGTAATATTTACGAGAGCGTAGTTGTGATGGCTCGAAGAGCTAATCAAATCGGTTTGGAAATTAAAGACGAATTGAACAAGAAAATTGCTGAATTTGCCAGCCCGACCGATAATTTGGAAGAAGTTTTTGAAAATCGTGAGCAAATTGAAATCGCGAAATATTATGAGCAACTTCCAAAGCCAACTCTCATTGCTGTTCATGAGTTTTTGAACGAAAAAATTTATTTTAGAAAACCTGAAGTGGAAGCAGAAAAACAATAATTCTCCAGGGTAAAAATTTATGCTAACAGGAAAGAAAATTCTTATCGGTATTACCGGAGGAATTGCAGCCTATAAAATTCCTCTACTCGTTCGTCTTTTTAAAAAAGCAGGAGCTGAAGTGCAAATATTGTTCAGCCCGATGGCGCATGAGTTTGTAACACCTTTAACGCTTTCCACCCTTTCGGGCAACCCGGTATTAACCGATTCTCATAATCCTGAAACTGGCGAATGGAATTCGCATGTGGAGCTTGGAATGTGGCCCGATGTGATGTTGATTGCCCCGGCCACGGCATCTACCATGGGGAAAATGGTAAATGGTATTGCCGATAATTTGTTGGTCACCACTTATCTTTCGGCAAAATGCCCGGTGGTATTGGCTCCGGCTATGGATTTGGATATGTACAAACATCCTTCTACCAAAACCAATGTTGAAAAACTAAAAGAATTTGGACATCTCATTATTGAACCTAAAGAAGGTGAGCTGGCCAGCGGATTATGTGGTGAGGGCAGGATGGAAGAACCCCTGGAAATTTTCAATATCATTGCTGGTATCCTAAAAAAAAAAGCTGATTTAAAAGGGAAAAGATTTTTGATTTCGGCGGGGCCTACTTACGAAGCCATTGACCCTGTTCGTTTTATTGGGAACCATTCTTCTGGCTTGATGGGTTACTCTTTGGCTGAAGAAGCTGCTTCAAGAGGAGCAACGGTCGAACTGGTGAGCGGGCCAACGCATTTAAGTGTTTCACACCCGGCTATTAAGCTTACCGAAGTTACCAGTGCTGAAGAAATGTACCGGGCTGTTACGGCTAAATTTTTGGCGGCTGATGTTACAATAATGTCGGCGGCAGTAGCTGATTATAAACCCGAACAGCTTGCCGAACAAAAAATCAAAAAGTCTTCTGAAAGCCCCAAAATAAAACTGGTTCCAACAAAAGATATTTTAGCGGAACTAGGAAAACAAAAGAAAAACTCCCAACTTTTGGTTGGATTTGCCCTCGAAACAAACGATGAAATTTCGAATGCTGAAAAGAAATTGAAAAATAAAAACCTCGATTTTATCGTTCTTAATTCATTAAAAGATAAAGGTGCCGGATTTGGACATCAAACCAATAAAGTCTTCATTCTTGATAAAAATAAAAAGATCACTCACTTTGATTTGAAACCGAAGAAAGAAGTAGCGGTTGACATTATTAATAAAATCGTTGAAATTTCAGCAGAATAGGTCGCTTATGAAAAGATTTTTTTTCGTCATATTTTTTATCCTTTTCTCAATTAGCGTTTTTTCGCAGGAATTTTTGTGTAATGTTTCTGTAAACTCATCCCAGATTGAGGGAACCGACAAAAGGGTGTATGAAAATTTGCAGTCATCCTTAACTGAGTTTATCAATAACCGCGTGTGGACCAATTACTCGTTCAAGCCGGAAGAGCGGATTGAATGTTCGATTTTGATTACGATCGACGAAAGATCGGGCGATGTTTTTTCGGGTAAGCTCAACCTTGCCCTTCGCAGGCCGGTGTTTAATACAAGCTACAACACGGTTTTGTTTAATTTCATAGATGAGAGTTTTCAGTTTGAATTTGTCGAATTTCAAACACTTGAGTTTGTTGAAAACACTTACACTTCTAACCTGACCTCGGTTGTTGCATATTATTTGTATTTATTTTTAGGATTGGATTTTGATAGTTTTTCTATGTACGGGGGAACCCCGTTTTTTGAAAAAGCCCAGGCCATTGTCAACACGGCTCAGGCTTCTCGCTTTATCGGCTGGAAAGCTTATGAAAGTACTAAAAACCGTTACTGGATTATTGAAAATATATTGAACCCTTCGTATCGTGATATCCGGAAATTCTTGTATGAATATCACCGCCTGGGTTTTGATGTAATGTCTGATAATATGGTTGAAGGAAGAGATAAAATTAGTAAGTCTCTTCGATTGCTACGGGTTGTACACAATGAACGCCCTAATTTATTCTTTTTGCAATTGTTCCTTGCTGCAAAACGCGACGAGTTCATTAAGCTTTTTTCTGACGCTTCTAAGCTCGAAAAGACGGAAGCTATTGAAATCCTTTCAGAAATAGACCCTGCAAACACGGCTAAATACCAGGCTATCCAAAAACAAAATTAAAGTTCATTTGTTGCATTATTTTAGTTAATTTTGAGGCTATTCAGTCAGAAATCTTTTTGAATGCTTCAGAATTTATTCATCGAAAATTACGCTTTAATTGAAGAACTGGATATCCGGTTTCCCGAAGGTTTTTCGGTAATTACCGGAGAAACCGGTGCCGGTAAATCCATTATGTTGGGGGCTTTGTCGCTTATTTTGGGTTCACGGGCCGATACAAAGGTGCTCAAAAATGAATCAAAAAAATGTATTATTGAAGGAAGTTTCCATGTAGGTGATTATCATTTAGAACCCTTTTTTGAGAAACACGATCTTGATTTTGACGAGCTAAGTATTCTGCGCCGTGAAATTTCTCCGGGCGGAAAATCCAGGGCATTTATCAACGATACTCCGGTTACCCTGAATGTGCTGAAAGAATTAGGCGATCGTTTGGTGAATATTCATTCCCAGCATGAAACCATTACCCTGAATGATGCCAATTTTCAACTGGCCGTGGTGGATAGTTTTGCGAGGACTTCAGGATCCTTACAGGCTTATCAGCAGGAATACCGGAGTTACAAAGCGCATCTTAAAGAACTAGAAGATTTAAAATCCATTGATTCAAAAGCAAAATCTGATCTGGATTATATCCAGTTTCAGTTTAATGAACTGGAAGAAGCTAAATTGGAAAAAGATGAGCAGCAAGATTTGGAAGAAGACCAAAAAATACTTTCGCATGCCGAAGAGATTAAATCAGCAATATTGGAATCATCCGAAAAATTGGATGCTGGCGAAATTAATATCTTAAATCTGTTGAACGAGATTGAACGCTCGTTGCAACATATTGCTCCTTATCATAACGAAGTTGAAGAACTTTCGGAACGGATTACTTCCTGCTTGATTGAATTGAAAGATATCAGCCGTGAGTTGAGTTTTACGGGAGATGGTATAAATGTTGATCCTTTTAAGCTTTCGGAAATTACTGAACGTTTGGATTTAATTTACCAGTTGCAACAAAAACATAAAGTTCAGTCGGTTGAAGAACTTCTGGACTTGAAGGAGCGGCTTGACAACCAACTTAATTCCATTGAAAGCATTGATGAGCAAATTGAAGTCCTGAGTAAACAAATTAAAGAGGAAGAAAAAGCACTCAATGATTTGGCCATGGATCTTTCAGACATGCGTCGCCATGCCATTGCTGATATCGAATCTGAGATTATAGGGATGCTTTGCCAGTTGGGTATGCCTGATGCACGTTTTACCGTGTTGATGGAACCCTTGCCCGAGCCTGGAAAAGAAGGAATTGACCGTATTAAATTTTTGTTTAATGCCAATAAAGGAGCTGCTTTGCATGAGATCAGCAAGATTGCTTCGGGAGGTGAATTGTCGCGTTTGATGCTGGCCATTAAATCGATGATTTCAGGGAAACGGTTGTTGCCCACTATTATTTTTGATGAAATTGACATGGGGGTTTCGGGCGAAGTGGCCGATAAAGTAGGGGATATCCTTTCAAAAATGGCACGGCAAATGCAGGTGATTACCATCACGCACTTACCACAAATTGCCGGAAAAGGAAATGTTCATTTCCGTGTGTATAAAGATAATTCGGGGGAAATTGCAAAATCTGTAATTGAAAAGTTAAATGCCGATGAACGGGTGGTTGAAATTGCCAAAATGATGAGTGGGGCAGAAGTCACCGATATTGCCATGGAAAATGCCAGGGTACTTCTCTCAAATTAAGGATGTCTGGTTTGTATGAAAATTAAACTGATTTTAATAGGCAAGACCGATAGTGATTACCTAAAAACAGGGGTAGAGGAATATGTTAAACGCCTTACCCATTATATTGGTTTTGAAATGATTGTTGTTCCCGATCTGAAAAATACCAAGAAATTATCGGTTCAGCAGCAAAAACAAAAAGAAGGCGAATTAATTACAAAGCATATTCAGCCGGGTGATCATGTTGTTTTGCTTGATGAAAACGGCAAAGAATTTACTTCGCCCGAATTTGCCACCTTTATCGAGAAACAAAGCCTGAGCGGATTGAAAACCCTGGTTTTTGTGATTGGTGGTCCTTATGGTTTTTCGGAAGAGCTTTATAAAATAGGGAACCGAAAAATTGCTCTTTCCCGCATGACCTTTTCACACCAAATGGTGCGCCTGATCTTTCTGGAGCAATTGTATCGTGCAATGACGATCATTAAAGGCGAACCGTATCATCATAATTAAATAATGCTAATTAAGAAATAAATCTAAATTGGGCGTATTGCTGTATTGTTTTTATTGAGTATAAATAATTTCGTAATTTTGCGGCTGTCTAAGTATTTCTAAATTTAAAGCTATGTCGTATAATTTGCTTAAAGGGAAAAAAGGGATCATTTTCGGAGCCCTTGATGAAAAATCAATTGCCTGGAACGTTGCCGAACGTGCCTACGAAGAAGGTGCTACCTTTACCTTAACAAACACTCCGACTTCCATTCGTTTTGGAACCATTGATAAACTGGCCGAGAAAACCAATTCGATTGTTATTCCTGCCGATGCAACAAACGTTGATGATTTAACGAACCTGATCCAAAAATCGATGGAGCACCTTGGCGGGAAAGTGGATTTTATTTTACATTCTATCGGGATGTCGCTCAATGTGCGCAAGAAACGCGTGTATAATGATTTGAATTATAATTTTCTGGAGAAAACCCTTGATATTTCGGCGGTTTCTTTTCATAAAGTGTTGCAAACCGCTTTTAAACTGGATGCCATTAACGATTGGGGCTCGGTAGTAGCTTTGTCGTACATCGCGGCTCAACGAACCTTGTTTGGCTATAATGATATGGCCGATGCCAAAGCCCTGCTCGAATCCATTGCCCGTAGTTTTGGCTACATTTATGGCCGCGAAAAAAGGATCAGGATCAATACTATTTCACAGTCGCCCACGCCAACCACGGCCGGTAGCGGAATCCGTGATTTAGATGGTTTGATGGATTTTACCGAGCGGATGTCTCCACTTGGAAATGCCACCGCCCTTGAGTGTGCCGATTATTGCATTACCCTTTTCTCAGATTTAACACGTAAGGTTACTATGCAAAATTTGTTTCACGACGGAGGTTTCTCAAACATGGGTATGAGCATGCGTGCCATGCACCAATACGAAAAAAGTATTAATTGTAAAGAGTGCTAGTTTTATTCGGGATAGGTAAGTTCTTCCACTTTGAATTTTTCAAGAGCCCTCAATAAATTGTCTTCGGGTAAAATAAAATTGTTTTTCCCCCAGTATTCATTGATATTTTCGATGTAAGGATGCTTTAATTCAGTTAAGATTTCTTGTGGACTAATTCTTTCTTTCCCCTTGATCCGTAAAATGTTTGCTTCTTTTACGTCGGTTGTGATCATCTCAAAGCTGATTCTGTAGTTGGAAGACAACAGTTTTCTTTTGTGTCGGGCTTTTAATTGTAAATCACCTTTTACGTGATTAATGTAAAAATAGTCGCCCGATTTTTTATACGTGATGCTGTAAGCAATTTTTTTAGGATAGGATCTTACCCGGGATTTAGACCTTAAAATAAATTTTCGGACAAAATAACTTCTGCGTTTGGTGTTGATTTCAAAATCAGTTTTAACGATGGCGTACGTTTTACTATCTATATAAATAGTTCCACTGAAATTGTCCTCATCTTCTTTTTTGATCGTTTCGAAATAGATAACGTGAACGGACATCCCATCTGCTGTTTCCATGCCTTCGTATTCATACAGATAATTATTTAGCTCTTCTTCCTTAATAAATCCAGGTGGATTCTTAACAATGTCGAGGAATAAGCTTGCATCGATACCGCCTTGTAATTTAAAAAGGATGGTGTCATTGCTTTCGATATTTGTGAATTTCCGCAGTTGTAAAAGTTTTGCTGCATCGTTGAACAGAGTGGGGCGATACCTTGTTTTGTATATGTCGAGCAAGCCTTCAATATAAAGCATGTACTTTTTATTTCTCTGCAGGCTTTCGCGGTAGAATGTTCGTAATTGTGTGGGATGGTCGGGGTAATTGTCGTTGAACGATTGAATGGCCCGGCTTACAATTTCTTTGGGATCACTCCATCGGATAAATATTTCCTGCAATGAAACAACCTTTGGTTCCAGAAAAAAAGTAGTGTCTATAATATCTTTATTTGCTGTAAAAAACAAATGATTGTATCCTAAAAAGGAGATCATTAAACTGTCGTTGAAATATTTCTCCGGAAGCCTAAAGTTAAATTTTCCATTCTCATTGCTAATGGTTCCCATGCTTTCCCCCAATATGCTAATGGTTGAATATGCCAATGGTTCTTTCGTCTTTTTATCAATGATTTTGCCTTTAATAATCCTGTAGTTTTGGGCGGTTTCTTCGCTTGGCATTTCGTTTTCTTCTTCTAGTTTTGGGTAGATGACAATTTGTTTGTCGATGGTTTTATAAGCCAGCACCGGATCATTAAATAAACTATCAAGGATAACCGTTAAAGGATAGTCCTCAAAATAAGCATTTATTTTCCCTTTATTATTAGTGAGTTTTGAATTATAGATAAAAAAATAATCCATATCAACTTCTATTCTGTTTAGTGCAGAATCGACAGTGATATTTCGGAAGTGGTATGAAAATGTTTTTAAAAGAATATCTTCCTCATTTGCTGAGGTTTGAAAGACAATGAGCCCCAGGAAAATAATATTAATGAGAATCTTCTTCAATCGGATCTTGTTTGTTTAAGATATGGATTTTGTTCCCTGTTTTTTTATAATCAAAATTAAAGGCCAGGCAAATTGACTCAACAATGGTATCTAACGGAACCTGATCAAACTTAGCAGTTAGCTTTAGGTTCGAACTTAAATTGTTATCAATAATAATATTCGAAGCATATGTTTTATTGATGGTTGTGATAACATAATCTAATGGAGATTCCCTGAAATCGATTAACTTGGTTTTCCACGACATGTAATTGATGTCTGAAATAGCCTTGCGGTTAAGGATGTTTCTTTCCAGGATAGCTGTTTCACCTTTGATTAAAATCAGGTTGTTATTGTTTAGTTTGCTTGAAAATTTAACGGAACCGCTCTCAACGCTTACTTCAACGGTTTTTTGGGATGAGTTTGACAATATGTTGAATGAGGTTCCTAATACTTCAACTTGTGCCTCGTTAACATTGATGATAAACGGGCGGTTTTTATCTTTTGTAACTTCAAAAAAGGCTTCTCCTTTTAAAGTGATTTCACGTTTATTTTTTTCAAATCTTTTTGGAAAAATAATTTTACTGTTGGTATTTAAATATACAGTTGTTCCGTCGGGTAAAACTTCAATGGTTTGTTCATTGGCAAAGGTTTCTTTTTCAATAATCTTATTGCTGTTTATTAAGATGATTCCAACAATGGATAAGGCTGCAAAAAGAACAATTGTTGCTGCAACCCTGAAAAACGATTTGCTGTTCGTAAATAAAATCCTGCTTGAATCTTTTTCGTCTACCTGGATTTTTGAACGTAATTCATTCCACGCCTTATTGGTTCCCTCATCATACATGTATGATGCTCCCTCTATTTTATCTTTGTTCGTTTCCATTATTTCAAAAAGTTAAAATTCTTTTTAGCTGTTTTAAGTTATTATGGCTATTTTGATATTGATTTATTATGTTTGAATGTACTCTGCTAAATGTTTTCTGAAATATTTCAGTGCTTTGGTTATGTTTGCTTCAACCGTTTTTATGGAAATCGATAAATGATCGGCAATTTCTTGGTATCTCATTCCTTGAAAACGGTTCATTTTAAATATCTTTCTACAATTTTCCGGTAATCCTTCTAATATTAAACCTATTTTATGGTTTAATTCGATTGCTTCCATTTCTTCGCCCGGATTTATTGATTCAATTTTTTGTTGATTTTTATATTGTTTGTACTTGTTGTCGAGCTTTTTTCTTCGCAATAGCTGCAAACTATTGTTGTAAACCGATCGGTACAAATATGAATTTACAGTGTTTCTGATTTCAATTTCATTTCGTTTTTCCCATAGCTTTAAAAAAATTTCCTGAACAACTTCATTGGCTTCATCCTCGTCATTGACAATTTGCTGGCTATATATTAATAATGGTTTATAATAAGCCCTGAATAATGCTTCAAATGATTTTATATCTCCTTTCTTTATAGCATCAAAACTATTTATGTTTGTATCGATATAAGTCACTTGTTCTGTTTTAGTTGTTTCAGTTTGCAAAGTTATGAAAACGACCGGAGGAAGCAATTTTTTCAAACAACTTTCCTCCGGATCGGGAAATTATAATGAACTGGAACCAATATTATTTGTTAACTCTTTTTAAACGTTTAATTGCCGACTCAATTGATTCATCCGGTTTAATGGTGTTGTATTTTCCCCAGAAATCCTCATCGTAAAAGTCTTGTACTTTTTCGGTAAAAAAGTCTGATTTTTTAAAGCGTTCTTTTGATTTAATTTTTTGGGCCATATTTTTACTTCTGTCAGTGATGGCAATCTCAAAAGTGGTTGCGTATTTTGTAGAGAATAATTTTTTATCCCATTTAATCCTAAATTCGTTGTTTCCAGAGGCATAATTGAAATACCATTTGCCATCCTGATACTTATACATGACTTTATAGCTTGCTTTCTCAACATATAATTTCAAGCCTGCGGGTTTTTTACGTAGGAAAATACTAGCGGCTTTGGCTTCATCAATTATGTTCAGGTCAAGTTCGGCACCGCTGATTGCCAAGCTTTCAGTGTCGATGAATATTTTTCCGTTAAACAGAGGATATTCCGATACATATTTTTGAGTGAATTTTACCACGTAGTTTGTGCGATCGTAAAGGGTTACCGGTGGTTCCATGGTAAATTCATAGTAGTCTAATTCATTTTCTTCAAATAACGTTTTCGGATCTTTGGCAATATCAAGCATTAATATCGTTGCCGGCCCACCTTGAACTTTGAATAATAAAGTGTCTAAACGTCTTTTGTCGGTACCTTTTCTTCCTTTTAATATTTTTGTCTGGTCATAAGTAGCCATGTTTGTATAACTTGATTTGTAAACATCAAGCACGGCTTCTGCCAATGAAACATAGTTTTTCCGTTTTTTGATATACTCTCTGAAAAAAGCGGTCATTTGATTAGGCTCAGATGAATAGTTCTTTGGAATCTTTTTTAAAGCTGCCAATAATAATTCTTTTGGTGTTTTGGGCGAAACAACAACTTCTGACAGATTAATAATAGTAGGTTCTAATTTAATCGTAATCATTTTTTTACCGAAGTTGCTGATAGGATATGTCAGATCTTTATAACCCAGATAAGAAATGATTATGTTTTTTGCATTACTGGCATTATCAATTTTTAATTGAAATTCTCCATCTTCGTTGGAGATTGTGGCGGTATTTTCACCTTCTACGGTGATGGTTGCATATACTAGCCTTTTATTTGTTTTGGCATCAACAATTTTACCGTTGATTTCAAAATATGATTTATTTTGAGCTGATAGGGAAATTGATATGCTGAAGATAAAAAGTAGCATCCATGATAAGGTTAATCCTTTTTTGTTAATTATCGTTTTCATGATGTTTGTATATTAAGTTTGTACTTCTTGTTTTAACCTAATGATTACAAAACATCATTCTACCCTATTGTGTTTTTTTAAAACTAAATGATTTTTATCATTTTTTTGAAAATATTTGGTATGTGTGATTTGCAATCTATGGGATTATGCTAAATATTGAAGGGGGGTTGAACAACGTTTTTGAAGTTCACTATTACAATGGAAAGATTATAGGCTCAAGAATTTATCCAATTCGAAATCATTACACTCCCCTTAACAGTGATGATAGATTCCGGATGAAACTGAAACCCTTTAATGTCAAACTTCTTGTGCCTGATTGCCATGATGGTTCCGTTTTCGTCATACGCTAAAACTTCCAGTTCGTTACTAAGGCTATGTTTGTTAACGGCCCATGAATGATATAGCCCGATGGGAGTTCGTTGTGGAACATTATTAAAAATAGTATCCTCTTTAATAATGTGCAAAAAATGTTTTTGCCCATGAAAAGGTTTGTCCAGGTTAAAAAGTTCTGATCCGAAATGTTCAGCAATAGCCTGCAGACCCATGCAAATCCCTAAAATATTTTTTTTAGAACCGTATTCTGCCAAAATTTTTTTCATAATGGGAAAATTATCGGGCAGAGAAGGTCCCGGCGAAAACATTATTTTGTCAAAAGAATTCACATCCTCCAGCCTTATCTCTGCATGATTATGAACCGTTACTTCAGCCGCATTGGTTTCGTTAACCAATTGTACGAGGTTGTATGTAAACGAATCATTATTGTCGACAATCAATAATTTCATATCACGAATGTTTATCTTTGCAGCTTTCGGCTTAAAATGGGAACACAAAGTAACGAAACATATTTCGAAAAATTAAATCGTTTAGGAAAACAGCATGTGCCGTTTTTTTTTCTGATTGATTTTGAACAAAAAAAACCATTGGTGTTTTTGCTGGATGAAATCCCTGCGGATGTTTTATTTGCAATTCCCGGATTTGAGAATGCCCCAAAACAGAAAGATGAGCTCCCCGTCCGCATTCATTTTGAAAGAAAAATGGTGGGTTTTGATCGTTATAAAACAGCTTTTGAAAATGTGATGGCTCATCTTAAACACGGAGATTCTTATTTATTGAACCTTACCATGTCTTCGGAAATCTCGTTGAACCTGAGCTTGAAACAGATTTTTGATCATAGCTGTTCCTTGTTTCGTTTGTATTATAAAAATGAGTTTGTTTGTTTTTCGCCCGAAATTTTTGTGAGGATAAAAAACGGGATAATTTCTTCTTATCCGATGAAAGGAACCATTGATTCAAACATCCCGGGAGCGGAAAAAAATTTGCTGAATAATTCCAAGGAGTTTGCCGAGCATAATACTATTGTTGATTTAATTCGCAATGACTTGAGTATGGTTGCCCGAGAAGTACGGGTTAAACGTTTTCGTTATGTTGAGAAACTGGAAACGATTCGGGGAGGCTTGTTACAAACAAGTTCCGAAATCGTTGGGAAATTGGAGGATGATTATCCCTCAAAAATTGGAAGCATCTTGTCAAAATTATTACCAGCCGGATCTATAAGCGGGGCTCCAAAGCAAAAAACGCTGGAGATTATCAAAGCTTCAGAAAAATATACCCGTGGCTATTATACCGGTATTTTTGGGGTGTTCGACGGTAAAAATCTGGAAAGTGCCGTTGCTATCCGTTACATTGAAAACCAAAAAGGAAACTTGGTCTTTAAAAGCGGTGGTGGAATTACTGTTTTAAGTAACTTAGAAGAAGAATACCAGGAATTATGTGATAAAGTTTATGTACCCATTATTTGAGAGCATAAAAATTAAAAATGGTTTTGCATACCATATTGCCCTGCATCAGCAGCGTATAAGCAATTCGTATAAGGCTGTTTACAATAAAGAGTGTAGTTTAGAAATAGCTGATTGTTTAGAAAAAATGTTGTTGCCCAAGACGGGCTTGTTTAAATACAGGCTACGTTATAATGAACACACCTTTGATGCAGAAATCATTCCTTATATTCCTCGAGAAATTAATTCGCTGAAAGTTATAAGATCAGATATTAGCTATCAGTACAAATTTACCAAGCGGGATCAAATTAATAAGTTGTTTCAGCAAAAGGGCAACGCCGATGACATTATTATTGCTAAAGATGGTTTAATCACCGATTCATCGTATTCAAACCTGGTATTTTTTGATGGGGATGATTGGTTCACCTCTGATACCCCTTTGCTAAAAGGAATACAGCGCGAACACCTGTTGAGTACAGCTAAAATAAAAGAAAGACAAATCGCTGAACAGGATTTGTCTTCTTATAAGCTAGTGGGGTTGATTAATGCAATGCTTGACTTTGAGGATAAAATGGTCGTCCCCGTGTCGAACATAATTTTCTGATTCAAATATATTCCGAAGCTTTTATTGGTTGTTCTTAATAGGTTTATTAAAATCTTTTTTAGAATATTTTTATGTATAAACAAACCATTATGCCGAATATTCATTTAAGGATAGGGGAGTTAATAAATGAGATATGCACGTAAATGAATTGTAAATGTACAATTATGATGTGTGAAATGCAAATTTTATTGCGAACAAAAACGTTTTAAAAGAGTGTATGAAACACTTAAACCTAGTTCTCCCGAACGGCTTAAATCTTTACAGCCAAGTTCGCGTTCATTTAAATACAGTAATACGAGTCCCCGGTTATAGTAAGCTTCTGAGAAATTTGGCATAAGTTTTATTACCTCCGAGAAATCGTCGATGGCACGATGAAAATTTCCATTCACGGTTTTTACAAAAGCACGATTGTAGTATGCAAAAGCAAAACGTTTATCAAGTTGAATAGCTTTATCGTAATCTTTAATAACTTTTTCGTAAGTGTGCTCTTCGATGGTTACTTCTTGTTTGTTTTTTGTCGGATTTCCAATAGAAATCTGGTTCCGTTTACTGTTAATCGATTCCAGGAAATCAATTAAATTATGCCTTACCCGGGCACGGCTAAAATAGGCCAGAACATATTTGGGGTCTTCATTTAAACAATCGTCAAAATCTTTAAATGCCTGGTTGTAATCTTCGATGTTGGCATTTATGATGGCTCGTTTGTAGTACAGTTCGGCTTTATTTGTACTGGTTTCTAATTGCTTATCAATAAGTGCTATTTGGCGGTTGGCAGAGTCCAAAGAGTTTGTGTACAAGCTGTTGGTAAAACAAACAATAGGTGCGAAATATCCATGGTGGTGGTAAGCATCGTAGAAGCGGTTTTGCTGGTGTTGGCTCGGATCTAAAACAACCTGGTAAACCGGGAGTATATCAATTTCGCGTATTTGGTTCTGAACCAGTTTCATACTTTCGCTGTCTTCAAAAGAACCGCTTAATTTTACAATACTGTGAAGATATTCTGCCATTTCCTTGGTCTCCGGAATTTCTTTTACCCCATTTCCTGCTGCCAGTTCTTCCATCTTTTCGTAATCGGCGTAAGCTTCTTTATTTCTTCCGAGCCTTTGCCTTACGTTGTAGCGTTCGCGATAAGCATTGATGTAAAGTGGAAAAAGTTCAATAGTTTTACTGAAATCTTTTTCTGCTTCCTTAAAATTTTCAAGACTTGCATTTATCAATCCGCGGTAAAAATTACTCATTATATTATCCGGGTTGATTTGTAAAACAGAGTTGAAGTCTAATAAAGCCTTTTGGTGATCCTTATTATTGAAATGTATAATGGCTCTGTTATAGTATGCATAGGCATTGTAGGGACTTAAGCGAATTACTTTTTCAAGGTTTATCAATGCCGAATCAAATTCTTTCATGCGCATATACGCGATAGATTTACTGAAAATTCCATACGAGTTCAGCGAATCTAATTTAAGGGCGGCGTTCAAGTCTACCAGGGCCGAATCGTATTTTTGAAGTTCGGTATAAATATTCCCCCGTTGAATTAAACTCGAAATATTTTCAGGGTTGTAATTTATGGCTTTGTTGATATCATTTAGGGCTTCTGTATATTTTTCGAGTCCGGCTTTGGCGATTCCTCTTAAAATATAAACCGATTCAAGAGATAGTTTCAGGCTAATTGTTTTGTTGCAATCTTCAATGGATTTTTCATAATTTTTCAGGCTTAGGTAGGTTTGAGCCCGGCTAAAATAAATACGCGCATTGGTTGAATCGTACTTTATTGCTTTTGAATAATCGCTGAGGGCTTGTTCAAATTTGTTTTGTTGGCTGTAAACTGCAGCCCGGTTAAAATAAGCATCGTCAAAATATGGAGCCAGCTCCAGGGTTTTGGTGTAATCATATTCGGCTCCTACAAAATCGTCGAGGTAGTATTTAGCAATGCCACGTAAAAAGTATGCCTGATGGGATTTTGGATCAAGTTTTAACTCCATGTTTAAAAACTTAACTGCCTCCAGATATTTTGAATTAATAATGGCAGTTCTTCCAGCTTGTAAAAAATAATTTTTATATTGTGCTTCAGAGATCGTGCAAATACTCAAAAACCAGGTTAGTAAAATGATTATTTTGTAGAATATGCCGGATTTCATGCTTGCATTTTATATTTTATGCAAAATAAGCTTTTAATTTTAAATTTTAAAAGTAAAGTTCTGTGAATTAAGAAAAATTAACGGGTTATTTATTGTACTCTTCGCATTTGGTGTATAAATTCTCAACCGATGAAATTTCAATGAATGAAGCACCGTTTGAAGGTCCGTAATTCCCGGCTAAAACAACCACGGTGTCAGACGGTTTTAGAATGCCTTTTTGTGTGAGTAAATTAAGGGCCTTGCATATGAATTCATCGGAGTTTTTAACCGGTTTTATAAAATTTGCATCAATACCATACGAAAGTGCCGATTCTCTCATAATTCGTTTGTCGTAGCACATGGCATAGATAATATTGTCGCCCCGGTATGCTGCCAGGCTCCGAAGCGTTCTTCCGGAAGTGGTATCGGCAATAATGGCTTTTGAAGATAATTCTTTGGTGGCAATTACCGCTGAACGGGCCAGAAATGCAGAAATCTCGTTGTTGATAACTACGATTGGGATTTTATTATACGCTTTTTTAGTAGCTTCTATTTCTTTAGCTGTATCAACCATTACATTTACCGCTTCAAGTGCGTAGTGGCCAAATGCAGTTTCGCCGCTTAACATCATGGCATCGGTTCCATCATAAACGGCATTTGCAATATCGCTGATTTCTGCCCGGGTTGGCCGCGGGTGGTCAATCATCGAATAAAGCATCTGCGTTGCAATAATTACCGGTTTGCGTAATTCGATGCATTTGTTTGTAATCTCTTTTTGGATCACCGGGATTTTCATTTGTGGAATTTCGATGGCCAAATCTCCCCGGGCAACCATAATTCCATAAGAATGTTCCAGTATTTCGTCAATGTTATCCACTCCTTCTTTATTTTCAATTTTGGCAATCAATTTTATCCTGCTGCTTTTTTGATCCAATATTTTTTGGATTTCCATCAGGTCTTCTTTTCTTCTTACAAACGAGTGGGCAATAAAATCAACATTGATATCAATAGCAAAATCAATAAACTCACGGTCTTTTTTGCTAAGGCTTGGAAGTTTTATCTCTACCGAAGGGGTGTTAACACTTTTGTTCTTTTTTACGATGCCGTTGTTTTCAACCCGGCATATTAATTCGTTTTTTGTTTTCTCGATAACCTGGAGTGCAATTTCCCCATCATCAATTAATATTAAGTTGCCCACGCTAAGGTCGTTAACATAGCCACTATAATTAACCGATAAATTATCTTTTGAACCATTGGAGTCGTCGTTTCCGTTAATTCTGACAATATCGTTTTTTGAGAGTTCAATGGGATCTTTGAAATTTGCAGTACGAACTTCCGGTCCTTTGGTATCAATTAAAATCGCTATTTTCTCAGATACCTTACGGACGTTTTTTATTACTTTTTCTGCTTGTTCAGGAGTTTGGTGAGCTGTGTTTAATCGAACAACATTCATTCCGGCTTCATAAAGCGAGCGTAAAAAATCTACATCGCATTTTTGATCTGAAATGGTAGCTATGATTTTTGTTTTCTTTTCCATTTTTTTATAGTCACAAATTTCTGCAAAAGTATGAAATTTGAGCATGCCTTAAAGAATTAGCAATTAATATTATATTACATTTGTTGCTTATTTTTCTCAAATGCCTGTTTCAAACGAATGAATAAAGTTCTGCTTGTTAACGTTTTGTTTTCCTTCTTTTTAGCGGGTGGATGGATTGCATTTGCCACATTGTTTGCAGAGAAGTTTGGGAGCAAAATCGGGGGATCGATTTCAAATTTGCCCTCAAATATTCTGATTAGCTTTATTTTTGTGAGCTTTGTAAATGATATAAATTATGTTTCTGAAGCCGCTATGGCTGTTCCTGCCGGTTTGATTGCAACAACTGTTTTTATGCTCTTTTTTGTTGCCTTGTTAAGATTTGGATTGGCAGTTGCCAGTGTTGTTTCAATTATATTATGGTTTGGAGCTGCTTTTTTGATTGAGAGGTCGGGATTAGAAAAAAGCCTTATGCTTTCCTCCATTATTTATTTTGCAGTTGTTATTATCTGTATGTTGATTATTGAAAAGGTATTCAGAGTAGGGTGTGTTGAAATAGAAAAACGTAAGTACAGCATTGTGCAGATGATTGGGCGAGCCGTTTTTGCGGGAAGTATTGTGGCTTTGGTTGTGGTATTGTCAAAATCTGTTCCTCCTAATTTTACCGGGGTATTAGCTGCTTTTCCGGCCATGATATTTTCAACGCTTTTTATATTGGCAAAGAACCAAGGGCCTAAATTCGCAAAAGCTACCGGAAAGGTTTTGGTACTGACGACCTCAAATATTTGGGTGTATTCTCTCGCTGTTCATTATTTTTATCTAGGGTTTGGTGTTTTATGGGGGACGATATTTTCGTATTTTGTTGCGGCAATTTGGGTTGTTTTATTGTTTCCAATTATAAAAAAAATGGCATAGTATGAAATCAAAACGACTGATTAAACTTGAAGAAATATTGAATTCAGTTTCTCACGGGATAGGGATTTTGTTGGCATTTGCTGGCGTTACATTATTGGTTGTGTTTGGTGCAATTCGCGGAGATGCCTGGCATGTTGTGAGCTTTGCTGTTTTTGGAGCCAGCATGATTATGCTTTATACGGCTTCAACCATTTTTCACGGGGCGAAAAACCCACGCTTAAAATATAAATTGAACCGCTTTGACCATTCAGCCGTTTTTATTCTGATTGCTGGAACCTATACCCCTTTGGCACTGGTTTCCTTGCGTGGAACTTTGGGCTGGGTGTTGTTTGGATTTATTTGGGCCTGTGCAATTGCAGGGGTCGTATTTAAAGTGTGGTTTTACCAACAAAAATACCGTAAAATTTCGGCCTGGATGTATTTGTTGATGGGATGGTCGGTGATTGCCGTTATTGTTCCCGTTATTAAAAATGTTCCGGCTGTTTCGCTGTGGTATATACTAATTGGGGTGTTGTCTTATTCGGCGAGTGTGTTTTTTTATATCCGAAAAGAGATTCCTTTCGGGCATTTGGTTTTTCACCTATTTGTTTTAGGTGGCAGTATTTGCCACTTCTTTGCTTTTCTTAAGCTTGTAGTATAATTCAGTTTTTGAAAAGCATTCCTTTATATTTTCTATTTTTTGTTCCCTTTTTCGTAGCGTTTGAGCTTTTCTTTTAGTTCTTTAATTCTAAATTCACGGCCAATAAACAGTTTGTTAAAACGTTCCAGTTCTTCGTTTTTATCTTCCAGCTCTTTGGTTCTTTGTTTTACCATTTCTTCGAGCTGGGTTTGGTGTTTGTGTAGCTCTGTTTCGGTTTCTTTCCTTTTGGAGATGTTTCTGCAACTTCCAAAGATAGTTCCGTTTGGGAGCGTAACCGCATTTAGGTCGACCGGAACAATTTCTTTCTTTTTATTAAGCAGGTTTAGTTCTACAAATAGGTTCTTGTTGATCTCTATAGATTTGAATAATCTAACATAATGATCAACTTCGTTTTTGGGCGATAAATCTTTGATGTTCATTTTTAATAATTCATCTTGAGTATAGCCTAATAAATTGGTCGCCATTTTATTCACGTAAAGATAATTCCCTTTTTTATCGCAGATAAAAATAGCATCAGCAGAGTTTTCAATAAAGGTTCTGAATTTTTCTTCGCTTTCTTTTAGCTTGGTGTTTTTTTCTTCTATCTCGTTAATCATGTGGTTTGAGACCTGGGCAATATCTTCTAATTCTTTGATGGAAAGATCACCCAGATCAATCAATTCTCCGGGGACAGAGTTTTTGTAATAGGTTTCAAAAACATTAAACTCCCTTTTAACATATTTTGATAAAGAATAAGACATAAGAAATATAATCAAAAGAAGAATTACAAATAAAAGAATTATTAATAGCACCCTGGTTTGTAATCGTTGGGAAAGCTCGCTTTCCACCTGTTTAATTTCTTTGTCGATGTCAACTAAATAATTTCCTGCACCAATAATCCATCCCCATTTATGATAACCTTTTGTGTACGAAAGTTTAGGTTCTTCTTTGCTGCCGCCAATTCGTTTGAAGTAGTATTGTATGAAAGCACCCTTTCTATTATGGAATGCTTCAATTTGTGGGGCGAAGATGTCTGTTCCGCGAGAGTCTTTTAGTCCCAGGTTGTTGCGGTGTTCAGTTAGTTTTTTGCCATCAAATATCAAGGCTTGCCCGTCAATTTTATTTACAAAGATGTAGCCTCCATAGCCAAATCGGATGGTTGATAAGTAATCCAGAGTTTCATTTTGTAGTTCTTTAATGCCGAGATTTATATTTGTTGAGTCTCTGTAAGCAATGTAATCGAGGGCAATTTCAACTTCGCGCTGAAGTTTTTCTTTTTGAAAAGCAATGGACTTTTCGTGCAACTCATCCTTTTCTTTTTTTGATCCTTTTATTTCGTCATAAATCCAGAAAATACTAATAATAGAAACCGCAATGGCTGATATTAATAGTAATGATATGAAAATCGCTTTCTTTATCCGTATGTTTTTATTCATTTACAGCGGTAATAATTAGATGATTTAGTTCGTGCGGTTAAGTGCAAAGTTAGCTATTGGATCAAAAAAAGCAATAGCTTATTTTTAAAATGTAACATTTCTATTTTGCTTAGGATCTGTTGGGCGTAGAGGTAGGAACGGTGTGTTTGTAGAAGAGCGAGCAAGGATGAGATTGTAATTCAATTTTTCTATGCAATAAAAAAAGCCTTCTGAAAAAACAGAAGGCTTTTTTTATAAAAGTTATTAAGAGTTATCTCTATGTTCTCCGATAATGGTTCCCATTTCTTCCATAAAGTCTGCAATAACATCTAATGCAGGTTCATAAGTTTCATCTTTATATACAATGCATACCACATCTTCGCCTTCAACTTCTTTGAATTCAATAGTAGCTACAGCATAATAGTTGTAATAAACTACTGCAGTAAACCAAGAGTTTTTCTCAGTTAATGATGGTTCTTCTTCTGAAGAAAGAAGATCAAAGAAGGTAGCTAAATTAAATGCACCTTCTATTCTAAGGTTATTTAAATAGAATATCGCAGTGGCTGATTCAAAAGGATCGGTAATTGATGCTTTTGTTTGTTGTTCATCATTGTCAAGATAACCAAATAATATTGAGAATAAGTCTTCGTTGGTGTCAACTGAAACCCCAAGGCCACAGGCGCTATTGTCGTCACCGGCTTGCAATGCAGCATTATAAGTGTAAGTACCGGCTTGAGAAGTTGCACTGTAATCAAACTCGAATGAAGTTGGTGCGAAATATGCACTTAAATCAATCAAGGTTGGGTACATTTCTGTTGGGTTGTAGGTTGCACTGTTTAAGTTAAGTTCAAGAACCTTAGTTCCATCTTTTTTAAGATTAATAAGAAACCCAGTTGGAAGCCATGCATCATCAGATTCTACTAAAGCTGATTTTAAGGTGCTAGGTATGGTTAATTGAACATCAGTATAAGATGATATTGTTAACAGCATATCGTTTGATGTTGCTGTTTGTGTTGACGGAAACTCAAAAACCATATCATTACTGGCTGTTTTGGTCCATTGTTGTGTTGTTAAGTTGTAGGTGTACTTTCCAACATAGGTGCTAAAATAAAAACGGTGGTCGTAATCAAGAGCATCCTCAATGTCTTCCCATAAAATAAAATCACCAAGTTGATCCCACATAATTTCCACCCATGTCCTAGTGTCTGGTGCAATTTTTAAATCAGGGCTGGTGTTGGTTATCATTCCCATAATGAGCTCCATGGTGGCCATCCCTTGTCCTTCATTCATGGTTTGTACCATTCCGACCAAAGCATCTAAACTTAATTGGATATTCGCTTTGTCTTCATCAACAGTTGTTTGAACTGGGTTGTCGTCATTACATGCTACAAAAGCTATTGCAGCCAAAAGAAATAATAAAATAAATCTTTTCATTGTTTTCATATGGTTAAAGTTTTAGGTTAAATTATTTTTATAAAATTCAATATTTTCTTAGTCTTTTTGGTAAGACAGATGAAGTATAAGTTAGCTTGCAAATTTATTTTTAGACATTCAAAGATAGTAAATTTAAGTTTATCTCATGTAAAATTATTTTCTAAAATCGGAAGGTGATGCCGCTATTTACATCAAAATAGTTGATTTTGTAATCGTTTTGGGTTTTATTACTCATCGTATTTAATTGGTATTTATATAATGGCGATATTGTGAAATACAGTTTTTTACTTATGGGGTACTCAAAAGTAAAACCAATTACACTTCTAAGCGTAAATTTATTTATGGCTTCTGTATCGCCTATAGAACTTTGGTCGTCGCTATCAATATAAACATTGTTCCCAATCAAAAACCCGGTACTTATACCGCCTGTTAAAGCAAATCTGTATTTATTGTTTAAAATACTGTAGTTTACCAATAAAGGGAGTTCAATATATTTTAAGTCTTGAATAAGGTCATTCTCGAAAGAACTATACTGATAAACGATATTGGCATAATCGGGGACAACAAAATTTGCTTCTTCGAGTAAGGGTTGGCTATTGTTAATATTTATTGCTCCTAAATTAGAATTTGCGGAAAATACAGACCCGTTGCCTGTATTGTCTTTTAGTAAGAAATAATCTGATAGTTTGTTTTTTTGTCTGAAATAAGACACCCCTGATCTAAGCTCAATTTTTTCAGAAAGTTTAAAAGAGAATTGTATGCCCACACTAAAACTAGGTAGTAATTCTTCTTTTAAGCTATTGGAGGAAGTCCTTTCATCGTTTGGGGTTGCTGGTAATCCATAGGCTTGATAAGTTGAATTTGAAGATGAGTAGCTTGACGAACCAAAGCCCGGGGCGTAAGAAAGCCCAAGCTTCCATTTGTTTTTATTGTTTTTCTCGTCCTCAAATTGCAGGATGTGCGATTTTACATTCTTATCAGCAATTTTATTGTAGGGGGACACTTCTTTTTTATATACCTGGTGATTTAAATTATTTTCAAAAGGTTCAATATAAAATGAATGGTGAATAGAAAAAATGTTCCTTCTGTAAGGTGTTATTTCACGATGACTAATTAATGGAACCGTTTTTGATTCATGGGGAATAAAACGGGTTGTGTTTAAATTTGAACTAAGTTTGGCGATAAAATATCTTGTTTTTTTTACCGAATCAGGCTTAGGCTGGTCATTGCCACTAATAAGGTGTTCTTTTTCTTTGTTTGGAAGAGTAAATATGAAAATTGATCCAACGAAGAGTAACAGGATCGCTGCTGCTGATAACCGATAAATCAGATGCTTCTTTTTAGCATAACCGGCCTGATCCAGAGTAGCCGAAATTTCTTCCCAGCAATGCGTAGGTGGAACAGCTTCTGTATAAAGGAGCTTCTCTTTTGTCAGTTTGTCAATATGTTCAGTTTTATTACTCATTATCTTATTTCCAGCGTATAAGTTTTGTTTAGTTTTTGTTTTAAAATACTTCGGGCTCTTGCCAGGTTCGATTTTGAGGTTCCTTCGCTGATATTTAACATTTTAGAAATTTCTTTATGCGAGTAACCTTCAATGGCATAAAGGTTAAAAACCAGCCTGTAAGCCGGGCTTAACTCCTGAATGATTTTAATCAGTTCATCGGCATCAATTTTATCTTCAATTTGTTCACTGGCGACATAATTGTTTGAGTTTATTTCATCCTCACGCGTGAAAAGCATTTTATTTTTCCGGTAATCTTCCAATATGTTATTAACAAAGACCCTTCTCATCCAGCCCTCAAACGAGCCTTTCCCTTTGAATTTATGAATGTTTTGGAAAACCTTAATGAACCCGTTTTGCAACTGATCTTCAGCATCACTTTTGTTTTTTGAATAATATAAACACAGTCCGAACATTTTAGCTGAGAAAAAACGGTACAAAAGAGCCTGGGAGTCTCTTTTTCCCTTTATACAACCTTGAATTACTTTTTCGAGCTCGCCTGAATTCACGCTGTTGGCATTCGTTTTGTTTCGTTGAACAAATATAGCAAATCATATTCCCAATTTTTAAACAGGAACGGGAAAAATGGAATGTCGCCCATTTTCCCGGTTCACTGTTTGACCCAATACTTAACCAAAGAATGATTAGCAGTCTTAAACCTATTAAAAAGATAGAAACTAATCACTGTCTTTAACTTTATTTAAAAAGTACATATCTTTTAATTGCTTCGCTTAAAATGTATTCGGTTTTTTTGTGCAATATTAGAGCAACATGTTTTCTGAGAAGATGAAGAATGCAATAAAAAGGTTGCGTGTGGTAAAAAAAAAGCCCCCTGAATTTCCAGGAGGCTCCGCAATCATGAATTAATAGTAACAAAATTAACCATGCTATTTAAACATGTTCCCTAATTTTAGTCCAAAATAGATGGTGCGGGGTGATCCTGGGCCATAAATATAAGCCGGGTCACGTTCGGCACCAGTATCAAAATCGTCCTGGTAAGAATTAAACAGGTTCTTAACCCCAGCGTAAAGTTTTAAAGAGGTTCCGTTTAATTTGATTGAACGGCTCAATTTAAAACCTAGTTCAAAGAATTCGTCAGATTCTCTAAGTTCACCGATAGGGTCACCTGTAACAGGATCTATTGCCGCTTCGGTTCCAAAATAAGGAACTTTCATTTTTCCGGTGTAATTTCCGGTAAGGCTTACTTTCCATTTTTTATTTGGAGTCCATAACATATTTATGTAACCGTAGCTTTCGGGCGAACGGAAGAACTCTTTGGAGTTGAAATCTTGTGGTTCGTTGTATTTGCTTGATTGGAAGGTGAAACTAGCAATCAGATTAAACTTTTTAGAGGGAATATAAGTTATTTCAGTATTTACTCCCTGAACTGTAGCTCCTGAAGTTTCGTTATAGCGGGTGTAAATTACATTTCCTTGGGTGTCAGGATCACCATAATGCGTGGCAAAAGGATTGTCTAATTTGGTGTAAAAATATTCTGCTAAAAATTCAATATCTCCAATGCTGGTTACCGGATGAAAATCAATAGAACCTAAAAAGCTATGGCTGGTTTCTTGTTCCAAATCGGCATCATTAACAATGGTAATCCGGCGTGATTCGGAAGAAGTAATGTGCAGGTCTTCGTCAAAAACCTGTGGTGCCCGATAGCCTTTTGAGTAGCTGGCTCTAAATTGCAAATGTTCGGTAGCATCAAAAAGAATGTTAACTCTTGGGCTCAAAACATCACCTTTGGTAGAATCTTCAGTTGCACCGTTTTTAATATTGTAATGATCGTAGCGTATTCCTAAAGCAAATTTAAAAGCATTTAAACGGTAATCGTATTGGGCATAACCTCCCGAAATATTCATTTTTTGATCGGCAATAATTGTTGTTGGTTGGTATTCTCCCAGTTCATCGGTGAATCCTAAATTGTCGTCTTCCAGTTTTTCGCCTTTGTGTTCAAGCCCGATTACAAAGTTAGATTTGTCGAATTGAGCTTTGTAGGTAGCTCCTGAAACGTAAGTAAAACTATTGGTGTGCCCATAATTTTCCAGGCCGCCTGCACCATAGTACGAATCGCGATCAACTTCTTGTGCCGAGAAAAATACTGAAAGCATGTTTTTTGATTTAAGGAAACGGTCGTAGCTGATAGATCCTGAACGAACCGTATGTTTTAGTGATTCGGCAATTTGTGATTCGTGTTCCGGGCGATCCAGATTGTCACCCCCACGGCGTTCTTCTTTAATAATGTAAATGTCTGCATTGATTTTGCTTTTAACGTCAACCGAGTGGAAAAAACGGGATCCAAAAGTAGTGTTGTTAATCCTTCCAAGTTCTGTAAAGCCATCTCCATTATCATCATAGCCTTGTTTTTTCCGGTGGAAGGCATATAAAGTGATTCCTGATTTATGGTCGTCGGATACCAAAGAAACATTTGCTTTGTAGCCCTGATCCAGAGCCGGGCTGTTTGTGCCGACAGAAGCAACGTCGTAACCAAATTCGTAGCTGTTTGCAATAGGATCTTTTAATATAACATTTACGGTTCCGGCAATGGCGTTGCTGCCATATATGGCAGATCCCCCGCCGCGTACTACTTCGATGCGTTCGACCATGTTGTCTGGGATGAATTCCAGCCCGTATACCCCGGCCAATCCGCTAAAAATCGGGCGACTGTTAATTAAGATTTGTGAATAGGGACCTTCCATGCCGTTCATCCTAAGCTGGGTGAAACCACAATTCTGGCAATTGTTTTCTACACGTAAACCGGGGCAAAAATTTAAGCCTTCGCAAATGGTGATTGATTGTGTTTGTGTAAGAAGTTTTGCTGGTATTGCATTTACAATCACCGGCGATTCTTTCCTGTTCATCTCGTTTCTGTCGCCGGTTACAACAACTTCTTCCAGACCTAAAATATCTTCTGTTAAATTAAAGTTTACTTCAATTGTTTTTCCTTTTTTTATGGTGATCTTTTTTTCTTCGGGTTTAAATCCTACCACTTTGGCGACAATAATAAATTCTCCTTCGGGCAGGTTTAGTAAACGATAGTGTCCGGTTTGATCGGTTGAAACACCGATGGTGGTTCCTTTTAAAAACACACTCGCAAAAGGGATGTGTTCTGATCCGCTAACAACGTGTCCAAAAATATTGGCGTCTGTTTTTTCTTTTTTTTCTGCAAATAAGCATACAGTAATGCTTAATGCAATTAACATTAAACTTAGTTTTTTCATTACTTAAATTATTCGAATTAGTTTGTTATAATTTTTTTTAAGCATCAATACAGGCTGGCACAGTTTAATGTGTCAGGCAAATGATTTGCTTGGAAATTTTGATAAAAATGATGTAAGGAATGTTTAGCAAAGTGGGGGAGAACGACCGCTGGAGTATTTATACAACTCAATTAGAATAATGGATTCCGTGAGTTGAGTAGTATGTTTTTGTTTTGCTACTATTTGAAAGAACAGCGCAATACAAAAAAATACAAATATACTTGCCAAGCTAAGATCGCTAATTAATAAGTATTGTGCCGTTGAGTGTTTGTGTGATGAAAAAGGTATTTGGCTGTTTTCCGAACTTTTATTGTAAGGGTGAGCGTGGGTAATTAATGTGCCGTCAAGCAATTGGTGGGTGTGTAAGTAAAGGCTTTGGTTTGCAACAATAAAAACAATCAGGGAGATGAAAATCCCTGACGTAATAAGTTTATGTGCATTGTTGCGTAACATTGGTGCAAATGTATCTGTTTTTGTTGAAAAAATAACATTAAATAAAGTTAATTCTAAATAAATAGAAATAGTACTTAAAATATTTTTGGGTATTTGCTAGGGTTGCTTTCGTGCATAATATTATAAACGGTTTCAAAAACATCTTCAGCATTCGGGTTCGAAAAATAATCACCGTCGGTGCTGTAAGCGGATCGGTGTGCTTTGGCTGAGAGTGTTCTGGGTTCCGAATCAAGATAATAATAACCTTTTTGTTCTTCAATAACTTTTTGCATCATATAAGCGGTTGCCCCGCCTGGAACATCTTCGTCGAAAAATAAAATGCGGTTGGTCTTTTTCAGAGATTCGCTAATGGTATGATTAATGTCAAAAGGTAAAAGCGATTGGACGTCAATCAGCTCAACTTCAATATTAAATTCGTTTAATTGCTTAACGGCATCTTCGGCAATACGAACGCAGGCACCATAAGTTACCAGGGTAATGTCTTTTCCTTGCTGAAGAATTTCCGGTTTCCCCAGTGGAACCCTGAAATTACCGATGTTTTCCGGTAATTTTTCACGCAAACGGTAAGCGTTTAAGGGTTCAATAATCAGTGCCGGATCATCGGAAGCCAGCATGGTGTTATAAAAACCTGCAGCCTGGGTCATATTTCTGGGAACCAATACATGTATTCCACGAATAGAGTTGATAACCATGCTTAAGGGCGAGCCACTGTGCCAAATGCCTTCCAAACGGTGACCACGGGTGCTGATGATTAGAGGTGCTTTTTGTGTTCCTTTGGTCCTGTATTGCAGGGTTGCGAGGTCGTCGCTCATCACCTGCAAGCCATACAGCAGGTAATCGAAATATTGGATTTCGGCGATGGGACGGAGGCCGCGTAATGCCAGGCCAATGCCTTGACCAATAATGGTGGCTTCACGGATTCCTGTATCTGAAATGCGATGCTCACCATATTTTTCCTGCATGCCCTCCATGGTTTGGTTTACCCCGCCAATTTTTCCAACGTCTTCTCCAAAAGCTAAAGCTTCGGGGTATTTGGCAAAAATCTGGTCAAAGTTTTTTTGCAGAACCTCTCGTCCCGGAACGGTGGGGGCATCTTCTGAATATTCTGCTTTGATTTCCTCAACGTTCAATGCCGAATATTTTGATTCGCTATATAAGTGGCTGCTGTAGTGTTCTCTCTCTTGAACCATCTGGTTTTCCATCCATTGGGTGACGTTTTGTTTTAAGGAGTTTTTGGGGTTGCTGCACGAATCACAAATTAAGCGTAATATTTTGCGGGCCGATGAAATAATATCTTTTCGGATGGGTTCGCCAATTTGGGCCAATTCCTTTTTTATTTGGGCAATTTTTTCGGTTTTTGCACAATTACAGGTAGTAATGTCTGTCATGTCCAGAAACTCTTTCCGCTTTTGTTTGATCGGGTTTTGAAAATTTTCCCAGGCAGCTTTCTTTGTTTCTTTTGCTTTTTTAACGGCATCTTTTTCAATGTTGAGCAATTCTTCTTCGGTCGCAATTTTTTCCGAAAGGATCCATTCCCTCATTTTTTTGATGCCGTCGAGTTCCAGTTCCCATTCCAGTTGTTCTTTGCTTTTATACCTTTCGTGCGAACCGGAAGTGGAATGCCCTTGAGGCTGTGTCATTTCTGTAATGTGGAACAACACCGGGATATGGTTCTTGCGGCATTTTTCAATCCCTTCTTTATACATTTCAACCAAAGCAGGGTAATCCCAGCCTTTGGCTTTGTACATCAGGTAGCCTTCGCCGGCTTTGTTTTTTTCAAACCCTTTGAGAATCTCAGAAATATTTTGCTTAGTTGTTTGGTATTTATTAGGAACCGAAATTCCCCAACCGTCGTCCCAAACAGATACTGCCAAAGGAACCTGTAAAACACCTGCCGCATTGATGGTTTCAAAAAAATGTCCTTCGGAAGTACTGGCATCACCAATGGTTGCAAAAGCTACCTCGTTGCCATTGTTTGAAAAGTTTTTACTGTTTTTGTAATTTTTGAGTTCCCGGTAAATTTTTGATGCCTGGGCCAATCCTAATACTCGTGGCATTTGGCTTGCCGTAGGGGAGGTGTCGGCTGCCGAATTTTTTAATTTGGTTTGATTCAGCCAGTTTCCGTCTTTGTCAATGGTTCGGGTTGAAAAATGGTTGTTCATTAATCGCCCGGAAGTACCTGGGTTAAAATTCGAATCTGTATCCCCGTAGAGCTGTGCAAAAAATTCTTCGTACTTCATCATCCCTGTGGCAAACATAAAGGTTTGATCGCGGTAATAACCCGAACGCCAGTCGCCTTCTTTAAAAACTTTTGCCATGGCCAGCTGCGGAATTTCTTTGCCATCTCCGAAAATCCCAAATTTAGCTTTGCCGGTAAGAACCTCTCTGCGTCCCAATAAACTGAGCTGACGACTAATGTTTGCAATTTGATAATCGTTTAAAATATCTTTCTTGTTAATTTTAAAAGATTTTAGGCTTGATTGTTCAAATACTTTCATACGATAAAGCTAAATTTCACACAAAGTTAATTAAAATTATTCTAAATAAGAAAGGGTGTTCTATTAAATATCCAAAACTTTAGATGTTTGAGTTCTCGCTTTTCCCTTTTATTAATAAGTTGTTAACAATTATTGACTTATATATTCACAAAACTTTATATTTATAACAACTGAATACAAACTATTTATGATTGAACATGATACTAAAACAGCTATTGTTACAGGAGCCTATGGTGCCATAGGTTTTGCTATTGCTAAAGGTTTGGTTTCAAAAGGATTTGAAGTTATCCTTGCCGGACGGAATGAACGCCGTTTGGAAGAGGCCGTTTCTACCATACAGGTGCTGGTTCCAGATGCACTGGTGTGGTACGAAGTTGTTGATTTATCCAGAGAACGTTGCATTAAAGATTTATCCAGTCGTTTTGAAGGTGTGTTGGATGTTATTGTAAATAATGCCGCAACAACTCCCCGCGAAAGATTGCAAACACCTGAAGGTTTGGAAGTGCAGTTTGCTACGAATGTTATGGGGTATTTTTGGATGATGAAATATATGCACCCGCATATGAAACAATCTGAAGACCCCCGGATTGTAAATGTTGCCAGCTACTGGGCCGGCGACCTGGATTTGGACGATTTGCAGTTTAAAAGCCGTCCGTATAATAATGATAAAGTTTACCGTCAATCGAAACAAGCCGACCGCATGCTGACTATGGCTTTTTCTGAAGTTTTCAAACCTTTAGGAATTTCGGTTAATGCCTGTCATCCGGGCGATGTTAATTCAAAATTGAGTAATAATTTAGGTTATGGGGGCCATGAGTTGCCGGAAGAAGGTGCTAGGACTCCGGTTTGGCTGGCCTGGAGCGAAAAAGTAAAAGGAGCTACCGGTAAATATTTTGATAATGAAAATGAATCGTTTTGCCAGTTTTCTCAAGATAAAGAAGCGATAGAAAAACTCTACCGCTTCTGCGATCACCTATCGTAACCGATAGTAAATATGAAAAGGGAAAATGTTAATTGAATTTATCAGCCAGGGCTAACATTATCGAACCAAATACACGATTATTTTCGTTTTTTTCAGAAAGCACTAACTCTTTAGTTGTTACATTGCTTGTTTTGTTCTCATATTCTTCCATTTCTTCCAAACCGTGCTCTGTCATAATAAAGTATTCCTTCGACCAATATTTGTAGGAATAGCCCCTTCTTTTTCGGAGCATGCGGTGCCTGTCGTATTTGGGACTCATTTTTATAATGGTTCCAACAGGGATTTTAAATTCGAGTTCTACTTCCGGATCGGACCATGATATTTCATTGGGAACCCCGAAGAAAATATCAAAATCAAAAGAGTTTCCGTTTTGTTTAAAATAATAAAGAACCTCCTGCGTTTTCTGGCGGGCATCAGGCATTGATTTTCCCCTGGCCGAAACATGTTTGATTAGCTCAAATTTATCATCTTTGCTTGGCACTAAATCTAAGCGGGCTTGGTTAATATAGTAAGCATCTTTTTTGAATATAAACGTTACTTCTTCATCAAATTGAAAATAATTGCTGTAATGTAGCTTCGCTTCCCCATTTAATTTATTAACGTTAATGTTGATTTTATTTGAGTTTGGTTGTTCAATTTTGAGTTTTGCATAATCTTCTGCTTCGTAACGGAAGTTGCGTGCAATTTTTAGTCCAAGGAAAATGGTAAAAGCCAATCCAATGAGCCAGAGTACAAACATGGTGCTTCCCAGTTGTCGTATCCTTTCAAAGCCAATAATCATACGTAACCCGTGATAAATAAGCATGATGACGGGGATAATAAACAGTAATATCAACCCGACTTTAAATAAGCCCGGATTTCCACTGGCTCCAATTATAATATCCAAAAATTGGGCAACGGGAAATATCATGATGTCTTCATTATGAATTGATAACACCCCATCGGCAAAAAAACTTCCAAGAAATCCAATGGTAAAAGCAAAGCCAATTATCAGGAGAATAACCCCGAATAAAATAATAAATGCTTTCCCGAAGAAACGTAAAATCCCGGATAATGCGTATCCGATATTGTCGAAAAAGTTTTTAGTATTTGGCTTGTTCTTTTTGTATGTTTTTTTTGCTTCTTCACCCAAATCACTGACTTTCTCTTTAAGGTTTTCAAATTCTTTTTTTAACGATTTTTCAATGTTTGAGATAGTTACGCGTTCTCCTTTCATTTCTAAACGTTCGGCCGTTGTTTCTGCTTCGGGAACCGCCAGCCATAATATAAGATAAATGAAAGGTCCCAGGGTTGTGAAAATGGAAACGACGAAAATCAAGCGTACCCAAATCGGTTCGATATTAAAGTATGCAGCAATACCACTTGCAACGCCGCCAATTATTTTATCTTCCGGGTCGCGGTATAAACGTTTTGTTCTTACGTTAGCATAACTGTTGCTTTTTTCGTCCTCATCTTCGTCCGTAAATTCGCTGGGTTCGCCCATGCGCTGTATTACATCATTGATGTCTCCAATGACAATGACCTGTTTGTTTTCATTAAGCTTGGATTGCAGGATTTCAGCAATGCGGCTTTCTATATCTGCAATGATTTCGTCCCTGCCTTCAAGGTTCTCAAAATGGCTCTTTATGCTTACCAGGTAAGCATTTAATTTATTGTACGCATCTTCATCAATGTGAAAAATGATGCCGCTTACATTTATGGTGAGTGTTTTTTTCATCGTTATTTGCTTTGTGTTTTGGTTTGATTGTTTTTTGTCAGGTTGGCTACTGCTTTTACTAATTCTTTCCAGCTGATGTCCAGTTCGTTTAAGACGGTTTTACCGATTTCGGTAATTTCATAGTATTTACGAGGGGGGCCAGATTTTGATTCTTCCCACCTGTAACTCAATAACCCTTCGTTTTTTAAGCGGGTTAAAAGGGGGTAGAGGGTGCCTTCAACTACGATGAGTTGGGCAGATTTTAAATCCTCCAATATGTCGGAAGCATAAGCTTCTTTACCGGAAATGATTGATAGAATACATAGCTCCAGTACCCCTTTTTTCATCTGTGCTTTTGTTTTTTCTATATTCATGTTACAAACATAATATAAATTTTAGTACTATGCAATACAAAGTAGTATTATATTTATAATAATTTGTTAAAGATAATACTGTAAAATTTTTATATCTCTGGTAAAGAGGGTGTAGTGTGATTTGAGAGTGGTGTAAAAAAGTTAAGTGGGTAATACAGGAGACAATATCCAGTAAAAAGAAATTAATGAATTCTGATTTTGTGCGAGAAAAATGTCAATATAATACCTCGCGATAACATAAACAGCATGAATGACATCCAAAGGCCGTGGTTTCCCATGGGTTTTCCAATGAGGTAATAAAACGGAAAGAATAAAACAAGGGTTGAGATAATCATGGCGTTGCGCAGCGAAGGAGATTCGGTGGCACCGATAAAAATACCATCCCAGATAAATGCTGCAAAAGTTAATAAAGGAATGCTTGCCATCCAGATTAAATAGGGGATAGCATCGGAAATTACTTTTGGATCATCGGTGATAATATATAAAATATGTTTGCCACTTATATAATATATGAGTGTGAAAATAATGGCGATGGCAGTCCCCCAATAGAAAAGTTTTTTGATCGTTTGTTTTAATAAGCGACCGTCTTTTGCCCCGATGTATTTCCCAATCAATGCTTCGGCGGCATAAGCAAACCCGTCGATCAGGTAAGAGAAAATAAAGAAAAACTGAAGTAAAATGCTGTTTGCTGCCAGTATATTGTCTCCTAAGTTAGCTGATTCGGCGGTGAAGAACGAAAGCGTTGCAAGCAGCATTAAGGTTCGGATCAAAATATCACGGTTCACCAAAAAGAATCGTTTTAATGCCGTAATCTGCATCATGGCTTTGTAGGTCCAGAAGCTCAGGTAGGAACGGTATTTTTTTAGGAAGAGAATGATTGCCAAAGCGAGCCCGCAATATTGTGCTAAGAGGGTTCCCCAGGCAACTCCGTCTGATTTCATGCCTAAACCGTAAATGAAAATCAGGTTGAATAATAAGTTTAGTAAGGTAACAACCAAGGCAATTATCATGGGGTATCTGGCATTTTGCATGCCTAAGAACCATCCTGTTATGGCAAATAAACTAACGGCTGCCGGGGCTGCAAAAATGCGGATAAAGAAATATTGCCGGGCAAGCATTTCTACCTCGGCACTGCCTGAGATCAATCCAAATCCGATCCAGGCAATGGGATATTGTAGTAAAAGAACAATAATGCTTCCGGCTAAAGCAGCTGTGAGTGCACGTCCCAGGGTTAGAATAACTTCCTGTTTGTTTTTTGCCCCGTAAGCCTGGGCTGTAAATCCCGAAGTGCTCATCCGGAGAAAACCGAAGCCAAAATAAATGAAGTTAAAGATCATGCTTCCCAGGGCCACGGCACCGATGTAAATCCCCGATTCTAAATGTCCCAGTATAGCCAGATCAACCAACCCTAGTAAAGGAATACTAATATTGCTGACAATATTGGGAATAGCTATACGGAGGATTTCTTTATTCACAAGGATTATTTTTTTGCGAAGGTAATGTTTTTAAGTAGTAAGGAGACTGAAGATATTTGTCATTTTGAAGAATCCGTAGGATTCATTCAGAATCTCTTTACTTTATTAGACCCTGAAACAAGTTCAGGGTGACATTCTTTTAAAATATCCTGTCAACCTAAAAAATCTTTATACTTTAATTAAAAAAGGAACCATTGTTGGTTCCCTTAAAATTATTTTACGTTCAAACACCTTATTTAATTTCAATTTGCCGTGCAGGTTTTGTTTTAGCTTCCTCTTTTTTCGGGATATGTACTTTAAGGATCCCGCCTTCGTATTTTGCCGAAATTTTATCACTCTCAACAAAGCTTGGCAAAGTAAACGAACGGCTAAACGACTGATAGCTAAATTCCCTGCGGGTAAATTGTTGTCCTTCCTTGGTTTCATTATCCACTTGTTTTTCCGAAGAAATACTGAGCAGGTTGTTGTTCAGATCGATGTTGAAATCTTTCTTTTCAAATCCCGGCGCAGCCATTTCAACTTCAAAAGCATCGTTATCCTCCTTGATGTTTACCGAAGGTAGGGTAGTGTTTGTGTTTGAAAAATTGCGATTCGACCAGTCAAATAAATCATTATCAAAAAAGCGGTCGAATAAACTTGGAAACTGATTGCTAAATCTGATAAGTGACATAACTTTTATCCTCCATACTTTTTAGTTAAACAATTGAATTTCGTTTTTTGTTTTTCAAAATAAATGCCAAAAAATGGGCCTCGATTTTAGTTTTCTGAAATTCAATGATTTTTAGGAATATTTTTTCGAGAGTTGTTTCTTATGGTCTAGCAGTCAGTGTCATGATGACATTTTGAAGATTGTTTTGGTTGTCAAAATGACGTTTGAGAATCGGTTCTTATTTGTAAATAAAAACCGGTTCTCTGTCTTAATTAATGCTGTTTGCTGTATTCTATAATTGGAGGTTAGGCATTCTCTTCAATGTATTTGTCTAATGTTCCTTTTTTCTTCATCTTGATATATTTCTCTACATTCTTATCTTTTGGCATAAACTCTCTGTTTGCATTATAAAATTCAATAACAGATTCAATACCTGCTTTACTTCCTTTAACCTTATTGTCAAAATCCTTGGTTTCAAGCGAATATTTTGCCCAGGCTCCCATAAAAATCATTAATAAATCAGGTGAAGAACTCATAAATGTTACAATTTCTTGTTTGATTTCGATATGCACATTCGGACTACCTGTTAACCATTTTAATAAAAACGCATTCACTTCCTTTCTTTTATTGGTCTGTTCATTGAGTGGTGTTTTTAATAGCCATTTTACACCATTTATTACATCCTGTTCATAAGGAGCATAATCTTTGGCTTTTTTTAGTTTGTAATTTTTAGGAATTTCAAAGTCTTGGGTGAAAGCGCCAATGCTAATTGTTAAGGCAAATAGAAATAAAAATAATTTTTTCATGTTTTATAATATTTAAGTGTTACAATGTTTGTTATTAATTGCACCGTTTCTTTCCTGTCAACATCTGTTGTGCAATTGGGGAGTCATAAAAATCAAATATAATCTTTTTTTAGATATGATAATAGAAGACAAGTTTACCTTTTATTTTTTATTCCGGAAAATGCTGAACGTATTTCTTCCTCTGACAAATTAATACTTCCAGTTAACATACAAGGGCTTTTCCATCCAGGGAAATCTTATGGTGGAAAAAGAAAAAGGAATTTGGTTTATAAGCACATCATAAGCTCTTTGTTCAACGGTTAATTGCCAGCAATTTTCTTCTTCGGTTAACATACCCCCACGGATCAGCCAGCTTTCCCGGAAGACTTCTACGGATTGTTGATTAATGGGTTTCCAGTGATCAATAATGGACTTGATTAATCCTTCGGCTAGTTCTTCTTCCTGCGGTTTTAAATCAATGTGAAGGGGAACGTCTTCCGAAACGGGAAGCCCGCAAATTATTTTATTAAGGAACAAGTCTGTTTGCATACTTTCCATTTTTCCGGTGGCTAGATATTGCAGATAGCAGACTGCTTTTTGCTGATCTTCTTTGGAGCGAAAAGCCTTTTCTTGCAATAAACCTAAGCGTTCAAAAAATGTGGGTAGAAAAGACTGGGTGATGACCAGCCCGGCATTGTTGATGAAAATTTTTTCGTTCATGATTTGTGTTTTAAGAATTCAAAAAAATATAACATAATATTTTTCTATCCTGTTAATATTCGTCGTGCAATGGGGAGTCCTAAAACTCAAATATACGGAAATTTTGGATGTGATGATAAAAGCTGGCGCGAGCTTCACCTATTTTGTTATCCTGTTTTTACAGAATATTCCAGAACCTTATTTTAGGTTTAATAGTGACCATAGGGAATGCCAGGGAAACATTCCCTCAGAAATGGACGAACCTTATTTGGTTAGTTTCACATTTGTAGCTGCAGGGCCTTTCGGGCCGTTCTCAATTTCAAAATTGACAAGGTTGCCTTCCTTAATAGGATCAATTAAATTTTTGGCATGTACAAATACGCTTTCTTTTGAATCTTTGATCCGGATAAAGCCAAAGCCTTTGTCTTCGTTAAAAAAGCTAACGGTTCCATGTTTCACCGGGTCATCTTCCTGGGCCTCGCGTTTTGGTACACTGATTTCAATGTCTTCAATATTAACTTTTTCTTTTTTTGACGGATCGGGAGGGGTGGATGTCAGGTTTCCATTTTCATCCACATAGGCAATCATATCATCTAAACTGCCCGATTTTTCTTGCTCTTTGCGAGCCAGCCTCTTTTTTTCTTTGTCTTTTCTCTTTTTTTCCTGTTTGTTTCTTACGTTTTTTTTGTTAAATGTTTCTTGTGATCTTCCCATAAATTATTTAAGATTTTTTATTAGTACTCGTTTTTCTGCCCTATTAAGGGATTTATATTTTTAAGTTGTTGTTCAAGCTTTATTTTAGCTTGTAAAAATTCATCTTTGAGTTCCTGGAATATATTTTTTACCGAAGTAATTATCTTGATTTTTCCGGCATTAGCCCCGCAAAAAGCAAACCCATCATTCATGTTGCCATGATAAGCAGCGTTTAAAGCATTTGCAATGCAATACGAAGTGGTTTTTGGGTTGCACGATCTTATACAATGAAAAGGACAAACCGCAGGGCGGCGAAGCCCAAGGTTGGTTTCGTTGAGAAAGTTGTTGAAGATGGCCCGGCCGGGCAATCCAACAGGGCTTTTTATAATCTGGATATCTCCTTTTTTTATGTCGATAAAAGCCTTTTTAAATTCAGGTGATGCATCGCATTCTTCGGTGGCTATAAAACGGGTTCCCAACTGAACTCCGGCCGCTCCTTTTTCCATGATCTGAAAAGCATCATCGCCACTATGAATACCCCCGGCCGCAATAACCGGAATGTCTTTGTTGAACCTTTCTTTCATCCTTTTGGTTACTTCCAGTACATTGCCCAGGATGTTTTCCAATTGATTGTTTTCATCCTGGAGCTCATTGGCTTTAAATCCAAGATGTCCTCCGGCTTTTGGTCCTTCAACGACAAAAGCGTCGGGTAAATAGTTGAAATTTTGCATCCATTTTTCGCAAATAATTGAGGCTGCCCGTGAAGACGATACAATAGGAACCAGCTTTGTTTTGATCCCTTTTCCCAAATATTTGGGGAGATCCAAGGGTAATCCTGCTCCGGCAAAGATAATATCAATCTTTTCTTCGATGGAGGTTTTTACCATGTCCGAAAAATTGGTCAGCACCGACATGATGTTGACGGCAATAACCCCCATGCTCATTTTTCGGGCTTTTTGTATTTCCTGGCGCAGGGTTTCAATATGGTTCAAACGGATATTTATGTTTTGATTTCGGTTTGTTAACCCAATGGCTACCGTAGAAATGGTACCGATACCCCCCATATTTGCAACAGCCGATGCCAGTCCTGACAATGAAATACCAACGCCCATGCCTCCCTGAATAATAGGAATGCGAATTTTGAGGTCGCCAATGTTAAATGATTTCAATTTTTTTGATATTAGATATTAAATGAAAAAATAGATGCTAAAAAGACAGGACATAAAAAAGGATATGGAAACAGAAATGTGAGGCATCCATTCTTAAACCGGAATTTTGTGTAAAGGTACGCTAAATTTACGGGTAAAAAACAATTAGCTGCGAATTAGGGGATAAAGTTTTTCAGATTAGTAATTTTTTTAATTTTCACCTTTGTTAAATTAGTGTTAAAGCAAATACGTTTTTTGTCTTTAATCTATATATTTGATTCCAGTGATAACCTAATTTAAAAGATTTAGCTATGAAAAAGAATCTCTTTTTTATTGTCTCCCTGTTATTTTCAATAACCCTTTTCTCGCAAAATATAAGCCAATGGCGGGGCAAAAACCGTGATGGAAAATACCCGGATAAAAACTTGTTAAAAGAATGGCCCGCCGAAGGGCCTAAATTACTTTGGCATTTTGATGAGTTGGGTGAGGGGCATAGCTCGGTTGCTCCTTGGGAGAATTATATTTTTATTTCAGGAACCATTGATGGAAACGGCTACATTTTTAAGTTTACAGTGGATGGAAATCTGGTGTGGAAAAAATCGTACGGTAAAGAATGGGTGGAAAGCTGGCCCGGTGTGCGTTCAACGCCTCTTATTGTTGATGGACAATTGTACATGTTAACGGGCTTTGGTAAGTTGTTTTCGATGAATGCCGATGATGGAAGTATTGACTGGACTGTTCAAATCACGGATGCTTATGATGCCCCAAACATCAGGTGGGCCTTTTGTGAGAACCTTGCCGTGGATGGGGATAAACTGTTTGTTACGGCAGGTGGCAAAGAGGCAAATGTGTTAGCATTAAATAAAAACGACGGCTCGTTAATATGGAAAAGCCAGGCTTTGGGCGAAAAAAGTGCTTATGGGTCGCCCGCACTTATTACGCATAACAGACGTAAATTATTGGTGGCACATACCGAGTTTTCAGTTATCGGACTGGATGCCGGAACCGGGGAGTTTTTATGGTCGCACGAGAAGAAAAACCGATGGTCGGTTCACCCGAACACACCGCTTTATCACGATGGACAGATATATGTTGTCAGTGGTTACGGCTCTGGCGGAAAGATCCTGAAATTAAATGAAGATGGAAGTCAGGTAACCCAAGTTTGGGAAAATATTTCGCTGGATAACCAAATGGGAGGCGTTGTTTTGTTGGATGGCTATTTATACGGTGGCGGACATAACAGCCGCAGCTTTTTTGTCCTGGACTGGAAAAGCGGTGAAGAAGTTTTTTCAACTCAGGAAATAGGTGCCGGAAATATTATTTATGCCGATGGACTGCTTTATTTTTATGATGAAAAAAAAGGCGTGGTAAACCTGATTCAACCCGCTGCCGGAAACACTAAAATAATCAGCAAATTTAAAGTGCCTTACGGATCAGCTCAACATTGGGCACATTTGGTAATTAATAATCAAAGATTATATGTCAGGCATGGAAATTCGTTAATGGTATATTCCATTGCAGCCGACTAATTTTATGTCTATAAATAAATATTATTACCATAAGCTTTTTTGCTGTTGGTAGATAACAGATTAACTTATTGGGTATTTCAATTAAAAAATGTTTTTTTTGCAATGCCAACAATTGAACTTAATTAAATAAATAGTATGAAAAAAACAACTTTAGTAGCCATCGTGATTATGTTTGCTGCAACGATTAATGCACAGGTTATTGATGAATTTAGAGGTCTTGGAAGAACCGGTGTTTTCCCGGAAAAAAAATTGTTGGAACAATGGCCTGCAGAAGGGCCTGAAATGCTTTGGTCAGTTGAGAAACTCCCGCAGGGGCATTCTTCCATGACCATTGCCTATAATACCATTTACTTGACCGGCACTATTGATACCCTCGATTATGTGGTTGCACTGGATATGAACGGCAATTTGAAATGGCAAAAACCCTATGGCCGTGCCTGGAATAAATCTTTTCCCCGGAGCCGTTGTACTCCGACCATTGAAAATAAACGATTATATATTTCCAGTGGAATAGGTGATTTGGCTTGTGTGGATGCCATGAATGGTGACATGATCTGGCAACTAAAGGCTTCCGATAAATTTGCAGGAAGCTATGGTCCTTGGGGAATTGCCGAGTCTCTCATTGTAAAAGGAGAGAAATTGTTTTTTACTCCCGGAGGAAATGAAACCACTATGGTTGCCTTGAATAAAAATACCGGGGAAACCATCTGGAAATCGGAAAGCTTGAAAGATAATCCGTCCTACACTTCCCCCTTGTGGATTGAAGATGGCGATAAGAAACAAATTGTAAATGTTAGCCAGAATTATATTTTTGGGGTGAATCCCGATGATGGAACTATTGTTTGGAAATTCTCATACGGTGAGTATGCAGGCCCACCATATCATTCGAACATCAATGCCAATACTCCGCTTTTTTATAAAAATGCTTTGTTTGTTACCAATGGTTACAATCATACAAACCTCATGCTTGAGTTGGACAATGCCTGGAAAAATGTAATTCTAAAATGGAAGACTGATGACTTGGATACGCATCATGGAGGGGTAGTCAAAGTTGGGGGATATATTTACGGCTCAAACTGGATCAATAACGGGATGGGAAATTGGGTCTGTCTTGACTGGGAAACCGGAGAACTGAAATATGAAACCAAATGGTTTAACAAAGGGCCTATTATTACTGCCGATGGAATGTTGTATTGTTACGATGAAAAATTCGGGAACATTGGAATAGCAAAGGCTACACCCGATGAATTTAAAGTCATTAGTTCAATGAAAATTACCTTGGGAGAAAAAGGGCCGTTTTGGTCGCACCCGGTAATTAAAGACGGTATTTTATATGTTCGTCACTTAGATGCTGTTATGGCTTTTGATATTGCTGGTGAATAATTTGCTATTCGTTAATTCAAATTAACCATTTGCATATCTGATTGTTAATATAAGTAATTAGGTTAAGATATTCGTTACTTATTAATCCTTAACCTAATTATCATGAAAAAAACTTTTTTAGCTTTGATATTACTTTTTGTAATACATACACAGCAAATGGTTGCTCAGGACGTGAGCCAGTGGCGAGGTCCCGAACGTAACGGGTTCTTTCCCGATAAAGGCTTGTTAAAATCGTGGCCGGCCGAAGGTCCCGAACTATTATGGAGATACGATGGCCTCGGCCTCGGATATTCTACTGTAGCCATTGCAAATAATCAAATTTATACGGCTGGAACCATCGATAGTATAAATTATATTTTTTCCTTTAATTTTGATGGTAGACTGAATTGGAAGAAAAAACTCGGCTCCGGATGGATGGTGAATTATCCGGGGGTTCGTGCCACCCCCGTTATATACAAAGGATTAGGGTATTTGAGAAATGGATTTGGCGTAGTCTATTGTTTTGATGCTAGTAACGGGAATATTGTTTGGGAGAAAGATGTAGATAAAGAATTTGATGGGAAATATTGCACTTTTGGTGTTTCAGAAAGTGTTATTGTTGACGAAAATTACTTGTATTGTGTTCCCGGCGGTAAGGACGCTAATCTGCTGGCTTTGGACAGAAAAACCGGTGATTTCGTTTGGAAATCGTCTGGGAACGGAGAACCCAATACGTACTCATCTCCGGTATTATTTGAAAGAGGCGGAAATAAATATATTGCCGTACTTACCACTTCTTCTCTTTTTGCGGTGAATACCCAAAACGGTGAATTAGCCTGGAAACATGATCTTGGATCAAAACAATGCTCAAATACGCCAATTTATAAAGATGGAATTATTTATGTTTCATTGAGCGAAAAGGGCATTGCCTTAAAGTTGAACGAAGATGGTTCAGTTTATCACCCTCTTTGGGAAAATAATGATTTCATGATTTTTCAGGGAGATGCTGTTCTGGTTGGTGAAAGACTTTACGCGCATACTGGCAAGTATCGGACCTTACGTTGTATCAACTGGAAAACGGGAAAAGAAATTTTTTCTGAAAAATTGGACCCAAAATTCCAAATTGCTTCTTTGGTTTTTGCCGACAACAGGCTTTATTGGTATTCTTATCTCGGGAACATGAGATTATTTTCGGTTGATAATAACAAATTTGTACAAAAAGGATCGTTTGATTTACCCGTTGAATTAAAAAATCATTGCTCTTATATGGTGATCCATGATGGGAAACTGTTTGTGAGGTATCAAGATACCTTATTGGTTTATAATATTTCTAACAATTAAAAGCATATAGTCATGAAAAAAGTAATTTTTGCAATATTTATTCTGGCTATATTCCTTGTTTCCTGTAACCATCAGAATATAGAGATTGCCCAGTGGGGAGGTTTGGATCGTAGTAGTTTTTATCCCGATAAAGACCTTTTGGATAAGTGGAAAGAAGGTGGGCCGGATTTAATCTGGAAATACGACAGCTTGGGCTGTGGATATGCCTCGGCGGCAGTGCTTTCCGATAAGGTAATTACAATTGCAACTACTGATAGCATTAGCTATGTAGTAGCTTTTGACCATAAAGGAAGTGTCCTTTATAAAGAAAAATTGGGCCGGGAGTGGATGGCGAATTTCCCGGGAAACCGATCTACGCCAATTATTTATGATGGCTTTGGCTATTTTCAGGGAAGCCTTGGGGTGCTTTATTGTTTTAATGCCGATAATGGCAAAGTCGTTTGGTCAAAAGATTTGTTTAAAGACTTTGATGGCGTAAACAACCATTATGGAATAACGGAAAATTTTGTAATCGACGGCGAAAAAATATTTGCTACCCCGGGAGGAGTGAAAAATAATATCATTGCCTTGAATCGTTTTAACGGTGATTTGATTTGGAGTATTAGCGCGAACAAAGAAGAAAGTGCTTATGGTGCGCCTAATATTATTGAAGTAGAGAGTCAAAAATATTTGATAATTTTTACAAAGGGGAGTTTGTTTTCAATTAATCCTGAAACAGGAGAGATTTTTTGGAGCATGCTTTTAGAAGGAAAATCGACCAAAGCGATTACCCCAATTTATAAAAACGGATACCTATACGTAGGTGCCGGTTATAAAAATGGGTACATGAAATTGAAAATAGCTGAAGATGGGCATTCTGTTAAAACAATTTGGGTAAATAAGGATATTACGAACGGCATGAATGGCGGTTTTATTTACGGTAACAAACTGTATGCTGGAACCGGTGGGCATCCTGCAAAAATGTTTTGCTCAATTGATCTGAACACGGGGAAGATTGTGGATTCTTTAAAAATGAATCCGCCAATGACAACTATTGGGGCTGATGGAAAAGCATACGTTTATTTGTTTCGATCGGGCGAAATAAAATTGATTGATCTGGAGAATGGCTTGAAAATAGTTGGTAGCTTACACATTCCAGGAGGAATTGAAAATGAACACTGCTCACATCCGGTAATTCATGATGGAAGATTATATGTTCGTCACGATAATAATTTGTTTGTCTACAATATTAAAGAATAGTTTTAAGCATTTTGTAAATTAGAGCTTTATTAAGAAAAACAGATTTTTTTTAGAGAAGTTGGAAAAATGATACAGAGCCGAAAAGAATTAATGCTTGTTGTTTTGGGTGTTTTTATTGCGCTCAGCATACTTTTTTACTGGTTGGCATACAATCCTGTGACTGATCTGTCAGTGAGTTTGCCCGGAATGGATAACCGCCCCGAAGGCGGTGTTGCCGACGGGGAAGTGGTTACTATAGGAGCCAGCTTTATGAAATATGCCGATCATTCTTCCTGGCTTACCGGAAAATGGACCCGTTTCCGCGGGGCTGATTTTGATAATATCAATAAAGAAAACATTCCGCTGATTGATAACTGGAGCGGAGGTCCGAAAATTCTTTGGGAACACGATCTTGGAGAAGGTCATGCGGCTCCGGTAATTTATAACGGCAAAGTATATCTGCTCGATTATATTGAGAACCGGCGAACCGATGCTCTGCGTTGCTTTTCGCTGGAAACCGGCGAAGAATTATGGAGCCGCTGGTATTTGGTAAAAATCAAGCGTAACCACGGCATGTCGCGTACAATTCCGGCCATCACAGATAAATATCTGGTGACCATAGGTCCGCGTTGCCATGTAATGTGCGTAAATCCCGAAAACGGGGATATGCTTTGGGGTATCGATATGGTAAAAGAATACGGCACTGAAGTGCCTTTCTGGTATACCGGCCAATGCCCGTTGATCGTTGATGATGTGGCCATCCTCGCCCCGGGAGGTTCTTCCCTGATTATTGGCGTGGATTGTGCCACTGGTAAAGTGCTTTGGGAAACGCCCAATCCCGATAATTGGCAAATGTCGCACTCTTCCATCATGCCAATGACATACAACGGAAAGAAAATGTACATTTACATGGCCGTTGGAGGCATTGTTGGCATTTCTGCCGAAGGCGAAGATGTTGGCAAAATTTTATGGAAAACCACCGATTTTAACCCGAATGTTTTGGCCTCTTCGCCGCTTGTGTTGGACAATGGGAAGTTTTATGTGACGGCTGGTTATGGAGCCGGAGCAGCCGTTTTTCAGCTCCAGGAAAATGCAGGGAACTATGCGGTTAAATTACTTGATAAATATAAACCTAAAGATGGGATTGCTTCCGAGCAACAAACCCCTATTTATTACAAAGGAAAAGTATTTGGGATTTTGCCCAAAGATGCCGCAGGAAACCGCAATCAACTGGTTTGTGTTGATCCTGCAAATTTTCAGGAATTTGTGTGGACAAGCGGGAAAACGCATCGTTTCGGATTGGGACCATACGTTGTTGCCGACGACAAGTTCTTTATTTTAAATGATGATGGAACACTGACCATCGCCAAAGTAAACTTGAACCAGTTCGAGTTTTTGGATGAATACCGAATTACCGAGGGACACGATGCTTGGGGGCCGCTTGCCATTGCCGATGGTTACCTACTGATGAGAGATTCGAAAAAAATGGTGTGTCTAAATATAAAAGCCGACTAAACCGATGAAAAACAAAGGAATTCTTATACTAATGATCGCCTTACTCCTGATAATTGTCGGGTTTATGGCAAGGGATTTATTTTTCGCGCCACAGGCAGAACCGAAAAATCCCTATGAATACAATGTCGATCAGTTTAAAAAGGCTGATTCAGCATTGCTTTGTTATCGGGAAGTTGAACAGATTCAACCTAAAACGGAGATTCTTAATGCCATCGCTATTGATAAAAACGATCGTCTTTATGTATCCGGTAAAGAAAAGCTTTTTGTTTATGATGCAAATTTTCAGTTAGTTCATTTTTTTGAAACAGATAGTCAGATAAACGATCATATCAAATTTTCTGAAGATATTTATTGCATCAGTATTTCTGAGGATGGAACCATCTACCTCGGAATGGTTGATCATATTGAGGTTTATTCCGCATCTGGCGGGAAAATTGCATCCTGGGAAAGTCGCGGGGAAGGAGCCATTTTTACCTCCATTGCACAAACGGAGACTTCGGTTTTTGTAGCTGATGCCGGGAACAAAATCGTATATCATTATAACCATAAGGGGGATTTACTTAATACGATTGACGGGAAAAATCCGGACAATCCAAAAGGCTTTATTATCCCCAGTGCTTATTTCGATTTGTTGATAGGACGAAACGATGAGCTTTGGATCGTCAATCCTGGTTTGCACCAACTGGGAATGTATCGTCCGAATGGGGAATTGATTTCTTCTTGGGGAGAAACATCCATGCGTTGGGAAGGTTTTTGCGGATGTTGTAACCCTTCGCATATTGCCATGCTTTCGGACGGTTCTTTCGTAACTTCCGAAAAAGGAATAGAAAGGGTTAAAATTTACCACCCCGATGGCGAGTTTAAATGCGTGGTGGCTGCACCCGACGATTTTATTGATGGTACACGCGATTTGGATTTGTCCGTGGATTCAAAAGACAGGATTTATGTGATGGATAAAGAAAAAGGTTTAATCAGGATATTTGACAAAAAATAAAAGATGGATAGAAAAGAATTTTTTAGAACTATCGGGCGAGGGGTTTTGTTTGCTGCTTTAATTGGTGGTGGGATATATTTGATGACAAGACCTAAGAAAACGGATGAATGTGAGCTTGATTTTGTTTGTAAAAAATGCAACAAGTTGGACAAGTGTCGCTTGCCAGAAGCAAAAAAATATAAAGAAACAGAAAAGCTGAGGTGATATGTCGGATCAGGAAAAGAAAAAAAATGTCGACCGCAGGGAGTTCATCAACACCGGGCTTCGGTTTTCGCTAGCCATTGGTATTGGTGGGCTGGCTCTCTCATTGGCTAAAAATGCCATCGGCGAAGAAATGGTTTGGCAGTTGGATGCGGCTAAATGTGTGCAATGTGGGCGGTGTGCCGATCATTGTGTATTACAGGTTTCTGCTGTGAAATGTATGCACGTTTACGATATGTGCGGTTATTGCGATTTATGCGGGGGGTATTATCGCCCGGAAGCCAGGGATCGCTCCACGGCCGCTGAAAATCAACTTTGTCCAACGGCTGCTATTGAGCGTAAATTCATCGAAGAACCTTTCTTTGAGTATCACATCAACGAAGATTTATGCATAGGCTGTGGGAAATGTGTAAAAGGTTGCGGGGCTTTCGGAAACGGGTCCATGCAATTGCAGGTTAATCACAGCATTTGCGTGAATTGCAACGAATGTTCTATTGCCCGTGTTTGTCCGGCAGATGCTTTTACCCGCGTGCCGGCCAGCAACCCTTATTTATTTAAAGGATTTGATTCATCAAAAAAATAGTTCGCCGAATGAAAAAGAAAATTCTAATACTTTTAATGATCGTCATTAGCGGACTACAATTTGTTGAGCTGCAGGCTCAGCAAAGGTTTCCTAAGCCCGAGTTCGAATCGGGTCATACCCAGCCACCAACCATTACCCCCGAGCCGCGCTCAACCACTATGGAATATGTGGATATATTTTTGCTCTTGGCTTCACTTTCATTGGTTACTTGGTTGGTGTTAAAAAAGCGTTCAAGAATAAGCGTGTTTTGGGTGTCGGTTTTTGCGTTGGTTTATTTTGGCTTTATCAGGGAAGGCTGTGTCTGCTCGGTCGGTTCGTTGCAAAATATTGTATTGGCTCTTTTTAACCCCAATTACCAAATCCCGGTTTCGGTTATAGTGTTCTTTGCCCTGCCCTTGATTTTCTCATTGTTTTACGGACGGGTCTTTTGTGCTGCTGTTTGTCCTTTGGGAGCTATCCAGGATTTCTTCTTGATCCGCCCGGTAAGTATGAAAAAATGGTTGCAGTCGGTGCTTGGCTTGATCCCCTATATCTATTTAGGATTAGCCATTTTATATGCGGCAACATCCACCGATTTTATTATTTGCCGTTACGATCCCTTTGTCGGGATTTTTAGGTTCAATGCTACCTTTATGATGTATGTAATTGGTGGAGCTATACTGTTGATTTCTATGTTTGTTGGCAGGCCTTATTGCCGGTTTTTGTGTCCTTACGGTGTCCTGTTGAACCTCACCAGCCGCTTGTCGAAAAAGCATTTAAGCATTACACCAACCGAATGTATTCAGTGTCGTTTATGCGAAAATTCCTGTCCGTTCGGAGCCATTGATAAGCCCGTTGAAGCCAGAAAAGTAGAAGACCGTAGAAAAATTGTTAGACGATATTCGTGGATGGTGTTGCTGCTTCCCGTGCTGATGTTTATCGGCGGGTGGACGTTTGCCAGTTTCCACGAAACCCTGGCAAAAGTAAACCCTAAAGTTGAACTGGCCGGCTTGATTTTGGAAAATCCCGAGGTTCTTACCAAAGACATGAGCGAAGATATTGATGCTTTCCGTGACTCCGGGAAAACCAAAGAACAACTGTTTACTGAGGCCGCTACCATTGTGAGCGATTTTTATAAAGGTTCGTGGTTGTTGGGTGGATTTCTTGGGCTGGTATTTGGCTTGACCCTCATGAAATTGACGATTGTAAGGTATCGAACCGATTACACCCCGAATAAAGGAGGCTGTTTTAGTTGTGCCCGTTGTGTAGACTATTGCCCGGTAGAAAAGGTGGATCATATTAGAATTGAAAAATAATGAGTTCAGAAATGAAGAATAAAAATATAAGACTTTGGAGATGGGTAGCGGTTATTTCAGGCGCATTTACCATTTTAATTTGCTTTTTGTTGATGGCAACGTATTTTCAGTTGAACCGTTTGAATCCGGTTGAAACGGAAGCCATCAATACTTTGGTTCAGCGCTTAAGCGAAAACCCGGATGACGAAGCCTTGAGAAACGAAATCAGGTCGTTGGATTTGTTGGTTCGCAAAGCTTATTTTACGAACCAATGGCAGGTGAAAATCGGTGGTTATATCGCATTTATCAGCCTGGCCATTATGCTGATCGCCATCCAAATAATTTCCCAGTCAAAGCCTGTTGATCCTAAACTGGAAGAATTGGAAGATACCGACGATTTGCTGTTCAAAAAACGCTCCCGCAAGTGGATTTCCATCGGAGGCGTTTCAATAGTGTTGATCGCTTTGGTGTTGGCTTTTCTGACCCATGAAAAACTGGAAGCCAAATTTATCCGGGCAGCCATTGCCGAAGTAAATGAGCTTGAGGTTAAGACCGAGGTCGAGAATAAGCTTGAAAAAGAAGTGGTGAAAAATATGGAACAAGATACAGTTGCCCCTGATAATACCCCGGACGCTAAAACAGATGAAAAAGAAATTGTAAAAGAGACAAATCCTGCTAAACCTAAACCTAAATCTCAATCTCAAAAAAAAGAAACTCTCAGGGTATCTACTGCCAGCTACATGGAAAAAATGAAGAGTCAGTTCCCAACATTCAGAGGTGCTGGCGGCTTGGGGATCGCTTACCAAAAAAACATTCCCACTCAATGGGATGGGGCAAATAATCAAAACATAAAATGGAAAGTTAAGATTGATTATAAAGGCTACAATTCGCCGATTATATGGGACGATAAATTATTCCTGACCGGGGCGGATGCCAGCAAAAAAGAAGTTTTCTGTTACAATAAAAATACCGGGGCTTTGCTTTGGTCAAAAGAAATTACAGGTATCCCAAATTCTCCGGAAGCTCCTGCCGTAACCGACGATACCGGGCATGCAGCACCAACAGCTGCAACCGATGGCGAACGGGTTTATGCCATTTTTTCAAACGGAGATATTGTTGCCCTTGATATGAACGGGAAGATGGTGTGGGGCAATAACCTCGGTCTGCCACGCAACCATTACGGACATTCATCTTCATTATACACTTACGAGGATAAACTGATTGTGCAATACGACCAGGGAAACGCGGCGAAAATCTTGGCTCTGTCAACCAAAGATGGTTCTCAAATCTGGAGCACTCCGCGCCAGGTAAAAATATCCTGGGCATCGCCGGTTCTGATTGAAAGAAACGGGACGGTTGAGGTTGTTTTAAGTGCCGATCCTTTTGTTTGTGGCTACGATGTGGACACCGGTAAAGAATTGTGGAGCATCAAGTGCATGATGGGGGAGGTTGGCCCTTCTGTGGCTTATGAAAATGGGCTGGTGTTTGCCGTAAACGAATATGCCAGTTTGGTGGCTATTTCCGGTGGGAACACTCCCGAAATTCTCTGGGAAAGTTATGATTACCTTTCAGATGTGCCAAGCCCGATTGCATACCACGATCTGTTGTTCTTGCCAACCAGTTACGGCGTGGTCGTTTGCCATAATGCCAAAACCGGAGAGATTATTTGGGAACACGAATTCCCGGACGGATTTTATTCTTCCCCCATTTTGGTTAATGGGTTGATTTATCTGCCCGACATGAGTGGGAACATCCAGATATTTAAAGCCGAAAACAAATTTGAACTGGTGGCAAGCTGTCCTTTGGGAGAACGAATGGTTACTACCCCGGCTTTTGCCGACGGGCAAATATTCCTCCGTAGTGAAGAACATTTATGGTGTATTGGAAAATAAGAATTGAAGTACGGAATGATTGATATAATAAATCGGATAATAGAACAACACGGGAAGTCGGTAGAGAAGGCTATTCCCATTCTTCAGGCTATTCAGAATGAATTTAATTATTTGCCTGAGGAAGCCCTGGAGCATGTTTGCCAGCATACCGAAATCACGCGTGCCAAAATATACGGTATTTCTACGTTTTATTCCCAGTTCAGGCATAAGCCGGTGGGCAAGCACATGATTAAAGTTTGCGTGGGAACCGCCTGTCATGTAAAGGGAGCCATGCAGGTTTACGATGCCTACAAACGCGAGTTGAACATTACTGATCCGACCGAAGATACGGATGCCGACGGTTTATTTACCTTAGAAAAAGTAGCCTGTCTGGGATGTTGTACCATTGCCCCGGTGGTTCAAATTGATGATATTACTTACGGCCACGTTAGCACCGAAAAAGTGGGGGAGACCATTAAAGATTTTCTTGCTGCCAAAGACAACCCGAAAAAACACTATGAAGGATTGGGAACCAAAACCAAAGAACTTCAGGGCGAGATTCGCCTGGGATTGGGTTCGTGCTGTGTTGCCAGTGGAAGCGCAGATGTAAAAGAAGCCCTGGAAGGTGTTCTTTACAGGAATAAGATTAATGTGGATGTAAAACACGTGGGGTGTGTGGGTATTTGCAATCAGGTTCCCATGCTTGAAATTCATAAAGAAGGCGAGCAGCCAACGTTTTACACCAAAATTAATGCCGATGAAGTAAACGAAATTGTTAGTAGGCACTTTAAACCGAGAAATTTCTTTGACCGCATCAAAGGGAATTTATTCAGCTATTTTGAGGGGGTTGTGTTTAAGGAAATTCCCAAGACGACCAAACGCTACGAAGCGGATAAACGAGATACGCCGGTTTCCGGTTTTCTGGAAAAACAAATCAATATTGCTACCGAACACCGCGGGGTTCTGAAACCAACCGATATTGACGAATATAAACGTCTGGGCGGTTTTGCGGCTTTTAAAGATTGCTTGGAAAATAAATCTTCACAGGAAATTATACGGGAAGTCCGCGAGAGCGGTTTAAAGGGGCGTGGTGGGGGAGGTTTCCTCAGTGCGCAAAAATGGGAGTTGGTAGCCAATGAAAAATCCGATCAAAAATATATTATCTGTAATGGCGATGAAGGTGATCCGGGAGCTTTTATGGATCGCATGCTTCTCGAATCATACCCCTTCAGGGTGATTGAGGGCGTGATGATTGCCGCTTATGCCGTGGGTGCTACACAAGGCGTGTTCTACATTCGTGCCGAATATCCCCTGGCCGTTAAAAGGATTAACGAGGCTCTTGAACTGTGCCGGAAAGAAGGTTTGTTGGGCGAAAATATTTTAGATTCCGGCTTTAATTTTACCCTGGAAATTTTTGAAGGAGCCGGAGCTTTTGTTTGTGGCGAAGAAACCGCTTTGATTGCTTCGGTTGAAGGGAAACGTGGAATGCCGAAAATGCGCCCGCCCTATCCTTCTAATTCCGGTTTGTGGAACAAGCCCACGCTCATCAATAATACTGAAACTTTTTCGCTGGTTTCGTGGATCATTCGAAAGGGTGCTGCTGCTTTCAACGCCATTGGCTCGGACAACAGCAAGGGAACCAAAGTGTTTGCCCTAGCCGGAAAAGTAAACCGCGGGGGACTGATAGAGGTTCCCATGGGAATTACCATCAACACTATTGTAAACGAAATTGGTGGCGGTGTGGCTAACGGAAAGAAATTTAAAGCTGTGCAGATCGGTGGCCCTTCGGGTGGCTGCATCCCGGCTTCCATGGGAGATACGCCCATCGATTTTGAGTCTTTGTTTTCGGTGGGAGCCATGATGGGGTCCGGCGGACTGATTGTTTTGGATGAAGACGATTGTATGGTGGATATTGCTAAATATTTTCTCAGTTTTACGCAGGATCAAAGTTGTGGTAAATGTACATTTTGCCGTGTAGGAACCACACGCATGTTGCAAGTTCTGGATAAAATTACCAGCGGACAGGGGAAAATGGAGGACCTGGATTTGTTGGAGCAACTGGCAAAATGGACCAAAAAAGGAAGCATGTGTGGACTGGGGCGTTCGGCTCCGAACCCGGTGCTGTCAACCTTAAAACATTTCAGGGAAGAATACGAGGCGCATATTAACGGCAAATGTCTGACAGGAAAGTGTCGAGAAATGATTACCTACTCGATTACCGACGATTGTAACGGCTGTACCAAATGTGCCCAGCGATGCCCAACGGATGCTATTATTGCAAAACCTTACGAGAAGCACAGCATCGACCCCGAAAAATGTGTGAAGTGCGATATCTGTAAACAAATTTGTCCGGTGGAGGCGGTTATAATAGAATGATAAAATTAAAAATAGACGGCAAGGAAATAAGCGTGGCGGAAGGAACAACGGTTCTGAAAGCAGCCCGTGAGTTGGACATAAGCATTCCGACCATGTGTTTTTATAAGGATGAATTTGGGAACCATCCGTCCTGCATGATTTGTTTGGTAAAAGATAATGCAAGCGGGAAATTGCAACCTTCGTGTGCTTTGCCTGCGGCAGAAGGAATGGACATCACCACCATGGATAATGAAATTTTTGAAGCCCGTAAAGAAGCCCTGGAGCTGTTGTTGAGCGACCATGTGGGCGATTGTGAAGCCCCTTGCCAGCTGGGATGCCCGGCCAATATGAATATTCCGTTAATGAACCGTTTGATTGCCAAAGGTGATTTTAAGAAAGCCATCGAGGTGGTGAAAGAAGAAATTGCCCTTCCTTATGTTTTGGGGTACATTTGTCCGGCTCCTTGTGAAAAAGTGTGCCGCCGGGCTACGATCGACAGCAGCGTTCAAATTTGCCAGTTGAAGAAATTCGTCGCAACGGATATCGAGAAAGAAGCTTTCTTTCCTGAAAAAGAAAAAGCAAGCGGAAAAAAAGTGGCGATCATTGGCAGCGGCCCCGCCGGATTATCGGCTGCTTTTTATTTGTTAAAAAACGGTCATGAGTGTGTTTTGTTTGAGAAAAATGAACAAGCCGGTGGAAGTTTGCGCTACGAAGAACTGGATAAAGACCTGCCGTTTGAAGTGCTTGATGCAGAGATTGATTATCTAAAAAAGTACGGAGCTTGTTTTGAGTTGAACACCAAGGTTGACCAAGATAAATTGAATCAAATTCAAAACGATTTTGATGCGATTGTTTTATCAATCGGAATTTCAAATTTTGAAATAAAAAGTTTAGATAGAAACGAAAAAGGGATTTTTACCAATGCCGAAACTTTTGAAACTTCCATCCCGGGGGTGTTTGTTTGCGGAAGTGCTATCAAATCCTTGAAAATGGCGGTTCGATCTGTTGCCCAGGGAAAAGCAGCGGCTTTGGCGGTTGATGCTTATTTAAAAGGTGAAGCAATCAAAACCCAATCCAAGGTCTTCAATTCAAAGTTTGGGAAGTTGATGGAAGCAGATTTTGATGCTTATTTAAAAGAGGCTCCGAATTCTAAAGTTGAAAAAACAACTTATACTGAATTAAATTCCTTCTCTGCCGAACTTGCCCAAAAAGAAGCCGGGCGTTGTATGCACTGCGATTGCCGTAAGATTGACACATGCGCTTTGCGGATTCACTCAACAACTTACAATGTTGACCGTCGGAAATATCTGATGGGCGAACGCAAGCCGGTGACCAAAGATTTTAAACAGGATGTCATCGTGTTTGAGCCGGAGAAATGTATTAAATGCGGAACCTGTGTGGAAATTACGGCCAAGCATAAAGAAGAATTCGGATTGACCCACATAGGTCGTGGCTTTGAGGTAAAAATTAAGGCTCCGTTTGCAAAAGGTATTTCGGATGCATTAACTTTAACAGCCATTGAATGTGCTAGAGCCTGCCCGACGGCAGCCATTTCACTAATTGAAAAATGATGAGAAAAATAGTAATAATCGTTTTTTTATTCCCCCTGTTTTATCTGTCGGCGCAAACAGATGATTGCTGGACGATCTTCAGGGGTAACCAGGAATTGACTGGTTATACGGATGTAAAACTGGCTAAAAATTATTCGTTGGCCTGGGATTTTAAAACCGAAGATGCCATTAAATCTTCGGCGGTGGTTTGCGATGGGCGGATTTTTATTGGCTCCAACGATGGTTTTGTTTACGCCTTGGACCTGGAGGGAAAGCTCCACTGGAAATTCAATGCTGAAACTTCGGTGGAAGCCCCGCCATTAATTTTGGATGGGGTGGTTTATTTTGGTTCGCTCGAAGGAATGCTTTTTGCCGTGAATGCTTCGGACGGAACCCTGAAATGGAAGTATGCCACCGAAGGGCAAATTTCGGGTTCTTCCTCCTGGATTTATTCGCCCGATAAAAAAAGCAAATGGATCATTACCGGAAGCTATGATTTTTGCCTTCATTGTGTGGATGCCAAAACAGGGATTTTAATCTGGAAGTACGAGGCCGATAACTACATCAACGGGGCTCCGGCTACCGATGGGAAAATTTGTTTGTTTGGCGGCTGCGACGGCTTTTTGCACAAAGTGGATGTTGGAACCGGAAAAGCTTCGGATAAAATTGATGTTGGAACCTATATTGCCTCCTCGGCGGCTATTTACGCAGATAAAGCGTTTTACGGCAATTATGACGGCAATTTTTATGTCACCGATTTGAAAACCGAAAAAACGCTTTGGGAGCATAAGGAACTGGGCTCTTTTTTAGGTTCGCCCGCAGTAGCCAAAGGAAAAGTGATTATCGGTTCGCAAAACCGGAATTTATATTGTTTTGATGAGAGCTCCGGCGAAATCCTTTGGATCTTTAAAAGTATACGGAAAATTGAAGGTTCGCCAGTGATTGCAAACAATAAAGTGGTGCTTGGGGCAGGCGACGGACGCATCTATATTCTTGACCTGGAGACTGGCGAGAAATTGTGGCAGTACGAAATTGGAGCACCCATTTTCGGGACACCTGCGGTAATTGCCGATAAAATTATTATTGGAGCCCACGACGGTCGCATTTATTGTTTTAAGAAGAACTAAATCTTAATATAAAGGAATTATAAATGAGTAAGAAATTCAATAATATATCTCAGCTTGATTGTCAAAATATATATAAGATAATTATTGAAAACTCAGACAGACATTACAAAATTGCAAATGAATTAGCAATTAATGAAGATTATTATGGGATTGGAATTTCTCATTTAATTCTTTCAGCAGAAGAATTAGCCAAAGCTCTAATTATTTTTTTAGATGGCGAAGGTTTGCATGTTAGAAAAGTTGCTGGAATCAATAAGTTTTTCCATAATCATGAGCCAAGACATCACTTTTCAAATCTTTTTGTTATTATGCATTTTATGTTAAAACACCTTATGAGTTTTGCAAAAAGAATTAATAACTTAATTCATAATCCTGATTTACACAATACCGCAACCAGTATTGAAAAAGCTATAATTAATCAAAATGAGGATGGATTAGATAAATTAGTTGAAGAATTTATAAATACTAAATTGAAATATAAGGCAGAATTACTTGGAGTTTATTCAGACTTTTGGAATATAGCTGATAGAACAAAACAACGAGGATTTTATGTTGATTATGTAGATGGTTTATACTCACCTTCCAGCTTCTCAAAATCAGACTATGATTTTGTAAAAGAGGTTGTGAATTCATTTAGACGAGAATGTAAGAAATTAATAAACAAAGTAAAAAATATAACAGAAACTGATAAAAAACAAATAATCAAGTTTGTTAATAAAGACAAAAGTATATACGACACAATTGAATTAATGATTAATGTTAAATTATAGTATTTGTTTTCTTAGGAAAAATTGATCAAACTTCTTAGCCAAATAAATTACTACAAGTTGAATGTTCAAAACTGAATTTAAATGAAGATTGTAAATATTGTTCCCGGATTTGGCGGTTCGTTTTATTGTGGAAACTGTTTGCGTGACACTTCCTATGTGAAATCGCTGATTGACGAGGGGCATGATGCGATCACCATTCCTATATATCTGCCTTTAAGCCTTGATGCGGAAACCAAACCGGATATCCCGGTATTTTACGGAGCCGTTGCTATTTATATGAAGCAACAGTTTAAACTTTTCCGTAGGATGCCCAAGTGGCTGGAGAATTTTTTTAATGCGCCTTTTATGTTACGTTATGCGGCTAAGAAAGCCGGTTCAACGCGTGCCGAAGGTTTGGAAGAAATGACCCTCTCCATGCTTCGCGGACAGGAGGGCTATCAAAAAGAGGAGCTGCAACAGCTGATTGATTTTTTAAAAAAAGAGATTAAACCGGATGTGGTTCATTTGTCGAATGCCCTGTTGATGGGTTTGGCGGCCAAAATCAAATCGGATTTAGGAATCCCCGTGGTTTGTTCGTTGCAGGATGAGGATGTTTGGATTGATGCCATGAGCGCGGATTATCAGGATCAGTTGTGGGGATTGTTTACCGAAAAAGCCGGGGATATTGATGCTTTCGTAGCGGTGAGCCGTTATTATGGCGAGGTGATGCAAAAAAGAATGAGTATTGAACCGGAAAAACTGCATGTAATTTACATTGGCCTGGATGTGAATAATTATGATTATGCCGTGCCGGATACGGATAACCCGGTAATTGGCTATATGTCGCGCATGAACGCTGAAAACGGCTTTGAAGTTTTTATGGATGCCTTTATAAAGCTGAAATCAAATCCTAAATATAAAAATGTAAAAGCCCGTGTTTCGGGCGGACAAACTGGCGATGATAAAAAGTTTGTTCACAAACAGCTTCGTAAGTTGAAAAAAAATAATCTGTTGGATGAAGTTAAATTTGTGGAAGAATACGAGGAAAAATACCACAATCGCTACAATCAGCACATTGATTTGCTTTCGGTTCCGGTTTTAAAAGGAGAGGCTTTTGGTTTGTACCAGATCGAAGCTTTGGCTTGTGGGGTGCCAACGGTTCAGCCGGCGTTGGGGGCTTTCCCCGAAATTGCGGAAGTCTCACAAGGAGGTTTGATTTATGAACCAAATACGCCCGAAGCCCTTGCCCAGAAATGGGAAGAGCTACTTGCTGATCCGGAGAAAATGCTTAAATTGAGCAAACAGGGACGCAAGAGTGTGGAGGAAATTTTTAATACGCTAACCACTCGGAAAATGTTGGAGGTTTATCAGTCTGTTGTTAATTATATAAAATGATGTATCGAATTTTGTTTTTTTTCTGTAGTTGTTTTCTTTTTATAGCTACTATTAATGCTCAGAATAAATATGTATTAAGAGAATTAAAGGGGGATAAACTTGAGTTCCAAAATGATTACCCGGAGTTAGAGAATTTTTCTGTAACAAATGAGCAATTACAAAAATCAAGATATACAAAGTATCACCCTAATCGAAATCTAAATAATTATTATTTTGAATTAAAAGAATTTACTAATGATGAAGTAGGTTTAATTCTGAAAGAAAATGTAAATAATTTTAGATTGTTTTATTTTGGGGCTTATTCATTTGGAGACTTAAAACTTGTAATAATATTGATTAATGATACTGTTTTTTCTGGAGTTAATGACTCATATGTAACTTTATCAATAGACTCCTGTGGGAAAGTAACAGATGTTATTGAGATAGGTAAATTGCTTTCTGAAGTCCCCGAGAAAAATTTTGAAATAACTTCTATACTAAAAGGGAATAAAATATATATAAAACAATTGTACGAAGAATATAATACCCCTATTGATGAGGAACCTACGAGGAGAATAGAAGAAAGTCGTATTTATGAAATAGGTAAAAATGGGACATTTTCTCAAGTAATCCAAAATCATTAATAAAAAATCAAAAATCGAAGCCATGATTAAATTAAAAAATATTCACAAACATTACTTTAACAATGCCGGAACCGTTAAGCAGGAGGTCCTGAAAGATATTAGCCTTGAAATTAAGCCGGGCGATGCCATTGCCATCTTGGGACCTTCGGGTTGCGGAAAAAGTACTTTGCTGAATATGATCGGTAGTTTGGATAAACCCACTTCCGGCAGCATTGTTTTTGATGGTGTTGACCTGGCTTCGTTGAACGACAAGGAATTGTCGGAGTTCAGAAACAAACACATCGGCTTCATTTTTCAGATGCACCATTTAATGCCGCAGCTAACAGTGCTTGAAAATGTGTTGCTGCCCACGCTTGCTAATCCTGATAGAAATAAAGAAAAAGATCAGCAGCGCGCCAAAGACTTGCTTTCAGTTGTCGGGTTGGAAGATAAAATCCACCAGTTCCCCGGACAATTATCCGGTGGCGAATGCCAGCGGGCAACGGTGGTCAGGGCTTTAATTAATGAATCGCAAATTATTCTGGCCGACGAACCTACTGGTTCGTTGGATCATAAATCGGCCGGGCAGGTGGGTGATCTTTTGGTAAAAATGCAGCAACAGCAAAAGGTGGCTCTGATCGTTGTAACCCACTCCAGGGAACTTGCGAATAAAATGCAAACTGCTTATGAATTGATTGATGGAAGTTTAAAACAAATGTAAAACTCCTAACTTCGAATTCTCAACTCCAAACTAAAAATGAACACATTCAAATACATCCTCCGAAGCTTGGCGTTTTACAGCAAAAACCACCTTACGGTTTTTTTGGGAACCATGCTCAGCACGGCTATTTTAACCGGGGCTTTGATTATCGGCGATTCGGTGCGGGGGAGCCTGGGAGATTTGCTTGAGAAACGTCTGGGAAAAGTTGAGTTTGCACTGGATGCCGGAGATCGTTTTGTGACGGACGGCTTAAATAAAACTATTTCGGGGAAAATAAATTCCCGTACGGCGGCTGTTTTAAAACTGAATGGAATTGCTGTCAATCCAGCCACATCCAACCGGATTAACCAGGCGCAGGTGCTGGGCGTGGATGAAAACTTTTGGGGGCTTGCCGGATTAAAAAATATTGATTTAAAAAAAGACCAGGTTATTATCAGTGATAATCTGGCTCATCGCCTGGAATTGGGTGTCGGTGACGAACTCCTCCTGCGTGTGGAGAAAAAGGGCTTTGTGCCTTCCAATGCTCCTTTTGTTCAGGATGAAGAAACTTCGGCGGCTCTTCGGTTGGAGATTGTCGGGATTGCGGATAAAAATAAATTCGGGCGGTTTAGTTTGCAAAGCAACCAGGTGGCTCCTTACAATGTGTTTGTGTCAAAAGATTTTTTGGCCGAAGAAATTGAAATGTCCGGCTTCTCAAATTTGGTATTGCTGGAAAACCCGGGAACGGAAACTTCGGATCTCTTGCGCTCAAGCTGGACCGCTTCCGATGCCGGGATCATCCTCGAAAAACTAAAAAATACCAATCAAATCGAACTTCGCTCCAGACGGATTTTTCTTGAGGAAAATATCAGCGAAGTTATTCTTAACGACTTCCCCGGAAATGAAATTCTGACTTATCTGGTCAACACTATTAAGTCGGAAAAGGGCGAAACGCCTTACTCATTTGCTTCGGGAATGTCGACTTTTGATTATTTAAAGCCGGATGAAGTTGTGATTAATCAATGGCTGGCCGATGATTTAAAGGTTCGGAAAGGCGATAGTTTGCAGGTTGATTTTTATGTGATCGGTTCCATGCGTAAGTTGGTAGAAGAACGGACATCTTTTGTGGTTAAAGAAATTATCCCCACCGGGCAAGCCGGACTGGACAACTCATTGATGCCGCCTTTTCCGGGCATTGCCACTTCTCAAAGCTGCAACGACTGGGAAACCGGCGTGCCGGTCGATCTGGAGCGCATCCGCGATAAAGACGAAGCTTACTGGAATCGCTACAAAGGAACGCCCAAGCTTTACCTGTCATATAAAACCGCTGTAACTTTATGGGCGAACCGTTTTGGTAAGCATACGGCCATTCGTTTTGATGTGGATAAAGTGAGCATTGATGAGCTTAATGAAACGATCAGCGCCAAGCTTGACCCCAAAGATTTGGGCTTGCAATTCAGGAACGTACGCAAAGAAGGCGATCATGCTGTAGCCAATGCCATCGGATTTGATGAGTTGTTTTTGAGCCTGAGCTTTTTCGTGATCGTTGCCAGTATTTTACTAACGAGCCTGCTGTATGCCCTGAATATTGAGAGTCGCAGGGATCAGTCGGGGGTGATGGCGGCTCTGGGGTTCACCAAACGGAAAATCAAACGCCTTCATTTATACGAATCTTCGCTGATTGCCATTGTTGGCGGTGTGTTCGGAGCCTTGCTCGGGATTCTTTACAACGAACTCATCATGCGCGCCATAAATTCCATCTGGAACGACATTGTACGAACCAACGAGCTGGATATTATCATTCTTCCGCGAACGCTTTTTATCGGAGCCATGAGCGGGATCATCATCGCCCTGATTATTATTTACTGGGTGAACACCAGCAAATTGCGGGCTCCCGTTATCCAGTTAATCAAAAAGGTAAATACGGTCAGCATTGAAAGGCCGCAATATTATTGCTGGTCGTGGTTGGTGGCTTTGTTGGCTTTTTGTGCTGTGATCGTGATTTTTCTTAGCGGTTCTTTGGCCGATCCGAGCTCGCTCATGATTGCCAGTGCCTTGTTTCTGGTGAGCTGTTTTTCTATGGTGAAATTCTACATGAACAAGGTTAAACACCGGAAAGCGGTTCCTGATTTCAACGTGATTTCATTAATCAAACGAAATATAAGCCTGAACCAAACACGTAGCTTATCGGTGATTATTTTGCTGGCTTTGGGAACTTTTACCATTTTGATTACCGGCGGCAACCGTAAAACATTTTACGGGCAAACCAACAATGCCCAATCCGGTACTGGGGGCTACTTGTTTTGGGCTGAAACCAGCCTGCCCGTATTAAACGATTTGAACGCTTCGGGCGATTTTGACGGCCTGGATTTTGTGCAATTTCATCAGCTGAGCGGCGATGATGCCAGTTGTTTGAACCTGAACCAGGTGACCAAGCCCCGGATTTTAGGTGTTGATCCCACGGCTTTTGATCAGAAGCAAGCCTTTGCTTTCCAGAAATTAGATGCTTCGGTTGATGCGGAGCACCCATGGAAATCCCTTGAACAGGAACTGGGTGAAAATGTTATTCCGGCCTATGCTGATCAAACCGTAATTGTTTGGGGACTGATGATGAACGTAGGGGATACGCTCTACTACAATAGCGAAGATGGCGAGCGTATTGCCATGGTTTTGAAAGCCGGTTTGAAACCGAGTATTTTCCAGGGGAACCTGCTGATTGCAGATAAATTTTTTACCAAATATTTCCCGTCGGTGAGTGGTTCAAAAATGATGCTTGTGGATGGTTCTGTTGAAAAAGAAGCGGATGTGAGGGATGAACTGCTGGCTAATTTTATGGATCATGGCATTGAAATCCAGCGCACGGATGAACGCCTGGCCGAGTTTAATTCGGTGACCAATACTTATTTAACGGTGTTTATGATTCTCGGCGGATTGGGCGTGTTGATCGGTACGATTGGCTTGGGTGTGATTTTAATCCGGAACCTGCTGGACCGCAAACATGAAATCGCTTTGCTACAAGCCATTGGTTTTAGCAAATCCAAGATACTCGGCATTATTTTTTATGAGAATTTTGCCTTGCTCTTGCTTGGAATCATCATCGGCTTTTTGGCCTCGGCCATTGGTTTGATCCCTTCCATTATCAGTAATGCTTTTGAAATGCAGATGGATATGATGCTGCTCATTATTTTGCTTGTGTTTATTAGCGGGGTGCTATGGATTTATTTCTCTGCCAAAAGAATGCAGAAATTGCATTTGGTTGAGAATTTGAAGGTGGAGTGATGATCTAAGTGTTTATTTTTGATAAAAGTCCGGACGGAGTTTTTAATTCATTAAGAAGCTGCAAATTTTTCCATTTAATAGAGCGGAAAATTATTTTCCGCTCAGCGGGGTGCAAAAATATTTTGGTCAGCTTTAGCTGAATGTGATCCAACGTTTTATGGTATGGTGTCGTGGGGGATTATGGGGCGAAAACGTATCCGTTTACACTGACTTTTTTTTACGAGCCACAAACGCTTAAAAACCGCTGAAACCCGCATGCACTATACCATTTGTGTCTGTTGCACAAAGGCATTAAAATAAATAAATTGCAATTTGGTTAATACTTTTTTTCATCCCTAATAATTCAGGTTTTGATTACTTTATGCATTTAATTTCAATAAAAAAGGCTTGAATAGCATTATATGAAGCGAAAAAACCAGCAATTTGCTCATATATATAGGCCATTTGAGCCTTTACCTTGGTCTCGTACTTATTGACATTATATTTTAGTAATTTCTTCAAGTTATAAGCACAGGCAGCCATGTGAACCACTTTATTGGCTTGGGCAATACCCAAAGTATTGATTTTTCGTAATCCCAGGTATTGAGTAAGGTTTCCCCAAGCTGGTTCTACTGTTGATTGCCGTTTACCCTTCATTTTTCTGCCCCATTTACTATTTACCCTCTCATTATTCCGTATGTATTCATCCAAATAGGCTGTTATTGCGATCTTTTTTTCATGAGACTTTCCGATACATACACTTCTGCTGGGGCAATCTTTACAATCGCTTCGCCGGGTATAGTAATGGTTTTGTAAAGAGTCATTGCTATGCTTTTGCTTTTTAAATATTACCCTTTTGCCTTGTGGGCATAACCAATAGTTTTGTTCCTTTATAAAAGTAAAACCCTCTGGGCCACCTTTAAACGTTCCATGTTTTGGAATGTAACTAAGTATATGTTCTTGTTCCAGAAACTGATAATTATCTCCGCTACTATAACCAGCATCAGCTAGAATATTAGTCCATAACAGCCCTAATCTCCATAAACGCTTATGGGTTCTCTTAACGATATCTTGTAAGTTCTTGCTGTCCACTCTATCGGCATGATAAGCCTGTACATCACTTATTACATTGAAGGCCGTATCTACGGTAATGTTCCCGTGATAGTTTAGCTTACGGGATTTTCCCGGCTTTACACTAATGCGAGCATCAGGATCGGTAGGACTATAATGGGTTTTGTTACTGGTGTATTTAGAACGCTTAGAATTAGCCCCTTGCCGCGTGTTTTGGGTTGTTTTCCATTTTTTCTGCCGTGCTGCTATTTCATTAAGTTCATCTTTATTTGCAGAAACCTGTCTTTGTGCCAGGTTTGCTTTATTCTTTTTTGCTTTTCGTATTGGTTGTTGGTCTCCATTGGAGATAGCCCTTATTCTGGTTAAATATTCTTCCAGCTCTTCTTCTGGTACTTTTAGCTCTAAGCTATCCATACTTGCATTGGCTTTAATAGGAGCAGAATCGGTTGCTTGGGTATGCCCACTCACAAGCCCACTATCAACACATAAAGCAAATATCTTTGTAAAAACAGTTTCAAAGACACCCTCTGGAAATAACTGGCGAGTACGGCTAACAGTACTATGCCACGGTAAGGGTTCATCTATATTATATCCAAGAAAATACAAAATATCTAAACGCATGGAGCAATGTGCTATCAACTTACGATCACTTACAATATTTTCTAAATAGCCAACAATGCATAATTTAAAAAAGACACGCGGGTCTATACTTTTTTGTCCACAACCACCATAATATGGCGCAGTTTGTTTGAGGAGAAAATCCAAATTCAGGATCGACTTTAACCTACGGTAAAAGTTCTGCTCTGGCACAACCTGGCTTAGTTGGAAACTGACAAATAGTTTTTCTTGGTATTCTTTATTCCCTTGCATGACGTAAGTTAATAATATTTTGCCTATTTCTTTGTTGTGCAACAGTTACATGTGTTGGCTGCTGGGTTTTATAGTAATTGTTTTAATTCTTCCCTTATCACCGAAGGTTTTTCTGCTGTCGCATCGATAATAAATCCTTTATCATCAATCAAAATATATCTCGGAAAAGCTTTTGCATTATAATCATCATTAAATTTATGTGTTGCCCCTTCAGTACAAAGATTAATGGTATTTAATTCAAATTCTTTTATTTTACTTAACCATTTTTCTTTGTCATTATCAGCTGATATCGATACAAAAATGATATTTTCATTCTTCAATTCATCAGAAAGCTTTTTCATTTCGGGCATCTCTCTTATGCAAGGTCCACAAAATGAGCTCCAACAATCTATGTATACAAATTTACCCAGAAAGTCCGAAAGCTTAACAATATTTCCGTTGTTATCTATTATCTCAAATTCAGGAGCCTTTTTTCCTGTTGCAAGCTTGCTCCAATTATTATATTTCCCTGTCAGGTAATCTTTTTGTCCTTTGTCTTTCATAATTGCCAGAAAGTCATCGCATATACTATCAATTCCATCAATACCATTAAGATTTATTTGACTATTAATCTCTCTGAGCATTATATCTTCGAATATTTCTCTTTCAGTAAATATTTCCTTTGCAAGAGTGTATTTGTCATTTAATTCTTTTGCCCTGAAATCTAAATAAGATATTAAAGTTGACTTGTAATCATTGAATTTGAAGAGTTCTTTATTGTTAGTTTCTATCTGGTCAGTGAATTTGTAATAATTATCAGGAAGTTCAGGTTTAATTTTAGTGAGCATCTCATAAAAACCTGGATACCCAAATTGTTGGTTAATCCAAAAGTAATTGATAAGCAGATTTTCTGTGTTGTAGAAAGAATTAGATATTTTGGGATTCAATTTTTGGTAATCATTCAAATGTTTTATTCTAATCTGCTTAACACTATCTATTTTTTCTATAAATTTTTCAGGCTCAGAAGAAAACAGAGCAATATCAATTTTTCTTGGGTCGTCAAATCCTAAATCCATTATTAAGTTCATTTTCTTATATAAAAACTCACTTTCTTCAAAACCAAGCCCGGAAAATTGAATTTGTTTAGACCTTTCATAATCTATAAAAATGCTATCACCAAATTCTACAAAAAGAGGAATCCACTCATCTAATTTCAAGTCAATGTAATTTTCTGCTCTAATATTAAAACTAAATCTACCATTAACAATAGTATCCATGTAAGTTGAATCAGCTGTTTTTACTTCTGCAATTGCTACTTCAGAATTCCTCAAAAAACCAACAATCTTGATTGTGCGATTGTCTTTATTACTGCATCCCAAAATCAAGATACATAAGCTTAAAATCAATAATTTTCTCATAATTATATTTTTTGTAGGATGTTTCTTAAACTTGCAGCCAACTTATATATAAACCAGTGTGTGTTATTTTACTTATATATTTCAATAATTCTCCTGGTGAATTAATCAAAAATTATCAACCCAAATGCTGGGGAGAAGCATTTTCCACAAAATCAAATATAAGAAATTTTATTAAACCAAGTCCTTAGTAATGTGCCGAATAATGCTTGGGGTCAACGATTTCGCGGTATTTATCGATAATTTTTTTAAAATCTTCCCATACCGGGCGTTTCAGGTTTTGGTTTCGCAACAGGGCCGATGGGTGGTAAGTGGGCATTGCCAGGCGGTTTTGCCAGTTTATCCAGTTTCCCCGGAGCTGGGTGATTTTTGCATTTGGATCAACCAGCCCCTTAAGTGCGGTTGCTCCCAGTAAAATAATAATTTTAGGGTTGATGATTTCAATTTGTTGGTATAAGTAAGGAACACAGGCTTCCCGCTCTTGCGGCAGGGGATCGCGATTGTTGGGTGGCCTGCACTTTACAATGTTGGCAATAAAAAGGTGCTTGTCGCGCTGAAACCCGCAGGCTCCCAAAATTTTGTCCAGCAGTTGCCCCGATTTCCCGACAAAAGTTTTGCCCTGCATGTCTTCGTGGTATCCCGGGCCTTCGCTAATTAGCATGATTTCTGCCTCCGGGTTTCCATCGCCAAAAACAATATTGTTTCGTTGTCGGTGCAGCTCGCATTTTTCGCAACCGGAGACCTGTTCGCGTAATATTTCCAGTTTATCCATGCGTTTGAGTGTTTATTTCTTTAAGTATGATAGACCCGTTTTTAACGCCGATGTGGCGGGCAATGACGGCACATTTTGCCTTCAGTAAAAAGAACACCTGCCGGTTGCAGCCCGACAACCCTTCAAAGTTTCCCTGCCCTTTACTGATGACCATGTCGGCACGGTTAAAGCGGTATAAAAAATCAGGGTTGGCGTGGTTCAGGATTATCCCGGGCGACTGGTTTCCCGATTCAATAATTTCAGCAACCTCGTCAATGCCCGAAGCAATGGCCTCGGCCGTGGTTACATCATTGATAATGGGTTTGGAGCGCACCACGTATTGAACCGGTTTGTGGAGCTCTTTAATTAATATTTTATCGAAAACCGACTCGCCGCAATTGTCTCCAAGGTAAAGAACTTGTTTTGCTTTTTTTAAGCTGTTTTTAAACGCATCATAATCAAAAATGGCAAACTCCTGTTGCAGTATTTTTTTTACATCGCTTACGATGTCAAACTCATGGTTTACGCCCAGGTCGATGATGTTTCCTGCAATGGCAATTTTGATGGCCGTAAGCAGCCGGTCGTCCGATTGCTTAACCATGTCTTCTAGTTCCGGGTAAATTGATTTTGCCTCTTCAATATGTTGTTCTTTGATTTTTTTGTAAGGATCAGCTACCCCGGTAACTTCGCTGACAATTTTATACACCATGGTTCCGGTTTCGGCAGGCGTGCTTTGCAACGATATGGTTTTTATCATTTCCCCGGTTCTGTCCAGAATTTCTTTCATCTTTTCTTCATCGTTTGTTGCTATTCGTCCTGCACGAAGTGCCTGGTGAACAAAGCAGGGGATACAGTCAAGGTAAGTATTCATTTTTATTTATGCGTTTTGTTGGAAGAATATTAAATTCTCCTGAAATATTTTCAAAGATACTGAATCCGCTCCTTTTTTCAGGAGTTTCGTTTAACTTCTTTGCTTGGGAATTGTGTGAAGCTTGGTTTAAATCGGTTTGAAATCTTTCTTTGTTACGCCACAAATCGGGCACATCCAATCGTCGGGGATGTCTTCAAATTCGGTTCCGGGAGAAATGCCCGAGTCGGGATCCCCAACATCTGGATCGTAAATCCACCCGCAAACAATACATTGATAAAGTTGTTTTTCGCCGGAGGACTTTTTTTTATCTTCAAATTTTTTTTCTTCCCGGTCGCCAAGGTAGGTTGGGGCGTTTTTAGGAGATACCCCCTTAATGACTTTTCGGTAGTGATCGTAGGTCAGTGGGGGGGCATCATCATCCAACAAATCATAATCAATCAATTCGCCGATGAATAATAGGTGTGTGCCTACGTCTATGGTGTCGGTTACTTTACATTCGAACCAGGCAATGCATTTGTCGGTAATAATGGGCGAACCAGTTTCCCCTGTTTTGTAGTTGATATTTTCAAATTTATTGATCTCTTTACCGCTCTTAAATCCCCAGGGGCCTAAGAATTCAAGGTCAACATCTTGTTGTAGCACTGAAATACTAAAGGCTTTGCTTTTCTCGATGACCCCAGTGGTTTGGTTGTTTTTGTTGGTGGCAATGGCAAATTTGGGCGGGGTGGCCGTAACCTGGAACACCGTGTTTGAAACGTGCCCGGTTTTTTCTTCGCCATGGGCTGATGATACAATGTAAAGTCCGTAAGTAAGTTTGAAAAAAGCGTCGATGTTCATGTTGCTGATGTTTGATTTTTACTAAGATAATCCTTTTTGATTAAAAGGAAGGGAAAGTTTCAGTAAGCAGCGGCAGTGAATATGTCCTGACTGTATGGTGCCGCTGCCTCCTGTTTACTCGTTTAATCAGCGGTAATAAAGTCTATGATTTTTTGATCCATCGGGCTTTTCTTGGGATGTAAAAAATCTACAATCTTCCCTTCTTCATCAATTAAATATTTTTGGAAATTCCACAAAACTTCCGATTGCGTTGATTCGGTTAGCCATTTGTAAAGCGGATGTATGTCTTTTCCTCTTACGGAAATCTTGGCCATCATCGGAAAGCTAACTCCATAGTTTAGCTGACAGAACTCTTTTATTTCCTCGTTACTGCCGGGTTCCTGGCTTAAAAAATTATTTGCCGGAAAACCGATGATTACAAGATTTTGATCCTTGTATTTTTTGTAAAGAGCTTCAAGTTCTTTGTACTGTGGGGTTAATCCGCACTTTGAAGCGGTGTTCACCACCAGTACTTTTTTGCCTTTTAGTTGTGCTAAATCGTAATCTTTCCCGTCGATGGATTTTACGGTGAAATCGTGTAAAGATTGTTGAGCTTGTGCGCCTGTAACCACACTTAATATTATTATCATCGTTATAAGTTTTTTCATTGTTGTTTTAAGTTTTATCAAAGATACTAATTATTTAGAATAGTTATAAATAAAATTATTAAACGGATGGCTAATCTATACTTTAAATAATTATTTTTGCAGCATGATACGACTGCATAAACTCGATTTAAACCCGCTTGAAAAACAAAGCTTTAGACTGCATACTATTTATACTTTGTTGGAAGGGGTAATCCTTGGTGTGCTAGCTTTAAACGAATTTGTGTTTCTGAAAAGTTTGAAGGGCTCAAACCTGCAATTGGGAGTATTGTTTCAATTTTCGACCGTGGTTTTTGTTTTCCTTTTGTTTATTAACGAGTTTATACGCAGAACCAAGAACCGCAAGCGGCTGGTTTTTATGGTTGGCTTGCTCACCCGTTTACCCTTGTTTTTTCTGATCCTTTTTCCGAGATCGTCAACATCTCTGGATGGAAACTCGCTATATCATTACATATTTTTGGCAATTTTCCTGGTTTATTATTTAGGGAACCCCGTGATTTACCCAACCATCAATTTTTTACTGAAATCGAATTACCGCCATGAAAATTTCAGCCGTTTATACAGCATCTCTACATCTTTGAATAAGTTTGTAATGTTGGTGATAACCTTTGTATATGGCCTTTGGCTGGATGCCGACAATTATATTTTTGTGTATGTTTTTCCGCTGATCTCAATCCTTGGCGTGTTTTCGGTGTTTCTGTTGACCCGTATTCAGTTTCCTACTGAAGAACCCGAAACGATCCGAAGATCCATTCTTCAGTCTGTGCTGCAATCCGGGAAAAATATGTATAAGATATTGAAAGAAAATGTGCCGTATCGCCATTTTGAAGCGGGTTTTATGCTGTATGGATTTGCCTTTATGTTTACCTATCCCATTTTGTACATCTATTTTTACGATCACCTGAATTTGAACTACTCCAGCGTTGCTTTTTACCGGAACGCCTATAATATTGTGGCTATCGCGATATTGCCCTTCTTCGGGAAGTTGATGGGAAAAATTGATCCGCGCATGTTTGGCGTTATCACTTATACTTCCCTTGGCTTGTATATTTTCTTTTTGGCTCTTACTAGCTATGTTCCTTATTGTTTTGATTTTTGGAACATTACATTGTATTATTCGTTAATTGCGTATATTGTATTCCACGGGGTGTTTGCCGCAAGCATGGTTTTGTTGTGGAACATTGGTTCGTCCTATTTCTGCAAACCCCATGAAGCCGGGACTTACCAATCGTTGCATTTATCGTTGGTAGGGGCACGAGCCATTATTGCGCCATTGTTTGGAGTGTTCTTTTATGAATTATTTGGCTACACGGCTACCTTTGGCTTGTCTATTTTATTTGTGATAGCTGCGGTGTTCATTATGTACTGGTCGTATCGACGGGAAGAATGTACCTGTAAAAAGTAAAATCCGGGATCATTTATAGTTAATCATTATATTTGGACATTGATTAATAATGTGCGATTTTTGCCCTTTCCTATGAAAAATAAATCACTGTTAAAGATTATTGGACCCGGCATTGTTGTGGCTGCAACCGGCGTAGGAGCTGGCGATCTTGTTGCTGCTGCGCTATCGGGAGCCGAATACGGTTATGTTTTGCTTTGGGCTGCCGTTTTGGGCGGGGTGCTAAAATATGTTTTAAATGAAGGGATTTCCCGCTATCAGTTGGTTAGTGGAGAGAGCCTTTTAAATGGTTGGAAAAATCACCTGCCTTCTTTTGTCTCGTGGTATTTTTTGGTGTATTTGTTTTTGTGGAGCTTTATTGTTTCCGGTGCCTTGATGGCTGCCTGCGGATTAGCTGCACATGCGCTGCTTCCTGCATTAAATGTAACCCAATGGGGAATTATCCATTCGCTTATCGCCTTAGCTATTGTGTTTGTAGGCCATTATAAATTGGTCGAAAAACTGATGCGTTTGTTCATTGCCCTGATGTTTGTTGTTACCATTGTTTCGGCAGTGTTGATTGCTCCGGATCTGAATGAAATTTTTAAAGGGATTTTTATTCCCACTGTTCCGCCCAATTCTGTAAAATTTATTTTAGGTGTTATTGGAGGTGTAGGTGGAAGTGTTACCCTGCTGAGTTATGGTTATTGGATGCGTGAAAAAAAATGGGAGGGACAATCTTTTTTGAAAAGAAGCCGAATTGATTTGGGAGTGGCTTATACTTTGACAGCTGTTTTTGGAGTGGCTATTATGATTATTTCTGCCGGGGTAAAACCCGAAGTGATGAAAGGGAGCGAAATGGTGATTGCTTTGGCAGAGAAAATGGGAAGTGTAAGCGGGAATTTTGGGAAATGGATTTTTTTGTTCGGATTTTGGGGCGCGGTATTTTCTTCCATGATTGGTGTTTGGCAAGGCGTTCCATGTCTTTTTGCCGATTTTTACAGCCAATATAATCCCTCAACTAAAAATGAAGGGGATTATACCAGCAGGAAATCATATCAATATTTTTTACTTTTTCTGGCCATCCCGCCAATGATTTTATTATTTGCTAGCAAACCAGTTTGGCTGATTATTTTATATGCTGTTTCCGGTTCTTTCTTTATGCCTTTTTTGGCAATCACGCTTTTGATCCTTAATAACAAATTTAAGTTGCTAAAAAAAGAGGTGAACTCCTGGTTGGTTAATGCCCTCTTAGGACTTTCGCTGGCCGTATTTATTTACTTGTTGGTTGTTGAGATCCTTTCGAGGTTTTAGGTTCGCACTAATAGCTAAAGATTAAAACTTATTGTTACTTCGTCAAATCTTTAAGTTTGTTATTTTCAATGATTAAATATCTTTCCTCCATTTCAAAGTGAGGATCGGCATTGATAATAATTAAACGGCTATCTTTTTTGTATTCACAACCATTTGAAGTGTTGAACGAACCGATGAATTTCCCGTCAATTTGATTGAATACTGCATACATCTGGCAAGGTGAACCGCATCCCCATTCAATGATAAAGTAATGATTGGCAAAGTGCGATTTTTGAAGTTTCCATTGAAGCCTTGCGCATGATAAAACATAGTTCGTTTGAGGTAACCTATCTAATATCAAACTATCAACCTGAATAAACTTTTTCTTATTGATAATTGGATATTCATCAAAACTAACTGTAGATGATAAAATAATGGATAATATAATTAAAGGGAAAAATATCTTCATTTTAATTAATTTGGAATTAAATGTTCAAAAATAGCAATATAATTGTTAGGTTACCCCTGAACCTCTCCATTAACCGAATGGATAATTACTTTCCCGAAACCTTGTCCGTAATCATTTTTGAAATCGTAAAAGGCCCCAATGACCAGTAGCTCATTTTTTTTGATTTTTTCGCTGTACTTTTCCAGGGCAATTTTTACCTGGTAGTTGATGTTGTTGTTGATGCAGGTGTTAAGTTCATCGGTAGGGGTGAGGGCCGGAAGAAGTTGGTCGAGCCGGGCTTTGATAGAATCCGGTTCTTTGTTGTAGCCAGCCCTGAAAGTTTTTATTGCCCCGCAATCGCTATGCCCAAGGATGAGCAGTATCGGGGTTTTGAGGTACAGCACGCCGTAATCGACCGAGGCTTCGTTAGAGAATATTTGGTTCCCAATATTGCGAACCGTAAATATTTTGTTAAACGAATTGCCCAGTAAAGCTTCACTTTGAACGCGCGAATCGGAACAGGAAACCAAGGTGATGAGCGGTTTTTGGCCATGCTGCATCTCTGCCTGGAAATCTTTGCCGGTACGGTTCATAAAGGCATGGTTATTATCTTGAATAAGTTCAAGGATATTTTGGTGTCTCATGGTTAGTAAGAATTAATACGCTCAAATATAAGGAATTCTGGGAGAATGAAATGCGTAATTATTCTAAAAAATTGGTGTAAAAAATTCCTCTAACATTTGATGTTCTTTTCAGTAGAAGCTTTGCAGGATTTCTTAGTTGCGTCTATACTACGAACGTTTAATCGTTGTGTTTGGTTCTGTGTGTTCTATTATTTCGCATGCTTTTTTTGTTGCAATCTTAAAGTTATCGAAGATTAAATCAACGGGAATTAATTTGTTTAAATGATATTTTATTAATTCTTCTTTAATCTCAGAGTTCACGCCTGATAATAAAATCGTTATGTTTTTATTTCGTAATATTTTTACGGCATCCTTTAAATTATGCAATCCGGTTTGATCAATAAATGAAACATGCCGCATCCGTATAATCAAGACTTTGCATGTTAATCCGATTTCCTCAATTGCTTCGGAATACCTTCTGGCGGAAGCGAAGAATAAGGGGCCGCTAATCTCATAAATTTTGACCATATCTGGTAGGTCGGAATAATTTTCTATCAGGTCGTTATCTACAATACAATCAATTCTTTTCTCGCTAATATCAGACATTCTTTTCATGAAGAGTACTGCTGATAAGAGTACGCCGATTTCGATGGCTAAGGTTAAATCAAAGAACACTGTTATAAAAAATGTTGTGAGCAAAATAAGTACGTCAAAGTACGAACCTTTCAGAATAGACACGAAAGACCGCCACCCACTCATATTATAAGCGACAATGATTAAAATTCCGGCCAGGCAAGACATGGGGATCAGTTTTGCCCAGCGTCCGAGAAACAGCATTATCAGGAGCAATGTGATTGCGTGTACCATGCCCGATATTGGAGTCCTTCCCCCGTTTTTAACATTTGTTGCTGTACGTGCAATTGCGCCTGTAGCAGGAATTCCTCCAAAAAAAGGAGTGATAATATTTGCAATTCCCTGTGCAATCAGCTCTGTATTTGAACGATGTTTCCCGCTAATCATCCCGTCGGCTACAACTGCAGAAAGTAAAGATTCAATTCCTCCCAGCAAAGCAATGGTAATTGCCGGTGCAAAATAGTTTTGTAATTCATTAAGTTTTACGCTAGGGAAAACAAAACTAAAATTATTGGGGATCGAACCAAAGAATGTTTCGACCGTCGCAACATCAAGTTTGAAAATATAAACCACCAGTGTTATCGCCACAATAGCTAAAAAAGAGCCCGGGATTTTAGACGTGATCTTTTTTGAAAAAACGGTGATTAAAATGGTAACCATGGTTATGGCAAAAGCGATCCAGTTTATGTGATTGATATTTGAAAAATAAATCATCCATTTCTCATAAAATCCGGAAGGGATTTTGCTTATGGGTAAGCCCAAAGCATCTTTTATTTGTGTTGAAAAAATTACGAGGGCAATACCACTTGTGAAACCAACGACCAATGAATGGGGAAAAAACTTTAATAATGTTCCCAGTTTGAATAATCCAAAAACAATTAGTATAAGGCCGGCAAGTATGGTTGAAATTATTAGTCCGTCAATGCCATAGTGTTCAACAATACCATATACAATTACAATAAAGGCACCTGTTGGCCCTCCAATTTGTACACGGCTCCCTCCCAAAAACGAAATCAAAAAGCCTGCAACTATTGCGGTTATCAATCCTTTTTCGGGCGATACCCCTGATGCAACTGCAAACGCAATTGCCAATGGCAAAGCTACAATTCCGACAACAATACCTGATAAAACGTCATTTGTTACCTGCTTTTTATCCAAGCCTGTTTTGAGAAGGCTGAAAAATTTTGGCCTGAAAATACTATTCATTGTTCAGTAATAAAAAAGTGCAAATGTAAATCTAAAATCCGCTCGTTATTCGCTGGAGGGTTGTTTTTTTGTTCCTAAAATCGTGTTTATTTTGGCTTCGGTCGTTTTTGGAGCGACAGGATGTTATGCAGCAAGGGGGCAAAAAGTCAGCTTTAGCTGAATGTGATTCAACGGATGGCGGTATGAAATCGTTGGGGATTGCGTGCGATTTACTATCAAGGTACATGGAAAGTTGAAGCGGGCTAAAAACCTTCGCATACCATGAAACCCTTATTGGCTATATTGTGTGTTGGCATTAGTACTTTTTTAATCAAATCTATATAAAAACGTCCGATAAACTTCCCCTTTATGGTTTAAAGTCACTTCTTTAATCAATCTACCCAGTGAGTCATAATCGTACATTATTGTATTGTTTTTAACACTAAAAGATAAGTTTTCAGTCAAAGGGTATTCGTTACTTTCAATTGATTCTTTGATTAATCGTCCATTCTCGTTATAAACAAATTTTTTCTCCTCTTTTAGTTTACCACGAATCCGAGTAATGTTTTTTAATTTTCCTGTATCATCATAGGAGTATTTTCCAATCCAGGTAGTGTCGCCGTTTTCAATATCAAATTCTTTGTTAATCAGTTCGTCATTATATAAATAAGCTCTCCAAATCTCATACTTGTCACCTTGCATATTTGAACCTCTATCAATTAATTCTTTGAATATCTTACCGCTCTCATTATAGAATTTAATCTGTTCAAATTTAACTGTATCCAAATCGACTGCTGTTACTAAAGTCCTGTATATTCCAATCAGGTTTTTATTGTCATTATAAATCATTAAATCTCTCCACCCAATCTCACAATTATACATACGACAGTTATACTTTTCAATTAAATTACCTACCGAATCATAGAAATATTTTATCCTGTATTCATGACCAATCTGTTCGATAAGTTGTCCCGATATATTAAAGAATTTATAATTAATAGCATTTTCAGGAGTCATGTTGCTACCAGAATACTTTATTTCTCTTATATCGTAATCTATTTGTTCACTAAAATCTGGAACATACAGAACTTGTCTCGAACAACTAAATTGTATCAGAATCAAGATTGCTAATATTCTTTGCAGTGTGCTCATAGTATTAATACCAACGTATGTACAAACCAATATGTGTTATTTTTCTTATGTCTTTTCAATATCATTATTTATTCCGCAGCTTTGTACGAGAACAAGTCTTAATGCCGGGGGAGAAGCATTATTTCAAATATAAAAAATAAACCATTATGAATTTAATATCCATAGTTGGTTTATTTTTCCTCCATATTTATTAATTTAAAAACTAATGTTTCGTTTTCATAATTACGGTATTCCATTTTAACAAAACCGTATTCTTTATTGAAAAACATCGTTAGCTTTGAGTTTCCTAAAGAACATGTAGAAACACTTTTAATAATCCAACAGTCAATTTTTAAATTTCCTAGCAGGTAAGTTGTCTGACCGGATACTTTGTATTTGTATTTTATCGTTTCTCCATCCCATTCTCCCCAGCCGTCATTAATATTTAACGAACCGTCCCATTTTTTACCTTTTTTTATGGGGAAAGAAACTTTCGGGAAAGGAGCGACCTCTGTAAATTTGTATTGGTTGTTCCGGATGGGGTGCATCCATACCTGTTCCACATTCTCAATAACACCTTCCCCTGTTTTTTCTTCCCATAATTGAAGTTCTTTATTTATTTTGTGATTTCTTAATTTTATAGAATCGGCTTTATAATCTGGGAATTCATAATAGATTAAATCTTGTTTCTCCGGTTGCCATTCCCACCTTTTTCCGGTTGTTTTCATATATACAAAGCCATTGGACAGCGTATCTTTATTTGAAGCCAAATAAATTGCTTTGTAGCGATAAGTTTTCCCCTTTTTAAAGATTGTTCTTACTTTAGGAATTCTTCGTTCCGTAAATTCTAAACTGTCAAAATTAGTGTTAGAATCAATGCCATTCTCCGGAATTTTGTACCTTCTTTCAATGTCATACAAGGTATCCGTTTTGGTATTTATAGTTTCAATGGTGGTGGAGTTTTGAGTGTAGGCATTACTTTGAATACCAATTAGTGCAATTATGGTGATAATAAAAATCTGTTTGTATTTCATGTCTTTTAGTTTATATGTAGACCAATGTGGCATTTATAATACTTTTATAAGTAAACGAAAATTCTTGACTTCCTGCACCAAGTTGTTCAGTTCTTTTAATTGTACATATTCCTCTTTATCAATGAAGTCTTTTGTAATTATATAACTTGATTGTATTACAAGTTCATCGTTTGATGAACCTAAGCTTATCTGAAAAAAATATTCTCCTACATCGTTTTTAATACTCCTGTTAAAATCTTCAAGATTTAACACCTTAATATCACGTGGGAATTTCAGGTTAAATGTACTTACATCGCTATAGCTATAATCCAAATAATAATTCAAGTCAATAGAATCTTTTTCGCTTTCAATTTTGCTGTTTCGTATTAATTTATCCAGGGTAATACTAATCATATTATCACTTATAAATGTGACTGAATTTTTGATTGTGCCTTTTGCATTGAAATTGTATAAAAAAGGAGCTGTGTTTTTAAAAGTAATATTCGTAATGGTGTCAATTTCTAAAGCAGTTTTATCATCTTCAAATTTGGCAAATGCACTATAATAATCATTCATTTCCTGGTTTTTATCAAGCATACTAAAGAACCTTCTTAAATCCGTTGATAATCCGCCGGAAATCCTTAAGCTTGAATTAAAAGTGGTGTTTTTGTTTTCAATATCTACATCACAATAGATATACTGATTCAGATAATTTAAATTGGCATTCATCCCCGGCAAGGTGATTAAATTAATTTGAACAGAATCTGCTTCTGCCACTTCTAAGTCATAATTAATGTACTTGTCTTTTGCCTTAATTTTACCCTCTAAAAACGGTTGTGCGATAACGGCTTTTGTATTATAAAGTGATGTTGGGATTTCATTAATCTGATATTTGTAATTTACATCGTGTGGGTACAAAAAGCTAAGAAATCCCTTGCCATTTTCATATGCAAAAAATATGTGATCAAATTCCCCTTTTCTGATATAGCCCGGGTCAATCTCTCCCGATCGTTTACTACGGGCAAATACGGCCCAATATTTAATGTTTAAGTCCTCTAACAATTGACGGTATAAGCGTCGGATACTTATAGGATCAAAACGCTGTTCTTTTAAAAAGTATCCAGTGGATTTTATAAATTCTTCTTCTTTCGGTTCTTCTATTGCGAAATTTTTAAGAATGTCGTTATGTAGAAGCTCGAATTTGTAATATTTGCTACTGTCTTTTTCGTCATCAATAATTCTTTTTTTCCAGCGACGGTAGTACGATTTTTTTTCATAGTCTAGTGATAAAGGTTGGGTCATGTAATTAAATTCCTGGTTGTAAACATCTTTCCAGTTTCTAATATCATCGTCCTTATTGTTAACCGAATAAAAGATATAGGGTAATTCGCAGGGCAAACAGGTGTAGTTGTTTCCTTCCAAAGCTTTAACCTCTTTCATTTTAAATACACAATAAATTAGGGTGTCATTTACCAATACCTGAGGTTTAGGAAATCCATTGTACTCTTTATACATAATGACCAGATTGGGAGGAGTTTGAATGGTGTATTCGGTATTTAAACTGGGAATGGCATTGAATAGGTTTACAAAATCCCCTAGTTCATAAAGTTTTAACTTATGGGTATACGTATACTTAATTTCAATCGTATCTCCTGCTTCAACCCCGGGAATCGGAAAATTTATCAGATCTGTTTGTTCTTCTTTTTTTTGGCGATTTAAAATAAGGCTTGAATCTAATTTTACGATGCTTCCGTCTGACTTTAATGTTTTAATAGTTATAGTACTTAAATCATCTATGGTTGATTTACTTAGACTTAGAAATGCAAACTTGTCAACCCCGGATTTATTATTAATTACAATTTTATTTTGGAAAGAAACATGTCTTCTGTAATTCCTCCATGATTTACTGTAAGCAACATCTGTATATGAATATAACATGTAAGCATCAGCGTTTTTACACACTTCGCTAAATGGTTGTTTAGGAATACTGTCATTGGCAAAAACACCGATGCAAATAAAGCTTAGACAAAAGAGAAGGTGCTGTTTAAATTTTGTTTTCGAGAATAATGGGCTCATTGATTATTTTTTTGTACGATTTCAGTATTTCGTTTATTGTATTAAGGTTTTCTTTTTTAATGAAGATGTAATCAAGAATAAACTCGTAGTTACATTCTATTATAGAATCAGCCGGGTTGCTTATCTTCAGGTCAAGGGAAACACCTTTATCTGAGAATGAATGTTCAATCTGCTTAAATGCGTTAAAAGGTTCCTGCATTTTAATTGTCAGCTTAACTTTTTTATCGATTGTGCTACCCAGGTGTGTTCCTTCAAGCAGGGTTTCCCTGTTTTCTGTATCTATTAAACGGGGTAAAAAGTCGATGAATAAATATCGGCTATCATTATCTTTAAATATTTTCAGATCGACAGATAGCTTGCCTTCAATATTAACCGTGTCAGAATGGCTGTTAACCGTGAGCGCTGTTACCGATTGGTTGTTAAATATCAATTCATAATACTTTTTTCCGATACATTCTCTTTCATCTTCTTTGCTGCCATAAAACATCCATTTTAAAAAGTTTCCGGAAATGCCAGTGTAAATAGCTTTAAATTTCCCTTGTAACGATTTGCCAGAATCTGTATTTAACTCAACTTCGTAGTTGATTATATTGTCTTGAGGTGCAAATCTGTTTAATTTATAATATTCCCCGCCATCGGGATTGAGAATTAGGATTGTTTTTTCCTGAATGCTTTGAACAGGGGTTCCCGGTATATGAATCGGATCCGTTGGATCCAGCACAATAGGTTTGTTATTTAAATATGCCACGCATACAATATGATTAGCCGAACATAAGGCCGGGAAATCGCAATCGCAAATATGGTGAAACGTAGCTGCTAGTGCAATATGGCTTTTAATTCCTTTGTAATTTAAGGCTTCGCAAAGGAAATTTGATAAGTCTTTACAATCACCATGTTTGTTTTTAAAAACTTCATTTACATGCGATGGAATAAATGCGCCTATGCCTATCTCAATGGCGACATATTTAAAATTTGTTCTTACATAATTATAAAGGGTGTTTGCGATTTCGGTTGAGTCGGTTATGCCATTTGTTATTTCGTTAATTTTATTTATAGCTAATGAATCTAGGCCTCTTACAGTCTCTACTTTACGGAGAAACCAGTTGTTTAAATATTCGGTTTTATTTTCACCCGAAGCCGTTGGAATAACCGTTGTTCTTATTAGTGGAGCCCTTATGTCTCTATAAATGCCAAAGTACATCATAAAGTCAGGTTCTACTTTAACCGGAACTGCTTTAAAACGAAACTGCATTTGATTGTTAAATTTAGAAGAATCAATAAGCAGATATTTCAAAGAATCTATATATAATGTATTGTAAAAAAAATGGTGTGTTTCAGGTATTGTAATCTGGTAATCTAGGGTGTCAGCATTATCATAGTTGAATAGGGGTAAATCACAGAAATATCTTAATTCTTTACATGAAACTCTATAGGTGATTTTTGCTTCAGTTTCAGCAGGAATGATAATGGACTTTACTCTTTTACTGGAAATTAATTCAGAGTTGAAATCTTCATTGTGAATAATTGGGTCTTCCAGGATTTTAAACCGCTTTCCTTTTTTAATATATACCTTAATGCCAGATATTCTTTCTAACTCATAATCATAGAAAATAGGAAAAATACTTTCTTCAGAACTTTGTTTGATGAGTACACTAATATTTCTATTGAATACAGTGTCGTTTACTATTTCAATATGTTCAGTTTTTGTACTGATGTTTAAATCCCGGGCTAATCCCGGAATGTGAATTGAAAATAATAAAACTGCCAAGATTGAATTAATCGTAGAACCTTTCAAACCTATTAAAAATTAAAACCATTGTTCATAATATAATTATCCCTAATGCCGGGGAGAAGCATCAAGTCAAATATATAAAATAAATCAATGTATAATAGGTTTTAAAAGAGGAATTAGATTCTTTCTGTAAACAAAAAAGCTGTCTTCTTTCGAAAACAGCTTTTATATCTAAAGAATAATTTTGTGTCTATCCATTCATCGAAATCAAAAATTCCTCGTTAGTTTGAGTGAACATGATCTTGTCTTTCAGGAACTCCATGGCTTCCAGCGGGTTCATGTCGGCCAGATGGTTTCGTAGTACCCAAATGCGTTGCAGCGATTCTTTATCAAGCAGCAAATCTTCGCGGCGTGTACTTGATGCCACCAAATCGATAGCCGGGTAAACGCGTTTGTTCGATAATTTGCGATCCAACTGAAGCTCCATGTTGCCGGTACCTTTAAATTCTTCGAAGATTACTTCATCCATTTTAGAGCCGGTGTCGATCAGGACCGTAGCGATGATGGTTAATGAACCACCGTTTTCAATTTTACGGGCTGCACCAAAGAAACGTTTTGGTTTTTGAAGGGCGTTGCTAAAAAGTATTGGGAATCAAGATTTAATGCTTGTAACATCTGATAAGAACGGAAGATACATACAATAATTATGACAAAAGAATAACTAATGTTGGCTAAATAGACGAAACGAGAGTAAATTAAAGTAGAATATTCTGTTTCAAATTTCTACAATTTAATAACTTTGAAGCCAGCAACCGCCTACTTTACATATGTTTTGGGATGGCCGTTTTGCAGCGAAGTATTAATAAATTAAAATATGATGTTATGAAAAAGAAACCGTTTTTTGTAATTCTTTTTATGCTTCCATTTGTGTTATTTGCCCAGAAACAAGGCGATGTTGGAATAGCTTTCAGTGAGGGGAATAATAACTGGGGAAAGGGGTATTTTTTTATCACCTGGGTTGATCCTAATATTAATGAGAATTATATTGGGAATAATTATTTGAAATATGCAGATATAATTACCCATGTTGATGGGGTAGATGTGCATAATATTGCTAGGGAGAAGTTTATGGATTTTTGTAAAGGAGATGTTGGATCAAAGGTAGAGTTTACGGTGAACCGTATGGGATGTCCAGAACCCATTAAAATAGCGATAAAAAGAAAAGCTTCTTTAAATGCCCTTTGGGGCCCCTATTATTTTTCAACAAAAATAAATTATAATTTAGGGAGTAGTGTCAGGCACAGTTGGATTATGAGACAGACTAATGATGCTGAAAGTTCCCACCAAATACTAAGCGACAAGGAAATCGATTTTCTTGCATATAAAACTTTTGATTTTGAATACACTAACCAAAAACAACCATTAATTGAAAAAGAATTATCTTCGGTTATTGAAAATATATTAGAATCTAAAGGATTGGCGAGAGATAAAGAGAACCCTGATTTCTTGGTTTTTATTGATTTCTTTTCTGATAAAAAAGAACAATATGTTCCGCCAACAGAGAAACTCTATACCCGATATAATACAACATATAATATTTGGACCAAAAGCTGGGAAACAAGAAAAAATATCCAGTCCAGAACAGAAGGAGATTATACAAGAACTGAATACCTGACTGTGCTAAAAATAGCTTTCATGGATGCAAATCGAACAAAGCTTGCTGACAATAAGGTTCCCCCCGTTATATGGGAAGCTACTTATGAAAGAACTGAAAATGAAAAAACAACAATCCTTAATAAAGCAAAAGAGGAATATCCTTTATTGCTGAAATCTTATCCTGTTATAGCATGGCAATTTGATTTAGCTTATAATGATTGGGGAATATATGTAGACCGTGTGAATCCTAATAAGATAGCAAAAATAATTCCCGGCAGCTATGCCGAAAAAATTGGCTTACAGGAAAATGATATTATTGTGATGGTAAGAAAAGTAGATCGAGCAGCTTCATATCGTGAATACAAAGAATCCCCGATGTTTTATTTATTTGAATATGACAAACAGCTTTGGTCTGTTTATAAGATTAGGGTTAATAGAGATGGGAAAAATAAAACGTTGTCTATTTCGTATAAAGATCCCCAACCTTCGGTAGAGAGGTTGAAGATAAGCCTTCCTCAAGAATAATGAATGATTTTTGATAGTTTTAAAATATATATTAAAAAGGCTGGAACCTACGGGTAACAGCCTTTTTTAATATATTAATTTTTAATGGTTATCCATTCATCGAGATTAAAAATTCCTCGTTGGTTTGAGTGAACCTGATTTTGTCTTTCAGGAATTCCATGGCTTCCAGCGGGTTCATGTCGGCCAAGTGGTTCCGCAGTACCCAAATACGTTGCAGCGATTCTTTATCAAGCAGCAAATCTTCGCGGCGTGTACTTGATGCCACCAAATCGATAGCCGGGTAAACACGTTTGTTCGATAATTTGCGATCCAACTGAAGCTCCATATTGCCTGTACCTTTAAATTCTTCGAAGATTACTTCATCCATTTTAGAACCGGTGTCGATCAGGGCAGTAGCGATAATGGTCAATGAACCGCCGTTTTCGATTTTACGGGCTGCGCCAAAGAAACGTTTTGGTTTTTGAAGGGCATTGGCTTCCACCCCACCGGATAATACTTTGCCCGATGCCGGAGAAACAGTGTTGTAAGCCCTTGCCAAACGGGTGATAGAGTCGAGCAGGATAACTACGTCGTGGCCGCACTCGGTCATGCGTTTTGCTTTTTCCAGCACAATGTTTGCAATTTTTACGTGGCGTTCTGCCGGTTCATCAAAAGTAGATGAAATGACTTCGGCTTTTACGCTACGTTCCATGTCTGTTACCTCTTCCGGGCGTTCATCAATTAACAAAATAATTAAATAGGCTTCGGGATGGTTGGCAGCAATGGCGTTGGCAACTTCTTTTAAAAGAACCGTTTTACCGGTTTTTGGTTGAGCCACAATCAACCCACGTTGTCCTTTTCCAATAGGCGTAAACAAGTCGATTACACGGGTTGAAATGGTTTCTTGTGGATGTCCGGTTAACGAAAGTTTTTCGTCCGGGAACAGGGGCGTTAAGAAATCGAAAGGAATACGGTCGCGTACTTCTTCCGGCCTGCGCCCGTTGATTAACTCAACTTTAATTAACGGAAAATATTTTTCGGTTTCTTTTGGTGGACGAATGGTCCCTCTCACGGTATCACCGGTTTTTAATCCGAATAATTTAATTTGTGATTGAGAAACGTAAATGTCGTCGGGAGAGTTCAGGTAATTGTAATCTGATGAACGAAGGAAACCATAGCCATCCTGCATGATTTCAAGAACGCCCTCGCTAGACACAATGCCTTCTAGCTCTGAAAGAAAATCATCGCGTTTAACTTCGTATTCTGATTTCGGGTTGTCCTGTTTTGGAGTCTCTTTTTTCTCAGGAATTTCAATATTTTCGTTACGTTCTATCCTGCTTTTTTTAGGTTTGACTTCTTGCTCAGTATCAGGATTGGTTGAAAAAACAGGTTCGTCAATAGAAGGTTCTTCTGGTTCTTTCTTTTTGATCGGTTCCACTTTTTCGGGCTCACGCGGAATACGTGCACGCCTTCCCCGGCTTGGTTTTTTAATTTCTTTTTTCCCTTTTTCTTTTTCTTCTTTTTCTAGCTCTTCATTGGTAGGATTTAACGCCTGATGATCTAAAATTTTGTAGATAAGATCTTGCTTTAATAATTTATCAACTTTAGGAATGTTAAGGCTTTTAGCTATCTCACGCAGTTCCGAAACCAATTTGCCATTAAGTTCAATAATGTCGTACATGAAAATTTTATTTAATTTTTAAATAAGGAGTTTTAATTATATGATAAATTTTTTTACGTGCTTTATGTTATAAAAAATTTAAGTAGAAAATAGTTTATGGAAATACTTATTCTTTTGCAAATATAATAAAAGAATAATATAAATCTTAAAAAAATAGGAAAAAAAGTACTTCAACTTTCAAATTTGTAGTTCTTTATAACGAAAATTTAAAGAAAATTTGTGTTCAGTTTTCTTATATTTGCATTAAAATTTTTAGTTATGATTCAGCGTATACAAAGTGTTTACTTATTTGTTGCAAGCCTGGCTTTAGGCCTGATGTTTGTTTTCCCGATTAGCCGGTTTTATGGTGATTTACATACTTTAGAACTTTCTTTATTGGAATTAAAAAACCTGGTGCCAACCAGCGCGGATATTGTTAATCCCTATTTTACCTATCCTTTGGCTATTTCAGTAATTATTATTTCGGCAGTTGCTTTTATAAGCATCTTCTTTTATAAAAAAAGGAGAAGACAAATACGTTTGATACAGATTGATATTTTCCTAAATATCCTCTTGATTTTTGGTGTTTTCTTTGTTTATACCAGGCTGATTCAAAACCAAGTGAGCGTTGATGAAGTTTACGATATTGCTTCTTATCTTCCGCTGATATCGCTGGTGGCGTTAATTCTGGCTTATCGTGGTGTAAAGAAAGACGAAATGCTGGTTCGTTCGGCTGACCGATTGCGTTAGGCTCTTTTTACTTCAAATATTTCTAAATCCTTTATTTGATTTCCGTCTATTTGAAAACGCATCATGGTAATGTGTTTGTGAAAGCCCGATTTTCCGGCTGAGCCCGGATTCATGTGCAATAATTTTAAATCCGTATCATTTATCACTTTTAAAATGTGAGAATGCCCCGAAATGAATAATTGGGGCTGGTGTTCTGTTAATAAATTTTTAATCCCCTTGGCATAGTGTTTTGGATAGCCCCCAATGTGGGTCATAAAAACCGTTACTTCTTCGCATCTAAATATTTGGAATTCTTTAGTTTCTAAGCGGATTTTCTGATTATCGATATTTCCGTAAACGGCAATAAGCGGCTTGAATTTTTTTAGTTTATCAAGGGTTTCAATATCCCCAATATCTCCGGCATGCCATATCTGATCTACGTCTTTGAAAAAATCAAAAAGTCGGGGGTGAATATACCCGTGCGTATCGGAGATTAAACCAATTTTTTTCATTAAAATTTAATTGTGAACCCTAGACCGAACAGCTCTTTAAACTGGGTTCGCGGCCCAATTTTCCCTTCATCATCTTTAATGTTAATATCATCATCATAAATAAGATGGGTGGATAAAGTAGAGGCCATAAAGCTGTTGATTTTCATGTTGAAAAACAGTTCCCAGTCGACATCAACATTTTCAGGGTGACTTTTATAATTCGAGAACACCTCCAGCTTTGTTTTCATTTCTACATTTTTAATGATTTCTTTTTTGAAATTCATGACAATAGAACCACCATGAGCAAATTTAGAATGTTTTCCGGGATTAACTCCAAATGCCCCCTCGTCTGCTAACTTTTTATCAGCAACAATAATTAAACGACCGGTGAACGGTGAAATATTGAGTGAGAAATTTTTGCTGGGTTTGTGTTCAATACCAAAAGATAAATAAATGTATGCCGGGGCAAAAAAACTGGAAATAGCAACCGAATCGTTCGGGTAATTGTACCCGTTGGTGAATTGGGTTTTAAGCGTAGTCATTATGGTATAGTACCAGTTTTTAATCGACCTTTTCCCGTAAGTGCTTGAGAAATAAATTTTGTCATCAATTTTACGAAAAGGCTCTCCATTTTGCTTTTGCAAGCCATAAGCCAGTTCAAATTTGTTGTCCCAAATACTATTGTTTTTTTTATAATTTGCCTGGAAATTAAAAAAAGTGTTGGTCGAGATGGAGCTTTCTCCACCCTTTGCCCAGTTTGAAAGCGTTACCTGCGATATTACAAATTTTGTTTCTGCTCCAACGTTCCAGGCCGAGTCTTTTTTTTGTTCTTGAGAAAATGTGGGTACAGTAAATAATAAAACTAAAGCTAAACTATAAATCTTCTTCTTCATCAATAAATCTTACTTTTCATTATACACGTGAACATCTCTTTGCGGAAATGGAATAGAAATCCCTTCCTTGTCAAAGGTTTTCTTTACTGTTTCTGTAATTTCGAAATATACTTTCCAATAATCGGGTGTTTTGACCCAGGCTCTTACTACAAAATTTACCGAGCTGTCTCCCAGTTCTGACAACGCAATAAATGTTTCGGGTTCATTTAATATTAATTCGTGTTTTTCGGTAATTTCCTTTAAAATGCGTTTTGCTTTATCAATATCATCGCCATAGCCAATCCCGAATTTGAAATCTACTCTTCGGAGCTCTTCGGCAGAATAATTTACCATGGAACCGGTTGATAAGCCACCATTAGGAATAATAATGGTTTTGTTGTCGGGGGTTTTAAGGATGGTGTTAAAAATCTGGATTTCTTTAACTGTTCCGGCATAGCCCTGCGCTTCGATATAATCGCCTACCTTAAATGGTTTGAAAAGAAGGATTAATGCTCCTCCTGAAAAATTCTGCAACGTTCCGGAAAGTGATAATCCAATGGCTAGTCCGGCAGCACCTAAAATGGCTACAAAAGAAGTCATTTCAACGCCAACCATGGCCATCACGCTTACAATAAGCAAAATTTTTAAAGTGATGCTGATAAAACTTACGATATAAGGTGTAAGTGTTACGTCAACTTTTCGTTTGTCTAATAATTTCGATAAGCCTTTTCTGATGGCTTTGATGACCCAGAATCCAATGATTAATGTAAATATTGCTAACAAAAGTTGTGGGCCATATTCAAATAGCATATCAATCGCTTTTCCCGAATATCTGTTTAATTCTTCCATTTTTCAAGATTTTGATTATAGTTACATGAGTGTTGCAGAAATATGCAATGCAAAATTAATTATAAATAGGCATTTGATGCCAAATTATTAATAATTTTATGAGATAAAATATTAAATATGAATTTAGATTATATATCGTTTGGTATAGGAATATTAAAAGGCCTGATTATCGGGCTAATTGTTTTAAGGGTATTGTTTAGGAAGAAGAACCGAAAAGCTGAAGTAGAGATTGCTTTTTTAAAAGAAAAATCTGCTTTGCTGGAAAAAAATCTGGAAGAGCTGAAAAGTGAAAATGTAGAAAAAGAAGCATTGATTATTGAATTGAACCGAAAGTTAAGTAAAAGCGAAAGCGATTTGGATCATCTGAACCAAAAGCTTTCCGAACAAAAACAAGACCTGCAAAAATTACAGGATCAGTTCAGGATTGAGTTTAAAAACCTTGCCAACGATATTTTAGAAAATAATTCGAAAAAGTTTACTGAAGATAACCGCAATAAGTTGAATGATTTGCTGAAACCTCTTGGTGAAAAAATAAAAGATTTTGAGAAGAAGGTGGAAGAAACTTATGATAAAGAATCTAAGCTTCGATTTTCTTTAAAAGAAGAAATAAAACGCTTGGAAGAATTAAACCAACAGGTAAGTAAAGACACCGAGAACCTTACCAAAGCCTTGAAAGGAGATTCGAAAACCCAAGGTAACTGGGGTGAGGTTGTATTGGAAAATATTTTGGAGAAATCAGGATTAATCAAAGACCAAGAATATTTTGTGCAAAATTCGTTTAAAGATGAGGGTGGTAAACGCCTACAACCCGATGTGGTGGTTACTTACCCGGGTAAACGAAATGTAGTGATTGATTCAAAAGTTTCGTTAACGGCTTATGACAAATACGTTGGTCTCGAAAACGATGATCAAAAAGAGGTAGCCTTAAAGGCTCATCTGATCTCGATTAAAAAACACATTGATGAGCTCAGTGCAAAAAATTACCAGGACCTATACCAGCTAAATAGCCTTGATTTTGTAATGATGTTTCTTCCGGTTGAACCGGCTTACCTATTGGCCATACAAAAAGATGCCGAATTATGGCACTATGCTTACAATAAGCGTATATTAATTATAAGCCCGACAAACTTAATTGCCGCCCTAAAAATGATTGAAAGCTTATGGCGGCAAGAGTATCAAACCAAGAATGTTCAGGAAATTGCCCGTCAGAGTGGCGATTTGTACGATAAGTTTAAAGGTTTCATAGATGATTTATTGTTAATCGGCAAGAAATTACAGGAAACCCAGCTTACTTATGAAGAGTCGATGAAAAAGCTTTCAACGGGTCGTGGAAACCTGGTAAAACGGGTTGAGAATATTAAAAAGCTTGGAATAAAAACATCAAAAGAATTACCACAAAACCTGTTGGACAGGGCAGAGGAGGAGTAAAAAATGGCCATGAAGAAAGATCAAATCATATATGGAACGCGTGCAATTATTGAGGCCATCAAGGCGGGGAAAGAAATTGATAAAATTTTGATCCGAAAAGGAATTCGCAATGCTCTTTATATTGAGCTCCAACAATTAATCAATCATTACGATATTCCGGTTCAAAATGTTCCGGTTGAAAAGTTAAATCGTATCACCCAAAAGAACCACCAGGGAACCATTGCTTTTGTTTCGGCTATTTCATTTCAAAATATTGAATCCATTGTTCCTATGCTTTATGAGGAAGGGAAACCCCCTTTGATTATCATTCTGGATAGCGTAACAGATGTCCGTAATTTGGGTGCTATTGCCCGTACGGCAGAATGTTCGGGCGCACATGCTATTTTGGTTCCTTCCAAGGGTTCGGCGCAAATTAACGAGGATGCCATTAAAACTTCGGCCGGGGCCTTGAATGTTATACCGGTTTGCCGGGCAAATAATTTGAAAGATAGCATTGAGTTCTTGAAAAACAGTGGCGTTCAAATTGTGGCGGCCTCCGAAAAAGCCGATCAAAATTATACTGATGTCGATTATAGTGTGCCAACGGCTATTATTATGGGCTCGGAAGAAAGGGGCGTTTCGGGTGAATACATCAAGCGTTCGGATCACTTGGTGCAAATTCCGATTTTAGGCGAAATAGAATCGTTGAATGTTAGTGTTGCCACGGCTGTTATGCTTTATGAAGTGGTTCGCCAAAGAGCAAAGGCATAAAAAATCCCCTCACCGTAAGGTAAGGGGATCTCAAATTAATAATATCTTCAAACTATCTTCTAGCTTCTTTAATTCTGGCTTTCTTACCTCTTAAGCCGCGTAAGTAGAAAATACGTGCACGACGAACAACACCTTTTTTGTTCACGGTAATACTTTCAATAAATGGAGAAGCGATCGGAAAAATCCGTTCTACTCCAATGTTGTTAGAGATTTTACGAACAGTAAATGTTTCGGTTGTACCGCCTCCTGAGCGTTGTAAAACAATGCCCTGAAAATTTTGGATACGTTCTTTATCTCCCTCTTTAATTTTATATTGAACAGTAATTGTATCACCTGCTTTAAAATCAGGATATTCCTTAACCTCTGTCAGGTTTTCAACGTGCTGTAGTAATTCGTTCTTGCTCATTTCAGTATTCTTTAAGGGTTCTTCAAAAATGAGTGCAAATATACAGTTATTTTTTTAATAATTAAATGAATTCTTGGTATTTTTATTTAAAATAAGATTATTCATACCGAAGTGTTTCTACCGGGTTAACTTTTGTGGCATAAACCGTTTTCGAAAGCATGCTTAACAGGGCAAATAGCATAGTGATTCCAAGAGCTGTAAGGCCTGGTATTAAAGAGTGTTCAACATGGTATGGGAAACTTTCGAGCCAGCGGTCTAGGCTCAGGTAGCTTAAGGGCCATGCAATGGCGTTGGCAATAATGATTAGTAAAAAGAACTCTTTGAAGAAAAGTATATTTATAGCCCCGGGTTTTGAACCCAATACTTTTCGAATGCCGATTTCCCGCCTCCGGGTTGCGGTAGAAAAACTTACTAAACCATAAATTCCCAAACAAGCTATAAAAATGGAAATAATGGAAAGACCTAAAACTACCGATGCTAATTTCTCTTCTTCGGTATAATATTGTGCTATTTCATCTTTTACAGAATAATAGTTAAATGATTGAGCGGGGAAAACTTTTAAAAATTCTTCGTTCAAAAACTGAATTGAGCGTTGCATGTTTTCTCCCTTTACTTTAACACTAATACACCAACCTGTTTCTTCCGGATTGTATAAGTGAATAATCATTGGGGTAATTTTATTACGTGCAGACGAAAAATGAAAATCTTTAACCACACCAACAATTTTCACCCTGTTTCCTTCCATATTATCGCGGTAATCGCCATAATATTTTACTTTAACGCCAATAGGGTTGTCGGTAATACGCATACGCTTTGCAGCGGCCTCGTTAATAATACACTGGTTTTCTTCTACGCCAACTTGGGTTCGAGCAGAAACAAATCCTTCACCGGCAATAAGCTTCATATTATAACAGTCAATATAGTGATGATCGGCATAGTTGTTATTGATCCGAATATATTCTTTTTCTTTGGCACCTTCCCAACTGGCTCGTGTCCAATTACTCGAATTATGAATAGGATAGTCGTGTACACTGGCTTTTTCTATATCCGGATTTTGGAGGATTTGATTCCTGAAGTAGTTGATACGGTTCATGGTACTGTCATTAAAGATTATCCGTATCATGTTTTTGGTTTCAAAGCCTTGATCTTTATTTTTAAGGTAATTTACCTGTCGTAATATTCCCAAGGTTCCAATAATAAAACAGGCCGAAATTATAAATTGTATCGCTACCAGTATTCTTCTGCTTCTTGACTTTGATACCTTGTTCCCTGATATTCCTTTTATGGCGTCAAAAGGCTTGGACTTTGAAATGACGTATGCCGGATATAAACCGGATAAAATTCCAAAAAACAGTGTTACAATAATTATAAATCCGAGTAGCTGGAAATTGTTTAGATAATTGAAATCCAGTTCTCTTTTTACAATTTGGTTGAACCAGGGGAGGAAGGTTTCAAAAATAACAAAGGCTAGAATTAAACTTATAAAAGCGATTACTATTGATTCGGATAAAAATTGCGTAATGAGCATGTTTTTATTTGCCCCTGAAATTTTACGCAAACCGACTTCTTTTTTTCGCTTTGTTGAGTAGGCAACAGCCAGGTTTGTAAAATTTACACCAGCCATAAAAATTATAAATACAGCTAAAGCCATTAAAATATACAAATTTGAAATAGAGCCCCTTAATGCATAATCGCCGGCTATTGGGCTATATAAGTGAATGTCCTTTATGTTTCTGGCTTTTAATTCGTTATTCGTACTTTCCTTCCAGAATTTTTTCAGAATATGTTTAATTTTTTTGTTGAAGTCGATTATATCGTGGTTATCAATGAGCTTTACATATGTAGCCAGCCAGTTATTTCCCCACTGGTTAAATTCCTCTGTTCCCCAGATGTGTTCAATAGTAGCCATTGAAATAAGACTGTTAAATTCGAGGTGGGTGTTCTTAGGTGGGTCATACATGATGCCCGTAATTTTTAATGATGGAAAACCAAATCCTTGTTGATCAATGATTTTTCCCATAGGGTTTTCATCTCCAAATATTACGTTGGCCAATGATTCTGTTAGAACCACGCAATTAGGCTCTTGCAAAGCTGTACTGGGGTCGCCATGTTTTAATTTGTAGCTAAAAAACTCGAAAAACTCCCGGTCAGTAATAATTCGGGTGGTTTCAAAATCTCTTCCTTCTGGTGTAGTAATGGTTCCTGCATTATTATAAAATAAGCGAATTGATTCTTTTACTTCAGGAAACTCAGCTTTGATGGCTCTCCATAATGGAACCGGAGCAGTTTCCATAAGTTCTGACCGTCCGCCTTCAATCATATTTTGTTCTATACGGTAAATGTTCTCTTTCTGAGGGTTAAAGTCTTCAAAGCTAAGCTCGAATTGAATGTAAAGGGTTAAGGCAATAAATATCGACAATGCGATAGAAAGCCCTATAATATTAATTAAGGCGTACGATAAATTTCGCCTGAAATTCCGAAATGTTGATTTAATATAATTTGACCACATAATGTTTAATTTTTTTTTGATTCATTTATTATAATCAAGTTATGTGCCATCAATTATAATGTTCTGAAAAATAAAGTTTTATCGTTTATCTCGATATTTTTTATTACTCACTTTGTTAAATTTTTAAACACGAAGCGTTCAATTTTTTAACACTATGTTATATATTTACATCATGATTGAAAAAGTATTAATTGTAGATGATGATCCGTTAATCATTGAGTCAATAGAACTTCTTTTAAATAGTGAAGTTACTAAAATTGATAAATCAGAGAGGCCCAAAGGAGTAAAAGAACTGGTTAGTTTGAACGATTATGATCTTATTTTGCTTGATATGAATTTTTCTCCTGGAATAAATTCGGGGAAAGAAGGCCTGGATTTGCTGAAGAAGATTATAAAGGCTAAACCGGACTCAGTAGTTGTTATGATGACTGCTTTTGCTGATATAAACCTGGCTGTGGAAGCCATGAAATTTGGGGCAACCGATTTCATCCAAAAACCTTTAAATGCCGAGAAACTACTGGCAACAATAAAATCGGCCTATCAATTGCGCTTGTCGAAAAAGAAAATAAAAGAGCTCGAATACAGAAAAAAAAATCTGGAAACGGATTTGGAGCGCTTCCAGTCGCCGATTATCGGAAATTCGGAAGCTATGCAAAGGCTTCACGAAACAATTGCCAAGGTTGCCCAAACGGATACCAACGTGCTGATTACTGGCGAAAACGGAACCGGCAAAGAATTGGTGGCCCGGCAAATCCATAAACTGTCACTGCGTTCAGAAAATATATTTGTTAGTGTTGATATGGCTTCGTTAAGCGAAGGGTTGTTTGAAAGCGAGTTGTTTGGCCATGTTAAAGGATCGTTTACCGATGCTATTTCCGATAGGGTTGGCCGTTTTGAAATGGCTTCCGGCGGCTCAATCTTCCTTGACGAGATAGGAAATTTATCGTATTCGCTTCAGGCAAAATTATTGTCGGTAATTCAAAACCGGAAGATTAGCAGGATCGGTTCTAACCGAGAAATAGATATCGACATCCGCCTGATTTCGGCAACTAATAAAGACCTGTTTAAAGCGGTAGAAAACAATATTTTCAGGGAAGATTTATTGTACAGGATCAATACGGTTCACATACAGATACCTCCGCTAAGGCAGAGGGGAAAAGATATTGAACTTTTAGCAGAGTTTTTTTTAAAGAAATATGCAACAAAGTATGAGAAGTACAAGATAAAGATGAGCAATAAAGCATACGATAAATTGAACCGCTATAAATGGCCCGGAAATGTAAGGGAACTGCAACATGTTATTGAAAATGCAGTCGTTTTAAGTACGTCTGACTTAATTGACTTAAACGATTTGATGCTTAGGGATGTTGAAATTAGTGATGATAATGAGATTAACCTTGAATCGATCGAACGGAAAGCCATATTACGGGCACTGGATAAACACCGGGGAAATTATACGAATTCGGCCGAAGAGTTAGGAATCTCCAGAACAACATTGTATCACAAAATAAAGAAATATGACCTATAACCGATTTTATTTTTTTACCGTAATCAAGTTGCTTTTGATGCTGATAAGCTGCTTCTTGGTTGCTTATGTTACCTTATATTATACGAACCGGTTTTTTACATTACTGGTTCTGCTCATTCTTATTTTAATACAACTAATACACCTTATATATTATGTGAACAAAACGAACAGAGAGCTTGCGACTTTCCTGCTTTGTTTAAAGGACGGAAATACTTCATTTGTTTTTGATGAGAATAAGTTTGAACGGAATTTTGGAAATTTATATAAAAGTTATCGTAATGTAAAAGAAGGTTTCAGCCGTTTAAGCAAAGAAAAAGAAAAAAATATTATTTTCTTGCAACAGGTTGTCGAACACCTGGCAACTCCTTTTTTAGGTATAAAGAACGCTTCAGAAATTATAATCAGTAACCGTTCTGCTTCCGATTTATTTGGGAATAAAAAATTTAAGAAGCTTTCTGATTTGGCTGAAATTCACTTCACATTTCCTGAAATAATAAAGGGGATGTCTAATAAGCAGCAAAGAACCTTTGAAATTAAGACCCTTGAAAACAAGTCCCAAACCCTTCTGTTAAGTGCCAGTGAATTTAGGCTCGAAGGGGATTTAATAAAGCTTATAAGTATCCAGGACATTGAAAATGAGATGGAAAAAAAAGAAATACAATCGTACCATAAACTTGTAAGGGTTTTGGCTCACGAAATTTCAAATTCCATAAACCCGATAACCATGCTGGTTGGGAACATTAAAATAAAGTCGGGAGTATTATTAAAAAACAAAAAATCTCCTGCTTCGGAGAATGAAAAAATATTGCACGACATTAATAGAAGTGCCGAAATAATTGAAACCCGCGGAAACGGATTGATTGATTTTATTAATGGGTACAAGAATTTCACCTCAATGCCCAAAATTGAAGTTCAGGAAGTTGATATTGAAGTGTTCTTACAGGATAGCTTGAAAATACTTGATGCAGAACTTAAAGAAAAAAACATAACGACAAGCATAAGTGTTGAGGAAAACTTGGGGGAATTTATGTTCGATCCTCACCAAATAGAGCAGGTCATAATCAACCTGATTAAAAATGCGATCCAGGCCTGTGTTCCTACAAAAGGGGAATCTTTTATAAACCTAAAGGCTTATTCCGAAAAGCTTTATAATTATATTGAAGTTGTTGACAATGGAGTTGGAATTGAGAAGGAAATTCTCGATAAAATTTTCATCCCTTTTTTTACGACAAAAAAAGAGGGAAGTGGGATAGGTCTGAGTTTTTCAAAAAATATTATGCATTTACACCAAGGGCAAATTTTCGCAGATTCTCAACTCAACGAAACAAAATTTATAATGAAGTTCAAACGCAATTAATCTTCGTTATATAATTCCGGTCTTCTTTCTTTGGTTCTTTCAATTGATTTCTCCAATTTCCACTTTTGGATTTCTTTTTCATTTCCGGAAAGTAAAATTTCGGGAACTGGCCAGCCTTTAAATTCTCTGGGGCGGGTATAAACCGGTGGCGAGATTAAATCATTTTGAAAAGAATCGGAAAGGGCAGAGGTTTCGTCGCCCAAAACCCCCGGGATTAAACGTACAATACTGTCTGTAAGCACTGCTGCTGCAAGCTCTCCGCCAGATAAGACATAGTCGCCAATAGAAATCTCCATGGTGATTAAATGTTCTCTTATTCGCTCATCAATGCCTTTATAATGCCCGCATAATAAAATTAGATTTTCTTTGCTAATAAAGGAATTGCTGAGTTTTTGATCCAATTTTAAGCCGTCAGGGCTTAAATAAATTACTTCATCATAGCTCCGGGCTTGTTTTAACAAAGATATGCAAGCGTCAATGGGTTCAATCATCATTACCATTCCGGCTCCTCCACCAAAAGCATAATCATCGACCGACTTATGTTTATTTCTTGAATACTCCCTTAAATTATGAAAATGAATTTCAACAAACTTTTTTTCTTTTGCTCTTTTTATGATTGAATGATTAAATGGTCCTTCAAACATTTCCGGGAATATGGTAATAATATCAATTCTCATTCTGCAAATATTTAAAAACAAAATTACAATTTTAAGTTATAGGGTAGGAGTAAATCCGATATATTTACAAATGTGACAAGTAATTACAGATAACATTTGTAACTCCATAAAAATTCACATATTTATACGTAAAAAATACACCATTCACAATAACTACTTGTAAAATAAATATAAAAATTAATCATATCAATAATAACTTTAAGTTTTTTAGTGATGGTTATAGGTGTTTTTTAGTAAATTTATCAAGTGGGGTAGTCTGTATGTTAACAAATGTACACTAAATATAAATTATATTTGTAAACAAAATAATATTTACATTTGTAACATGATTGATCGTATACGATTATTATTAAAAGAGAAAAATTTAAATGCTGCACAATTTGCTGATTTAATCGGCGTACAACGATCCAGCATATCGCATGTATTATCAGGCCGGAATAAGCCAAGTTTGGAGTTTATTCAAAAAATATTGAAAGTATACCCTGATATAAGCTCCGATTGGTTAATATCGGGCAAAGGAGAAGTTGTAGCCCCCGCTAAAAGTCAAAGTGTGGATTTATTTACTTCATCCGATGATTCGTCACAGGGAGGATCGAGCCTTAATAAGATGCGTCCTCAAACTTCTGAAAAGGTAGAAAAAACAGCGGTTCCCGAAAAGAAAAAGGAAACAGCATTACTAAGTGATAGCTCTATTGAAAGGGTTATTATCTTTTATAAAAACGGGAAAATGAAAGAATATAAGCCTGAGTAACTTAGTACATTTCAATTCCTGAAAAGAAGAAATCTGATTCTATTCTGGCGTTTTCATCGCTATCAGAGCCATGTACTGCATTTTCTCTTAACGAAGTTGCAAAAAGCTTACGTATTGTACCTTCTTCGGCATTTTCCGGATTTGTAGCTCCAATAAGTTTACGGTAATCTTCAACGGCATTATTCTTTTCGAGAATAGCAGCAACAATGGGGCCTGACGACATAAAAATACATAGATCCTTATAAAAGGGTTTGTCTTTATGGACAATGTAAAATTGTTCGGCACGTTTAAACGACATACGTACCATTTTAAGAGCAATAACCCTAAAGTCGGCTTCATTAATTATTGCTAATATCGGACCAATGTGGCCGTTTTCTACAGCCTTAGGCTTAATCATTGTAAAAGTTCTGTTTCCTTTCATAAATCGTAGAAATATTGATTATTTATTGGTTTAATAAGAAGGTCTAAATTAATAAAATTATACTAATTTAGCGATTCATTTAAAGGTTAAATATCTTCTAATTATATCTATTTTGGACATTACTGAGTTAAAAAAATTAAAACAGCTTCTGGAAGACAAGAATCAGAACATTATTATTACTTCGCATCGTAATCCTGATGGTGACGCTCTTGGTTCTGCCCTGGCTTTTTATGAATACCTTGCTCAGCAAGGGTTTAATGTAAATTGTGTGCTTCCGAATTATGCCCCTTCTTTTTTGACTTGGCTAAAAGGGTACGATCAGATTGTAATTTACGATGAAACCCCCGAAGTAGCTAAAAAACTGATAAATGAGGCTTCTGTTGTTTTTAGTTTAGATTATAATATCTATCACCGTACAGGAAATATGCAAACAGCTCTTAGCAACACTAAGGCTAAAAAAGTATTGATTGACCATCATTTAGAACCATGGCAAGGTTTTGATATCAGTATATCGAAGGTAGATATTAGCTCAACTTCCGAATTACTATTTGATGTTATTGCGTTCCTGGGAGGAAAAGAACAGATAAATAAAACGATTGCAGAAGCTTTGTATGTTGGCATTGTGACGGATACCGGTTCGTTTAGTTACTCTTGTAACTACCCTGGGACATACAACAAAATTGCTTATTTGATGGAGAAAGAAGTTGATGCTGAAAAAATCCATCAATTGCTTTATGCAACTTTTACCGAAGATCGTTTACGGTTATTGGGGCATTGTTTGAGTGAACGTCTTAGGGTTCTTCCTGAACATAAAACGGCATATATTTTTCTTAGCAGGGAAGATTTAGAACGTTTTAATTACCAAACGGGAGATAACGAAGGAATTGTAAATTATGCCCTAACAATAAAGGGAATTGAGTTTGCTGCGATGTTTACACAGCGCAATAATAAAGTCAGGATTTCTTTTCGTTCGAAAGGAAATTTTTCTGTTAATGAATTTGCCAGAACTCACTACAATGGGGGAGGGCATAAAAATGCTGCCGGGGCAGATTCATTTAAAAATATGGATGAAACCTTAAAAGAATTTGTTGAACTAGTAAAAAATATTAAAATCTAATGATGAAAAAAATTACACCAATTTTTATTTTACTTGCTGTTGCAGGTTTATCTTTCTTTATGGCCTCTTGTAATAAATACAAAGGGTATGAAAAAACAGAGTCGGGAATTTATTATAAGTTTCATAAGAAAACAGATAGTATAAAGGTTGAAGCAGGTGATGAAGCTGAATTTAGAGCCCGGTACTATTTAAAAGATTCTGTTTTACATGATGCTTTCTCTCATCCGGTGAAACAACCGATGTTCGAATCTCAGTATATTGGGGATATATTCGAGTGTTTTTCATTAATGTCGGTTGGCGATAGTGCAACTTTTATCATTCAAGCTGATTCTTTCTTCCTTAAAACGGCTAGGGCACCAAAGCTTCCAAAGTTTGTGACTCCAAAAACAAAATTGTATTTGGATATTGAACTGCTCGGTTTAAAAACCAAGAAAGAAATTGAAATTGAAAAGCAAAAACAGTTAGCTGAGTATAAAGCAAAAGAGGAAAAAGACATTGAAGAATACAAGACCAAAAATCATTTCAGCAAGAAGTTTGCCGGAACAGATATCTTTTACAAACCTATATCAAGAGGTAAAGGTAATTATCCAGATTCATCGGATATGATAACGGTTGATTATGTGGTAAGAGTGCTGAATGGAAGGCGCTTAGGAGGAACGGACATTACTAAAAAGCCGATGGTATTTGAATGTTTTGGGAAGAACCATGAAACAAAAGCTTTCAATTTGGCGATCAGTAAAATGAGAAAAGGAGAAAAAGCTGAATTTATTGTTCCTTCATCGTATGCTTTTGGCGAAGAAGGTATGACAGGACGTATTTTGCCATACACTCCTTTATTTTACGAGATTGAGATTGTTGGTATTCAATCGAAAGCTGCTTATATAGCAGCTAAAGAAGAAAAAGATCGTGAATTGGTTAATGCTGAAGAAGAAAAAATTGCCAACTATTTGAAAGAAAATAATATCACTGAATCTCCTCGCGAAAGTGGTTTGTATTATATTGAGAAGAAAGAAGGGCTGGGGAAACGCCCGCAAGAAGGAGATGTCGTAAAAGTTCACTATACTTTGTACACCCTTGAAGGTAAGAAAATTGATTCATCTGTTGATCGTGGGCAACCGTTTACATTTACTGTGGGTAAAGGGCAGGTTATTGCAGGATGGGACGAAGCCTTGACTTTAATGAAAGAAGGTGCTCAGGCAACATTACTTATCCCTTCAAAAATTGCTTATGGTGATCGTCAAAGGAGTAAAGATATTTTACCTTACACACCTTTACGGTTTGAAGTTGAATTGCTTGAAATTGAAAAATAGAAAAAAAGCCCCTCTTTAAAGAGGGGCTTTTTTTATTGTTGTTTTATATTATCAATCAAACTAACCAGTTCCTGTGGTTTAAAGGGTTTGGCAAGATATTCGTTCATGCCTGCCGAAATACACATTTTGCGGTCTCGTTCCATTACGTAAGCTGTAATAGCAATGATCTTGATAGGTTTTTTAACATTTTGTTTTTTCTCTACCTTTCTAATTTCGGAAGTCGCTTCAAGGCCATCCATTACCGGCATTTGAATATCCATTAAGATTAGATCGTAACTATTTTCTTCGAATTTTTTTACTGCAATTTTCCCGTTTTCAGCAATATCAACGGTATGTCCTTCTTTCTTCAGGGTAGCTGTTGCAAATTTCTGGTTCAGAAAATTATCTTCTACCAATAAAATCGACATGGGTTTTTTGCTTTCAGTTTCAGCAACAGATTCAATAATTTTAGGTTTTTCGACATATTCGCCTATGCCTAATTCTGCCGTAAACCAAAAAGTTGATCCTTTGCCAACTTTGCTTTCAACGCCAATTTCCCCTTCCATTAAATTAGTTAGGTTTTTAGCAATAGCTAAGCCTAAACCGGTTCCACCATATTTACGGGTTGTTGTAGAATCAATTTGTGAGAAAGCCTGAAAAAGTTTAAGCTTATCTTCTTCAGATATACCAATACCAGTGTCAATAACATTAAATCTAAACAAGCCTTTATCCTTACCTATATGCATGGGTTCAACATTGATGGTAACATTACCTTCTTTGGTGTATTTGATGGCGTTATTGGTAAGGTTGGTAAGAATTTGTTTTAAACGTGCTTTATCCCCGATTAATTCGTGCGGGATGCGTTCATCAATCCTGACATTTAATTCAATGCCTTTACCTTTTGCTTTGTTCATTAAAAGTTGCTGAACAGCTGTAATTTCATTTTTCAGAATGAACGGATTTGTATCGAGTTTAAGCTGTCCGGCTTCAATTCTTGAGAGATCAAGGATATCATCAATGATGGTCAGTAAGTTATTTCCTGAAACATTAATGATATCAAGAAATTCCATTTGTTCTTCAGTGAGGTCCGTTTGTTTTAAAACGTTATACATCCCAATAATGCCATTCATAGGGGTTCTGATCTCATGGCTGATATTGGCTAAAAACATTGATTTTAGCTGATTTGCAGCTTCATTAATCTCTTTAGCTTTTTTGAGTTCATGTTTTAATTCCTGAACCTGTACTTTTAGCTCATCAATTTCCTGAATTAAATCGTCACTTGATTTCTTATCCATAACAATTATTAAAAAAATTATTTTTTAATGTTCTTTTTTAGTTCAATTTGGCGATATATAATATTTGTTAATTCATTTTTATTCACCGGCTTGGGGATATAATCATCAAAACCGGCATCTAATAAACGCTCTTTATCGCCTGTCATTGCATAAGCTGTTTGTGCAACAAACGGAACATTTTGGTATTCTCTCCATTTGCTTTTTACTTCATGCATTAATTTAACGCCATCCCAGGGAGCCGGCAAATTAATATCAAACAACATAATGTCAAAGATTTTACCTTCTCTATAAGCTTTTTCAATGATTTCAAGAGTCTCATCGCCATCAACGGCTAAGGAATTGTCCCCGATTTTATCAAGCATTTTCTTTAATACCAATCGATTCATTCTGTCATCCTCAACAATAAAGATATTAAATTTCTCATTACTCTCTTCAGGAGTTTCCGAAATTATTTCTTTTTTAGGCTCTTGGATGCTTTCAGTAATAAGCTCTGTATCGGGTTTTAAGTATATTTTTACAATGGTTCCTTTGCCTTTTTCCGATTCAACAATAATATCTCCATTCATCAGATCAAGCAGGCGTTTGGCTAATGGCAGCCCTAGGCCAGCTCCCTGATAGGTTCTTGAATAACCAAGACTTTCCTGGCGGAATGCTTCAAAAATATGTTCCAGGTAGGCTTTATCTATTCCTATGCCGGTATCTTTAATCGAAATGCATACCTGTTTTCTTTTTTCATCAAAATCCGTAATTACATTGATGAACCCTTTGTCGGTGTATTTAACGGAATTATCAATAACATCGGTAATAATTTTGGTTAAGCTGTTTTCATCAACAATGACATTCGGTATATCGTTGTATTTAACATTGAATTTTAAACCTTTATCATTAGACTTAAATTTAAAGAGCTCAGCGGTTTTTTCTACGATTTGGTTAACCGAGCAGGAGGTGGGTTGCATATCGAGATCATTGGCCTCTATTCGGCTAATATCGATGATATTATTGAGCAGACTCAATAAGCGATCGCCACTTTCCTGGATGCCATTGGCATATTCATACAATTCCTGGTTTTCCATTAAGGATAATTCGGTGAGCAACAGGCTTGAGAAACCAATGATCCCGTTCAACGGGGTTCGGATTTCATGCGACATATTGGCTAAAAAAGCATTTTTTAAATAATTGGCATCTTCGGCTTTTTTCAATGCTTTTTTTAATTCTGTGTCCAATTCAATCCTTTGGTTTAGCCTTTCTTTTAGCTCTTTGGTTTGAATTTCAATTTCTTTTTTTAGCTCCTCGTCGAAATTTTTTAATTTCTTATCTGATTCTTTTAAATGTTTTTTTATGGATTGGCTTTCGTTGAAGTATACCTTGGTTTTTTTCTTATTAATAAAATAAACAACTAAAAGGCCCGTAAACAAGATAACGATGAGTATAATGGTAAGGCCTAAATATAGATTTAGCGATTTAATTTGATGTTTTTGATTTTGTTGATCCTGTGCCGAATGAAACAATAGGTCTGTTTTAAGAATATTTTCCCTTAAAGCATACTCTTCTGATACAATTTGTTTGAGTTTTTTGTTTATCTCATAAGAAAGTTCATAATGTTTATTTTGTGCTGCTGTGGCTTGCGAAAATTGAGAGTTGGCAGTATAAATTTTTGATAATAACAAATATAAATCATTGATTAACAAAATTTCATTCTCAGATTTTAATTCTTCCAATGTATTTAAATTCAGATGAATTAATGCTGTTTTGTATTTTGCTTGCTTATAAAGGTTTTCAGAGAGTCCGTACAAGCATTTTAAATGATGGTGTTCAGATAAATATTGAGTGTATGTTAAGGCATTCTCAAGGGATTTTTGAGCAGTTTCCAGATCGTTTTTGAGTGTTAAAATATCGGCTTGTAGCAAATAGTCTTTAAATAGTTCTGCTTCTTTTTTTAAGGATTTATGAATGATTAAGGCCGATTGTAGAAAAAACAAGGCATCGTCATATTGGCCTTTTAAATAATTGGCTTTGCTAAGCTGGTAAAGGTTATCCGCCGAAAACTCCTGGTTGTTTGCTTTTTGGGCAAGATCGCGTCCCAATTCAAAACAACTGATTGCCGTATCAATTTCTCCGGTTTTAATGAATAGCTTTCCAATTAGTAATTCTATTTCTCCGTAGTTATTGATCTCATCGAGCGTATTTTTTGCAGTCGTATAATAATCTGAGGCTCTTTCGTAAAAAGCTGTTTTGTAGAAAATTTTCCCAATAGATTTTGAAGACAGGTGAGCATTTTTTTGATCTTTAATCAAGTTTGCTTTTTTATTACATTCAAGAAAATGTTTAAGCGAATAATTATAATTTTTATTTACAAGATAATAGTTTCCAAGAGCTAGGTTTGATTTTATAATAAGCTCCTTATCTTTCTGATTTTGGGCATAATCGTTAATCAAAAGTAACTGACCTACTTGTTGTTTTGCAAGGTGCTCCAACGATAAAACAGAATCAATTTTATTGGTTTTTATAAGCGATTCGACAAACGAAAAATCATTTGCCTGAGATGATGCAATTAAAGCAATTTGCAGTAATAGTAAATTTAGAAACAAAATAATTTTCTTAGTCATAGTAATTAGTCTTTATAGGCCACAAATAAAATTTCTTTTTGATTAATGGCATATTTTTCAGCTTCAAGTAAGTTCATATATTCTACTGGATCAAATTGTTTTACTCTAAATCCGGCCTTTTCAAGACGTTTGGGGTAATCTTGGCCATAAATCCTGACATGGTCAAATTGTCCGAAATGTTTTTCACGTTCTTTTGGATCGGTAATGGAAGAATCTTCATAGGTTTTGTTTAGAACCTTGGATATGGGAACCTGGAGAATTGCCCAACCTCCGGGGCGTAAAATACGGTACAGTTCGCTCATGGCTTTGTGGTCATCAATAATGTGTTCCAACACATGATTACAAAAGATGACATCGAAGGATTTATCTTCAAATTTTAAATCGGTAATATCAATGATTGAAATGTCTTTTGAATAATAAAAACCTTCATGATATTTTACACCGGCCTGATAATTTATATTATCCAGTTTTGACAAAAAGGCTTTTAAGCTGCCGGAAGGAGCCACATGAATAACATCCAGTTTATCCGTAAATATATTTGAATAATTTTGCAAATACAATAAAATCAAACGATCTCTGTCGGTTGAATAGCAACGTGGACAAACACAGTTTTTTCTTCGTCCGGCGCCAATTATTTCCTTTTCATAAATTACAGGAAGATCAAACCCTCCGGCTAGCAATTTTCTAAAACTGTTTTTACAGAAAGGGCATTTGTATTTATACCCAAAATAATAGAAGGTTTGAGTGCGTTGCCATAAACCCCGCAATTTTTTTCCAATGAAAAAAGGAATGAATTTTTTGATCTTAGATCTCATAGTAATTTCTTTATATAAATACCACCTTCTTAGTAATTGTACCGTATTTACTTTCTAATTTAAGAAAATATATACCTGAAGGCAAACTATTCTTTTGAATATCAAATGTATGAGGCCCCTTACTTTGTTTCTGTTCAAAGAATATCCTTACAATTTTACCTTGCAAATCAATGAGCAATAATCTGATGTTCAATGTTTCATTAAGTTCATACGTGAGCGTTGTCCAGGTATTAATCGGATTTGGTACAATCACATATTTATTAATCCATTTTTTGGTAAGAAGGTTACCCTCCCCAATACCTATTGTTGGATCTTGCGATTCGTAAGCACCAATATCAAAAGCTTCTTTAAACGGACGGGGTCTATTTTCAATATCAAAAGTTAAATTCAAGCTGATCAAATCCAAACCAGTATTAACTGCCGGAGAGAGTCCATCCAGGTCATAATTATCGTTAGCAGCATCAATGAACTGAACGTTGGATGTTAAGTTTGTTAAATAGTTGTTGGATTGTTGATAATTGATTAAAATATTAATATTCATGTAAGAGCTGGAACCTAAAATACTGTACGAAGAAGGTTCGCAAATAATATTATTGTATAATTTATAAGAGCTGATAGCAGTATTGGTAAGTTTGATTCCATGCGTTTTAGGCGAGACAATCGTGTTGTTATAGATAAACATTTCGCTGCCTGCATCGGTTGAAACATTTCCTACCCAGATGCCGTGTTTCTGATTGTTGGTAGGACCTCCACTTGGTAAGTAGCTCATGCCGGGGCGGACAATCAAATTGTTATAAATCTTATGGTTTCCTAAACCGAGAATATCTATGCCGTCTCCTTTACCGTCAAAAATTTTATTATTATAGCAATCACATTCTGTTCCGCCACCAATTAAAATCCCGCTCATTTGATTAGTGGTTTCACGATAACTGTCGTTTCGGATGATGTTGTCGTGAATCGAGCAATCTTTGGTTGCCGAGCTTACCTGTATGCCGTCCCAGCCCGTGTTCTCGACAATATTGTTATATACTTCAACACCTTCGATAACATGGGGGAGAAGCGTTCCGCAACCTGCTACTTCTTGTCCCGTATATTTCGAGCTGCCAATATACATCCCTTCGTCGGCAATGTCATGAAAATAACAATCGTGGATTTTTATGTCGTACATGGTAAATTGATCCCGGGTTGCCCCGTTATCGCAGGTTGGGTCGGTTTTAACATAAATCCCGGCAATAGGAATGTTGCCGATTTCTACCCGTTCCATTTCAAAATTGGTACTCAGGTTGTCTACCGAAACACCAGTACCATAAGTAACCCCGGCTATTTGAATCCCGTATTGGTTTGTGCTGCTTCCCGAACCTGTAAGCTTTATAAAAGAACAGTTTTGAAATTTAATTCCGTAATAACCATAATCATCGGCTGTAATTGCAACCTGGCCGCCTTCGTTAATTATTGTAACCGGGTTTCCTTCAGAACCATGAATATTTCTGAATAATAAATAATCGCGCTGGCCTGAAGTCAGCTTAATAACATCACCGGGAGCGGCAGATAAATCATCTCCATCCACGAGGTTGGTGGTAAGGCCTACGGTATGTGTAGCTGCAAAAGAATGATGAGCAATTGTAATAGTAAAAAAGAGTAATATGAGTGTTCTTTTAATCATAAAAAGTTTTTATTTTCCGCGTTTTGCCCGTTCCCAGTTTACGGTTTGTTTTCCTTTTAAGAACCGTTTAAAGCCTAAGAAAACCGAAAGGTTCATAATAAAAAAGTAATAGGGGATGAACAATAGTTTAATTTTGATTTCTTTGTTTTCGAAATACCAGCCCAGCAGAGCAAGCACATAAAATGCAATTTGCCCGTAAAGCAAGTAAGTAAACAGGTCGTTGAAATTATCGAAACCCAAATTAAATGTAATTATTGCGTTCAGGATCAATAATAATGGTAAGGCCAAAGGAGCCAGGGTCCATCGTAAAACCCGGTGCGAGATGTACTGAAATGAGAGCAGCCCGTATTTAAAAATATTTAATAAAGAAGCCAGGCGGATGATGGACTGGATTCCTCCGGCCGAAATACGGATTTTACGTTTTAGCTCTTCTTTTACGTTTGCCGAAGATGTTTCAATGGCATAAGCTTCGGGGTCGTACTGAATGGTATAACCTTTCATTGCAACCCTCAGCGAAATAATAAAATCGTCTAAGAGGGTATCTTTTTCAACGTGTTGGAACAATTCGGTTCGGATGGCAAAAAGCTCACCGGCAGCACCAACCACCGAATATAACTCGGCATCCCATTTTTTCAGGGTTGATTCGTATTTCCAGTAAATTCCTTCGGTTCCGGCAGCGGTATCTTTATCTTTTTGGTAAATGCGCTTTTCGCCGGAAACGCAGCCCACTTTCGGGTCGCTGAAAAGGTTTACAATGCGGCGGATCGATTCTTTGCCAAGCATGGTGTTCCCATCGGAGAAAATAACGATGGGCGATTTTACGAACTGCATCCCGCGGTTCATGGCTCCGATTTTTCCTCCGCGGGCATCTTCGTGGTAAGCTTCCACGCCTTTATCGGCATACTCGCGTAAAATATCGGGAGTGCCGTCGTCAGAACCGTCGGTAACCCACACCTGGTGTACTTTTTCTTTTGGATATTCCAGACTGAATGAGTTTTGGATTTTTTCCCTGACATAATCTTTTTCGTTATATGCTGCTACAAACAGCGTAACTTCAGGTTCGTAATCAGGAGTGATTTGTTTTTTCCGGCCAAGTTTAAAAACCCGTTTTAATTTTACCAAGATGTACAACACAATTCCATAACCCAAATAGGCATAAAAAACAATAAATAACAGAACCCAAAAAATAATTTTCAGAATATCCATAATAAAGTATTTTTAATTAATTTTTTTCGCGTAAAGATTAAACGGATCAATCCTTTTGTATTCAAAATTCCCTAATTGGTTAAGGATTGATTTAATTTCGTTGATCCCAACGTGCTTGCTTTCAACAATGATTACTAGCTCTTTAATTGATTTGATAAAATTTTGCATTCCTTTAATAACGTTAACTTCCATTCCTTCTACATCAATAATAAATAAAACAGAAGATACTTTTTTTAGCTGGGGAAGATCAAGTTTATCAAATTCTTTAATGACCGCTTTTTTGCTTGTTGTTTTTAAGTATGTTTTGTATTTGCTTGTTGCCCCGGTATTGTACGAATTGTAATTAAAATCAATTTCTTCTTCTTTATCGCCTAATGCATAAGGGTATACCGTTACTTTATCCTCAACATCGTTAATGTTTATATTTTTCCGCAAGGCTTTTATGTTTTCTTCAATGGGCTCAAAAGCAATGGTCGGGATATTGTTTTTAGCAGCTACAATACTGTACAGCCCAATGTTTGCGCCAATATCAATCACAACATCTGCCTTGTGGAGTTCTTTTAAAAAGAGCTTATAAACAGCTTTCTCGTAGGTTTTGCTGGCCATCTTAAAATCAACGGTGTTTTTTCGGATAAACAATTTCCCGAAATGGGTATTTACCACCATATCTTTCGAGTTTGATCTTTTCATAAAGATGGACTTTATCATAACCCAAATAAGCACAAACTCTTTGTTTCTTATATAATCAATGATGTATGACCAGATGATAAAAAATTTACGTACATACCAGTATAAACTGGCCTGCCTTTTCAGGTATTTTAAACTTTCTCCCACTTTTTAGTCTCCCAATTGTATTGTTTAAGAAGTTTTGCCGGATTTCCCGCAACGATTGAATATGGGGGCACATCTTTGGTAACCACACTTCCGGCAGCTACTACCGAATGCTTCCCGATGGTTACGCCTGCAACGATCACTGCGTTTGCACCAATCCAGGCTTCATCTTCAATTTTTATTTCTGCTGTTGTAACTTTCTGGTTGTGAATAGATATTGAAACATCCTCGTAGGTATGGTTCAAACCAGAGGCAACAATATTTTGTGCAAACATAACATCATTTCCAACGCTAACCGGCCCGATAAGCGTATTGCTCAACCCAATACGGGTTCGTTCACCGATTATAATATCTCCAACGCCATTATTAATGGTTGCAAAATCTTCGATGGTTGAATTTTTCCCGAGTTCAAATTTGTTCCAGGGCATCACATCCATTCTGGTCATGGCGTTTATTCTCGAACCCTTTCCTTTTTTATGAACCAAGGGGTTTAAAAACCAGCGAACCCATAAGCGTGGACGAGCCTGGTTTTTAGGCGAAAGTAACCAGATTGTCAGTTTAGCTATTTTGGGGTTGGATTTAATTTTTTCTTTTAAACTCATAGGCACAATCTTAATTTTCTATTTTCTGAATCACATCATAAATGGCTTTTACGTTATTTTCCCAGGTATGTTCCCGTGCAAATTGTATTCTTTTTTCTTCCAGTTCTGGGGTATTCTCGTTTAATGCTTTTTCGATGTTTAAAACATATTCTTCTTTGCTGGAAGCCAGGTAAACATGGTCCTTAAAAACCTGCATGGTTTCGGTTGAAGTTGCTACCGTGGACTTGCCCATGGCCAGGTATTCGTCAATTTTCCGCGGGTAGTTTCCAATGGTCAGCGGGTTTAAATCCTGCGGGTTCAGGGCTACATCAAAGGCTTTTAAGTAGGAGGGGAGTTGCTCCATTGGTTTTGAACCTAAAAAATACACGTTTTTAATTTGGTGGAGATTACTGTTTTGAAATTTTTCATCCTCGGGACCAACCAAAACAACACTCCATTCGGGTTTGCTTGTCGCGATGTGTCCGATCACTTCGATATCCAGCCTTGAACTCTTTAAAGCCCCAATATAGCCAATAACAGGCTGCTTTATTGGTTCTATATCGCTGGGGAGTTCTTTAATCAAATCGTTATTAAACAAAGAAACATCGCAGCCCTGGCCAACATAAAACGAATTAGGATTCATGTTACGGGCAATGTTTTGCAGGTAAACCGAATTGGCAACCACCAAATCTGATTTTTTCATGACTGCATCCTCGTAAAAAATACCATGGTGCTTGAAAAAATCAGTAGCCCGCATATTATCGCGGGTGTAATAAACCAGCGTTTTAGGTTTTAAAATCTCTTTAAACAGAAAAGCCCGGTAAAAATCGCTGTCGTTAAAAATGATAAAATCCTTGAAGCCAAGTTCATCAATGGCCTTCTGAACCTGTTTGGCATAGCGTTTTGAATTTATATTGTTGAAGGAATTAAAAAGCCTGCGGTGCCCGATTTTGCTGATCGATTCAAGAATGGTTTTGGGGTTCAGGTTCCATAAATTATCATTGATTTGCTCAATAGCCGGAAGTTGGTTCTTTAATATTTTTTTCCGCTTGTTAACCAGGGGATCATTTTTTTTACGAAGCAAGGTAAGCCGATCCATGGGGTAATTTACATACAGCACCCGGTTGTGTTTGGCGAATTCATAAGCAATATTCACACAATTGCTGCCAATTGTCGAATCGAGGCTTTGCAGGCCATGAACGATAATGTCCCTGTTTTTAATCATTTTCAGATTGTTTTTGTTCTTCCTCAACTTCTAAAATATGATCGTAAATTTTTTGCACAAAATTCTCCCAAGTATGCTCCGAAGCATAAGTGATCCTCTCTTTTTCCAGTTCAGGACTGTTTTCTTTCAGGGCTTTGTCAATTTCGGTAATGTATTCTTCTTTGGTTGACGGGAGATAGGTGTGATCCTTGAAATAAGCCATGAAGGTTGTTTTGGTTGCTACCGTGGGCTTGCCCATGGCCAGGTATTCGTCAATTTTCAACGGATAATTAACATCGGTAATTTTATTGACCTTTTGCGGGTTCAAAGCCACATCAAAACCTTTAATATAGGAAGCCAATTCTTCGGGGTCTTTTCGGCCCAGGAAATAAACATTGCTAAGCTGGTGAAGCTTGCTATTTTTGAAATCTTCATCTTCGGGGCCAACCAAAACCAAATCGTATTCCGGGCGTTGTTCGGCAATGTGTACAAGCACTTCAATATCCAGACGAATAGTGGTCAGATAACCAACGTAGCCAATAATTGGCTTTTTATTTTTACGGATTTCCTGTAAATCGGTAGGAATTTCAAGTTTGCCGTCTTTATCGTTATATCTGGTCAAATCACAGCCCTGGCCAATCATGTACGAACGTGGGTTGGTTTCGCGGCAATAATCGGCAAAATAATCCGAATTGGCAACAGCAAAGTCAGCCTGTGCAACAATTTGCGGTTGCAAACGGGTACCGTGCCGCTTGTGGTAATTAACCAGGATTACTGCATCGCGTAACAGGTAGATAAACATCTTAGGTTTTAATAATTTTTTCAGGTAATAGCCTGTAATCATTGAATTATCATTAAATAAAATAAAGTCCTTAAAGTTTAGCTTTTGAGCGGCTTTCTTGATCTGCTTTGCAAAACGTTTGTCGTTAATCTTGTTAAAATAGTCGAAAATGCCCGGCGACTTAATCCAGTTGATTGATTCGATAACGGTTCTAGGATAAAGCACCCAAAGGTTATCGTTGTACTGAACCAGGTCGGGTTCTTTGCCTTTAATAATATTTATTCTTTTTTGAACCTCGGGACGGTTCTTTCCTTTAATTAGTTCGCTGCGTTTTAAGGGCGGGTTTACAAATAAAACCCTGTTTTTACGTGCCATTTCAAGCACGGTATATTTGTTTGTGAAAGCTATTTTCAGATCCCAGGGTTGTAGTCCAAAGGCAATAATATCTCTGTTTTCTACCATTTTAATAAGAATTAATGGGTTTGAGAATAAATTTCTTCGTACAGTTTTAAAACTTCCTCGGCCATGGTTTTCCATGAAAATTTCTTTGCTTGTTCGAGTCCGTCTTTTTTCAACTGTTGGCGGTATTTTTCATCGCTGAGTATTTTAATCATCCCTTCCGTAATTTCTTCCGGTTTATACGGGTCAACAATATGAGCTTTTCCTCCCGAAATTTCAGGCATTGAAGAAGTGTCGGAAGTAATTACCGGGGCTCCGCTTCGCATGGCTTCCAGGATTGGAATACCAAAACTTTCGCGCAACGACGGGTATAAAAACAAATTACATAAATTATAAATAGCCGGTAAATCGGTGTTTTTAATGTAGCCGGTTAATTTAATGTGGTTCATTAAATCTTTATTACCTATATCCGATAAAATTCCCTCCAGGTAACTTGCTCCAAAATCAAGCATTACCAAAGGAAGTTTTTTATCCGATTGTTTTATATAATTAGAATATGCTTTTAAAACATTGGGGGTGTTCTTTTTCGGATCGGTATTCCCGAGGAAGAAAATAAATTCATCCGGAAGTCCGTAGAGTTCTTTTACCCGTTTTAGTTCGTTTTGGTCGTTGATGGGTTGAAAATATTCGCTAACGCCGTTATAAACGGCCACCAGGCGATTGTCTTCTTTCGGGTAACCGAAGAAGTGTTTAATCCGGTCGCGTTCAAATTTTGATACGGTGATGATTTTTTTGCTTTTCTTCACGTTTCTCGGAACCACGTAGCGGCGATACATGTTTCCCATTTTTTGGTACCAGGTTCCGCCTTTTTTGAAAATGGCTACACTTTCGAGATAAATAATATCATGGAGCGTAATTATTAACGGAATTTTGGTATTCACAGGAGCCGTATTACTGGTACAGTGCAGTATGTCGCAACCGGCTTTACGGGCAGCTTTGGGCAATGCAAATTGCTCCCAGGTAGGATAGGGGCCTCCGCCAAGTTCCATGATTTTAAAATTATCTGTTTCCTGCAAACAGCCTGAATCTTCATCGGGTTTAACAAAAATTACATATTCATTCTTCGTGTCAATTTTTTGCAGATTCTGGATGAGTTCCAGGGCAACCATATCCATTCCATGCTTTTTTGTACGGAATAAACGTTGACCTTCAATACCAATTTTCATAGTCGTATTATTTAGATTCAGGTTTCGTACTTGTATGTTCTGTATGAATAAATTTCTTGTTGGCTCCTTTCAGTTTTAATAAAGATAAAAACATTAACAGGAACGCTTTGGGTAAAGAAATTATAGCTCTTAGTGTTCTTAAATTATAAAATTTCAGGGGGACGGAGAAAATAAATGTAAGAACCGTTGCCGCCAAAACACCCAACCAAATGTATTTCCAGGTAAGGGTGTTAAACAGTAATGAAATAATATTGATAAAAATTAAAAAGCCCAACAACATTATCCTTGGTGGCTGGATAAATTGTATGGCTTTATCGAAATAATCGAGATTCCCTTTTAATAACAGGTGTTTGAGGGAAGTCATAAAGTCCATGCTAAAGTAATGCAACTGGGCCGAAAGCCATCTCCTCCGCTGGTTTTTAAATACCTCGGCTTTTTGAACCTTTTCGTCCAACACATAAGCATCGGATAAAAATTCAATGACTTTACGTTCTTTAAGCATTTGCAATTCGATTTCTTTATCAAATCCACCAACTGCTTTAATCGATTTCATCATCTTTTTAAAATAAGCGTATTCCATGGCCATGCCCGAACCGATTAAGGCAGCCGATAAGCCAACCACCCGGTGTCCTTTCCGGAAAATCATATTGTTTACTTCTTCGCTAACTGCATCTAAAATTGCAAAACGGGTATTTATGTTTTTTGCAACCCGGTGTCCCTGAACCGCCATATAGCCTTTGTTAAAGGCATTGTTTACTTTTGAGATAAAGCTGGTTTCCATCAAATTATCGGCATCCAGCACCAAAGCTACATCGTAATTGTCGCCCAGTTCTTCCATGGCTTTGTTCAATGCTTTTGATTTGGTGCTCAAATCAAAAGATACCTCAATGACTTTAATCGGAAATTTTCTTAGAGCTTCAATTGTTTCGGGTTTAAATGAATCGGCTATAATAATAACGTCATATTTTTCCTGGGGATAATCTTGTTTTAAAGCATCTTCTGCAACTTCGCAAATTACGCTGTCTTCCTTGTATCCGGGAATCATTACCGCGAATTTCCGCATTTCGGAGTTGATAATTTTTTTATTCCGGGCAGGAAATAGTGCTGCAAATGAAAAAATGAAAATGTAAGCACTTGCGAAGCCAAAATAAGCTAATAGTACGATTTGTAAAATTTCTGTTGCTAAAGTCATGATTATTTATTTGTTATTTCTTCCATTGATTCGCCAGTATGTGGCGTTGCGTTAAATCCTTTCTTTGCACTTTTAAATCGGAATAATGATACAAACATCAAAACAAATCCAACCGGCAGCTGGATTAATGCCCTCAGGGTTTTAATATTGTAAAGCTTTCGCGGAATGGCTAAAAGAATCCCGACAATGCAGAAAAAGAAAACACCCAACCAGGCGTACCATAAAGTTCCGGTATTAAAAAAGAAAGATAAAGCAGTAAAAATAGTTACGGTTCCTAATAAAAGGATACGGGGTGGCAGTAGTTGTTGAAAAACTTTATCGAAGTAATCAAAATTGGCTTTGGTAAAAAGTTCGAGTAATGCCGGGATGAAAAAACGTTTGGCATAAATCAACTGGAAGGCAATCCAGCGAGAGCGTTGGTTTACAAACACTTCTGCTTTGCTGACTTTTTCATCATAAACATAAGCATTGCTCAAAAAAGAAATACGGTGTTTGTTTTCGAAGAGTTTGAATTCCATTTCTTTGTCTTCGGCAAACGAATCAATTTCTGACATGATGGATTTATACAGTTGAAAATCGAAGGCCATTCCCGAGCCAATTAAAGCCGATGAAAGTCCCATTGAAACATGTCCTTTACGGAAAACACTGTTGTTTATTTCTTCACTGATCCCGTCTAAAATTGCAAGGTCAGAGTTTTTATTTTTTGCAACACGGTGAGCTTGGATGGCTACAATTTCATTGTTCATTTCATGGTTGACCTTTCTGATAAAATCGGGTTCCATCAGGTTATCGGCATCTAAAATAATGATGCCTTCATAATCGTTTTTAATTTCTTTTAACGCTTTATTGATTGAACGCGCTTTGGTGCTTTGTTCAAAGCTTACTTCCAAAACATTAACCGGGATGTTTTTTAAGTCTTCAATGGTGTCTTTTTTCAAAGTGTCAGCAATGATGTAAACATCGTACAAATCGTTGGGATAGTTTTGCTTGGTCGCATCACGGGCAACATTACGGATAACAACATCTTCTTTATAAGCAGGAATCAGCACAAGGAATTTCCGTAATTCCTCATTATCTTCATTGGGACTGCTTCTGTAAAATAATGCTGAAAAAGCAAACGTGAAAATATAAATGGAAGATATTCCAAGGTAAGCAATGAATACCCATTGTAAAATTTCTAATAACTGATTCGCAATCATAAAGCAACCTGATTTAAATATTAAATTTACAATATTTCATATGATTTTCAAAGCATTGGATTTTCGTGAACTTCTTTGGAAAAGAAATTTTTAATATGCCAACCAATTGCCCGGTAATACGCATGAAATAGTTTTAATTTTCCCTTTATCAAAAATTTGAACGCGTTTTTAGGTATTGCCACCATTAATTGGTACAAAATCCCTAAATAGAAATCCTTACCATGAATATTACGGCGCATAAAAACAATTCTGTTTCGGTTCAAATAATATATTTTTAGAGCACTTAAGCGTCCAGTAGAGATTGATTCGCGGTGATATACCAACGAGTCATGTACGTAAAAGATTTTATACCCGGCCTGTTTTATCCGTGCACACCAATCGGCTTCTTCGTAATACAAGAAGAAAATGTACGACATCAGTCCTATTTTTTTAATTACTTCCATAGGAACCATCATTGCTGCACCATGGGCGTAAGCTGTTTCACGATCCTTGTCGTATTGCCCTTTATCTTTTTGATTGAACCCGATGGAAAAGTTACGCATGGTTATCGGGTTGATTTCGGTGTAACCGGCATACTGTATGGTATCGGGTGTATGGAAATACCTGATCTTCGGGCTAACGACACCTATTCCCGGGTTTTGTTCCAGCTTGTCGAGCAGTGGTTCAATAAAGTTTTCCGTGACAACGGTATCATTGTTTAACAGCATAACGTATTCGCCCCTGGCACGCATCAGGCCGTAGTTGTTTCCGGCAGCAAAACCGTAATTTATCGGGTTTTCTACAAGGATAACATTGGGGTATTTACGTTTGATAATTTTAGGGTCGTCATCGGGCGAGCAGTTGTCAACCACAATCACCTCAATATTGGGATAGCTGATTTTATTGAGCGATTCAATCATTTCAAGCGTAACCTCTGAATGGTTATAATTAACCGTGATAATAGAGATTAAAGGATAATTCGTTCTTTTACGCTTAAATTCTTTCATCAAAATACATTTTATTTCGAGACCCGTTCTTTTCGCATCTCTTTATCAAAGAAATGCCGGATGAACCAACCGTAAGCCCTTAACACGGCATAAGCCTGTTTAAATTCTTTTTTAGCCATTGCAAAAACTACGTTCTTAGCCAAAGCAACGGTAAATAAATAACTTAAACTTAAAATGTTCAGGGGGAACTTAACATGCCTTCTCATGTATATCAAACGACCCCGGTTTACATAATAGGTTTTATACGGGCTATTTGTTCCTGTTGTTACAGAATCTTTATGATATACTTTCGAATTATGGACATAGCATATTTTATAGCCTGCATACCTTACACGCTTGCACCAATCCATATCTTCGTAATACAAAAAGAAATATTCGCTCATGGGGCCTACATCTTCCAAGACTTTTCGAGGAAACATAGTTGCCCCGCCATGGGCAAAAGCCGAAAAAGTATCACGTTCGTACTGGCCTTTTTCGGGTTCGTTATATCCAATGGAATTGTTTCTTATGGTGAAAGGGTTGATTTCTGTATATCCTGCCGATTGTATGTTTCGGGGAGGGGCGTAAAAATATATTTTAGGACTGACAATGCCGATTTCCGGATTAGATAGCAATACTTTAAGCAAAGGTTCCAGAAAATCCTTTTCTACCGTCATGTCGTTGTTGATGGACAGAATATAGTCGCCCGTACTTTTTTGTATCCCGATGTTATTTGCCGGGGCAAAACCAATGTTCTTTTTAATGCAAAACAGTTCGATTTTTCCTTTAAATCGTTCGTTTATTAATATCGGGTCTCTGGGGTCCGATCCGTTATCAACAACAATAACCTCAATGTTGGGGTAAGTAATTTTGAAAAGAGAATCCAGAAATTCGATGGTATCGTTAGCGTGGTTATAGTTTACAGTAACTACTGAAACTAGTGGAAGATACTCTTTCAACAACATATCTTTTAATTTAATTCTTCAATTTAAAATTACGCCTTTTTTGCAAGCCGGAAGTTTAATGATTTTTTAATTATCAACAGTTATAACTTAATAATGTATATAAATAATTTTAATTCTCTGGGTTCAGCATTTAAAAAACATTAAATTTGAGATGTAAACCGAAAATTTTATGAAAGTAGTAATATTAGCAGGCGGGCTGGGCACACGTTTAAGCGAAGAAACTGACTTTAAACCCAAGCCCATGGTTGAAATTGGAGGCAAACCCATCCTTTGGCACATTATGAAAATTTATTCATATTATGGCTACAACGAGTTCATTATATGTTGTGGTTATAAAGGGTATATGATTAAAGAATATTTTGCAAATTATTACCTGCACCAGGCTGATGTAACCGTTGATTTGTCAACAAACGAGTTGGAAGTACACATGTCGCATGCCGAACCTTGGAAGGTGACTTTGGTTGATACCGGCATCAAAACCATGACCGGAGGCCGGATAAAACGCATTGAAAAATACGTTGGCAATAAACCGTTTTTGCTGACTTACGGAGATGGGCTGGGAGATGTGAACATCAAAGCCCTGGTCGATTTTCATAAAAAACATGGTAAAAAAGCAAGCATCACGGCGGTTCAACCCATAGGCCGTTTTGGTTCTTTGCTTTTTGACGAATCCGGGAACATCCAAACATTCAAAGAAAAACCTAAAGATGCCGACTGGGTAAATGGCGGATTTTTTGTACTGGAACCGGAAGTATTCAACTACATCGAAGATTATGATTCTTGCATTTGGGAACGTACGCCGCTCGAAAATTTGTTGAACGACAAAGAGTTAATGGCCTACAAACACGAAGGTTTTTGGCATCCGATGGATACCTTGAGAGATAAAAACGAGTTGGAAAAATCATGGAATTCCGATCAATGTAAATGGCGATTATGGGACGAGTAAATCCTGATCCGGGCTTTTGGAAAAACAAAAAAGTATTTATTACCGGCCACACCGGTTTTAAGGGCTCGTGGCTTTGTCTTTACCTGAACCGTTTGGGAGCCGATATTTATGGTTATGCTCTGGAAACCAATACCAATCCGAGTTTGTTTAAGCAATGTAAGATAGAAGAAATGGTTTCTTCCTGCATTGCCGATGTACGGGATAAAAAGGTTCTGACCGAAAACATCAAAAAAATACAGCCGGAAATTGTGTTTCACCTAGCGGCTCAGCCACTGGTCAGGTACTCGTATAAAGACCCTCGGTACACCTACGAAACAAACATCAACGGAACCATCAACCTGATGGAAGCCATTCGTGAAACAGCATCGGTAAAGGCCATTGTAAACGTCACTACCGACAAATGTTACGATAATAAAGAAACTCTGAAACCTTACATTGAAACCGACGCCTTGGGCGGTTATGATCCGTATTCGAGCAGTAAGGCTTGTTCCGAGATTATTTCAGCCTCTTACCGCAATTCTTTTTTTAACGAACAAGGCATTGCTTTGGCAACGGCCAGGGCAGGAAATGTAGTAGGAGGGGGCGATTGGAGCGAAGACCGTCTTATTCCCGATCTTATTCGTTCAATTTTAAACAAGCAAGAAATCCAAATCCGTTACCCCGATGCAATTCGTCCGTGGCAGCATGTGTTGGAACCTTTAACCGCTTATATTTTGCTGGCAGAAAAGCTGTTTCAAAATAAAGAGGAGTTTTCGGGGGCGTGGAATTTTGGCCCGTCGGATGAGGATGAAAAAACCGTGGAGTGGATCGTGCAAAAAATGTATGAAAGTCTAGGAATAAACGTCAATTATAAGATTGACCAAAATCAGCAACCGCACGAAGCAAAATTCCTTAAACTGGATTCTTCAAAAGCATTAAAAAAACTAAAATGGAAATCGCGCTGGACCTTAAGTAAAACTTTAGATAGTATTACTAACTACATTCATTCGTATCAAAATAAAGAAGATATAAAAGAGCTTTGTTTTGCTCAAATCGACGAATATTTATCAGAATAAATATGAACTTTATTCCAACTTTTATCAGTGGTGTTTACGTTGTTGAGTTAAATCCTTTCCGGGATCAACGGGGAAGTTTTGTCCGGAATTTCTGCAAAAACGAGTTCAAAGAAATTGGTTTGAACAAGGAGATTGTTCAAATAAATCACTCGCTAACTAAAAATAAGGGTGCGTTCCGTGGATTGCATTTTCAAAAGCCGCCGTATTCTGAGATAAAGATTATCCGTTGCATTAAAGGTAGTGTGTACGATGTTGTGGTTGACATCAGAAAAGATTCGCCAACTTTTTTGCAGCATTTTGCGATTAAGCTGAACGAAAACGAATATAAAATGATTCTCATCCCGGAAGGCTGTGCACATGGCTTTCAAAGTTTGGAGGAAAATTGCGAGTTGATTTATTTGCATACGGCCTTTTATGAACCGGATCACGAAGGTGGTTTAAACATTGATGATCCTAAATTAAACATTGAACTCCCATTGCCAATCACCGAAATTTCCGAACGGGATAAAAATCACCCTTTGATAACCGAAAATTTTAAAGGCATCTGATATGAAATGTCGATTTTGTAATACTTTGCTAAAGCATGAATTTATTGATTTGATTGCTTCTCCGCCATCTAATTCATACCTAAGGAAGAGCGATTTGAATGCCCCGGAAGCTTATTTCCCGCTGAAGGTGTTTGTGTGCGAGAAATGTTTTTTGGTTCAACTGGCAGAGTATAAGAGCCACAAAGAGATATTTGACAAAGATTACGCGTATTTTTCTTCTTATTCAACCTCCTGGTTAAAGCATTGCAAGGATTATGTTGAAATGATAAGCCAGCGTTTGAAACTTAACGAAACTTCCCAGGTCATTGAAATTGCTTCAAATGATGGCTATCTTTTGCAGTATTTTAAAGAAAAAGGCATTCCCTGCCTGGGCATTGAACCCACGGGAAACACCGCTAAAGCAGCGCAGGAAAAAGGAATAGAAACACTGGTTGAGTTTTTTGGGGAGAAGTTGGCCGAGACTTTGACTAAAAACGGGCGAAAAGCAGATTTAATTATTGGCAACAATGTTTTGGCTCACGTGCCCGATATTAATGATTTTGTAAAAGGATTAAAAATTGCTTTGAAAGAGGAGGGAAGCATTACCATGGAATTTCCTCATTTGCTTCAACTCATACAAAACAAGCAGTTCGATACGATTTACCACGAACACTTTTCGTACCTTTCATTGCTAAGCGTTTGCGAAATTTTTAAAGCAAATGGCTTGCAGGTGTACGATGCCGATAAAATCCCGACCCATGGGGGTTCTTTACGGATATATGCCACTCATTTGGAAAATAAAGCCGCAGCAGTTTCTCAGAATATTGCTAAGATTTTTAGTGACGAAAAAAAGGCAATGCTTGACCGTTTGGATGGTTACCTTGACTTTCAAACTAAGGTTGATGAAATTAAGAACGCTTTTCTTTCCTTTTTGCTAAACGCCAAAAAGCAAAACAAAAAAGTGATTGCTTATGGAGCCGCAGCCAAGGGAAATACACTGTTGAATTATTGCGGAATAAAGCCCGATTTGATTGAATTTGTGGTTGATGCTTCTCCGGCCAAACAAAATAAATACTTGCCGGGCAGCCGGATCCCGATTTTTAAAGAAGAAAAAATTAAGGATTTTAAACCCGATTATGTGGTCATTCTTCCTTGGAACATTCGGGAGGAAATCATGAGCCAATTGAGTTACATCAGAGATTGGGATGCTAAATTTGTTATCGCCATTCCCGAATTGAAAATACTATGACAAAAATTTTAGTTACCGGGGCAACGGGATTTATTGGAAACCATTTAATTAATAGGCTTTTAGGATTGAAGCATCAGGTGGTTGCAACATCCATTGATCCGCTTCAAAAAGCAAAATCATTCTCCTGGTTCGAAAAAGTAAAATATATTTCGCAGGATTTGAACGAGAAGCTTCCGGATTATTTTACGCATTTTGGCGAACCTGACACGGTGATTCACCTGGCCTGGGAGGGATTACCGAATTATAAGGCTTCATTTCATCTTGAAAGGAACCTGCCGTCTAATTACAATTTTCTTAAAAACCTGCTGGAAAACGGCTTAAAAAACCTTGCCGTTTTAGGAACCTGTTTTGAGTACGGAATGCAGGAGGGACGCTTAAACGAAGAAATGCCGGTAAATCCGGAAAATCCTTATGCTTTGGCTAAAGATAAGTTGCGTAAACAGCTGCAGGAATTACAGCGCGAGTATGATTTTCAACTGAAATGGTTCCGTTTGTTTTACGTTTACGGAAAAGGGCAGAACCCGAATTCTTTGTTGAGTAGCCTGGATCAGGCGTTAGAAGACGGCGACGAGGAATTTAATATGTCTCCGGGCGACCAGGTCCGCGATTTTATCTCGGTGACAGAAGCGGTTGATATTATTGCCCGCATATCTTTGCTAGATAAGGATTGTGGAATTGTAAACTGTTGCAGCGGAAATCCGGTAACGGTTAAAGAAATGGTTTCAAAAACCCTGAAAGAAAAAGGGAAATCTATAAAATTAAATCTGGGGCATTATCCTTATTCCGATCTGGAACCTTTTTCGTTTTGGGGCGACCGAAAAAAAATGGATTCTCTTTTAGGCTAAATTATTATGAGCCTTTATTGTACTACTGTAGTACGTTATTATTTTATTTTTTATGCTTTCTAAATCGGTCAGGCTTGATTTAAGGACGGTTTCAATCTCACCTTCCGGATTAAATATTCTAAGTCGTCCAATATTAACACCCGTAGTATCCTCATAAATAATTTCAACTTGTAATTTTTCTGTTGCCAGTTCTTTTTGTCCGTCTTTAAAATATTTGTAGTCTGCAACATAAGTAATCTTGTCTTGGCTCAGGGAAATAATTTCTTTGCCAAAAGTATTCCAAAGCACAATTCGTAGCATAAGGAATCCTAGTAGCCCAAAGATAAAATATGAAATAAAAATCCCGATATGAAGTTCTTGAGCATTGGTAAGCATAACGTAGGTAAACAAGATTGGAATTATTCCGCAAATTAAGCATATTAAAGTTAAAACCGCACGAATTAACCACGGTGTTTTGGTATGGTTAATAAGAATTTGGTTTGTTGTTATGGTTGTGTTGGTGCTCATCTTTTGATGCTTTATAACAAAGTTGGCTATAGTGTGTCGGAAACCGTGATGTTTATTTGCCGATTAACCGCCGTACACTACAAGCTGTTGTTTACATTTTTCATTAAGTAAATTTTATGCTTTTCAGCTATCTTATAGCTGCCTTTTTCATCGATCCGTTTCATTGAACATAAATAGCCCAGTCTAGAATGACCTTCAACTAGTTGAAAAGGAGGGTGTAGCTCTTTCGTGCAAAATTTATCTAACGAGCAGACATCTAGAACTATAGGTGGAGTTTTCCATGTTCCATGATCTCTCCAATATAGAACATCTTCATCTTTGCAACAAAAATCTACTAGGTTATCAAGGCTTCCCCTTAACTTTGTATAAGGCCTAAATCTTTTCAGTACATAAATGTCTATAAGCTTCTCATATGGCCATTCAACTAATTTAAATTCAACAGACTTGTAATTGATCCAAGAATAGTTTATTAGTGTTTTCCAATTTTTATGATGTGGATATATCCATTGTTTAAAGACCTCTTTAGGTATATTATCATATTCTTCGCTATTTTTTATTCGAATGTAATAGTCTTCAAAGTATTCAGGATTTCCATCGATATCCTCATTAGGTTTTAAATCAAGCCATGTCTTATGTATTAATGTCATAAAGCTTAGTAATCTTCAGGAAGCAATCCCCTTACTTTTTTATCGAGCAGGGGAGCCATAAACATAAATCCCCAGGTTAAATAGGTTAAAATTGACGTTGGTATCTGACCAAGTACACCATTACCATAGCTGGTCCCCACAATACCTGCAAAACCGCAGGCAATAGCACTCAGCTTACCCCGCAGCACGGGGTCCTTAACCTTGAACATGATAAAGTATGAGCCTTTTACAAGAATGTAGGAAAGAATAAATAAGTGCAACATTAAGCCAACAATTCCCATCTCTGCCCATATCTGAACAAACCAACTATCGGTTGCAATATTTGCCAGGAAACCGTTTGGCGAAAATCGTTTTCCCCAGTCACCGGCACTTCCGATACCCCCTCCGAATGGCCTGGTTGCAAGGTATGTTTTTAGTATCTTCCGGTTTTCTAAACGAACCTGCAGCGATGCATCTTCCGAAGGCCTGAAGGCAGTACGCATCCGTCGGATTTGTGCGTTGCTCTGACCAATATAAGTGTATTTAAAGAACACGTAAACCCCGGCCAATACCAGTACTCCGAAAAATATAACCCTGACATTTTTCCGGTGGATAAGGTATAACATGGCTCCAATTAAGGGAACGATGATTGATCCACGGGTACCGGAAATAAACATCCCATAAATACCGCCAAGTCCCATGACCAGAAACAGGACCTTTTCACGATAATCTTTTACATTAAAAAAGAGGATAAGACCAACTATTCCTGCAGCTCCCTGTGCCGAACCAAACTGACCGGCATCACTATAAAATGAGAATACACGCAATTCTCCAAAAAGTAAGTGGGTAATTGCACCAACCTGATCCAGCCAACGTTGTTCGGCGTAATCAGGGCCGAGGTACAACTGTTGCATTCCTTTTAGTGTTCCTAAAATGGACAAGCCGGCCCAGATGTATAGAAAGGTGTTTAATTTTTTCATGTCCCGAAACAGGAAGAATGCCAGGGGGACCGTCAGAAAAGAATATAGTGCCAATGCACGCATGGCATAAAACCAGGCTGTTTTACTCAAGGATTCAGGATTGAAGATTTGGGCAACGGCATATAAAAACCAGAGCAGCATCATTACTGTTAAATCATTGAATAAAGCGTCTTTATCCAGCTTCTTATAAAAGTTCTTAAAGAATAAAGCAATAATGGTTAGTACAAGAAAGATATCAATAGACAGCCCCATTGGAATACCGGGGATATAACGGGTAATACCAATGGCAATAAAACCAAGTACAATTATCGTATACAAACCAATAGATGGTTTTTTAAATAAGTAGTTCATATACATTATTGCAATTGGCATTGCACCAATGGCTACGGCAATTTTAATACCTCCCGTACTAATGAGATAACTAATAAGAACCAGTAAAACGAGTAATCCTATTAAAAAGAATGGATCATTTAATTTATATGAACCGGATAATCGTTTTATTTTTTTCTGCATAAGTTGATTTCCCTTAAGAATATAAAGGTACAAAGATTTTTATTTCCTAAAAACCTTAAATACATCTACCAATATTGATTTGAAGAAGTTCCATCCTTCAATAAAAATCAGCCTTTTTTCTATCTTAATTTCTTTGTTAAAGTAGTTTAACCCGATGGCAATTCCTATTATTGTAAATAAAATAGTAACGAAAGCCACCATTTCAAGGGTTGCTATCATTGAGAAATTATAACTTTTATTGAAAACATCGTACAGGCCAAATTCAAAACTTGTAAAAAGAACCAGTATTGAAGAGAGGATGAAAAATTTTGACAGGTAAAAGATTGCAATAATATCGCCAATAATATTGGCCGCCGCCATGTAAACTACTTTCAGGAAATTCTTTTTGGGTTTATTGATGCTATCAAGGGCAACACCGGTAAATTTATCAATGGATAAAAACAATCCGTAAATACAGAATATCCTGAAAATATTTTGGGTTTCGAGATATTCGGGGCCTCCAAGAATCAAAACAAATTGCTTAGCGAAAATAAATCCGAAAATCAGAATAGGTAAAAGAACAAATGTTAGCCCCCCGGAATAAGCATAGAAAATCCGTTTTATTTCGGCGGTATTGTTTTCAAGGCTGGCTTTCGACATTCGTGGAAAAGCTGTTGCAACAAAACTCCGTAAAGGAATTTCCAGAATTTCCGTAAGTTTTAACGGAACCGAATAAAATGCAACGCCTGTTGTGCCCAGGAAAGGGCTTAAGCCTAATAAGATTGTATCTGAACTTTTTAAAAGGTTAGATCCGATCAGTGTTCCGGTAGAAAATTTACCAAAATTTAAAATGGTTCTATTCGATTCTTTATCTGTTTTAAAAATGTATTGTAGGCCATCCCATTTATTAATGATACAAAATAAGGACGTTATCAGGTTAATAAACAGGTGAACATAAACAATCTCCAGTATTCCCCAATTCAAATAAAAAAGGTTAAGCAGGAGGAACAAAACAAAGGTTGCCGTGTTGATTAGCCTGACATAAAGAATGCGGTCGAAGCGTTGGTCGGCCATCATTATTGAAATTGCATTATTAAACGGCAGGTTAAGGAAGGATAGGATAGGGTACCAGATAAAAAACAATGAATAGCCGGAATCCTGAATGCTTTCAGGAAAAATGAGATAAACGCCCCAGATAACAGCCGATACAATAAGGGTTGTTACAAGGCCGATGTACCAATTTGATCCCATCAGTTTGTTTCGCTGTTCGCCTTCGGCTCCTGATAAGAAACGGATAATTGCTGTACGGGTAATGCCAAAACGGAGCATTTCCACAAAATTCCCTGCGGTGATGTAAATTACCCATTGTCCAAATATACTGGGTTGAAGGCATCTTACTAATAATATAAAGCTCAGAAAACCAAATACAGCAACACTGATATTACCAGCTAACGATAAAAAGTTATTGTTTCTGAAAGCTTTCAAAATTTGTGCGTTCACCATGATAAATTTAGTCAACCCTAACTTTAACTTTCAGTCTAAATGGATAGGTTACAATTTTTCTAACTTTTCTGCGAATTGATTTTCTTTTTTGTTCAGGAATTTCATTAATAATATCTTCAAGTGCAAACAATTCTGTTTGATTAAGTACAACCATCGGTTTTTCACGGCAAACTTCCTGCATCATTTCAAGGGCAGAAACGTCAGCTTTTCTCCAATGGTCGGTAGCTTTAGTAACCATAAGTGCGGCATCCACGGAGCTCATTAGCTCTAGTGGGTAAGAGTTATAAATTAATGCAGGGATTTCTAAGAAGATATAGTCGTATTTATAATTATCCTGTCTTAAATATTTACTCGATAATAACTCGTTAATGCTGTTAATCTCAACAAAACGATTATCAATTTTATAAGTGATCGTACTGTCCAGATTAGAGCTTTCTTCAGCGTCTGTTGAATCTTTTGAATAGTTAAGGTATAATACATTTTCGCCCCAGGATCTTAATTTCTTGATTAATTCTTTGGCAATTAATGTTTTTCCAACTCCTTCCTGAGTACTAAAAATTAGTACTAAATAAGGTTTTTCGGTAGTGTAAATCGAGTTATGAGAAAGATGCAGCTTAATGTTCTGTAAAATCATTTCAATTAAACGATTGCTGATGTATGAATTATCAAAACCAGGTTCCAGGATCGGATAAGCTCCGGCAAGCTTAAGGTTGATGATTTTTTCAACGGTTTCCGGTCGTTTAATAGTCGTGTCAAAAAATTCGAGCATCAAAATAATAAAGGCAACCATAAAGAACCCAATAATAGCTGCGGCTAAAATCAACAATTTTGTTTTTGAAGGATTTGCACGAAGCGGGAAGGTTGGCTCATCCATTATTTTAATGTTGGCAGACATTTGGTTGTTTTGTTGCTTCATTTTAGCAACATTAAAACTATGTAAGAACTCCATGTAGGCCTGTTCGGCAACTTCAATTTCGCGCTCAATGCGTTTTAGCATGGCTCCTAATGGTGCAAAAATTTGATACACCGTTGTAAAATCAGCTTTTCTCCGGTTCAACACACGCATACTTGCTTTTGCTTCACGGTATGCAATTGAGTTATCAAGGTACTCGACGAGCAAATCTTTAATTGGTATGCCTTCACTGGAATGTGTATATAAATAAAGCTGATCGACATTGGCTTTCATCTCATCTTTTAAACGTTTTGCTTTACGTTTAAGTCCTTGTAATTCGCGCTGAATTTTCGGGTCATATTCACTGGAAATTTCATTGACTACAATTTTTTCTTGCAGATCAGATATTTCCTTCATTTTTTGATTAATGGCATCGCTTTTTACGTAGATGCTATCTTTTGCAAAAAGTTTTGTCTCCAGTTCTCCAAGTACAGCCGAAGCAGCAGCCATTTTAATTTGCTCGTTTTGGTAATATAAATCCAAATCTTCTTTTTGTCCGGCAATGGCTTTACTTTGTTCGTAATAGTTAATAATGTTGTTGTCCTGGTTAAATTTCAGTAAACGGTCTTCAGCATCTTGCAGACGGGCATCTGCTTCTTCAACTTTACGGCGATAATAGTCAACTACAAAATCGGCCTGGTTTGCTTTCAACATTCTATAATCACGGATAAATACCTGGGTCAATAATTTTAGCGTTTGCTGACAAATGCCTGGATCATCCGATTGGTAAGTGATACGGATTAAATCGGAACTGTTAATTCTGGTTACCTGTGAATTGCTTCTGATTTTTGAGATACTGTAATGCCTATGATCATAGTTTAATAAACCATACACATAGTTGGTATCACTTGAATTGTAGTAATCCATTAAGTTTGAAACGGTTGCTTCAAAATCTTCGGTACGAATACCTGGTGGTACTACATGATCTTTTTTAAATACATAATGATAAGATGAATTATCATCCAAATCAATGACACCTCTGCGGCTTTCACTATCAGCATCAGTATCTGCTAAGGCTTGTGCCTTAACATCTTCATAATTCACAGCACTTCTAGAAGGAGCTTTATAATTTGAGCGTAAATCTTTAATGATAAGTTTAACTCCCGGGGTTAATTGATCGGAATAAAGGCTGTTTGTTCTGCGGATGTCTGCCATGCTTACATTATACTCTTTTGAAATGGCGTATAATGTTTCACCTTCTTTAACAGTATGATACAAGTAATTAGTAGGGATGTTCTTTTTTATAATTAAAGTTTGTCCGGAAGTTACATCAGGACTTCTCATCCCGTTTCTATCCATCAGTTCAGCAGCACTAATGCCGTAGATGGCTGCAATTTGGTATATGTTTTCTCCGGGGCGAACCACGTGCGAAACAATTTCGATTTCTTTATTATTAGGATCAGAATAATTTTGGCCCGAAATTACACCACTGTTTTTGCGTCTGCGTTCAATTTCACTCTCCAGTTCCTGGATTTCTTCTTGGTAACGCAATATTTGTTGTTCTTTTTCACGTTCCAGTCCCATCTTACCATTAATAACAACCAAATCTTTTACATGTTTAGGGACCATTCGATGAAGTTCCTGGTAGTTTTCTTTTGAAATGTATTGCGGGTTAGGGGCATCAAGAATTAAGCCTTGAGCTAACAACCGGATAGCTGTTTTTTCAATGGTGCTTCTGGAGTTAACAATATTGATGATATTATCGTATTGGATGTTGGTTGCAAAATAATCTACATTACGCTGTTCTGTCGATTCGATGTTAAAACTGGTGGCAATACCAGTATATATAATGGTTTCGGAGGTATAGGATTTTGGACTGTTTCGTGTAAAAAAGTATACTAAGGCTGCCATAATGATGGGAACCATTATGAGCAAAAACAAATGTCGCTTTATGAGTTGTATTATTTTATAAAGATCCATTATTTGAGAACATTTATGAGATTAAATTTAAAGCCAACCAATTCTTCGAGCAAGGTGTAAGCAATGTTGAACCTTCCCAGGGTTTCGTAATAACTTGCGGCACCACGGGTTGCATAATCCTTTTGACGGTTGTATTCTTCCGGTGGAATTTCTCCGGCCAGAAACATATTTTCAGCGTTCTGCATCATCATATCTGAAGTTTGCTGATAATCATTTTGGATTTTTAGCATCAACTGTTGTTGCATTAATTCATTATAAGTTTCAATAACTTCTTTTCTGATCTCCCTGATTCTTATATCCCTTTGAATCATTGCAATTTCAAGTTCTTTCTTCTTTTTATTGATATTATTTTTCCGGTCAATAATATAATATAGCGGAAACCTGACATAAACACCTCCTGAGTAAGTTATCCGTCTTGATTCCAGTAAATAAAACCCTAATTCAGGGGTAAGTTCGTTACGGTCATTAAAATAATAGGTTCCATAATTAATTAAGAGATCTACTCCGATGTGTTCTGTCCAGGCTCTTCTTTCTGTTTTTATATCATAAAAAGCCCTTGCTGCTTTAAGTTCTTCCAATTTTACATTTGGCGAATTAGCAATGGCCGAATCAATTAAAGCCTCTAGTGGTGGGATTTTTTGGGAAATATTATCTTTAATAGGATTGAAATAAATTGAGCTGTCAACTTCTTGTGCATAAGTTGTATTAATAAAAATTAACCCCAAAAATATCAATGAAATTATTCTGACTATTTTAAACATATACAAGTAATTAAAGCTCAATACAAACTACGTTATTTTTTTATTTAAAGTAAATATACAACGATTTATTTTATTAAATAGTTTTTAACAATTATGTGTTTTATATCAACGATTTTAAACGTTTTCTTTTTGGAATAAAGCCGGAACTGTTCGTAAAATAAGTTTGATATCCCCCCAAAAAGAATATGTTCTTGCATATTGATTATCAAGAGATTTTCGTTCTTCTTCTGACATTTCTCCTTTTTTACCCCTTAATTCAACCTGCCATAAGCCGGTAATTCCTGCCGGGCCTAAAAAGCGTTCACTCCAATCGTCAGAGGTTAACATTTCGGCTTCGTATAAAGGTAACGGGCGATTTCCAACAATCGACATATCTCCTTTTAGCACATTTATTAATTGTGGCAATTCATCAATGCTGGTATTACGGATAAATTTACCGACTTTGGTTATACGAGGATCATCCTTTATTTTCATAAAGGTTGCTTTGTTTTGTTTGCTTTTCAATTCTGAATACCAGTACTCACAAACTTTTTGTCCGGAGGTAAAAAGTGTAGGGGAGCAATATTCCCCTTCGGGTAATTTTGAACAATGCGGACATTCCGTTATTTCAGGTTCTTTTTTATTATTTTCCTGTGCATACTGGTTCAGGTGATTTAATTCTTTTAACTTAGCATCAGCGCCGGTGTACATCGAACGAAACTTATAAAAATCAAAGATTTTATACCCGGTTCCCACTCGTTTCGATTTATAATATACTTTTCCTTTTGATTCGAGGCGTATGGCCAGGGCTATAATGATAAAAATCGGCAATAAAAGCAACAAAGCAAAACCCGATACCAAGACATCAAAGGTTCGTTTAATGAACGGAATTTTATAATCTTTGTAAACTCTTTTTTGATTTTGGGTAATTTGTTCAGCGTAAACCTTTTTATACTCGTTGAGAAACTTGATCCGGGTATAAATTTCTTCAACATCCAAAGGGATCAGGTAGAAATCATCTACTCTTTCTTTGAAAGCCTGATTTTTTAAATCTTCGTTTTTTTCATGGGTGATAAGAATAAACGGGGTAGTAGAATGGATTGCTTTAGCTTTGAGCATCCTAAAAATTTCAATTCCGTTAATTCCCGGCAAATGAGCTTCGCTGATTATAGCATCTAATTCTTCAGTTTCTTTAAGTATGTTAATAGCTTCCAGGCCGTTTTCCGATTCAATCGAATCAAACAAAAGGTTAGAATCCTGATACTCTTTGGTTACTTTTTTATTTCCCCCAATGTAAAGAATCTTATGCTTTTTTCTGGTCTCATTCGTTGTTTCAGCCATAATCAAAATGTAAAAAAAGAAAAACTTATGATTTTCTGGAAATTAACAGTTCAATACGAATTGCCAGCTCTTCGGGATTAAAGGGTTTTACGATATAATCGTCGGCACCCAGTTTTAGGCATTTTATTTTTTCCGTGCTGCTTTCTATGCCGGATAACATAACAATCGGGATGTGTTTAAAGTAGCCGCTTGAACGCAAATTCTTTACAAACTCATACCCATCAAGGTTCGGCATTTGAATATCGGCTACAATAAGATCCGGAATATTCCCTTCTTCCAGCCAGGCTAAGCCTTCCATACCGTCGCTTTTAGTAACTACATTGTAGGTTTTCTTTAAGAAATTTTCAAGCAACATCCTAATACTTAGCTCATCATCAATAACCAGGATTTTCTTTTTCATTGAATATATTTTTAATATAGAATTCTACACGAAATACAAATTTAAGATAAAATATGAATTAAGCTCATGCTTACCTGAAAGTTATTTACATAATAAAGTTAATAAATCGGGGCACAGATAAAAAGTAAATCGATCTAAAATAAGTAAAAACTAATCTTTTAGCATTTCTTTGAGTTCTTTTAACTCATCCCTTAATCGTGCTGCTTCTAAAAAGTTGAGTTCTTTTACGGCAATTTCCATGTTTCGTTGCGTTTTTTGGATAGCTTTCTGCAGCTGCTCTTTAGACATGTATCGGACAACCGGATCGGCAGCAACACTTGTATTTTCATTTTCTACATAAGCTTTTGAGTTTGCCACCGAGGTTTGTTTAATGATAGATTGCGTGGATTTTATGATAGGGGTAGGGGTAATGCCGTGTTTTTGGTTGTAAGCCATTTGCTTTTCCCTTCGCCGGTTGGTTTCGTCAATGGTTTGCCGCATCGATTCGGTAATCTTGTCGGCATACATAATTACCAGGCTTTTAATGTTACGGGCGGCACGGCCTGCGGTTTGTGTAAGTGATCGTGCCGAACGCAGGAACCCTTCTTTGTCGGCATCCAGAATAGCAACCAGTGAAACTTCCGGCAGGTCCAGGCCTTCACGCAAGAGGTTCACTCCAACCAGCACATCAATCTCGCCCAAACGCAGCTTCCTAAGTATTTCAACCCGGTCGAGGGTATCCACATCGGAGTGGATATATTTGGTTGCAATATTCAAATTCAGCAAATATTTTGTCAGCTCTTCGGCCATGCGTTTTGTCAGGGTAGTAACCAAAACCCGTTCTTTGTTTTTTACCACACGGCTTATTTCGTCCAGCAAATCGTCGATTTGGTTTTGGCTCGGGCGAACCTCAATAGGCGGGTCAAGTAGGCCTGTCGGGCGAATTAGCTGTTCTACAAATACGCCATCCGATTTTTGTAATTCATAATCGGCGGGTGTGGCACTGACATAAATTACCTGGTTAATCATCGACTCAAATTCGTCGAATTTCAACGGGCGGTTATCCATGGCCGAGGGCAACCTGAACCCATATTCCACCAGGTTCATTTTCCGGGAACGATCGCCGCCGTACATAGCCCTGACCTGCGGCACGGTTACATGACTTTCGTCAATGACCATCAGGTAATCGTTGGGAAAATAATCAATCAAGCAGAATGGTCTGGAGCCTTGTTTCCGACCGTCAAAATAACGGGAATAATTTTCAATTCCCGAACAATAGCCCAGTTCGCGCATCATTTCCAAATCGTAACTGACGCGGTCCTCCAGGCGTTTGGCTTCCTGGTACTTCCCAATTTCTTTAAAATATTCAACCTGCTTCACCAAATCGTCCTGTATTTCATAAATGGACGATTTCATTTTGTCTTTGGAAGTCACAAAAATATTGGCTGGAAAAATGACCATTTCTTCTTTTTCTTCAATAATTTTCCCCGTAACAGGATCAAAAGTTTCAAGTTCTTCAATTTCATCCCCGAAGAAAATCACCCGGTAACAAATATCAGCGTAAGCCGGGAAAATATCCAGCGTATCGCCTTTTACCCGGAAATTTCCACGGTTCAGCTCCACTTCGTTACGCGAATATAAACTTCCCACCAAAGCATGCAGCAGCTTATTCCGGCTAACGGAATCGCCTCTTTTAAGGCGGATCACATTTTCGGTAAAATCGTCCGGGTTCCCGATGCCATAAATACAGGAAACCGACGAAACCACGATAATATCGCGCCTTCCGGAAAGCAGGGCAGAAGAAGTGCTCAAACGTAACTTTTCAATTTCATCGTTAATCGAAAGATCTTTCTCGATGTAAGTGTTCGTCACGGGAATGTAAGCTTCGGGCTGGTAATAATCGTAATACGAAACAAAATATTCAACCGCATTGTTCGGAAAAAACTGTTTGAACTCACCATACAACTGGGCCGCCAGCGTTTTGTTGTGGCTCAACACTAAAACGGGGCGTTGAACTTCTTTGATAACATTGGCAATGGTAAAGGTTTTTCCAGAGCCGGTTACACCTAGTAAGGTTTGGGCAGCATCGCCCCGCTTTAGTCCTTCAACCAGTTGTTTTATGGCTTCCGGCTGATCACCGGTGGGTTCAAAATCAGAGGTCAGTTGATATTCCATGCGTTTGCTTTGAGGAAACAAAAATAATAGAATGTGCTTGAAAATACTATTTTATAAACAACTTAAAATAGGGGAAATCGGATTTTATTATGAATAGTTTTTTCTCCGAAGTTGGAATACTCACCTTTTATTACTGTTTTTAAAAAGCTGTTCTTTTTCCCTTTTCGACAGGCTGGCATAACCCGATTTTGAAATTTTCTCCAAAATACGATCCACTTCATGCTGTTCTTTTACCCTGCGACGATTATATTCATCATCACTCTCCGGGCGTTTGTACTGGGGATTTGAATAAGCTTTCCGGGGTCCTTTTTTGAATGTTATTTTGGGAAACTTCAAGAGGCTGCTTAGGTTCATGTTGCGTTTTAAAAGCTGGATGTACAAAAATCCCCACAAAGCACCGCCAAGGTGGGCAATGTGTCCACCGGGATTGGTTCCCTGAACACTCAAAATATCAACCACGATAAAAAAGATGGCGATGTGCTGTAGTTTTACCCGGCCAACAAGTAAAAGGTTCATGTGATAATTCGGAACGTAGGTAGCAATTGCAATCAAAACCGCCAATACCGAAGCTGAAGCCCCCAACAAAATTGAATAGGTCGCCGCTTGTTGAAAAACAGGGAAGAAATTGTATGAAACAACATACAACAATCCGCCAATCAAACCGCCCCAAATGTAAACATTCAATAATTTTTGCCCGTTAAAATATTCCAAGAAGATTCTTCCGCTGAAATATAACATAAGCATATTGAAGAACAGGTGAAAGAACCCTTCGTGAAGAAACATGTAGGTAAATAATGTCCATATTTTTTGAGCTAAAATTGAAGGATTGGCAGGAACTGCCAGCCAATAAACAAAAGGCGATACATTAAATTGTTGCTGAATGCCCGAAGAAACCTGGAAGAGCCAAATAAATAGCCCAACAATGCTTACAAATAGGAAGACTCCCAGATTAATCAAAATCAGGCGAGAAAGCATATTTCTCTGGAACAAAAAGCGTTTTATATTTTCAAAAGGATTGTGATTCGGAGCGTACATCTTGTCAGTTTAATTTCGTTTCCAATACTTGATAAGGAAGAACCCAAAAATCATACCACCCAGATGGGCAAAATGAGCCACGTTGTCACCGGGAGTGTTTGCAACTCCAGAAAATAATGCAAATGCACCTAAACCTATAACTACCCATTTTGCTTTAATCGGGATCGCAAAATAAAGATATATTAATGTGTTTGGGAACATCATACCAAAAGCTAACAAAATCCCATAAACAGCACCGGAGGCTCCAACTGTTGTTACATTTATTAGGGCATTAAGTTTCCCCATAAGTGGATGTGTATAATTCATTTCTTTTAGCCACAAATTATAACCTTCATTATATACCAGAGAAATCATTTCATTGCTCATATTGGCTTCTACAGCTGATACTCTAATATAAGTTACAAGCATTTGAAAAACCGCGGCTCCAATTCCTGTAACCATATAAAAAATCAGGAACCTCTTAGGTCCCCACACATTTTCTAAAGTATTGCCAAACATCCAAAGGGCAAACATGTTAAAAAACAGGTGTCCAAACCCGCTATGCATAAACATGTAGGTTACCAACTGATAAACATTAAATCCTTCAGATGTAATATAATGAAGACCTAAATACTGTGAAAGTTTAATTCCAAATGCTTGTTGAAAAGAAATGGTTGCCAAAAAAAACAAGCCATTAATAATCAACAGATTTTTAACAACAGGGGGTAATATTCTAAATCCGGTCGGTCTAAACTGTCCGTTTGTCATGTTTTAATTCTTTAGTTAAACATTTTGTCAATTTCGTTCAGTGCAATGATTTTAAAAATAGCTTTTCCTGAAGGGCTTACTTCCGGGATGCTACAAGCAAAAAGCTGGTCAACCAAGGCACTTTGTTCTTCCTTTTGCAAAGTGGTTCCGGTTTTAATGGCAATTCCGCAAGCCATGGCTAAAGCTAAATTTGCCCGTTTATCCTGACCCAAATCCGACAGGTTCTTTTGATAATTTTCAAGGATTTTTTCTATTGATTCCCTGATGTTTTTATCATCCAGATCAGCCGGTCTTCCGGTAAACACCACACTATTCTTGCCAACACTATCAAAATGGAAGCCAAGATTGTTTAACTCTGACTTTATTTCAGTGATAATATCAAATTCGGTCGGAGAAAACGTAATGGTTTCAGGAAAAAGTTCCTGTTGCGAAGCCGGTTTATTGCTCTCCAGTTGGGTTAAATATTTTTCAAACAAAATCCGTTCATGTGCCCGGTTCTGATCAATCATAACTAATCCCGAAGCCATCACGGTTACAATGTATTGTTTTTTGAACTGGAAAATTTTTTGCGTTATAGGGTTCGTTTCCGGTTCAAATTTAATTTCCTCATTGGGCTTTTCGGAAGGAGGGGGAGTGATATAATCCTTTTGCTCCGTTTCCTTTGGTTTTTCTATTTTAAAGCTGCTGAAAGACTGGCTCGGTTTAAAATCAACGGGCTTTGAATGTTTTGGTTTGCTTTCAAACGGATTGTATGCCGGGTCAATGCTGATTTGTGGTTGACGGATGGGTTTGTCTTTTGGCGGATCCGGAAAATCAAAAGCTGGGTCCTTATCGAAATCGAGGGTGGGAGTGATGTTGTATTTTCCCAGAGCCTGGCGCGTTGCCGATCTTAAAATCGAATAAATCATTTTTGCATCCTGGAAATTAACCTCTGTTTTCGTGGGATGGATGTTTACGTCAATAGTTTTGGGATCAACCTCAATAAACAAAAAATAACTCGGAAAAGTTTCAGTGGGCAAGAGTTCTTTAAAGGCCGAATCAACCGAATGGTGCAGGTATGCATGTTTGATAAAACGGTTGTTGGCAAAGAAAAACTGCTCCCCACGGGTTTTCTTGGCAAATTCGGGCTTGCCGATGTATCCTGAAATACTCACGTTTTCGGTGGCTTGCTCAAGCGGAACCAAGCGTTGGGCATACTGGCTGCCAAACAAGCCGGTAATACGCTGCTTCAGGTTTGAGGATTTCAGTTGAAACAAAACTTTCCCGTTGTGGTGCATCGAGAAAGCAATGTCCTGGTTAACCATGGCCACGCGAATAAATTCATCAATGATATGGCGGGTTTCAACCGGATCGCTCTTTAAAAAATTACGGCGCGCCGGCACATTAAAAAACAGGTTCTTTACAGAGATAGAAGTTCCGTTGGCGGTTTGAATCATTTCCTGGGCCTTAACTTCCGAACCTTCAATCAGCAGTTGCGTTCCCAGCTCATCTTCCACTTTTTTTGTTTTAAGTTCAACCTGTGCAATGGCTGCTATCGAGGCCAGGGCTTCGCCACGAAATCCCAGAGTTCGGATTGCAAATAAATCATCCGCCGTTTGAATTTTGGAGGTGGCATGTTTTTCAAAAGCCATGCGTGCATCGGTTATTGACATCCCGCAACCATTGTCAATGACCTGAATCAGTGTTTTCCCGGCATCTTTAATCACTAGTTTAATATCGGTTGAACCGGCATCAACCGCGTTCTCCAGCAACTCTTTTACCGCCGAAGCAGGGCGTTGGATAACCTCGCCGGCAGCAATTTGGTTGGCCACGGAATCGGGCAATAATTTTATAATATCAGGCATTAAAAATTGGTAATATTTGTTACAAATCGTTGAACAAAATCGGTAAAGAAAATATAATAAATCACGATAAATATCATGACTAAATAAATCATGGTACGGCGACGTGTTTTGTCTTTTTCATCTTTGCGGTTCGAACGCCAACGGTTTTGAAGCTCGCCACGAAAATATTTCCGCTTGCCGCCTTCTTCGTCACTTCCTAATCCGAGTTCTTTTTTACGTTGCTCACGTTTATCTTTTTCAATATCGTAATAACGTGGTTTATAATCGAACTGCTTATTTTTCGGTCTGCTAAAAAAAACGATTTTCATAATTATTCTTTTATTTGGCACTGAATTTAACGAAATACAAAAGGTAAATCAAATCATTCGTGTGCCTGCCACAAAAATATTGATTTTTTCCTAATAAAGCTTTTAAAGGCTTTCTCATCTTTTGTAATTTTGAACACAAATTTTAATCCAAAATGGCCAAAGAAATAAAGAATATTGATAATTTAATTGTGGTGGGCGATCGTTTGCTGATTAAACCCAAGACTTTGTCGAACAAAACAAAGAGCGGATTATTTCTGCCTCTCGGTTATAAAGAGAAAGAAGAAATTCAAACCGGTTATGTGATTAAATGTGGACCGGGTTACCCCATTCCTTTGCCAACTGATGCTGATGAGTCCTGGAAAAAAGGCGACAACTCCATTAAGTATATTCCTTTGCAGGCACAGGAAGGAGATCTGGCTATTTTCATGCAAAAAGGAGCCATTGAAATTGTATATAACGACGAAAAATATTTTATAGTCCCACAACATTCTATACTTTTGCTCGAAAGAGATGAAGAATTGTTTTCTTAAACTTACAAAACCATGAACCTTGATTTTTTGTTAAGCAGTCTTGTTGCTTTTTTTGCACTGATAAATCCGGTGCACAAAATATTAGTGGTAAACACCCTGCAGGATCAATTTAACGATAAAGACCTTAAATTTCTTTCCATAAAATCATCCATTACGGCTTTTGTAATTCTTGTTTTATTCCAGTTTCTGGGGAAATTGATATTCGAATTTGTTTTTCACATTCAACTCTATGCTTTTCAAATCACCTGCGGGATTGTTTTAATTTTCTCGGGCTTAACAGGCCTTCAAAAAGGGGAGTTCTTAAAAGTTGACAAAAATATTAAGCTGCTTGATTTGGCTAATGTTCCGGTTGCAATCCCGATGATTGCAGGCCCGGCAACCATCACCGCAGCAGTTACTTTTCCGGCTCATTACGGAAGCCTTATTACAAGTGTTTCAATGTTTGTTGCATTGGCTTTAAATTTAGTACTGATGCTGTTTGCTAAAAAAATCGGGAAAGTGTTGATTAAATATAATTTTATGAGTGCCCTAATCCGGATTACCGGTTTAATCGTAGCAACCATCGGGCTACAGATGATTTTGGATGGCATCAGAAATTTTATACTTACCTTACAATAATAACGGCGGTTCTACAATTAAACCTATATTTGTTTTAATCAATAAAATAGTTTTATGAATAAGCTTTTTAATTACACATTGTTACTATGTGTATCTATGCTGTTAATTTGTTGTATGCAAATGAAAAAAAAAGTTGACCTCGTTGTATTTAACACCACTGTTTATCAGGTAAACGAGAATTTTGACCTCGCTAATGCTTTTGCGGTAAAAGACGGAAAGTTTGTAGCTGTTGGAAGTAATGAAGAAATCTTAGGAACATATACTGCCAAGAATACTTATAATGCCGTTGGGAAATATGTATACCCCGGCATTATCGACGGGCACTGCCATTTTTACGGCTATGGGCTGAGTTTACAAACCAATGCCGATTTGCGGGGAACCAAATCGCAACAAGAAGTTATAGCGCGTTTAAAAGCGTTCCATGCCGATCATCCTTACGAGTGGGTAAGTGGCCGAAGCTGGGATCAAAACGACTGGGACGTAAGAGAATTTCCTGCCAAGGAAATCCTAGACAAAGCTTTTCCAAACAATCCTGTTTGTTTACGCCGGATTGACGGGCATGCCCTCTGGGTAAATACCGAGGCTTTAAAAAGAGCCGGGATCACGGCTAAAACCAAGGTTGAAGGTGGCGAAGTGATGCTGGAAAATGGTGAACCCACCGGGATTTTGATTGATAATGCCATTTTGCTGGTCGATAATATTATTCCCGAACCCACCAAAGAAATGCAAATCCAGGCATTGTTGGAAGCCCAGGAAAACTGTTTTGCAGTTGGCTTAACCTCTGTGGTTGATTGCGGGTTGAGCTATGAGGTGGTTCAATTAATTGATTCCTTACATCAAAGCGGAACCCTGAAAATGCGGATTAATGCCATGCTGGAACCCTCGGAAGAGAACATCGAAAATTTTGTAACAAAAGGCCCTTACGTGACCGACAAATTAACGGTTCGGGCGATTAAAGTTTTTATGGATGGAGCCCTGGGGTCGAGAGGCGCACTAATGCTCGAAGATTATTCGGATGATAAAGGAAACCGGGGACTGCAAATTGAAAGCATGGATTTTTACCGCAATATTTGCAAACTGGCCAATAAAAATGGCTACCAGGTGAGCATTCATGCTATTGGCGATAAAGCAAACCGCTTGAGTTTACAGGTGTTCGGCGAAACTTTAAAAGAAAAAAATGATAACCGCTGGAGGATAGAACACTCCCAGATTATCCATCCGGATGATTTCACGTTATTTGAAAAATATTCCATTATTCCGTCCATCCAACAAACCCACTGTACCAGCGATATGTATTGGGCTGAGCAAAGGGTAGGACCGGAGCGAATCAAAGGAGCCTATGCTTACAAACAATTACTGCAAACCAATGGCTGGCTGATTGCCGGAACCGATTTTCCGGTTGAAGAAATAGATCCCAAATTAACTTTTTACGCTTCGGTTGCCCGGAAAGATAAAGAAGGCTTTCCCGAAGGCGGGTTCCAAAAAGAGAATGCATTAAATAAATGGGAAACCCTTAAATCGATGACCCTGTGGGCAGCCAAAGGTAGTTTTGAGGAAAATGTAAAAGGAAGTATAGAAGTTGGCAAGTTTGCCGATTTTGTAATTTTTGAAAAAGATATTATGGCTCAGTCCGAAGATGAAATATTAAGCAATTATGTTGTTGCCACATACATTAGCGGGGAGCTTGTTTATCACATTAAATAATAAACAACATGAATAAAAAAGAATTTATCACTCACTGGGTTGACTTATTTAATAAAGCTGATGCTTTTGGAATTTCCCAATTTTATCATGACGATGCCATAAATCACCAGGTTGCCAACGAAGCTGTGGTTGGCAAAGAAAATATTTATAAAATGTTTGCCGAAGAATTTGCAAATGCAGACATGCACTGTATTATTGAAAATATTTTTGAAGATGGGGAATGGGCCATTTTAGAATGGAAAGATCCATTGGGGCTCAGAGGCTGTGGCTTTTTTCATATTACAGATGGGAAGATTAAATTCCAACGAGGCTATTGGGACAAGCTTTCCTTTTTAAAAATGCATAACTTACCCGTTGTCTAACCGGTAATAATAATTTTGTAACATTTTCGTAAATAAAAGCAAACAATTAAAACCGATGGTTGAAATACAGGTCTTTTTCAATCAGTTAACAAACTATTTATAAACACTTCGGAGAGTATTTAAACTTCATGGATCTGCCTTGTGAAGAGTGATTCTCAGGCAAATATTGTTGAATTCTATTTTATCAACAAGGCTTAATATTTACGTAATATTTAAATAATAAGCACGTAATCCTTCCTTAATTAATTACCCGCACTTTTGCCCTTGAATTTTGCTTAGTAACCAAGCAATGTACTAAAACAAACATAGAGGATTTGTATGCTTTGTTTTTTTAGAAAAAAGTTTAAATAAAAAGCTATGTGTAACTTAAATATCGAGTGTTTTAAAATCCAAAGTCGCCAACCCAATTTTGTTAACAACTAAAAGTATGCCCATGCAATTTAAACCGTACAACGGGCTAACACAAATAAAAAATATAAAGAATAAAAAAATGATTCAAATTTGGAAAAATGTAACGATTCCTTTTGCGCTGCTTTGTAGAAGATGTCAGGGAAGACTTGTTAAAGCAAGTGTTGAGAGCAGTTCTTATCAATCAATTGTAAGTAAGCGAGTGTTAATGTCCTTGTTTTTAGGGATAATGGTTTTAGGCTTTTCGTTAGAAGCACATACGCAAGGTAAAATTGTTGGTAAAGTCATTGATAAAAAAACTACGGAAACGTTGATCGGGGCTACCATTATTATTGAAGGCACCACCATAGGAACAATCACTGATTTTGACGGAAATTACACTTTAAATAATGTACCTGCAGGAAATCACACCATTATCTGTTCGTATGTTTCATTTACTAAAGAAAAAAAAGAGCTAACCGTTGGCCAGGGAGAAACGGTAGAAGTTAATTTTGAATTATCCAGTGCTTCGCTTTCTTTAGACGAAGTTATTGTAAAAGCCAAAAAAATCCGGGAATCGGAAAACATATTAATTCTGGAGCAAAAAGAAGCGGTATTGGCAACCAAGGCTATGGGAGCACAGGAAATATCGCGAAAAGGAGTGAGTGATGCCGAGGGCGCAGTTACAAAAATCACAGGGATTTCGAAACAAGAAGGCGTAAAAAATGTATTTGTACGTGGGCTGGGAGACCGTTATAACACAACAACGCTCAATGGTTTTGTTTTGCCTTCGGAAGATCCTGAATACAAAAATATTTCCCTTGATTTTTTTACCAGTGATATGATCCAGTTGGTTTCTGTAAATAAGGTTTTCTCGGCTTCGATGAACGCGGATGTTGGGGGAGCTTTGATCGATATAAGATCAAAAGAACTTACTAAAGACAGCCATTTTGAAGCGAAACTCTCATCATCAATCAATACGGAAACCGCAGGAAAAACCTTTCTGTTACCCGACGGCTTCAATAAATTCGGATATTCCAATGCATCTTATGGTCCTCATGCTGATGTAAATAATTATTCGTTTGATGCTTCGCTGGACCCAACTAAAAATGATTCACCTTATAATGGCGCTGTTTCTGTTTCGTGGGGAAAACAAGTTCTGAATAAACACCGGGTTTATGTTGTTGCAGCTTTCAACAATGATTTTTCTTATGAGCAAGGGGTTTCGAGGGAAATTACTGCAACAAATGCAGCAAGCCCCTTTAAAGATATGACTTATGAACGCTATATGCGAAACACTTCGCATTTGCTTATGGGTAATCTTGAGTTCAACCTCACTAAAGGTAAACTGAATTTTAACTCTCTTTATGTTCACAAAGGGTTGGCTTATACTGCTGATTTTTACGGTAAGGATAGTGAGACTTTTCAAACTGCTGATGATTTCGATTCGGAAGGCTTTGTTAGACGCCATCAAATCAATGATAATTCAATTTTCATAAACCAGTTAATATGGAACGGAAATTTTTCGGAAAGGCTTACATACTATGCCGGGGCATCGTTCAACTATTTGATTGGTAAAGAACCCGACCGCAGAATCTTCCGCTTCTCATCCATCGGCAACAATCAGGTTGAAATACTTATTGGAGAGTCGAGCAACCAACGTTTTAATAGCGAAATTAAAGAAATGGCTCTTATCCCCAAATTTCATGTACAGTACAAACTGTTTAAAGAAAGTGATAATGTTTCTTACATTAAATTGGGGTATGAAGGAAGAATCAGTAACAAAGATTTCGCCGCTCCTTTTTATAATCACATCTGGGACCCGATAAATTTACCATCGTTTGATGTTGATAATATTGTGCTCGATCCGTATTACAATCAAGAAAATTTATCGGCCGGTAATTTTGAACTCGAATATTTTGAAGATACTTATGATGTAAAAAGGAACAATCACGGTGCCTATATCGATGTGGTTTACCAATTAAGCAACAAACTTATTCTAAATATCGGTTTAAGGGGCGATTATGTTTACACTAAAATTAATTATGAAGTAAACCGGGGAGCAAACATTGGTTCCAACAAACTCGACGAGCTTTATATTTCGCCCAATGTTAACGTTAAATACATCTTAAACGACAAGAACCAGTTCAGGTTTGCGGCCAGTCGCACGTATACGCTGCCGCAGGATAAAGAAATATCTCCTTTTGTTTTCCTTCGTTTTGATGGAAATGAAAGCGGTAATCCCGATCTGGAAACATCAACCAATTACAATATAGATTTTAGCTGGGAACACTTTATCTCGAACAGCGAATTATTTACGCTCAGCGGTTTTTACAAATATATTTTAGACCCGATTGCCCGGGTCGACAAAGCTAATTCAGCGGGTGTAAGAACTTTCGAAAATATTTCTGATCATGCCATTGCTGCCGGCTTTGAAGCTGAGTTAAGAAAAAAAATACTCTCATTTGCTGAAGGGAAACACAGTTTTGATCTGGGTATAAATGCTTCGTACATATACTCTAATGTTGATTTAGATCCATTGGTGTTTGTTCAAAATACATCCTCAAGTCTGGAAGGAGCCGCAGAATACATTGTAAATGCTGATCTGACTTATAAAATGACGTCTGATAAATTCTCCGTGATTTCGGCAGTGGTTCTAAATTACATGAGCGATAAAGTACATACCATAGGTACACGTGGTTATAACAACCTGGTTGAAGAAAGTATTGCCACACTTGATTTTGTGAACTCTTTTAAAATCAACAAGCATTGGGGGATCAGTTTAAAAGCCATGAATTTATTAAACCCTGTATTTAAATTAACCAGGGAAGGGGCTAGTGAAGAAAATATGCCAAGTGTTGTAATACGGAGCTATAAAAAGGGAATCTCTTTCAATTTAGGATTAACATATAAATTATAAATAAATTATTCAAACAATTAAAAACAATTAAAAAAACAAATCAAACATGAGAAAAGTATTATTCTTAAGTATGGCATTTATAGCCTTGTTATTCGTTGCCTGTAACAATGATGACGACAACAATAATGTTACACCTGTCGACAACGAACTAAGTGGTGACATCTCTGGCGTTAAAACCCTTGATGCTACTATCGAGTACAAATTAGTTGGTGCTTTAAATGTTGTAGATGGCGGAACACTTAATATTCCTGCTGGTACAGTTATTAAAGCCGAAAAAGGTTTCAATAAGTATATTCTTGTTGAAATGGGTGGTAAAATCAATATCTCAGGTACTTCAAGCAACCCGGTAGTTATGACTTCAAGTGCAACTAACCCAGCTGCTGGCGATTGGGGTGGCTTAATTATCAATGGTAAAGCTACTGTTTCTGGTGCTAATGGTGGTGGTGCCGATCAAGGTTCTACCGAAGTTAACCCTGCGTATAGCTATGGTGGAAACGTTCCTGCCGACAATTCTGGTACAATTCAATACCTCATTTTAGAGTACACTGGTGCTAAATCATCTGCTGATGTTGAGCACAACGGACTTACCCTTAATGCTGTAGGCAGTGGAACAACTATTGAAAACATCTTTGTTATTAATGGAGCTGATGATGGAATTGAATTTTTCGGTGGTTCTGTTAATGTAACCAATTTATTGGTTGTAAACTCTGACGATGATATGTTTGATGTTACCCAAGGTTGGACAGGAACTTTAAACAATGCTTATGGTATTTGGGAAGCAGGTTATACCAGTGGTGAAAAAGATCCTCGTGGTATAGAATCTGATGGAAACTTGGATGGTTTGACACCAGCTGATTTTAACCAATCTAATTTTACCATGACAAACATTACTATCGTAAATAATTCAAACGGTTTTGAAATGCACGATGCAATTAAAGTACGTCGTGGAGCTACTGCTACTATTACCAACGTTCTTATTACCGGTGGTGATGATTTCAAAGACATTATTGATTTAACCGATGGTAAAGGTGATGCGAATGTTGCTACAACTATTTCGTACAAACTGGATGCAGGAATTACTCCTTCCGGAAATGAAGTTACTCAACCAACTACCGGAAATGCAACCGTTGCAACCAATGCGACAAACACAGGTGCCAATACAAGCGCTTTTGCCTGGACGGGTTATTTTAACTAAGAGATTTAACAACTCTATTTGTCTGTAAGGTGTATGCCGGGCTGCACTTACTGTTCGGCATACTCTTTTTACAACCCTGTTTAATTGAACAAAAACACAAAACAAGACGGATAGAATAGGAAATTAAAAAACGTAACATTAACTTGAAGAATTAACAGGGTAGAAATTTTAAAGAATTAAAATTATGAAAGCATTAGTAAAAACAAACATTATCTTAGCTATTGCTGCATTCTTAATAGCTTCAATAAGCATCGCTCAGGAATTAACCTTAAAAGATGGCTTATACTATAAAAAAGGCATGCTTTATTCAGGTATTCACAACGAATATTATCCTAACGATACGTTGAAGTCAAAATCTCAATTTAAAAGCGGGGTATTGAATGGAATCAGTACTTTTTATTTCGATAACGGAAAAATCAAGGAACAATGTTCATACAGCAATGGGAATAAAGATGGAGCGTGGATAGAATGGAATATAAATGGTGTTAAAATTGCAGAAGCTAATTACAAAAATAACAAAAAACACGGCAACTGGTTTATTTGGGATGCGAATGGAAATTTAGTATATGAAATGCAATACGATAAAGGAAAGAAAACCGGTACCTGGACAAAGTACGACAGCAAAGGAAACATCATCAGCAAAAAAAGCTTTAATTGATTAATAACCTAAACGTAACACCTTCGTAATATATAATTGCTTTTTGCTTTCTAATTTTGTAGAAAATAAAAATTTACAAAAATGAAAAAGATTATTAAAACAGGCTTAGTATTAACCTTAGTTGCCCTATTTGCAGTAAGCTTTGCAAGCAACTTAAAAACGAACAGTTTAACGATTAAGGGAAGAGTTGTTGATGTTGAAACTGGAGAAACATTAACAGGTGTAAAAATCGACATCGAAAGCTTGGGAAAAACCGTATACTCTGATTTTGATGGTAATTTTGAAATCGAAGATGTAAAGCCGGGAGAATATAATTTAGTGGCTTCTTTGATTTCTTACAACAAAAGTTTAGTCGAAAAAATTGAGGTTGACCACAACCAGGAACTTAACATCGAACTTAAATCGAAATAATAATTTATCGATTTCCATATAAATAAAAGGCTGCCCTGCTTAGGACAGCCTTTTGCTTTTATATCGTTGGTAGTTTTTACCAATTAACATCTTTTCTGCGGAATGGCATCGTCATGCATCGTGCACCACCGCCACCACGAGCCAGTTCTGACCCTTCTATCGTGATAACATATTTTTGGTAAGACTCTAGTTGCACAGATTTGTTTAAAACGTCAGAAGCCTTTAAAACTTCATAACCGTTTTTGTGCATTTCCTCAATGGTGTAAACATTACGGTTGTAGCCAATCACTTTTCCCGGACCAATTGCAAAAAAGTTGGCGCCGCTGTGCCATTGTTCTCTTTCCTGGGTCCATAAATCGGCTCTGCCACCGCAATAAACAGGTTTTAAATCCATGCCTATTTTTGATAATGCCGTTAATATATTTTTTTCTTCGTTAATGCTAACATTGCCGTTATCAGTGGTGATTAAAATGGTTTTATAACGATTGGGCTGCATAATAACCGGTTCGTACACCATGCATTCTTCCTGGCTGAGGAAGGTAAAAACCATATCCAGGTGAATAAACGATTCGCGGTCGGTTGGCAGTTCCTGAACAATGATATGTTGTTTTTCTTTGCGCTCTTTTAACTTATTAATAACAATATCAATTCCTGCAGCAGTGGTCCGGTTGCTGATCCCGATCAGTAATAAATCTTCGCGGCCAACCAAAACGTCACCGCCTTCAATACTTATTTTTTCTTTTGTTGGGTTGTTTTTGCATTGGGCATTAAAAGTCTCGGTGTCAAAATCTTTATAATTATTGAAAATAGTTTCCATAATTAAAGACTCGCGATCTCGGACCTTACTGGCCATTTTTCCTGCCAGCACCTTATCGTACATGGCCATGGAAGAGTCGCGTGTAAAAAAGAAATTATGGAGCGGGCGCAATGCAAAGCGCTGGTGGCTCAAAAAGCGGCTCAAATTATCGCGTTTGAGCACCACACCTTCAATTAACTGGCGGGCAAGCTCGGTATTGTCAAGCTCTCGCAAATAACCTTCTACATAATCGTGATTGCAATCTTCACAAACTTTGACAATTAATTCTTCTTTAATTTTTGACTTTTTAAGAATCGCTGCCAACAGGTCCTTTACTTCAAAAACATTGGTTACTTTTTTCAGTACTTCTTTTAATTGGGTGTATTCCGATTGCGCTACCGAAAGGTTCAAAATATCGCTATACAAGGCACGTTCAGCATTTTCCGGAGTCATATTCTCCACCTCACTGCCTAAAGAATGAACAATAACACCCTCTAATTCACCAACTTCAGAATTTAATTTAACTTTCAGATTTGTTGACATACCTTTAAATTTTTTGCAAAATTAATCTATTTCGCCCGAATTCATTAAAAAAGGGAAAATATTTTAGAATAAATTTTAATGAAATATGGAATTATTTTATAATTTTGCCAACGCAAAACACGCCATTAAGCGTTTATTGTAAAAACAATTGGACCCGTAGCATAATTGGATAGTGCACCTGACTACGGATCAGGAGGTTGGGGGTTCGAATCCCTTCGGGTTCACCGGAAGTCTTGATTGACGCGGTTTGCAGAGAACAGCGTACAATAAGCGAACAAAAAAAATCTAAGCCCTAGATGATATCTAGGGTTTTTTGTTATATATTTATAGTTAATAAATTATAAAAAAATATGACTCTAGTTGTTTCACTTCGTATTCCTGACGGTGTTGTAATAGCCGCAGATAGTCTTCAAACATCAACGGGAACCATCACCCCAGGAATAAAAGATTTTAAAGTTAAGAATCCAAAAACAGGCGATGAAATATCTATTGGAGATCTTGAATTTCCACCTATTCCAATACCTACTTCTACTTTTTCATTTGCACAGAAATTATTTCCTTTTAATAAAAAATTTGGCATAGCAACATTTGGAAGTGCGATTATAAATGGCAGAACTATTTATAATCATATAAAGAATCTTGAGCACACAAATGGAGGAAATAAAGTAACATCAGCAGAGGGGCTTGGTAATTTATTAAAAGACTATTTCACAAATGAACTTAAAGCTGATTTAGAACGAAAGAAGATCACTTTACCTCCTAACCAAATGGTAATTGGATTTCAAGTTGTTGGATTTGAGAGTGATGAAGATTTAGTAGGACATACAATAGAAGTTAATATTGGTTCTGAATCTAGAATTCAAGTTATTGATGGTATTGGATGTACAGCAAGTGGAGACACATCTGTGGTTACTACTTTATGGAAGTTAAATGAAAATAAAAAAAATAAAACAGATTATGGTGCATTTTCTTTAAAAGATGGTTGTGATTATGCAGAATATCTTATTAATACCACAGCACAACATCAAAGGTTTGCAAACATGATTCCAACTGTAGGTGGAGCAGTAGATATTGGATTGATTACCAAATATTCCGATTTTAAATGGATTAAATATAAAGATTTAACTAGGATACTTGAAAAAATTGATTAGTTTTGCAGTATTATGAGAGAAATGAATATCAGAACAGTTTCAGTTGATAATGGAAAAGAATTAGCTATTAGTGTTAATAGTAATTACTTCTATTATACTCTAGACAATCTTGTATTGTCTAATTCTTCCGATATTTCTGTTAATAACGGAGATATGACTACTGATCAAATAATTGATAAGCATTTAGATAAGTATGCTCAAGTATTCGATGCATTATCATAATAAGTGATTTATTTATCAAAATCTGAAATTACAAGAATAAACAAGAAGGTAACCCTCCTTTATGGAGGGTTATTTTTGCCACCTCATAATTTTTTTAATGAAGGTGCATTGGATTATGCAATTGAAATTGTAAAAACCAATATTTTTGGAGCAGAATTATATCCAACAATCTATCTAAAAGCTGCTGTATATAAGTTTAATATAATATCCAATCATATATTCAATGATGGAAATAAACGTACTGGATTTGCAGCAATTTTGCTGTTCTTTGAAAAGAATATGTTAACCTTAAAGGACAGTATTACAAATGAAGATTTGATATCTTTTACTTTCTTAGCTGCGAAAAACAAACTTTCTATTGAAGAAATAGCAGATTGGTATAGTCAAAGAGTAACCAAGTTGGATTAGTTTTATATATCCCAAAGTTTGGATACATCCCTTAAATGTTGCTTGCTAATAGCAATGTATGGCTTCATCGCTCTATAATCTGAGTGACCACTCATCTTCATTACATCTTGTAGCTTTATACCCTTTATCAGTGAAATCGATATAAAGGTTTTTCGTGCCACATGCGAGGATATAACTTCAGAAAGTTTTTTGGGGACTTCAATCAATTTGTAACCCTGCTTATGGTCTTTAACCTTTTCAAGTACCTGAACTTTGCGATTCATTTTAAGAAAGCGAAATAAATCCTTTAAATGGCTATTGTATTTCTGTAAGCTAAGGGTAGGAGGGTAACCTCCCCATCGCTTTAGTATTTCTTTAGCAGACTTATTTAAAGGCGGAAATGCCTTGCCTCTGGTCTTTTCCATCCTGAACTCCAGAACGCCATTATCCTCCCATGAGGGATCGTATCGCTGTGAATCACCATGCCTCATGCCGGTTAAGCAACAGAATCCAAACAAATCCCTTGTTTTTTGTAAATGTTTGAGGGGAACAAGTGCATTCATAAGGAAAGATAATTCAGACTCGTGCAAGTGAATGATTGTTTCGTCTGTGCTGGCGGTCATTTTAAATTGCACAAACCTTAAATCCAGTTGAGGGTAGCTGTACCTAAGAAATGACTTTAATCTCTTTACATGCCCGTGGATTGTGTGTTCTTTTAAGTTTTTCTTTACCATCAGGTATGCCAGGAACTTTTCAAAAAATTCCTTATTGAAACTATCAGCATCCCATTTCAGTTTCATTTCCTCCTGGAATGACATACAAATATTCATCGTTTGTTCATTGGTTTTTAGGGAACCATAAGTCATTTTTACGCTCTTTACAGAAATATAACTTTCAAAATCCCTAAAGAACCTGTGTGCGTCATCAACAGATTCTTTCCTAAGATGTCTTCGTACATTTTCTACAGTTGGTTTTTGCCCTGATACAACGACTTCATTAACCTTCTCAATCAAATTTCTGTATTTAGTAATAATAACTTCGTTGAGACCTTTATGATTGGGGTGGCTTCTACGCACACATTCATTGTTTTTATCCCAATACTTCTCATCTACTTTTACTCCTGTTGACATTCTCAGTCGTTCAGATCCACTACTATAAGTAATGTAAATCCGATTTTCAATTCTTTTAATACTAAATTTCTTCATTTCTTTTTGTGTCTTCAAAAGACGAACAAATAGCGAACAGAAGCTTAGGTGTTCATTTTCTAATATACTGATTAATAGGCTAATGACCGACAATGCTATCCGTCACATTTACAATTTCAAAAACATTGAAAATCAATGTGTTAACTTTTTACACTAAAACACAAAAACTCTTGAATTCTTTGTCTGGCAAGGCTTGCGGAGGTTAGGGGTTCGAATCCCTTCGGGTTCACAAAAGCAAGTCAGAAAAATGGCTTGCTTTTTTTAATTCCGGCTTCCAAATATTGCACTGCCAACCCTGATGAGGGTGCTTCCTTCTTCAATGGCAAGGGGGTAATCGTCAGACATTCCCATCGAGATTTCTTTAAAAGAAGCAACTTTCGAAAAGTAATTTGCTTTCATATGATCGAAGGATTCTTTGAGGAATTTAAATTCCCGGCGAACCAAATCGTGGTCGTCGGTAAACGTTGCCATTCCCATTATGCCAACAATTCTTACATTTAAAAGGGATTTAAAATAATCGCTTTCCAATATAGAAATGGCTTCCCGCAAATTCAGCCCAAACTTGGTTTCCTCGGTAGCGATATGGAACTGCAATAGGCAATCAATAACCCGATCGTTTTTTTGGGCGTGTTTGTTAATTTCGCCCAAAAGCTTTACGCTGTCAACCGAATGTATCAGGTTTACAAAAGGGGCAATGTATTTTACCTTGTTCGACTGCAAATGGCCAATAAAATGCCATTCGATATCTTTGGGTAGCAGGGGGTACTTTTCACTCAATTCCTGGGCCTTGTTTTCGCCAAACGAACGATGACCGGCATTGTATGCTTCTAAAATAGCTTCTACTGGTTTTGTTTTTGAAACTGCTACCAGTTTTACTGTTTCAGGAAGTTCTTTTTTAATGTGGTTAAGATTATCGGGAATAGGCATAGTTCTGAATTTCTTTTACAAATGTAAAAATTTTATCGATAAATTTTTGAAAGATCCGAAACCAATACTTTGTTTCTCCTAAATCCGAAAATTATAATGTTTTCTAAGCTTTTTCCTTTTTTTTATGTTTCCCTAAAAAAAATAAACAAAAAAACAACCAACCAACCATTTGTTTACTAGATATATATAACGGTTCAAAATAAAAACCTGAAAATTTTTACTCAAATGAGGGGTACTTTTTTTCTAAATTGGAATAAAGATATAGAAGATACAAAGATATTTATGTTCTTTCCCTATCCTACCAAAGTTCACACGTGCATTGTGACTCCGGAAAAACCAGGTAACAAAAAACACTCCCTCCGGAGTCGCTTTTTTTCGACCCTATAAAAAAACCCTCTCAATTACGAGAGGGTTTTTAGTTTTTATATGATATATATCAATTAATCTAGAGCATGTACAACCAAGCCGCTTCTTAGTTTAGGTTCGAACCATGTTGTTTTTGGAGGCATGATATTTCCTGAATCGGCAATATCAATCAACTGTTTCATTGATACTGGATACAGCGCAAATGCAACTTCCATTTCGCCATTGTCAACCCGGCGTTTCAATTCGCCTAAACCGCGTATACCACCTACAAAATCAATTCTTTTTGAACGACGAAGGTCCTTAATGTCCAATAATGGATCAAGAATTTGATTGGTTAAAATAGTTACGTCAAGAACGCCAATAGGATCGTTATCATCATACGTTCCCGGTTTGGCTGTCATTGAGTACCATTTCCCATCCAAATACATTGAGAAGTTATGTAAAGCGTTGGGGGTGTATATTTCTTCGCCTTTTTCTTCAACGTCGAAGCCTTCTTTTATTTTCTCAATAAGCTCATCTTTGCTTAAACCATTCAAATCTTTTACAACACGGTTGTAATCAATAATGGTTAATTGATTGTCGGGAAAATGAACGGCAAGGAAATAATTGTATTCTTCATCACCTTTGTGATTCGGGTTATTGTTTTTACGCTCGTTTCCAACCAATGCAGCGGCAGCAGTACGATGGTGGCCGTCGGCAACATAAGTTGAAGGTAGCTCGGCAAACAATTCAATGATACGGTCGATTTTAGCTTGATCGCGGATGACCCAAAAATGATGTCCAAAACCATCTTCAAGCGTAAAATCATATTCCGGTTTTTCTTTTACCACCTCAGCCACGATATCATCAATTTCCTGAACGGCAGGGTAAGAGAAGAAAACAGGTTCGTAGTTCATGCCGCTAACACGTACATGGTTCATCCGGTCTTCTTCTTTATCCGGACGGGTTAATTCGTGTTTTTTGATCACATTGTTCATGTAATCTTCTACACCTGCACAACCTACAATGCCGTATTGTGTTTTGCCATTCATGGTTTGTGCGTATATGTACAGATAGTCTTTATTGTCTTGAACCAAAACTTTTTCGTCCATTAATTTGAAAAAGTTTTCTTTTCCTTTTTGATAAACCTCGTCACCATATTGATTGATATCATCCGGTAAATCCATTTCCGGTTTAATCACGTGTAAATAAGAATAATCATTTCCTTCTGCTTCTTTTCTTGCTTCTTCTTTGTTTAAAACGTCGTAAGGACGAGAAGCTATTAAATGGGCCTTATCCGCAACCGGCCTAATCCCTTTAAATGCTTTTAAAATTGCCATTTTTTATTTGTTGTTTTTTTAATTTATTATTTTTTAATACGTGTTAGCATCAACATTTTCCTCGTACTCACCTTCACTTTCCTCCTTGCTTACTGTTCGCTGAAGGGAAGATATTAATGCACCTAACATTTTGGTCAGTTCCATTAACTGGTTTCTGGACTCATCTTCCAGGCTTTCAGTAATTAAACCCTGGTTCATTGAAATGGTTGTAAATACCAAGCACTCTCGTACTGCACTTTTAGCCATTTTTAAATAGTAAATAAACTGGCTTTTGTTACGTGCTGAACCTTCAGCAATATTTAAGGCAATATTTTGTGCCGATGTATTAAACCTTTCTATTAAGCCGCATCCGGCATCCGGGTTAAGCTTGCTAGCGTCGCTAACCCAGTTTATATAATCCAGTGCTTTATGGTAGACCCGTAAGTCTTCGAACCGAAAAAAGGTATATTGTTTTTCATTATTAGCTTCCATAATGTGTTTTTTTATTAGTAATTCCGAGTAAAATCGATGCCTTGAAAGTGAAAAACTAATTTACCTGGAACGTTTTATCACCTTTTTCGATAAAGTTAACAATTTGATTCGCAGCTGCAATACCCGCATTAATGTTAGCCTCAGCAGTTTGGGCTCCCATTTTTTTAGGGGTAAAGTAACATCTCAAATCGTATTTTTCTTTTAATTCTTGTGCACAATCGGGAGCGATATCGGACACATATTTAAAATCTTCGCGTTCAGCAAATACTTTTAAAAGGCCTTCTTCGCAGATAACTTCTTTGCGAGCCGTATTTACCAGGGTTGCGTTTTTAGGCATTTTCATCAACAAATCGTAGTTGATAGAGCCTTTTGTTTTTTCGTTTGCAGGAATGTGTAATGAAACATAATCGCAGCTTGAATAAAGTGCTTCAACAGAGTCGCAAACTGTAATTCCGTCAGCTTCCATGTTTTCTTTTGAAACAAAGGGGTCAAAGGCATATACTTCCATGCCAAATCCTTTGGCAATGGCAGCAACATATTTGCCCACGTTTCCGTACGCATGGATTCCGATTTTTTTGCCTTTTAATTCAGTTCCGGCAGTTCCGTTAAACTGTTTGCGTGCTTCATAAATCATCATTCCAATAGCCAGTTCTGCTACGGCATTTGAATTTTGTCCGGGAGTATTCATGGCTACAACGCTTTTGGCAGTAGCTGCTTCTAAGTCGATATTGTCGTAACCTGCTCCGGCACGAACAATAATTTTTAAATTTTCAGCTGCATCAATCACTTCCTTAGTGGCTTTGTCGCTACGAATTATCATGGCATCAGCATTTTTAACAGCCGCCAATAGATCTGCTTTATCTGTGTATTTCTCAAGTAAAGCTACTTCATAGCCGGCTTTGTCAAAAACCTCTTTAATTTGAGAAACTGCAGCAGGAGCAAAGGGTTTTTCAGTTGCAATCAAAACTTTTGTCATCGTTGTAATTTTTTGTTTTATAAAGTAAAAGGCAGGCTAAATTACCTGCCTTTTATTGAAATATAATTAAGCTGTTTTTTGTTCGAATTCTTGCATGCAGGCAACCAAAGCTTCAACGCTTTCAATTGGAAGTGCATTGTAAGTAGAGGCTCTAAATCCGCCAACTGAACGGTGACCCTTAATTCCAACCATTCCTTTAGAAGTAGCAAACTCCAGGAATTCGGCTTCGTATTTTTCAGCGCCGTCGTTCATTACAAAACAAATGTTCATTAATGAGCGGTCCTCTTTATCAATAACGGTTCCTTTGAATAAAGGGTTGCGATCAATTTCATCATACAACAAAGCGGCTTTTTTGATATTGATTTTTTGCATTTCAGCAACTCCGCCTTGTGCTTTTAACCATTTAAGGGTTTGAAGTGCAGCATAAATAGGAACGCATGGAGGGGTGTTAAACATTGATTCTTTATCGATATGTGTTTGATAGTTAAGCATGGTAGGAATGTATCTTTCTACTTTACCTAAAATGTCGTTTTTAACAATCACGAAAGTAACACCAGCAGGAGCAAGATTTTTTTGTGCACCACCATAAATCAAAGCATATTTACTTACGTCGATTGGACGGCTGAATATATCAGAAGACATATCAGCTACCAACGGAACATTAATATCCAAATCATTTTTAATTTCAGTACCATAAATGGTATTGTTGGTAGTGATGTGGAAATAATCAGCATCGGCAGGAATCGTATATCCTTTAGGAATATAAGCGTAGTTTTTATCTTCAGATGATCCAACAACATCAACTTCACCTAAGCCTTTGGCTTCTTTAATTGCTTTTTTAGCCCAGGCTCCAGTATTCAGGTAAGCTGCTTTTTTGTTTAACAGATTAAACGGAACCATTGCAAATTGTGTACTTGCACCACCACCAAGGAAAAGAACCGAATACCCCTCTGGAATGTCCAACAACTCTTTAAATAAAGCTGTTGCTTCGTCAACCACCGCAACAAATTGTTTACTACGATGCGAGATTTCCATCAACGACAAGCCCGTATCAGCAAAATCATGAATTGCTTTTGCAGTATTTTCAATAGTGTATTGAGGTAAAATGGATGGGCCTGCATAAAAATTATGTTTTTTCATTGTTCTGTTTTTTTTAATTGATTTGATGTTTTTATTTAATTCTATTTAAACTGCTTGCAAATATATGTAATTATCACATATAAAAATAAAATTCCGGGTTCAAATAATATGTTTATTTTTGCCCTGAAATACTTAATTATAAAGGATTAATGAATATCAACCAGCGCACCGATCTGCTTATTCAATTTGGAAAATTTCTGGAGAATTTCCTAAACGACAAAAAAAACACTCTTTCACTTGAAGCGGAAGATTATCAATGGTTTGAACACCAGGTGAATTTAGCTTCGGGCTTGAACCCCTGGTTTACGGAAAAGAATATTTATGCTATGCTAAAATCATGGGTCTTTGCTTTAACCGAAGATAAAATTCTTCAATGGACATTAAGGTCCAATTTCCAGGACAAGGCCCCGAAAACAATTGGCGTGGTTATGGCCGGAAATATTCCCATGGTTGGCTTTCATGATTTGCTTTCGGTATTTGTTTCTGGGAATAAGTTGTTAGGCAAACTTTCGTCGGAAGATAAAATATTAATCCCGGCAATTGTTAAAATCTTTGAGAAGCTTGCCCCCAGTTCAAAAAATTACTTTGAGTTCACGCAAGATAAGCTACAGAATTTTGATGCTATCATTGCTACCGGAAGTAATAATACTGCCCGTTATTTCGAATATTATTTCGGAAAATACCCTAACATTATCCGCAAAAACAGGAATGGGGTAGGGGTATTGACAGGAACGGAATCAACGACACAATTAGAAGCCCTTGGGGCTGATATCTTCACCTATTTCGGACTGGGCTGTCGAAACGTTTCCAAGCTTTATGTACCGCTTAACTATAGCTTTGATGAGCTGTTTAACGCTTTTGAAAAGTATAGTCCGGTGTTTATGAATCATAAATACGTGAACAATTACGATTTTAATAAATCGGTTTATCTGGTAAATAAAGAACCGCATTTCGACAATGGTTTTTTATTGCTCAAAGAAAGCGATCAAATTGTTTCGCCCATTTCCGTGGTGTTTTTTGAATATTACGAAGATTTGAAAGTTTTAAATAAAAAGTTACAGGCAATGTACGATCAAATACAGTGCATTGTCAGTCATTCAGATAAAATTGAAAACAAAGTTGGTTTTGGACAATCTCAGCAACCCGAGTTATGGGATTATGCTGATGGCGTGGATACCTTGAAGTTTTTATTAAATCTGTAATTTCAACAATGTCCGGGGTAATGGAAAAGTAAATAAAAATAAAATAATTCGGCAAATACTTTGTTTTTTAAATATAAATCAAGTACTTTTGCCGTCCGAAAAATCAAAGAAATTTTACAATGAAAAAAGACATTCATCCAAAAGATTATAGATTTGTTGTTTTTAAAGACATGTCGAATGATTATGCTTTTCTGACTAAATCGACTGTTAAAACAAAAGATACCATCGAATGGGAAGACGGGAAAGAATATCCTTTGGTAAAACTGGAAATCTCACACACTTCTCACCCATTTTACACTGGTAAAATGCAATTGGTGGATACTGCAGGACGTGTTGATAAATTCCGTTCGAAATACAAAAAACATTACGAAAGCAAAAAACAATAAATATTGTATTGGTATAAAAAGAAAAGCTGTCCAAATCGGGCAGCTTTTTTTATGGCTTCTATCTTAAAATTTTAAACCCTAAAAAACAGCCTTGCAAAAGTTGCAAAGCCGTTTTAAATATTTCTACACACGCGAATAAATCGAATTAAGTTATTCCACTAAATTTCCAACATCAAAAACTAAGTTTGTGTTAGAACTGGGATGTCTATACCAATTCGAATTGGTTTGGCCTCCTGATTCAGCCCAAGCTCTAAATTCAGGAAAAGCATCTAACACACTTACATACTCTGCAGGAACAGTTAAATCGCCGCTCCATTCTATTTCAATACCCCAGGGGTGAAGATCGCTTGTCACAAAGAAGGGGTTGTTAGCCGGAATCTCAAAGGTATTTCCCGGAGTCCAGTCCCAGGTGGTCGGCGAATTATCAACCCCGGTTCCTAAAAGAGCCATATTCATGCCTTCGGTAGGGGGAAGGTTGATCGTCCGGATTTCATGCCCGCGATCATCCGTATAAAAAAGATAAGTATAAGCCCGCATATTTTGTGGATTTGAAGAGTTCCACTCAAAAGACATAAACGATGCCATCGGATTGTACGACAATCCAGCCCCGGTGTTCCAGTAATCTACCGGCTTAATATCATCGGCATTTTCAAAAATGATAATCGCATTTTCTGCCTCTGTATCCATTTTTGTATGAGCCATATCATAAGTACCTCCAACCAACGAAATGGTTCCGTCTGCCATGTACTCGTGTATTTGCTTGCCCGAACGCGTACCGTTATATTTATAGAAATCGATTCCGCAGCCCAAATCAATTGCAGCTCCGTTTGTCCATACATAAATATCAAAACGTCCGCTCACCCATTTATTAGAGCTGCTGGTATTAACAACCATTTTTATTTTTAAGGTAAGATCGTTAAAATCGTAATCGCCTTTTGCTGGCCACAGATCTTCGTATATCTGGTAATACCAAAGTGAAAAACCTCGTTTCAATGATTTGGTTGTCGTTTCTTCTTCTTGGTAAGGCGAAGGATAATTTATGGTGTACGCAAGATTTGCATCATTCGGGAAATCATCAAAAGCATCGTATACTCCATCCTGGTCGGTATCGGTATACCCGGTTTTTGAGGAAGTACCGCTCACCTGAAAGTTATAGCTTTCCTGGCCGAGGGTAATGGTTTGTTCCTTGTCGAGCGAAGGAGCAACAAGTTTTACCTGTTCAACCGAATTGTTCAATTCTAAATAAAACTCCGTTTCACCATCAATAACACTCGTCCTTATCAGACGGTTTCCCTGAAAATCTTCTACATCAAGCGGAAAGCCGTTCAATGCTGAAGTTGGATTTCCTCCCGCATCTGTTATTGATACTTTAATAACTGATTTGTTAAGAGTACTCCATGTAAAGCCATCTGGAATTTCCAAATTTCCAAAACCGTCTGTTTCGTCTACGATCGAATCGGAAATTTTATGGCAAGAACCCAGGGTAAGCCCTGTTATCAGGAGAAGAGAAGTGAGTCTTAAAAAATTTATTTTCATTTTTAATCTATTTAAATTTCAACATCAGTTGTCTTTGTTACACTTTATCAATAACTATACCACGCATCCTACACTTCATTCAATGAGCAAGTTAAATATTAAAATTATATAAATATATTCCCTTTTAGGGAGAATTTGTAACATTTTTGAAAAGAATGCTTAGTTATTGTTTAAATACAAAGATAACAAAAGCAACCTTATTCTTTGACAACAAGGCTGCTTTTGTTTTAATACTTCTAATGAATTAAAAATTCATTGATTTACTTAAGCGGAAAAACATTTTCCGCCTAGCAGGGCACGGAGCAGATCTCCGTGCCAACTCTTCATTTTTTAGTTTACATTCCAGAGCAGGAAAATATAGCAGGATTTTTATTACTATCTGTTAATAATCTCTCCTAATACGAAATAATATTGCGCCTCATTTCTATATACAAATAATGTATCATTACCCTTTTCTTTGCATAACCGATCTCCAACATGGAGAAATTTATCTAAAAAACTAATTTCATATAAATAATTACGCGATGGGTATAAATGTATTTTTACATCTTTATTAAGAGTAATGTAACAACCTCCTTTTCTGGTTTTTATAGAACCTATTATTCCATTAACTTCATCTTTTTTTATGACATTCACATATTCTTCTTTTAAAGAATTAATATGATTGGATTCTACAGTCAACATAATTATCAACGTAACAATAGGTAAAATAACACCGAAGATAATTGTCTGTAATGTTTTATTTTTTTCTCTCATTTTTAATTATTTTTCATCCCATATCCAGCTGGAGTGAATGTTTCGCCCGTCCCCCGCGAGCGGGTACTTACTATTACTATTAGAACAAGCTATTAGAATAGGTATTAATAAAAAAAAAATTAATAAAATATTTCATAACTAGTTTTTTCCTCGCTGGAGCGGATGTCTCATCCGTTCCAAACAAGGCACGGAGCAGAGCTCCGCGCCAACTCTTCATTTTTTAGTTTATATATCATCGCGAACGGGAGTTATTTCTTGTTTGAAAAAATTATTTCCTCTTCAGGCATTGAATCCTCAGGAATTGCTGTAGTATTTGATAAATATTTAATGGCCTCATCAAAAGAGATGAAATTCAGGTGAACCAAAAAATAACATCTCCTTAAATAAAATGGATCAATCTGGCTTGAATAAACATTTTCCATATCAAATGGTATTCTATATAAAATAAATTCCCTCATATCATTTCTTAACATAAGAGAACCATTTTCATGAGGAGTGATAACAAATTTGAAATTATTAAAAACTAATAAGCTGTCATTAATCTCATACTTAAATGGCCCATTTTCCCCTTCAGTTTCAGAATGGATTCTCAAAAAACCATTATCCTCAAATTTTATTTCAGCATAGTCTATTTTAAATGCAGTATCATTTTTTATAAACGTCCATTGACTCCCGACGGGAAAATGGCTTGATTGTTTTTGTTTGTATGATTGACTACAGCCAAAGAAGCCAATCAAGCTAAAAATTAAAATTATTTTTTTCATAAAAATTTATTTATAACTATGAAATAAATTTCTCCCCGCTGGAGCTGATGTCTCATCCGTTCTAAACAAGGGATGGAGTAAAACTCTGTGCCAGCATTTCATTTCTTCTCTCCAGTGGGGTTATTAACGTTAAATTTCAACAATGTGATTTTTATTTTTCATTGTATAACAAAACAGATCTTTGAGGATTATTAACCCAAACCTTTACCTTAAATTTATCACCTTTCTTTAATACTGGGTATAGTATATTGTAATCTGGAAGAAGAACTTGCCATTGCTTATAAAGATTACCATTAATAGTATACGTATATTCAAGTTGATGACATCTCCCAATTTTAATAAAATCAGAAATATACCCCTCAACAACCAAGGTATTTTCATTATCCAAGAAAATTGGTTTATAAAAAAGAATTTTTGCTTTTTCTGGAGAAAATTTTTCATAAATAATTTCAAACTTATCTCCAATTACTTCATTATATGATTTCGAGATTGAAATTGTATACAGATGAGAATCTACATGGTACTCAAAATACAATCTTCGTTTAGGTCCTATAATATCTTTTCTTGCCAATATTGCAATTGTAGATTCTTTATCCTTGATAACTGGTTCTTTTGACTTTATAATTCCAATATATATAAAGTAAACTAATGAAAACAGTATACTTAAAGTAATAAAATTTATCAATATCTTACGAAAGCTCATAAACGAATATAGTCAAGAGAAATAATTCCTACATTAAATATACCAAGTTATAAAAAAATGTTTTTGATTTTTAAATTACAAAACCAAAAATTTTCAATAACAAAAAATCACTTAAAGCTTATAGCGGTATGGCGTTAAAAATTATTCCCTAAATTTGTTATTCAAATAATTTCATAGTATGAACTACATCTTATTCGACACCCTCAGAAGAAAACACTTATTGCCGTTCACTTATTTGCGTCCATGCGCCGATATACGCGTTGGCATTTTAACCATCCGCGAAAAGTGGGAGAAATACCTGAGCACCAAAACATCTTCGCTTACACAGCCTTATTTGCAGGAGAAATTCCCCATTGTAGCCAAAGAAGATAATATTTTGCTCAACGGAACGGTCTGTCCGAACCCTACTTTGGTAGAAGCGGTTTTGGGTCTGGGTCCGAACCAGGCCTTGGTTTCGCACGAAAATTACATCCTGGCCATGCATGTTTCGGCGGCTGAGCTTAAAGAATTTGATGAAGAAGAAACCGATGTGGAAGAAATTGAATTTGATGCTCCCTACACCAAAATAAACAACACCTGGGACATCTTCTCAAAAAATGGCAGCGAGATTGAAGCCGATTTCAAACTCCTAACCAAAGACCGTAAAAGTGCCGATTTACCCGAAGGAAACAACTATATCGCTGCAGAAAATATATTCATAGAAGAAGGTGTAAAAATTACGTATGCCAGTTTAAATGCTTCTTCGGGACCGATTTATATTGGTAAAGACGCCGAGATTATGGAAGGGGTACTGATCCGTGGCCCGTTTGCTTTGTGCGATCACTCAACGGTTAAAATGGGAGCCAAAATTTACGGCCCAACAACCGTGGGTCCCGAATCGAAAGTAGGAGGGGAGCTAAACAATGTGGTCATCTTTGGCCTGTCTAACAAAGGCCACGACGGGTTTCTTGGAAACTCAGTCATTGGCGAATGGTGCAACATTGGTGCCGATTCAAATAACTCCAACCTAAAAAACACCTACGAAGAAGTAAAACTTTGGGATTACGGTCAGGAACACTTTGTTAAAACCGGCCTTCAATTCTGCGGCTTAATGATGGGCGATCATTCAAAATGCGGCATCAATACCATGTTTAACACCGGAACCGTGGTGGGTATCCACTCCAATATTTTTGGCGACGGTTTTCAGCGCAACTTCATTCCTTCTTTTTCCTGGGGCGGGGTTCACAAACAAGAACGCTACAATTTTGACCGCGCCATGAAAGTTACCGAAGCCGTGTTCAAACGAAGAGGCCGGGAATTGGATGAACAGGAAAAAGCCTTGCTCAAATTAATTTATGAAATGGGGGAACAAAATCGTTTGGTGTAGACTTTTGGCACATTCCTTGACACCTTATACGTTTTAATTTTAAAACACGTAAACCATATTCTAAAATATTGATTATCTGAATTCAAAAGAAAGCAGTACATTTATGGCTGTCATTTTTTTACGGCTTCAGTGACAAATTGACTTGAAAAGGAGAACGAAAAAATATGGATATTTTAAATTTTAGCGATATTATTGATCCGGAAGCAGAATTCATCCCCTTACTTTCATCGGAGGATGAAGAGTTGATGAATGCCGAAAAGGTTCCGGAACAGCTTCCCATACTACCCTTACGAAACACGGTTTTATTTCCGGGCGTTGTGATCCCGATCACCGTTGGCCGGGATAAATCCATTAAACTGATTAAAGAAGCCAATAAAGGCAATAAAATTATAGGCGTTGTTGCCCAAAAAGATATTGAAACCGAAGATCCAACGTTTGAAGATTTAAATACCATCGGTACGGTAGCGCGCATTATGAAGCTCCTCCAAATGCCGGATGGAAGCACAACGGCTATCATCCAGGGGAAAAAACGTTTTGTTTTGCAGGAACTTGTACAAACCGAACCTTATTTAGTTGCAAATGTAACTCAGTTTGGGGAGTCCGAAAAAAGCCCGGGGGATGATACTTTTGACGCCTTGATTTCTTCGTTAAAGGATCTTTCTATTCAAATCATCAAGCAATCGCCCAACTTGCCTTCTGAAGCCGGTTTTGCAATCAAAAACATCGAGAGCCCGGTCTTCCTGGTAAACTTTGTTTCTTCCAATTTAAATACCGACTTAAAGGAAAAACAGCAACTACTCGAAATTTCTGATCTACGGGAAAGAGCCAACCAGGTGCTTTCTTCTTTAACCAAAGAGCTCCAGGTTCTGGAATTGAAAAACGACATACAGAAAAAAGTAAAAGTTGATTTGGACAAGCAACAACGTGATTATTTGTTGAACCAGCAACTGAAAACCATACAAGAAGAACTTGGCGGCAGTCCGAATGAGCAGGAAATTAATGACCTGAAAGAAAAAGCTGCAAAAAAGAAATGGCCGAAAGAAATTTCGGAATCCTTTTATAAAGAGTTGAACAAGCTTCAACGGATGAATCCCCAGGCAGCCGAATACTCCATTCATTTAAACTATCTGGAGGTTTTGGTTGAGCTGCCTTGGAATGAGTTTACCGAAGATAATTTTGATTTGGATCGGGCGCAAAAAATACTCGATGAAGACCATTACGGCTTGGAAAAAGTAAAAGAAAGAATCATCGAACACTTGGCCGTAATCAAACTTAAAAAAGATTTAAAATCGCCGATTCTCTGTTTGGTAGGCCCTCCAGGAGTAGGAAAAACTTCCCTGGGAAAATCCATTGCCCGGGCCATAAACCGCAAATACATCCGCATGTCGTTGGGAGGCGTTCGCGACGAAGCCGAACTTCGTGGCCACCGCAAAACGTATATCGGCGCCATGCCGGGACGTATCATCCAAAACCTGCGAAAGGTAAAATCCTCAAACCCGGTATTTGTGCTGGATGAAATTGATAAAGTAAGTGGGAATACCATTCAGGGTGATCCGCAGGCTGCTTTACTCGAAATTCTCGACCCCGAACAAAATGTAGCGTTCTACGATAATTACCTGGAGATGGATTACGATCTTTCTAGAATCATGTTCATTGCTACAGCCAACACTCTAAGCACGATTCATCCCGCGCTTCGGGACCGGATGGAAATCATCGATTTGAGCGGTTATTTAATTGAGGAAAAAATGGAGATTGCCAAACGTCATTTAATTCCGAAACAATTGAATGAACATGGGGTAAAAAAATCACAACTAAGTTTTCCTAAAACCACGGTAGAAAAAATTATTGATGATTATACCCGCGAATCGGGGGTTCGTTCACTGGAAAAAAACATTGCAAAAATCATCCGTAACAAGGCCCGGTTTATCGCCATGGAAAAAGAATATAACAAAAAAATCAGTGGCGATGATTTAACAGAAATACTTGGTATTCCACGTTTCCAACGCGACCGTTTTATTAAAAACGATGTTGCCGGCGTAGTAACCGGACTGGCATGGACCGCTGTGGGAGGTGAGATTTTATTCATTGAAGCTAGCTTAAGCCGCGGAAAAGGCAACCTTACCCTTACTGGAAACCTTGGCGATGTAATGAAAGAATCGGCAAGCTTGGCTTACGAATATTTAAAGGCTCATTCCGATTTTTTGAATATTGATCCGGAGGTGTTCCAAAAATGGAACGTACACATCCACGTTCCGGAAGGAGCTACGCCTAAAGACGGCCCATCGGCAGGGATTACCATGTTTACTGCTTTGGCCTCTGCTTTTACCCAGCGCAAAGTAAAATCTGCCTTGGCTATGACCGGAGAAATCACGCTGCGTGGAAAGGTATTACCGGTAGGAGGGATCAAGGAAAAAATCCTGGCAGCCAAACGTTCACGGATCAAAGAAATTATTCTTTCAACAGAAAACAAAAAAGATATCCTCGACATTAAGGAGGATTATGTGAAAGGCCTGGAATTTCACTATGTCGACAAAATGATTGATTTGATTGATATTGCGTTGTTGAAAGAAAAGGTAAACAACCCCTTGAAATTTAATTAATGAAAAACATTCTTATTATATATGCTCACCCGGTAAAAGACACTTTTAATGAAGAGATTTTAGAAGCTTACAAAACCGGGGCAAAATCTTCTGGTGCAAACATTGAAATTATTAAACTCAACGACTTAAATTTTGATTTAAATTTTAGTGCAGGTTATCGTGGGAACCAGGAGTTGGAAGCGGATCTAAGAATGGCTCAGCATAAAATCTCCTGGGCTGACCATTTGGTTTTTATTTATCCCAATTGGTGGTCAACTTACCCGGCTCTGCTTAAAGGTTTTATCGACCGGACATTTTTACCTGGATTTGCATTTAAGTACCGTAAAGGATCGTTGCTTTGGGATAGATTGTTAATAGGGAAGTCTGCCAGAATCATTGTTACTATGGATACCCCCATTTGGTTTTATAAATGGGTGTATAAAGCTCCCGGACATAATTCAATTAAAAAAGGGATATTAAAATTTTGCGGAATAAAACCCGTAAAGATCACCTCACTGGGGCCTATAAAAACATCATCGCAGGCTAAACGAAACAAATGGCTCAAACAGATAGAGAACCTAGGGCGCAAGAATAAATAAGAGCCTTAACTTAATTTTAACACTTGCCGTAATAATTTAACTTTTCATAACACTAATTAACCGGGTATTAACATTCAATATTAATTTCCAGATTAATTTTGATAAAAAATAAAACGATGGAAAATTTAGTCTTTAGCTTAAAGTTTTTATTCAAATTAGCCGCTGTCATTTTAACCGGATCAGGCTCTGTTGATGATGCTTCCGTGAACAACCTAGAGAAGGAAACGGTGAAAACCTCAATAATTCAGTACAATGATTCGGCATATAAAATGCCCCAACCAACACTTGTGTTGGATTCATTAAATCTCCCAAAAAGCAATTATGAAAGAAAGGTTAAATTAGCAACAGACGGCATTTAATTCTGCCATCTGCTTATTCAGATTCGTCGTAATCTTCTTCCTCGTCAAACTCAATATTCATATCGTCTTGCGAGATATCATCAATATCATCGTCATCCTCTTCTTCTTTTTCCAGATCACTTAACGAATCAATTTTAACATCCATTTTTATCAGGTAAGAAAACTCACCATAATCAAGAGCCACAGCATAAAAATACGTTCCATCTCCCTTGGCAATCTTTTGAATGTGATTTTTCCATCCGTCAGGATATCTTTCCAGCATTGCCTCTTTTACCTCTAAATCAAGTTTTTCGTAACTGATAATTTTCCTAATCTTTGTCATTGGTTTAATTCAAAATTATGGCTGCAAAATAAATCAAGTTTTTGAATTGTAAAAGAAAAAAATGATGCTACGATAAATTTTTTGCAACACCTCTTAATAAACGAAGTAACGTATTGATCTCTATTTCGTTAAAATCATAAAAAACCTCATCCATTGTTTTCTTCACAATTGGCAAAAGTGTTTTATAACGGTCAGAACCCAAAGGTGTAATAATTACTTTATTATGTCTTTTATCGCCTTTTAAGGTTTCTCTTCGAACCAATTTTTGTGTTTCTAAATCGTCAACTAATCGCTTAATATATACTTTGTTTCGGTTTAAAATTTCGCCAAGTTCATTTTGGGTATAATACTCATGATTATTCAGGAACGACAATATTGCCCATTCTTCATTTGTTGTTGCAAAGCCTTTCTTGTTAAACTTTTCTTCAATACGTTGAGCAATAACCTTTGAGATTCTGGTTGTAAGCATTCCGATCGAATTCTTGAAATCGTATTCCATTATTTTATGACAATTTAATTGAAGCAATTAAATATACTATTAATATTTTATTTCTATAAAATAAATATATGAAAAATCTAGATTTATTCTCTTTGTCCATAAAAATTTAAACTTGGTATATTTATAATTTATTTTTTCAAGCATATAAATATATTTGTTTTATGAAAAATGCCGCTCCGTTTTGCAAGCTATTATTAGTATTCATCTTATTCAATAGCATGCTGTGCCATGCCCAAGGATTGCAAGAGTGGATTATTTTAAAAGACGCTACCACCGGCTATAAAGATCAAAATTTTACTCAAAACAGATCACGCCCGGTATTTAAATTCAGGAAAAAAGTTTATGGTGTTTTACAAAAAGACAGCACAAAACCATTCCGTTCGTGGGGTGTTGAGGTGAAAGAAGGTAATCAAACGATTTATTTCCCTTATGCCGAATTAGTTTTAAACAAGCCACAAGAAATTGCGGAGAATTTAGAAATTGGGAAGGAAATTGTTGATATTCACACCCCTTTGCCATTTGATTACAAACCTGATGATTTGGTAAAGATTGACCAAAGATGGAATTACCACGGAAAATATTACCCTAAATATATACGAAAAGAAGTTCACGGGGCTCTTATTGCAATGCTAAAAAAAGCTGAATCAGAGGGGATTCATCTTTTTATTGTAAGTGCTTTCAGGGATTTTGAAAAACAACGATCATTATACCTGAGGGCTATAAGAGTCGCAGGGATTGAACAGGTAGGCACTGCAAAGCCTGCCCATAGCGAACACCAATTAGGAACTACTGTCGATTTAACTTCTAAAAACAGGGCCGATCTTTTAAGTTTGTCATTTGACAAAACACCTGAAGGAAAATGGCTCAAAGAGAATGCACCAAAATTTGGATTTATGCAGACTTATACTAAAGAAGACCCTAAAGGATATATGCCCGAACCTTGGCATTATCGATATGTACAACCTAATATAACAAACCATGATAATTAATTATTTTAAAACGGCCCTCAGAAACTTATTTAATCACAAACTTTATTCTATTATTAACATTGCAGGCCTTTCGATTGGCATTGCCTGTTTCATACTGATTTTATTCTACGTTTACAACGAAACAAGTTTTGATAAACATCATGATAATTCAAAACAAATTTATCGGATGGCTCTCAAAGCAAATATTGGAGGCAAAGACATTGAAGCCACGGTTAGTGGCGGGCCTTTGGGAATGATTGCAAAAAACGAAATTCCAGAAATAATCAATTATACCCGACTGCGCGAATTAAACACGACCATATTGTTTACCTGTAGCGATAAGCAATTTTACCAGGACCGGATGATGTATGCCGATTCAACTTTCTTCGATGTGTTTAAATACCAAGCCTTATACGGCAATTTAAAAACAGCCCTGGATCACCCGTACTCCCTTGTAATGAGCGAGTCAACAGCCCGAAAATATTTTGGGGATAAAAACCCGATCGGTGAAAGCATTAAATGGAACAATACCAAAAATTACACCGTTACCGCTGTTTTTAAAGACCCTGAAAAGAATTCACACATCGATTTTGATGTTTTTATTTCTTATGTTTCATTATTTGAAACCGAACGGGGACGCCAACTTTCTTCTTCATTTTTTGCATTTACAACCATTAATTATATTGTAACAACTCCTCAAGCCAGACAAGATGAAATTGAACGTAAAATTGCCGAAATTGTTGAAAAATACATGGGAGATGCTATGCGCGAACACGGTTCAACCTTAGGTATTTTTTTACAGCCGGTGCGTTCTATACATTTACATTCACACTTATTGCATGAATTCGGCCAAAGCGGAGATATAAACAAAGTTTACATTTTTTCGGCCGTAGCTATCCTAATATTATTCATTGCCTGCATTAATTTTATTAACCTTGCAACGGCACGATCCAATAAAAGGGCATTGGAAGTTGGGGTTCGCAAAGTATTTGGAGCCAACAAAAACATGCTCTTCCGGCAATTCATCACCGAGTCGTTTATAACAGCAATTATCAGTATAGGCATTGCAGTTCTGTTAATTAATATATTATTGCCGGTATATAATAATCTTACCGGGAACACGCTCGATTTCTCGGCTCTGAGCCCTTTGGTTATCGGGCTTTTCTTTTTTTCTTTAGCAATTGGTATCGGACTGATATCAGGAAGTTACCCGGCGCTTTTTATTTCCTCTTTCCAACCGATAAAAGTTTTGAAAGGAAGCTTTTTCAGCAGTAAGAAAAAATCAGTTTTTTTGAATGCAATGGTTGTACTGCAGTTTGTTATTTCTGTTTTCCTTATTATCAGCACCATTGTGGTTTATCGGCAAATTACCTTCTTAGGGAATAAGGATTTGGGGATCAACCCCAAAAGTATTTTAGTTATTCCTTTGCGTGAGGCAAAAATCAGGAACGATTATCAAAGCATTAAAGCCGAGTTCCAAAATATTTCCGGCGTAAAAGCCGTAACTTCAAGTTCAAGGGCATTGGGAAGTTTTAATCAGCGTCGTTCATTTTTGCCTGAAGGCTGCCTGGTCAGTGAATCAAGGATGTTTATGCTCCTGAATATTGATCCGAACTACCTCGATGTTATGGAAACCGAAATTGTTATGGGACGGGGGTTCTATAATAATTCGAAAGCCGATTCAGCAAAAATTATCATCAATCAATCCCTTCAAAAAGAGCTGGAATGGGATCAGCCAATCGGCAAATACATTAGTTCGTTTGATCCTGCAGACAATAAAGAAACAAAGTTCAAAATAATCGGTGTAATTAAAGATTTCAATCATGCATCTTTGCACACTAAGGTAGAGCCAATGATGCTTTTTCCCAGCCAGGCTAATTATTATCTGAATGTTAAATTCGACCAAAACAACCAGGTACAGGTGATTAAAAACTTAGAGTCAAAATGGAACGAAATGTACCCCAGTAATCCGTTCAACTATTTCATCCAGGAAGAAAAATTGAAAGAACTATACCGAACCGAGGAAACCATGGGCGACTTATTTATCTATTTTAGCGGTTTGGCAATTTTTATTGCTCTTTTAGGTTTATTTGGATTAACCACGTTTAAAGCCGAGCAACGCACCAAAGAAGTAGGCATTAGAAAAGTAATGGGGGGAAGCATTGGTAAAATTGTTAACCTGTTGACTTTTGAGTTTGCGAAACTGGTTATTATTGCAAATCTTATCGCCTGGCCATTGGCATTTTATTTTGCAAAAGACTGGCTGCAAAACTTTTCGTACAGTACAAGTATAAAATGGTGGATATTCCCGGTTGCCGGGATATTGAGTTTGTTATTATCCATTATAATTGTTGGGACGAAAGCTTATCAGTCGGCGGTTAAAAATCCGGTTGATGCGCTCAAATACGAATAGTTTCGATAAGATTTGCAGCAGTTATTATAAAAATACTATTTTTGTAATTGTAGCGTGAACAATTTATTAACAACTGGTAGTAAACTCCAAAGCAAGTTTTAGAAATATTATTCTGCAGCAAAGCTGCGGGGATTATGCCACACCTTCGTATCTGCTAAAAAGAACGCGAAGGAGAATTAAAAACTTTATCAATCCATGAAAATAGTAGTAATAGGTGCTACTAGTTTAATTGGCAAGGAAATTATTAATTTATTAGAAAAAAATGATTTTCCTGTCACTGAAGTATTAGCTGTTGCCGAAACAGAACAAAGTCCCGAAAAACTTTTTTACAAAAACAAAGAATTAAATTTTTACACTGTAGAACAAGCCTTTAATCAAAACCCTAAAGTTGCTTTTTTTACCGGTAATCTAGAGATATCAATGAAATGGGGGAAAGCATTTTCCGAAAACGCATGTTATGTTATTGATAATTCTCCGGCTCACCGTCAATTAGACGTGTGTAAATTAATCATCCCCGAAATCAATGCCAATCAGCTAAAAAAAGAAGATTATCTCCTGTCGAGCCCCAATTGTACAAGCATACAACTGGCAATGGCTTTAGCACCACTACATCGGCATTATAAAATTAAAAGAGCAATCGTCACGACTTTTCAGGCCGTTAGCGGAGCCGGACAGGCCGGGATTAACCAACTGGAAAACGAAATAAAAAACAATACCGGCAACAAGGTTTTTGCCCATCAAATTTATGACAACACCATTCCCCATGTCGATAATTTTATGGTAAACGGCTACACGTCTGATGAGGTTCGCTTAATCAATGAAATCAAAAAGATTTTAAACGACCCCGATATTCGTGTTTCGGCTACTTGTGCAAGGGTTCCCGTAAAGGTCGGGCATTCCGAATCAATAAACATTGAATTTGAACAGGATTTTGTATTAAGTAAAATAAAATCCTTACTTGAATCTTTCAAAGGTGTTAAATTATATGACGATCCCCAAAAACTTCAGTATCCGATGCCTCAGCTTACCCTTGAAAACGATATGGTTTTTGTGGGGCGCATCAGGCGCGATTATTCAAACCCTAAAAGTTTGAATCTTTGGTCGTCGGCAAATAATATTACGAGAGGAGCTGCCATGAATTCCGTAAATATCTTCAATTATATTTTTAAGAATTTTATTTCCGGATAAATATTTTGCAAAAAATTGCCAGTGTTTTAAAATATATCTGTAGCTTTGCATAAAATATTCAAAACTCCTATCCACGAATAGGTGTTTGATTATAGAGAAGAGGGGAGAGATTAGGCTCTGCGAACCTCTAGCAACCTCCGGTAAAACTGGAAAAGGTGCTAAAACCTAACCCCGGTTTTTGGGGAAATAATAATAAAACACTAAAGTAATGAGATCATTTATAGAAAATAATAAAGTACAATCCGGCGTTGAATTTACGATGCCTAAGTGCATGCTTTAATCAAGTTATTTTTTTGTAAACATATACTTGATACAGGAATTCAAAAGTATTATTATTTATTAATACTTTTATTACTAATTATGTGATTAAAATTGAAAAGATGATTAAGAAGAGAGTTGTAAAATTCGGGGGATCTAATTTAAAAGAAATAGAAAACATTGATCGCTTAATGCAAGTGTTGAAACAGTACGACACCAAACCGATAATGGTAGTTTCTGCATTTTACGGCATAACAAACCAACTCATTGAAGTATTAAACCATGCAATAAACAACCAGGAAAGAGTGGTTAATGTTATCGAAGAAATCAAGACCCTTAAATTTAATTGCCTTAATCATTATATAGAGAATGATAATGCTTTGGTTGAAGCAAAAGTAGGCGTGAATAAACTAATCAAAGAACTGGAAAAATACCTGTACGGAATTAATTACATCGGAGAAATCCCAGAATATCTTTATGATAAAATTCTTAGTTATGGCGAACGCTTAAGTGCCTTTACCCTCAACCTGATTTTTAATTATAAAGGTCTGAAATGTAAAGAAATTTTACCCGAAACTTTGGGCTTGATTACAACCGGCGAATCGGTTAACTCCAGTGTCGATTTTGAAAGATCCAATCAAAATGCCGCCAGTTTATTCCAAGACGATTGCTTTTATATTATTCCGGGATTTTACGGGATTTCTCCCGAGAAAAAAGTGACACTTTTGGGTCGTGGAGGAACCGATTATTCTGCAGCTTCAATCGCAAGACTTATTGGCGCCGAATCGCTTGATATTTGGAAAGATGTGGACGGCATGATGTCGGCCGATCCTAAAATTGTGGATAATCCCGTCAGCATTAAACACCTTTCTTATTTAGAAGCTGCCGAACTAGCTTATTTTGGGGCAAAAATTTTACATCCCCGAACTGTTGAGCCGCTTCACGATGTAAATATACCGATTCGCCTATTTAATATTGAAGCACTAAATGGAACCCTGAAACCGCTGACGTTAATCAATCAAAGCAAGTCGAAAACAGAAGATATTATTAAAAGTGTTACTTCAAGCGAAGATATTGTCCTTTTAAAACTAAACGGGCCAAGCGTTGGGATCAAACCCGGGATATTAGCTAAAATTACCAGCAAACTAAACACCGAGGGGATAAATATCAACTCTGTTATTACTTCTCAAATTGCCATCAATTTTTTACTGGCTAAAAAAGATTTAAAGAAATCAGAAAACATTATAAGATCCCTCAACCTTGTTTCTGTACAGGAAATCATCCCTATTTCCGACATTTCAGTGATCGCTGTTGTAGGCGAAGGAATACTGGAAAAACCGGGAATCGGGGCAAAAATCTTTGAGGCTCTTTCAAAAAATAATATCAACGTTAAAATGAGTGCTTTGGGGGGGTCTAATGTAGTTTGCTACCTCATTGTCGACCAAAACGATAAACAAAAAGCCATTTCGGCCATTCACAAAAATTTCTTTAATTAAATACTAAAATGAACACTAAAAACACTAATCTGCACTTTGATACGCTACAAGTGCATGCCGGTCATCAACCGGATGGATCTACTTTATCAAGGGCGGTTCCGCTTTATCAAACTACATCTTATGTATTTAAAGATGCCGAACACGCTGCAAATTTATTTGAGCTAAAAGAAGAAGGCAACATATATACACGCATTATGAATCCTACCACTGCGGTTTTCGAACAACGGGTCGCCGCATTGGAAGGCGGGGTAGGAGCATTAGCCGTAAGCTCCGGACATGCAGCTCAATTTGTTGCTATTTCTAACATTTTAAAAGCAGGAGACAATTTTGTTTCAACACCTTATTTATACGGAGGAACCTACAACCAGTTTAAAGTTACATTTAAACAATATGGGATAGAGAGCCGCATCGCAGCCTCCGACAAAGCTGAAGATTTTGAAAAATTAATCGATGACAATACTAAAGCAATTTACCTGGAAAGTATTGGTAATCCAGGATTTAGTATTCCTGATTTTAAAGCTTTTGAAGCATTGTCCGACAAATACGAAATCCCGATTATTGTTGACAATACTTTCGGGATGGCCGGTTATGTATGCAGTCCTATTGAACACGGGGCACATATTGTGGTTCAATCTGCTACAAAATGGATTGGCGGACACGGTACCAGTATTGGAGGTGTTATTGTTGATAGTGGAAATTTCAACTGGAACAACGGCAAATTCTCTCAATTTACTGAACCCTCGGAAGGCTACCATGGATTAAAATACTGGGAAACTTTTGGAGAACAATCGTTCATAATCAAAGCCAGGGTTGAAGGCTTGAGGGATCTGGGAGCTTCCATAAGCCCCTTCAACTCGTTTTTGCTTTTACAGGGATTGGAAACCTTATCGTTGCGGGGAGAGAGACATTGTGAAAACACCCTAAAACTTGCCAAATGGCTCAAAGAACAAGATTGGGTTGATGAAGTGAAATACCCCGGACTGGAAGATGATCCCAACCATTCGAATGCAAAAAAATATCTTTCAAACGGGTACGGAGGGGTTCTAACCTTTACCACCAAAGGGAAAAAAGAAGAAGCTTGTAAAATTGTTGAAAACCTAAAACTGGTAAGCCACCTGGCAAATGTTGGCGATGCCAAAACATTGATTATTCAACCGGCAGCTACCACACATCAACAATTATCGGAAGAAGCTCAAAAAGCAGCCGGCGTTTCACCGACATTGCTCAGGGTAAGTGTTGGCATTGAGAATATTGATGACATCATCAACGACTTTAAGCAGGCCGTAGCATAAATGGGGACGAACATTTTTAAATATAAAAATGATTTTCATCTTGAAAAAGGCGAAGTCTTAAAAGGGCTTGAGATTGCCTATCATACTTATGGCAATCTCAGCCCTCAAAAAAATAATGTTGTTTGGATTTGCCATGCCTTAACAGCCAACTCTGATGCAATGAAATGGTGGCCAAATCTGGTTGGGAAAGGTCGGTATTTTGACCCCGAAAAATATTTTATTGTTTGTGCCAATGTGCTCGGATCTTGCTATGGAACCACAGGCCCCATGTCAATTAATCCTGACACATTCAAGCCATATTACCAATCGTTCCCCGATATCACCATTCGTGATATTGTAAATACCCATCAATTATTAGCGGAAGAGCTGAATATTGAGCGAATAAACTTTTTAATTGGCGGCTCTTTAGGCGGGCAACAAGCCATGGAATGGGGAATCATCTCCCCGCAAATGATAGAAAACCTGATTATTTTAGCAGCCAACACTAAAGCTTCTCCCTGGAATATTGCATTTAGCGAATCGCAACGGATGGCCATCAAATCGGATCAAACCTTTGATCAAAACATTCCTGAAGGCGGACAAAAAGGTTTGGCAGCTGCCCGTGCAATTGCGCTTTTAAGTTACAGAAACAGCAAAACCTATAATTTAACCCAGCAGGAATATATTTTTAACAAGTCCGAAAATTTCAGGGTTAGCGAATACCAGCAATATCAGGGATATAAATTAACAAACCGCTTCAATGCTTATTCGTTTTATGTTTTGACGAAAGTACTTGACTCTCATAATATCGGGAGAAACCGTGAAGGGATAGAAGAAGCATTAAGCCAGATTAAAGCTAAAACCCTGCTGCTTGGGTTTAGTTCGGATATTTTATTCCATGCTTCTGAAGTTGAATTCATGAAAGATTATATTCCCAATTCAAAATACTCAGAAATTGATTCGCTTTACGGACATGACGGGTTCTTGATTGAAGGGAAAAAGATAACCAATGAAATTGAAAAATTTTACCAATAAAATAATTTAATAAACAAAAAAATGAAAATTGCAGTTGTAGGAGCCACCGGATTGGTTGGCCGGAAAATGTTAAAAGTTATTGAGGAACGTAATTTCCAGTTCGACGAGTTAATATTGGCCGCCTCAGAAAGATCAGTGGGACAAACCATTGATTTTAAAAACAAAACGTACACGGTGGTAAGCGTGCAAGATGCCGTTAATTTAAAACCCGATATTGCCCTGTTTTCGGCAGGTGGTGCTACCTCACTCGAATGGGCCGAAAAATTTGCGGCTAACGGAACTTATGTGGTTGATAATTCTTCGGCCTGGAGAATGGATTCTTCAAAAAAGCTGATTGTTCCGGAAATTAATGCTTCCGAACTAAAAAAAGACGATTACATCATTGCCAACCCAAATTGTTCAACCATTCAACTGGTGATGGCTTTGGCTCCGCTTCATTATAAATATAAAGCAAAGCGGGTGATTGTTTCAACCTATCAAAGCGTGAGTGGTTCAGGCCAGGCTGCGCTTACCCAACTAGAAAACGAAAGAAACAACATCGAAGGTCCTAAAAAATACCCTTACATCATCGACCGTAACTGTTTGCCCCATTGCGACGATTTCCAGGAAAATGCCTACACCAAAGAAGAGCTCAAACTAACCAACGAAACAAAGAAAATACTGAACGATGAAACCATTCATGTAACAGCAACAGCCGTGAGGGTTCCGGTTACCGGCGGGCATTCCGAATCGGTGAATGTTGAATTTGCAAATGAGTTTGAATTAGCCGATGTAAGATATTTACTGAACCAGTTTGACGGAGTTGAAGTACTTGATGATATCAAAAAACTGCAATATCCCATGCCTTATTATGCCAGTGAAAAAGACGAGGTATTTGTAGGTCGTATCCGCCGCGATTTTTCTCAGGGAAAAACATTAAACATGTTTATTGTAGCCGATAATCTCCGAAAAGGAGCTGCAACTAACGCAGTTCAAATTGCAGAATACCTACAAAAAAAATTCATTTAACGAAAATATCTGGACATCAGAACCATTTTTTAGGTTATTTTGCAAAACTTAATTATATGGTAGATGCGCAGATATTATTTTTTACTTATCCTGTTTCTTTCGGCTTCTGCTGTTAGCTTTGCCCAAGGAAAATTAACCCGCGTAAGCGGCGTGGTTCGTGATTCTGTTACGAAAGAACCGTTGCCTTTTGTCAACATTATTTTTGTGGGTAAAAATGTAGGAACTGTAACCGATTATAACGGTTATTTTTCGTTGGCCACCCAATGGGGATCTGATCGGTTAAAGGCTTCGTTTGTTGGATATAACGAACAGACCAAGAAAGTTGAAAACGGAGAAAATCAAAAGATTGATTTTTATTTATCGCCCAAAAACTTCTCCCTGCAGGAGGTTACCATTTCTGCAAAACGCAAAAGCTACCGGAATAAAGACAATCCAGCGGTTGAGCTTATCCGCAAAGTGATTGAACACAAAAAAGATAACAGGAAAGAAAGCCTGGATTTCTACGAGTACGACAAATACGAAAAAATCGAATTCGATTTAAATAACATCCCGCCCGATTTTAAAGAAAAAAAGGCCCTGAAAAAGTTTCAATTTATTTTTGATTATGTCGACACTTCCAAAATCAACAACAAACCTTATTTGCCGGTATTTTTAAAAGAACGCTCGTCAAAGGTTTATTATCGTAAATCGCCAAAAACCACCAAAGAGTACGTTTCGGCTACCAATATGGTTGGTTTTAATAATTATATCGATGAAAAAGGGGTGTCGTCTTTTATCGAAAACATGTATGAAAAAGTAGATATCTACCAGAACAACATCTACTTTATGACCTATGATTTTATCAGCCCCATTGCCGATGCCAGCCCTATGTTTTATAAATATTTTATACTGGATACAACGGTTGTCAATGGTTACAAATGCACCCGCTTAGGTTTCCAGCCAAGAAACAAAGCCGATTTTACCTTCCGGGGAGAAATGTTTATCACCAATGATGATCGCGCTGCGGTAATCAAAATCAAGATGCGGGTTTCTGAGCAGATCAACCTGAACTTTGTGAACGATTTGCAAATTGATCAAGAGTTTGCACTGATTGACGAAAGGGTTTGGATGCTGAACAAAGACGAACTGGTCATCGATTTTAACATTGGCAAAAAAGGCCTGGGAATTTTCGGGAGGAAACATCTTTCGTATAAAAACTTTGTGTTCGACCAGAAAAGGGATAACGAAATTTATAACGATATCCGTAAAATTATTATTGCCGAAGATCACGATCAAAAGCCCAAAGATTTTTGGTTGAACGCCCGTCATGCCGAATTAACGCCCAAAGAAAAAGGTATCTTTACCATGGTCGATAGTGTTCAAAACGTTCCGGCTTTTAAAACCACCATGGACATTATTTTCTTCCTGATGTCGGGTTACATTGAAGCCGGCCCGTTTGATATTGGACCGTTTAACGGCTTTTACAGCTTTAACGATATTGAAGGGAATAAGGTGCAATTTGGCGGCAGAACCAATGTAAATTTCAGTCAAAAATGGATGATTGAAGGAAAAGCAGGTTATGGTTTTAAAGACGAACGTTGGAAGTATTCCATTGGACTTTATCGCTTCTTTAACAAAGAACACTACCTTGGATTCCCTAGGCACTACGTAAAAATACTATCCGAAGAAGAAACCCATTTCCCCGGAATGATGGTTCAAAACTTTAACAGCGACAACTTCCTGCTTTCATTTAAAAGGGGGGAAGCCGATAAAATTTTGTATCAGCGAAAAAAAGAAATTGAATATTGCCTGGAAAAACAAAACGGCGTAAAAATCAGCCTCGCGTTGCGGAACAACATCCTGGAAGCAGGAGGGAAGTGGCAGTTTGATTTTGACGGATATTCGCTGAATAAAATAACAACCAGCGAATTTGAGATTGGCTTCCGCTTTGCTCCAAACGAAAAATTTTACCAGGGAAAAAGCTACCGGGTTCCCATTGCCACCAAACACCCGGTTTTTGAAATCACCTATACGCAAGGCATCAAAGATGCATTTAATGCCGATTACAACTATCAGAAACTGAACCTTTATATTCAAAAAAGGGTATTTCTTTCGCAGCTTGGTTATAGCGATGTAAAAATTGAAGGTACCAAACTTTGGGGCAATCTTCCCTTGCCTTTGTTGCTTATCCAGCCGGCGAACCAAACCTATACATATCAAACAAACGCATTTAACATGATGAACTTTATGGAATTTGTGGTCGATCAATCGGTGAGTTTAAAAATTGAACACTATTTCAACGGTTTCTTTTTTAATAAAATTCCTTTGCTTAAAAAATTAAAATGGCGCGAGTTCATCAGTTTTAAAGGTGTTTATGGATCATTGAGAGACGTGAACAACCCTGAAAAAAATACGGCAGCCATGCTTTGGCCGGTAAATGACGACCTGCAACAAACCACATACACCCTCGAAAACAAGCCATACATGGAAATGAGTGCCGGAATTCATAATATTTTTAAAGTATTTCAGATTGCAGTGGTCCGAAGGTTGAACTATTTAGATAACCCTAACGTGGATAAATATGGTTTCAGGATGCGCTTTATTGTAGAATTTTAATTTTTTTTACAAACTCCAAAAGTCTTTCTAGTACTGGCTTCCAAAAGGTTCAAGCCAACCCAAAAGATTTTTTTTATTTTTTTCTTGACAAATTATTTTTTAATTGTATTTTTGTCCATGCGGTTTAACCATTTAGTTAAATCAGGTAGTTAAAAAATAATAAAATGAATTACTTTATGATAGAAGAAAAAAATACCGAGCAAAAAATACTTGAAGCGGCCAAATCAGTTTTCCTCGAAAAAGGGAAAGATGGGACAACAATGCAGGCTATTGCAGATAAAGCCGGTATTAATAAAGCGCTGCTTCATTACTATTTCAGGAGCAAAGACAAACTATTCCGAAAAGTTTTGGAGGAAACCATGTCAGCTTTCTTGCCAAAAATTGAAGAAACGTTTACCTCCGAAATAGATTTCTTTGATAAAATCAGGATGGTGGTAAAAAATTATATCAGTCTTTTATACGAAAACCCTTTTATTCCGGCTTTTATGTTAAATGAGATCAACCGAAATCCGGATGAACTATTCTCCATAATCAAAGAATCAGGAATCCACCCTGATGTAATTTTTGCGGTCATCGAAAAAGAAATTGAAAAGGGAAACATTATTAGTATTGCTCCACGGCAGTTTTTTTCGAACCTGTTATCGCTCTGCATTTTCCCAATAGCAGCCCGTCCTTTGCTGAAAAGAGCCTTGCTATTCGCAACAACAGAAGAATACAATAACTTCATAGAAGAACGGAAAACCCAGGTTTCCGAGTTTATAATCAATGCTATAAAAGTGAAATAAAATGAGAAAATTCAGTATATATATATTCTTGCTGTTTCTTACGCTTTCGGCATCTAGCCAAGAGGTTCTAAAACTATCCGATTGTTACCGCATGGCGGAAGAAAATTATCCGTTAATCAACCAAAAAGAATTGATTGATAAAATAGATGAATACAAGCAAATTCAACTAAAACGGAATTATTTGCCAAGCATAAATTTGAATTTACAGGCATCTTATCAATCCGATGTAACGAAAATTCCGTTTGATCTTTCGGGCATGGGCTTGAGCATAGATGAGATGTCAAAGGATCAGTACAAAGCCAACCTTGACATTCACCAACTGATTTGGGATGGAGGGATCACAAAAGAGCAGCAGCAAATTGATAAAGTTGACACTAAATTGAACCAGCAAAACCTGAAAGTTGAACTTTACAAAATCAAAGATCAGGTGAACCGCTTTTTCTTTAATGCGTTATTGCTGGAAAAACAGATAGCGGTTTTAGAACTCAGCAAAGAAAACATCCAAAACAACATTCAAAAACTTCAAAGCATTGTTGAACAGGGAATGGCTCTGAAAAGCGAGGTTCAGACGCTGGAAGCCGAAAAAATTTCCATCGAACAAAACATCACGGAATTAAAGTTTTCCCGCCTGGCAATGTTACGAATGCTGAGTTTTTTAACCGGCAGGGAAATAGGAGCGGAGCAGCAATTTGATTATGATGCAAATTCTTTAAGCCTAGAATCGATCAATCAAATTAACCGTCCTGAAATCACAAGTTTTGAATTGGAACGCGATAAACAAAAAGCCTTTATGGCAAAAATTGACGCTTCAAAATTGCCTCAAATCGTTGGCTTTGGACAAATCGGGTACGGACGTCCGGCCTTAAATATGTTGTCGAATGATTTTGAAGAATATTACATCATCGGGCTAAACCTGAAATGGGATATCTGGGATTGGAACAAACGAAACACCGACAAAGAAATGCTTTCGATTCAATCAAAAATGATTGAAAACCAACAAAAAACCTTTGAACACAACATTTGGGTAAAGCATCAACAAAATATCACGGAAGTCACAAAGCTGGAATCTTTTATAAACCAGGACAAAGAGATCATTAAACTACGCTCGGATATACGCGCTAATGCAGAAGACAAGCTAAATAACGGAAGCCTGACATCGGCCGATTACCTGACGGAATTAAATAAAGAAACCCAGTCGAAATTAAATTTTGAATACCATAAAATACAATTGGCCCTGGCCAAAATCAATATAAAATACTCACTCGGACAATTATAAAATAAGGATCATGAAAAAAATATTTTTATTTGGATCAATCATCTTGCTATTTGCGGCTTGTAGCAAGAACCATCAATCAGATGCCTATGGTAATTTTGAGGCGGTAGAAACCCTCATTTCAGCCGAAGCAAACGGAAAACTCAACGAATTTACCATTAGCGAAGGCGATCAAATCAACACAAATATCCCGGTTGGATTAATAGATACGGTAAGTTTATACCTGCAAAAAAGACAATTAACGGCCAGTAAAAAAGCCATAGAATCGAAAATCAAAAATATATTATCAGAAATTAATGTGTATAAAGAGCAGTTGATTACACTCACAAAAGATCAAAAACGTATCAGTAAATTGTTTGAAACAGGAGCTGCCACCCAAAAACAATTGGACGATATCAACGGAAGCATCAGCGTTACAAAACGCCGGATCGAGGCCATAGAAACCCAAAATGCAGGGGTTTTAAGCGAAATTCAGAGCCTGGATTGGAAAGTAAAAAGCATGGAAGATCAAATTCAAAAATGCATTGTTAAGAACCCTGTTAAAGGAACCGTTTTAGAAAAATATGCCGAAGAAAATGAATTTGTAAACCTGGGAAAACCGTTATATAAAATCGCCAGACTGGATGAAATAACCTTACGTGTTTACCTCTCCGGAAGTCAGCTAAGTTCAGTTAAAATTGGACAGAAAGTACAGGTTCTTTTTGATAAAGACGAAAATTCAAACTCGGAAGTTGAAGGAATAATTACCTGGATTTCGAGCCAGTCGGAGTTTACGCCAAAAATTATCCAAACCAAGGAAGAACGCGTAAAATTGGTGTATGCCGTAAAAGTAAAGGTTAAAAACGACGGCCGGATCAAAATCGGTATGCCTGGCGAAGTGATTTTCTAAGATGAGTTTTATTCAAGCAACACATATTAATAAATCTTTTAACGACACGCATGCACTGAAAGACATCAGTTTTTCGGTGGAAGCAGGGGAGTTGTTCGGGTTAATTGGCCCTGATGGAGCAGGTAAAACAACACTTTTCCGTTTGTTTACCACCTTGCTTTTGCCCGATAGCGGGACCATCCAAATCGACGGTCTGGATGTGGTAAAAGATTATAAAAGCATACGCAAACACGTGGGCTATATGCCCGGTCGTTTCTCACTTTACCAGGATTTAAGTGTAGAAGAAAACCTGCAGTTTTTTGCCACCATTTTCAATAGCAGTATTGAAGAAAACTACGATCTGATTGCTCCCATTTATTCGCAAATTGAGAAATTTAAAACCCGTAAAGCAGGAGATCTATCCGGCGGGATGAAACAAAAGCTAGCTCTTTCGTGTGCGCTCATCCACAAACCCAGGGTATTATTTTTGGACGAACCAACCACCGGTGTCGACGTCGTTTCGCGCAAAGAATTTTGGGAAATGCTGGCCGAGCTAAAAGAGAAAGGAATTACCATTCTTGTTTCCACGCCTTATATGGATGAAGCAGCTTTGTGCGAACGCGTTGCTTTGATCCAGAAAGGGGAAATACTGTCGATTTCAACGCCGCAACAAATCACAGATGCTTTTCCACACCAATTGTTCGCGCTGCGATCAAACAATATTTCAAAGCTGATTTCCGACCTTGAGATTTACAAACATAGCCAATCGGTTTATCCCTTTGGGCAATACATTCATTATACCGATAAACGCGAAAAAACGGCTCTCGGAGAAATTCGCAGCTACCTCGAAAACCTCGGGCACCAGCATATTGAAGTACAGGAAATACAGGCAAACATAGAGGACTGTTTTATGGAACTAATGAATAATCCCTCAAAATAACGAAACATGCAATTAAAAAATAAAGTCATAGAAGTAGAGAACTTGGTAAAACGCTTCGGTTCTTTCGAGGCCAATAAAAACCTGAGCTTTGAGGTGTACGAGGGAGAAATCTTTGGTTTTCTGGGGGCTAACGGAGCAGGAAAAACAACGGCTATGAAAATTTTATGCGGTTTGCTAAAACCTACTTCTGGAAATATAAAAGTGGGCGGGTACGACATTTATACCCAAACCGAGAAAATCAAAAAAAACATTGGCTATATGAGCCAAAAATTTTCGCTTTACGAAGACTTAACGGTAACCGAAAATATCCGTTTGTACGGTGGAATATACGGTTTAAACCGAAAAGAAATTCAGAAACGCAGCAAAGAACTCATCCAGAAACTAGAAATGGACGAAGTTAAAAACAAGCTGATTTCGGAAATTCCCCTGGGATGGAAACAAAAACTGGCTTTTTCGGTGGCGGTGTTCCATCATCCCAAAATTGTTTTTCTTGATGAACCCACGGGCGGGGTTGATCCCATTACCCGCCGTCAGTTTTGGAAACTGATTTACGAAGCAGCAGACCAAGGGGTTACCATTTTTGTAACCACTCACTACATGGACGAGGCTGAATATTGCGACCGCATCTCTATCATGGTTGACGGAGAAATTGCAGCATTGAATACGCCCCAGGATTTGATTAAAAATTACGGAGCTCAAAACATGGACGAAGTCTTTTTAAATATAGCTCGTTAGTTATGAAACAGTTTATTGGATTTGTAAAAAAAGAATTTTATCATATTTTTCGCGATTTTCGGACAATGCTGATTTTGTTTGGAATCCCTGTTACACAAATTTTAATTTTTGGATACGTGGTTACCAACGAAATCGACAATGTAAAGATCGTTATCCTGGATCAAGCCAAAGACGAGGCAAGCCGCGATGTAACCAACCGCCTGATTTCTTCCGGTTATTTTATTTTGGAAGACTATATTAGTGATCCAAACGAAATAGAAGCTTATTTTAAAAAGGGCAACGTAAAAGAGGCTATTATTTTTGAAGAAGGACTGGCTCAAAAAATGCAAAAGGAGGGGGGGGGAAGCATCCAGCTTATTATTGATGCCAGCGATGCCAACACTGCCAAGCTGATTGAAAACTACACTTCATCTATCATTCAAACATATACCCGTGAAAAGCAGGTAATAGAGCCTAAGTTTCAAATCATTCCGGAAGTAAGGATGATGTATAACGAAAATTTGGAAGGCGTATACATGTTTGTTCCGGGAACCATGGCCTTGATTTTAGTGATTATATCAGCCATGATGACTTCTATTTCCATTGCCCGCGAAAAAGAAATGGGAACCATGGAAATCCTGTTGGTTTCGCCGCTAAAGCCCATCCAAATTTTAGTTGGCAAAGTCATCCCGTATTTTATTCTTTCATTTATCAACGCCATCACCATCATCACACTGGCTTATTTTCTGTTTGACGTTCCCATTGCGGGAAGCCTGGTTTTATTGCTGGCCGAGAGTATGCTTTTTATCTTAATGGCACTATCGCTGGGGATCATGATTTCTACCATGACAAAAACCCAGATGACAGCCATGATGATCTCGATTTTCTCGCTCATGCTGCCAACCATGTTGCTTTCGGGATTTATTTTCCCGGTTGAAAATATGCCGATCGTCTTGCAATATCTCTCGGATATAGTCCCGCCAAAATGGTATATTATTATTATTAAAAAGATTATGTTAATGGGCGCATCCTTTGAATACGTTTGGAAAGAAACCTTGATTTTGTTGGGCATGTGTGTTGTTTTTATGCTTATTAGTGTTAAAAAATTTAAAACCCGTTTGGAATAATGAGAACCATTATCTATTTAATACGTAAAGAATTTCTTCAAATACGGAGAAACAAAACCATATTACCCATTATTTTTATTATGCCAGTTGTTCAGCTATGTATACTCATTTATGCGGCAACGCTGGATATGAAAACCATTCGCATGGGAGTGATTGATAACGACGATTCACAAACCTCAAACGAGTTGATCTCAAAATTTAAAGGAAGTCTGTTTTACGAGCTAAGCCTGATGGATTATTCGGTAGAAGAAGCCGAGAAACAAATGAAAAGCGGTGAAATTGATGCGATCCTGCAAATTCCGCATAATTTTGAAAAGAATCTGGTTCGTGAAAACAAAAATAAAGTTCAGCTTTTAATTAATGCGATTAACGGAACCTCGGCAGGCTTAATTACTTCTTACAGCCAGGCCATTTTAACCGATTTTAATAAGAACATTGGAGTAGAATGGCTGGGTCCACGGGCGGTTCCAAAGCAAAAATTAAATATAATTACACGCTTTTGGTTCAACCGTGATTTGGACTATAAAATTTATATGCTTCCGGGAATTCTGGTAATTCTGGTAACCATGATCGGGATGTTTCTGGCAGGACTGAACATGGTTCGCGAAAAAGAAATAGGAACTATTGAACAGATCAATGTTACGCCTATAAAAAAATACCAGTTTATTATTGCAAAGTTACTGCCCTTTTGGCTGATTGCTTTATTTGAACTGGCCTTCGGGATACTTATCGGAAAGTTCTTTTTCAACCTGCCATTATTGGGCGATTTAGTTGGGTTATTTGCCATCAGCTCGGTGTACCTGGTTTTGGTTCTATCCATCGGTTTGTTTTTATCAACCCTAACCAATACCCAGCAGCAGTTGATGTTTTTGGCTTATTTTTTCATGCTGTTGTTTATTTTGATGGGGGGCATATTTACCCCGGCTGAAAACATGCCGGATTGGGCACAAAAAGTAAATTATATCAATCCATTTGCTTACTACATGCGAAGTATAAGAATGGTGTTGCTAAAGGGATCAGGCTTTGGCGACCTGATATTTGAATTTGGGGCTTTAAGCATTTATGCTTTTATTATGCTTAGTGTTGCGTCCTTAAATTATCGAAAAACGGCATAAAACTTAAAAAAATTGTCAAACCCATTGATATAAAACATATCTTTGCTGCATTAACAAACAAATACAATTATTATTTCAATGAAACAAGGTAAAGTAAAATTCTTTAATGGATCGAAAGGTTTTGGATTTATTAAAGATGACGAAACCGGAGAAGAATATTTTGTTCACGTAACCGGTTTAATTGATCAAATTAACGAAGATGATGACGTAACTTACGAACTCAAAGAAGGAAGAAAAGGATTAAACGCGATAAATGTTAAATTAGTTTAATAAAGAATCACAGTACAATCTAAAAGAATTTTGATCACTTAATCCTCCCGCTAAGCGGGAGGATTTTTTTGTTTAATAGAACCAGATTTCTAGCAAATCCAGATTCATACAGAAATAATATTTGTTCCGTTCTGAAACAAAATTATTTCGATTCATAGATTAAAGATCCGTAATACTTTTCTGTCAATTAAGTTAGAACCCTACGAGGGGTTTAAAACCCTCGTAGGGTTAGCATATAATATGTTAATAACTTTTGATAATTAGATAGTTGAAAAATTGACCAAAGTGTATACATGTAGTATTTTTATGTATAATTATGGACTTAACAGAAAAAGAAATTAAAACCATAAGAATCATTTATAAATATTATAATGATTTTTTGAGAATTCCCACAGTTAGGGAATTAATGAAAGAATTAGATTATCGTTCTCCAAGATCAGCATCCTTAATTTTTCAATCGTTATTAAATAAAGGTTTTCTAAAGAAAGATAATAATGGAAAGTACAAACTTGATGAATTAAATAGTAATCAAAATAAAATAGATAGAACTATAACTGTCAATATTCCTCTTTTAGGAAATATTGCGTGTGGATTACCAATCCTTGCAGAAGAAAATATTGAAACTCAAATACCCATTGCAAAAGATTTTATTAAGGATGGTTATCAATATTTTATTTTAAGGGCTGTTGGAGATTCAATGAATCTATCTGGTATTAATGATGGAGATTTATTACTAATTAAACAACAAGTAACAGCTCAGAACGGAGATTTGGTTGTAGCACTAATTGATGATGAAGCTACTGTTAAAGAGTTTATTAAAAGAAACGATATAATAATACTTAAACCTAATTCAGATAATGAAATCCACCAACCAATAATTCTGACCTCTAATTTTAGGATACAAGGGATTGTTGAAAAAATAATATCGATTTAAAAATTAATAAAATGACAAAAGGGAAAAATCAACACATCGTAAAACATGCAAGCGGCTGGGCTGTTAAAGGTGCAGGAAATGAAAAAGCTACAAAAGTAGTTAAGACTCAAAACGAAGCAATAAATATTGGAAAAGAAATAGCAAAGAATCAAAATTCGGAGCTATTTATTCATGGGAGAAATGGTCAAATTCGAGAACGAAATAGTTATGGGAATGACCCACACCCCCCAAAAGGTTAAATATTATATATTCAGGTTATGGAAACGAAAGTTATTAAGAAAAAATATTTAGAAGATATTACAAGACAATCTGATGCTTTGTTGGGAAAATCAACAGATGATCTTTTTAAAAAGAAAGAACCTAAATATTCTATCACACTTAATCAATTAGTAAATTTTATTGAAGCGAGTGAAAGTACCCAACGAAGAATATTGAATGGACAAATTAACCCACCCAAAGAATCTTTTTTCTGGTATCAAGGGAGTAAAGCTGCAATTAAGAAAAGTATTCCTATTAATGATGTAGAACCAATTTATCAAGGAATTAATAAATTAAAGAAAACAAAAACAGATGGGATTCAAAAAGAAAGAAATAGAATATTATCAATTACAGCTTTAGAAAAATATCTTCAAATATCTCTTCCTCTTCAATTCCGAAAACAAAAAAAAGAAGTTATAAATAATGATATAAAATATTTCGATTATCTTGGCATTAGAATAAAAATTACCCCCGATATTATTTTTAAATCCCAAGACTATATAGGAGCCGTAAAATTAAATATAAATAAAACTAAGCCTTTCAATAAGCTTCGCATGGAAATTGTTTCTTACTTTCTTTATCAATATTTAAAAAAAGTTATTAAAGAAGAAGGAAAAACAATCGACCCAAAACTTTGTTTATGTATAGATGTTTTTGGAAAAAACTTTGCTCATGTTCCAACAGGTACATCCGTTCCTTCAATAATAATTCAAAATGGATGTAAAGAACTTATTAATATGTGGGACAGTTTAATTTAATACTTCTTTTTCAAACTCTCATAGAATCTAACTAAGATATCTTCTTGTAAGATAAAATACTGGCATCTTACTTTATTTAATATTTTTGCATCCCTAAACAACAATACATGAATTACCTTTCTGTCGAAAATATTTCGAAATACTTTGGAGAACGCACCTTGTTTGAAGGCTTGAATTTTGGCATTCAAAAAGGGGAGAAGGTAGCACTCATTGCCCAGAACGGGGCAGGGAAGACCACCATCCTCAATATTTTGGCAGGCAAAGAAAATTCAGACAGCGGGGAAGTCCGCCTGCGAGAAGGCATCAGGATTGGCTATTTGGAGCAGGAACCGAACCTTAATCCCTCAGAAAGCATCAACGATTTGATTAAAGGTTCTCATTCAGAAGTTTTGGCTATTATACGCGATTATGAAAAAGCCCTTGAAGCCCAAACGCAAAATTACAACGAGCAAAACCAGCAAATGTTTGAGGAAGCTTCGGCAAAAATGGACAAAGCCAGGGCATGGGATTACGAACTCAGGATGAAACAAATGCTGAACCGTTTTAACATAACCCAGCTCGATCAACAAATCGCCACACTTTCGGGCGGGGAAAAAAAACGCCTTGCATTGGCTTTGGTTCTGCTGGATGAACCGGATTTGTTAATCCTGGATGAGCCAACCAACCACCTGGATATCGAAATGATCGAGTGGCTGGAAAAGTTTCTGTTGCAATCCAACATTACGCTTTTAATGGTTACCCACGACCGCTACTTTCTGGACCGTGTTTGCAACCACATCCTGGAGCTCAACAATAACAAACTGTACCACCACAAAGGCAATTACGAATACTATTTGCAAAAAAGTTTCGAACGCGAAGAAGCTGAAAAAACAGAGATTGATAAGGCCAAAAAACTCATGAAGAAAGAGTTGGACTGGATGAGGCGCATGCCCAGGGCCCGTACCCATAAATCTAAATCACGTATCGATGCTTTTTATCAAACCAAAGAGAAGGCACACAGAGGAACCATTAAAAAAGAGCTCAAATTGGAAGTAAAAGCTGCTCGTTTGGGAGGAAAAATCCTGGAGGTTAAAAATCTGGGGAAATCTTACGGTGAAACCCGAATCATCCAAAACTTTGAATACATTTTCAAAAAAGGCGAACGCATTGGCATGATTGGGAAGAATGGAGTTGGGAAGTCCAGTTTTTTAAATCTTCTCACTCAAAAAGAACAAGGCGATAACGGTGAAGTTATTATTGGCGAAACTACCGTGATGGGCTATTACACCCAAAGTGGCATTTCTTTAAACGAAGAAAAAGGTGTTTTGGAAGCGCTCAAAGAAATTGCAGAAGTAATTACCATGGCCGACGGACGCAAAGTGACAGCCTCACAACTACTCGATCAGTTTATGTTTCCGCCCAAAATGCAATATTCGCCCATTTCATTATTGAGTGGCGGAGAACGTCGTCGCTTACATTTGTTAACCGTGCTGATTAAAAATCCAAATTTTCTTATCCTTGATGAACCAACCAACGATTTGGATTTAATTACACTGAACAAACTGGAAGAATTTTTGGAAAATTATCAAGGTTGTTTAATCCTGGTTTCTCACGACCGATATTTTCTTGATAAATTGGTCGATCATTTGTTCATATTTGAAGGGAAGGGGGTACTACGCGATTTTTACGGCAGATATACGGAGTATAAAAATGAGAAAGATGAACTAGAACGTTTAATTAGCAAAGAAAAGGCTCAGGAAAAAAAAGCAGAGATTCAGCAGCAAAAAACTGAAAAACCTAAAGAAAAGACAAAACTTACCTTCAAAGAGAAAATTGAGTACGAAAATCTGGAGAAAGAAATCGAGAAATTGGAAAACGAAAAATCAGAACTTGAATTAAAACTTAACAAAGGTTCACAAGATTTTCAGGAATTAGAAAAAAATTCGAAACGCATTGCTGAACTTTTAGAAATTATTGATGAGAAAACTTTCCGTTGGATGGAGTTGGATGAATATGCATAAGCATTATTCAAAAAACAGCTTTGCCAGTCGAGTACGATTTTGCCCCCGGGTTTCTGATATATTCTCGAATTATGATTTTAATAGTCTCAACCGATATATATAAATTTATCTTCTAGAACAACAATATTTATTAGTCGTATAATATATATTATGTTAAGTATGATCCTTATTATAAAAGGGAGCTTACTTATATACTCCCCTTTATAATTATTTTATTGTAATGCTTTTATCTGATCGTTAACGGCTTTAAATTTCTCCATGTCTTTTGTACGAAGATAGATTTCTTTTAATGAATTCAAAGTACCCAGATTATTAGGTTTTAAAACATTCGCTTTTTCAAGATAAGGTAATGATTCAACCAAGAATTTTTCGCCTTTAGCTTTAATGGCATCGTAATTATCATCACCAAAAGGAAGATTGTTTGCTATTTCAATATAATATACTCCCATATTAAAAATCATTGCACCTAAATTAAATATAACATCAGACGAACTAGGGTCTGGATCAAGTTCAATAGCTTTTTTATAAGTAGCAAGAGCTTTTTCATATGCATTCAACCTTACATCCTCGGTTTTTGTGGTATCTGCACAAAGAACATTGTACATAGTGGCAATTGCCAAGTTTATCGAAAAGTTTTCACTATCAGATTCTCTAACTTTCTCAAGTGTAACAATCGCTTTTTCCGGTTGTTCTGTTTTTAAGAATAAGTTTGATTCAGCAATTAATAAAGAATATTCTTCAGGATACATCTCACGTCCTTGCTCTAATACTTTAGTAGCCGTTTCAATCTCGTCTTTTTCAATTAATAAATTAGCATATTCGGAAAAAACGCCAGGTTTAAAATATTCTAATTCAAGAAGTTTAGCATACCATGGTATTGATTTATCTTTTTCGCCTGCTAAATTGTACGAGACTGCAATATTATAAACCGTGTTGGTGTCTTGAAAATCCTCAGTGTTTGAGATGTTAAACGATTCTTCAAAGAAAGCACCTGCAGCAGCATAATTTTTCGCATTATATTCTGCAACAGCATCATTATATTTAACACTGGCCAAATTTAGCAATCCTTGGCGAATTTGATCTTTGTATTCATTTTTAGAGTCTAGCTCAATACATTTTTTAAAAGCTTCTAATGATTTTTCTACAGCATCTTTATCAAGGGTAAGTTCTTTTGTGAAATTTTGAGCAATTCCAGCATAAATTTGCCCTCGGTATAACCAGGTTAATGGATCATCTTTACTTTTGGGATGTTCGGTAGCGGCATCAATTAACTCTTTTGCTTTTGACATTTTGCCTGCTTCAAAGTTTGAAAATGCACCTCTAACTTTCCCCATTTGAGGAAAAGCAGAACTTGTGATAAAAAATAAAATTATTATTACTGTTATTTTTTTCATAGTGTTGTATTTTAAAATTGTTCTTAATTTCTATTTCAAAGATAAAAAAATAGTGTTATTACCCTATACCTATTTCAATAATCTTGCCAATTTTTTTACTCTACATTCTCTGATTCAATATTCTCGCTATCTACACTTTCTATATCAGCGTCTCCATTACCGTTTTCCATAATTTCGGCGGCTACTTTAGCAACAGAAGCAATACTATCCTCATCTTTTAAGTTGATTAAACGAACCCCTTGTGTAGCACGTCCCATAACACGTAAATCATCTACAGAAAGCCTGATAATCAACCCTGAACGGTTAATAATCATTAAATCGTCACCATCCTGAACTGCATTGATCGCAATTAAATCACCAGTTTTAGGAGTAATATTAATGGTTTTAACCCCCTTACCTCCCCTATTGGTTACACGGTAATCGTCAAGAGGCGAACGCTTTCCATATCCATTCTCGGATACAACCAGTATATTATCGTTCGGATCATCAATACAAATCATACCAATAACTTCATCGTCTTTACTGGCAAGGGTTATACCTCTAACACCGGCAGCATTTCTTCCCATCGGGCGAACATTTTCTTCATTAAAGCGGATAGCCCTTCCTGAACGTATTGCCATCAATATTTCACTTTTACCAGTGGTTAACTTAGCTGCAAGTAGTTGATCGCCCTCGTTAATTGTTATAGCATTTATCCCATTCTGGCGTGGGCGGCTATAAGCTTCCAAAGACGTTTTTTTGATGGTACCTTTTTTAGTACACATTGTTATATAGGTACTATTCAGGTAATCTTTATCGGTTAAATCCTTAATATTAATAAATGCCCGAACCTTATCATCGGGTTCTATATTTACAAGGTTCTGAATAGCGCGTCCTTTGGAGCTCTTACTTCCTTCCGGGATTTCAAATACCCGTAACCAGAAACATTTTCCTTTTTCTGTAAAGAACAGCATATAATTATGCATGGAAGCAATGAAAAGATATTCCACAAAATCCTCATCACGGATTTGGCTTCCTTTGGCTCCTCTCCCCCCCCTTTTTTGTTGGCGGTATTCGGTAAGTTGTGTACGTTTTACATAGCCTAAATGCGAGATGGTAATAACCACATCATCATCCGGAATGGTATCTTCAATTCGGAAATCATCAGCAGAATAAACAATATTGCTACGATTTTCATCGCCATATTTTTCCTTTACTTCCCGGAGTTCATTTTTGATAATCTCCATTCTCATTCCTTCATTGGCCAATATTTCTTTATAATGAGTTATTTGCTTCAAAAGTTCTTCGTATTCGGCTTTAATTTTTTCACGTTCAAGACCGGTTAGCTTTTGCAAACGCATGTCCAAAATAGCCCTTGCCTGGATTTCTGATAAATTAAATTTTTCCATCAATCCTTCGCGGGCTTCTTCCGGTGTTCTTGAAGCACGGATCAAAGCAATAACTTCGTCTAAATGATCAAGGGCAACCAATAATCCAAGAAGGATATGGGCTTTTTTCTCTGCTTCAGACAATTCGTATTTTGTACGGCGAATAACCACTTCGTGGCGGTGCTCAACAAAATGATAAATAAGGTCTTTCAGGTTAAGGGTTTTTGGACGACCCTTAACCAGTGCAATATTATTAACACTAAAAGCTGTTTGGAGCTGGGTTTGTTGGTATAACTGATTAAGCACAACATTGGTAACAGCATCGCGCTTTAATTCATAAACAATCCGTATTCCGTTACGATCAGATTCATCACGCAAATCAGAAATCCCTTCTATTTTCTTATCATTGATTAAATCGGCTGTTTTTTTAATCATTTCAGCTTTATTCACCTGATAAGGAATAGAGGTAACAATGATTTGTTCACGCCCTCCCGAAGTTTCTTCGACCGTTGCTTCACCACGCATTACAACCCTTCCTCGGCCTGTTTCAAAGGCATCTTTAACGCCCTCGTAGCCATAAATGGTAGCACCGGTAGGAAAATCCGGGGCTTTGATGAATTGCATCAATTCGGGGATGGTAATTTCTCTGTTATCGATGTAGGCAATAGTTCCGTCAATAACTTCCGATAAATTATGAGGCGGCATATTGGTAGCCATCCCTACGGCAATACCTGAAGCTCCGTTTATCAGCAGGTTAGGTATCCGGGTAGGAAGAACCACGGGTTCTTTCAACGAATCGTCAAAGTTTAATTGAAAGTCAACGGTATCTTTATCAATATCCACCAACATTTCTTCGGCAATCTTACGCAAACGGGCTTCGGTATAACGCATAGCCGCAGGGCTATCGCCATCAATTGAACCAAAGTTACCCTGTCCGTCTACCAAAGGATAACGTAAAGACCAATCCTGGGCCATACGAACCATGGCATCATAAACGGAAGAATCTCCGTGCGGGTGATACTTACCAAGCACCTCCCCTACTATACGTGCCGATTTTTTATACGGTCGGTTTGAAAATAATCCTAAATCTAACATGCCGTAAAGAACACGGCGGTGTACTGGTTTAAATCCATCTCTAACGTCAGGCAAAGCACGCGACACAATCACTGACATTGAATAGTCAATGTATGCCGATTTCATCTGATCTTCAATATTAACCTGAACTATCTTTTCTCCTTCTTGCATATATTTTGATGTTAATCTACTCTAAATTAATGGGTTAGTATATTTAACTAAAACATACGAAAATAGTCATTTTTTCCGTATTCTACTAGCATTTTGAGAAGTTTTTATTATGAACAGAAATGTGTTGAAAAGTAGCTGCTTAAAGAATTGTTTTTCATTTATTTGTCCGTAATTTTATTTTTATAAACAACCGATTATCAATTAATTGCAAAACAAGCGTTTAATGTCTAACTTAGCTTAAAAATTTCAACCATACATGGCATTGTTATTGATATAAAAAAATAACGCTAATTTTAAACTATTATTGACTATACGAAAAAAGAGATAAAAAATTGATGGAAGCTAAATTTTCACAACGTGTAAAAAACGTACTAACCTATAGCCGCGAAGAAGCCATTCGATTGGGAAATAGCTATATAGGACTAGAACACTTACTCTTAGGAATCATCAGAGATGGCGGAGGAATGGCCGTTCAGATTTTAAAATACTACGGGGTTGATTTGGAAGATCTCAGGCGAACAATTGACATGGCTGTCAAAAATACACAAAAACCCGACAAAAAGCCCGAAAATATACCCTTGATTAAACAAGCCGAAAGAGCTTTAAAAATTACTTACCTTGAAGCTAAATTATTTAATAGCGAGCTTATCGGCACCGAACACCTCTTATTAGCTATTTTAAAAGATGCCGATAATTTGGCAACAATTAATTTAAAAAAACGTGGCGTTGATTACAATGCCGTTAAAGAAGAAGTAAACAGCACTAATATGAACGAAGAAAGAAATATTATAGACCCAAAAGCCAGCTTTCCGCAAGATCCTTCGGATGACGAATTTGAAGAAGGTGGAAAATCATTTAGTGGCGGAAGTTCACAAAAAAAATCTTCAGACACAAAATCTAAAACACCTGTATTAGATAATTTTGGCCGGGACTTAACTCTGGCCGCCGAAGAAAACCGCCTTGACCCTATTGTTGGCCGCGAAAAAGAACTCGAACGGATTGCACAAATCTTAAGCCGTCGTAAAAAGAACAATCCCATTTTAATTGGTGAACCCGGTGTAGGTAAATCGGCTATTGCTGAGGGACTGGCACTGAGAATTATTCAACGAAAAGTTTCCAGGGCTTTGTTTAACAAGCGAATTATTACGCTTGATTTGGCTTCTTTGGTTGCGGGCACTAAATACCGTGGACAATTTGAAGAACGTATGAAAGCCGTATTAAACGAGCTTGAAAAGAATCAGAATATTATTTTATTCATCGATGAAATCCACACCATTGTTGGGGCAGGAAATGCATCAGGTTCTTTAGATGCCTCAAACATGTTTAAACCAGCCTTGGCTCGCGGGGAAATACAATGTATCGGGGCAACTACGTTGGACGAGTACCGCCAGTACATTGAAAAAGACGGTGCTTTAGAACGCCGCTTCCAGAAAATACTGGTTGATGCTACTAGCCCGGAAGAAACCGTGGAAATTTTGAACAACATTAAAGAAAAATACGAAGATCACCATTTGGTAAAATACACCCCTGAAGCCATAAATGCTTGCGTGAGTTTAACCACCCGCTACATTAGCGACCGCTATTTACCGGACAAAGCCATCGACGCACTGGATGAAGCAGGTTCACGGGTACACATTACCAATATTCATGTTCCGGTTGAGATTATTAATATTGAGAACCAGATTGAGGAAACTAAGCAGAAAAAAACCACCGCTATTCAAAGCCAAAAATTTGAAGAAGCCGCTCAATTCCGCGATCATGAAAAGAAACTACAAAATCAGCTTGATGCAGCTAAACGCCAGTGGGAAGAGGATGCAAAAATTCATCGTGAAACCGTAAGCGAAGAAAATGTAGCCGAAGTAATTGCCATGATGACAGGTGTTCCGGTGCAGCGTATTGCCCAAAACGAAGGCGAACGCTTAATTAATATGGAAGATGAACTGGAAGACTCCGTGATCGGACAAAACGATGCCATCAAAAAAGTGGTTAAAGCTATTCGCCGTAACCGTGCTGGTTTAAAAGACCCCAATAAACCAATTGGTTCGTTTATTTTCCTAGGGCCTACCGGTGTTGGGAAAACTTACCTAGCCAAGGTTCTTTCAAAATATTTGTTTGATTCAGAAGATGCCCTAGTTCGTATCGACATGAGCGAATACATGGAAAAATTTGCAGTATCGCGCCTGGTTGGTGCTCCTCCCGGATATGTTGGGTATGAAGAAGGTGGCCAGCTAACCGAAAAAGTGCGCCGCAAGCCCTACTCTATCGTGCTACTGGATGAGATTGAAAAAGCGCATCCCGACGTGTTCCATTTATTGTTGCAGGTATTGGATGATGGTGTGTTAACAGACAGTTTGGGACGTAAAGTTGATTTTAAAAACACCATTGTTATTATGACCTCCAATATTGGTTCGCGCCAATTAAAAGATTTTGGACAGGGAGTAGGATTCTCCACTTCTGCAAAAAAAGCATCGAAAGCTTCTTTTGCTTCAGGAGTAATTGAAAGTGCATTGAAGAAAGCTTTTGCTCCCGAGTTTTTGAACCGTATTGATGATGTGGTTATTTTTGACCAACTTGAGCGTGATGATATTCATAAAATCATTGATATTGAACTAAAACACTTATTCAAACGGATTGAGGATATTGGATACAAAATAAAAATTACGACCAAAGCCAAAGATTTCATCGTTGAAAAAGGCTGGGATCAACAATATGGAGCCCGTCCGTTGAAACGTGCCATCCAAAAATACATTGAAGATGAACTGGCCGAGGAAATCATTAAAGTAAAAATGGCCAATGGCGATATAATTAATGTAGATTTTGACACAAAAAAAGAAGCCATTAAGATAAAGATCACCAAACCGAAGCTTCCGGTTAAGAGAACTGCTAAGACCCCGAAATAATCCGGGGTTTTTCTTTATACGGCCATTATAAATTAACCTCCCTACGGCATATCAACAATCCTTAATTTTGTTTCTAACAAGGTTTATTTTATATTTGCCGCTCATTTGTCAAGCTATTAAAAATCTTAATAAAAAGAAACAAACATGGAAAATGATCAATTGATTAAAGGTGGTGAATTTTTGCTAAAAGAAGCCAAAGCAGAAAACACTTTTATCCCTGAAGAGCTGGATGAAGAACAACAGATGATTGTTCAAACCTGTGACGATTTTCTAAATACAGAAATTTTTCCCAATGTGGATAGAATTGATGCACAAGAAAAAGGGTTAATGCCGGAATTATTAACTAAAGCCGGAGAATTAGGCCTTTTAGGGATGTCTATTCCCGAAGAATACGACGGGTTCAATCAAAGCTTTTTAACCAATATGAGAGCTTGTGAATCAATGGGTGCAGGTTATTCATTCTCTGTTGCTTTCACTTGTCACATTGGTATCGGAACACTTCCGATTCTTTATTATGGTAACGAAGAACAAAAACAAAAATACATTCCCAAATTAGCTACCGGTGAGCTAAAAGCAGCTTACTGTTTAACCGAACCAGGTGCGGGTTCTGATGCCAACTCAGGAACCACCAAGGCTACCCTTTCTGAAGATGGTAAATACTACATCTTAAACGGTGCTAAAATGTGGATCACCAACGGTGGTTTTGCTGATATTCAAACCGTATTTGCAAAAATTGACAACGACCGTGTTTTAAGTGCTTTTATCGTAGAACGCGAATGGGACGGCGTGGTTGTTAATGCCGAAGAAAAGAAAATGGGGATCAAAGGTTCATCAACCACCCAAATTTTTTATAACGATGTAAAAGTTCCGGTAGAAAACCTATTGGGAAAACGCGGGGAAGGTTTCCGTATTGCGTTGAACATTCTTCATAATGGCCGTATTAAATTAGGAGCTACCGTTATTGGTGCAGCTAAAAGAGCAACTACCCAATCGGTAAATTATGCAAACGAGCGTAAACAATTTGGCCAACATATTTCAAACTTTGGCGCAATTAAACACAAACTGGCCGAGCAGGTAATTAAAACCTTCTCTACCGAATCAGCAGTTTACCGTGCCAGTAAAGATATTAACGACGCCATTGAAGCCTTCAAAGCTAAAGGAGTACCTCACGGCGAAGCAAATATTAAAGGAGCTTCCCAATATGCCATTGAGTGTGCTTTAATTAAGGTGTTAGGATCAGAAGCCCTTGATTTTATTGTTGATGAAGCCGTTCAAATTCATGGTGGCATGGGATTCTCTGCCGAAGCTCCTGTAGACCGTGCTTATCGCGATTCACGTATTAACCGTATTTTTGAAGGAACCAATGAAATCAACCGTTTATTGGTGGTTGATACAGCTCTTAAACGTTCGATGAAAGGCGAAATCGATTTGTTTGAACAAGCCAAAGTAGTGGTTGATAAATTAAACGAAACCGGACAAAACGTGTTTGAAATCAAGAATTATTACGAAAAGAAAAAAGCGTACATCCAAAACTTTAAAGATGCAGCCTTAATGATTCTTGGTGTTTCATCTGAAAAATTCAAACGCCAGTTTGTTCACGAACAACAAATTTGGATGAACATTTCCGATATGATTATTCAGTTATTTGCCGCCGAATCTACTCTTCTTCGTGTTCAAAAAATGGAAATGAAGAAAGAAGAAAACGAAGAAAATATTGTAGAAGGAATGAACCTTTACAAAGATATTCTGGATGTTTTTGTATACGATGCTGCGGCTAAAATCAGAAAAGCCGGTGAAGATGCAATTAACTCGTTTGCTGAAGGAAAAGAACAGGAATTGTTGTTAAATGCTTTGGAAAGATTTACCAAAGTTGCCCCGGTAAATGTTCGGAATGCACGATTGGCTATTGCTGATAAATTAATTGACGATAATAGGTATAGTTTCTAAAACATTATATCTAACAGATAAAAACTCGCCCTAAAAGGGCGTTTTTTTATCCTAGCTATTCCTTAAAAACAGCTAATTTTTGTATTTCCGTAAGTTTTCACGAAATTGATTAAGTTTGTTTTCAGGAAATGTAGTATCTTTCTTTGCCTCATCAATGGCTTTTTCTTCTGATTCAACCGCTTTATTCTTATTGCCTGCACGATAATACAGATTAGCTATGTGGTCGTAAGTACAGGGAACATCCATGCTCCACGGATAATGATCTATTTGTGCCTGGAATGATTCCGCTGCCAGTTCATAAACAGAAGAAGGAAGTTCTGCATTTTTCCCCATCATATATTGTACAGCATCTGTAATGGTACCCCATGAAGGATAGTCATTTACGGTAAACCATTTTTTTGCAAAACTTACGGCTTTTTTGGGCTTTGTTTTTATGAGAGACCAGAAAGTAAAATGCCCTAACTTAGGGTAATATTTTAATCCGGGTTCTGTTGAAAGTATCTTTTCTATCTCTGCCAATGCTCCTTCTGGATTACCCGGATTGCCCATAAAAGGGTTTAAGCGGTTGACAACCTCATTGCCATCTATAGGAGTTAAACGCTTTTTTTCTTTCCAGTCCCGGTTTGCTTTCTCAATATCCCAACTGCCATTTATTATCTTCGGGAGCACATCATCCATTCTAAAAGGAGGGCCTACCCATGCGATACGGTTATCACGGTTTACTATTATAGCACAGGGAATTCCCCTCTCGCCAATTGCTGAGAACCAATTATTTTTCATAAAGTTATTATCGTCTGCTGCAACATTATAATCCATCCGATCTCCCTTGGTTTTTACAAATTCTTCTACTTTTTTCAAGGGATTTTCTCCACGTTCCATGATACTAATCCCAACAATAGTTACGTCTTTTCTATACATTTTGGCAAGTTCCGACAAGTGTGGCATGCCTGCAATGCAGGGTTTGCACCAGGTTGCCCAGAATTCAAGCACATATATTTCCCCTTTTTCCATACTGTTAACAGGCTGTCCCTTGAACCATTTGGCGATTTTGATTTCCGGTGCGGGATCACCAATTCTCAGATTGGATATAGCAGGTTTATCTTGTGCCTGAATGGTGAAAATTGATAAATATGCTATTACACTTAAAATAATTGCTTGTTTGAATATTTTGTCAATGGTTTGCATATGCTTATTATTTTATAATAAAGATGTTTTTGTCCAGAAGTCCAAAAGTCGGGGCGCGAATTACTATTCATTTATAAAAAAACGATCTATTATCCAGACATTTTGCAAGTTTATTCGCAGCCCGACTTAAAAGCTAAGCCGGAAATTATTCTTTTCCAGCCATTTCAATCATTTTGGAAATTTCTTCTACAATTGTTTCATTACTTCCAGGTGCACCTGTTACTTTAAAACGGATATTTCCTTTGGCATCAATAATGAATTTTGTAGGAATCCCCTTTACTTTATAGCTGCTTACTACTTTATTCGTTCTGGTTTTCGGATCTTTTAAATCCATTAATAAATGAAAGTTGTAATTGTTTTCTTTGAGGTATTGTTTTGCACTCTCCGTTGCATTTTCTTCTTTTTCCCAGGTATGAATAAACAAGAATTTTACGTCAGGGTTATCTTTGTATTTATTAACAGCCATCTGCATGGCAGGAAAAGATCTCTTACATGGCCCGCACCAGGTTGCCCAGAAATCGAGGATAACAATTTTCCCTTTATAATCGGATAAAGAAACATTATTGCCCTCGGCATCTTTCAGGGTAAATTGAGGGGCAGGTTCATTAACCATACTTTCTTTAAGTTTTTTATCAAGCTCTTCGGCCAATTTTGTTTGAATAGCTGACAAATATTGATCGTATCCGGCATCCGATCCATTCAGTTTAGCATATAGTTCTTTAACCAAGCCTAAAGTTTTAGTGTCTGCCCTACCATTAACAGCCATCTCGTTCAAACAAAGGAAAGCTTCCAGGTTACGACCCAAGGCCATCAGTATATTGATATAAGTCTGGTCTTTTAAGGGCCTTGGGCTTTTATTCAAATACTCAAAGGCTTCCTCGTATTTTTGCTTTTCATAAAGGATTGCGGCATATTCATTGCAATAAGAGGCGTAGCCTGTAAGTACAAACCTTGCACCCGGATCATTTTGTTTGTCACCTCCCATAAAACTTTCGGCATGGGTCACACAACGCTGGAACAAAATCCCTGCATTGACCATATCTCCTGATTCCTTCAGTGCCATTGCAATTGCAGACCAACCTTGGCCTTTCCATATCGAATCTTCCATCTGATTGGCATATTCCATCGCTTTTTGTGAGTTTCCAGCCTCCGCATAAGCTGCCCCTACGCTATATCTGGCATAATCATAGACAATATCATCACCAAGACGTTTAGGGGAAAATTTCTTCATCCACGATTTGAATAGTTCTTCTTTTTTTACAGGATCCTTTTCATCATATATTTTTGACACCTGTGCATTTCTGGCCAAGATGCCTTTCGGAAACTTTTTCTTTGCCACAGTAAGAAGTGAATCCTCTGTGCCCTGCATATTTAACTGACCAAAAATACGCATGGCTAAAAGCCAGTTTTGTTCATCTTTGCTTTTTAATAAAGCGTAGAGTTCTTTTTTTAGCTTTGCCTGTTCCTTGGCATCGGACGAACGAGCCATGCTCATGTATTTTTGTGCTAAGCTGTCAGTACTTATTTGTTTTTGTGTTGATTGGGCATATATGCCTGTAACAAAAAAGAGTGTAAACCCTAAAAATATATTTATTGTTTTTTTTCTCATTTCTTAACCTTTTATACCTAGTTACTAATTTAAAAACTGCCCGTATCGTTACAAATAATGGGTGATGTTATTTGTAATTTCTACGGGCAAGTTTTATTTATTATTAAAATTTTTCCAGTAATTTAATTGACTATGATTCTATAAAATCAACATCTGCAATTTTTCCTGAAAATTCATAAACTGCAGCAGGTTCTGCTGATAACACACCTGTTACAATATCTGCTTCCAGGAGGTATAATTTACCCTTAGCTGTTGCACTGTTATAGGTAGCAACCAGGAGGTATTTGTCTTTTGCACTATTTGCCAAGCTAATACCGTCGTATTTAAAGAGCTTCATGCATGTAATCTCTTCATCAACACCAGGTGTCCAAACCTCTGATGACCCAATTACACCACTATCAAGTGTATAATTCATTTGGTAAATTTTTTCTGTGGTTGCATAATATACGACAGGGCCACGTTCGCCAAACGCCCAGAATTCAGCATTGGTTATTTCTGTACAGCTTGACAAATCAAAAGCAGCACTGGTTGTATACCCCGATTCAGAATAAGTATCTACAATATATGCATACAAATAACGGGCTCCATCATCAACAGGGTTTCTGAAAATACTGAAATAACCATAGTTATAAATATAAGGAGCACTGCCAACAATCCCTTTCGGATCATAGCCTTTTGCCGTATATATCATTTTTTTACCCGTGTTTGAAAAACTAAAATGAGTACCATTGGCAGAAACAGGAACTGCATAACCTGCCCAAGAATCGGAATATAAAAATCTCATATTTTCCTGGTCATAGAGAGCTGCATTACCTCCATATGCTGCTATAACAAAAGGTGCTGCATAATAGTCATCACCAATCATAGAAGTAGGCCCGAGAAAAGCAATTCCCCCCCAACCAGTCCTTTTATAAAGTTTTCCATCATTGATTACAGCTGCATCACTAAAAATATGAAAATCTTTCGTTGATGGAGGGGTTAAAAAAATATTCTCAAAATCATCTGCAATAGTCATATCCAAATCCGAAAGCCTCTTTGCATCTTCATCAGTAGCAACATACACGGACTCAAGAACGGCCAAGCACATTCGAGGATTTCCTGTAAGTGGTGTTAAGGGATTTGCCCGGGTATAGGTATTTCTGACATAAGAAACTTCTGTAACTCCACTATTTAACACGGGACTACTTACAATATCTAAATCTATAACACCCGCATCTACAGCTTTATACATTACCAACAACCCACTTCCTATAGCACTTTCAACAGTTACATTATATGTCATCGTAGCAGCGAATTCATTGTCAATATTCACAGCAGAAAATTCTAAAATATAAGTATCTGGTTCTGCTGTAATTTCGACTGAAAGATTTTCTGTTTCAGCAATACTAAATGATTTGAGATCCTCACGTGTAATTCCACTTGATTCTTCTAAGGGATATTTAGATTTAGCCACAATGTATGAACTCTCATCATATAATGACCAGTTAAATTTTAGGTCACTTTTATTTCCATCATAAATCAAATTTGAGTTCACTTCCAGAATTGAAAACTGTTTAATGGAAAAATTGACCTGCTTATCAACAGTATCCACATAGAAATTCCCTAAATCTAAATAATCATAATTACCTTCGTCTTTAAGGCATGAAGTAGTTATCAAACCGCACAATAAAATGACGATTCCTATTATAAAAATTTTTTTCATAATTTCTTTAATTTAAATTTAAATTGATTTAATAGGGTAACCCTGAACCAAATTCAAGGGGTTCTCCGTTATCATTCAAATAAGGCGCACCAGGGTGAGCTTCATTATATTCAGTCAAGAGCCTCATCAGGTTTGCCTGTAAGTTCAATACTTTATCATAATCAGTACTACCATTGGGCGCAAAATCTGAAAAATCAGTAATCCCGGTATAATCTATGATAAATTTGAAGCGGGCTTGAGAAAAGGGACCTATATAGTAGCTAATAATTGACCAAGTAATGGGTTCAATTAAATAATCACACCATGCCAAAGTATATTCACTATATTCTTCGGAGCCTACTTTAAAATTATCATTTTCTTTTACACGTAAAGTCAGGCGTGCATTTACACTTGAGAGATCAAGGGCAGTAATGTTTCGATTAACATTAATAGGGATCACAGCTTCGTAAGCATTTGCAGGAATCTTTAGTGTTCCTATGGTATAATCTGCCTCAGTCACATTTGTCTTTTCGGGGACAACTTCCAATTCAAAAGTACGATCCGTTGACATTGCTTCACCAGCAATATTAACGAGCAGGTTAAGATCATAATTTGTAAGATCTTCACTAAACAGCCTAAACGAAAACAAAACAGAATCGGTAGTTGCATTTTGTGCAATATCTCCAGTCAGGTAAATGCTTGATTGGTCACTGAAAGTGTTTTTTTCATTTTCGCATGCAGAAAAAATAACAATAACTGCAATTGGAATTAATATATATTTTAATGTTTTCATAACTAATCAATTTAATTGGTTTAATTTCTATTACCGAATTCAATTTCTTCAGTCGGCATCGGGAAGACGTAGTTTTCTTTATTAAAAGATCTATTATTATAAGGATCAGTTGTATTTGAATCCGTACGCTTATAATAATACCAGATGACTCCTTCACAGAAAAATTCCCGGATATACTCCCATTGAATTTCTGTCATAATTTGCACTTCATCAGCAGTCAAAGAAAATTCTTCAGCAATTCCTCTGTGGTCACGGATTGTATTGATAATCGAAGGTGCTTGAGATAGGTCACATTCAGCGGCGATCAGGTACATTTCAGGCAAACGGATCAATGGCATTCTACGTTCATAATCTTCGGGCATATCTTCATATTGCCACAATTTAGTAGGAATCCGCTCAGCATACCAGCTAGAACCCACAATATCAGTCGTCCATGTAAAGAGGGTTCCGATACCACGCCAATCCGTTGCGTAAGGATATATTTTTTCGAGATACGTCCTTCTGACAAGAAAAGCATATCCTGATATCCAACGAGGATCATCACTAAGCGCATATTGTATATTCTCTGACATATTTTCTATATGTAGGGAAAATACCTGCTCTGGGGTAAAAGTATGGTCGCGTTGTGATTCTGAGGTCGCAATGTTATCTACGGAGGTCCAGTTATATTTACTACTGCTAATTACTTCATTGGCACAAGCAGCAGCATTTATTTTGTCTCCTTTCCATAAATAAACCCTTGCCAGGGTTGCCTTTACAGCATAGTAATTCATATGAAATTGACGATTCAGCAGATACCCATTATCATCAGAAGCTGTGATTTCTCGATTAGTATACAGCGGGTCTGACTCTTTAAGCATTTCAGCAGCATTTTCCAAATCGGCAATTATAAATTCAATAACTTCAGAAACCGTTGACTGTGGAGTTATTGAATAGTTGAATTCAGATACATAAGGGATAGCTGTAGCATTAGGATCTGATGCATATGAAGGAGCGAAAAGCCGTAAGAGGTCAAAATGCAAATAAGCCCTAAGCCCCAGAGCTTCTCCATAGATCACATTGTAGTTATCTGCTGAAAACATTGCTTGATCAGCCGTTTCAAGATTACTGATAAGACTATTGATATTGGCAATTGCCTTATAACATCCTGACCATATATCGTTAATGATGGTTTCGGCTTTAGAATCTGTATAATTATAATTATATAACTGGTATGCTCCACCATTATTGCCAATTTTAGAGTAAATCCTTGGCATCGCATCAATAGTTACAGTCATGTTAAGACCGTAAAGAGAAGGATTAATCATTAGGGTATAAATTCCCCAAAGTGCATCTTTATAACCTGATTCTTCTTGAAACAAGTCCGAAGATTCGACACTTGTTTTAGGCTTTACATCCAACCAATCTTCACAAGAAGAAAAGATGATTAGCATTGAGAATAATACCAATATAGTTTTTTTATGTAATTTCATGTTCATTGAATTTTTGATTAAAATGTTACCTGAAGTGAAAATGAGAATTTACGTGCAAACGGATAATTTGTCCCCCTTTCGGTTTTAATTGACGAAATCCTTGCAACATCGGCCATATCGAATGAAAGTTTCATGCGTTCAACTCCGGTTTTTTCAATAAATGCCAGTTTGGTAAGTTCATAAGAAATGTTTATTGAAGATATGGAAAGTACATTATTGTTTTCAACAAAACGCGAAGTCGCACGAGTAGTAGCGGTATTCTTTATATCTTTATAAAGACTTACATCACCCGGTTCAACCCATCGATCTTCAAAAATACGACGATCGACGTTGTAATGTAGATCAGCATTTTCAACTTTATCAACAAGAGTCTGATTATAATACTGTCCTCCAAAATAATATGTAGCGGCAACGTTTACACTCAGGCCCTTATAATCCATATTAAATCCAAAGTTTCCACGTAAATCAGGTTCCGTATCACCGCTGATAGCAAGATAATCTTCATCCCATATATAGGTTCTATTTCCTTCAGGGGTAATGTAAAGTTCTCTACCGGAAGCAGGATCAATACCATAAGAAGGCACGGCCCAAATAGCACTCAAAGATTGCCCTTCCATGTACCGTGTGATTGGTTTGTTGCTTACCGTTGAGGTTTGGGTATCATTATAAGATTGCAAATAGTTTGAAATTTTCTTGATACGGTTTCTATTATGGGAACCAGAAACAAATACATTAAAAAATGATTGATTTTCCGGATCGGACCAAACCCTGTATTTGAGATAAATTTCATAGCCAGTATTTTCTACTTCACCTAAATTTTCTTTATAGGAAGTAAAACCTGTTGATGAAGGAATGGTTACATCGGTCAACAAATCATCGGTATTTGCATGGTAATAATCAAAACGAACAGACAGACGGTTTTTGAATAATGTTAAATCCAGACCGATATTCTTGTCTAATTTCCGTTGCCATTTTAGATTATTATTTGGCATAGCTGCTAAATATGCTCCGATATTTCCATAGTATGAATCTGAGGTATAATAGTTATAGGTAGCCAGTGCCTGATATGAATTAAAATTTTGAGAGCCTGTAAACCCCATAGATCCACGAAGTTTAACCTGGGTTACCACACCATTATCTTTTAGATTCTTCATAAACCCTTCATTGTGAATGTTCCAACCAAGACCTAATGACCAAAATTTTCCCCAGCGATTTTCACTACCAAATTGAGAAGAACCTGAAAAACGAAATGAAGCATCAAATAAGTAACGATCGTCATAAGAATAGTTTATTGCTCCTAAAAATCCCATATCACGGGTTGTTGATTCAACAACTGAAGGACGTCCCCCCTCAGCGTATTGACGAGCAAATGAGATATTGTCAAGCTTATCATTTGTAAAGCCTTCTGCAACAAAGGTAGTATACTCATATTTTGAATTAGTCATACTCCATCCTGCATTTGCAAAAATCAAATGCTTTTCACCAAAAAGGACAGAATAGCTACCTATAATGTCACTCGAAATATTAAAGTTTTTACCATCTCCATAAGTATAGCTGCCACGGCGATCAACCAAAGCGTCATCTTCCTCCCATCCGGCAAAATTTGTATGGCTTGCGGGGTAAAAAATTTCGTTTCCTGAATCATTTTTTATAATTCCTACACGCCCTGTTAGTTTTAGTTTTTCAATAGGAGCCCATTCCACATAAAAATTATTAACCAATTCTAGATATTCTGTAAAGTTTTTAGTATTAATCGTTGTGTTCCACAAGGGATTATAAACATCTTCCCTTCCAAAATTAATACCCGGTTGTTTAATAATATTCCCATTTTCATCCTGATATCTCAGATAAGGATTCATGCTGGTATATTGGCTATAACTTCCATAAGGGGAGTTGTTTCCCTTGTTGTATGTTGCTGAGAACTTATTTCGTAGAGTAATGGTTTTATAACGGTAGGAGAATGTTATTCCACCCGAGAATGTTTTACGACCAGATTCTTTCATAACACCAACAACATCGTTATAAGAAAAATCCAAACCATAAATAAAACTATCATCCCCACCTTCTAGGAACAAGGAATGTTTTTGTCCTATACCATTTTGTAAAGGAAGATATTTCCAATCAGTATTAACACCTGCAAGAACCTCTGCTAATATTCTATTATAATACTGATCATACTCGTATTGATCAACAGGATTTGTAGTTATATCAACCCCATTATCAGTTAAAGCTAAAAAAAGACCTCCGTCTTTTTCTACCTGGAGCTTTTCAGCAGCATTACATAAGTTATAGCTTCTAAGATCAGGGAGCTCAATGTTCATACTTCCTGTATAAGAAACCCTCATTTTCCCGGCCTTTGGTTTAACCGTTTCAATAACAACGACTCCATTTGCAGCTTTGGAACCATAAATAGCTTTAGCTGAAGCATCTTTTAGTAAAGTAACGTTTGCAACACGATCCATGTCCATATCTGTCACATATTCCAGACTCGCTTCAAAGCCGTCAACAATAAATAAAGGCAAATTAGGATTATTTGCATATTCTCCTTTCACATCAGGAAACCCTGATTGGCCACGAATTGTGATCTGGTATGCTTGATTTGGATCTGATCCGTTAGAAAAGTTTTCTTGAATATTAAATGACGGATCTAGGTTTTTAATACTTTTAAGCACATTGGTGTTACTAACTCGGCGAATATCTTCTTTTTTAAATGTTTGAACAGAACCCGTGAAACTTTCTGCTTTACGGGTAAAAACCCCGGTAACCACAACTTCATCTAACTGAGTAGTAGACTCCTTAAGAGTAATTGTAAAAATACGCTTACTTCCAACTGTAACTAGCTGGTTCTCGAAGCCTACAAAACTAATTCGTAACACCGTTTTTTCAGAAGGAACATTTAGAGTGAATTTTCCCTGGGGATCAGTGATAACTCCCTCGTTGGTTTCTGAAATAAGAACCGTTGCCCCCGGCAAAGACAAACCGTCTTTATCAAGAACTTTACCTGAAATTTCAATTTTTTCTTTCTTATCCGGTTTAATCACCTTCTTGTCTTCTGCTTTAGGTTTTATTACAATTGAATTTCCGTCAATCTCAAAACCTAAGCCTGAATCTTTTAAACAAAACTCCACAACTTGAACAATCGTTGCATTTTCAAATTTGTGGTTCACAGACTTTAACTGCTTGATATCTCCACTCACATACACAAACCTGTACTTTGAGTTTTGCTGAAGATCTTTAAATACTTTCTCAACACTGGCATTCGTATAACTGCGGCTAAATGTGCCTGCTTGAGCGATTGCTCTTAGCTGAATTGAAAGTACAATTAAAGTAACTAATGAAGCCTTAAGCATTAGCCTCCATTTCATAAATCCCAGAACAGGATTTCCTTTAAGTAACTTTTTTTTCATAAATTTGCTATTAGTTATTAATTATTTACCGGACTTTCCGGTAATTGATTATTCTCAGAAGGGGTTAGCTGCAATAACCCCTTCTTTTTTATCTCGGGTATTTTTTTATCAAAACATATTTTTCAGAAATATCAAACCGAAGCCTTTCCGTTTTTTCCAGAAGTTGAAGGATTTTATTAATGCCGATGTTTTTATTTAGGTAAAAAGTAAAACGAATGTCTTTAATGGACTCTGTTTCATAAAAAACCTCAAAATCGTACCAACGAGCCAAATCGTTAATAATATCTTCCAAGCGGTCGTCAACAAACATAAACTCTCCGTTTTTCCACATTAAAAAACGGTTTAAATCAACTTCTTTTACTTCAACCGACAAATCATCTTTATTAAAAAAAGCCTGCATTCCAGGTGTAAGCAATACTTTTTCATGTTCCTCGCTTTCAACAGCTACTTTTCCCTCGGACAATGTTGTTGCAACATAAGATTCCTCATTATAGCCCCTTACATTAAACGCCGTTCCAAGAGCCGTGACACTACCTTTTGCATGCTTTACAACAAAGGGGTATTTTTTATTATGAGCTACCTCAAAATAAGCTTCCCCACTTATTAACTCAACAAGCCTGTTATTAGCACCAAATGGAACCTGGTATTTAATAGATGTTTCGGAATTCAGCCAAACTTTTGTACCGTCATTCAATTCTACATGAAACTCTCCTCCTCTCGGGACCTCAACTTTGTTTATTTCAGGTTTGGAAAGATTTGCTATTTCCTCCTTTTTTGAATAAATGAGTAATTCTCCCGTAGATTTAATTTGATTTCCAACATCGTACACTGTATCAATGGTCTCCTCCTGCAATTTTATTTTACTTCCATCTGATAATGTTAATATTGCTTTTGACGAACCGGGTAAAATTTCTGATTTTGCAAGTTGCCAGTCAAAATCATTTCTAATTTCAGATACGATAAAATACACCGCTAATGACAGGACAATAACAGCTGCGACACGTAAGAAGAAGCGTGAATAAATTCTGATCCGGTTTTCTTTTTTTATCCGGGGATAAAACTCATTCCATTTTTCTTGTATATCAATAGCGTAATATTCTTCCAAACGCGTATCAATATGTTTTTCATTTTTAAATGAAGAAAACCATCTTTTAAATTTTGGATTTTCCTCAAATAACAGATCCAATTCTTTCTTCTCTTCTCCGGAGAGCTCATCATTCAATTGTTTCCACAATAAACGAGAGATTTTGATATGTTTTTCCAGTCTATTCATAAATAAATAGTTATTATAATGAAAGCTAAGTCGGGTTAACGGATGATCTAAATCTTAAAAATTCTTAAAAATTTTTATAAGAGCCCAAATAAAAACAGTGTTATTAAGCTGTGAACGAAGGAATTTACGGGCTTTAAGCAGATGAGTTTTTACGGTATTCTCAGAAATTAACATTTTTTGAGCTATCTCAGAAATTGAATACCCGATAATTTTGTATTGCAAAGTATCTTTCTGTTTCTGAGGAAGATGTTCCATTAATTGAATAATCATTCGCATTAATTCCTCTTCATAAAAAGGCAACATGCTATCAAGTACATCTTCATCTTTTGTTTTTTCATGTTTAACATGTTTCTCTTTTACCTTTTCATGCTTTAATAAATTAATACACCTATTTCTAACATCGGTATATAACAAACCTGAAATAGTTTGAATTTCCAGTTCATCTTTTCGTTTCCACAGATAAAAAAAACTTTCCTGAACAATATCGTCTGCATTAAAATCATCTTTCAAAAAAGATTTTGCATAAAAATATAAAGAGCGATAATACTCCTCATATATCTTCTTAAAATCCTTTTCTGATCTAATTTTTGATTTATTATCAGAAGTTTTCTTTAACATTAAGTTCACATTTGAAGAACAAATATAAAAGAATTTATACTGGATGTAAAAAACAAGCTTTTCAAATATGTAACTAGGAATTAAATTTTCTACAAAAAAAGCCACTCAAATTGAGTGGCTTACAAGCATAAAATAAAAATTATTATTTATAAATTGCTTTTGAGATTACAATGCGTTGTACCTGGTTGGTTCCTTCATAAATTTGGCACAATTTTACATCGCGCATAATTTTTTCAACCACAAAATCGGTAGTATAGCCATCGCCTCCCATGGCCTGAACGGCATTGGTTGCTATTTTCATGGCTGTATCCGAAGCATAAAGCTTTGACATGGCCGATAATTTTGAGGCACTCCGTAATTTGTTATCGTACTCCCAGGCAGCTTTCCAGGTTACCAGCCGTGCAGCTTCCAGTTCAGTGGCCATATCGGCCATCATAAACCCAATAGCCTGGTTGGCAGCAATGGGCTTTCCAAATTGGATACGGTTTTTGGTCCAGTTACGGGCAATATCGTAAGCCTCACGGGCAGCCCCCACACTAAGAGCCGCAACACCTGTACGGGTCCTGTCGAAAGTTTTCATAGCAATTAAAAAGCCATGTCCCTCCATTCCCAAACGGTTCTCAGCAGGAACTTCAACATCAGTAAAAATAATTTCGTTTTGAACCGATGCTTTTTGCCCCATTTTTTCGAGGTGCGGTTTTACTTCAATTCCAGGTAAATCGGCAGGAACAACAAAGGCAGTTAAACTACGGCTTCCTTTTTCTGGGTCAGTTTGTGCAAAAACCGTGTAAAACGAAGCAACTTCGCCATTAGTGATAAAGCGTTTATGCCCATTCAAAATATATTTATCGCCTTTTAAAATCGCCGTTGATTTAATTCCCTGTACATCCGAGCCGGCATTAGGTTCTGTCAAACAATAAGCTGCAACAGCTTTGTCTTCTACGATTTGCCCAAAATATTTATCCTGTTGTTGCTCGTTTGCAGCCAGTAACATGGGAGTTAAAGCCAGGGTATTCGCATCAATACAAATGCCTATACCAATACATCCGGCTCCCAACTCTTCAGAAGCAAGGGCTCCTTCAAAAATATTGTATCCGTTTCCGCCAAACTTTTTAGGCATGGGGCCATTCATGATTCCCTCATCATAAGCCTTTTTTACAATATCCCATGGAAATTCGGCAAGTTTATCATACTTCAGTCGATTCGTTCGAATCTCCCGGTCAGCAAAATCCCTGTATTTCTCAATGATTTGCTGATGCTCATTGGTTAAAGAAAAATCTATCATTATACAAATTTGTTAGGTTAGTTAAATTGTATCTACACAAAAATAACAATTTCTGTCAGAGTACAAAATCATTTCTTTTTTTTCGATTTTAATCATAGGGTGATCTTATAGAAAAACATCTTTTATATTTGTAATGACCTAATTATTTTATACCATGAACCAATTCATTAAATATTTATTTTTTGCCTTGATAACAGGCACTTTATTCAGTTCGTGCAAGCAAGAGATAAAAGAAACCCGCTTACACATTTTACATTATGAAAATTCGCAGGGCGAAAAAGGGATCACCACGTATTATTACGATAAATCCGGTTTCAATTACGGAGCCAAATGGGAACTTTTAAATGGCTCCCGTTGGTCAGAAAACTTCCACAACTACGACACTAACGGTAATATGACGCTAAAATACCGCGAGTTTTCGGATAGTTTGATTTCATATACATGGTACACTTACAATAACAAGAACCAGTTAGTTAAGGAAAAATTCTTCCGTTCGGATAGCATTTCCGGAGAAGTCTATTATAAATATGATGATTCGGGGAAGATGACCGTAATGGAGTGCCAAAAATACAATGGCTGGCTAAGTGCAGACATTTATTATCAATACGATGAGCAAGGCGTTAAGAAAGGTGCAGTCATTAAATCCGGAGAAAAAGAAGTCGGGATTATTGAATACAAATACGAGAACAACAAACTCATCATCGAACACTGGAAATTTAACCAGGGTTACAATCAAACCTTTACCTACGAATACGAAGTTGTTGAAAAACCCAAATGGGGCTTCTACCCTTCTTCTAACGTGTATATCACAAACGTTTATAATTACAAGGTAACCTTAGAAGAATATGAATTCAAGGATAAAAACAATAAAAGCGGTGGACCCTCCTACTTTAGCTATGATAACAACGGAAAACTTACCAAGAAAACTTTTGTCAGAACCGATAGTTTAAAAACCGTTACCGATTTTGAATATGATGAAAACGGGATGCTAAAAAGATCCATCAGACATTACAATTCAGGGGAAAAAGGAATTTTTAATTACCAATTTAACGGAAACCGAAAACTGCTCAGCAAACATTTTTCATTACCCGACGGAATTGAAGGATATGAAAAATATACTTACAACGAAAAAATACAGCTTGTCAAAACAGAGCTAAAAAACTTTGATACCTGGATCACCGGAACCATCGAATATGAACATGACAAAAACGGTAATTTAAAAGTTGGGCATTTTAAAGGTGAACGATTTAATGCAGAAATTACATTCACTTACGACGAAAACAATAATGTAATTCAATACATTTGGGATATTGCAAATGGAGTTGCAACCCAAACATATAAGTTCACCTACGAAGCTTTTTAATTGATCTGTTGAATTTTTCGTATAAAGATTTTGAGGTTTTTTGAACTTATTTTATTTTAGCCAGCATATAAAAAACTAAAATGAAAAAATTCCTTATTGTTTGTTTTTCTTGCCTGATCTCTTTCCTGGTATTTTCACAGGATTCAATTAGCATCCAAATAAAAAACATTTACAGCAATGCTTTAACCGTTGATATTGCTTACAAGCAACTTAAGAAACTATGTAAAGAGGCTCCCGGAAGATTGATCGGCACACCCAATTCTTTTAAGGCCGTTGAGCTCATGCAGAAATACCTGAATGAATTTGGATACGACACAGTTTTCCTTCAAAAGTTCACCTCCCCTGCCTGGATTTGTCATTCGGCCAGTGCAAGTATGCTTTATAATGGTGAACAAATCGAATTAACCGTTGATGCCCTGGGGCCTTCCGCTTCAACCACAAAAGAAGGGATTACCGCAGAAATTGTAGAAGTTTTCAGCCTGGAAGAAGTCATGGAACTAGGCAAAGAAAAAATTGAAGGAAAAATTGTTTTTTATAACCGCCCGTTCGATAATACACTTTTCAATACTTTTAGGGGGTATAGCGGTGCTGTCGACCAACGTTACCAAGGCCCATCAGTGGCAAGGGATTATGGGGCTATTGCCTCAATTACCCGTTCGGCAACAGGACGAATGGATGACAATCCGCATACCGGAAGTTGTGGCATGCGGGAAAATAAAATTCCGGCCGTAGCCATTTCTACCATGGATGCTGAATTTTTACATAATGCTCTTGCAAAAGAACCAAATCTTCAAATTACGCTTAAGGTTGATGCAGAAGATATTGTGACCAATACTTACAACCTGATTGCCGACATTAAAGGAAGCGAAAAACCGGACGAATATATTGTGGTTGGCGGTCATATTGATGCCTGGCACAATACCGAGGGAGCTCACGATGATGGTGTGGGTTGTTTGCAAGCCACCGAAGTTCTCCGTCTTTTTAAAGAATGTGGAATAAGACCCAAAAGAAGCATCAGAGCCATCATGTACATGGACGAAGAACTTTACCAATCGGGAGGAAAGGCTTATAAAAGATATTCGGAAGAAAACAACATTAAAAACTATTTTGCCATGGAATCGGATGCCGGAGGATTTACGCCCCGTTTCTTCACCATTGATGCTTCTGAAGAGATTGTTAAAAAAATTCAGGTATACACCCCTTATTTAAATGCTTATGGCGTTGAGAAAATCATCAAAGGTGGTGGCGGTGTTGATATCGGGCCGTTAAAAGAATTAGGAGTACCTTTATCGGGTTACCGCCCTGATTGGCAACGATATTTTGACATGCACCACTGCGCTTACGATACTTTCGATAAAATTAACTTCCGGGAAATGCAGCTGGGAAGCGGTGCCATGGCCGTTTTAATTTATTTGATTGACAAGTACGATCTTTGCGATAAAGACTAATACTAAAAAACCCACAATTTTAATTGTGGGTTTTTTATATGATTTACTGCGCCAGTAAAAACTTTATGGTTTGGTATCCCACCGTTTCAAAGATGCTTTCAATCACCTTCTTTTGTTCTTTATCAGGGCTGAGGGTTGCATTCTTGATCCAGAATAACTCATAATCCAAATCGCTGGCACCAATGCTTGTAGCCATTACACAGCCGGTTGCACTTAATCCGCAAAGGAATACGGTGTTTACTCCTTTTTCTTTCAGGATTTTATCCAGTTCTGTTTTATTGAATGCATTACCATAGTTTTTGGTAACCTTAATAGCATCTTCAGGAACATGGATTTGTTCAATAAACTGGAATTCTTTCGAATCACTAGGAGGTCCCCATCTTTTGTCCTGATGGTAAATATAAATCACCGGAAGATTCAACGATTTAAACAAACCGATATATCCGTTAATGGTTTTTATCGGAGCATCAACATCCGACTGATCCATCATAGGTAAATAAGCATTTTGCATATCAATAACCAGCAGAGCCGGTTTTAATATTGCATCCTTAGCATCTTGTGCCATGGTACTCATGGCCAAAAAGCCAATAGTTAAAATAAAGATTAATTTTTTCATAAGTAAATGGTTAGTTTTAAAATTTGATAAACAAAGTAAAAAAAACTACAAAAGCTTAGTGTGAAAAAATCATAAATTATTACCAAAAATGGAATTTAATACCGGAATAAAATTGCAAGTGGTGGCTTGCACCACTTTTCATATTTCTTTTTTTGCTATATTTGAACTTTATGGCTTCCCAAAAACCTGGCAACGAGATGTTGGTAAAAATATCTATAATTAAAAAAATATATAACATTAAAAAAATTTAGTTTTAAATGAATATTAGAGAATACCAAGTAGGATTTTGCAAAGCATGTCAGAATTCAATGTTTGATAGTAGCAAAGGTATTATCTGCAAACTAACAAAAGAAATTGCTGATTTTGAACACGAATGCGATAATTTTGAAGGAGATAGGAGTAAGATCCCTTTTATAATCACAAAAAAAGAAAGCAAAGATATTTCCAACCATCAACAAGATTCTGTTGATGATTATCCTCCAAAACCTTATGAAGACGAGAAAAAACAATCCTTAAAAAAATCATTTATTAGTGTTTTTATTTTCATCGCTGCGTTTTATTTAATTTTTAGATGGGAATTTCAATACATTTTAATATTAACCGGGGTTATTTTTATTCACGAGTTGGGTCATTTATTAGCTATGAAGGTTTTTAAGTACAAAGAGCTAAGTATGTTCTTTATCCCTCTCATGGGAGCAGCTGCATCTGGGAAAAAAGATAATGTAACGCAAAAACAAAAAGTAATAATTGCATTATCTGGCCCCCTTCCAGGGATTATAATTGGTTCTATTATTTATGCACAAGGATATGTTTTTGAAAATGAATTGTACATGAAAATCGGAAACATTTTTATTTATTTAAATTTATTTAATTTACTTCCTATTATGCCACTAGATGGAGGATGGATTCTGAAATCATTGTTTTTTTCCAGCAACGAAAAAATCAGTATCGTTTTTTTATGGATTTCTATTGCATTAATAACAGTTATAGCCTTAAAGATTAAAGCTTTTTTGCTTTTTCTGGTCCCCGTACTTCTTTTTACTCAGATTAACTTAAAAACAGAATACTTGAAAATCCGGAAACTATTAATAAATGACGGGTTTGATATTAAGAAAGACTATAACGAACTAAGTGACAAAGAATATTGGCTTTTAAGAGATGAACTTGCAATAAATATGAAATCATTTTCAAAAATGATAGAAGTTAAAAGGTATATCGAAACAGCTAATGAAAGCAGAGTTATCAATGCTTTAAAACAAATATTAATAAAGCCTCCATTAAAAAAAATTGGAGTCGGTGGAAAAATTGCTTTTGTTTTCATTTGGTTACTTACATTTTTGACACCGCCAATAGTTTTATTAATTTATCATATTATGGGATTGATTAAATAGATAACTTTAGTATTAATAATATAGCCCTAGAAAAAAAACATGTAAAAACGTATAAACTCCAAACTTGCTTCAAGGCTGTTAATTTTGTTATTTTCATTGCCCCTTGCTTTAGAGAGAGAAAAGAAACAGAATGTTATCAATTAAACATTCTTCTGTACATTTATAAAAAATACAATTCATGCCTACACTAGATAAAAATCCTGTACTTAAAGATTTCCAGAAATACGTTACCGAGTTGGAACACGAACGGGGGTTCATTGAGCAAAGCTTAATTGAAAAATGCCTGCTGCTGGGCGAAGAGGTGGGAGAACTTTTCAAGGCTGTCCGTAAAGAAAACAACATCAGTATCGACCGCCATTCCAACATCGGCCCTATTTCGGAGGAACTGGCAGATATTTTTATTTACCTCTGTGCCATTGCCAATCGCTGCAATATTGATCTGGAAGAAGCCTTCAGGGCAAAAGAAGAAATTAACAAACAACGAAAGTGGGAATAATAAAAAGTAAGCAGTAGCCAGTCTTCGACTACGCTCAGACTGCTAAGTACAGAAGGAAAAAGCCGGAAGAAAAACTTCTGTCTTCCAGCTTCAAACTTCAAGCAAAACATAATTTTATAAAAAATAAAAAACTCTAATAGTTGCAGTTTTTAACCATTAAAAAACAATAAAGAACAGACCATGTTTATCGGCAAAGGCTCAGAAATGATCGTGGTTCTTCGGAACAATAAAAACATGAGGCGCAAAAAAGTTCCATACAGCGAGCTGCGCAAACGCTTCATCCATACTTCCCTTAAATTTGATACAGAGAAAGAAAAATCGAACGAACGCTTAAAATCAAAAATAAGAAAAGACATCCGTCGGCAAAATTACCGGGACGATATCAAACGCATCGTTATTTTAATTATTTCCGTTCTAATTACGGTTTTTATCAGCTATAAAGTGGTTAGTTATTTTTCAAACCTTTAAGCATTTGTTGGTATCTCCCCAGCAAATCATGCCCTTCATCCAGCTTAACTTCTTTGAAACGGATTTTATCCCCGGCTTTCATCTGCCCTAAAATAGGCAGATCAACCGTAATTACATTGGCAATGCGGGTATAACCGCCCACCGTTTGATGATCGGCCAGCATAATGATGGGTTCGCCATGCGATGGCACCTGAATGGCTCCGTTAGCCAGCCCCGACGATAAAATATCGGCCCTGTTATTATGTGTAATTTTTGAACCGCTCAGTCGATAACCCATGCGGTCGCTTTGCGGGCTGATGCTGTATTCAGAATTTAAAAAAGCCTGGATTCCCTCAAACGTAAAACGGTTTATTTCCGGCCCCGAAATAATTCGGATATTCTGTATCGATTGCAAGGGAAGCAGGCATTCCGAAGGGATGGTTCTTATTTCGTGAACCGTCTTCCCTCCCACTTCAATCTCATCACCGCTTTCCAGTTTCCGTCCATTAAACCCGCCAATCTTTCCTCTCAGGTAAGTTGATTTACTGCCCATAACTTTCGGGACCTTTATTCCGCCGGCAAAAGCAATATACAAACGGCATCCCGAACGCATCATATCAAAACGCAACACCTCCCCTTTTTTAACAAACAAGGTACGATTTAGCTCAACCGGATTTGGGTTGATCGTTGTCGGAGCTACACCCCCGCAAATACCAATACAGCTATCTGCCAAAAATTCGATTTCCGGTCCCAATAAAGTTGCTTCCAGGCAAGCTTCCCCAGAACTGTTCCCCACCAAATAATTAGCCAAACGCATCGAATGGGTATCCATGGCCCCGGCAATCGGCATACCGTATTGCTGGTAGCCAAAGCGTCCTAAATCCTGGATGGTGGTCAATAAACCGGGCTGATGTATTCTGATAGTACTCATTTCTTTTGCCATTCTGAACTTGGTTCAGAATCTATTTTTCTGAGATTCCGGATCAAGTCCGGAATGACAGTTATTTATATTCATTTATTTCATCGAATTCTTTTCTGGTGATGGGGAAAAATTCCAACTCATCACCGGTTTTTAGCAGAAACGGATCGTCCTTTTGCGGATCAAACAATTTCAACGGCGTTCGACCAATAATTTGCCAGCCCCCGGGGCTTTCTATCGGGTAAATGCCCGTTTGTTTCCCGGCTATTCCAACGGCTCCCGCCAAAATCTTTTGGCTGGGCACGTCTTTCCGTGGACAGGCGATGCGTTTGTCCATGCCGCCCAAATAACAAAATCCGGGCGTAAAACCCAGCATATACACCAGGTAATTCCCTGATGAATGAAATTTCACAATTTTATCCGGAGACAAGCCCGTATGTTTCACCACGCTTGATAAATCTTCACCAAAAGGTTCTCCATAAAGAACCGGAATTTTTACTTTGCGCGAACCCGGATTTGTTTTTTCGTCAAGATTATTGGCTAGCTGTTTCAGCTTTTCCAGAAATGTTTGATACGGAATTTCCAGTGGGTCGTATAAAACCGTCACATCCGTGTAAGCCGGAATAATTTCAAGAACACCCGGAATATTCAAACGCTTAAGCTTTGACACATAAGCCTTGATTTTCTGGTGAATGTCGAGCGAAATTTCATCGCCAAACTTCACTAAAAAAGCACTATCTCCTGACGGAAAAAAACGGATCATCATCGCTATAATTCTACCATGGGGATAATTTTTATTCCCATGTCGATTAAATAATCATGGATGTTTCGGACCAAGGCAATGGCTTCGGGATTGTCGCCATGCAAACAAACCGTATCGGCCTGAATGGCAATTTCTTTTCCGTTAATTGTGTCAATTAAGCCATTTTGAACCATTTTCAACACTCTTTTTCGGCATAACTTTTCATCGTGAATCACGGCTCCTTCTTCGTTGCGCGAAACCAATTTCCCATCGTTGGTGTAGGCACGGTCGGCAAACACTTCGCTAGCTGCTTTTAGGCCGACATTTTTCGCCGCATCAATCATAACCGAGTTGGCGAGCCCTACAAAAATTAGCTTCGGATCAACCTTAAAAACAGCTTCGGCAATTGCTTTCGAAAGCTCAACACTCACCGAGGCCTGGTTGTACAAAGCCCCGTGCGCTTTTACATGCCGGAGTTTCCCTCCCCTTTCCTCAGTTAATTCTTTCATCAACAGTACCTGGTCGTAAACAAGCTGAATGATTTCGTCATGGGAAAGGTTCATTTGCCGGCGGCCAAAATTTTCTTTATCGGCATAGCCCGGGTGAGCCCCGATAGAAACGCTGTTTTCGAGTGCCAGATCGATGGTGCGTTTCATCATATCCTCATCGCCCGCATGATAACCGCAGGCAATATTTGCCGAAGTGATGTAAGGCATAATTGCCTCGTCGTTACCACTTCCTTCGCCTAAATCACTGTTAAAATCTATTTTCATAAGAACCCTATTTAAATTTTATAGTCTGATAAAACACCTCAAAAAATGAATGAGTGTTTCATCTCTTAAATAAAACCTAACACTAGAAAGATACTTTTTATTCCCAAACCAATCATAATAAGAACCACCAAAATACCCATCACATTTTGAACAGGTTTATTGATAAAATCGCCCAGCACTTTTCTGTTGTTCATAATAATCAATAAATATACGGCAATAACGGGCAAAAGCACTCCATTTGCAAACTGGGCAAAAACAATAGCCTGAATAGGACTAAAACCGATGGCTGAAAACACAATCCCGATCAGTAAAATAACCATCCAAACGGCTTTAAAGCGCATTGATTTCAGGTCAATTTTCCAGCCTAAAATTCCGGAAGCTGCATAAGCGGCAGCCAATGGAGCCGTAATGGCCGATGAAATTCCGGCAGCAAACAAGCCAACCGACATAAATATACCAGCCCAATTGCCCAATAATGGTTTTAATTGTGAAGCCAGATCGGAGGCTCCTTTAATTTCTGCATTGCTACCGTAAAAGGCGGTAGCTGCCGTTATCACAATCGACATTGAAATAAGTCCTCCCCAAATCACCGAAAAAAACAAATCGTAGCGTGCCGTTGACAGGTCTTTTTCAGCTTTCCATTTTTCCTGAACCGTTGATGCATGTAAAAAGAGATTATAAGGAACCACGGTTGTCCCGATCAGTCCGATCAGCATGTATAAACTTCCCGTGGGAATTTGGGGCACAAACATCCCTTTAAAAACAGCCTGTAATTCGGGGCCAATAATTATCGCGGTTGTGATAAATGAAACACTCATCAGCAAAACCAGGGTAATCAGTATGCGTTCCAAACTTTTATAGGTTCCAAAAATCAAAAGGAGAAAAGCTATGATCCCGATGATAGGACCCCATATTGAAAGTTCAAGCGTAAAGAAATTTATTTTTGATACGCCACTAAGTTCAATCATACCCAGCGAAGCCCCTAAAATATTGCCGGTTTCATAGGCTGCATTTCCGATAACAATGGCCGACAACACCAGGAAGATAGCAATCAGTCGGGGCAGGGGACGTTTAAACTCCCCACGAAGTGCCTCGCCCAGCCCGCGTTTTCCAACAATGCCAAGACGAGCTGTCATTTCCTGTAAAATAATGGTAGCAAACACACTGAACACAAGCCCCCAAAGCAAAGCGTAACCAAACCCGGCTCCCGATAACGTACAGGTAGTAATGGTTCCCGGACCAATAAAAGCAGCCGTAATTAGAATACCTGGACCAATTCCTTTAAAACGATTTTTCAGACTCATGGTTTAAAAAAGCCTAAAGTTAAAAATTAAATTGGCTATTTTTGCTTCTTCTTATGAATGTGATGAAAGAGAAAATAAAGATTATAGGTTTTGATGCCGACGATACCCTGTGGGTAAACGAGCCTTTTTACCGCGAAACGGAAGAAAAATTCAGTGATCTGCTCAAAGAATATTTACCCGAAGAAGCAATCATGCAAAAGCTTTTTCGTACCGAGATGCAAAACCTTGAACTTTATGGTTACGGAGCCAAAGGCTTTATGCTTTCGCTGATTGAAACAGGCATTAAAATTTCTGACAATTCGCTGCCAAATGAAAAAATCCTACAAATCATCCAGCTTGGTAAGGATTTGATTAACAAACCCCTCGAAGTATTGGATGGCGTACATGAGGTTCTGGAAAAGCTCAGCAAAAAACACAAACTTATTATTGCCACCAAAGGAGATTTGCTGGACCAGGAGCGGAAACTGGAAAAATCAAAGCTGGCCAAATATTTCCATCACATCGAAATTATGAGTGATAAAAAAGCCGAAAACTATCAAAAGTTGATTGCCCATTTAGATATTTCCTCCGAAGAATTTGTAATGGTTGGAAACTCCATGAAATCGGATGTTTTGCCAGTTCTGGAATTGGGGAGCTGCTCCATTCACGTTCCTTTTCATACCACTTGGGTTCACGAAGAAGTGAACGGATCAAAAATTGAGAACGATAATTTTTATGAAGTAAAAAGTATTTCAGATATTTTAGCATTTTTTGAATAATGAAAAAGATTATTGATTTAGAAAACTGGCCACGAAAAAAACACTTTTTATTTTTCAACCAGTTTGACGACCCAACTTACGACATCACGGCAAAAGTGGATTGTACAAAAGCGTACCGCCACTCAAAAGAAACAGGAGGTTCTTTTTTTCTGTATTACCTACACTGCTCAATGAAAGCCGTGAATGCGGTAGAAGAATTCAGAATGCGCTTGGAGGACGACCAAATTGTTTGTTACGACATCATCCATGCCGGGCCAACCATTGCCCGCGATAATGGCACATTTGGGTTTTCCCACCTCCCCTTTCACGAGGATTTTGAAGCGTTCGAAAAAAGCGCAAAACAAATAATTGAAAAAGTAAAAAACGATAATAGTTTGGAACCTTCTTTTAACCGGGAAGATGTTATTCATTATTCAAGCGTTCCATGGATCGATTTTACTGCGGTTACCCATCCTAAATTTAGCTTCAACGAAAAAGAATCCATTCCTAAAATTACTTTCGGGAAATTAACGGATGTAAAAGGCACAAAAAAAATGGCGGTTTCAATTAAAGCCAACCACGCCTTTATTGACGGCTTTCACATGTCAAAATACTTTGGAAAATTCCAGGAGTTTTTAAATAATTAGAAGTCCCTAATCCACTTTATAACATTCTCATCTTGTAAAAGCTAATAAATATCATATCCTTATTAATACTTATTGTATATATTTATATATATATTTGCTTTTTTATATATGGAATTGTATTTTTATCAACTAAATAATTTACTATGAACACAAAACTTTTTACAAGAACAACAAGTGTATTTACACTAATGATTTTCATTTTTATTTCGAGTACGACCTTTGCTACCGATGGATATTTTAGCTTAGCTTACGATACTAAAAGTAAAGGAATGGCCGGTGCAGGTGTTGCAATGTATCAAAATTCATTCTTTGGAAATTCAAACCCTGCATCAATGGTTATGCATGGTAAAAAAATGGGATTCGGCCTTGGATTATTTAACCCAAACCGTGAATATACAATAACAGGGGATCCATCAGGTTTTCAAGGAACCTTTGGCTTAACACCGGGCACAGTTAAAAGCGACTCTAAATTATTTCCACTCCCTTCTTTTGTTGGAAACTGGATGATTAATGATAACAGCTCATTCAGTGTTTCTCTTTACGGGAATGGTGGTATGAACACCAATTACCCGACAAACACTTTTTACGGCAGTAAAGGAAGTACAGGCGTAAATTTAATGCAAATGTTTGCCGGATTAACTTACTCATTTAAATTTGCGGATAACTGGAGTGCAGGTATCTCAGGAATTATAGCATGGCAATCATTTAAAGCAGAAGGTTTGGAAGCTTTTGGACAAATGTCTCAAGATGCTGCAAACCTATCTGATAATGATGGAAACAGTTCATTTGGCTTTGGAGGAAAAGTTGGTATCCAAGGTAAAGTTACAAAAGGGTTCAGCGTTGGAGCTACTTTCCAAACCAAAATGTATATGGGCAAATTTGACGAATACAAAGGTTTGTTTGCCGAGCAAGGAGATTTTGATATTCCAGCAAACTGGACCATTGGTATGGCCTACGAAATTTTACCCGACGTACTAACCTTCGCATTTGATATAAAACAAATTTATTATAGCGATGTTAAATCAATTGCTAACAATATGTTTACCGGACAAAATTTTAATGCTCCACTCGGAAGTGACAATGGTGCCGGATTTGGCTGGAAAGATATGACCGTTTATAAATTCGGTTTAGAATTTGCTGCCAATGAAGACTGGACATTCAGAACTGGTTATTCTACCGGCAAAAATCCAATCCGTAAAGAAAATGTGATGTTCAACATTTTGGCTCCTGGTGTTATTGACAACCACATTACTTTTGGCTTCTCAAAAATGATGGGCGAAAAGGAATTAAGCATTGCTATTGTTCATGCGCTTTCTAATACCGTTAAAGGTACAAATCCAATGGAAATGCCAGACCAACAAGAAATTGAACTAAAAATGAATCAATGGGAATTTGAAATTGCGTTTACTTTCTAGAAAAAGATTTGAGATAAAATAAAAAACGTCCTCAATTTGAGGACGTTTTTTTAGGTATATAAAAATCGTTTTATTTTCATTGTGGCTGTTTTCACAAAAGGATCGGGTTGCACAATAATCAGCTGAACCTGGGAAAATTTATTTACACGGGAGTTTACATAATCGTGCAGTTCCCTTCTCAACTCTTCCAGTTTTTCATCAATAAAGTGAGTCACATCGTTTCTTAAATGTTTATAACGCTCCTCCAGTTCTTCCCGGTTAAAATGAACCATGGCTACCAATTTCCCCTTTTGCTGAATAACAACCGATTCAACCACATGACGGAAATTATTGATTACCGATTCAATATCTTCGGGGTAAATATTTTCACCGCTTTTCCCGACAATCATATTTTTCAGGCGGCCTTTGATATATAATATCCCGTTTTTATCAAACACGCCTAAATCGCCGGTTTTAAACCACCCATCTTCTGTCAGGACTTCTTTGGTTAGTTCAGGTTCTTTATAATAGCCCTGCATAACATTTGGTCCTTTGGCCCAAACTTCGCCTTCGCCGGTTTTGGGGTTCGGATCATTAATTTTCAATTCCACATCTTTTACCGCCTTTCCGGTTGCCTGCAAAACAGTAGCCGATGGATTTGCCCCGGCAATTAATGGAGCCGTTTCGGTTAAACCATAACCTATGGCGTAAGGAAATTTTGCTTCCCGGAGGAATTTCTCGACCGTACGGTCAAGCTTTGCCCCGCCGATCCCAAAAAAGAGCAGCTCGCCACCAAATGTTGCATACAGTTTTTTTCCAGCCACCAAATTTAGTTTTTTACGAATCGGTGGAATAGCATACAACGCCCTGATAAGAGCATTTTTACGGAAAGTTTTCAGTATTTTATTTCGGTATATTTTTTCTAAAATTAATGGAACCGACAACATCATGGTAGGCTTAACTTTTTGTAAAGCCGGCAATAAAATTGAAGGAGTTGGTGGTTTTCTTAAATAATAAACAGCACTACCCGACATCAACGGCAATAAAAACCCCAGTGTGTTTTCATAGGTGTGAGACAGGGGCAAAATAGAAAGCATACGTTCTTTATCGCTCAAAGGCTGAACCGCAAATCCCTGAGTAACATTGTAAACAATATTTTTATGCGAAAGCATCACCCCTTTTGATTTACCGGTTGTTCCTGAAGTATAAATAATTGCAAGCAAGTCATCTTCATCAACAAGTGCTTCAAGCTTATGTTCAGAACTTTCGGTGTACGTTTTTTCTATTTCTTCAATCACCGAGAAATCTTCAATCCGGATGGTGTATTTAAGGACATCCGATTTAAAAGATTTGATTTTGGGATAGAGGTTTTCTGAAACAAAAATTGCCTTTGCTCCCGAATGCTTTAATACATTAGAAATCTCATCCTGATGAAAATCGGGCAAAACAGGAACAACAACAGCTCCAAGCATGGCAACCGCAAAATAAGAAATTCCCCAGTTTGGCATATTGGAACTTAGAATAGCGACTTTATCCCCTTTTTCTATTCCCAATTCGCGTAAAAAAACAGACAATGAGTTAATTTTCGTGTTTAATTCTGAATACGTAAGCGGTTTCTCATCTACAAAAGAGAGAGAATAATTATTAGGAAAACTTCCCACTGAGCGCTTTAACAGTGCCGGGAGAGTAAATATTTCAAGTTCCTTCATGTGCATTTCTTAGCCCACAAAAATACAATTAATTTTTCAATGAAAACAATCAGATAAATTCTATATGTTTTTCTTGGATAAATGCGAAACACTTTTTAAGTTTGAAGATAAATATTTAATAATAATGTATAAAACACTCCCCTTTTAAAAATCAATAGAATATGGAAAACAACGAAATTAAAAAACAAGAAATTGATCAAACCATGGAACTGGATGGAAGTATGATGTCGGTTTTAAACGAGATGCGGAAATGGACAAAATTCCTGGCAGTTATGGGATTTATTGGAATTGGCTTTATGATGCTAATGGGTATTATTGCTTCGATAACAGCAAGCGCGGTAAGTAATGCTCCAGGCATGCCTGCTATGCCATTTCCTCCCGGAATCATTGGTTTTATTTACGTTATTTTTGCCGGCATCATGGTATTCCCGGTAATTCTACTGAATAATTTTTCAAACAAAATGAAAGAGGCTCTTTACACAAAAGACCATATTGCTTTATATAAAGCTTTTAACAATCTTAAAAGATATTATAAGTTTATCGGAATATTAATAATAATATATTTATTGATAATAGGTGCAATTATTGTTGGAGGCGGTCTGATGGCATTGGTAGCAGGAATTTAAACACCCCATTCTCCCTGGGCGATGAATTCGACATCGCCCCCTACATTTATATCGTAATTCCCCTTTTCAAGCGCAGCTTCAATATGAAGTTCTGAGGGGCGGTTGATTTCGTATCCCTGTCCGCAGGCAATATTAATAAAAGAGGTGCCGTAAAAATTATTTTTCAAGAGCCATGCGGCCAAACAACCGGTAGAACTTCCGGTTGCGGGATCTTCAGTTATTCCAAGCCAGGGTACAAAAACCCGGGTCGATAAATCCTGCAAAGCAGTGTACCCACCCCGGCAAAAAACCATTATTCCTTTTGCCCAGGTGGCTTTAATGTACTCATTATAAACATCCATATTAAGCCTCGATTTTAGCAGAGCTACTTTATTTATCAAAGGAACAATAGTAAACGGCAATCCAGTGGTTACCCCCTGAACAGGAAAATCCTGGTCAATATCTTTTAATTCAAGATTTAGCATTTCCGCCACTAATTTCGGATCAACAGCATCACCAAATTCAGGTTGAACCTGTTTCATCCAGTACATGTGGTTCTTTAGTTCAACATCAATCTCCCCAACTTTTAAATTAAGTTTTATTACGCGCTTGCTCTTTGCCTCAATAAATTCTTTTAAAATATAGGCCGTTCCCAGGGTTGGATGGCCAGCAAAATCAACTTCTGCTTTTGGCGTAAATATTCGCACCTCATAACGTCCGTATTTCTGCTTTTCAGGATTCAAAAAAGTAGTTTCAGAATAATTAACCTCCTGTGCAATTTTTTGCATGGTTTCGGTTTCTATTTCCTGATCCAGGATAAATGTAGCCAACTGGTTCCCACTATATTTCCCAACAGAAAACACATCGGTTATGTAATATTTCATCGGACAGTTATTATTTTTTAATAAATAGTAAATCTAACAAATTTACATGAAATAGCGCAATCCTATTTTTATCATCAAGCATTATTCAATATCTTTATTAAAAAAAATACGCCCCCTGTAACCTTTTAAAAAAGCACGGGTAATCATTTATGAAAGTCGAAACTAAAACAAAAGATTGTGGATCTGGACTTTGATGAAAAAATGATGATAAATGTTAAAAACGGGGACATCGATTCACTCGTCCCTCTTTTCGACAAATATCAGGTAAAGCTTTACAATTTCTTTCTGAGGTTGACCCAAAACCGGGAGACTGCAGAAGATTTGACACAGAATGTTTTTAGCAGAATTATTGCGTACAAACATTCGTTTAACGAGAATTACAAATTTAAAACCTGGATGTATCAAATGGCTCGCAACGTACATATCGATCATTACAACAAAAACAAAGCTTATTTTTCCGACTACGAAGAATCGGAAAATTCGGGCAAAAATGTTGACGATGCCATGCATGAAACAGAGAAAAAAGAAAACCAGGAAATATTAAAAGAAGCACTGGAGTTATTATCCAAAGATGACCGTGAAATTCTGGAGCTAAGCAAATTTCAGGATTTAAAATATGAGGAAATTTCCAAAATTACCGGAAACTCTGTTGGGGCAATAAAAGTAAAAGTACACCGTGCCATTAATAAATTACGATCAAATTATTTTGAATTAGCATAAAACACTGAACCATGGAATGCAAAGAAATAAATAGCTTACTCATCGATTTTGTAGATAAAAACCTGAATCAGAAACAAACAGAACTTGTTCAGAAACATTTGGAAAGCTGCAAATCATGCCGTCAGGAAGTAGAAGAATTAATGGTGGTTATGGGTGAAATAAAACAGACGGAAGATGAAAATCCGAGTGCCAATCTTCGCTCAAACTTTATGCAAATGATTGAGGCAGAAAAAAGAAAATATGTTGCAGTTGAAGCAAAACCACTGTCCAATCATAACATACAGCAACAGCAACACCGCATCAGGTTTATGCATCCCATATATCAGGTTGCAGCAGGCTTTGCCATTTTGATTGCAGGAATGATGCTTGGACTAATGATTAATAAAAGTAACACCGGAACAAATAAAGCTGAGTTAATCGCCCTAAAAAGTGAAGTTAACAGCATGAAACAAATGGTTATGTTATCGAAACTAAACCAACCGTCGGCCAGTTCACGAATTCAGGCCGTGAATTATATCGAGGATATTTCATTTCCCGATCAGAAAGTTGTAGATGCGTTAATAGAAACCATGAATACCGACGATAACTCAAATGTTCGCCTGGCCGCTACAACGGCTTTGTCAAACTTTGCAGACGACCAAAGGGTTCGTACCGCATTAATCGAATCATTGGCTACCCAGGATGACCCAATGGTTCAGATTACTCTTATCAATATTATGGTTGGCTTGCGCGAAGTAAACGCAAAAAAATACATCCAACGCATAGCTACCAATGACAATACCAATGAAAATGTAAAATTAATTGCTCAAAAGAGCTTAGATATATTAACCTAAGAAATTTAAAATATTGTTGGCCGCAATAAACAAACTAATTGTAGAATAATAAAAACTTAGATATCATGAAAACAACAAAACAACTATTAATAATGCTGGTTCTTGTAATATTCTCGACCGCTGCCAGCGCACAATCATACAATTACGATACGAAAAATGCAAAACGGATTGTGGTTGAAGGATTATTAGGAGAATTGACCTTTGAAGGTCATAACGGAACAGATATTCTTATTGAAGCTCAAAATTACAAGGGTGTTCCTGAAAGAGCCGATGGACTTAAAGCCATTTACAATGGAGCAACGGAAAATACAGGAGTAGGCCTTAACATCAATACCGTTGAAGATGTTATTTACATTTATGGAGCAAATAAACAGTCGGAAGAAGCGAGCTATACAATAAAAGTACCTTATTCTCTAAGCTTAAAAGTAAACTATTCAAATCCATTTATTGATTTTGATGATATTACTTTCAAAAACATCAAAAGTGAGATTACGGTAAAAACCCTTGATGCCAATATTCATTTAATTGATATCACGGGTCCGGTTACCTCAAGTACGATTGATGGAAATACCACAGCCATATTTACGAAAGTAAACCAGGAAAATCCAATTATGTTATCTTGCATTGATGGAGAAGTAGATATTACATTACCGGCAGATACTCCTGCAGACCTTAAATTTAGCACAGTTGATGGTGAAATATATACTGATTTTGATATTAATTTCACCAAAGTTGCAAAAAGAAACAGCAGCACTTTAAACTATTTTGGAGGACATAACAACTCAAAAGGAACCATTAATGGTGGTGGTGTCGAGATTACTTTAAAATCAATTGACGGAACCATCTACCTGAGAAAAAAATAAGACTTCCTTAAAAAAGTCGGTTAAGTTTAATAGCCGGCTTTACTTCTTTTCTCATATCATTCATATTTAAATTATTGAAAACATATTTTTTATGTAACGGGATTTTTATACCCTAAAAAAACATAAACCATGAAAAAAACAACATTCATTCTAGGACTTCTGTTCATTGCCGTAATTTCTTTCGGACAAAAAAAAGTTGAAGAAAACATAAAAGTAAAAGATCAAAAAAAAGTAAAACTTGACTTTGAGTTTGCAGAAGAAATTAAAGTCAGTGGCTGGGAGAAAGATGAAATCCTTATAAAGGTTTCAGTAAATATTAACGACAACGAAGACAACGAGCATTTTGAACTGAAGATCAATGAAGATTCCGATAAGATTAATATTACCTCAGACATTAGGGAGATAAAAGAAATCACCAAAAATAAAATTGTTGTTCATAAATCGGAAAACGGCGAACGCACCATAACTTACAACAACCACTATGATATTGACTTTGACATTTATTTTGAAGTTTTTGTTCCTAAAAACATGGAGGTTGAATTAAGCAGCATTACCGGCGACATTTTTTTGTCGAACCTTAAAGCAGAACTGGACATTGAAACGATCTCTGGGTTTATCGATTTAACGGTTAAAGAAAACGAAAGTGCCAGTATTAAAACCTCTACCATAAGCGGTGGCATTTATAGCGATCATAAAATAAACCTCAAACAAAACAGTAAAGGGCACGAAATGAAAATCATTGTTCGCCGGAGTCCCAAATTTAATATAAATAACGGAGGCCGGATTATCGACCTGGAAACCATCAGCGGAGATATTTATATCCGGAAATAACAACTAGAAAAACTAAATAGAGGCTGAAAAATCAGGCTCTGTTTTTCTTAAAATTTATCGGGAGTAACATTTAGAAAAAGAAATAGTAATTAAAATAAAAAAAGAAACTTGAAACTAATAAAAAGTACTTTCCGCCAAATTAGGAAAAATATTTTTTACACAGGTATAAACATCAGCGGCTTAGCCATTGGTGTAGCCTGTTCATTATTAATCTGGATTTGGGTAATCAACGAACTCAGTTACGATAAGTTCCATGAAAAAGGAGAGCGGATTTACCGGCTTATCCAGGACATGGATTTTAAAGAACCTGTATCCTGGGCCATCAACCAGGGTCCTTTAGGCCCGGCATTGGTCAAAGACTTCCCTGAAATTGAAGAATTTACACGTTATAAATTTTCGCGCCGGATATTGGAAACATCCAAATCCAGGTTCCGCGAACCCGGAGCTTATGTTGACCCCGGGTTTTTCAATATATTCAGTATTAAGGTTCTGCATAAGATGAGCGATGATCCTTTTAAAGATAACCGCTCGATATTGCTCAGCAAAAAACTGGCAAATAAATATTTTCCCGATAAAAACCCACTGGGAAAGGAAATTAATTTGAGCGATGATTACACTTTTGTTGTGAGTGGTGTTTTTGATGATATTCCGCTTAACTCTCACTTATATTTCGATTATTTGCTGCCGATGACTTTTGCTAAAGAAATAGGAATAAGCGTAGACCGTTGGAACAACAGTACCTTTTTTACTTATCTGCTGGTTTCAGAAAATACCTCCAAGGAAACAATAAACAAAAAAATAAAACATTACCTGGATGACAAGCCTACACTCGAAAAAAATACCATTCTCAGGGTTCAGGCATTGCACGACATATACCTTAAATCGAACCATGATTTTGATTTTGTAAGCGGAAACATCCAACACGTCAGGATATTTTTCTCAATCGCAATAATCATCCTTTTACTGGCCTGTATCAATTTCATGAATTTAAATACGGCAAGGGCCACCCGCCGGGCAAAAGAAATGGGGATAAAAAAAGTGATCGGGGCAAACCGCGCTATTTTAATCAAACAAAACCTATTCGAAACATTTATTCAAACCTTAATAAGCATGGGTATTGCAATCATCTTAATTGTTTTACTACAGCCTTATTTTAACAACATTGCAAACAAAACGCTTGTTTTTAATTTGCTCGAACCCCGGATATTTGCGACAATAATTGGCGTACTTATATTTTCCACCATGGTTTCCGGAATTTACCCCGCCATTGTGCATTCGTTATTTACTCCTTCAGAAACCATCAAAGGAAGTAACGTGAAAGGGACTAGCAATACGCTGTTCAATAAAAGCCTGGTTATTTTCCAATTTTTTATTTCGGCGGTGATGATTGTTTGTACAATTGTTATTTTTAAACAGATACAGTACTTACAAAATAAAGATTTGGGGTATAAAAGAGACAACATTTTAACCTTCTATATGTCTGATGGATTTAACAAAAATTTCTCATCCATTAAATCGGAACTTTTGCAAAGTCCGTACATTAAAAACATTACCCGTGTAAATTCAACACCAGACAATGGATATACATTTTCTAATACCTTATGGGAGTGGGAAGAAAAAGTAGCCGATAAAGTCATCTTGTTCCGAAACAATTACATCGGGCTTGACTTTTTCAAAACATTTGAAATAGATATAGCCGAAGGCAGGGCATACTCCAGAGAATACCTAACAGATACTATCTCTAGCATTATTATCAATGAAACTGCAGCAAGAGCTATGGATCTGAAAAACCCGGTTGGGAAACGGATGAGATATCACAAAAACGACTATTACCACACCATTGTAGGAGTGGTTAAAGATTTTAATTACGGTTCGTTAAAACATGAAATTGAACCGATGATTTTGTGGTTTAAGCCAAACTATAGCCCACTGATTTGTGTCAAAATTGATCCAGATCATAGTGAATCTGCCATTAAATTGCTTGAAGAAAAATGGGATGAATTTGATAAAAAGAATCCGTTTAACTACGCTTTTATTGATGCCATGTATAAAAACCAATATCAAGGAGAAAGTAGCATTCTTGAACTGGTTATTGTTTTTGCAATTATTGCCGTTCTTATTTCCTGCCTGGGATTGTTCGGGCTTACATCCTTTGTGGTAGAACGGAAATACAAACAAATCGGTATCCGAAAAGTTTTTGGTGCTGGCATTGCAAATATCAACAAAGGACTGCTTATTTATTTTTTGAAATGGGTTGTTATTGCAAATATCTTTGCATTGCCGTTCAGTTGGCTAATAATGTCAAGATGGTTAAACGAATATGCGTACCACATTCATTTCAGTTGTTGGATATTTATTGGTTCATTCTTGATCTCATTAGTCATCGCTTTTCTTACCATAGTGGTTCAAACAACAAATGCTGCTATGAAAAACCCAATTAAAACACTTCGCTACGAATAAGTAAGAGCCTGATTATTTCAGGTCTTTTTACAACTTTTTTAACACCTTTTAACGTCTTTATTTTACACTTAAGTTGTAACTTTTCAAATAATCAAGAGTATTCTTAGTATAGAAGTAACAATCAAAATAATGGAACGCATTTACAATACAATTTCAAAATTTAACAAACAGCGGAAAAGATTTTTTTACGGTGCAATAGGATTTACTTTTCTTGCTTTTAGCATAGGATTGTTCTTGGGGAATAATCAAATACCGATTAAAATTAGGGATTCGATCATAGATTATGTGTCAGAAATTTTAATTAGTATTTTCTAAGAAATCTGTAACAATCTTTTTTAATTCAGGTATTTAGTTTAAATCTTGTAACATTTAAAATAATATATCGTCTTATTAAAAAAAAGAAAAAAATGATAAAAACAGTTAACCTATCAAAGATATTCCAAACCGACGAAGTCGAAACAACTGCTTTAAACGAAGTAAGTTTTGAAATAAAAAAAGGTGAATTCGTTGCCATTATGGGTCCGTCCGGATGTGGAAAATCTACCTTATTAAACATTCTAGGCCTGCTTGATAATCCTTCAAAAGGAGAATATCATTTCCTGGAAAACGAAGTTTCAAAATACAGCGAGCGCCAACGGGCAAACCTAAGAAAAAACAACATTGGTTTTGTATTCCAAAACTTTAACCTGATTGACGAACTAAACGTATTTGAAAATGTTGAATTGCCGCTGATCTATTTAGGCTATTCTTCAAAAGAACGCAAAAAAAGAGTTGAGGCAGTTTTAGAGCAAATGCAGATCCTTCACCGGAAAAAACACTTCCCCCTACAACTATCAGGTGGTCAGCAACAAAGGGTGGCCGTTGCAAGAGCCGTAGTAGCAAATCCGGCATTAATCCTTGCCGATGAGCCCACAGGGAACCTGGATTCGGCTCATGGCGAAGAAGTAATGAACCTACTGGAAAGTTTAAACCAAAAAGGCACAACTATTATCATGGTTACTCACTCACAGCGCGATGCTGAGTATAGCCAGCGCGTAATCCGCTTGTTCGACGGTCAAATTATTACCGAAAACTTTAAAGAGGCGATCTTATAATCGCCCACTAAATAAATCATCATATATTTTCCCGGGGATCATCAAATGATCCCTTTTTTATTTGTCACTTCCCCGGCGAATGTTAATTTTGCAGCCATGTCAAAAATTTTGAACATCGGGATACTCGCCCACGTTGATGCCGGAAAAACAAGCTTAACGGAACAGCTACTGGTTCTTTCGGGAAGCAAAGCAGAAGCCGGAAGCGTTGACAAAGGTTCTGCAACAACCGATCAGTTGCCCATCGAAAAACAAAGAGGCATTTCGGTAAGAACCACAAATGTTAGCTTTAACTGGAAAGATGTTCAGCTAAATATTATTGACACCCCCGGACATGCCGATTTTATTGCGGAAGTTGAGCGGAGCCTGCAAATTCTGGATTCCGCCATTTTAGTCATCTCGGCCGTGGAAGGTTTGCAGTCGAACACCTACATTTTATACGAGACCCTAAAAGAACTCAAAATTCCTTTCATCATTTTTGTTAACAAGGCAGACAGAGCCGGAGCCAACACCAGCGAAGTTCTCAAAGCTTTGAAAAGTGAGTTTAACAGTTATTTGTTCCCACTAAATATGCCCATAAACGAGGCCGAAAACAAGGTAAGCCTGCTTTCTTTTTCCGAGGAAGGATTTGGGCAATCACCCTTTTTTCAAACCGGCATCGAAAGCATTGCCGAATTTGATGAAGAAATTTTAAACCTGTATTTAGAAGAACAGCAAATAGGAAAAAGCGTTCTTAAAGAAAAAGCCACAACACAATTTAAAGAGCTGACGGTAATTCCGCTGTTATGCGGTTCAGCAAAAAACAACCTGGGCATAGAAGAAATACTAAACGCAGTTATTGATTTTGTTCCGGTTAAAAATAATTTAAGTGCGAACCTAACCAACGCTATTGTTTTTAAAATTGAGCATCACCCCAAATTCGGAAAACTCAGTCACGTTAAAATTACCCAGGGACAACTAAACGTTAAAGACAGTATTCTTGTTGGTTCAACAAATGAAGAACTGAAAATTCCACAGTTAAAGAAACAATACGTTGGCAAGATAAAAGATGTGGATCATATCTCAAGAAACGACATCGGGATGATTGTTGGGCAAAACACTTTAGCCGTTGGCGATGTTTTAGGTTCCAAAGAGAACGCTTTCAAACCAAAGAAAATAAAAGAAGCATTGCTGTCGACCCGGGTAAATCCAAAAAATGAAAAAGATTTTCCGGCTTTGGCTGCAGCCCTTACAGAACTTAACATCGAAGATCCTGACCTGAATTTTAAATGGATCAAAGAAGAAAACGAACTCATTCTAAACCTGCATGGTGCGATTCAAAAAGAAATCCTCCGGGAAATGATTAGCGAACGTTTTAATATTGATTGCATTTTTGAAGAACCCAGCGTAATCTATAAAGAAACGCCTCTAAAAAAAGCCGAAGGTTTCGTGAGGTATTGGATGCCCAAACCCTGTTGGGCGATTATGAAATTTGAGATTGAACCACTGGAAAGAGGATGCGGGGTAGTTTATGAATCGAAAGTTGGCGTAAACAACATCCATCAAAAATATCAAAATGAAGTGGTACAAACCATCCATAAATCGCTTGAGCAAGGGATAAAAGGTTGGGAAGTCACCGACCTCAAGATTACCTTGCTTGAAGGAGAAGATCACGAAATCCATTCCCGGCCCGGTGATTTTAAATTGGCCACTCCCATGGGAATCATGAAAGCCCTGCAAAACAGCGGGACGCAATTATTGGAGCCCATGCTTTTTTTCGAAATCATTGCAGAAGAAACCTTGCTGGGAACCGTCAACAGTAATCTTCTTAAACGAAGAGCTGAAATCAACACTCCCCACTTCGAAAACGGAAACATAAAACTCAGCGGTCAAATCCCGGTTTCAACCTCTCTTGATCTGAGCATTGCATTGAATTCAATGTGTAGTGGGAAAGTCAAATTCCGGACAAAATTTAATGCGTATAAAACCTGTGAAGATTCAGAAGGAATTATCCGTCCATTTAAAGGAGTCAACCCTCTTGACGAAAGTTTGTGGATCTTACATATGCGGGGAGCATACAAATAGCCCCTCCCCTTTTAGCGATTTTTAAAAGAGGCTAAGAAGCCTCTTTTTTTTGTACAAAAAGTTCATCAAAACAAAAACATAAAGCTAAACATCAAAGCTTACGGGTAAGCTTTATTCGTGCAAACACAATTAACAAGGGAGTTGTTTGGATTAACAACTTAAATTGCGAAGCAGACATCCATAACACTAATGGCGGCATAGAAATTCAGAACCATTATGGAAATAGTATCGGCCAGTATTCAATACAAAAGCATGTGAGAAATTTACACCGATTTTGATGTAAACTTAATAAAGAACGGAAAGTAAACAAAGAAACCAGCTAAAAAGGGATTTACAAGGTTTCGATTGACGAATGGATTTATGGAAGCATTAATGGAGGTGGGGCTGAAATTTCCATCAAAATTTCAACGGGGATATTTAAATTCGAAAAAAGCAAGAAGAACAACGGAGTATATAGTGAATCAAGCTAGAATAGATTATGTGTTAAAAATACCACCCAGCAATTGGCAGATACCATTCTCAAAAGCTTTATTCCTCCCCCCTAATAATCTCCAATATTTTTTCGTTTTGGATAATGACCATCCCGTGTCGGTCATCGGTAATGCCGTCTTCCAGTTTGTAAGGGTAAGTCGGTACCGGGCCCTTCATCACCGTGGGAAGGTACTTGAAGAACAGCCCCGGGTTTTTACTCAATGCCTGGCCGGCCTCCATGATGTGCGTGGAAACAATAAACGTGCCCTTGCGCTTTGAAAAGGCATCGATAATGGATACCGTCCCGTCGTAAGCGTCCTTTACGTTGGTACCTTTGAACAGCTCGTCAAAAATAATCACCAACTGTTTGTTACTGGCAACTTCTTCGGCCACGTGTTTTACACGCAATACTTCCGCATAAAAATGGCTGTAGCCCATCGCCAAATTGTCCGGCACGTTGATCGAGGTGTAGATGCCGTCGTGCACCGAAAAAACCATTGATTTCGCCGCTACCGGGAACCCCATGTGCGCCAGGTAGACCGCTACCGAAAACGATTTCATGAACGTGGACTTGCCCGCCATGTTCGCCCCCGTGAGGAAGAAAACGTTCTGGCTGCCACCGATCTTGATGTCATTGTCAACCGCCCCTGCAATCATCGGGTGGTAAAAACCCTTCAGGTCGATTACTTTTTCTTCTTTCGCAACCGCCCTCGCATACGTAAAGCCCCGTTCCCGGGAAACATCCGAAACCGCGACATAAACGTCCATCTCAAAGATCTCCGTGAGCAGTTCTTCGATCTCTTTGTTCAACAATCCCCGGAAGACATAATCCATCGTAAGCACCTTGGCGAATGTTAAAGGGGACTGCCCGGTGTGAGCGTAAGCCTGTTCAAACTTTTTATGGTTCAAAAGGGCTGCGATCTTTTCTGCCTTTTCTTTGTAAGGCGTGTTCTGTGATTCTACCACAAGGGTTTTCGCCACTTCTTTCAGCCGGTCAAACACCGCGATGGTTGTTTCCAGCCCCTCACGGATGAACCCGTATTCCTTTTCCTTGGCAATAAAGTTCATGAACTTTAAGCGGCACAGGCCCATCCCCGCTACAAAACGGTTTTTAGGCCCTGTGTTCCTCAGGTAGTTTTCTACCAACTCGTATTCTTCCTTGCTAAACGGAAGCGATATCTTGGCTTTCTGGAAAAACGAAATGGTCCCACTGCGCTGGTTGATCGCTCCTTCATCCGTCAACGGGTGGTTGAACATCTTTTCCAATAAACGCCCGCCACCGCTGGTGACCGTATGGTTGAACAGGCTGATGATCGAGTTGTTTTTAAAGCGGCCCAACAGGTTCAAGTCGTCCAGGGTCTGTCTGTCTGTTACAAATTCCATGTCCTAATCTTTTTTTAATATCTCCAATATCTTTTCGTTGTTGATGATCACCATCCCGTGGCGGTCGCCCGTGATCCCTTCTTCGACCTGGTAGGTATAGCGGGGAACGTTCCCCTCCATTACCGTCGGCAGGTAAAGGAACTTGATGTTGTCCCTGAGTTTTTTCAGCTCTTCGCCCGCTTCGATAATATGCGTGGAAATGATGAACGTACAGTTGCGCTTGCCCGCAAAGGCATCCGCCACCGCAATGGTCGCATCGTAGGCGTCCTTTACGTTCGTCCCACGGAACAGCTCGTCGAAGACAACGATCAAACGGTCGTTCTGGTTCACGCTCTCGGCAACCTTTTTTACCCGCGATACTTCCGAGTAAAAGTGGCTCAGCCCCAGGTTCAAATTATCGGCCAGGTTGATGGTGGTGAACATCCCGTTCTGTATGCTGAAACGCATGCCCTTGGCCGGTACCGGGAAACCCATGTGCGCCAAATAAACCGCGATACTGAAGGTTTTCATGAACGTAGATTTGCCCGCCATGTTCGCCCCGGTCAAAAAGACCATGTTGTTGTTCTCATCGATCTTGATGCTGTTCGCAACGGCACCCGGGACCAGCGGGTGGTATACTTCGTTCAGCTCGATCAGGTTGCCGTCCGTGTGTTCGATCTCCGCAAAGCTGAAGTTATAAGTGTTCGCCGCTTCCGCTACCGCGATGTAAACATCGAAACCGTAAACATGGTACAGCAGTTTTTGGATCTCCTTGTTCAAGGTGAAACGCAATAGCTTGTCGTAATGCGCCGTTTTTGAATACGAGAGCTTGTTGGGCTTTTTCTCCAGTTCCTTGAAGAACGAAAAGTCCGGGAGCGCCAGGGTATCCTGGATGGCTTTTACGTCTTTGTTGAGCTCGCTTACGGAACCGTTGTCCCCCAGCTTTTCCAAAAAGGATTTTAGGTCAACAAAAAAGGAAAGCGTCGCGATGGTCCCTTTGTTGATCTGCTGGTAATCCGTATCGCTCCCGATCAGGTTGTTAAACTTGCGCTGCAAATTATCTTCATGCAATGACAGGCGCGTGCGTTCGTCCGTGTTGCCCAAATAGTGCTCGATGGTGTCGAATACGCTCGACTGGAACGGGAAAACCATCCCCTTCTCCTTGAAATAACGGATGATGTTCACACGCCCCGTGATCTCTTCTTCACGCGAACGCGGGTAAAGGAACATGTCCTTCAGCATCGCGGCCCCTCCCCGCGTCTTCGTGCGGTTGAACAAACCGTAAACGTCCTGCTCACGAGCGCCCCCGATTATCTTTAAATCCCCTATCGTTTGGTGGTCTACCTTAAATGACATAATCTTAATTTTTATTTTCTATTAAATATGTGGAAGAATAAGGCTGAAAAAACAGCCTTATTCTCTATAACTCCTTAGCGTCCCCTACGACGTAACCAAATCAAAAGAAACGCCAGCCCCAGTAATGCAGGGATTATTATCTTGTATAAAGCATTCAGTAAAAGCTTATCACCTTTTTCGATATATAATTCGTTATCTGTTGGCGTTGGACGACGAATGTCAATGGGCACTTCATTGCCGGATAACCAGTAAAACATTCCGGTACCCATATTAAAATTCAAGGCCCAGAAACCTGTTCTTTTTCTTGAGAGTTCACCATTGCTAAGGCAATCCGCATCTCCCAAGATCATGATCCGTTGTTCTTTATCACCGACTTTTCGTGTTAAGGCCAAGGCAGTGGTAATTGCCCCACCGGTTTCCCCTTCTTCCGGATTGAAAGTGGCAATCTCATCAATAAAATCCTGAGTTTTTAATTCATTCCAGGAACCTTTATAGGCATCTTTGTCTTCTTGTTTAGCTGTATAAGTTTCTTTGAGTTTTTTTAATTCTTTCTCATCTGTTATATTGGGCATATTTCTTATTGTGTCCGAAACCAAAACGGGAACATATTTAAACTCATTCCCTTCTTTGTATGAAATACCTACTACGCCCGGCATCATAACCGCCTGCTCGCCCTGGATGTTTTCAAATTGGTAAGCAAGCTTTTGTCCTTGCTTCGTGGATACAGAAGTTACCAAATCCATAGTATATCCCTTATTATATTCAACCACCTGCCCAGTTAAAAATTTAATGCCAAAACGTTCTACCAATGGGTTCATAATCTTTTGGCGTTTCAGATCACAGGCAATAATCAAATTCCCTCCACGGTCAATGTAGTCATTTAGGTTTTTTATTTCCTGTTCTAAAAATATTGTTTTGGCATCCGCAATGATCAATACATCAATATTTTTATCAACAAGTTTGGATAATTCACATGTTGTAAAATCAAATCCGTTGTTTATCAAGGACCACCTGAATGGTTTTTCTTTAGTCAAACGGAAATAACCACGGGAACCCAAATCATCCACATCCCGTTCTTCATGCCCTGTGACAAAACCTACCAAAGGTAGTTCCATCACTAACCTTTTAAAGGCTGCCGTGATTTGGGATTCATCAGGATAGCGCCTCCCATCATCAAAAATCCGCAAATAAGTTGATTTTCCATCTTCTGTTGCAACTTTACATACAAAGCGGTTTAACTCAGATTCAAGATCAATCTCACCGAGGTAATCCTTTCCCTGTTTAAACCTTTTAAGGTTGACATTGTAGGAATCGCATGCTTTTTCCAACGCCTGCTTTTGTGTTTGTCCTTCGTATCTTTTATTATGGCTTTTTAAAGCCTTTTCATCAACCGGAAGGTCATAATAGTATTTATAGTTAATTTTCATGTATGGATAAAACCGGGTATAATGTTCATATCTGCTCATGTCATATTTTTGGTTGGAAGGCGATCCTGAATAATAATTATCATCAAAAATATTTACATAGGTTGTAATATTTATTTTTCCCTTGAGCTTGGCGATCACATCCTGGCTGTTTGGCGTTAAGGTATTTGTATTGTTATGGGTAGAATCATGGTATTTCATTAAAGACGGGATGGTACTCACATAACCTATCATGGCCACAACCATAAAAACACTAGCACATCTCATAAAAGAAATATATCGGGGCCTTTTCTCACGAATACCCTTTAACCTAAATATGGTAAAGGTGATAAATAGTCCGGATACCAAGATAAAGTACAATATATCCTCACTACAGATCAAGCCCCTTAACAAAGTTCCCGACCTACCATTTATAGATAACCAATAAGTGATATCACGTACAAATTCAACATCCTGCCACATACGACCCACCTGCCCCAATACAAAAAGAGCAGCAAAGGTTCCGATAGCAGCAACGATTTGGTAAGAGGTCAATGAAGACATGAACAGGCCGATAGATGAATAGGCACAAATGACCAGGTAAAGACCCAGTATAGCTGTTAATACCAACGGAAAATCAAAGTCTTTGATAGCAAAAACCCCAAAAATCGCTATGATAAACATGATAAACGCCATGGCCAGACCAAACACCATCATGGAAACAAACTTACCCCATACAATTTGCTTATTGGAAATGGGTGAGGAATACAGGAGTTTAATTGAGCCCGAACTAAATTCGCGGCTTAACAGCCCCATAGTAAGCAATGGAATAAATAAATATAAATAATTCTGCATATTATAAAGCACCCCACCCGGAGATGTATACATTCTGGTTGATAGGCTTGGAGGATTATAACCTAAACTTGTCACCAAAAAAAAATTATTTATTGATCCCATGAATGTTATTCCGGCCTGAATGCCAAATATGATAAGAACAAACCATGCAATGGGGGAATAAAACATCTTTTGAAGTTCCATCCGTGCTATTTTAAATATCATTTTCATATCTCTAATTTTTTGTTTAATTTTTTGATAATGCCGAGAATACATCGTTCAATGAATTCTTTTCTGCCCGGATTTCATCTAAACGCCAGTTGTGTTTTACACTTTGCATAACAATGCGCTCTGTTGCTCCGTTCAAGTCTGCAAACGTTAACCTGTAATTGGGTCCGCCCAATTCTTCTACGTTTTCTATTCCTTCTATTTGCATTAAGTCGTCAATTGAGGGCATTTCCAATAAACGGACGAAAATGGTGTTCGGTGTTAAGTAATTGTCAAATTCCTCGGTTTTTCCTGAGAATACCAGTTTACCATGTTCAATCATCAGGATATGATCGCAAATGGCATGGACTTCTGTAAGAATGTGGGTGGATAATAATACCGCCCTTTCTTGGGCAATTTCTTTGATCAAACCACGGACCTCTATAATCTGGTTCGGGTCCAAACCATTGGTGGGTTCATCCAAGATAATAAAAGCAGGTTTATGAATAATCGCCTGGGCAATTCCAACCCGTTGACGGTAACCCCCGGAGAGGTTACGGATCAATCTTTTTTTAAAATGGGTAATGGCACATTTTTCCAAGACCTCTTCCACGGCCGATTTCACTTGCTTTGAATCAATCATGCGCAGATACGCACAATTGGTCAGGTATTCTTCTACGGTTATATCGGTATACAGCGGTGGATCCTGGGGCAAAAAACCGATTTGTTTTTTAGCTTCAATAGGATCTTTTGATAAATTAATCCCTTTAATAAATATATTTCCCTTTGTTTGCTTTAAAACCCCGCTCATGATGTTCATGGCGGTTGATTTACCGGCCCCGTTGGAGCCGAGTAACCCATAAATACCTTTTCCGGGTATTTCAAAACTCACATCCTTCACAGCCCATTGAATGTTGTAGCGGTGGGATAAGTTTTCCACGCTTACTAAAGAATCTTTCATAATACTTCCTTTATTTAGACATTTTATTTTAAATAAATTTAATTTGTTTACAGGGTCAGTCCATCTCCGAGAACGGTATCAGTAAATCGTCATTTTTAATCCCCCATTCGTTTAAAATCAACACGGATTTCCTGTTTATTACCATTTACTAAAAAAGGTTGCCTGATTAGGGTCCCCAAATTCTCTCTTCAATTCAAATATTCCATTTTTTACCTGTGTAGAATCTTTAATGTACTTATTGCCATTTTGATAGAAAATTATTAATTCCCCTTCTTTGTCCTTTCCCAGTTTCCCTTTGATGGTAAAGGTATTTTGTGCGTAAGCCGTTGAGACAGCCAAACAGGATATTACAATAATACCCGCTTCAAACATCATTTTTTGTTTATTAGATATGGATTACTCATGCCGGTAAAATCCATCTGAAAAAATTATAAATTCCCCAACTAAAAATATCATAGTATTATTGAATTTTTAGTTGGGATGTTGTTTTATTACTATTGACTTACGTTCACTTTTTTAACACTAGTTATTTAGGTTAAGGAGTATTGCCTGGTTTTAAATTCAGATTTAAGAAAAGCAATACCCCCCTTTTGAATACTAATACCGTTCTCGGTATGCAACACTTACAATTTTACCAAATCCTGTCCACTGGTTTGTTCGTACAATTTGTCCGTTAACAGAAGGCACGGAATACAATTCGAGAGTACCATTACTACCGTCGTAAGACCCTACGGTAAGTAATTTTGCCCAATTTCCATAATTCGTATTTCCTGTCCGGTTATAAAAATTCTGGAATGAAAGGTAAGTAATTTCTTCCCCAACTTTATCCAACATTAGTATGCTGGTTTTTAATGAAAGGTCATACTCATACAGTTTTCCGCCTACACTGTAAAATAAATATCCCAGATCCGGACTTATAGCATAATGGGTGGCATTGGCAAAATCGGTTCCAGTTATTTCTTCAAAATAGGTTTGGGCCTTTCCGATAACGAAACGGAGCAAATAATATTTAGAGGTCGAAGGATCCTGTAATATAGCATAAACATTATTGGAATAATTACGTTCCATATAGACCAGGTCATAGCCAGTAGGATAATTTAAAGCCGCAGAAACCTCCGTTACGGATTTACTGCGATAAGCAGCTGTCACAAAATTACGGTTATCCATATCATACATAACAGCATTATTCCCATTCGTGGCCACATAAGGAGAAACTCTGAATGGTTGGGAAATATTGCCATAATTATTAAGCGGAATATATGTAAACATAGGTAGGTTAAAAGGATCATGGGTGTATAAACTTTCATCCGAATACAAATATAATAAAGGGTATCTGCTATACAACATTTCAGCGGTAATCCTTCGTACCTTAAAGCCTTCAGGAATAGCACCAACCATCATATAACGGATATTATTAACAGGTTCCCAGTCAAACGTTTCCTCTTCCAATCTATTTGTTCCGGAAGCAGTGAGGAGGTAGATTCCATAAAGTCCCATATGTGTGGGATAATTTATGCAAAGCACCTGATAAGGTTCCCCCTGCGAAGGCAAGGATGATTCCATCTTCCCCAGAACATTTGTATATTGAGCAAAGACATGATTTACATTGTCATATGATAACATATCCAATCTTGACTGTCCGTCAACATCGTTAAGGATCAGGTAGCCTTCATAAACCGGAGTGGATACCATCAAATTTGTCCTTATATGAAAGGGCACCCCTGTTGTTTTATCCGTAACCTTATATTGCAAAAAGTAATTGCCCGGGGAAAACATAATCTTCGCCACTAGATTTTTCTCCGTAGAAATAACACTATCGTAGGTCCTTAATGACTCAACAATATGCAACGACCATTCATACGAATAATCACTTACAGATGCATCCTGATCTTTTGTCATTATTAGCTTAGGATAAATCTTTAAAGAATCTCCAGCAAAGATGCTGTATCCATTCACCGTATCAAAGCTTTCAAAAGAAAGTTCATTAATATCATTATAAACATAGTTTCCCTGATCTTTATTGCAGGCATAAAAACCGACAATAAAGAAGCCTATTAACAGGCTATTGATAAATATCTTTTTTATATTACTTTTCATATTTTTAGGTATTATAAAATATTTTTAATTGAAATAAAATGCCTATTGTACAGCACTTCCCATTGTCATTAAGGTTACTCCATCTTCTTCATAAACAGGATTTCCTTCATCTATTTGATCCAATAGGTAACGGTTCATGATCAACGCATAATATTGTGCGACAATCCAGTAATTAGGAGAGGTTGCTGCAATAAATTCAAGTGGCATTCCTGTTACTTCGTGTAACAATTGTACTTTTTTTACACTGAAAGAACCGAAATACTGGTTAAGTGAACCCCAAAACGACCCTGCTGTTAACATATCCGACACTGTTATCCTGTATGTTTTCCTAATGCGCCAATCTTCTGCTTCGAGGTCTGCATTAAAATCTCCGCCGGTTTTAAGGGTTAAAATTAGTCTTACCACTCTGCTTTGAAGGTCTTCCGCCCTTATCAACTTTATAGGAATACTGTCTGTTACCAAGCCCGTATGTATGACAAAAGTTTTGGGAAGAAAATAGTGGGTATTTTCAACTGCTGTAGAAACCGGATCTGCTTCTATTACAAATGTTCTGTCCTGATCCGCAGGCACACCGGTGACATGCACTGGTATTTTCACGATGGAATCCTGAACAGAAGTGCCACTAAAAGCAAATGACACGTCCAGACTATCCGTAGAGCTGTCAAATTTAAAATAAATATTGTCGGCAACATTATAAGTTATCAGGCTTTCCTTATTGCAGGAATATAAAACCGACAGCAATATAACTGGCAATAATATGTAAGTTAGTTTTTTCATTTTTTTCTTTTGTTAAGTTTAACGTGGTGTTGTTTCTGAAAGTGGCAAAGGAACTACATAAACAGGACTCACTGTCGACCAGTCATATCCATCAGTCCCATTAGGTATATTGGAAATATTTTTTCGTTTATAATAGAAGAAAAGCTGTCCTTCACCCCAAAATTCTTTTTTGTATTCTTTTTGAATTTCAGTATTGATAGCAGAAACATTAGTAAGGTCTATCAACCCCCTGTTGTATCTTACCGTATTCAGGTAATTAAGCGCTGCTTCCGAATCTGTTTCCGTTTCTGCCAGTATATAATATAGTTCAGATTTACGGATCAAGGGCTGTATAAAACGCCAGGGTTTTGTTTGATCAGGAATGTCTGCAAATTTGTAAAAAATACGATATCCTTTCACACTATTCAGCCAGGTTGTGGTATAACGATAATCATTTTCGTTATTTTCAAAAACCTGTATCAGCTTGTCAGGATGTGCAGATAATATTTGGTCATCCCGTAAATCAGAGCTAAAATAATTTGTAAAATTAGTGTACATATTGAAGTTATAAATACCAAACAACACCTCCGTAGAGAAAATTCTGTCAGGATTATCGGGTTCTAATACAATACTATAATTTAACCAGGGGAAGAGGTTTTCTCCTTCATCCAAAACCTCTTTTGCCAGATCATGGGCAAGAATTGTATTTCCGGCATATAAGCAAACCCGTGCTCTTAGCGCCATGATGGCATAATAATTCAATCGCTGGTTACGATAACTACTGTAAAAATCCTCTGAAGCGACAATGCCCCTTACTATGATGGGATCATTTTCCAATAGTTCCTGAGCATTGGATAAATCAGACAATATACTGTCCATTACCTGGCTGGCAGGAAGAATCGGTTGTGTTTTTGCATTTGCCTTTGTATAATAAGGAATTGCATCCTCATCGGGAGATGTAGAATAAATGGGGCCAAATAGCCGTAAAAGATCAAAATGAATCAATGCACGGATACCGATGGCTTCTCCTTTTAATAAATCAGCTTTTTCAGTAGAAATAACACCATTTTGGTTGGCCTCATCCAACTTAGCAATAAATTTATTTGCCTGTGCAATGGTAAAATAAGCTTGTGTCCACAGATCATCAAAGAATGGCTGAACACTATAGATATCAGAATAATTATACTGCTGAAGATAAGAATAAATAATCGTCAAGTCTGAATAACCGGAAGGATTATATCGTTGCGCCAGTGTTTCTATGGCTGTTGTTGTTAGGTTTGCTCCATAAAGAGAATTGTTTGCCAGACTATTATAGAGGCCGTTTAAAACTTCCTGAATCGCAGATTCATTAGAAAAAATCTGATCCTCGGTATATTTATCTTCAGGTTGTATTTCAAGGTATTTTTTACAACTGCCAAGTACTATACTAAGCAGGCATAAAAGAATAATTTGGTTATATTTTTTTTTCATGATTAACAGTTTTTAGAATGAAACATTTAGACTAAGAGAAACTGAGCGGGAGAAAGGATATTCAATTCCCCGTTCATTTTTTACAGTTTCGATCCTGAATATATCGTTCAGATAAAGATTAATGCTCAGGGATTGCATCTTTAGCTTTTTAATCCAGCCGTCTGATTTACGCCAGCTTAAACTAATGGATTCCCCCACAAAATGGGTGTCTTTTTGGATGAAACGGGAGGACATAGCCGGTGAACTCGTCATAATATCTATTGCTCGAAATTGTGAAACATCCCCTGGCTCCTGCCACCTGTCATACAATGCCCGTTTGTCCTGATTATAAATAAGCCCATCTTTTGAAACATTTTCCACTTTTTCATACAAAGCACTATTAAATAAATAACCGGCTATCCGGTAACGGACATTGACTCCAAGGGTAAATTCTTTATAGGTAAAACTTGAATTGATTACCCCTTCCATCTTAGGCCTGGTATTGCCTACTTTTACAATATCCTCAACCTCGTAGTCAAAGGTGAGTGTTCCATCCATTTTCTGGAAGATTTCTCTTCCGCTGGCAGGATCGATGCCCCTGGAAACCACTGCCCACATATCATCAGGGCTGTACCCGTCTTTATATCTTTTAAATCCGCGACTGTTTAATTCTTCTTCATTATAAACATCCAGTTTATTTCCAAGGTCGCCGTAAGTACTTTCATATGTACTGCCGATAATTCCAATGGTCCAGATAATGCGTTCTTTTACATTATAAATTGGGGATACCCGTAAATTAAAACTCCAGCCGGTCGTGGTTAAATTCCCGACATTTAATACATAATTTTCATTGATTCCCACTGAAGAGGGTAATGTACCACTGGCATCGATAACTAAAGGATCGGTTCGTTTGTTATAATATTCCAGATAGCCACTCAGCCTGTTATGCCATAAGGTAAAATCAATCCCGCAACTTATCTGCCGGGTATTTTGCCATTCCAGATCTGGGTTTCCCAATGAAAGCAGGTTCAATCCTCCTATTCCGAAATTGTTTATGTCTGCTGTTGAAGTATAAGTGGAAACAGAGGTAAATTGTCCGAGATTTTCATTACCGGTAACACCAATATCGCCTCGTATTTTCAATAACTCTATCCACTTCACATTTTTCAGGAAAGATTCGTTGTGTAAATTCCAACCAATACCAGCCGAAGCAAAAGGACGAAACACTTGGTTGGAGCCGAAAACGGTAGAACCATCCAGACGATAAACCGCATCAAACAGGAAGCGTTCATCATAAACATAATTAACGCCTGCCATAAATCCGGTGCTTCGTGAGGTGGATGTTGATGCAGATGGCCTTCCATAGGGGGTATAGACATTTGCAAATATGGGATTACCATTGGTTCCATAGGGAAAACCAACGGCAGAAAAACCGACTATTTCACTATGTGTTTCACCAATATCTGCACGAACGTTGGCATTTATCTGATGTTTATGTATGACTTTGGCGTAGGTAAGCATCAGGTTGGCATTATAAGACCTGTTTTCTGTACGGGTATTTGTATAATTTCCTCTCTGATGGACGTCAGTTTCTTCAAATTGAGTGTTTTCAGGCGGGATAAATACAACAGCCGTTGTATTTCCTTTTGCAATTTGTATTCCTCCCTGTAAACGCAAGCTATTTGAGAAAGTCCATATGGCTTGTATATTATTATTAAATGAAAAAGCTTTCGTTTGATCTATGCTAAAAAGTGAAGCATTGTATAATGGATTGGGCGGAAGTCCAACTCCAACAGAAACCGAGTCAAGGTATTTCGAGATAGAACCATCTGCATTCCGTTTCCGGTAATAAGGGTTAGCCTGGGCGAAATCAGCAAAAGAACCATAAGGAGATTCATCACCTTTGTAACCGGAAATGGAAAGCATATTGCTAATATTTATTTTCCCTTTTCGGTAAGTAATGTTAACATTGCCACCCCATGTTTCTCGTCCGGATCCTTTCATGACCCCGTTTTGATTTCCGTAAGAAATGCCTGCATTGAACAATAAATCTTGGTTGCCACCCGATAATTGCAATGAATGCTTGTTGGTAATGCCGGTATGTACCGGTTCATTTAACCAGTAGGTATTAACCCCTCTTTGTATTTCTGCCAGTCTTTGGGCATACATTTCATCAAATTCCCATTGCCGATTTGCTTTATTCGAATAAGCACCAGACAGTTTTTCAAACTCCAGTTTTTCAGCGGCATCCATCAGGTTATAACTACGTAAGTCAGGAATATCAAAAGAAAAATCTGCGGTATAATTTACACGTAATTCTCCTGCAACCGGGCGTTTGGTCTCTACAACTATTACCCCATTGGCAGCCTTTGACCCATACAGAGCGGTAGAAACAGCATCTTTCAAAATGGTAATTGACGCTACCCGGTTTATATCTAAGTCATAAATAGCCTGTAAGGTACTTTCAAACCCATCCAGGATAAATAATGGCTGATTGGGATCATTACTGAATTGATTATTCAGATTTGCTGTAGTAATAGCCGTTTTCCCTCTAATCTCAAATTTTGGTAATTGGTTGGGGTTAGAACCTTGAATATTATTTTCAACCATTACAAAGGAGGGATCCAATGTTTGTAAGCTCTCTAAAACATTTTTATTTCCGAGGGTTTTTAATTCTTCACCGGTAAATGTTGTTGCAGCTCCTGTAAAACTTTCTTTTTTTCGTGTATACATACCGGTAACTACGACTTGTTTCAATTCTGCAGTTTTTTCTTTCATGATTACATTGATTTCCTGATGATCAGAAACCGGTATTTCCTGTTTTTCATACCCTATAAAGGTGAAAACCAAAACAGTGCCTTCGGGAACTTTAAGGACATAATTTCCATTCGCATCAGTAGTAGTCCCTTTGGTTGTTCCCTTAATTAGAACAGTGGCACCGGGTAAGGGGTTGCCGTCTTTATCCGTCACCCGTCCTTCAACCCTGTTCAGGCTAACATCAGGGCTAGCTGTTTTTGGGGTCAGTACAATTTGTTTTCCGTTAATACGGAAATCAATGTTGGTTTTGGCAAGCAAGGCCTTTAATGCATCTTCAACAGAAACATTTTCAAGGGCAATGCTTACTTTTTGTTCCGTATCAATAGCATTACCACGATACAAAAATTTGTAGTCGGTTTTCTTTTCAATTTCATCCATGATCTCTTTTAGAGGCACATTGCTCCTATTGAGCGTAATGTTTTGTGCCAAAGCACTCATCTGCATCGCAAATAAAGCCATGAAAAGAAAAATTGTTTTGATTTTTTTCATAAATTTGACTGTTTTTAGTGAGTAAATCTGTTAATTCAATTGCTAAAAACTACTTTAAATTTAATACGGCGGGAAATGCGACTACATTTCCCGTTTTTTATTTCCTGTCGTTTTCAGCAGGTTCATTGATAATTATTTTGTTTCCATCAATATCGTAATCAAAGGGAATGTCGAAACGGAAAGATTCTAATATCTGCAAAATGGATTCCGATTCAAAACGCCCTGTATATTTTTCCAAATTAAGCCGGTTGTAATGGTTAATGATCTGTACACCGTATTTACGTTCCAACTTTTTAATCACATCTTCAAAGTTCACATCGGTAAAGATAACGGCATCCTTCATCCAGGCCGTGTAAAGGGATGGGGCAACGGTTTTTACACTGAGCTGTCCGTCTGCGTGCATTCTGGCCTGCTCGCCCGGTTTGAGAATGAGGGAGTCACTAACAGACGTAAAAATTTGTACAGAGCCTTCAACAAGGGTAGTGAAGCCATCGGCCTCATCTTCGTAGGCGGTAATATTAAATTTGGTTCCCAATACATGGATGTCCATATTGCGCGTACCTACCTTAAAAGGATGTGCTTCATCATGAGAAACTTCAAAATAAGCTTCTCCGTTTAAGAAAACTTCTCTGGGATGGGTTTCCATAAAATGAACTGGGTATTTGAATTTGGTACCGGCATTTAGTTCTACTTTTGTTCCATCGGATAAATAAAGACTTAAACGCCTTCCGTAAGGAACATTCAACTCATTATATATAAGGCTGTCTTTGGCTACTGCTTTTTCATAATGTAAAGTTTCGCCCTTCTGGAAGCCGATCACTTTTCCGGAAGCATCCGTAAGCGTTTTATTTTCACCGGCTTTGATGACTTCAACATGTCCGTCTTCCAGTTTCAGGGTAATATCCTCCTTACTAATGAGTAATTGGGGTTTATTTGCTTCTTTATAATTGAAATGTAAAAAATATCCCAAACCCAACAAGACAATAAAAATTGCTGCGTATCTGAATATTATTCTGAGGCGAGGCATTCTAGTGACCGAATGTTTTTGTGCAGCAGCCTTCTCCAGTACAGCAACCCAGGCACGATCAATATCAAGACGGCTTAGTTTTGATATTTCAGTACCTTTTCCCTGTAAGGATTTAATTTGATTATAAAAGGCTTTGTGGAGTTCCGAAGCCTGTAGCCAAGCATTGAATTCTCCTTCTTCTTGCTCGGAAAGTTCCCCCTGTAATTTCCGAATAATCATTTCTATTTGTTCCATCTTCTATGTGTTTGGATGACCCTCTGCATAAAAGACCGAAAATGAAATTTTAGGGTGATGCCTAAGGAAAAGTTTTCTAGGATACTTGGAAAATCTAAAATCGTTAATCATTATTCTTCAATCGATAGAATAAGTGTTTTGATTAACGAATGAAGATTTAAGATTTTTTTGCAAACAAAAGCATAATAAATCCTCCCAAAGACTCCCTCAACATTTTATAAGCTTTCTGCATCTGGCTTTTCACCGTGTTAACGGATAAGTTAAGTTTATCTGCAGCTTCCTGATACTTTAAGCCGTCAAGACCACAGAGTAAAAAAACCTTGCGGCAGCCTTCCGGAAGTTTTTCAATTTGCTTAAGCAATGCTATTTCTTTAGCCTCTGTTTTTTTAGTTTCTTCAGATAAAGATAGCGAAGGATCGGGAAGTTGTTCATCTATTGGGAGTGATTTTTTCTTTTTCTCCAGACTACGGATGCTGGCATTCCGGACAGCAATACGCAGATAAGCCTCGGGGTTTTTAATTTCATTTAGTTTATTCCTGGAAAGAATTTTTACGAATACATCCTGAACAACATCTTCCGCTTCGTCAAGATTACTCATATAACGAAGGGAAATAAAACAAAGTTCTTTGTAATATTTCCTGAAAAGGATTTCCGCATTCGCTTGTTTTTTATTCACAGTGCTGTAAAAAAGATTCTGATTGCGAAGGTATAAAATTTATATTTCTCGTAAAAAAGTTGTCAAAAGTTAGTCGAAATTGGTGTCATCCTGAACTTGATTCAGGATATTAAAACATTAAAGATTAGCTTAAGCAGATTCTGAACAAGCTTCTGTGTTTTCAGAATAACGGATAAAAAACTAACTTTATAATAAACTATTTTCTTCTAAAAAGTCAAAAAACTGTTTTTTGTAACTCTCCCCTATCGGGATGTGCTGATCAGCAATAACCAGACTTTTTTTCCCGATGCTTTCAATTTTATTGATGGCAATAATATACGATTTATGAACCCTGATAAATTTTTCATCTGGCAAGATATCTTCCATTTTTTTAAAATTTTGCAGCACCATCAATCGTTTTGCCGGGGTAACAATCCGCAGGTAATCCTTCATCCCTTCGATATATAAAATATCGTCGAAACGAACTTTTTGTAATTTATAATCCGATTTTACAAAAATAAATTCCTTTTCCTGTCCATCAGGGTTAATTACAATATCTTTAGCAATATGCCCAGCTTCTTTTTCAAGGGAAGCATACACTTTTTCAGCTGCTTTAAGGAAGCGTGAAAAGCTAATCGGTTTTAATAAATAATCGGAAACTTCGAGTTCATAACCTTTTAAAGCATATTGATCGTAGGCTGTTGTTAGAATAACTTTTGGTCGAACCTTTAAAGATTCCAATAATTGAATCCCGGTAAAATCGTCCATCTGTATATCAAGGAAAAGCAAATCAACTTGGTTTTCTTTTAAATAGCTCATGGCATCAATTCCATTATCAAAACTACTTAGCAGATTCAGGTAATCAACTTTTTCGATGTAGGCTTTCATTTTTTCGAGAGCCAAAGGTTCATCGTCTACGGTAATACAATTGATCTTCATTTGTAAGTCAGTTTTAGTAATACTTTATACTTGCCGTCCTTAATATCGATATCCAGCTCGTATTTATCTTTATACAGCAATTCAAGCCGACGTCTTATGTTCTGCAAACCGATTCCTCCAACGGCATCTTTCTGCTCTTTTTCCTGATCAGAGATAAAGTTAACAATTTCGAAGATATAAGTTGTACTTGAAATTTTAATATCTATAATTATCCCCGGCGATTTCGCATTCTTTTTCCCGTGTTTAAAGGCATTTTCAACGAAAGGGATAATAAGCATGGGAGGTATTTTTTTACCTTGAATATCCCCATCAACGCTAAAACGGACAAAATCCTGCTTTTTTAAACGCAATTGCTGCAAAGACACAAAGCTCTCCAGATATTCAATTTCTTTTTCAAGTGGAACAGAATCAACATTGGCTTCATACAACATATACCGCATAATTTCCGATAGCTTAATAATTGAACTGGAAGCTTTTTCGGGGTTCACAAGCACCAATGAATCAATATTATTCAAGGTATTAAACAAAAAGTGTGGATTTATTTGCGAACGCAACAGTGCCAGCTCGCTGGTCAATGACTGGTTCTTTAGCAAGGCTTTTTCTTGTTGGTAATTGAACCATAGCTTAATCAGTTTTATGGCTATTGCCAAAAGCGTGATCGAATAAATAGACAAGAAAACATTTAAGAAGCGGTCAGGGGCAAAAAAAGCAATATCAAACTCAATGTTCGGGATCAAAAGCGGCCCCTGAATATAATAGCCAATTAAGATTTCAATGAAAATAATTGGGATTGAAAAAACAAGCAGTAAAAATGCAAACGAGAAATACTTTTGGCGCAATAAAAACCGTGGCAATAAAAAATACACCGAAAAATAGGTAGCCAGAATATCAAAAGGCAAGGTTGGTAAAACAGCCAAAAATGTATCCCAATATTCGTTGGTCATGCGGCCAAAGTAAACAACCTGGTAGCCCACAACCAACAACCAGAATGCCAAATGCCAGCGTAAACGTTTCCAATTAAAAGGGAGCGACCAATTTTTCAATCCAATCTCATTTAAAATTCTTTTGCAAAGTAAATCATTTTTAGGCTAAGAATAGAACCTTTAAAGGTATTCTATACTTGGCAGAAGTTTTCAGCGATAAACCTTTGCTTTTTTTCTTTAAAAACCCCAATATTTATTTTGAAACAATCTTAATAAGGAGTAATTTTGGAAGCTGATTAAGCGATACGGTTCTGTGTAAATGATAAAATTTTACTTCAACTACAGCAATGCCAAGCGTTTAATTTTTATTTTGTTAAATTTAAAAAAACTACTGAATTGCATTCTAAAAAATTTCAAACGGGTAAAGTTTTATCCATCTCTTTTACTCACTTCGTACACGATGTTTACTCTTCATTTTTGGCCCCGATTTCCCCGTTACTAAAAGAAAAATTTGGTTTAAGCTACACCCTCATCAGTTTACTACAAATTTTTCAGCGCATTCCTAACATCTTAAACCCCTTTGTTGGGATTATTGCCGACCGTAAACCGGTTCGTTTTTTTGTGATCCTCACCCCCATTATCACCGCCGTCTCAATGAGCTTATTAGGCGTGGCTCCCAACTATGCTGTATTGGCCATCCTTTTATTTGCAGCCGGCTTGAGTGCGGTATTTTTTCACGTCCCAACACCGGTTATTGTTAAAGAAATTTCAGGGAAGCAAATTGGCAAAGGAATGAGCTTTTACATGATTGGAGGGGAACTGGCACGAACCATAGGGCCGTTATTTGTTGGAGCTGCAATAGCCATTTGGGGACTTGAAGGAACTATCAAACTCATTCCTTTTGCGGTTTTCGCCAGCATCTTCATCTACTTCAAACTAAACCATATCGATACCCAGCGCAAATCAAAAAAAGAAGATGATATTAAAATTTCAGATACCCTTAAAAAGGTTGCTCCTATTTTTTTACTTATGGCCGGACTGATTTTGTTCCGCCAGGTCATGAAATCAGGATTAACCTCCTTTTTACCCATGTATTTCGATGACATTAAACAGCAAGATGCTTGGGCAGGTTACCTGTCTTTAGCAGTTTACGAAGGAGCCGGTATTCTTGGTACTTTTTACGGCGGAAAAATTTCAGATAAACTGGGAAGAAAATTCGTACTCCTTCTTTCAGGTATTATCAGCCCCATGCTGCTAATCGTATTTTTAAATTCTTCCGGGATATTTGTTTTTTTCATCCTTATTTTAGTCGGCTTATTTCAATTTGCTTCGAGCCCGGTTTTGTTGGCTTATGTTCAGGAAATTGATTCGGCTCACCCCTCATTTGTAAACAGCTTGTACATGTTGCTTAGCTTTAGTTTTAGCGCACTTACGGTGTTGTTTTTCGGCGTAATCAGCGACTGGAAAGACCTGCATTTCGCCCTTATGTTTTCAGCTTTTTTAGCCTTCGGAGCCATTCCTTTTATTTTATTGCTTCCGCAGAAAAAGTCATAATTTATTATCTTTAAGTTATGGAACGGGAAATTATTAGCACCAATCGAAAAGCACTGCGCATAAACCTTAATCAAAATGTGTACGGAACCATTGCCGAAATAGGCGGCGGACAAGAAGTTGCCCGTCATTTTTTTCAGGCCGGAGCCGCTTCGGGTACAGTAGCCAAAACTATTTCGGCTTATGACAAATCGTTTAGCGATGCTTTTTACGAATGCAAATCCGATCGTTTTGTTTCCGAACCCCGCTTAATGAGCATGCTAAAGGCCGAATACAATGAGCTTACCGAAACACTTCAGGGGAAACGCGACAACAAAACCAAGTATTTTGCTTTTGCAAACACGGTTAGCGTGTTAAATTATCAAAAAGATAATTACTGCCACGGCTGGATCGGCATGCGCTTTCAACTGAAAGCAAACAGCCAACCCAACGATGTGATACTGCATGTAAAACTACTTGAAAACGACACGCTTCAGCAACAACAAGCCCTTGGCATTCTGGGCATAAACCTGATTTTTGCCTGTTATTATCACAACGAAACGCCCAATGTTTTTCTAAAATCTTTACTCGACAACCTGACCCTCGACCGTGTTGAAATCAGCATGGTTCGCATGAAAGGTCCCAAACTGGATTATGTTGATAATCGCCTGCTTAGTGTTCAGTTGGTAAAGAACCAAATGACATCGGCCACCATTTTCGACCGCAATGGCGAAGTGATCGAACCCTCAGACATGCTCTACAAAAAGAACGTACTGGCCTTCCGCGGAAGTTTCCGCCCCATTACCTATGTTGGATTTGATATGCTCAAATCGAGCTATTCGTTATTTAAAAAAGACGAAGATTATAACAAAGAAAATACCATCGGGCTTTGCGAAATGACATTAAATAACCTGCTTCAAAAAGGAGAACTGGATGAACAGGATTTCCTCGACCGGGTAGACATTTTGAACGGGATGGGGCAAAACGTGATGATCTCAAACTTTCGGGAATATTATAAACTAGTCTCCTATTTTTCCGAATTTAAAATCAAAAATTTACGGGTAGTTATCGGAATTCCCACCTTTATCAACGTGCTCGATCCGTCGTATTACAAAGACTTGGATGGAGGGATTTTACAGGCCTTTGGGCAACTGTTTTCCAAAAACATGAAACTGTATGTTTACCCGGCTTTAAATGAAGAAAACGAGGAACTGATCACATCCCAAAACCTTCCCTTGGCAGAGGATCTTAAGTATTTGTACAAATACCTCCTTACCAATCGCAAAATTATCGACCTGGGAAATGTAAAAAAGGAACGGCTCAGAATAAAATCGGCAGATGTTTTAAAAATGATTAAAAACGATGAAGCCGGCTGGGAAGAAATGGTTCCGGTTTATATTGAAGAATTTATTAAGAAACGAAAACCGTTTGGTTATCGGGGAAATGAGAAGCTAATAAAGCGCAAATTCCCAGACAAATTCTAAGCATTTGAACCACGTTTTTTTGTAACTTGGGTTTCTTAAATTAAAGCAAAATGCCAACATCTACTCCACTAGCAGAACAACTCAGACCTTCTACCCTGGACGATTACATCGGGCAAAAACACCTTTTGGGCGAAGGCGCCGTATTACGAAAATCAATCGAAAGCAATAGCATTCCTTCCATGATACTGTGGGGACCTCCCGGGGTAGGAAAAACCACCCTGGCATACATCATTTCGCAATCGTTGCAACGCCCGTTTTACACGCTAAGTGCAATTAGCTCGGGAGTTAAAGATGTCAGGAATGTGATTGAACTGGCAAAGAAAGGTTCAAGCGCCATTTTATTTATTGATGAGATTCACCGCTTCAGCAAATCTCAGCAAGATTCGCTCCTGGGAGCTGTGGAAAAAGGCATTGTTACGCTCATTGGAGCCACCACTGAAAACCCCTCGTTCGAGGTTATTTCTCCCCTGCTCTCGCGCTGCCAGGTTTACATTTTAAAATCGCTGGAAGAAAAAGATTTGGATATTTTAACCGAACGAGCCATCCAATATTATAAAGAAAAGGAATCGATAGAAATTAAAATCAAGGAAAATGAAGCCCTTTACCGGATTTCCGGGGGCGATGCCCGCAAACTATTTAATGCCATTGATTTATTGGTGAAATCGGCAAACAAAAAAAGCCTTGAAATTGACAATAAAAATACGCTTGAGATCATCCAAGAAAACCTTGCCATTTACGATAAAAAAGGCGAAATGCATTACGATGTGATCTCGGCTTTCATCAAATCGTTGCGTGGCAGCGATCCCAATGCGGCGGTTTACTGGCTGGCCCGTATGGTTGAAGCCGGAGAAGCCCCTAAATTCATTGCCCGCCGGATGCTGATTTTAGCTTCGGAAGATATTGGAAATGCAAACCCAAATGCCCTGCTCCTGGCCAATACCTGTTTTGATGCCGTGAATAAAATCGGTTGGCCCGAAAGCCGGATCATCCTTTCACAAACAGCAATTTACCTGGCGACTTCACCAAAAAGCAATTCTGCCATTGTTGCCATCAACAATGCCCAATCTGTGGTAAAAAAAACCGGTGACCTTCCGGTTCCATTACACATCAGAAATGCCCCTACAAAACTGATGAAAAATATTGGCTATGGAAAAGACTACAAATACGCCCATAATTATGAGAATAATTTTGCAGAATTGGAATTTTTGCCCGAAAAAATTTCCGGAACCAAAATTTATGATCCCGGAAATAATGCCCGTGAAAATGAGGTCCGTAAATTTTTAAATCTCCGCTGGAAGAAAAAATACGATTATTAAACCTCTTCTATTCGTATTTGATATAATCAATAGGATTGGCCGTTGAGACCTTTACCATCTGGTAAATTATTGTGATTAACGAGATGATAAAAACTATAAGCAAAGTAATCGCAAAATACACCCAGCCGATACTAATCCGATATTGAAAACCTTGCAACCATTCACTCATCGCGTACCATGCAACAGGCAAACTAATTATCGATGAAATTAAAATCAGCCTTAAAAAATCGAGGGCAAAAATTTTCATAATATTGACAAAACCTGCGCCATGAACTTTCCGTATGCCCATTTCTTTGATCCGGATTTGAGCTGCAAAAGAAGCCAATCCAAACAAACCAATGCAGGAAATAATAATCGCCAGAAGTGTAAACGCTTTAAAAGTATCAGCGGCTTTTTGCTCGGTTATATATAAATCGTTCCAGGCTGTTTCAATAAAAGTATAGTCAAAAACATCATCAGGAGCTATTTCGGCCACTTTCTTCTCGATTGCAGCAATTGCGGTCTGGACATCTCCAGAAAACTTAATAAAGGTCGATCCATTTTCATCTCCTGGAATATATTGTAAAATCAATGCTTCTATGCCTTCGTGTAATGAAGCAAAATTGAAATTCTTGGCCACACCTACTATTTTACCTCGCTTCCCCCACATGTTAACTGCATTCATGCCAACCGGGTTCTCAGCACCACAGGCAATTTTAGCGTTTTCATTGAGTATAAATTGCAAAGTAGTATCCGATTTTTTGCTAAAGCCTTCTCCTTCCAACAGTTCAATATTTAACGTTTCCAGATAATCTTCATCCACTCTGACAACTCTATACGTTGGATTAACATCCAGATTCACACCTTCAACGGTAAATCCTTCAACACTGGTTCTCGATCCAGGAATATTGGATGAACTTGTCATACTAATCAATTGAGGATGTGATAAAAATTCGGCTTTTATAGCATCACAATTATTTTGTTTAGCCCTGCTCAATCCATTTCCATTTTTAAAAACAATTATATTTTCTTTATCAAAGCCTAAATCAATATTATTGAATAACCGAATTTGTTTATAAACAACCATGGTACTAAAAATCAGGAAAACAGAAATAAAAAACTGCATAACAATTAACGACTTGCGAATAGTATTGCTTACCGAACCAACCTTTTTAAAACCTTTAATATTATCTTCAATGGAGAACCTCGAAGCCAGGATTGCCGGGTATATTCCGGCCAATAATCCGTTAACTACAAAAATTATTATAATTAAAATGATATTTTCTGTTTTAAAAAAATCAGTCAAAGAATAATCCAGACCAGTAATAAGATTATAATACGGATAAAACAGATCAACAAAAAGCACCGCAAAAATTGCAGAAATAAAACTAACAATCAGGGATTCTCCCAGGTACTGGCGAATAATTTGAGCACGGTTGGCACCAATAACTTTTCGCAAACCAATTTCTTTAACCCGGCGCATTGATTGTGCCGTAGAAATATTCACATAATTTACCCCTGCAATAATCAAAATTAACACAGCCACAATTGAAAAAACGTAGACATAAGTAATATCGCTATTGGGCGAAACTTCCTGTTCTCTTTTTGATTTTAGGTGAATATCAGAAATTGGTTGAAAAAGTATTTTCCTGTTTTCTAATATTGCTTCCTCTGTTTCATAATGACCTTCAAAAAAACGCAGCAAGAATACATCCAATTTTTTATATACATTTTCTAAATCAGTTCCTTCTTTAAACAAAATATAATTATAGGGACCCGCCCAGGTTGGAGCATTGTACAAACTTTGATAACCAACTTTATACAAAAGCCTCCTGAAATATTCAAACGGAATCATAAAATCGATGGTTAGATGGGTATTCCCTTGAGGTTTTTGGAATACTCCTGAAATCATAAAATCTTTGTCTTGCTTATCAATCCTGATATTTTCCCCAACAACATCTATTCGGTTAAAATACCTCATAGCCATTTCATCAGAAATAGCAATGGTATTACTCTGCATTACCTGCTCAGGACTTCCTGCCAATAATTTTAAATCAAAAACTTTAAAAACTGTTGTATCTGCATAAAAGCCATTACTTTCCATAAATTTCTTTGAAATAACGCCCTCTTTACTAACTGAGCATTGCGTCAACCCGAAAACCATAAAACGACAAATTTCTTCAACCTCAGGTAGTGATTTTTTTAGTTCCGGGCCTAAACGTGGAGACGTAGGTGCCCACTTCCTTGAACCATCATCATACCTTGCATCCGAAACAGCACGATAAATTCGTTTATATTTGGGATAACACTTCTCATAACTAAGTTCGTAAGAGATATAAGTGTATATCAGAACTACACAGGCAATCCCTAAAGCCAATCCAGAAATATTTAAAAAGCTAAATAGTTTATACTTTTTAAAATTCCGTAAAGCGATAATGAAATAGTTTTTAATCATGTTAGTACAATTTTAATTGTTTTTAATCATTATGCAAGCACAATACCTTTATTGTTTTCAACCTTGTTTTCAACAACTTAAGAAAAATACAGTTTGTAAAACGTACAAACACCGACCATTTTTGGACTTATAATCGTCCATTTTTGGACGATTTTGTATCTATTTATTCAATATCTGGCTTATATTTGTTTGGTTTACAAACAGCTAATTATTTTGGCTTCTTTTATGTAGTATAACCGATGGTGAAAAACAAAGGAAACATATTAATTATTGATGATGATAAATTCATTCTGCTTAGTTTAAGAATGTTTTTAGAGAACCATTTTGATAAAGTAGACACAAGCACAGATCCAAACGAAATACCGACATTGTTTGCAAAAACAGATTATGAGGTTGTTTTGCTGGATATGAATTTTAACAAAGGTGATACCAGTGGCGATGACGGGATTCATTGGTTACGCTTTATTAAAAATGAAAATCCTTGTACATCCGTGATCATTATCACGGCTTACGGCGAAATACAAAAAGCTGTCCGGGCTGTAAAAGCCGGGGCTATTGATTTTATCAGCAAACCCTGGGAAAACGAAAAACTCCTTCCGACCATCATCAATGCCTGCGAATTGTCGCAATCGCAGCAAAAAATCAGGCAACTAAAAAGTCGCCAGGAGATTATCGGATCAAGCGATTTTATTGAAATTATTGGGGAATCGGAAGCAATTAAACAACTAAAAGATCAAATTAGCAAAGTTGCCGAAACCGATGCCAATGTTTTGATTCATGGAGAAAATGGAACAGGGAAAGAAGTTGTTGCACAAAACATACACCACAAATCAGGGCGGGCAAACGAAGCCATGATTTCGGTTGATTTAGGTTCGATCACCGAAACACTTTTTGAAAGCGAACTGTTTGGCCACACAAAAGGCGCGTTCACCAATGCTATTAAAGATCGGATCGGCCGCTTTGAAGCAGCCTCGGGAAGTACCCTATTTTTGGATGAAATATCCAACATTCCCATGCACCTCCAGGCCAAACTTTTAAAAGCCATCCAGGAACGAAAAATCAACCGCCTGGGAAGCAATAAAGAAATTGAAATCGATATCCGGCTTATCTCGGCAAGCAATTTAAACCTGAACCAACTTGTAACTGATGGAAAATTTCGCCAGGATTTGTTGTACCGGATCAATACCGTAGAAATAATCCTTCCTGCACTTCGCGAAAGAAGAGAAGATATTCCACTCTTAGCCAATTATTTTTTGGCGGTGTTCAGAAAAAAATACCGCAAAGAAAAACTAGGTTTCCCGGATTATGTGATAAAAAAACTACAAAAATACCAATGGCCCGGAAATGTGAGAGAACTGCAACATGCCATTGAACGGACAGTAATTATGAGCGACGGGAAAAGCCTGACCGCAAACAGTTTTAATTTTTTAGGACAGGATAATTTCTCTGAAGTAAGCGAAGCAGAAAACTTCAACCTTGAGAAAATTGAAAAACAAGCCATAAAACGCTGCATTGATAAAAATTCAGGAAACTTAACCAAGGCCGCAGAAGAACTCGGCTTGACCCGCGGGGCTCTTTACCGAAGAATTGAAAAATATGATCTTTAAACACTTCAACATACAATTTATATGGCGGGTTTTGCTCCTCACTTTATTTATAAGCCTCTCGATATACTTATTGCTTATCGAAGAATATATCAAAGCAGCTTTCTCCGTTTTACTTGTTATCAGTATTATTTATGAATTGATCCGCTACCTTAATAGAACCATTAAAGAATTTGATTCTTTTTTAAACTCAATGGCAAACAGCGATTTTTCGGCCACTTATGAAAACTCTAAAAAAGGAAGAAATTTCAAATCGCTTCACGAAAACTACATCAAAATCAGCAAACGGTTCAAAGATTTAAATTTTGAACGTGAACTACATTTCCAGCATCTGCAAAGCCTCGTAACCCATTTTGATATCGGCATTATCTCTTTCGATTCGAATGAAAGAATCCACCTGATAAACCAAGCGTTCAATAACTTATCAGGAAATCCTTTTATAAAAACAAAGCATTTGATATCCACACTCGATAGCGATCTTTACCAGGTAATTAAAAAAATGGAGCAGGGCGAAAACAGGATACACAAAATCAGGTACCGCGATGTTGAAACCGAACTCTCGCTAAATGCAACAGTTTATATTTTAAACAACGAAAGGTTTAAATTAATATCGGCCAAAAATATCCAGGATGAGATGGATAAAAAAGAACACGAATCTTACCAAAAACTAATCAGTGTTCTTACCCACGAAATAATGAATTCGGTTTCGCCCATTTTATCGTTAACTTCAACACTTCATGACAAATTAAAGTCTGAGAAAACCCAACAAACAATAGAATTGGATTATTTAGATAAAGGCCTGAACGCCATTGTTGACCGTAGCCAAAACCTGCTGAATTTTACGCACGAATACCGCAAACTAACCAAAATTCCGAAGCCTGTAAAAAAAACAATCGATTCAAAAAATCTGATTGACAAACTTTACCGCTTGTTGGAAAAAGATTTAAAGGCCAATAACATCGAGTTCAAAACAGAAATTGATTACTACGGCGAATTTATTTATGCCGACGAAACATTAATGGAGCAGGCGTTGATAAATATTTACAAAAATTCGATTGAAGCTTTTAACACGTCAAAAACAAATAAATTAATCGAAACAAGTATTTTTCAGACTGACCCGGGCCAAATATGCATCCAAATTGAAGATAATGGGACCGGGATTCCGGGCAAAATATTGCCCAATATTTTTGTACCGTTTTATACCAGTAAAGAAAACGGAAGTGGAATAGGCTTAAGCCTTTGCAAGCAGATTGTGAAACTTCACGGAGGGAAAATTACGGTATTGTCCGAAGCTGAAAAGTTCACAACAATTAATATTTACCTCCCCGAAAAATAAATATCTAATTTAGATTTATACTATCTTTGAAGCCTAAATTATTGGTATTTCTATGATCCCGAAAATTGAAAATTTACGATATTCTGACTCGAACAACTTTTTTCTTATCGCCGGTCCTTGCGTGGTTGAAAACGAAGAAACACCCCGCATAATTGCGAAAAGACTGCTTGAGATTTCAGAAAAGTTTGAACTTCCATTTATATTTAAAGCTTCTTATAAAAAAGCAAACCGCTCACGTTTGGATTCATTCACAGGCATTGGCGATTTTGAAGCTTTAAAAATTATTGCAGATATTGGAAAAGAACTCGATATCCCCACAATTACCGACATTCATACCGAAGCAGAAGCAGTGGTTGCTGCCGAATATGTGGATGCTCTTCAGATCCCTGCTTTTCTTTGCCGCCAGACTGATTTATTGGTCGCTGCAGCCTTAACCGGAAAAGCAGTTAATATTAAAAAAGGGCAATTTTTATCGGCCGAGTCAATGCAACACGCCATTGACAAGGTTAAACAATCGGGAAACAAAAAAATAATGCTAACCGAACGCGGTTCTATGTTTGGATACCAAGATTTAGTAGTTGATTACCGCAATATCCCTCTCATGAAAAAAACAGGCTACCCGATTGTCCTAGATATCACTCATTCTCTTCAGCAGCCAAACCAAAGCTCAGGCGTTACCGGGGGGCAACCCGATTTAATAGAGACCATTGCAAAAGCCGGTATTGCCGTAGGAGTTGACGGAATTTTTATGGAAACCCACCCCGAACCTGCCAAAGCAAAATCGGATGGAGCAAACATGCTTCACCTCGATTTGGTTGAAGATTTGATTGGGAAATTAATTGAAATCAGAAAAGCAATTATTTAAGCCTGACTTGTTTCAAACTACCAGTATTTGGGTGAAATTCAATTTCCGTATTTAAGGATGGGGTTTTAGCAACAGCCCCAAATTGGCTAATCAAATGATTCGATTTATGGATGCTTTTTCCGCCCTGTACAATTTCCACTTCGGCAAACTCCGGAATGCGGTAATAATACCCATTCATTTCACCCACGGGTACTGCAACTGAGGATAAATATTTATTGATATTTCGGGTAGATTGATCCGGGGTTAATTTTATGTACACCACACTTCCTCTCGAATCCGAAGCATCGAAAATACCCTGGGATTCGGAAAAGCGGAATAAATTGATATTTGTCCCGGCCTGGCTTTTTTCAGGAGCAATGGTAAAGCTTTTATAAATGTAATCTTCTTTGGTGTAACCGGTAAACAGCGAAATATATTCGGCCTCCATTTTTTTCAGCTGACCATCCATGTAGCTCATACTTTCACCATAACTAACCTCCTGAAAACCTGTCAAAAGCAAATAACGATCATCTCTTAGCTTTTCCAATTTTTGAGCAATCTCTGCTGCTTTTCTTTCAGGATTTTTCGCTATCAAACTTACATTATATTTGAACCGTTCAATATTAAAGGTGTCAATGCTAATTTTACGAACAATAGTATCCGTCTTTTTATAAAAGTTATACCCAGCAAAATACTTGAAGTAATCGTCTTGCGAATTGCTTTTAACATTAATTTGAACTTCTTCTTCGCTTTCCGGCAAATTATCAACTCGTTTATTTACGCCCATAATCAAGCCAGACTCGGTCATTGCCAAAACCAATTTGGGGGCTTCTTTGGCCCGCTTGTCCACCTGAACAAAATAAAGTTGGTCGGAATCTGGCTGAGAAAAGCTGCTAATCCGAATTTGTTTTATTTCATATTGAGCCGAATTAGATTGCTGAACACCGCTTAAACCCAAATATTTTTCAGCATATGCAGCCAACGGACCGGCAAAAATTTCCTTTTTGCAAACAATAAGTTCAACCTTTAAATGTGTTTTCGGCAGGGAATAAAAATAGCCCTCATTATCAGTTGCTACCGAATTATTAGTTACATGAGAAACTTTGCTTTGAGCGAACAAAACGTTTACACTCAAAGCAAAGCTCAATAATAGCAATATCTTAGAAAATTTTTTATTTCGAAACATCATAATCTAAATTTTCTGCTAAGATATAAATTGTATTACTTCATAAACAATAATTCTCGATATTTTGGTAATGGCCAAAGCTCATCATCGACCAATAATTCTAATTTATCCACGTGGCTTCTGATAATTGCAAAATACGGAACAACATTTTCATTATAAGCATTTGCTTGTTGTTCTTCACCTTCAAGTCGGTTGGCTTTCTTGCGCTCTTCAAGCATTTGGTCAACATTAACCTTGATTTCAGAAATGTGTTCTGAAATTTCTTTGATGGTTTGGATTTGATTTTTCGACAAACCAACGTAAGTCTTTTCATCTAAAACCTGTTTTAAGCCCAAAGCATTTTCAATTAATGTATTTTGATACCTGATGGCTACCGGAATAATATGGTTTTTCGAAAGATCGCCAATTACCCTTGATTCTATCTGAACCTTTTTGGTGTAATTTTCCAAATTAATATGGTAACGGGCGTGAAGCTCTTTTTCAGACAAAATGCCATTTTCCTTAAATAATTTTTTAGTTTCATCTGAAACAATTGCTTTTAAAGCTTTGGGAACCTGTGCGATATTTGTCAAACCTCTTTTTTTAGCTTCAGCTACCCATTCATCGCCATAGTTGTTTCCTTCAAAACGAATACGTTTCGATTCAACAATATATTTCCGAACCACGTCAAAAATGGCTTTTTCTTTTTTCACTCCTTTAGCAATCAATTGCTTTACTTCAGCATTAAAAATTTTCAGCTGATTGGCAACCATTATATTCAAAGTAATCATTGGCTTAGCACAAGTTTCGGCAGAACCAACGGCTCTAAACTCAAACTTATTTCCGGTAAAGGCAAAAGGAGAAGTTCGGTTACGATCGGTATTATCCAATAAAATTTCAGGGATTTTAGGCACATGGATATTTTGGTCAAAATCCTTAGCAGTAAGCATTTCACCATTTTTCTCAATCTGATCGAGAGTTTCAGTTAGTTTTTTTCCTATAAATGCAGAAATAATTGCCGGAGGAGCCTCGTGGGCACCCAAGCGGTGTTCATTTCCGGCAGAAGCAATACTCGACCTCAATAAATCAGCATGCTCATCAATGGCCTTTAACACATTCACCAAAAATGCGATAAAACGCAAATTAGATTTTGCATTTTTCCCGGGCGATAAAAGGTTTACACCGGTATTGGTTTGTACCGACCAGTTATTATGCTTACCCGAACCGTTGATTCCTTTAAATGGTTTTTCGTGTAAAAGAACCGTTAAATTATGATGGTGTGCCAGTTTTTGCATCAGGTGCATCAACAGTTGGTTGTGGTCAACAGCAGAGTTTACTTCCTCATAAATCGGGGCACACTCAAACTGGTTCGGAGCTACCTCATTATGACGGGTTTTGATCGGAATACCCAGCTTGTATGCTTCAATCTCGAGATCTTTAATATATTCCAAAACACGCTCAGGAATGGTTCCAAAATAGTGATCGGATAATTGTTGATCTTTAGCCGATGCGTGGCCAAAAACAGATCTTCCTGTTAACACTAAATCCGGGCGGGCTGCATACAGTGCGGCATCAACTAAAAAGAATTCTTGTTCGATCCCGAGGGTTACGGTTGTTTTCTTAACCGTTTTATCAAAAAACTGGCAAAACTCAACGGCTGCTTTATCCAAAACATCCAGGGTTTTGAGCATAGGTGTTTTAAAGTCCAACGCTTCGCCGGTATAACTTACAAATACCGTAGGAATACACAGGGTATCATCAATGATAAAGGCTGGTGATGAAGGGTCCCAGGCCGTATATCCACGGGCTTCAAAAGTGTTGCGAATGCCACCGCTCGGCAAACTTGAAGCATCAGGTTCCTGTTGAATCAATTCTGCACCATTGAAGCGTTCAATGGCCTTACCCTCTTCAATCGGAAAAACAAATGAATCGTGTTTTTCAGCGGTTGCACCGGTTAACGGGTGAAACCAGTGTGTAAAGTGCGTAACGCCTTTACTAATGGCCCATGCCTTCATCGAAGCTGCAATTTGATCGGCCATTTTACGGTCAATTTTTTCATTGCTTTCAATGGCCTGTATAATAATACCATAAGCATCAACCGGTAAAAACTCCCGCATTGCACGCTTACTAAATGTTAAACTTCCATAATATTCCGAAACCTTTTCCTTAGGAGGTTCAATCCTGTTTGGCTTTCTGTTCAATGTTATCTCCAAAGCCTTAAAACGAAAACTGCTCATATTTTTTTATTATTTGTTAGTGGTTTTAGCGAAATAATTAATAACCCCATAAACATTAAAAATCCATTTAGTATTAATAATTCAAATCCAACTTTATATCCCCATAACCAATCTTTCGAAGTTATTGAAAAAAGATAACTAAAAATCGGTGATACAATTGCTACAATGGGGACATATTTATCTTTTATTTTAAAATTTGTGAATAACCCAAAAGCAAACAACCCCAGTAATGGACCGTAGGTATAGCCTGCTATGGTAAAAAGTTTTTGAATTACGGCCTGGTCATTTATCAACCTGAAACCAATAATTACCATAATTAATACAGTTGCAATTGAAAAGTGGGTAATTTTTCGGATTCTAATTTTCTTTCTTTCCGATTTATATTTTTTATCTATTCCTAAAATATCAACACTAAATGATGTTGTAAGAGCAGTTAAGGCACTATCTGCACTTGAATATGCCGCAGAAATTAAACCGATAATAAATACAATCCCCGCCAAGGGACCCAGATATTGCAAGGCAATGGCAGGAAATAAGTCATCAGTCATATCGGGTATATCTATGCCATAAAAATTTGCATAAAAATACAAAATAACTCCTAAACACAAAAATATTAAATTCACAGGCACCAAAATCCACCCAAGAGAAATTACATTTTTCCGGGCATCCTTTAAATTGCGACAACTTAGGTTTTTTTGCATCATATCCTGATCCAGTCCGGTCATCACAATAGCTATAAATGCCCCACTAAAAAATTGTTTTAAAAAGAATTTTTTGCTTTGCCAATCGGTAAAGATCACTTTTGAATAATCAGATTCCTTGATTTGGGAAATCATCTCTCCAAAACTGATATTTAAGCTTTTCTGAATTATAAACACACTAATAAAAACAGCCAACAACATAAAAGTAGTTTGCAATGTATCGGTCCAGACGATAGTTTTAATTCCGCCCCGGTAGGTATATAATATAATAAGGAGCATAAAAACAATTACCGTTACATAAAACGGAATATTAAATGCATCAAAAACAAAAATCTGCAAAACATTTACTACCAAGAACATCCTGAAAGAAGCCCCAATCACCCTCGACAAAAGAAAATAGAAAGAACCTGTCTTGTATGAATATGCGCCAAAGCGGTATTCTAAATAAGTATAAATTGAGGTCAGTTTCAATTTATAATACATTGGCAGAAGAACGTAAGCAATGCTATAATAACCAACAACATAACCCAGAACAACCATCAGGTAAGAAAACTGGGTACCTTTAGGACCTCCTACCCAGCCAGGAATGGAAATAAAGGTAACCCCGCTCAGGGAAGCTCCAATCATTCCGTAAGCAACAACAAACCAGGGCGATTTGCGTTCGCCCAAGAAAAAAGCATCATTCCCTGATTTTTTAGAAGTAATCCAGGAAACCAAAAATAACAATAGCGTGTAAGCTAAAAAACTGTATAAAATTAATTGTGGCGACAAAAGATTGAATATTTTCTATTTATGATTTTTTATTGATTGTTTTTTATTTGTTCTGCAAAATGAACCAACGATTGAAATTGTTCATCCACCAAGGCTTTGTCAAATTTTATTTTTTTCCCGATAAACACGGTTTTCATTCCGGCTCTACGGCCAAATTCCATGTCTGATTTTGAATCCCCGGCCATGATTGATTTAGAAAAGTCAATATCCGAAAAATCAGCTTGGGCTTTCAATGCCATACCTATTTCAGGTTTTCGATCAAGACTTCCGCTTCCGGCTAAATCCGTGCAATAATAAATTTTGTCAACACGGGTTCCGTTTTTTTCCAATTCTTTAACAAAATACTGATGAACCTTATGTAAGTCATTCTCTGTCATCAACCCCTTGGAAACCCCTTGCTGATTAGTTACCACAAGCACGTGGGCAAAAATATTTTTGAAGAATTTAATAGCTTCGGGAACTCCCGGCAAAAATTCAAACTCTTCAATCGTTTTTACATAATCATTCAGCAGACGTTTATTAATAACACCGTCCCTGTCTAAAAACAACGACCAACTTTTATCAATAGGGTAAATATTTAAACTCATCTTGTGCTTTTTCGTAATCTTCGGGAACACCTATATCTAGGAAAAAAGAATGGCAGCGCATTCCGCAAAAGCGTTCCGTTTTATAATATTTTTCAAAAAAATCTTTTTCTATCGAAAATTTCTCAGGAAACCCAAAACTTAAAAAATATGGTTTTTCAATGGCGTAAACCCCGCCATTTATATAATTTTCATTGGTGTCAGTAGATTTTTCAAAAAAATTATTAATGATCTGGTTTTTATCTAACCCCACCGTTCCATAGCGTTCTGCATCCATCGAGAAACGCAGAACCAAGCAACATTTAGAGTTGCGGATACGCATATTATCGGCCACCCTTTTCAGGTTCACATCAAACAAGGTATCGCCATTAAAAACAAATGCTTTTTCGCCTTTAATTTTTGAAAAAGCCAGTTTTATCCCGCCACCGGTACCCAAGGGTTCGCTCTCAACAGAATAAGAAATATCAACGTCTTTGTATTTATTTCCAAAATATTTTTGAACCACCTCGGCTTTATAACCCAAAGAAAGAACCACGTGGTTTATGCCCCAACTATCGAGGTAACTTAACTGGTACTCCAAAAACGGGCGATTATTAATTACTGCCATCGGTTTTGGAATATCTTCGTCGATAGCATCCTTTAAACGGGTTCCAAAACCACCTGCAAGTATGATGGCTTCTTTAATCATTTAGGAAAAATACTTGATTCAATCAGTTCGCAAATAACATGTCCGGCCAAGGCATGCACCTCCTGAATACGTGGTGTATCTTGCGAGGGAACATTAAATAAATAACAGCTCAGGGGTTTCATTTTACCGCCGGTTTCGCCGGTAAACCCAACTGTTGTAACTCCCATTTCATTGGCCACCTCAAATGCTTTTACAATATTCCCCGAATTCCCGGAAGTTGAAATCCCGATCAAGATATCACCTTTCTTTGCTTTTCCTCTGAGTATGCGTGCATATATTTCGTCGTACGAATAATCGTTTGCCACAGCTGTCAGGAAAGAAGTATCCGTGTGCAAGGCTTCGGCATTTAAGGGCGGACGGTCGTAATAAAAACGCCCGGTTAACTCAGCAGCCAGGTGCTGGGCATCGGCAGCACTTCCTCCGTTACCGCAAAAGAAAATACATCCGCCATTATTCAGGCTCTCAACACAAACCTGAACAATATCGTTAATAAGCTGCATTAATTGATCGTCGGCAAGAACTTTTGTTTTAAGATCAATAGATTGTTTAAAAACTTGCTTTACTCTCATATCTCAATTTCTGGATGTGATAAAAAAGCAAAGATATAGTAATCTCAAAAAAGATAGGGTTAAAAAAGCGGAAAGATATTTACACAAATTGTTTAAAACGTCCAGTTACTTAAACCATGATTAACAAATTTGTAGCGTTTTATTTGACCTCCAAGTTCTTCCAGAGCCTTAATAACTTTTTGACGGGTGTTGTTTGGGCAATAAAAAATCATAAAGCCTCCCCCACCAGCACCCGAAACTTTTCCTCCCGAAGCACCGTTTATTTTGGCGGTTTTATAGATTTTCTCAAGCTCCGGGTTTGTAATGCCATCGGCTAAAAGTTTTTTGTTTTCCCAGCCAAAATCCAGAATTTCGCCGATGCGATCCAATTCCCCCTTTAACAAAGCTTCTTTCATTAAAACGGCTTGCTCTTTTAGTTTATGTGTTGCTTCAATAGATTTTGAATTTTGATCCAACACATTTTTTGCCTGCCGTTCAATAATCTGCGATGAATATCGGCTGGTTTCGGTATAAAACAGCAGGAGGTTAAAAGCAAGTTCATTCAAGTATTTTGATCGAATCCGCAAGGGGTTCACAATTACTTTATCATCTTTATAAAATTCCATAAAATTAACGCCGCCAAAAGTTGCTGCATATTGATCCTGCTTTCCACCGGCCATTCCAAGATCAATACGTTCAATATCGTGAGCCAAGTGAGCCAGGTCGTATTCGCCAAGTGGAAGGTTCAACCACTCAGAAAAAGCCCCCAGAACCGCAACCACCAGTGTAGAAGACGTTCCAAGTCCTGACCCCGGAGGAGCATCAACAAAGGTGGTTAACTCAAAGGATAGTTTTTTTTTCGTAAAATCCTTTACAATGCGGTTATATATCCCGAGCATTAAATCCAATTTCCCGTTAACGGGAAGATAATCTGCCGACGAAAATTCAACACGCTCGCTTTTATCAATGGAATTGAAAATGATTTTGCCATCGTTACGGGGAACAATAGTGGCATAAGCATACATGCTGATAGTTGCATTTAAGATGGCTCCTCCATACAAATCAGAGTAAGGAGAAACATCGGTTCCGCCTCCGGCCAGACCTAAACGCAAGGGGGCTTTACTTCTTACGATCATTTTCTATCTCCTCTAACAAATTATCAATCGTTTCGAGCATTTTTCCCCAGGAATATTTTGCTTTTTCTTTTTTAATATTTTCCTGAAAATGATTTTCGGGCAAACTTAAACATTTTTGAATTGCCCCTGTAATTTCTTCAATTTTGGGTTCAACCACAAAACCAACCTTGCTGTGAGGGATAATCTCGGCCAGGCCGCCCACATTGGTTACAATCATTGGTTTTTCGAAGTGATAACCAATTTGCGTTACGCCGCTTTGGGTAGCCGATTTATACGGTTGAACCACCACATCGGCGGCATTAAAATAGTCGGCAACTTTACTGTCAGGGATAAAATCATTGTCCATAATAACCCTGGCATGCAAACCATACTTATCAATAATTTCGCGGTACGGTTTCGGATCGGTATAAAACTCGCCGGCAACAATCAGCTTCACATTTTCATTTTCAAAAGATTTATCGGCAAAAGCTTTTAGCAATAAATCCAAACCTTTGTAATCGCGAATAAAACCAAAAAAAAGTAGGTACTGAAAATCGGGGTTCAACCCTAATTTTTCTTTCGCCAGCGATTTCGGTTCAATTTCGCCATAATGATCGTACAACGGATGGGGCGAAAAAAGGATGGGCTTTTTCCGGGTAAATGTTTTTAAATCTTCCAAGACCGATTTCGACATGGCAATAAATCCATGCATGCCCCTCACAAAATAACTTGCCAATAAGCGATCAAAAGCCCGTTTTTCGTGTGGAACAATATTGTCAATGATAGAAATCAGGCGTGTTTTTCTTCGCCATTTAATAATGCGGGCAATGGTTCCGTAGCAAGGAGCCATAAAAGGCAACCAAAATTTTATCAACACAAAATCCGGATTCATTTTACGAACCTTCCAACCAACGCTGATCCAGTTAAACGGGTTTATTGAATTTACGGAAATATTGATATTTAAATCTTTAGGTGACGGATCAGTAGAATACTGTGTTTTTCCTGGAAATAAAAACGAAGGATATTGCAATTTAAACGATTCGATAGTGACCTCGTGACCGGCTTCCATAAATGCACGGGCAATCCGTTCGTTATAAGCCGCCAAACCACCCCTTAAAGGATAGGCCTGCCCTATAATCACAATTTTTTTTGGAGCACTCATAAATATTAATTATCGAATCCTTTCCGCTTGGCAATATGGTATTTGTTGCGTTCCGAGGAGTTCCTCGAAATCATCTCGGCAATAAACCCGGTCATAAACAGTTGTGTACCCAGAATCATTGCTAAAATCCCAAGATAAAACAAAGGGCGTTCGGTCATTTTATATTCCTGCAGGAAAAATTTTGCGTAGGTCAAATACCCGGCGATAATAAAACCCGCAAAAAACAATAATGTTCCAATGGTTCCGAATAAATGCATGGGACGTTTCCCGAAGCGGGATACAAAAATAATGGAGATCAAATCGAGAAAACCTTTGCGGTAGCGTTCGATGCCAAATTTACTTTTGCCAAATTTCCGTTCAGAGTGTTGAACCACTTTTTCGCCAATTTTCTTAAAGCCGGCCCATTTAGCCATTACCGGGATGTAGCGGTGCATTTCGCCATAAACTTCGATGGTTTTTATAACATCTTTACGGTAAGCTTTTAGCCCACAATTGAAATCATGAAGCTTGATACCGGTAATCATACGGTTAAAGCGGTTGTAGATTTTCGAGGGCCAACGTTTGGTAATGGGGTCCTTGCGTTTTTTCTTCCAGCCCGAAACAAGGTCATGGCCATCATTTATAATCATGTTGTACAGGGCCGGGATTTCATCCGGGCTATCCTGCAAATCAGCATCCATGGTAATAACCACATCACCCTTACAGGCTTCGAAAGCAGTATTTAAAGCTGCAGACTTGCCATAATTCCGGCGAAATTTTATGCCTTTAATATGTTCGTTTTGGGAAATTAAACTTTCAATTATCTCCCACGATTGATCCGTACTTCCATCATCCACGTATATCACTTCATACGAAAAATGATTGGACCGCATTACCTTTACGATCCAATCATTTAACTTTTGCAATGATTCTTCTTCATTCAATAATGGAACAACAACTGAAATATCCATTGTATATTAAAATAATTTTTCTTCTCGTTTAATAAAAATTGAAGTAATTAAACTAATAAGCAATCCAGGTAAGAGATAACCTATTAGCCCTCCCCAAATTGCCATCCATGCGGGAGTCATCATCTTTGCCTCCATAGCAAGTCTACTTTTAATTTGAGTATCAGACCAATCAGGGAATTGTTTGTATAACTCTGTTTCTCTAAGGTCTATGAGTTTTTGAGGTAAATCTGGATCAATATAGGTTGCAAAAATAAAAGTATAAATACCTATTAAAATAACGGCTACTAAAGCAGTCATAAAGCCAATGCTAAATGATTTTCCATAAGAAATAAAACCTCCGGATTTCATATCGCGGAATGATTTCGACGCCCAAATTATTGCTCCTAACAATACCAAATAATTTACCAATTTAACAGGAGACCTCATTGGTAAATCAAAGATATAATATAGCAATTCAAGTACAATAATAAGAATACCTGTTATTAAGCCGAAATTTAACCATGTTTTAAGAGATGACACTTTGTTTTCCATAACTATACGTATTTAGTGGTTAGTAGTACAAACATAGCAAATTTATCAATAACTGAAAAAAATTAAAAATCCTTGTTATATATTACAACATATTTGTACTTTTGCAGCCGGGTAAGTCTTATACGACCAGCTCCTGTTGAACTCCCCCAGGTCCGGAAGGAAGCAAGGGTAAACGGTTGTAGCGGTGCGATGTAAGTAGCTTACCCTTTTTATTTCTAAGCCTATGCTACTTAAAATACATCCTGATAACCCCGGACAACGGCAAATAATGCAGGTGGTAGACTGCTTAAACAAGGGAGGCATTATTATCTATCCAACCGATACCGTTTACGGCTTAGGCTGTGATATTTTCAATAAAAAAGCCGTAGAACGAATTGCCCTGTATAAAGGAATAAAGCTTAACAAGGCTCATTTTTCATTTATATGTTCCGATCTCAGTCACCTGTCGGATTACACCCGTCCCATCCACAACGATGTGTACAAAATGATGAAAAAAAACCTTCCCGGGCCCTTTACATTTATCTTGGAAGCAAACAACAAGGTTCCAAAATTGATTCAAAGCAAGAAAAAAACGGTTGGAATCCGTGTCCCGGAAAATAATATTATCAGAACAATTATTGAAGAACTCGGACATCCAATCATGTCAACCTCCATTAAAGACGAAGACGAAGTAATTGAATATACGACCGATCCGGAATTAATCTACGAAAAACATAAAAACATAGCCGATATTGTTATTGATGGCGGCTTCGGAGATAACGAACCGTCTACAATAATAGATTGCACTCAAACAGAAATAGTTATTGTCCGTGAAGGAAAAGGAGTATTGATTTAATCAAAAAAAAATAAGATTTTTTACGGTTAAGCCTTGCAATTTTAAAATTTTTAACTACTTTTGCACCTCGAAATTAATGATTCGCTAGCTCAGTAGGTAGAGCATATGCCTTTTAAGCATAGGGTCCCGAGTTCGAGCCTCGGGCGAATCACTCAAAAAATACCATAAATTGTGTAGATAAAAATACCGGAGGGTAACCTCCGGTATTTTTTTGTTTATTTTTAAACTTTACACAGTAATGAAAAAATAAAGGATGATTTTCTCAAGCAGTTTAAATCTGGAGAGGAACTCAACGATTTTCTGAAACAGATCCAAAAGTGAAGCATTGAAAAAATGAAAGGAAGTCCGCACCTCAATGGGCGAATCCAACATCTAGGTTCCCCAAAACCATGATACTTAATTTAATCCGATGATTGTTCCCAAAAGAGGGAATATGGTTGACGGCTTGGAAAAAATCAATGTCTCGTTCTACGCCAAAGAGATGAGCAATAGCGATATCGAAGAACAAATCCGTAGTCTAGTTTTGATGTGTCTACATCAACAATCTTCCGAATCACAGATGCCATAACAAACGATATTCTAGACTGGCAGAATCGGGTTATTTAATCGTTTGGATGGACGATATTGTGTTCAATGGACGAGAACCTCAAAGTAATCAACAAGACCGTATACATTGCCGTAGGGCTTCGCAGAGACGGGAAAAAGGAAGTTCTTGGTCTGTGACTGGGCAAGAATGAATCAGCTGCCTTCTGGAGGAGCGTACTGACCGATAACCCTTGGTATTTTTAAGTTACACCCTTTGTAACAGAGTGTTAAAATCTATTTGTATATTAAAATAGATTTTCTTTAAAATCGAAATTGAATTAGCACATATTAAACGATTCTTCAAGTTAACTTGAAGAATCGTTTATAGTATTTAGATAAAAATAAATCTAGTCTTCCTGTGTCCATTCACCATTAAGCAAATCCTGATAGGTTGGATTATATCCATTACCTATGGATTTCCATTGGTCAGCAGAAAAAGAAGAAAGAACATTTTGCAATCCCGAATAGTTTGTGAGTCCAATATTATATTGAATGGTTATTGCATTAGCAGTTGTTAATGCAGAAAAACTGTCCAAATTGCTAATTGTTGTATTTTTGTAATATGAACTGTATCCTCCAATAGTTAGCTTCCCCGTAACGGTATTCAATTTGGGCATATTTATATCATCCCAATAACCCCAAGATATTTTTGTACATATATAACAGTCTCCATCAATCGTTTCAAGGGAGGGAAAATCAAAAGTTCCCCCTTCAGCAGGTGCTAGTTTTGAATAAAATACGCCCACATTTTTTAATTTGGGCATATTAATTCGCACTCGTCCATCTAAATTCAATTTCCCTCCTACTTCTTCAAGGTTTGGAAAACTTAAAGTCCCCGTCATATTGCTAATATTAAGAGAGAAATCTTCGGTTACCTTTTTTACACCAATTTCTTTGTCGGTTACTTCATTGGAAGAGTCAAACCCGTAAAAGGTTAATTTTTTTACTTCCTGAAAACCTTCAATCTCGAAATTAGAATAATACAAATAAAGTGTGCCATCAAAATTTTCCGGTCCTTTTAAAACAAAAGAATTGTATATTCTTTCTATCCTTAAATATTCCAGCCCGGAAATATTCGACACATCAATTCTTTGAATGGTTCCTTCTTCTATCTCTGAACCACTTATCGTTAACCTATCCACGTTTGTTAAGGACGACAGCTCATCGGTTAACGATTGGAAGCCCGCGGCAAGAAACAGTTCATTTACATCAGTTAATGAAGACAAGGGTTCTAAACTCTGAACAGCTGGCAGGTTTAATGTAAATTTTCCACCAACAGTTGTTAGGGATCCCAGCATATCTACATTTGCAATAAGTGGAAGATTTCCTAAATAGAATACCCCTCCAATGAAAGAAAGTGAAGAAACATCCAGTTCTGTTAGCAGGTCAAGACTGTAAATTTTTAGATCCTTAAAAGATTTTTGCAATTTTGGCATTGCAATCGTTTCCAATTTTTCATTGCTATATATTATTATCGAAGATGCCATTTCCAGTTCTGGCAGGGAAACCAATTCTAGTTCCGGCAAGGAGGTCAATGACATATCACCTCCAATGTTTTCCAAAAGGGGCAGCGAGATGGCTGTCAATTTTGCTGCATTACCCCCTCCCTCAATTATAAAATCTTTAACAATAGATTTAAGGCTTGAAAAATTGATTTGCGTAATGGAATCATTTCTTTTTAATGTAATAGAATTATCCACGTTTTCCAACACAGGAAATTCCAGCGAAGTTATTTTTGATTTAGTTATAGTAAGCCCCAAAATTATTGATCTTAAAGAAGGGAAACTCACTTCCTGCAACTTGTTTACTGATTCAATTTCAATAGAACCAACTTGTTCAAGGTTTTCCATTCCATTAAGGTTCCTTCCTGAGAAAGTCGGGTTAATTACCAATCCTGCTGTAATTATTTTCAGTCCTGATAAGGGTTCGAGTGATGTTATAGAATCTGATCCCGTGACAGAACCGATTGTAAGACTTCCTTGTAATTCGCTTATTTCGAGCGCAGCAAAAGCTTCCAGTTCATCTTGTGTTGTAAGCACAATATCACCAGAGCCAACCACCCTGGTACGAACCACTGAATAATAATAGGTTTTGCTTTCCCCGTTGAATCCAGTAACAGTAAACGTTTGCTCATTGTTCCAGTTGGTAATGGTTGACAGGGCAGGCTCAATCGTTGTATGTTCACTCGTAACTACTGCTGCAGATGCCCCCTCTAACGAAAGGGTTTCTGCTGCTTTTATGGTAATACTGTCTTCAGAGATTATTGCTTTTAGCAGCCTTCCGTCTTTTTGTAATTCAAAAGATAAAATATAATGATCAACCCCGTCAAAAATGCTGTCGTCATCATTGCATGCTGTTAGACAAACTATTGCCAGCACAGCCATTGTCCATGTTTTTATTTTATGTAAATTCATATTTTTTTATATTATTCGTTTTATGGTTGAACCCACTGTCCTGAATTAAGTTCTTCGTAGGTTGGATTGTAAGCATTGTTTGAAACATACCAATCATCAGCAGAAAAAGAGGATAAGGCATTTTTAAGCCCTTCATATGAGACGAGTGCCCCCTGATCAGTGATCTCAACTCCGGAAATGTTCATAAGTGTTGAAAAGCCCTCCAGGTTAGTCATTATGGAATTTAAATAGGAAGAACGGCCTGATGTGACCAAAAGTTTTCCTGTGATGTTTTTTATAGATGTAAATTTTACAGAAGTGAGGGCCCTTGTTTGATAACCGCTAGCAAGGCTAAAATTACCTCCTACCGATTCGAGTAAAGGAAAGGCCAGTGTTTTAGTTTCTCCAGAGAGTATTGTAACATTAAAATCCCCGCCAACAGTTTTTAACTTCGGAATTTCAATGATTTCCTGTATTGACCGGTTCAGATGGCTAATGAGAAAATCTCCACCTACTTCTTCCAGGTCGGGCATGTAAAATTCAGTTATACTATTTGATGGCAAATAAAAGCCTTTATTGATTTTCTTTATGCCTTTTATATTAAGATTAGTGATTTTAACGTAACCCAGGATAAGGGAATCTATCGTACTAAATCCTTCTAACTCAGGAAAAGTTATGGTTGCTCCGGTAGGCAGGGACCCGTCAGAATTGATATTGAGTACGCCGTCAAATTTCTCATCTCCAATGATTTTTGTATCCACTAAAGCAGCTCCTCTTATTTCCAGTTCATCCATTTGCAAGCCCTTTACATCTATTTCTTCCGGTGGTAACATCCTTGAATAGTAAATACTAAGTGTTCCCACATTTGTTAATGCGGAAGGCACTTTGAAGGTTTGCAAATTCGGCAGGTTATAAATGGTAAACTTCCCCTCCACAGAAGTAAGAGAACTCAGGAAATCCATATTTTCTACCGTAAGTCCCCTTAAAAATAAATCGCCGGAAACTTGGCTTAACAATGGTACTTCTAAAACCTTTACAAATTCTGGAATATCCAGTCCTCCAGCCCGCTCAAGGGCAGGCAGGCTCACTTCTGCCAAATCAGTAGTAGAGGTCATTTTTATTGTACCTGTTGTTTCTATTAATTTAGGCAAATAAACAATATTGAAGCTGGGCATATAAAGAAATGAAAGATCGCCTGAAGTAACAAGTTCGGGTAATTCTATTTTGGTTAGTTCCTTGAAACGGACTATATAAATACTTCCTGCACTTTTTAATAAAGGTAGTGCTATTTGGGTTATTTCGCCCCTGTTATATGAATGGAGCAGACTCAATTGCCCTCCTACATTTTGCAGATTGGTAAGGTTAAGGATGTTTAACGGACAGTCAACCCGCAAATCTCCCGCTACCTGTGTCAATCTTGGAAATTCGGCTGAACTGATGGAATCGTTTTTGATATAAATGCTTCCTGCTGATTTCAGGCTTTGGAATTCTACGCTCTTTATTTCTTTTACGTCATTGATATTGATTTCGCCACCTACGGTTTCCAACGCATCCAGACCGGTAAATTCTTTTGCTGCATAAGTTGGATTTACTGTGATATTGTAACCGACTTCTTTTAGCTGGTAAAGGGCAGCTAGCGAGGTAATGGAATCTGTACCTGCTATCCTACCGATAATGAGGCTGCCTTTTATCGAAGTAACCCCTTGTTCTCCAAAAGCATTTACTTCGTCCTGCGTGGAGAGAACAACGGTTCCTTCAGCATCTATGCTGTTCCTTTTCACTATATATTTATAGGTTTGTTCTTCCCCACTATAGGAAGTTACGGCAAAAAGCATTTCGTTGTTCCAGTTTGAAATATCATCAGGTACAGGCTTAATGCTTGCCTGTTCACTTAAGGAATAGGTAACGCTAGCTCCGTTTAATGAAAGCCCTTCCGGAACAGAAATAATAATACTGTCGGCATAAAATGATGCGTTGTACGTTGTTCCATCCTGGGTTAGGCTAAAAGAATTAATGAAACTGTCTGTTCCTATAAAAATGTCTTCTTTATCCTTACATCCGTTCAAAAAAACGGCAATAACGAAAACTGTCAATAAATATTTTAATTTCTTTATCTTCATTTTATTGATTTTTTTAAATTTTATTGTTCTTGCAGATGATAATCGTATGGAGAGCCGGCTTCGCATGAAATCTCTCCTACCGAAGCTCCTTTCCCAATCATAGCTGTATGTACTTTTACAAAGTCGATATATTGTAGATGAATGGAACTACCATCTGCTTGAATGGCATTGTCTATTTCAAACATGGCATTACTGGGATATCCCTGTCCATAATTGTCAACATATCCCCAATCGTATCCCACACTGGTTTCCAGGTCGGAAATCTCCATAGTAGAGCCCAAGCGTGTACCAATAAGCGTGTATGAATCTTCCTGAATAAACATCGGGAAGTAATAATCCTGGCTATGGTATCCGTTGTAGTCAACAGAACTAATGTTGCCCATATTATCTGACCATAATACATCTTGTTGAGGGGCACTTGGTTTGTAATATGTAATGGCATAACGTTTTTTTGTATCGCTGCTGTTAGCTTCACTTCCTGCCAATTCGTACCAGGTGTCATTAGGTAATCCGTCGCCGTTTTCGTCTTGCATTACCCATACAATGCCTGGTTCTGACCAACCGGCAAAAGCATTTCCATCAATAAACAGGTCAGCTCCGTCGCTATTATCCACACTATGGTCGAAGCCCACAATATAATAGCCTCCGTATGCCCCAATCATGCCTACTGAGACAGATGAATTCAAATTAGCCAATACGCCTTCCATTGTTGTACCTTCTTGATAATTGATAAACTGTCCGGGGGCAGGAATAAATTCATAAACATGATTCATTTTAGCGGTACTCCCTTCAGTTGCCTGACGGTAATATGTACCTTCTTCATCCACGCATTCTACAGTAGCTGTTGTACTTGCTGTTGTTGTTCCGTCGTTTGCCGTTACCGAAACGGTATAAGTTCCTTTTTCCGAAGGTGTAAATGTAAAATACTCAGAAGTTGAGCTTTGCGTAGCTCCGTCAACACTCCATGTAAAAGTTAAGTTCTCTCCCATGTTGGAAATCACTGGTGCCATTACGAAGCTTCGGCCCATGGGTACACTAAAATGACGGGGTTCTGATTTATTGGTTTCGGTACGATAACTGCCATCATCGAAGAAAATCTCCGGTATTTTCTGAGGTAATATATAAACGGTTATCGTTTTATAATCCACTCCGTCTTCGTTCGTAACCTTGAGGGTCAGAGAGTAGCTATCAACAATGTTTTCGTTTATCACACAAGTGCTTTCGGTACTAATGACTTCGCCATTGAGTTTCCACACATAAGTGGCATCATCGGCATATAAGACTGAAGTTGGTGTAATCTCTAGGTCTTCTCCTATGTAGCCACCAAAGGAACTTGGGATTGTAATTTCCGGGGAGATTTTCCCGTTCACGGTAACTTTTACCTGTTCTTCGATCGAACCATTGTCGGCATCCACCCGAAAAATAAAGAAGTATTCACCGGTTGTTTTAGCATCATAGGAAAAAATAGTGTCCGTAGAAACAATGATTCCGTCCAGTTTCCAGGAGTAAATTGGGTTCATCGCATTTTCAACACTAGCGTGTAATGTAAGCTGTTTCCCAACTTTTACAAGGTATTCTGGAGAAGAAAATTCAATCGAAGGCGTACCATGATCGATTGGAGTTTCATCGTCCTCGGAACAGGAAACAAAAAATAAAATAAATGTTCCGAGGTAAAAAAAGAATTTTAAATAAGTGATTTTTTTCATTGATATAATATTTAAAAATTTACATTCTTGGCCTGCAACTGGGGAATATTTTTTACTGAAAGCTCAAAAATTCCGAAAAGCATAGCACAATAAAACAGATTGCTAAATAGTGTGTTTTGAAAGAATGGCAACCCTGCAATATAGCAACTCATTAAACTGCCCCCATTTTTGGGGTACATATCAGATGCAAGCCATACTCCAAAGTTTGATATTAAAAAGAAAATAATAGAAGATCCCAATGCTGCTACAATCAGGTTTTTAACCCGTATTTTTTTTAGGATTAAAGTTCCGAATATAACAATCACGAGAAAAGCTCCATAAGTAAAAATAGCTCCGTTGTAAAACCATACAAAATGGTCAAAATATTGGGCATATAAAATATTGTTTACAGCCAGATCACTTATCCACATCGCAATCACCGAGATAAAACAGGCCATATAACGTTTACTGTAATAAGCAGCCCCAAACAATGCCATTCCGCCTACCGGCGAAAAATTTGGGGGATGAGGAACCAACCTGCTTAATGCAACTAGTAGAATAAGTAATGTAATTACGCCAAATCGTAAATCAAGATTTTTCTTTTTCATTATGTTTTTTATAAATCTTTTAGTCTTTTGTCGGTAAAAACGATATGGGCAGGAATGTCGCCTGTAGTAACCGACCACTTTTTTTCTCCTTGCTGAGAAAAACAATAGAGAGTTCCAGGTGTTAGATAATCTTTGGCATCGGTCACAAAAATTTCTTTGGTAACGGGATTTACTGCAATTCCGTAAGGGGTTTCTATTTCTGCTTCAGTTCCGTCAGTGATAAAGTGTTTTGAAACCACCGCTTGTGTTTTCGTATTTACAATAGCATAAGAAGTTGTATTGCTGTTGGTAATGTAACTCCACTCTGTACTGTAGATATAGAGAGAATCTCCGCAGAGAGTCATTTCGCTTACCGGAAGATCCATTACTTTTGTCACTTGTTCAGATTCCGAATCAATAATATAGGTTTTAGAAGAGGTATAATAATAATCGCCACGTGAACTCACATAGATGTTCCCGTAGTCATCGGCTTCCATACGGTGTAGGTTTATACCTACGGTGATTTTTTTTGTTTCTGTAAAAGTTTCCAGATTGATAACAGAAACAGTATTATCGTAATTTGGAACACGATAACCTCCGGAATTGGCTACATACAATTTATTGTTTTTTATAACCATTTCTTCGGGCTGATAACCAACGACGCAAGTATCAGTGACTATCATGCTTGTAGTATCAATTTTTGCCACATAGCCCAAACGGGCATTCGGGTCAATTTCGACCGGACCTGCATACGAACTCACATAGGCAAATCCCTTGCTAAATACAATGTACCGACAATTGGGAACGGTTATAGAAGTGATATGTTCTGCGGTCTCCACATCCATCACTTCTACCATGTTTGAATTATTGATAACTGCGTAAAGCTTATTCCCGTACATCTGGATATCATTCCCCACATCTCCGAGTTCCATAACCACTCCTGGGTTCCGTTCAGCAAAGATGTTTTTGGAATAAACTTTCGATTTATAATCGAAGTAGTCAAGCGTGGCTTTATTACTTCCCATATTTCCTTCATTTAATAAAAAGAAACCGCTTACGGAAGTGAGCTCTGTGTTTTCATCTGTTACCTTGGTTTGATCTGAAGGAATTATAGATTCATTATCGTCGCGACATGAATAGAAAACAGTTGTCGTTGCTGTAAAAAACAGCAAAAACATAAATTGTTTGTCTAGTTTGAATTTTAGGATTTTGTTTTTTAATCGAATCATATTGTTATGTTTAAAATGAATTTTAAATTGATACCTGGCATGGGATATCCCTGAACCACTTCGTATTGTTGGTTGAAAATATTATTTACTTCTGCTGTTAGCCGGATTCCCATGCTATTCCAGCTTACTTTTCTGGAAGCTGAAAAATCACTGGTATACCAAGGTCTAGCATAGTTTTCAGGGATGTTTGCCTGAGACTCATAGCGTTCTCCGGTGTAGATAAAACTGAAATTTAAATCCCAATCCTGATAGCTTCCATTCAGTACCAACGAGCCACTGTGCCATGGAATGTAGGGAATTTGTCCGCCATAATAATTGCTGCTTTTTTTGGTAAAATCCTGAGCTTTTTGGTACGTATAGTTTATACGTGCATTCAGCTTTAATTTATTCCTGAAAAGAAATGAGCTTTGCATAGCCAAGTCAATTCCGCGGATTTCTACAAAACCCAAGTTTACCATTGTCCACCGAAACTGGTTAGAGGTGGGCATGGCCACAATTTTGTTTTCCACTTCATTATAATAAGCATCAACCTGTATTTCAAATCCTTCAAAAACTTGTTGGGGGAATTTTTTAGAATAAGTTGCTCCAATATTGAATTGGTTCGTATATTCGGGATCAAGGTTTTTATTGCCGATAAAAGTGTAATACAAATCATTTAGCGTCGGCATTCGGAAAATCCGCTTGTAAAATGCCCTGAAATTTAAATTAGTGTTCGGCCATGGTTTGTAAGAAATGATAAGGGTTGGCGTGTATTCTTCTTTGTTAGGAGCGGCACTGTTTTCAGTTTCAGTGGTTTCGTACACAAAGGTTCTTAAAAGGCTGGCCTGCAGTTTAAATTGTTCGAAATGTAAACTCATCGCTGCTACTACCAACCATGTGTAACGATTGGGGTAGACAAACCTATACAAATCAGCATTTAATGTATTCCATTGAAAATCGTTAGAAACATTTATTGCCCAAAACGGGAGGATAAAATACCGATTGGCTATAGAGAAATAAACTTCCTGCTGTCGATAATGGTTGTTAATATACATGGTAGAAACGTCTAATCGAGGATCTGACAGATAATGTAGGTAATCATAAGCATACTTTCCATTTAATAGGATGCTGTATTTTTTGTAATTCTTTTGGAAAGATGATTGTAAAAAGATATTGGTGTCCCATTGACGGTCTTCGTTTTTAAACCGTCCCGGTTCTTCACGCACAAAGGCTCCGGGGTAACCACGTTCTGAATGATATAGATAGGCTTTTGCTTTCCATTCTCCCTGTGTTATTTTCCCAAATAATCCATATTCCAGGCGTAAAGCATTTACATCTCCATTTTGGCGTACGGCTGTTGTATCATATCCGTTCTTTTTTGTAAAACTGAATTTATACTTCCCCGAAGTGTACATGTATTCAGCATTTAAGGAACTCTTTAGTTTTTCGTTAAATTTGTATTCCCACAAAACAGATGGATTTACCAAATTGAAAGAGCCTGTTTTAAAAGTAGCTTTCAGGTTATGGTTTTTGTTTTGAAGGAACTCGGGAGTTCGTGTTCTCATATAGATGGAAGAGGCCGAAGCAAAATCTTTGGCAGGTCGAAAAATAGCACTTTTCTGTCCATTGTAGAGGGAAATTGATTCCATGTTGTCAAGCGAAAATTTGCCAAGATCAATAACTCCGTTTTGAGCGTTACCCAGTTCTATTCCATCGTAGAACACTCCTACGTGTTGACTTCCCATACTACGGATGTTTACCGTTTTTAACCCGCCAATGCCACCGTAATCTTTAAGTTGAACACCTGAAAAATACCGAATAGCATCAGCGACCGAATGAACACTTAGCTTTTGTAACACTGTCCCCGACAATACCTGCACAGGAACAACCTCTATATCAATAAGCTTAGCCTTCACAACAACCTCTTTTAAGTATTGTATACTATCCAATTTACCCTGAGCTAAAACAAACTGAAAAGCAAGCAAAAAAGCAATTGCCAATATAAATCCTTTGTAATTTGAGTAAAACATTCCTTATAATATACAGTAACACCTAATGGCTTACAAAAAACAAGGAGTCAAAGAATTAGAAAAATTACGGAACAAAAAAGATCCCTTTATTTGAATTCTTTAGCTTTATTCCCCGAAAGCCTAAAATTTATAAATTTTGGCAGGTCTTCTGACTTACTCCATCTTTAAAACGCCCTTCCCGTCCGTCAGTTGACAAACAGTGGATTGAGTATTGTTTAAAGACTTTTAGTGGAGTTCACAGCAGCGGGTCTGTTCAGGATTTCCACCTGATTCCCTTTTCAGCACTCTTTCGTAGATGCGAAATTGTGACACCAAAACAATTGCAAAAGTAAGCATTTTTTATTCCTTAATTTAAATTTTCGAACAAGTTTATTGAAGAAATTATTTAAACAAGCCTCATCTTTTGTTATCTTTTCTATAAATTATCATATACAACAGATTCAATCTAAATATTCCGTTTTTTTCTCTAGAGTTGTTGTCTCTAAAGTATCTCTAAGCAGTAGTAGATAAAAAGTTAAAGCAAAAAAGAGAGCAGAACCTTAAATAAAAAATCAACAAATGCCTGTTTATAAATAGATCAAAAGCGTCCCCTTAGCCTCTTATAATTCTTATATTTGTTACATTAATTTAATCAATCATTAAATTTAACAATATGAAAATAACAGTTGTAGGAACCGGTTACGTAGGTTTAGTAACAGGGACATGTTTTGCTGAAGTTGGTATAGATGTGACTTGTGTTGATATCGACAAAGTAAAGATCGACAACCTTAACAAAGGAATTATCCCCATTTATGAACCCGGCTTGGAAGACATGGTTCATCGGAATGTAAAAAAAGGAAGATTACATTTTACAACCGATTTAGCATCTACACTTAGCGGATGTGAAGTTGTTTTTAGTGCAGTAGGAACCCCTCCTGATGAAGATGGTAGTGCCGATCTTCAGTATGTACTTGATGTTGCCCGCCAAGTAGGACGCAATATGGATAACTATGTATTAATGGTTACCAAAAGTACCGTTCCGGTTGGAACCGCTGAAAAAGTAAGAGCAGCCATTAAAGGCGAACTTGATAAAAGAGGCGCAAATATTGAATTTGACGTAGCTTCAAATCCTGAATTTTTAAAAGAAGGTGCTGCCATAGATGACTTTATGCGCCCGGACCGTATTGCTGTTGGCGTTGATTCGGAAAGAGCTGAAAAACTCATGCAACAGCTTTACAAACCGTTTACATTAAACGGACACCCGGTTATCATCATGGATATCGTTTCCTGCGAGATGACAAAATATGCCGCAAACTCCATGCTGGCAACAAAAATCAGTTTTATGAACGACATCGCAAACCTTTGTGAAATTGTGGGTGCCGATGTAAACATGGTTCGTAAAGGAATTGGTTCCGACAGTCGTATCGGACACAAATTCATTTATCCTGGAGCTGGTTATGGAGGTTCATGTTTTCCTAAAGACGTGAAAGCATTAATTAAAACAGCTGCCGAAAACAAATACAATTTAAGGGTTCTTCAGGCCGTAGAAGAGGTTAATGACAGCCAAAAAGAAATTATGTTCAAAAAAATCTCGGATTATTACAACGGAGATTTAAAAGGAAAAACGATTGCTCTTTGGGGATTGTCATTCAAGCCCAAAACTGACGATATGAGAGAAGCTCCGTCATTGGTTATTATTTCTAAATTACTAGAAGCCGGGGCAAAAGTTAAAGCTTACGATCCGGTTGCCATGAAAGAAGCCGGCCGTATTTTGGGCGATAAAATTGAATACGCCGATGAACAATACGATGCATTAATTGATGCCGACTGTCTACTGGTTATTACCGAATGGCCCGAATTCAGGGTTCCGTCTTTTGGCGTAATCAAAAAATTGTTAAAAGCTCCTGTTGTATTCGATGGCCGTAACATTTACGAAGCCAAAGAAATGAAAGAACAAGGGTTTACATACTCCTGTATTGGTTTAAAAACTCTTTAATAATATAAAGCCTGATGATTTTCATCAGGCTTTTTTATTTCCTATCTTTAACAAAAAATATTTATTTTATGAAAAAAGTTCTTGTTACCGGTGGTGCCGGTTTTTTAGGTTCACATCTATGTGAAAGATTATTAAATGAAGGAAATGAAGTTATCTGCCTCGATAACTATTTTACCGGGCAAAAGAAAAACGTGGTGCATCTTCTCGATAATCCGTATTTTGAGCTGATACGCCACGATATTACCATGCCTTTTTTTATCGAAGTTGACGAAATATATAATTTAGCCTGTCCGGCCTCCCCTATCCACTACCAGTACAATCCTATAAAAACCATTAAAACTTCTGTTGTTGGGGCAACAAATATGTTGGGGCTGGCAAAACGCATCAATGCAAAAATTTTACAGGCATCAACCAGCGAAGTTTATGGCGATCCGCAAATCCACCCACAACCCGAAAGCTATTGGGGACATGTTAATCCCATTGGCGATCGTGCCTGTTACGACGAAGGAAAACGTTGTGCCGAAACACTGTTCTTTAACTATCACCGGAAAAACAAAGTCAGGATTAAAATCATCCGTATTTTCAACACTTACGGGCCGCGCATGCACCCTAACGATGGCCGTGTTGTTTCCAACTTTATTGTACAAGCACTGCAAGGAAGGGATATTACAATTTATGGCGATGGGAAACAAACCCGCAGTTTCCAGTATGTAAGTGATTTAATTGAAGGAATGACAAAACTCATGGCTACCGGCGATGATTTTATTGGCCCTGTAAACGTTGGAAATCCCGGGGAATTTACCATGCTCGAACTGGCTGAAATGATTATTAAGCTTACCGGAACAAAATCAAAAATTGTATTCCAGCCACTACCAGCCGATGACCCAATGCAACGGAAACCCGACATTACCCTTGCTAAAGAAAAACTGGATTGGGAACCTAAAATAAAACTCGAAGAAGGGCTGAAAAAAACCATTGAGTTTTTCAAAAAAGAGATTTAGATGAACAATATTTTAATTACCGGAAGCAATGGTCAACTTGGGAATGAGATCAGGGTGCTTTCAAAAAAACACCCTGATTTCAATTTCTTTTTTACCGATGTTGCAGAGTTAGATATTACAGACAAAGCAGCCATCGAACACTTTGTTTCCGAAAATAAAATAAGCCATATTATTAATTGTGCCGCATATACGGCTGTTGACAAAGCTGAAGAAGAAAAAGACTTAGCCTATAAAATAAACGTTGAGGCCGTAAAGAACCTTGCACTTGTCAGCAAGGCTTACAATGCGCTTCTAATTCATATTTCAACCGATTACGTTTACGACGGGAAAAATTACAAACCTTATTTGGAAAGCGATCCCATCGCTCCACAATCGCATTATGCGTTTACAAAAGCCGAAGCAGAGAGGGCAATCCGAGAAATCTCCGGGCGCGCAATTATCATCCGCACCTCTTGGCTTTATTCTTCTTTCGGGAAAAATTTTGTTAAAACCATGATAAAATTAGGCAAGGAAAGGGATCAATTAAGTGTGGTTCGCGATCAAATAGGAACACCAACTTACGCTTTGGATTTGGCAGAAGTGAGCCTGAAATTTATTGCAGATCATCAAGCCACGGAAGTGGAAATTTATAATTTTTCTAACGAAGGCGTATGCAGCTGGTACGATTTTGCCAAAGAAATCATGGAGATTAAAAACATCGATTGCAAAATCATTCCCATCGAAAGCAAAGATTATCCGACACCGGCAGTGCGGCCGTTTTACAGCGTGTTCAACAAAACAAAAATCACCCAAACATTACCTATTGAAATTCCACACTGGAAAGACAGTTTAAAACAATGTTTAAACCTATTAAAAGATTAAAAGCATGACAACAATCGATCCTCAAATACTTGAAAAAGCTAAGCTTTGGCTCAACGAGTCATACGATGAAGAAACCCGAAAAGAAGTACAAAATTTAATTGATAACGATCCTCAGGAACTCACCGAATCATTTTACCGCGATTTGGAATTTGGAACTGGTGGCTTGCGTGGCATCATGGGCGTTGGAACCAACCGCATGAACAAATACACCGTGGGGATGGCTACACAGGGACTGGCAAATTATTTAAAACTCTCTTTTCCAGGCGAACAAATAAAGATGGTCATTGGACACGACTCCAGAAATAACAGCCGTAAATTTTCGGAAATTGCGGCCCAGGTTTTATCGGCCAACGGCATAAAAGTTTATTTGTTTGAAGATTTACGCCCCACCCCTGAAATTTCGTTTGCAATCCGCCAGTTAAAGTGCCATAGCGGAATTATCATCACGGCTTCGCACAACCCCAAAGAATACAATGGTTACAAAGCTTACTGGAACGACGGGGCACAACTCATTCCACCGCACGACAAAAATGTAATCACCGAGGTTCAAAAAATTACAGATGTTGCTAAAATAAATTTTGAAGGAGACCAACAATTAATCGAAATTATTGGGGAAAACATTGACAAACTTTATATTGAAGAAATAAAAAAACTATCACTTTCGCCTGAAGCCATCCAAAAACACAAGGATATAAAAATTGTTTTCACTCCTATTCATGGAACCGGGGCAACCATGGTTCCCAGATGTTTAAAAGAATTTGGATTTACACAAATTGCGCTGGTTGAAGAGCAAAGCACCCCCAACGGGAATTTTCCAACCGTCGTGTCTCCTAATCCGGAAGAATCAGCTGCGCTGGAAATGGCAATCAACCAAGCAAAAAAAATCGGAGCCAGTTTGGTTATGGCTACCGATCCCGATGCTGATCGCGTAGGTATTGCCGTAAAAAACCATTCGGGCGAATTTGTGTTGGTAAACGGGAACCAAACCGCCTGCCTGCTAACGTACTACCTCCTAAAAAAATGGAAAGAAAACGGCAAGCTTACCGGCAAAGAATATATTATAAAAACCATTGTTACTTCCGAGCTAATGGCTGATTTGGCCGTCAAAAACGGCGTTGAATACTACGACGTACTGACCGGCTTTAAATGGATTGCCGACATCATCCGCAAAAACGAAGGCATCAAAACCTTTATTGGCGGTGGCGAAGAAAGCTACGGCTTTATGATTGGCGATTTTATCCGCGATAAAGATGCTGTCAGTGCCTGTTCCATTATTGCTGAAACCGCAGCCTGGGCCGCCGAGCAAGGCAAAACTATTTATGATATTTTGATCGATATTTACCTGGAATATGGATTCTATAAAGAAAGCCTGATTTCTATTGTTCGAAAAGGGAAATCGGGAGCCGAAGAAATCCAGCAAATGATGATCGAATTCAGAACCAATCCTCCGAAAGAAATTAACAGTTCAAAAGTTATTGCCATTAAGGATTACCAAACCTCCAAAGAATTTAATTTGGCCGGAGGCAAAGAAAAAGTTATTGATTTACCAAAATCAAATGTTTTGCAATTTTTTACCGCAGATGGAAGCAAAATCAGTGTTCGTCCATCAGGAACAGAACCCAAAATAAAATTCTATTTTAGCGTAAAAGAAGAACTGAAAAACAGGGACGATTTTGAAAGCTTATACCAGCAGCTGGATCAAAAATTACAAGCAATTATAAACGATTTAAAACTGAAATAATTTTGACCAGAAGAAAATAAAAAAGGTGGACAAGAGTCCACCTTTTTTTATACATATGTTATATGTGTTTTAACTTAAAACTTCAGTAACAAGTTTAGCGGCATCTTCCAGCGCAATAGCCGAAAGAACCTTTAAGCCCGATTCGTCAATCATTTTCTTGGCTTCTTCGGCATTGGTTCCCTGCAGGCGCACAATCAACGGAACATTTAATTCTTTGATTGATTTTACCGCTTCAATTACGCCTTCGGCAACGCGATCGCAACGGACAATACCGCCAAAAATATTGATTAAAATAGCTTTTACGTTTTCATCTTTTAAAATAATCCTGAAAGCTTCTTCTACTCTTCTAGCATCAGCCGATCCGCCAACATCAAGAAAATTGGCAGGGTCACCACCCGAAAGTTTGATAATATCCATGGTTGCCATGGCCAGTCCAGCTCCGTTTACCATACAGCCAACGTTTCCGTCCAGTTTTACATAATTAAGATCAAACTTAGAAGCTTCAACTTCGATGGGATCTTCTTCATTCAAATCACGCATTTCGGCAATATCCGAATGGCGGAACAAAGCATTGTTGTCGATCACCACTTTGGCATCTACAGCCATAATCTGGTCATCAGAAGTTTTTACAGCCGGGTTAATTTCAAACAACGAAGCATCCGATTCCTGGTAAGCTTTGTACAAAGATTCTACAAAATTCACCATCATTTTAAAAGCTTTTCCTGTCAATCCAAAATTGTAAGCTATTTTTTGGCATTGGAAAGACATAATTCCAACCGCAGGATTAATCTCTTCTTTAAAAATCAGTTCAGGAGTTTCTGCAGCAACATGTTCAATATCCATTCCACCCTGAGGCGAATAAACAATCATGTTACGGCCCGTTTGGCGGTTCAATAATACACTGATATAAAACTCTTTAATTTCCGATTCGCCGGGATAATACACATCCTGCTGAACCATAACACGCCGGACCAATTTACCTTCGGCAGAAGTTTGGGGCGTAACCAAACGCATACCAATAATTTGTTTTGCCATATCATGAACTTCCTGCAAGGATTTTGCCAACTTAACGCCGCCACCTTTTCCTCGTCCACCGGCATGTACCTGAGCTTTTATCACCCAAAATTTAGTTCCCGTTTTTTGTTGTAGTAGTTCTGCCATTTCTACAGCTTTAGCCGGCGAATCGGCAACATAACCTTCCGGAACAACAACTCCGTAACTTTTTAATATTGACTTTCCTTGATACTCGTGTAAATTCATGATTTGGTTGTTTGGTTTTTAATTAATCAAAATTACAGAATTCTTTTTTTATTTGCGGAGTTTTTAAATAGAAAATAATCCCCGAAAATTATTTTTGCTTTTTTCTATCTTTGCACTAAAGCCCTGTTATGATAATCACCGAAAATATACATAAATCGTTTGGAAACCTTAAAGTTCTTAAAGGAATCGACCTTCAAATAAACGAGGGGGAAATTGTAAGCATTGTTGGCGCTTCCGGAGCCGGAAAATCAACCTTGTTACAAATTATAGGAACCCTTGACCAGGCTGATAAAGGGATTTTAATGATTAATAACACCGAGGTTAACAAACTGGGCGAAAAAAAACTGGCCGAATTCAGGAATAAAAAAATCGGGTTTGTATTTCAGTTTCATCATTTACTGCCCGAATTTACGGCTCTTGAAAACATCTGTATCCCGGCTTTCATTGCAAAGAAATCGAAGAAAGAAGCCGAACAGCAAGCAAAAAAACTCCTTGATTTTTTAAACCTTTTAGATCGGGCTGAGCATAAGCCATCCGAACTTTCAGGTGGCGAGCAGCAACGGATTGCCGTGGCTCGCGCATTAATTAACAATCCTGCCATTGTATTGGCCGATGAACCTTCGGGCAACCTCGATTCGAACGCTGCCGTTGAATTGCACAAACTGTTTTTTCAGCTCCGTAAAGAGTTCAAGCAAACCTTTGTGATCGTTACCCACAATAAAGATTTGGCAAATATGTCGGATCGCATCCTGACCATTAAAGATGGAATCATTGAACACAACAATAATTAACCCTCAAAATCGTTTTCAATAATTGACTCGAAATAATCACCTCAGATTTATGAAAATTTTAAAATTAGTTCTGATATTTTTCCTGGTTTTAAGCCTCCAAACATTTGGACAAGATTCAAAATACCGTGAAACCATCAAATCGGCCGATACTTATTTTAACAAAGGTGATTATATGAATGCCAAAGCTGCTTACCAGTACGCTTTACGGTTCAAAAAAGAAGACGAATACGCTACCAAACGTATTGATGAGTGTATCCGTTTTATGAACTCGCAATCGGGAGTACGACTGGAATATTCAAAACTGCTTCAAGAAGGCGATTTTCATTTTAAAAAGAAAGAATACAAACTGGCAAGTACTTACTATAAACAAGCACTCACTTTCTTTTCGAACGAAGAATATCCCCAAAAACAGATACAGGAAATTAATCGCTTAATCCACGAAGAAGCAGAACTTACCAACGATTATAACCAAGCCATTACCGCCGGCGACCGTTATTTTAAACTAAAACGCTATGCCAATGCCCGCTTGGAATATCAATATGCTTTAGGGTTAAAGTCCGAGAAATTACATCCCAAGCAACGCCTCGAAGAAATTGCCCTTTTGGTACAGGATTTAGGTGAAAAAAGAAAAATTTATGACGAAACCCTTACCAAGGCGAATGATTTCTTCAACCGGGCCCAATGGGAAAAAGCATTGGAAAACTATCAGCTGGCAACTAAGTTATTTCCAGAGGAAGACTACCCCAAACAAAAAATCAACGAGCTAAATCCGTTGATCGAGCAACTGGAAAAATACCGCTCCATTATTCTTGCTGCCGATGAATTTTACATAGTGAAAGACCTAGAAAACGCCAAAGAAAAATACCAGCAAGCTGCCAAAATTAAGCCTAGTGAAAGCTACCCGAAAGAAATGCTGGACAAAGTAAATCTGGCTATCGAAACCAAAGCAACCACCGAACAACAAGACTTTGATAATGCCGTAAAATTGGGCAATCAGCACATTGCCCAACAACAATGGAAGGATGCAAAAATTCAGTTTGAGTTTGCGAACCGACTGAAACCAAACGAAGCTTATCCTAAACAAAAACTAACGGAAATTGCTGGTCAAATAAAAATTGTCGAGGCCGAAGCCGAACGTCAACACCAATACGAGGAGTTCATTAAAAATGCCGATTTATATTTTATTGCCAAAGATTATGAGCAAGCAAAAATCAATTATACCGAGGCTCAAAAGTTATTTCCCGAAAATAACTATCCGGAAGAAAAGATTTCTGCAATAACAAAAATCCAGACAGAGATTCAGGCAGAAAAAGAATTGCTGGCCAACTACCAGGCAAAAATTACGGAAGCCGAAAATTTGCTGAAACAAGAAAAATATGTGAATGCAAAGCTGGCTTTTGAACAAGCCAAGGATTTAAAACCGGAAGAAAAATACCCCATCCAAAAGCTGACAGAAATCAACAGCATACTCGATCGTATTGCCGCCGAACAAACTGCTGAGCAAAACTATCAAAACTCAATCAGCCTTGCCGACACCTATTTTAAAGAAGACAAACTAATTGAAGCCCAAAGCGAATACCGAAAAGCTTTAGGTTATAAAAACAACGAGGACTATCCCCAACAGCAATTGGTAAAAATCAAAGATATTTTTGAACAACGAGCCATTGCTGTACAAAAAGCTTACGATGCTAAAATTAAAACCGCCGATAGTTTATTCCTGTTAAGCGAATACAAGAATGCAATTGCGGTTCTTAACGAAGCTTCCTCACTAAAACCAAACGAGGCTTACCCTAAACAAAAAACGGCTCAGATCAACCGGGTTATTGAAGAAAATTACCATAAAGCCAAGGCTGAATACGACAAACTCATTGCCGAAGCCAATGATTATTTTAAGGCAAAGGTTTATGAGAAAGCTTTACATTCTTATCAGGAAGCCAATAGGATATTGCTCGAAGAACAATTTGCAATCAGCCGGATTAATGAAATTACTGAAATGTTTGAGGCTGCCACACTCGTTGTGATTAATAATCAAAACCTGGCGATTAATGATGGCGAACAAAAACGTTTAAACTTTACTCCTATTCCTATTAAGGACCGAAAATCGAACTACATCTACATTCTTGTAAAAAGTGCCGAATCAACCGGGAATCTCCGTTTATTTGTAAACTATGGTAAAGACGACACCAAAAACGGCGGTGTAATTATCCGCTTAAATTCAACAAATCAAAGCATGATTCACCTCGTAAGAGTAGGCACTCAATACAAATGGTTCAGCGAAGACAATAACTGGGTTAATTTACAGGTATTTGGTGGAAAAGTTAAGGTTGAATTGGTGAAAGTTTCAAAAGGAATATTAATATAAATTTTAAGTTTCAATCACCCATATTAGTTATATAATTGTCATAAATTTGCAACTGACAAAGTAAGCGAATTAATGAAGATTAAAATGGAGAAACACTTTAAGAAGTTCAGGAAAAATACGATTGGGAATGATTTAACAATTACAACACCTTACGGGAAGAAGAAACTGCTTTATGCCGATTGGGTCGCCAGCGGGAGGCTTTATGCACCTATCGAAAAGCAAATGAGTAAAGTGTTCGGTCCCTGGGTTGCCAACACGCATACCGAAACAAGCGAAACAGGAACCTTGATGACAAAATCTTACCACCTGGCCCAAAAACTCATTAAAAAACATGTTAATGCAGGACCTAATGATGTGATTATCACTGCCGGTTCGGGAATGACTTCGGTAATTAATAAACTACAACGGATTTTAGGACTGAAAGGTTGCAGAATGATGACCGATAAAGAATGTCAGGCGAAACGCATCAAACCTGTTGTTTTTATTTCTCATATGGAACACCATTCTAACCAAACAAGCTGGTATGAAACCAACACTGAAGTTGTAGTAATTCCCCCGGATAAAGATCTACTGGTTGATCTGGAGGCATTGAAAGAATTGCTTGAAAAATACAAGGACCGTCCTTTTAAAATCGGGTCTTTTTCGGCCTGTTCAAATGTAACAGGCGTTATTCCTCCATACCATGAAATGGCGAAAATAATGCACGAATATGGAGGGGTTTGTTTTGTTGACTTTGCGGCTTCGGCACCTTATGTCGATATTGACATGCACCCTGAAGATCCCATGGAAAAACTGGATGCCATTTTCTTTTCACCTCACAAATTCCTTGGAGGTCCCGGCACATCCGGTGTTTTAATTTTTGACTCATCGCTTTACAACAGCAAATCTCCCGACAACCCTGGTGGAGGAACCGTAGACTGGACCAACCCCTGGGGCGAATACAAATACATTGACGATATTGAAGCCCGTGAAGATGGCGGAACCCCCGGATTCCTTCAATGTATCCGGAGTGCACTGGCCATTGAAGTTAAAGACCAAATGGGAACCAAAAATATTCATGTCAGGGAAAAAGAATTGACTAAAATTGCTTTTGAAGAAATGCGAAAAATTAAAGGCTTAAATATTTTGGCCGATAATATTGAAGACCGCCTTGGCATCATCTCTTTTTATCTTGAAAACATACACTTTAACCTGGTTGTAAAATTACTGAACGATAAATTTGGCGTTCAGGTAAGAGGTGGCTGTGCCTGTGCAGGAACCTACGGGCATTATTTATTAGACGTTAGTTACGACAAATCTCATTCTATTACCCAAAAAATTAATTCGGGTGATTTATCGGATAAGCCCGGCTGGATACGTTTATCGCTGCACCCAACAATGACAAACAAAGATTTATATTTTGTCATAGATGGGATCAAACAAATTAGCGAAAATTATAAAGAATGGAGTGAAGATTATATTTACAATAACCAAACCAATGAGTTCCGTCATAAAAATGAACCCAAAGATAAAACCACGGTTGTAGAACCCTGGTTCAAACTATAACAAAAAAATCCTCCTTTTCGGGAGGATTTTTTTATCACTAATCTTGTACAGTTACATTTTTCATACACCGAACTGAAAAAACATTTTCCTTGCTCATATCATCCTGACAAATTTTAGAATGAAATGCTTCAAGCCCTCTTGCTCTTGCTCGAGTACTTGAAGATGACGTACTACTCCAAAAATAAGCATTGGTACTAAACCCATATACATCTCCATTATTATAAAATGAGCCTGCAGGAAAAGCATTAAAACCATAATTATTAAATCCATTTCCATTTCCAGCCCACCCTTCTGTCGATTTTAAAGTAGCCCCTCTACCATTAGCTCTACAGCCCAATATATCAAGTTCTGATGAAGATACCCCTATTTCACGTTCAAGATTTTCCCAGTCTGAATTAGATGGCAATTTCCATCCTGCCGGGCAAGCATCCATAGCTTCATTCCATGTGTATAATTTCCCATATTCTTCGCCAACATTTTCATTATCATTGGGCCACTTATAGTTTTCTGTAACATAAGCCAGGTTTTGAGCAAACCAAATTTGAGTCCCAATTTTCACAATTTCATAAACCTTATCGTCTCTCGGATCAACGAAAGAACCATAAATTGCATCACCACTTAAAGTTGTAAATTGAACCTGGTTCCCATAAGCTGTACTTTTTGAGGTTTTGGCGTAAGCTCTAGCATAATAAGCCGTATTTTCCTCCAGCTCCCCTATATTTGATATAAAAGTAGCAGCACCTTCAGCATCCAGGGTTCTCTCATCATCAACAGTAGGATTTTCATGTGTTGCCCAGCAAACTCCTAATGATATAATTGGAGAATCCCCCTCTGAAATCACTTCTCCACCAGACAAAGCCGTTGTTTTTGTTAAATGGGTAACTAAATTAGTAGATATTGTTGGTAGTTCCGCTGGATCCACAGATTCCCCATCACTACCGCTCCCTTTATTACAAGAGTTAATCAATAAGCATATACAAACACAAGCAAAAGCAGAAATTAAGATATTCTTTTTCATAAAAATGATATTATTATTCTCTATTATTTTACACAAACAAAGTAATATTTGGGGAGAAAACATTACTTAGGTCAAATATAAAAAATTATAAATAAAAAAACCCCATCTCTGGGGTTTTTTTATTTACATCTGTAAGAGAATTACACTGTAAATTTAGCTTAGCTTTAGCTTTGGTCGTATAATCAACATCAACATCACTTAATAATAATTCTCACAGTGGCATTGTCACAAATAACTATCTGATTAAATTATCATTTCAAGTCACATGTAATACAAAGATAATTCAGCAAACACCTACTTTAAGTATTTATTTACCGAATTAACAATTAATTAACATTTAAACTAAATAAGGATGATTTCGGTAATTTCGGGGAATATTCCAATCCGACCGGGCAAGCCGGAAAAGCCTGTCCCCCTGTTTACATACAGGTATTGATGCTTCACCTTATACAAACCGGCCCAATATTCATAAAGGTATTGTGCAGGGCTCCACCTGAAATTATTGGTTTCAATACCAAACTGAAAACCATGTGTATGCCCGGAAAGGGTTAGGTCAATTTCGGGATGTTGTTTTGAGACTATTTTCTCAAAATGGCTCGGATCATGCGACAATAATATTTTTACTATAGAATCATCCAAACCTTCAGTAGCTCTTTTCACATCGCCAATCCTCGGGAAACGACGAGATTGCCCCCAGTTTTCTACACCAATCAGAGCAATTTCCTGTTTGTCATTTTCAATCTTAACACTGCTATTTAGCAGAAGCCGCCACCCCATCCGGCTATATAAATCAAATAAATCGACAAGATTTTTTTCTTTAGCCAAAGTATTTTTCCATTGGGCATACCCACCATAATCATGGTTTCCCAAAACCGCAAATACCCCGTGTTTAGCTTCTATTTCACTTAGTATATTTTCAAAACGGAAGGCTTCATTGGTTTTCATATTCACAAGATCGCCGGTAAAAACAACCACATCTGCATCAAGATCGTTAATCATTTGAACCATCTCAATCATTGGGTTTACTGATGCCCAACTTCCCAGGTGTAGATCGGAAATCTGAACAATTTTAAAACCTTTAAAACTTTCAGGAAGCTTTTTTATCGGAATAATGTGTGAATGGATTTTAAAGTTTGAGGTCCATTTAAACTGGCCAAAAACCATGGTTCCTAAAACAACTCCTCCGGTAAACAACCCAATGTTTTTTATAAAACGGCTACGGCTTATTTTTTCACCTTCGGCCAGTTCATTATTCTTTTTACGAGCAATATAGTGTTTTTTCAGGTATTTCAAGCCTCTTAACAAATCGCTAAAAATAGCCGCAAAAAAAGGGAATAATTTAGCAACATATATGATCAAGATTGCTCGTTCAAGATTGGCAAACAAAGTGGGATATAAAATTTTTACTCCGTTAAAAAGTCCGATTTGGCTGAATAACAGAAACAAAATAAACGGAAGGGAATAAACGAATAAAAGAAAGCGATTTAATAAGCGGTTCGTTAAGTTGCGTTTTCTTATATAAACCTTCCACAAGTAAACATCAATGAGAAATAATATAGCAAAAAAGCAAAAACGAATGATTAGTTTGGGATAAAATTGATAGAACAAAAAGCAAGTTGCTAACAATACAAGCGACAGTATTAAAATCTTATTTCGACCAACAATCTTTCCCATAATATAAAAAAAGCCTGTTTAAAACAGGCTCGGCAAAAGTATACATAAAAAATTAAATATCAGCGATTTTAACATTTTTTATCACTCATTATCATATCGCTATATGATTTTTCAAGCAAGTCGTCAGTATTTACCCCAAAAATTTCAAGGTAATGCGAACATTGTTTCAGCAAAAAATCACGGGTTCTTTCATTATTCAGGTCAGTAGCTTCAATTTCGATGAAAGTCCCGAGGTGCTTTACACTATCCAAATGAAATTTCACATTTTCGATAAAATAAATCTCTCGTTTTTTGTCAACCACAGCCTTTATACCAAGAGCCATTTTAAGCATTGGTTTTAAATCACTTCCTTTTTCTGTTTTAAACAACTTGAAATCACTTTGCTTTGGGCCTGACTGATCGGGACGTTTGTATTGTATCAAATTATTTTCGATGGAACCTTCCCGTAACTTGAGCCTCCCGTTTTTTACATTAAAATAAGTATCAATCTGATGATCCAGGCCTTTATAATCGGCATTCATTTTTAAAAGGATTTCCCTGATCTTATCAAGATGGTTACATTTGGCTTTTATTTCAAGGTTTTTAGACATATAATTCTTATATAAGTTCTTAATTACAAATTTCGTAAAGAAAAAGAAAATAAAAATCAAAAAAAACTTTTGTGAATATCAATCTATTTTATAATTTTGCAGACCTCTTACAGGAGAGGTAAGAAAAGCAGCTAAAATCATTCGCCAGATGGCGGATATACTGCCTAACGGAGAGGTGGGTGAGTGGCTGAAACCAACAGTTTGCTAAACTGTCGTACTGGGCAACTGGTACCGGGGGTTCGAATCCCCCTCTCTCCGCAGAAAAAGAAGATCGTTCTTTAAAGAATTTCGGGGTATAGCGTAGTCCGGTTATCGCGCCTGCTTTGGGAGCAGGAGGTCGCAAGTTCGAATCTTGCTACCCCGACCTAGAGAATAAAGCCTTACAGAAATGTAGGGCTTTTTTTATTTCAATTAAGTCAAACATAGGTCAAACATTTTGTAAATCCTATTTATGTATTTATATTTGGGTATAAAATTATTAATAAGCAAATGAATACCCCTAAAACTTATATTTGGAAATATTTTGAAGCTCAGGACTTTAAAAACGCCCCTAAAAACAATTTAAAAATTTTCACCATAAAGTCATTTAAAGAACTACTTCCTGACAACCCTGATTTCTTATCAGAATTCATTGAGATGTATGACCAGGTAAAAATTCCTCAAACTATAGTAGAATTGTTTAACAAGCTTTTTATATTTGAAGGTAGCAGGCGTAATAAGAGTCAGTTCTACAAGTATGAATTGAATGAATATAGCGAGGAGTTTCTTTTACTTTCATGTGCATCTCAAGAGAAAATTTCGTTACATTGGTTTATTACAGATCCTAATGACAAACTTCATGAAAGTTTCCTGCATGCAACTGATGATTATAATAACCTTTTATCAATCCTAGAATCTTTTTTAAAAAATCCAAATAAGAATTCTATAATTGTCATTGATTACTACTCAAACCCTTTTGCTCAGTTTAAATCAGAAAATTTCTTTGTTACAAGTGAGATACTATCATCACTTTGTGAAAAATACAACCTTAATTTAGAAAATTTTGAAAAAAGGAAAGAAGAAATACTGACTCTTACATATCATTTAGAGGAATGGAACAATATAAAAAAAACAGTAGCTAAAAACCTTTTTAATTTTTTACAACAAAAAGGATTATCACAGGCAGATTCAAAAAGATTCATTGGAGCTTTCCTAATTATTTCCCAGATACCAATTGATAGTAAAAAGAAAAAAATGGATTTCAATGATGTTGATTTTAAAGAAATTATTGATTTAGGTGATATAAACGCAATTATTGATTCGGTTGATGAAAAAGTAATAGCAAATTATATCAATAGATAACTTCCCTTTTCCCTTAATAAAATTTTGAAACACATTATTTTTTTTCTTTGAGATAGTGTTTCATGTTGTTTTATTCCAAGTACTTACATTTGCCCCAGAAAAAGAGAAATAGTTCTCTTTTTAATAGAAGCTGGCAAAAGTTAGCTGAAATTAATGTCATACTGAACTTGGTTCGGCATCTCAAAGTATTGATGATTAGCCGAAACATATTCTGAAATAAATTCAGAATGACAAATCGAAACTTAACTTTTGACAACTTCATAAATTTTAAATTTAATGCAAGATGAAAAAGTAAATGAAACTAACGAGCAGAATAAAAGCTCAGGTGAGGAGGAAATTGTTAGCTTCAAAAAGGCATCTAAAATATTAGGTGTAGCCGAAAGTACATTGTACAAATTAACTCACGAACGAAGGATTCCTTTTTATAAACCAGGAGGAAAACTAATATACTTCAAAAAAGAAGATTTAATAACCTGGATGCTAAGGAATAAAACTCCTTCAAATGAAGAAATTCAAAGAAAAATAATTAACAAATTAAACACAAAACAGAATGACAGAAGAATCTAACAAATCTCAATTTTATACAGAACTCGAAGGAGAAAAAGTAGATATCAAAATCTCAAAAGTGATAGAATTTCTAGAATCTCTTGGATATAGAAAGCTAAAGGTTCTGAATGGAGGCTATAGTCTAATAAAAATCAAAAAGAAATCAATAATTTGTTTTCCTCAGGAACAAGATGTTATGCAAGACATAAAGGAGATTATTCTACGTCAAGAAGACAAACCTCATGTTTGGGAAGCCTTCTTAAAAAGGGATTTAATCAACAACAGGAAATTTCTAGCAATAGATATTATTAAAGATATAGAGCTAAACCCTTGTACAAAAAACACAGCATACTTCTTTTTCAATAATGGAATTTTAGAGGTAACTAAAGATGCCATAAAATTAATCCCATATGAATCTTATGAAGGATATGTTTTTGAAGACCAAATAAAAAATCATGATTTCAGTCCAATTAATGAACTGGGAAAATCAGAGTTTAATACGTTTTTATTTAATCTTAGTAATAAAGACGGTGATAGATTTCGTTTTTTGACAAGTTCACTTGGATTTTTAATCCATGGTTTCAAGGATTCCAAACTAACAAAAGCAGTAATATTAGTAGATGAAAAATTAGATTTTTCAGGAGCTGCACATGGAGGAACAGGAAAATCTCTTATCGGAAGAGCAGTGAGAGAAACAATATCTGCACTATATAAAGACGGTAAAAGATTAAATAGTAAAGGGAACAAATTCTTCTTCCAAGATATAGATTTTACCCATAGAGTTTTAAATATAGACGACGTAAATAAAGATTTCAAATTTGAAGAATTCTTTTCAGTAATTACAGAGAATCTTACAGTAGAGAAAAAATTCAAAACTCCATATACAATACCCAGCAACTTAAGCCCAAAACTTTTGATAACTTCTAATTACATGATTCAAAGCTCTGGAGGAAATTCTGATTTAAGAAGACGGCTTGAAATTGAAATCGCCCCTTATTACAATAGAAACTTCACTCCATTTGATGAGTTTAATCATCGTTTGTTTGATGATTGGGATACAGAAGAAAGAAATCTATTTTACAATGATATGATAAATTATTGTCAATTTTATCTGGCAAATGGAATCATGTATACAACCTCAATAAACTTAGAAGAAAACAAACTAATATCTGAGACTTCTCCGGCTTTTGTTGAGTTTACAGACTCAAAGATAGTGTTTAGTAAGAATAATGAGGTTACTATAGATAAATCAGAACTATATACTGAATTTAGAGAGAAGTATCCTATTGAAAGTAAGAACATCTCTATTATAGCATTTAAAAACTACCTCGATAAATGGGGGAGTAAAAGAGGTTATAAATTAACACATCGAAAAAGTAATAGCAAGTCATTAGTTGATATAGAAATGGGCAACTCTAAAGAGCCAGAAGTGACGAAGTGACGAATATTTAACAAACTAACAAGAGGACTTTTTTTAGTCCTCTTGTTAATTGTTTTCAAATCTGTTAAGACACTGTTTCAGAAAGTGTGTAAGTAAAGAATGTCCAGGGTTAAGTGATCTATAACTTGACATGCACACCTAACTTCACACCTCTGAATGATTACTGAAGTATTTTCTCATTTTCTTGAAGAACTTATTCATTTTCTTTACAACTTTTTTTACCCAAACCAAGATTTCTGCATCTGTTGTATAAAGAAATAAATATCCCCCTAAACCTAATAAAATGACCAGTAATATTAAAATTAAGCTATAGGAGATCTCCACTCCAAAGACATCAACACAATAGTAATTCAATGGGAAGTCCAGTTGCTTTTTAAAAACAAATGGTTTACAATCCCGCATAGGAACTTTACCTATGTAAGCAATAAGCATTCCTACTACACTGAATAACAGTATTTTTACTGATATTCTTTTTTCTCTTAATGTTTTCATCGTAAAATATTTAAAAAAGTTAATTTTAAAATGACACTAATCTTGTCATGACAGCAAATACCAACTCACAAAATCAGGCTTGATATTCTCTCTTCCAAGGAGAGTGAGAGGTAAAAAAAGCTATATTAAAATGTAGATGTAAAACGACATTTCTTTTTATATCCCTCATTTACCCCTCTTAGGGGGAAGAACACACCGGGGTAATGTTCCATTTCCTACAATAAACACTCATCATTGAAACTGTAGTATGATTCCTTGGTAATAATCAAATGGTCTAGAAGGTTAATATCCAGGTGCTCTCCTGCAACTTTGACTTTTTTTGTGATTGATTTATCAGGTTCACTTGGCTTTAAGTTTCCACTGGGGTGGTTATGAACCAAGATGATGTTTGAAGCATTACATTTAAGGGCTACACCAAACAATAGCCTAACATCAATGATACTTGAGTTTATACCACCTCTTGAGAGTTCATGGATACCTATTACAAAGTTCCCGTTATTAAGAAGGATCAACTTTACAACCTCCTTATATTCTAAGATACCTGCATCCCAGTTCTTGAGAATAAAACCATAAACATCCTGGCTGCTTTGTATTTTTACCTTCACAGGGTTTAGGTTGGTATATGAGACTTCTATTTCTGCTATATCCATAGTGTTATATCTCTGCTAACTCAAGGGTTTCTTCTACATCAGCATTTTCATTATCTTGTGAATTGGCAGGGATAAAAACATAGGTATGATCCAGGATCATCTTCTCCCCTGTTTTCTTACTAAAATACTCATAGGGTTTACATGGAACCTTATGGATTTCTCCATCCAGTTCAGAACCTATTAACAGCTCACAGGCTGATTTATCAAATGTAGAGCTTACAAAGGCTTTTTTTGACGTGGCAAAATACTGCCCCGTATTTTCATTTTTAACCATTTCTACACCTCCGTGTAGCTCCAGGACATAAAACGTCCTGTTCTCTGTTACCCTTTCTTTAAAGTTTACAATTCGTACCATGTTATTAAGTTTTAATTAAGTGAATACCAAACCTTCATTCTACTGTAGAAGGAGTATCAATTCAAATTGATTATTATGCCAGGCTAAAAATCAATAAAGCGATATGGCTTGGTGGGGGGTGTTTCCTCCCCAAAAAAGTAGGGGGGCTTAGTCTGTGGGGGATTACGTTTGCACTATTTTTCTGAAAAAAATTTTATTTTAAAAAAAAATTTCCATGTAAGAGCTGAAAATAATTTTGTTATTTATCTATAAACTCACTAATATTGTTCTATAAAGACATAATGAAATAGCTTACTCTATTCTTGATGTGAAAATCGGCAGTTTTCAATAGTACGCAAGAAAAAAGTAATGCTCATGCTATAGCGTGGGCTATCTTTTTGCGTACTTGGCATGCCGATGCCACACATCAGAAAGGTAATCCCCACGCTATTTTTTTTGAATAATGCCAACTGGGGACTGGCACAAAAAAAACATTATGAAGCATTTTATAATTCTCTCCGTTTTATTGGCTTTGACAACCATTTCTAATGCCCAGGGATATACAGTAATCAGAAACAAAGAAGATATTTACACCTCTACCGGGCCACTCCTTTTATCAAAGCATAAAAAACTACCTGTATTGTTTATTTCATTTAATAAGACCTATAATTCCGTAGAGAAAGAAGCTGTATATGATGCTGATATTCTTTTTCATAGTAAATACAAGAGGAAAGCAAACATAGGTGATACTATTAGAATAGAATTAGGAAATGGGCTTAATATTATAGCACAAAATAAATCTTGTGATTTTGGGATTTATTCAGGAAACATTGACAGGTATTCAAATGTATTTCATATAGCATTAACAGGGGAACAAATAAAGCATATTGCTGAATCTGGAATAGTAAAAGTTGTTGTCTCTAAGAATGTGTGCTTTAAAATAAAGGTCTTAAAAAGATTTAAGAAAGATGTTCGAGAACTAATTGATTTTAGGCTTGACAATATTAATCCCAAGGTGTTTGAGTGTATGGAAGATTTTTAATACAAATCAACCGCTCTTTTTCTTTTTAAAAAATTAAACATCTTAGTGCAAACGGATATATAGTTACCTAAAATTAGGCTCCTTTTTCTATTGTAGGTATGAAAATAATTCATAGAAATTGAGGGTTTTACATTTTTAATTTTTATATTTACCTCATTAGAAGGATAATGCTTACTCCCCAGCATTGTGAAAGTTGGTTTAACAATTACAAAAGGTTGTGTTATACAACTAGATAAAAAATACAATATAATGATTTTGAATTACATAGAAAAAACCTAAGTTGTGTAACACAACCTTTTGCTATAAGTGAAATAACACACATTGGTTTATACATACGTTATGCCGCATTTTAACAAAATGACAGACACTAAACAAACATATGATGATTTAATCGGAATTATATCAAAGGTCTTAAGAGTACCAATTGAAAATTTGAATCTTGATACAACAATAAATAATGACCTTGGAATATACGGCGATGATTGGGATGAATTAATGTATCCTATACTTGATAAATATCCAATTGACGAACATTCTGATTTTGAATTTAGCCGACATATGAGACCAGAAGGAGATTTAATATTACCATTTCTGCTTGAGATAATTTTAACCCTACCAAGACTACTGCTTGGAGCGATAATTTACCCAATTAATAGAAAGATAGGTAGTCGGATTTTGAAAAAGCGGATTTTTGGATTATTAAAATATGACAATCAACCTTTGTACATTGCAGATATTTATAACTCTATTTTAAAGAGAAAGTGGGAATATGCTAAAGATTCCGATTTAGACCTGAAACAATTGATTAAGTAAAAAATGGACACGGAAAAAAGATTTAAAACAAAAACTGGATTTTGCCATATTCTTCCTGACAGGATAGTGCTGACTCGTGATGGTGTAATTGGAAATGTGGCAAAAATGACTGTAGAAAAAGGGATTGCACGGATTTTAGTAATTTATGGACTACTTTCTATTTTCCTTATTTATTCTGCCATTGAGAAATACAAAGTTGGAGAGATTGGCTTAACAATTTTTTTTGGATTAGTTGCTGCCTACTTGATTTATGGTATATTGACAAGCGTAAATAATTCAGCAACACCTGTGATTAATAGAGATTCGATTCAAAAAACTTTATTTAAAAAGGGTATTAAGGGATTAACGAGAGCAAGATTCGAGGTGTATTTTCGAGAAAGCTCTGAAAAGACAAAGAAAAGATTAATAATGCTTCCTGGTTCATTGACAGGTGGTATTACTGAGACTGATATTGCTCTAAAAATAATGAAAGAGGAAGGATTAATTGAATAAAAACGACGGCATAACACGCGGTATAGTTAATAAGGGTTTCAGTGGTTTTCGGGGCGTAGTAACCCGCTCCAAAATTTACTGTAACTTGATAGGTAAAAAGCCCGCAATCCCTTACTAACCATACCGCCACCGTTGCCTGTAATTCCCCAGATAAAATCCTCCCAAATTGATGTAATGAAAAATATCAATTTTCCAGATTCTATTGATTTTCCCAGCTAACGATTGAGCATTATTTTAGCAACCGGCTTTATGGGAGACCGGTTTTTAAAATGGTACTGCTTGTGATTTACAAGTAAGTCCCGGTGTCATTCTGGTACTGGATGTAAAAAGCCCCGGGAGGTACATTCCCGAGGCAGTTGATAAATTTTAATGGTGGCTCCGATCATTCGGAGACCCCGATCAGAATAATTTTCAAGTGTAAAGATACATCCTCATAAGGCCCTTTTATATATTAAATTGAAAAAAAATGAAAATGAAAAAGGTTCCTATGGAGATTATCAATCCCAATTGTGCAGGTATTGATGTTGGAAGTCGCTCACATTATGTTGCTATTGGTCAGTCAGATGCTGATGTACGTGAGTTTGGGGTTTATGCAGAGGATTTAATGGAGTTGTGTCAATGGCTAAAAGAAAGCCAAATAACAACTGTAGCATTAGAATCTACAGGTTCTTACTGGCAAAATCTATTTGTCGAGCTAATTAATTCTGGAATTGATGTTGTACTTACTAGTGGTCGGTTTACAAAAAACATGAACAGAAAGAAGACCGATGTTAGAGATTGTCAGTGGATTCAAAAACTACATTCTCTAGGTTTACTTCCCTCTAGCTTTTTACCAGATCACACAACTGAAAGACTTCGTACACTTTGTAGACAAAGGTTAAATATTATTGATCAAAAAGCAGATGCATCCCACAAGATGCAGAAATACCTGAAGCTTTTGAACTTTCGTTTAGATGTAGTTGTTAGAGACGTAACAGGTTTGACTGGTATTAAGATTATTGAAGCTATTTGTAATGGAGAACTTGATCCGGAAGAATTATCAAAGCACCGGCACTACAATTGTCGCAAAAGTCAGGATGAGATAGCAAAGGCATTGGTAAGTAATGAAAGAGATGATTATTTATTTGGCTTAAGACAAGAATATGAACGGCATCTTTTTTACCAAAATCAAATTGAAAAGTGTGATCAAAAAATCACAGCGTTTCTAGAAAATGTATTAATTGATACTGAAATTGCTCCTCCAGATGATAAGCCATATAAGAGGAATAATAAGAACTCAATTACTGGCCTTGATTTGAATAAAACAGCCTATCAATATTTTAATGGTGTTGATTTGTACCAGATCCCAGGGGTAAGTCATTCTACTATCATAACAATAATGAGCGAAATTGGGCCCGATGGTTTTTCTAAATTTCCAACAGCAAAACATTTTGCTTCTTGGTTACGACTTGCTCCAAACAATAAAATAAGTGGAGGGAAAGTGCTGTCAAACCGTATTCCCAAAGGAAGTAACAGATTAAAGATAGCCTTAAGAAATGCGGCTAATGCCGTTGGAAACTTGAAAGAGTCGGATCTGGGACGTTTTTTTCAGAAGATTGCATACAAAAAAGGCAGACAAGCTGCCATAACTGCAACCGCTAGAAAAATAGCTGTTATTCTATGGAATATGATTACCAAGAAAGAAGCCTACAAACCAAAAACGACCTATGTTTTTCTGGATGAAAAAAGGAAACAACTTGCAATAATCAGAAAGAAAATCGCTAAATTTGGTTTTGATCCTAATGAACTTGGTGTTTTTTCTCAAGAACGATACAGATTAAAATGGAAAGCAAAGAATGTTAATAATCAATAGGTTAACTTTACGTTAGTCAGAATGTTAAAACAGAGCCATTCCTTGAATAAACTAAACTCATATAAATGAATAATTACGACATTAATAAGCTGTTTGATTTTTTTAATTATTGGAAAGATTTCACACAACCGACAGAATTTTTTTGCGAAGGTTGGTTAACAAGATTGATGATATTTTCAGTGACCGATTATGGACTTAAAGAGCATGATTTATTTATAAAGCCAAACAATAAATATTTCAGTGAATCATTGCTTTATTCTCCTTTTTTAGCAAGATTTGAAAAAGATCCATTAGCCGAATCTTTTACACACGCTGATAGTGCAATCGGTGAATTTCAAATTGGAGATGGTTTTAATAAAGGCGCGTTAAAACTAATTGGCAATGATTTGAAAATTATAGAAGCAAAAATTTTCTCGGAGTTTTCTCCAAAAGTTACTAATGCTAACTTTTATAATCAAGCAGCAAGATATATTGCATGCATAACTGAGACAATCGACAGAGCGGGTAAAATTAATCAGTTAAATGATTTAACTATAAGCTTTTATTTGATAGTGCCAAAGAAACAATACGATGAAAAGAAAAGTTATGAAGTCGCAATGAATAAGATAAAGATTCATGAAACTGTTCAAAAACGTGTAGCCCAATATAAAGACGAATCTGATTACAAAAAACGGAAACTTTGGTTTGATTCAAAATTTAAAAATTTACTTGACAAGATAATCATCAAACCGATTTTTTATGAAGACGTAATTTCTGATTTACATGATTATCGATTTGTTAAAGAAATCAAAGAGTATTATAATATGTGCCTAGATTATAACAAATAAAACACGGTGCACAACATTTGGAACTGTTGCACAACACTATTATGGGAAAAATAATTTGTAGAAATTGAGGGTTTTAGATGTATTCTTTTTATATTTACCTCATTAGAAGGATAATGCTTACTCCCCAGCATTGTGAAAGGTGGTTTAAATATTTAAAAAGTTGTGTTATACAACTAGATAAAAACACAACAGGCCAACTTTGAATCACTTGGTAGGTGATTTATGTTGTGTAAAATAACCTATTACTATAGTGGAATAACACACTTTGGTTTATATATACGTTACCTGCAAGGCTGAAAAAATGGCAATCGTACCAAATAAACATAGATATTAACCTTTTAATAAAATAATCAACTATGGCAAAAAGAATAGACTCAAGTTCAATTATCATTGAAAAAGTTATTGTACATGATATTCCAAAGCATTCAAAAGGGGACTTATCAAATGAACCTAAATATAGCGAGCAGGAGAGTAAACTATCTGATGGTCTGAGATTATTTTTTAAGGATAAAGTCGTTCAATCTCTAAATAGTGACAAATCATTCAAAATTTGTTTTAATAGTGAAAACACTTCACCTGTTTCATGGATTACAAATGATTTGTTAATCTCAAATGGTTCTGAATTAGTTAATCAATCAAAGCAAATTGCTAAGTTCCTTTTTGAAATTCAGGTTGGTTCAAATGCTGCTGGAATCTTAGTTTTCATTTTTGGAAAAGTAAACTATAATAATACTTGTATAATTTTAAAACTGGAAAGAGATAAAGGAGCTCAATTAACTCTTGACCCAGCAACGAAATCATATAATATTGAAGAAGTTCAAGACCTAATGTTGACTCAGAAAACTAAAATTTTCAAGGTTGCATTATTCATTCTCCGTAATGATTTTGATGCCCAGTTTGATGGAATGATTATGGACTATCAAATTGATATCAGGGCCAAAAAAGAAGTTAGTACTTGGTTTATTGATAAATTCTTAGGCTGCAAGGCTTTTGAAGACCCCCAAATTACTACCCAGTATTTTTACAATTACACTAGACAGTTTATATATACACTAGAAGATGAAGTCGAAAAAGCTAAATATATACAAGATTTGAATTCATACATTCAAAAAAATAATCAATTACTCAGTCCCAAAGAGTTCGCTGATGATTATTTATTGACAATTGAGCAAAAAAATAATTATAAAAATTATTTACAAACTAAGAATTTTTCATTTTCATCTTTCCCGAAAGACACAACACAAATTGACAGACTTATTAAAAAATTCGTTGTAGCATTCGAAAATGGCATTTCAATATCTGGAAGCAATGGAACTTTTAATGACAATGTCTTGCTTGAAACATTATCTGACGGTCAACACAGGGCTGAAATTACATCTAAAATTAAGACTATAAGCTAATGCCTGTTAATATAAAAGATATTGCAGCATCTTGGGAAAAGGATGAACCTAAGTTTAGGAAAATGGGGGAAATTGTTTCTTTATTTATTAAATCAAATATAACGGAATGTGAAATATTGCCGGAGATTTCTTTTAGGACAAAAGAGCTATTAAGCATTATAAAAAAAATCAAAAAGAAATTAAAGTATAAAGAATACTCCTATTCGCATTTAAATGACAAGCTTGGAATTCGTATAATTTGTTCTTTTCAGGAGGAAATGAACTTAATAGATATATTCTTAAAAAAATACTTTAGCATTGTAAGCACTGAATATAAAAAAGAGGAACTCAGCTTTGACACTTTAGGTTACATTTCAAATCATTATGATGCTTGCATTAATACTAATGTTGCAGAATTTAAAAAATATTCTGATTACCATAATTTGGTTTTTGAAATTCAGGTTCGTACTTTAAATCAGCATGCTTGGTCAAATATAGCTCATTCATTGTCATACAAACAAGACTCTGAAATACCACCAAAACTTAATCGTAGAGTTTATAGATTATTGTCACTCTATGAAATTGCTGATGATGAAATTTCAGCGGTGAACAATGCTTTAACGAGTCATCCTGATAGTTATATTTATTCATTGCTTAGGAAGTTAGAAGGTAAGATTTACAAATTTGCTAAAATTGATTATGATAGAGATACATCCATAATTGCAATCAGAAATTTGATGAACTATTTCTCGAAGGATGAGCAAAAAATCATATCTTTAGAAATCGAACAATTTATTGAAACAAATCAACAGAAAATTCAAAGAATTTTTGATGAAAACAGAATTAGATTTTTTGAATTTCCGTTTTTAACACAGCCAGAAATATTTATTGTTTGGTTTGGCGTAGAGAAATATTCATTTTCTATTGATGATAACTGGGCAAACGATTTTGATTACTTTGAATTAGAACATATAAAAACCCTATGGGGAAAAACTATTGATTGAATATGATAGACTATACAAATTGTAATATTGAAAAGGTATCAGTGCATAAAGTTGGGAATAAGACCAATGACGAGGAATTACACTTATCAAAAACTCCTTTAGATATATCAGACATAAAACTAAGAGAATTACTTATCAGATATTTTCTTAAGCCTTTTATAACAACTGAGTTTTACAATTTCACATTTTCAAATGGTGACTTTAAATTGAATCCATTATTCAATTATGCGAGTAGATTCTTTGATGATTCAAACTCTTTTCATTCTAGTTCAGTCAATATTGCCAAACAATTGTTTGAAGTCTCAATTCATCCCAATATAAAATCAGGAGATTTGTTTATTACAAAATTATCAAACATTAATATCGCAGAAGTTAGTATAGAAGCTATTGGAATATTTAAATCTGAAAACAGACAACCTTTTTTAAAACTTGATAACCAAACAGATGATTTTTTTCTTAAGTATGACGATGGGATAAATATCGATAAGTTAGACAAGGGGTGTTTAATATTTAATGTGGGAAAATCTGAAGGATTTAAAGTATGTATAATTGATAAATCCAACAAATCAGTTGAGGCTCAGTTTTGGAAGGATATTTTTCTAAACCTAAAGCCTTGCAATGACAACTACAATTCTACCAAGGAATTTTTGAATATTACTAAACAATATCTAACAAAACAAGTCTCAGAAGATTTTGACATACCGAAGGCTGACAAAATTGATTTGCTTAATAAGTCAGTTGAATATTTTAAATCACATGATTCATTTGACAAAGAAGAATTTGAGAATGATGTTTTTAAAAACAATGAATTAATAGAATCCTTTCGGAATTTCGACAATAATTACAGAGAAAATAACGAAATCTCTATTCAGGAAAATTTTGAAATTTCATCACAAGCAGTAAAAAAACAATCAAGAGCTTTTAAAAGTGTTCTGAAGTTAGATAAGAATTTCCACATTTATATTCATGGAGACAAAAACAAAATAGAACAAGGAATAGAATCTGATGGAAGAAAATATTATAAAATTTACTATGACAATGAGCAATAAAGCCCAGCAGGTAACAATGGTAACTGTTGCACAACTCTTTGCTATATAAGAAATAACACACATTGGTTTATACATACGTTGTGCTTCATACTAAAAAGGCCGAAGACTAAATATAAATAGATAGGAAAATTAGAATATGAGAAGTGAAATATTAGAACTTAATATTAACAAGAAAGAAAAAGCCCACGCTTCGCATTTTTTTAAATTTCTCTGCCTGCCCGCATTTGGCACATTTGCAAAGTCGTACGAGCCGACACACAACCTAAACTTTACAAAAGAGCCAAATCTCCCATCGCACAAGACAACAATCCGTATCTTAGCAACTTTATGAAAAACGAAAAACAGACACGGAAAGAAATAATAGACAACCGTTTAAAACAAGCAGGTTGGAATGTTGGTGACCGTACTCAAGTTATTGAAGAATTTGACATCATTGTAGATGAGAACATGGTTAATGAAGCTCATACTGCGTATGCTGGACATCAATACAGTGATTATGTTCTTTTAGGAAAAGACGGAAAGCCGTTGGCTGTTGTTGAAGCAAAGAAGTCAAGCGTTGATGCAAATGTTGGCAAAGAACAAGCAAAACAATATTGCTACAATATTCAAAAGGAAAAAGGTGGAGAACTTCCATTTTGTTTTTATACAAATGGACACGACATATATTTTTGGGATTTAGAAAACTATCCACCTAAGAAAGTTTATGGTTTCCCGACTCGTGATGACCTCGAAAGATATTCGTACATCAGAAAAAAAAGAAAAACACTATCAGGAGAATACATAAATACAAAAATTGCAGGAAGAGATTATCAAATTGGGGCAATCAGAGCTGTTTTGGAAGCTGTTGAAAAACGAAAGAAAAGATTTCTTTTAGTTATGGCAACAGGTACAGGAAAAACAAGAACTTGTATTGCTTTAGTTGATGCTCTAATGAGGACTGGCTGGGTTGAAAGAGTTTTGTTTTTAGTGGACAGAATTGCACTTCGAGACCAAACACTTGATGCTTTCAAAGAACATTTGCCAAATGAACCAAGATGGCCAAAACAAGGAGAAAAAGAAATTGTAAAAGATAAGAGAATTTACGTTTCCACCTATCCTACAATGTTGAATATAATTCGCAATGAAGAAAAAACATTAAGTCCGCATTTCTTTGATTTAATTGTAGTTGACGAAAGTCATCGTAGTATTTACAATACTTATCAAGAAGTTTTAGACTACTTCAACACAATTACACTTGGTTTGACTGCAACACCAACCGATGTAATCGACCATAATACATTTCAATTGTTTGAAACTGAAGATGGAGTGCCAACATATGCTTATTCCTATGACGAAGCAGTAAATCACATTCCACCATACTTGTGCAATTTTCAGGTAATGAAAATTAAAACCAAGTTTCAGGCAGAAGGAATTAGCAAAAGGACAATTGCTCTCGAAGACCAAAAGAATTTAATATTAGAAGGAAAAGAGATTGAAGAAATAAACTATGAAGGAACCGAACTCGAAAAGAAAGTAATTAATCGAGGTACAAATGCTTTGATTGTTCGTGAATTCATGGAAGAATGTATTAAAGATGCCAATGGAGTTTTGCCAGGCAAAACAATTTTCTTTTGTGCAACAAAAGCCCATGCAAGACGCATGGAAGAAATCTTCGATTCACTTTACCCTGAATACAAAGGAGAATTAGCAAAGGTTTTAGTCAGTGAAAACCCAAGAGTTTACGGAAAAGGCGGATTGCTTGACCAGTTTACTAATAACGACATGCCAAGAATTGCTTTAAGTGTTGACATGTTAGATACAGGAATTGATGTGAGAGAATTGGTAAATCTGGTTTTTGCAAAACCAGTATACAGCTACACAAAGTTTTGGCAAATGATTGGTAGAGGAACTCGTTTACTTGAAGCAGAAAAAATAAAACCTTGGTGTACAGAGAAAGACGGATTTTTGATTTTAGATTGTTGGGATAACTTTGAACATTTTAAACTAAACCCAAGAGGAAAAGAATTAAAAGGTCAAATTCCTTTGCCTGTTCGTTTGTTCGGTGTACGATTAGATAAAATTGAAAAAGCTATTGAGTTAGAAAAAACCGAAATAACCAAAAATGAAATTGAGAAACTTAGAAAGCAAATTGAATCGCTTCCGCAAAACTCAATTGTAATTTTAGATGCTAAGCACGAGTTACAAAGATTAGAAGATGAAAACTTTTGGAATCATTTATCCAATGGCAAAATCGAATTTTTAAAATCAATTGTAAAACCATTGTTCAGAACTGTTTCTGACACTGATTTTAAAGCTATGCGATTTGAAAAAGATATTGTTGAAGTTTCGTTGGCAAAACTTTCTGACGAAAATGAAAAGTTTGAAACTCTAAAAGATAGTATTGTAGAAGAAATTGCGGAATTACCTTTGTCAGTAAATATAGTCGCCAAAGAGGAAAAACTTATCCGACAAAGTCAAACAAATCATTACTGGTCAATTATTTCAGAGGAGAATTTTGACAACCTAATTACTAAGATTGCACCATTAATGCGATTTAGAGAAGCCATCGTTCCCCTTGGCCCTGCTAAATTCAACTTCAAAGATTTAGTTAGTGAAAAAGAATATGTTGAGTTTGGTCCACAACACGAAGCATTAAGTATTGCTAAATACCGCGAACTAGTTGAGCAAAAAGTAAATGAATTAGTTTCGAGTAATCCACTTTTACAAAAACTAAAGGAAGGTAAAGAAATTACAGCATCGGAAGCTGAACAGTTAGCAGAAGAATTACACAATGAGCATCCACATATTACTATTGACTTGCTTCGTAGAGTTTACAATCATCGAAAAGCACAGTTTGTCCAATTCATAAAACACATTTTAGGCATTGAAATTTTGGAATCATTCAATGAAACTGTGTCCAAAGCATTTGATGATTTCATTGCTAAGCATAGTTATTTATCGAGCCGTCAATTACAATTTATGGATTTGCTACGCAATTTCATTTTGGAAAAAGGTGAATTGCAAAAACGAAATCTTATTGAATCTCCATTTACCTTAATTCATCCGCAAGGCATAAGGGGCGTTTTCAGTCCTGCGGAAATTGACGAAATTTTAGTATTTACCGAAAAATTAATAGCAGCATAATGTTACAGAATAATCCAACACTTAAATCATTAATAAACAGCCTTTGGAACACGCTTTGGAGCGGAGGCATCAGTAATCCACTTTCAGCTATTGAGCAAATTACTTATTTGATTTTCATGAAACGCCTTGACGACATGGAGGCGAAACGAGAAGCTGATGCTAAATTTATTGGTGAAAATTATGCTTCAAGATTCAGTGGGACATATGTTCCTTATGTGAATGAAGCCGCCTATCCTGTTGATGTTTCAGATAATCCAACTGAAAATCAGGAAATGCAAATTGCTTTGCAAAATGCAAAACAGCCAAGACCTAAAGAAGAATTACGTTGGAGCCAGTTCAAACGCATCACACCAACTGAAAAAATGCTTGAACATGTTCGATATAATGTTTTCCCGTTTATCAAATCATTAAATGGAACTACTTCTCCGTTCACCAAACACATGGCAAATGCTGTTTTTATTATTGAGAAACCAACTTTGTTATTTGAAGCTATCAATAAAATTGAAGAAATTTTTGTTGAAATTGAAAGAGATGCAAATGAGGGAGGACATACATTTCAAGACATTCAGGGCGATGTATATGAAATGTTGTTGAGCGAAATTGCTCAGGCAGGGAAAAACGGACAGTTTAGAACGCCAAGACATATAATTAAACTCATGGCTGAACTGGTTGAACCTCAATTAGGACACCGCATTGCAGACCCAGCTTGTGGAACAGCAGGTTTCTTATTGGGAGCATATCAATATATTTTGACCGATTTAGTTAGAAAGAAAGACAAAAAGAAACTTGAAAAAGATGAAGACGGTTTTGAAAGAGGCACACTTTTTCAGCAGTCTTGGATGAAAAGAAAAAGGAAATACTAGAACAAAGCTTTTATGGTTTCGATGTTGATGTAACAATGGTTCGTCTGGGATTAATGAACCTTATGATGCATGGAATTGATAATCCTAATATTAACTTTAAGGATTCATTAAGTAAATCATACAATGAAGCGGGACAATACGACATTGTTTTAGCAAACCCACCATTTACTGGAAAAATTGACAGAGGCGATATTAACCCAAGTTTACGAATAGACAGCCCTGCGAGTGAATTGCTGTTTTTAGACCGTATTTCCTCAATGCTTCGCATTGGAGGTAAAGCGGCAGTAATTATACCCGAAGGTGTTTTGTTTGGTAGTTCCAATGCTCAAAAACAAACACGAGAAATCTTGTTAAAAGACAATCAATTAGAAGCAGTTATTTCTTTACCAAGTGGAGCTTTTAAACCTTACACAGGTGTAAAAACTGCAATTCTTGTATTTACCAAAGTACAAGAAAAGAGTAAAACATGGCACACTGATAAAGTTTGGTTTTACGGATTGCAAAGCGATGGATATTCATTAGACGATAATCGGAGGAGATTAAAAGACTTTCCTTTACCCGAAACAAAAGAGGCATTTGACAAGCGTTTCAAAGCAAAAACAGAAGACCGTAAATCATATTTCTTTGTGCCTGTTAGCGAAATTCAGGAAAACGACTTGGATTTGAGTTACAACCGCTACAAAGAGTATGAATATGTGGAGCAAAAATACGACCCGCCGAAAGAAATTCTTTCAAAACTCATGAAACTCGAAAAGGAAATCTTAACCGATATGGAAGAATTAAACAGCTTGATAGGATGATTACAGAGAAATTTAAAAACCTATTTGATTTTGCTCCAAAATCAGGCATTAAAGCTGGTGAAGGTTTGAATGAGGGTAATTTTCCCTTTTTCACTTCGAGTTCAGTTCTGTCAAAACGAATAGATAAAGCTTTATATAATGACGATGCATTAATATTTGGCACTGGAGGAAGTGCAAGTATTCATTTTGCAGGTGAACCATTTTCAACTTCTACCGATTGTATTGTAGCTATTACAAAATCTGAAGAACTAAATGCCAAGTTTGTCTATTACTATTTATTCGGAAATATCCGCATTCTTGAAAGAGGCTTTAAAGGAGCTGGATTAAAACATATTTCAAAAAAATATATAGAGAATTTAGATATTCCAGTACTGCCTTTGGAAACTCAAAACAAAATTGTTGCTGTTCTTGATAAAGCTAGTTCTTTGGTTGTAAAAAGAGAGCAAAGTATAAAACTATTAGATGAAATTCTATTGGCTTCTTTCTTGAATATGTTTGGAAAAAATAATCCTTCGTTTGAGAGATGGGAAGAAGTTGAAGTTGAATCTCTTGCAAAATCAAAAAAAGGCAGCATGAGAACTGGACCATTTGGAAGTAGTTTAAAACATGAAGAATTTGATGAGGAAGGTCCGGTTGCTGTTCTTGGAATTGACAATGCTGTTGATAATGAATTTAAATGGAAAAAGAAGAGATTTCTTACATTAGAGAAATATCAGAATTTTAGACAGTATACTGTTTACCCAAGAGATGTTATTATTACGATAATGGGTACTGTTGGTCGTTCTGCAGTTATTCCTGAAAATATTGGCATGGCAATAAATACTAAGCATTTAGCTGCAATTACACTTGATGAAAAAAAATGCAATCCTTTTTATTTAGCTTACTCAATACATTCTAATCCATTTGTTGCATTTCAAATGAAGTCAAAAAGTAGAGGAGCAATTATGTCTGGCTTCAACTTAGGATTAATCAAAAGAATAAAACTTAAAGCTGCACCAATTGAATTGCAAAATGAATTTGAAACAATCTATAAAAAGAATAAACAGACACTTTCAATACTTGAAGAATCAAAAAACGACATAGTAAATCTTTTTAATTCCATTATACAAAAAGTATTTAATGGAGAACTAAACTTCAATATTGACATTGAACTTGACGCATTAATTAAAGAGATTGATTTACAGAAAAAAGAAAATGACCTTTCAAAAATTATTACTGATTTTGCCTATTTACAAAGGCTTATAGACCGATTAAACAGTCAGGAATTTAAAGAAATGGATTTGTACGATAAGGCTAAACATACTATTTTTCAGCTTTTAAAAGAGGATAATAAAATCATTCAAGAATACGATGAAACTAGCAAACGCCTTAAGTTAGCTATGAAATGAAATTACTTAGATTAGAAATAGGGGAAAAATTTAGGAGCTTGCATGCAGGTTTTTCTATGGACTTCCATAGCTTAACTGAAAAAAGCATGAACGAAATGCCCAAGTTCCAACCATTTTGTTTTGCGGGTTTGAATGGTACTGGTAAATCAAATGTTCTGGAAGCTTTGGCAGCTATTTTTTATCATTTGGAATTTTGTGTTGCTAAATATCGTCCAACAGCTTTTGAAAAGCATTTTCGCCGAAATAAATGTATTCCTGATGCTTTTAAGTTGCAATACTTAACATGCAGTCACAATAAAAAACACTATGTGCCATATCTTTCGGATAGAGTTACAATTATTAAAGAAATTGGCAAAGAGCCTGTAATGACAATTCAGGCTTTCCCATTTTCAGAAGAACAAGAAATAATTAATGTTTCCCTATTGCCATCCAAAAATAATGATGCTCCTGCTCCGGGCAAGGAATATTTGCCTGATATTGTTGTAGGTTATTCTTCTGGTGAAAATGAAATTTTGAGTTTGCCTTTTATCAAAAACAGATTGATTCAGTTTGACGAATATAAGGAAGCCGTTATTAAAAACTATTCTTACGATGAACCCGAAAGTAGCCTGATTTACATTGACAGCGAAATGAGTCAGGCAGTTTTATTGTCAATCCTACTTTTTGAAAATAATGATACTCTTAAACCACTTGAAAAAGAGCTTCATATTAAAGGATTACGAAGTTTTCGAATGAATTTGAACCTTCACAAAATCCACCATGATATTGAGCAAAAAGTTTCATCACCAATACTAAAGCAATTAGAACCACAAATCCAAAAACTAAAAAAATGTGCTTCTTCTTGGTTCGCTGATGATAAGTTGATGTGGCTTGATTTTTTTGTAGATGAACAAACAAAAAAAGCCTTTCAAGATAATTTCAAAAGCTCGTTTGCATTATTTAGGTTTTTCCAGATTCTATATGAATTGAATTCAAGAATTGTAAAAGATTCAATCAAAGAAGAAGTATATAGTTCAAAAGGCTATTACACAGATGGGAAACTACCAACTGGAAGCCCCGAACAAAATGTATTCTATTTTTTGGATTACTTAATTCTCAAGCATGTTGAAGGTGAGCCAAAGCCAATTGAATTGTTGCTTCGCAACTTTTCAGATGGTGAACATCAGTTTTTGCATACGATTGGTATTTGCTTAATGCTAAAAGACAGAAGTAGTCTATTATTATTAGATGAACCCGAAACGCATTTTAATCCTGGCTGGCGAGCTAAATTCATCAAAGTATTAAACGATAGCATAAAAGCAGGTGGCGGTAACAATATGATGAAAGAAATTCTTTTATCATCGCATTCGCCTTTTATTATTTCAGATTGTATGCCTAACAATGTAATTGTTTTTGAGAAAGATGAAACAACTGGTTCAATCTCAGCAAAAACAGCTAATGAATTAAATATAAGAACTTTTGGTACTTCAATCGAAGAAATCTCCGACAAGATATTTAAGTACGACCAATCAATTGGGGAATTATCGAATTATGAACTGGAAAAGATTGATTTTAATAAAATTAAAACAGAAGAAGATGTAATAAATGCTAAAAAAAGCATTCAGCATTTGGGCGATTCCATTGAAAAAGATTTAATACTTGCCCGTTTAAATCAACTAATTCCAAAATCAAACAAGTAATATGCTCAGACTATACAAACCACTTAAAGGCCATGAAATATTCAAGCTTCACACAATGCTTGAACATTTGGTTTGTTCTGTCTGGTGTGAAGCATGCAACGATGACTGTAACACTAAACTAAGTAAGGATTTCAAAGATATTTACGATTCATACGATTGGCTAAAAACCGAAGTAGATGCGATTTATGAATTGTGTAAAAAACTCAAGCCTGAAGAGAAACAAGACATAAAAGATGCATTTGTATTAAATAATGAAATTGAAAAACTTTGTAACGGAGAATCAGTTCCAAAATATTTAGATGAATTACCTGATGTGGTTAAGGATAAGATGAAACCTCTTTTGGTAGATTTTTATGAAACTTTGCTTGAAAGAAAAAAAGTACCAGGTACAAAACAAGATTATTATCAAAAACTTATTGATGAAAACGACTTAAAATATTGTCCTTGTTGCGGTTTGAGTTATTTTGAATCAGAGGATAGCAAATACAGAGAAGCTTTTGACCACTATTTACCTAAAGCCCATTATCCGTTTTTAAGTGTAAATTTCAAAAATCTTGTACCACTTTGCCACAAATGCAATTCCGACCGTAAAGGAGATAAAGACCCGATAGAAAATAGGAAAACTGCTTTTTATCCATTCAGTAATGCTAATAGTCATACTATTCAAATTTCCTTAATCATTGACAAAACAAAAGATTTTAGAAAACTCGAAAGACAAGATTTGCAAGTCAACTTAATTGGTGATTCTGAAAAAATTGAAACTTGGGATAGACTTTTTGATGTAAAGGAAAGATATAATGATACAACAAGAGGTTTACTTAAAGACCATTTAAAAAAAATAAAACGAAGACACAAAATATTTACTAAAAACAAAGGTAATTGGACTTATTCAAATACATTGAATGAGCTTATTACTGACTACGAAAACGATAAGTATGAGGATTTTAAGTTTCTAAGAATCCCTTTAATGGAAGAACTAAAAAATTGTTCTCAATTGATTGATGTATATGGAAGTTAATTGCCACCCCACAGTCGTAAGCACATTTGCAAGCCCAAACCCACAAGCCGATGCAGATTGCAAAAGAGCCAAATTTTTGCCGACGCACCGATATACATTAAATTTGTGAAATGAAAAGCGAAATAATTGTCATACCTCAAAAATCAACTAAAGGAATGGAAAGCTTTGAAAAGGGAAGGGAAAGTTTACAGTAGTAATAAAAAATCCGATAAATATTTGCAATTCGCGAATTGCAAATATTTATCTATTTTCCTATCCAACATAGTTTTTTGATACAAAACCCTGGCTGTATTTGAACATCATAATTACTAATGCAAGGCCATAAATAATTTGCCTCATATTAGCAGCGATATTGCTTGGCATGCCAATAAATCGTAAGGCTTCAGGAAGTATAACTAAAATTGTTGCAGCAATTGCCGATCCCCATAAATTTCTCATACCTCCAATGATTACGATGGAAAGAATGAAAATGGATTCATCTATGGTAAAGCTGGTTGGATCAATATAGCTTATGTAATGGGCGTATAACACACCTGGGATTGCAGCAAACATTGCCCCAATTGTAAAACTAGCTATTTTTGCCTGGTATACTTTTTTGCCAAGACTTTTGGTAAATATTTCATCTTCACTTAGAGCTATTAAAACCCTGCCAAAAGGAGATTTTGTAATATTACTTAGAATATAAAAAACAAGAACAGCTAAAACCAGGGTTAAAATTAAAAAAGAGATTTTACTACTGAACTCAAATCCTAAAATAGAGATTGCTGGAATCCCAGGAATGCCAAGCGGGCCATTGGTCAAATCCATCCAATTGTTCATAATGGAAAAAGCGACCACCTGTATACCAAGCGTAATAATTATAAAATAATCATCCACTGTCCTTAAAGCAATAAAAGAAACAAAAACTGCAATAATCCCGCTTAAAATCATAGCAATAGGTAAAGTCGCCAAAAAAGAAAACCCATAATTCACTGAAAGTAATGCTGAAGTATATGCCCCAATGCCATAAAAGCCCGCATGAGCCAATGAAATCAAACCTGAATACCCTGCCGTTAATGTAAGGCTTTGAGAAAGCATTACATAGAACAGGATCATAATTAATATGTGTAGGATATAATCCATTAGATTTCCATTTTTTTAAGTTGCTTACCACTAAAACCAAGAGGTCTCCAAATAAGGAATAGTATTAGGATTATATATGCAATTGCATCTATCCATTTGCTATCAATATAGTAAGCTCCAAAATGTTGTGCAGTTGCTAAAAGTAGTGAGCCTCCAACCAATCCCCATGTACTACCCACCCCTCCTACAATCATGGCAACGATACCATAAAGTAATAAACTAAATCCCATTGTAGGTATCAAATTTGTATCAATCGCAACAAGTACTCCAGCTGATGCTGCTATGAGGGAACCAAAACCAACGGCACACAAAGTAACAACATGAGAATTAATTCCCCAAATATTACTCAACTCCTCATTTTCAGAAATGGAGCGCAAATTTTTTCCAATTTTTGTATGTTTAAAAAAAAGAAGTACAACAACCAATATAACCAAACTTGAAATAATTGTCATTATTTGAGTGTCAGTTATGTGTGCATCAAGAACCTTATTACTTGTTTTAATGATGCTTGAACGTATTGATTTTGTATTATCACCCCACAAAACAGAAATAACATTTTGCAAAATTACATATACACCTAATGAAGAAATCAGTAATATAAGAGATGATCGGTTTTTCCTGCGTAACGGTTTGAAAAGGATAACCTCTAATAATAATCCAACGATTGTCGATAGAATAATAGAAAAACCAATAGCCTGCCAAAGACTCAGATCGATTTGTTTATAAAACATATATACTAAATAGGCGGCTAAAGTAATTATTGCTGCATGTGAAAGGTTAAAAAATTTTGTTGGATAATAAATTATAGCAAATGACTGGCTTACTAAATATATAACTGAAAAGGTGAATATGATATTAATTACTATTTGCATTGGAATGCTTAAATTTTGATCTGATATTATATATCTTATTTTTACTTGCTTCTATAACCTTTTTATAAATACCAAATAGCATATTATCTGTAAGTTGAGACAAGCCAGCACTGGTCACACCTTTTGGAGTAGCAATTTTGTCTATTATATAGTCATAATCAAACCCATTATTTACTACCCCATTATTAAGTGATGCAAACATTATTTTAATAATTTCTCTGGCCTTTGTTTTTTCTATTCCGCCTTCAATAGCACTTTTTTCCCACTCTTTCAGAAATTTTAAATAAAATGCCGGTGAACATCCTGCAAAAACAGCATACATATCAATTTCATTTTCAGAAATAAAATCAATCTTACCAACCAATGAGAACAGATCAGACACCAGTTTTAGATCTTCTTCAACAACATCCTTCTCTGCAGCAATAAATGAGATTCCATGAAAAAGTGCCATAATCGTTGATGGAGGATGTACGTGAAAAATTGATTTAATACCTTTACATTCCCTTCTTAACCAATCTATTGGAACCCCAATAGCAAGGGATATCAAAACATGATCTTTGTTTAAATAGCTCTTAATCTCATGAATTAAAGACAATACCTGCTGAGGACGGACACAAATAACAATTATCTTAGATTCTTGGATTGCTTGAATATTACTGGTAGTTGCTTTTACATTTAAATCATTTAACTTATTTAATGAATTCTTGTCATGGTGTGTTGCTGTAATATACTTTTCTAATTTTTTATCACCATTCACAAACTCTCTTATCAGAGCCTCCCCCATTCGACCTAAACCTAAAAAAGCAATATTACAATATCTCATATAGTTAAATAAAACATTATTGATTCAACAAATCATTAATCAATTGTGGTTTTCTAATTTGGTTGATATTTCCGTCTTCATCCTGAAGATATTCCCCTGGTTTTAATTTTGAACAAAAATTCATACTCATGGAGTATCCATAGGCACCGACATCAGAAATAACTAACTTATCTCCAATTTGTACCTTAGGAAATTCGATATTTTCAGCAAAAAAATCATCAGACTTAATTGAATTCCCACAAATATATGCATTTTTAAATGTATCACTAGATTCATTTTTAGATGCCTCCGGTAATATTTTATGCTGTTGATTGTAAATATAGGTTCTTGAGAAGTTACTTAAGTTCGTATCAACACCAATAATAGTTTTACCCTCATAATCCGTAATATCAATTACAGTACAAACAATTTGACCAGATGAAGCAATGATTGATCTCCCTGGTTCTAACTTTATTCTAAGTTCTTTCCCATGACTTTTTTTGAAGTTTATGATTTTTTCTTTTAAAAGTTCACTTAGTTTTGCAAAATCAATATCACATTGGGATAATTGGTAGTTGTATCCAAAACCTCCTCCAATATCAATAAATTCAATATCCTCAAATAAAGTTGCTACCTCAAATAATTTATTAATACCAAGATTGAAATGATCATGCTTTTGAATATTTGTACCTATGTATGTATGAATGCCAATGATCTTTATACTGTTATCTTTGCAAAACTCAATCGTTTCATTTAAATTGTTAATATGTATCCCTTGTCGTTGAACTTGTAATTCACTAATTTCTTTATAAAAACTACTTTCTAGTGCAATTCTGATGGCTATCTTCTCAATTTGGCCAAATTTATAAAAATCCAAAAGTTGGGAAAAAGAGTCTGCAATTATTATGGGATTAACAGATAAAACCTCCTTAATCTCAACCTCATTTAGATAATTAGAACAAAAAACTATTTCTTCTTTAGAATACCCACAATTAACAGCGATTTGGAGCTCTTCTGTTGAAGATGTAAAAACTTTAATCTCATTCTCTTTAAGAATAGACAATAACTCTAAGTTATTGTTAGCCATCAGTGCAAAATGAATATCAAATGAATTAGGATCAAAGAATAATAAAGCCTTATTAATACATTTCAAGAATGTATTTTTGTCATATAGGTAATATGGAGTTGTCAACTTTTTAATCATTAGGTAAAATGTTAAATAAGTATTTTACTTTGATTAGCATAATAAACTTTGATTCTAGTATAAATATTAGTACATATATTGAATAAAATGTAACAGCTAAAATTAAATGTTCTGAATTTTTCTCTACGATAAAAGTAGCATAAAATATAACTCCAAAAAAGAATACCGCATCTAGAATCAAGTTGTCTATCAGAATAATGAGTTTTTTACGTTTTTTAATGAAGTTTAATGTTTTAATAAAATTAGAATCAGCATTGTTCTTTAAAGTTATGTTATTGAGGTGTAGAGAATACTCTTTGAATTGCTCTTCAATTAAAACAAAAACTTCTTCTGGAGGAAGAAAATACCTTCTAAGAATTCTATCTACAGATAGACAAATTATGACTCCAACAATTAGATAAAAACTCTCACTCATTTGTATCTATTATTTTTTTGCGGGATGGCACAAATAATCTAAATATCCCAAGGACAAATATTATTATACTTAAGATTAAAAACGTTACATGTGATATTTTAAAAAATAATCCCAGAGAAATATAAAATCGTGCCCCCATTGATAACGAAAATATAATAAGGCTTAAAATAATTGGAGTAAATCGTCCATAAATTAATTTATGTTTCTTTTTACTCTTTTGCTTTGTGAAAATACTATCGCCAGTTAGATATTGAAGAGTGTGAACATTTTGTAAAAGTTTTGAATATTCATTTAACTTATAAGTGATGTTACTTTTTAACTCATCAATGTCATATAGCTTTAGGGCTAATTTATATAGATTTGAAAAAGGGGATAAACCAATACTTCTCACAAAAGGATCTTCAGAATTCAAATAATACAAGAACTGAGCTTTAAATCTGGACGCCTTTTCTAATTCTTTTGTGAAATTAAGACCATTAGGATCCCAATCTATTATTTTTGCAACTTGTGTAAGGTTTTTATCAAGATTTTCATTTAAAATGTTGTACATATGCCAACGTCCTCTTATTGCACAATAAGACCTAAAAAGCCCAGTAATAAATTCCTTAAAGTCATTAAATTCTTCTATTCTGGGAGTGTTGTTCTCGTATTCACTATTATGAAATACTAAAATACAATTCCCATGAAGAAATGTCATAAACTTCTTGTTAGGATAGAGGTTCATACACTTTTCACCCATATGTTCTTTGGCATGCGAAATATCCATGTCTTTGGGTAACGTTCCATGTAGTATTGAGGAAACATAGTATTCAAATTCTTCAGTGCTTTCTTCTATTACCTTAAGATAGTTGGAAGATTTGATAAGAATTGCAATGGAAGGTTCTTGACATATTTTTTGACCTCTGTTATAACTTTTTTCTTGATCCTGCCAAAAAATTGAATTCCAAGTATACTCTAAATTGTTATACTGAGTTTCTGATAAACACGAAGTTAAATTTTGGGTGAGGTCATTAATTTCTGTATAAAATATCTCGTAAGGAGTAGTATTATTGAATTTATCTGCCCCATCATCTTTTAAGAATAAGATATTGTCTTTTCTGGCAATCTGGGTTATTTCTTCTTTGGATAGTTTATGAACTTCTTCGTTATTTATTTCTACTGCAATCCACATAATACCCATCCCTGATTCAAATAATGCTATATTAATTTGGTATCTACCATTAAATTTGTTGGTATCATATTGGGATAAGAAGAACTCAGCAGAAATGTATTGTTTTTTAATACTTAAATGAGGAAAATGAAAATAAATTGCCGAACGAATATTAAGAGGCTCTTTTTCTTCAGATTCATGAAGTTCAACCGATAAGTATTTATTTAACCTTTGAAGTTTTTTTTCTATTTCTACTCCTATAGAATTCTCTTTATTCTTAATCTTCCAATCAATAATTCTTCTATCTTTCTTTCCTGTAGTAGATTTTGTTTCAAGAAAAAAACTAAATATATAGTTAATTCTAAGACTGCTTATATCAAGTTCTTGTATATTGGCCATATTTATTTGATTTTAACAAAGGAATTATCCTGAACCTTCATGATTGAAATAGGCTTAATTACATCTCCTTCCGAGAAAGTTAATTTACCGAACGCACCGCCATAATTTTTCAGATTATTAATAAGGTCGACTATATCACTGTTATTATCACAGCCACTTTGAAGTGCATCAAAAATTAGTTTGATACAATCATAACCATTTGCTTCGAAAATGGATGGTTCGGAATTATATTTGTCTTTAAATGCATTTTTAAATTTTAATGCAGTTGAGTTATTATCATCAGTCTCAGGAATAACAAATATTGCACCCTCTGAAGAATTACCAGTTATTTCTAATAATTCCTGTACACCATAATCAGCATCACCAAGTATTTGAGAATCAATACCCAATTCGAATATTTGGATTGTAGCGTTCGCCATTTCTTTGTGATATCCAGCTAAATAAATAGCATCGGGTTCATTTAACTTTATATTAGATAATTGGGATCTAAAATCTACTTCCGCTTGATTATAAGTTTCAATTGCTTTTACCTTTCCTCCTAAACTTTCAAAATTTTGTTTGAACTCATTCATCAAACCAATTCCATAATCATTGTTAACATATAGAATTGATACACTCGAAATATTAAGGGACTTATAGGCGTAATCAGATAGAACTTTTGCTTCTAAAACATCAGAAGGCCAATTCCTTAAAAAGTATGGGCTAATGCCTGTTAGTTTAGGGTTGGATGCTGCCGGTGAAAATAGTATAACTTTCTTTTTAGTAGTAAGGGGTTCTATGGCTAATGTTACAGTACTTGATACAGCTCCAATAATTATTTCCACCTTGCCATCTGACAACAACTTTTGTGCTGCAAAAAGCCCCTTATTTGGCTTTCCTTCACTATCCTCATAAATTACATCAATAGATACAGAGGTATTCTGGGAATTTATTTCTTGGATTGCTAAATCAATACCTTTTTTAACACGTTGGCCATATTCTGCAATATCACCAGTTAGAGGTAAGACAGCTCCAATTTTAATACTATTTTTATCCTTCACACTATTATTGCATGAAATCAAAAGAAATGTAATAAATACTAAGTATGAAATTTTTTTAAACATGATTTATTGATTTGATAGTTCCTAATTCTATTTCTATTTTTTGCGTATATAGCTTTTTTATATCATCCCTATGTTCAACAATTATTACACCATTATTTGGTTTTATGATTGTCTCTTTGAACAATCTCAAAAGGACAATATTGTTTTTAGCATCCACTCCAGCGAAAGGTTCATCAAAAAGTAAAAGTTTTGGTTTATGGATTAATCCCATTCCAAAGGCCAATATTTTTCTTTCTCCTCCACTAAGATCAAATGGTTTGCGTTTTTTTAATTTTGCCAATCCAGTTAATTCAAATACTTCTAAAATCCTATCTCTTAATACATTCTTAGGAAGCATATTCCCTGAGATTTGTAAATTCTCAAATACAGTAAGGTTTTCGAAATAGAAATTTTTCTGAGGTATATAAATGATACCTTTATGAATTAAATCAGATGGCTTTTTACTACCTGTGTTTTGACCTTCAAATTCAATACTTCCTGACCACAAAGGTAACAGATTGTAGATGCATTTCAATAGTGTACTTTTGCCTGAACCATTGCCTCCAGTCAGTAAAACTACTTCTCCAGCATTCACCTTAAGAGATACATCAAAAAGTATCTGTTTTTTTCCATAACCGGATGATACATTTTTTATTTCAAGCATTAATTGAGATAATTTTTTTGTACAATAAGGTCTTCAATAAATGAACTAAAGCTACTAAAGTTCAAAGTCTGTCCTCCATTCAAGAACAATATTTCATCACTTAAACCTTTGATAAATTCATGATTATGTTCGATCTGAATAATGGTTCGTCCTTCCTTTCTAAGTTCCCATATCAATTCATATATTCGTTTATAATTGTCTTTATCAATACCTGCTACAGGTTCATCCAATAATAAAAGCTGTGCATTATTGGCTAAGCAACAACCAATGGTAAGTAGCTTTTGTTGACCATAAGATATTTCTCCGGCCAGACTGTCCTTTTCATTTATTAAATGAACCTTATCTAGTATATGATCTGCTTCACTCAAGAATCTTTTGTAATCTTTACTAAATACTTTGCTTGGCAAGACTGAATTTAAGATTTCTTCACCTGGATTCTTTTTAAAAGAAAGAAGCAAATTTTCTTTCACCGATAATTGATTGATGATCCTCAAATCCTGAAAAGTACGTGTTATTCCTTTAGCATTTATCCTAACAGGGGATTCTTTATCAATGCGTTTGCGGTTATACCAAATTTTTCCTTTATCTGGCTTCAAAAACCCAGTGATCAGATTGAACAAAGTAGTTTTACCTGTTCCATTCCCTCCAACTACCGTATATATTTTCCCTTTCTCAATAGATATATCTAATCCATTCAGTACTTTTTGCTCACCAAACGATTTATGTACATTAATAATTTCTAATATTGAGACCGGCATTACACTTTTATATACTATACATGTATTCTATAACTATAAAGAATACTAATTTTAAGAATATACAAACACAATTCTTTTTCTCTCAAAGTAAAGAGCAACCACTAATAGTGAATAATGAATATGAAGGAGGACCCTTCGAGACGTGCAAACCCAAGATACTACACTATTCAATATCAAATATGGTGTTTTTTTTTATATAAAAAAAGCATATAAGTCATTTTTTTTCAACACATAACATATTGACATTAAATATTAGCGTAGAGAAAGTAAGTACGCCAACAATATATTAAACAAAAGTCCTATATAGAATTGTTGGCGTACTTGTTTAAGGGGAATTATCACTATATTATTTCCATAAAATTAAACTGACCCTATTACATTCCCTTTAAGTTTTTACAAGATGATTATTGATTTGCAAAGACATTTTTCTTTCTTTAAAATCATTTAAGAGAATCCCCTTCCAGGGATAATATTGAGTGTATAACTTGTTCAATTCTATAAGGTTTTCACACTTATTAATAGCTTCTCTTGCAGATTCTATACTGTAACCATTTCTACACCAATTAAGGATTGTTTTACCCGTAGAAGGGCTTATTTTAAATTCTCCTTGATTCATAAAAAGACCTGTTCTATCCTTTTGGGAAGTTGCATAATTCTTTATATTAAGATCAAAAACCAGTGTAAATTCAAAATCAATTCCATCTCTCTGGATAGCTTTTAAACCCACCTTTTCTGGGACATATTTTCCATCTTTATTGTTTAGTACATAATCCTGCTTTGTTCTCATGGTAGAGATAATATGGGCATCTGTTTGCAAGATTTTATCAATAAAAAGTTTATACCTGGGGGTAACTTTTGCCCAATTTGCAAATGAGTTTCCAACTAACCCTGCATGGTATTCTAGAAGATATTCCCAACCATGCGAAATACTATCCATAATAATAACCTCCATCTTTGATTCTAAACAAGCATCTATAGCTTCTATGTAAGCTTCTGGGGTATGTGGGGGCTTAAGGTTAAGGACATAGTATCTTCCCAAATGGGCATATAGGTTAGAACTTCCATTCTCTGTATCTATAACAGCTACTTTAGAGAAATCTCCATTTGTTAATCCTTCTGCCAGTAACAAGCTTGAATATGTTTTTCCAGACCCAGCAGGGCCTTGAAGAGCCATTTTAATTTTAGCTCTTTTACGTTCTGATTGTTTTAATTCCATAATATTAAATTTTAATTTTTTAAATATTAAAATGAAAAAATGCAAATACCACATTTGAGATACTTGCATTTAATAAATTCTTAATCGCTTATGTATTCATTTAAATCTGAATAAAATTCAATTTAAAAATGAATAGAAAGAATTGTCTCACAACACTTTATGTTCAAAAAGGCACTTTGTCACTTTCTAAAGTAAATTACTCATAGCATCATCAATTACTTCATCTTCTAATTCTTTTAAATATGCTTGGGTAACGGCAATGTTTTGATGTCCCATAGCTTCTGAAATGATGTCCGTAGATACACCCTTTTGTTTTAGATTAGTAGCAAAACTATGACGGGCTACATAACTAGTTATAGTGCCATTAATATTGCAGAGATTTCCTATCTCTTTCAATTGTTTGTTATATATCTGAATGGTTTTTTCTTTTCGATATTCTATTTGTAAAGCTGATAGCCCATCTTTTAGCAATATTGGGAAAACATATTTTGTACTCCTATTTTGTGATTTGTAATGATCCAATATTTGTTGTACAGGTTCAAGAATCTTTATTCTAAGTCTACCACCAGTTTTTCTTCTTACATAAACGATTTTATCTTCAATAATATCATCCCATGTTAAATTCATCATATCGTAGAAATTCATTCCTCTTGTGAAATAACTAAACAAAAAATAATTTTTAGCATCAACTAACTTGGGATGTTGAGAAGTATCAAAGTCCTTAATTTTTTGGACATCTTTTATACTAAGAGCTCTTTTGTTTACAGCACTTTTAAGCTTTGACACTTTATAGGCTTTGAATGGATAATTTTCCTGGCTAGCAAATCCTTTTGCTATAGCTTTATTATAGATTGATCTAATAGCTCTCATTCTTGCTGAAATTCCATTCTCGGAATTGTTTCTCCCTCTCAAATAAACTTCATAAGTACTAAGTACATTGGGAGTAATATCCTTAAAAAAGAGATCTCCATCAAAAACATTAAAAAAACTTTTCATCGTTTCACGATAGTACTTAGAATTACCTATTCTGTTCGATTCAATTAATTCAGTAATATGCTGCCCCCAGAAATCTGCTACAGTAATCTTTTTATCATGTTTAAAATTGAAAAATTGCTCATCAAATTCTTTTAAAGTGAAATCCTCTCCAGTAGATAGAAAATCTGAAACAATCTTCTCAGCCCTTGATTTTATATTAGTTATAGAGTTATTATACTGTATGTAGTTAGGAAAATTCTTTCTAAATATACTTTTATTTTCATTCCAATTTTCTTTATCACAAGCTATATTTAAGGAAATTAGTTTTGTTTTTCTATCTTTAATAATTCTAAGAAATATAGGATAGAGCCCATTTGAAAGGGGTTTTTGTTTTTGAATAATTTTAATTGTTGCCATTTTAATTTAGTTTTTTGGGTCAAACATAGGTCAAACATTTTGTCAAAAAGTATGATAATATCTGAATACAAAGATAAGAAAGAATCCCATAACATTTTAACTATCAAATAATTAGAAAGAATAAGAAAAAAAATGAAAGCAAAATACTTTGCCTTACAAGCAGGGGGTCGCAAGTTCGAATCTTGCTACCCCGACCATTTTAAAAATCCAGTAAAAATATTTGCTGGATTTTTTTTATCCCCAAACAACGATCTTTATTGGATCGATAGAATTTTAAAACTAAATTTTGATTTTTTACAAAAAATTACATATTTTTATACGTTAAGTCTTTACGATTTAGGATAACCACTACTTAAACTTTTTATAAATTAATTTTATATTGTAACTTTACTTTATATTTATTTGTCAAATTAATTAATAATTAAATATCGCGGAAGCCGAAAAGCGTATGAGTAGGCATAATTAAACCTATTAGTAAAATGAAAAAAACATTATTAATTGTTGTTGCTCTATTTATGAGTAGCTTTGCTTTTTCACAATTTCAATTTGGAGTTGGTGGAGCATTTGGTTCTAAATCAGGTGTAGATGATGATGGAGATCTTAAAATGGGATTTGGGCCTCATGTAAGAGCTCTTTATAACATTTCAGAAGATTTTGGTGTTGTTGGAGGTTTTACATATTTCTTCGGAAAAGAAGTAATGGACAAAACAGCTAACTTTTATGAGTTTAACGTTGATGCCCAATACAGTTTCTTTAAAGAAGATAATATAAAAGCTTACGCACTTGGTGGAGTAAACTATACCGGTGCTCATTGGGATGAAACCAATTGGGGGTTTGGATTCCATGTTGGCGGCGGAGCTAAATTTGGAAAATTCTTTGTTGAAGTTAAATATGACTTCGAAATTGACAACGACGATTTCAAAAGAGAAGGTCAAATTGCAGGAACTGTTGGTATCTACATCAACTAAAAAAAGAAAAAAATCTTACCTAGAAACCATCATAAAATTTTATGATGGTTTTTTTATATTTTTTAACGGTTCTGCCCTGAACCTCTTTCCATTAAAAGAAAACAGAAAAAATAATTAAAAAAAATTTAACACTAATTAACCTACAATTTAATGGATATAACTAAATTTGCACGAATTATCGCGGAAGCCGAAAAGCGTATGAGTAGGCAGAATTTAAACCTATTATCAAAATGAAAAAAACATTATTAATTATTGCTGCTTTAGTTATGAGTAGCGTAGCTTTTTCGCAAGTTCAATTTGGTTTTGGTCTTGCTACCGGATCAAAATCTGCATGGGATAAAGATGATGGAGATCAAACTTTTGGATTTGGTGCTCATGCAAGAGCTCTTTGGAACATCTCTGAAGATTTCGGTTTAGTTGGTGGATTCACTTATTATTTACCAACAAAAATTGAAGGCGAAAACCTTAACATGTATGGTTTCAATGCTGATGGACATTACAATTTCATTAAAGAAGACGACATGAAAGTGTATGGATTAGCTGGTTTTAGCTTGAACTTTTACAAAATTGATGATACCGAAAATGCTTTTGGATTTCATTTTGGAGCAGGAGTTACGTACAAAAAATTCTTTGCTGAGGCTAAATACGAATTCCAAAAAGAAATCGTTGACGGCTACGATCACGAAGGACAAGTATCTGCTGTAATCGGCATCTATATCAACTAAAAAAGAAGAAAATTCTTACCTAAAACCCATCATGAAATCTCATGATGGGTTTTTTATGTATTTTCAAAACTTATAAACTGAAACTCTTTCTATTAAAAGAAAACAGAAAAAATAATTTAAAAAAATTAACACTAATCAACCTACAATTTAATGGATATAACTAAATTTGCACGAATTATCGCGGAAGCCGAAAAGCGTACGAGTAGGCAGAATTTAAACCTATTATAAAAATGAAAAAATTTTTATTAGTTTCTGCTATCTTATTAGCATTTGTTGTAACTAACGCACAAACTGAAAAAGGTAAATTTGTTGTTGGTGGAACTTCAGCATTTTCTTTCTCTTCAACTAACTTTGATGGTGCTGATAACAATTACAACACTTTTAACATTGGCCTTAATGGTGGTTATTTTATCATGGACAATGTACAAATTGGTGCTGCTTTTGGTTATCAATCTGAAAAATTTGAGGAAGAAGAATTCGACATCGACATTGACACCAACTCAACTATTTTTGCTATTGGAGCAAGATACTACTACCAAAATTTCTTTGGTGGTTTAGCTTTCCAATCACAAAAATACAAAGATGAAGATGCACTTAACGCATTTAACATTGAAGCTGGTTATGCAATTTTTGTAAATGATTTTATCAGCATCAACCCTTCAGTTGTTTATTCATTAGGAACTGGTGATATGAACAAAAACAACAACACTTTTAAAGGACAAATTGGTTTTGCAATTTATTTCTAAACAAACATATTGCATAAAAAAAAAGCAGCCAAATGGCTGCTTTTTTTTATTTCCTGCAATTCCTGTTTATCTATCGTTTAATAATACTTCCACTGCTTTCTTCAATTGCTCATCAACGTTTTTGGCACGGCAATCCGGAGAATTAGGTAAAATATAATCAGGAACAGCTGGTCCGTGTTCCATATTCTTTTCCGTTGGTTTTACATACCAGGCTCTAAACGGAACCCTTACAAATGAACCGTCAAGCAATCTGGCACCCCCAGTTGAAATTACAGCACCAAAGGTAGGCATCCCAACTAATTTACCTCTTTTCGTACTTTTAAAAGCATGAGAGAAAATTTCGGCATTCGAATAGCTACTTTCGTTACACATGGCTACTACAGGTTTAGTCCATGCTGCATAAGGCAAGCGTTCCCCATAGGCATAGTATTCAGTATATTGTTTATGTTCTTTCTCCAAATTTTTCACAGCTCCCCTAGGAATAGTGTAAGCATGCTGCTGAACCGAAAGTACAAGCATCAAATAATCGGTGGTCCAACCACCACCATTATACCTGACATCAACAACAAGGCCTTCTTTACCATAAGCGGCAGCGGTTAATTCACGTTCAAAACGTTCAAAACTTGGCCAATTCATTCCCTGGATGTGGATATAGCCCAACCTTCCACCAGAGTATTTTTCGGTCAATGCACGTTTTTCATCAACCCACTCGTCATATAGTTCGTTGCGCAAACTCTGAACCGGACGGATAATAATTTCACGGAAAACCCCTCCATTAGACTGTACACTTAACAATACCTTTTCATCAACTTTATTGGTAAACAATTCAAAGAAGTTAACATCCGGAGTAACATCAACGCCATCAACACTCAAAACAACATCCCCTGTATTAAGTTTGCTGTCTTCCTTATCAGCGGGAGAACCTTTAACAATCCGGGTTATTTTTGCTCCCCTTTTCAATGGTTCTACTTCAACTCCAATCAAACCTGTTCTTTCGCGCTGTGTTTCTTCATCGGTAGGACCTCTCAATCCCATGTGACTGGCGTTTAATTGCCCCAGCATCAGGTTAAAGAAATAGTAAAAGTCGTTCTTTGTAGAAGCATATACTGCAATATCCTGAAAATCTTTTTTTAGCTTTTTATAATCCACACCATGAAAATCCGGATCATAAAAACGATGGTTCAATATGGTCCATGCTTCGTTAAAGATTTGCTTACGTTCTTCAAGCTTATTGATATTCATTTTTGCGGAGAAGGGCCGTGGAGCAGGTTTTCCACTTTTCAGGTTCAACTGAAAAAGCATTCCTCTTTTTGCAAAATAAATATTATCATCAGAAGCTAACGATAATCCAAAAGAACCACCGCCATCTTTGGTTACCTGTGTAATTCCTGTGCCATCCCATTTGATTTTGTAAATATCCCTTCCCCTTTTAACATTACTGGTTGTTGTGAAATAAAAATATTCTCCTTTAGGTTCAATAACAACGTCCCCTTCTTCTCCCGGGAGCGACGTAACCTGAACCAAACGTTCATGGATATTATCAAAATCTATTTGTATTGGGACAACACCTTTTGATTTTCCTTTTGACTTTTTTAATTCAGGTTCATCTTCTTCCCAATCGGGTTTGGTTTTCTCCCAATCTTTTTCGGTTAACCAAGCAAACCATATATCCTGATCGCCATTATTTCTTACAGAAACAAAGGCCAGTTTTGATCCATCCGGACTCCAAACCGGAGAATAATCACCTCTTGGGTGCATGCTAATGTTTACCGGTTCACCAGAATTATCAGCTGCATGGATAAAGATTTCCGAATTGAAATACAAATCACTTAAGGAGTAAGCCAGCCATTTACTATCGGGACTCCAGCTTAAACCTCCCGGAGAATCCCAGCTATCCAGTAAAACGGTATGGTTTGCCATTTTGGCTCTTTCATCAATGTCGGCAACAATTAATTTTCCAAAACCTTCCGTGTAAGCTATTTTTTTTCTGTCAGGAGAGATCAACAGTTTTTGTTCCTGCACGGCAGTTTTAGTAACACGCTCAAGTTTTTTCTTCATGGTTTTGAAAAGATCGCCTTGCGAATCATCGGCAGAGCTGGCCATATAAATATCATATTGTCCATCTCTATCCGATAAGAAAAGCAGTACCGAATCATTTAACCACGTTGGGCTTTGATCACGATAAGGATGATCGCTAATATTTACGGCTCTGTTTTTATCTTTGTCATTTTCGAACACAAATATTTCGCCCCGTACACCAATGGCAATTAATTTACCATTTGGCGAAACAGCATATTCATTTAAGTCACTGCTAAATGTTTTATGTTCAATAGGGTCAAAACGGTAATCAACTCCAAGGTCAATATTAAGTTTTTTAGGAACACTTGCCTGTTGAAGCGTATAAAATTGCCCCATGCGTTCAGCCACAATTTTCCCGTCATCTGAAACACTAAATGCCGAAACACCATAATCTTTAAAATTAGTGTAGGCTTTAGGGCTTCCTTCAGCTTTTCCGTTTGCATTAATTGATAACTCATAAACGTTATAACGTCCGGTTTTTGCACTGATAAAGTATAATGAATTATCTGATTTCCATACCGGGTTATATTCATTATAATCGCTAACATCCAATTTATTGTAAGTGTCCTTTTGAGTATCGTAAATCCAGATATTTGTATTAGCCGGACCATTATATGCTTCACGGCTGTTACGGCACGAACCTCTTACAAATGCGATAAATCGTTTATTTGGCGACATTACCGGGGTTTTCCCAAACGCATCCATAAAACGAATCGGCGTTCCTCCTTTTGCAGGCACTTTATGCATTTCTGCATCCCATTCAACCTGGTGATAACTCCGGTTTGAGGTAAATAATAATGAATTGTCAGGAGCCCAATCAGAGAGTGCGTCGGCAGATGAATGGCTAGTTATCCTTTTAGGTGTTCCACCCGTAACAGGAATAACATACAGGTCATTATTTCCAAAACGGTTACTGTTAAAAGCAATATGTTTTGAATCGGGCGACCAAACCGGATTCGTTTCATAGGCTTCATGAATGGTTAAACGTTTTGCTTCGCCCCCCGAAAAAGGCATTATCCAAATATCACCTTGGAAAGAAAAAGCAATGGATTTACCATCGGAGCTAATGGCCGGTTTAACAACCGGGGTAATTTCCGAATAGGCCATAAATGGCGCAATTATCAGAATAAAAAACAAGATTTTTTTGAACATAATTTTTGGGATTTATTAATTGATTTACTTGCTAAAATAAGATTTTTTGTGTGTAAAGGAGAGGAAACGGTATCGATCTATATCAACTCACTTAAAATTAATATGAAACAGAACTTATGCTATATAAAATCCATTGCTCTCTATTTCAGGAATTTCAGCAATCAGAACTTTATCTACCCTGGCTAAATCAGGGCCGATTTTACACCAGTCCAAAAACTCGTTTATTCGTTGCTCGTCGCCAACGACTTTAATTAAAACCGAGCCGTCCGGTCTGTTTTTTACGGCTCCAAAAACACCTAGTTCTTTTGCCTTCTTACGCGTATAGTAACGAAAACCTACCCCCTGCACTCTTCCGTAAACCTGTATTTTTACTGATTTTTTCATTTTACGGATTTAAGCGTTTCATGATTAATTCATCAATTTTATAAAACAACTGAACCGGATTTAAACCACGCCAATTAAATTCATTAAACTTTCCGCCAAAGGCGATATAATAATCCAGGTTGGCCCCTTCAAATTCTCTGACTACGTGATTCCGAAAATTTAAGCCAACAATCCACCCATCCTCAATTTCGTCAAACCACTCCTGGTAATAATCATTCTCATCAGCATGCATATTCAGTACATTTTCGCCGAGCAAAATAAATTTTGAAATCCCTTCTTCCAGCATTGGCTCAACAACATTTCGTTTTAAATACATGACATCATTGTGCAAAATATCGTTCCACTCCCCCATCAATTCGATCACACAAAACGATTTCTCGTAATTGGCATACAAAATTTTAAGGTAAAGGGTTGATGAACCAAACTCATCCCACTGCGGATGGATAAAATAATTATAAACGGTATGCGAGAACTCAAATTCGCTGTATTCTTTTCCAAAAAAAGGCGACCTTTCATCTTCCGAAGCAATGTACAAATCCCGCCAACTATAGAAAGGTTCTATCTCGTGCATCAAATAATTTCTTTGGGTTTAATAATAATGTTAGCAACTTCTGTTGTCACCAGGCCATCTGTTACCACTTCTTTCAAAAAAGGCAAAAATGCCTGAATCTTGTCTGTCGAATCAACAATTTCGATAACTATTGGCATATTTTCAGACAACCTCAGGATGGTAGCCGTTTGGATTTTGCTTCCCGCATGATAGCCCATAATTCCACGGAAAGCAGTTGCTCCGGACAGTTTTTCTTTTTTGGCTCCTTCCATGATGACTTCCAACAGGTTTTTACCATTATAATGGGCATTTTCACTTATAAAAATCCGAAGCAAGGTTCCTTTTTCAATACGTTCCATAATATTTACTTTAAGATGGTAATCATACGGGCAAAGATATAACCAAGATAAACCAGAATCAACCCAAAAACATTACTGGAGAGTATATAAAGCAGTGCAAATTTTATATTTCCGACTTTGATTAAATTGAGTGTTTCCAAGGCAAAAGAAGAAAAAGTTGTAAAACCTCCAAACAAACCCACAAACAAAAATAAGCGGACATTCACCTGAATATTTCCCCGTTCAAACAAACCCCAGCAAAAACCAATCAGTAACGAACCTATTAAATTTACAGCCAGGGTTCCCCACGGGAAATTACCTTCAAACAATCGATAAGCATAACCGGAAATCCAATAACGTAAAAGGGTTCCCAACGATCCACCAATAATTAGCGCAATAATTTTCATTTTTTATAAGGCATATTTTATTCCGGGAACACTTTTAAGACCAACATACAAAGATTCAAACGTTGATTTATCTTCGACCCTGATTTTAACGGAAAAACTAATATACTTTCCGTTGGAACTCAATTTTGAAGAGAAGCTTTGATAAGCAACCCCCAATTTCAGGAATAAGGATTTTAAATTTTTGATACTCTCTTCTTTGGGTAGGGAATTATCAATAATTGCTTTTAATACATAAGAAACCGGAAATTCAATTTGTTCCTTTTTCGGGATACCATTTACACTCATAATAAACTCCTATTTTTCAACACCTAACTTTATCCAAGCAGGAATTGATTTCGATTCTGGTAATTTTCCGCAAAAGTAATCATCTAATTTTAAAATCGACCTTCCAACAAAATTATTTTTCACCTCCAAAAGAACTTAAGAAACTACCTTTACTTTCGTAAAGGTAGTAAAATCAAGTATTTTCATAAAGGACCTTATAGTCTCAATAGCCAATATGGCCAACCACTTTATAAGCAATACCCTGCGAACTTCTTATTTTTTCATAAATCACAAAATTGCTTTCAAAATAAATGCGCCCGTTAATACGAACACGTTCCATATTCCATGGTAAGTCGTAAACAACAGCACCCATCGGAGCTCTTACCACTTCGTAAAAAACATTCGGCCCATTTCTAAATTCAAGGTAATAAACACCATTATGAACACAATATGACCTTCTATTGAAAGAAACCCTGGCATAATCACCCGACAAAACATTAAGTCTTAATCCAACAGGGGCTGCAACATGAACATAACGTTTGTCATCTCTTCGGTAATAACTACCATTATAATAATGGAAATTTTCCCCTTTATGATTAATATTTACAGAAGCTTTCGGTAAAGCCTGATACGAACGGTTAGAAGGACGAACTGCATCAGATTTACGATAGCTGTTAACATGAACCGATTTACGGGATTTTTTTACGGCCTGTCTTTTTTGTGCCTGAACATTAGTAAATGCCAAACTAAGGATAAAGACCGCTATTAAAAGAAATATTTTTTTAGTTTTCATGACTTTCATTTTTAAGTTTAACATTCGAATTAATTATGATCCAAATATCATTCCTAAAAATGAAGTTAAAATGAAGACAGAAAATTTTATGATCTAATACAAAAAAGTAACCCTGCAATTTTGTTGCAGGGTTACTTTTGTATGTATGATTATGTTCTTTTCCGAAGCCGGAAGATGGAAGTTTAATTTAAACCGAAGAGGCTTATTTCTTCAAATCGTCTTCCTGTGCCTGAATAGCCGTAATAAGCACGGTATTCACAATATCTTTTACCAAACAACCACGGCTCAAATCATTAACCGGCTTGTTCAAACCTTGGGATACAGGACCTACTGCCACTGCTCCGGCAGCCCGTTGTACTGCTTTATACGTATTATTTCCAGTGTTAAGGTCAGGGAATATATAAACCGTTGCTTTACCGGCTACTTCACTGTTTGGCATTTTCTGACGAGCCACAATCGGATCAAAAGCAGCATCGTACTGAATCGGACCTTCAATTTTTAAATCCGGGCGACGGTCGCGGGCAATTTGAGTTGCAGCCCTAACTTTATCCACATCCTCTCCTTTTCCTGATTCTCCGGTTGAATAAGACAACATTGCTACCCGGGGTTCAATCCCAAACACACGTGCAGTATCTGCTGAACTGATAGCAATATCGGCTAATTGCTGATCGTTGGGGTTAGGATTGATTGCACAATCTCCATAAACCAATACGCGATCAGAAAAACACATAAAGAAACAACTTGACACGATAGAGAATCCCGGTTTGGTTTTTACAAATTCAAAAGCCGGACGAATTGTATGTTGTGTGGTATGAGCTGCCCCGGAAACCATTCCGTCGGCATGCCCCTTATAAACCATCATGGTTCCTAAATAACTAACATCACGCATAATATCATGCGCCATTTCGCGGGATATGCCTTTTTCCTTACGGAGATTATAATAAGTTGCCGCATAGTCGTTAATCAAATCATTATCGTAAGGATCGATGATATGCACCCCGTCCAATTTTATGTGCAAAGAATCTGCTTTTTTATAAATTTCGTCTTCATTACCCAAAATGGTAATATCCACCACATTCCGGCGTAAAAGAATTTCGGCAGCCAATAAAATACGATCGTCACTACCTTCGGGCAAAACAATATGTTTTCGGTTTGAACGCGCCCGCTCATACAGTTCGTATTCAAACATTAGAGGAGTCATAATACCCTCCGCTGGCAAAGTAATGAGGTTCTTTATTTTTTCGGCATCTACCACTTCTTCGAAATGTCCGAGGGCAGCAGCCATTCTTCGCTCGTTGTCAGGAGTAAGAACCGAGCGGATATTTGAAATTTTCAGGGTTGTTTCGTAAGTTTCCTCTTCCACGCTTAAAATGGCCACCGGAAGCTTTTTTATCCCTTTTAACAAACGCATTACTTCAGGAGCCAGTTCAAAACCACCGGTTAAAATAATCCCTGCTATTTTCGGGAAATTGTCCGAAATCAAAGTCATCAATAATCCCATCAATACATCTGTACGATCACCGGGCATGATAACCAACGTTCCATCGGTTGTTTTTTTAAGGATATTGTCGAGCCCCATTGCCCCTACCTTAAAATCATTAACATCATAATCCAGCACAACTTCATCGCCATAAATCCGTTTTGCTTTTAAGGTTTTGTTTAAATGGCGAATGGTAAGTTTCTGGAGTGAAGAAAGTTCCGGAATAATAAACCCAAACTCCCCTTCAGTATTTAAACGTTTGAGATTTCTCTCAATATCTTTTATATCGACACGATTTGCCCGGTTTACAAATACTCCCTGGTAAGTAGATTTTTCTCTCCGAAGAACCGTTTTTATTAATTGCACGGTATCGGCAATATCTGTAACGCTTTTTTCGCTACCATTAACAATAGCAATTACCGAAGCACTTAAATGGTTCGCAATACGGGCATTAAAATCAAACTCAAAAGGACGGAGCGAACCTTTAAAATCGGTTCCTTCAATCAATACAAAATCGCATTTAGACTCCAGTTTTTTGTATTTATCCAAAATGCTTCCGTAAAGGCTGTCTAAATCGCCAGAATTAATTAAATGAAACGCTTCATCGGTTGTTACACCATACATTTCATCATGTTTAAAAGGGAGCTTAAACCTTTTCGATACCAACTCAATATCATCATCTACTCCGTCAGTCAAATGAACCACAGGCCTAAACAAGCCAACCCTGCTAATATTGCTTAGCAATATATTCATCATCCCCAACACTATCAACGATTTCCCAGAATCTGTTTCTGCTGCTGCTAAATATAAATTCTTTGACATTATTATTATTTTTTCCTGATTTTTTGAAGGTGCAAAGATACGGATATATTCCATATTATTTACGTATTCCAGGTATTTAAAATGCTTAAATTTTAATTAAAAAACAAAGACGAAAAAGAAATATGTTATACTTTTATATAGCATTAAAATTCTAAACAAAAATGAAAGACAAAATTGAAAAAGCAGTTCAAAATTTCGCAAACGGATTTAATTGTGCACAAAGTGTTTTATCGGCCTATAATCAAGAATTTAATATAAATGACGATGACGCATTCCAACTAACCTCGGCTTATTTTGGCGGGCTTAGTTTTCAAGACCAAACTTGTGGAGCCATATTGGGTGCCTACCTGGTAATCGGACTCAAATACGGAAGCGTAAAGCCTAATGATGCAGAGGCTAAGGCACGGATATTAAATGCCTCTAAAAATTTTGCAGAAAAATTCAAAGAAAAGCACGGCGAAATTGACTGTTCTTCTTTGGTTGGTCTGGATTTAAGCAAAGCTGAAGATCGAAAACGGAACCAGGAAGAAGGAACCGCAAAAAAGGTTTGTCCCAAATATATTGAGGAAGCTGTCAGGATTATTGAAAGCATAGAATAACACCTAACAAACAAGCATTTCATAACATTTTCTTAACAATCTCCTAACGGGTATGTAATTATAAAACAGTTCTTTTGCACTTTGGTAAAAGTGTTGTTAATTGTTTGTTTTTTACCAACCTTAACCAAAATTTAAGCTTAGTTCATTTAATAATTATACATGGAGAAAACCTACTTAATGTAGATTAAAATGCATTTGAAGGATTTAAAAGGTTCGAACAGTTGATAAAAGAATTTAGTAATTTTATGGACTGTTACAAAACAAAAAACTATGAAGCAAGAGAATTATAAGATTTTAGTAGTTGACGACGAAGAAGATCTTTGTGAAATACTTCAGTTTAACCTGGAGGGAGAAGGATTTGCAATTGACGTGGCATACTCAGCCGAAGATGCAATTACAATGAATTTAAAAGAATATAACCTGATATTGCTTGATGTGATGATGGGACAAATATCGGGATTTAAATTTGCCGAGAAATTACGAAAAGAACTAAAACTTGCAATTCCAATTATTTTTATCACCGCTAAATCAACCGAAAATGATTTACTAACCGGGTTTAATTTAGGCGGCGACGATTATATTACCAAACCATTCTCGGTAAAAGAAGTGGTTGCACGTATCAAAGCAGTATTGAACCGTTCGGGGGCTACTCCGAATTCCGGTTCTCCGATTATTAAAGTAGATGAAATGGTGATGGACATTGAAAAACGTTCGCTCCTAATCAATGATGGTGAAATTAATCTTACCCGTAAAGAATTCGAAATATTAAAGCTCTTACTTCAAAACATGGGCAAACCATTTACCCGTGAAGAAATTTTAGATTATGTATGGAAAAATGAGGCCATCGTCACAGATCGCACGGTTGACGTACATATTACCCGCTTAAGAAAAAAAGCCGGTGATTACGGAAAATACATCCGAAGTAAAGCCGGTTATGGTTATTCTTTCAACTACAATTAAACATTAAAAAAAATCTTGTTAAAAGATGTTTAAAATCCAAAGTTTAAGGAGCAAGTTATTTTTATACCTGTTTATCACTTTTGTACTTTTCACATTGGTGATTTTGGGTTTCCAGTTTCAGCGCGAAAAAGCATTCCGTAAAGAACAGCTTGAAAATACTTTGGATAATATGGCCGAACTGACTTACCGCTACATTGAGCGCAAAAACATCTTTAAAACCGAGCAATGGCGACAACTTGATTCCATTAAAGGATTGATCCCTAAATCGGAAAGGATAACCATTATTGATAGCATCGGTGTGGTTTTATACGATAGCGATGTAACGGATTTTGAGAATATGGAAAACCACAAGTACCGCCCCGAAATCAAACGGGCTTTTCTTTCAAAGTCTCCGGGAAGAAACATCCGAAAATCAGAAACCACAGGCATACCCTACTATTATTACGCAAAGTATTACAATGCTTTTTACGTTAGGGTAGCCGTTATTTATAATATAGAAGTTAAAAACTTTTTAGTTGCCGAAAAATTCTTCCTGTTTTTTATTATCGCCGTTTTCCTTATTATCTGGCTGATTCTATTATTGGTGACCCGCAAATTTGGAGAAACCATTACCAAGCTGAAAGATTTCATGACGAAGTTAAACAACAGTAACGAACCCATTGAGCACGTCAACTTTAACTTTCCTGATGATGAATTCGGGATTATTAGTCATCAGATTGTTAACATTTACAAAGATTTAAAACTCACCAAAGACCAACTAACGGTTGAAAAAGATAAACTTTTTGGTCACCTGAACGCCTTAAATGAAGGGGTGGCTTTCTTTTCATCCTCCAAGAAAAACATATTAACAAACAACCATTTTATTCAATTTGTTAATATTATATCAAAACAATCAAACATTACAGCCGATCGCATTTTTGAAGTAAAAGAGCTCCAGCCTATCTTAAAATTCATCGAAGAGCACCTTCAAAGCGAAGAAAATATTCATGCCGACAAACTTCCACGCGAGGAAATGGAGATCAAGAAAAATGCCCGTTACTTTGTTGTCAGGTGCATCATTTATGCCGATCGAAGCTTTGAAATCATGATTACAGATATCACCCGTTTGGAAAAACGGAGCTTACTAAAACAACAAATGACCTCCAATATTTCGCACGAACTCAAAACCCCTGTTGCTTCTGTAATGGGGTATATGGAAACCTTGCTGGGCAACAATCTCGATCCGGCAAAAAAACGCTATTTTATTGAAAAAGCTTATAAACAAGCCATCCGCCTAAATGAGTTAATTGATGACATTTCCGTATTAAATAAAATTGAAGAATCAACCGATCATTATACCTTTGGCACCATTAATATTTCCGAAGTTGTTTACGAGGTTAGCGATAACCTTCACAACCGTTTAGTAGGAAAAGGGATCAAACTCAATATCCATATTGATCCTCGTTTAGAAATCAACGGTAACCGTTCGTTAATGTTTTCTATTTTCCTGAACCTGATGGAAAACGCCATTAAATACGCCGGCGAAGGCATTGAAATCATTATTTCAAATTATCTGGAAGATAACAACTACTGTTATTTTTCATTTCGCGATACTGGAAAAGGCATCAAAGAAGAACACCTCACCCGTATCTTCGAACGTTTCTACCGCATTGATACCGGACGTTCACGCAAAACCGGTGGCACCGGTCTGGGATTGGCCATTGTTAAAAATGCCATCCAGTTGCACATGGGAGATATTTCCGTTCGAAACCACCCTGAAGGCGGACTGGAATTCTTGTTTACTTTATCTAAATAAATCCTCAATTTCACGGCTTATTCATTTTATTTGGTTCAAAATAAATCTTACTTTTGCCCTTCAATTGAAGTTATGACTAGGAGTAGAAAATCAATTATAACAGGAGCCATTGCAATTAGCATTTCAGCAATGCTATGGGGGCTTGACGGAATTGTGTTAACCCCGCGTTTGTTTAATCTGGAAGTGAGTTACGTGGTTTTCATGTTCCATGCGATCCCATTTGTAATAATGAATATTTTCTTTTTTAAAGAATATAAAAACATTCAAAATTTTACAAAAGCAGATATTTTCACTTTCTTTATAATTGCTTTATTGGGAGGAGCTCTTGGAACCATCGCTATTGTAAAAGCTTTGTTCTTACTGAACTTTCAAAAGCTTACGATTGTTGTTTTGCTGCAAAAACTGCAACCTATTTTTGCCATTACCCTGGCGGCTATTTTACTCAAAGAAAAACTGCACCGCAACTTTATTTTCTGGGCCAGCATTGCCATTATTGCCGGTTACTTTTTAACGTTTGGATTAAAAACCCCGAATTTAGACACGGGTACAAATACAATATATGCTGCTTTGTTAGCAATTTTTGCAGCTTTTTCTTTTGGGAGCTCTACAGTGTTCAGCAAAAAAATTCTTCAAAAATATAATTTTAAAACAGCAACCTTTTACCGCTACGGCTTCACCAGCATTATCATGCTTTTAATTGTGAGTTTTAGCGGAAGCCTGGATCAATTTTTTGTAACCACTCCAAACAACTGGTTGTTTTTCATGTTAATTGCATTTACCACCGGTTCGGGGGCAATCTTTCTTTTTTACTTTGGGCTCACTAAAGTAAAAGCAATTATTGCTACTATTTGCGAGTTGTTTTTCCCGATTTCGGCTATTCTTCTCGACTTTTTTGTGAACCACACCGTTTTATCACGGGTACAATGGATTGGTGCAGCCGTAATGATTTTTGCAATCGTCAGCTTAAACGCCCACAACACAAAGATTACCGCAAAAAAATAGTTTGAATTCTGCGTTAGCTTTCTTAACTTTACTTAACAATAAATTAAACAAATTATGACAGATCATGATGGAATAAAACTGGTTTTTACCGGTTCAAGCATTGATGCAAATTATATTAAAAGCATTTTGGAAGATAACGGCATTGGCACCATGATTCGCGATTCGCTTAAAGAAAGCACCATTGCTTCGTTTGCTTCAGGTTCGCCCGAAAACGCCTGCAGGGTATTTGTTTCGGAAGACCACGAACAAGCCGCCGAAAAACTTATCGAAGAATATTTAAAATCGAACTGATAAATGCTTCAGGCCTACCACCAATGCTTCCTTCAAAATAATGAAGTGAAGCCTTCCCGTGATTTCAACAATGATTTCATGAATGAAGGGGTATCGATTTACGAAGTGGTACGTATCATAAAATCCAAGATTCTTTTTTTTGAAGAACACTTTGACCGCCTAGAAAATTCTGCAAAATTGCTTTCGTTGGATTTATGGTTCAATAAAAATGAAGTTCTCCAGAAAATGAAGCAACTCACCGAGCTCAACCGTTTGGTGGACGGCAACATAGAATTTATTTTTCATCTTTCCGAAAGCGGTGAAGAATCGTTTTACTGCCTGTTTATTGAAGACCGCTACCCTACCCCCGAAATGATTCAAAACGGCGTGGCCAGCGATCTTCACTATGCCGAAAGAGAAAATCCAAACGCAAAAGTCATCAACCTCGATTTACGTTCCAAAACAACAGCACAAATAAAATCAAACGAACTGTACGAAGTTCTGCTGGTCGATAAAAAAGGGTTCATTACAGAAGGTTCTCGCTCAAATATTTTCTTCATCAAGGAGAATGAAATTTTCACTACCCCGATTACCGAAGTCTTGGCCGGCATCACCCGCATGAAAGTTCTTGAAATGTGCAAAAAAAACGAAATTCCGGTTCACGAAAAAACAATTAAAGCAGAAGAAATCAATCAGTTTGATGCTGCTTTTTTTACCGGAACTTCGCCCAAAGTTTTGCCGATTTTAAATATTGGAGACGCAACATTCAACCCACAACTACCATTAATGAAAAAACTGGTTTCTCTTTTCGATCAGCTTATCGAAGAACATCTAACCCATTTTTAACATTTTTATACTATTTACTGCAGCTCAAGAATACTCTTTACTACAGAGGATTTACAACGAACATATTGGAAAAAATGCCAAGAAAAACTTGCATTTCTCAATAATTTCCATATAATAAGGTGTAATTATTAACTAAAAAACAGAATGGAGTTTGTATGTCTAAAATGAGAATCTATGATTCGATTGAAAAACCAAACATTACAGAAAAAGAAAACATTATTAATTTTTTACACCAGCATCTCGAAGAATTTGGAGATCCAAAACACGCAATCAAAGCGGCTATTGATTTTGCCTTAAAAGAAACCCCTTCATTCGGGGGATTTGTAATTACAACTTCCGAAAACGATGAATTAATTGGAGCCGTCGTTGTTAACCAAACCGGAATGCAAGGATATATTCCTGAAAATATTTTGGTGTATATCGCAACGCATAAAAATCAACGCGGCAAAGGTGTTGGCAAAAAGCTGATGAAAAAAGCCCTTGACCTGGCCAAAGGCGACGTTGCCCTTCATGTTGAAGCCAATAATCCTGCAAAATTTCTTTACGAAAAAGTCGGCTTCACAAATCCGTATCTCGAAATGCGCTTAAAGCGTACCAATAAAAAAGATTAATCAATTTTTTGTGGATCAAAATTCTGAGGGGCCATTTTAATGGGCTCAAGGGGTTTATTATATAGAGACTATGGCTTTAATAGACATAATTGTATTTATTATTTACTTCAGCGCGATGCTAGGGATTGGCGTATATTTTTTTCGGAAGAACAAAAATATTGACGATTATTATGTGGGAGGAAGATCGCTCGGAAGTTGGCACATTGGCTTATCGGTGGTTGCAACCGATGTTGGCGGAGGATTTTCTATTGGCCTTGGCGGACTCGGTTTTGCCATCGGACTATCCGGATCATGGATGCTCTTTACCGGTTTAATCGGAGCCTGGTTAGCAGCGGTTGTATTAATCCCAGTGGTTAGCAACCTGAGCAAAAAACACCAATTTTATACCTTTCCACAAATATTTGAACATTTTTACGGGAAGAACGTAGCTCTTGTTGCCGGTATTATTTCTGCTATCGGATACATTGGCTTTACCAGTTCGCAATTATTGGCTGGAGCTAAATTGGCTTCGGCCACTTTTGTGGAAATCGACTTAATGACCGCATTAATTATTATGGGAGTTATTGCGGTCGTTTATACCGGCATTGGAGGATTAAAAGCAGTTATTTACACCGACACCATCCAATGGATCATTTTAATGGCGGGCCTGATTTTTATTGGAATACCTGTTTCTTACCATGCTATTGGAGGCATAAAAACAATCCGCGAAACAGTTTCTCATGAGTTACTATCTTTTTCAAATGTAAGCTGGCAAATGTTGGTAAACTGGGCCGTAACCATTATTCCAATTTGGTTCGTAGGAATGACCCTCTACCAACGAATATATGCCTCAAAAAGCAAGAAACAGGCACAAAAAGCCTGGTTTATTGCCGGATTATTTGAATGGCCACTAATGGCCTTAATGGGAGTAACACTGGGTTTGTTTTCCAGAATTGCTTTTGAAAACGGCATGTTCACCCAACTAGGCTACGCCATTGGTTCAAGCATTGATGCTGAAATGGGGTTGCCTATCTTACTAAATACGGTGCTCCCTGCCGGAATTATGGGCTTGATGCTTTCTGCCTATTTCTCAGCTATTCTTTCAACAGCTGATAGCTGTTTAATGGCCGCATCAGGAAATGTACAAACCGACATTTTAAATAAAATTGTTACCTTTAGAAAAGATACTAAGAGTCAACTGAAAAGTTCTCAAATCATCACCTTGGTTATCGGGGCTTTATCATTGCTTTTGGCAAGCTATATGACCAATGTACTAAAATTGATGCTTTACTCGTACGCCTTTATGGTTTCCGGATTGTTTGTTCCAACGTTGGCAGCACTTTATACAAAAAAACCAAATAAATCGGCAGCCTTGTTATCGATGATTTTAGGAGGAACGACAACCGTTCTGCTTACGAAACTTGATATTTCATTGCCATTTAGTTTAGATGCGAATATCTTTGGAATATCTGCATCATTTTTAGCTTATATCATAATTTCAACCATTCATTCACAAAAACATGGATGACATCTATAATTTACGTAAGGTACTTCACCGAAACCCGGAGGTTTCTCATGCTGAATTCGCAACGTCAAAGCGTATTACAGATTTTATTGTCCCTCTGAAACCGGATAAAATTATCCAATTGGGAAATACGGGCTTGGCATTTGTGTTCAAAGGAAAGAATAAAGGACAGAGATTAATGTTCAGAGCCGATTTGGATGCTTTGCCATTATATGAAATAAATGATCTCGAATATAAATCGCAAGTTGAAGGTGTAGCACATCTTTGTGGCCACGATGGACACATGTCAATTTTAGCCGGATTAGCAAAAAAAATTGCTGAAACCCCTCCTGAAAAGGGCGAAGTCGTTTTACTTTTTCAACCGGCTGAGGAAGTTGGAGAAGGAGCCCTTGCGATTGTCCAAAACCAAGAGTTTCAAAAAATAAAACCTGACTTTATTTTTGGCTTACATAACATTCCCGGCTTCGAAAAAAATGCAATCATTCTAAAAAAAGGAAGCTTTAATGCAGCCTCCAAAGGGATGACTGTAAAGCTTTTCGGAAAGACCTCCCACGCGGCTGAACCCGAAAACGGGATCAACCCGGATCAAGCAATTTCTAAAATCATCCAGGACATTCATGTAATGCAGAGCTACAAAGATCAGTTCAACGATTTTGCATTAATTACTGTAATTCATATTCAACTGGGCGAAATTGCTTTTGGCACTTCACCAGGCTATGCCGAAATACGCTTTACCCTGAGAGCCAATGAAGACAAGGATCTGGAAATGCTTACCAACAAAACTGAAAGCATTATCAAAAGCATTTCCGAAACAAACCGTTTGAGATATGAAATATCTTACTCCGAAATTTTTCCGGCTAATATCAATGATACAGAAGCGGTTGAGCTTATCGCTTCTTCTGCAAAAGAAAACAAGCTAAGTATTGTTGAAAGAGATGAAACGTTCAAATGGTCGGAAGATTTTGGATACTATACACAAAATAACAAAAGGGCATTTTTCGGATTGGGAGCCGGAGAAAATCATCCGGCATTGCACAATCCTGATTACGATTTCCCGGAAGAAATAATTAAAAGTGGCATAAATTTATTTTACTCAATTTACAAAAAGATTAACTTTTAAATGTTTGACAGTTCATTTATTACACTAAGAAAAGAAGCTATAAAAAACAATATTCGCTTTTTACGAGGTATTTATAAAAATGAGGTGAAAATCTCGGCCGTTGTAAAAGCAAATGCCTATGGGCACGGAATTGAACAAATGGTTCCTTTGCTCGAAGAAGAAGGCATCGATCATTTCTCAGTTTTCGATTTTATTGAAGCCACACGTGTACATAACTCTTTAACACAAAATCATACAATTATGATTATGGGTTGGGTTCATGATTCGGATTTAAAAGAAGCCATTAAACGGGGATTTGATTTTTTTGTCTTCAACCTCGAACGATTAAAATTAGCTTTAAAATATGCAAAAGAACTCAACACAAAAGCCAATATCCATATTGAAGCCGAAACAGGAATGAACCGTTCAGGATTTGGGAAAGAACAACTAAAAAAAACTATTGAAATAATTAACACCAACAAGCCATACTTTAACGTTAAAGGATTTTGCACCCATTTGGCAGGAGCCGAAAGCATTTCAAACCATCTGCGTATTCAAAATCAAATCAAAAAATACCAAAAATTGTTAGGCGTATTAGAAAGCAAAGATATCCATCCTGAATGTTTACACATTGCCAATTCTGCGGCCTCCATCGTTTATCCAAAAACACGCCTAGACATGGTTAGGGTTGGTATTATGCTATATGGGTTTTGGCCAAGCATGGAAACTTTTATTCATTTTACCAGAAACAAAACCGATAAAGAAGATCCTCTGAACAGAATACTTGGCTGGAGAAGCAAAATAATGAGCATAAAAGAAGTAAAAACCGGCGAATTTATCGGTTACGGCATTTCTTACCTTGCTCAAAGAGATTTAAAAACAGCTCTGATCCCGATAGGTTATTCGGATGGATTTAGCCGCTCATTAAGCAACAAAGGACGATTACTCATTAACGGACAAATATGCGAAGTAATTGGAGTTGTAAATATGAATATGATTATTGCAGACATTAGTCATCTTCCCGATGCAAAGATAGGCGATGAAGTTACCATTATAGGAATACAGGGCGATTTGGAAATAAAAGTGTCTTCCTTTAGTAATATCAGTGATAAATTAAACTATGAAATTTTGGCTCACATGCCTGAAAATATTGAACGAAAAATTATATAACCATGGCTTTTATAACCCTAGACACCAAAAAACTAAAATCAAACTTTGATTACCTAAACAATTTGTTTAAAAAGAACAATATACAATGGTCGGTTGTATCAAAGGTTCTTTGCGGCAATAAAACGTATTTAAAAGAGTTACTCAACCTTGGTATTGAAAACATCTGTGATTCCAGGATCAGCAATTTAAAAACCATTAAATCAATTAACCCTGATGTACTAACCATTTACATCAAACCCCCTGCAAAACGGGCAATACCATCGGTGGTAAAATATGCAGATGTAAGTATGAATACAGAAATTGATACAATCCGGCTTTTATCGGAAGAAGCACAAAAGCAAAATAAAAAGCACCAAATCATTATTATGATTGAACTTGGAGAATTGCGGGAAGGTGTGATGGGAGAAGATTTTATGGATTTCTACGAACAAGTGTTCAATCTAAAAAACATTGAAGTTGTTGGCATTGGAGCTAATTTATCCTGTCTCTACGGGGTGCTCCCCAATCAGGATAAGCTTATACAGCTTAGTTTATACGAACAACTCATTGAGGCGAAATTCAACAAACAAATCCCTTATGTGTCCGGCGGATCATCCGTAACCATTCCCTTAATTTTTCAGAACCTTCTCCCAAAAGGAATCAATCATTTCAGGGTTGGAGAAACCTTGTTTTTAGGCACGGATGTTTATAACAACAGACCTCTTAAACGCATGAAACCAGACGCATTTAAATTGTATACCGAAATCATTGAGCTCATTGAAAAACCAATGGTTCCTACAGGAGAAAGAGGAAGCAATGTTGAAGGGGAAGAATTTGACTTTGACCAGAAAAACATCGGCGAAACAACATTCCGGGCCATTATTGATCTGGGACTTTTGGATGTTGATGAAAGCCACATTTTCCCTGTCGACAAAAATATTCATTTTGTTGGGGCAAGCTCAGATATGCTAGTCATTGATCTTGGTGATAATAAAAAAAAATATAAAGTCGGTGATTTAATTGAATTCCGTATGGATTATATGGGAACCTTGCGAGCCATTAATTCCAGGTATATTGATAAAAAATTAAACTAGAGAACTCCATCCAAATGTTGTATTTTAGTATAAAATAATACTAAAAATAATGGGTAAAACCGCAATATTCTGGTTCCGCAGGGATTTACGTTTAGACGACAATACCGGCCTAAGACATGCTTTAAATTCAAGGCTTGAAGTATTGCCCATTTTTATTTTTGACCCGCAAATCACCGGTGAATTGCCAGCCGATGATGCCCGAATCACATTTATCTACAAAGAATTAAAGAAGATCAACACTGAATTAAACCACTTAAACTCTTCTATAAAAATATACCAGGGCGATCCGATTACAATTTGGGAGAAAATTGTTGAACAGCACGAAATCAAAGAAGTGTATTACAATAAAGATTATGAACCTTACGCCATTGAGCGGGATCAAAAGATCACGCAATTTCTGAACCGGCTGGGAATTAAGGTATCTTCTTTCAAAGACCAGGTTCTTTTTGAGGAAGGAGAAATTGTAAAAGACGACGGAAAGCCATACACGGTGTTCACTCCTTATAAAAACAAGTATTTACAAAAGCTAAAACACCAAGATTTTTTCTTTTCAAAAAAGAATAATTCTGACAAATTCTATAAAAAGAAGCATCATTTTCCGGATTTAAAAGAGTTGGGGTTCATCGAATCAAAAATCCCGGTCAAAAATTTTGACCTGTCAAATCTTACTAACTACGCCCTTGAAAGAAACATCCCCTCCTTGGATGCTACAAGTTATCTCAGTCCGCATTTGCGCTTTGGAACCGTTAGTATTCGCAAAGTTTTTAGTGAGCTGAGAGAAAACGAAGTTTTTCTGAGTGAGTTAATCTGGCGGGAATTCTTTATGCAAATCCTTTTTCATTTTCCGCAGGTGGTTAATCAAAATTTTAAACCTCGGTACGACCGTATTCCATGGATAAATAACGAAAAAGACTTTGAGAAGTGGTGCCGTGGAGAAACAGGTTATCCGCTGGTAGATGCCGGGATGAAACAATTAAACCAAAGCGGCTACATGCACAACCGCATTCGTATGCTCACCGCTTCGTTTTTGTGCAAACACTTATTGATTGACTGGCGTTGGGGCGAAACCTATTTCGCAAAAAAACTGCTCGATTACGAATTATCATCTAACAACGGAAACTGGCAATGGGCCGCCAGCAGCGGCTGCGATGCTGCCCCGTATTTCAGGATATTCAACCCAATTACCCAGCAACAGAAATTTGATCCGGACTATAAATACATCAAAAAATGGATTCCTGATTTCAGTCTTCAAAATTATATTTCTCCAATCATTGAGCACAAATTTGCCAGAGAACGAACACTAAAAACCTACAAATCAGAACTGTTGTAATTTTTTCAGGTTTATTTGTAACGTATTGGCAAGTTGTTAGTCTTATAAAAAAATAAGGCAACATGATATTAAACTTCTTCAAGATAGCCATCCGTTCGCTATTAAAACACAAATTACATGCATTAATAAATATCTTAGGACTAGCCATTGGTATGGCTGCTACCATTCTAATCACCTCCTATGTCTTTTTTGAATTGAGCTATGACAAACACAACGAAAACTACAACGATACTTACCGCATCTTTAACAATCTAACCTTGCCCAATGGATCTGGCCTGGCAGCACCTGCTACACTGGGGAATACGGCTCCTATTTTAAAAGAACAAATCCCCGAAATAAAATATTCGGTTAGGTTTACCGGGTACCGGGAATTTGATGTTGAATACGGTGAAAACACCTTTACTACCGATAAGTTCATGTGGGTTGACACCAGTTTTTTTGATGTGTTTACCTGTAAGTTTATTGCCGGTGATCCGGAAACAGCCCTTGAAGCAAGGCGGTCGCTCATTATTACCAAAAGCTATGCAAAACGGATTTTTGGCAACGAAGATGCTTTTAACAAAACCCTTAAAAACGGCGACAATAGTTATAAAATCACAGCAGTTGTTGAAGACATGCCCCTAAACTCACACTTTAGGTTCGATTTATTAGGCTCATTCTCTACGGTATGTACCAAAGATTATGACATCACAAAAAATAACGGTTTCAATTTTATGACCTACCTGGTTATACCAAACCTGGAGAAGAATAAAGACTTTATTCTTCAAAAAGCGAATAAACTGATTAATGAAGGCTCCTATGAAAGGTTTGGGGTTAATGGTTTAGACATAAAGGTAGAAGCAAGTTTTCAGCCACTAAAAGATATTCATTTAAAATCACACTCCGAATTTGAACTGGACACCAATGGCGACATCAATAATGTTTACATTTTTTCTGCACTGGCTATCTTTATTTTGATTATTGCCATTGTAAATTTTGTAAACCTGGTTACGGCCAATTCCGAGAACAGAGCCAAAGAAATTGGTCTGCGAAAAGTAATGGGGGCTCACCGCCAAAACCTTTTTTACCAATTTATCGGCGAGTCAATCCTGACTTCACTACTTGCTTTTATCATTTCTCTGGGGATTACCGAGCTGTTTATCGGTTTCTTCAGGGAACTTATGGAGAGCCCCATTGTTATTCCCTACTGGTCGAATTTACTGGTACTCGGCATAATTATCATGGCCGTTTTAATTATTGGTTTTATATCCGGAACCTACCCTGCACTTTATCTTTCAAAATTTTTACCGATAAAAGCGCTAAAAGGAAGTAAATCTTCAGGCGGAACAAAAAACGTGTTCCTACGAAAAACATTGGTTGTCTTTCAATTCACCATTGCTATATTTCTATTAATCAACCTGGGATTGCTTTTCAAACAGGTTGAATATATGAAAACAAAAGATTTAGGTTTTGACAAAGAACAGGTGCTTGTGGTAGATAATTTTACAAACACCATAGCCCGCTCATATAAATCGCTAAAAGCCGATTTATTAACGAATCCGAACATCCAGAAAGTATCAGCATCACAAGGAGTACCTGGAATTTCTGCAAGTGTTGAAGCCCTCTATGAAAATGGGAAAGCCCCTTCAACAAGCATTGCTATTATCGAGTTAAGAATACAGGATGATTTTATAGAAACCTATGGAATAAAAATTATTGACGGTGAAGACTACAGCAGTGATATGGGAACAGCAAAAACAAAAATTATCTTAAACGAGAAAGCGATCAAGGATTTAGGATTAAAAGACCCAATAAACAAAAAAGTAGTATTATTTGAAGACACTTTACAAATAATCGGGATTATCAAAAACTTCCACCACCAGTCATTACGCGAAGAAATCGCTCCAATGGCAATCACCAAACGAAGCTCCTGGTTTGATAAGATTTCTGTGAAAATAAACAGCCAAAACGTTGGTTCTACCCTTAAACAAATTGAAGAATCGTTTAGAAAAGCTGATCCGAACAATATTTTCAGTTACAAATTCATCGACCAATCTTTTGCTGAAATGTACCAGGCTGAAGAACGCTCAAACAAGCTGATTACCTATGCCGCAATCCTGGCTATAATCATATCAATGCTGGGTCTTTATGCCTTGACTTCTTTTACTATCAACCAAAAAACACAAGAAATTGGAATACGGAAAGTAATGGGAGCCAGCGTAGCACAAATTGTAAAAATGTTCATCACCGATTTGGCAAAATGGGTATTAATAGCCTCTCTTATCGCTTCACCATTGGCTTATTTTTCAATGAAAAAATGGCTCGACAACTTTGTGTACCATATTGATATTGCCTGGTGGATGTTTATCTTAGGAATCGTAATTGCCCTGGTTATTGCCATTTTTACCGTGGCATTTATATCTATAAAAGCCGCTCTTAGCAATCCGGCTGAATCGCTAAAATATGAGTAAAAAAAAGCCTCGAACGAGGCTTTTTTATTTTCGATTTATTCAATTTCTTTGGCCTGATGAGCATTTACAAATACTACCTCGCCAATTTCATCGTAACCTTTAAACAAATTAATCCCGTACAATTCAAGGTGCTCAGGACGAATACCGATAATGGTTAAGCCGGCTTCTTTTGAACGTTCGTTAATAATTTTTTTACTACTGATGGCCTCGTTTTTCTGGATCACTTCAATATTTTTCGGGGTAATTGGAATACGTCCGGTTTTAACAAGTTCAATCAGGTTTTTGCGGTTTTTCTCAAGCTCATGATCTTTGCAAATATCAAAGATTTTTATTTCAGATTTTTGCCAGTCGGGATGCCCCATGATAATATAACTCAACAATATCATTAAATTTGAATTTTCATGATCGAAACTCCTGATCCAAACATGGATGGGTTGATTTTTACTGAATTTTCGATCCGAGCTTCCCAACACGCAAACATCCAGGTTCCCTGCCAAAATAAGTCCGAAATTATCCACAAATTCTTTTAACTCCCCCGGTTGTTGTTTATCGTACTCAAACACCACCATATTGTTTTCCATCCCCGAAATGCCCGGAAGCTGGATTGCCTGCGCCAATGCCGAAGTGTATGAAGGAGAAATAATGGTATCAATGTAAACCGAATTTCCATGACCCGCTTTCAAAATAAGTTTTTTCTGCGTGCTCCTCGCCTCCCTGTTTTTTTCACGGGTAAAAAAGCCTTCAACCAAATGAATATAGGTTGCAAATCCGTATTTATACGACAACCAGTTTAAGAAGCGAAAGGCATGGTTGCGCTCAAAGGAATTACGCGAAACACAAATAGCCGATGGGCGCCAACTTTCCGATTTACGAATACGATCTGTTTTTTGCAGATAAATCTTTAACCGGCGGTTTATTTGAAAAATAGATCCTTTAAAAATAGATTGTAGCCCCTGCCTTCCTTTATGGTAATTCGAGATTCCCCAATAAATCAACACCATGATAATTACAGAAAACCAAGCATAAAAAGCATCAATTTTAAACATCAGCCAAACACTGAGAATAAAACCAATCAATGAAAAATACCAGTTTGAACGGAAGGTTGGACGATATGAAGGGTCAGAACCAAAATGGTTCAAAAAAGAGATCAAACAAATGGCTCCGTAAGTTACCATAAAAAACATGGAGATGATTACAGCCACCGAGTTCACGTTACCCAATGCCACAAACACAAAGGCAATAATAATGGTAATAATGGAAGAGTTTACCGGCTCGTTATCTTTTTTCACGCCTTTTGCCGTAAAGCGATTAAAGAACGGAAAGGGGAAAGACTGATCGCCCCCCAGTGCCTGCAGGGTTCTTGGCGCAACCAATATCGAACCTATAGCCGAAGACAAAGTGCTTGCTGCAAGACCTACCGGGATGGCAATCCAGCCATATTTAGCAATATCGGACATTACCAGTTGATTGCCTGCAAGATTGAGCGTACTTGCCGAAATGGTTAACTTCCAGACAACCGCAACATAAACGATCATACCTAAAAAAGTAGCCCAAATAGTACCGCGAGGGATTGATTTCCCCGGGTTCTTCAAATCGCCAGACAAACCTATACCGGCTGCCATACCTGTAAATGCAGGAAAAATAATGGCAAATACAAAAAAGAAATCGTTCATGTTTTTGAACATTCCTGAAAAGCCCTGAATTGCTTCACCTCCGGACAAGCTCGGGCTTCCTGCAAAAAATAAAAATATAGAAGCAAAAAGGATAACCACCACCACATACAGGGCCTTCATGCCCATTCCGGCTCCTTTTATGAGGACCAAAATACTCAGCAAAGCCATCACTGGGAGGCTAACAACCTGGCGAGGCAAATTCCAGCCGTATTCAACCGAAACCCAGTTAAACACGGGTTCAAAAGCTTCGGCAAAGGCAATCACGTAAAACGCCACACTGATAGCCTGCGAAAGATATAGGGCAATCCCGATGGTTGCCCCGATATTTAAACCGAAGGAACGGGAAATTATGTAATAGGCTCCTCCTCCCTCAACTTTTTTGTTAGTGGCAATTTCAGAAATTGCAAGAGCCGTGGGGACGGTAACCAAATGCCCCAGAACAACAATTAGAAGTGCGCCTCCAAATCCAAGGGTTCCTACCGCAAAACCAAAGCGCAAAAACAAAATAGCCCCTAAAATGGTTGAAATGGCCGTAAAAAAAACAGGAGCCGTTCCAAATCCTAATTTCCCTTTATTTTCGAATGATTCCATAAATTAATTATTAATTCAAATGTACATAAAATTAAATTTATTTTATATCCAAGAATTAACGAATGAATAACAGATTTTCATATTTTTGATCCATGAGAACATTGCATCTTTCACTGGCCATTGTTTTGGTTTTATCATTTAACACAGTTTTTTCTCAAAAAAAACTTCCCAATAATTTGTGTATTTCAGCCAAAGAATACAGGCTTTACCAGCTTATTAACGCCTTAAGAACCACAAATAAAATGCCCCAAATTGAGTTATCGGCTTCGCTTACCCATGTTGCCCACTTGCATGCTGCTGACTTAAAGCAAAACCACCCCGATACCAGTATTTGCAACCTGCACTCATGGTCGAATAAAGGCGATTGGACACCTTGCTGTTACCAAGCATACGTTTACAAAGAAGATTGCATGTACGATAAACCCCGCGAACTTACACCATACCGTTTCAGGGGGTACGAACTGGCCTATAAAGATGCCGGAGAAATTAATCCCGACAGCTTAATGATGATTTGGATGGATTATTCGAAGGTTACGGATATGATCCTAAGCAAAGGAGATTACGAAGGCAAAAACTGGTTGGCCATAGGCATTGGTATCCGGGATAATTATGCCATGGTTTGGTTTGGGCAGGTAAAAGACAAAGAAGGTTCTCCTAAAATTTGCGGGGGCGAAAAAGTCAGTAAGGAAAAAATCCCACAAATCACTAATAAAAAGAACACTATTATTCGCGAAAAAACAGGGAAATATTACTTGATTTTTGGCAGTTTCGATAAACTTGAAGAAGCCGAACAGCAAATTAAAACATACTTCAAAAACGGGTTTACCAATGCTAAAATAATAGCAAGTAAAGATAAAGTACGCATTGCACTTTCTGAACACGATGATCTAAAGGGTGCTAAAGAAGCAAAAAAATCGCTCGATAATAAATATAAAGATGCGTGGATTATGAAGTTTTAAGCCTGAAAACTTTTCCATTTTTTAATTTCAATTATTTTAATATATTTGCTTTAGAACAATAGCACTAAGCTCCCCCATGCAATATTGTTTAATAGTATGTTGTGTATGTTTTTGAAGACAATAATGAAATACTAAATATATAATAATATGCAAAAACTTCTGATTACCCTATTGGTAAGCCTTGTTGCATTTTCATCGTTATTAAATGCACAGGCAATTACCTCCCAAGAAATTATAAAAAAGGCCATTGAACTTCATGATGAAGAAAAATACGATGACGCAATCAAACTTTTTAATAAGGTTCACGAGAATGATTCGAATTACGTGTGGATGCTCAGTGAAAAGGCCCTATCGTACATTAATTCCGATAAAAATGATAGTGCTATATATACGGTCCTAGAAGCCCTAAAAACACCTTCCCAATTTAAAAGGCATTTATACACAACCCTTGGAACAGCATACGATAATCTAAATCAAAGCGAAAAATCGATTGAAGTGTACAAAGAAGCCATTACAAAATATCCGTACAATTATTTATTGCATTATAACCTGGGGATCACATATCACAAAATAGATAAGTTTGAGGAAGCTGTTACATGCTATCAAAATGCCTTAAAATGTAATCCTTTTCACTCTTCGAGCCACTTGCAATTAGGAAAGGTAATGGCCCGGCAAGGATATTTCACCAAGGCTTTTTTATCACTCGAAACATTTTTATGCCTGGAACCATATAGTGGGCGAAGCAACAAGGTGCTGATTTATCTCGAAAACCTTGCGAATAGCACAATAGATACGGTTTTTGGCGAACCAATAACTCCGTTCATGGAGAATTCTCTTTATGCAGAATATGACAACATGATAAAATCTAAAGTTGTACTCACCAACGAGTTTGAAGCTATTATTGATTTTAATGCAAAATGTGTAAAACAAACCCAATTACTATTTGAAATTCTGCCATTTAAAAATAGTTTTAATGATTTCTGGTCCGAACTATATTTCCCGTTTTTTGACACCATCAAAAATGGGAATCACATCATTCCGTTCTTATACACGATTCTAAGATCAAGCAACAAAGAATCGGTAAAAAAATACAACAAAAAGAATGAAAAAGAATTAAAAGCTTTTTATGGTACAGGAAGCTTTTTAACAAATTACAGAACAACAAAAAGCATCACTTTAGAAGGAAAAGAACAATTAGTTCAGTGTGATTTTTACGACAACGGAGAACTATATTCCCTTGGAAACAGAAACACAAATAACGAAAGTATAGGGCCATGGGAATATTATTATCCCAATGGAGAATTACAAGCCAGGGGAAGTTTTAATAATGGAAAGAAAATCGGATTATGGAAATATTATAACCAAAAAGGATATCTAACATCCAGTGAGAACTTCTCGGAAGAAAGCATATTAAACGGCGAATTCTGTAATTACCACGAATCAGGAAATAAAAGTGTTAGTGCAGAATATGTTAACGGAAGTCTTAACGGTGAAGTAAAATGGTTTGACTATTACGGCAATCTTGTGTCTGTTATTCCATTCAAAAACGATGAACGTGATGGAAACGGAAAAGATTTTTACCCCACCAACGCGATAAAAAATATTTATACCTATGCGAACGGAATTTTAACCAATGATTTCATAAGCTATCACCCGAAAGGAAAAATTTTATCCAAACAATTTTTTGTTAATGACACCATTGATGGAAGCTATGAAGAATTTTATGTAAATGGACAACTTAAGTCATCAGGAAAATACCTTAATGGTTATAAAGACAGTACCTGGAGATATTATTATGTAAACGGAAATTTGAGCGATATTTGCGATTATAAAAGCGGAGAAATTGTTGGCACATGCTCAAGCTATTATCACAACGGAATAATAAAAGAAATTTCCACATATAATGACAATGCAGAACTGGACGGGCTTTTCAAATATTTCACTCCAAAAGGGAAATTATATTTCGAAGAAGAATATACCAACGGGATCATTACAAAAACAGCTTCAATTGATCGCAACGGAAAAAAATATGGCATTTGCGAAACAATAAACGACACCCTTCATTTTAAAAGCTATAGCATTGATAAGAAACTCCGAATTTCAGGCATCTTAGTAAATGGTAAAAAAACAGGATTATGGGAATACTATTATAAAAACGGAAACCTCCAGTATAAATACAATTATTCAGATGGTAAGCTGGATGGTGAAACCTACACCTATTACCCAAATGAAGTGATCAAAGAAAAATACATTTATAAAAAAGATATCCTTGATGGAGAATATATATCATACCATGAAAACGGGAACATACAAACCCAAGGGAACTATATTGATGGAAATTATTCAGGCTTATGGCACTATTACGGTTCAAATGGGAAACTTGAGCAACTAAATTATTATGAAAACGGGAGGATCACGGGTAATTCAATTTCATACGGTGTAAATGGAGAAATCATAAGCAAACGAAAGTTTAGCAATGGCTTATATATCGGACAATACGACTACAACCAAAATAATGAGATTATTAGTCGCAACAACCTACTGGACACCACTTACTACCGAGCCATGAGCGATTCAAATAGTAAAATTATGGACTGTTATATTGTTGGTGGATTATATGAAGGTCCATTAACCTGGTATCATCCTAATGGTCAAATTTTCTCACAAAAAACATACATAAATGATTTGGCAGAAGGAGATTATGCCAGATACTTTGAAGACGGAAAGATAGAGATTAACGGAAACTTTCTGAACAACAATAAAATGGGAAAATGGACAACCTATCACGAAAACGGGAAGCCCCATTACATTGAAAACTTTTTCTTAGATGAAAATGATTCGTTGAACCTGACCTATTACGACAATGGAAATATTTACATCGAAGAAGATTATTTTAACGGCATATTAGATGGCAATGTCACATACTATGAACCGGATGGCGAAAGAATGGTTAGGTTCATTTATTCTGAAGATGAATTAATCGGCTATCAATATAATTCTGCCAACGGAGACTTATGTGATACAATATTTATTACCGAAAACGACCAAAAAATTGTTGCTTACTATCAGGATGGCGGTAAAAGTTATGAATGCCAACTAAAAGGTTTTGTTAAACATGGGCCCCGGTTTAAATATTTCAAAGACGGAAGCATCATGGAACAAAAAATATTTAAAAATGATTTATTAGATGGAGAAACATTAACGTACTACAAAAACGGAAAACGTAAAAGAAAGTTCATCTGTAAAGATGGAGATTACCAAGGTATTTACCAATCATACTGGGAAAATGGAAAACCAAAAGAAACAATAAACTATGTTGACAATCAAAAACACGGAAAGCATATTTATTATAATAAAAAAGGAAAAATCATAAAAACAGAATTATACTGGAACGACAGATTTATTGGTTATGAAAATTAAGGCTTGTACATTCATATTACTTCTTTTATCGGTTTTATTTACTTACGCAAAAAAAGATTATGATGCTGAAACCATTCAGGAAGAATATAAAGATTATATTGCGGTTATACTAACAAAAGATGTCACGTATACCTTCGATATTACAGACAATTTATTGGACATCAAAAAATACGTAAAAACAAAAAAGCTTATTTTAAATGAACACTCCAAAGCTTTAACCAACGACTACATTTATTTTAGCTCGATGAATAAAGTAGATGGAATTGAAGCATATACTTTAGTTAAAGAAAAAAATAAGACAAGGAAAATACCCGTAACTCAGTTCAAGCAAACCGATGACCAAGACCATAGCATTTTTTTTGATGATTCAAAAGTAATTCAGTTCTCCTACCCTTCATTAGAGAAATTTGCTACGACCAACCTTGAATATCGTGTAAATTTTAAAAACCCCAGGTATATTTCAAGAAGCTTTTTTGATTCATTTTTACCGGTTTTACATTCGAGGGTTGTACTAAAAATACACAAAGACATTAGTGTTGGATTTAAATTGTTGAATACCGAAAAATTAAACTGTGAGCAAAAACAGTATACAAAAGGGAAATATAACTATTATGAATTTGAACTCAAAAAAATTGATGAGTTTAAACATTTAGCTTCCAGGAATTATACACTTAGCTATTACAGTCCGCATATCCTAATTTACCTTACAGAAACAAATATTGGGGATAAACAAGTCAAATACTACGGAGCACTTAAAGACCTGCATCAATACTACGTAAGTTTGATGGAAAAGAAAGAAGAAAACAACTCAAAAGAATTTATAGAAACCGTAAAAAAAATCACACAAGACTGTTCTACAAACAAAGAAAAAGCCAAAGCTATTTATTATTGGGTTCAGGAAAATATCAAATACGTTGCTTACGAGGAAGGCATGAAAGGCTTTATTCCTTTTCCGGCTAACGAAGTATTTGTAAAACGTTATGGCGACTGCAAAGGGATGACAAACCTTATCGTTGAAATGATGAAAATTGCAGGCATCAAAGCTTATCATGCCTGGGTTGGAACCCGTTCTATTCCTTACGAATATGAGGCAACACCTCTGCCTGAAACCAGTAATCACATGGTAGCAATTTATTGCGATAATGATTCTACTTATGTTTTAGACGGTACTTTTAAATATTTAGATTTTGGGGTTACTCCATATCACATCCAAAATAAAGATATTTTTTACTTCATCGACGATCAAAATTACAAAGTATACCGGCCTAAAATTGCGCCGGCAAACTACAGTACCCTGTACGATTCGGTTCATCTTACGATAGATAATCTTTCGATAAAAGGGAAAGGAAAGCGCATCAATAAAGGATACACAAAAAACGAAATGGCTTATGCATTAGATGAAGTCAAAAAAGAGGATATGAACAAACGTTTAAGTACCATCCTCGAAAAAGGGAATAACAAATTTTATGTAACAGATCATCAACTTAAAAACATTTTCGAACATAATAAAAATGCCGAAATTGATTATGATTTTACTATCGATGACTATTGTAACATTATCAATGAAGAAATTTATATTAACCTGAATTTGGATAAGTCATACCAGGAACTTTTTATTGACACAACAAAAAAATGGGCTCCAATTGAAAATGACTTTTATTGCGATGAAATTTTAGTTTGTACACTTGATATTCCTGATGGTTATTCTATTGATTACTTACCAAAAAATTATGAATTTCAGAACGAATTTTTTTCTGCGTCTATCAAATACTATGATAACGATCAAATGATTAAGATGTGGTTCAAAATTGAATTTAAATTCTTTTTCACCCTTGAAGCCCAAGTAAAAGAATGGAACCAAATGATTAAAGAATTAAAAAGACAATTTAGGGCTTCCATTGTATTAAAAAAAAATAAAAAATAACATATTTAGTCATGAAAATAAATCTTACCGTAATAGCCTGCTTAATAATCACCTCCTGTTTTGCATCAAATGATTCAATTTACACTTGGGATACAACCCCTAAATATGCTGAATTAAATCCTGAAAACGAAACAGAAAACATGGTTGGTATCTTTTATCATGAAAAAGATAATTACTACTATGATGGTGAACAAAAGGAATTAAAACTAATCAACATCATCCACAAAAAGATACGCGTCAATAACAACGAATCTATCGGGGATATTAATAAAATTTCGGTATCATTAACAAATGTTATCAAACTAATTGAAATTAAGGCACGAAGTATAAAACCAGATGGCAGCATTATAGAATTCGACGAAAACAGTATTCGAGAGATAAAAGATGAAGAAAAAGGTAACAGCTATAAAATTTTTGCAATTGACGGGATAGAAACCGGGGACGATATTGAGTTTTATATTATCCGAAAAATGGATGGTTCATATTTTGGAAGATGTATTTTTCAAAATAGTTATCCTATTCAACAAGCGTCTTACGAACTGACTTGCCCCAAAAACCTTTCGTTCGATATTAAAGGCTATAATGGTTTTCCAAGCGCAAAACTCAGTGAAGAAAACGAAAACATCAAAAAATATGTTTGCTTACGCGAAAATATCCCGGCCATTAAAGCCGAGAAATTTTCTTTTTTAACCCCCAGAAAAGAACGCATCGAATACCGTCTGGATTATAATATATATGCCGGAAAAAACCAATTGCTAACATGGAATGACGCTGCAAAAAGAATATACAATATTTTGTATAAGGATATCGACCAAAAAATTATTGATAAATGGGCCAAGGAAATCAATCTCAAATCAAAATCTAAACTTGAGCAAATTAAAATAATTGAAGACTACCTTAAAAGCAATATTTACATTCAGGATTTTAATACCCCCCATTTTGAAAATCTAAACTTTGTATACGAAAACAAAGTAACTAACAAAAGAGGAATCGTCACCATATACGCAAACTTGCTTAAAAAATTTGACATAAACCACGAAATCGTTTTGACTTCGCACAGAGATAAAATTAAGTTTGATGGGGATTTCCAGTCATGGAACTATTTAGTCGATTACCTGATTTATTTCCCCGATCTCGACATGTACATTGATCCCGTGATTACCGGGTATCGCTTAGGTTGTGTTGAAGGCACACTAACAGCTACCGAAGGATTATTTATTAAAATTATCAGGATTGGAACTTTTGAGTCGGCTGTTGGCACAATCGCCTACATAAAACCTTCGACATACAAGGATAACTATTATAACATGAAAATTGACATTCATATTGATATTGATGACTTATCAACAAATGTCAATACCATCCGGGGATTAAAGGGACTGAGCGGGGGTTCTTTACATCACTATTATAAAATGATGGACGAAGAACAAAAACAAAACCTTTTCGACACCTACCTTGAAAGCGGAAAAATTAAATCAACAATCAATAAAACCGAAGTACTGGAAAACACAAGTATTGATTTTATGAAAGATGCCGAATTTATTTTTGAAAGTGATATCACCACCAATGACTATATTGATATTGCAGGAAACAAACTATTGTTAAAAGTTGGGGAAACAATTGGAACACAGGCAGAAATGTATTTTGAAAAAGAACGAAAATCAGACATCGAAAATACATTTAACCGTTCGTACCTAAGGGAAATTAACGTTTATATTCCTGAAGGATATAAAATTTCGAACCCCGAAGCCACGGTGTTCAACTACACAACTAATATAAATAATGAAACCGTTTTTTGTTTCATTTCAAATTATACGATCGAAAACAACATTTACAAAATAACCATCGAAGAATACTATAACGATATTTATACAGATAAAAAATACATTGAAGAGTACACACAGGTGATAAATGCTGCGGCTGATTTTAACAAAGTGGTTTTATTAATTGAAGAAAAAGAATAATTAGAATAGCAACAACAGCCTGTAAAATATTATATAACTAAAACAACACAATAACGATGTCTTCCGCTGGTCATATTATTGATATGATTAACCGAATGAAATATAATCGGTCGATCTTAAAAAAAAGAAAAAAACACCAAGAAATTATTGAGTGTTACCACAAAAACGAAAGACATCCTATAACTTCCACTCAAAAACCATACACAAAAAAAGCAAAACAAAAAATCAGTTACATTCTGAAAAACAATCATGAACGTAATCGAAAAAGATTATTACTCAATTTGTTTCTAGCGATAATAATTACTTCATTATTTATTGTTCTTTTTTATTATATAATTATCCCTCACTAATATTTGAACACATCAGTTATTAGAAACTTATACCTAAAAAAAATCCCTTCTTAAAAAATTAAAAAGGGATTTTTGATTCAAAAAACATTCATTCTTATTGCGCGACCTGGTAGATATTACCAGAGTTTCTATAACCACTTTCATCTAAATACCAGTCGGTATAAAGTGTACCTGAAGATTCTGCCCACTCGGCAAAATGCAGGTATGCATTAATAATCAAAGCCTTTTCAACAGGGTAATCAAATGATACCGGAATATCAATGGCCCATGGTAAATTATTTTGGGTTTTATAATATTTTCCTATACTCGGATTTGAATCATCATTTTGGCTTCCAAACAAAGCTGTGTTAACTAAAGTTGTTGGTGTTTTGTTAGGCAAATGCACTTCACGGCCTCTTTCCTGATCAACAATAATAAACGGATTATACGGAGGACTTCCGGCTTGAGATAAAGGCACTGGTGTTTCAAAACTGGTAAATACAGTCATGGTAACCGGATCAACATAAGTTTGTCCGGGTGTGGTATTTACCCCTGTTCCTCCCCCGGGGTGAGGCAATTGCGTAAACGCATTATCAGTTACAATAATGCTTGCATTCGACTGTCCAACCTCGGCATTATTGGGTCCCAAATTAATATAACTGTCAACAATCGACTGCCCGGTAATGTTTGAGATATTAGAAGATGGCGTATTTATTTCAAAGCCAAAACCATTGGTAAAACTGGCCCCGATGGCACGGAACTTAAATTTAGATTCCAGTTCAACCAATGCATTACTTGCATTTACAACCTGTTTAAATTGGTAATCGACCACCAAGTCATTAAAATCATAATCCCCCCTACCCGGCCAGTTATCTTCATAAGCTAAAGAACCATAATTTTCTTCGTTTGGATAATAAATATTGTATGCCCTTTTCCAATCGTTCGGATAATCATCTTCTTCATCATTAATACCATCTCCATCAGCATCGTCAACCGGACCTGTTACATAAATATCGTCCCAATAAATGTTGCCCCCATAAATATGCTGCCATAATAAAATTTGAACACTGGCTGTTTGGCTTGGCATGGTTGCCGCAACATAAGCATCATCCCAATATGAAGAGAAATAATTAACCTGACGTGAATAAAAAGCAAGTGCACTACCATTTGAGTTTCGGGGAATAATGTATAACCAGGCCGTTTTGGAACCACTTCCCGAAGCTTTAAGATTTGCCGAGAATGTAATCCGATCCCCGGGACCTGCAGTTATTAACTGGGTTACCCCACCATAGCGATAATTCGATCTTGAAATTTGCAAAGCATTATCTCCATTTTCTTCAACAATATCTACATAGCCATCCAATTCCCTGGTAACATGCCACAAGTTATCATCAACCATGGCTGATGACCAACTGTTAAGTACGCTTCCAAATTCATCAACATCAAAACCTCCGTTTGATATAACATTAGGCATAAACATTTTTTTCGCACTTTTTACACCTTCGCCTTTTTGAAAAAGGATTGCTGTTTTTTGCTGTGCAGCAGATTCGGGTTCAATCTCTGGTGGAGGATTAGAACTATAATCTTCGCCAAAATCTACGGAATATGATTTCAAAGCTTTAGACAAAACCGGGGTATCATCAATAGACAAGGTCTCATTTCCAGCAAATGTGCTTACATAAAGTTCGGATAAATAACTGGGAACAATAATCTCAGTACTTAATATCCCGTCAGAATCTGCTGTTCCTGCGTATAATAAAACGCCCCCTTCGTCGGGTGATTTGTCGTATATTGAAACCCTTGATTTAATATCTGTATAAACAACAACAGATGGGAGGGTAATTTCCAATTCTATGCTTTTTGTGCTTTCAAAATTGAAATTTTCATCAATAATGAGGTTTTCCATATCGGTCGTAGTAGTTCCGTCAGAACCAATATCTGCTCTTTGACAAGCAAACATGAAAACCATAAATATTGTAAATAAAAAGAATAATTGTTTTTTCATAGTTAGTAACTCTCTTTTTTTAGTGTGATTGATATACGTAAAATTAGTTCATTAAATTATGCTTTTATATTTGTAAAACATTAGTTTTCAACAGCACATCGTAAACAAAGTTCAAGCCAGGCTCCTTAAAACTTACCTAAGGTGTTGATTTTCTATCTATTAAACATAAAAAACAATAAATTTGAATTTCCGTTTATTGGAAAAAAAGTGTAATATTGAGAACCAATTATATATCAAAAAACACACTAATCAATTTTCGACAACAAGAATATCTTTTTTGATTTAACTTTATACAAAAACATCATGAAAAAATATTTCATTTTCTTTATACTGATGATTACATTATTCTCATGCAAACAAAAACAAGCTTTAGACACAGTAAGCAAAGTTGATTTAGAAAAATATGCCGGAACCTGGTACGAAATATCACGCTTGCCCAACAAATTTGAAAAAGGGCTGGAATGTGTAACGGCAACCTATAAAATGCTCGAAAATGGAAAGGTGGAAGTATTAAATAAAGGGCATAAAATTAAAGATCATTCCAAAGTTTCTAAGGCAAAAGGTAAAGCCTGGAGACCCAACCCCGAATATGAAGGACGTTTAAAAGTTACTTTTTTCTGGCCCTTTGCCGGCGACTATTACATCATCGAACTCGATAAGGATTACCAATATGCTATGGTGGGAAGTCCAAACCGCAAATATCTATGGGTGCTGGCTCGCACAAAAGAACTGGATAAAACGATTTATGAGACCCTTCTAAAATCAGCAAAAGAAAAAGGATTTGAGGTTGAAAAAATGATTCAAATCAAACACAATTGTAACATCAATTGAAATAGATCGTCTAACAAACGATTCAATTAACCAAATTATGATTAAAAACTTTTTTCTGACAGCTATCCGAAACTTGTACAAACAAAAAGCCTATTTTTTCATTAACGTTTTAGGACTGGCTATCGGATTGGCCAGCTTTATTTTTATTTCGATTTACGTACTACACGAACTGAGTTACGATAAATTCCATTCGAACCACGAAAATATTTACAGGGTGTTTATCAAAGGCGAAATGTCGGGACAATCCCTTGACGGGAGCACAACAGCATCTCCCATGGCAGCTGCTTTGTTAAACGATTACCCCGAGGTTGAAAACGTAGCACGCATCGGTCGTTTTGGAACCTGGATTGTTGGCCACGAAAACAAAACATTTATCGAAGATCACTTCCTGTTTGCCGACTCCTCCTTCTTCAATATTTTTGATTTTAAACTAATTGAAGGAGATCCAAACAAGGCTTTAACACATCCCCGATCAGTTGTTTTAACAGAAAGCAGCGCAAAAAAATACTTTGGAGATGAAAATCCTATGGGAAAACTGCTCAAAGTTGAGCAAGACACGGTATTTTATAAAGTAACTGGAATTGCAGAAGATGCCCCCGAAAATTCTCACATACAATTTGACATGATCGGTTCCCTTATAACATTAAGGGTATCAAGAGACCGGGGGTGGGTCAATCATAATATGCAGACATATATCGCTTTAAAAGAAGGGACATCACCCGATAAATTCAGGGGAAAAATGCAAAAAATGATTGAAGTTTATGTGGGTCCCCAAATTAAAGAAATACTCGGGCTTACTATGGAACAATTCAAGGAACTGGGAAATTATTTCGGGTATTTTCTTAATCCGATCACGGATATTCATTTAAAATCGAATTTGCCCGATGAATTGGAAACCGGCGGAAACATTGTTTATGTTCAGTTATTTAGCATCATTGCCCTCTTGATACTCCTTATTGCAATTATAAATTTTGTAAACTTAAGCACCGCAAAATCCACAACCAGGGCCAAAGAGGTTGGTATAAGAAAAACAATCGGAGCTAAACGAAAAGCGTTGATTTATCAATTTATCGGAGAGTCTGTTTTATTAAGTATTATTGCGATTATCATTGCCATTCTACTAATCTCACTTTTCTCAACCAATTTCAACCAACTTGTCGGGCAAGAATTACCGGGATTGTTTTCAACCCCCTTAAACCTTGTTTATTTATTTTGCTTAGCAGTAATTGTCGGAATTATTGCCGGGATATATCCGGCATTTGTTCTTTCGGCTTTTCAACCCATAAAAGTTTTAAAAGGACGAATCTCTACCGAGGCAAAATCTGGATGGCTACGCAGTAGCCTTGTTGTGTTTCAGTTTACCATATCCATTTCAATCATTATTGGAACCATTGTTATTTACAAACAATTGAACTATATCCAATCAAAAGACTTAGGATTTAATAAAGAAGAACTTCTAATTCTCAAACGCCCGGATGCTCTTAGAAAAAAAATAGAATCGTTCAAAAAAGAGTTACTTTCAAACACATACATCTTGGGGGTATCAAACTCACGAACCATGCCGGGAAAAGAATACCCGTTTAATGGCAAACAAAAAATGGATGACCCTGAAAATAACCTTTTCTTATTAATGCAAAACCGGGTAAGTCTTGAATACCCTAAATTAATGGGGTTTGAACTGACCCAGGGAAGGTTCTTTTCAAAAGAATACAGTACCGACTCTCTTGCCTGCATCGTTAATGAAGAAACCGTAAAACTGCTTCAATACGACGATCCCCTGAACAGCTATATCGTTGATTTCTCCGGAAATGGAACCGTAAGGCGACCAATCATAGGCGTTTTAAAAAATTTCCACCTGGAAACACTGCATAAAAAAATACAGCCAAGCATTATGACCGTTATGCCATACAATGTTGAAGGCTATATGCAAATCCGCTTAAATACCTCAAACTTAAAAAACACCCTGGCTTTTATTGAAGACAAATGGAATGAGTACATCCCTCAGGTTCCGTTTCAATATTTCTTTTTTGATGAAGAGTATAAGCAAAATTACCAATATGAAATAAAAACCGGACAAATCTTTGGAACTTTTGCAATTTTAGCAATATTTATCGCCTGCCTAGGTTTATTAGGATTGATAACATACACCGCAGCCATTCGCACAAAAGAAATCGGAATCCGAAAAGCACACGGAGCTACTTTGTTTAACATCATTAAACTATTATCGGGCGAAATTGTTAAACTTATTTTAATCTCAACGTTTATTTCATGGACCATCGCTTATTTTTGGATTGAACAATGGCTCAACAACTTTGCTTTCCACGTTAGTATCGGACCGGGGGTTTATATTGTTTCAACAATCATAGCACTTATTATCGGCTGGATCGCCATTAGTTTCCAAACTATAAAAGTAGGGCTGAGTAATCCGGTTGATGCCCTGAGGTATGAGTAAACATTTAACTTTAATCGAAAAAAACAAGGAATTCATATAATTTAGACCCCGGCATACATCCGGGGTTTTTTATTTAATGACAGATTCATTATTATTGCAGACTAAATAAAATTTAACTACAATGAAAAAAATATTTTTTTTATTTATTGCTGTTTTATTGTGTCAATTATCTTTTGCACAAGAAAATAAACGTCCCCTTACTTGGGATGACATCCAAAAATGGAACCGCATCTCGCAAACAACTATCTCTGATGACGGAAATATAATTGCTTACCAATTACGCCCTTGGAAAGGCGACAACATTTTAAAAATCAAAACAAAAAACGGAAAAGAAAAAATATCGGTGATTGGCGGTGAAAATCCATTGATAACCAAAAACTCTGATTTTGTTATTTATACCATAAAGCCCTTAGCCGACACCTTACGGGCATTAAAACTAAAGAAAACAAAAAAAGAAGAAATGCCTGTTAATGAACTGGGCATTTACAACATAAAAACAGGTAACGAAGACCGAATTGCCTGTTTAAAATCTTACAAAACCGCTGAAGAACCCGGAACATGGATAGCATACCAAACAGAACCTGCAAAAGAAAAAGAAAAAGGAAAAGAAAAAACAAAGGAAAACCCGGGAGAAGAAAAGAAAGAAAAAAAGGAAAGTAATAAAAACGGCTTCACTTTAACCATCCGAAATTTGGAAATAGGGCTTGAATTAACACGCCCCTTTGTAACCCAATATTATTTTTCGGAAGAAGAAAAAACCTTGGTTTTTGTTACTACTGGAAATGACGAAGATACTCCGGCCGGAATCTACTGTATTAATTTAGGAAGCAACGAACAAAACAACGTCCTTGAATCAAAAGGAGAATTCAAGCAAATTACTTTGAATAAAGATGGTTCAAAACTGGCATTCTTGCTGGACACCTGCACAAAGAAAAAATCAGCAAACAATTACGCTCTTTACTTGTGGAACGGAAAACACGAAGCTATCGAGATATTAAATAACAACAATGATTTCCTTCCCGAAGGATGGATCATCAGTGAAGATGGACGCTTGAATTTTACAGACAAGAAAAATAGATTATTTTTTGGAATCGCCCCAAAACCATTAGAAAAGGACAGCACTATTTTAGATGAAGAAATTCCAGGAGTAGATGTATGGCACTATAAAGAACCTATTTTACAAACGGTTCAAATCATAAACCGGAACAAAGATTTAAAAAAAACTTATGAGGCTGTTTATCATATTGATGAGCAAAAAGCCGTAAAAATTGGTGGTACAGAGTTTACAGGCATTGATTTACTGGATGAAGGAAATGCTGATTTTGCCTTTGGAGTCAACAATGTGCCATATGCCCTTCAAACCATGTGGGATAATTACCCCAGCTACTATGATTTTTATTTAATTGATATAAAAACCGGCCAATCTAAAATATTTAAAAAAGAATGTCCGTCCGAAACTTTTTCTTCACCTGAAGGGAATTTCATTTATTGGTACAATCCATTAGATAGCACATTACATACATATAATGTAAACACAAAGAAAGAATACACTATAGCAAGCCCGGAGAACATCCAACTCGCTAATGAGATGACTGACGTTCCAATGCCGGCATATCCCTATGGGCAAATTGGTTGGATGAAAGATGACAAAGCGTTATTGGTTTACGACCGTTTTGACATCTGGAAATTGGATCCGGAGAATAAAAAAACCCCACTGAACCTAACACAAAATGGCCGGGCCAATAATATTTCGTATAGAGTTCTTTCTTTTAACAAAAGAAAAGACTGGAGAACTGAAGGCATCAACGAAAAAGAAGAACTTTATCTTCACGGACACAATGAAATTAGCCGTGGCGACGGATATTATAAAATTTCTTTAAAAAAATCCGGCGAACCCAAAAAACTAATTGCCGGCGAATACATGCTTACTAATCGCCCACAGAAAGCCAAAAAATCTGAAACAGTAATATTTTCTATTGAAGATTTTGAACGCTTCCCCGACCTGATAGCATCCGACCTGAACTTTAAAAATCCCACCCAAATCTCCGATGCCAATCCGCAGCAAAAGGAATTTATCTGGGGAACCGCCGAACTATATACCTGGGCATCGCTTGATGGGAAGATTTTATACGGGACACTTCATAAGCCGGAGAATTTTGATCCCAATAAAAAGTATCCGATGATTGTGAACTTCTACGAAAAAAATTCACAGCGTTTATATAGCCACCATATTCCGGAGAACCACCGTTCAACAATTGATTATCATTATTACACCAGCAACGGTTATATTGTTTTCAACCCGGATGTATATTACAAAACCGGTTATCCGGGCGAAGATGCTTTCAATTGTGTAATGCCCGGAATTACAGCCTTGATTAAAGAAGGTTTTATTAACGAAAAAGCCATTGGTGCCCAAGGGCATAGCTGGGGTGGTTATCAAGTAGCTTACCTGGCTACCCGGACCAATCTGTTTGCAGCCATCGAGTCAGGAGCTCCGGTGGTAAACATGCTGAGTGCTTATGGTGGTATTCGCTGGAACACTGGTTTGAACCGAGCCTTCCAGTACGAGCACACCCAAAGCCGTATTGGTAAAAACATTTGGGAATCCCCGCTTCGTTACATCGAAAATTCACCAATATTTACCCTCGATAAAATCAATACTCCCATTTTAATTATGCATAACGATCACGATGGGTATGTGCCTTGGTGGCAAGGCATTGAGTTCTTTATTGGACTACGGCGACTCGGAAAACCGGCATGGTTATTAAATTACAATAATGCCGACCACTGGCCACAAAAGCATAAAAACAAATACGATTTCCAGCTTCGGATGCAACAATTTTTCGATCATTATTTGAAATGTAAACCCATGCCCAAATGGATGCAAGAAGGTATTCCTGCTGTAAAAAAAGGTTATGAAATGGGCTATGAATTAGAAGAATAGTTGATTTAAGAATTATAAATACCCAAAGGTCTCTGTTTAATAATGGAAGCCTTTTTTACTTTAAAAATGTATTTTTTTACATTTCTTATAAATATACATACAAATTAATTATACCTTTGCAGTAATGAATGCAAATAACAAGGCATATAATTTTATCACAAAACCTTTAAATAAGGTTAGCTTGGTTATTTCCACTCTCCAATCCGTGGTATCGACTACCACAACAACTACTACAACAGGGACCCCCTTGTGGGGTAATTTCATTGGCATATTAGCACCTATGGTGCATTAGTTTAAATCGATCATTTTCGATCAAAAATTCAATTACAATTTTTTAAGATTAAGAGTAAGAATTATGAGAAAAATAGTTCGTGCATTTGCACCGGCTACTGTTGCAAACGTAAGTTGTGGATTTGATGTACTGGGCCTTGCCCTTGAAGGAATAGGCGACATTATCGAATTATCGTTGCAGGAGAAAAAAGAGATTACAATCTCTGAAATCGTCAATGGAGGTAAAATATCTCTCGACCCACAAAAAAATAGTTGCAGTGCTGTAATAAAAGATATTTTAAAAGAATTAAGTATAGAAATTGGTATAAATATACGCATCATAAAAGGCTATAGAAGTGGAAGTGGTTTAGGATCCAGTGCAGCTAGTTCAGCAGCTGCAGCCGTAGCTATTAATGAAATGCTAAACTTAAATTACGACAAAACCAACCTGGTAAAATTTGCCATGGAAGGCGAACGAATTGCTTGTGGAACGCCACATGCTGACAATGTTGCTGCTGCAATATTTGGGGGGATAAGCCTGGTAAAAGAAGAGAATCCACTGGAAATTGTAAAACTTCCGGTTCCCGATGAGCTACACATAAGCATTTTATTTCCAGATATTAAATTGGAAACATCCTTTTCGAGAAAAGTTTTAAGTAAAAAGATTGAACTTAAAACAGCCTCCAAACAATGGGGAAATCTGGCCTCATTCGTTTCGGGGCTTTATCAAAGTGATTACGAACTAATAAGCCGTTCGATGAAAGATGAAATTGCCGAAGAAAAAAGAGCAAAACTTATCCCGGCTTATTACCAAATGAAAAACGCAGCCCTTAAAAACGGAGCACTGGGACTTGGGATTTCCGGTTCAGGTCCCACCGTATTTGCATTGGTTAAAGGCGAAGAAGAAGCCTACAATGTAAAAAAGGCCATGGAAGAAGCTTTTCATTCTTCAAAATTAAATTTCGAAAGTTTTATCAGTAAAATCAGGCTGAACGGGGCCGAGGTTATTAACTCATCAAATGAAGATTATTATGAAATATATCAATACAAAAAACAGGTCGAATATTGTAAGCTTTAAGAAAGCATTAATCGAAAATCAATCAAATAACAACGGCTTATACATGCCAGAATTTATCCCTGAATTCGGGTCCCTCTTTTTGCGTTCTTTAAAACGCATGAGCGATACAGAAATAATGCAGGAAGTATTGTTCCCGTACGTCAGTGAATTTATAAATAAGAATAAGCTCAGGGACATCATAGAAAAAAGCCTGAACTTTAAAATCCCATTGGTTCAAATCGAAGAAAACATTCATGTTTTGGAATTATTTCACGGACCAACACTGGCATTTAAAGATGTAGGAGCGCGGTTTTTGTCGGAAATTTTAGGTGAGTTTAAAACCGAAAACAGCATCACCCGTATCCTGGTATCTACATCGGGTGATACAGGCGGGGCTGTTGCTAGGGCTTTCTCCGGAAAAGAAGGCTTTGAAGTTTATGTGTTGTATCCGAAAAACGGGGTTAGCCTGTTTCAAGAAAGCCAGATTACCATGAACGCTAAAAATGTATTTCCAATTGAAGTAGACGGCACCTTTGATGATTGCCAACGCATGGTAAAATCTTTTCTGCAGAACCAGGATTTGAGGCGTGAACTCAACCTTATCACTGCAAACTCAATTAACATCGGGCGATTACTTCCTCAAATCGTATATTATTTTCTGGCCTACAAGCAACTTCCACATCACAAACACGATACGGTTATTTCTGTTCCGTGCGGAAACCTGGGTAACCTGACCGCCGGAGTAATTGCCAATAAAATGGGACTGCCGGTTCATAAATTTGTTTCGGGGGTAAATGAAAACAAAGTTTTTTACAATTTATTAAAATCCGGAAACTTAAAAATCAAGCCTTCAGTAAAAACCTGTTCAAATGCAATGGATGTAGGCAACCCCAGTAATTTAGATCGCTTAATGTATATCTGCAATCAGGATTTAGCAGAAATGAGAAGTGTAATTTGTAGCCAAACAATTAACGAAGAAGAATGTTTGGATACCATCTCGAACGTATATAAAAGCAGTAACTACATACTCGATCCGCATAGCGCGATCGGCTACCAAAGCTTAAAAAACAAAATCAAGCCTTATCAAAGTGGAATATTTTTGGCTACGGCTCATCCCTCAAAATTTGAGCAGGTTGTTCAAAGAGCCATCCCTGAATACACTGCCAAACAAGCCATAGAGATAAAAAATACGCATAAACGTTCAATAAAAAACGAAGAAAATGCATTGAAAGAAGTGCTTTACTCGTAATGCCCTAACATAAACACGCTTACTTAATTAAATGATATGATAAGGTAAGCGTGTTCTTTATTGCATTTTTTTTACGAATAATGCGGCAAGAAAAAATTAAATTTCTATCTTTGCAGCCGAAAAATGGTCCAGTAGCTCAGTTGGATAGAGCAACAGCCTTCTAAGCTGTGGGTCACAGGTTCGAATCCTGTCTGGATCACAAAAAAATAAAAGCGGGCAAATAAAAGCCCGCTTTTTTTATGCGAATCACCTTACTTTTAACTTGACAAATTCCGGATTTAAACTTAGCTTAGTACAAGAATTAACCGATAAATATCTTCCCCAATCATTTATCGACAGGCATTGAAATTAATTTAATCTGATAACTCAATCTAATAACTAAAACATTAAACAATGTCGATGGAAGTTAAAGAATATAAATTAGACCCTGCTCCGAGAGAAATAAATTACTCAAGCGATCAGGACGAAGTTTACCTTTCCGTAAAAATTGGCAACGGACAAATTGGAGGTAACAAAGTAACTAAAAACGATGGAATAATTGCAAAAGGCAATCTTTCGGAACCTGTTTACCTGGGAAAAGTTTCCGATTTTCAAGCGTCAAACATCGAGGTAGAAACAAACGTGCTGGATGTAAACTCGTTTACCAATAAATGCGTTATAACAACGACGTTTACCGATCAAAACAACAAACAGGTTTATAGCAAAATTGATAATGGCGATGCTCCTTTAAACGGTGTTGCAAGTTTTAATGGTAAATATGCTTTTAAAATTATCACGGTGATATTATTCATTTTATTTGCAAATTTTCAACTGTATTCGCAAGGCCTTACCGAAATTAGCTTTGAAGGACTGGAAACTCCGAATTCCCCGGGATTTATTTTATTTGACCAAAGCCCGTCTTCCATTGAAAAACCTTCTACCCCCCAAGGTATTGCCCTTAGTTTATTAAACATTGAAAGCAATGGAGGAGGAATAGAATTTGCCCCTTTTTGGCTGACAAACCACCCGGGAATTACGGCCGAAGATATTGTAAAAGAAAAGTTTCCAATCATCTACAATCTTTCAATGTCGTTCTCGAGGGTTGAGATCGATCAAAAAAACTACAATGCAATAGGTCTGCGGACAAGGCTTTTTCAAAACTACGGTAAAAAACAGATCGAAAGTCTGAAAAAAATCAGGAACACACTTGAAAACGATATACTGCCTTATGTTATAAGCGATCCCGACAAACTTAATGAAGCCGAAGAACTCAGGAAACAATATGTTGACCTGTCTGAAAACCCGGTTTTCCACATAGATATTGCGGCAGCCTTTGGTGGAGGAACGCCGGACAATTCATTAAAAAAACTGGAAATAAACCGCTGGGCTACATGGGTATCGATGAACTGGCGACCCAAAGGAAACGATTTTTATTACACCCTTCTTACCCGTTACCTTTGCAATCAAGATTTTGAAGAACAAGACAACCGTTTATTTGACGTAGGAACACGCTTTAATTACGACATTGACAAACTAAGCCTCTCAGTGGAATACATTCAACGATTTAACCTTACGGAAGATACGGGCGAAAATTACAGGCTCGCCATTGTTGGAAACTATGAAATAGCCAACAATATATTTGTAACCTCCTCTTTCGGGAACAATTTCGATGATAAAGATAACCTTATGGTTATTGCTGGAATAAACTTCGGGTTCTCAAAAAACAAAATGAAAGCATTTTAATCCCCAACTCCAAAACATCTTCTTAAAAAAATATGATCTTCCTGTCACCTCTTATTAACAGGATATTACGCTTGTTTTAGGTGTTAGTCAAATAAATTTGTGATCGTTTAACAACATTTTATTCGAAGGTTTTTCTTAATTTGTAGCATTGTTTAACCCTAAAAAAATTCTTTATTAAATGACACCTTTCAGATCTTTATTCCCCCTGGTAACATGGCTATTACGCATTGCTGTGGGTTTATTTGCTTATGTAACTTATTTTAATATTTTCAAGGCTTTTAATTTCGATACGCTGAACTTTTGGATTGCAACACTATTAGTCATTTTCTCTGCACTCTTAATCATTGGCGGATTTGTTCGCGAACACAAAATTACCGTCATTTCAGGGCTTATAATCGGAATAGTAACCGTTTATCTAATCATTGTAAACTTTAGCTCATTTTTGAACCCAGGATTTTCTATTTACCTGATGTTGGCCACCATAGCTTTTTTCTTTGTAAGCAGAGGGAACAAAAAATAAACTTTCAAAACAAGAAATTTTAAAGAGCCTGATTTACGTCAGGCTTTTTTGTTATTACACATTCCCAAAAGAAAGCCAACTATTACTACCTTTGCAAAAAAAGAATTATGTTAGACGGTATATTTAGCTCGAACCTCCCTTGGGTACTTATGTCATACGGCATATCAAACCTTCTATACATTCTTTTTTATTTCTTTTCGCCCGGAGCAACTACTAACACCGAAGAAAAAGCTTTATCGCAGATTAAATCGAAAAAAATAGTTACAGAAAGTTCAGAGAATAAAGCAGAATACAACCACAAAACTTTCTACTTAAAAGACGATATTCCTTTTACTAAAGCAACTTCACTAGACAATACCAACGTTCCTCCAATCCTAAGCTTTAAGAAATTTAAGCCACCACTATTATCCCCCGATTTTCAAGCTTATTTTTTGAAAGGAAATCGGTTTTACCGACCACCGCCTGTTGTTGCTTAACCAAGCTTACGATCTACTCATTATCACTAGAAAAAAATTTCTTTGCATAGTAATGCTATGCCTTATTTATTAATTGCTGAAAATTATTAAAATGAACAAAAAAATCATATCATATATTGCCCTGCTTATCCCTGGCATTTTGCTTGCCCAAAATGAAACAGATAAAACCCCAGACAAAACCATCGACCTATCAGAGGTTACCATAAAAGCCGAAAAAGTTAGCAGTAAAATTCAAGAAGTTCCGGTTGCAGCTTCCTTGGTTCCTGCTAAAAAAATTGAGACTGAAAAAATAGAAGAAGTTGCTGACTTAAGCGCGAAAATCCCAAATTTGTTTGTACTGGATTATGGATCGAAATTTTCGCCTTCACTATTTATCAGAGGGCTGGGAATGCGTAGAGACGTATCTACTTCTGTTGCGCTATACGTTGACAATATTCCTTATTTACAAAAAAGCAGCCTGAATTTCGATTTTGTTGACATTGCCAATATTGAAATTTTAAGAGGGCCTCAGGGAACACTTTATGGAAGAAACTCAATGGGTGGAATTATAAAAGTTTACACACAAGATCCCAAAGCCAATTTTAGAAGCTACCTAAAAACTGATTATGGAAATTACGGACAACTAAAAACAGACCTCAACGTTAACCTTCCCATCTCAAAAAGCTTTTACAGTATTTTTAATGCTTATTACTCTCGGGGAGATGGGTTCTTTACCAATAATTATGATAATAGCAAAGCTGATAAGTATGATCTTTATGCCGGACGATACAAATTATCTTACCGTCCAAATGAAAACACCAAAGCAGTACTAGCCGTTAATTACGAACATAGCGAAGAAATGGGCTATGCCTATGCTGCATACAATGGCAACACGCAAACTGCCGGAGATGTTAATTATAACCGTCCAAGTTCGTATAACAGAGACCTATTTTCTGTTGGGGTAAACCTTGAACAAAAAATGCCCGGATTTACCATTAATGCTTCGGCCAGTTACCAGTTAATGGAAGACCACCTTGATTTAGACAGTGATTTTTCCGCTTCTGATTTTTTCTTTATAAATCAGGATCGTAAACATCACACATTTTATCTTGAAGCAAACATCCATTCAAAAAGCAATAAAAAATTAAAATGGCTATTGGGAACCACTTATTTCTCGCAAAAAGCAAACAACGATGAAATTGCCTTTTTCGGGGAAGACTTTACCCAAATGACCCAGATGCCGTTTGACACCTATGAAACGGTTTTTACAAACAATCAGCCATTATCAGGCTTTGCAACTTACGGACAAATAAGCGTTCCCTTAAAGAAGGTTGAACTTACGCTGGGAGCCCGCCTCGATTTTGAAAAAATTGAGCTCGAATATACAAACCAACAAATTATCCCCGGCATTCCAGCAGGAGACATAACAGCCGTAAACACTAATTTAAAGTACAACCAGTTTATCCCCAAAGCATCAGTAGCTTATAAACCCTGCGAATATTTCACTTCATTTTTCACTATTTCAAAAGGATTTAAAGCAGGTGGTTTTAACGATCCCATAGATTTTCCTGACGACAAAACCTATAATCCTGAAATTAGCTGGAATTATGAGTTTGGCATTAAATCGAGCTGGTTCAACAAACAGCTAATTGCGAATTTGAGCTTATTCTACATTGAAATTACCGATCAACAAATTTTAAAAAACAAGCATGTACAAGATCACAATGCTTATGTTACCAACGCTGCTAAATCAGACAGCAAAGGGTTCGAACTCGACATTATCGCTAATGTAAACAAAGATTGGCAAATTTTCACTTCTTATGGTTTGCTTGGAACCCGCTTCTTAAAAGATGAGTATGCGAACAACCTGCTTCCGTTTATACCGAACTACACTTTTAACATCGGAAGTAATTATAATTTAAAACTAAATTCGGGTTTTATTAAAAACATTCAATTTAATTTAAATTATCAACACATTGGCAACCAGTACTGGGACGAAGCAAATACGGCTATGCAAAAAGCTTATGGATTAACCAATGGAAGAATTAGCTTGGAAAGCAAAAACATAGAATTAGGTGTTTGGGCAAAAAACATCTTTGACATAGATTACCATGCATTTTATTTCACTTCGCTGGGGCAAGCTTATGTACAAATTGGGAAACCCGCTCAATTTGGGGTGTTTGCAAAATTCACAATAAAATAATAAAAAAAGGCTCCTTTAAAGGAGCCTTTTTTATCAAGTATTATTTCTAACTCTCAGATAATAAACAGTACCTATAAAGAGTAAAATAATACAAAGAGGGGGCCAGCAAATGTTCTAAATCACTAATGTCTTCATATATTTCTATTTCCAGCTTATTGCCAAACGCTTTTTCGAAATTATTTTTACCATTATACCACCGTTTTACCAAAAGGAGTAAGTGCCAGAGACGCCAATTTAAAATGCTGTTTAGCAAATGGAATTCCAATAATGGTAATGGCGAAAATCAGTCCAAAGAAAATATGGCTCAAAGAAATCCATACCCCTCCAATAAAAATCCAGATCAGGTTAAACAATGTGTACAACAATCCCGAACCAGTTGGTTTGGTTCTGACTTCGCGGCCAAATGGCCAGATTGCCAGTGTTGCCAGCTTTAAGGTTTGTAACCCAAAAGGAATACCAATAATGGTAGCAAACAAAATAATGCTTGAGATAAAATACTCTAGGGCGATCAATAATCCTCCAAAAACCACCCAAATAATGTTTCCTAATGTTTTCATAAGCTATAATTGTTTCTTTTTTGCTTTTTCAATTAAGGATTCCGAAGCATAAACAACAAGTTCTACCCGGCGGTTCAAGGCCCGGTTTGCTGCCGAATTATTTTCAACCTTAGGTTTTGAAGGACCATAACCAATGGTTTTTATCCGATTCAGATCAACTCCTTTTGAAGCTAAAAAAGAAGCCACACTTTTAGCCCTGTCGGCAGATAGGGCATTGTTAAATTCCAGGTTTCCGGTATCGTCGGTATGACCTTCTACCAAAATTTTGGTATCGGGATATTTATTTAATACCGTTGCCAGTTTCGTCACATTTGCTTTGGCAAGAATTCCCAGATCAGCCGAGCTTACAGCAAACAATACCCCCGATTCGAAAGTAATACGGATTTGTTCTTTTTCTTTTACGATACTCGCGTTCTTTAAAGTCGTGTTCAACTCGGCCACTTGCTCATCCATATATTTGTCAATCTGTTTTCCGGCTTTTCCTCCCAAAGCTTTCGGGATAACAGGCTCTGCCTTATCCCCTCCTTTTGTAATCTTTTTCACCGTATTGCAATTGGTGAGCAACATAATTCCCAGGGCAATAATTAAAATTGTTTTTAAGGCTTTCATAATGATTATTTTATTTTGTTATAAACTTGATTCCATCCCCTCTATTGCAGTTTTCATCTGCTGAATGGTTTGCCTGAACTGTTGATCCTGGCAACGTTCGTAAGCCCAATTAATATTTGATTTGGCAATATTGTTCCATTGTTCTGCTTTAGGCAGATTTGATTCGCGTATATATTGATCTACTTTTTCGAAGGCTAAAATGGCCTCACCTACTTTTATCACAGACATAATATCAGGCAGGCTTGGCGAATTGTATACTGCTTTCCGCAGGCCTCCCATGGCCGAGTTTACGCTTTGTTTGGCACGTTGAAAATCACCCTGCCCAACGTATTGCAAAGCGGCATCCATCATTTGGAGTGCTCCCATATAATACTGCTGGGCTGCCTGCAGGCTCAATTTTTCAGGGGGCTTTATCGAAACAGAAGCGTTCCCAACTTTTTGGTTATCGATAACAAACTCTACCCTGTAAGTACCCGGTTTCAAGGGTGAATCATACGAAATAATGGAGGCATCAAAAGAAGTGTTGCCGGGCATTACCTGGTAATTTCCAACACTTACCGGATTCGACTGATTGTTTAAATACCAGTTGACGGTCAGGGTTTTCTGGTTCGGAATATCCAGCGGACAACGGGCAACAAGGCGGTTTGCTCCATATTCAATGCTTGGAGAAACCAGCACCGGATAAAAATTATTATCCGGGCTGGCACAAATCCTCAGGTCGTGAACAATATACTGAGCATCCTGACGGGTAAGAATTGGGTCATGTTTAAGCTGAGGATTTATTTCTTGTCCTGTTCCTTTATTCTGACCGGCAGAACTTCCAGAAAAAGGATTATTATTTGTATTTTTTTGCATTACAGAAGTCTGATAGGTTTTCTTCGGGACATTAGAAGTTATCTGCCGATGTTGCTGCTGCTGTTGTTCAACATTTCGCCACTTTTCTTCTTTGCGGTCATCAGCATCAAATTCTACCGGGTCAAGTTTTGGAGTGCCTTGTAAAGCTTCCAGTTTTTGTCCGGGAACGAGGTAAGCAACATCATTGCCGTTGCGGGTTTCTACCACACCCTCGTAAAGATAAGTTTTGGTTATTTTATTCGGGTTTACGGCAACTTCAAATTCAGTTCCCCGCACCCCTACTGCACAGGTTGGTGTGATTACCAAAAACTGGCTACCTCTTTTTTGCACCCGCACGTAAACATCCCCTCTTCGAATCATTAATTGTCCTTCAAAAAATTCAACTTCCGCATCCGGTTTAATGGCCAAAAAGGTATTGTCAGAGGAAAAAGTAACAGAAACCCCTTCTGCATCGTCACTGGTTTTTATTTTATCTCCTACATAAATAGCAATGTGCTGGTCGGTCACTTTTTGCCATTCACTGCTTCCTGCATATTTTATATGAACCGTTCCAGCATCAATTTTTAAAGTCATTGTGGCAACCTCCAGGTAATTTTCCTCCGGTTTTTTTGTGACTTCTTTAAAAGTTTCTTCGGCTTGCATCCTAAGCATTTCCTGTTGCGCATTGTTCCACCTATCATCAGGAATTTTTTCAAATTGCTGAACTTTTTCAGGAACCGCTTTTTTAGGTGCTTTTAGTTTTTCGAGCATCTGTTTGGCCTTGGTGTTGTTCGGATCGGTTTGAACCGCCCGTTCGTATTGCCGGATTACCATTTTATCACAATCCATTTTATTGTATTCATGATTTCCCCAAAGAGCCTTGCGGGTCATTTCGCGCCATACCTCTGCACTGGTACAATACATATCCGAAAGATCCTCCTTGGTTTTAAAATGCTTGATGCCAGGGATTAACTGATCGGCACGGACAACCAGGCGGGCGGCTTCTTTAAAGAAATCTTGTTTGGCATCGTAACTAAAAACCCGTCCCGAATAAGACGTAAATTTCATGGCCAGCAGATGGTTCAAGGCTGCTTCGTTTTCAGGGTATTTTGCCTGTTTTACTTTCTGGACAGCAGTTCGAAGAATATCCAGGGCTTGCTGTTTAGGATTGGTCGGGTTCATGGTAACACGCGAAGAATTTGAATCTTCCCAGTATTTTTTATTGAATGACTCGTCGGCTTTTTCAATAATTTTTTGGACCTCCGCACCAAGGGTAAAAAATTCCTGGCGTTGCAGTTGCTGGTAGTTGTCATCATCATCTTCTTCTTTTTTAGCTTTTGAAGAAGGTATTGAATTATCATTTTCAATGCCCTCGGAAAGCATTTCATTTAAGTTTGAAGCATTGGGGTTTTTGATGCTTTCAATATAAGCTTCGAACAAAGGGGTGATTTCTTCTTCCGGGATTTCAAGTTCGGGGATTGAAGTAATCATTGAACTTGATGATGGTTCGGGGTACTCGTAACCGGGGATGTATTTACGGTAAAGCACTATATCTTTCGGCTCTTCGGAGGCTTTTTCAACTTTACCATCTTCGCTGTACTTAATTTCATATGAGCTTCCGTTTGCCGGTTCAATTTTGAACCCATTCATGTTTCCATTTTTATACCAGTATTTTGACACCGTATAAAACCCTTTTAAAAAGAAGGAATTTTTTATTTTTTTACGTTCAAAATCATACCAGCTAATACTTCCTGCTCTTTGATGCTCCTTAAAAAAATCAACCGAAAATTCACCGTTCCCGGATATATTCCCTTTCCAGATTCCTTCTCCATCATCAAATTTTACCAGGTCAGAATTTAAACGGGGTTTATCTGCAAAATCATAGTCTTTATATTTAGGGTATGTCAAGGCCCCTCTTTGGGTATAAATTTCAGGGTGCGGCAATAATTTATTTGCTTCCCAAATGCTTTGGTATTGAGCTTTTGATATTTCATTACCATTGCCGTCATAATATTTTATGGTTATTTTCCCTTTATCGTTTATGGTTATTTTCCCATCATCGTTTTTATAATGCGGCCCAATTTGATATTTTTTGCTATTTGAGTAAACGTTACCGCATCCCATTAAATCTTTACGAATATAAAATAACAACTCCTCAGGTGATCCATCTTCAAGATAATCCCTTCTTACAACTTCAAGATTGCCAAACTTTATGATATGAGTGGTTATCCTGTTGCCATCCTTTTTCAGGTCCCAGTTCCAGTCCCCAATTTCCTGCAGCGTCGAGTTTTTGGCATATAATCGTTCATAGTATATGACCGTTTCATTAGGCTGTCCGACCATTTTTGGATATATACCTGTAATAATTTTTCTTACACCCAGTCTATCCGGGAAATTAAATCCATACTCCTGGAAATCTTCAATGGTAATCATCTCCGGTTTTTCGTCAACATCAAAAGATTTAACAGTGAGCCAGTCATACGACTTATAGCATTCGATTGGGGGCAGTGTGTTATCTTGCTGGCACTTCGTTTTATATTGAAGATCATCCACCTTTTGATTGTCAACATAGTACTCAATCTTGGCAATACTTCCATCCGGGTTATAAAAGACCCATGGTCCGACTGATTTGTTCATCCGGTAATAACCAGTCATTTCAAGATAAACCCGCTGGGTAATTTTGTCTTTGGCAAATCTGCGATAGGGGCCGTGTTTTACCACAAAATTATCATGAAAGGTTTCATTAGCGAGGTATTTAAATTCGGGATCAAAATATTGTTGATAACAAATTGATCTCCCATTAATCATGTGTTTTACGTACAAGTGCCCACCCAACGACATCCACTTTGCCTTTGCATCAGGAGATAGGGATAATTCCCAATATTTACCGTAAGTTGCTTTTGATGATGACTTGGCGGTTTTTGCCGTTTGTTTTTCAGGTTCTTTCTTTTCCTCAACAACGGTCACTTTTTTAGACACTTTTGCCCCGGCAAACAAACCATTGTAATCAGGAACGGCATCTTGCTTTTTCTGAGCAACTTCTTCTTTATCTTCTTCTTTTTCAGATTGGTTCTGAGCTTTTGCAATAAAAATCACAATTGTTTTTGGAGTGCATCTTAATTGAATACTTTTATTCAAAATTTTTGGATCGCGCGAAAAGGATAGGCTTAAATTATGTTCCATTCCCTTCAGATGTTTAGGGATTACGATTTCTTTGGTAAACTCAGATAAAAAATCTCCCATGTTATTTCTAAAAGCAAGGATTTCATTTAGAACAACCTCATCATCAATTAATATTCGCATTTGTACCCGATCAAGCCATTGCCCATCCCATTTAGCGACAAATCTAACAGTAGCTAGTTTTCCGGGGAAAAGCCCATAAGTGGGCTCAATACTTAAGGATTCTATATTCAGAACCCGATCGTTTGCCGTTCTTTCAAAATTACCGCCTCCCTGTTTACTTTCGCTTGTATTAGCAGTTGTTTTTCCCTCCGTATTCTGCTCTTTAGAAGCGCCACAATGTTTGTTATACATCCGATCGAAGATGGGTTTTACTACAGCTAGGAATTCGATCCAACGTTGGTCGTGATAACGTAGAAACTCGTCTTTTTTATCTATATCATCGCTGGCACTGATATTCCCTTTTATCTTGATCCAATCTGTACGCGCATCATTTTTGATAGCCTCATAAGCCTTCTTAAATTGCTCACAGGTAGATTCGTAAACTTCAAAATCCTTACAAAGTTCTTCTACATCTTTCTGAAATGGTCCATAATTCCAGTTATAATCGTTGTCAGCATAGGTCAATCCGGTAAAAGGCTTATCGTCCACCTTGCTCTTAATTTGTTGGATGTTTCTCATATTTGCTTTAAACTCAGCAATATCTTTTTTCCATAAATTAATTTTCCATTGCAGGTATTCAAATTTCTTTTTTGAACGCTCGGCCCGCTCAACAACCATTTTTACACTTTCTTGAAAAGCTTGAATATTTTTTTGATCCTTATGGGTTTCATAAATTTGTTTTACCCCTTCATACAATTCTTTCGAATGACTATAAACATCATATATCGCTTTTGGAACATTCCCCGTAGAATAATCCTCCATCATATCCTTTGCTGCGTCGTACGATTTTTTTGCCATCTGTAAATAAGCGTAAAGCTTATCCATATTATTCAAATCCTTCATCGCCTGAAGACCTTCTTTTGTTTCTTCAGTAAGATTCATGTGCTGTTTGCAAAGGCTTAGTTTCTTGTCGTAATACGCCGTTGTAAATTGATCGGGCAATTGAACTTTTAAGCTAAACTTAAAATTCGGGTTCTCCTTTTTTGCCTTCATTTGCATATCATAACTCACTACGCCCCAACTAATTTCGTTACGCACATAAGAGTTTAATTTATTCAACAGTTCCAGGCTTTCATCAAGTTTTCCTTGTTCAGCCAAAAAATTAATCATTTCCACATCCGCATTAATTTTTTGGATAGCCTGTTTTACTGTCTCTTCAGAAGAACCTGCAAAAGCAGTGCTCAACAAAGTGAAAAATACGCTTACGATTAAACAAAACTTTTTCATAACAATTAAGATTAAAAATTTATTTCGCAATCAGGGTGCAATAATTTAAAGGCTTCAACTTCTTCCGGGGCAATTCCTTTTGGGAAATATACAATGCTCAATTGGGGTAATTTCATAACGGCCTCAATGCTCTTAATTTTAGTACTGAAGCACACTAAGACTTGCAATTTGGTTTTATTGGCCAACACATCCAGGTTTTCCACGTCGGTAATTTGAATATAAAGCTCTTCCAGCATTTTATGTTTCTCTAATGCCCGAATACTGGTAATATGATTATCCGGAAGATTAACCGATTTTAAACTATCCAGATCGGCCAAAGCATCAATATTTTGAATAAAGCAAGAACCCGCCGATACCGATTTAAGTTTTTTTAATTTTTTTAACGGATCAAGGTTGGTTTCTCCCAATGGAAAATGGTCGCATGTTACCCGTTCCAAATTCAGTATCCGCTTTAGGTCTTCATCGGTAGGTTTTTTTCCTATTTTATCAATTTCGCGAAGAAATACAATTTGCCAGGTTTCATTCAAATCGTTCCACCATATTCTGGCTTCATTATCCCCAACATCCATCTTCTTCTTATTTTTTACAATCATTTTACACGAACAAAATGATAATAAAAATGAGAAAAATAGCAATATATATTTACTCCTTATTTTCATTTCTTAAAAAATACAGAACCAGGGAAAGCCCTGGTTCCATAAATCAATTAAGGGTTATAATTCGTTACCCGTCCCTTGCTGTCATATTTTACAAATGTTCCGGCAGGGATCTTTACATTACGGCCATTTACAAGGGTCATTGTAATAGGCGTAGCTACGGTTCCTTCCGTTAACAAACCTCTTGAATCAAACTTAACCTTGGTTCCTTTTTTAAACTTAAAGGTGCGGCTTCCACCCAAAACAGTTAAGGGATGATCTTGAGCCAGATGCCCCTCATAAACTTTCGCATTGGCATCAAATCTTATCCAATAGCCTGCCATAAACTTGAGAACCCTGTTACTAGGAATAGCGAATGGATGATCTTTAGCTAAAACCCCCTGGGTTACACGGTTTTTCTTGTCCAAAATTACTTTACCCGGTACGAAACGGACGTTATTGCCGCTTACCGTTGTGTAAACTTTTCCTTGTGCAAATGCTCCAAGACTAATAAATAAAAATGCTATTAGTGCGAACAAATAAATTTTTGTTTTGTTTCTCATGATTTCAAATTTTAATGAATACTTGCATTTTATTTAGACACAATTTTTGTTGCAATTCAAACTGCTATCTTTTCCTAAAAATGAAGGTAATATTATCGGATGTACGTTTTAGTTCATTTCCGCTTAAGGTGTAGGTATCTACAATTCCACCACCACTATGATGCAATGATAATTGAGAACCGTTTAGTTTCCAATTTCCTTCATTTCCGCCAATATAATTTCCTGAATTTTTAGGCTGATAAACTTCTTTATAAGTCCCGTTTTCATAAATTTCAATCCGGTGAAAATTAGTTCTTGAAGGCCCATCAGAGCGGCTTACAAAATAGTATATGCCGGCAATTCCCTGGCTTGAATTTTGGTTCTGAACCTTTGATGCCAACCCACTTAAACCGGAGCTCGATTGAGAAGTATTTCCTACTCCATCTATTTTAAATGATGTAGAAATAAATTGAATATCTGCCCTGTAATTTTCTGCCAAGGAAGAGGCTACCAAAATGGTTAAAATATAAGCCTTTGAATTTTGCAGGGTATAAAAAACGGCAATATCAACTTTGTTTCCGTTATAATCCATGGAATAAATGCCCTGCTTGCCCGGGATACCATTTTTTGAAGTTAAATCTTTCAACTCCAGCCTTGTTGCCGAAGCCAGCATGTTTTTTTCGTAAATCGGGATAAGCAACTCATAAGTTATCTGCTCGGTAATGTTAAAGATACGGATGCTGGTTGCAGCGTTTTGGTCGGCACTATAAAGATCGTACACTTTATCGCTCCCGTCCATATAATTTTTTTGCGACCAGGATGAAGGAACATTTACGCGAAAACCCCATTGGGTATCAACAATATTTTGTGCCATTAACTGTACACTCATAAATATTGTAATAACTAAAGAAAGAAATGTCGTTTTTTTCAAAATTCTTGTTTTCATAACTTTATGGGTTAAAAAATTTATAATTCTTAAGGATATACTATTCGAAATGTAACTTGCGGAATTTGCTCGCCGTTTTCTTGAACCAGCTCATACTTTTGGAAAATCAACTTGGGTTTCTCGCCACTTCCCGAAGCATAACAGGCACAAACTTTATTCAATGGAATAGTACTAAACTGATTAGAAGACTTGCAATATAAATCAGTCAAATTAACAGAAAGCGTTGCATTTATATCGCTATAATCGGTGGGCAGCAAACCTCCCATAATTAAAAGCTTGTCGGTTGCCGGAGCCAGATAAAATCCATATCCCGAGAACTCATTCATAGGGACAATGGCCCTTTTTTCAAAATCAAAGATTTCGTAAGCTTTAATTACAAAGGTATTATCAGAAGCTGGATTTCTTACTTCATTATTTACGTGCGGTTCTTTAAATTGCTTATAAAAATCGGGGGCATATTTATTTACCTGCTCATCAGTATAGCTAAACAAATTATATAAGCCAGCCACCCAGCCTGCGTAAGGTCCGTTAAATTCAAGCGAATATAAATGATAATCGATCCCAAGATCAACTTTCTTCCATTTTCGCCCCCCGTTTTCGGTATGCAATAAAGTTCCTTTATTGCCACATGCCCAGCCTTCATCTTTGGTTACAAAGTAAATATCATTCAATCCCTGGTGTGCACACTCAACCATGGCCGATCCCTGCCGGGTCCAGCTTTGACCGCCATTTTCAGTATAAAAAACATTTCCGATATCGGCACAAATCCAGCCATGATCTTCATCTGCGAAACTCAAGGCGTTCATAAAGTATCCGCTCTGCGTATAACTATCAAATTCATAAACCTTCCAGCTTTGGCCACCATCTGTTGTTTTCATTACCTGAGCCTTTAGCACCCCGGTTTTTAAGGGGATGATGTAAGCAATATTTTCATTCACCATTTCTACGGCTTCCAAGTGAACATCAAGCGGAGACTGAACTTTTTGCCAATGCTGCCCCCCATCGTTGGTTACCAAAATGGTTGCATTTTGACCAACAGCTATTCCTTTTTTGGTATTCGCAAAGCTGATGCTTTTCAGGTTCTCGCGGGTAGACGTTTGCTGAACGTACCAGGTGGTTCCACCATTACCAGAAAACATAATCATTCCTTTTCTGCCACACATCCAGCTATACCTGTAACTTAAGCTGCAAATATCTTCCGAATCATCCACCACGTAATGTTTATTATCCTGAAAAAATGAAAACGAATGTCGGTCAGGCTGCTCCGACTCATTCCGAATAGTCATCATGTGAGAGGCATACATGGTACTTTTGCGTGTCCCAACGGCCATCACCTGCCAACGATCCAACAAGCCAGATGATAAACTTTTCATCATCATACTGCTTTTAAGCGGCTCGGCTTTCCATTCACCATCTGAAATAGAAACATCTTGCCAAAAAGCACGTTGAGCAGCTACATTATACGGATCTGTATTATCTGAATATTGTTTGCGATCGCTGGATTTAGAAAAATTCCTCTCACTCTTTTCTTCAACATCTTCAAGCACAAGCACCGATTTTGCTTTTATTTGGGAACCCGCAAAAAGCTGGGATGTTTCGTTTGTATTCATTGTTTTTTCAGCATCTCCATAAGAAGAGTCAAACGCGTTCGATTCCGGAATTGCTTCAACCACCACAAACGATTGCTGTTTAATCACCTTTCCATCAACGCTAAACTCAAGGTGGTAATCGCCAAGTGGCCATCCGTTTGTAGGCTTGGATAATGATGCATTGCTCGAACCCTCGTTAGCAGGGAATTCATAAAACGACTGATCGATCAGGATGTTATTTTGGTCAAAAAACCATTTCACATTCAGTTGTTTTCCGGCAGCATCTCCTTGCCAGTCAAAAACCACGTACAAAACTCCGGTGCTTGGAACAAAAGTGGTTGTTTGGTTGAGCAAATCTGTTTTACCATTTAGCTGATCGCCCATCCGGATATTTGTAAGCATTACACCAGCAGAACCGGAGAGTTGTGTTGATTCTTGCTGAGAAACATCTTGCCCAAGTGATTGATCCTGTACTTTGCCGGATAAACCACCTAATCCACCACTCGATTGAGATTGAGGCTCTTTGCGTTCATACCCGGGAATAATAAAAGATTTCAATATTTTCGATATCTCTTCCTGCTTTTGCTGAAACATGGAAGTTGGAACAATCCCCATCAGGGTATAACCTTGTCCTTTTTGAATGACATAAAATACGCTGATCCCCACCTGCTGCCCATTATACTGCGCCAGGTAAGAACCTTGTTTCCCCGGAATCCCATTTGTTGAAGTTATGCTTTCCAGGCTTTGGCGTTGTTTTCCGGCGGGCAGGTAGTTTTCTTCGAAAACTTGTATCAGCAAATTCATGCTTAATCCCGCTCCGGCCTTAAATGAGCGAACCTGAATAAATGCATTTTCATCAGCACTAAGAAAATCATAAACTTTATCAGTGCCATCCATGTAGGTATTTGCGCCCCAATTATCAGGTACTTCAATACTAAACCGATATTGTTTTTCGATATAATCCTTTGCGTTTAAAACTGTTAAAATTCCTAATAATAGAAAGAGAAGTATGGTGTTTCTTATTTTCATCGGAGCATTTTTTAAATTAAATCTTTTGCAGAATCATTAATCCATCAAAACAAGATCATTTCAAAGGGTGGACGGAAAGCCCACCCTTTGTGGAATTAATTATTGTACAGAAAACGATTTGACAACCGTTTTGTCAAACCCAACAATTGAAATAGCAACTTCATACTTACCTTTTGGCCAACCATTAAATGGTTTTGAAAGGCTTGTTTGAAGATCTAGCGTTCCAATTCTATCACCGGAACTTATGGTAACCGCATCAATAGCGATTTTTTGGTCACCCAAATAATACCAAGCAAATTCAACCTCGGTATTTTCAGGGGCATTTTTTAAATTACAGCTACAATATATTTCGGGAGTTGTAGTTGTAAACGTCGGATTATCCTGATTGCATAAGTTATCTGTAACGGAGGTACACATTTTAACATTGTCAACATGTGCCGTTGTTGCGCTACAAGCTGCCAGTACCAGAATTACAGATACTAAAGCAAACAGATTGATACGTTTTTTCATAACATTGAACTTTTAATTATTTAACTGATTAATATTTACTCTTTTATTCTATTAAAAAACTCTTGATTACACTTTTAAAACCGGGATGATTTGAAGTCAGCTTAACTTCATACATTCCAATGGGCCAGCCATTTTCCGGCTTATCGAGGGTAAGCAAATGATTTTTGTTCTCCCCGTCAAGCTTTACTGATTCTTCTTTTATCAACACTTTTTTATCACTCAAAAAGAACCAGGAAATCTTTATTTTTTCCAGATCATTTATCTGGAGTAAAGACAAATCGCAATAAATTGTTTGAACCGTTTTTTGATAAATACTGGTATCGCAATCGCAACGTCCAAACTTATGCTCATGACACAGCTTAACCGAAAATTTTTCATCGTCATGACGCGTACATGCTTCGAAAGAGAATAAAAACAATAATAAGATTACAATTGCTAAACCGTTTTTAAAGAAGCCATATGAATCCTGAATTATTTTCATTTTGTCTTACTCTTTTGTTTTCGGTTCTAAAGTAATGGTTACACTTGCCGTTTTCCGCCCCTCTTTTAGAAACGGATAGATGTAATATTTTCCGGAAGTTAAAGTGGTTCCTAATGCCGATTTGTTATTCGTAAACTTGTGAATGGTCTTGTCATTTTTCACAATCCAGAACCCTTCGCAATCGCCTTCAATTTTTGTAATTACCATGGGTTTATGAATAGAAACCGGGCTACACTTTAGTTCTGTATTTTGCTTTTGGGTTTGTGTGCCGGTTAACTGAACCTTTTGGGAATAAAGACTACATGTAATGAGGAAGAAAATTGCAAGTAGCTTAATTTTTTTCATGCATGTATATTTAAAAATACATGATAAAATTAAGCTGAGAAAATACGTTTGGGGCGATCAATTAGAATTCGCAGGCGGTCATTTAGAATTTGAAATATTTCATTTTAGAACCCTAATTTTTGGATTTGCTTTAACAACTGATCTTTTTTCCGGGAAGCTACCGGAACCTCACTTTTATCTTTCATAATAAGCATTCCGCCATCTTTTTTTACCAAATGATCGATTTGATTAATATTAATAAGATGTGATTGATGAACCCTTAAAAAGCCTGCTTTGCCAAGCATCTCATCAAATTCTTTAAGGGTTTTTGAAACCATTAGTTTATTGCCTTCTTCCAGGTAAAATTTGGTATAATTATCATCCGACTCGCAACGAATGATTTCTTTAACCTCAACAACATATATGGCATCCGAAGTTTTCAGGATTATTTTTTCAGGCGGTTTATTCTTGTTTTCATAATTCAGCTCCAGCACATCCATTTGCGATTTGAACGAATCGGTAGCGGAAGTTTCTTTGACTTTGCCTACCGCTCTAATCAAATCATCGGGGGTTACCGGCTTAACCAAGTAATCCAGGGCACTAAATTTAAAAGCTTTTAAAGCATACTCTTCATAAGCTGTAACAAAAAGGACTTTAAACGGGTAAGAAGAAAAGTAACTTAGCAAATCAAAACCGCTCCCATCGCCCATTTGAATATCGAGGAACAATAAATCGGGTTGATTGGAATTAATTACCTGCAAACCAGATTTTACCCCGTCAGCTTCAGCAATCACTTCAATTTCCGGGGCATACATTTTAAGCATAATGCCCAGGGTTTCCCGTGCATTTATTTCATCGTCAACAATTACAGCTCTCATCATATTAGTTCAAATTAGCAGGTATTTTAAATGTTACCCGGGTTCCTTTTGCAATATTGTCTTCGTATAAGTCTTCAATTTGATAATCTACTTCAAAACGATATTTCCGTTTAATTAAGTTTAAACGTTCTTCCGTTATCTCGGTTCCATAAGATTTATGAATTTTCTTACCTTTTTTTAAGGCCATCGATTTTTTGCGCCCGATACCGTCATCTTCAATAATATACACGATGTGAGGCTCGTCAAATTTTATTTTTATGAACACATGCCCAGGGGTTTCACGTTGCGTTACCCCGTGTTCAACCGCATTTTCAACAAAAGGCTGAGCCAGCATCGGGGGAATAAACGTTTGCTCAAGGTCGATATTTTCATCTACTTCAATCGAAAATGTAAATTTTGTTTTAAAACGTTGTTCTTGTAAGCTAAGATAATACTCCAGCAATTGGATTTCTTTTTCAAGCGTAATAAACTCCTGCTTGGTATTTTCCAATATCAAGCGAATAAGTTTTGAAAACTCGGCCAAATATTTTCCGGCTTCTTTTTCTTCTTTCTTGTAAATATATCCCTGGATAGCCCCCAAGGCATTAAAAATGAAATGGGGATTAATTTGCGCGCGCAACAATAAATCTTTCAATTCTGACATTTTCCTTTTGGTTTGCATCCTTCTGAATACAAACCTGAATACCAAAGCTGCAATGCTTAAAACAACTGCGATCACCAGTAAAACAAACCAATAGGTTTCCCAAAAAGGTGGGGTGATTTTTATATCCAGTGTTTTAACTTTTATATCTTCCCAATTGCTGCTGTTCAGTGCCAATTGTATTTCCAGGGTATAATTCCCGGGCTTTATATTGGTATACCTGGCCATATAATTCCCGGCTTTTATATAGTTCCAGTTTCCTTCCAGTTCAATTAAGCGGTATCTGTAACTGTATTTTGAAATAGAGGTCAAATCAGTATTGGAAAACCCAACAGTAAAGAAGTTTTCATGATAAGCAAGTTCAATTTCAGAAAAAGTAAACAGATTGGGGATCTTCATTTCGCCCTTCACCTTTAGTTCAGTCAACATAATATCCGGCAACGATTGATTATTAATTACTGTTTCGGGGTCAAAAATCACCATACCCGTTAGCCCCCCGAATAATAACTGCCCATCAGGCAATTTCCTGGCTGCATTGAGGTCGTGATTCATTTCCATATCTTCCAAATCAGGAAATGACAAACAATAATCCCATTCGGGATTAAAACACAAAATCCCTCGCTCTGTGCCCAACCATAAATTATTTTTATCGTCTTCTAAAATCTTATATACATTATTATTGGGTAGGCCTTTTCCTTTTCCCCACACTTTAAAGCTTTTGGTTTCGGGTTCGTAACAAAACAAACTATCGGCTGCAATCCAGATTTTCCCGTTTGTACTCTCGCAAATATCATGTACAATCAGCTTTTCAAATGAAGTTTTAATGAAAGGCTGGTTAAAAAAACATTCGGAAGTATCGGCTGAAGGATAATAAATATGAACTCCTGAACGGGTCGTTCCCATCCATAAACGGCCTTTCGAATCATATAACAGACTCGTAATGAGCCTTGATTCAAAATCCCGAAAAAACTTGTAGCGAAGGCTATGAATAAATTCACCTTTTTTTCTGTCAAACAAAGTGAGTCCGCCTCCTCCCCAAAAACCGACATAAAAATTTCCCAAACTATCTTCCGCAAAATCGTTGTACCAATCTTTGTAAGTATCCGGGTAATAATACCTGAACAAATCTATTTTTTCTTTCTCTTGCCCTTGCTTTATTCTCGCAAACCCGACTCCTTCCCATAATCCTACGTATATATCCCCATACGAATCCTGGTAAAAGCATTTTATTTTATTACTGGGAAAACCATTACTTTTATTAAGATGTTTAATAGAACCATTATCAAGGCTTAGAATATCTATGCCAGCATTTTCATGTCCAATCCACAGATTATTATTTTTATCTAGCAACGATGAGGTTATAAAGTTTGAGGAAATGGTTTGCTTATTGGCAGGAATGTGATTTAAGACCCGGAGATATTCGTTGCTGGCTTTGTACAATGCTAAACCTTTTACGGTTCCTATCCAAATATTCCCCTGCTTATCTTCAAACAGAATATTGATATAATTATCCGGCAAGGTAATATCGCTATTTATATCGGCCAGGTAATGCTGCATTACCTGCTTCTCAACATCGTACTGATAAATACCTTTTTTGGTCCCAAACCAAACATCTCCATGGTGCGATTCAATAATTGACGAGACCCCCATATCCAAAAACCTATCGAACTTATCGGTCTTTCGGTCATAAGTATATGCTCCATCCAAGCCTGCAACCCAAAAATTCCCGTATGAATCTTCAAAATAGCAGGCTACATCATTTGATTTTTTCATTCCGGGTAAATTGCCAATCTTCAGGCTTTCCAGCCTGTCAGCCTTAACATTCAGATAACGGGGAAAATAATTCCGGGCACCTACCCATAAAACACCTTTGGTATCTCTATAAATCTGATGATAGTAATAATAATCCTGGAGTACCCGTTCGTGCTTCCAGAAATCAGACAACAACTTCGTTTTCTTATCATATTTTAAAAGGTAGCCCTTAACATCTTCAATCCACAATAATGAATCCCCTTCGTTTAAAATAGCACGTACATGGGTCAGGGTTTGATTATCAAAAGTCAATTTAAACTCTTTAAAACTATCGTTGTAAGCATCGTAATAAAAGAGTCCTTTTTCTGTTCCCAACCATAAAATACCTTCCTCGTCAACTTCAATGTCATAAATAATCCCGGGAGGAATAGTATTTTTTTTTGCTGGATCATGCACATATTGCTTAATGGTTTGCCCGTCATACTTGTTCAAGCCATTTAAAGTGGCAATCCATAAAAAATTGGAACGATCCTGCGTTATATCAAGAATATGATTATTACTCAAGCCATCCTTGGTTGTTAAGGTAATAAACTGGCTATGGTAGTTTTCATAAACAGGCAAGTTGTTTGATGAATATCCTCCCAAAACCGACATTATCAAAACAAGAAATACAAACAAAATACGGGCGTAAAACATATTAATTTCTTTCATCAAAACAAGCAAGCAACGCATTTTTGCCCGAATATAGAAATTTTTATTAAATCAAGCTAAAAGGAAAAAAAAGAAAAGGGCGATTAAAATTAAAGCGCCCCATATTTTGTTTTGTTTATTTTAAAAACTGGCTTACATCTGTATTTTCAGGGATTTCCTGCGGTTCTTGCCCGAATTTAAAAACCCTCAACGGGCGTTTGCCAAGCAGCTCCATTTTATCGCCTTCAACTTTAAACAAACTGGCTTCGCGCAAACCAAGCACATAAATATCACGGTTTACAACCATAAATTCTTCGATACGCTGCTGGCGGGTTTCTCCACCATGTCCTTCCGGATTCGCATCCAAATAATGAGGATTAATTTGGAAAGGAATCAAGTTCAAACAATCAAACGAAGCCGGTTCGATAATTGGCATATCGTTGGTTGTTTTCAGTGTTGGACAGGCTACGTTTGAACCAGCACTCCAGCCCATGTAATGCATTCCGTTTTGAACCGCTTTACGGATAGGTTCAATCAAACCGTTTTTGTGCATTTCGTAAACCAAATGGAACGTATTTCCTCCGCCTACAGCAATGGCTTCGGCTTCTTCAACAGCTTTTACCGCATCAGCACACTTATGAATGGAATAGATTTCATACCCCAGGGTTTGAAACACTTTGTTCACGCGTTCTTCGTAAGCATCATATGATTTTTCAAGACTTTCTTCTGACAAACCAACACCGGCATAAGGAATAAACAATATGCGTTTAACGCCTGTATCTTTCAAAAAGTCAACAATATATTCTTGCGGCCAGCCCAAATAAGCTTCGCCGGCCATGGTTGAATTACTAATCAATAATAATCTCATCGTAAAAATATTTTAAATTAATTTGAGACAAATATATGAACAATCTTTTAAGCTTAAAACTATTCGGCATTTAAGCGTTGAATTTGATCCAATATAATTTGCTGACTGTTTTTTAAACGAAGTAATTGGTTCCCAACATTAGTTTCGACATTTTCATCAGCCCGGGCAGATAGTCCCTTATCCAGCTCCAGAATTTTTTTTGAAGCCGACTGATATATCTCATTTAAACGGGTATTTATCTTTGGAATAATCTCATTGGCTTTAATCAATTTTACAATATCAACAGCTTCCATCAGATAACCCGTAGCCTCAGGGTATTGTTCCGAATCTTTTAATTCTGAGGATTTAACAAGAATCACATCAACCAATTGTTTATATCCGTTAATCACAGCTTCCTGGGTTTGGATAACATCATTATTGCCCAACTGAAATTCGACCGATTTATTCAAATACAAGCGCGCCATATCAATATTTGAAACACTTAATGCGCGGTGGGCAATTCGCAAATAAGAATGATACAAACCGTAAATGGCACGGCTGTGCATCATCGAAATTAATTGGTTATCGGTTCTGTTTAAACGTTTCTGTAAGCTTGCTGCATTCTTAATTTGAATACTTGCCCGCATATAATTTTGCGCCTGCAACATTTCTTCGGCACTTTTCAGGTGCTCATCACGCAAAGCCAGCATAAAATTCCCGAAATAATTTTTCAATTGTTGCTTTTGATTCTCATCCAGACCTTTGGCAAAAAAAGCATGAATATTTGCAAAAAAATGATTGGAATATTTTATGGTCAGCAACTCATCTAACAGCAAGGAATTATTGAAAAAACTCCCATCCAAAAATTTGATGTACTGCTGCTGGTTCTTAACCATTTCCTGGGCTAACATTTTTTCATTCGGCAAATAAAGGCGGGTGGCTTCAGCGGCATCCTTCATCAACGTATTGAGGCGTCTTTTCATCCGGTTCAGTTCATCCATTTTTTCAATAAGTCCCGCCGGATCATTTTTCAAAAGCCCCAGGCACTTCACAAAGTCTTTTTGCTCAATAAAATTATAGAAACGGCCAAATTCATCCGATTTAAAATAATTCCACACCAAAGTCCTTGGTTCATCAGCATTCCATGTTTTTGCTTCCTCCAGAAGTTTGTCCGCTAAAAACACCGTGCTGTAGTAATCGTCAATCATGGAAATCTGTGACTTTAAACGAACAATGTCTTCGTTTGAATAATGAAAAATCAGCCCATAAAAATCAACGGCCAGATTTGCGGCTATTAAATCTGCAAAAACATTCCGCCTCAACACCAATTTGCCATCTTTCAGGTAATCGCGCAACAACGCCTGTTCATAAACTTCGCCAGTATTGCGGTTATACAAACGGTACTCGAAACTGCATTTTTGGGGAGTCAAATAAGGGGTAACATCCACCTTTTGGATTTTTGTATTTCCCCGAACCCTGGCAACCTGTAACTGAAACAAAACCTCCGTTTTAAGTTTGGACGAAGGGGTAACTTTTACCTCAAAAACATAATCGGCCAGCAATTTAATTTCTTCCGAAGGAATGGAATTATTAAATGAAATTTGTTGCAGCACATAATTCGTGTTCCGCTCATCAAGCGTTGGCTGGGCAATAAAAGAAAAGCGATAGGTAGATAAGAATTGATCGGAAAAAGAATGTTGTTGCGCTTGCACTGCCACAATAACGGATAAAAATATAAAAATAGCAATGCGCTGCTTCATACTTAATTTCGGATCTAATTATCCGTCAAAATTATTATTTTTTCACTTAACCACACATTATCGGTTATTATTAATTGGATGAACCAAGCATAAATAAGGAAGAAAACCATTGACAAACAGGCTGTTTTGTTGTACTTTCATTATTCATTGTTACTCCCCTATTTTTGTTTAACTAATACGATAAATTATGAAACATTTTGATTTACACTGCCATCCATCCCTAAAAACATTCCTGGGATCTTATAAGGAAAACGAAAGAAAAAATTGTTGGAAAGAACTCAAGTTTGATCTGCCAATGACTCTAATAAACCGTTTAACCGGACGAATTTTAGAATCCCAAAGTAGCTTGTCACAATTGAAAAACGGCGGTTTTAATATTATTGTAGCAGCTTTATATTCTCTTGAACACCCAATGATTGTTGGGAGTATTGCCAAAACAACAAACCTTGAGATTCTTTCGGAACGAATTGATGAACTCAGCCATACATTATTCGAAAACATGGTTGAAGTTACCCCTGGATTTGGTTATCACGATGTATTGGAATCCATTAAACACCATCTGTTAAACTCTCAAAGTGTAAACGGATACAGCTTTAATCTGGTATCAAAGTTTTCTGACATTAAAGAAAACCAATTGAATATTATTTTAGCTATCGAAGGAGCACATGCCTTGTACAATGATCCCAGAAACTATACAAAACAAGAGATTTTAGATAATTTAAGTAAGATCAAAAATAGCCCGAACAGGTATTTGTATATTACACTCACTCATTTAGCAGGAAATCCTTTTGCAAATCAATGCTATGGGATGAAACTTATTAATAACCGAAATTTTATACCGCGAGAAAATGGCATACAAGATTTAGGGAAAGAAGTAATAAATACCCTACTTAATACTAAAAACGGTCAACGAATTCTTATTGATGTTAAACATATGAGTTTAAAAAGCCGCTTGCAATATTATGAAATGATTAAAGATCAAACTCCTAAAATCCCCATCATTGTATCGCATTGTGGTGTAACAGGCGTATCCATGCTTAACAAACCAATTCATAGTTACAAAATCAATGAAGATTGTGTAGAAGTAGAATATATTAAACCCGAAGGATTAGATCGTACCGAATTTAATCCATGGTCAATTAATCTTTATGACGAAGAAATTATTACAATAATCAATTCTGATGGATTGATGGGAATCATCTTGGAAGAACGTATTTTGGGTTGCCAGGAGGTAGATACTGAATATTTCAGCGTAAAAGAGTTTGAAAATTATAAAGATGTTGTTGATAAAAAAATAAATGCATATAAAAATCAAAAGAAGAAAATTGAAACACTAAAAAACAAAAACAGCAATCAACATAGCTCAAACCAATTTGATCATTTATGCAATAACATTCTACACATTGTAAAAGTCGGGGGAGAAAAAGCCTGGGATCATATATGCTTTGGAACAGATTACGATGGAATGATTGACTCCATAAGACATTTTAAATCGTCCGATAAGTTTGACAAAATGCAAAGAAGGCTGGAAAGACGCTTACCTAAATTAGCTAAAAGCGATCCGTCAAACAATTATTACATATTAAACAAACAAAGGCATACCGATAAAAATAAAGTTCGGAATGTTGTGGAGAAAATACTTTTCAAAAATGCAGAAAGATTCTTAAAAACACATTTTAATTAAAAAAGAAGAAGCAAAATAAAAATATTTTGCTTCTTCTTTTTGTGCCCGGAACAAGAATCGAACTTGCACGACCTAACGGTCACATGGCCCTCAACCATGCGCGTCTACCAATTCCGCCACCCGGGCATGTTTGTTTTTTACTAATCTTTTATTTTACAAATAAGTATTAACCATTAGAAAATAAAAAATCTTTTTTGTGCCCAGAACAGGGATCGAACCTGCACTCCCTTACGAGAACTGGTCCCTGAAACCAGCGCGTCTACCAATTCCGCCATCTGGGCTAATCGGCTGCAAATTTAATACTTTTTATGAATTATTTACACATCTCCCTTAACTTAATCCAATCATTCGCTCAAAACTAGTTGCTTAGCATTAAAAAAACTTTTATTAATCCTATCTCTTAAATTATTTGTAAATTCAAAATCCATTTAAACCGACTTTTTATGTTTAGCGAAAAAGACCTCCAACAGATTGCAAAAAAAGGAATTAACGTAGAAAACATCAATCAGCAAATTGAAAATTTCAAAAACGATTTTCCACCTGCCGAACTCATTGCCCCCGCGACCATAAATGACGGGCTTATTAATTTTTCGGAAAAAGAAGTTGATGCCATGATAAAAAACTATGAAGCCTCAATCGCTGATAAAAGTGTTTTAAAATTCGTACCGGCCTCCGGAGCTGCCAGCCGGATGTTTAAACACTTGTTTGCTTTCCGCGATCAATACACTCCTGAAAAAGAAAATGAACTTTTTGAAGATAAAAGTTTTAATTCGGTTCATCATTTTTTTGCGAATCTCAGGCGTTTTGCATTCCATAACGACTTAAAAACCTTACTGAAAGAGCAAGGCGAAGAATGGGAAAAACTTTATCACGGAAAAGAATACATCAAGCTGATAAATGCATTGCTGAACGAAGACGGCTTAAACTACGCCAATCTGCCTAAAGGCTTATTAAAATTCCACAATTACCACGAAGGAGCCCGGATATCGGTTGAGGAACATTTGGTTGAAGGTTGTATTTACGGGCGCGACAAACAGGGAAACGTAAAAATCCATTTTACCGTTTCGCCGGAACACCTTGAAAAATTTAAGACGGCCATAAATAAGACGGCTCCAAAATACGAAAAAAAGTACGGCGTAAAAATAAACGTTTCATACTCGGTTCAGAAATCGTCAACTGATATGATTGCCGTTGACATGCAAAACAAACCCTTCAGGGATGAAAATGGACTGCTGGTATTCCGCCCGGGTGGACATGGCGCGTTGATTGAAAACCTGAACGAACTTAACGAAGACATTATTTTTATCAAAAACATTGACAATATTGTTCCCGACAGGCTCCGGGAAAAAACATACATCTATAAAAAGGTATTGGCTTCGTACCTGATTGAATTGCAAACCAAAACTTTTGCATACCTCGAAAAACTTGAAAAAGAAAGCACTCCTGCTTTACTGGACGAAATCGAAAAATTTGCAACAGAAAAACTGATGATCCGTTTGCCCGAAAAATTTAAAACCGATAACGAACGTAAAACCATTCTTTTCAATAAACTGAACCGCCCGATCCGTACCTGTGGAATGGTTAAAAATGAAGGCGAACCCGGCGGCGGACCTTTCTGGGTAAAAAACAGCAAGGGCGAAATCAGTTTACAAATTGTTGAGAGTTCCCAGATGGATCTTTCAAAAACGGATCAAAAAGAAATTGTGCAACAAGCCACCCATTTTAATCCGGTTGATTTGGCTTGCGGGATAAAAGATTTTAAAGGAAATAAATTCGACCTGACAAAATTTGTAGATGCAAACACGGGCTTCATCAGCGAAAAATCGCAAAATGGCAAAACCCTGAAGGCCCAGGAACTGCCCGGCTTATGGAACGGAGCCATGGCCGATTGGATCACTGTTTTTATTGAATGCCCGATCATTACTTTTAACCCGGTAAAAACCATTAATGATTTGCTGAGGGAACAGCACCAGGAAACGATTTGGTAAATACACTATATTTTTTGTTATGCCGTCGTTGTTTATTTCAATTTAATGTCTGAATCATTTTCAAAAAGTGCAGGATATAAGTTTTCTTTAAAATAGTTTTTATACCAAAGAAATGAATCAAGATAATTTGACTTTAGTGAATCACTTCTTGAATCAAATGGTGTATTTGCATATGTATAGCACATCCCAGAAAATTGTTGAAATTGCTCCCAAACATTTATTCTAAGTTCTGTATCTAAAAATGGTTCAATATTATAATATGAGATTTCAATCCTGTCTAAATTTGAACGTAATGTTATAGGATTCATTTGACCTGCACTTTCAAATGCGTAAAATAGATTAGAAACAAAGGCAGAATAATTCATTTGCTTTGGCTTAAATGAAATTTCATATTTTTTCATTTCAACTTGAGTATGTTGAGTCCTTTGCTGTATATAAACACTACTTAATACTGATATTAATGCTACGAATAATGAGACCAATGGAATCCAGATGGTCGTTATTCGTTTTATTTTAAAATCACTTGATTCATATTCTGCTTTTCGAAGTCTATCAATATGTTTTAATCCCCAATCTATTATTTCCAAAGGTGCCTTAGGAGCTCTATTTTCAGTCCTAAATTGACATCTAAAACAATCTGTTGGTTTTAGTGAATCTATTATTTTCTCTATTTCTTCTTGTTTGTGTTTTTTTACCCAGGCTGGCAATCTCTTTCCAAGACGCATTTGTCTTTTCCATTCATTAAGTCGGTTTGTTGGAACATTTGTACGAAATAACTCTCGTCTGCTCTCAATTAGAGACTTTAAATCAAAATCATTGTTTAATGATAGTCTATGCTTTATTCCTTCATAAGAAATTATTGAGTTTTCATCATTACATGATAATATCCAAACTGACGTTATGATGTCAAAATCATCATTCTGTGTATTTAAACTTTTTTTCATTTATCTTTTTTTTCTTTTTTATTACGAGAGAGCCTTTCTCACAATACGGCACAACTTGAAAATAAAAAACATTTTTACTTAGCGTTCCTCACGGAAAAAACATAAACACATTCATGCTTATACACTTCACCTGGTTCTAAGACCGGCGAAGGGAAATTTTCCTGGTTTGGAGAATCGGGATACAAGCCTGTTTCCAGCGCAAAAGCTTCCCGAAAGCCATAAACGTTCCCGGTTTTTCCTTTCACGCTTCCGTCAAAGAAATTTCCGCCATAAAACTGGACCCCGGGCTGGTCGCTAAAAACACGCATTTCAATCCCTGTTTTGGACGAATATACAGCGGCATGAAGACGCATTCCCTCTCCCCGGATCACGTATGTATGGTCGTAGCCTTTTCCCAATTTCAAGGCATCGTAATCTTCATCTATTCGCGAACCAATGGGCATTGGCGTTCTGAAATCCATGGGGGTATTTTCAAGCAAACGGATTTCCCCGGTAGGAATCAGAGCATCATTGGTGGGAATAAAATAATCAGCATTGAGAATTAAAAAATGATCGTTAATGCTCCCCGAACCATCGCCCGACAAGTTAAAGAAACTGTGATGGGTAAGGTTTACAACCGTTTTTTTATCGGTGCTTGCTTTATAAGAAATTTTAAATTCATTCTTATCGGTAAGCTGATAAATCATGCTCACCTCCAGGTTTCCAGGGTAGCCTTCTTCCATATCTTTCGAAAGATAATGAAACTCAAGGGTGTTGTCATTAAGCTTACGGCAGTCCCAAACCACGGCATTAAAACCTTTTAAACCGCCATGCAAATGATTCTCCCCGTTATTGATGGCCAGTTTATACTCAACACCATCCAAGGTAAATTCACCCTTTGCGATACGGTTGGCATAACGGCCAATCACGGCTCCAAAATAAGTCTCGTATTTTATAAACTCATCCAGGGTTTTGAAGCCAGTTACCACATCCACAAATCCATCGTTTTTATCAGGAACCAATAACGAAACAACTTTTGCCCCGTAATTGGTCACCAGCATTTCAACACCATTCGCATTTTCGAGTTTCCAAAGATTAACCGATTTTCCATCAACACTTTGCTGAAAATCTTTAGGGTTAATCCCGGCTCTGTTCTCCATCATCACTGAAGTACAAGAAACAAATGCAAGAATATAACCTATAAAGAAAAAGCGAATAAGATGGGACGTTTTCATATTTAAAATTATTTGGTGTATTCAAATTTAATTAAAAACTACATTTTGATAATGTTAAGGATTCAATATCTTTCTATTTCACTTTACAATAATATTTTCCGACTAAAAAGAAGAAGACAATCATTAACTAAAAACCACCATCAGCAGCTTCAAAACCACCTCTCATAAATCAACATACTAAATAATGATTTAAAGTTTAGATATTCGAACTATATTAATCAATACATATCACAACCCAAAAATCTTTACTACAGCATCTTTGTAGAGTTTTCCTACGGGAAGTTTTACATCGTCAATTTCAATAACATTTCCTTCTAAGGACAAGATTTCGCGGATGGACACAATGTAAGATTTATGAACCCGTATAAATAAATTGGCAGGTAACGATTCTTCTAAATCTTTTAAGGAAGCTAGGGCGGTTACCCGTTTTTTATTGGTATGGAAAGTTACATAAGCTTTTTGGCCTTCAATATATTTTATATCACTAAAATTGATTTTATAAAACTTACGATCGGCACGAATAGTGAGGTAAGTATCGGCATAAGAGGTTTGAGAATACTCAGGAGCAAGTGGAAGTCCTGCTACGGATATTTTGCTTTCAAGCTTATCAATAACCTTGTTTACCGCCTGAAAAAAGCGTTCGAAAGAAAACGGTTTTAACAAGTAATCCACCACGCTCAGGTTAAAACCTTCGAGGGCATATTCCTGGTAAGCGGTGGTAAAAATCACCTCGGGTTTGTGAGTCAGGCTTTTGATGAAATCAACCCCGGTAATATCCGGCATTTGGATGTCAATAAAGAGCAGGTCAACCTCCCCTTTTTTAATTAACTCGGTGGCTTTTAAAGGAGAATTAAAATCTCCCAACAACTCCAGTTCAGGAATTTTACTAATGTAGTTTTTAATGTATTCCCTGGCCAATCGCTCATCATCTATAACAAGGCATTTTATTTTCATCCTATAAAGTTAATTTTAATTCTACGACAAAAACATCCTTTTCTTCTTCAATATTCAGGTCATATTGTCCCGGGTAAATGATATCTAAACGTTGCTTTACGTTGCAGATACCCATTCCGCTCCCGGACGAAGGTTTATTTTTAGTTGCCACACTATTCTCAATCCTGAATTTTAGTCCCTCAGCATTTGAGTTCATTTCCATCCTGACAAAAGCATTTTCATTTTCCTCAATACGACTATATTTAAACGCATTCTCGATGAAAGGAATAAACAACATGGGAGCAATCTCTATATTTCCCCCGGTTATATCGGTGGCAAAACAGATATTCTGAGAAAACTCCGATTTCATCTGTTGAAAAGCATTGTAATTTTCAATATAGCTGATTTCTGCAGATAGTGAAACCCGGTCTTTGCTGCAATCATAAAATACATATCGTAGCATCTCTGATAATTTTAAAACACTCTCCGGTGCATTTGAGGATTTCATATACGTGAGCGAATAAATATTATTCAGAGCATTAAAAATAAAATGGGGATTAATTTGAGCCTTTAATAATTTCAACTCTGTTTGAAGCTTTTCCTCGGTAAGCATTTTTTCCGACTCGGTTAACTTTTTAGTGTGCTCCATCAATTCAAACGAAACAGTCACAAAAAAGACCATGGCAGAAGTGATTATATTCCGAATAATATGAAACAGATGAGATTGTTTTTCAGGATCGTTATTGGGAGGTGAATCGGGAAGTAAAAAATACTCAATTGAAAAGAAAACAGCAGAAAACAATAAAATAGTCACAATTGAAACATACAAGTATAATTTTCGGTCTTTTAAATATATCGGGAACAAAAATTTGGCCGTCACCCAATGAACCAAATAAAATGAAACTGTAATATAGAGCGACATGTAAAAGGATTCAAGAGTATCTCTATGCTGACTAATCACACTAAAAAAGAACACAAAGATGAATAACCAAACTAAAACTTGTAGTAAGGTTTTAGAGCTAAATATTTTCATAATTATAATCTTTTATTGCAGCTAATTTTAGCTTTCTCATTTTTAAGACTCTCACAAAGATATTCATGAAATGAAGTTATTAAAAAATATTATAAACCAAATTCACTAGATGAGAAACCAATAATCTTATTCATCTAACAAAAATTAAAAACGGGGGTTAATCAGAAAACTTACGTATTTGGTTCGGAAATTTACAACATTGGTTTAAAAAACTTTTTATATCCTATAATAACATGCACTTTTGCGGCAAATATTAAAGAAAAGTCAACTAAAATTATATTAAAAATGAAAAAGAATATTTTATACGGATTGTTAAGCATATCAATCATCGTTCTTGCCATACTGTTTTCAAGCTTTCTGATTAACTCAAAACCAGAACCAAAAACAAGCGAAAAAAAACACAATGTGATGTATGTTAAATCTGAAAAAGTAACACTAAAAGAAATAAAAACCAATAAAAGCTATCGCGGAAGAGTTAGTGCTTTTGATGAAATTTCGTTGTCGGCCGAAGTAAGCGGGAAAATTATGCAGGGCGACATTCGTTTTAAATCGGGCGAACGTTTCAAAAAAGGCGACATCATTATAAAAATTTATAACGAAGATGTAAAAGCCAGCATAAAATCAGGCATTAGTAGTTTTTTGCAGACCCTGGCGGTAATTTTACCTGATATTAATGTGGATTTTTATTCGGAATATGAAAAATGGAATAGCTTTTTCAACGCCATTGATCCCGAAAATCCGCTGCCAAAACTTCCCCAGATTAATTCTGACAAGGAGAAAGTCTTTTTGGCTTCAAACAATGTGTTGTCGGCTTACTATAATTTGGTTCAAAAAGAAATCAATTTGAGCAAATACACAATTAAAGCCCCGTTTGATGGGATTTTAAAAAGTGTAAACAAAGAAATTGGAGCCATTGCCAATTCGAGTGTTGAACTGGCGAGCATCATCCGCTCAAACAAACTGGAAATTATTGTTCCGGTTTTTCCCGATGATGTTCAATGGATCAAAAAAGGAGACAACGTAGAAATAAGCGGAAATAACGGACTCCAACAGTTTGCAACGGTATCTCGCATTTCAGGATTTGTAGATCAGGAAAGCCAATCAATAAATGTATTTCTAACCTATCATGCCAATAACAAAGAAAATCTTTACGAAGGAGAATATGTTGATGCTGAATTTAACGGAACAAAGGTACGGGGATTTAGCATCCCGCGCGAAGCTATCGTAAACGAAAACTCGGTTTATGAATTAAAAAATGGGAAACTGACCGCTGTAACGGTTGAGATTGTTCGCCAATTAAACGACGAAGTAATTATCTCAGGAATCGAAGAAAACAGCGTGATCGTAACCGAATCACTATCTTCTATTAACCCAACTGTAGAATACAAGGCCAGATAATAAATTACGAAAAGAAGACAGGTTATGATGAAAAAGATAATAACACTATTTGTTAAATATCCCTTTTACGGGAAAATGGTTATTTTGACATTGCTTTTAATCGGAGGCATTTCCCTGCTTAACATGCGAAAAGCCACTTTCCCATTGGTAGAATCTAAGGTAATAACCGTTTCGGTAAGTTACCCCGGAGCTACCCCAAAAGAGATGGACGAAGGAATTACGGCCCTGGTTGAAAACAGCATTCGTGGAATTTCAGGGATCAAAGAGTTTTCTTCAAAATCGAGAGAGAGTTCGGCCACCATTACCATTACAGCCATTGCAGGCTATGATATGGACGAACTACTATCAGATGTTAAAAACGTGGTAGACGGGATTTCAAACTTCCCGGCAAATGCCGAACGTCCTATTGTTTCCAAATCCCGATCAAAAGATATTGCCATGTTTTTCTCACTGACATCAGAATCTGATGACTTGCTGAAGCTAAACAGTATGGCCAACCGTATCGAAGATGATTTACTGGCTACCGGAAAAATATCGCAGATCAGCATTTTCGGGCTTCCGTCAAGACTTGAAATGGCTATTGAGCTTAACGAAACCCAATTACGCAGGTACAACCTTACCCTTAGCGATGTTCAAAATGCCATTTCAAACAACAACCTTGACATTTCCGGCGGAACCATCCGTAACCCCCGCGAGCAAATTAAAGTAATTACTCGCCAACGGTCAATTGATGCCGAAAAAATCAAACAAATTGTTTTAACAGCCAACACCGACGGGCAAATTGTACGAATTGGGGATGTCGCTACGGTTACCCTGCAAACCCCAGAAGATCCCTCTAATGGGTATATCAAAAAGAGACCAAATGTAACCTTTATGGTCCAAAAACTGATGAGTGAAGACCTGGAAGCAATTTCGGACGAACTCAATGCTTATATCAAAGAATTCAATGCCAAACACGACGATTTTAAGATCGGCGTTTTCATGGATTTCCTTGAAATCATCGACGGACAACTTTCTATCTTAATTAACAACGGAATCTTAGGAATAATTCTAGTGGTTCTTTTACTTACATTATTGCTTAACTTCCGTTTATCGTTATGGGTTGCCTGGGGAATCCCGGCTTCTTTTCTTGGCATGTTTATCGTTGCCAATTTGACCGGCGTGACAATTAATATCATCAGTTTATTCGGGATGATCCTAATTATTGGTATTCTGGTCGATGACGGAGTGGTAATCGGCGAAAACATTTTCACGCATTTTGAAAAAGGAAAATCGCCACGACGGGCAGCCATAGACGGAACCATGGAAGTTTTGCCTGCTGTATTCACCTCGGTAACAACCACCATTATTGCTTTCTTGCCGCTCTTCTTTATCGAAGGGCGAATGGAAATAATGTTCGAAATGGCATTTGTAGTCATTATTTGTTTAATAGTTTCTTTGCTGGAAGGGATGTTTGTACTACCCGGTCACCTTGCCAACCCGAGAGTTTTAAAACACCAAGACAAAGAATCCTTTTACGGCAAAATCCGTGTTCAACTCGATAAATTTATCTTCCTGCTAAGAAACCGGATTTATGCAAAAGTACTGAATTGGATACTTAAAAATAAACTACTCGCCGCTTCATGCGTAGCCGCACTGCTTATTACAACAGTCGGCTTAGTTCAGGGCGGAAAAATAGCATTTACTTTTTTCCCTCCGGCCCCCTCAGATATGTTCAGCATCGACCTGGCATTAAAACCCGGAGTAAATGAAAATCTGACCAAAGAAACACTTTTCTTTATAGAAGAAAAAGCCTGGGAAGTAAATAAAGAACTGATGGAAGAATACGGCGACACTACTTCTTACATTTCATCAATGAGTGTTACCATCGGAAGTTCGTTTAGCGGAGCCGAAAACGGAAGCAACGCTGGAATGATCCGGGTTTTCTTGAATCCACTGGAAGATACCGAGATTTCGGATGAAATGTTAAAACGCCTGATTACCGAAAAAGTAGGACGCATTCCCGAAGCTTATAAATTTGCAGTAGGAGCATCCAATCGTTTCGGGGCACCGGTATCCATCAGTTTGTTGGGGTATGACTCGGACGAGCTTGAAACCGCTAAAAACGAACTGGAATTTGAACTACAAAAACTTCCGGCGCTTTATAACATCACCAACAACAGCCAAATCGGGAGCCAGGAATTAAGACTTACCTTAAAACCTGAAGCTTATGCCCTGGGACTGACCACCAGTTCGTTAATGAGAGAAGTTCAGAAAGCTTTTTATGGCGGCTTGGCTCAACGTATCCAGGAAGGGAAAGACGAAATTTGGGTGTATGTCCGCTACTCGCGCGATAATCGCGAAAACATCGGCCAGCTTGAAAATATGATGATTCATACTTCAAAAGGGAATTATCCGTTGGGCCGCATTGCCGAAATCAGTACTGCCAGAAGCTTAAGCACTATTAACCATTATAACGGCCAGCGAGAAATAAGGGTAGATGCCTATCAGAAAGACCAGACCCAATCGGTACCGGATTTGTTAAACTATATCGAAGAAAATATTTTATCAGAAATCATAAAAAAACACCCAGATATTTCATACATACACCAGGGACAACAAAAAGATACCAACGAACAAATGCACAGCCTTATTCTTTATTTCGGATTGGCATTTCTGGTAATTGTTCTAGTTATTATGGTTTACTTTAAATCTTTCCGCCAGGGGATCTTGGTTATTTTGATGATCCCGTTTGGTTATTTGGGAGCCATCTGGGGGCATGGAATACACGGCCAGCCCATTTCGCTGATGAGCCTTTGGGGAATGGTTGCCCTATCGGGAGTAATAATTAACGATGCCATTGTATTTATCGCCAAATACAACCAAAACCTGGAAAAAGGGCTAACGGTTTTAGCATCTGTTAAAGATGCCGGAATGGCACGTTTCAGGGCTATATTCCTGACCACCGTAACCACTACCGCCGGACTGATGCCACTTATCTTGGAAAACAGTCCGGATGCCCGGATGTTAATCCCGATGGCTATTTCACTAGCTTACGGAATCATGTTTGGAACCTTCTTTATTTTAATGATACTTCCGCTCTTGATTGTTCAAACAAATAAACTAACACTGGCTTATAAAAAACTATTTACAGACGAAAAACTAAAAGCCGAAGATGTAGAAACCGCTGTTATCAACGCAAAAATTGAAGAAACCTTAAGCCGCAACATGGCCAAAGATTTCGACTAACAAACTAAAAAACAATAAAAAATGAAAATATACAAACTACTGATTGTTTTATTTAGCCTGAGTCTTTTACCTTCAGTACAGGCTCAGCAAAACCTGTCGTTATCAGAAGCAATTTCGATAGGCCTGGAAAACAATTACGATTTAAAAATAATCCGCTACGACGAGGAGATATCCTCAATAAATAACCACTGGGGAAATACAGGAGCATTCCCAAAAATTGATTTCACCCTGAGTGGACTCGAAAAATTCAACCTGACTGAAAATAGCCGCACTCAAACCTTAAGCCCGGAAGTCAGCCTGAGCTGGGTTGTTTTTAACGGGTTTTCGGCAAAAATCGCCAAACAAAAGTACGAGGAACTGGAAAAACAATCGCAAGGAAATACAAGTATTTTAATCGAAAGCAGCATTCAGGACATCATCCTGGCCTACCATAATTGTTTGATACAACAACAAATGTTGGAGGTTTACAAAGAACTTGCCAACTTATCGGAAGACCGGTTCAACCGAAGCGAAAACAGCCGCAAGATCGGGGCAAGTACAACTTATAACAGCCTGCAAACAAAAACAGCCTGGCTTGAGGATCAATCAAATTATTTACAACAAAAAGTAAACTACGAAAATGCAATCCGCACGCTCAACTATCTTTTAGGTGTAAATAACGATAGCCGCTGGACACTTACCAGCGAAATGGAAATCAATTTACCCAATTATAAAATTGAGGATATGAACGCAAAACTCTTATCAAACAATAAAACCCTGAAGAACCAATACATTTACCAAAGTTTACTGGCCAAAGAAACAAGCCTGGCAAAAAACAGTTTTTATCCTTCGGTAAGTTTAAGCAGTGGACTTGGGCAAGATTGGGTTGACAAATATACTCCTGCTACACACCAAAAATCTACCAGCACTTACGTTGGACTGAATGTTTCGTTTAATATTTTTAATGGAGGGACTAAAAAACGTAGTCTTCAAATTGCAAAAATCAATGAAGAATCGGCACAAGTAGAAACTGACCAGATGAAACACAGCCTTAGCAACCAACTATTGCAGCTGCACAGTAATTACAAGGTTCAAAAAGCCCTGTTAAATTTGGCTGAACAAAATGAGGAAGCTGCAAAGCTAAACCTCAACCTATCTTCAGAAAAACTAAAAAACGGAGCCATAAACTCGTTTAATTTCAGGGATGTTCAAATCTCGTACATGAATTCTGCCATTAAAAAACTGCAGGCCATTTACAAACTAATTGAATCAAACACCGATCTTTTACGGATTACAGGCGGCATCATCAACGAATACGAATAAGGCCACATAATACTAGCTTAAAAGCGCAGGCAAAATTTGCCTGCGCTTTTGATTTTCAGCACACCTATATTCACAGGTTTATCCCTTATTTCACCCTTCCTCTACTCCATCTTGCCGATTTTAATACCGTCAGGTTCTTTAGATTATATATTTTTACATCAAACTTTAAACACAATATTATGGAAGATCATAAGATGGAAGATAAAAGTACCTGGGCCATAGGCGGTGGTGTATTAATCGGCGTGGGCGTTGGTTTTTTCTTATTAAAAATATCGACCTTGTATTTTGTAGGCAGCATTATTGGCGGCATCGGCCTTGGGTTGATGGTAACAGCCATATTGTCTTCTTGTAGAAAAAGATAAAAGGTCAGCCTTAATAAAGACTGACCTTTTAATGGAATTATAATTGAGGGTCTTAGAGAGACTTTTTAGCCAAATAGAAATCTACTTTTTCGTAGCTGTCGTTATTGATGCGTTCCTGCATTTCGTCCAGTGTTTTTGGCGGAGGAACAATTACTTTTTCTCCTTCTTTCCAGTTTAACGGCAATGCAACCTGGTATTTATCGGCTGTTTGCAGAGCTTTCAATGCACGTAAAATTTCGTCCATGTTACGGCCAACATTTAGCGGGTAATACATTATCAAACGTATTTTCTTATTCGGGTCGATAAAGAATACGGCTCTTACCGCAGCAGTTTCATGTTCGTTCGGCTGAAGCATACCATACAATTTTGAGACTTTCATATCCAAATCGGCAATGATGGGGAAATCAAAGTAAACACCGGTATTCCTTCGTACGTTGTCTACCCAAGCCAAATGCGAGTGTATACTGTCTATACTCAGGCCCATCAGCTCGGTATTCAGGGCATCGAATTCATCTTTGCGCTCAGCAAATCCGCTCATTTCGGTTGTACAAACCGGTGTAAAATCGGCCGGATGTGAGAATAACACGATCCATTTATCTTTGGCATAGTCCGAAAATTTAATGTTTCCTTTGGTTGTAATTGCTTCAAAGTCCGGAGCAATGTCCCCGATTCTTGGCATACTGTTAATTTGAATGTTTTCTTCCATGATTTTTTGTTTTAATGTTGATTATTATTTTTGATTTAATTTGTAATTCTTAATTCAAATAAGCACTGTACATCCATACCAGTTTTTCCTGTTCGCGGATATAGTCGCTCATCAGAGCATTGGTTCCTTCATCATCGGCATCAGCAGATAAATTTAAAATTTCGCGTTGTTTGCTGATAAGAATTTTAAAGGCTTCCAAAATACTTTGAACGGCTTCCCTCCCATCGCTAACCGATTTTGAAACGTTCACTTCCGATTGTTTTAAATACTCCTCAAAAGTATGGGTTGGGCTTTCCTGAAGGGTTAACACCCGTTCTGCGATCTCGTCAATTTTCAGGATTAAATCATCGTACAACTCCTCAAATTTAAGGTGTAATTCAAAAAACTTCTCTCCTTTAATGTTCCAGTGGAAGCCTCTTACGTTTTGGTAAAAAACCTGGTAATTGGATAACAAATCGTTTAATTTGTTTGATAAAGCTTTTGCTTTTTCCTCGTTTAGTCCTATTGCATTCATATTGATTAAATTTTTATTGATTAATTTCTGATACAAATTTCGTCATAGAAGCAATATAAATCAAATCAATTATAACTATATTTGTATAGACAAAATCTATCAGTATGACGTTTCAACAAATCAGCTATGTTATAGCCTTAGACAACCTTAAAAATTTTAAGAAAGCAGCCGACAGTTGCTATATTTCACAACCCACGCTCAGCATGCAGGTCAGCAAGCTGGAAGACGAAATCGGGTTCAAAATATTTAACCGCGAAACAAAACCACTGACACCGACCCTTTTGGGAGAAAAATTCATTTTAAAAGCCCGGAGCATCATGCGCGAAGTAAACGAGCTCAAAGCCTTGGTTTCGCAAGAAATGGACAGCATGCAAGGCGAATACAACCTGGGCATCATCCCTACCCTGGCTCCATACATACTCCCGATTTTACTGCCTGCATTTTCCGAAAAATTCCCGGAAACCCGCCTCAAAATTGAAGAACTGCAAAGCGAAATAATCATCCACCAGTTAAAACACGGATTGCTGGATATCGGAATTTTAGCAACCCCGCTTGATGAACGTAATCTACGGGAAATCCCGGTGTTTTACGAACCCTTTCTGGTTTACCTGAACCACAACAATCACCTGCTAAATAAAAACCTGATTGCAGCCAACGACCTCGAAATCGATAAAATATTATTGCTCGATGAAGGTCATTGTTTCCGCAACCAAACCCTGAACATCTGTAATCAGGATATCAATAATGAAAAGAATCAGTTCAACTACCGGAGCGGTTCTATCGAAACCATAAAAGCACTGGTAAACAAAGGACTTGGCTACACCTTGGTTCCCGAATTAAGCGTTATGGAAGAAAAAAACACCAGCGAAAACATTAAACGTTTTGAATTGCCCGAGCCCGTCAGGGAAGTGAGTATTGTAGTTCACAACGGCTTTTCAAAAGAACTGCTGATCGAAAACATGCGAAAAGTAATACTAAACGCCATCCCCGACTCATTCCAGAAGAACGAACGTTTTGTTCGCATAAAATGGCGCTGATAAATTCTGTTTTTATCTTTCTTTTTTAGCAGCTTTTCTTAAATTTACACTGTTTTGCTTGCATTGAATTCTATTTACCGAGTTCACACCCACTTTTTATTGTCTAAAAATTAAAACTGAACCGATGAAAAACCTCATCCTCACCCTTGCAATTATTGCATCTTTCGGATTATTATCATGTAACCAATCAAACCAAGCAAACAAAGTAAGCTCGCCGGGTAAAATCAACCAAATTGAATTTTTTCTGAGTTCTGACGGAACCCCGCACTACTTGGTAAAACATCAGGGTCAAATTGTGATCGACACTTCATCCATGGGGTTTGACTTCAAAAATACTCCTTCTTTCAAGTCGGGTTTTAAAAGTATAAATAGCAACCAACAATCGTTTAACGAAACCTGGGAAATGCCCTGGGGCGAACAACGTTTTGTAAAGAACCATTACAACGAGCTTATTGTTGAGCTCCAGGAAATCCTGGCTCCCCAACGCAAACTAAACATCTGTTTTAAGGCCTACGACGACGGAATCGGTTTCCGCTATGAATTTCCAAAACAAGAAGGCATTGACAGCCTGATTATCATGGACGAGAACACCGAGTTCCAGCTTACCGGCAATCACACGGCCTGGTGGATTCCTGGCGACTGGGACATCTACGAGCACCTCTACCACACCACCAAAATATCCGAAATCGACGCCCTGGCACTGGTAGATCATAACAGCCTGGCCCAAACATACATTCCCGAAAACGCGGTCAACACGCCGGTAACTATGCGAACCGCCGAAGGCCTGCACCTGAGTTTTCACGAAGCCAACCTCACCGATTACGCAGGTATGACGCTAAAAGTTGACACCGCAAGCCTGAAATTAACCAGCGAACTGGTCGGGTCCAGCAGAAACGGATACAAAGTAAAACGGGCTCTTCCGTTTAAAACGCCCTGGCGAACCATCCAGATTGCCGATAAAGCCACCGGGCTCATCGAATCAAAACTGATCCTAAACCTGAACGAACCCAACAAACTCGGCGACGTGTCTTGGTTCGAACCGAAAAAATACATGGGCATTTGGTGGGAAATGCACATTGACGTAGCTTCGTGGGATTACGGGATGACCCTTGATAAAAACGGTAAATGGGTGGATAGCGGCAAGGCACACGAACGTCATGGGGCAACCACCCAAAACACCAAACGCTACATTGATTTTGCCGCTAAAAACAACATCAAAGGCGTTTTGGTAGAAGGTTGGAATACCGGCTGGGAACGCTGGGTAGGTTTTGAGGATCGTGAAGGCGTGTTTGATTTTATCACCCCCTACCCCGATTACGATTTGGAATACTTGGCTCAATACGCCAATGATAAAGGCGTAGAGATCATCATGCACCACGAAACGTCGGCAGCTCCACGAACCTACGAGCAACAAATGGATACCGCCTACAAATTGATGAAGCGTTTGGGCATCCACTCGGCTAAAACCGGTTACGTGGGAAAGATTATTCCAAAAGGCGAGTACCACCACGGCCAGTGGATGGTGAACCACTACAGGAAAGTTCTGGAAACAGCAGCCAAATACCAAATTACAATTAATGCCCACGAACCGATCAAAGCCACTGGAATCCGCCGAACCTACCCCAACGCCATTGCCCGTGAAGGCTTGCGCGGACAAGAATTCAACGCCTGGGCCGCAGACGGAGGCAACCCACCAGAACATCTGCCCATCGTGGCCTTCACCCGTATGCTGGCCGGGCCAATCGACTTTACCCCCGGGGTTTTCGACATCCGTTTGCCAAGCAAACCTAACAACCAAATCAATACCACCCTGGCTCAGCAACTGGCTCTTTATGTGGTTATTTACAGTCCTATTCAAATGGCCTGCGATCTGCCAAAAAACTACGAGAACCAACCGGCCTTTCAGTTTATCCGCGAGGTGGGCGTTGACTGGGAACAAAGCCTTGTTTTAAAAGGGGAAGTTGGCGATTTTGTAAGCATTGCCCGCCAGGAAAAAGGAACAGGGAACTGGTTTGTGGGAAGCATCACGGATGAGAACCCACGCGAAATCACCCTTGACTTTGATTTCCTAGAAGCCGGAAAAACGTACCGGGCAAAGATTTACAAAGACGGCCCCAAAACGCATTATAAAAACAATCCGCTAGATATTTCCATTGAAGAAACTGAAATAAGCAAAAATACCAAAATGACTTTTAAACTGGCTGCCAGCGGAGGATTGGCAATTTCGCTAACAGAAATGTAAAGAGTGAGTGGGACAGAACTATTGAAAATTGCACATTGTAAATTGTACATTGTAAATTGTACTTTATAAATTAAACGATCTATTTTCAGGAATTTACTATATTTGATTGAAGGAAAAATGCTTCTTCCCGGCATTGTGAATATTGGTTGTTGAAAATGATTGTTGAAATATATTAAGTGAGATAACAGGTATTGGTTTATACGCACCGTTAGGTCAAGTGTAAAAAGAAGAATAGCAAATAAGATAAACAAAATTAAACTATTATGAGTGAAGAATTAGAATACATAAGAAACTCTGAGACCGAGTTGGATATTGAACTAATATATTCTGAAGAAGAAGATTATAATAGTTCACCGTCTGAATACCAAATCACAACATATCCAGCTGATTTTACATTGGAGATTTTATCTAATAAGCTTAATACTCATGAGATTATCGTTCCAAAATTTCAACGTGGATTTGTTTGGAAACAAGTTCAAGCAAGCAAGTTAATTGAATCCTTTCTTGTTGGATTGCCTGTGCCACCAATTTTCTTATATAAAGAGATTAAAACAAATAAATTACTTCTAATAGATGGTCAGCAAAGACTTAAAACAGTAAAATACTTCTTTGAAGGGTTCTTTGGTGAGGAAGTAAAAGGGAAAAAGCAAATTTTCCGACTAACTGGTTTGAATCAAACAAGCAAATGGTATAACAAAACCTTTGATGAACTTGAAGAAACTGATATTCAAAATTTGAAAAATTCGGTACTTAGAGCTTTTGTGATTCAACAACTAAATCCTAATGACGACTCTAGCATTTATCACATCTTTGAGAGATTAAATACAGGGGGGACATTCTTAAATAATCAAGAAATTCGAAACTGTATTTATTATGGCAATTTGAATGATTTAGTCAAAAATAATTTAAATAAGTATGAGAATTATAGAAAAATCTTAGGAAAAGAACACCCTGATATGAGAATGGTTGACCAAGAACTAATTATTAGATTTTTTTCAATGCTTGAAATCGAAAATTATCAAAAACCTTTAAAAGATTATATGTCAAAATTCATGAGGTTAAATAGGAATCCAGAAGAAGAAGTCCTTTTAAAATTGGAACGAATCTTTAAAAAAACTTGTGACCTTATTGTGAAAAATATTGGCGAAAAACCTTTTCATATTAAAAGAGGTATAAATACGGCTGTATTTGACTGTGTAACAGTTGCGTTTGCTCGTATGATTGAGAAAGATATTCCACTAGATATTGAAAATAGGTATAAAAAACTTATCGAATATCTAGAAGAGAATAAATTGGTTACAGCTGCGACAACTGATAAAGATGTTGTTTTGAAAAGATTTTCCGCTGCTTCGAAAATATTATTTGAGTAAAATGAAGTTAAGTAGGATTGATAATGCAATCTTGACATGTGAGCAACATTTAATTCAAACAAACTCGCATCAAACCGAGATAGAATCTTTTCTTACGAAATATTTGTTGATTTTAATATGCGCTACTTTTGAAGAAGAAATAGAAAAAATTCTTTTAAGTAGGTCAGATAGAATTAATGATAATCATATTAAGTCTTTTTTTCAGCACTGCATTGATAAAACTTTTAGGAGCATTAAGTCAAGTGAAATTGCAGGAATATTAGGCAAGTTTGGTAATGATTATAAAGAAGCATTTCAAAATAAAGCTAATGGAACGGTTGAAGAAACATTTTATAATAACATTGTTATCAATCGACATTCAACTGCGCATACTAGTGGTGCTTCGATTACATTTAATGATTTAGTTTCTTATTATGAAAAAGGACATTTAATTCTTGATTATTTAAATGAAGTATTAGAGAATTAACTCATACTATCTCTGCTAGCGTGGATTCAACTTCGTTAAGCCCGCAAACTTGCTTCTAATCCCTGCCCGAAAATCCTAAAACTTCCCCGCTCACTTTTTAATTTGTTACCTTTGGGAATACGGCCCTGAAAAATCATTTTTTGTTTAAAAGAATAAGGGCTTCAAATGGCTGGAAAATCAAAAAAATTGTAAATGATGAATGTTATTTTAAGTATCGGACTTTTAGTATTTACCGGATATATATTGGGAGAGCTGGCTCAAAAAATAAAATTGCCCAAGATTTCAGGCTATATATTGGCCGGGATTGTTTTAAATCCTGATATCTTGGGAATCATGTCAAATAGCTTTGTGGGGCATACTGATCCGTTGCTGTCCATCTCTTTAGCTTTTATAACTTTTTCAATCGGAGGTTCATTGTCGCTCGAAAAACTAAAAAGCACAGGCCGGCAGGTTTTGTTACTGACCTTGTTTGAGGCTGTTTTTGCTTTTCTCCTTGTGTTTTTATTCTTGTTTTTATCTCTCACTTTCATTTTCCACACCTTCGACTCGTTGCCGGTAATATTGGCTGTTAGTCTCGTGCTTGCTTCGCTGGCTTCACCTACCGACCCATCGGCGACATTAGCCGTGATTCATGAGTACAAAGCCAAAGGGGAGGTGAGTTCAACAATGCTTGAGATTTCCGCCTTTGACGATATTACGGGAATTATTATTTACACTTTAGTGACTGCATTTGCAGCTTTCTTTCTTGGAAAAGCGGATGTGGATTTTAGTGGAACCTTATTAGATATGGGAGAAAGTATTGGTGGGGCTATTGCGATTGGCGGAATAATGGGGCTGCTATTTAATCTTATCGTCAAACTAATCAAGAATCAACCAGAGGGAACCCTGATTGTTTTAACTTTTGGTTTAATATTGTTAAGCTATGGGAGCTCGGAATATTTTGGGTTTGATTCAATCCTTTCAACGATAGCACTTGGAACGGTGGTTGCAAATTTCAATCCTGATTCGGATAAAATTTTTAAGCTTATTGAACGCTACACTGATGAACTGATTTTTGTGGTATTTTTCACCTTATCGGGTTTACACCTCAACCTGGATTCGATTACCGGTAGCTATATCCTGATTATAATTTATATCATTGCCCGCTTGATCGGTAAATTTTCGGGGATTTATACCGGTTCAATAATTCTTAATACAAAACCTAAGATAAGAAAATATACGGCCGGAGGGCTGCTTCCCCAAGGCGGGATTGTGATAGGTTTAGCATTGATACTTACCAAAGATCCCGTTTTCCAGGAAACGGCTTCAATGATTATGGGGGTTGTGATCGGAGCGGCTTTAATTCATGAAATCATCGGTCCTGTTTTTTCCAGGTTGTCTCTAAAAAAAGCAGGGGAAATCTAAAAATAGTTGGTTTTCGCAAAGAACGAATAAAACTTTTTGCTCATCTTTTTAATTTTCTATCTTTGAAAATATAGAATAAGATTCGGGTTTATGTTCAATGAACACTTATCGTGCTCGTAGGCATTCATCTTTATATGTAGGATTTTTAATAAAATGAGATTTAATAAACTGGCTGAAAAAAAGGTTTCCTGGGTTTTATAAATTATGAGAGAATGAGAAAAGAAAGGTTGCTAATAAAAGTATGTGGGACAATATTTTCATCGTTTGTTATTTTTTATCTAACCTATTCAAATATTAACGTTGACTTAATTCATGCCTACTACTTGTTAACCTTGTTTATACAAGTTTATTTAACCTGGGAGGCTTTTTTGCTGTTTTTAAAATATCTTGACAGGAAGGTTGATTGGGAAGAATCATTGACAAGAAGGCTGTTGATCCAAATAGCGGGAGGAACAATCATAATTCTATTGGCATTTACGTTGATACAATTAATTGAATATCCCTTTGATAAGTTATTACTAAAAAAACATCGTTTACATGGGTATTGGGATTTCGACATTTTTATATGCTTTCTTTTGGCATTAATAATTCAGCTGGTTTATGTTGTATACTATTTTATATTTCATTGGAAAAACCCTACTCCGGTTGAAATAACCCAAGCTACTAAAAAGGATTTTGTTTCAAGAATTGGTAATCGTCAAATCGTATTTTCCGAAGATGAGGTTTTGTGTGTTTATACCGAAAATAAAATGGTATTTGTGCTTACTCATAATAGAGATAAATATATTTTGGATATGTCTCTGGGGGAAGTACTTGCTCAACTTGATCCTGCAGCGTTCTTTCGGGCTAACAGGAAATATATAATACGGAAATCAGCGATAAAAACAATTAAAAGTGAACTGAACAACAGATTGTCGATTGAAACGGTTTGTGACCCAGATATTCCTATTCCAATAACGATTAGCCGGAATAATACCCCCCGATTCAGGAAATGGTTTAATCTATAAAATGAGAATGTACGTTTCATCTGTTTTTTTCATACACTTCAGATAAATTTGCTGTTTTTTGTTTTTGAAAAAGCTACATTATTTCTTCTTTTGCGAAGAAAAGACAATGATAACCGTACAAATATTAAAAATGAAAAAGATGAAAAACTATTTAATCGTACTGCTTTTTATTTTTACAGCCTGTAGCACTTCTTCAAAATATACATTGGCTCCGGATACTTTTATACTCGACAAGGAAAAACCAATACAATCACTGGAGGAATTAATATCCCGATTTAAAGGGAAAGCCTTTTTTATTGACCGATGGGCCAGTTGGTGTACTCCCTGCATTAACGAATTTGAACACAGTGCCGAGCTTCATGCTTTTTTAAAAGCCAATGATGTTGAAATTCTTTATCTTAATTCTGATACCGATTTGCAAGAATCGGACTGGTTTGATTTGATAAAAAAGTATAAGCTTAAAGGCAATCATCTTCGGCTTGATAGTACGCTGAAATCAGATTTAATGGCGAAAAAGGTCTTTTTCCCGATGGTTCCACAATACATTTTGTTTGATAAAAATGGAACCTTGGTTACTAACAGGGCCTCAAAACCAAGCACTAAAGAAATGCTTTATAATGAAATAAAGACAGCCTTGGGGAAATAATATCTGCTCAATCTTGTAGCAATTTTTTCATTGTAGTACGGTCTTTTTATGGAGCACGGTGATGATATGAGGTCGTGCGGGATTACGAAGCTACTTTCCTATTAGTTTATACCGAAATTTTTACGAGTCACAAATACTCGGAAACCACTGAACCGACCGGGGAGCTCAGCAAAGCTAAACCCGATGCACTATAACATGTGTTTCCAGCAGTTTTTACTATTCAAGCAATTTTTTTATTTCTGTTGCTAATTTATCAACATTTCCATCCGCATTTCCAATTGAAATATATTTAATAATTCCATTCTGGTCAATCAAAAAACTTTTAGGAATAGCTCCTGTTGCATATTGATCCCAAATTTCTTTTGTTGGGTCAATACCTACATTAAAATCAACTCCATATTTTTTCATCTCTTCCATTTTTTGCTCGACTTTTTCTTTCGTTTCTCCAATAGATATCGCTATTAAAATAAAACGATCATCTTTAAACGGTTCAAGTATTTTTTCTGGAAATTCGGCGAATTCCATTAAACAAGGTGCACACCAAGTAGCCCAAAAATTTACAAGAACTACTTTGCCTTTTAAATCCGAAAGATTAATTTTTCCCCCATTAATCATTTGAACTGTAAATTCTTTTGCAGGGGCATTAATATTTAATTTTAATTCATCATTAGGATTTTTTTCTTTATGAGTCGTTTTGCCATCTGATGATATTTGATTTTGACGTTCTGTTTTTTCTTTTTCAGTGAATAAATCTACCATGATTATAAACGCTCTATCGCCAATTTTATCGCCAAATTTTTCCGCAAGTTTATTTCGTTCCTCTACGGTTGCTCCTTTATTCATAGCTTTAATTAATCCTTGTTTTCCTAATTCTTCAAGTTTTTCTTTAGTTATAATTTCATTATTAGCTATGATTACATATTCGGGCTTTTTTATTTTCTTTTCTTGTGCAAAAAGAGTAAAACCATATAAGAGAAAGATTAAAAAAAATAGTTTTTTCATAATTATTTTTAAGTTAGATTTTGATTTTTTTCAAATGTTCCTGTCAACGGTCACTTGTAAGTTGTCGTTGCGGATTTCGGAGCTCGTTCCTGTCCGGGCAGGACGGAACGATGTTACGAGAATCCAGCATACGACACACCACGAACCCCGCAATGCAATTTACACTTCCTAAGTTTACATTTTCTTATCTTTTAATAATAAACAGAAAGAACGAAAGAGTGGAATAAGGTTGAGATACAATTTAGGCCATTTGAGCCTGTCAACATAGATTATCCCCGCTCTTTTACTACAGAAATACGATCAGTTCTCTGGGCCGTTAAGCCTGTTTTTAGGTTGCTATATTACCGTAGTTTCGTTCCTTCACAATAAAAATATTATGACTAAAATTAATCATTTTGTTGGAGTTGACGTATCAAAAGACAAATTTGATGTTTGGGATCATATGGACGGACATCGTTCTTATCCAAATGAACGCAAGGGCTATCGCCAGTTTGTCAAACAATTGCCGGCTAATAGTTTTTGCGTTATGGAAGCCACAGCGAGCTACTATCAGCAGCTGGCCATGTATTTGTATGGGCATGATATTGAATTGGCAGTGGTTAATCCTATTTCCATCAAGCGTTTCATCCAGATGAAGTTGCAGCAAAACAAGACCGATAAAAGTGATGCCCGCATGATTGCTTTATATGGACAGGAGCAGCCCGTTTTATTACCATGGATTCCTGCACCGGAGTACATCACAAAATGCAAGCAGCTTCAGCAGGTGATTGTGATCTATTTAAAACAGAATACCTCCTTGAAAAACCATATTCAGAGTTTGGAAAGCCGGGGTGTTAAAAGTGGTGTGTTGATTCGTTCCCTGAAACGACAACTTAAACAGGTGCGCCAGGAGATTGATTTGTTGGAAGCCGAAATGCAATCGCTGATACACCAGTATGATGCAGATCTGTTTGTTAACCTCTCCAGCATTCCGGGAATTGGGAAAAAGACAGCAGCATTATCATTTTAACCAATGGCTTTCGCGATTTTGACAATTATCGCCAGGTATCGTCATTTTGTGGTCTATCTCCCACAGAACATTCTTCGGGCACCAGCGTAAAAGGTCGTTCACGTATCAGTAAACGGGGCAATCCATATATTCGGAACCAATTGTTTATGTGCAGTTTTACCGCCTGCCAGTGTAATCCTCAGTGCCGGTCACTTTATCAACGGTTGGTAAACAAGGGGAAATCGAAAAAACTAGCGCTGATTGCAGTGTGTAATAAGTTAATCAAGCAGGCATTTGCGATTGCGCAATCAGGAATACCATACGATCCGGCTTATCGAAGTAGTATTGTCGATCATTAATTTTTCTTTTGGATCAGCCTCCGAAAGAACAGGTTGTTTTAAAACAAAAATTATGGGTTTTTACTTGTTTTTAAGCTCAGTTCTTTGTTACCATGCGTTTTTTATTTTTTTAAATTCAGCTTGTATTATTTTCTCAAGTTCTTGAAAGTCATATTTCAAAGTATTTGATGTAATCGAAAGAGGTGTGTCATACATATTCATATTTGCTTTGAGAAGTTTAGTTTGGACTCTGTTTTTTGCTTTTCCGATATATTTATCAGGATTTACAATGTCAATCAAAAGAAATTTAGTTGACATTACTTGCTTTATCCTAATTTCCGAAATGTCATTCCATTCAATTAGCCCAATGCTCGATGCATTTGAATTGTCAGTTATCCCATTTGAATCGATTATCAATCCGATTTTTTTGTCAAAGAGTTTTTTAATTCCATAAATACCACCTGCTCCGAAAAATAGAACTCCAGCGATTCCTCCAATCCGAATAATTTGTGGGTTTGTAATTCTAAAAATGTTTGGAATAAATATCTCTGGATTAATTGTAATCCAAATTCCCGCAGCGACAAACGCTATTGAAGCTAAAAGGAGTAAGGTTATTTTCTTTTTGCTTAATGGAATTTCTATTGTTTCGTTCATTTACTAAGGTTCGTTTTAAATGCAATGAGGAGCTAAACGTAGTTCCGTGTTGAGAACGAAGGTATTAAAAAAGCGTTGATTATGCAATTTGTCAGCGGAGCTGGTCAAATTACTATGAGCCGAATTTCCAATGCCGCAGGCATTGAGAAATAGCTTTTTTAAGACTGGGAGTTCGAGACACGGTACCAAATTACATTTAGCGTGTTGTTGTTTCACGTTTTGGCTCGATGCCCAGTTAAAGCTGTATTTAAAACTATTGTTCATATAGTAATTTGGTTTAGCTCCTCATTGAATCACTTTTCCAAAATACAGAGAGTGCAACGCACGAAAGGATTTTGGTCAGCTTTAGCTGAATGTGATTCAACGGTCTGACTAAGCGCAGTGTGGGAGTTTATTGAATAAGACCCATACAGCTTACCACATAGCCAAATCTTTTATTTTGTTTTTAAATTTATCTTTTTCTTAAACCAAATCAAAGATTTGGCGGTGTTAATTTCTTGCAATTAATTTACAATCAGCACCAACACCCACATTGCGTTTAGTTATTGTGTCTGTTGCACAAAGGCATTAAAATAAATAAATTGCAATTTGGTTAATACTTTTTTTCATCCCTAATAATTCAGGTTTTGATTACTTTATGCATTTAATTTCAATAAAAAAGGCTTGAATAGCATTATATGAAGCGAAAAAACCAGCAATTTGCTCATATATATAGGCCATTTGAGCCTTTACCTTGGTCTCGTACTTATTGACATTATATTTTAGTAATTTCTTCAAGTTATAAGCACAGGCAGCCATGTGAACCACTTTATTGGCTTGGGCAATACCCAAAGTATTGATTTTTCGTAATCCCAGGTATTGAGTAAGGTTTCCCCAAGCTGGTTCTACTGTTGATTGCCGTTTACCCTTCATTTTTCTGCCCCATTTACTATTTACCCTCTCATTATTCCGTATGTATTCATCCAAATAGGCTGTTATTGCGATCTTTTTTTCATGAGACTTTCCGATACATACACTTCTGCTGGGGCAATCTTTACAATCGCTTCGCCGGGTATAGTAATGGTTTTGTAAAGAGTCATTGCTATGCTTTTGCTTTTTAAATATTACCCTTTTGCCTTGTGGGCATAACCAATAGTTTTGTTCCTTTATAAAAGTAAAACCCTCTGGGCCACCTTTAAACGTTCCATGTTTTGGAATGTAACTAAGTATATGTTCTTGTTCCAGAAACTGATAATTATCTCCGCTACTATAACCAGCATCAGCTAGAATATTAGTCCATAACAGCCCTAATCTCCATAAACGCTTATGGGTTCTCTTAACGATATCTTGTAAGTTCTTGCTGTCCACTCTATCGGCATGATAAGCCTGTACATCACTTATTACATTGAAGGCCGTATCTACGGTAATGTTCCCGTGATAGTTTAGCTTACGGGATTTTCCCGGCTTTACACTAATGCGAGCATCAGGATCGGTAGGACTATAATGGGTTTTGTTACTGGTGTATTTAGAACGCTTAGAATTAGCCCCTTGCCGCGTGTTTTGGGTTGTTTTCCATTTTTTCTGCCGTGCTGCTATTTCATTAAGTTCATCTTTATTTGCAGAAACCTGTCTTTGTGCCAGGTTTGCTTTATTCTTTTTTGCTTTTCGTATTGGTTGTTGGTCTCCATTGGAGATAGCCCTTATTCTGGTTAAATATTCTTCCAGCTCTTCTTCTGGTACTTTTAGCTCTAAGCTATCCATACTTGCATTGGCTTTAATAGGAGCAGAATCGGTTGCTTGGGTATGCCCACTCACAAGCCCACTATCAACACATAAAGCAAATATCTTTGTAAAAACAGTTTCAAAGACACCCTCTGGAAATAACTGGCGAGTACGGCTAACAGTACTATGCCACGGTAAGGGTTCATCTATATTATATCCAAGAAAATACAAAATATCTAAACGCATGGAGCAATGTGCTATCAACTTACGATCACTTACAATATTTTCTAAATAGCCAACAATGCATAATTTAAAAAAGACACGCGGGTCTATACTTTTTTGTCCACAACCACCATAATATGGCGCAGTTTGTTTGAGGAGAAAATCCAAATTCAGGATCGACTTTAACCTACGGTAAAAGTTCTGCTCTGGCACAACCTGGCTTAGTTGGAAACTGACAAATAGTTTTTCTTGGTATTCTTTATTCCCTTGCATGACGTAAGTTAATAATATTTTGCCTATTTCTTTGTTGTGCAACAGTTACTATTGTTATGCCCTGTTTTTCTAGTCATTCTTTCTGTTTTGGTGTCTTTTACAGTCAAAAAGTAAGCAACCACAATGCTCAACTAAAACGCTTTCTCTAACGTCTTCAATTGGCTTGGACAATCCATTAATTAAGGTTTCTTGTCTAATCTTTATTTCTGCTGTTAATTCATTTAGTCGCTCTTTCTTCTCTTCATCTGTGTATTCACTCCAATCTTCATGATTGTTTTCAATTTCATTGAACCATTTTTTTCGTTCAACAATACTGTCATTTATTTTTTCAGTCCATAATTTCTTGTCAGTATTAAAAAGTGAATATGATAAGTCTGTCCAATCTATTAAGTCAATTCCATTAATTCCTTGTTGAATTAAACACTCAGAAGCTCTTTGAAAATCGTCAAGTAGAAAATATAAAAGTCCAATTTCATAGCCGCTTATCGTTTCGTGAACATTTGTTTCAATATGTTTAGATAACTTGTCAGCAATGAGTTTAACCTGTTCAGTATTATTTAATTTCCATTCAGTTAATGCTAGATTGTAAAGACTTCTATTTTCAATATCTAAATCAGTTGTCGATTGAGAAAATGATTCTTTGGCTTTTTGAAATTCGTCCATTTGAAAATAGCAATAACCGATATTATGAATAATGTCTCTATGCTTTTCAATGTTGTATGCTTTATTAAAGAACTGAATTGCTTCTTTAAACTTTTTTTGGTCTAGAAGCATATAACCAAATTGATAATATGGATAGTATGATTTTGGATTTAATTCGATACATTCTTTTTGGATTTCAATAGCCCGTTCGATAGCATTGTCTTGTTTCCAACGCCATTCAATTTCTGACCATTCAAAGTAAAGGAACCAAGCAAAATTGTGCGTAGATTTAACTGTCTTTTTTAAGTTATATGCTTTTTCAAAATAGTCGAAGTCTTCTTTGTCAGTCTTTTGGTCATAGTTCTCAAAATAACCTATAGCCAATGAATTTATCACGTCAAGATTTGTCGGATCTTTCTCCAATTCTTGAAGTAATTCTTTAAGTTCTATGTCTGTTGTTGCTGTCATTTAAATAGGGCATAACGTATGTATAACCCAATGTGTGTTATTTCACTTATAGCAAAGGTTGTGTAACCACAACTTTTTTAATTAAACCACCTTTCACAATGCCGGGGAGAAGCATCTATCTGTCAATCAAATATAGGGAATTTTCTTTTATGCAACACTGTTATCAAAGCAGCTTGTCATTCTGAAAAATTTCGCAAGAAATTTGTTCAGAATCTGTTTAATCATGAGATTCCGAAACAACCCTTCGACTCCGCTCAGGATAACTGTTCGGAATAACATATATCTATTTTAGATAATGAAATCTGTAATCTAAGAAACAATTTCTTCCGCCAGTTTATCAACGTCTATCCCGCCAAAGTTCCCGGAAGACATCAGCAGCAGGTTTTTGTTTTGGTAATCGGTTTGCCGTAAAAAGGCTTTCAGTTTTTCGCTTTCGTTAAAAACGGTTATGCGCTCGTTTTTAAAAGCATTCTTTACATCTGCCGGACTTATCGCCGGCAGCTTTTTATGTTCAAGGGTTTGAGGGTTGTAATACACCAGCGGGACATCGGCATCATCCATACAGCCCCGGTATTGGTTCAAAAAATTAGCATTTAAACTGCTAAAGGTGTGCAGCTCCATGCAGGCCATCAGGGTTCGCCCGGGAAACTGGCTTTTAACCGCCTTCACCGTTGCTTTTAATTTTGAGGGAGAATGGGCAAAATCTTTATACACCCGGCAAAAATCATTTTGCCCCACCAGCTCCAAACGCCTGGAAGCCCCGGCAAAAGATTGTATGGCCGCAAAAAATCCGGCTTCCCCTACCCCTATCAGTTTGCACACATTCATGGCTCCCATGATGTTTTGCAGGTTGTGTTCGCCAAAAACTTTTAAAGGAACCTTTTTGTCCCCGTGTAAAATATAAGTTGCCCCGTCGCTTATTTCATATTCGGGCAAACGGTAAGGGATTTTTTGAATATTTTCTTTCGCGCCTGTGGCAACGTTTACCACATTCTCATCCTGCCCGCAATACACCAAACTTCCGCCTTCTTCAATTAAATTGGCAAAAATCCGGAACTGCTCCACGTAATTTTCAAAGGTGGGGAATACGTTCATGTGATCCCAGGCAATGCCAGAAAGCAGGGCAATGTTTGGTTTGTACACGTGAAATTTTGGTCGGCGGTCGATAGGCGAAGTCAGGTATTCGTCGCCTTCCAGCACCATAAATTTAGCCGAGTCAGAAAGTTTTACCATCACTTCAAAACCATCCAGTTGGGCACCCACCATGTAATCGGCTTCAATATTGCAGCGGTTCAAGACGTGCAAAATCATAGCAGTAATGCTTGTTTTGCCGTGGCTTCCGCCAATCACCACCCGGGTTTTGTCTTTGGATTGCTCGTATAAAAATTCGGGGAAAGAATAAATTTTCAGGTTTAACTCCTGGGCACGAAGTAACTCGGGATTATCTTCGCGGGCATGCATCCCCAAAATAACAGCATCCAAATCACTGGTGATGTTGCCAACATCCCAGCCTATTTTGCCGGGCAGCAAGCCATATTTTTGTAAACGTCCTTTTGAAGGATCAAAAATTTCATCGTCAGAACCAGTGACCCGGTATCCTTTTTTATGGAGAGCGATGGCCAAATTATGCATAGCCGCCCCGCCGATTGCAATAAAATGAAGTTTCATCAGATAAGATTATAGCTACAAATTTATAATTATATTTGCGATTCAAAAAAAAACAGAGGACAGAGATATGGGTTCAGAAGAAATTGAACAGTTAAACAAGGAGTTGGAAGGAAAAAGTGCACTGGAAATCCTGGATTATTTTATCAGCAATTACCCGGGAAAAACCGGATTTGCGACAAACATGGGATTAGAGGACCAGATCATCATACAAAAAATCCATTCGTTACAGAAGAAAATAAAAATTTTCACCTTAGATACGGGGCGTTTGTTTCCCGAAACCTATGAGCTGATTGACAAAAACCGCAGCCGTTACAAACTCGACATTGAAATATATTTTCCGGATGCCAAGGACGTTGAAGAAATGGTGAACCGCAAAGGCGTAAATTTATTTTACGAAAACATTGAGAACCGTAAGCAGTGCTGTGCGATCCGCAAAGTAGAACCTTTAAAAAGGGCACTTTCCGGGCTCGATTTCTGGATCAGCGGTTTGCGAAAAGAGCACTCCCCTGCCCGTTCCAACATTAAAACCGTGGAATGGGATGCCAATAACGGATTGGTAAAAGTAAACCCTCTGATTGACTGGAGCACCAAAGAGTGCTGGGATTATATTAAAGGACACAACATTCCTTATAATGTGCTGCATAACAAAGGCTTCTTAAGCATTGGCTGTCAGCCTTGTACCCGTGCCATCGAAGAAGGCGAAGATATTCGTGCCGGCCGCTGGTGGTGGGAAGACCAAGAAACCAAAGAGTGTGGTTTACACAAAAAGTAAACCGGGAAAAGTGTAGATAACTGTCATCCTGAACCAACTTCAGGATGACTGAAAAAAGTATTTTTTAGCCAGTTACAGTTATTCGTAACGTAGTGAATCCACAATATTTGAGTTGACAATTTTTAAATAATGGTAGAGCGATATGATAAATGCAAACACAATCGCCCCTAGACTATAATTAAATGGCTGATCCGGGCAAAGTCGTACCATTCTTTTCGATGTAGTCCAATACCCTATTAAGCTTTAAAAGCGTTCTCAAAACCCGATTCACACTAACATTCAACAATTAACTGTTAATAATTGCATTAGAACGCCATGATTCAAAATGGCTTTTTCTCTATTTTCAAATAAATTTATAATTCTATAAACATGAATACTAGGAATGTCGACTACAAAGAAGAATTCAGGCATCACAAAAACCAAAAAGCATTTAATAACGGGCTCATTATCTCATTTATTATCATCGGGTTATATCTTGTTTTTACATTGTTCGGAAAACTAGTAAACCCTTATTTTAAATTTAACAGCATTGCCTTTTTAGGCATTTTACCAAGCTTTATTTACATCGCACTATTTAGCTGGTTCAAAAAAAACAACAAGCAAATTCTATTGTTTTCAGGCCTTATGTTCCTGGGATTAAATTACACCCTCTCCTATTATCTATATGAAATATTTTCCGCAACAGCCATTGCTGATTTGGTAAAAATTGAAAGTATTTTATTCGTGCTAATCATCTTGTTTTCCCAATCCATTTTATCACAAAATTTACGTAAGAACCTTCATTATTTTCAAGCCATTCCGGTAATTGCAAGCATTTTACTTTTAGCCGTCAGTGTTCAACTTTCATTAAAAGACTGGTTATTATTATCGAGTCTGCCAATAATTATTTTGTTCTTGTTTTTAATGAACCGGATTCTGGAAAAGAAAATTTTTACAGAATTTTCAAAATCAATTTCGAGCAAACATAACGAGCTAGAGTTAGTTAGCGAAATAGAACGCAGAAAACGTGCCGAAGAAGAGCTCCACAAACACAAAGACCGTTTAAAATTAATTGTTGAAGAACGTACCCAAAACATCAAACAAAAAACAATAGAGCTGGAAAAAGCCAAGTTAAAAGCCGAGGAAGCCGATCGTTTAAAAACCGCTTTTATGGCCACCATGTCTCACGAACTCCGGACCCCGCTGAATGCAATCATCGGTTTTACCGAACTAATTGACAAAGACACTCCCCGCCAGGATTTTCTGGAATTCGCCGAGATCATTAATAAAAGTGGCATTCGCCTGCTAAATACGGTGGAAGACATCTTCCAATTAACCTACATCGAAACCAAAGAGATTGAGATTTATAAGGAGAAATTCAACTTAAACGGTTTCATTAACTCTTTGATGGACAATTACGAAGAAGAAAAAGAAAACTTCCACAAACCTTATTTAAAACTCACTTTTACCCCTGGGCTGAGCGATGAAGATTGTTTTGTAAACTCTGACGCTAAACGCCTCAAAACCATTTTAGACAAACTGGTAAACAATGCCATCAAGTTCACCAAAATCGGTTCTATAGAAATTGGTTATAGCTATGCAAACGAAGGAGAATTTAAAGATCATTTTATTTTTCAGGTAAAAGACACAGGAATAGGGATTGCCAAAGAACATCACGAAATGATTTTTGACCGTTTCCGTCAGGTGGAAGAAACCAACACCCGTAATTACGAAGGCTCAGGACTAGGCGTCACCATTGCCAAAGAACTCACCAAACTGTTGGGCGGCGATATGTGGCTGGAATCGGAACCCGATAACGGATCAATCTTCTTTTTTGCTTTGCCGCTTGAAATTCACGGGCAGCCCGATAAACAGGAAGAAGTTAAAGCCGAGCACCAAAAATCCATCCCCGATTTCTCTAAAAAACGAATACTGATTGCCGAAGATACCGAATCAAATTTCAGGCTGTTAGAACAATACCTTAAAAAGACCAATATTGAAATTATATGGGCCCTTGACGGCGTAGAAGCTGTTGACTTCTGCAAACAGGAAAAAGATATTGACCTGATTTTGATGGACATAAAAATGCCAAACATGAACGGCTACGAGGCAACTACCGAAATCAAAAAACTGGGGGTAACATGCCCGGTAATTGCACAAACGGCTTATGCCCTGCAAGATGACGAGGTAAAAACATTTACCGCCGGATGCGATGCTTACCTATCTAAACCTATAAAATCGAGAGAATTGTATAAATGCATGCAGCGATTCATGGAAAATTAGTCAACACGGATGGCTTTTACCGGTTGGATTTTTACAATAATCATGGAGGGTACAATTAAAATCAAACTCGAAATAATTGCGGTTCCCATGTTAATCAAAAGCACATTAACAGGGTTCAATAATATTGGAACCTCCGACATATAATAAGATTCCTGGTTCAACTGAACAAAGCCAAATTGCATTTGCAAAAAGCAAAAACCAAGTCCGATCAGGTTTCCCCAGATCAAGCCCCGCACCACAATCGACAAGGATTGATAAATAAAAACTTTACGAACCAAAGCATTGTTGGCACCAATGGCCTTTAAAATCCCGATCATATTGGTTCTTTCGAGGATTAATATTAAAAGAATGGAAATCATGGTTATAGCCGAAACCAGAATCATAAGCCCAAGAATAATAACCACGTTCATATCCATTAAGTTCAACCAGTCAAAGATTTGGGGATAAAGCTCCTTCACACTCACGGCGTTTAAATCATAACCGATCAAATTATAAATCATTAACTGGAACTCATCAAGGCGGTTGAAATCATCAATCAAAACCTCGAACCCACCAATTTGTTCATCATTCCAACGATTCAACTTGCGTATTTGGGCGATATCGCCAATCACAAATTGATTATCAAACTCATCCAATCCGGTTTTATAAATGCCTGAAATAACAAATTTCCGTCCCCGCATATTTTCCTGCCCCGACGATACAAAAAACATCCGTAAATCATCGCCTATTTTAAGATTTAACTGTTTGGCAATGCTATTGGAAACCAAAACATCCAACGAGGCTTTTCCGGCAGTTATTCCCGGAAGGCTTCCTTCAATAAGGTTGTTTTTAAAAAAATCCCAGTTGTAATCACGTCCCACTCCTTTAAAAACAACGCCATGAATTTCGGTAAACGTTTTTATGATCCCTGCCTTATAAGCATAAACCTGAACCTGTTTAATTCCTTCAATCTCTTTAATTTCGGGATAAAAATCCTGCCGGATACTTATCGGGCTGGTTTCGTAAGAGGTATTTAAGTCGTATTTATTAATTTGTATATGTGCACCAAAACCAATAACTTTATCACTGATTTGCTGCTGAAAGCCACGAACCACTGCTACCGAAATCAGCATTACCGTTAATCCCAAAGCAATTCCGGCAATGGCAATACGGACAATGGGTCGGGAAAAGCTTTCGCGCGACAGTGAAGAAATTCGTTTAGCGATAAATAATGGAGTATTCAAAATCTTATTTTTTACAAAAATAGAAAATCTGCCATCAAATGAAGAAAATCCCCGTCTGCATTCTGTTTTTATTTTTTATTACAGCTGGCTGCACCCAATCGCAAAGCATTCCTCAATTTGTTGAATGGAACAGCATAACCAAAGGTAACGAAAGAACCGAGCAGTATTTCAACTTACTAAAAAATAAAAAAGTAGCTTTAGTGGGGAACCACACCAGCTTCATCAAACAAACACACCTTGCCGACAGTCTTTTATGCGCAGGCATCAAGTTAACCAAAGTTTTTGCACCCGAACACGGCTTTAGGGGACAAACCCACGATGGCGCATTAATCAAGGACGAAAAAGACATTAAAACCGGCTTACCGATTATTTCTTTATACGGCAACCACAAAAAGCCTGATCCCCAAGATTTAAAAGATATTGACATTGTTTTATTCGATATGCAGGATGTCGGAGTTCGCTTCTACACCTACGTATCTACCATGACTTACATGATGGAAGCCTGCGCCGAAAACAATGTAAAAATGATTATCCTCGACCGTCCCAATCCCAATGGATTTTATGTTGACGGTCCCATACTGCAAGCAAAACACCGTTCATTTGTGGGTTTACATCCGGTTCCAATTGTACACGGTTTAACCATCGGCGAATTTGCCCTCATGATTAATGGCGAAGGCTGGTTGAAAAACGGAATAAAATGCGATCTAACAGTTGTTAAATGCTTAAACTACACCCACAAGATGAGTATGGAGCTACCGATTAAACCTTCGCCAAACCTTCCAAACCTGAGCAGCGTATTACTCTATCCTTCTTTATGTTTATTTGAAGGAACCGTAGTAAGCATCGGGAGAGGAACAAGCAATCCGTTTGAATTTGTCGGTCATCCTAATTTCCCTGGAAAAGAATTCTCATTTACCCCGGTTCCTATTGAAGGGACAAGCCTGAACCCTCCGCTCAAAAACCAAAAATGTTTTGGGATAAACCTTAAAGATTACTACACCAAACACCCGGATGAGCTGGGAAAAATTGAGCTAAACTGGATTATCGATTTTTACAATAAACTACCAAAAGACGACCGTTTTTTTAGTTCATATTTTGAAAAGCTTTCAGGAACAGATGAGTTGCGAAAACAAATAACCGACGGAAAAACAAACTGGCAAATCCACCAAAGCTGGAAAAAAGAAATTGAAGCGTATAAAAAAATCAGGGCAAAGTACCTGCTCTACCCTGATTTTGAATAAAATTTATTTCGCAGATTATTTTCGTCCGGGATAAACTTTTAACGCTTCATCCAAAACTTTAATCGATTGTTTCAAATCTTCAACATTTAGCACGTAGCTGATACGAACTTCGTCTTTACCTCGGCCGGGAGTAGAATAAAATCCGGAAGCCGGGGCAAACATCACGGTTTGGTTCTCAAAGTTAAAATCTTCCAACAACCATTGGCAGAAACGGTCAGAATCATCAATCGGGAGTTTGGCCACAACATAAAACGCCCCTTTAGGGTTCGGGCAATAAGCTCCTTCAATGCTATTGATTCCTTCAACAACAATATCACGACGGGCGATGTATTCTTTCATCACTTCTTCGAAATAAGAATCCGGCGTATCAATAGCTGCCTCGGCAGCTATTTGTCCGAAGCTCGGCGGGCTCAAACGGGCCTGAGCAAACTTCATGGCTGTTGCCATTACTTCTTTATTTTTCGAAATCATGCAGCCGATACGCACTCCACAAGCACTGTAACGTTTTGAAACAGAGTCGATCAAAATAACATTTTGTTCAATATCTTTCAAATACATGGATGAATAATGTTTATTGCCATCATAGCAAAACTCGCGGTAAACTTCGTCGGCGATCAAATACAAATCGTATTTTCTAACGATTTCCTGAAGAACCTCCAGCTCTTCTTTGCTGTACAGGTAACCGGTTGGATTGTTCGGGTTACAAACCATAATGGCTTTGGTTCTTGGGGTAATCGCTTTTTCAAAATCGGCGATTGCCGGTAAGGCAAAACCACTTTCAATAGATGATGGGATTGGAACCACTTTTACACCTGCATTCACAGCAAAACCATTGTAATTTGCATAAAACGGTTCAGGAATAATAATCTCGTCATCCGGATCAAGACAAGTTTGCATGGCAAACAAAATAGCTTCGGAAGCTCCGGCAGCCACAATAATATCATCCGGTGTGATATCAATATTATTTTCTTTATAATACTTAACCAGTTTTTTACGGTACGAAAGAATACCCGCCGAATGGCTGTATGCAACAACTTTTTCGTTAAAATTACGGATCGCATTTAAAGCTACATCCGGAGTTGCAATATCTGGTTGACCAATGTTTAAGTGATATACTTTTACTCCCCTGCTCTTTGCACCCTCAGCATAAGGCACCAATTTACGAATAGGAGATTGGGGCATCAACTGCCCTTTTTTTGAAATTGTTGGCATCTTACTTTTTTATTAGCTCCTGCCTCCGGCAGGAAAAGTTTATTAATTAGATTTCGGCACTTTTACCATTCCTTTGATTCGAAGAACCACAGGATTGTTTTTGGCATTTGAAAAAACAGTAACGGATTTATTGATTGGCCCCATCCGCTTTGTATCATAAATTACTTTTATGGCCCCGGTTTTGCCAGGCAAAATGGGTTCACGTGGATACGTTGGAACAGTACAACCACAATTTGATCTTGGCCTGGATAAAATCAAAGGTTCTTTACCTGTATTTTTGAAAATAAACTCACAAGTACCATTAGCTCCTTTAGCAATTGTCCCATAATCATGAATCACTTTTTGAAAAGTAATTTCAGGAGCATTAGGATTATCAGCAGGTTTAACTTTTTGAGGTTTGTCTTGAGTACTTCCAGAAACAAATACTATTACCAGTCCAAGTATTAATAAATATTTTTTCATTGTATGTTACTTTTATTTTTCTAATACAAATGTATTAAAATATTAAATCAACCATAATTTTGGGATTTGAATTTTAAACATTGTTTCTGCAAATCATTAAATATAATTTCATTTAAAATCCATTGTATTCTTTTGTTAATTTTTTGCAAATGCTTGATAAAAGTAGATTCTCAAAGAATAGTTATATTTGTATTAGAAAAACAGATATCATTTGACAACAAATAACAACAGCCGGGAATTAAACGGTAAGCAACTTTATTTCAGTTTTTTAGCCGGGGCTCAAAAAATATTTGATAACCAACAGCATTTAAACAAGATTAACGTATTTCCTGTTCCTGATGCTGATACCGGAACAAACCTGGCCTCAACCATGCGTTCAATTATTGATACGTCAATTCCAACAGACAACATAAAAATAACGGCATCAGCACTTGCAGATGCAGCCCTGATTGGAGCCCGTGGAAACTCAGGAATTATTTTCGCCCAATTTATTTACGGGTTCAGCAACGAAATTAAAAATGAGCAAAACCTTTCGATTGAACGTTTTATCGAGATCATCAAAGAAGCCGTAAATTATGCTTATGCAGCCATTGCAAACCCGGTAGAAGGAACCATGATTACGGTTCTCAGGGAATGGTCGGAAGCACTGGAAACGATTCATTATAAAATTGACGATTTCAAACAACTAATCACCGAGTCGTATCAGTCTGCCAAAGAATCTTTATCCAACACAACAAAAAAGCTGGAAGTATTAGCCAAAGCAAACGTAGTGGATGCCGGAGCCAAAGGCTTTGTGGTATTTTTAGAAGGCATGACAAATTTCTTTAAACATGAAAAAATTAAAGAAGTTTTATCAATCAGGAATATCTCAAAAACGCAGGAAACTATTGAGAACGAAAATATAAATCACGAGATATTAGGCTTCCGCTACTGTACCGAAGGACTCATTGAAGGAACAAACATCAGCAAAGAAGAATTAAAATCCAGGATTCAGAACATGGGCGATTCGATGGTTATTGCCGGATCAAAAAACAAGCTACGTTTTCATATTCATACCGACAATCCTCTCTTATTATTTCAACGCATTGAGGATATTGGCGACATTACCTATCAAAAGGTTGATGATATGAAAATGCAGCAGGAAATAGCGGTTAACCGAAAAAAACCGATCGCTTTAATGACTGACTCGACCTGCGATCTCCCACAGGAGCTCATCGAAAAACACCAGATTCATGTAGTTCCGCTAAACATTAAAATTGGCAACAATAATTATATTGACAGGATTACCATCGACGGGAACCGTTTTTATAAACTATTCGACACTTACAAAGAAAAACCAATATCGGCTCAACCTGGTATTAAAGAATACACAAACAAACTTTCGTTTCTTTCAACCCATTACGACTCTGTGATTGGATTATCGCTGAATTCTCATTTAAGCGGGACTTATTCCAACGCATTGCAATCAGCTATTTCTGTCGGTTCACAAATGAACAAACGAATTGATATTATTGATTCTAAGCGGTTAACTGCATCTTTAGGATTGCTAGTTTTAAGAATGGCCGAAACGATTGAAGAAGGAAAATATAATCAGGATGAATTGCTTAAACTGGCTCACGAATGGATCAAAAAATCGCCTGTTTTTGTAAGCGTAACTACTTTGAAATACATGGTGAGAAGCGGACGGGTTTCTCCCTTGAAAGGCTTTATTGCGAACATGTTAGGCATGACCCCTATTGTTTCGTTGGACGAAAACGGAAAATCAACCTTGCTGGATAAATCATTTTCAGAAAAAGGCAGCATGAAAAAAATCATGAAAAGAGCCAGCAAGATTATTGAAAATAATGAATTATGGGGATACGCCATTACCCACGCTAACAATTTAAAAACAGCCAGGTGGTACGAAAAAGAACTAAGCAACCTTACTGGTATGGCTCCGAAATTTATCAACTCTACCTCCCCTGTTCTCGGTGCTAATGCAGGGCCGGGAGTAGTTGCAGTTTCATTTTTAATAAAATAAGAAAAAGCTTTGCAAAATTATTTCGCAAAGCCCTGATATTTATCAATTTATAAAAATTGAGGGCCACAAAAATAAGTTGCTGTAATCAATTGTCAGAATAGCTAAGCATTTTTTTTGTACTGCACAATCGAATAGATAAACCAGGCGATCCAGGCAACAAAAGCCACCAAAGCCGAAATTTTAACCGCCATACAATAAGTTGTACAATAATAACTCTCGCTTGCACCAAAAACACAGGACAAACATCCTATTAAAGCGATAATTACATAAAATACGAAAGCCAAAAAGATTAAAATTATTCCAAATTTTATAACTAATGCCTTCATAATATTTTGGTTTGTTTTATAAAGATAATACTTTTTTTATATATGCAAAAATTTAGATATAAAAATTCTATATTAAAGCTTCCGGCAATTTATAAGATTTGTTGTTAATTCATAAACAACACTCCTCTTTTTTTTCTAGTTTTGCAAAAAATTAGGTTAGCCACACTAAGTCATATAATATGATTACAAAAGAACTAATAAATCCGCAATCGATTGTGGTTGTGGGAGCTTCAAATGATATTGAGAAACCAGGCGGTAAAATTTTAAAAAACCTGCTTGACGGTAATTATAAAGGAAAACTTTTTGCAACAAATTTAAAAGAAAATGTCGTTCAGGGAATTAAAGCCTATAAACATCTTAACGAATTGCCGCAGGTTGAATTGGCAATTATAGCCATTGCAGCCAAATTTGTTGCCGAAACCGTAAAAATCCTGATCCAACAAAAAGGAACCAAAGCTTTTGTTATTCTTTCGGCCGGATTTAGCGAACTGAATGAAGAAGGCAAAGCCATGGAAAACGAGATCGTTAGCTTAATTAACGAAGCCGGGGCAAGTCTGATTGGTCCAAACTGTATCGGGATTTTAAATAATAATTACCAAGGTGTTTTTACCGAACCCATTCCTAAACTCGATCCACAAGGTTGCGATTTAATCTCTGCCTCCGGAGCTACCGCCTGTTTTATTCTCGAAGCAGGAATCCCCAAAGGTTTAACATTCTCAAGTGTTTACTCGGTTGGGAACAGCGCACAAATAGGCGTGGAAGAAATACTGGAATACATGGACGAATCTTTCGATCCGGAAACCAGCTCAAAAATTAAGCTGCTCTATATCGAGAGTGTTGACAATCCTCAAAAACTTTTAAAACACGCCTCTTCCTTAGTTAGAAAAGGATGCATGATTGCAGGTGTTAAAGCAGGAGCCTCGGAAGCTGGTAGCCGTGCGGCTTCTTCGCACACTGGTGCCTTAGCCAGCCCGGATGTGGCGGTTTCTGCCCTGTTTAAAAAAGCCGGGATTGTTCGCTGCTACGGACGTGAAGATATTTTAAATGTTGCCGGGGTGTTCATGCACAAAGAATTAAAAGGGAAAAATATTGCCATCATTACACATGCCGGAGGTCCCGGGGTAATGCTTACAGATACCCTGGAAAAAAACGGCCTTGTGGTTCCAGAAATCAGCGGGCCGGATGCCGAAGAATTGTTAACGCATTTACATCCCGGATCATCCGTATCAAACCCCATTGACTTTTTGGCTACCGGTACAGCCGAGCACTTGGGAACCATCATTGATTATGTAGATCAAAAATTCGATCATATCGACGCCATGGTGGTAATTTTTGGAACCCCCGGATTATTCCCCATCCATGATGTTTACAAAATTCTTCATGATAAAATCAGAGACTGTAAAAAACCTATTTACCCGGTACTTCCTTCTGTTAAAACTTCGTATGAAGAGATACAGGTATTCTTATCAAAAGCAAACATCAACTTCTCCGACGAGGTTCTTTTAGGAAAATCCTTATCGCGGGTTTACAACACGCCAAAACAAGCACCTGTAGAATTTGAAATTCCTGAAGTTGACACCAAAACCATCCGTCAGGTTGTTGACAATGCCGGAAACGGCTACCTTGCCCCTGCCGAGATGCAAAAATTATTGGATGCAGCCAGAATTACCCGAGCCAACGAACGGATTGTTAAAACAAAAGAAGAAGCCCTGCAATGTGCCAAAGAATTTGGCTATCCGTTGGTAATGAAAGTAATCGGACCAGTTCACAAATCTGATGTTGGCGGAGTTGTTCTAGATGTGATGGACGAGGAAACCGTAACCAAAGAATTCGACCGTTTGATCCAAATCAAAGACACCACGGCTGTTTTAATAAGCAACATGCTTTTCGGAACGGAAATTTTTATTGGAGCAAAACGCGAAGAAGGATTCGGACATCTGATCCTTAGTGGCCTTGGCGGCATATTCATCGAAGTATTGAAAGATATCAGGGAAGGACTAGCTCCAATCAGTAAACAAGAAGCCAGTTGCATGATACGCGGATTAAAAGGTTACGGAATCATCAAAGGAACTCGTAAGCAAGAACCTGTAAACGAAGAAATTTATATTGAAACAATCATGCGGGTTTCGGCATTGGTACAAGCAGCTCCCGAAATCTTTGAGCTGGATTTAAATCCTCTACTTGGAACTAAAAACAGCTTAACTGCCGTGGATTGCAGGATCAGAATTGAAAAGGACTAAAAAACAACAAGCGTAATTTGTACATAACGAAAATGTATCTCGTAAACTTTTCGTATAATTGTATAGTTTAAATTTACTTTTATGAGTACAACATATACTGATATAAACAAGAACACCCCAATTGATTTCGAAGTAGTTACACAAAAAATTAAAGACAGCGGGCTTGCTAATGTTGGCAAAGCAACCATTCGTGAGGTGGTAAAGCTGATCAATGAAATTGAAACTGAAACAGGCAAAAAATACGTCCGGATGGAAATGGGAATTCCCGGATTGATGACCCCAGAAATTGCCCGAAATGCAGAAATCGAGGCCATTAAACGTGGCGTAAATTCGGTTTACCCCATGCTTGAAGGTGTACCTGAATTAAAACAGGAAATTAAACGTTTTGTTAAATTATTTCTGAACCAGGAAGTTGAAGTAAGCGCTTGTATCCCTACCGTAAGCAGCCTGCAAGGAAGCATGGCTTCATTTATTGCCATTGATAACATGTGGGAAGACCGCGACACGGTTCTTTTTATCGACCCGGGATTTCCGCTTCACAAGCAACAGCTCGACATTTTAGGCCGCAAAGTTGAATCATTCGATGTTTACGAATACCGCGGCGAAAAACTTAAAGAAAAGTTAGAATCACTCGTAAGCAAAGGGCACATACATTCCATTCTTTACTCAAATCCCAACAATCCCTCCTGGATTTGCTTTACAGAAGAAGAATTAAAAATTATTGGAAATATTGCCAACAGATACGACCTTATCATCATCGAAGATTTAGCTTATTTCGGAATGGATTTCAGGAAAGATTATTCCATCCCTGGAGAAGAACCTTACCAGCCAACCATTGCAAACTATACCGACAATTATATTTTATTGATTTCCGGATCAAAAATATTCAGTTATCCGGGGCCCCGTTTGGCCATGATGGTAATCTCAACCAAATTACAGCATTTGAGAAGGGCTCCTTTAAAAAGGTTTTTTGCAACCGATTGTTTGGGATATTCCATCCTTTACGGCTGCATCTACGCTTTGAGTGCCGGGGCTTGCCACTCTGCTCAATACGGTTTATTGGCCATTTTAAAAGCCATAAACAATGGCGAATACAATTTCAGAAATGACATTATCGAATACGGGAAAAAAGCCAAAATCATTAAAAAAATGTTTACCGATAATGGTTTTAAAATTGTTTACGATAAAGATGATGAAACGCCAATTGCCGACGGATTTTATTTCACCATTTTTTACCCTGGTTTCGACGGGGCTGCACTTATCGAACGCCTGTTGTATTATGGCATAAGTGCCATCACCTTGGATATTGCAAGAAGCGAACGCAAAGAAGGTTTAAGAGCCTGCGTATCACTTATTCAGCGAGATCAATTTAGTGATTTGGAAGATCGGTTAAAAAAATTCCATCTGGATCATCCGTATTAAAAAAATTGTATATTTTTGTACCGATGAGAAGAATAAGAACATATGATCGCAAATGCAAGATGATAGTCTTTCTTGTTCTATATTACTATCCATGAAAGTAAATTTCACCCTGATTTCTTAGCCGGCTGTCTTTGCTAAGACATTCAAGATGTAAATGTTTCCTGTGTTTTGCACGGGCAGAAGGGTGAGGTGTATCCAGTCCAGAAATAAATTCAAAAATAACTTATATAAAAATAATCCATAAAAAACAATACAAAATGTTAGCAGAACCTTATAAACTGAAAACGATAAGAAATTTAGTTTTCACAAGTTTACAAGAGCGTATCGACGCTTTGGCAGAAGCAGATTATAACACATTTCACATTCCTGCTTCTATGGTAACTTTCGACATGACCAGCCAGGGAACAAGTGCTGTAAGTCAGGAACAATTTGCCGGTTTATTTGTCGGCGATGAAACTTATGCGGGTAGCCGCAACTTCGAAAAATTAGTGGCCAATGTTAAAGAAATTTTCGGGCACCAAAACGTATGTCCTACACACAACCTTAGAGGAGCACACAAATTAATCGCAGCTACCATGGTTAAAGAAGGAGACGTTATTTATTCTAACTCTGACAATCCGGGCGAATTAATCCGTGACCGCGAAGCCACTTTAGAAACCAATTTAGCCGATGATGAAAAATTCACCGGCAACCTGTGCATCAAATGTACCGACGAAAAACTATCAGGCACCAAACAACCTTTCATCTACATTGAATTATATGCAGATGGTTTCCGTCCTGTTTCTATCGAAAACATTAAAGCAGCACGCCAAATAGCAGAAGCCCACAATACTGTTTTGGTATTAAACGTTTCTTACATTCTTTCGAACGCTAACTTTATTCGCAATAATGAAGCCGGTTACGAAGGAAAAACCATTAAAGAAATCACCAAAGAAATCGCTGAATTAGCGCACGTATTGGTCATTGATGCCGGACAAGATCCACGTTCAAATGCAGGTGGATTGATCGCCACTAATGTTTACGAATTGTTCGACAAATACATGAACGAAGTAGTGGTTTACGAAGGTCTTCATACTTATGGAGGAATGGCCGGCCGTACCATGGAAGTATTTGCCAGAGGTTTGGAAGAAATGGTTTACGAAAAACAAGCCAATTGGATTTTCCAACAAAACGAATTATTAGCAAAAGAATTAGGCGAAGTTCCATTTTACATGGGTGCCGATGGTGTTTACATCAAAGCAGACGAATTTCTGCCAAATGCAGAAAACCCGGCTCATACTTTAGCTGCCGCTATTTACCTGAAATCAGGGGTGCGTTGTTTCTTAGAAGGACGTTTCGGAACAAACATTCTTCCGATGCAATTGCCACGTATGACTTTCACCAACGAGCAAATTGTTGAGATTGCTGCCGCTGTGAAAGAAGTTTACGAAATGAGAGAAAAAATCGTTGGATTGGAATTGCAAGACGACGTTGAGTGGAACGATGAAGCTTACTTCAAATGGAAACGCCCGATCATGGAAGGTTTCGAGTTTGGTGCAGAACCTTTCTCTATCCAACAAATTGAGTACTACGGAGAAACCACCGAAGAAGAACGTTTGCAAGATGCAAAGGATGCAGGTTACAACACTTTCTTACTGCAATCAAAACACGTTGCTATCGACTTTTTAACCGATTCTGGAACAACCGCTCAAAGCACCGATCAATGGTCGGCTTATTTAAGTGCTGTTGAAACCCAGGCCAGCAGTGACGATTTCTACGATTTAATCGCTTCATTGCAAAATGTTACCGGTTATAAATACATCATCCCTACACACCAAGGACGTGCTGCCGAACACATCATGTCGCAATGTTTGATTAAAGACGGATTTGTTCCCGGAAACATGTACTTTACAACCACCAAAGTACACCAGGAAATGGCTGGCGGAACTTTCGTTGACATCATTTGCGACGAAGCTCACAAAGCTACCGGAACTTTCCGCTGGAAAGGAAACATCGACCTAAACAAACTTAAAGCCATTGTTGATGAACACGGTGCCGATAGAATTCCTTACATCAGTTTTGAATTAAGCGTAAACCTTGCCGGCGGACAACCGGTTCACATGGACAACGCCAAAGAAGTTTACGAATATTGCGAAGCCAACGGAATTTACGTAATGTGGGATGCTACCCGTGCCATCGAAAACGCTTACATGATTAAAAAATACGATCCGCGTTATGCCGATACAAGTATTCAGGAAATCGCTCATGAATTGTTCAGCTATGGCCACGGATGTACCGTGTCAAGTAAAAAAGATTACATGGTTAACATCGGTGGTTTCTTGGGCATTAAAGATGATGAAAACTTCTACCAAGATGCACTGGAAATGCTTCGTAAATATGAAGGATCAATCACTACCGGTGGTTTATCTGCAGGCGATCTAGCTGTTCACGCCCTTGGTGCACAAGAAATGCTGGATTTCGATTACATCCGCAACCGCGTTGAACAAACACATTATTTAGGAAACAAATTACTGGAAGCCGGTGTTCCAATCGTTGAACCTATCGGTTCTCACGCTGTATTCTTGGATGCAAAACGTTTCTTGCCACACATCGATCAAAACCAATACCCTGCACAAGCTTTGGCTACGGCATTGTTTGTTGATTCTGGTGTTCGTGCCATGGAAAGAGGTAATGTTTCCAGCGGACGTAAAGCAAACGGCGAAAACTATTGTCCAGCATTGGAACTGGTTCGTTTAACCATTCCTCGCAGAGCTTACACCAACGCCCACATGGATCTGGTTGCCGACAGTATCATTAAATTATACAAAAAACGTGATACCATCAAAGGCCTTGAGTTTACGTACGAACCTCAATACCTGCGTTTCTTCCAGGGAAGATTTAAAGAGGTAGATTAATCTATTCTTAAATTATATAAAGGGATTGCTTTTTAGTGATCCCTTTTTTATTAAATTTAAGAATTATTTATTGTTAGCATTAGCTAGGAATATAATAAAAAATATAGTCTGTTTTTTTATTAAATGAGAAGCCATCCTGAAAATATTGAACAACTTAAATCCAAACATAATTTTAATTTTTTATTTTCTGATAAAGAATTAAAAACCATAAAGAGTGATGTTATTCTAAGACATGACATCTCTTTTTTATTTTTAAAAAACAGGATATTTAGTTTTAGTAGCAAGCAACCCCATCTAAAAGAAAGCATCACACTTGAATCTAAAATAAAGAATCTATTTTCTGACAAAGATAGAGTTAAGGTTTATAATGATTTTGAAAAGGTCATACCATTTTACATAGAAGAACTTGAAAAACCTAAAACATATTACCTTTTAATTTTTACCATATTTCTAATTCCATGGATACTTTATATTATTAAAATCATAAAAGACAGATCAATATTTGCATTTGCATTTACACTTCTTCATCCTGAGTTTTTATACTTTTTACTTATTTTTTCTGTGTTACTATTAATGGGATATGATTATACTATTGGAAGAGTATTCAAAAAAAAGCTAATACCTGATGAATATAAAGAATTGTCTATCAAAAATTTCATCAACAAGATTATTAATAAAAACAGGGACGAGATAAAAAATAAATTTGAGACATTATTTTCTGATGAAATTGAAATGTTCAATAATAAAGCATCAGAAACACAAATAAACAACAATATCACTAATAAAATATAGGAGACATCATTATGCCACTTTTACTTACAAGAGAAGACGTTCAAAAAGTACTGAACATGAAAGATTGTATCGAAGTTATAGAAAAAGCTTTTGCCGAATTATCAAACGGCACGGCTATCCTTCCGCTTCGCAACAACATTGTTGCCCCCGAGGGGCTTTCGTTGTACATGCCTGCTTACCTGAAAGAATCGGGGGCTTTGGCTTGCAAGGTTGTTACCGTGTACAAAAACAACCCGGCTAAACACAAACTGCCAACCACCATCGGAAAAGTATTGGTTCAAAACCCGGAAACCGGGGAAGTAATCTGCATCATGGACGGCGGTTATTTAACAGCTGTAAGAACCGGTGCAGCCAGCGGCATTGCCAATAAATACCTGGCACGGAAAGATAAGGATCAGGTAATCGGCATTTATGGAACCGGCGGTCAGGCAAAAATGCAATTGTGGGCCATGAAAGAAACCGTAAGCATCTCCAAAATTTTGGTTTATGATCTGAACGAAGAAGCAACCGAGCGTTTCGTAAAAGAAAACACCGAGTTTCTTGGACTGAACATTGAAAAAGCAGCCCATTCGGACGATCTTCTGGAAGCCGATATTATTTGTACCGCGACTTCCTCTCCCACCCCGCTTTGGGACGGCAGTAAACTAAAACCGGGCACACACATCAACAACATCGGCAGCCACTCGCCGGGAACAAGGGAACTGGACACCGAAACGGTTAAACGTTCAAAATTTGTGGGCGATTCTAAAGAAGCCTGTTTAAAAGAAGCCGGTGATATTATGATCCCCCTGAAAGAAGGAGCAGTTACCGAAGATCACTTTTACGCCGAATTGGGCGATTTGGTGACTGGCAAAAAAGAGGGTCGTACAAATAGCGAAGAAATCACCGTTTTTAAATCGAACGGCCTGGCCATCCAGGATGTTGCAACGGCAAAATTGGTTTACGACCGTGCACTGGAAGCAGGAATTGGTGTAAATGTTGAGATTTAATTTCAGATAAAATCAAACCTAATAACCCTACGAGAGTTTAAAACCATCGTAGGGTAAAATACAATAAAAAATATTCTTTTGTCATCCTGAATTTATTTTAGAATCTCCGTACTTTTGAGATTCTGAAACCCGCCTGACCAGTCGGGCAGGAAGTTCGGACTGACATTTTTATTACTATGAAAAACATCCTAAAAAAAGCCTACGATCCGGAAGCCTTCCGTAAAGAAGGACACATTCTGGTTGATTATATTGCTGATTATTTACAAACCTGTATCAACCAGGAAGATTTTCAGGTATTACCCTGGCGGGAAGCTAATGAGCAGCTTAAAGACTGGAAAGCTTTTTTTAACGAAGAAGCTAACATCCAGGCAATTCATAAAAAATTCCTGGATCAGAACAACCACCTGCATCACCCCAAATACATCGGGCATCAGGTAGTTCCCCCTTTACCCATAGCCGCATTAAGCGAACTCATGAGCACCTTTGCCAACAACGGCATGGCCATTTACGAAATGGGACCGGCTTCCACCGCCATCGAGCGCATTGTCATTGAATGGCTGTTAGGATTCTTGGGCTGGGATGAAAATGCAAATGGCCTGCTTACCTCCGGTGGTTCTCTCGGAAATTTAACAGGATTGCTTGCCGCCCGTCAGGCAGTTAAAGAATACGATGTTTGGGAAACAGGTGTGCAACGGGATTTAGCGGTAATGGTTTCTGCCGAATCGCATTATAGTGTGGATCGCGCGGTAAAAATTATGGGATTGGGAGAAAATGGCGTCATCAAACTTCCCACAAAGAACCATAAAATTAAAACAGATGCCTTGCTAGGACTATTAAAAGGAGCCAAAGAAAATGGCCGGAAAGTAATTGCTGTGGTTGGAAATGTCTGCTCTACGTCCACAGGTATTTATGACCCCATTGATGAAATGGCTGATTTTTGCCGGGAAAACAACATTTGGTTCCATGTTGACGGGGCACACGGCGGACCAGCAATGATCTCCGAAAAATACAAGCACCTGACCAAAGGCATGGAAAAGGCCGATTCAATCGTCATTGATTTTCATAAAATGATGCTTACCCCTGCCCTAACAACAGCGGTTCTTTTCAAAAACGGCCAGAAATCATACGAAGCCTTTGCCCAAAAAGCAGCTTATCTATTGGACGAAAAAGGCGAAATTCCTTGGTACGACGCTGCCGGGCGAACCATTGAGTGTACCAAGAAAGCCATGGGACTCAAAATTTATGTCATGATGAAAACCTATGGCAACGAGTTGTTCTCGGCCTACCTTGAAAAAACCTATGACTTGGGGCAGGAATTCGGAGAATACCTTAAAACCCTCGATGACTTTGAACTAGCAACCAATCCCGAATCAAACATTGTATGCTTCAGATACCTTAAGAATGGAGAAGATTTAAACCAGTTGAATAAAACCATCCGAAAAAAACTCCTGCACGATGGCGAATACTACATTGTGCAAACACAAATTGACGGAAAGATTTATTTGCGCACAACCATTATGAATCCATTCACAAATATGGAGGTTCTAAAAGAATTGATCGAAAAAATCAGGACTATTTAAAACCCTATCCCGAATTTCAATTTCGCAACTGGTTCGTCATCAGAGTTAGTCACCCAAACCACATCAAAACGCAAAATTTTAAAAATATGTTCCAAACCTAAATAAAACTCGGTATGGTTTTCTCCTTCGCCATTGTGTAAATAATTGATCCCACTTAGCAATTGGACTTTGGTGTTCCGCAAGAACGGAAATTTATTGATTACCCAGCCATTAAAATGATGCTCGTAATGCATGGCTAAAAAGTTGCTTCGCGTACTATTTTCGTAATAAAACATTGAATTGAACACCACGGGTTTCTCCTCCGAATTGTGATCGTCCAGGCTAATTTCCACATCGTTTTTAGGTATTGGAATAAAGACCGTACGGTTCCCATAAAAATGATGGTAATCAATAAAGAATTCAGGTTTATCAATAAAACCGCCAAACTCCATGGCGTATTCCGAAACCCCGAGATTTCTCAGGTTAATTTTATCGTACAAACCAACCATCCATTCGCTAAAATTGGCATCTGAAAAATTTGATTTTACTCCTTGCCTGAATCCTAGTTTTAATATTGGAAGTGTTGTTCCGAAACGCTCACGGTAGGTAGGATAAGTGGCATACTTTTGTTTGAATTTAAAAAGCAACTCCAGACCATAAGTTAACGCATTATGTGATGCAAATGCCGGCGAATCATCGTATGAATTCTGGGGATTATTGGAGGAGAATTCCTGATCGTTCTTGATAATTGTGTAAGTTGTGTGATTGACTAAAGGCGACCTCCTGGCGTATTCAGCCGTAAATTTAGCTTCAAAACCATTTACAATTTCTCGGCTGGTTTCGAGTTCAACAAAATTTTTCTGGTATAGTTTAAGGAAGTTGTCCGTCAAAAGCAGGGTTCGCAACATGTTTTTCAGCTTACCCAAAGGTTCGTAATTATTATAATCATAATTATAATGCCCAAAAGTAAGACTGATACGTTGCATGTGCAAGCGATCAAAATAATAGTTTATATTTTGTTCGAACGTTAAATCTTTGGTGGTAAAGCTGTATTTGGTAGCCAAATTAAACGACAAATGCGTATTGTTTTTCTCCCATGTTTTTGAAAGATGCTGGCGCAAATCCATGTTCCATCCTTCAACCGAGTTAAACCCTGAAAAAGCTTCTGCCAATGAATGTATATGATAATAAACACTTCGATCCCTGTTTACCCGGTCATAGCCTTCGCCAATCAACATCTTGCCCGGCTTAAAGCGGTTATTGATCCGCTTCAGCGAATCCAGATATTCGTCCGATTCGTGGTAAGCAATAACACTATCGCCCTTTCGGTAATTTTCTTTTTCTTCCTGGGTTAAAATCGATTGGCGGTTCTCAAGCCAATACAACGAGTCTTGTTTACCCGTACCTTTTTCAACCGTAAACACCTCGCTACCGAACACTGCGTCCGGAATATCTTCATTTATCTCATAATCGCTAAAGAAGCCTATAAAATTAGTGGTCGCTTTAAATCCAAACACTTTAAAATACATAACCACGTGCAGCGAAAGCGGCATGCGAATGTCTTCTTTAATCGGCACATGCACCTGGCGGATATAAACACTATCGGTAAAATCAACCTGCGAATGACGAGTAATGGTTAAATCCAAACTATGGATATTATACTTTTCGTCGACAATGTAAATGTAGCCTTTAAAAACATTATCGTGTTTTCGTTTGGGAATCACTTTAATTTTATGGATCAAATCATCTCCATCCCTGAAACTATCGATAAGCTGGTATTTATAATAAAACAGGGCATTGCTTGCAATGGGCGAAATAAAAGCGCGTTCGGACAAACCAATACTAATCAGGTTTTTGTAAAAGCTTATCATGGCCATATCGGCCCGGTTAAAACTGTAACCCGTTTTCGTCCCCGAAATTTTCGAGGCAATCATTTCTTCTTTGGTTTTATCCGGGCGTTCGAAATAATAATTACTCACCGACTCAGACAAATATACCAGCCCCAATTGAGTAGAATCGGGCATTTGATCTTTGGGAATAAGGAAAAAGCTTTCAGGAATTTCATGCAGTTTCACATTACTTTTCAGATAAGCTTTTGTTTTAAACGATTTTACAGCCTCATCGTAGTATTTTCGTTTTTTAATTGCTTCGCGGATAATTGGGTATGCCGGGTCTTCTTTTTTCACGGTAATCACCACCTCCCTAAGCATATAATTCTCCATTTCAAGGACAATCATTTTCTTTTCGGGTTCTTCGTTCGCTTTAATCAACAGTTCTTGCTTTTTGAAGCCTACATATTGAAAAACCACAACGACATCTTCATTTTGTGGAATCTCAAGGATAAACTTACCGTCAAAATTACTGGTGGTTCCAATTGTACTCCCTTTAATATAGATGTTTACAAACGGCAGTGGCTCATGTTCTTTGTCAAATACAAAACCTGTATAAGTTCGGGTAGTATTAGCATTAATAAAAGGAATAAACATTAAAATACAAATCAAAAAAGCGATTATTTTTTTAATAGAAGAACTAAATAATACCATTTGTTTTTATTCTGCTAAGTTTATTAAATTCGGGTTAAAATCAGGCAAATATAACGAAAGTCTTACTATTATAACGATATTTAAGATTTTCTTTCAGGATATAATTTAAACTGGATATAAATAATTTAAGTTCACATCCATTGGAGGCAAACTTAGCCAAAAATCTAACAAAAATTACGTATTTTCGTGCTCGATTAAATCAAAAAACAATTATATAAATTACATAGAAATGGCAAAAATTAAAGGAGCAATTGTAGTTGACATAGAACGCTGCAAAGGCTGTGAAGTATGCGTTGGAGCTTGCCCTACCAATGTAATTGGTATGCATGAGCAAGTGAATGGTAAAGGTTACCATTATGCCTACATGGCAAATGCCGATGGATGTATCGGTTGTGCAAACTGTGCCATAGTTTGCCCGGACGGTGTTATCACCGTTTATAAAAAGAAAATGGCCGTTTAATTTCTAATCAAAAAATTTGTTTAAATAATGGGTGAATTAAAATTAATGAAAGGTAACGAAGCCATTGGTGAAGCGGCTATCCGTGCTGGCGTAGACGCTTATTTCGGGTATCCTATCACTCCGCAATCGGAGGTCATTGAATACCTGATGGCTGAAAAACCTCATGAAAGAACCGGAATGGTTGTTTTACAGGCCGAAAGTGAAGTTGCTGCTATTAACATGGTGTATGGAGCAGCCGGTGCCGGTAAAAAAGTTATGACTTCTTCTTCAAGTCCGGGAATTAGCTTAAAAATGGAAGGCATTTCGTACATGGCAGGTGCCGAACTTCCGGGTGTAATCTTAAACGTAGTTCGTGGAGGTCCAGGTCTTGGTACCATCCAGCCTTCTCAGGCAGATTACTTCCAGGCTGTTAAAGGTGGCGGACATGGCGATTATCATTTAATCGTTTTGGCTCCGGCTTCTGTTCAGGAAATGTCTGACTTTGTAAAAGATGCTTTTGAATTAGCATTTAAATACAGAAACCCAGTAATGATTCTTTCTGACGGTGTTATTGGTCAGATGATGGAAAAAGTTGAGTTGTTTGATGCGGTTCCGCGTTGGACTGACGAAGAAATCAAGGAAAAATCCCCTTGGGCAACTACCGGAAAACCCAAAGACAGAGAACGTAATATCATTACTTCATTGGATTTGGATTCAGCTCGCCAGGAACGGCATAACCACAAACTTCAGGCTAAGTACAAAGAGATTGAAGAAAAAGAGATTCGTTACGAAAAAATTGAATGTGACGATGCCGAGTACCTGTTCGTTGCTTACGGATCAAGTGCACGTATCGCGCAAAAAGCAATCCAGCTATGCCGAGAAAAAGGCATTAAAGCCGGTTTATTACGACCAATTACCTTGTTCCCTTTCCCAAAGGAAGCAATCAATAAATTGGCAGATCAGGTTAAAGGAATCTTAAGTGTTGAAATGAGTGCCGGACAAATGGTTGAAGACATTAAACTATCCGTTGGAGACAAAACAAAAGTTGAACACTTCGGACGCATGGGAGGAATTGTTCATTCGCCCATCGAAGTAATGGAAGCACTTGAGCAAAAAATAATAGGAGGATAAACGATGAGTCAAGAATTATTAAACGAAATTATTCAACCGGAAAATTTGGTTTATAAAAAAACCGAATTAATGACCGACAATACCTTAAGTTATTGTCCGGGTTGTGGCCATGGTACGGCTCACCGTTTAGTCATGGACGTTGTTGAAGAATTAGGCATATGGGAAGACACCATTGGAGTTGCTCCTGTAGGGTGTTCTGTTTTAGCCTATGACTTTATGAATATCGACATGCAGCAAGCTGCTCACGGCCGTGCCCCTGCATTGGCAACTGGCATCAAACGATGCTACCCCAATAAAATTGTATTTACGTATCAGGGAGATGGCGACCTCGCTGCTATCGGTACCGCAGAAACCATTCATGCAATAAACCGTGGCGAAAACATTGTTATTGTTTTCATCAACAACGGTATTTACGGGATGACCGGTGGACAAATGGCCCCGACAACCCTGCCAGGAATGAAATCTTCCACTTCTCCTTACGGACGTGATATAAGCATGATGGGAAATCCGTTAAAAATCACTGAACTGGTAGCTCAGCTACCCGGTGCTTACATGGTAACCCGCCAGGCGGTTCATACCCCTGCCCACGTACGTAAAACAAAGAAAGCACTTAAAATGGCCTTTCAAAATCAGATTGATAAAAAAGGTGGTGTTTCTTTCATCGAAATCGTTTCCAACTGTAATTCAGGCTGGAAAATGACACCGGTTCAAGCCAACCAATGGATGGTAGACAATATGTTCCCGTTCTACCCCTTGGGTGACATTAAAATTGACGGTGAACTTGTAAAATAAAGATTAATCGCAGATCGCAAGATCGATTAAAAAGATAAAAATTATGACTGAAGAAATTATCATAGCCGGTTTTGGCGGACAAGGTGTTCTTTCAATGGGAAAAATCCTTTCGTATTCAGGCATTATGCAAGACCAGGAAGTAAGCTGGATGCCATCTTACGGTCCTGAAATGCGTGGAGGAACCGCAAACGTTACTGTAATTATCAGCGACGAACGTGTAAGTTCCCCTATTCTGACGGAATTTGACACCGCCATTATTTTGAACCAGCAATCCATGGATAAATTTGAGGAAGCGGTAAAACCAGGTGGTTATTTATTGTACGACCCCAACGGTATTACCCGTCATCCTGAACGTAAAGACATCAACATTTTTAAAATTGAAGGAGCCAAACTTGCTGCCGAAATGGGAAACACTAAAATTTTCAACATGGTCGTATTGGGAGCCTATTTAAAAATGCGTCCGATCGTAAAAATTGAAAATGTAATCCTGGGATTGAAAAAATCATTGCCCGAACGTTATCATTCTCTTATTCCATTAAATCAAGATGCGATTAACAAAGGCATGGAAAACCTGGAAACTATTTTAGCTTTATAAGCAACAAGATTTATTTCTTATATACAAAGCCACTCCAAAATTGGGGTGGCTTTTTTTGGTTAAATTAATTATATTTGAAAAAAACATAAAGAGTACTCCCGGAAGATTTCTAAACGGAATATATAATATTAACAACATAATTATTATGAACTATCTAAAATATTTTTCACCCCTCCTATTTTTAATCATTTGTATTACATCATTTTCTCAAAAAAAGATAGTGCTCTTCCCTGAAGATATTTGTAAAAGAGGTGGTTATAAAATGTACGATAGTATATACGTCGACTTAAATAAAGACAGGATATCTGACACAATATTTATATATAAAATCGAACCATGGGATGATCCTGGGGATTTTCATCGTATAGTAATCCATTATAGTTCTTCAAATAATACTTTAGAAATTAATAATATGGGAGATTGGAAATTATTAGATACTGAATGGGATGATAAGACACATTTAAATCAATCCAGTATCATTAATTCAAATAAATTTATCATTACAGATATAACTCAAAATCTAAGGGTATTAATCCTGAAAGGGTACTCTTTTGCAAGCAGCCCTGGGAGGTTGACAATAATCGATTTAAATAACATAGCTCCAAAAATTTTATTTGATGATCTCACCTTTAAAATACTAAAAATTGAAGATTTAGATAAAGATCAAATCGCAGAAATTATAGGCCTAGATTATTTTGGACAATGTATTCATCATCAAGAAACGAATAAAGAAGCATGCACTTACGTCCCTTATTTTGTGCTTAAATATGATTCAGGAACATATGGCATAGATACCGCATTATCTGAGACCTATAACTATGAAAAAAAAGGAAATTATTTTGGTTTAAAGTTCACAGAAAAAAGATACTATACAATTGGATCATCAAAAGAGTTTCTTTTTGAATATTACAGAAAATATCCTTTCACATCAAAAGAATTCTTAAAAGCCGAAGATTTAGAAAACTATTCTAAAAAAGAACTACGAATAATTAGAAATGAAATTTTTGCTTTTCATGGATATATTTTCGACTCAGATGATCTTAGAGAATATTTTGAAACCCAATATTGGTATAAACCCAAAGGAAAAAATGTTCTATATCGCCTTAATAAGTTTAAAAAACACAACATAAAACTAATTAAAGAACTAGAGAACAGACAATAAAAAAGCTATTCCTACTCCATCACTTCTGAACAACCATCCTATTTATAAATCATTATAAATTACGTCCTTTGTTAATTTTTTAACACTAATTCCTCCTTAAAAAGAATTAGTCTAAGTAAATTTGCATTTTAATTACATTCAATAAATTTAAACTATAATACAATGGCTATATCAACAATAAAATTAGGCGCAAGCATGAAAAAAGGCTTCAAAACAGAAATAGACTGTTCTCAAAACTTTATCATTGACCAACCAAAAGGAATGGGGGGCGAAGATGCAGGACCAAATCCTTTAGAAATCTTCTTGTCTTCCCTGCCTGCTTGTATTTGTGCAATCGGACGAGTTGTTGCAAATCAAAACCGGATAAAACTAAGAGGAATAAATGTTGAAGTTGAAGGAGATATTGACAAAGATTTCTTGATGGGAAAAACAAGCGAAGGCCGGGCAGGTTTTGTTGAAATCAGAACGTTGGTAGATATTGATGCCGACATGAGCCTGGAAGAAAAAGAAAAATACCTTGAGGAAATCACCAAAAGATGTCCAATTGCCGACAATATGATTTTCACGACCAACGTAAAAGAAAAAATCAAATAAAAGCTAAAATTAAATACGCTTTTTTAAAATTTAAAACAGCGATGAAGCAGTTTTTGTTTCATGGCTGTTTTTTTTGTTTCCACAATATTTTTAAAAACACTCTTTCCGTTTCACGGATAAATTTTCATACTTTTGCACCCGAGTTCATTCAAATTTTGATTATTTAAGATACCCCTAAAAAGGGTTTAATAGGGAACCATGTGCCTCGCCTGCAAAACAGCCTACAAAGGCAGGAAATCATGGGCTGACGCGCAACTGTAATTTCCATAAAGGTTGTCAACAAAATGCCACTGTCCTAGCGGATGGGAAGGCGTTGATAAACGGGATAAGCCAGGAAACCTGTCTTTTATGTTTGAACAATATTTGCTTTCGCGATTAAAAGCAGGTACCGGATTTTCAAAATCCCTACTTATTTTTTAAAATTTGCGTGACTTTATTATTGTTTAATTTAAAAAAGAAGAAACAGACTAACCCGCTCAAAGCCCTTAATACAAGCACTTTGTTGTCAGGCAGAAATTTTTAAAATGAATTTTTCTGATCCTTAAGTAAAATATTCAATATTATAAATTGGCTCAAAGCAATTTTATGCAACAAAATTATTAATCGTTATACTCATGTATTTTTTTAATTTATTTGAAGGAGCTGGAACAGGGGCTACTTTATTAAACCTTGCGTTGGTAAGTATTTTCGGAATATTAATCGGGAAAATCCCACTAGGAAAAATAAAATTAGGAATTGCCGGCGTTCTCTTTGCCGGATTATTGGCCGGTCACTGGGGTGTCGAATTTGACCGCCACGTTCTCCATTTTCTCAAAGAATTTGGATTAATATTATTTGTGTTCTCCATTGGCATTGAAATCGGCCCACGTTTTTTAGCATCCTTCCGAAATAATGGGTTTAAGCTTAACATACTGGCTGCAAGCATTATTGTTACCGGATTTTTTATTGCAATAATCATAAAAATAAGTTTCCATATTGAAATGCCTGTAGCTGTTGGAATGTTATGCGGTGCCGTAACCAACACCCCCAGTTTAGGAGCGGCTCAATCGCTCATTACCGACCAGATACAAAATGGCGATGTTTTGGCACAAAGCACCGGTATGGCTTATGCCATCGCCTATCCTTTTGGAATTATTGGAATTATTATTGCCATGTATTTCATTAGAGTTGTCTACAAAATAAACGTTTCCAAAGAAATAAAAAGCTACGAAGAAGAGGAAGAAAAACAATCTCCCAAAGCAGAAGCAATAAACATAACAGTTTCCAATCCGAACATTGAAGGAAAAGATATCCGTTTTCTAAAGAAAATGCTGGGAGAAAAATTTATTTTATCAAGGATATCCAGGAATGGAGAATTTCTTATTCCAGACAAAAACCTGGAAATAAAAAAAGCTGACATTATCTACGGCATTGCTTCGCCCGAAAATTTCCAGGAATTGGAAGTTAGTGTGGGGAAAATAAACCCTACGCAAAAATTTGAGCATTCGAGCCCTATGGCTATGCGTCATATTATTCTTACCAACCGGGAAATTGCCGGCAAAAAAATTAAAAACATTAATTTATCCGAACAATTTCCGGCAACCATTACCCGTATTTTCCGTGGAGAATCGGAAATTATCGCCAACCCCTCAACAACCATCGAGTTTGGGGATACTGTAAGAGTTGTAGGAGCCCGTGATAAAATGACGGAAATCGGGAATTACCTGGGGAACTCACTTCATAGTTTGGCCTACCCAAATCTCATTCCTTTATTTATCGGTATTTTATTAGGGATCATGTTGGGAAGCATCCCGATTTTCATCCCTGGATTACCTGCCCCGGCAAAACTAGGTTTGGCTGGAGGCCCTTTAATCATTGCTATTTTGCTTGGTCACAAAGGACGTATCGGAAAATTTAATTTTTACATGACGCCCGGAGCCAACCGGTATATTCGCGAACTCGGGATCATTCTTTTCCTGGCCTGTGTTGGAATCGGTTCAGGCAAACATTTTTGGGAAACCGTTTCAGACGGAGGATTAAAACTGATGTGGCTCAGTACCTTTATTACATTTGTTCCATTGTTCTTAACCGGCATAATAGCTCGCTTCATGAAATTAAATTACTTAACCATTTGTGGTTTGCTCTCGGGGTCAATGACCGATCCTCCGGCCCTTGAATTCGCTAACTCTATTGCTCCCGGACATGCACAATCAAGCGCTTATGCAATGGTTTATCCATTAACCATGTTTTTAAGAATCCTTTTGGCCCAGGTGTTCGTGTTGTTTTTTGTATAGAACAATCTGCCTTTGTACAAAGGTTCAAGACAACAGCAATTTAACGAACAAGTATTTGCTAAATTTAATTTTATTAAGTTTTCCACATTAACATATTAATTATTCTTAAATATAAAAAAGATACGCTTTTTTAGTATTTTTGAATAGTAATAATTAGGAATGCACAGTAAGAAAGATTACTTTATTTTACTCGTTTTCTGGTTTTTTATATCGTTAAACCTTTTTGGGGCCGACTTCACAAAAATCATCGATAACCGGATCAAAATACAGCAAGGTTTAACTCAAGGGAGGATTTCCTGCATAATAGAAGACCAGCGTGGATTTATGTGGTTTGGAACAGCCGATGGTTTAAACCGTTATAATGGCTATTCATTTAAAGGATATAAAAAAGAAGATCAAAATCCATATTCTATTCCTGGGAATAGCATTAAATGCATTGCGGAAGACAAGGAGGGCAATTTATGGATCGGCACTGAAAATGGGCTTGCCGTATTAGATATTTGCAGCGAAAGATTTACCACATTCACCGAATCTGATTCGATTTTGGACTATCATGGGGCAAACCAAATTATTGCCATTAGCATCGATCAAAACAATAATGTTTGGTGTTCGACCAACGGCGCAGGGATTTTTAAATTTAACCCTCAAGTTAATGAGCGTGACTATTTAACTCAATTCCCTGAATATAAAGCCCCCCAATCAATATTGGTTGACCGCCAAAACAATTTATGGATAGGCGATGTAATTGATAATAAAATACGTTGTATAAACCTGAACAACAACACTTCTAAAACTTACCCATTAGCAAGTAATCCCAGAATAAGACCTTTTAAATCCGGAGTTTGCATGAGTCTTGCCCAAGCAAGTAATGGACGAATTTGGGTTAATGTAACAAACATTTCCTCTGCACAAGGAAGCCTCTTTTATTTTGATCCTTTTACCCTAAAGTTTATTGATGTTGCTCAACATTACAATAAAGAGTTCATTGAAGAATACAGTTACTTTCTGTTTGTCATTCCGTCAATTACTACGGATAACAAGGGAAATATTTATGCTGCCAGTATGGATGGTTTAATCATTAAGATTTCAGAAAACTTTGAAGCAGAAATATTATTCGAAGAAAATTACAGCGCAGGAAATTCAAAATTAAGCGTTTACAAAAGCAAAAACGATTTACTTTGGATTGGATTAAACGGAAACGGCATACAATTATCAAAGCCAAATCAAAAAGGTTTTGCACTCCTTAACAAAGATATTTATCCTGATTTCAGCATAAACAGTATCAGGTCTATTTATGAAGATGATGAGTATTATTGGGTTAGTGGTTATGTTGCTATGATTAAAATAAATAAAAAAACAAAAAAGATTACCCCTATTCATGCAAACATATCCATTGTATATACAATACAAGAAGTGCTTGGCTCGCCCAACTATTTATGGTTAGGTACTGAAGGTGATGGATTAAAATTATTTGATAAAAGGAACCATAAGGTTCTTAAAACATTTCATTTTGAAATTGACAAAACCAAAGACAATCATTTTAATAATATTTATTGCATACACAATATTTCCAAGGATCTTTCACTGCTAGGTACTTACGGCGGGCTACTTAGTTTCAACCCCAAAAACTGGGATTTCGAGTTCCTCCCTAAAAGCACTAAAAATAATGATAAACGTTATATGACAGTGAGCACCATCACTAAAGATAATGCCGGAAATATTTTAATCGGGTATACACAAGGTGAAGTTGGGAAATTTAACATTGAAAAAAAACAAGTTGAAAGCTTTACCCTTTTAGAAGAAGGCCCATTAAAAGATAACAACAACGCCGTTAAATATATTTTTAACGACAAACAAAACAATTACTGGATAGCTACCTCTAACGGATTGGTTTATTATCAACCTTCTACCGGTTCCAAAAAAGTTTTTACCATGAATGACGGGCTTCCCAATAATTATATTTACAGCATCCTTCAAGACAATCAGGAAAACCTTTGGCTAAGTACTAATAACGGAATTTCATGTTATAAACCGAAGCTAAATATTTTTCAGAACTATGACAAAAGTGATGGCTTACAGTGTAACGAGTTTAATACCGGTGCTTATTTTAAAGCAAAAGACGGAACCTTCTTTTTGGGAGGCATTGAAGGCTTAAATTATTTCAAACCAGAAAATGTAAGCACGAACAAGATCCTGCCAAAAATTAAAATCAACTCCATTAAAATTGCAAATAAAAACATTAGCATTGGGGATGTTCTAAAAAGTAATACGCTGGTTATCGAACCCAAAGAAAATGTATTTACCATTGACTTTGTAGGATTAAGCTATATAAACAGCGATAAAAACACATACAAGTACCGTATTAAAAACATTGACGAAAACTGGATCGATATCGGGCATCGCCATTACATTACTTTTAACCGCATGAAACACGGGAATTACATCCTGGAAATCATGGGCTCTAATAATCACGGACTGTCATATAAAACTCCTTTCTCATTAAACATTAATATAAAGCCCCGCTTTTATGAAACGCTATGGTTTAAAATAACATTAATTGCAGCTGCTATTCTTTTGGTTTTTGTATTTATAAAACTACGTTTAAAACGCAGTGAAGCTCAAAAGAAAAAACTAATGGAACTAGTGGAGGTACAAACCATTGATCTAAAAAAAGCCAACAATAACCTTAAAAAGGAAATTAAAAAACACAAAGAAACTACCAAAGAATTAAAGGAATCTAACCAAACCAAAGATTTATTTTTGTCGATTATTGCACATGACATACTTAATCCACTGGGAGCCATTACCGGCTTATCCGAGTTATTGTCAAAGAACCATAATGCTAGTGAAGATAATAAACAAAATTGGAGCACACTGATTAACATCTCGGCTAACAACCTGGAAGAACTGCTTCAAAATTTGATTTATTGGTCAAAACTGGAACAACAAAACATTCTTCCCGATATACAAGAACTTCCATTATATGATGAGATACAAAAAAACACCTTATTGTTTAATGCCGCTTTAAACCAAAAAGGAATAACAATAAGCATTAACGCCGATAAAAACCAAAAGGTATTAGCCGATGAAAACATGCTTTCTGCTATTTTACGAAACATTATTTCTAATGCAGTTAAATTCACACCTAAAAAAGGGAACATATCCATTTCAACCATTGAGGATAACTCCTTTATCAAAATTTTGATAAAAGATTCGGGAGAAGGGATGTCTGATGAGCACATCAATAAAATCATGAACACAGATAACCATCTAAGTTCGAGGGGAACTGATAATGAATGTGGGAATGGGATTGGCTTAAACCTGGTAATTCGCTTCGTAAAACTTTGTAACGGATCGATTGAAATCCAAAGCAAAAAAGGAGATGGAAGCACGATAACAATTAAGCTCCCAAAAGCAAACTAACATTAACACAAAAAACTGATTGCACAAAGCAAAAAATCCGGAGTAACATTATAAAACATTACTCCGGAAAAGATTGCGAGCTAATTTTCAAAACCATTTAGAGCCTGTCAAACATCTCCCCTGTTACTTAAGCATTTTCGATGTAGCTGAACCATCTCAACGCGTTGAGAAAGACTTATCTTTTTCCATTCTTTTAACTTATCTGAAAAACAATTCATGCTTCGAATTTGCTTAAAAGGGCACGATTCCAACTCTTTTCCAGCCGGACAGGAGAAAATCAATCCTTCAGCAATCATATGACTAAATAGATAATGTTTTATTCACTTTATATAACAAAAACTCGTATTCTTTTCTCAAATCTCCTTTTTGTTGCTTAACAACTTTCTCAAGAATTGATTTAGTTTTAAGCAACCAGGCATAATAAATATGTGTCAAATCTGCTGTTTGGTATTTGAATGACCTCAAAAATCCAAAACCACTATAATCTGCATAATCATTAGAGGAAGGATGTTTCAGATTTTCTTGCAAACCAACAGCATCAGCAAACCTCAGCCGTTCTTTTTCCCGGGCAACTAAAAAATCAAACATCATACGCTGCTCCTGGTTCAAATCAGCGATGCTTGTTTTTCCATCCCCCGAAGCAATTTCTTTGTTTACCTTCGAATTTGCGGTAAGTACATCAATCAAAAGGCGTTGCATTGAGAATTTTGTGTTGGTAGGAGATTTCCCTTTCATGGTTTCGCCCCACACATAATTAAACACATCCTCAATACATTCTTTTTGAGAATACGGATTTTCAATTGCCTTGTGTTCGCTCAAACCAATAGCCGCAATCTTCCGTAGCACAAATGGAAACAAAACAGACCTGAAATATTCTGAGGTTTCGCCAAAAATACTGGCCGAATTCCCGGCAAACTCAGCATCATTCAACCAGTCGGTATTTTCCAAAAGCTCAAGAATGTACAACATTGATTCACGCTGAATATCTTCAGGTACCGATTTATAAGCAGGGCCTTCATCGCCTTCATATTTTTCATACTGGTAGATCCCGCCTATGTTTGTCAACACATGGGTCATATACCAATAGAAATGAATATTGGCAATAGCAAACCCCGTTTTCTTCCTAAAACTGTAATCCTCATCTTCATCCTTAACCCAATCATTGATATTTTTTGTAATATATTTCAGGTTATCCATGGCATAACGCGTAGCTTTTACCTGGTCGTCGCCCAAATCTTCGGTTTGTGAGCTGGGATCATAATTGGTATAAATCTGTTGTTTTCCATAACGGTACATTGGATCGCCAATTTTTTCAGACACCCATTTTTCAAGTATCGGCAGTTCTTCTTCGGAGGTATTGGCTGTTAAAATGGGCGAATACAACCATTTAATAACATAGTCGTCATACACGCCCAAATCAGGAGGTGTTAATTGAACGCCCCTTTCAAAATCGCCTTCACGGGCCACAAAATTAAAGCGTGCATAATCCATGATTGAAGAAGTAGTTCCATATTTTTGAGTAAACGTTGGCGAACGAAGCGAATCAACAGGAATGCTAAAAGAAGCGCTCATGTTGTGCATCAATCCCAAACAATGGCCCATTTCGTGTGAGGCAATATAACGGATGGCCCGTCCCATAACCTCGTCAGGGATTTGTGTTGTACGAACCCTTTTATCGGCTACCGAAGTTTGAATAAACAACCAATCGGAAAGCAAATCAACAACTCCATGATACATGTATACCGCCGCATTTAAAATCTCGCCGGTACGCGGATCAATCCACGAAGGCCCCATCGAATTTTGAGTAAGGGTTGGAGCATATTTTACACAATTATATTTGATGTTGTTCGGATCAAATTCAGGATCATCCTTGGGATACATTTTGGCGACAACGGCATTTTTAAAGCCTATTTTTTCAAAAGCCCTGTTCCAGATTTCAACCCCTTCTTTTACATGTTTCACCCACTTTTCAGGGAACTTATCATCAATATAAAATAAGATGGGTTCAACCGGTTCGGTAAGTTTACCCGCTTTATAAGCATCTATATTTTTCGGTTCCAAACGCCAGCGATTAGCATAATAAACCGCTTTTGCCCCATTGTCTTCTTCCGAGAATTTTAAATGCCCGTTATAAAACACACCTATCCGAGGATCATTTAAACGCGGACGCATTTCATTCTCCGGGAGCAACATCAACGACCGTTTCATAATTGCAGAAGCAGGAACTTTTTCTTCGTACATCATCCCAAAGAAATAAGAATTAACCTCGTAAGAAAGGTGGCTCGTAATGCTCACATTATCTTCAAAGACCATAATATCTCCCAACAATGAACGGCTTTTATTAAATGTATGGGTACGCGTATAAAGCCCTCCTACCGGTTCAAAAGGATCAACCTCTTCTCTTCCGTCAACAAAGAAATCCGTTGCATCAAAAACCACCGCCGAACTATCCGGAGAAACGGCCTTGATCTCAAACGCTGATAATATGGCTCCTCGATTGTTTTTCTGCAATGCAGTGGCAATATTTTCGTCCTCACTGATCGATAAAAAGTTTGAACGCCTGATTTGAATGGCAGAATCGGCCATGGTAAAATAGATGCAAACAGGTTGATGGGTTTGCATTCCGGCCACGCCATAATCGGAGTTACTAATTGACTCGATCATCGAACCTAAAAGCATTTCTTTTTCAAGTAAGTTCAACGGGAACTCGAAGTAAAGTCTCCCATCAATTTTATGAAGCGTTAATAAACCTTTTACGGTTTTACATTGCTTATCTTTAAATAGCTTCTCATAACTAGTAAGGCTTTTTTTAGTATTTTTCGTTTCTTTTTTTGTGTCTTTTTTAGCAATTACAACCGATGTAGAAAAAACTAAAAACACAAATAACAAGCTGAATATTTTTTTCATTTCTTTCGTCGTTTTTAGTTCTTATTTTATCGTTTTTTCAATTTGATGAAGCAGTAGCTGGTAGTGAATTTTTGTTTCCTCATCCTTACATTTTTTTAGCGATTTTTTCAAAAGATCGCGTGTATCAAGTAATGTATTGTAGAACATTGACTCGAGATTGGGTGCTAAATTGAAATTTATTGAAATGCTTTGAAAACCTGAAACCAAATCAATATTGGTTTGCTGCGGGTTAATAAACTCCTGGTAGCCCTGCACACCGTAAGTATCAATTAATTCGTTTTCAAGAAAAGCAGGTAACGGAATACCGTGTTCGGCCATCGAGTAGAAACTCTTTGCCCCGCTTTTCTTTATGTCGGCCAGTTTACTTCCAACAATTACTGATTTCACAAAAGCCTTTTGAATATCCATCTCAGCAGGGGTTAAGGCCTCCCCTTTTCTGGATTCCGCCCAAACATTGGCATAAATATCTTTCATACATTCTTCGGGAGTGTACGGATTGCTTTCTTTTGATTTAAGAGCTGAAAGGTTAACTTTTAAGGTTGACTGTAAAGCAGCTTCTACAATTTTTTCGCGCAAGAAATTCACCGGTGTTCCCATCAAAGTCATGTTTTGAATTACGTCAGGGCTTTCGAGCCATTCCAAATCTTTTATTTCATCAAATAAAAACTGTAAGGCTTCTTTTTGTTTTTTACGGGGAACCGATTCATAAAATGGCAACGGATCGCCTTCATATTTTTCGTTCAGGTAAATACCGCCAACATTGCCATAAACATGATTTATATAGCGCAAATATTGGTTCACAATACCCGTCCAGATTTCCCTGCGATAGCTGTAATCTTTATCTTCTCCAGACACCCAGGTATTTAAATTTTTCATAATAAACTTCAGGTTTTTAATACCATATTTAGAAGCTAATACGGCATCATCACCCAAATCTTCGCTTTGCGAACTGGGATCGATAATATTTCCCTGCTGACGGCCGTAACGGTAAACCGGATCATCAGCTTTTTCATTAATTATATTTTTAAGCAGCTCAGATTCTTCCAATTCATCTTTCACCTCCGGGAAATAAGTGTAGTTCCATTTAACCATGTAATAATCGTACAAGCCAAATTCGGGGGGAGACAAACGAACGCCTTTTTCCTTATCTCCGGGCTGTGCAACATAGTTGAAGCGGGCGTAATCCATGATCGAATAAGTGGTTCCATACTTTTGGGTAAAGCTTGGCGAACGAAGTGAATCGACCGGAATTACATAGGATGATCCCATGTTGTGCATAAATCCGAGGCAGTGCCCCACCTCATGCCTGATTACGTAGCGGATGGCTTTTTTCATATAATCATCCGGAAGCTTTACATTCCGAACATTTTTATCGGCAGGCGATGTTTGAATAAACATCCAGTTATTCAACAGCTTAACTATATCGTGGAACACATACACACTGGCATTGATAATTTCGCCCGAACGCGGATCGACCCATGAAGGCCCCATGGCATTAGCCACCGGAGCCGGAGCATATCTTACACAATTATATTTTAAATTATCAGGATCAAACGCAGAATCATTCTTCGGATAATCAAGTGCTTTTACCGCATTTTTAAACCCGATCTTTTCAAAGGTTTTGTTCCAATCATTGATTGCATTTTTTACGGATTCCTTCCAGGTTGCAGGAAAGTCAGAATCAACATAAAAAACAATAGGTTGTACCGGCTCAACAAGTTTTCCTTTTTTATAAGCTTCAATATCGGAAGGAAGCAAGTTAAAGCGATGAGCATAATAAATTGCCTTGGTACGGTTATCATCGTTTGACAAGAAATTTTTTCCGCTTACAAATATCCCGATTCTCGGATCAGCAATTCTGGGCCTTGTTGGTTCTTCAGGAAGAAGCAAAAAGGTACGGGTCATAACCGCAGTAAAAGCTTCGTTTTTCGCATAAGTTGTTTTACCACGTTTTAGGGTGTACTCATAAGTTAAATGGCTTTTAATGCTTACATTATCGTCGAACGATTTCAATTCCCCTATAAAAGAGCGGTCTTTCTTAAAGCTTTCGCTCCGGGTGTAACCTCTCGGAACCCCGGTAAAAGGAGAAAGTTCTTTAATATCTTTCAGGAAGAAATTACTTATTTCAATAATTCCCGTTGTCCGGTCTTCGTTATAGGCTTCTATTTTAAACACCTCCATAATAGAACCGATACTGTTCTTCTCCAAAGCACTAATGATGTTTTCGTCAGATGAAGGGGCTATTTTATTAGCGGTTAGTTTCCTTAACTGCAAACTAGAATCAACCCTGGTAAACTGAACCATTATTGGAGCATACGGTTTTGAACCAACCACAGAATGGTTATTATCGCTGATTTCCGACACGGTAGAACCTAACAGCATTTCCCGTCCCAGTAGATCAAATGGTATTTCGAGATAGAGTTTATTCTTCTGTAAATAAAGGTTCATTAAACCTTTAGCCGTTTTTTGTGAATTTTGAGTTATTTTTTCGTATTTATTTTCTTTTTTTACGTTGGCTGTATCAGCCTCGTTTTCATTTTTCTGCTTATCCGATGAAGCTGCAACTACACTATTCATCGCACCTGTATACAAAACAAGCACAAGCATCAAACAAATCTTCTTGAGAATATTCATCATATATATTTTTAATAAAACTATAAATCTTTCAAACCTTACTTCTTATCAATCCATGAACCGAAAAGCCCGGTTACTATTCCCTCATCCTTACGATAACAGGCATTAATGTTCATGAAGAATATCTTTTTTAACGAGCTAAAACCAACTAAAATGACAGAGAGCAGAACAAATAATTAATTTTAAAAACACTAAAACTTAGTCTTTTTTCAAGAAATCGATTAATTTTTGGAGAAAAAATAGAAACATGCCATCGGGGAAATCCCCGACAGCATGTTCATTAATTTATTTTTGTGGAGTTATTGCCGAAATACGGTTAAATCCGGTAAATGTTTTAATATTGGGTACATCAATATCAGCAGATCCTAAGTTGATAAAAGGTAACAGATAAACTTTACCTTCGCTTCCATAGGTTGACATAACAAGCTGCTTATTATTAGTAGCAATAAAATCATCAGAAGAACCAACATAGTAACCCGATTGTTGATATACCTGCAATGTAGTAATCTCTTCTCCGGCAGAAACGGTATAACGTTCTTCAAAATATGGAGTAGAAGCACTGAAAATCATTGCATAAATTTTAGTATCGGTTGCATAGAACATCACACTTTGGTTATCTAAGAACACAAAATGCTTAGCGTTTGCAATATCAGGTGCAGAAGATAAATCGAAAAGAGATTTCGGTGCTGGAGGAATTGGACTTGGATATTGGTATATCCCTTCATCCAGAACATAAAGCTCAATATTGTTTGTTGTTTTATCTTTTAGCAAGTGTAGAAAATCTCCCTGTGCATTTGTTCCTGCAGCTAAATTCTCTTTATTAGGAACATTAGAAGGATCAAACGCCCCTGTTGCTGGAGGATAGGAATGCATGGTATGATCACCAAAAGAAGAAAATGTTGGGATATATACAAATGCTCCTAATGATTCATCATAAAAATTGACAACAACATTCGGATTGTATTTAGACTGCATAGCTACATAATCTGGAACTTCATAAGTAAAATCAAAAGGTAATCCAAATTTTGTTGAAATACCTAGCCAAGTAGATGTAAGCTGATGATTTCCAACATACACATCGAACTGATTAACAACACTACTACCTAAGAATTGCGGGCTATAAGAATCTTTGGTTGCAAAAAATAAATCATCATTCATTGCACCAAAAGAATAATCAAACCTGTTAATCTGTGTAATAGAATTGTCAGTAATTGCCAATAAAATATCAGATCCATACATATTTGTAAAACGAACTTGTTTTACCCTGCCAGTAATTTTTTGGCCACTATTTGTAGAATACAGATCTTTCAGGATTTTAACTTTATCATAATCTGCTGTAATCTCAGGAGACATAATCAAGCTAAAATCAGTTGTGTTATCATCATAATATTCGGCAACAACAAGGCCTTCACCAATTTGATTTCTAACTTCCAGATCCCAGGCTGTTACATATTCCAAATCATGAACCATGTCTTTTGCAATAAAAACCAACTGGTAATACCTTCCAGCCTCATTCGGTTTTAATAATATTTCATAGTCCAGATCTTTTTCAGTACCGATAACAGTAAAAACAGTATCATTAGGTGCTAAGTTAATCTTCCACTTGAATTCAATATCTTCTTCGGGAATACCCGCAGAAGTAATATCAAGCGAAATTTGAAGATGCTCATATTGATAAACATATAGTTGATCAACTCCATTTGTATTTACATAAAGTCCAGGAATATCTTCAACATCCAATGTGCTTGAGTCATCATAGCATGAACTCAATAAGCCGCTCGAAAAAACAAGAGCTATTAAAATTATTTTATATATACTTTTCATCATTAATCATATTTTGAGTGTGTATAATATAAGGGAACAATATCTTCACCAGCGCTAGTTCCATCATCATGTTTTAAATGATTATCGGGATGATTTTTGTTCCATTCCATAATATAATCACCAAACTTGGTAGCAATAGCTTGTGTTCCGCTAGAACCATATGCCATATACTCTGTGCGGCCAAAGTCTGTTAATCCTGTCGTCAGCACAAAAATGCGGTAACATTCTGTGCTTTTAGCTTTACAGAAAAAGTATTTAAAATACTGTAATGGAGGCAATACAATTTTATTGGTAAATCCAATGAGATACTCATTCTTTTGGATATTTCCGGCCGTAAGATCATTAGAATCAACAATTCTTAATCCAATTTCAGCCATGGTATCATTTAAAGCATCCGATTTAAAAACCCTAACATAAAGTTTACCTTCAAATTCACCCGCTTTTACAATTCCTTCAACAATTTCATATTGGTTGTCAGAAGCAGTGGTCAAATCAGGGATAACTTCAACATTAAAGGTTCTATCATAATTTACAGTATCACCCATTAATCTCACGCTAACTTCAATCACATATTCGTCAGTTGGATTTGTCAGGAATGAATACTCAACAGAAGATCCAATGAAATACACTGATGCACGAGTAGTAGTATCATACGTCATTATTTCTTCTTCTTCACATGCTGTAAAAGTGGCCAATACCAACAGCATTAAGCAAAATGAAATATATTTAAATTTTTTCATATTCTTTAAATTTAAGGTTACTGAATTCTGCCAAACGACAATTCACTATCTGGATAAGGCAGCATATATATATTATCATCAGCGGTAATACTTGACGACAATCCTGGGAAATCTATCATACCTAATCTTTTGTAATAAAAGAACAATTGTCCTTCAGAGATAAACTCTTTGCGGTACTCTTTATAAATTTCATCCGTCAATGTTGCTTCATCTGCATCACTGGGAATTTCTTCCAAAATACCTCTTGACAATCTAACTGTATTCAAATAGTCAATGGTTTTGTTTAACTCGGGAGAAGATTTTCGCAATGCACTTTCTGCAGCGATATAATACATCTCTGATATTTTCATCAAAGGAACAATGTTATAAGATTCGGCATTATAAACAGCTCCTTGGTGTTGACGAAGTTTTACACACACTTTCCCTAACGATTGAGACTCAAGGAGTATCTGGTAACGAATGTCTACCCCTCCAATATCTGGATTACTCACTTCAAACAGACTTTCAGCATTAGCTGGAAGAATATATAATGCATTATAATTAACAGGATCACTAGCATCCAAATAAACGTCAACAATATCCTCAAATGCAGTTACATTAAGGTTAAAGATATGTTCTTGGTAAAGAACCGGATCAGTTGTAATATTATAATCATCGGCTATGATCAAATCAGCCCATCCTGATGTATTATCAATTACAGTTTCTGCAGCTACGCCAGCCTCAGCAATACTTTCAGGAGTTCCTTCCCATAGTAAAACACGAGCTTTTAAAGCCATTGCCGCATAATAATTGAAACGGTTTTGACGAGAATACAAAAAATCATCAACAAGAACATCATTATAATAACCTTCAGGTCTGGTAGGATCTGGATATACCGGATCATCTTCGAGCAATAACAATGCCTCATCAATATCATCCAACATAAGCCCTATGGTTTGAGCATATGATTTCTGCTGGGTTAAATCTTTAGAATACTCTTTCACATAAGGAATGGTAACTTTGCCTGCTAAATCATCTCTTCTGCCAAGGTTACTTACACCATAAATACGAAGTAAGTCAAAATGAAGGAATGCCCTTAAACCTAACAATTCTCCTTTTATAATTGAATAATTTATTGGATGAAGAACCGAACTGTTTTTATCAATATAAGATAGGGCACTATTGATATTTGCAATGGTATTATACGTCTTATTCCAAACAGCATCAATTCTAGGTGATGCGTAAGAAGACTCATATTCATAGCGTTGTACGTAGTCATATACAGCCAAACTAGGCAAAGTTGCATATTGTTGCGCCAGAAGCTCTATCATATTAAATGATAAATCCTTAGCATATAAAGAAGGGTCTGTCATATTTATATAAACCCCCATTAAGGCATCTTTAAAACCAGCTTCGGTTTTAAACTGATCCTCTGCTCTTATCTCCGTATCAGAAGTTACATCCAACCACTTTTCGCACGAAGAGCTAAGAAAAATTATCAGAAGACCGCCAAATATATATTTTAGTCTATTTTTCATAGTGTTAAGTTTTAAAATGTTGCAGATAATGAAAATGTTAATGTTCTGGCAAACGGGTAAGAAATACCTCTTTCAGCCTTGATGGTAGATATCCGGGCTACTTCATTCATGTTAAACGAAACTTTTAATCGTTCAATTCCAATATTCAGCCTATCCAAAAACTGTTTATTAAAATCATAATATAAGTTTATTGCAGATATACTGAATTCATTGTAATCCTGAACAAAACGTGAAGTTAGACGGGTTTTCTCAATATAATGAGTTTCTAATGTACCATCACCATCTAAATCCTCAGAAATTTGACCAAGTCTTTTAAATGAAGTAATCTGTCCGGGATACAACCAACGACCAGTTAATACACGTTTATCAACATTATAGTTCATATCAACGTTTTCAACTTTATCAACAAGGGTTTGGTTATAATATTGACCTCCCCAGAAAAAGCGGCAAGTAACATTAAAACCAATACCTTTAACTTCTCCATTAAGAGAAAAATTTCCCCTGTAATCAGGTTCAGAATTACCACACACAACCATATTACTGGCATCCCATTCAAAAGTAGTATTCCCATCACGGTCAACATAAATTTCCTGTCCGGTGGTTGGATCAATTCCCAATGAAGGAACGGCCCAAATCGCATTCATTGAAATTCCATCTTCATACTTATGAACAGGTCTATTCGTTTGACGAGATGAAGCTAATTTGTCCTGAGCTTCATTAAAGCTACGCATGGCATCCGAAAGTTCAATAATTTCATTTTTATTATGGGCAATACTAAAAGTAACATTCAAAAAGTTGTCTTGTTTACTCCAAAGCAAATAAGATGCAGCTATTTCAAAACCACTGTTTTTAACTTTTCCAACATTTTCCTTCACCATTGAAAAACCGGTAGAATTTGGAATGGTTATATCTGTGATCAGGTTTTCAGTAAAAGTTTGATAATAGTCAAATTTCAATCCTATTTTTTTATACTTCATATCAAAACCGGCATTGTAATCAAATTTTGATTCCCATTGAAGTGCTCTATTAGCCATATTTTGCAGGTATGATCCAATATTGCCCTGATAAAATTTATCCAGGTAATACGAATAGGTTGCAATAGATGCGTTTGTATTAAAGTTCCCGTTACCTGTTGATCCTAAAGACCCTCTTATTTTTAACTGCTCAAAGCCTAAACCTTCCATAAATTTTTCATTATGAAGATTCCAACCGATACCAAAGCTCCAGTGCGTAGCCCAACGTCTATCTGCGCCAAACAACGAAGAAGCACTGGTACGTATAGATGCATCTGTGAGGAAACGGTTATCGTACATATAAGAAAAAACACCAAGAAAGCCTAGATTACGAGAGATTCCGTCAATTCCAACAGGAGTTGAGTTCAATACATACTGACGTCCAAAAATGATATTATTCATCTGATCGCTTGGGAAACCTTCTACACTATGAATAATCTCTTCATATTTTCCTTCGCTAATATTAAATCCGGCATTTGCAAAATAGAAGTGTTTATTAATTTCCTTACTATAATTAACATTCAAATCGCCAGCCAAAATAGTACTTTTCCCATCGTTAATGGTATAAAGCCCTTTACGTTCTTTAGGAGTATTTACAAAATAGGTGTGAGTTGAAGGATAAAATGCATCAGCCCCACTATTTTTAACATCAATACCAATACGTGTAGTAGCTTTCAAACCTTGAAGAATGGTCCACTCCAAATAAAAGTTGTTTGTAAAATTGAAATAGCTTGATGTAAGCTCGGTATTGATGGTCGAATTATACAACGGATTGGTATACGCTTCACCATTTGGTCCAATTTCAGCAAAATACGGAATTGATCCATCCAGATTTTCAGCTTTCCAATAAGGATTCATTTTGGCATATTCACTGAACGATCCATAAGGAGAGGATTCGCTTCGATTGCTGTTCACACTCATAATATTTCTGAACAACAAATTTTTAACCCGGTATGATATATTAAGAGAGCCCATAATATTTTCACGAGAAGAACCTTTCATAACACCATTAACATTATTATATGCAATATCTGCCAATACTTTTAAATTCTCCCCGCCCAACTCTACTCTAAGGGTTTGTTTGTTACCAACACCTGTACGTATAGGTTTCGAAATCCAGTCGGTATCTAATCCTTCAGCAATAAGTTTTTTACGTGAGTTGTATAATTGTTGGAGCTCAATTAAATCACTGGCATCATTTAAAGACGGCGTGTACATACCATCAATTAGCTCAGCTTGTAATTTCTCACTGGCATTAGCCAAATTATAACTTGTAAGGTCTGGTATTTCAAGATTAATACTTGAATTAAAGGTTACTCTTGTTTCGGTAGATAATAGTTTTTTTGTTTCAATAACCACTACCCCATTTGCTGCTTTAGAACCATAAATTGCTTTTGCTGATGCATCTTTCAAAATAGTAATACTCTCTATCCGATCCATATCCATATCATAAACATGTTCGATAGAGGCCTCAAACCCATCAACAATAAATAATGGCTGGTTTGGGTTTTTTAAATAATTTCCTTTTAATTGAGAATTTACATCAGAGGTAACATTTGCTCCAAGAGTAGAAGTTCCCCTAATCTGAATATCGGGCATTTTACTAGGATCCGAACCCATTTCAAAATCTTCGGCAATAACCATAGTCGGGTCTATGTTTTTCAAGGCTTGAAAAACATTAACACTACCTACTTTTTTAAGTTCCTGGGCAGTAATTTTGGTGGTAGACCCCGTGTATGAACTTTCTTTACGGACAAAGATACCGGTTACAACTACCTCGTCAAGATCGGTAGAAGCTTCCTTCAAAACAATATCAATAAAGTCTTTTCCTGCAACCGGAATAACCTGGGGTTGAAAACCGACATATGAAACCTTTATTGAAGAGGTGATGTCTGAAACCTTAAATTTAAAAAGTCCGTTAGCATCAGAAGTCATTCCTATGGTTGTTCCTTCTTCAAGAATTGTTGCTCCAGGCAAAGGAAAACCTGCTTCATCCAATACACGTCCTGATATTTCTACACTCTTTTTTTCAACATCTCTCGCCTCTTTCTTTTTGATAACAATAACCCTGTTTTTCAGCGTATATGTTAAATCTGTTTTTTCCAGGCACTTCTCAATAATTTCCTGAATCGTTGCATTTTTGAAATTCAAATCCAGGTTCTTTACAGGAGTAACATCTGCTGTTTTGTAAAGAATTTGATACGAAGTTTCTTCAATAACCTTTTTTAAGGCTGACTCAAGGTTCAAATTTTTGATTACAAGATCATAGGTTTTGTCTTGTGCAAAAGTAGCCTTAGGAAACAATCCAAACACCATAATCAAAATCATAGCAATTGCCAGGATTTTTAATTTAGGTGCATTTAAGATTAACCTTCGTAATCTTAAACTAGTTAAAAATTTTTCCATAAATTTGCGTTTTAGTTGTTACATTTATTTAATTAATTTGATAATAGATGTGGCATAACGGGAGGGATGTGGCAGCATCTTTCCCGTTACTATATAGTGATATTAAATTTGTTTATAATCACAAATTACCAACAAGCCGTTTCTCATTTTAAATTTCACTCCTTTTGTTTCTTCAAACAGCATTAGCAAATCATTCAATTCATTGTTACGCTCCAGGTATCCGCTAAACTTTATATCCTTCAACGACTCGGCATCAAATTCATATGGAACATCATACCATCTGGAGAGTTCTTCAAATATGCCCGATAACTTTTCGTTGTCAAACACAAACAAACCGTTTTTCCAGTCTAAAACCAGGTTAGGGTTTACCTTATTTACAACAATAGATTCATCAAGGGAAACAACCGCTTGTTCTTCTGGGTTTAAAACAACATTATCTCCACTATTTAGCTTGGTAACACTAACAGAACCTTCGAGCAAAGTGGTATAAACTCCATCGTTGATATTGTAGGAATTAACATTAAACTTGGTTCCTAAAACTTTAACCTCTGTACTTTCAGTTTCAACAATAAACGGGAGTTTTTCATTACGTTTAACCTCAAAATAAGCCTCACCCGTAATTTTCACCCTTCTTTCTTCTCTTGTAAACGGAACCAAATAGCTCATGCTCGATTGTGCATTTAGCCATACAACGGTACTATCAGACAAAATCACTTTCATGGTTTTGCCTTTAGGAATGTTAATCGTATTAGGCTTGGGTTCTTCAACCTTTGACAATTTAAAAGATTGATAGTCGATTGTATTTTCTACTTTCTTTATACTGGAATTCAATTCGGGTATCTCTACTTTTTCTTTATCATCCAACAATAACTCCCTGCCATCCGAAAGGATAAGTTTTATATTATCAATGGCCGGTTCAATACGCGAAAATTTTTCGATCTGAAGAATCTCTTTATTTACAAAAAGGGAACTTTTAAAGATAAAATAGCCACTACAAATTAAGACTGTGGCAACGGCCGCAACTTTTAAATAAATAAAACGGCTTTGAGGTTTACGATTTACGGTATTATGCAAAAATTCTTTAAATGCATCCTCGTAATCAGGATAGTCAACATCTTTATTCGCGTAATACTTTTTCGCTTTTTCAAAATATACCTGGTTTTGCTTCTGATGGTTCAACCATTTTTGAAACTGTATCCGGTCCTCATCATTCAATTCACCTTTTACAGCTTTTCGGAAAACTTCCCATCGAATATGCAACTTAAATCTGCTCATAGTAATTATTTATAAAGAACATATAAAAAAAGGGTGACAAAAAGATCAACTATTTCTTAACTAAAACTTAAAAAAAGTAAAAAGCAGAAAGAGCAAGAAGTTATAAAGCCCGATCTCTTTCCTGAAGCGTTTAAATGCTCTCTTCATTTGGGTTTTTACCGAGTTTATGCTTATACCTAGTTTGTCGGCTATTTCAGCATACTTTAAACCTTTAAACACATGCAACTCCAAAACCGAGCGCATTTGTAAAGGCATTCCTTCTAAAATTGCCTTAATCTGATTTTTAAGATTTTCGTCCAGTGGAATATCTGGCTGGCAAGAAAATAAATAAGCTTCCTGTAATTGATCCTGATGCTTATCAATAATATTTAATTTTTTAATCCGGTTAATTGCCCGGTTCTTAACACAAGCAAAGAGGTAGGTTTTCTCCGATGAATACAAATAAGGTTTTTCCCCTTTTTTCCAAAGATCAGAGAACACATCCTGAACAACATCCTTAGCCTCATCACGATCATATAAAAATCCTTCTGCAAACAAAACCATTTGTGCATAATACTTTTCATAAAGCTCTGCAAAATAGTCAATATCCATATCACTATACAATTCATCCATATCACTCAGCTCATTACCAGAAATTTAGTCACCTCTTACCAGATAGAATTTGTTCACAATGCGCCGCTATATTACTAAATTTTAATGTAATATTAAATCATTTTTATCAAATTTATAAAATCAAACTTACAAAAAAGAGCTTTAAAAAGCGCCACAAACCTTTAGTAGTCAATATTAACGACAAAGTTTAAAAAATAATTCAAAAAAAATTTAGAACAAATATCTTGTTAAGAACAATATATACAACTTTAATAAGTTATTATTTAAAATAGCATTGTCTTATGCTCCCCAAAAGACAAATAATGATTTGGTGTTAAAAAAATTGTTTTTAAATACAAAATCATGTTATTCAGTGTAATAAAAAAGAGGTTAGAATTTTCGAACCAAGGAGTTAGAATATATAAAGTAATAAAAACATTGTTGTTCTATAAGACACTGACTTACAGAAGCATTAAGCATATCATCGTCTTGATCAGGATCTTCCTCATCTTGATACAAGTATATACACTTTATTTTTATATCACTATTATTAATAACTTAAAGCAATTTATTATGAAAAAAAATTTATTGGTACTTTCGGTACTTATTTTAATCGGACTTTCCGTAACTCCCACAAGAGCTTATTGTGAAGATCATGTAATAACCTTTACTGTCACAGATTCTTCAGACGATCCTATACCTTTTGCTACTATAGTCATTGAAGACTCAGATGTAGGCGTATGCACTGACATTGATGGAAAAGCTACGTTCAGAATTCCTGGAGACTATTGGGACGAAGATCTGGAAATTAAGATATCAGCTCTTGGTTATATTGCTGTGATCTATACCTGGGTCGATTTGAATGGACGCACGCATATAGATGTCGTTCTACAGGAGTCACCTCCACTTTTGAGGCTATATCAAAAATTTATTGAATTATTTTAAATTTTAAACAAGAAAATATAAGTTTTTGTAAACGATTAAAAGGGAACCTATTTATCATGAATAGGTTCCCTTTTTTAGTTAGTTATTTAAAATTCAAAGCATTTAAATCTATATATTTTTTATCTTTGTTCTGTTTTCAAAACACAAGTATAGTATTGTTTAGTTCCCATCCAGGAAAAATCTTGTACTGATAAAATCAATCGGTGCTTATTTCATTGTATTTATTATCAAACTAAAACATATTAATCATGAATATATCAGCTATTATAAATGATATAAAGCAGCCGGCTTTGTACGAAAAAGGAACGGCTTTTATGTGGGATGATGCATACATTTCAAAACAAATATTAGATATTCACCTGAACCCCGAAATTGAATCTGGGTAGCCGTAAAAAATCAAGTATCGAAAAAAACGTGAATTGGATCATGCAACAATTTCCAGAAAAAAATCAAACATTTTGGATTTGAGATGTGGCCCGGGATTATATACCGAAATGTATGCCCACAAAGGACACCATGTTCACGGGGTTGATATTTCGGCAAACTCCATTGCATACGCTAAAAAATCAGCAGTGGAAAACAACGTAAATATCCAATACACCTGCGCCAATTACCTCGATCTGGATTTGGAAGCCGAACAATTCGATTTGGTCACGATGATCTTTACCGACCTAGGCGTATTAAATCCCAATGAAAGAAAGAAGGTTTTACAACTGGTTCGCAAAGTATTGAGACAAGGAGGGATTTTTATTTTCGATGTACTGAACGACAACAAAATCGAGAATAAAGTAACGGCCAAAAGCTGGGAATGCCACCAAAAAGGCTTTTGGAGCCCAAATCCTTATTTGGCATTGAGTCAATCTTTTCTTTACGAGAAAGAAAAAGTGATCCTTTACCAACACCATGTAATCGGGGAAAATAAAAGCAAAATTTATCGTTTCTGGACGCATTTCTTTTCACATGAAGAAATCACAAAAATATTGGAAGAGGGTAATTTCAAGCCAGCAGGTTTTTATACCGACGTTCTCCCACAAAGCGATATCTGGAACGGAGATCATGTTAGCTTTTGCAAAGCAATAAAAATTTAAGCAAACCCAGGGCACGGGGTTGTCCCTGCCTTTTATCAGCTCATCCAATCTTTTTAATTCAGTTCGCATATCGATTTATTTTATATATTTGAAATGATGCTTCTCCCCGGCATTAATGGAATGATGATTTTATATTGATTATTTTTGATTAATCCTTGCTCAATGTTACGGGAAAATTATTGAAATATAGAAGTAAAATAACAGACGTACGTTACTAATGCTAAAACAAAAGATATTATGAGAAATCCCAGAGTTATAGAAAAGGGAAATAATCAATTAAAAATGAGAAGAAAATTACTTTACACGTTAATTCATCAAATTGTTATATTCCTGGCTTTAATACTTTTTTGTTACCAGATTTTCAAGAGTTACACGGATTTAAAAGAAGTCGGAGTTTATTCAAACTTTATAGAATATATAAAAACAATAGGAATACTGGGATATATCTTTTTTTCGATAGTTATTTTAGGACTGATTGGAAGCTTCAGCAAACACTATATTGGATGGATGTTGGTTTTAAACACCTATTATTTCTTTTTCATTTTCACAATTATATCAACCTTTATTCAGTTTCCATATCAGATATTCATTTTCTTACTAGTTGTACTTATCTTAATAATCTTCTTAAATAAAAGTATAACCTTAGAAAATTTCAGGGTTCAAAAGAAACATCGATTAATTTTCAACCTAAGTATAATTGCTTTTAACTTAGTTTTTTTATTATCTATCCATGAGTTAATTATCAATCATTTTCTTTTTTATATATAAAAACAATTGAGAGAAAGGAAAAGACTCCCCTACCTATCCTTTATAAAATAAGTCCCCAAAACAGCTACTAAACCAGCCACAAAAAAGGTTAAAATACGCGAAGTAATTACCTTATCCATTCCGGAGGTAATCCAGATAATGGTAAAAAACAACCCTACAATGATGGTTAATATAGCTGCTTTAGTATGATATTTCTTCCAAAACAGGGTTAAAAGGATGACGACCGAAAAGGTTCCGCCAATACCGGCCCAAACCCAGCCTACCAGCGTATGAATAAAATTAGACGGCAAAACATAAGCCAATCCCAGGGCAATAAAAGCAAGCAAAGTAGTGATAATACGCGAACGTAAAAGGGTATTTTTATCCGATTTTAAAAACGGTTTTAAAAAGCCTTCGGATAATTCGGTAGAAGAAAGGATAAGCAAAGAGTTAGCCGTAGAAGTCATAGCTGCAATGGCTCCCATAATTAAAATAGCGGCAATGGCCGTTGGAAACACCAGCAACACAACTTCCGGCATTACTGTTTCACGATCCTGTAATCCGTTGGGACCAAAAATCGCCAAACCGATCCACCCCAAACACAAGGCTCCCATATAAGCCACGATGGTCCATACCACCCCAATATTGCGGGCTTTTTTGGCTTGTTTTTCATCGCTGATGGCCATAAAACGCATACTTAGCTGGGGTTGTCCGCCCAGGTAACCAAAGAACCACGAAAAGCCGCTGGCAATAACAATTCCACCCATAAACCCTCCTACTCCACCGGTCAGGTTATACTCCGGCCCGGCCATCCGGAGGGCATCTGAAATATTAGTGGCATACAAATCCGGGTGGTTCGACAAATAAATAAAACCGAAAACAGGTCCCAGAATCAAGGTCGCAATCATCACAATAGCCTGGATAACATCGGTATAAACCACCGATCGGAAGCCGCCATAAATGGTATAGGGAATAATCACCAGAGCGGTGATCAACATCCCCAGCCAAGGGGCAATATCAAACATGGCATTCAGGGTTTTCCCACCACCCAAAAACTGGGCTCCCACGTAAAAGAAAAAGAAGAAAACAATGGTAAAACTGCCTACAATTCTCAGCCAGTTTCCTTTATCGCCGTGGCGTTTGGCAATGTATTCCGTAAAGGTGTTCACATCATACTTTTCGGCTTCGTTGCGCAGTCGCCATGCCAACAAAATCCAGGCGGTAAGAATACCGAACACACAACCGATGGCGGTCCATATTTCGGTTAAACCAGTAGCATAAGCCGCACCGGGCAATCCCAACAGGGCCCAGGAAGATTCGCCGGTGGCCCGTTCCGATAAGGCCGCCGCCCAACCCGGCAACTTACGCCCGGCAATGGCATAATCGGCCCCGGTTTTTACTTTCCGTCCCTGGTAAATTCCGTAAACAATTAAAATGGCCATGTAGGCCAGCATGACAATCAGAAGAAGTGTTTTGTCGTCCATGATATGATTGGTATTTTTTATATTTTATTGAAAAAATCTTTATCTGCTGCGTACGAACAAATTACGGGGCCAACCTTTTCAGCGTCCACCCCTCTCCTTCCGGTTCATAAACAATCCTGTCGTGCATGCGGTTTTCCCTACCCTGCCAGAACTCAAAATAATCCGGGATCAGGCGGTACCCGCCCCAAAAATCCGGTCGCGAAATACTTTCACCTTTCACTTTAGATTTGAATTCGGAAAATGCACGATCCAGTTCCTCCCTGTTTTTTACTTTCCTGCTTTGTTTTGAAACCGATGCCGCAACCCGGCTCTCAAACGGACGCCCCTGAAAATACTCGTCCGAAATCTCCGGCGGTGTTTTTTCCACTTTTCCTTCGATCCTGATCTGGCGTTCGAGTTCTTTCCAGAAAAACAAAAGGGAAACCTGTGAATTTTCCTGCATTTCTTTTCCTTTCCGGCTTTCGTAATTGCTAAAAAAAGTAAAGCCGGTTGAACCGAAATCTTTGAGCAAAACAATACGCGAGGAAGGCCGGTTATCATCAACCGTTGATAAAACCATGGCCGTGGGTTCGTCCTTTACAAAATTCAGGGCATCCTCCATCCACAATTTAAATTGCAGGAAAGGATCTTTCTGCACAGCATGTTCATCCAAGCTGCCTTTATTATATTCTCGTCTGATTTTATCTAGTTCCATAACAAGGGATAACAAATGTAAGAAAATGATTAAAAAAGGTTTCATAAAAAGAATCATTAAAATTTGCTAACTTGGCTTTTTAATTTTTTAAAAAAATGTCCCGGATAAAACTTGTTACCCGTAAACAACGAATAAGATTAAGCTGGTTCTCCCGAATCCTTATCCTGCTTATCATAGCCATTCTTATTGTGTTTAGTATTCGAAATCTGAACCGCTATTTATCGCTAAACGATCCGGTTCCGAGCAATCTTTTGGTGGTTGAAGGATTCTTACCCGATTACACCCTCCGGAACATGATGAAAGAATTTTATGATGGCGGCTACGACCAAATCCTGATTACCGGAAAACCTATCGGACAAGGCTATTACCTGACGGGCTACAATACTTCGGCCGATTTAATGAAAGCAACCCTGACAAGAATGGGCATGGACAGCAACCTGATTCATAAGGTTTCCATTCCGAACACGGTAAGCCGCGACCGCACTTATGCCACGGGACTGCTAATGAAACAATGGATTGAGAAAAACAAGCTGCAGCAAAAACGGGTAAACGTGTATACCTTGGGATGCCACGCACGCAGGAGCAAACATTTATTTCAAAAAGCCGTTGGAGACGAAATGGAAATTGGCATCATCGCCGGTGAGGATCGCAGCTACGACCAAAAAAGATGGTGGACCTCCAGTCAGGGATTTCGTACGGTTCTTAACGAAGCCATTGCTTATTTATATGTCCGCCTGTTTTTTAAAAGCGATAACGAAACGGCGCTGAATGAACTCAACAAAGGCTATTATATCGATGAAATCACCCATCACCGTAACGACAAGGATATTGCCTTTACCGAAGCCGACAGCCCCTTAACCGACGAACAAAAAGAAACATTTGTATGGTTGAACTACTATCCGCCCAATCCGAGATTTAAAGTAAAAGCGTTGTTTATAAAAGATTCTGTTCAAACAGAATTTGAGATGCAGACCTCTACCGACCGGCTCCCGGTTTACCGAAATTATGGCAAATTGTATTTTTACATTGATTCGGTTCGATGTGTGTTAACGGCTTATCAAAACATAGCCCTGACTGAAAAGGAAGAATACAAAGATTATTTGTTTATCCCTTACCGTGATTTAACCACCGGAAAAGAAACTTATGGTGCCGGTCGTTACCTGGATTTTCGCATCCCAAACAGTGACTCCACCATCATTGATTTCAACCTGGCCTATAATCCGCTGTGTGCCTACAATCATAAGTACTCGTGCCCCATCACACCAGTAGAAAACACCTTAACGGTAAAAATTGAAGCTGGTGAAAAAATTTATAAAAAGCACTAAACCAGTCCCATGAATGATGATATTAAAATATTATATATAGAAGACGAAACCCCTATTCGCAAGCTTTACACCCCTTTTATTAAAGAAAAGGCCAGTGAACTATACGTTGCAGAAAATGGGCTGGAAGGGCTCAAACTTTACAAAAAACACAAGCCCGATTTAATCATCAGCGACATCCGTATGCCAAAAATGGATGGCCTCGAAATGATTAACAACATAAAATCCCTACAGTCTGAAGTACGTATCATCATTGTAACAGCCTTTAGCCAGCCCCAATATTTCACCCGGGCCATAAAACTTGGCGTAAACGGCTTTTTGGTAAAACCCGTTACCAAAGATGATATTCTTGCTGTTGTCGACGAACAAATAAACACCATCAGACTCCAAAAGAAAATCAAGATTGAAGAAGAAAAAAGGGCCATCGCTGAGCGCGACCGGAAAAAAGGAGCCAATATTTTAAGAGCTGTCAGTTTTGCAGGAGAAGAATTTTTATTAAAGACCCGCCTCGAAGAAATTATTCCCAAGGTTTTAAAAAACCTGGGAAAAGCCACTTCGGTAAGCCGGGTGTATCTTTTTCAAAATGAAACCCGGTCGAGAAAAATATATACCAGCCAGATTTTTGAATGGGTAGCCGAAGGCATCAAATCGAAAATCAGCGATTACGATTTGCAGGACATTCCGTTGAAAACTTCCGGTTTCAAACGCTGGATATCAGTATTATCTAAACACAAACCGCTTTACGGCCTAGTACGCGAATTTCCAAAATCAGAACAACAAAAATTGATGCAACAAAACATCTTATCCATGGTTATTGTTCCCATCTTTGTTCAGGATTACTGGTGGGGTTTTTTAGGTTTCGACGATTGCCTGGAAGAACGCGAATGGGCCGAACAGGAAATCAGCACCCTGGCTACAGCAGCCAATTTAATTGGAACCGCTATTCACCGGAACAATATCGAAAGCCAGCTTAAAAAATTAAATAATGATCTGGAAAACCGCATAAACGTACGCACCCTTGAGCTTCAGAAAGAAATAACCGAGCGTATCCAGGCCGAAGAAATGCTTCGCGAAAGCGAGGAAAAATACCGGCAAATTTTTGAAAATGCCAACGACGGGATTATGCTCACCATCGATGGGATTGTAAAATTCATCAATCCGAAACTTTATGAAATCACGGGGTTTCTTCCCAAAGAATCCATCTCAAAACCGTTTACGCAATTTGTCCACCCCGACTATCAGGAAGTGGTTTATCAGAACCACCTGGGACGTTTAAAAGGAGAAGATGTAACTGAACGTTACGACATCCAAGCTTATACAAAATCGGGGGAACCTAAATGGTTCGAGCTTAAATCGGCACTCATTCAATGGGAAAACCAGGATGCGGTTCTGACCTTTATTACCGATATTACCGAACGCAAAAAAAATGCGGCAGAACTCAGAGAGTTGAACCTCCGACTTGAAAACCGTGTAAAAGAGGAACTCAAAAAAACAGAAGAACAACAACAATTGTTGATCCAGAAATCGAAACTGGAGTCGTTGGGTAAACTGGCTGCCGGTATTGCCCATGAGATCAACCAGCCTTTGGGAGCGATTTCATTATTGCTCGACAATATTCAGTACAAATCCGACAAAGGAGATTTAGACAAAGAATACCTTGACAAGAAGCTTAAAAAATCATTTGAAGACATTGACCGTATCCGAATGATTATCGATCATATCCGAGCCTTTTCACGTGACCAGGACAAAGCCGAGTTTGTGAAAGTGGATGTAAACATGGTAATTCACGATGCCCTCAGTATGATCAAACACCAATACATCAAACAAAATATTTCATTTGAACTGAAGCTTGATCTCAAAAAAGCCTTTATCTTCGGGAATCCCTACAAACTGGAGCAGGTATTGCTTAATCTTTTTTCGAACGCCAATTATGCCTTAAACGAAAAAGAAAAACTTGATAACAACATTAAAAAAGTGATACAAATAACGGCTTATCAAAAAGCAAAAAATATTTGTATAGAGATTGAAGACAACGGAACCGGTATTTCAAAGACACATCAGGAAAATATCTTCGATCCTTTTTATACGACAAAATCTGCCGACGAAGGCACCGGGCTCGGGCTATCCATTTCTTATGGAATCATTAAAGAAATGAATGGCGATATAAAAGTTGAAAGTAAAGAAAATAAATACACAAAAATGATCATCGCTCTGCCGATGCTTAATAATAAAACATGAAAGATCTTAGTATTTTAATTTTGGATGACGAACAACACGTTCGCGATGAGATTGAAGAATTCTTATCGAGCAATGGTTTTACCGTATTTAAAGCCGAGCTGCCTTCCCAGGCTTTCAAAATCCTGGAAAAAGAAGAAATAGACATCTGTATATTAGACATTAAACTTCCTGAAATGGATGGGTTAAAGGTTCTCCGACTCATCAAAAAAGGCTACCCGGCTATTGAGGTGATTATGATTTCGGGACATGGCGACATGCAAAGCGTAATCGAAGCCATGCGTTTTGGAGCCACCGATTATTTTCCAAAGCCTTTCAGACTGCTTGATATCAATAATGCCATTGAACGCACCAAACGTTTTATCAGCCTGAACAAAAAACTAAAAGAAGCCGAATCAAGCGTTTCTTACCTCTCAAAAGAAATACAGGAAGATATTGGGCATCGATTGATTGGGAAAAGCCCGGCTATTAAAAATATTGTAAATTTGATGACCAAGCTAGCCAAAACCAAAGACACTTCGGTTTTAATTACCGGCGAAAGCGGAACAGGCAAAGAACTCATCGCCAGGGGAATTCATTTTTTAAGCGAACGACGCAAAAATTATTTTCATTCGGTAAACTGCTCGGCCATCCCTGAAACCTTATTTGAGAGTGAATTTTTCGGACACAAAAAAGGTTCTTTTACCGGGGCCACCGAAGATAAAGCCGGCTGGTTTGAAATTTCAAACAAAGGCACCCTTTTCCTTGACGAAATCAGTGATATGCCGCTAGGACAACAAGCAAAATTGCTTAGGGTACTGGAAGAAAAAAAGGTAAGTAAGGTTGGTTCGCGCAGCCAGATTGATGTTGACGTACGTGTAATTGCGGCCTCTAACCGCAATCTTGAAAAACTCAGCGATGAAGACAAATTCCGCTTCGACCTTTATCATCGTTTGAGTTCTTTTATTATACATATTCCGCCATTGCGCGAACGCCGCGAAGACATCCCCATGCTGCTGAATCACTTCATCAATCAATTTTCGCACAATATGGCCATGCCATTAACTTTGATTGACCCGAACATTGAAAAAGAGTTGATCCGTTACGATTTTCCGGGAAACATCAGGGAACTGAAAAACATTGTAGAAAGAGCCCTGATTATTTGTGAGGGAGGTGAACTCAAATTAGAACACTTTATTTTGAACCCTCAAAAAATGGCTAAAAAAGAAATTGCTGTTCAGCTACCGGAAAACTATGACTTGGAAGAAACTGAAAAGACTTTGATTATTAAGGCTCTTGAAAAATCCGATTATAACAAATCTAAAGCTGCCGCCTTATTAAAAATTAGTTGGCAATCGTTGGACAGACGCATAAAAAAGTTTGGAATAAACGTGTAGGCTATTCTTTTTTCAATTTTTTGAGCAGGTTCTCCAGTTCATCCTCAATAGCTTTGCCTGATTCTTCTTGAGTTTTCAGTTTTTCATTCGCATTGAGGAGTTCTTCTTCAAGCTTTTGTTTTTCAACCAAAACTTTAGCAATCTCAGAAGTTAATTCCTTCATTTCTTTACGAACCTCGTTCAATGCCTCGTCATCTACATCACTCACTTTATTCTTTGCCATGCTGCTCTCCGATTTCAAAACATCAAAAGATTTTTTAATTTGATTGGCACTGTTTTCTACAATCATTTTATCGGCCTTCAATTGTTCTATTTCTTCTTTCAAAGCATCCGTTTCTTCTTTGTGTTGCTGCTTGAGGTTCAAGATTTTCTTATCGTCTTTGGTATTTTGCGTTAACATTTGCTTAAACTTCATCGTGTTTCTTATCCAATAAAAGCTGGAAAATATCAGCAAAATCACAAGCAATACAATAAAAAACACATAGGTGTTTTTCCTGTTGGAAAAGGCCTCATTTTCATTATTCAAACGTAAATTATCGTTAATCAGTTGTTCTTTTTCCTGTGCCAACTGATTAATCCTTGGATCATTACTAACTGTCACGGGAGAATCCTGCGGCAGGTTTTTCAAAATTTTATCATCTTCAACAACCACAGCTTCAAGTCGTTTCGAGAGTTCAACCATATTAATCCAAGTTCGGATAGTCATGGTATCCCTAAAACTTTTATAATGCTGATAAACCTGCTCCCGCTGATTTAGCAAATCGGTATTTTGATTTTGAGAAAAAATACTCAAAATTATTACACATTGAAAGATAAGAAATAACGAAACTTTTTTCATGTAAAAGGTAATTATAACACTAACAAATTTACGTCAATTCAAAGCAAAAGACAAATGCAAAAAAAACGCTGCCAAAAGGCAGCGTCTTAAAATATTTTAACAAATTCCGGGTTTATTTTACAGCATCAACAATGGCTTTGAATGCTTCCGGGTTGTTCATTGCTAAGTCGGCTAGTACTTTACGGCTCAACTGAATATTTTTTTCGTGCAATTTGCCCATAAATACGGAATAAGATAATCCATATTCACGAACTCCTGCATTAATACGTTGAATCCATAATCCTCTAAACGTTCTTTTTTTGTTTCGTCTGTCGCGGTATGCATACTGTTGGCCTTTTTCGTATGAATTTTTAGCCACCGTCCAAACATTGCTTCTACGACCAAATTGTCCTTTGGTCTTCTTCATTAGCTTTTTTCTACGAGCTCTTGAAGCTACTGCATTTACTGATCTTGGCATTTTTTTTCTTTTTTAAATTAAGCGCCCCTGCTATACACAGAGATCTTACGGCTTAAAATAAGTTTAACATTTGTTTACTTTTGAATCATTTCTCTTACTTTACTCTCATCTGCCGGATCAACGATACTGAAATACGTTAAATTACGTTTTTGTTTTTTCGTTTTTTTGGTCAGGATGTGACTTTTGTAAGCATGCTTCCTCTTAATTTTACCAGAACCGGTTACGGTGAACCTTTTTTTGGCACTGGCTTTCGTTTTCATTTTTGGCATTACTTATTGTTTTGATATTTAGTTTAATAAAATCCTTATTTTTTCGGAGCAATAATCATAATCATCCGCTTTCCTTCCAGTTTTGGCAATTGTTCTACTTTACAATACTCTTCCAGCTCCTGGGCAAATTTCAACAATATGATTTCTCCCTTTTCTTTATAAATAATGTTTCTTCCTTTAAAGAATACGTCAACTTTAACCTTTGCCCCATCTTCCAAAAATTTAACGGCATGTTTTAATTTAAAATTAAAATCATGGTCATCGGTATGAGGTCCAAGCCTGATTTCCTTCACAACCACTTTGGCTGTTTTGGCTTTAATCTCTTTTTGCTTTTTCTTTAATTCGTAAAGAAACTTCTTGTAATCAATAATTTTACAAACAGGCGGACTAGCTGTCGGGCTGATTTCAACTAAATCAAGGCTCTGCTCTTCAGCCATATCCAAGGCTTCTTTGAGCTGATAAATGCCAACCGTAACATTTTCGCCAACTACCCGCACAACCGGAGCAGTAATAAATTGATTTATACGATGCGGATCTTCTTTCTTTTTAAACCCGCCCCTTGGACGACGTCCACGGCCATGACTAAAACTCTTTGCGATGATTAAAACCTCCTAAACTTTAATTATACATAAAAAACCTCCAAACCAATTACTCTTCAATCAGTTTAGCGATTTCGTCATTAATTCTTTTAATAAAATTATCAACCGACATTGCCCCTAAATCACCCTCTCCGTGCCTACGAACCGAAACCATGTTGTCACCTTCTTCTTTCTCGCCTACAATCAACATGTAGGGAATCTTCTGAACCTCAGCATCCCGTATCTTTCTTCCGGTTTTTTCACTGCGGCTATCAATGCGGGCGCGAATATCGGAATTATTTAGCAATTTTAAAACTTTTTCGGCATATTTTTGATATTTATCACTGATTGGCAAAACAATAACCTGATTTGGAGTTAGCCACAAAGGGAAATTACCGGCACAATGCTCAATGAGTACGGCCACAAAGCGTTCCATCGAACCAAACGGGGCACGGTGAATCATCACCGGGCGGTGTTTTTCATTATCCGAGCCAACATATTCCAATTCAAAGCGTTCGGGCAAATTATAATCCACCTGAATGGTTCCCAGTTGCCATTTACGTCCCAAGGCATCTTTTACCATAAAATCCATTTTCGGGCCATAAAAAGCAGCTTCGCCATATTCAATCACGCCATTCAAGCCTTCTTCTTCCGAAACTTCCATAATAGCTCTTTCCGATTTTTCCCAAACCTCATCGGTTCCAATATATTTTTCCTTATTATTAGGATCGCGCAACGAAATTTGGGTAATAAAATCTTTAAAATCCAGTGCTTTAAAAATATGCATCACAATTTTAATCACTCCTTTAAACTCATCTTTTAATTGCTCGGGAGTACAGAAAATATGTGCATCATCCTGGGTAAAGCTACGAACACGGGTCAAACCATGCAGTTCACCACTTTGCTCGTAACGGTAAACCGTACCGAATTCGGCCAGGCGAAGCGGAAGATCTTTATATGATTTTGGGCTTACCTTGTAAATTTCGCAGTGATGCGGGCAGTTCATGGGTTTCAAAAAATACTCTTCGCCTTCATAAGGGGTTTTGATCGGTTTAAACGAATCCGCCCCATATTTAGCATAGTGTCCCGAAGTTTTGTACAACTCCACGTTCCCTATATGCGGGCAGATTACCTGCTCATAACCGGCCCTACGCTGAACCTTTTTCAGAAATAATTCCAAGCTTTCGCGCAACTGGGCTCCTTTCGGCAACCAAAGCGGCAAGCCCAAACCAACACTTTGAGAAAAGGCAAATAATTCGAGTTCTTTTCCCAGTTTACGGTGATCGCGTTTTTTTGCTTCCTCCAAAAGCTCCAGGTATTCTGTAAGTTCTTTGGCTTTTGGGAAAGTAATCCCGTATAAACGGGTTAACTGTTTTCGTTTTTCATCGCCGCGCCAGTAAGCTCCGGCAACGCTTAGTATTTTTACCGCCTTGATAAAAGAAGTATCAGGCAAGTGGGGACCACGGCACAAGTCAACAAAATCGCCGGTTTGGTAAAAGGTAATTTGTCCGTCTTCCAACTCACTAATCAATTCGAGTTTATACTCATCGCCTTTATTTTCAAAATATTTTAAGGCCTCTGCTTTTGAAACTTCCTTGCGCTCAAAACCATGCTTTTCCTTAGCCAATTCTTTCATTTTGGCTTCAATCTTTGGAAAATCTGCATCCGTGATCACGCGATCGCCCAAATCAATGTCATAATAAAAACCGTTTTCAATATCCGGGCCAATACCAAATTTAGCTCTAGGGTATAATTGTTCAACTGCAGCAGCCATCAGGTGAGCCGATGAATGCCACATAGCGGCTTTTCCTTCAGTATCATTCCACGTTAACAACTTTACCCTTGCATCCGTCGTAATCGAACGGGTTGCATCCCATACCTCATCATTAATTTTAGCAGCTAACACATTACGTGCCAGCCCTTCGCTAATTTCTTTAGCAATTTCCAAGGCAGTAATTCCTGCTTCATGCTGTTTAACCGAACCATCCGGTAAAGTAATGTTAATCATGTTCCTGTTTATTTTTGTATCGTTTGCAAAGTTAGTGATATTGTTTTATGCGTCAAAGATTAAATTTCAGTTAAAATAATCTCGCCAAAAAGTTCTCAAGATTTATTCGAAAAAAACATAAGCAAGCTTTAAAATATCGCCTGCTAAAAATCGCAAACATATTTCATTTATTTAACACACTGACTTTTTAAAATTTATGCTGTTAATTTCTTTTTCATAACAAAATACCCCGCCTAAAATTCCGGTCTCAATAATTAATAATTTTGTTTCAGGAATTGATGTAAGGGAATACTGTCAGAAACAGTAGCTGTCCCCGCAGCCGTGAGTCCCTGACTGTTACAGTCAAATGAATTTTCAATACTTACGCCACTGTCCGCCGACTGGCGGATGGGAAGGCATTGAAAATCGGGAAAGCCGGAAGACCTATCAATTTTTACTTTTTTCGTAGCTTTCGGGAGAAAAAGCTTAGAAGGATTTATTTCCTCCTGGTAATTTATTTTTATTCCACTGCTACCATTGATTACTTAAACCCTTTTATTATGAAGATTAATGGAGCTATCAAAACTGTAAGAAAAAGAGACGGGCGCATTCTGCCTTTTGAAAAAGAAAAAATCACCTTTGCCATTTTTAAAGCTTTGCGGGCAGTCGGGAAACCCAACCGCCAACTAGCCGAAAAAATTACTCAAAAAATTACGCTAAAATTAGAAGAAGAAACACCTTTGGTTGAAACCATCCAGGACCTAGCTGAAATTGAACTATTCAAAGAAAATCAGTTCGAAGCTGCCAAAGCATACATTATCTACCGTAAGCAACACGAGGGGATGAGAAACATCAAGGAACTATTTTCCAACATCGACCTTGTTGATGATTACATTAACAACAACGACTGGCGAATCAAAGAAAGTGCAAATTCAACCTATTCACTACAAGGCATGAACCAACACATTTCAACCATCATCAGCTCGCAATACTGGCTAAACAAAATTTACCCCTCCGAAATCGGCCTTGCCCATAAACATGGCAAATTTCACATTCATGATCTTGGCTTTATCAGTGTTTACTGTGTTGGATGGGATTTACAGGAGTTGCTTTTAAGCGGGTTTAAAGGAGTTCCCGGGAAAATAGAAAGTAAACCAGCCAAACATTTCAGAACCCTATTGGGACAAATGGTTAATTTCTTTTACACTATGCAGGGAGAAGCAGCCGGAGCACAGGCATTCTCTAATTTCGACACCTATCTCGCCCCCTTTATCCGGCACGATAATCTGGATTACAAAGACGTTAAACAGGCTTTGCAGGAATTCTTATTTAACATGAACATCCCTACTCGCGTGGGATTTCAAACTCCTTTTACCAACATTACCATGGATTTAGTAGTGCCCAATAATTTAAAAGATACAGCGGTAATTATCGGCGGCGAACTGCAAAACAGCTGCTATGGCGATTACCAGCATGAGATGGACATTTTAAATAAAGCCTTTGCAGAAGTTATGACCGAAGGAGATGCAAACGGGCGGATTTTTTCGTTCCCCATCCCTACTTATAACATCACCAAAGATTTTGACTGGAACAACGAATACCGTGAAGCGATTTGGGAAATGACCGCCAAATACGGCATTCCATATTTTTCAAATTTTGTTAATTCCGACATGTCGCCGGATGATATCCGTTCGATGTGCTGCCGTTTACGGATAGACACCAGCAAATTGAAATCTCGTGGTGGAGGGTTATTTGGGGCGAACCCGCTTACAGGATCAATTGGGGTGGTAACGCTTAATTTGCCACGGATCGCTTACGAATCGAAATCGGAACAAGAACTGTTTCAAAGAATAGAAAAACTGATGATCCTGGCCAAAGAAAGCCTTGAGATTAAACGTAAAATCATTGAACAGCTAACAGAAAACAGACTCTACCCCTATTCAAAATTTTATTTGCGTAACATTAAAGTAAAAAACGGGAAATACTGGGACAACCATTTTTCAACCATTGGTTTGGTTGGAATGAACGAACTCTTACTTAATTTTTACGGGATCGACATTACAACTACAGAAGGAAAGCAGTATGCCGAAAACATTTTAACGTTTATGCGACAAAAACTGCAAGAATTCCAGGAAGAAACCGGCCACATTTACAACCTGGAGGCAACACCTGCCGAAGGGACCACCTACCGCCTGGCAAGGCTGGATAAAAATGAATTCCCAGATATCATTGTTGCAAACGAAAAGCAGGTCAGGGAAAATAAAGCGGCTCCCTACTATACCAACTCGAGCCAGTTGCCTGTTGGCTTTACCAACGACATTTTCGAAGCTCTTGAATTGCAAGATAATTTGCAATGTAAATATACCGGGGGAACCGTATTCCATACCTTTGTCGGCGAAAGTAAGCTTTCATCCGAATCGGTTAAAGCTTTTGCAAAAATGGTTTGCAACAACTTTAAGCTTCCTTATTTTTCACTATCTCCTACGTTTAGTATTTGTCCTGAACACGGCTACATATACGGGGAACACCCCATTTGCCCGGAATGCAAAAAATTGGGCGTTTACAACAAGTGCGAGGTTTATTCCAGAATAGTTGGTTACCTGAGACCTGTTGACCAATGGAACGACGGCAAACAAGCAGAATTTAAGGATCGAAAACTTTTCGATAAAAAAATCCGGCAACAAACAACAGGAGTATCAAGCAAAATAAATTTAGTTAATGTGATAAATACAGAACAAAATATTTAGAAAAATTATCGGATTCTCAGAATGAAAAACAAAAGGAGTTGGGAATTATGAAAATAGCCGGGTTTCAAAAACAAAGCCTTATCGACTTCCCCGGAAATATTACCGCTGTGGTTTTTACACAGGGGTGTAATTTCCGGTGTAGCTATTGCCATAATCCCAATTTGGTTTTACAAGAAAAGTTTGAAAAACCAATTGCACATAATATCGTTTTCGACTACTTGAGCAAGTACAAAAAATTATTGGATGCCGTATGCATTACCGGAGGAGAACCCACATTACATCCTCAATTAAATGAATTTATTGTCAAAATAAAACGGCTCAATCTAAAAGTAAAACTTGATACCAACGGAACAAATCCCGACCTGCTTCATCTTTTACTAGAAAATAAGTTGGTCGATTTTATTTCTATGGATATAAAAAACGAGATGAACCCGGAATCGTACCAAATAATTACGGGAAACATCGGAGATCAAACATTTGAGAAAGTTCTAAAATCGGTTAAACTTATAAAAGCACATGCCGTTGATTACGAATTCAGGACAACTGTGCTTAAAAACATTCACACAAAAAAAATCATAAAAAAACTAAAAAATGAATTTGGAGAAAAATTAAAACTCCAGAATTTCAGGACAGGAATGGTTCTTAAGCCCAAAGAAAAACTTATTGCTTTTGAACCGGAAGAATTTGAAGAACTTCATTCATTATAGGTTTAAAGCCCCTCTTTTCTCAATTTAAAGGCATTGGTGATCGAGGGGCTTTTATAAAAATCTCCTAATACTATATAGATTATCTATTTGCTTTCACTAAATTTGCCTCTCAAAAAAATTATTACAATGTCATTACAGATTGAAAAAACCAATTACAAATTGGAGTCGCAAGACACCAAAGAAATTTTTGAAGATAACGGCTGGATGCTGGATGCGCCCAATGCTGAACGTCCTGCGTTGATCCGAGCGATTTACGAGAAAAAACAACTTAACGTAAAAAGCGAAGAATACGGCATTTACCGTTTTGCCGACTGGCTTCCGATTTACCGCATGCTTGCAGGTTCTTCCGCACCAGTAACTTTTAAAAGCGAAGGACTTGCAAAAGAATTAGGTTTAAACAATCTGTACATTACGTTTAGCGGTTATTGGCCCGAAAAAGATGCCCTGATGAAAACCGGTTCTTTTAAAGAAACTGAAGCCTATGCCGTTTGCGGACGTTTAGCAGCCGACGAAAAACGAGTGTTGGTTGTGGCTTCGGCCGGAAATACCGCCCGTGCTTTTGCCCGTGTTTGTTCGGAGAACAAAATCCCGCTCTTGCTAAGTGTTCCGGAAGACAATATCAACGCACTTTGGTTCGACCAACCAATTAACGATTGTGTAAAGCTGATCTGTTCAAAAAGCGGCAGTGATTATTTTGATGCCATTCACTTATCGAACATTGCCTGTCACCTGGATAAATACCTTCCGGAAGGGGGAGCTAAAAACGTTGCCCGCCGCGACGGAATGGGAACCACGGTTCTTTCGGCAATTTCAAGCATCGGAAAAATCCCCGATTATTATTTTCAGGCTGTAGGAAGCGGAACCGGAGCTATTGCTGCCTGGGAGGCCAACCTGCGAATGATTGAAGACGGACGTTACGGATCAAACAAAATGAAATTAATGGTTTCGCAAAACCATCCGTTTGTTCCGCTGTACGATGCCTGGAAAGCAGACTCCAGGGCAATGCTACCGCTGGACGATGAACTGGCTCGCAAACAAGTGGAAGAAATTGATGCCAAGGTTTTATCGAACCGCAAGCCCCCCTACCCGATTATTGGCGGATTGTACGATGCCATGAAAGATGTCGGTGGCGATGTATTGATAGCTAATAACGAAGAAACACGTGCGGCTGCAAAACTTTTTGAAGAAGTGGAAGGAAATGATATTCACCCTGCATCAGCAGTAGCAACAGCAACACTAATCAAAGCGGTAAAAGAAGGTATTGTAAAAGCAAATGATCTGATTATGCTTAATATTACCGGGGGCGGCGAAGAGCGTTTCAAACGCGAAAACAAATTGCATTATTTAAAACCAAGTCTGGTTTTTGATATTAATCCGGACGAAGAATTTGTAAAAACAGAATTATCAAAATTGTTTTAAAAACAAAAGATCTCTTATCCAAATCTGTGAATAAGAGATCTTTTTTTACTTATAAATCAAAACTTCTACCTTCCGCCAGGACGTCCTGGACGTTTTTCTCTCATTTCTTTCATTAGTTTTTCATATTTCTCGTACTGTTCTTCGGTGAAGATTTTTTTAAGCTCTTTATTTTTTTCTTCGTCGAGTTTGGTCATTTTCTCACGCATTTTTTCCCTGTCAAAACTTCCGGACTCTCTCATTTCTTTAAAAGTTTCCATCATTTTTTTGGAATACTTCAGATTAATTTCTGCCAATTTTTCGGTAGTTTCTTTATCGAGCCCCAATTCTTTTTGCATCATTTCGGTTTGTCTTTTAGCCATTACTTCGGGATCCATCATACGTCCCCCGCCAGGAGGTTGAGCGATAATAGCAGATGAAACAAATAAAGCAAACATCAAAACAAGCGATAAACTCAATGTCTTTTTCATATTAAATTAGATTTTAGGGTAAATATTTTTCCGGTTAGACAATCGAAAGCAGAAAAACTTGCGGATACTTCAAAATAAATTTTATCAATAAAAATCAGGACAAGTTTCAAGACTTCTTAAATTTTTATTCGGCACGTTGATGTTGTATATTTGAGCTATAACCTAACATTGAAAAACCATGGAAAAACGATTTATTTTAGCAATCCTGACCTTTATTTTTGTTATTGGATGCACCCCAAAACAAGAAGAAAAAGACCCCGAAACCCTGAAAAAAGGAATTTGCCAAGTACTCTATCAGTATTTAAAAGCCTGGAACATAAAAGACATCAAAACATTAGACGCTTTAACCTCTGATAACGGAATGTATTTTGGTTCTGACCCGGATGAGATCATGGATAAAAAAGCGTTAATGGCAATGTACCGCGAGTTTTTTGCAGATTCAACAAATAATTACCGTTACGATGTAAATCTGCAAGAAATAATTCCTGCCGAAAATGGAGAATCAGTTATGGCAGTAGAATACATCACCTTTAAGAATTGGAGCCCCAAAATTCCGTTCAGGCAAAGTTTCCGTTTTGTAAAACAGAAAGAAGACTGGATCATTGATTTTATTGCCTGGGGAATAATCGTAAAGAATAAAGATATTGAACGCTTAAATAAAATTTTGGAATAACAGCAGCATCGTTAAATCAGATTCTGTTGTTTAAGCGATATTTTAATTTTCTTATGCTTCTCCCAAAACTTTCGTTTGAGGGTTTTTAAAATTGTTGTAAACTCCGGATGTTTTTTTAAATCATCTGAGAAAGGATCATCTTCCAAAAACACCACCACCCAGTAAAAATAATCTTCTTCATCTTCGGCAAACTGCTTGAGGTGAGCAATGGATTTTTCCACATTTCCCTCGTAGGCATAAAGCATTGACAAGTTCATGTGACGGTAAATAGATTGATTATTTTCGGCATACCACCTGTAACGCTCAACAAATTTTGCAGCCTCCTCAACAAATCCCATTTTGTGGAATACAAAAGCAATTTTTAAATCTTCGGAACGGAACAACTCAAAATTATATTGTTCGCGCAAATCGGTAAAACTCTTGTAATAACGATACGAAGTTTTGTAATCCCTCAAATAATAGCACACTTTAGCAACTTCCTGCATCACATCCAAACGGGTAGTATCCATTACAAGAGTTTTAATCAGGCTGTTTTTAAGCCTCACTGCATTGTGGTCTTTAGCATAAACGATGTATGCCTTCACATAATGCGAGTATATATTTGCCGGGTTGTATTCCAATGATTTATTGATGTACCAATCCGCTTCTTTTACAAATCCGGTTTGAACCAAAGCATTGGCCAGATGCAGATAAATATAACTACTTGTCGCCGAATCGGAAGCAGCCGGGTTTAAACGGATTCCCTTAATGGCATACTGCAAATATTTTGCAGAATTTGGAACATGGTTCGCATAATAATCCGACAAATAATTGAGCACCATGGCCGAATTAGGGTTCAAATCGAGGGCCTTTTCCAGGTAAGGAATCGCCACTGCCATTTTCCCTTGAAGCATAAAAGACAAAGCTTTTGCAATTAAACTCTGCGGAAGTTCGGGATCAGCCAGCATGGCTCTGTCCGCGTTTTCGGAAATAAAGGCAACATATTTTTTAGGAGCATTAAAAATATCGAGGTAATAATAAGCCATGGCCCGTGCAGCATAAGCTCGCGCAAAGTTTTCATCCACTGTAATGGCCGAATCTAAATACGGAATTCCTTGCTTCAAAGATTCAAAATTGTTTTGGTTCATCAAATCAAGAGCCTTCAAAAAATAATCGTAAGCTACTAAGTTTTCGGTAGGAACCTTCTCAATTTGTGCATTTTCTTCCGGCGTAATAAGCACCTGGATTTGTCCGGCTATTTTTTTTGCAATTTCCTGCTGTAAGTGAAAAATATCTTTTACCTGGCGATCGTACTGTTCCGACCACAAATGACTGTCTGAGTAGCCATCAACCAACTGAATGGTCAACAAAATACGATCGCCTATTTTTTGCCCGCTGCCTTCCACAAAATAGTGCACATTCAGCTCTTTTGAAAGATCAGGAATAATCTTATCAGTATTACGGTATTTTTCTACCGAGGTGCGGCTAATCACCCGCAAATCATTAATCTTTTGAAGCTTATTCAGCACCGATTCCATCAACCCATTAATAATATAGACATTACTAGAATCGTTGCTATCGTTGATAAACGGCAACACCGCAATGGATTTATCAGAAAATCCATCCTTATAAAATGTCGCTTTGTAAGCCAGCTTAAAATAACCGGAGTTCGTCACCCATACGGCTCCAACAACAAAAACAAGTAAAACCACCAGCCAGGCCAAACGGACATTGCGTTTCTTTTTCCGCTGCCATTTTATATCTGTGGATGCTTTTCCTTTTAGTTTACCATCAATTTCTTCTTTTTCAGGAATGGTAAGGCCGGCATTGGTAATGACGTAAACTTCCAAAGGCTTGTGTACATTTTTCAGTTCAAACATTCCCATAGACCGGCAATGAATGCCCGCTTTATTCTTCACCTCATCAAAAACTTTCTCAGAAACAAATACACTTCCGGAAACAGCCAGCGATTCAATCCTCGAAGCTACATTCACCCCGTCGCCAATAATATCGTCCTCCTCAAAAATAATATCCCCCGAATGTATCCCGATGCGAACCGGAATGCCCGGTTCCTCCTTGAATGCCAGTTGCATTTCAATGGCGCAGCGAACCGCATCAACGGCACTGCTGAACGTACTCAGGGTCCCACCACCAAAATACTGCAAAATTTTACCGTTAAACTTTTGCATATAAGCATTGAAAATTTTACGGTGCCTGTCCCTAACCTCCAGTCCTTTTTGTTCGTCGCTTTGCATCATGGCTGTATCCCCCTGGATATCGGTAAACATAATGGCAGCCAACTGATGGGTTTGCGACTGGTTGGTTTCCGTGCTTTTCACTTGGTGGCTAAAATCGCGTTTACTCACCTCTCCGGGAGGAAAACCATAAAACTCGTGGAAACATTTTATAAAATAAGAATTGCTGCTAAAGCCCACCTTATAGGCTATTTCCGAAACGGTAGAAGATTCTTTTTTCAGCATTTCCATGGCTTTTTTAAGGCGAACCTGACGAATAAACTGACTTACAGATAACCCGGAAATCTTTTTCACTTTCCGAAGCAAATTGGAACGGCTCATACTAATTTCAGCAGCCAGTTCAGATACACCGAATTGCTCGTTCGCGAGATTTTTTTCAATAATTGAAACCAGTTTTAGGATAAAGTCATTGTTCCAAAATTGGGGTTCAATAGCCATGGGTTCAGGGTGAAATTTTCGATTAAAATACAAAGAAAGAATGGATTGTCAAACCCTTTTTGCGTCATAATTTACATCGCCGCGTCATATTTTTCATTCATGATTCAAACTTGACACAATTGGCTTCATGCATGTTTAGTGGCTCCCCGCCATTTGAATGACCTTTAACATCAAATATTTTTAAGTAAAAACAAAAATCTAAAACACATGAAAACACGCCTTTATTTTTTAGACAACCTACGCAGTTTTTTAATTCTTTTAGTTGTTATGATCCATGCCGGTTTGGTTTACACCCCCGGACTGGAACTCAGTTGGTCGGTAAAAGACCCGGCAAATAACAGCGACCTGATCGGCCTGATCGGTTTATGTATTGATGTATTCGTTATGTTCACGATGTTTTTCATCGCCGGTTATTTTGTCCCACATTCTATTAAGGAAAAAGGGAATTCAAAATTTATCATTTCAAAAATCAAACGCATTATCTTGCCTTGGGCTGTTGGCGTTCTTACACTCATCCCCATGTATAAATACATTTTTTTATACTCCAGGGGGCTGTCACAGGAAAGATGGTACACCTATTTTCATTTCTTTGAAAGAGCCAACGAAAACCTGGCCTTTTTCTCAAACAACCCCACTCAGGTATGGTTGTGGTTCCTACCCATACTTTTCGTTTTTCAAATGATTTACCTGGGCATAAACAAATTAAAAGCAGCCCCATGCAAAACATCATTCAAAACAGTCATTATCATCTTTATTATACTGGGAGTTGCATACAGCAAATTAATTACAGCATTTGGTTTATCCGGCTGGTACCATTCTGTTTTTCCTGAATTCCAAGTTGAACGCCTCTTGATTTATTTTATGTCGTTTTTATTGGGGACCCTGGCTTATAAACGTAACATTTTTGAGAATATCAAATGGAGCCTGAGAAGCCGCGTTGCAATCTATACTATTTTCAACATCGCCTTTGTCCTGTATATCATCCTAATTATTAACTATTTTAAAAATATGGCAAACCCAGGCGAATACAAATATGTATTCAACGAGTTTTGGGACAGTTATTTGTATCATATTTCGCTGGTGATCTCGATGTTTGGATGCTTGTACACCTGCATTCATATTTTCCAAAATAATTTTAATAAAGCAAACCGCTATCAGCTTGAGCTCAATAAAGATTCATATGGCATTTACATTATCCACATGATTGTATTGAGTGTTATCGCGCTGTTCTTAAAAGAATTCAACATCCCCGGATGGATTAAATACCTTTTCTTATCTACAGAAACCTTTTTTGTATCACACTTATTTGTTTACACTTATCGAAAATTTAAAAACCGTATCACCATGAAAACAATAAAAACAGTAGGCCTTTTTTTAGTCATCGCCATAACGATGGCTTGTAATTCGCCAAAACAAGAAGAAAAAGAACAAACAACAAAAACAGCAAAACCACAAATGAGCCTGAACGAAGCCGCCTTTTACGGAAACGTGGAAGCGATCAAACAACACATCAAATCCGGAACAAATATTAACCAAAAAAACCGGGAAGGTTCAGCTCCCTTAGCCGTGGCAATTACATTTAACCAAACAGAAGCAGCCAAGGCCCTCATCGCTGCTGGAGCCAATTTAAACATTAAAAACAAGGACGGGTCTACCCCACTCCACGTGGCAGCTTTCTTTTGCCGAACCGAAATTGTAAAAGCTTTACTGGATGCCGGTGCCGATAAAACGCTCAAGAACTACTCAGGGGCAACACCTTACATGAGCGTAGCCGGATCTTTTGAGCAAGTAAAACCAATTTACCAACACATTGAAAAATCGTTGGCTCCGTTTGGAGTGAAACTGGACTACGAACACCTTGAAAAAGAACGTCCGGTGATTGCAGAAATGTTAAAGTAAGGCACACTGAGCCTGACGAAGTGTTCTTGTGATAATTCACCCGGACATTTTGATAAACTCAATATCCAGAAGACCTGAAAAAATAAAAAGCACGGCAAATACCGTGCTTTTCATATTGAATATTTTTCTATATTTGAACTTTCTTACTCCCCTAGGTAATGAACCATGAAATAGTTCATGGGATAGAAGCGTAAACTTATAAAAATGAAAAAACTGATAAGCATATTAATTATTTTATCATTTATTGCATGCAGCCAAAAAGATGAGAAGAAGGATATTTTAATTGAAACATTTGAAAAACATTTGGGAACAAACGAGACAAAATACCTCAATGAAATTGTGGAAGATTTCGACAAGTATTTAGCCGCAAATTATCCCGATCAGGAATCAAAATTCAGAGCGTATTTATCAGATATCAACGAATTAAAAGTTAACAAGTATTGGGAAATAGATTCCACAAAACTGGAGAGATATAAGGATAGTAAGTTACTTGAAAAATATGAGACCGGCTTCTCCGATTCTGCTTGGGAAAAACAAAATAATCTTCATTTGGCGATAGGTTCAATAAAACAAACAGACCCCATAATTACCAGTTATTTAACGGCAAAAAAAGCAACTGGTAATTTACCACTGTCAACTCTAGCCGGAGGTTTAATGTACTATTTAAGAGAAAGCAATGAATATTTTGCAAAACGGATATTTATATTAGAATTATTTGGGCAATAAAAATCAGGAATTCCAATGCCCGAAAACATTTTCTTCTAATTAAAGCAGTTTTCCCTAAATTTGGAAATAAAAACCATGAAATTTTTCAAACTGATTTATATTACCCTTGCTTTTTTGATTGCCTGCAGTTCTACCCCAAACGGAAATAACAATCCCCTGGTTAAAACATTTGCCTACGCCAAAGGCAAAGAAGCAGTCATCAGTGCCCACCGTGGCGGGAAGATTTACGCAGGTTACCCTGAGAACTGCCTGGAAACCATGAATTATGTAATGCAGCAAGTGCCGAACGCCTTATTTGAAATTGACATCGCTCAAAGCAAAGATTCAATACTTTTCCTGATGCACGATGATGCCCTGGAAAGAACCACCACTGGCTCCGGACGGATAGATCAAAAAACATGGACCGAAATCGAAGTCCTGCAGTTAAAAGACAACTACGGTTCTGTGACCAAATACAGCCCTCCGGCTTTCCGTGACGTGCTACACTGGGCCACAATCAGGCAAACCCATCTGTCTGTCGACATCAAACGCAGCGTGAACCCCGAAACCGTGTTGAAGTTCATAGAAAAACACCATGCTTTGTATAATTGTGTCATCATCACTTACTCCGTGGAAACCGCAAAAAAATTATATGCTTTGAATAATGAAGTTTTTTTATCGGTTACCATCCGAAACATGGATGAATTCAGACGTTTTAAAGAAAGTGGCATCCCGTGGGAAAACATTCAGGCTTTTACCGGAACCCGTGAGTCCGACCCCGAACTTTATCAAAAGCTGCACGAAAAAGGCGTAATGTGTGTTTTAGGAACACTGGGGAACCTTGATGCCAAAGCTGAAGCCAAAGGCGATCAATTATATAAAGCATGGGCCGCCAAGGGCATTGATATTTTTGCAACAGATCGACCTATTGAAGTCTATCAGGCACTAAAGTGATTTCCAACATAAGAAACCAACACTTTCAAATCAAATTTAACTGCAATAAAAGGATTTATTACAAAATATTTTATTTTGAATAACAGAACTTTATGAAATTTAATATTTGTTTAGGATAAATATTAAATCACCAAATTAATCAGTATATCCATTGAAAAGAAAAGTAAAAGCAGTTGCTTATACTAAAAACAAACACATTAATAGTAAACATCTATAAAATCACATTAAGTACTTGAATTCTGAAAGTTAGTCATAAAAAAAATTACACCATCATTTAAAGAATTTTAACCAGATTTTATAAGTCTTAAAACTTTTTTATTCTCATTCAGAAAAACTACATATCTTTGCAGCCTATGTTAAAAACATCTTATCATACTTCGGAGCTGGTATAAAAGACAGGTAAAAAGTCTTTTATCAGTCATTTAATACCTGTCAATTTTCCCGGGTCAACCTTCTGTTGACATAAATTTCAATTTATTTATTTTTAAACAGATGTAATATCAATAATAATATTATCATGAATTTAAATAAAGTACAAATCAGGTTAACAACACAAGAAGATTTCAAAACAATATATACCGTTGAAAAATTAGCTTTTGGCTATGAAAAGGAAGCTCAATTGACCTTAGAGTTGCTAAATGACAAAACAGCCCGTCCGTTTATTTCCCTCTTGGCATTTTATAAAACACAAGCCATTGGGCATATATTATTTACCCGGGCATACCTAAACGGGATAGTGGGTGATCCTCTAATCCACATTTTGGCACCTTTAGCAGTTATTCCTGAATTTCAGAAAAAAGGAATAGGTGGTTTATTAATCCAAAAAGGAATAAAGAAGTTAAAACTTATGGATTCGGAGCTTTGCTTTGTCCTGGGACATATTAACTATTATCCTAAGCACGGATTTATAAACGATGCCCAACAATTTGGGTTTCCGGCTCCTTATCCAATCCCGGAAAATGTAAAAGATGCGTGGATGGTTCAGGAGTTAAGAGAAGGCCGCATAACATCCTTAAACGGGAAAATATTGTGTTCGGAAGAACTAAATAAACCCAAACATTGGAGAGAATAAACAACAAACACAAGAAAAATGAAAAAAGAGATATTGGGATATAACAAGCAACTTGAAGTGCACAGAATAAACCTGGGGCTTCAGGAATTTGATATCGGACGCGTAATTGCAGAACACAAAGAACGCTACATTGTAAAAACTGAGGTCGGAGAATTCGAAGCTGAAATAACCGGCAACCTTCGTTACTCGGCATTGGGGCGCGAAGATTACCCGGCCGTTGGCGACTGGGTTGCACTCATTACTGCGGACGAACATTTTGCCATCATTCACAGCATTTTGCCAAGACAATCCGTGATCGGCAGAAAAGCTGCAGGACAAATCGGGGAAACCCAGATTATTGCCAGCAATGTGGATTATGCCTTACTGGTTCAGGCCGTCGACAGGGATTTCAACATTAACCGTTTGGAACGCTACTTAAGCATTTGCTATTCTTCAAAAGTAGAGCCCATCATTGTTTTGACAAAAACCGATTTGATTGGCACAGAAGACTTAAACGAAATACTGGCTGCACTAAATCAACGGATTAAAAACGTTGAGGTTGTTCCCTTGAGTAACGAAAACCGTCAGGGCTATGAGCACCTAAACAAACTCATAAAAACGGGGAAAACCTATTGCATGCTGGGATCTTCAGGTGTTGGTAAATCTACGTTATCCAACAATCTTTGCGGAAGTGAGCTAATGAAAACCAATGCCATCAGCAAATCAACGGCCAAAGGTCGTCATGTAACAACCCACCGCCAACTTATTTTAATGGAAAACGGAGGGATTTTAATTGACAATCCCGGAATGCGTGAGGTTGGGCTGAGCGACACAAGCGAAGGATTGGAAGCAACATTCAGTGCAATCACCAAGCTTTCGGAAAACTGCAAATTTAAAAACTGCACGCACACCAGCGAAACCGGATGTGCGGTTCTTAAAGCACTGACGGAAGGAATCATTGATGAACATTCTTATCAGAATTATCTGAAAATGGAAAAAGAAAATGCCTTTTTCGAATCAAGTGTTGCAGAGCGAAGAAAAAAAGATAAAGCCTTCGGGAAAATGGTTAAAAACGTAAAGAAAAAGAACATCAGAAACAAATTTTAAAACAATTTGCATTCATACTTTTATGAAGCATAAATAACATTATCAGTACTAAACAGAACCCCACGGATAAAGTGGGGTTCTTTGCAAAGTAAATCCCATTAGTCTTTGCCATAGAATTAATTCTTTAAATCGTGTATCTTATCTTTTTATTTTCGTATATTTAGTCGTGAACCTAAATTGCTAACAGAACGATGAAATCGCGAATAACTATTCTCACTCTTTTCTGCCTCCTGACTTATCCCCAAAGCAAAATAGTTGCACAAAACGACACGGACAAAAATTATTACCAGCCCATACAAGATGTTTTTCAAACCGAGCTGGTGTACCCACAGGAAAAAAACGAGGTACAGCTTTCTCTTTTCCCGATATTCAGGCATAGCGATAACGAAAATTACATTGGGCTTCTCCTTGCCACAGAATATGGATTAACCGACAACTGGCAAATAAGTTTTGAATGGAAGACGTTTCAGGGGATTTTTCCCGATTCCTGCCCATCAATCAACGGGATTGGCGATTTGGACATTGGAACACAATATAGCTTTATGAATATCGGGAACAGTAATTTTCATGCAGCCTTCGGCTTAGAACTTACTGTTCCGCTGGGTAATGCCGAAAAAGGACTGGGCGAAGATCAATGGGAATACGAACCTTATGTATCGCTGGCACTTGATTTTCCCTCATTAAACCATGCCCAGCTTTTTGCCCAGGCAGGCCTGGGGTTCGCCCAAAACAAAAAAAACAACGATGAACCGGAATTTAACGAACTGGCTTTTAGCGGCGGGCTATTTGTACCTTTTAATAAAATAACATTGGTCTCGGAGTTAAGCTGGACAGGTAACAAGTGGGACGGTGGAGAGGAGGATGAACTTTACTTAACGCCCGGCATTATTTTAAATTTACCGGGAAATTGGGAAACTGGCCTGGGTATTCCTGTCGGATTAAATAAACAATCGGACGATTTTATGATTTTAGCGATACTAACATTTGAATTCAATTTAACAAAAAACGACAACTAACTATTTGGTAACGAAATTAAAAAAATGAAAATCTGGGAACGAATAATATTGGGTTTTATCTCGGTCATTATTATCATGATCTTTGTTGACACTAACGCGATCATCAATAACATTCAAATCATTAACCGGGTAGAGGATCTGGAACACTCAAAACGGATTGAGCTGACAGAATCAAACAAAGCTGCTTATGTAATACAGCGAATTAAATCGAACCTGAGAGAATTATTGCTTGAACTCGACAGTGGCGAAAGAGCTGAAGAGATAATCCTTGCCAGAAGGGAAATTGAAGAAAATGCCCTTGTGTTATCCTCATCATTGACCTCTATTTATAAAGCAACACATACCGGTTATCAAAGTTCAGAAGATGAGGAAGACAAAGAAAGGGAGCTGGGAGAACTTGCCATGATCGACTCTTTAAATGGACTGACAGAAAAATTTATTTCGGATATTCAGGCAACCCTGGAAATTATTGATGAAGGAGATTTAGAAGAAGCCAAAGATTTTTTTGAATACAATACCGAACCGGTTTCAAGAAAAGCCCAGGATTTAATCGCCGTAATTGTTGAGGATTCTGAAGAAGAAATAGCCTGGGCAATTAACCAACTCCATGAAAAAGTAAATAAAACCATACGCTTTGGGGTTTACCTGACCATACTGAGCATACTGCTGTCCCTGGCGATCGGCTTATATATTTCGAGGTCGATTTCGGCACCGCTTTATAAGCTGATTTACGGAGCCAAAGAAATCGGGAAAGGGAATTTAGAAACCTCCGTGAGCCTTAAAACAAAAGGCGAGCTTCAATTGCTGGCCGATTCGTTCAACGACATGGCGAAAGAATTGAAAAGCAGGATCACCGCCATTAACAAACTAAATCAAGAATTGGAAGAATCAAACCAAACCAAAGACACTTATTTTTCAATTATAGCCCACGATTTAAAAAACCCGTTTAACGTCATCCTGGGTTTTACCGATCTTTTGGTGGAGCAATATCATGATTTTGATGAAAGGGAACGCCAAAACATCATACACCAACTCAACAAATCATCGAAACTTATTTACGATTTGCTCGAAAATCTTTTAAACTGGTCGCGTTCGCAAAGCGGAAAAATTGAACTCGTCATTAAAAACAATAAGCTGAACAACATCATCCAAAAGAGCATTAACTCATACAAAGGAAATGCGAAACAAAAAGACATCGTCATTGCCAACAAAACCCCGGAAGAAACAATGGTATACGCCGATGAGTTTACCATTACCGTGGCTATTAATAATATTTTAAGCAATGCCATTAAGTTTACCCCTGACAAAGGCCTGGTAAGTATTTCGGCAACTGGCGGCAAAGATGAAGTTATGCTGACAATAAAAGATAGCGGTATTGGCATGGCCCAAGAGGTAATTGATAATCTTTTCCAGTCCAAAAAGATTGACTCGACCAAGGGAACCAAAAACGAAAAAGGAACCGGCCTGGGTCTAATCCTGGTAAAAGATTTCATTGAAAAAAACAACGGAAAACTTAAAATCAAAAGTGAACCCGGCAGGGGAACCGAATTTCAAATCTCGCTGCCCGTAGGTAAAGCATAAAAATATTTTTGATTGCCGATTGTCAGTTTACAATATCCGATTGAAAATCGTACGTTGTACATTGTACATTGTAAATTTAATCCTCCTTTTTACTACCTTTATCCTTGCAGAAAGGAATGCTTCTCCCCGGCATTACGAGATTGATTATTAATAAGTGAAATAATACATTTTGGTTTATATATAATTATGCGTCATTTTAAGAACATGAAGAAGTTTATTAAGAAATTTTGGAAAGATAACGTTGGCAGTAACTTGATTGCAGCAATAATCCTCGCAGCTATTACCTTAATATACAATTATGTTACATCTGTAGTAAATGACTCATCATTCTCAAAAGAATTCATAGATTTTATTAATCTTAAAATAGATCTTTGGTTAGTATTTATAATTTTTATAATTTGGATATTAGCTTATAGTATAAAACAATTATTAGAGAAAAATAAAAAGTTTAAATATGATAGCGAGACAATTAAACTCGACATAGCTAATTTCAATACTATAAGATACGATCTATTAAACCCAGATACAGTTTATAATTTCAAGACTCATACTTTTTCAAATGGGCATTTCAAGACTGAAGAATTGTCATTTCTTAATTTAACTTCAATAAAAGCTAAAGATCCGGAGTTTGAATTTTTTAATCCTGAATTAGAAAAGCTAAAAAAATTACTCCTTGAATCACTTTATAATTTTGAAGAAACAGTTCGTAAAAACATTTTTGGAACTGGCAACCTTGGTTTCGTATCAGTGCCAAAAGAATGGGAGATAAAAAAAAGGCTAAGCGCAATTAATGAGATTAGAACTACTGAGATTGATTTCATTAAATGTTATGATACATTTATTAGAAAATGTAGAGAAACATTAAAAACATAAAACGAACGAACAACAACAGATCATGGTGCATGTCGCTATGGACAATAAATAAACATCACGGTTTACGGTACCAAACCGTTTTACTCAACTAACAAACACAAACACTTAAAGCCCAATCCAGAAACATGAGAAAATTTCTAGTACCGATTTTAATCTCTTTACTATTTGTTTCTTGTCAAACGAAAACCAAGCAAACAGAAAAACCCCATATTGCTTTTTCTTTTGACGATGGGAGCACCAATAACATTCTATCTTACGACAATGCAGATTGGAACTCGATGATACGGAAACAATTGAAGGATAATCATATTCGGGCCGTTTGGTTTGTTGCCGGTAAAAGTGTAGATAATGACAAAGGCAAGCAGCTATTGCAAAAATGGAATGATGACGGCCATATCATCGCCAACCATACGTATAGCCATTTCAACTACCACGCTTCATCCATGACTTGCAAAACCTATACGCAAGACATTCAAAAATGCAATGCCTTAATATCCGGGTATGCGAATTATAAAAGAATCGTGCGCTTCCCGTATTTAAAAGCAGGAAATACCAATTCAAAAAGAGACAGCCTGCTTGATTTTCTTCAGCAAAATAACTTTAAACAGGGTTGGGTTACCATTGATGCTTCCGACTGGTATGTAAATATGCGCTTGATCAACCGCTTAAAACAAAATCCCGATGCCGATATCAGCGGCTTTAAAGAATATTACATTAACCATATTTTCGAAAGGGCAACATATTATAATGAACTCTCGACCCAAATAAATCACCGGCAGATAAAACACACCGTCTTGCTGCATTTTAATTTAACATCGGCCTTATTTTTAAACGATTTGATTGAGAGATTCAGAAATGAAGGATGGGTCATTGATGATTACAGCGAAGCCATGGAGGACCCGGTTTATCTCGAACAACCAATAGCAATGCCCGCCGAACAAAGCCTGATATGGATGCAGGCCAAACAATCCGGTAAATTTGAATTAAGACACCCCGGGGAAGACGGCAGTTATGAAAAAGAAAAAATGGATAAATTAGGATTGTAAAAACAGCAATGGATTGGTAGTGACAAAATAGAAATTTTAAAGCATAAATTTGCAGCACAAAGATTAATTTAGCAGGAAAATGGATACAAAAGGAAACATACAAAAAAACAGAACGGGATCAATGATACGTAAAATTATTTATGTTGTAGCAATAAGTATTTGCTTCTATAGTTGCGTTCAAAACAAATCAGAAGATAAAAACACAACATCGTCTAAAACAACAGCAATGAATCAGGAAAATATAGCAACAACCATTATTGGCTTGGAAAAAGCCGCACTGGAAAAATTGAATAAGGGAAATCCTTCGGGCTATTTAGATATTTATGCCGATGAGACTACATACTTTGACCCTTTCCGGGAAAAACGCTTCGATGGATTTGAAAGCATACAGATTTTTTATAAAAGCATGGAGGGAACAATGTTTGTAGAGCAATACGAAATGATTGACCCTGTTGTACAAATAGCCGGAGAATTAGCGGTTTTGACTTATAATTTAGCATCGCATATCGGAAACGATATTTTCCGCGAGAAATGTACAGAAGTGTACAAACAACAATCTGACAAACAATGGAAAATCATACACAGCCATTGGTCAGTCGTTACGCCTATGAACAAAAACGAATAAAAACAAAACGGATGAACGGCTAACACTGGTTCACAAGCAATAGCAAAATCCATACTCGGATCATATTCAGCTAAAAGATAAAATTATCATAACTTTGTAATAAATGGGATTAACCCCAAAGCAAGCTTTGGAAACATTATTCCACAGCAAATCTACAGAAAATTATACTCCTCCTTCCCATCCGCCAAAGCGAACGCGAAGGAGGAATTAAAAGTTATAAGCTGATTGAAACTTCAAAATCTCCTGCTGCATTTTACATGAAACCATCTAAAATTCAACAACTTTCTTATTTCAAATTATAATATTCCAAATAAGTTTCTAAATCCAATGATTTTCCTGTTCCTTGAACTAATCTTTGGTTCCAATCTAAATATTCTCCACTACTATAAAACTTTTCAATTAAATAAGGTCCTACATTTTTATTAAATGCATATCCGCTACCAAATTTATCTTCCAACGCTTTATGCACCTGACATGCCACCATATCAGAAAGTAAATAGTTATGGAAATATAATGGATATGAAACATATATTATGTTATTTAACGGTTGAGTTCTGAACTCTTCAGTTTCAATAAGAAGATATTTGCGTCCCAACTCTAACTGAATCTCTTTAAATGATTTTTCAGGATTTAAATAAAGGTTCACTTCTTTCATAAAGTTGAATAAATGTAACCTTATGAAAGCTGACGAATAAGTATCAATTATTTTTTTAGTTTCATTTATTTCTTGTTCCGATAATTCTGTATATTTTTTTTGCCATTCAATATTTCTGGCAAACCATGCTATTGTTTCTGCCATACCTTCCGCAAATGTTGGATTTATATTTCCCGGAACCCATTCGTATCCTTCAAGAATTGGGAAATTAATTGAGTTATATAAGCCATGTAAACCATGCCCCATTTCATGTAACCACACCGAAATATCCTGTTCAGTTGAAATAACAGCACGAAAATCATTTGGTATATCAACCATTATACCTTGTCCACCAACACCTTCTGGCAACTTTTGTTCAACTAATTTCATTGATAAATCACTATAACTTATACCAATATCATTTAACGTATTTTTAACAAGTTCAACATTGTTTGTATCTCTGATTTTTTGGGGTGTTATATTCCTATAGTACGGAGCTATAAGCCTAAACATATTTGTTAAGCTAAATTCTTTACCATTATTTTCCAACTTAGTTTTTTCAACCAGTGCTTTGTATGCATCGAAAGTTGCACTATCCAATTTAAAGACAAAGTTCTTAAACCATTCGTATCCTAATCCATTTGTTTCAAATGTTAAATGGACATAATTTTCAAACCCGAGTTTTACAGATTCTTCGTTTCTCAATTCTATAAGACTAAGAATAAGTGAATCGATATTTTCCTTACTATTTTCTTTCTTGTTTGAAACTTCAAATATTTTCTCGAGCTTATTTCTTAACGCCATTATTTCTTCACTATATTCAACCTTTGCTGAAATTAAAACCCTATGCCACATATTTACACGTTTCTGTATAACAGGATCGTCTATTTCCGAAAGTTTAGGATACCAGTTTTCAATGATTGTGTTTAAAGTATCGTTACTTAAAAGATCATAAAATTTACGTTTAGGAGTTTCAAGATTTGGGTTTGTTTCTGCTGAATAAAAATTCCAATATGCTAAACCAAGTTCACGAGCAATTTTCTCATACCTGTTTCCCATATTATCTAATATACTTTCTAATTCCTTTTCGTTATCTAAATATGAAGCAGAAAGAGTATTTGAATAACAAAAAGCTATAAATATTATTAATGTTCTTAAAATGATTTTTTTCATAGATTATTATTTTTAACGTTTTTTATATGACGCATAAATAAAATAAAGTTACAGGTAAAATTAACAAAAGTGATGATTTTTATTAAATTATTATGGATAGCAACTACTTATATGAATGAACCAACCAATCAATCATAACATTAGGGCAAACTACATGCGGAACTTGGCGGTTCGCTAACTAAATATTATCTTAGTAAACAATATTAACGGGTTGACAAGTAAGGCGGAAAAATCCCGCACATAGCCTAAGAGCCGTTCAATCATTTTCAGCGAAAGCTATCTAAAATATATAAAACATGAAAAAAGGAATTCCAATCTTACCATTGATTTTTTTGAGCCAGGTTTTATTTGCTCAAACAGCAAAAACATCATTTACACCAGCTTATGACAGTACCCGGAACTTTGTTGGCAAAGATGTTTATAGTCTGATTGGGCAAACCTTATTTATGATCTCAAAACCGGAAAATCTCCAAAAGTATGGGTACAGGGGGTTTGTATTAGACTATAAAAAAGACCGGCTCTCAAAAGAAAACATCTACAAATGCGGTGATAATCACAACTCTAAACACGATGAGATTGCAGAAAAGCATTTTAAGGTATTGGATGTATTTGAACACCCTGACAAACATAAAGACACTGCTTTATACGGTGCTAAATATTTCTTAAAATTACAGGAATATAAGAGTAAAGATATTTTATATTTTGAATACGACAGCCGCCTTCCAAATACATTTAAGTCGGTTATTGTTATGGGGTTTTATGAAAAACAAATCAAAGAATCCATCGGAAAAGAATTTATTATACGGGGCAAAAATTGGCGCGAGACCATTTATAATGAAAACAGTCCATTATATGATATTGAAACTGGCGAAGAAGTTAAATTAGTCCCCGGCAGTGTTTGGAAAGTTATCAAATTAGCCATAGAAACAAAGTATTGCACATTATCGTATATCATCCAAAACGAAAACGGGAATAAAATAACGCTGGATGTTATCTCTGCACACGATTCGCCAAGGAGAACTGTTTATGAAAAAGAAAAAGTTAAACATATCATTGAAAAACACCCGGATTATTGGAACAAAATTATAGAAGGCAAGGTAGCTGTTGGCATGACCGAAGAAATGGTTGTTTTATCGTTGGGAGCTCCTCTAAAAATCAGCCGGACATCTTACGGAAACCGATGGGTTTATAAAGATCAGCACCTTAATTTCGAAAACGGGGTAGTAAAATCATTTAACTAAATGAAAGGAAAACGACAAATACGCCAAGACTTTGAATTACCTGCATGCATTGAAAGTTGGGGATGGAAATACCATCATCTGGGGATTCCAACAACCATAAAAATGCCCAATGAAAGATACCTGCCCCAGTTAAAATTTTATGTCTCAGGGTTTAGCACAAGTCCGTTTGGGATTGAATAGATGAGATTTGATGAGGATTGTCCGATATCAGATTTAATAAAATCAGTGCCCCATATTGCATTCGAAGTTGACGATATTGATAAAGAATTGTAGAAGCATAATTTTGAAGTTATTGCGGAGCCCGGCATCCCTTCTGAAGGAGTAAGGACTGCAATGATTAAACATAATGGTGCTCCCATAGAATTAATTAAATTTAAGAAATAGAAACAATTATTTCTTCTTTTTGCACTTTAATATCTTTCCCTCAGCATCCCCAAATCTGGGTTGAGGTTTAATTAACGGTTTAATTATTTCTTGCCTTGCCTATTGCCACCTATCTTTTTTCAGCTTAATATTGCACGATTTATTAAAGCGGATGAAAGCAATCTACACAATCGGATTATTGGTGCTATCCAATACCTTTATGACCTTCGCATGGTACGGTCATTTAAAGTTTAAAGAAATGAAATGGTTTGAAAGCCTGCCATTGATAAGCATTATACTTATAAGTTGGGGCATTGCCCTGTTCGAATACTGTTTCCAGGTTCCGGCAAACCGTATAGGATTTAAGCAAAACGGCGGTCCATTTACCCTGGTCGAGCTGAAAGTTATTCAGGAAACGATCACACTGCTTGTTTTTGTCGTATTTTCCCTTGTATTCTTTAAAACCGAAACCTTCAGGTTAAACCACCTGATTGGCTTTGTGTTTTTGGTGCTGGCAGTATATTTTATTTTCAAAAAATAGGATGGAAATACAAAAGCGCAAGCATATACAATAAACACCTGCAAACAAATCAATACCGTGAAGGTAATTCACTACAGATTGCTCAGGCTGCCCCCTAACGCATAAATTCCGTACTTTTACTAATAATTTCCAGGCAACTGAATGAAAACAGAAAAGCTGACACTAACTATCGAATCTATCACTGGTTCAGAAATTGAATGTTGTGCAAGCAATAAATCAGGTAACATTTGTTTCGGCTATGACCCAAGCCAAAAAGAACTCAAATTTACGGACAACAGTTCCCTGGCTAAGATAATCTTAAAATACCAGTTTCAGTTTGATAAAGTGATCCTATCGGCCCTAAGAGGAAAAATTAAACCCGGGCGCATCATTAGCTGTGTTTTTATTGAAGGATTTAACTTTTTAAACCAGACGGACTATAATTGTTTTATCCGCCTGGACCGAAGAAACGGCAATTTAAAAATTTCAAGCAGCAAAGAAGAAACAAAAGAAATTTACAAAATATATACCGACGGCTCGTTTGCCAAAAACACAATGACATCGGGCTACGGAGGAATCATCCAAAACATTGAGGGAACAAAAGAAGTGTTCAGCAAATCATTCGCTGATGGAGGAAGCAATTTAATGGAGCTAATGGCTGTACTGGACGGATTAAAGCAGCTGCAAGCGCACCACAAAATACAGGTAAACACCGATAGCCGTTTTGTAATTCGCGGAGCGGCACAATGGATGCATTTCTGGAAACATAACAATTGGCAAACAGCTTATGGCAGCAAGGTAAAATTTGTAAAACAGTGGCAGGAAATGGACAAATTAAGCGAAGGAAAATTAATTGAATTTAAATGGTTAAAAGGTCATTCCGGCCATTTAGAACTCGATTTTTGCCACAAGCTTGCACGCAAGTCAGCAAACATCCTGTAATTAGCACTAATTTACAAAGCCTTACAAAATCACTCTTCGATAAATTCCGTTTCTACTTTACAAAAGGCTCAATTATTTCTATTATTGCAAAACATTAAAATCATAGAATGAAAAAATTACTTTTCCTTACATTTTGCATTTCGGTGTTCCTGCTCTCTTGCAAACCGGAGAAAAAAGCAACAAGCCAAGCAGTTAAACTCCTCGAAACAAATAAAAGCTGGGATGGAAACACCTTGCCTGATTACCCTGTGGGTTCTCCGCAAATCACGGCATTAAAAGTAATTATCCCGCCTAAAGAGGTTTTAAAAATACACAAGCACCCTCTTATTAACATGGGGGTTATGCTTAAAGGCGAGCTCACGGTTATTACCGAAAATAACGACACGCTGAATCTTAAAGCCGGCGACCCGATCATTGAGGTTGTAAACACCTGGCATTACGGAAAAAATGAGAGTAACGAAATTGCCGAAATAATTGTTTTTTACGTTGGAACCAAAGGTGAAGCATTAAGTATTGTTAAAGAAGAAGATTAGTTTTTTTATCATAATAATTAAGCCCCCGCCAATGGCGGGGACTCGCGTTACCCAAATTATGAATGCATCTCTTTCTATGCATTCATTTAACCTAAACCTAGCTGCTATGAGGATTCCTGCTTATAAAACAGGAAACTTATAGCCATAAACAAAATTTATGATCGTACTAACTATCCAGCCACTGTTTAAAAGCTGCTGCTTTTAAACGGCTTATTTTTACCGTCCTATCAAACGGGGCTTCCAGCTTAACAATCAGCTTTCCGCCAAAATGATTCTCAAAAGAATGTACCGACTCACTGTTGATTATTTCACTTCGGTTCGCCCTGAAAAATTGATCTGGATCTAATTGTTCTTCCAGTTTTTCCAGGGTTAAATCCAAGATGTGTTCTTTTTTTTCAAAATCAACGGCAAAAGTCACACGGCTTTCGGTATAGAAATAAGCAATATCTTTTACATCAATTTTAGAGTAAGACATGGCTCCGGCCACTAAAAAACGTTTGCGGTATTTTTTCTCTCCTTTAAGAACCTCCAACAAAACACTATAATCCGGTTTTTCGTCTTGCTTTTCAAGCAGTTTATGCAATTGTTCAAATTTAAGGATGGCTTTCTCTAGTTTTTCCTCCTTAATAGGTTTCAACAAATAATCAACACTATTCACATCAAAAGCCTGAATGGCATACTCATCATAAGCGGTTGTAAAAATAACCATGCTTTCTATCTCTGTTTTTTCAAAAATTGAAAAACAGTTTCCATCCGTCAGTTGAATATCCATAAAAATCAAATCCGGGGCTTCATTCTTGTTTAACCACTCTACGGTTTCGGCAACTCCTTCAAAGTGCCCGACAAATTGCCAATCCGGACGGATTTCCTCGATCATTCCATGCAAAAGCCGGTAATTGTGAATCTCATCTTCTACGATTATTATTCTCATGACCTTATATTTTATAACAGAGGAATTTTAACAATAAAATCCTCTACTGTTTCGTTAATTTCAATTTTTCTAGCGGTAATCATCCGGTAACGCTTATTCAGGTTGTTTAGCCCGGTATGCGTTGAGTACGATGCTTCTTTTAATTGCAAACTATTACTAACGCTCAAAGTATTATTTTCTGTTTTAATACTTATTTTTAGAGGCATGTCTTTGCTCGCTATATTATGCTTGATTGCATTTTCGACCAATAATTGCAACGTAAGCGGGGCTATTTTCTTCGACATGGCAACTTTTTCAATATCAAATTTTACGATCAAACCTTTTCCCAGACGTTCTTTATGCAAGGCAATATATGATTCAATAAAGGTCTGTTCTTTTTTAAGTTCTACTAACACTGAATCTTTGCTTTTCAACACATAACGGTAAACATCGGTAAAATTCTCGGTAAAATTAACTGCCGCATCTTTATCATAAATAATCAAAGATTTCAGCACACTCAAATTATTAAACAAAAAATGCGGGTTTAACTGATCCTGAAGGGCATTATAATCCTGTTTTAGCTTATCTTTTTTCATTTCATCAATGTGTTGCTGGCTGTACACCCATTCTTCCATCATCCTCAGCAACAATAAAACACTTGACAAAAAGAAAACAAACACCATCCCTATCGCATTTCCAATGTAATAAGGTATTCGTGTAATTTCATCAAACTCCTTATGAGGATTTATATAAATAAATAAATTAAATACAGCAAAAATCAAAAGCACACTAAAAATCATCTGGACAATAAATCGTGGTTTTAATTTCTCAGGAATTGGAAGAAAACGCTGCAATAAATTATCAAGCAATATTATTGATTCACTTAGCAGGTTGAAGGCCAAAATAACGGCTATGTATTCATAAAGAGGAACCGGTTTATCGTCGGCCAAAATAGGATCATCACCAATGGCATAAACAATAAATTCCAACACCAAAACCCCGACAATGCTCACTAAAACAAACCGGAGCATAATATACCAAAAACCGTATTTGGGCAATTTGCTTACAAACTTCAATTGACATTTTATTTTTTCGAGTTCTTCCACTTTTTTTAATTTATCCGTTTTTACGCGATAACATTAATTCACTTCAGGGTTTAAATTACCAGTTACCCGCAACCAGGATGTCTTTAACACCTCATATTGAGACAGGTTTTTAATCAGCTGTACCTGTGCCTCCTGCCAATTGGTTTGTGCTTCAAGTAAGTCGGCAGTAGTATTTAAACCTACCTCAAAACTACTTCTTGTTTCCGACAAACTTTCTTCGGCTTCCAAAATATTCTTCTTTGATATTAAAATAGTCTGATATAGCTCTTCAATCTGATTTCTTAACTGTTCTACCTCTAAATTAATCAATTCGTTGGTATTGCTTAATTCAGCCATATTTTGTTTAATCTTCAATTTGGCAGCATTTTGCTTGTGGCGGCTTTGTCCCCAGCTAAAAATCGGGATAGAGATTTGACCGGCAAAGTTGCTTTGAAAATCAATATCTTCAGCCAAGTCTTTTACATAAAATGCCGTGTAAGACGCACTTACCCCAACCTGTGGCAAATAATCTGCCAATGCTATTTTCTTGTCCAATTCCGAAAGTTTAACCTGGTTTTCAAGTATTTTTATTTCATCGCGTTGATTCAATGCTAAGGAAACACCGTTCACCGTGCTTATTAATTCAACATTTTCACTCAAAGTATCGGCAACAGAAATATCGTCGTTGAGCGAACGCCCGATGGTTTGGTTCAGGTACATCTTAGCCACTTTCAAAACATTCTTTACACGAACCAAACTTAATTCAGCTTCATTTTTTTGCACACTTACTTTTAATTTTTCGCTGGCCGGGATCAAGCCCACATTATACATATCGGTTAACTGGTCTTCCAGTTCGGTCAACATGGCAATGTATTTTTGAGCCAGTTTCAGGTTTGCATCAATAAAAACCAGTTGCCAATACGCCTGATCTGTTTTTTCAATTATTTCAGAATACTTAAGCTTATAACTTGAATTATAAATTTCAGCCCCTAAATCGGCTTGTTTATTCGAATTTCTAATTTTCCCTCCCACATATACCGGCTGGGTAAGGTTAAAGCCACCGTAAGCCAGCATCAGGCCATCCATTTCAATGCCCATGCCCGGCATCCAAACATCGCTATCGCCGGTGAATTCGCCATTTATGGCAGCCTCAACACTTGCAGCTGTTGGCAAAAATCCGCCCGGAATTGAGAATCCCTTCATCCCTGGAATGTACATCACATTTGCCGAAGCACTCAAACTTGGCAGATAAGCCGTACGTGCCGCTTTCTGGTTGAACACAGCCTCTTGTTTCTGATAATCTGCTTTTTTTAATTCTTTATTGTAATCAAGAGCCATCTCACGGCATTCTTTCAAGCTCAGGGTATTTTGGGCTCCCGCAGAAAGCCAAACACCTAAAAGTATCGCAATTATATATATTTTACTTTTCATTGTTTTCATTATAAGCTAGTTGTTTACGGTTCTTTTTAGAAAATGCAGAAGTATCAACTTTGAAAATAACTGCATACATTACCGGTACTACCAATAAAGTAATCACAGTACCTATTAATAAACCAAAGATGATGGTAATTGCCAATGATTTGAACATTACATCTAATAAGAGCGGGGTCATCCCCAGAATAGTTGTTGCTGAAGCCATAAATACCGGACGCATACGCGAAATAGCTGCATTTACAATAGCATTTAAACTATCGATACCCTCTTTAATATTTTGATTGATTTCGTCCAATAAAACAATTGAATTCTTAATCATCATCCCTATCAATCCCAGGGCACCAATAATTCCCAAAAATGTAAATGTTTCGCCCATTGAAAGGAAGCCAAACACAATCCCTACAAAAGCATAGGGAAAAATGGCAAAAATAATAACAGCTTGTTTAAGGTTATTAAATAAGGCAATAACGATAAACAACATCAGGACTAATGCCAATGGCAAGTTAGCAAACAAATAACCTTGTGCATCATTGCTACCTTCACTCATTCCTTTCCACTCTAAAGAGTAGCCCATCGGCAATTCAATTGCATCAATCTTGGATTTTATGGCTTTTTCAACTTCAGAAGTCAGCACTCCAGGAGCCGGATCACATTGTGCAAGTATTGCCCGTTGCCCGTCATACCTAAAAACTTCACTGTCTTCCCACTTTATTTCAACGTCATCGGTTAGTTGTGCCAGGGGAACACTGTTTTTGCTGTACATTCCCCATACAGGGATGCTCGGCAATTTTTCCACATTGTCAACAATTGAATTTTTCAACCGCAATTTAATGGGTAAAGAAGTATTACCTTCCTGCATCACACCAACAATCATCCCTTCCGAAGCAATAACCATAGCATTTGAAACATCCGACCTGCTAATGCCCAATTTTCGGGCTTTTTCAACAGAATATTCGGGAACCAATACCTTTACCTTATTTCTCCAGTTATCGGTTACATTTATGGCGGTTGGTTCGTCAATCATAATAGCTTTTGCCTGGTTCGCCAAATCATGCAGTACATCCGGATCGGGGCCTGAAAACTGGGCCTCAATTTCATAATCGGTAAAAACAGGGCCATAAACACGTTTGCGTGTTTCAGCCTGCGGATAATGTTCTTTGATGTATTTAACAATCTGTTCGCCAACAACAAGTGTTGTTTCATAGTCTTCAACATCTATAATAAGCTCACCATAATTAGAACCTCCGGTTGAAACCGGGCGGAGTAAAGTATAACGAGCCGGCGTACTTCCAATCGACTGGGTTACCCCTTGTATATCATCCCATTTTACAATCTCACTGGTAATTTCATTCAAATCTTTCTCTACATTTGTTAATTCTGAACCTTTAGGCAGTTTATACTCAATGACAAATTGGTTGTAATCAAGTGCAGGCATAAACTCAAAACGGACAAATTTAAATGAGGCCAGAGAAGCAACCAAAATTACCAAACTGGTAACAATAAATAATATTTTATGAGATAGCGACCATTGAATCAAATCCCTGAATTTATGATAGAAGGTATTATCAAACGGGTCTTTATTAGCCGACTTTTTACTGCCCGGTTTTCTTTTTTTATAGAAAAGCGATGCCATATAAGGCGTTTGAATCATAGCAAACACCCAACTCAACAATAATGAAATAGCCAGCACCCTGTATAGTGATCCTAAATATTCGCCCATCGCCCCCGGAGATAATCCCAAAGGCAAAAAGGCCAGAATAGCGATAACCGTTGCCCCGAGAAGCGGCAATGCTGTTTTTCGGACAATGGATGTAAATGCCCGTTCGCGTTTAACCCCTCGTTTCAGGTCAATGATAATACCATCGGCAATTACAATGGCGTTATCAACCAGCATCCCCATACTTACAATAATAGCAGCTAAAGATACACGTTGCAACTCCATCCCCAACCCATTCATAAAAATAAATGTTGCCAGAATGGTAAACAAAAGTCCGCTGGCAATTAACAAGCCCGAACGTATCCCCATCGCAAAAAGCAAGACAACAATTACAATAACAACCGATTCGAGCAGGTTAATAATAAACCCGCGGATAGAATATGCAACCCTTTCCGGCTGAGAAAACACACTGTGAACTTCGATCCCTGCCGGCAAAAGAGGTTTTAACTCGGCCAGTTTTTCATCAAATTTCTCACCAACCGTAATGACGTTCACCCCACTTTCCATCGAAAGGGCCAAACTAATGGCACGCTCGCCATCATAGGTTAAGCCCGTAGATTTAGGTTCGTAAAACGAACGCTTGATCTCAACAATATCGCCAAGCCGGAAACTTCCACCATCAGGCACCTGGATAATCGTATTTGCAATATCTTCTATGCTTGAAAATTTTTGACCAATACGTAAATCAATACGGTCGATCCCTGATTTCACGCTTCCAGGATCAATAACTTGTCCTTCGTCGTTAAGGGTTTGAACAATGATAAAAGGATTGATGTTCAGTTCAGCAAATTTCTCAGTCGAAAAAACAAGCTCAATCAGTTCGGTTTGGTCACCAAACATCTCAACTCTTTTTACCCCCTCAACCTCAAGGAATTCGCGCCTTAACAAATCAACATAATTATAAAATTCTTTGTATTTATAACCTTCCCCCGTAACCGTAACAAAAATCCCGTAAACATCTCCAAAATCGTCATTAACAATAGGATCGCTTGCACCACTGGGCAAAGAAGATTTTACATCATTTATTTTCCGCCTGAGGTGATCCCATATCTGGGGCAATCTTTTACTTGCAATTACAGGTTCAATTTCAACAGTAATTTGCGAATAACCATTAAACGAACTTGATTTTATCGATTCAATATTCTCAAGTTTTTGAATGGCTTTTTCCAAAACATCCGTTACTTCAAGCTCAACCTCATAAGCAGTAGCCCCGGGGTAGGGAGTTACAATAACGGCCTGCCGCACCTGTATCTCCGCATCCTCAAGCTTTCCAATACCGAGGTATGCCATAATACCGCCAAATATCACCCCAAACAAAATGACATTCAGCAATACTTTCTTCGATAGTATTTTTTCAATCATTATAAAAGTCCTCCCACGTTACTTTTACTTGGTTCTGGGATTGGTTGAACATGTTGGCCTTCCTGTAAAAAGGTTGCACCGGCAGTTACAATTCTATCACTTTGGCTCAGCCCCGATAAAATCTCAACTTTACCATTGCTTTTTAATTTTGAAACCATAACCTGTTGTGCATTTATTTTTCCGGTTTTAGCATTATAAATCCATACAAAATCTTTTCCTTTTTTATTAAATACAGCCGAAGACGGGATCGTAATCCCTTGTGTTTCATCCGGGCAATAAATGGTAATTTCGGCAGTCATGCCAGGATAAACATTGCCGATTTCGGCATTATTCATTTTAAATTTCACCTCATACAAGCCATCACCTTGCGTTTTTTCGCCAATACTTAATAAGCTAACCTCCTGTTGCGAAACGCCAGCATTTTTCACATCTACAAAATATTGTTTGCAGTATTTTACTTTAAGCAGTTGATTTTCGGGAACTGATACTACAACTTCGATTTGCGATAAATCAAGAATAGAAACGATAGGCATTCCGGCTCCAACGGTTTGATGGGTTTCAACCAATTTTTCATGAATATAACCTGAAATAGGAGCCCTTAGCTCGGTATCTTTTAATTGATTTAAGGCATTGTCGTAAGCTGATTTAGCCATCAAATAACCCGACTCAATTTTTTCGTAAGTATTGGCCGGTATTTTATTTTTTTCAAACAACTCTTTATAACGCTTGTACTCCCCGCTCAACTGCTCATATTGAGCTTTAGTGGTTTGAACCTGGATTTCATAATCGCGTTTGTCAATAACAGCAATCAACTGACCTTTTCTTACAAAATCACCACTGTTTACATTAACTTTCACAAGTGGTCCACCAACACGGAACGAAACGCTTATCAAACTTTTTTCCTTTACACTTCCGTTAAAGACAAGCTTTTCCTGTTGCTGTTGATCGACTACATTCTCCACTTTTACAAAACGGGGCTGCTCTGTTTTTGCCTCCTCATTTTTACTCCCACAAGCCGCTAAGAAAATAACACTTAGCACTAAAATTGTATAAATTTGTTTTCCGGGTTTCATTGAATAAAAATTTAAGTTTAAATTACGCTGCGAAATTATGAATAGGTTTTCAGCCATTTATTAATAAAGGCACGAAATGATAAAATTACCGACTGAGATGTATTTTTTAAAGAATTATTTAACGCCGATTACTTAAATTTGTTTCAAAAAACCAATCCATTGAAAAACAATTTTTTGCATAAAATTTCATTATTTCTCTTTCTTTTATCCGTCATCATATGTAAAGGGCAAAGCATTGACACCAGCACTTACCACATGTTTACCCATTACAATCTGCTCACTAATTACGCTTACAGTAAAAAACTAAACTGGATGGATGAAGGTTATCCTGAATATCTGCTCACGGAAAAAATGATTTTAAACCTGGAACTCCGCAAAGAAAGCCGAAAATTTGAAGTGTTGGCACAACAATACCGCTTTTGGTTAAAATGCCTGAACCAAGATCCCGGGAACGATAATTTTTACACAAAACTGCTTCAAGTCATCAGAGATAAACTAAACCCCGAAAATTTTCCGCATCAGGATGATGACATTAAAAACACCATCGGAAAATACAATCATACAATCCAAAACTTCAAAGAGATTTATGCAAGCTTTCACCCCCAGATTCTTTCGTTTTATAAAGAACATGAGGAACGTATTAACCGCTTCGGGGCATTTGCATACCTGCCGGACATGGTAGCAAAACTAGATTATACCAGCAAGAAATTTTACCTGACAGATTTACACAATTTTTTAAAATCCGAGTTTAAACCTTATGAACTGGAAGGGATTTACCTGGACAGGAACAGCCGCAACCATCTTGCCCGGCAAGCCATCATCAAAGGCATTGTTTTTCAAATCAACAGCCGGAACGCCGGGGGATACAGCATTTACCAAGAAGCTCAACAAAATGCCGACGAAATCAACAAGGGTCTTCAGCAAAAAAACAGGTGGTTCCTGCGTATTGAAGAGCGCGACATTCCGGCTTATATTTTAATGAAGGATCTTTTTGATAAACTTTACACCAAAGCCGATCCCAACAAATGCACGGACGAAGAAGCTTATGAGTTTTATGTAAACCATCCATCGCTATTTAAACGCGATACAGCCCAATACCTTGAGGTGCTTGAAGTTTCAAAGTTGAATCCGGAGGAACGCCCTCACGAAGTAATCCGTCGGTTCAGGCAAAACGGCATTAACGCCCTCCTGCCTAAATACGACATTAACAAGCCCTTGCCGTTTTTCACATTTACACTCGGAAAAAATCTTTACCCTCACAATGTTGTTATTAATCATATCGCCGAAAAACTGAAAAACAAGGGGAAGTGGAGCATTGCCTACGGGCAGTCTGGCGATCAAAGTAAAAAATACTACATCCGTGTAGATGAAATTTACCCGGGCATGAATAAGGGATTTGAAGAAGCCAAAGAAGAAATTAAAAAATATTGCAGTTTCTTAAAGAGCCAAAAAGCTTTTCTGAAACAATTGGGCATTGTTTTGGGATTCTAACCTTAACCTTCTTTCTTTTTGCTCTATCTCAAGTTTTTACTTAATTTTGTTGGGATTAAAAGCAACAACCACATTTAATAAGCGGGGCGAATAAAGCATGCAAGAGCGAAAAATGATACTCTTTTTAGATCAATTACTCGAACTTTTTCAGACTAATCTCAATTTTACCAAAGAACGCCAGGGAGAGGAAGATATTCACCAATTGCGTTTAGCCATTAAAAAAATTAAAATTTTCCTGGCCCTTATTGAATTTGCTACCGAAAAGGAATTTCAAAAAAAAGAACATAACAGCTTTTTTAAACCGCTTTTTAAAAAAGCCGGAGCACACCGCGATGCACAAATAAACCAAAACCTGGTTATAAACGAAAATGCGGCCATCTTTTCAGAATACAAGGAGTATCTCCGAAAGAAACAGCAAACAGCAAGTCTTGAATTGTTAAACCAAATAAATGATTTTAACCATACCCGTTTCGAGGAATTAAACAAGGTTCTGCATCAAAACATTCAAACGCTTACAAACGAAGCAATCAGCACGGCTTCGTCCTCATACATTTTAAAAAAATGGGGGAAAATCCAGGTACTTATCCCCTACATGTATGATGGCAAAGAATTGCATAAAATCCGGATCAATTTACGAGCCATTCACGAAGTTTTGGGAATGCTTAATTTCATCAATCCAACCCCAAAATTATTCGACTTCCAAACAGAGGTTAAAAGTTTGAACGACCTGATTGGCGAATGGCACGATTATTACGAGCTAGCCCTCTCCATTGCCGATTTTATGGACATCAACATGAATAATCCCGAACTTGAAAAATTTGTAGAAAAAAGTAATCAAGAGAACCTGTTGAGGGCTCTGGAGATAAAAAACACATTAAACAAATACATTGCTGAAAAGAAATTTAAGATTCTTGAATGCATCCCAATATAAATCTCGGGTTCTTTCAGAAAAAGCAACATTTCTCTAAACTCCTTATAAGTATTTATACATAATTGGCATTTAAACACTTATACTTACGAAATAATCTCTTCTTAAATATAACTTTGCTATACAAAGCTAATCGCCAACTAATCGATTTTTTTATTAACCAAAATTAAATTATCATGACAGAAACAATGCCTGGTGCATGGACTGAGTACAGCAACTCAATCACACCGGAAGCTAAAAAAGTATTTGAGAAAGCATTTGAAAACTGGGTAGGCGCAAGATTTGAAGCCGTTGCTTTTGCAACCCAAGTCGTTTCAGGTATTAATTACAGTTTTTTCTGTAACACAGAAAACAGTGTAAGATATCCCACAACCTATCCAACATTAGTCCGAATTTACCAATCGGTGGATGGCGTAATCCACCATCCTGAGATTGTTGATCTGAGCCAAGATCGATAGGACAAAAAAAGATAAGCACTTGCTTATCTTTTTTTTATTTCATTTTTCCTTCCTTTTTTTTGCTAATCTTGTAATAAAATCCGAATTCTCAACACTAAACTTACAAAATCAAACATTATTGCATTAATAAATGGAGAATCCTGGTCAAGAAGTTTTATTTACAAAAGTGTTTGAAGACAACAAGGCACAAATATCACGCTTATGTTCGGCTTACCTTGATAACAAATACGAAACCGAAGATTTGTTCCAGGAGGTGATGATAAATGTATGGAAAAGCCTGCCCAATTTTCGGGGCGATGCAAAAATCAGCACATGGGTTTACCGCATAGCTGTGAACACAGCCATATTGTTTAACAAACGAAATAAAAAAGAGAAACAATTATTCAGCAAACAGGAAATTTACGAATCCTATTTAAAAACATCCGGCATTGAAGATTCAAATACCCAAGATCAGGAAAACCTTAAAATGTTAAAACAATGCATCAATCAGCTTGCTAAACTCGACCGTATTATCATTTCTCTTTTGCTGGAAGGATTAAAATACCAGGAAATAGCAGAAATTACAGGATTAAGCGTAAATCATGTTGGCGTAAAAATTAACCGGATCAAACCTATACTTTTAAAAAAGATGAAGGGAGGTTATGATGAATGATATTCAATCATTATCAAATTTATGGCAGAAAGATTACTCTTCGGTCATCAAAAAAGAGATAAATCAACAGGACATTAAAATTCTTAACAAACTTGAGAAACACGAAAAAAATCAAATTAAACTCGCAAAAATTAAAATAACAACAGTTGCAATCTGCTTGTTTTGTATTTACTACACTATTGTTTCGAATGGCGATTTCTCAAGCTTTATTCTTGCAGGATTAGCATGGATCAGTTTAACAATTATATTGGGGATGATTTATTTCTGGCAAAAACAATTCCGGGTTTCGAAACAGGATTATAAACAGAACACACTGGATTTTATTAAAGAAACAACTTCTAAATTAAAATCCGAAACAAAAATGATTAATCAATTTGTTCCGCTGTTTGTCATTAGTTTGGTTATTGGTTTGAACCTGATTTACATCGACTTATTGAAGGACCAGAATGATTCGCAACGGCTACTAATGCACCTTGGATTTTCAGTCTTCTGTATTTTAATTGCTTTTATGGCACTACAAATCCGTAAAAAACGCTATCAAAAAACCTTTATGCCATTAATCGACGAATTAGCCCATCTTAAAAAAAGTATTGAAAATGAAGAACTATAAAAAATACTACCTCACTGCCGGCATCGTATCTTTAATCACAAGCCTAATTTTAAGTGCCTTAAACTCCGACTTAACGTATATAAACTTTCTGGCCGGTTTGTTTATAGGCCTTTCAGTTCCCTTAAACTTGTACGGAATATGGTTATACGGGCGGTACATAAAAAAACAGAGTATCTAAGAAACTATTTTACTTAAAAATTAAAACTTATTTAGCAGAGAGTATAACGAACTCCGTGCGACGGTTGGCAGCTTTTCCTTCTTCGTTTTCATTGGATTGAACCGCTTGGGTTTCGCCATAACCTTTATAGGCCAAACGTGAGGCATTGATCCCGTGTTGAATCAAATAATCATACACCGCTTTGGCACGGTTTTCCGACAATGTTTGGTTATATTCGTGCGAACCTACATTATCGGTATGCCCGCCTATTTCGATTTTAACGGAAGGATTATTATTTAAGAACTCAAGCAAAACCGACAGTTCTGTCATTGATTCCGGGAGCAAATCATATTTCCCGCTTTCAAAAAACACGTTCCGAAGAGCCACTTTTTGATTGGGTTTAATCGGCTGTAAAGCAATCTTCAAAGTATCCGTATCATTGATAAAATCATCCACCTTAAAATTCCCGGAATAAAACAAGTAGCCCTCTTTCTTCACATGAAATGCAAAGGATTTACTCAGGGGCAAAGGAACGATAAAATAGCCGGTTCTGGCAAAAGATTGGGCTCCGGCATAAGTTTCTCCATTATCCAAATCAAACAATTCAATTTTGGCAAAAAGCGGATCATGGTTTTCCGAATCAAAAACCAATCCCTTAATATAAGTAACCCGGCTGGGATTATAAGTTGGCAAAGTAAAATGACAGATATCAAAATCGGTTTCTTTCACCGACAAAAAAGCATTTTGTCCATCGGGGGCAATAATCATGTTAATTTCATCCCGCGAAGTATTGATGGGATAGCCCAGATTTTTGGCTTCGCCCCAATTCCCTTTTTCATCTTTTTCAGCATAAAACAAATCAAAACCGCCCATACCCGGGCGACCCTTCGAAGAAAAATAAAGGCTACGTGAATCGGCATGGATAAAAGGAGCCATTTCATCTTCAGGCGTATTAATGTACGAACCCAAATTTTTCGGTTTCGAAAACAGCCCGTCCGGCTGAAGCGTAGAACACCAGATGTCGGAACCACCAAAACCACCTTCGCGTTTACTGGCAAAAAACAAGGTTTTGCCATCGGCCGAAAAACAAGCCTGCGAATCCCACGCTTTGGAGTTTACGTTAGGCCCCAAATTAAAAACCTTTTTTTCTTCCGACAATAATGACATAACGTACAAGTCGCAACTCCCCACACCTTTTGAATGGCAGGCCGTAAAAAATAAATACCGCCCATCAGCCGAAAGTGAAGCCGCCCCTACCCTGTCCTGCATATCTTCGGGCAGTTCAAAGGGTTTGAAATTTCTCAGGCTGTCGTTTTGTAAGTCTGCTTCAATGATAGTTTCCGAGTAAAATCTATTCCCGGCTCCGTCTTCACTTTCCAATTTTTTCTGGGTGAAAAGCAATTTTTTCCCATCCAGGCTAATGCCGTTTACATATTCTTCGGTTCCTTCCGAGAAGTAAAACAATTTCTTTTTTTCGATTTCCAGCGGTTGCAAAAAAGCCTCCTGGCGAAAAACCGCCGATTTTATAATTTGATTGGCTTTATACTTTTCCGATGATAAAGAACGCCCGGAGGATAAAATTTTAGAAGCATAACGGGTGGCCATGCTAAAACGTTCAATATCCAACGAAAGCTCAGCCAGGGTTAAATTCAGTTTAAAATATTTAGCACTATCAAGGCGTATTCCTTTTTGGTAAGACGATAACGCAGCTTTTTTATTATCTTTATCCTGATAAATATCTGCCAGCAAAATATAAGGATCGGCAAAAGTTGAATCTTTTGAAATCGCTTTTACAGCATAAATGGTCGCTGCTTTAAAATCATTTTCCTGGTAAAACCCGATCGCTTTTTTCTGCAATAAAACGGCAGCATTCCTGTTTTGGGCATGGATGAACAGGTGAGAAAAGAGAATAAGGACAATTGAAGCAAATAAACGCATCCTCCTAAATTAAGGAATTTTCATGTATTTATGGCTTTGCAAAGAAATTTTCCATTTCGGGTGGTTCATGGCATATTCCACGAGCAGAGGCATAATTTTATCGCTCACGCTCCATTCGGGTTGTAAAAACAATTGGCAGTTGGAGTTCACCAATTTTGCATTTTCTTCGGCCCAGACAATATAGCTTTCATCCTGGATCACGACTTTTAATTCGTTTGCTTTCTGTAGAACCTCAATTTGGGGCGGTTGCTGGCGTTTTGGACTCAAGCAAATCCAGTCCCAATCACCGCTTAAAGGATAAGCCCCGGAAGTTTCAACAAAGGTTTTCACCCCCTGTTTATGCAATTGGAAAGTCAGGTAATCCAGCGGATACAAAGAAGGTTCGCCACCTGTAACCACCACTGCTTTTGCCGGGTATTTTGCAGCCCGTTCTACAATTTCATCGGTTTGAACCGGCGGAAAATGTTTGGCGTTCCACGACTCTTTCGAATCGCACCAGTAGCAGCCCACATCGCATCCACCAATACGGATAAAATAAGCGGCCTGTCCTGTATGCGCCCCTTCGCCCTGCAAAGTGTAAAATTCCTCCATCAAAGGGAGTTTTTTACCATTCTCTAATAATTCAGTTACATTATCCGTCATTTAAAAAAGGTTTAATTCACGTTCTTTAATACAGTAGTGTTCAACCTAAAAAGCTGTTGAGGCGAAGCTTTTGTTTTTTCGCCAGATATAAAAACTACATCTTCCTCTACAAATGCAACAGCTTCAACCTGACTAAACAGCGAAGGAAACAAAAATTTCTTCGAACTTCCCTGCAAAAAATTATCGGCCGTATAATCATTAAACAACCAAATGGTCGGAATCCAGCTCCCATCCCTGTAGCCCAGCAAAAATAATTCGCCGGAAGAGCTAAGATCAGCCGAAGTCACCAAGCAATTTACATCAAATTCATCGCGCAAAACTGCTTTATGTGTACCCGGAGCATTGCTTAACTCATACATTTTAGTGTGCTCATTGCCACGGTTCTTCGAAAAAAGATAAATTTTATTGTTGGTAGCAATCATCGCCTCACAATCGAAATTGTGGTTTTTACGGCTCGAAAAATCAGTCTGATCCTCATACGAAAAGTTAATGATCTCAGCCGTTACATTGGCATCGCCACTCTCCGGGATCAACTGTTTATCGATGCGGTAAATTTTCAGATCGGTACGGGTTCCCCTGTTATTTCCGAAATCGCCCACGTAAATATAATTGTCATCCATGGCCAGTTCTTCCCAATCGATGTTTGAACCATTGGCAATGGTAATTCGCTGGTCGATGTCGCCATTTACAGTATCAAAACGGTACAAAATTTCATCGCCACCACTATCGTTGTGGGAGTAACATTCTCCGTTCCAGAAAATCAAGCCTGAGGTTTCATCAATGGCTGATGGCAGATAAAACTTATGTTCCGGCCTGACCTTTGGGTCATCACCAGTTTGAGCGTCCTGTTCCGATGAATTATGGGTCGAACAAGATGGCAATACAAAAAACAAAAACAGGCCTAATAATACCACGATATTAAGCCTTTTATAAAATGAGTTCATACTAAAATTTTTAACCGTAAATTTCTTTTTTCGACGCTTTAAGCGTATTTTGAATCAAAGATACAATGGTCATTGGGCCAACACCACCCGGAACCGGAGTAATTTTGCTAACTTTTTGTTTTACGCCTTCAAAATCGACATCGCCTTTCAGTTTGAAACCCGATTTGGTTTGGTCGGATTTTACACGGTGCATTCCTACATCAATGACAACAGCTCCTTTTTTCACCATGTCTTCTTTAATAAACTCTAAAGAACCAATGGCCGCAATTAAAATATCGGCCGAAGCACAAATTTCTTTCAGGTTTTCGGTACGGCTGTGGCAAAGCGTAACCGTAGCGTTGGCATTTTTTGCTTTGCGAGAAAGCAGAATGCTCATGGGGGTTCCAACAATATTGCTGCGGCCAACCACGACCACGCTTTTACCTTCGGTTTCAACTTTTGAACGTTCCAGCAACTGCATAATTCCATAAGGAGTTGCCGAAATATAGGCCGGTAAATTCAGCACCATGCGCCCCACGTTTACCGGGTGGAAGCCATCCACGTCTTTTTTAGGATCAATGGCTTCGATAACTTTATTTTCGTCAATATGTTTGGGAAGCGGAAGTTGTACGATAAAGCCGTCAATTTCCGGGTCATTGTTCAAAAAACCAACAATATCCAGCAATTCTTTTTCAGTAATAGTGTCGGGGTAACGGTATACCGACGACATCATGCCCACAGCCTTGCAGGCTTTTTCTTTGGAGGCCACGTAAGTTTGGCTGGCTGGATCTTCGCCCACTAAAACGGCGGCCAAATGCGGACATTTATCCTCATTATCAATCATGCTTGCCACTTCTTTAGCGATCTCAGCTTTAATTTCCGCGGCTATTTTTTTTCCGTCAATTAATTCCATAAAATACGCTTTTAGCTATTGGCTATTCGCCTTTAGCAATTTTTTGCATTAAACTATTTATTTGTTTTTGGAGTTTTGTTAAGACCTATCCCAATTCCTAATTCTAAACTCCAAACTCAGAACTTCAAACTCCGAACTCCTCTTTCCTAATTCATCCCCGGCATTTTTCCACCGGCACCTTTCATCATTCGCATCATGTTTTTGGCTCCGCCAGAAGTCATCATTTTCATCATTTTGCTGGTTTCGCCAAACTGCTTAATCAAGCGGTTTACTTCCTGGATATCGGTTCCACTACCAATGGCAATGCGTTTACGACGGCTTCCGTTCAATAATTTTGGGTTTTCTCGTTCGGCAGGAGTCATAGAATAAATAATGGCTTCAATGCCTTTAAAGGCATCATCGTCCATGTCCATATTACGAACCGCTTTGCCCATGCCAGGAATCATGCCCATCAAATCTTTCACGTTCCCCATTTTCTTGATCTGCTTGATCTGGCTTAGGAAATCGTTAAAGTTGAACTGGTTTTTGGCAATTTTCTTTTGCAGTTTTTTGGCTTCTTCCTCGTCGTACTGTTCCTGGGCACGTTCCACCAACGAAACAATATCACCCATGCCCAGAATACGGTCGGCCATACGGCTGGGGTGGAACACATCAATGGCATCCATTTTTTCGCCGATACCCACAAATTTGATTGGTTTGTTTACCACCGCACGAATGGTCAACGCGGCCCCACCACGGGTATCACCATCCAGCTTAGTCAATACAACGCCTTCGTAATCGAGCCTGTCATTGAAAGCCTTGGCGGTGTTCACCGCATCCTGACCAGTCATGGAATCCACCACAAACAAGGTTTCCTGGGGTTTAATGCTTTTTTTGATGGCTGCGATCTCATTCATCATCTCATTATCCACAGCCAAACGACCCGCAGTATCCACAATCACCATGTTGTGGTTTTTGGCTTTGGCATGTTTGATGGCATTGTTGGCAATCTTCACCGGGTCCTTACTGCCTTCCTCGGTGTACACCTCCACGCCAATCTGCTCACCCAGCACTTTTAACTGGTCGATAGCTGCCGGACGGTAAACGTCGCCTGCCACCAGCAAGGGGCTCTTTCCCCGCCTCGATTTTAAATAATTGGCCAGCTTTGCCGAAAAAGTAGTTTTACCCGACCCCTGCAAACCGGCAATCAACACAATGGCCGGACTGCCTTTTTCGTTAATGTCGACTTTCTCGCTGCCCATCAGCTCGGCTAAATCGTCGTGAACGATTTTTACCATCATCTGGCTGGGCGAAACAGCAGTCAACACCCCTTGTCCGAGTGCTTTCTTTTTGATGTTATCCGTAAAATCTTTCGCAATTTTATAGCTAACGTCGGCATCCAACAATGCTTTGCGAACATCTTTTAATGTTTCGGCCACATTGATTTCCGTAATATGACCCTGTCCTTTTAAAATCTTAAACGACCGTTCCAGACGATCTGATAAACCTTCAAACATGTACCTAAAATTTTTGGAGTACAAAATTATAAAAAATGAGGATATGTTTTTAATAATAAGTTGGAAGTTGGAAGTTGGAAGTTGGAAGTTGGAAGTTCGGAGTTGAGAGTTGGAAATTGGAAATTCGGTTTCAACTTTAAGGACTCCAAGTACTTTACGGACTTTAAGTCCTTCCAGAGGGAAGATTTTTCAGGATTCGGAAGGTTCAATGCCCTTTTTTATTTACTTTTACCCTGAAGACAAAATCATTACTTTTTTAGAATCATGAAATATTCATTTGTTTTTAGCATTTTATTTTTAGGGATAGTAGCGGGTTCTTTACGGGCTCAAACCACCGGTTATTTTACCGATGACCGCGACGGAACCATTTATAAAACCGTTGAGGTTGGCGGCAATGTTTGGCTGGCCGAAAACCTAAAGTTTTATCCCGATAAAGATTCGGATGGGTATCCCGGCAAAATGTTTATCTATAATTGGAACCAGAATTCGTTCAAGCAATACGGGGTATTGTACACCTGGCAATCGGCACAATATGCCTGCCCTTACGGCTGGCACCTGCCCACCTTAACCGAATGGGTAAGCCTGCTCAATTATTACGGCAGGATTTTAAAACCCAACGGGGAACCGTATGGCAAGCGCGAACTGGGAAACATGGAGTTCATCGAAAAAGAAAAGCTGTACCAAAAAACATTTGAAGCATTTCAATACGGGGGACGGTTAAATTTTAACATTAAATACGGCGGCTACAAAGACGAGTACGTAGCCCGGAGTGATGATTTAGTAAGAACCCCGGGATCTTTTTTCGGGATGGGCAGCGTGGCCCGCTTCTGGACCTCCAACGATAATTTCAGCAAACGGCTGACAAAAAAATACCAGGCCAAAGGAGTGATCTTTCAAAACTGGCGAAAAACTTTTGCCATCACCCCCATGCGGAAAAACAGTGCCAACTCGGTAAGATGTGTAAAAAATTAAAGCGTTTTTAATTTTCTTTTCGTCCGCCTTTTAGCAGCAGCCAAATAGCCAAGGCCATTTCTCCAATAATACTGGGAACCGAAACCATTGCCAGAAATACCGAAGCATAAGCTTTATAATCCGTCAACATAAAATGTGCAAGCGTATCAATCATGTACATGACACCTGCAACAATCAGAAAAACACCAATCAGCTTTGGTTTTCCGATTATTTTTCCGAGCAATATTAAATGAATCCCAAAAAAGAAAAGCCCGATGAGCCAGATGGTGTTAAAAACAGCTACCTGATGAAGGACTTCCCTGACCGTTGTTGCGGTCAATGCCAGAGGCAGGGCAAATATGGCCACGCCCATAATCGAGGCGTGCATCATTCTAAAAAGGGTGCTTAAAGCAGACAGCGTATGTTTTTTGTATAATTCATAAAGTGCCCAGGCCACAACCACATCAAACACAACCGTGATGATGAATGCCAGTATCCCAAAGCCCACCATGAGGTGATTGTTTTCAACCGTAGCCAGCGACTCTTTAAGCATGGCCTCAAGCACAAAAAAGTTGGCAAAAATAGCCGCAAAGAAAATAACAAGGTAGCTAGCCCCTGCAATTATTGATAGTTTCCGTAAGTTCATTGTTTCTGGTGTTTTAGCAAATATATACAAATATAGATATATCTTTTTGAAAGGTATAATATTACGCCCATACGAAACAGGGACAGATTTTTAATTCGAAAAACACTTTATTTCATGGCATAGAAGGAGAGCTCCGTGCCATCCCTTACTTTTTATTTTTTGCGTGCGCGGAGCTCTGCTCCGTGCCTTTACTCCTTATACCGGGACATTTTAGAAAAACTGGTATAAAACTACATGTCTGACAAATATCTTATATCCGACCAATTTGCCCCGCACTTTCTCACCATGACAATTGTGGATTGGATAGATGTGTTTTCACGATCAAACCAAAAAATGGCTATCGTTGATTCGCTAAAGTATTGCCAAAAAAACAAAGGCCTCACAATCTTAACTTATGTAATCATGCCTAACCATATTCATATAATTTGCAGGGCGGATGGAAAAGTTGGCTTGTCTGGGATCATCCGGGATTTTAAATCATACACGGCAAAACAAATCATTAAACTTATCAGGAAAGAACCCGAAAGCCGAAGAAAATGGATGTTGGATGCTTTTTCAAAAGCAGCAAAACATTTGAAAAAAGATACTAAGTATCAAGTTTGGCAGAGCGGGAATCATGCCTTGGAAATTCAAACACCAAAATTTTTTAAAGAAAAATTAAGATACATTCACAACAACCCGGTGGAAGAAATGTTGGTTTCTTATCCTGAGGATTATTTATTTAGTTCTGCAAGGAATTATGCCGGCCTGGAAAACTATCTGGATATTGAGATGTAAGGATTAATCTTATTTTATGGAATTTAACCCATGGCGTTAACATTACCAGGCACGGAGCAGAGCTCCGCGCCCGCAAGAGATGTAATTACTTGCCGCCCTAATACTTTCTACCGTTCCTTTATACGTACGGCATTTAAAATTTTTCTTACTCCCAATGTATGCAAAATCGATATCATGGATTAAAAAGCACACAATGGGGATCAGCACCATCCAATGTTGCTTACAAATTACGGCCAAAAGGATTGAGAAAAACGCAATCGCATAATTTAGCAGTATCCCCCAATCCCGGTATTTTTCTCTAAGATTCATGGGTTTACTTTTCAAGCCGATCGCTAAAGGTGATTTGCCCGAATCAGCATTATCAGGTTTCTTTTGGCTGTTAAAGCTGTTGCTCATCTTTTTTATTTATTTCACTTTGGATAATATCCATCACACTATATGGATTTGAAACTTTAAATTCGTGCCTGGGAATTCCAGGCACTCTGAATTTATCAACTGAGATCACTAATTTCTTTAAGAAAGTTCCTTCAACATTAATTGTTCGAATAGCATCATAAGGAATTGACACAACTAATCTTTGCTTTTTTATTAAAAAACCATCTTTACGAATAAAAATAATACTGTTATTTTCTGTTGTTAAAATACCTGATGTATTTTTGTATTTACAAGCAATATTTAGGATCATCGTTGTTTTTTCTTTACATTTTTTTTAGTTTTCTTCCGCAATTAGGACAAACCGGTTTTTTCTTTAGCAAACCTATTTTTTCGCAACAATCTTTACAAAAACATTTTTTACATGCAGGACATTCATAAGCATTACTTTTAAACATTCCTCCAATTTTTTTACCGCATTCAATACAAATTCCTTTTGCCATTTTTAAATTCTCCTTTATTTATTATCCCTTGATCTTAAGGATAGTTTATAATTATCAAAAAAAACTTAGATCAATACTCCCATAAAATTTATGAGTAAAGTTTTATATCAATTATTTTATTAGGTCGATACTTCAAATAACTACAAAAACAAATGTGTTACAAATTTTAAAGTTGAAGTTAGAGGACAATTTTGCATTTCTTTTGTTTGTGTGTCAATTTTCATATTTTCTTTGTTTATGCACTATATCATATTTTTTATTATGCCAAGTAATCCATAAACTCAGATATATCATCCCTCTTTATATCAAAAAGGTCATGTCATTCCCAAAAACAATCTATCAGAAATCGTTATGCCGGGGAGAAGCATTTCACGCTACACAAATCAAATGTATGAATAAATTTTAAATTATCCACATATAAAACTCATTTTGTGCGATTTGGAATTTAAGCGACACTAAGCAGGTGACAGTGGCAGCAGCAGCTTGAATGTAGAATCTTGAATGTTCAATGTAAAATGTAAAAGGAAATTTTAGAATAACAGTAACCAACAGCTAAAAGCTAACAACTACATTCTCTCCGGCACCTGGATGCCCAGCAGTCCCATGCCGGATTTTATGATTTTTGCACAGAAAGCCGAGAGCTGCAAACGGAACACAATGTTTTGTTCGTTTTCGTCTTTTAAAATCGGGACTTCCTGGTAAAACTGGTTGTACTCTTTTACCAGCTCGTACACATAGTTGGCAATGTGAGCCGGGCTGTAAGTATCGCCGGCCAGCTTAACAATGGCCGGGTACTCCGCCATCACTTTCAATATTTCTTTTTCTTTGGGAAGCAAAGCGTGAGAAGCGTCGATGCTTGCATCAATGTTGTGTCCTTTTTCGGCGGCTTTACGCAGCAATGATTTTATACGGGCGTGGGTGTACTGTATAAACGGCCCGGTATTTCCGGTAAAGTCTACCGATTCTTCGGGGTTAAACATCATGTTTTTCTTCGGGTCAACACGAAGGATAAAATATTTTAAGGCTCCCAGTCCCACCATTTCAAAAAGTTGGGCGGCTTCTTCTTCCGAAAAGTCATTGACTTTGCCCAGCTCGGTGGTCATTTTTTTGGCGGTCTGGAACATTTCTTCCATCAAATCGTCGGCATCCACCACGGTTCCTTCACGCGATTTCATTTTGCCCTGTGGCAGTTCTACCATGCCGTAAGAAAGATGGTAAATAATGTCGGCCCACGAGTAGCCCAGTTTTTTCAGGATGCGTTTCAGTACATCAAAGTGGTAGTTCTGCTCGTTGCCCACCACATAAATCAGTTTATCGGCATTGTAATCATCTTTACGCAATTTGGCGGTTCCCAAATCCTGAGTCATATAAACCGAGGTTCCGTCGGCACGCAGCAACAATTTTTCGTCCAGACCTTCGTCCGACAAATCGGCCCAAACCGAACCATTTTCTTTTTTAAACAAAACACCTTTTTCCAGGCCTTCTTCTACGATGGCTTTTCCCAGCAAATAGGTTTCCGATTCGTAATATATTTTTTCGAAGGCAATGCCGAGGCGTTCGTAAGTTTTATCAAAACCATCGTAAACCCATTGGTTCATAAGCTCCCACAAGGCACGGATTTCGGTATTTCCATCCTCCCACGCTTTCAGCATTTGCTGAGCCTGAAGCAACAACGGAGAAGTTTTTTCGGCTTCTTCTTTGGCGATGCCTTTGGAAACCAGATCGGCAATGGCTTCTTTATTTTTTTTATCGAACAAAACATAATAATCGCCCACCAGCTTATCACCTTTCTTGCCGGCCGTTTGCGGCGTAGCACCCTCGCCCCACTCCTGCCAGGCCAGCATGGATTTACAAATATGGATGCCGCGGTCGTTCACCAGGTTCACACGCTGAACATTTTTACCATTGGCCCTTAAAATATTGGCCACCGAACTACCCAGCAAATTGTTACGGATATGCCCCAGGTGCAAGGGTTTGTTGGTGTTTGGAGAAGAGAACTCAATAACCGTAGGCAGCTCGTCTTTTGCTTTGGCGAACCCAAATTCGGGCTCGGATTTATTCTCACGGAAAAAATTCATCCAGTACTGATCGGCAATCACCAAGTTCAGGAAACCTTTAATCACGTTGAATTTTTCAACAAACGCAAGGTTCTCCTGCAAATACTCGCCCAGCATGCTTGCTGTTTGTTCCGGGTTCTTTTTAGAGAACCGCAACAGCGGGAAAACAACCAGGGTTACATCGCCTTCAAAATCTTTAAGGGTTTTCTGAAGTTGAAATAAATTTTGGTTTACTTCGGTTTCAAAAATTTTGTTGAACCCTTTTTGTGCTCCTTCAATAATTAATTGCTCGATCATAAGAATGAATTTTATAACTACCAGGCTGACAATTAACCTGAATCTCCAGAATTGTCATGCTGAATTTATTTCAGCATCTCAAACCCAGAATAAAAAAGATTCTGAAACCAGTTCAGAATGACAAACAGTATATTTTTATTCAGCCAAAATATTTTGCAAAAATAAACAAAAAAAGAGGCGACCATGCCGCCCCTTTCATATCCATCGAAAAATATTCTATTCTTTAATTTCCAATTCAAAGGGTTTCCTGAAATCGTTTATCCTTCCGGTCAGGATTCTACAATCGGGACATTTAAGGTCGTAGTAAATATTGACATAATGCGACAAACGGCTTTTCAGCTCTTTACGGGCAACCAAATCGTGGATTTTCCCGGTTTCGTAAAGGTTGTCAGTGATTACAATTTCCGGGTCAACTTCAAAGCCTGCACCGGTAACCACACGCGGGCCGGCAAACTCAACCAATCCGCCTTTTTCGCCAATGATAATATCGCCCTGGGTTACATAGCTGGCGTAGGCTCCTCCGGTGGTAGGCCCGATAATTACCGAGATATAAAGCACCCCTGCCTTTTTCAAATCGAGCAATGCCATGTTCATTTTAGCCATTTGCGCCAACGACATGGGGCCTTCGTTCATGCGGGCTCCTCCCGAAGAACATATAGAAATAAACGGGTGGTTGTGTTTGATGGAATAATCCACCGCCCGGCGGAATTTCTCGCCAAAAGCTGCCCCAAACGAGCCGCCAAAGAAACTCAAATCGGTGATGGCAACCACCACCTCTTTGCCGTTAATTTCGGCTTTGCCCGTTACCAAACCTTCTTTGGAAAAACATTTTTCTTCCATTTTTTCCAGGTTCTCTTTATAACGGCCAAAGAAATAACGTTCATTATCTATCAGCTTGCGAATGGTTAAATCGCCTTCTATTTCCTGGAAAGTATTAGGATCGCAAACTTTTTCGATTTGATCCTGCACTTTTATATTTTCCCCTTTCCCACATTTCGGGCAGGCATAATAATTATCACGGTATTCTTCGTACGGAACAAAACCACAGCCACCGGCTACTTTAAATTTGTTCATTTCTACATCCCATTCTTTTTCACACTTCACCAGTTCCACACCTTCCAAATCTTCTTTATCAAGGAAAGCCCGGATTTGGTGCAGGGTATGAAAATCTTCGCGGTCAACATCTACCATGGGGATGCTGAAGGGTTTTTCGCTTTTTGTTTTGCGTTTGGACAATTTATCGTAATCCTCCACAAAAACGCCGTAGTTCAGCACCTTTTCGCGACGGGTTTCCAATAATTTTTTTACCAGTTTATCGAACGAACCTTTTTTAGCGAGACCCCAATCTTTAAGGGTTTTTACTAAATGTTCTTTGATAATTCCCGTTGTGAACTCATAATTAATATGCGCCCCGTTTTTGGGTTCGGGAAGAATTTCGTCAATCATCCCGATTTCTTTTAAATGGTCGGCTCCCGGACGAAGTACGTCCAGTGCATCCCCCAGTGTTTCTTCAACTGTTTCGCCTGCTAACAAACGTTTATGAAAGATAATACGGCTGCAACTTTCAGGGGCAATTACCGAATACAGGGCATTTTCGAGCATAAATGCTTTGTCGGCTGTTTGAAGAGCCAAAGCCCCGCCACTACCGCCTTCACCAATGACAAACGAAACGGTTGGAGCAGCAACATTGCCATAGCGGCTGATGCAATCGGAAATTAAAAACGACTGTCCCAAAATCTCCGAATCCATGGAAGTATCCCCGCCAAACGTATCGATGAAGGAAACGACAGGTAAACTTAATTTCTCGGCTTCGTCGAGCATTTGCAGGGTGTAGCTAAAACCTTTAGCAGTTAGCATTCCCGTAGCCATACTTTCTTTTCCCTGGCGGCGTTTTTCCTGCCCAAGGATAATGCATTCAATGCCGTCAACAGTACCTCTAGCTGCAACCAGCGACGGATCGGGACAATTGTAATAAATTATATTTTCAAAAATCATTTCGATCACATCCGAACTACGTATTCGCTCAGGCTGACGGATCAAATCATATCTCTCTTTATAACTCTTCCTGGGAGAGTATTCAAATTTTTTCATAGCTTGTTCAGGTTAGGTTTTTCACACTAATCACTAAATTTAGAATTTCTGTATTGCCTTATCATTTTCGCTCGCAAAATAAAGCAATACAAAAAAACGAAGCAAGATACTAAAAATTGTAAACATCTTTCATTCACTTCAAGATTTAATCCTAAAGCGAATACTTATCTTTGTCCCGTAATTACAAGACTGATTTTTGAGTATGTCGAGACAATTGGAACACCAAGAAGCAATTAGCCAAACTCCTGAACAAAATATTTATGTTATTTGTGACGGGATAAGAACCCCCGAAAATATCGGAATGATTTTTAGGATTTGTGAAGCCATGGGCACAAAAAAAATCTTTTTTTCCGGTTCGAGCCCCAACCACCAAAATATAAAAGTTAAAAAAGTTTCGCGGAACACGGTTGAGAAAATTGATTTTGAATACACAAACAACATACCTCAAATAGTAAACAATTTAAAAGCTACGGGCTGCAAAATCACGGCGTTGGAAATTACCGACACGAGCAAAAACATAGGCAGGTATAATTTTGGCAAAGCTGAACAAATAGCAATTATTATCGGTTCGGAAAGAGACGGGATCGCCAAAGAGATTTTAAAAACAGTTGACGAAAGCGTTCATATTCCGATGTTCGGAAACAACTCTTCGATGAATGTTGCAACAGCACTGGGAATTTGTTTGTACGAGATCAGAAAGCAGGAAAAGAACAACAAACCCTCCTCGCAAGATTATAATGAAAAACGATAGCTAAACTTTACCAAAAAGATATCGCTTGGCTGAACACTGAATAAATCATTGATGTTATCGTTAAAATCAAACGTCCCATTGGTTGTACTATAACTTCTTCCTTGCGACCATACCAGGTAAACGGTTGAACCCGGCAGGTACTCCCAGCGAATCACCAGGTTTGATTTAAACTGAACAAAATTATAATCCGGCTGATCGAACTCGTAATCCGTTATTTCATCGCCGTCTTCATCAATCAAATACATTTCTTCATCCGGATCATAGCTAATCTGGTTCGCCAAAAATAAATCAAAACGATTGGTATATGAATCGGCTTTCGAATCGCTTATTAACTTAAATTCTGTATAGTCTCCTGCCGAAACAAATGGCTGCCCGTAATATTGGATGGAAAGATCGGGAGTTATACTATAATTTACCCTCAGCGTAAAGCCCAAGGTTTTTTGACTTAAGCGGGCAAATACATATTTAGTATCATCTGCAACTTCAAGCTGGTCTACATAGTACAGTTCTCGATCCATTGTATTATAGAAACCAGAAACAGAAATCTTTAAAGCATTTGTAGGCCGATACGTAAAACCGGCCCAATATTCATTGTCTTTGGTCCATTTTTCCAGTCCCCTTGATTTCCAGAAACCAAAGTAAAAATTAAGTTTTTTGCGGTTATCCGAGTCCACATTAAAATTACAGCTCCATCTGTCGGGATATTTTAATGCCGGTCCTCCACGCAAAGCACTGACAGAATAAGATTCGCCAATATGCGTTATTGATCCGTTGCCACTCCATTTCACCTTGAGCTTAGTGTTAAAATTTATATTTTGTTTAAAATCGAGCAGTTTCCCATCAAAATTCCAGCTTGCCCAAACATTATGGTTCAAATAAAAGTTTTCAAATATCCAGAAAGGTTTCCGAACATAATACCCTGCCCATGCACCGGCATGGATTAGATCGGCTGAGCGCATATATCCTATATCATTCAGTTCAAACTCAGGCGAACGATAAGCAAGGCTTGATTCAAATTGCCATTTCCCATTTCCGCGTTTACCAAATTTAAAAGCGGCAGCGGTTCCTGTTAATGTTTTTCGATTTTCATCCAAATCAACATATCCGGCATCAGGGCGTTGAAAATAGCGGGCCGAAGATTCCTGTAAGCTAAGAATAGCATTTTTATTACCTCGAATATGGCTAAAATCATAATTTAGCCCGATGTAGTAAGTTCGGTCTTTCCAATAATGCATAAAATCAACACCTCCGGTATAAGCTGCACGGGGCAACTCAAATATCTCGTCTGAACTCCCAATATCTCGGTTAACCGCTGTTATCATTCCTCCGATAGTTGTTTTTCCTTTATTAATATCTTGTTTCAACCTGGCTGCAAAATAGTTTGTAAAAGGCTCAACTGTTTCTTTATGCTCATTAATGCCATCACTAACTTTTGCGTTTTCCTCGGCTGTAATGCTCTCCATAATGCCAATTGACAAACCTTTTTTTGTTTTCCCGGAAAGTTTAAAAGCACTTATAATGGTTGTTGCATCAGGACTATCAACATAATCAACATCAGGGGAGTAATGAGGGAACCTTCCAATACGGCGCGAATAAAACAAATTATCCTGACCGAGATCATTAATAACAACGAAATGAGATGGCCGATAATCAAAAATACTTTTCCCCTCAATAAAAAACGGCCGACGTTCGGAAAAATACGATTCAAAAGCAGACAGGTTAACTTCCGACGGATCGGCTTCCACCTGTCCAAAATCAGGGTTTATGGTAAAATCAAGTGTTAAATCGTTGGTTACGGCAATTTTACCATCAACACCAACATCCATACTAAAATTTTTTCCATCAGTATAGGGATTCCCTTCCTCCTCAGGGTAAGACTCAAACTTCGCAACCGAGTAAGGCAGAATATCAAACTGGCGTTTGGGTTTTATATCTTTGATTCCATGCAACTCTCCAAATAGATGCACAAATCCCGGGGCATCTTGTGGTATATATTGCCAACGCGAACGCTCTTCTTTTCTAAAAAAATGACGCATTACCTGAATGCCCCAAACATGTTTTTCTTTATCTCCAAATCGCAACTGACTAAAAGGGATTCTGAATTCAGCGTTCCATCCTTCATCATCAACAGAAGTTTTCAGAAACCAAATGGGGTCCCAACTGGTATCCCAGTTCCGTCCATCCTGTGTAATCATTTCATCACCTTTTACTCCGGAAGCCATGGCAGAAAAAGAGAACGCTGTTTGTTTATCAAAATCACTATCAATGTTGATTTCCACAAAATCACCAGTAAAATTGTCGCGCCTCGATAACAACTGAGAAATTTTATCGACCTCAGTATCGTATGCTTTAATAAAAACATAAAGGTTATTATCATCATACAAAATTTTAAACGCTGTTTTTTGAGAAGGAGCCTCTCCTTCGTTGGGTGTATGTTGAACAAAATCCCCCCCCCATGCCACCTGATCCCAGATACCCTTATCTAAATATCCGTCGATTACAGGAGGCGTAGATGTTTTTTGGGTTGTATATATTTTTTTTTGAATTTCATTGGCATTTACAAATACGACTGTAAAAACTAAAATAACACTTACAAAAATTAATTTCATAGTTCGAACTAATAATTTCCGGTTAACAATCTTCAATACTTTAAAAAGTACTTAAGAATTTTGAAATTGTTACAGACTTAAAACTATAAACTTCCCAAAGTTATTTCATGTGTTTTCAAAAAACAGACAAACAAGGATATCTTATCTATCAATCAGTATAAAAACATGAGGTTAAACGAATATACATTCGTCGCTGTTTTTATGAAAAAAATAAACCACGAATTAAAACAGTCATTATTTTAAAAGCTAAGGATAAGTTTTTATTTTTGGCAACTTAACTAAATATTAAATCTAACATGCAGCAATTTGGTAATTTTCTGGACACTCTCGATGCTTATTTGGGGAGTTCCGAATGGTTTGCCTACTTCTTATTAGGCGTTGGTTTATTTTTTACCCTTTATTTAAAATTTCCGCAAATACGGTATTTTCGGTTTGCATTAAAAATTGTAAAAGGGAAGTTTGATAAAAGTGAAGACAAAGGAGACACGTCCCATTTTCAGGCTTTAACCACTGCTTTATCAGGAACCGTAGGAACCGGGAATATTGCCGGTGTTGCATTAGCCATTCATATGGGAGGTCCGGCTGCTTTATTCTGGATGTTGGTAACAGCCATGCTTGGAATGACCACCAAGTTTGTTGAGGTTACGCTTTCCCACAAATACCGCGAAACAGACTCGGAAGGCAAAATAGCCGGCGGACCGATGTATTATATGAAAAATGGCCCCATATATTTCCTAAAGAAAAAACTAAACATGAAATGGCTGGCTGTTCTTTTTGCAATTGCTACTGTTATTTCTTCGTTTGGAACCGGAAACATGCCACAAATCAACAGTATCTCCAGCTCGTTAAATGCAACGTTTGGTGTTCAGCAATGGGTTGTCGGAGCAGTTTTAGCAGTTTTACTAAGCATGGTAATTATTGGCGGCATCAGCAGGATTGCAAAGGTTACCGAAAAACTGGTTCCAGCTATGGCCATTATTTATCTTGTCGGAGCCTTAGCCGTAATTTTTACAAACTACGACAACATCCTGCCATCATTTAGTGCCATATTTTCCAATGTATTTTCAGGATCAGCAGCAACCGGCGGATTCCTCGGGGCAACCTTTGCTTACCTGTTTAACAGAGGCGTAAACCGTGGTTTATTCTCAAACGAAGCCGGACAGGGTTCTGCACCTATTGCCCACGCTGCCGCACGTGCCCACGAACCAGTATCGGAAGGGATGGTTGCCCTTTTAGAACCCTTTATCGACACCATTATTATATGTTCGCTTACCGGGCTTGTTTTACTTTCTTCCGGCGTATGGAACCAAAAGTATGAGAATCAGTTTGAAATATCCGATTTGGAAATACTCGCAGTAAGTTATTCCGATCATTCGGAGAAAGAAATAAAAATGCTTCGCAATCATATTATTGGCAAAAACACACTTGAAGACTTTAACGGAACCCTTCAAATAAAAAATGGGGAAATCCAAAACCAGGACATTACCATTATCCATGCCCGCTCAGTAGCCGAGAATGTGAAGATTTTAGACAGCAATGAATTGTTTAATGGGAATATTGCAGTTGTAGATGGGAAACCCAATTTAGGGGAAGAAATGGTTATGACCGGAAAATCCCTTATCCACAGTGCGCCACTAACGGCCAAAGCATTCGAGAAAAGTATTTTGGGTTCAAACGGAAAGTTTATTGTATCCATTGGACTGCTTTTATTTGCATTTTCAACGGTTATTTCTTGGTCGTATTACGGCGACCGGGCCATTACTTTCTTAATCGGGACAAAGGGAATCGTTTGGTACCGGATTGTATATATCATCGGTTTTTTCCTTGCTTCGTTTACCGACACTACCCTCATCTGGAAAATATCTTATATTACCGTGGTAGTGATGACTCTTCCAAACTTAGTGGGCATCCTTCTGTTACGAAAAGACATGAAAACAACCGTAAAAGATTACTGGAACCAATTTAAAGCCGAATGGCCGAATGAGAAAACCCCTAAATAATCAGGACAAAAAAGAACCCGCAATTTTAAAAATTGCGGGTTCTTTTTTTAAACCTATTACTTATTTTACAACATTGTTTCGATCACCACCACACCATGTGCCCCCCTGGCACCATATATGGCAGATTCAGCATCTTTTAAAATACTAATGTGCTTTATATCACAGGGCCTGATATCCGACAGTTCCCCCTCCATACCATCTATAATAATTAGCGCATAAGTGTTCCCATTAATTGAACCAAAGCCCCGTATTCTAACTTTTCCGCTACTCGTAACATGAACCCCGGAAACGGTTCCCCTAATCATATCTGCAACATCTTTATAAGAATGACAATCTTTGAGCTTCTCGGAAGCGTTGTATGAACCGTAAGAAGAATCCTCCGTTTTAGTATAGCTATAGCCCGAAGATACCATCAAATCCTTTTTCTGTTTTTTCACTTCGCTTATCGCCATTTCTTTGGGAAACAATATTACATTTACCGTATCTGTACTCGCAATTACCCTTTTCTTTTCAACATAAAACCCTTTTGAATTAAAAGACAAAATATCCTTTTTATTACAGGCAATCGCAAAGCACCCTAACGAATCTGTCAACACCGAAGTATTTGCTTTTTTTGCTTGCACAACAATATTTGTAACCGGGAACACTTTGTTAAATGCCGTTACTTTTCCGTAAACAATTCTACTTTGTGAATAACCTAAACCTGTTAACAATGCCAGGAATAAAACTAAGATTGTTTTTTTCATTTTATATCGTATTAAATTTTGTTTGTTTTTACGTATGATGAATAAACATTTAAAATCCCTATTACTAAATACTGGAAATTATAAAATTACCATTTATACTTCATATTACAAGTCTTTTTGACAAACATATTTACAAATGAAGCGATTACTCATATTTAAAGCAACACTATAACATAAAAAATCTAAAACGGACTATCATTATTTCGCCTAAAATCTTAACTTTGTTTCCGATATATTTTTTACAATGAAAGAATCACAAATCTCGCCCTGAGATTTTGTGGGGTTCTCCCGAAAACACGGGATTTGAAATCTGTCATTTAACTTTAAAATTATTTTACAGATGAAAAAAAACGTATTGATTATCGGAGCTGCCGGTAGAGATTTCCACAACTTTAACACGTATTACAGAGGAAACGAAGCTTACAATGTGGTTGCATTTACAGCTGCGCAAATTCCGGATATTGATGGCCGTAAATACCCGAAAGAATTAGCCGGGGATTTATATCCGGAAGGAATTCCAATTTACGCTGAAGAAGAACTGGAAACCTTGATTAAAGAATTAAAAGTTGACGATTGTGTATTTGCTTACTCTGATGTTCCTTACCAAAGAGTAATGGCCATGAGTGCAAGAGTAAATGCTGCCGGAGCAAACTTTGTTCTTTTAGGTCCTGCCGACACTATGGTTAAATCAACCAAACCGCTTATTGCCGTTGGAGCTGTTCGTACCGGTTGTGGCAAAAGCCAAACTTCAAGAAAAATCATCGAACTTTTAATGGAAAAAGGATTAAAAGTTGTTGCGGTTCGCCACCCCATGCCCTATGGAAATTTGGTTGAACAAAAAGTACAACGTTTTGCCGAAGTATCTGACCTTGACAAACACAAATGTACTGTTGAAGAAATGGAAGAATACGAACCACACGTTGTTCGTGGCAACGTTATTTATGCCGGTGTTGATTACGAAGCCATTTTAAGAGCTGCCGAACAAGATCCGGCAGGATGCGATGTTGTTCTTTGGGATGGTGGTAACAACGACTTCCCATTCTACGTTCCTGATTTAAACATTACCGTGGTTGATCCACATCGTCCGGGACACGAATTATCGTACTATCCTGGTGAAGTAACCCTTCGCATGGCAGATGTCGCCGTGATCAACAAAATGGATTCTGCTGATGCTGATGCCATCCAAACTGTTCGCGAAAGTATTGCCAAAGTTGCACCAAATGCAATAGTAGTTGATGGGGCTTCTCCAATAAAAGTGGACAATCCGGAATTAATCAAAGGCAAAAAGGTGCTTATTGTTGAAGATGGACCAACCCTTACTCACGGCGAAATGAAATTAGGTGCCGGTACCATTGCTGCTCAAAAATTTGGTGCTGCAGAATTTGTTGATCCCCGTCCTTATACCGTTGGAAAACTTTCCGAAACCTTCAAAATTTATCCAAACATCGGAACACTTCTTCCGGCAATGGGTTATGGTGAGCAACAGTTGAAAGACCTGGAAACAACCATCAATAATGTAGAATGTGATGCCGTTGTAATTGGAACACCAATCGATTTGAACCGTATTATCAAAATCAACAAACCCTCTACTCGTGTTTACTACGATCTGCAAGAAATCGGGTATCCTAACCTTGAAGAAATTGTTGATGAGTTCATTGAAAAACACAATCTTAAAAAATAATTTTCAGCCCCGTTTATCGGGGCTTTTTTTTAAACAAACTTCTTAGTGTATAAATATTAATTCGAGTGTATATTTATTAATTTTTATATCTTTGCCAAAATTTTTACTTTTAGACGAAATTACAAGAATGACCAACGCAAAAAAAGCAATATTAAAATTAGAAGACGGCTCTGAGTTTCAGGGCCTTTCTTTTGGGTACGAGAAATCAGTTTCGGGGGAAGTGGTCTTCAATACATCCATGACCGGTTACCCGGAAAGCCTGACTGATCCATCTTACAAAGGCCAACTGTTAACCCTTACTTATCCGTTAGTAGGAAACTACGGCGTACCCGGCTTTGACAAAGAAAATGAAATGCACAAGTATTTCGAATCGGAAAAAGTACAAATATCGGCTTTAATCATCTCCGATTATTCCTTTAAATATAACCACTGGAACGCCGAACAAAGTTTGGGCGACTGGCTCAAAGAAAACAAAGTTCCGGGAATTTACGGAATCGACACCCGTGCGCTCACCAAACTCATCCGAGAAAAAGGAAGCATGTTGGGGAAAATTATTATTGACGGGGAAGACCTTGATCTTTACGATCCAAATGCCGACAACCTGGTTGCCCAGGTTTGTATTCAGGAGAAAAAAATTTACGGAAACGGAAAACATCGAATTTTATTGATTGATTGTGGTGTTAAAAACAACATCATCCGTTATTTCATCGAAAAGGATTGTACCGTCATCCGGGTTCCGTGGGATTATGATTATTCAACGGAAAAATACGACGGACTGTTTATTTCAAACGGCCCCGGAAACCCTGAGATGTGCGATATTACCATTCAAAATTTAAGCAAATCCTTGCAAGAAAACACACCTATCTTCGGGATTTGTCTGGGGCACCAACTTACTGCCCTGGCTTCAGGAGCTAAAACTTACAAGCTAAAATACGGGCACCGCAGCCACAATCAACCGGTACTGTTGATGGGATCGAAAAAAGGCTACATCACTTCACAAAACCATGGTTTCGCCGTTAATGATGAAACCCTTTCAGATGAGTGGGTTCCTTATTTCAGAAACATTAATGACAATACCAACGAAGGGATCAAACACAAAAGCAAGCCGTTTTTTACGGTTCAGTTTCACCCGGAGGCCTCGAGTGGGCCAACTGACACCGACTTTTTATTTGATGAATTTATAAAATTGATTGAAAAGCACAAAAATTAAAATGCAAAGCATTAAAGAAATCTACAAAATTGGCTACGGGCCATCATCCAGCCACAGCATGGGACCGGCGAAAGCGGCTCAACATTTTTTTGAAAAAAATCCCGATGCTGAAGAATTTAAAGTGTGGCTTTACGGAAGTCTGGCAGCCACGGGTATTGGCCATCAAACCGACCAGGTCATTCAAAAAGTTTTTACAGATAAAGCTTTAGAAATCATTTGGGAACCCAAGACTTTTCTCCCTTTACATCCAAACGGAATGATTTTTAAAGCATTTGTTTCAGGGAAAGAGGTTGACAAGTACCAAGTTTACAGCATAGGCGGCGGCGATATTTCAGAAACCGGAAAACGCGAGGAAGAACACATTTATAAATTAAGCACCATGTCGGACATCATGGACTGGTGCAATGAAAACGGAAAATCACTCTGGGAATACGTAGAAGATACCGAAGGAAGTGAAATTTGGGAATATCTTACCGAGGTTTGGTCGGTCATGAAAAATGCGGTAAAAAAAGGCCTGGAAAACGAAGGTATTTTGCCAGGTTCACTCAAACTAAGAAGAAAAGCCTACTCGTACTACATCAAATCAAAAGACGGAAGAAGCTCTCAAAATAATATCGGCCTAATGTTTGCTTATGCCCTGGCCGTTTCCGAAGAAAATGCAGCCGGTGGCAGAATTGTTACCGCCCCCACTTGTGGTTCGTGCGGCGTTTTGCCGGGCATCCTCTACTTTCTTAAAGAACACTACAAATTATCCAAACAAAAAATACTGAGAGCCTTGGCTACGGCCGGTTTAATTGCCAACCTTGTTAAAACCAATGCTTCTATTTCGGGAGCCGAAGTTGGTTGTCAGGGCGAAGTTGGAACAGCCTGTGCAATGGCTGCCGCAGCCACGGCACAGCTCAAAGGAGCAACTATTCAGCAAATAGAATATGCCGCCGAAATGGGCTTCGAACATAACTTAGGCTTAACATGCGATCCCTTACAAGGATACGTACAAATTCCCTGCATCGAAAGGAATGCCTTTGCAGCCGTTAAAGCCTGGGAGTGCGCCGTGTATTCGCTGTTATCAGACGGGAAACATAAAGTAAGTTTCGATCAGGTGGTTGAAACCATGATGGAAACCGGTAAAGATTTACAATCAGCTTATAAAGAAACCAGCCTGGGTGGGCTGGCTCGTATTTGCCACCCGCATGTAAAAAGAAAATTTTAATATGCAAGAAATTAATAAAGTATTGATTTTGGGCTCGGGAGCCCTGAAGATTGGAGAGGCCGGGGAATTTGATTATTCCGGTTCACAGGCACTAAAAGCACTCAAGGAAGAAGGTGTAGAAACCGTGTTAATCAACCCCAACATTGCCACGGTTCAAACCGACGAAAAAATTGCAGATAAAATATACTTTCTGCCGGTTACCCCCTACTTTGTAGAAAAAGTGATCGAAAAAGAAAAACCCCAGGGAATTCTCCTTTCATTCGGCGGACAAACAGCACTCAATTGCGGAACGGAACTTTACGAGCAAAATATTTTAGCTAAGCACAATGTAAAAGTTTTAGGAACGCCCGTTCAGTCGATCATGGATACGGAAGACCGCGAAAAATTTGTAAACAAGCTGAACGAAATTGATGTAAAAAGTGCCCGGTCAATGGCCGTAAACTCTACCGAAGAAGCCCTTGAAGCAGTTAGGAAACTTGGGTTTCCGGTAATCATCCGTGCAGCTTATACTTTGGGGGGCCAAGGCAGCGGTTTTTGCAACAACGAAGAAGAACTCGTAGCCATGTCCGAAAAAGCCTTTGCTTACTCCAACCAAATTCTGGTGGAAGAATCACTCAAAGGATGGAAAGAAGTGGAATACGAGGTGGTTCGTGATGCTTACGATAATTGCATCACGGTTTGTAATATGGAAAACTTTGATCCGCTGGGAATCCATACCGGTGAAAGCATTGTGGTGGCTCCATCGCAAACGCTTACCAATTCCGAGTATCATAAACTTCGTCAACTCTCAATAAAAATTATTCGCCACATTGGAATTGTTGGCGAATGTAATGTTCAATACGCCCTCGATCCGAACTCGGAAGATTACCGGGTCATCGAAGTTAATGCACGGCTTTCGCGTTCCAGTGCCCTGGCTTCAAAAGCAACAGGATACCCGCTTGCTTTTGTGGCTGCCAAACTGGCTTTAGGTTTTGCCTTGCCCGAAATTAAAAATGCCGTTACCAAAACAACTTCCGCCTTCTTTGAACCAAGCTTAGATTACATTGTTTGTAAAATACCGCGTTGGGATCTCGGAAAATTTATGGGCGTTTCCAAACAAATCGGGTCTTCGATGAAAAGCGTAGGAGAAGTAATGGCCATTGGACGGAACTTTGAAGAAGCCATCCAAAAAGGTTTACGGATGATTGGCCAGGGCATGCACGGTTTTGTTGACAATAAAGAACTCGACAGCAAAGATATTGCCCAGGAACTCTCCCACCCTACCGACATGCGGATTTTCTTTATCCAAGCAGCCCTGCAAAAAGGCTGGCCGATTGAAGAAATATTTGAACAAACAAAAATTGACCGCTGGTTCCTTGAAAAACTCAAAAATATTTTTGAGATCGACAACCAACTAAAAGGATTTAACAGTTTAGAAGAGCTCCCGATTCAATTGCTAAAAAAAGCTAAGCAAACAGGGTTTTCCGATTTTCAGGTAGCAAGAGCCATTTTTAAAACTGATTTTGGCGGAAACGATTCGGAAATTGATTCTGTTAGAAACTTCCGAAAAGAAAACAATATTGTTCCGGTGGTGAAACAAATTGACACCATGGCTGCCGAATACCCGGCTCAAACCAACTACCTGTACCTGACTTACAATGGAGACAGTAATGATGTTGAATATAAGAACGATAAAAAATCGGTGATTGTTCTTGGTTCAGGAGCTTACCGCATCGGGAGTTCGGTAGAATTTGACTGGTGCAGCGTAAACGCACTTGAAACCGTAAAAAAAGAAGGTTACAGATCGGTCATGATTAACTACAACCCGGAAACGGTGAGTACGGATTACGACATTTGCGACCGCCTGTATTTTGATGAACTCTCTTTTGAGCGAACACTGGATATTATCGAGTTGGAGAACCCCAAAGGGGTTATTGTTTCGGTGGGCGGGCAAATCCCGAACAACCTGGCTCTGCGCTTGCACGAACAAAATGTAAACATTTTGGGAACCTCGCCCGAATCTATCGACCGTGCCGAGGATCGCTATAAATTTTCGAGCATGCTTGACAATTTAAAAGTGGATCAACCCGAATGGAAAGAGTTAAGCAGCCTGGAAGATATTTTCGAGTTCACCGAAAAAGTAGGGTTCCCGGTAATGGTTCGCCCATCATACGTACTTTCAGGAGCAGCCATGAACGTGGTTTCGAACAAAGAAGAACTTGAACACTTCCTGACCCTGGCCGCAAAAGTTTCAAAAAAATACCCCGTGGTTGTTTCAAAATTTATGGAGAACACCAAGGAAATTGAAATGGATGCCGTGGCCATGAAAGGAAAAGTAATGGCTTATGCTATTTCCGAGCACATCGAATTTGCCGGAGTTCACTCGGGAGATGCAACCATAATGTTCCCGCCACAAAAAGTGTATGTTGAAACCATACGGAGGATCAAAAAAATTACGTATAAAATTGCAGAAGAATTAAATATTTCGGGACCATTCAACATTCAGTACCTAGCAAAAGACAACGAGATCAAGGTTATTGAGTGCAACCTTAGGGCTTCGCGGAGTTTCCCGTTTGTTTCCAAAGTACTGAAAACAAACTTTATTGATTTGGCGACCCAGATTATGCTGGGCAAAGAAGTCAGCAAACCCGACAAATCGCAATTCGAACTGGAGTACATCGGTGTTAAAGCACCCCAGTTTTCGTTCTCACGCCTTTCGCAAGCCGACCCGGTTTTGGGAGTTGATATGTCTTCAACCGGCGAGGTAGGTTGTATTGGCGAAGATTATTACGAAGCGATCCTAAAATCGATGCTGTCGGTAGGCTACAAAATCCCGAAGAAAAACATTTTGCTATCAACCGGGCCAATGCGTTCAAAAGTTGAATTGATTAACAGCTCACGTATGCTCAAAGAAAAAGGCTATAATTTATTTGCCACCAAAGGAACAGCAAAATTCCTCGAAGAAAACGGTATTGAATCGACCATTTTGTACTGGCCCGACAGCAATCAAAAACCAAACACCCTCGATTTTATCAAAGAAAATAAAATTGACCTTATAATTAATGTGCCCAAAAATTTAAACCCGGATGAATTAAACAACGATTATCACATCCGTAGGGCGGCCGTAGATCATAATATACCTTTAATTACCAATGCCCGTCTGGCAAGTGCATTTATTTATGCCATTTGCCGGTACAATTACGAAGACATTACCATTAAAAGCTGGAATGAATACTCTATAAATTAACAGCATAGCAAATCATTTTTAAGCAGGGACACTCTAATTAGGGTGTCCCTGCTTGCATATATAAACTATTGTTAATAATTCTTGAAAGCTTTTAAAACTTATTGTAGAAATTACAGGCTGTTTTTTTTTAATTTTGGACAAACAAAAATATGTATGAAAAACAGAAGCCTTGTTTCAATTGATGATTACAGCAAAGAAGAATGGATAAAGATTCTTGATATTGCTGAAGAGTTTGAAAAACAGCCCCGCCAACGGATATTAAAAGATTTTGTTGTTGCTACTTTGTTTTTTGAACCTTCTACACGAACCCGTTTAAGCTTCGAAAGTGCTGCATCCTATTTAGGTGCAAAAGTGATCGGTTTTACCGATGCAGCCTCTTCCAGTGTTCAAAAAGGAGAAACCTTAAACGACACCATCTTAACCGTTAGTAATTACTCTGACATTATCGTGATGCGCCACCCTAAGGATGGCAGCGCACGTTATGCCAGCGAAGTAGCCCAGGTTCCTATTATTAACGCCGGAGATGGAGCTAACCAGCACCCGACACAAACCTTGCTGGATCTTTATTCGATAAGAAAAACACAAGGGAAACTGGATGATTTGGACATCACTTTTGTAGGAGATTTAAAATATGGACGAACCGTTCACTCTTTAGTTATTGCCCTCTGTAATTTTAATGCGACCTTCCACCTGGTTTCGCCTGAAGAGCTTAAATTACCTAGCTACGTAAAACGGCATATAAAAGAACGTAACCTTACTTATCATCAATATACCGACCTAAACGACGCTATTGACAAATCGGATATATTATATATGACACGGGTTCAAAGAGAACGTTTCTCCGATCCTATTGAATACGAAAAAGTAAAAAATGCTTATATCTTAAAAAACAGTATGCTCGAAAATGCACGAAACAACATGCGTATCATGCATCCGCTGCCAAGGGTCAATGAAATCAACGAAGATGTTGACGACAACCCCAAAGCATACTACTTTCAACAAGCACAAAACGGTGTATACGTACGCCAGGCATTATTAACTTCAATACTAGGTGTAAAATGAGCAAAACCAAAAAAGAATTGATTGTATCGGCCATTGAAAACGGTACCGTTATAGATCATATCCCTGCTAATGTTGTATTCCAGGTAATGCGTTTTTTAAAACTGGATCAAATGAAACGCCCTATTTTTGTAGGAACCAACCTCGATAGCAAAAAATTCGGCAAAAAAGGGATCATCAAAGTAGCCGATAAGTTTTTCGAAAGCGAAGACATTAATAAAATTGCGATCATTGCCCCAAAAGCAACACTCATCGTCATTAAAGACTTTGAAGTTGTTTACAAAAAACAAGTGGAACTTCCGAAATCCATCAAGCAATTTGTTAAATGTGTGAACCCTAATTGTATCACCAATTACGAAAACATTGAAACCAAGTTTGACGTGCATTTCACAGAAGAAAATGAAGTAAAACTACATTGCCACTATTGCGAAAAATTTACAGCTCAAGGCAATATGACCTTTTTATAAGAAGTTGTTTTTATAATTGTTTAATTGAGCTTTCTCTTTCGGAGGAAGCTCTTTTCATAAAATGAAGCTTACGAATAAATACATCAGCGATTTAATAAACCAGGGCGAACACCAGCAATTGGATTTCAAATTCGAGATTTCCGATTCGAAAAAGATTGCCCGCACCCTGGCTGCTTTTTCCAATACCGACGGGGGTAAATTACTGATCGGGGTAAAAGACAACGGCAGCATAGCCGGAATTCGTTCCGAAGAGGAGTTCCACATGCTTGAAGCAGCCGCCCAGATGTATTGCAGGCCAAAGATTCATTTCGAAGCAAAAGAATGGAACATTGACGGGAAACACATACTGGAGATCAGCATACCTAAAAACGAAAACGAACTAACAAAGGCTCCCACACCCGACGAGAAATGGTTGATTTATGTAAGGGTAAAAGACCAAAATCTTTTAGCCAACCCTATTTTTATTAAAGTCTGGAAAAAACGTAAGCTTGAAATCCCGACAAAAGTTGAATATACAGAAACTGAAAGCAAACTACTAAACTATTTATCGGAGAGTAGAGAGATAAGCCTGGGTAAATTTTGCCGCATTGCATCCATACCTAAATATAAGGCTGAAAAAATCCTGATCGATTTTATACTCCTTAATATAATAGAAATGGTTTTTACCGAAAAAAGGACCTATTATAAGTTGGTTGAATAATGAACGAAAAAACCAGAATCATCTTTTCATGGAGCAGTGGCAAAGACAGTGCTTATGCCTTACATCAATTACTCAACGATCCTTCCTGCGAAGTTGTAAGCCTGATTACAAGCATTACAAGTGGTTATGACAGGATAAGCATGCATGGGATAAGAACAAAACTACTGGAAGAACAATCAAAACAAATTGGATTACCTCTTTATAAGATCCCTATTCCAAAAAACTGTTCTAACGAAGATTATAAAAAAGCCATGGAAAAAGCAATGAAGCATTTCCTAAAACTGGGAATTAAAACCGTTGCCTTTGGGGATATCTTTCTAAAGGATGTAAAAGAGTATCGCATAAAGCAGCTAGCTAAAGTAGGGATGAATGCGATCTTTCCCTTGTGGGGGATAAATACCAGGAAACTATCGTGTGATTTTATTAAATCAGGATTTAAAAGCATTATAAGTTGTGTTGATACCCGAAAAGTGGATCGCTCGTTTTCCGGAAGGCTTTATAATAATGGATTCTTAAATAATTTACCAAACGATTGCGATCCCTGTGGCGAAAATGGTGAATTTCACTCTTTCGTTTTTGACGGGCCAATTTTCAAAGCACCTATTCACATAAAAACTGGGGATCAAACACTTAAATACAAACACTTCTTTTTTACCGAGATTCTACCTAAAAATGAACAATCCTTTAAATAATGTTTTGGCTCACCATTACTAATAAGAAATTAAGATAAGGTTAAAAAAACATCATTCTAAAAGCAAGATTAAGAAGCATTTAAAAAGCAAGCTAAAAATATTTTCATTTTCATGTAACAAAACCTTGCAATATTCAGTAAAATGTCTGTATATTTGCAGCCCGTTTCACGGGAAAGTTCATTAAAAAAACTGCAAAAAACACACTTTAAAACACTTAGGATTTAAAATAAAAAAATCTTAAAAAAAAAGCAAAAAAAGCTTGGAGGTTTTAAAAAATGTTGTACTTTTGCAACCGCATTTAGCGACACGTTCATTAAAACACTGTAAAAATAACAAAACCAAGTAGTTATTTACAAAAACAAGCAAAATCATCAAGTAAAATATTTTTTTTAAAAAATTTTACAAAAAAGCTTGGAGGTTTTAAAAAATGTTGTACTTTTGCAACCGCATTTAGCGACACGTTCATTAAGACACTGTAAGAATAACGAAATCAAGTAGTTATTTAAAGAAAATACAAACAAACTGTAATGTAAAATATTTTTTAAAAATTTTTACAAAAAAGTTTGGAGATTAAAAAAAAGGTTGTAATTTTGCAGCCGCTTTCAACAACAACGAAAGTGACACAAAACAAGACCAAAAGTTCTTTGAAAATATTGAAGCAACAAGCCTAGAAAAGTAGCAAATATCCCAAAAAGAAATTTCTTTTTGAGTACTAATAAATCTTGAGACATTTAAAACTTTTTACAATGAAGAGTTTGATCCTGGCTCAGGATGAACGCTAGCGGCAGGCCTAATACATGCAAGTCGAACGGTAAGCTCTTGCTTGCAAGAGACACGAGTGGCGCACGGGTGCGTAACGCGTATGCAACCTACCTCTAACTGGGGAATAGCCCCGAGAAATCGGGATTAATACTCCATAATAATAAGAATTGGCATCTTTTTTTATTTAAAGATTTATCGGTTAGAGATGGGCATGCGTGACATTAGATAGTTGGTGAGGTAACGGCTCACCAAGTCAACGATGTCTAGGGGTTCTGAGAGGATTATCCCCCACACTGGTACTGAGACACGGACCAGACTCCTACGGGAGGCAGCAGTAAGGAATATTGGTCAATGGACGAAAGTCTGAACCAGCCATGCCGCGTGCAGGATGACAGCCCTATGGGTCGTAAACTGCTTTTATAAGGGAAGAAACCTCTTTACGTGTAAAGAGCTGACGGTACCTTATGAATAAGCACCGGCTAACTCCGTGCCAGCAGCCGCGGTAATACGGAGGGTGCAAGCGTTATCCGGATTTATTGGGTTTAAAGGGTGCGCAGGCGGAATATTAAGTCAGTGGTGAAAGCCTACAGCTCAACTGTGGAACTGCCATTGATACTGATATTCTTGAGTGTGGTTGTGGTAGGCGGAATATAGCATGTAGCGGTGAAATGCTTAGATATGCTATAGAACACCGATCGCGAAGGCAGCTTACCAAGCCATTACTGACGCTGAGGCACGAAAGCGTGGGGAGCAAACAGGATTAGATACCCTGGTAGTCCACGCCGTAAACGATGATAACTCGATGTTGGCGATATACAGTCAGCGTCCAAGCGAAAGCGTTAAGTTATCCACCTGGGGAGTACGTTCGCAAGAATGAAACTCAAAGGAATTGACGGGGGCCCGCACAAGCGGAGGAGCATGTGGTTTAATTCGATGATACGCGAGGAACCTTACCTGGGCTCAAACGTAGAGTGACCGTCTGTGAAAACAGTCTTCCCTTCGGGGCAGTCTACGAGGTGCTGCATGGTTGTCGTCAGCTCGTGCCGTGAGGTGTCGGGTTAAGTCCCATAACGAGCGCAACCCCTATCATTAGTTGCCATCAGGTAAAGCTGGGGACTCTAATGAAACTGCCTACGCAAGTAGTGAGGAAGGTGGGGATGACGTCAAATCAGCACGGCCCTTACGTCCAGGGCTACACACGTGCTACAATGGCCGATACAGAGGGCAGCTACCACGCGAGTGGATGCAAATCTCGAAAATCGGTCTCAGTTCGGATCGAAGTCTGCAACTCGACTTCGTGAAGTTGGATTCGCTAGTAATCGCGCATCAGCCATGGCGCGGTGAATACGTTCCCGGGCCTTGTACACACCGCCCGTCAAGCCATGGAAGCTGGGGGTACCTGAAGTTCGTAACCGCAAGGAGCGACCTAGGGTAAAACTAGTAACTGGGGCTAAGTCGTAACAAGGTAGCCGTACCGGAAGGTGTGGCTGGAATACCTCCTTTCTAGAGTGATTTATTAGTTCCCGATTTATCGGGATGATATTTGCTACTTAGGTTAGCTTCATTAAACTGGAAATCCCAAAACGAGCAGAAAGTACTGCTTCTTCCTCACTTTGAGCTAGGAAGGTTGTTTTTTCAAAAACAAGATAAACAGTCCCGTAGCTCAGTTGGTTAGAGCACTACACTGATAATGTAGGGGTCCGCAGTTCAAATCTGCGCGGGACTACAACTCGTTTGGGGGATTAGCTCAGCTGGCTAGAGCGCCTGCCTTGCACGCAGGAGGTCATCGGTTCGAATCCGATATTCTCCACTAATCTCATTCTTACCTTTAGTAAGATGAAAAAGGGATAAAGTTCTTTGACATATTGAAAGAAAATACAACAGTAATTGATATAAAATATATATCAGCAATGTTAAAATAAGTACATCGAGTACAATAAATATTAACAACTACAATTTATTAGTAAGAAAGTAATTAAGAGCGTTTGGCGGATGCCTTGGCTCTCGGAGGCGATGAAGGACGTGATAAGCTGCGATAAGCTTCGGGTAGGTGCAAATAACCTTTAATCCGGAGATTTCCGAATGGGGCAACCCGGCATGTTGAAGACATGTCATCATATGAGGCTAACCCAGGGAACTGAAACATCTAAGTACCTGGAGGAAGAGAAAATAATAATGATTCCCCAAGTAGTGGCGAGCGAACGGGGACCAGCCTAAACCAAAGTTGTTACGGCAATTTTGGGGTTGTAGGACTGTAACGTGGACTTTAAATTTATAGTAGAACACTTCTGGAAAGTTGGACCATAGAAGGTGATAGTCCTGTAAATGAAATAAATTTAATACCTAACAGTATCCTGAGTACCGCGGGACCGGAGAAATCCTGTGGGAATCTGCCAGCACCATCTGGTAAGGCTAAATACTACCGAGAGACCGATAGCGAACAAGTACCGTGAGGGAAAGGTGAAAAGTACTTCGAACAGAAGAGTGAAATAGAACCTGAAACCAAGCGCTTACAAGCGGTCGGAGCCCATTTTGGGTGACGGCGTGCCTTTTGCATAATGAGCCTACGAGTTACTCCTCACTAGCAAGGTTAATCTTGAAAACGAGAGCAGCCGAAGCGAAAGCAAGTCTGAATAGGGCGTTTAGTTAGTGGGGGTAGACGCGAAACTTGGTGATCTACCCATGGTCAGGGTGAAGTTTTGGTAACACAAAATGGAGGCCCGAACCAGTTCACGTTGAAAAGTGTTTGGATGAACTGTGGGTAGGGGTGAAAGGCTAATCAAACTGAGAGATAGCTCGTACTCCCCGAAATGCTTTTAGGAGCAGCCTTGGAGTTGAGTGTCATAGAGGTAGAGCTACTGATTGGACTAGGGGGCTTCACCGCCTACCAAATCCTGACAAACTCCGAATGCTATGACATATATCCAGGAGTGAGGCTATGGGTGCTAAGGTCCATGGCCGAAAGGGAAAGAACCCGGACCATCAGCTAAGGTCCCTAAATATATGCTAAGTTGTTCTAACGAGGTCTGATTGCATTGACAGCTAGGATGTTGGCTTGGAAGCAGCCATTCATTTAACGAGTGCGTAACAGCTCACTAGTCGAGCGATCGGGCATGGATGATAATCGGGCATAAGCATATTACCGAAGCTATGGGATCGTTTTTAACGATCGGTAGGGGAGCATTCTAGTTGCGTTGAAGCAGTATCGTAAGGTATTGTGGAGCGACTAGAAAAGCAAATGTAGGCATAAGTAACGATAAAGCGGGCGAGAAACCCGCTCACCGAAAGACTAAGGTTTCCTGATCAACGCTAATCGGATCAGGGTTAGTCGGGTCCTAAGGCGAACCCGAAGGGGGTAGTCGATGGATAACTGGTTAATATTCCAGTACTTGCAATTATTGCGATGGAGGGACGGAGTAGTGAAAGGTCCGCGTACTGACGGAATAGTACGTTAAAGGGTGTAGGTTTATTTTTAGTAGGTAAATCCGCTAGAAATGCTGAACCTGATAGTACCACGAGTCTTCGGACAAGTGGATAGTGACCCTAATCAGACTTCCAAGAAAAACTTCTAAGCTTCAGATAATTGCAACCCGTACCGTAAACCGACACAGGTAGTCGAGGAGAGAATCCAAAGGTGCTCGAGTGATTCATGGCTAAGGAACTAGGCAAAATAGTCCTGTAACTTCGGGAGAAAGGACGCCTACTTCGGTAGGCCGCAGTGAATAGACCCAGGCGACTGTTTATCAAAAACACATGGCTCTGCTAAATTTAAAGATGACGTATAGGGCCTGACACCTGCCCGGTGCCGGAAGGTTAAGAGGAGATGTTATCTTCGGAGAAGCATTGAATTGAAGCCCCGGTAAACGGCGGCCGTAACTATAACGGTCCTAAGGTAGCGAAATTCCTTGTCGGGTAAGTTCCGACCTGCACGAATGGTGTAACGATCTGGGTACTGTCTCGGCCATGAGCTCGGTGAAATTGTAGTAACGGTGAAGATGCCGTTTACCCGCAACGGGACGGAAAGACCCCGTGAACCTTCACTACAACTTAACATTGACATTGGATAAATCATGTGTAGGATAGGTGGGAGACTTTGAAGCGGTTTCGCTAGGAATCGTGGAGTCATCCTTGAAATACCACCCTTGATTTATCTGATGCCTAATCCCTAACGGGAGACAGTGTTTGGTGGGTAGTTTGACTGGGGTGGTCGCCTCCAAAAGCGTAACGGAGGCTTCCAAAGGTACCCTCAGCATGTTTGGTAATCATGCGTAGAGTGCAATAGCATAAGGGTGCTTGACTGTGAGACTTACAAGTCGACCAGGTACGAAAGTAGGGTATAGTGATCCGGTGGTTCCGAATGGAAGGGCCATCGCTCAAAGGATAAAAGGTACTCCGGGGATAACAGGCTGATCACTCCCAAGAGCTCACATCGACGGAGTGGTTTGGCACCTCGATGTCGGCTCGTCATATCCTGGGGCTGGAGAAGGTCCCAAGGGTTGGGCTGTTCGCCCATTAAAATGGCACGCGAGCTGGGTTCAGAACGTCGCGAGACAGTTCGGTCCCTATCTGTTGTGGGCGTTGGAAACTTGAGGGCACCTGACTCTAGTACGAGAGGACCGGGTTGGACATACCTCTAGTGTACCTGTTGTGGCGCCAGCCGCACCGCAGGGTAGCTATGTATGGATGAGATAAGTGCTGAAAGCATCTAAGCACGAAACTTAGCTCAAGATGAGGTTTCCTTTAAGGGTCGTTGTAGACGACAACGTTGATAGGCTGCAGGTGTAAAGTCAGTAATGGCAAAGCCGAGCAGTACTAATTACCCGTAAGCTTTCTACTAGATATACGCTTTATATCAACACTTTTGTATTTTCTTTCGTCAAATATGTCGTTTTTTATTGAAAAAAAAAATTGATCCGCCGGTTGGTGGATAAAGATTTTTTGGTGATTATTGCGGTGGTGTTCACCTCTTCCCATTCCGAACAGAGAAGTTAAGCCCACCAGCGCCGATGATACTGCATTTGTGGGAAAGTAGGTCGTTGCCAATTTTCGAAAAGCCTCCATTTTGGGAGGCTTTTTTTTTCCCTTCCCCTACTCTATCCTTACAGTCGACTTTTTTATAGTGTTAATAATATAAAATATACGTTAACAGATTTTCCTTTGCAATTGTATTATCCTTATTTTTGGAACTTGAAATTAAAAGCCCATTAAAGAATATCATGAGAATAATTATACCATCATTCGTTATAACTTTTCTACTATTATCTCATAGCCTATTTGCTCAAACTCCTTTAAAAGGGATGAAAGCACCTGATCTTGCAAAATCAAAAAAAGTATCCGATACTACTGGCAAATCTATCGATTCAACTGCAGTGTATTATTTTATCGCATCTATCGATAGTATGGCTCTACAAAAATTTCATCATATCGATACCAGCCTTACCAATTTTTATCAGTACGATGTAAATTTCAGGAATCACAAATATTATGCAGGTAAAGGAAACATGGGACAACACAGCCTTCCCTTGAAATTTGACTACACTCCTTCCGAAGGATTTAACTACGCCCCTTCTTTTATCGAGCATTATATGTATAAGCTTTCCGACATTAAATACTATAAACTCTACAAACCTTTTACAGAAATATATTATTTCCAGGGGCCGGAAAAAGAAAAGAACCTGGAAGTAACCCACAGCCAGAACCTCATGCCCCGTTTAAATGCAGGCATCCATTTCAGGTATATAGTAGCCCCGGGCTTATACCAAAATCAGGAAAGCGATAATAAAAACCTGTACATAACCCTGCGCTACCACACCGAAAACAGCCGCTACGGATTTATCCTAAACTATTTACACAATAAAATGATAACCCAGGAAAATGGCGGAATTTCTGATAAAGAAGCTTTTGAAGAAAACATTGAAAGCGATCGTTTGTTAATTAACGTAAACCTTGTGAATGCCGAGAACGTTGAGAAAAAAGGAGGGTTCTATCTAAACCATTATTTTAACATTGCCAAACCCCAAAAAATTATTAAAGATACCATTACAAATACGGTAAAAAGAAAAGGATTTCGTTTTGGACGATTAACCCATTCTGTTCTTTACGAAACAAATACATTTTCTTTCTCGGATAATCTAAACTCACCAGACAGTACTTATTTCAAGCAATTTGACACGGCTGATTCAACGATTACTTTTGATTCAATATCAATCAGAAAATTTGAAAATCAGATTATTTGGTCGAACCTAGATTATGATGAAAAGCCAGATGAAAAAGCCATTTATTTCTATTTCGGGATTAAAAACCAATTTGTAAGTATTAAAGACAGCTCTTCGCTCAACAGAGAATACTCTCAAATGATCCCGAAAGCAGGGTTCTCCATTTATGCTTTTAAAAGCTCGAGGTTAACTGTTAACGGTTACTATGTGTTATCGGGCGACTACAATAAAGATGATTTCGGATTAACAGCCTCTTTGAACCAGTTTATTGGAACCAAAGAAAAAAATTACGGACTGCTGGAACTAGAAGGCGGATTTTCGCAAAAAAGCCCCGATTTGTTTTACACCTATTATAAAGGAAATAATATTCGCTGGGAAAACAATGATTTTGAAAAAGAAAACGCCCTGTTTCTTAAGGGACAGTACAGCTATAAATCGTTAAAAGCCGGTCTTGCCTATTATTTACTGGATCAATACATTTATTTAGATGGAACCGCCCATCCGAAGCAAAGCAACGATGCGATTTCAATTTTACGGGCGAACCTGAATTATATATTAAAACACAAGGACTGGACCATTGATATCGACCTGACCTATCAAAAAACCAGCGACAACACCATTAATTTACCCGATTTTATTGGCAGTGCCAATTTGTATCTTACCAAAAATCTATTCCAGGGTGCTGCAATTATCCAGCCCGGTATAGATGTGTTCTATAACACCTCGTACTATGCCGACAGTTATATGCCAGCTTTAAGAAGTTTTTATAGCCAAAGTACCCAAAAAATCGGGAATAAAATTTATGCCGGAGTATTCCTCAATGCAAGAGTAAAAAGAACCCTGTTTTTTGTCAGGTACGAGCACTTAAATGCCCTTTTTTCAAAAGCCTATTATATGACTCCTAATTATCCGATGCAGGATGCAATATTTAGATTTGGATTGACTTGGAAATTTTATGATTAGCCTTTTGGTTTTAGCTGTTAGTTCCTAGATATTTGCATTTAGTAGAAGCTAAAGACCAAAAGCTGAGAGCCTATTTCATTCCCCGCTGTTTTTTTATTTGTTCGTAAGACGCGTTCAGTTTCTGAAATTTTTCTTCGGCAGCTTTTTTAATATCCTCGCCTAGATGGGCAACCTTGTCTGGATGGTATTTAACAGCCAGTTTTCGATATGATTTTTTAACTTCGTCGTCCGTTGCGTTGGGAGATATTTCAAGAATTTTATAAACAGAATCGTTATCCTTAACAAACATGGCTTTTATCGAAAGAAAATCACTGCGATCAATGTCCAGGAAGCGTGCAATTTGATCGACAATATCAATTTCTTTGGGATGCATTTGGCCGTCGGCCATGGATATTCCAAACAAAAAATGCAGCAATTGCAGACGAGAAGAATACTCCATGTAATTTTTAATCTGTAAACAAACATCCAGCACATTAATATTTTGCTTGAGGATTTCTTTCAATAATTTTATACTTTCATTGGCCTGTTCAACACCAAACTGCTTGATAAAAAAGCTGCGGACAAAATCAAGCTCCGAGCGCATAACACGGCTATCGGCTTTCATAACCGCTGCGGCTAGAATCAATAAACTGGCGCTAAAATCGCCGCGCCGGGTTTGAGGCTCGGCATAAGGATGCCCCTGGGCTCCCCCCCCCTGCTGCTGATAAGGATTATAAGCATATTTTCCGCTTTGCATTCCATCATACATCGATCCGAAAACAAAGCCTAGAATACCTCCAATAGGTCCGCCAAAAGCCCAACCAAGGCCTCCTCCTATCCATTTACCATATGATTTTTTTGCCATTTTATCTCAGTTTTAATTTTTCCAAATTTACGGATGTTTCGTTTATTTAACAGCTGACATCTGTTAAAATTTCTAAACAAAAAAGCCCCCAGAAACTCTGAGGGCCTCAATGTACCTACTATTTATATTTAAATATCTTGTTCAATTTCTTCGAATTTAACGCCGTATTCAGCTAATTCTTTCATGACAGGAGCATAAATATCTTTTATAATCGGAACCTGTACTCCTTTATTTTTAATCACACCGGTTAAAATAAGTTTCGTGGCAATAGCCACCGGAACACCTACTGTTATTGACATGGCTGTATGAATTTGATCCCTGCCTTTAACAACCATAGTCGAAGTCAGGTGTTTATTTTTACCATCCAATTCATAATCAAAAATATGATGCATCACAATCATATCCTTATCCTCCGGATCCAGTTTCCATTTTTGCTCTAGCAAATGCTGCAAAATCTGGGCAGGTGTGGCATTTTCAAGACCAACAACTTTTTCTTCAAAAATCCCGGTCCATTTGATTTTTTTCATCACCTCAGAATCTTCTGCAATACCTAAAATGTGTGATATTTTTAATTCCACTTTCATGTCCTTATCATAAGGAAGGAAACTATTGATAAATTTCCGGTAGGTAATATTTTTTGAATCTTCAATGATAAATGTATCATCGGTTAAACCAAGCTGAACAAAAACATCCCAAGCTTCAGAATAACCTTTTCTTCGAATGGTTCCCCTAAACATGGTTTGAATATTTTCAAGCCCGTATATTTCCCTATATTTTAAAGAATCCCTGTTCGGATATATTTCAAAATCGCCCATATCCTGGATTTGAATATCTTCTGTCCGGCTGAACAATTTGTGATAAGGGATATATTTAAACCGTCCATTATGCAAGAAACGGGATACCCCCTGACCAGCAAGGATGACATTTCTAGGATTCCATGTAAATTTATAATTCCACGGATTATTATCATATTCAGGAGCAACCAAACCTCCTGTCGAAGATTCAAAGTTATAAAGTTTCCCTCCCTTTAAACGAATCTTATCGATAATCTGCATAGCAGACATGTGGTCGATGCCCGGGTCAACGCCAATCTCGTTCAGCATGATGATGTTTTTCGCCTTTGCCTCTTCATCCAAGGCTTTTACCTCGGGAGAAACATAAGAAGCGGTTACCATATTAACGCCATATTTCACACATTCTTTAGCTACAAAATGGTGAAAACGGGCAGGAAGCATAGAAATCACGATATCGGAAGATGATATTTCACGTGAACGCATTTCTTCGTCAAACACATCAAACAATAAAGCTTCTCCCCTTTCATGAGCGTCAGTTTTTCGTTTGGCAACTTCGATATCCATGTCGCCAACAACGACTTTCCAATCAAATTCTACGGAATGATCCAACAAGTATTTAATTAAACTTGAAGAACTCAAACCGGCACCTAAAACTAAAATCCTTTTCATGCGATTCTTTATAAAAAATGAAGCTACTAATTAAGTGAATATTTCAAAAATAAAAGCGGAATTTATCAGAATATTCCTCCCCTTGGGATTATCTATATACATTCCAAATAAGAATACTTACAAATACTTTTTAATGTATTCATAATCAGGCGTTAGTTCGCCATTGTGCAAAATAACCGCCTTTTTAATTGGAGCCGGGAGATTCAATAATTCGAACGGAACTTTGTAATCGGCAATGGTAATTTCTTTTACAAAACGTAATAAAGCATCGCCAAACGAATTGGATGATTCTCGCGGAAGTTCACTGGGCAATATGTCAACGGCCATTACCAATAATCCTTCGCCATCAAAACCCATTTTAGGTTCTCGCGTAAACGGATTGTAAACAAACACCGGGTCTCCAATTTCGGTTCCTACATGCGTGCATTCTATTGAACCGTCAGGATCGCAGGTAACATCGCCTATCACCTTTAATTTAGGTTCTCCTGTTTTATATAATTGTTCCAGGTAATCTTTGGTAACAATACGTGGGTAGCGGTCGTCCCAGTACATGCAGTTCATTAAAATTGACAAATGCGGAACATATTGCTCAAAATCGTTTTGGTAGTTTTCGGGATGTGCATAATAATCTTGTAAATCAAACTCTTCAGTTGATTCTTTTGGAACAGAAAGGTGTTCTTCCCTGAAAACGGTTTTATAAACCACATTCTGTGGAAGCTTGGGATCATCTTGCAATTCTAGTAATTCTTTCGGGCTGATTTCTTTAATTGGAAGCAACTGGGCAATTTCCTGCGCTCCCATCGATACGTTACCATAACCAGTAAAACCAATTGTAAGCGGACATATTTCTTTTGGCAAACCATTTTTAACAATCTCCATGCCTATCTTCGAGATCGCTTCTTTGGCTTCATCTAAAGACTGGTATTTATGCGACTGTTTCAGCGACACAAAAGGAGTTTCAATACCCTGTACTTTTAATCGCTGCCCCAATGACCACAACGAATTAATCATCCCGGCCAAGCCTGCAAACTTACCGAAGAAAATCAAGCGGCGGTTTTGCTCATCAACAATTTTCTCGTAATCGATCAGGGTGCATTTTTTCTCCATCATTTTTTTAAGCATGGGCATGTTATAAGATTGCCCCTTGATAACATGAGAAAAGAAAATGTATGTTTTTCCTTCTTCAAAAAAAGAGAGAGGCATTTCTTTTACCCCAAAAACAACAGGAGCTTTACTTAAATCATTGGTTAATAATGCTCCTGCTTTTTCATATTCAGTATTTTTAAAAATTCGCTTGGCAGATTTTTCTACAATTATTTCGAGCTTATGTTTTTTTATTAATTGGCTGGCATGCTTTGGAGGGATGGCCACACGGCGTTCCATTTCATACTTATCTTCATGCCTGATACCTATTATTTTATTCATAACTTATTATGGATTAATTAAACGAGAAACGCAAACTTACGAAAAAAGCATTTTATAATATACCTTTGCAAGCAATATTTCACAACCATTAATCTTTATTGAAAATCAACACATTAATTTAGTATTTTTATATAAGCTATTTTTTGAACATTTTTTTGAATATGACAAACGTCCTGAATCCTGATTTTAGCTCATTTACCAATTACTTTGATAGCATAGCCATCATAATCTCAAACTTTGAAGGAACAAATACAAAAATCCTGGATTTTAACAAAGGGGCTGAAAAACTTTTGGGGTACACAAAAGATGAAGTTATCGGGAAAAAAATATCTCTACTTCACAGACAAAAGGATGTGGCTCGGTTCAACTCCATTCAAAAAAGAGTATCAGAAACAGGTGAAAGTATTAGTGAAGAAATAAAAATGGTTCGAAAAAACGGGGATATTTTTCCTGTTTTTATAAATGTCACACCTTACAAAAACGAAAAAGGCAATTTTGCCGGGTTTATTGGAACAGCAATTGACTTATCCAAGCAAAAACATGCCGAAACAATGTATACCGAGTTGTTTAACAATATGCTGAACGGAGTGGCTATTTATAAAATGGTTGATAATGGGAAAGATTTTGAATTTATTGATTTAAATAAATTCGGACAAAAATTTGCAAGTTTAAAAATTGATGAGATTCGAGGCAAGAAAATCACAGAAGTGCTTCCTTCTGTTAAAAAATTTGGACTACTGGATGTATTTAAAAGAGTTTGGGAAAGCGGAATTCCGGAAACTTATCCACTCTTAATACATAAAGACAAACGAATTAATATATGGATTGATAATTTTGTTTACAAACTACCAACAGGAGAACTTGTAAATATTTATGAAGATATCAGCGAAAGAGTAAAAGCCATTGAAGCGCTCAAGTTTAGCGAAAAAGAAAAAACAGCTATATTAAACGGCATTAGTTCCAGTATCGCATACATAAATACCAATCTTGATATTTTATGGGCAAACGAAAAATTTTACAAAAAATACAAGCTAAAATCGGATATTATTGGCAAAAAATGCTACAAAATATGCAATAACAACCATACAACTTGCGATCATTGTCTGATTCCATCAACCATAAAAACAAAGAAATCAAAAACTGCAGAAATAAAAAGAACCGATGGAACAATATGGGAAACCAAAACCGAGCCGGTATTAAATGACAATAACGAAATTATTGGAATATTAACTATATCAAGCGACATAACCCAAAAGAAAAAGACACAACAACTAATTGAAGAAAGCCAATACCGTTTAAACTTAGCACTTGAATCAAATAAAATCGGTATTTGGGATTATGAGGTAAACACCGAAGAGGTTTGGATCGATAAAAATTATTCTAGAATAATTGGATATACGTTATCTGATTTAGGCAAAAAGCACAACTACAGTATCTACCACCCCGAAGATGTAGAAGCCGTTAAACAAAAATTATCCAATTACGTAAAAGGAAAAACAAAAAACTACAAAAACGAATTTCGCATCATAAAAAAGAATAAAGATATTATTTGGATCCTCTCGCAAGGGAAAGCAACGGAATTTAATAAAAGTGGAAAACCTACACGAATTATTGGAACAGCTCAGGACATCACAGATGCAAAACTGGTAGAACAAGAACTTCAGGAATATCGCGAGCAACTTGAAGATAAAGTTAAATCGCGAACCAAAGAACTGGAATTAAAAACCAAAAGTATTGAAGAATCAAGAAAAGCCCTGACTTTTCTACTCGAAGATGTTAACGAAGCCCGTGAAGAACTTAAACAAGTCAATGCTCAATTAGAAAATGTAAATAAAGAGTTGGAATCTTTTGCCTATTCCATTTCTCACGATCTAAGAGCACCATTGCGCCATATTGATGGGTTTATTAATTTATTAAACAAGTCTGAAAATCAAAACAATTCGGAAAAGGTAAAAAAATATTCAAAAATCATTTCCGAAGCTGCAACCAAAATGGGACAATTAATAGATGACCTTCTAACATTCTCAAGAATAGGCCGAAATGAAGTCAGGAAATTCGAACTCAATATTAATGAACTTATCAATGAAATCATTAAAGAATATGAAGCACAAATAGCAAACCGAAAAATTCAATTCAAAATTGACAAGATTCCGACTATTTACGCAGATAAAATGTTGATGAAAGTTGTGTTCTACAATTTAATTGATAATGCCATTAAATTTACACGTAATAAAAAAGAAGCTAAAATTCATATTGGAGCAAGCGAAGATAAAAAAAATAAAAAAATGATTATTTTTATAGAAGACAACGGTGCAGGGTTCAATATAAAATATGTACATAAACTTTTTGGAGTCTTTCAGCGCCTACACTCCGATACAGAATTTGAAGGAACAGGTATTGGCCTTGCCTCTGTACAACGCATCATCAATAAACATGGAGGGAAAATTTGGGCAGAAGGGGAAATTGGCAAAGGTGCAACTTTTTATATTGAATTATAAAACTAAAAATTATGAAACAAATACTTTTGGTTGAAGATAATCCTAACGACATTGAACTTACTATTGAAGCTTTAAAAGAATGTAGCATTGTAAATCCAGTTGATGTTGCACTCGATGGCGAAATAGCTCTCGACTATTTACATAAAAGAGGAAAATATGAAAACCGAAAATCCTCCAACCCCATTGTTATCCTCCTGGATATTAAAATGCCTAAAGTTGATGGGTTGGAAGTTTTAAAAGAAATAAAATCAAACCCAAAATTCAAACTGATTCCGGTTGTCATGCTAACTTCTTCAAAAGAAGAGGCAGATTTGGTTAAAAGTTATGAATTGGGTGTGAATGCATATGTTGTAAAACCTGTTGAATTTAAAGACTTTATAAAATCCGTTAAGAATCTGGGATTATTCTGGGTACTTTTCAATGAAATTCCAAACTTTTCGAATGAATAAATCACAATTTTAACTCCATCTTTTATCCGTTAAACACTCTAAAATTCGTACCTTTGCACTCCTGTTTAAACACATAGTTTATAACGCACAACACAATATATAAAATAAATTAGGAGACGAAGAAGATGAGTAATCAAAAACATGTTTACCTTTTCGGAAATAAAACCGCTGAAGGTAATGCAAGCATGAAAAATTTATTAGGTGGTAAAGGCGCAAACCTTGCTGAAATGAACCTTATTGGGGTTCCTGTTCCGGCAGGCTTTACTATTACTACCGAAGTATGTACTGAATACAACCAAAAAGGCAAAGATGCCGTTGTTGAGATGATTAAAGCTGAAGTTGAAGCAGCCATCGTCGAAACAGAAAAAACAATGAACGCTAAATTTGGTTCAAAAGGCGAAGCTTTTCCGCTAATGCTTTCTGTACGTTCTGGTGCCCGCGTTTCTATGCCGGGAATGATGAACACCGTTCTTAACCTTGGAATGAACGACGATGCTGTTAAAATTCTTGCCGAAAAATCAGGAAACGAACAATTTGCTTACGACTCATACCGTCGTTTCATCCAAATGTATGGTGACGTGGTAATGGGCGTTGAAGCTGAAGAAGGCGAAGAAGATCCATTTGAAGCGATTCTTGATGAAGTAAAAGAAACAAAAGGATATAAAACCGATGCGGAAATTTCTGCAGAAGACTTAAAAGATATCGTAGAAAGATTTAAAGCCGTTGTTAAAAAATATGCAGGCAAAGACTTCCCAACCAATCCATGGGAACAACTTTGGGGTGCTGTAACTGCCGTATTCGATTCATGGAACACTCCCCGTGCCATCCTTTACCGTCAAAAAGAACAAATCCCTGAAGAATGGGGAACCGCTGTAAATGTTCAGGCCATGGTTTATGGCAACATGGGCGACAACTCTGCCACCGGCGTATGCTTCTCTCGTGATGCTGCTACCGGCGAAGATATTTTCAACGGTGAATATTTAATCAATGCACAAGGTGAAGACGTTGTAGCCGGTGTTCGTACACCACAAGAAATTACCCTGGAAGGTTCTCACCGTTGGGCAGAACGTAACGGAACTTCTGAAGAAGACCGCAAAAACAACTTCCCATCGTTGGAAGAAGCCATGCCAAGCATTTACAACGAATTGAACGAAATTCAACAAAAATTAGAAGATCACTATAAAGACATGCAAGACATGGAGTTCACCATTCAAGATGGTAAACTTTGGATGCTGCAAACCCGTAACGGAAAGCGTACCGGTGCTGCCATGGTAAAAATGGCCATCGATATGTTGGAAGAAGGTGTGATTGACGAAAAAACAGCACTGTTACGCCTGGAACCTAACAAACTGGATGAATTACTTCACCCCGTTTTTGATAAAAAAGCCATTGCAAAAGCTACCGTTTTAAGTAAAGGCCTTCCGGCTTCTCCGGGTGCTGCAACAGGTACTTGCGTTTTCTCTGCCGACCGCGCTGAAGAATTAGCCACTAAAGGCGAAAAAGTAATTCTTATCCGTCGCGAAACTTCTCCTGAAGATTTAGCCGGAATGTATGCTGCCGAAGGTATTTTAACCGAACGCGGTGGGATGACCTCTCACGCTGCTGTTGTTGCCCGTGGTATGGGTAAATGTTGTGTTTCTTCTGCAGCCGGAATTTCGGTTTCTAAAGATGCACTTAAAATTGCCGGTAAAATATTTAAAGAAGGTGATTTCATCTCCTTAAACGGAACAACCGGTGAAGTTTATGAAGGAAAAGTTGAAACCATTACCCCTTCATTGGCTGGCGACTTTGGAAAAATCATGGACCTGGCCGAAAAACATACCCGCATGTATGTTCGTACCAATGCCGATACTCCTGCCGATGCACAAACTGCACGCGATTTTGGAGCAAAAGGAATTGGTTTGTGCCGGACCGAACACATGTTCTTCGAAGGAGAACGTATTTGGGCCATCCGCGAAATGATTCTAGCTGAAGACGAAGCCGGACGACGTGTTGCACTTGAAAAATTATTACCAATGCAACGTGGCGATTTCTACGGTATTCTTAAAGCCATGGACGGCTTTGGAGTAACCATCCGTTTGCTTGATCCTCCATTACACGAGTTCACACCAAATGATGACGAAACCCAAAAAGAAATGGCTGATAAATTAGGTGTTGATGTTGAAATCGTGAAAGAAAAAGTAGAATCCCTTCACGAGTTTAACCCAATGCTTGGTCACCGTGGTTGCCGTTTAGGAAATACCTATCCTGAGATTTCAGAGATGCAGGCCCGCGCCATTATTGAAGCAGCTTGCGATCTTAAAAAAGAAGGATTTGATCCAAAACCTGAAATTATGGTTCCATTAATTGGTACTGCCAAAGAACTTAAAATGCAGGAAGAAATCATCCGTCGTATTGCCGAACAAGTAATTGAAGAAAAAGGCGTTAAAGTTGACTACCAGGTAGGAACAATGATTGAAATTCCTCGTGCAGCATTAACCGCTAACGAAGTTGCCAAACATGCCGAGTTTTTCTCATTTGGTACTAACGACTTAACACAAATGACCTTTGGTTATTCACGTGATGATGCCGGTAAATTTTTACCTGTTTACATCGAAAAAGGCTTGCTAAAACAAGACCCCTTCCAGGCACTTGACCAAACAGGCGTTGGACAATTGGTTGAAATGGCTTGTCAAAAAGGCCGTCAAACACGTCCTGATATAAAATTAGGTATTTGTGGTGAACACGGAGGCGAACCTTCATCGGTTGAGTTCTGCCACAGAACCGGATTGAATTATGTTTCTTGTTCTCCATTCCGTGTACCAATTGCACGCCTTGCTGCGGCTCAAGCTGCTGTCAGATAATATTTTAATAACAACCTATATCAGAAAGTAGTTCTGCCCGAACTACTTTCTTTCCTTTTTTTATAGTTTAGAACAATAATAAATTATTTTATAGTAAATTTGACCATTTATTATCAAGCATTAACCTATTCACATCAAAATTTAGCATGAATCAAGCTGAAAAAATTTTAGAAGATCTAAAAAGTTATGGGATTACCCAACCCGCTAAAGTTTATCACAATCTTTCTTACGATGAACTTTACAAACACGAAACAAACAGTAGCCTGGAAGGTTTTGAAAAAGGATTTGTAACCGACACTGGTGCGGTAGCTGTTGACACCGGAATTTTTACCGGACGTTCGCCCAACGACAAATTCATTGTAAAATATCCGGATGAACCAGGGAATATCTGGTGGAAAAGCCCCGAAAGGAAATCTTCTGATAACAAACCAATCACTCCCGAAAACTGGGAAAAACTAAAAAAACATACCGCCGATTATCTTTCTGATAAGAAGCTGTACATTATGGATATTTACGCCGGAGCCAACGAAAGCAGCCGTTTAAAAGTACGCTTCATTATGGAAGTGGCATGGCAGGCTCATTTCGTAAAAAACATGTTCATCCGTCCAAGCGAAGAAGAACTGAAAAGTTTTGAACCCGATTTTGTGGTATTAAATGCCTCAAAAACCACTAACCCAAACTGGGAAGAAATGAATCTTAACAGTAAAGTTTACGCCATCTTTAATGTTAACGAAAACATGGCATTAATTGGCGGAACCTGGTATGGCGGCGAAATGAAAAAAGGAATTTTTTCAGTTATGAATTACTACCTTCCATTAAAAAACATTGCTGCGATGCACTGCTCGGCAAATGTTGGCAAAGATGGTGATACCGCTATTTTCTTCGGATTATCGGGCACCGGAAAAACAACCTTATCTGCCGACCCAAAACGTGCCCTGATAGGCGACGACGAACACGGTTGGGACAATGACGGTGTTTTCAATTTTGAAGGTGGTTGTTATGCTAAATGTATTGATCTCAGCGAAGAAAAAGAACCGGATATTTACCGTGCCATCCGCCGTGATGCGCTTCTCGAAAATGTTGTTTTCGATGAAAAAACAGGAGTAATCGATTTTACCGACAATTCCAAAACCGAAAACACAAGGGTTTCTTACCCCATTTATCATATTGATAACATTGTAAAACCGGTTTCAAAAGCCGGGCATGCTAAAAAAGTGATCTTCCTGACAGCTGATGCTTTTGGCGTATTGCCCCCGGTTTCAAAACTAACAGCCGATCAAACAAAATATCATTTCTTGAGCGGTTACACGGCTAAAGTTGCCGGAACCGAACTGGGTATTATTGAGCCCAAACCAAGTTTTTCAGCTTGTTTTGGAGCCGCATTCCTTTTGCTTCACCCGACTAAATATGCCGAAGAAATGATTAAAAAAATGGATGAACACGGTGCCGAGGCTTACCTGGTAAACACCGGATGGATTGGCGGTGCCTATGGTGTTGGCAAACGTATCGACTTGCCTTCAACCCGAAAAATTATTGATGCCATCCTCGACGGAAGCCTTGATAATGCAGCATACGAAAGCGTGCCAATTTTTGGGCTAAACATTCCAACAAACGTAAATGGTGTTGATCCGAAGTTGTTAAACCCACGGAATCTTTGGGACAATCCCGAAGATTGGGACGAAGCAGCCAAAAGCTTAGCCCAAAAATTCATTGATAATTTTAAAGCATTTACCGATAACGAAGAAGGAAAACGATTGGTTGAGGCCGGGCCTCATATCTAAAAAATAGTCTCTAAAGCCCTTGCTGGGTAAATTTTAAGCGGTTCCGAAATTCGGAACCGCTTTTTTATTCACTCCCTTGATGATTGCCATTTAAAAAGATTGGTTAAATTTATTGTATTAAAACTTACAATTAAAAAATCACACATCTTTTAATTCATATGAACTTAATATTAAAAACAAGAGGAACATTCAGTATTATTATACTAATTTCTGCTTTATTAATTTCTTGTATCAACACAAACAATAATAACACACAAACTAATAAAGCTGGAGAAACTATAAAAGCGAATGAGGAAAAGAAGGAAACTGAGAAGGATAATAAACAAAAAATATTTGTTGAAGTTGAGAAATTGAAAGCCCAATATTTTAATAACAAAGATAAAATTTCTAAATCCAATGTTCAGGTACTTATTAATGAATATAACAACAGTAGTTTTTTTGAAATCCGGGTTGCATCATGGCTTTTTAATAATATTAATAAAGTGGACGAAACCTATGAAAGTTATTTAGGAAACACTAACTTTTACAAAAATTTAATTTCTAAAATGTTTTGCTATGATGATAATTTAAATAACACTCTTGTAGCTATAGAATCAAATTCCAAGATATATATTAATGAGCTCAGAGATGTAGTAAAACAGTCGTATAATCGTTATCATGCTATTGAATCAAAGGAGTTTTATGCACTTCTCGTATTAAGAGATACACTTTTATTAGAAATTGTTAATAATTACATGTTAGATAGTTTGACTGATATAGGAGAGAAAGAATCTGTTATTAAATACATTAACAAATATTATCCTGAACTGTTATGTAAAAAACACTCTCATGAAGCCAAATAATGAAACCGGGGTGTCCTGCTCCCTTGGCATACAAACAAAGCAAACCCCGCACCTTATTTAAAATAGAGGAAACAAGCGTTCCTGCATTAAACCCCCAACTTTACAAACCAACAAAACACTGGCTTTAAAAGACTTACTATTTACAATCATTCCACTCAAACTCAAATAATCCGCTAAAAACTTGCTTTTGAGCTAAATAAGTGTATCTTTGTTATATATTAACTTAAATTACACTACATTATGCCTACCGGAATTGTTAAATTTTTCAACGAAAGAAAAGGTTTTGGATTTATCATCGACGACGAGTTACAGCAAGACATTTTTGTTCATGCCACCGGGCTCATCGACCGTGTTTCTGAAGCCGACAAAGTTACATTTGAGATCACCGAAGATAATAGAGGAAAAAAAGCTATAAACGTAAAAAAAACGGAATAATATCTTTTTTGATCAATGTATTCGACAACTCCTTCAATTTATTTGAAGGAGTTTTTTTTTGCCTTCAAATCACGGCAATACGGTGACCGAATTTTAACCACCCCGTCCTCGCCTTTGGCGAGTCCACCCCTCCTTCTAAAATAAACAAAAAAGGCAAGACGTTTAAGCCTTGCCCTGAAATATAAATCTTTATAACAATCTATTGATTCAGCATAACCGGCATTACCAACATCAGGATATCTTCTCCTTCAACATCATTATCTACCGGCAAAATTAAGCCTGCACGGTTTGGTGCCGACATTTCAAACTTAACTTCATCGGTATCCAAATTATTCAGCATTTCTTGTAAGAATCTTGAGTTAAAACCGATTTCAAGGTCTTCACCTTCGTAATTACAAGTCAGACGTTCTTTTGCCTCGTTCGAATAATCCACGTCTTCGGCAGATAAGGTTAACTCCTTACCCGATAATTTAAAACGAACCTGGTGTGTTGACTGGTTCGCAAAAATAGCAACCCGGCGAATAGAGTTTAACAATGACAAACGATCGATAGTCAATGTATTTGGATTTTGGGTCGGAATAACTGCATCATAGTTCGGATAGCGTCCGTCAATCAAACGGCAAACCATTTTTACATTGTTAAAAGCAAAAAAGATATTGGTTTGGTTGTAATCAATTTGAACCGAAATTCCGTCACCCAAAATATTTTTAAGCTGATTTAACGGCTTTTTAGGCAAAATAAAAGAAGCAGATTGCTCGGCTTTAGTATCGGTTCGGCGGTAGCGAACGAGCTTATGCGCATCGGTAGCAACAAAAGTTACGTCATCGGGAGTAAGTTCACAAAACACCCCAGACATTACCGGACGAAGCTCATCGTTTCCGGCGGCAAAAATAGTTTTATTAATGGCCTCGCTCAATACCTCCCCCTGAAGCTCAATGGAAGTTGTTTCTTCCATAGCAGGAGTTTGTGGATATTCATCGCTGCGATGACCGGTTAAACGGTATTTACCATCACCTGCCGAAATTTCCAGGCCTAAGGTTTCATTATTTATATTGAAAGTTACCGGGATATCGGCAAAGGTTTTTAAAGTCTCTAGTAAAATTTTCGCCGGAATTGCAACCATTCCAGGTTCTTCTGATTTAGTGGGTTCCAACGATACCGTCATTGTTGTTTCAAGGTCGGAAGCAGTAATGTACAAGGTATCATCTTTTAGTTCAAAAAGAAAATCGTCAAGAATCGGAAGGGTATTACTGGAATTTAACACCCCGCTCAAAGCTTGAATATTCTTCAATAGTAAGGAACTGGATACAATAAACTTCATAATTTTTAATTTTAAAAATTGAAACTAAACTGAATGGTAAATATATTAAAATAATTCGTGAATAGTAACCATTAAATATTTCTTTCTCAACAATTTTTTCCACATTTTACAAGGGTTTATTGACGGGATCGCTTAAACGAAAACCGTTTTTCTTCTCCCTTTAATAAACGCTGAATATTTTTACGGTGAGTGAGCGGAATAAAAATGCCCACTCCTACCGCTAGTATTTGTAACGGCAAATGGGGGTTCTGCATCACAAAAATAATAATGAGTGGGAAAGAAATGCCCGCAATAATGGATGAAATTGAAACAATGCGGGTAATCAGAAAACACAACACAAAAACACCTAAAATAAGCAGCACACCAATCGGAAAAAGTGCAATAGCCACACCGGCAATGGTTGCCACTCCTTTCCCCCCCCTGAAACCAACATAAACCGGGAAAATATGGCCAACAATGGCTGCCACACCCATCAAAATTTCAAGATATACACGCATCTCAAGGGAGAGCTCCGGAAAGTTGAAAAAATTTAAAAAATAAACGGCGAACCATCCTTTAAAAATATCAAAGGCCAAAACCGGCAATCCGGCTTTTAGACCCAACACACGGATAGTATTCGTGGCCCCCGCATTTTTGCTTCCCTCGTTTCGTATATCAATCTTGTAAAACACGCGGCTCACCCATACAGAAGTTGGGACAGAACCTATTAAATAAGCGAACAGAAACGGAATAAACAAGGTAAAATCAAAACTCATTATTTTCTATATTTTCGTAGGAAATCATCTCTTTTTTGCGTTTCCGAAATTACAAATTCGTATGCAATATTTCCTGATTTTTCTATGATTCTTTTTTCAACATCAAGCCCGTTTAACTGATTGTTAAAGCGCGGATCAGAAGAAACAGCCTGCAATAATTTGTTGGAATACTTAAAATAATACCAGAGCCCTTCGTCAATTTCAAAATAAATTTCGACAGCAATGTTGGAACGCTTGCGGTCAATCATTATCAAACCATCAACATATTTGTTCAAGGCCACCCCATTAATCATGCCCAAGCCCAGCTTCCCTTTTGAAAGATAAATGCGTTTTTCAGCATCCCACTGTAAAAATACATCGGTAAAAGTCAGCTTATCCTGAAACTGATCCAGGTGCTCCCGCAATTCGCCATAAAACTCCAGATCATAGACAATATCTTTTTCATAAACCGTATCGGCTGCATTTACCATCACCATTTTAAAATACTCACGGTTCATCCGCATTTTCTCAAGATCAAAACTTTGGATGGTATCGGACATCACTTTCAGTGATTTTTCATCAAACATAAAATCGAAGCCCAGAAAAGCCCGGAAAGAAGTGGTGTCTTTTTCGAGCGAATGATAACACTCGCCAAAAGAACGCAGCTTAAAGTGCTCAATTTCATCAATAAGATTTAAGCGGCCAGTCCCGTTCAGCATGCAGGTTGTTAATTCAAAATTCAGACGGTTCCCCCTAAAACTTTTTCCTTCCAATTGAGCCAACGAGCCAATTTCAAAACGGTTGTCGTTTTCGTTAAACTGAACAATCCCACGGGCATTCAACACATCCCGGTCGCTTATATTGGGCTTGCTTTTAAAAATTTCGGAATAAAGCACCCCCTCGTTTACCGAATAAAACAGTCCCACATCCAGGCGCAAACCATTAATATCTTCCAACTTTTCCGTAAGAGGAATCCGTACCTTGGCCGGATCAATAATAGTATCAAATTTTACCCACACTGCTTCGCCGTAATCACACTCCTGGTTCAACAAAAAACCGCCGTAAAAACGCGAATAGGGATTATCGGAAGTAAATTTTACATTTCCGGTAAAAAAGAAATGAGGGTTCAAAAAAAACAACTCGTCTTGTGGCACTTCACCTAAGCCATAGGTTACCCCCCTGAGGGTATCTACGGTTACCGTGTTTAACTTGATTTCCTGAGGAGTACCGTTTGCATCAATATAATCGAACGAACCCGTAGTTGACACAAAATTATTCTTGGAAAAGATATTTACTTCGGCATTATAAACCTTATGGTAGTGATCGCCTACTTTTGTTAAAATGGTGGCTTTCGACAAGGTTGGGATTTCTGCATTTTGCTTGATGGTGATCTTGCCATCATAAGGAAAAATAGCAGCATCTGCCACCTCAATGTATTTTACATCCTCGGCATAAATGATATAGTTGTCCATGTCGTAACGAGCCTTGAGGCTGAAGAAACTCAGCGAATCCTGATCGGGTCTTAACGAAATAAATTCCGAGCCGGAAAGATCCATCTCTAAAATTTCTTCCTGTGTTTTTTCAGCAATATCAGGAACGGCAGAAGCGATGTTGTTCCGCATAATCAGCTCCGAGTTATCCATATTCCACTGAATCTCATCCATGGTTGAAACATAGCTGTTAAACGGGAAATTAAGTACCGATTGGGCTCCGTTCGATTTAAAATTTCCCCTCCGATTCCCAAACGAAATAGCGGTTTTGTAGTTATTGGTAGAGAATGCAACCTCGCGGGTATCTTTGGTATACAATTCAAAATCGGTAGTATCGGATTTTAAACCGTCGTTTGAAAAATCAAAAACATTTGAGCTCAACTTAAAATTCTCATATAAAAACACCCCGCTCCCATTCAGGCTTTGCGGCGAAAGTTGCAGGCGGCCTTCCATGCTTGCCTGCCGGTTAAACATTTGCATGGCAGTATCGGTGGTTTGAACCTCCAGGTGATCGGCATAAGGCTGCCACAAATACTGGACACGTAAAGCCTGCGCATCGGGGAAACTATCGTATACTGCAGATTCTTTGAGTTCAAAATTTTCGACAAATGCCCTGACGGAATCGGGGTACAAGAGGTATTTTTCGGAAAATGCTTTAGCGTTCAAATACGTCAAACGCCCCTTGGCAAAAAAACCTTCGTTGCTCAATTCGAGGGAATCGTAAAAACGACCTTTGCCGTTATACATCTCCGTTCCTTCATTGGGGAATTTATGCCTGAACCCCAGCGAATAATCGTCCATCACAATCAAATCTTCATCAATGCGGGGAAAGATGCTGTCGGAAATTAAATGCCCTTTAAACGTCAGCCCGTCAGTTGAGAAATTATCCAGACTATCAATGGTAAAGGGTTCAACAAAATAAAAGAAATCTTTCTTTTTGAGCTGGTTATTCATGGTTGCCGAATCCTCGTAATATACATAGCCTTCGTTTTTGTTATGAAAGATGGGGTATTCCGGGAAAGATTTTTCACTGGATTTATTGTCAGGATCATCAATCAACATATAGCCACTTAGATCAGACAAAACACTACGCACTTCAATAAGCTCCTCCGGGTTTTCCGGTGTAATTTTCCGGTTCTTTACCTTAAAACTCAACGAATCAATCTTGGGCATATCCAGCTTAAAAGTATCGTAATTAAAAAGACATTCCCCCGCCCTGAAAGCCAAAAGTCCACCATCGATGCGGCCGGCAAATTTAAAATCGCGGTTCTTTTTCAATATAATTTCACGGTTACGCGGATAAAGGTGAACCTTCTGGGAATCGCTCAAATGAACCTGTTCAATCCCTCTTAGGTAAAAATCAAAATTACTTAATTCGAGGGTACCGCTGCTTTTGCCCCGCACTTCGCTGCTAAAACGGATCACATCATAATCCTGCATCCTGGCCTTAGCTTTTAAAAAGTCGAACAAGCGCGGTTTTATCACCGCTGTTTCTTTTTCAACATCATAGGTAACAAAACCTTTTTCAGCCAGGTTAAACAGCATATTTGCAGCTTGTTCCCTGGGTTTGCGGATATGAGCTGCCAGCAATCCCAACTGAACAATATTGGTGTTATAAATTTCTGAATATTTTTTTAGAACAATCAAAGGATTCACCGGATCAATGCCCTGCAAACGGTAATAATCGTAGGCTGAGAAATAATTGGCCGATTCATAAACACCTTCCGATCGCTGAGCCACGTTTTTTGAGCTTCCAAAATCAAGGTTCAGGCTATCCATGTTCCAGTAAATAGCATCACAATACATATCTACTTTATGATAAGACGAATAAAACGGGCTTGGGGCAATTCCCGTTGCCCTGCGGTTTAGTTCAAGCTCGCGGTTCGAATTATCATATTTCATTTGCACGCCGGGATGGGTGATCGAATCCTGCCCGAACAAGATCAAAACCTGTCCTCTTTTTGAAGTGATTTTATTATTGTAAAAAACAAACTCGTTGGAACGAACCTGAACAAAAGGAAAACGTCCGTTGTTGAATTTCAGGTAAGCCAGACTATCCTGTTCCGCATCCAAAATAAAACGCAACCCCATCACACACACTCCCCCCTGATATTTAACTCCGGGCAAAAGGCTGTCGACGGTATAATCTTTAGCATAGGAATAAAAGCGTGGATAAGATGTCCGGAAGTTGGGCTTGCTACCATGAATCTTTTCATCTAAACGTCCCAGCATTGGGAATTTAAAATGAGTCGTATCCGTAAACTCAACCGAATCAATTGAATAAACCGAAGATTTCAGGCTAATTTGATAATCAAAAACCTTGGCCAACATCTGCCGGGCTTTTCCAAGCCTTTTCCACGAAATTTTTCCACCCTCGCCAAGCCATTGATTTTGCATGGGATAAAAAACACCTTTGGTTCCGATAATCTCAGAGGTGTCCCTGCGGCTGGCTCCCAGCAAATCGCCGTTTTGGAAGCGGATTTTCAAAACACTGTCCCGAAAGTAGAAGAACTCTCCTCCCCGGTATATCCACTTTGTAGAAGCCGAACAACACAGCTGGCGTGCTTTAAACAAATCATAACTTTGCTCAATAAAATTGCTGAGATTGCGAACAGAAGGCTGGGTTTTCAAATATCCGATAGTCTCCAGCCAGGCATCAAACGAATCTTGCGGCTGGTTCTCAGAGCGGAAAGAATTAAGGCTTGACAAAAACCTTAGATAATCAGAACGCTTAAAGCCTTTGTTTTGCATGCCCGCAAAAATTCCGGCAAGAGCAGTTTGAGTTGAATCGTTGAAAAAGCCACCGTCCCAATTTTGAACAAACTCATTTACCACCAAATTGGCTTGATCAGGAATAACAAGCTTCTGGTTAATTTCGGGGATTAAAGTTGATGGTTCGCCGGAAAACACCACCCGTTGCTGCGAAAAAAGAGAATTTCCCATTGAAAAAACCAGCAGGATAATTAACAAAATTCTCTTTTGAAGCATCATTTAAAAACGTTTTTTAAGAATTTTATTTCTTTTTAAAATGAGCGGCCACCCAGTTATTCTCTGACTTATTGCTCACAAATTCGAGCCGATGTTCAGCAGCTTTTTGTTTTATAACTTTTAAATCTTCCTGGTAAAATCCGCTAAAAAATATAGCCCCATTATTCTTTAATGCTTCGGCATAATGCGGAATATCGTTCAATAAAATATTCCGGTTGATGTTGGCAAAAATGGCCGAAAACGTTTTCCCTTTGAGCAATTCCGCCCCTCCCTGAAAAATTTTTATCCCCGGAAAGTTGTTCCGTTTCACATTATCGAGGCTGTTTTTATAGGCCCATTCGTCAATGTCGATAGCCTCAATATCGCCGGCTCCTTTCATGGCAGCAAGAATCGCCAAAACCGCCGTACCACAACCCATGTCCAACACATTTAAGCCTTCAAAATCATTTTCCAAAATGTATTGAAGCATGAGGGAAGTAGTTTCATGGTGAGCCGTTCCGAACGACATTTGCGGTTCAATCACAATTTCGTACTTAATGCTTGGATCAGGCTCGTGAAAAGGTGCCCGAACCAAACACTGGTCGGTTATTTTTACAGGCTGGTAATTACTTTCCCACAATTCGTTCCAGTTCTGATCTGTAATGGTTTCGTAGTTATACCAAATATCCATGCTTGAAAGATTGGTTTCCAGTATTGTTTTTAAAGCAGGTTCGTCAAACAAGGGGCTTTGAATATAAGCCGTTAAGCCTTGTTTATTCTCCTCAAAACTTTCAAAATCCAGTTCCGCCAGGTAAGCCATCAGTATTTCATTTTGAGGCCCATCCGATTGAAATTTAAACCTTACGGCAATGTATTCCATTTAAAAGCTCTTAAAAATCTTGTAAAAATCTTCGGCCTTGAGTGATGCCCCTCCAATCAAACCGCCGTCAACATCAGGATTGGCAAACAATTCACGAGCATTTTGGGCATTGCAGCTTCCACCATACAAAATGGTACAATCGTTTGCTATTTCTTCGCCATACTTTTCGATCAACAATTTACGGATGAAAGCATGCATTTCCTGCGCCTGCTCCGAAGTTGCCGTTTTCCCGGTTCCAATGGCCCAAATGGGTTCGTAAGCAATAACAATATTTTCGAATTCCGTTTCGGTAAGATGAAACAAACTTTCTTGTATTTGCGATTTCACCACCTCAAAGTGGAGTTCTTTTTCGCGTTGTTCCAATTGCTCGCCACAACAAAAAATAGGTTTGATACTATGGTCAAGCAAAACATCCACTTTTTCCTTTAATAATTCTGACGATTCATTGAAATACTTTCTGCGTTCGCTATGTCCCACAATACAAAATTCCACTCCGATAGAACGCAGCATTGGGGCAGCAACTTCTCCCGTATAGGCTCCTTTAACAAACTGACTTACATTTTGCGCCCCCACCGAAACATGGGTTTCATCGGTTAAATCGGTGGCCAGTTCGAGGTAAGGAAACGGCGGGCAAAGAACCATCAAAGGGTTCTCCGTTTCGTTGTTCTCTAAGAGGTCTAAAATAGTTTCGATTAGTTCTTCGGCTTCCTGAAAATTGTTGTTCATTTTCCAGTTGCCGGCTACAATTTTTCTTCTCATAATTTTATTTTTTAAGCATAACGAACCCGGGGGTCCAAATAAGCATAAATTATATCTACTAAAATATTAATAATTACCAATAATACAGAAATTACCAGTACAGATCCCATGATTACCGGGAAATCATATTTTTCAAGAGCATCGACAATCACCACGCCAACCCCTTTCCAATCAAATACATACTCTACAAAAACCGCCCCGGCCATCAGGCTGGCAAACCAACCGGATACTGCGGTTATAACAGGGTTCATAGCATTTTTTAATGCATGTTTTATCACTATTTTATGTTTGCTCAAACCTTTTGCTTTGGCAGTCCGGATATAATCCTGCGAAAGCACTTCGTGAAACGAATTTTTAGTCAACTCTACCACTATGGCCAGCGGTCTTATTCCAAGAGTGATGGCCGGCAAAATTAAATTCTTTAAACTTAAATATTCGCCCGAACCGTAATCATCAACCGTGTAAAGGCTGCCAAACATATTCAGGCCGGTAACGTCAGCCAACACAAAAGCAAAAATCCAGGCGACTAGAATCGCAGCAAAAAATGAAGGAATGGACATCCCGAGCACAGAAAAAACCAGGGCTATTTTTTCCACGATTTTATTTTTCTTAACCGCCACAAAAATCCCGATAATTACACCTAAAATTGTTGCAAACAAAATGGATACTGTTGCCAGCAAAATAGTTTTCGGGAAGGCTTCGGACAAAATATCCGACACTTTCCGTTTACTTTGGTACGAACGCCTCAGGTAGGGTTTCTTCAAGACATAAGTCTGCTGCCCTAGGCTAAATAATTTTGTATAGCTGTATTTTTCTTCATCGAGGAACCAATACGAATCGGTATTTACATGGTTGTGAACCGAAATTGGCGAGAGATCGTTTAAAAATCCCAAGTATTGTTTTGAAAGCGGCTGATCCAAACCAAGATCGTGGTTTATGGCTTCAACCGAAGCAATATCGGCACGCTGACCAAGCATCATGCGGGCCGGATCGCCGGGCAATACATTAAAAAGCAAAAACACAACGGTAATCACCCCGAATAAAACGAGCAGACCGTAAAATAATCGCTTCAGAATGTAAGACAACATTGTTTAAAGATAAACAGTTTTAAGGATTTTTAATCCAGATGCAAAAGATTTTTCAATTCTTCCGCCTCAGGAAAATCATTGTAGTGCCATTTATTTAACACCACCCCGTTTTTAAGCAAAATTAAACCGGGATTAGCACGCACGACCGATTTTAATGCAATATCATCAGCATTATAAAAAACAAAATCAAACGAAAGCTCCCGCATACGGAACGGGATTTCAATTTCGCGGGTTCCGGTCAAACCAACAAAGGAAATTCCGTGGTGATCGCAAAAAGCAGAAATTTGATTAATTTTTCCGGCCCGTTCTTTGGTAATAGCCGACATTTCCCAGCTTACAACAATAAACTGGTAAGCGGGGTTTTCAATAATACTTTTCGTAATATCGTAACCCTCGGCATCCAGGATAAACAAATTATGTTTTGCTTGGGAACCGGAAACAACTTTCCGCTGATCGACAAACTCCCACTTGCTCATCCAAACGGAATCGTTCCAGGGGAAATTGGGTGAAAGAAACTCTTTCTTCTCGCCGGTTTCTTTATTCTGATATGTCAGATACGCATCTTCCCGCGCTTCGCCCACGCTTTTCATATCGTTGCCAATCTTCCATTCCCGAAAATCGATCATCGGCAGGTGTTGGTACTGATAATAGGAGAAACCCACAAACGAAGCAGCAAAAACAATTAAAATAAACAGCTGGGATTTATGGTTAAAAGCGCTGATGTAGATTTTCCGACATTTGAACACGATAAAAACAAAAACAATGAGAACAATGTTTTTATAAAACGTTTGCCAGTTGCTTAGTTTTATGGCATCGCCGAAACAGCCACAATCGGGTACGGGTTCGTACAAGGCATCGTAGAACGTAAGCAGGGTAAAAAAGATCATTAACGGGAACAAAATCCAAGATAAGGTTTTTAGCTTTAGGTTCAACAATAAAGCAATCCCCAACAGGAACTCCAGGGTTGAAAGTGCGATGGACAGAAACAAAGCAAACGGCACGGCCCAATCGGTTCCGTAAGCAAAGAAATAATCCTCGATGCGGTAAACGGTTCCAAGCGGATCAACCCCTTTTACAAATCCGGAAAAAATAAAAACAAGGCCGACAAGTATCCGGCTAAAGGTTTGCAATTTCATAGTTAAGCGTTGGCTTCTCCCAGTTTAATTAAGGCAAAAACAGAATAATTTACGATATCAAAATAGTTGGCATCCAACCCTTCGGAGATAAACGTTTTACCATCGTTATCTTCAATTTGTTTTACACGGAGAAGTTTCATCAGGATAATATCGGTAAACGAGCTAATGCGCATGTTCCGCCAAGCTTCGCCATAATCATGGTTTTTATCCATCATCAGCGATTTTGCTTCAGCCAAATATTTATCGTACAACTGCTCAACTTTTCCGGCTTCCATTTGTTCTTTTTCGGCCACTCCAAGCTCCAGTTGAATCAAAGCCATGACCGAATAATTGACGATCCCGATAAATTCGGGTTTTATGCCTTCATTTACTTTCGTTGTTCCTTTTTCTTCAATGCTTCTGATGCGGTTAGCTTTGATATAGATTTGATCGGTAAGCGAGATGGTTCTAAGAATCCGCCAGGCCGTGCCATAATCTTTCATCTTGGTCATAAAAATTTCTTTACACTCATTTATGGCAGAATCAAATTGCTTGGAGGTAATGTTATCCATAGATTTTATAATTTTGTGGATAAAATTATAAACTCCTGTCGTTGATGCCAAACATTTCAAATAATAATAATGATAAGTTTTCAACACCAGTAATACTAAGCTCGGGTGAGAAAACACTTAATTTGAACCAACCGAAGGTAATGGGAATATTAAACCTCACCCCTGATTCATTTTACGAAAAGAGCCGCCAAAAAAATCTGGATGAGCTGCTAACAAATGCAGAGAAGCAGATCAACGAAGGGGCTTCCATTTTAGATATTGGGGCCGTGAGCACCCGTCCCGGCGCAAAAGAAGTAACCGAAAAAGAAGAGCTTTACCGCCTATTGGAAGCCCTGAAACGCTTAAGGGAAACCTTCCCTGAAATTTGGATTTCAATCGATACCTGGCGATCGGGCATTGCAAAAATATGTATCGAAGAAGGAGCAGATATGATTAATGATATTTCCGGGGGGAGCTTTGACCTAAACATGCCGGCACTAATTGCCGAAAAGAACACTCCTTACGTTTTGATGCACATTAAAGGGAGCCCTGAGAATATGCAGAAAGACCCGGTTTACGAAAACATCATTGAAGAAGTAAACGTTTTTTTCAAAAAACAAATCACTAAACTTTATGCCGCCGGGGCAACTCAAATTTTGCTTGACCCTGGTTTTGGGTTCGGGAAAACTCTGGAGCACAACTATCATCTTTTAAAACACCTGGCACAATTCAGCGATTTGGGCTACCCTATTTTAGCCGGACTTTCCAGAAAATCGATGATTTACAAGCACCTCAACATTTCCCCCGATGAAGCATTGAACGGAACAATTGTTTTACATAGTTTAGCCATTCAAAACGGGGCAAGAATATTACGGGTTCACGACGTTAAAGAAACGGTTCAGATAATAAAACTCCTCGAAATTTACAATGCATCTTAGATTTTATTACATTTGTTTAAAACCACTGAATTTATGCCTTTATCGCTAATAACCGGATTTATTGACATTCGAATTTTAGACATTCTCGACATCCTTCTGGTTGCCATTCTTCTTTTCGAATTATACCGTTTATTAAGGGGCACGGTAGCTATTAATATTTTTTTAGGGATCGTTGCTGTATTTTTAATCTGGAAAGTGGTAGTGGCCCTACAGATGGAACTACTGAGCCAATTCTTAGGCGCATTTATTAGCGTAGGGTTCATTGCATTAATTGTCATTTTCCAACCTGAAATCCGACAATTCTTGCTGGCTCTTGGAACGCCTAATTTCCTTAAAAAGAAAAAAGGCCGGTTTTTATTCTGGAACTTTGATTTAAACAACGAAATCGAGCTGGAAATTGACACCATTGTTTTAGCCAGTCAACGCATGGCTGATGCCAAACAAGGAGCCTTAATTGTTATTGCCAAACAAAACGATTTGCGCCAGATCAGGGAAACGGGCGAAATCCTGAATGCCCAAATATCGGCTCAACTAATTGAAAATATTTTTTACAAAAACAGTCCTTTGCACGATGGAGCCATGATTATTTGCAACAATGAAATTAAAGCTGCTGGGTGTATTCTTCCGGTTTCGAACAATCCGGATATTCCTCCACGTTTGGGGCTACGCCACCGGGCAGGCATTGGCGTTACCGAACAATCGGACGCTATTGCCATTGTGGTTTCAGAGCAAAGCGGGAAAATCTCATTTTGTAAAGAAGGGGAACGAGTAGCGGTTCAACCGGCCAAACTAAAAGCCATGTTGGAGGAAGAATTTGGGGATGGATATACAGATGAAACCCTTGAAATTACAGAAGAACAATAATCCCCCAAAACAAACTTCGTTTAACCATAAAAGACAAAGAAAACCGCTTGCAAGTTGCCCCTATCAAAAACACTGTTAATAAATTAAAAGATGCAAAGAAAAATTCAATTTATTTAATTCGACATGGAATATTTTAAGAAATCATAGCCGATTTGCTCAATCAAAACAATGGCCATTTCGTGATAAATGATCGGAATTCTTTTTTTGATTCAATTTTTTCAAAAAGGGGTGATATATAATATTTCTGTAACACTGTCGGTAATAGGGTTCCTGATTTTCATTTTACTTGGTTTATCAGATTAGCTGGATACAAAAGCGTTTAATATTAGTTTTTGCAAACAAAAAATTTAAATTCGTCGATTAATTTAAAATCCGGCTTTTCTGAAGCGATCAACAAACCTTTAATTTCGAGTAATTCGCGTTCATTCAGCAAAAAATTTATACTCCTGTTCCCTATCGGGATATATATTTTTCTTTTAAAGGGGATTTTATTTGCTTTACTGTAATAATCTTCGGCTTTTATTTGTTTGACATGATTTACAAAAAAACAATACTCTTTTTCTGTAAAATTCAGGTTCAGATTTTTATATTCAAAATGAACCCGATTGCACTTCGGGCACCTAAAAACTTTGCCGTTAAGTGTTTCACTCATTGTCCCCATATTCATTTTTTTTATTAACATACAGATATTTTAAAACAGGATGGCAATGCTGGTTTAATTCCTTTACGTTTAATATACCTGTCACATTGTTGATTGCGGTCGTAGCCCAGCATTACCCCTAAAATAAAGTCCTGTTCATCGGTAAATTCGGTCAATGATTTTTTATTGAACAACTCAATAATTTGAACGCATTGCTGATTTCCAAAAAATATATTTATTTTTTTAGCATTTACTTTTTGAACCAAAAAACAGATTTCTTTTTTCCGGAGCAAATATTCAGCTAAAAACTGCTCACCCGAATTCATCGTATGCAAAACCAGGCTTCTCAAGCCTTTTTTATATTCATAAATATGATGCAACAAAACTTGCAATTCAGGAGACTTATAAAGGTTACAATTTACTACCATACTCAGCCTTGAAATTTAAAAACAGGGAGAAACACCCTCCCTGTTTAATAAAACTAACAAATTGATTTAAGAATAATTCCACGTTCCATGGAAACAAATAAATACAACAGTTAAGGTACTTATGATTTAATTAAAATCGTTTTTCAACTTTTCAACCCAGGTTTTAATTCGCCCAGATGTTAAATTGCCTTGGTTTTCTTCGTCTAAAGGAAGCCCTACAAACTGCCCGTCAACTTCTGCTTTTGATTCGGCATGAGAATAACCTTCGGTTGAAACCTGCCCAATAATTTCACAGGGTTTGTCCTGCAAAAACTCATAAATCTCACCAATAGCGTCAACAAACGAATCTTCGTACGAACCCTGATCTCCACAGCCAAAAATAGCCACCTTTTTACCTTCAAGATTTGCAGATTTAATAACGGAAAAGAAATCTTCAAAATCGTCCTGCACATCGCCTATCCCCCAGGTTGAGGCCCCGAAAATTAAATTGGTAAACCCGTCCAGGTCAGAGGCCGTTGCTTTTGACACCTCAAAAACACTTGCATTATTTTCTCCAAATTCTTTCTGGATCAGCATTGCTGCCGATTCTGTATTTCCGGTTGATGAACCGTAAAAAATCCCTACACTTTGCATATAATTTTTATTTAGATTAAAAACAAAGCAAAATTAGGTGATCCGAAAATACCAGACAATCCCAAAAAGTTGGGATATTTAGAGGGGACTTAACTAAACCGAAGAAGCAAAATCATTTTCATCAATAATTTTATTTAATACCGCATAAATTGTTATGGCCGAAGTAGATTTCACCCCCAATTTTCTTGTAATGTTTTTCCGGTGAGAAATAACGGTATGTATACTAATAAACATTTTATCTGCAATTTCTTTATTGCTTAAACCTAAAGAAATATACCTGATAACTTCTTCTTCTCTTTTTGAAATACTATTTACTAGCAGGTTTTTATTTATTTTCCGATCCTTTTTCAGTTCTTTTTTAATAATTTCGATAATTGATTCCGTTGAATCATTAATCGAGATTACCGCATCAAACTGTTTAATTGCATCATTATTAAAATAAGTATGAACCAACGCAAACAAAACAACTTTAAAACGTTTGCAACAATCCACTAATTCATCAAACTTTTTCGGGTTAACCGTTTGTATCAGAATTGTATTTAAGATCAAGGCATCGGGGAACTCTTTGATAATTTTATCGCAAATATCATCCTGCAAATCAACATCAAGAACACTCATATTGGGCCAGGCAGAAAAAAGGATGTCCTTCATTCCATTCTCAATTATCGGTGATTTTTCGATGATAAAAAACTTACTTCCGGTTTTCATAAGCCTCCTCTAACATTTTTACCAACGAAACCAAAACATCATCTTCGAGATTAGAATGGTCGTTCAAATCATATTCTAAATTAAAAAGTTCGAGCAAAATTAAATCGCGATGAAACTTCCCCTGTTCCGTAGGCGGGAAATATTTAATAAGCAAGAGCTTAAGCTCGGTCAATTTTTCTTCGATATCAGTGTGATGGTCAATATAATCTTTGATGCAATATTCTCTACGATAATCCTTATTCCGATAATTCAAATACAAATCCTGGATATATGGATAAACTTTTTGATCTTCAAAATCAATGTGGTCAATAAACTCTTTACGATATTCTTTAAAAAAATCTAAAAGCATCCCGGATTTTGGATGTTTGCTTTCTTTTACAAATTGCTCGATTAAAGAATGTATGTACGGCAGTTTCTCATCGGCATAATACCGATGGCCCGCTTTAAGATAATTTATAAGCCCCGGAATCATTGAAATCTCTTTTACGCTTTGATTTCGCAACGTATCGTCATTAAACAGGTTCATCACCAATAACAATAAATCGAGGTGGCTTTCATTTTCCCGGCTTATCTCTTCAATTGTTTTATTTTGGAAGCCCAACTCAATACCAAACCTGCGAATTACAGGAATAAGCTTTTCATTACTGAAGACTACCTCAGCCATTGTGTTATTTGCCGTAATAAATTTTTTATTGCCCATTTTTTAAAATTTCAAAAATAATAGCTTAGCGTTAACACGTATTTTAACCCTTTTATTTCTCATGCAAATCTACGAATTATTAAGTTTTAGACTTATTAAAAATAAGCTTTTATTAAACCCTGTTAAAAAATTTGAAAGAAAAACAAATTATTGTAAATTAGAGTCCCATTCAAATTTTGATTTCAGTATGAACCTAAAAGACATCCTTAACCTTAAGCTTATTGAAACAGAAAATTATGTAATAACTATTTATTCGATACTATTGGTTGTTTTAATTTTTGTCGCAACCATTTTTATTTTAAAAATTATTAAACGTCTGGTAAAAGGAATCGTAAGCAAAAAAACGTTGGATACCGGTACGGCCCAATCTATTTTCCAGATCATCAAGTACTTTATTTGGGTTATTGTAATCATTTTAGTCCTCGACACAATAGGCGTAAAAATCTCTATTTTCCTGGCCAGTGCCGCCGCTTTGTTGGTTGGTGTTGGTCTTGGTTTACAACAGTTATTCAACGATATTGCTTCCGGTATTGTTTTGTTGTTTGAAGGCAGTATAAAAGTTGATGACATCATAGAACTAGATAATGATATTATCGGAAAAGTAATTGTAATCGGGATCAGAACATCGAAAATTAAAACCCGCGATGATGTTGTAATCATCGTTCCAAACTCCAAGCTGGTAAATAACAACATTATTAACTGGAGCCACATGGACAAAAAAACCCGTTTTGATGTTAAAGTTGGGGTAGCTTACGGTTCAGATGTGCGTTTGGTTGAAAAACTTTTATTGGATTGCGCTCATAAAAACAAAGAAATTTCCGGTACACCTCCACCCTTTGTCCGTTTTCTTAATTTTGGCGATTCTTCTCTTGATTTTCAATTGTTTTTTTGGGTAAATAAAACCTTTGTCGTTGAAAACACCAAAAGTGATTTACGATTTTTGATCGACAAAAGCTTTAGGGAAAACGGTGTACAAATCCCTTTCCCTCAAAGAGATGTACACATAAAAAACAAATAATAAATACACGTTTCCTTTTATAAAAGAAAGCATCAAGTAAAAGGAATTTCTAAATTTCCAGGTAGCAGTCAGTAGCCTCCCTTTAAAAAGAAGCCATCTAAGAACTTAAAAATAGGTAATTTACTTAGAAAAACACTGTTTTTAGTTCTTACTTTTGTATTCAATTAACTCAATAAAAAACTCAAAGCACTAACATTTTTGCTATTTGCATTACATTAAATTGCATCTGTAAGATTATGAACAAGAAGAAAAAACATACCCCTAAAAAAGTATCCACGCTATTTCGTTCTTATAGCGTGGGTATTACACTTATTGTCGGGCTTGTTTTTCTTTTAACATTTTCAATATTCCAGATTAAAAACTTTAACAAAAACGCTAAAACCACCAAAGAACATTTTTTTGAAAACAGCAAGAGAATTGTTAAGGATGAAGTATATAAAGTTCTAAACTACATTTATATCACACGCTCCAATCTTGGGGAAAAAATGGGAGACAGAATAAAAAGCAGGGTAGAACAAGCATGGAGCATTAACAACAATATATACGAAAAATATAAAAACACCTTATCGGAAGAAGAAATAAAGATACTCATAAAAAGTGTACTTCGTCCGGTCAGGTTTTTTAGCGGGCGCGGCTATTATTTTATCGATACCGAAGAAGGTATAAATGAACTTTACCCTCCCTTCCCTGAATATGAAGAGACCAATATTCTGAATTTACAGGATACAAAAGGGAGCTATGTTGTTCAAGATGAAATAAAAACCATAAAGGAATATGGAGAAGGATTTGTAACTGGTTATTGGAAAAAACCCGGAGACACAAACGGAATAGCATATCCCAAAACCTCGTACATCAAACATTTTGCACCTTTAAACTGGCACATCGGCGCAGGAGAATACTTGGACAACTTTGAAAAAGAACTCCAGGAAGATATCATAAAAAAAGTACAGGAAATCAGGTTTGGCAAAGACGGTTCTATTTTCATCAACACTTACGACAACAAAGTAGTTTTAACAAATTTGCCTGATAAAAAACCCGGCGATGATTTAAGCGGGATGACCGACCTAAACGGTGTTGACATCATCTCGAAACAAAAAGAACTCGCCCTTCAGGATGACGGGGGATTTTACGAATACCGTTGTATTCAACCAGAAACAAACGAAGAATCTTCAATGATTTCGTATGTAAAAGGAATTGACGAATGGGGATGGATCATCGGGGCAGAAATTCATACCGATGAGATAGAAGTCTTAATTACGGAAAACGAAAAAGCACTTTACAAAGAACTCTCTTATGAAATACTACTTAGTACTTTAATATTTTTATTCGTCCTTGTATTGGTTTTTATTACTGCTGGAAAAATTTCGAGAAAAATAAGCACAAATTTTTATCTTTTCACAAAGAACCTAAAAAAAGCAGTATGGGACGGAAAACTTTTAAAAAGGAAAGACTACAGCATCAGTGACATTGAACTTGTTGTGGATGACATTAACAAAATCGTAAAAAGTAAAACCAATGCGGAAAGATTATTAATCGAAAGCGAAACAAGAACCCGTACAATACTAGAATACGTACCGGTAATGATTTTTTTCTTTGATAAAAACTTCTATTACCTGAATTCAAACAAAGAAGTTCTAAAATATTTCGATTTAAGCATTGCAGAAGAAAACAAAGCAACCCTCAGAGACATACTAAAAGCCAACAACTTTGACACAAAAACAACAAACCGCTTCATTACATTGGACGGAAGTTTTAACGAATTAGAAATCAATACAGTTATCGGCTCCAAAATTCAGAACTGGGCCTTTCTCCAAACTGAAACTAAAGAAATAATTGGCGTTGGCTATGACATTACCGAAATCAAAGAAAATCAACAAAAGCTAAAAGAATTAAACGAAACAAAAGACAAGTTCTTCTCTATTATTTCACACGATCTTATTGGTCCGTTCAATACGATTGTTGGATTATCTGACTTGCTGCTTTCAGACTACAACAGCTATGATGACCGCAAGAAAAAAAACATCATAAAACAAATTTATGGTTCGTCCACATCCATGTATAAAATGTTAGCAAACTTGCTAAATTGGGCATCAACCCAAACCGGGACCATAGAATACACCCCCATCGATTTTAAATTGAAAGAAATTGTTGATGAGGTTGTAAATATTTTAAATCCCCAGGCCACCGAAAAATCTATTACAATAATAAACAATATCCGGGATGATGATTGGGTTGTTGCCGATCCGATGATGACTAATACCGTTATTCAGAACCTTATTGCAAACAGTGTAAAATTTACAAATAAAGGAGGGGAAATCAACATCTATTCCCAGATTATGAAAAATGAATTTCTAATTTCAATATCCGACAACGGAATTGGTATTAAAAGAGAAATCATTGATTCAATTTTCACGATAAACAAAGAGAAGAAACAAAAAGGAACAGCCAATGAAAGTGGCACTGGATTAGGCCTGGTTATTTGTAAAGAATTTGTGGAGAAGATGGGTGGTAAGATTTGGGTCGAGAGTCAGTTAGGAAAAGGTACCACCTTCTTTTTTACCTTAAAAAACAACAAAGCGAAAATCTAAAGAAGTTAAAAAAATAAGGAACGCTGGCATTATCAACATTCCTTATCAAAACTTTTGAGGCATCTCAAACTAAAACAATCCGGATATATTCCCGTTGTCGTCTACATCAATATTTTCTGCCGAAGGAGTTGTCGGCAATCCAGGCATTCGCATAATTGACCCTGTAATAGGAACAACAAAACCGGCTCCGGCATTAATCTCTATTTCACGAACCGTCACAACAAAATCTTTGGGACGACCAAGAAGCTCCGGGTTATCTGAAAGTGATTTCTGCGTTTTTGCAACACACACCGGAAGACCATCCATGCCCAATGCAGTAATTTTTTTCAGATCTTTTTTTGCTTTAGCAGTATAATCTATAGCTTTGGCTCCATAAATTTGTGTTGCAATGGTTTCAATTTTCTTCGGGATATCCCATTTCCAGTCATACAAAGGCTTATAAGAACTAACACATTTACTGACTGTGTCAACAATTTTTTCGGCTAGATGAACAGCACCTTCACCGCCTTTTCCCCATACATCAGCTTCAACAGCATGGATTTGTATCGATTCGCAATATTGTTTAACAAAATCTATTTCTTCTTGTATATCAGTTGCAAACTTATTGATAGCCACCACTGCACATACATTAAAACGATGGATATTCTCTACATGTTTATCAAGGTTTGCAATTCCTTTTTTTAGAGCCTCCATATTGGGTTTTGTAAGTTCATCAAGTTTTGCACCACCATGATATTTAAGCGCCCGAAGTGTTGCAACAAGAACAACGCTTTTTGGAGAAAGCCCGGAATAACCACATTTAATATCGAAAAACTTTTCGGCTCCCAGGTCAAAACCAAAACCAGCCTCTGTAACAACATAATCAGAAAGGGAAAGTCCCATTCGGGTAGCAATAACAGAATTGGTCCCTTGAGCAATATTTGCAAATGGGCCACCATGAATAATGGCCGGAGTACCTTCAATGGTTTGAACAAGGTTTGGCATAATTGCATCTTTCAACAAAGCAGCCATAGCACCATGAGCCTTAATATCACGGGCAAAAACCGGTTTTTTATCATAGGTATAACCGACGAGTATATTTCCCAGCCTTTTCTTCAGGTCGCTAAGGTTCTCCGCTAAACAAAGAATCGCCATAATCTCTGAGGCAGCTGTAATATCAAAGCCGGTTTCGCGCGGAACCCCCATTGAACTCCCTCCAAGCCCTACCACAATATGGCGAAGCGAACGATCATTCATGTCCATCACCCGTTTCCAAACGACAGTACGCGGATCAATATTAAGATTATTAGTTACACTCTGGATATTATTATCAATCATAGCCGACAAGAGGTTATGGGCTCGCTCAATAGCAGAAAAATCGCCGGTAAAATGCAGGTTAATGTCTTCCATGGGCAATACCTGGGAATAGCCACCACCTGCAGCTCCCCCCTTAATCCCAAAAACAGGACCTAAACTGGGTTCACGCAATACAACGGTTGTTTTCTTCCCAATTATGTTCAAACCTTGTGCAAGGCCGATAGACACGGTTGTTTTTCCTTCTCCGGCAGGCGTAGGCGAAATTGCAGAAACAAGGATCAACTTAGCGTTCTTACCTTTTTCCCGATCAATATATTTTAAAGGGATTTTTGCTTTATGCTTACCATAAAGAACCAAATCATCATTAAAGATACCTAACTCATCAGCGATTTCATTGATGTGTTTCATTTTTGCACGGCGGGCTATTTCAATATCTGTCATAAAATAAAAATTTCATCGTTTAATACTTAAAAAGTCAAAATTCTCCTATTACAGGAAAAACAAAATTAGTGGATTTTAGCTTACTCTAGGGATTTCATAAGAATAAAAGTTCTTAAAAAGGAAAAAACCTCCCATCAAAAATGGGAGGCTGAAACCAAAAAGGAAAAGTTCTTTCTATGTTGATTTTTGTTGTTAGATTATCCTATTTTTTCGTTTACGATTTTAAGGATTTCCTGTTCCATTGCAATGGTTTTTTGTTCGATCGCTGCTCCTGTTTTAAGTTTTTCATCAACAAAAGTTTTATCTTCCAAACCACCAGCATTGATTTTTACATTTAAGTAAGCTCCCATCACAGCAGTACGTGCACATAATGCTCCCACACCGGCATCCGAAACCGAATTTGGGTTTCCAAATTCGGCCATTGCCTTGATAATCTCCATCGATTCAAACGACTTTTGCATCACTTTAAACGGAATCTCAATCGCATATTTTGAAGCCTCCTCAATGGCTTGTTTACGGGCAAATTTTTCTTCGTCGGTTCCTTTTGGCAAACCAAAAGCATCCATAATTTTATTGAACGCATTGGTATCTTCATCTACCAAGAACAACAATTCATCCTTGATTTTCTGGCCTTTTTCGGCCCATTCAGAAAACTCTTCCCAGCGGTCGTCCCAACCACGTTTGTGCGACGAAAGATTCGCAACCATGGTAGCCAAAGAAACACCCAAAGCCCCTGCATAAGCAGAAATCGATCCTCCGCCCGGAGCCGGTGATTCGGAAGCCGTTTCATTTGCAAAAGCAGTTAAATCCATGGAAACAAGTTTATTTCCGGATTCTTCTTCCAATAAATACTCAATGATTCTTTTTTTCGGATTGAAGGGTTTCAATTCATCCAGCCCCATCGATTTTATCGCGATACGAATCAATTCATCATTGCTAACACCGGTTGAACGCTTTTGTTTCTTGAGGAAAAACTTACCAGCATCCAACATGGCTTTTAGCGGGATCAGTCCAACCAACTCAGAACCGGTAACCCGTAATCCGCGGGCAATAGCTCTTTGGTCAACGGCATCAAAAGCTTCATGGACGGAGGTGATGGAAATGTTTGTCAGGTTCATAGAAATTTGAGCAATACCGTATTCTTCGATAAACCAGCCAATGGCTTTTACCGATTTCAACATGCCGGGTTCCCAAACTTTATTTCCTTTTTCATCCAAAACAATTTTACCGGTAACCGGATCGCCCTCACGTTTTACACGGCCACGCTCACGAACGTCGAAAGCAATCGAGTTTGCACGCCGGGTAGAAGTGGTATTTAAATTTACATTAAAAGCGACCAAAAAATCGCGGGCACCAACGGCTGTAACTCCGGCTTTAGCGTTAAACGCAGCAGGACCAAAATCAGGAACCCACTCAGGGTTCTTTAGTTTTTCGGGCATACCTTCGTACTCGCCTTTGCGGCAATTGGCAAGGTTACGGCGTTCTTCTTTAAAGGCTGCATTTTCGTAACAATAAATGGGAATATTTAACTCGGTACCGATACGTTCGGCCAGTTTGCGGGCGTATTCTACGGTTTCCTCCATGTCAATACCGGCAATCGGGATCAGCGGGCAAACATCAGTAGCTCCCATACGTGGGTGTTCGCCTTTGTGCTTACTCATATCAATCACCTCAGAAGCTTTTTTAACCGCCTGGAAAGCGGCTTCAATAACCTCATCAGGAGTACCTACAAAAGTTACAACGGTACGGTTGGTTGCCGCCCCTGGATCAACATCCAACAACTTTACGCCTTCAACTTTCTCAACTTCATCGGTAATTTGTTTGATGATGCTCATATCACGCCCTTCGCTAAAATTAGGAACGCATTCGATCAGTTTTTTCATAATAATATTTAAATTTTATAATATTTCTCCATTGATAATAACTTTCTCAACCTTATTATCGCCATAATAATACGGCATGAACTCGTAAGTTGGGATTTCTTTAGTGATGTATAGATTTGCTTTTTTCCCTTTGGCAATACTTCCAAGTTCTTCCTCCAATCCCATGGCATAAGCCGTGTTTAAGGTTGTTGCATGAATGGCTTCTTCGGGCAACATTTTGTAAAGGATGCTCGCCATCGACAGTATCAGTTGCATGTTTCCGGAAGGAGATGATCCGGGATTAAAATCGCTGGCCAAAGCAACAGGCAATCCGGCATCCATCATTTTACGAACCGGGGCATAAACCATTCCTAAAAAGAAAGCGGCCCCCGGCAATACAGTTGGCATAGTCGAGGAATTCTTCAGCACCTCGATTTCTTCATCTCCAGTAAACTCCAGGTGATCCACCGAAAGAGCATCGTACTTCACCCCTACCTGGACTCCGCCGGAATAATCCAGCTCGTTGGCGTGGATCTTCGGACGCATCCCGTATTTCATCCCGGCATTTAAAATACGGTCGGTATCTTCAACCGTAAAAAATCCTTTATCGCAAAAAACATCAATATAATCGGCCAAATCTTCAGCAGCAACCTGTGGAATCATCTCGTTAATAATAAGATCGACGTATTCCGATTGTTTGGCTTTGTACTCCATCGGAATAGCATGCGCCCCAAGGAAAGTAGATTTTATGGTAATTGGATGATCCTGTTTTAAACGTTTGATTACACGAAGCATTTTCAGTTCCGATTCGGTGGTTAAACCGTAACCGCTTTTGATTTCCACGGCTCCGGTTCCCATCATCATAATTTCGTTCAGGCGGATCATGGCCGATTCATACAATTCATCTTCCGAAACTTGCTGCATTTTTTTGGCAGAGTTCAAAATACCACCGCCACGCTTGGCAATTTCTTCGTACGACAATCCCTTGATTTTATCGATGTACTCAATTTCGCGGCTGTCCGGGTAAACCAAATGGGTGTGCGAATCGCAAAAGCTCGGAAAAACCATCCGGCCGGTCGCATCCAGTTCAATCAGTTCATCTTCCTCCTCAAATTTCGATTCATCAAAATTCGTCATCGAACCAAAATCATCAATCAACCCGTCTTTAATAAATACCCAGGCATTTTTAAGGGTATTTAATTTTGCCATGTCGGCTCCGGCAACAAATTTCACAGGTTTATCTTCAACCTGAACCAGTTCTTTTATATTTTTTATCAGAATACTCATCGCAAGAAATTTAGACCACGAATTTAGGAAATTTCAATTGATTTCAGGCTTATTCCGGGATGGAATTAGCTCCATTTTTCAAGCTTAATTTTGTCTTCGATGTAGATCAGCACTTTTTGAATTTCTGCATCAGACATTCCCCTAAGCTCCTGGGCATAACGATCTAATTGTTTCTTATGCGAACCGGAAGGTTTTCCTGTTTTATAATCAATGATGATAATTTTTTCGTCGGCAAATACCAGGCGGTCGGGACGGATAGTCAGGCCCGATTCCAATAAAATTTCGGGTTCGGTTTTTACTGATAAACCCGCTTTAAAATAGGGCTCAACTTCGGGATGCTCAACAATGTCAGTCAGTAATTTCACAATACTCTCCTGCTGATCCGGCTCCACTATTCCTTTTTCAACATTTTTTGAAACGACCACAGGAATATCCTCTCGCCTGTTAATCTGAGAGAGCAAAAGGTGAAGCAAATTCCCCCTCAATTTATTCCGGTCGGGTTCATCCATATCCCACAAATCAGGGGCAGAAGTACTAATCATCAGGTTATCGCGCCAGTTTACCGAAAATAAATTTTGCAACTGGAATTGCTGGCTTTCGGGTAATTTACCTGGGCTCATGTTCACATCCGACCCAAAGAAATAAACACGTTTTCCGTCCTCCCACTCGCCCACTTGCTGAAGATAAAATTTCAACAGCGACGGAATGGCCAACTTCACATTTTTACTTTTAGGCGGATCGTCGGCAATTACATACAATTGCTCAACCGGACGGGTAAAAGCCACATACAACAAATTAATCAAATCCAGCAGCGATTTCTCCATTTCGTAAGCATACTCATCGCCAAACTCCGTCTCTTCCAATTTACTATTAACCGGAATGTTAGCCACCTTTAAGGGCGAAATATTTTCGTCCTCTAGCTCCACCCAAAAATGGTTCACCCCGCTTTTCACACGCTCATTGGCATAAGGATAAATTACAATGGGAAACTCCAGCCCTTTTGATTTATGAATGGTCATTACCTGAACCGCTTCGATGCCTTCAGGGATAATGACCGATTCTTTTGTTTTTTCCAGCTCCCACCAATCAAGGAATTCGCTTATGCCTGTTTTGCCTTTCAAACTAAAACGCAAAACGGCATCCAGAAAAAACTGTAAATAAGGATCAATCGATGTGTTCAGTTTAAACAAACGGATCAGTTCCTCGGTCAAGTCGTAAACCGGCAGACTCAGTAAACGAAAAGCATTAAACTCAAAGCCATTGACTGAAAGATATTCCTGGATGGCATGAAGGCTCAAATGGCCGTGTGGACGAAGTTTCCTTATTGCATCAAAAGCCTCAACAAGGGTGGTTTCAAAAATCTGGTTCTTATCGATTAAATACTGGATAACAGCAGCTATATTTATTTTATTGGCCGGCTGCAACAAAAAATTCAAGAAAGAAACCAGGAGGTTTATTTCGTTGGAAGAAGAGAGCAAAAGCGATTCGGACGAGAGCACAGGGATTTTGTGTTCCAACAAAAACGCCGAACATTTTTGAGCTTCATTTTTGGTTCGGCACAAAATGGCAAGTTCGCTCAATTTCCGGCCTTTTCCACTTAACGCCTCAATGATTGACCGGAGGCTTTGCAAGGTTGCGTTTTCCTCCGATTTATCAACAAATTCGATTTGAACGCAACCGCCCGTATTTTGTTCATCAAACAACTGTTCTACCGAGTCATAAATCCCGGTAAAATTCTCGTTAAGGTAAGAGGAAATGCTTTTAAAAAACGCATTGTTAAACTCAATGACTTCCCGCTTGGAGCGGAAATTATTCTCCAGGATTTTTTCCCGGTAATTCCGTTTAAGGGTCAGCTCCCGCTCATCGGCCAAAGGCAGTTTTTCTTTTTTATAAATCTCGGGCAGCCGTGCAAATTGCTCTACCTCGCCGTCGCGCCAGCGGTAAATCGATTGTTTTCCATCGCCCACAATCATGTTAAAATGCCCCTCGGCCAAGGAGTTATCGAGCAGAGGAATCATGTTTTGCCATTGCAATACCGAGGTATCCTGGAACTCGTCAATTAAAAAATGTTTGTAACGTTCGCCCAGGCGTTCGTAAATAAAAGGAACCGGTTCGCTGAAAACAATGCTTGAAATTTGCTTGTTAAATTCGGAAATATGAACAATGCTGTTTTGCTCTTTGATGTCCGATACAATTTTTTCAATCTCGCCAAGAACGGCAATCGGGTAAACCTGCCCTTGCAAAATGCGGTATAATTTAAACTGTTTGAGCCTGCTTTCGAGTACCTCCTGGATTTCGAAATAAATTGATTTCAGAGCCGAACTGATTTGTTCAATGCTGGCTTTCTCTGCTTCATCTATCCCACTCTTAGCCCATTTATCGTTTTCAATGGTAGCCCGAACGTAAGAGTTTTCCGAGTAATCCTCGTTCCTGGCATCGGATAAACGCAAGAAATATTTTCCAATACCACTGTTTCCCCGGGCAAAAGAATCAATGTTTATTTGGTGCTGTTCGATTTTTTCGACTGCCGATTTTGCCAACTCAGAAACCTGCTTTTTAAAAGCATTAACAAACTTACCCAAGCGGTTCAGCACATTTTTATAATCTTCGTAAGAGAGTACTTTTAAGCGATCCAGGTAATCCTGGGCATCTTCTTTCATCAGTGTTTTCGACAAATTGAACAAGTCTTTTTCGATGTGCCAGTCGCTTTCCTCGTCGGTTTTTGATTCGGTAAAACGGATCATTAAATCCGTTAATTCATCATCAACTCCCACCCTGCTGATTAAAATATCAATGGCTTCATTCAGCAACAGATCAGCATCTAGTTCAACCTCAAAATTCAACGGAAGTTTTAAATCGTAGGCAAAGGTTTTAACTATTTTATGGACAAAACTATCAATGGTACTGATTGCAAAATCGGAATAATGGTGAAGGATCAGTGCCAGTGATTTTTTTGCATTTTGCTGGATTTCCAATGAAGACAAACCTGTTTCCTTAATTAAATCGGGCAAGAGGTATTTTATCACTTTACTATCCGGATGGGGTTCTTCGGCAGCCAGTTCTTTTAAATTTGAGATCACACGGTCCTTCATCTCGTTAGCCGCCTTATTGGTGAAGGTAATGGCCAGAATAGATCGAAAATCGGAAGGTTGCCGAAGAATGATTTTCAGATATTCTTTTACCAATGTAAAGGTTTTGCCTGAACCGGCTGAAGATTTATAAACCGTAAAACTCATGCCTGAAATTTTAATTAAAAGTACACAGAAAAATCCAACGCCTTAGTTTTGTTTAACCTCTTTTGTTTTTACCACTTCAACTTTTGTCGAATCATTTTTGACTTTGGGTTTCTTTTTCTTTCGCTTAAACAAATCACTAAAACTATCAAACTCTTTGCGGTTCAAAATACCTATTCCCTGGGTATTGGGAGCCAGGTTATCGTACTCATTCACATTTTCGATGGTACTTATATTAGAGCGGTTAAAAGCCTTAACCCGCCATCGCCCATCATCAGTAAGCTTAACCTCAATGTTAATATCTCCCACAATATCCGATTCGGCATTTGACGAGTTACCAGTTCCCTGAAAACCAATCACCCCGACATTTCCATCGATGGTAACGCGATTATCAAACAACTGTGTAGAAAGAGCCACTTCCAGCTCTTCCCTCGAAATATTATCGCCCGGACGATAGTTTATCCCAATATCAAAATCTTTACTGATTTGCGAAATCAAGTTACTCAACTGGTTCGAAATTAAATTAAATGAGGAAGCACCAATGGCAGAAGTATTCACCTGATCGTAACTAAAACTACCCAGCACCAATAAGTAAATTAACTGTTGATTCATTACGGCATCATTCGTCGTGTCAATCTTGGCATAGGCCAGTTGCTCGGTGGTTTTATCAACATTGGGCAATTTAAAACTGAAATCGATTACCGGGTCGAATAATTGTTCTTTAAGGCTCAGGTAGCAATCCACATTTACCCTCCGGGTAATATCCGGGTCGAGTTCGGCAACAGAAGCTTTGGTTTTATACAATGCGCGAACATCAATCAGGGCTTCGTAAGGATTACCGTTCCACGAGATTTTACCGCCCTCGAAAATACTGAAACGCCGATTCACAATATTTTGCAGGGTAAACAAGAAGTTTCCCCGGTTTATGATATAATCGCCATAAATTTCAAAATCGCCCCTAGAGTTTACCTTGATGTCCATCTCGCTAGTTCCATCGGCTGTAATGCGCCCCATGTTATAAGGCAGAAACAACTGAATATCCGCATTCTGGTTTACGCTCAAATTGAGATTAATGCTTAAACCCGACAAATCAACCTTGTACTCAGGTTGTTCTTCCTCATCATCTTTGGTATTCACAAACACGATGTAGTTTGTTTCAACCAGATCAAATGAAGAGTTCAATGGAATATTAATTGAGGTCCCACGTTCGGTAAGCATAGTTACATCAATAACCATATTATCAACCGGCCCGTGCAGGTACACTTCCCCACTAGCCCTGGCTTTACCATAAAACAGTTCATTTTGAAGGGAAGTCGTGTTCAGGCACGACATGTTTTCGGGATATAATTTTATGTCAAAATCAAAATCTTTGAAATAATCGTGTGTGATCCGCCCCGAAGCTGTGGCCTGTTGGTTAACCGAATCTTTAACCAACAGGTTTTCAAAACGGATTTCGTTTTCCCTGAACTCAACCTTATTCGATAATTCATATTCAACATTCAGGTAATCAACACGGGTTTTTACATCCTGTAGTTTAAGATCGCCTTCAATGATGGGGTTTTTATTCATTCCAAACAGCCTGAAGTTCCCACTGGCTGATCCGCTCACATCCGACATAAAACTTGAAACAAAAGGCTCAAGGGTTACAAAATTAAAGTTGTTCAGTTCAATGTCAAAATCCAGCTGATTTTCAACATTCCCGGGTTCATAAGCCCCAACCATTACAAATGATTTATCTTCATCATCTTCGCTTTTAGCAATGGACACATCAGAGTACAAGGTTTTACCAAAAGGATCCCAGAAAGTATGCAGTTTGGCTCTTCCCAATGTTTCTTCATTAAACACTAAATCATCAATGCTCAGATTAGCATCAATGTTAGGCGTACCGTAAATATTGGAGAGGCTAAAAGTTCCGTTAAGCTTTCCGTCGATGTCAAGACTGGATACGTTCACCAGCAAATCAAAATTTGAAAACTCCCAGTCTTTAAACTCAAATTTTAAGGTATCCGAAGCATTTTGAGAGAGCTTTCCGCTGAACCCAAAGCGTTGAACATTATTTGAAATATTAAGGTTCTGAACCCAAACCAGGCTCGAATCAAAAGTTATCAAGTTATTTTCATCAATGCTCCACAATAAATTGTTGATTAAAAAATCGGTTCTGTAAATTTTTAATTCCGACTTTTGGGGCGAGAAATATTTTAAATAACCCGCCAGGTAGCCCCTGTTATCATCATTTTCCTTGTAATCATCCCAGCGAAGACGATAATCAATACTGTCGTGTTTAACCGTCAGCAACAGGTTTAAGTTTTCGAGCCCCAATGCCAACGAATCTTTTACTGAAGATTCTTTAAAAACCATGTCGTTGCTACCTGCCAAAACAAAAAACGAATCGTCATCGTTGTTCGATTTCGCGTAAAACTCTTTAAAACGAATACCTTTATAATTTACCTGTTTGGATTCGAACTCAAGATGTATCTTATTTTCAGCGGAATTATACAACCCATGAATTTTTGAATTCGGGGAAATTTGAATATCAGGATAAAAAACCTCCGATATATCTTCGGTGTTCTTTAGCTGTACATCAAATTCAAAATTCTGCGAAGGCAATTGAACAGCAGCCAGGCTTGTATCGGCAAATACCGAAGGCATGTACAACGAGAGATAATCGTTTACGGATCGAACCAAATTTTCAAACAAAAATTCCCCGGTTAATTTACCGTCAATATAATCGGAGCGGAAAATCAATTGTTTTTTTACGTCCGACAATTTTCGTGAATCGAGCAAGATATCGTTTACAAAATAATCCTTCCCCGACTGATGGTAAAAAGTACTGTCGATCTGGATAAATCCGTTGTAACTATCAATATCGTCACCCGAAAAATTTATATCCAGATTTGTTGACAACAAAGAGGTAGAATCGTGATCAACAATATTCAGGTCATATAATTTCGCATTCCTGATCTTCGCTTTAAAATCATAATCGGGAACAGCTTGGCTGTAATCGATTAAGCCGTCAAAGTTCAAAAATGCACTTTCATCATCCACCCTCAGGTTTCCTTTAAACTTGTCCCTGAAAAGCTGGCCATTGACTTTTAGCTCGTTAAAGGTATTCCCTTTAAACTGCAATGAATCAATTGTTCCGTTCATCAAAAAAGCCACGTCTTTTTTCACCAACCCACTTCCGTCAAAATCAACATCAATGTTCATGGTTCCAAAATATTTTTCGGCATTAAAAACCTTACCTACATTAAAATTCTTGGAACGAAGCCAACCCGTGTAACGGGTGACATCTCCGGTTTCGTTGGTTTTCATTTTCATGTCGGTAAGGAAATTTCCCGCTTCGGAACGCATCACAATATAGGCGTCAAAATCGTTATACACCCCATCCAGGGTTCCCATAAGTTCGCACTCGCCAAGCTGCATAAATTCATCGGACAAATCAATATACTCAACCGCTCCGGGAATGGAAAAGCTTTCAATATCGTTTGCTGAACTTATAAAACGGTCGATTTTGGCATACGACTGCGTGGTTAAAATATCGGGCAGCCCCTTCATGTTTACATCGCCTTTAAAGTGAGTTAACTCGCCATATTTCACGTCAAGATGTTTGCTCTTGAAATCACTCACCGTTCCTTCTACCTGCAGCGAAAAATCAAACACATCGCGCATGGCAAAAAGTTCCGGGGCAAAATAGCCAATATCTGCCATGTTCAGGCGTGTAGGGCGAATATTTGCCGTGATGTATATCTTTTCTTCAAAATCATTAAACGATTTAAAGCTATCGTAACTAAACGAAAAATCCAGATCGAGTTTTGAATCCATAAGATCCACCTTCAGGTTTTTCGCGCTCAGCAATGTGCCCGAAAGTACGAAATCACCTTCAAATTCATCAATTGCAAAACCACTAAACTTATCTTTTAAACTCAATTCGTTTATCCGCATTATCACCGAATCGCCCTGGAGATCAATATCCGTAATATCAATATTCATGTTCTGCAAACAGAAATAATTAAGGTCCAGGCCTTCTTGTGCACGCTCGCTCAGTTGATGGTCGAACGCAAATGTTCCGTTTTTCAATTCCAGTCCGCTGCAGTTAAACACCCAGGACGTTTTTTTATCTTTTTGATGCGGCTTCACTGTTTCTTTTGGGTTTTCGGACTTTCCTCCAAATAAAGCCGTGAGGTTTGACAAGCTGTCGGATCGATAAACAATCAGGTTAAAGTAACAGCTATCCAGCAACACATTGCTAAAATCAATGTGCCGCTTACCAAGCCGGGCTTTATTAAAGTTGACCTGGATTTTTTTAGATGTTAAAAGCGGATTCTGGTGATGATCTTTTATTTCCACGCCTTTCAAAACAATGTTGAAAAATGCGGTAACCGTAAGTTCGTTGATTTTTATATCAGCATTGAGTTCGTCCGAAAGATACTCGGCCATAACACGGGCGGTATAGGTTTGCGTAGCCGGATCGCGCAACAACACAAAAAGGGTGAGCAATACGGTAAATATCACCACCAGCGGATAAACTAATATGCCAACAATTCTTTTTTTAATAACTTTGCTTTTTATTTATTCAAATCCAACGAATTTACTTCATGAGCACTTATATTTTAGGCATCGAATCTTCTTGCGACGATACTTCTGCGGCAGTCATTAAAGACTTCAACATCCTTTCAAACGAAGTTGCAAATCAGGAGGTTCACAAAATTTACGGTGGCGTTGTTCCTGAACTAGCCTCGCGTGCTCATCAACAAAACATTATACCTGTTATTGCCAGTGCCTTGCAAAAAGCAAATATAAATAAAAATCAGCTTCATGCTATTGCTTTTACAAGAGGTCCGGGCTTATTGGGATCATTATTGGTAGGAACCTCTTTTGCCAAAACTTTTGCCCTGGGGCTGGATGTTCCGCTGATTGAAGTTGACCACATGCAGGGCCATATCCTGGCTCACTTTATTAAAAACGATGAAAGCGATAAATCGCCCGATTTCCCGTTTCTTTGCCTGACAGTTTCGGGTGGACATACCCAAATTGTTTTGGTAAAAGATTATTTTGAGATGGAAGTGATCGGCAATACCATTGATGATGCTGCCGGCGAAGCTTTTGACAAAGCCGCAAAAATCCTGGGGCTCCCCTATCCCGGAGGACCGTTGATTGACAAACACGCCAAAATGGGAAATCCCAATGCGTTTCAATTTCCCGAACCCCGGATTGCCGGTTTAAATTACAGTTTCAGCGGACTGAAAACCTCTTTTTTATACCTCATCCGCGACCGGCTCAAAGAGAATAAAAATTTCATTGAAGAAAACCTGTACAACCTTTGTGCTTCTATTCAACGAACCATTATTACGGTTCTGCTAAAAAAATTACAGAAAGCGGCCAAGCAAACCGGCATCAAACAAATTGCCATTGCCGGAGGGGTATCGGCCAACTCCGAATTGCGGGAAACCTTGCTGGACATGCAGGAATCTCACGGTTGGAAAGTTTTCATTCCCAAGTTTGCATACACCACCGATAACGCAGCCATGATTGCCGTTAGCGGTTACCTGAAATATATCAAAAACGAATTTACCGATCAGCGGGCGGTTCCGTATGCGCGTTTATCAAAGAAATAATTTTTTTCTCTGTTGACATAAAAAAACAAGCCTGCATTTGCAGGCTTGTTCACATATTTTATGAATTATAAATTCATTGATTTAATGCGGTGGAAAAACATTTTCCGCCGAACAGGAATCTTCCCTTAATAGTTCGTCCAATGAGAAGCGGATACCTTAAACGAATAAAGATTGTCATGGGTGTCTATATACAAATAGTATAGAGTTTTAACATTTGATAACCCTGTCAGCAAATACCAAGTATTCTTTTGTAATTCACCTAAAACTTTCTTTGTAGAATTAGATTTATAAAGATTCCCCCACCATAGGAATCCGTTATCTCTGTTAAAATAAATATAACGCTCTGAATATTCAGTCCCATTGAATAAAACATTTGCATGATAAACAAAGCTAGTATCTTCTTCTAATTTTTGTAAAAGTTCTGATGGAGAAACTCTATTCAAGTTAATTGTATCATTATTTTCTTTCAGTTTCATCCTAATAATATCAAAACTGTTGTCAATTTTATCCCAATTGGGGTTAATTACGTAATCTTTTGTTATAGTAACTTTAGCTTCTTTATTCCTATTGCAACTAAATGCAAACAAAAGAAAAAATGAACCTGCTAAAAGGTGTAATATAATTTTTTTTATCATCATTTTTATTGTATTTTATCAAGTATTAAAACCATTATTGGATAACCTTTTCTATTGTCCCCGCTGGCACGGATTTTTAATCCGTGCCTTATTATCCCCCTATTCATCTAGCTTCGATATAAATTTAACAAAAAACCAAACATTCACTCCAACTCCCAATAATTTTCTACCCTAACAGAATCTCACAAACAAAAATCAATGATTTTTTATTCGCTTATTCTTTTCATATTTTTACATTCTAAAATAACGTACTATCATGAAACACCTTTTTACACTTGCCTGCTTTTTAATCCTGTTTTCAACTGCACTATTTGCAAAAAACAGCGATAACTATTTCTTTGTTTTTTTAAATACCAATCCCGACAAGGAAATGATTTCAGAAGACTCGGCACAACAGCTTCAAAAGGCTCACCTAGCAAACATCGACCGGCTGTATAAAAAAGGGAAAATTGTGGCGGCCGGGCCATTTGATGGCAGTGGCGGACTGTTTATTTTCAAAACCAAAACCATCGAAGAAACCCAATCGTTGTTAAACACCGATCCGGGAATAAAAGCAAAGCGATGGAGACTAGAAATTTTCCCGATGAATATTTTAAAAGGGAACATTTGCAAGCATGACAAAGAATATAAAATGGGCTCGTATGTTTTTGTCCGCTTTGTAAAAGATCCGCATGATGCGTCTTTAAACACCATTAAATTACTCAGTTCGAAAGAACGAATTGAGTTCTTAAAAAATCCTGAAAACAAAATTTTATTTTCGGCTGCTTTCGGAAAAAAATCCGGGGGATTTCAAATTATTTCGACAGATGAAACAGGCGTTGCAGAAGAAATTATGAAAAACGATCCGACGGTTAAAAACACCCAGCTTTTATATAGTTCAAAAGTTTTATGGATCGCTAAAGGAACGTTCTGCGAATAAGCTACAACACTATTTCGGTAAACATTTCATTTTCATATCTAACCGGCGTAACAAGCTTGCTTTGGGGGTTGTAATGTAAGTAAAACGATGGCGACTTCCCATGTGCACTATTTTCTAAAACATAAAGATTCATCACATAATCATAAAAATACTGTGCATAGGTTTTTCCCATAATTTTCGGAAGCTCTTCAAAGTCTTTCAATTGTAAAGAATCAAGTTCGCAAACATGCTCTAAAGAACCATTTCCAGCTTCTTCAAAGCGTCCGATAATCGCATCGGATATATTCATGCTGGCATAAAGAACCGGGTATTCTTCTTCCACTTTGGTACGTTCAAACTCAAACCACGAATTAATATTCACAAAATTTACAACAACGTACGAGCTATACTCCCAATCTCCAAAAACATCTGTATGATGGCGATTCTCCAGTCCTTCTTCCAATTGCAATTGCGAGAATTTCAAAATATAAGAGGTGTCTTTTCTTTGCAGGAACTCTTCCGTTGAGCTTTCATCATACACCTCAAATCCACTTTTAAGCAGTTCATCCTTCAAATGAGAAACCGCCAAATCGGCAATTCTTTGTTCATTCAAAAATTTCAAAAAAAGACTTTGACTGATTAATAAATCATCTATTTTTTCCTGGCTCAAACCTGGATACTTTTCAGAAATAGTGTCTTTTAAATTAGTTTTGAATACAATATCCGGAGAAAGCACAAGTACGGCTCCTTTATGCGGCTTGTTAGCAAACTGGTTGGCAAGATCATAACCTACCGTGCATGAAGTAAACATTAAAACAATTAAAGCAAATAAAAGAAATTTAAGACGTTGCATAGAGCATGAAAGATTGGTTAATTCAGCAATTTTTCACCAAATGCCATGCCATAATCATAGGCTTCTTTTAGCTGATCCTCATCGGGGGTAAATTTCACAAAAATTCCTTCTCCAACGTAATTCAGCTTGAGGTTTGTCAAATTTGACTTAATGTGATCCTTTCCTTCACCGCTCCATCCGTACGAGCCAAAGCCCCCGGCTAATTTGCCTTTATCCCGGATCGGGCTCAACACCGCAAAAAGCTTATAAATAGGCAGTAAAATATTTTGATTGATTGTCGGGCAACCCACAATAATTCCGGTACTGTTCGAAACTTTGGCGTCCAATTCGCCAATGGGCGTGTTTTCCACATCCACAACATCCACCTCAATATCCCCGGCCTGGCGTATACCTTCTGCTATTTTTTCAGCCAACAAACCGGTTTTATGGTAAGCCGAAACATAAGGAATAAATACCCGCTGACGTTCAGGTAATTTCATGGCGTTGGTTGCATACTCTTCCGATAAATCCACATACTTTTTCCAGTCAGAACGCAAAATTGGTCCGTGTCCTGTACAAATGGTTTCAATTTCCAACGGACGGATTTTCTCAATTGCTTTCAGCATAAACTTACTGAAAGGTTTTAAAATCACGTCAAAGTAATACCGGAAAGCATCGTCAAAATCGCCTACTTTATCATCGTACATTTCTTCATGGCAAAAGTGGGCTCCAAACGAATCGCAGGTAAATAATACTTTATCTTCAACCAGATAAGAGTAAATTGAATCGGGCCAGTGCAGGTTTGGCGCACCAATAAACTGCATGGTTTTATTTCCAAGATCAAGCGTGTGACCATCTTTTACAATCATGTGCGGAAAATCCGTTCCCATCAAATCTTTCAGGTAACGAATGGCATTGCCGCTACCCACAACGGTTGCCTTTGGCGCAACCGCCAATAAATTTTTCAAATTCCCCGAATGGTCGGGTTCGGTATGATCAACAATAATGTATTCTATTTCGGCCGGATCAACCACCTTTTTGATTTTCTCGTAATAAACGTCCCAAAATTTTTCTTTGGACGTTTCCACAATGGTTTTTTTCTCGGCATTGATAAAATACGAATTATAAGTGGTGCCGTACTTTGTTTCCATCACAACATCAAAAGTTACAATGTCAAAATCCAACACACCAATCCACTTCACATCTTCCCTAACATCCAGTATTTTATGGTCTTTCATCTTATTTCTGTTTTTTTTATAATTCTAACGACATTTGTGTTTCGTCTTCACCGGCTTCATCCGAATCGTCAATTTCAATGGCATTTTTCGGTTGTTCTTCCTCAACTTCTTCTGCTGGTTCTTCTTCCGGTTCTTCGTAAGGAAGCGGCTCGAGCCAGTTTATCCCTTTAATTATCAAGTTAGACAAACGCTTTCCTTTGGCTTTATAACTTTTTACGCCAATAAACTTATTCACGTCAATTGTTTCGTTTTCCACTTCTTTTTTATTGGCTTTAGGATCAAATACCACTTCTAATTGAGGCAGATAATCCATGCTGATATCAATCAGTTCAGAAGCCGGGTTCTCACCGATAAAATCAACTTTTTTATCGCCGTTTCCATTGGTTTCTATCTGGAAACGCTTCAGATAAGTTTTTTCAACATCGGCATCGTAATAAACCACCGAGATGATTTTTTTGGGATTAAATTTCTCAATCCTAATCATATCTTCATCAAAGTGGTTGGAAAGATCGTAAGTTCTCAAACGATAGTTCCCCGATTTCATAATGGTAAGGATTTTGTCATCGCCTTTAAAAGCTCCCAGGTAAGTCCCCCTTTCCTCGGAATTTAAACGGTGAACCGTATCATCGTACCAAATATCGCGTGCGCCAAGCGTAGAAACTCCTTCTTCGCGTTTCACAACACTTTTAATACTATGTTTGGTCAGGATATTTCCGATGGAACCACGGCCCTTAATGGCCAGCTCACTGAAATCAAAATCAAGCGAAAGCTTTTTTAAACGGGGCTTCGGACGAAGGTAAATTTTCAAAACTTCGGCTTCGCCATTCGGGTTTGCTGTAAAATAAAGAACCTTTGAATTTTCCGTACCACGGGTTAGGTTATACTCTTTATCTCGGGTCACGCCCACCACGGCAAAACGTTTAACCATGGCATTCCCGCGGGTTCCATCCCGGTAAATCAGATTGTAAATGGTGCGGTCATCGTTCTTTTTGAACACATCCACATGAAGCACATTGTTGCCCACAAAGACTTTCGGGGCGACCTTGGTTACAACAAAGGTCCCGTCTTGCCTGAACACGATGATATCGTCAATATCCGAACATTCGCAAACAAATTCATCTTTACGCAAAGAGGTTCCGGCAAAGCCTTCCTCGCGATTGATATACAAACGCTGGGTAGCCGCTGCAACCATAGTTGCTTCGATGGTATCAAAGTTCCTGATTTCGGTTTTACGTTCTTTTCCTTTGCTGTACTTTTTCTTGATTTGCCTGAAATAATTGATGGCATAATCAACCAGGTGATCCAAATGATTTTGAACCTCCTTCATTTCATCTTCAATGCCTTTAATTATTTCGTCGGCTTTAAACGCACTGTATTTCGAAATTCGCTTGATACGGATTTCCGTCAAGCGGATAATATCATCTTTGGTGATCTCACGGAAAAATTTGTCTTTGTGAGGTTCAAGGCCTTTATCAATAGCTTCTATCACCGCTTCCCAACTGGTACATTTTTCAATATCGCGATAGATTCGTTCTTCAATAAAGATTTTTTCAAGCGAAGAAAAATGCCATTGTTCTTTCAATTCTGCCATTCTGATCTCCAGCTCTTTTTTTAGCAAGGCTACGGTTTGATCCGTTGAAGTCCTGAGTATTTCGCTAACCCCGATAAATCTGGGTTTACCTTTTTCGATGATGCATGAATTGGGAGAGATGGAAACTTCGCAATTGGTGAAAGCATAAAGGGCATCGATGGTTTGATCGGGAGAAACACCTGGTGCCAGGTGGATTAAAATTTCAACATTTTCGGCCGTATTATCATCAATCTTACGAATTTTGATTTTTCCTTTTTCATTAGCGGTAATAATCGAGTCGATCAAACTGGACGTGTTGATCCCAAAAGGAATTTCCGTTATCACCAGCGTTTTTTTATCTTGCTGACTTACTTTGGCCCGAACACGAACCTTGCCTCCCCTTATACCATCGTTATATTTTGAAAAATCGGCCAATCCTCCGGTAATAAAATCAGGATAAAGCTCAAAATCATCCTTTTTCAGATAAGCAATGGAAGCATCAATCAGCTCCACAAAATTGTGCGGTAATATTTTTGAGGCCAGACCTACAGCAATACCTTCCACCCCCTGTGCAAGGAGCATAGGAAATTTTACCGGAAGAGCCTCGGGTTCTTTATTCCGTCCGTCGTATGAAAGCTTCCAGGTGGTTGTTTTAGGGTTGAATAAAACTTCGAGGGCAAATTTAGACAAACGGGCCTCGATGTAACGAGGAGCAGCGGCACTGTCGCCGGTTAAAATATTGCCCCAGTTTCCCTGCATATCAATCAACAATTCTTTTTGTCCAAGCTGAACCAAAGCATCACCAATGGAAGCATCACCGTGCGGGTGGTATTTCATGGTGTGCCCGATGATGTTAGCTACTTTGTTGTAACGTCCGTCATCCAGGTCTTTCATGGCATGCAAAATTCTCCGCTGAACAGGTTTAAAACCATCCATTACATCCGGAACCGCACGTTCCAGGATCACATAAGAAGCATAGTCTAAAAACCAGTTTTCGTACATCCCCGAAAGGTGTACCGTTTTATGGCTCTCCTGTTCCTTTGGTGATTCAGTATTCTCAGGGTTTTCCAGTAGATCCTCGTTTTCCTCTATTCCATTCATAAAACAAAATTAATATTGCAGCTTACGGGCAGCTATTTACAGGATAATTAGACGCAAATTTACAAAATATAACAAGCCTATTTTTCGAAAACAGTTAAGAGTTTTCAAAAAACATTAATAATAAATCCAAGTTTAAAAATTAATTTTCGCGAAGTACAAAATCGTCGTACTCAATTTCAAAGCGAAGTTTATGTTTCGATTCTTCCTGAGCCAATGAGAGGAAAATATCGCGTATTGCTTCGCCCGGAGCTTTAGCCGCTAAATTAGTATACAAACGAAAAGCTGATTTTTCTCTTTTCATTGCTACTATCAGCGCATCTTCGTACGACATATTGGGAGTTACTTCAACATCTACCAAATAATCTGCAATTTTCAGATCCACAATCTCGGCCGATTTCACCTCAAAAGTTCCTTCTTCTTTAATTTTCATCAATTTAGCCTTGTGCCCCATTTCTTCTTTAGCGAATTGGGTAAACACATCAATCATTTCTTTATTGATTGCATTTGAAGCCAGTTCGGTATAAAATTCAACCGCATCTTGTTCGGATTGTATCGCAAAATCCAGAATGTCGTCAATCGATTTAAAATCTTCCATAAACGTTTTTTGTAATTTAAATTATTGTTATACAAATATAAAAATTTAAGCACAGTTCATTATCCTTAAACAAATTTCAAATAAATTATTTTAAAAGGGGGTTACCTTTTCACTTTTTTCACCATTAAAATTATAGTGCCGTGTAATATATTTTGGAAGGATAATGGAAAGAAATATTTTGTTGTATGGATTAGCTTTAGGCTGTCCAATTAATAGTGACAACCCCCAATGTCCGTTTAACAAGGTAAGGAGTTTACCAGTAAAAGAGCGGGTAAAGTTTATTAAATCCCTAACAGAAAAGCAACAAAGCAAACTGCTTAAACAACATGACGAATGCATTAAACATTATGATAGTAATTACTTCCATAAAATAAAAAATGAAATGTCAACATTACATTAGCTGGTGGAACGTTGAAAATCTATTTGATGTATACGATTCACCGGAACGACCCGAATGGCTGCAAAAAAGTCTTAACAGTGAACTCAAAGGCTGGGATCAGCAAGTGCTTACCAAAAAACTCAGCAACCTGACTTCCATCATCCGGCAGATGAACAGTGGCAAAGGCCCTGACATCTTAGGTGTTTGCGAAGTGGAAAATAAAACGGTTTTGGAAAAGCTGATTCAAACCATCCAATTGCCCGAACGAAATTACGATATCATTCATCACGACATGAAAGACAATAGAGGTATTGATATTGCCTTTATTTACGACAAAAACGAGTATACTTTTGATGGAGACCCATCTGATCCTGAATGCACAACCTTTTTCTCTCATGAAATTATCAAGCGGAATGCTACCCGTGACATTGTTCAGGTAGAATTAAAAACCCGGAAAGGCAACAGTTTGATTCTGGTTGGGAACCATTGGCCCGCACGCAGTGCCGGAAAATACCTATCGGAACCCTACCGGATGATTGCCGGGGAAACCCTAAGTTATTTTATCGAACGCATCCATGATTTACGCGGCGATGATATGCCTGTTATTGTAATGGGTGATTTTAACGATACCCCTTACGACCGCGCTTTAACTGAATACGCTTTAAGCTGTAACTCAAAGCAAAAAGTAGTTTATGGCAAAAACCCGTTTTTATACAATTTAATGTGGCCCTTGATGAGCGAAGGAATCGCCTCCTACTATTTTGGTTCCGACCCGTTAATGATCGACCAGATTTTAGTAAACAAAGCCATTGCCAGACAAAACCAAACCTTTTCACTAAAAGAAAATACCGCAAAAATTGAATCTTTTAAAGAAATGCGAAGCGGACGATATAAAAAGCCAAAACGATTTGGCAGGCCCTCTTCCAAAAAGTCGTTTAACGACACAGGATTTAGTGACCATTATCCTGTAACTATTCTACTCTATGAAAAATGATGAAAATCATTAAAAAAACCCGGGCGAGAGTTCGGGTTTTTTATTTACTCTTCTAGAATTGTTCCTCCTTCTCCGTCAAGTTCCCATTTATTTTTCATTGTAAAGCTCATGTATAGCATCAACTTTCTACATGGATTTACAAAAAATAATCGCCCCCATGTTTTACCAAAATCAAACTCCGAAATATAAATATAATTCATACTGTCTGGAGGATTAACTAAAACTCTAACAATTAAACTATCATTTCTTAAAAGATTATTTAAAGTACGCGTCTCCTTAAATTTTAAAAGTTCGTTAACTTTAAAGTCAACTATTTTATCACTCTCTAAAGAACCATAAAGTTTTTCGAAGTTCTTTGAATTTAATGCTAGTTTTATAAACTCATATTTGGTAGAATCAATATCATAAGGTGGTTCAATATCCTGGGAAAACAAATTACCTGCAAAACACAAAAAGAATATCGTCACTATAGAAACTTTCATAATATTAAAATTTAAGTACTAATTTTTCACAATTAAATATAAACAAAAAAAGCCCCACTCAGAAAATATTTTCCACCTCCTTAAATTAATGAGTTTTAAATTCATTAAATGATTTATAAAGTAAGTTCTCAATTTAGTCAGGCGACAATTTTAAACCATTGTCTAACGTTAAAGCCCAAAAATTGAAAGCCCCACACAAAGTGCAGGGCTTTCTTCTTACTAACCTAACAAATAAAAATTACACGATCCCTTCGTCTAACATTGCATTAGCAACTTTAAGGAAACCTGCAATATTTGCGCCTTTAACATAATTTATATATCCATCTTGTTCAGTGCCATGAGTTTTACATGCACTGTGAATATTAACCATAATTGTATGAAGTTTTTCATCAACTTCTTCTCTGCTCCAATTCATTTTCAAAGAGTTTTGGCTCATTTCCAAACCTGAAGTAGCAACACCACCGGCATTTACTGCTTTACCAGGAGCAAACAATATTTTGTGTTCATGGAACAATTCAATGGCTTCAGGAGTACAAGGCATGTTCGCACCTTCCGCAACACACATTACACCATTGTCAATCAATTTTTTCGCTGATTCAGCGTTCAATTCATTTTGAGTAGCACATGGCAAGGCAACGTCTACTTTTACTTCCCATGGAGTTTTTCCTTGATGGAACTCAGCTTCAGGGAATTCGTAAGAGTAAGGTTTAACGATATCTTCATTCGTTGCACGTAACTCTAATAAGTATTCAATTTTTTCGCCACGGATACCTTCCGGATCGTAAACGTATCCATCAGGACCAGAAATAGTAACTACTTTACCACCTAATTCGGTAACTTTAAGGGCAGCACCCCAAGCAACATTACCAAATCCAGAAATAGCAACGGTTTTACCTTTGAAGGTTTCACCTTGGGTTGCCAACATTTCTTTTGCAAAGTAAACAGCACCAAAACCAGTAGCTTCAGGACGGATCAATGAACCACCCCAGTTAAGACCTTTTCCGGTAAGAACACCAGTATGTTCGCGGGCTAATTTTTTGTACATTCCGTACAAGTATCCGATTTCGCGTCCACCAACACCAATATCTCCAGCAGGAACATCAGTTTCGGGGCCAATGGCATGCCATAACTCTAACATAAAAGCTTGGCAAAAACGCATAATTTCGTTGTCTGATTTACCTTTAGGATCGAAATCAGAACCACCTTTACCACCACCCATTGGAAGGGTAGTTAAAGAGTTTTTAAGATTTGTTCAAACCCTAAAAATTTAAGGATACTTAAATTTACACTTGGGTGGAAACGCAAGCCTCCTTTGTAAGGCCCGATAGCATTGTTAAATTGTACACGATATCCAAGATTAACCTGAACATTTCCGTTATCGTCTACCCATGGCACTTTAAATGTAAAAATACGATCTGGTTCAACGATACGATCAATAATACCAGCCGCTTCAAATTGAGGGTTCTCATTTACAACCTCTTCAATTGATTCCAGTACTTCACGAACAGCTTGCAAATATTCCTTCTCTCCAGGATGCTTTTGCTCAAGGCCGCTCATAATTTTTTCAAGGTTCATTTTTTAGTATTTTTATATGACTAATATTTAATAAAAAATTAATTTTTAACGGTGTTAATTAATAACACTGTTAAAAATTTCACACTACAAAGGTACAGTTAATTCGTCAATTTAAACAAGCAAAAACCAAAATATTTTTAAACGAATTACAAATATTTTACGGCTCTTTTGATTCCTCTTTTACTGGGGGGAAAACAGGCACTTCCTGCAAGCGGAAACGATTATATTTCAATATTTTCCAATGTACATTTTCCATCCCGTTATTTTTACCGTTTTCGACAAATTTAAGCTCGGTTTGTATGTGCCATGGAGAAAAATACGGCAAACATTCTTTAAAGTTTTTACCAAAATTCAACATGGCATTCAGGAAATACCAACTAAAGTCGAAACCGCTAAATGCCAGACTTGTAGGTTCTGTTTTAAATTTGTGTCTGAAACGGTATATAAAATCGTTGGTTTCAAGACTTTGATAGTTTACAAAATCGGACGCAAAAGAATGGACATTCAAATTACTCAAAGTTTCGTAATCCATTTTCTCAAAATCAATCCAGTTAGGAATTCCTATTACTGTTGTAGATAAACTATCGCGAAAAATGTTCAGCTCAGACATCAGGTTTAAGGCAAATACATTATCATCCGTAAAAGTAAACACTACATTTTCCCGATAAATAGAGGCATTTTCTTCAAAAACATAAATACTATCCTGCGAATAGTAGAACGGGACAATCCGGTTTGGAATAAACGTACTGTCGTACATATTAAACTCAATGGTATCCGTTAGTATTCTTTTTCCTTCAATGCGGATAGAACCCAACAATTCATCTTCAACAACAATAAGAGAATCATGAAACACTTCTTCGGGCAACTCCAGATAATCGAAACCAGAAGCAACAACGGTTGTAGTATCAGCCAATGATTTTTCAATAATCATATCGTAAATATCCTCGTTTTGGATATAGTAGCCGCTATCCAATAAGCCCCTGATTTCGGCCGTATATTTCGGAAAATCCCTTTCGGTAAGCTGCTTATGATGTTTCACAAAAAAGATTTTTGCATCGGTAAAATAAGTCGCCACTAAATTACGGATCATTTCGTAATTATATTCATCGGTTGGCTGGCACTTGAATACGTACGGATTATCAGTAACTATCTCTGATCGAGTAGAAAAAGGATTAACAATAGGTATCTTTAGCATTTTTGCAGCCCCACTAATATAATCAAACATCCTCTTATAAACAGGAGCAATAATAAGATCCTGATCCCGGAAGCTCGGATCATTAAGCACTTTAATCATTTCAGAAGTACTGTTACTGATATCATAAACCGTAAGCTTAATATGATTTCCAAGAGCGTTTAAAGAATCAACTGCCATTTTGGTTCCATAATAAAACGGTATAAAACGAAATGAGGGTTCGTTCAAAAATGATTCAATATCTGTTTCCTCGGTAATCTTCAGGCTATCAACTTTATCAAGAAAAAACGGAATCATTAACGCAATATTAAGCGAATCACTCTGATTGGCAGCAAGGTTCCAACAATTCAAACTATCCTGGTTAATCACCTTTTCTTTCACCAAATCAAAAACATCCGTTTTCTTTTCTTCCTCAACAGCCGGTGGGTATTTTCCCTCCACAGGGGGTGTTTTCACTTCTTCTTTTTGAGGAACAGCTTCTGCTATTTGTTTTTCCTTTTCAGTCTCCCATCCCAACGGGATTTTTACTACCTGACCGGGTTTTAGACGGGTTTTTATATCGGGGTTCAATGCCTTTAAATGCTCAACATTTACATTAAATTCACGGGCCAATTTATCTAGTTTGGTTCGACGCCCGATTTTATGCATAAAAAACTCCTTCTTCTGTTTCTTATCAGGAATAATAATTTGCTGGCCAATTTTCAGGTTGGCAGTCAGACCCGGATTGACTTCTTTTAATTCTTCAATACTCCGATCATGATTTAATGCAATGCGGAACAAATTATCGCCGGTTTTGACGACATAAGCATTGTCAGGGATTTTTTCGGCAGGAGCTTGTTCTATTCTTTTTTCTTCTTTCTCGCTTCGGGGTGAAGTAATTTGTGGAACTTGTTTTTCAATTTTTGTTTTACTAACAGGAATTTTTACATACTGACCAACCCGCAAAGGATCAGATAATCCGGGATTTGCACGGTTTAAATCATAATAACTAATCTTATACTGTGATGCGATTTCACGCATATTTTCACCCGACTTAACCACATGATAGAAAAATTCATCAGGGTCCTGCTGCAATTGTTTTTCAACTTCCTCTTCACGACTTTTCAGTGGAATCCGAAGTTCCTGCCCAATTTGTATCACATCTTTAGCCAAAGGGTTTTCAAAAATAATTTCATCCATGGGAATACCATACACCCGGGCTATTGAGTACAGGGTATGCCCTTTTTCAACAACATGGATATAGTATCCTTTTCCATCAATTCTGACAATTTCTGTACTTTTTTTGATATCAACCGTAGCCTGTGCACTCAAATTAACAGCAGCAAAAATGAATGTCAGGACAAAAACTAAAAACGTAGATTTTTTGATAAGCATGTGAATAAAAACGAATTTAATAATAAATAATTGTTTATTCCCACTCAATTGTTGCCGGCGGTTTTGAACTAATATCGTAAACCACGCGGTTAACCCCCTTCACTTTATTAATGATTTCATTTGATACTTTTGACAGGAATTCATAAGGCAAATGCGACCAATCGGCAGTCATTCCATCGGTTGAACCCACGGCACGAAGCGCAACAACGTTCTCGTAAGTCCGCTCATCGCCCATCACCCCTACCGACTGAACTGGTAACAAAATAGCTGCAGCCTGCCAAACCTGGTCATACAAACCAAATTCTTTCAACCCATTGATGTAAATGTAATCAACGTCCTGTAAAATCCGCACCTTTTCACGGGTAATGTCGCCCAAAATACGAATCCCCAAACCCGGTCCCGGGAAAGGATGTCGTTTTAAAATTTCATCGGGCATTTCAAGGGCTGCTCCTATCCGGCGAACCTCATCTTTAAACAAAGTGTTTAGCGGTTCCACAATTTTAAGTTTCATAAAATCGGGCAAGCCGCCTACATTGTGGTGCGATTTAATGGTTGCCGACGGTCCTTTAACCGAAACCGACTCAATCACGTCCGGGTAGATGGTTCCCTGGGCCAGCCATTCTACATCTTTAATTTGATGGGCTTCATCGTCAAACACATCAATAAAGGTGTTTCCGATAATTTTACGTTTTTTCTCGGGCTCTTCAACGCCGGCCAGCTTATCCAAAAACTGGTCTCTGGCATCCACGCCTTTTACATTTAACCCCAAACCTTTATATTGTTCAAGAACGTCTTCAAATTCATTTTTACGCAACAGGCCATTATCTACAAAAATGCAGTGCAGGTTCTTGCCTATTGCTCGATGTAGTAGCATAGCAGCTACTGAAGAATCGACCCCACCCGATAAACCAAGCACTACTTTCTCATCACCAAGTTTTTCTTTTAATCCCTGAACCGTGGTTTCGATAAACGAATCCGGAGTCCAGGAAGCAGTACAGCCGCAAATATCAATCACAAAATTTTTAAGCAATTTTTGACCTTCGGTTGAATGATACACCTCGGGGTGGAACTGAATGCCATAAGTCTGCTCATCTTTGATTTTATAACCGGCCACTTCAACATCCGAAGTACTGGTAATGGTTTCAAAGTTTTCGGGGATTTGCAAAATAGTATCGCCATGCGACATCCACACCTGACTGTTGAGGGTCATCCCTTTTAATAGTTCACTTTTTTCGTTGATAAACGAAAGGTTGGCCCGGCCATATTCGCGAATGGTTGAACGCATTAGTTCGCCACCGGCATCTTTAGCCAAAAATTGGGCTCCATAGCAAACACCCAACAACGGGAATCTTGATTTAATATTAGATAAATCCGGCACCGGGGCATCTTCATCCATCACAGAAAAAGGACTTCCTGATAAAACAACCCCCTTAATATAATCGTCCAGTTCGGGAATTTTATTGAAGGGGTGAATCTCGCAATAAACATTTAACTCCCTAACCCTGCGTGCAATAAGCTGTGTGTATTGGGAACCAAAATCCAATATCAAAATCGTTTCTTCCATGGCGCAAAGATATTCATTTTTCATCAGTCAGTTTGCCAAAATTGCAACGAATAGATTAAAAATTCATAAGAATTATTAATACTTATCAACATTTGAGCTTTGAAATAGTTTATGTAATTTTACAGGAGAAAAATAATATTATGTCTGCAAAAAAGAAAGCTTCGAAAAGCACTAAAAAGTCGAAAAAAAGAAAAGTTTTTAAAATCATACTCTTTGCTCTTTGTATTATTATTTTGAGTGCAATAGGCGGGGGAGTTTACCTGTTTAAGTCGTGGAAGAGCGAAGCCGTAGCTAAAGCCTTTTATAAAAGCGACACTATTATGACCAGCATGGGCCCCATCGAATACAAAAGCATGGGCACGGGGCCGGTAATTTTATTATCGCACATGGGCGGTTCCGGTTCCGACAATATTGTTTTTTTCAAACGCATTGCCCAGGCCGGGTTTCAGATTATTTGCCCTTCTCGTCCGGGTTATTTAGGAACCCCTTTAACCGTTAATGCCGATTTTGAATATCAGGCCGACCTTTACGCCGAGCTGCTAAACAGCCTAAAAATAAAAGAGAAAGTATATGTCATGGGAGTTTCGCTGGGAGGACCTCCGGCTATCGAGTTCGCTCACAAATACCCGCAAAAATGCAAAGCCCTTATTTTGCACAGTGCAATTACCCGGCAATATACTTTAGGGGATGAATATTCATCCATCTACAAAAAAATTACATCAAAAAATTTCCAGAATATTTATAACTGGCTAAGCTCAGAAAGCTCGAAATATTTCAAAAACAAACACCTCGAAAAATTATTAGAACTGGCAGCCGATCAGCCGGAAATTATTATTGAGCAAATGGCTGAATACCTGGCCATGGAAGACGCTACTTTTTTCAATTTGCAGTTTTTTGACGAAACCACCTCCCCTTTCAGCATGCGTACAAACGGACTGGAAAATGATTTAAAATATGCAAAAAACTACCAGACGAAAAAGCTAAAAGTGCCGATACTAATTACACATAGCACCATTGATAAACTGGTCAGGTTTAATCATGCCAACTCTTTTGTAGAACTCAACCCTGAAGCCGAATTATTTTCTTACGAAGGTTTTGGCCATGCTTTTTGGTTTGGCGATGAATGGGAAAAGATCAAAGAAAAAACATTAAACTTCCTGAAGGAAACAGAAGAAAGCCTTAAACCTAAACCGAAGCCAAAAAAACCCGTAATCAAGGATAAAAATATACGCAAATTGGTTTCAAATACCTGGGTGAACCGTGATAACGGGGCGATGTTGAAAATATATCCAAATGGCTCGTTCACGCTTGATTTTCCGGGAGTAGACTCAAATGCAAATGTTAGCGGAGCGGCACAGTTTACCAAAACCCATGTAACTTTTTACGTTTCCTCAAAAAGGTTTAAAAACTATTGTTTTCAAATTAAAGGACGATACAAATATTCCTTTAAAAAAGATGAACTGATTTTGGAAGTTGTCAGCGATAAGTGTTTTCAACGCACAGAACATTTCACTGCAGGCTGGTTTAAGCTTTAGCTAAAAGAAAACATCGGCTTTAAATTCAGATTTGTTGTTTTTGCCGTCAACCACTTCCAGCTTAAACGTATTTTTACCGTTGTTCATTTTATGATCCACAAAATAGGTCAAGGATTCGTTTTTGGGATCGTAATCCATAAGAATCCATTGCCCGTTCAGTGTTCCACGGTACGAATCAATTCCCGAACACTCGTCCTTAATTTTAAAACTTATTTTTTTATACCCACTGATTTTTTTGCGGTCATGGATGTTTAATGCTTTAATTTCTGGCGGAATGGTATCAATCGCCACGGCAAATTTTCCAAAGCCACGATGATCCGCCTTAACAAAACCATCCGAGTACGACCCTCCAACGGCAACAGGCGTTTCTTCGGTTAAGTCAACAATCAAAGCTTTTGAAGTCAACTCTTTGGGCAAACCATTGGTCTTAATTCTCATGCGGTACGGCTTATGAAGCGGAACCTGTTCGCGGTGAACACAATGAATATTGGAATACAAATCCTCACCACCTTCTTCGGCAGAATATTCAAAATTGAAGGATTCATAAAAGCTTCCCGGTTTAAATTTCAATTTAATTTCTTCGTTCTCAAAATGATTTTCTTTATCCCAGGCAAACCATTGCCCGCCTTTTTCTTCTTCGACCAAATCGCCGCTCATAGGCCTGGATTGAAGCTTACACGTCAGGCGGGAAGTATTGCCATAAGCATCTTTTATTTCGTAAATCAGCGTATGGATTTTATCGTCGTTAAAAAGAACTTTCCCATTTTTATAGACATTTTTTATGGTGCTCAACTTATTGCCCTCATCCACAAAGCCGCGCTGGTAGCGTTCGCTGTGATCCACATAATGAGCATAATCAATATAGCTATTGATATACCTTGTTTCGGAAAAAGCAAACCGTTCTATTTCATGCTTAAAAACCAAGCTCGAATCAATCAGCAACTCCACCGAATAAAGACCGACATTATTATGGCTGTCGTTCATTAAATCGTATGCTTTAATGGCAAAACCTATTTCTCCGGAAACAACAACGGGTTCCTTACGCTTTAAACGATAAACCATTCCCCAGCCTTCGGGTTTAAATTCCCAAGGCACTTCTTTTCCGTTTACGCTTGAACCTTTCGTCAACGGATAAATTTTCAGTCCCTTAATTTTAGGACGGATATAATCTTTTATTTCGAAACCAAATAATAACGGATTGATCGGTTTTTCGCTGCGCGTATCCCTGATTTCGAAATGAAGGTGTGGCCCTGCCGATCCACCCGAATTTCCTGAAAGGGCAATAACCTCACCCTGGCTAACCATAAACTGGTTCACCCGTGGGTACAAATCAACTGCAAAAGACTCTTTACTGTACTGTTGTTCTTTCACCCATTTGTCGAGTCTTTCGTTAAAAGACGACAAGTGTCCGTAAACAGAGGTGTAGCCGTTTCCGTGACGAATATAAATAGCTTTGCCGAACCCAAACGGAGAAACTTTAATGCGGCTAATATAGCCGTCGGCTATGGCATATATTTTTTTACCGCTTTCGCCACCGGTTTTTATGTCGATGCCCGAATGAAAATGATTTCCCCGCAGCTCGCCAAAATTCCCCGACAATAACATTTTAAAATCAACTGGTGCAATAAAATCTTTTTTAGGGTATTTATCCTGACTGTATAAAAAAACTGAACTAATAAAAAATACTGATAATAAAATTACTTTCCTCATTAAATTGTTTGAATTAATTCCGGCTTTATCTCAGTTAGCCGATGAACCACAACATCCGCTTTTAGGAATCCGCCATCATGTTTATTTTCGTTAAAAAAGATGGTTTTCAGGCCTGCATTTTTCGCCCCAACAATATCTTTTTCGTAACTGTTTCCTATCATTACACATTCATCGGTTCTGAACCCAGATTGATTTATCACCGATTCAAAAAAGCGAGGATCGGGCTTTTTATACCCCAATTCTTTTTGGCTGAAAAACTTTTGAAAATATTTTTCGGCTCCAACACGCTTGAGCGACATAATCATTTCTGGCGTATGCGAACAATCGGCCGAAGTTGCAATAATACAAGTATAATTTGCCTGCATGCTTTGCAGCATTTTTTCAGCACCGGGAACCCAGTCAACTTTTGCCCAAAGGTGCATTGGGCCAGGCAAAGCAAAATCGCGCATAATGGTATCCCCCCAGTCAAAAATCAAAGCCTTAATCATACTTGTTTAATTTAGGTCCAAAATTAATTGTTTTGTTTTTACCATTTGTTATTTACTCATTAAAATAATTCAATCTATTATATTTAAAAGCATTAAAATTTCGCCAAAGCAATATTTACAAAAACACAAGATGTATCAAAACAAAAAAACCCCTCGCCTTTGGCGAGGGGCTTACTCCTTATTTATCTTGAGGTAATTTCTGTAATCGTTTTCCTTTGCTAAATGCTACAACAAACGCATCCGGGATATTATGACGCGAGCGGATTTGATTTCTCAACGCCCGGGCTTCTTCGTAAGTTGCAAACGAACCTACCGAATAAATATAATAGCCATTATTCATATCTTCTTTAATCTCCATCGTAATATTATACTTGTTCTTAAGCATTTCAGTTGAAATATGTTTGCCATATTTCGCAAGAATCTGAACCCTGTATTCAGGCTCCGGAATCATGATAACAGGCTCTTCAACAACTATTTTTTCCTCCACCACCGGTTCTTTAATAATTTCCGGTTCTACCTCTTTTACAATTTCAGGTTCTTCCTTGGGTTCCTCTTTTGGCTCTTCTTTCGGCTTTTGTACTATCGGCTGTGGAGTTATTTGCTGAACCGGTTTTTCAACAGGCGCAGTTTTACTTTTCTTATGCCCAAACCTGAAAGACAACCCCAATGAAGTGTAATTATACATATCGTATTTAGTTCCTCCCTCGTAAAGATCCATATAATCGGAATTCATTCCACGGGTAACCGATTCAAAATTAAGGCTGACTTTATCACTGATTTTGTAATCGATTCCCAAACCACCGGTGAGTATTGTTTCCAGCGTACGGCCTCCAAGCCCACTTCCGTTTCCATATCCTTGATAGGCAATGGCGTTATCCGTTGAAATTTCTTTTAACTCCGAATTAAAATTTGTTGCTCCTACCCCTGCAACCAAATAAAAATTCACCTTGCGATCAGGATTATACTGCCCGATCAAATTATTAAGATTGATGGTTGCATTCAGGTTCGCTTCATAATAATTTGATTCGAAATAACGGTCCAGTTCATTGATTCCACCTAACACTTCACCCGTTAACAACTGGAGCCTTAAACCAAACACCGGCGAAAACTGGCGACCAAACTGAATACCTCCACCAAATTTCCATTCACTAAAATTACTGTTGCTGGCAGGAATAAGATTATTTTGGCGAAGATCACCAAAAAAAGTACTTAATCCTCCATTTGCATTTAGCTCCCAATACGGGTAAAATGTTTTATTTGTTTGCCCGTAAGAAAAAGAAAAAATGGCAAATAACAATACTATAAAGGGATATCGAAAAATTGATAGTTTGATTTTCATAATCAAAGGAGTTTGGGTTTAATATATATTAATACAATCATAAAAGTATAATGTTATCTATCTTTAAACAAAGTAGGCTCATTATAATTATCAACAAAAACTTGTTGACAGGCAGTATTCAATTGAGCATAAAAAAAGCCCCTCGCCAAGGCAAGGGGCTTTCTGTAAATTTACCGTTTAATTTACCGTTGGTAAAAACGAATATTTTTCGGCATAATAAAGCTGTTGCTCTGTATAATCATCTTTATATACAAGCTTAACATCAACAACTTTTCCGTTTTCTTTTACCAGTTCGTAAACCGGGTTAATAAATCCACCATAAGGTGCAATGTTTAATTTATTATATCTTTCCAGAACCTCTTTATGCAAATCGTAATCAATTTTCACCGCGTAAGTTTCAATCAATTGTTTAGCGGCTTCAAAATCACCTTCGGAGGTAATACGTTGAATTTCGGCCAACAATTTGCCAAACAAACCTCTTAGCTTTTCGTAATCATTAACCACAAAGTAGGTTTTTCCATCTTTAACAACTTTCTCAATCACTTTATCAGATGCACCTTTTTCGATACACCATTCAGCAATCAACTTACGCGCTCTCATGTGAGCCTGCTCAATATTATCGCCCAATTTAATGCGCGAAAACTGCTGCATAGCCCCATTACGAATGTATCCCAAGTATTGAATTTTAGCCGCATCAAGGCTCGGAAGAATACCCAACTCAACCATCTTATCATCCAACATATAATACAAAGCAAACAACTCGGCACGGGCTTCCTCAATCGGTGAACCATAATTTTTAAGGGCACCTGAAGGAGTAGAAGGCAACAATTTACCGGAAGCATGCCCTAAACACTCGTGCATATCGGTATGAAGGTTATCGGCCATGGAACCGTACTTGTGTTCCAATGCAATTTCTTCTTTGGTTAAATAAAATTCTTCAAGGAAACCATTTCCAAGCGCTGCCTGATCGTAGGCATAGGTAATGTTTTCGATGGTTACCGATTTAGAACCATGCTGAGCACGAATCCAGTTGGGGTTAGGAAGATTGATACCGATAGGGGTTGATGGATAACAATCGCCGGCCAAAATAGCGGCGGTAATTACTTTCGACGAAACGCCTTTGACCACTTCTTTTTTGAAGCGCGGATCAACCGGGGAATGATCTTCAAACCATTGGGAATTTTGAGCCAACAATTCGGAACGATGCGAAGCTTCAATATCTTTGAAGTTTACGATCGATTCAAACGAAGCTTTAATCCCGATAGGATCGCCATAATCTTCAATAAACCCGTTGACAAAATCCACCCTCGAATCGTTATCTTTTACCCAAGCAATGCTGAACTCATCCCAAAGCTCCAGGTTACCGGTTTTATAATACTCGATCAGGACTTTTACATAATTACGTTGGTAATCGCTTTCGGCAAACGGAAGTGCTTTCTCGAGGTTTTCAACAATTTTGGCAATGGCTTTGCCATACATCCCGTTAATCCTCCACACTTTCTCAACAACTTTGCCATTTTCTTTTACCACTTTCGAGTTCAAACCATAAGAAATAGGCGTCGGATCATTTTTGTCAATGATCGATTCGTAATAAGCCTCAACTTCTTTTTGGGTAACACCTTCGTAATAGTTCATGGCCGAAGTTGAAATCAAATCGTCGCCCACCTGGTTAATGCGTTTGGGGGCAATGCTTTTGTTAAAAATAATCGGGCTGATCCTTCCAATAAAAGCATTCAACGATTCCCCTTCGTTAAGCGGGAAGTTTGCGTTTTCAGAACCTTTTATAAGATCCGTAAAGTAAGCTTCTGAAATTTCAGGGAAAAACTTTTCGGCACCATAGTGGTGGTGAATCCCGTTAGAAAACCAAACCCTTTTGGCATAAACCATAAAATTTTGGAAATCTTCGGAATTACGGTTCCCTTTATAATTTTTCACGATCTCGTCTAAAGTATGACGGATCAATAAATTGTATTTATAGTTTTGATCGTAAATTATATCGCGCCCCGAAAGTGCAGCTTCATTCAGATAATAAATAAATTGTTTCTGTTTAAGGCTCAAATCTTCAAACCCCGGAACCTGGTAGCGCATGATTTTTAAATCGGCGAACTGCTCCAATAAAAATTTGAAATCACCTTCTTTGTTTTCAGTATTTTGATTGCATGAGAATGTCATACTTGCAATAATTACAATAATTAAAAATTTTGCTGATTTCATTTTATAAATATTAGGTTAAAACTAGCCTACCCTTTATAAAAAGGAAGCTTAACAATTTGTGCCTTTAATAATTTATTACGAACCTTGATGTACACTTCCGAATCAAGTTTATTGAACCCGGTTTTTATGTAGCCCATTCCGATACCAATTTTCAGCATCGGGCTCATGGTTCCTGAAGTAACTTCGCCAATGGTATTTCCTTCGGCATCGCAAATTTCATAATGCTGGCGAGGAATACCTTTATCAACCATTTTAAAAGCGGTTAACTTACGCTGAATTCCTTCTTCTTTCAATTTGGCCATGTACTCACGATCGATAAAATTGTTGCCATCCGAAAATTTGGTGATCCATCCCAAACCGGCTTCAATAGGCGAAGTAGCATCGTCAATATCATTTCCGTACAAACAAAAACCAGATTCTAAACGCAAAGTATCACGAGCTGCCAAACCAATTGGTTTAATATCGAATTCTTTACCGGCTTCAAAAACAGCTTCAAAAACTTTTGCCCCGTCTTCGTTAGCACAATAAACTTCACATCCGCCCGAACCAGTATAACCAGTGGTTGAGAAAATAACGTCTTTTACCCCGGCAAACTCGCATTTTTGGAACGTGTAATATTCCATGTCAATCACATTGACATCGGTTAATTTTTGCATGGCTTTCAAAGCCAAAGGTCCTTGAATGGCCAACTGGCAAATCTCGTCCGAAGCATTGTATAAAACAGCACCATTGGTATTTTGTTCGTTTACCCATGCCCAGTCTTTTTCAATATTGGCAGCATTTACCACCAATAAATAAGTTTCCTCGTCGATGCGATAAACTAAAAGATCATCAACAATTCCACCTTTCCCGTTAGGAAAACAAGAATATTGGACTTTACCATCAACTAATTTAGCAACGTCGTTTGTGGTAACGCGTTGTACAAACTCGAAAGCATTAGGACCTTTTACCCAAAATTCGCCCATGTGCGAAACATCAAACACTCCTACTCCTTTGCGAACCGTTTCGTGCTCAACATTTACACCTTCAAACTGAACCGGCATATTGTAACCGGCAAACTCCACCATTTTGGCTCCCATTTTCTCGTGCATGCTTGTAAAAGCTGTAGTTTTCATATCTATATATTTTTAATAGCAATTAATTTATTTTTGTGCAAATGTAAAAAATTAGCCCCAATATTTATTGATTTAAGAATAAAGTCTACGAAACAAATATTCTCCGTAAAAATCAATTATATTTTCTTTGATATATATTCCCTAGATTTCAAAACAGAATCATATATTTGCATTTCGTTATGCACATAATTACATAACGATACAAATTGAATAATTCAAAAAAATAAGGCATGAACAACGCAATTTTTAATTTTAAAGAACCCAAAAATGAACCGGTTTTATCCTATTTACCGGGCAGCAAAGAAAGGATCGCTCTTGAAGCAGAGTTAATGAGGCAAAGCGAAACACTTGTTGAAATCCCGTTGATAATTGGGGGAAAAGAGGTATATACAAATAATACCGGAGAAGTAAGATCTCCACAAAACCACAAACACGTATTGGCAAAATACCACAAAGCCCGGAAACAAGATGTGGAAGCAGCCGTAGAAGCAGCTCTGGCAGCCAAAGATGACTGGATGGAGCTTTCGTGGATCGAACGCTCGTCCATCATGTTAAAAGCCGCTGAACTAATCTCCAAAAAGTACCGCTTTGTACTGAACGCAGCAACCATGCTCGGCCAAAGCAAAAATGCCTACCAGGCCGAAATTGACTCAGCCTGCGAAACCATTGACTTTTTAAGATTCAACTCATACTTTCTTTCACAAATTTTCCTGAACCAGCCAAATATTGGATTGGATCACATCAACCGCTTACAATACCGCCCGCTGGAAGGTTTTGTTTTTACGGTTTCACCCTTCAACTTTACCGCTATTGCAGCAAACCTAAACATTTCGGTAAACATCATGGGGAACACCACGGTATGGAAACCGGCAACAACATCGCTACTTTCAAGTTATTATTTGATGAAAATATTTAAAGAAGCAGGATTCCCTGACGGAGTAATCAATTTTGTTCCGGGCTCAGGGCGCGAAATCGGGGATGTTGTGTTGAACCATCCTGAATTGGCCGGAATTCATTTTACCGGTTCAACCGGAACATTCAACAATTTATGGAAAACCGTAAGCGATAACCTTGGCAAATACCGCTCCTACCCGAAACTGGTTGGCGAAACCGGGGGAAAAGATTTCATTTTCGCTCATAACTCATCCAACATCCGGGAACTTGCTACAGCTATTATCCGCGGATCTTTCGAATACCAGGGACAAAAATGTTCGGCGGCATCAAGAGCCTACGTTCCTGCTTCAATTTGGGAAGAATTAAAATCAGAACTCATTTCTGATCTTTCAAAAATAAAAATGGGGAACGTAGAAGACTTCAAGAATTTTGTAAATGCCGTTATTGACGAAGCTTCTTTTGACAATATCATGAGCTATATCAATTATGCCAAAGAATCAGACGAAGCAGAAATTATTGCCGGGGGAAATGGCGATAAATCGGTGGGATATTTTATCGAACCAACCATTATCGTTACCACTAACCCGAAATTTAAAAGCATGGAAGAAGAGATCTTCGGGCCAGTGATGACCATCTTCGTATATGAAGACGAGAAGTTTGAAGAAGCTCTCGACCTCTGCGACAAAACTTCGCCTTATGCTTTAACTGGTGCCGTTTTTGCCAGCGACAAATATGCCGCCATGAAAGCCTGCAAAAAACTTAAATACGCAGCAGGAAATTTCTACCTCAACGATAAACCAACCGGTGCCGTGGTTGGGCTTCAACCATTTGGAGGAGCCAGAGGCTCGGGAACCAACGATAAAGCCGGTAGTTTCTTAAACCTTTTACGCTGGACCAGTCCACGAACCATTAAAGAAACTTTGCTCCCGGCAACTGATTTCAAATATCCTTACATGGAAGATTAACAAATTTTTCATTGATATATGGGGGTCACCATAATGGTGACGGGGTGTCATCAAATAAGTCGCAGATGGCACCCCATTGTTTTTTCAGAACTTCTCTAAAATGTGGTAAACAATCGGGCAGTATTTTACATTGGTCAAATGCAGCTTAAGGTTTTTCATAAACTGAAAATCATCTGTATGGGGATATTCGCGGCAAGCCCTGGGGCGAACCTCATAAATCCGGCACTTGTTATCTTTTTCCAAAAACACACAGGGAACCGTTTTCATCACCTTGTCACCGTCTTCGTCAACAGTTAAATATTCCGAAATAAAACGGTTCAATTTAATCCCTAAAAAGCGGGCAATCCGTTTAGCATCGGTATCGTTTACAATGGGAGGAATGCTCGAACAACAATTGGCACAATCCAGACAATCCAGGATTTTAATCACCGTTTCGTGTAATTCATTGGCTCGCTGGTTGACTTCTTTTGCCTTTTGTTTGGAAAGTTTAAGGATCAGTTTTTTGTTTTGATCGGCAACAGCGTCTTTCTTCAAAAGCCATTCTTTGATCGGTGGCTTATTTTCGTTCATAAATCAGAAACGAATAACTGAAATCATTTTGTGGATCATCATTTACATCTTCGCGATAAATTTCGTTCCACTCGCTAAAATCCACTTCAAAAAAAGTATCGGCTTCAAAATCTTTGCGTACACGGGTCAGGTAAAATTTATTGGCGTAAGGAAGCAGTTGTTTGTAAATAGAACCCCCGCCTATCACGAAGCTTTCTTCGGTTTCGCTGCATTTTTCCACTGCTTCTTCGATGGAGTAAACCGTTTCGCAACCCTCAAACGTTTTACCCGGCAAGTTGGTAATCACTATATTTTTTCGGTTTGGTAACGGCCCGTTTGGAAGCGATTCCAGGGTTCTGTCGCCCATAATGACCTGGTGTCCGCGGGTTTTTTCTTTGAACCATTTAAAGTCGCGCGAGATGTGCCAAAGCAAATCATTATTTTTTCCGATGGCATGGTTTTGAGCAATGGCAACAATGATTGAGATTTGTTTCATTTAGTTGTTCTAGTTATTCGTGGTTATTAGGTTATTTGTAGTTATTAAAAGAATCTTGATACTTGATACTCACATCAACACATTAAACCGAAATATCCGCTTTAATCGAAGGATGCGCATGGTAGCCTTCCAATTGAAAATCTTCGTAAGTAAAATCAAAAATATTTTTAATCGCCGGGTTGATTTTCATTTTCGGCAAGGGGAAAAAATCACGGCTAAGCTGCAAATCCACTTGTTCAAGATGGTTCAAATAAATATGGGCATCGCCAAAAGTGTGCACAAATTCACCCGCTTCCAAATCGCAAACCTGGGCCATCATCATGGTAAACAGGGCGTAAGAAGCAATATTAAATGGCACCCCCAGGAAAATATCGGCCGAACGCTGGTACAACTGACAGCTTAATTTCCCATCGGCTACATAAAACTGAAACCAGGCATGGCAAGGCGGCAGAGCCATTTTCCCGTTAGCCACGTTTTCGGCAAACGATTTCGACGTATCCGGCAATACCGAAGGATTCCAGGCCGCAATAATATGTCGGCGGCTATCCGGATTGGTTTTGATTTGTTCAATCAAATCGCTGATCTGGTCGATGCCATCGCCGTTCCAATTGCGCCATTGGTAACCATAGATGGGCCCCAAATTGCCGTTATCATCTGCCCATTCGTCCCAAATAGAAACTTTATTCTCGTGCAAATAATTAATATTGGTATCCCCTTTCAGGAACCAAAGCAACTCGTGAATAATGGACCGTAAATGCAATTTTTTGGTGGTCATCACCGGAAATCCTTCCGACAAATCAAAGCGCATTTGGTAACCAAAAACACTAATAGTCCCGGTTCCGGTGCGATCCGATTTTCGCACTCCTTTATCTAAAACATGCCGAAGCAAATCGTGATACTGTTTCATAAATTCCTCAATTCTATATTTCCTATCCCATTATCATTCCAATAATCGTAGCGGAGAGTAACGAAGCCATTGCACCACCTAATAAAGCCTTGAAACCTAGTTTAGATAACATGCCACGCTTACTTGGAGCCAAGGCTCCAATTCCACCAAGCTGAATCCCAATAGAACTAAAGTTTGCAAAACCACATAATATATAGGTAGCAATAATCAGTGATTTTTCATTTACAAAAGCACCAGCAGCCATTAAATCTTTCATACTTGTATATGCAATAAATTCGTTCAAAATAATTTTCTCGCCAAGAAGTTGCCCAACTAAGGTGATATCTGCCGAAGGAACTCCAATGAGCCACATCAATGGGGCCATACAATATCCTAAAATAAACTGTAAGCTCAACGATTCATATTGGTGATTTGAAAATTCCGCAACCCAAGTATTTAAACTCGTAACATCCCCAATCTTCATAAAAATAAAATTCAGCAGTGCCATAAACGCGATAAACACCAATAACATAGCACCAACATTCACCGCCAAACGAACACCATCAGTGGTTCCGTTGGTAATGGCATCTAAAATATTTGAACCAATCTTATCCTTAGAGACTTCCACTTTGTTTGAGACTTCTTCTGTTTGAGGAAGCAAAAGCTTGGATAACACAACAGCACCCGGAGCAGCCATCACCGAAGCCGTTATCAAATGCTTTGCAAACAAAATCTGTTCAACAGGATCACTTCCTCCTAAAAATTTTATATATATTGCTAATACTCCCCCTGCAATGGTAGCCATTCCTCCTACCATTACTAATAACAACTCCGACTTGGTCATCTTTTCCAAATAGGCTTTAATTAATAGCGGAGACTCTGTTTGCCCCAGAAATATGTTTCCCGTAGCAGATAAACTCTCAGCTCCCGAAAGATTCAACAAACGGGTCATAATCCAAGCAAAACCTTTTACTACAATTTGAATAACCCCATAATAATATAACACACTAGAAAGAGCTGAAAAGAATACAATAGTTGGTAGAATCTGAAAAGCAAACATGAAGCCTACAGAATTCTGATCAATTAAATTTCCAAACAAAAACACACTGCCTATCTCTGAAAACTTCAGTACTTTGATAAACATTTTTCCTACAAATTCGATCACCGATTGAGCTGCTGAAACCTTTAAAACTAAAACGGCAATAATCAACTGAATAGACAGACCTCCCAAAACGGTTCTCCAGTTCACTCTTTTTCTGTTCGAACTCAATAAATATGCAATACCTAAAACCGATGCAATACCAAGTATTCCTCTTAATAAAGACATCAGTGTAAAGCCTTCGCTTTTGATTGGTTCAATAACATCAATTTGTGTATGTTGTTGTTCTACAGCAGAAATTATTTGGCTAGAATCAACAGCAGTCGTAGAATCTTGTGCAACCAATATCCCGGTTACAATCAAAAATAGTGAAATTGCAACAAAAAAAATCGCAATCTTACTTTTAAACAAATTAAATTTCATTCGCATATATTTGCATCCACCAAATAAAAAGTCATTACATTTTAGGTAATGCCACACTTCCCATTGTTGGATAGATTAAGATTCTCCCTTTTGTTTCCGGCGATGGATTTCATCACGGATTAACGAAGCACGTTCATAGTTCTCTTCATCAACCGCTTTTTTCAACATCCCGTTTAATTCATTTAACGAATACGGCTCAAATTCATTTTCCAAATCTTCATCCTCATCGTCTGGAATATTTTTAGCCCCGAAAGAGGGTGAACTTTCATCCATTAAAACGCCGGCCTCTGCCAATATTTTTTCATCGGTAAAAATCGGACAATGAAAACGGATTGCCAAAGCTACTGCATCCGAAGTACGTGCGTCAATTTCGGTTTCAATTTCATCCTGCACACAATAAAGCTTGGCAAAGAAAATCCCTTCCTGGAACTTATCAATTACCACTTCTTTTATACGGATGTTGTATGTATCGGCAAAATTTTTAAAAAGATCGTGGGTCAAAGGCCGGGAGGGTTTCATTTTTTCCAGCTCAATCGCAATGGCCTGAGCTTCGAAACCACCAATAATAATAGGCAATCTTCGTTTCCCTCCAACCTCTCCAAGTATCAATGCATAGGCTCCGCTTTGCGATTGACTGTATGACATTCCGATAATCTCAAGCCTTTTCCGCTCCATAATGTAAAAATAGCGATTTTAGGGTATTGCACAAAGATTTTGAACAAAAGTATAAATATTTTCATCCCCCTAAATTTATTTTTATTAACAGGTTTCAAACCTTTGAACCCACAATCTCTTAAAAACGAAGGCATTAAACAGCAACCCCTACATGTTCAATAATAATCAAGCATTTAAAATTAAAATCTTAGCCAAATCTTTTTTATTTTAGCTCCCCATATTTGAAACCATTTAATTTTTAACATCATGAAGAAAATTTTCACAATTCTAACCCTATTCTTGTTACCGTTTTTTTCGTTCGCGAGCGAAGCTGATCTCGTCATTCCTGAGGCAGTTAAATCACAAAACATTTTGTATTGGGGATTTTTAATTACTTTCATCGGCTTTCTTTTTGGATTGTACCAATTTGTAAAAGTTAAGAACCTTAGGGCCCACAAGTCAATGCTTGATGTCGCTCAAGTTATTTACGAAACGGGTAAAACTTATTTATTGCAACAAGGTAAGTTTTTAGCAATTTTGTTCTTATTCATAGGATCTGCAGTTGCTTTCTATTTTGGATACCTTTCCGATGCCAATTTCGGATTTGGGGGTGTCGCCATGATCCTTGGATGGACCGTTCTAGGGATTCTTGGTTCTTACAGCGTTGCTTGGTTTGGAATTCGCATGAACACCCTGGCTAACTCTAGAATGGCCTTTGCTTCATTAGAACGTAAACCTATCAAACTATTAAACATCCCATTAACAGCGGGGATGAGCATTGGCGTTGTTCTAATCTCTTTGGAGTTGATCATGATGTTGATCATCCTCATGTTTGTTCCTGGGAAATATGCCGGCGCAAGTTTCATCGGTTTTGCCATTGGTGAATCACTGGGAGCTTCTGTACTTCGTATTGCCGGTGGTATTTTCACCAAAATTGCTGATATTGGATCTGACTTAATGAAAGTGATTTTCAAAATTGGAGAAGATGACCCACGAAACCCGGGCACTATTGCCGACTGTGTTGGTGATAATGCCGGAGACTCTGTAGGTCCAACAGCCGATGGATTCGAAACCTATGGTGTAACAGGTGTCGCATTGATTTCTTTTATTCTTTTAGCCATCGTTGACACTACATTACAAACACAATTATTGGTTTGGATCTTCTTAATGCGTATCTTGATGATTATAACATCAATTGTATCATACTGGATCAATGGTGCCATCGCAAATGCAAAATATAAGGACGCTGATGAGTTGGATTTTGAAAAGCCGTTAACTTCTTTGGTTTGGATTACTTCTATACTTTCAATTGCTGTAACTTTTATAATTAGTTATATTACAATTGGCGATCTTCCACACCAATTGTGGTTAAGTTTATCCATTATTATTAGTGCAGGCACTTTGGGTGCTGCATTGATCCCGGAATTTACCAAACTGTTTACGTCCCCTAACTCAACCCATGTTAAAGAGGTGGTTGAAGCCTCAAAGGAAGGAGGTGCCTCATTAAATATTCTTTCAGGTTTAGTAGCCGGTAATTTTTCTGCGTTTTGGAAAGGCATGGTATTCTTCCTGCTCATGTTCATTGCCTATTTTGCAAGTAATTATGGATTAGGAGAAGTAATGATATATCCTTCCATCTTTGCATTCGGGTTGGTAGCATTCGGCATGCTGGGCATGGGCCCTGTAACCATTGCCGTTGACTCGTACGGCCCGGTTACAGATAACGCACAATCCATTTACGAATTGTCATTAATTGAAGAAACTGAGGGCATTGAGGCTGAAATTGAAAAAGATTTTGGATTTAAACCAGATTTTGAGAAATCGAAATATTACTTAGAGGCCAATGATGGTGCAGGAAATACTTTTAAAGCAACAGCTAAACCAGTATTGATTGGTACAGCCGTTGTTGGTGCGACCACTATGATTTTCTCGCTTATCTTGGTTATCCAGCACACCTTGCATGTTAAGCCAGAAGAAATCCTGAACTTACTTAACCCATATACAATTATGGGATTCTTATTAGGAGGCGCCGTTATTTATTGGTTCTCAGGAGCCAGTATTCAGGCAGTAACAACTGGTGCAAGTAGAGCTGTAGCTTATATTAAGAAAAACATCAATCTCGACCCTAATGCACCTAAGAAAGCAGATGTTGAAAAATCAAGATCGGTTGTAAAGATTTGTACCCAATATGCCCAAAAAGGAATGTGGAACATTTTTATTGCAATTTTTTCATTTGCTTTAGCCTTTGCATTTTTATCAGCTCCTGCTGAATCAAATTTACCTGTTTCATTATTCATAAGTTATTTGATTTCTATTGCATTTTTTGGATTGTTCCAGGCTATGTTTATGGCCAATGCAGGCGGTGCATGGGATAACGCTAAGAAAATCATTGAGGTGGACATGAAGGAAAAAGGAACCCCTTTACATGATGCAGCTGTAGTAGGTGATACCGTGGGTGATCCTTATAAAGACACTTCTTCTGTAGCATTGAACCCTATTATCAAATTCACTACTTTATTTGGTTTATTAGCCATGGAAATCGCGATAGCTCCTCAATTTAAAGCCATTGCGCCTTACTTTGGCATCGCCTTCTTATTGGTTGCTCTATACTTTGTATATCGTTCGTTCTACAAAATGAGAATTGGAAAATAGGATTTCTTAAATCATACAATAAAAAAATCCCTTCCGGCTTCGGGAGGGATTTTTCATATTTTTAATTTTGATAGCCTCACTTTTTTGTGTAACTTAATCCTTGTTTATCTTTAAGCCAAATACATTATCAAGTTATTAATTCTGAGTCTGTAATTTCTATACCGAAACCAAAATTAAGCTGTGAAAAAATACTTCCTAAAGATCCTTGTTTTGTCTGTTTTAACCATTGCTTTTCATATTTCCAACATTCAGGCTCAAACGGCTGTAAAAACCAAAACACCAGGCACACTTAGCAGCCCCAAAACAAGCTGGCCCCAGATTATTATAACAGCCAGTTGCGGAGCCGAATATCACACCACCAGCATTAAATACATTACGGGAACCACCACCGGGCTTGATCCGGGTTATGATGCCGGGATATTTAATGTTAGTGGAAAAAGTTTGATTATATACACCCTCTTATTAGAAAGCAGCGATGAAGTACGGTACGGCATCCAATGTTTGCCCGACGACGATTATGAAAACCTAATTGTTCCCTTGGGAATAGAAGTGACCGAAGACAAAGAAGTGGGTTTTCAGGCTACGGTGAGCAACCTGCCCGAGGGTTTAAAAGTTTACCTGGAAGATAAAGAGAATGATATATTTACCGATTTAACCAAACCCGACAGCACTTACACCATTAACCTGCAAACAGGCATTTACGAAAACCGTTTTTACATTCATACCACCACCCAAGATGTAGGTCTAGACGAATTGAACAGGCCTGAACAAAAAACAATACAACTTATCCCTAATTACCAAAATTCGAGCTTAAGATATTCCGGGAAGATTAATAAAAACGCCGAAATTTTAGTCATTGACCTGTCGGGCAGAACCGTTTACCAAAGCAAGGTAACGACCAATGAAATGATATTGCCCAAGCTAAGACCCGGAATTTACATTGCCTGGCTGATTAACGGAAACAATAGCGTGAGGCAAAAATTTTACTGGAAGTAAACTAACGAAGTTTTTCCTTTAAGATTTTTCCCTGCTCACGAAAGCGAAGCTTTTTCAATATTTTTTTAACAATATCCGGTGAGAATACCCGCAAATTATTGGCAACTTCCGTCACCTCTTTTTCCAGGTAATCTTCTACTTCAAACAAATAATTTCCGCTCCGCTTGCTTATTTTTTTCTTTTTTAAGGTTAGACAATATTCTTTCTCACACTTAATTCCTTCCTTTAAAACTTTTTTGGAGAGCTGCTCTGGTTTAAGTCCCGGGTAAATGGCATGAAAAGAACCGGCTTTTTCCATTAGTTTAAAAATATGAACTTCGGTAATCATATCGGCAGGAACCATCTCCAAAAACTGGGTGGGATGAACTATTCTCAGCAGGGCTTCTTCAACCATTTCGGAAGTAATAAAATGCCGGGGCAATTGCTGCATTAAAAAACTAATGTCAAAATCCCTTTTAAGTATTTCATCAAGCATTTCCTGACACATAAATTTCTCGGGAATAACATCAAGCATCCTTTGCGATTTTGACGACCAAAAAGCCAAATCTGCTATTTCCTGCGTAAGTTGATCCTGAGGGTAATTTTTCAGAGCCATGTACGGGTATTTTTGCAAGATTTCTTTTTGCTGAACCGGCGGAACATCTGCAATCAACTCCCCTACTTTTGAATCGGCATAATCAATTAAAAAATTTAAGATTTTAAAGGAACGATAATCCGGGGGAATTTCCCGGTATAACTCGCACATTCCCTTCCAAATATTATACTGCTGTGTTCTGAGTTCCCATTCACTTTCCTCCTGATCACGGCTGTAATCACGCGACCAGTTGGAGTCCGTCATATCCGAATAATTATAATAGGTCTGACTCTGCCCACCTTTTTTCTCTTCAAACTTTTTCAGGATTTCTTCTTCGTTCGACCAATCCACCGGGTCTGTATTTTGATTTGCATTCATAGTTATATTTTCTACAATAAAACAACTTAATTAACAAAGCGATCGAAGGACAATCACCGTTAATTTTATATGAATTGCTAATTTAAAGAATTTATCCGTGAGCAAAAATGAAGAGGTGTTATTTCATGGAAAATTAATTTAAACACAAACTACAAAAACGGTATTCCCCATCCCACCTGCCCTATCCCGATTACTTCCCATTAGGTATTGTTAAAAAATTCACAAAGTATCTAAAACCACCCTTTAAATAAGCCAAAAAATTGTATTTTAGCAGCCGGATTTTATAGTTAATTTATTGTTTCATATATCTTAAAATACATTATATAACATGCTCACCAATAACTTTATAAGAAGACATAATGGACCGCGTGAGGCCGAACTCCGCAAGATGTTAGACAAAATTCAGGTGGCTTCGCTGGATGCTTTGATCGATGAAACCATCCCAAAAGCCATTCGTTTAAAAGAGCCTATGAATTTACCCGAAGGGATGAATGAATTTGAATATTTTAACCACATTAAAAGCATTGGGGCAAAAAATAAAATTTTTAAATCCTACATCGGAATGGGGTATTACAACACCATTTTACCGGGAGTAATCCAACGCAACATTTTGGAAAGCCCGGGATGGTACACTTCGTACACCCCCTACCAGGCCGAAATTTCACAAGGACGTTTGGAAGCTTTATTAAACTTCCAAACCATGGTAGCCGATTTAACCGCACTTCCAATTGCAAATGCTTCTTTGCTAGACGAAGCCACGGCCGCTGCCGAAGCCATGATTATGCTGTTTAACGCTCGTCCCAGGGCACAAGCCAAAGCCGGAGCCAATCAGTTTTTTGTTTGTCAAAATGTGTTCCCGCAAACGGCTGATGTTTTAAAGAACCGTTCTGCCGCCCTTGGTATCGAACTTATTTTTGGCGATTGTGACACCTTTGAATTCAACGAAAAAGTATACGGAGCCCTTGTTCAATATCCCGATCAATTCGGTTCTATAAAAAATTATAACGGCTTTGCGGAAAAAACACACGCTGCCGGGGCAAAACTGGTAGTTGCCGCTGATTTGTTAAGCTTAACTATTTTAACCCCTCCGGGCGAATGGGGCGCAGATGTAGCCGTTGGAACCACCCAGCGTTTTGGTATCCCGATGGGATTTGGTGGGCCACATGCCGCTTATTTTGCCACTACTGAAGATTTTAAACGTAGTATGCCGGGACGGATCATTGGTGTTTCGCAAGATGCAAACGGAACCCCGGCCTTACGTATGGCACTTCAAACCCGAGAGCAACACATCAAACGTGAACGTGCCACTTCAAACATTTGTACCGCACAAGCTTTATTGGCAACTATGGCCGGAATGTACGGCGTATACCACGGTCCACAAGGACTGAAAGAAATTGCCGGAGATATTCACTGCCTGGCTTCTTATTTAAATAAAGAACTCGCTGCATACGGTTACAAACAACTGAACGAATATTTCTTTGACACGCTGAACGTCGAAATTCCGGAAGGCGTTTCTACCGAAGCAATCAAAAAATTGGCCGAAGAAAAACAAATTAACTTCCGCTACATCAACGACAAACACCTTGGCATCAGCCTCGACGAAACCACCAACTGCACCGATGATTTACAAAACATCATAAATGTTCTGGCTACAGCCAATGGCAAAGAGTTCAAACAAAAAAAATACTGCAGCAAATGCCAGGAACTTAAAATCCAGGACGAGCTAATTCGCAGTAGCAAATTTATGACGCATCAGATTTTCAATTCTTATCATTCTGAAACAGAGATGATGCGTTACATCAAAAAACTGGAAGTTAAAGACCTTTCGTTAAATCGTTCGATGATTCCGCTGGGTTCATGTACCATGAAGCTAAATGCAGCCGTGGAGATGTTCCCGATAAGCTGGCCCGAATTTGGAGCCATCCACCCCTTTGTTCCGGCTGACCAGGCTGAAGGATACAAAGAACTCATCAATCAACTGGAAAAAGACTTGTGCGAAATCACCGGTTTTGCAGCCATCAGTTTTATGCCCAATTCAGGAGCAAGCGGAGAGTACGCAGGGCTATCAACCATTGCGGCTTACCACAAAAGCCGTGGAGAAGGACACCGTAATATTTGTTTGATCCCTTCTTCGGCTCACGGGACCAACCCTGCATCATCGGTAATGGCCGGCATGAAAGTGGTTGTAACCAAATGCGATGAAAATGGAAATATTGATTTAGACGATCTTCGTGCAAAAGCCGAAGAACATAAAAGTAACCTGGCAGCTTTGATGGTAACCTATCCTTCTACCCACGGGGTATTCGAAGAAGGCATACTGGAAATCATGGACATTATCCACAGCAATGGTGGACAGGTTTACATGGACGGTGCCAACATGAATGCCCAGGTTGGCTTAACCAACCCCGGCTTTATCGGTGCCGATGTATGCCATTTGAACCTTCACAAAACCTTTGCCATTCCTCACGGTGGTGGTGGACCAGGCGTTGGACCAATCGGCGTTGCAAAACACCTGGCTGAATTTTTGCCAAAACACACCATGGTTAAAACCGGTGGCGAAAACGGAATTCATGCCGTTGCAGCAGCTCCGTTTGGCAGTGCGTTGGTTCTCCCTATTTCTTACGGATACATCAAACTTTTAGGTGGCGAAGGATTAACCGATGCTACCCGTTATGCAATTTTAAATGCAAACTACCTGAAAGCCTGCCTGGAAGGTCAGTATAAAATTTTATATACCGGAAAAAACAATCGGGTAGCCCACGAAATGATTCTGGACTGCAACGAATTCCATAAAACAGCAAACATCCCGGTAATTGACATTGCCAAACGTTTGATGGATTACGGTTTTCACGCTCCAACGGTTGCTTTCCCGGTACACGGAACCTTAATGGTTGAACCTACCGAGAGCGAACCATTATACGAACTCGACCGCTTTGTTGATGCGATGATCGCGATCCGCGAAGAGATTAAAGAGGTAGAAGATGGAAAAACAGAACAAGGCAATAATGTCGTATGCAATGCACCTCACACTGCTGAGATGGTTACCACCGACGATTGGAAATTCCCTTATAGCCGCAAATTAGCAGCTTATCCGAAACCGTGGTCAAACAACGATAAATACTGGCCCACCGTTACCAAAATTGACGATGCTTACGGCGACAGGAATTTAATGTGTGTTTGTGCTCCAATTGAAGATTACGAATAAAAAAACATTTCATTATACCCGAACCCACAACCATGGTTGTGGGTTTTTTATTGAGCCAAAACAAACCCGTATAAAAATTCACTTTTTTGTTTGCTTTCCTGAAAAATTATGTACATTTGCAACATCAATAAAGCAATGAAAACACTTCGCAACAATAATCTTTCTAATAATTTCAATATTAATTTATTGAAATAGGAAGGTTATGTTGTAACAAAAAATAGAAAAAGACAAAGCCTTCCAGAAATGGGAGGCTTTTTTTTGAAATTATGAAAAACACTTTTACTAATAATAACAATAATAATCCCTCACCTTAAAGGCGAGTGTTTTGTTATTATTATATCCCAAAGCCCCTCGCCCTAAAAGCATGGGGCTTTTTTTTATGCAAAAAAACATCACAAATAATAATTTAATTCTATCAAAAAATGAAAACAATCAGTTTATTAGAAAGAGAAGAATCGATCAGCTTTGTAAAGCAAACATTCTCCGGAGAATTATCAAAACAATTAAGTTTAACACCAGTGTCTGCACCAATTATTGTTATGGACGGAGCAGGAATTAACGATGATTTAAACGGAATTGAACGTCCGGTAATTTTCCCTGTCAAATCGCTTCAAGAAAAGAGAGCAAGTGTGGTTCAGTCGCTTGCAAAATGGAAACGCATCCGCTTAAAAGAACTGGCAATTGAAACAGACAAAGGGATAATTACCGACATGCGCGCGCTTCGCCCGGATGAAGATTACAGTCCGTTGCATTCTATTTATGTCGATCAGTGGGATTGGGAAAAACATATTAGTTCCCAAAGCAGAAACCTAAAATATCTTCGATCTACCGTAAGAAGTATTTACCAAGCTATTAAAACAGCCGAACAAAAGGTTTCTGAAAAATATGCCGACATTGAAGCATCATTGCCGGATGAAATCACTTTTATCCATGCCGAAGAATTACTAAAACAATATCCCAGTTTAACTCCTAAAGAAAGAGAGAATAAAGCAGCTAAACAATTCGGGGCTATTTTTATTATCGGGATCGGAGAATCCTTATCGGATGGAGAACCTCATGATGGCCGTGCCCCCGATTACGACGATTGGATCAGTATAAACGAGGAGGGTTATGCCGGGTTAAACGGCGACATTATCGTTTGGCACCCAACGTTGGAATGTGCTTTCGAACTATCATCGATGGGAATACGTGTAAACAAAGAATCGCTCACACAACAACTCAGTAAAAGAAAATGCACTGAACGTTCAAAACTGTATTTTCATAAAATGTTATTGGAAGATCAGCTACCACAAAGCATTGGAGGCGGAATAGGACAATCGAGAATGTGTATGTTTATGTTACGCAAAAAACATATCGGTGAAGTTCAGGTAAGTGTATGGGACGAAACACTAAAATCGACATTGGCTGAAGAAGGAATCTCACTTTTATAAAAAAGAAAAGCTCAGGCTGTTAGCCTGAACTTTTAAAATTTGGTCACATTTTTTAGCCTTTCACCACTGCATTTACGAAACTCATCACGCGTTCACGGTCATGGTTGTCTTCGTCCAATATTAATAAGATGGTATCATCACCGGCTACCGAGCCTACAAGCATTTCATGGTCGTGACTGTCAATAATAACAGCTAAAGGGTTGGCATAACCCGGCAATGTTTTTATTACTAAAAGATTACCGGAAAATTTTGCCGACACAAAGCCGTTTTCCAACGAATGGCTTTTGTTCAATTCCGATTGAACAATGTAACGGTAACTTCCGTCTTCATCTGCAGTTTTGGCAACTTTTAAAAATTTCAGGTCGCGCGATAAAGTAGCCTGGGTCAAATCATAACCTTCTTCAAGAAGCATGTTTAACAATTCATCCTGACTGGATATTGTATTTGTCGTAAGAATATCTTTAATTCGCTGTAACCTCTGTGGTTTTTCTTTCATATAGTATTTTCAATTATATAAAATATTAATTTCTTTAATGAAAAAACACAACACATTGTATATTTTTTCAATGTTACGTTTACTAAAATACATAAAAATTCTGAAATCTGGCAGGTTTCTGCACATCACCTCATGCAATTAGTTATAAGTTTCCTTCAATAAGGTTGTTTAATGCATGATTTATTTTATCAAATTGAAAGGATGAGATTATTTTAATAAACCTCAGCTGTATTTTGTCGTTACACAAGTTATCCTTACTACCCTGCAAAGTGTGTTTAATCTTTACATCAGAATGAAACTCTTTATTCTGAATACTTTTTGAAACTTCGAGATAGGCATCCCTGAAAGCATATCCTTCTTGAACCAGATCGTTAATTGTGTCAACACAATTTATATATTTATACCTTTCATCGCTCAAAATATCGTTATTTACCTTTAACTCATTAACCACATAATCCGATACAGTAAGGCATTCGTTAATCAACTCAAACGATTCGATCAACGGTTTTTTCAACAATTGATAATCCCTGAAATAGCCGCTTGTAAGATTATTGGGCAAATGCATTAAACGCATCAGGTGAACCCCGATTTCATTGCATTTCCCTCTGAGGATTTCAAAAACATCAGGGTTCTTTTTATGGGGCATAATGCTTGAACCCGTGGTTAATTCATCGGGCAAACTGATAAAATTAAAGTTCCCCGACATGAACAAACATCCATCATTTGCAAAACGGTTTAATGTGGTTGCCACGGATGACAAGGCTGAAACAACGGCTGTTTCTGTCTTCAAACGGCTCCATTGGGCATAAACTACATTATAGTTTAAATCGTCAAAACCTAAAAGTTTCGTGGTTAATTCCCGATCTATAGGAAACGAAGATCCAAATCCTGCAGCAGAGCCCAATGGATTTTTGTTAACCAATTCAAAAGCCGTTTTCAGTAAAAGTAAATCATCGGCCAGGCTCTCGGCAAACGAAGCAAACCACAAGCCAAAACTTGATGGCATGGCTATTTGCAGGTGAGTGTAGCCCGGTAAATCTACCGATTTATATTTTTTGCTTTGTGAAATTAAGCTGGAAAAAAGTTGCTCTATTTTAAGCACCACCGTCTCAATTTCACTTCTCATAAAGAGTCTTAAATCTAATAAAACCTGGTCGTTGCGGCTTCTTCCCGTATGTATTTTACGGCCTACGGTTCCCACCCTGTTGGTCAGCATCAGCTCTACCTGGGAGTGAATATCTTCTACGCCTTCCTCAATTTTAAATACCCCGGCTTCAATCAAATTCATTATAAAACCTAACTCACGAACCAAGGTTTCGCACTCCGATTTGTTTATCAGCTTTGCCTCATGAAGCATTTTTACATGGGCAATACTTCCAACCACATCCCATTTAGCCAGGTATAAATCAACCTCCCTGTCTGAACCAACGGTGAACGATTCAATAACAGAACTTAGTTTTGTATCTTTTGCCCAGAGTTTATTCATCGCTAAAATTTCAGGTTCTGTAAAATTTCGATATAGGTTTTTATTCCGTGACGGATTTCGTCAACACAAACAAATTCATTTGGAGTATGCGAACGCTCCGATTTACCCGGACCAATTTTTACCGACGGAAACGGGATCACGGATTGATCAGAAATGGTATTTGACGTAACACAATCAATATTTTTTTCTTTTGCCAGTTTAACAACGGGATGTTCTTCACTGATAAAAGAAGCATTCAAACGTGTTGAACGGGCACAAACCTCCGATTTTACTTCTCTTTGTATAATCTCCAATACTTTTTTGTTATCAAGGATTTCATTGGTCCGGATATCAACCACCATTTTGCATTCGGCAGGAGTTACATTATGTTTTTGCCCCGATAAAATTTGGCTAAACGTTAGCTTGGTTCTGCCTAGTTTTGAATCGGCATCTTTAAAATCGATGGCTTTCATTTTTGCATAATCGTCAAAAGCCAAATCAATGGCCGTTTTAATATTTGCATGAGCCACATGCATCACCTCCCCTTTAGTGATGATGTCCAACACCATCAATCCTTTTTCGCCGATTGCCAATTTCATTTCGGTGGGTTCTCCAACAATTGCCAGGTCGATGTAGCCCAACAAAGGCAGGATGGATTCCATGCCCATTGCCCCGGTGATTTCTTCTTCGGCCGTTGCAGAAAAGATGAGTTCAAACGGCAAACTAACATCCTTCAAAGCAATGTAAGCCATCAACATAGAAACCAAAGAAGCTCCTGCATCGTTGGCTCCCAATCCGAAGATTTTACCCTCATCTTCGAAAGCCGAAAACGGATTTGTTTCCCATCCGGCCGTCGGTTTCACGGTGTCTAAATGCGAGTTCAACAAAACTTTGGGTTTTCCCGACTTTTTAGTATAGGTCCAAATATTATTGCCTTTTTGCAGGAACCGTATTTTATTTTTTTCGAGATTATTTATTATCAGCCGGGTAACCATTTCCTCTTTCCCGCTATAAGAAGGGGTCGCGATTAAACGTTTCAATAAGTCAACAGCTTCCAGCGTTAACTGATCCAACAATTTATTTTCCATCTCAATCTTGTTTTGTTAAATACTGTAATTGGATTGGCAAACTATACAGGTTTATAAACCCTTTCGCATCGGACGAGCTATACAGTTTACTTGCTTCTCCGTAATCTCCAAATTCGTGACTGTGCATATCATAAGGAGAGTTCACGCCTAGTAATTCAAAAAAATAAGGCATTAATTTAATTTTAACAGAACCACTAACTCTTTGCTGTGAACTCTCCAAATATTTTTCGATGTCACGGCAGGCTGTATCCAGATACAATCCTTCGTGTAAAAGATTTCCGTAGGTTGTTGCCAACTGGCTTTTTATTTGAATTTGCCATTTGCTCAACACGTGTTTTTCTAACAATTCATGGGCCTTGATAAGAAGTAATGCGGCAGGAGCTTCAAAAGCAATTCTTCCCTTTAAGCCTATCACCGTATCACCCACGTGGATTCCCCTGCCTATTGCATACTTCGACCCAATTCTATTTAAACTATGAATTAAATTAATATGAGAAATTTCTTCATTATCGATAGCTACTGCTTGCCCGTCTTTAAACGTTATTTTAATTGTAGTTTCATCCTCTCTCTCCAGTTTTTTGATCCAGGCATGGTCAGGAATAAAAGAATCTGAACGCAAAGTTTCTTTTCCGCCTATACTACTTCCCCATATTCCTTCATTGTAGCTGTATTCAGATTTTGAAAAATCAAGGTTTACACCTTTGCTTTCTAAGTAGTTAACCTCTTCCTGCCGGCTCAGGTTTAAATCTCTGACCGGGCTATATATTTGCATTTCAGGAGCTAAAACTTTAAATACCAAGTCAAACCGAACCTGGTCGTTTCCGGCACCGGTACATCCGTGAGCCAAAGCAGCTGCACCAATTTCTTTGGCATAATTTACGATGGCCATAGCCTGAAAATTCCGTTCGGAACTTACCGACAAAGGATACGTTTGATATTTTAATACGTTCCCGAACAACAGGTATTTAATTCCTTTTTCATAATATTCTTCTTGTATATCAACATAATGATGCGAAGAAACCCCGGCTTTATAAGCCTTTTCCGAGAGCTTTTTACGGAAATCTTTATCGGCACCGTAGGTATCCGCATAAATACTATGCACTTCCAAGCCAAGTTCATTAGTTAAATATTTGATACAAAATGTGGTATCCAAACCACCACTGTAAGCTAAAACAACTTTATTATTCATATGAAACTTCCTCCACTATTATTTCTTCCTTTGTGCTATATTCATCCTTGTGTTTCAAATCATTCGGGTTAAAAAGCATGGCCGTGCAAAGGCATCTTTTGCGCCCGGTTCTTAAAAGAATATCGTAATTTGAACAGCTTGAACACCCCGACCAAAATTTTTCGTCAGTAGTTAAATCAGTATAAGATACCGGACGGTAACCCAGATCAGCATTAATCCGCATTACACTTGCATTGGTTGTTAAACCAAAAATTTTTGATTCAGGAAAACGACATCTTGAATATTCAAAGGCTACTTTCTTTATTCTTTTAGCCAACCCATTACCACGAAACTTTGGACTAACAATTAAACCGGAATTTGCAATAAACGATTTTCCTTCCCACAATTCGATGTAACAGAAAGCTGCCAGTTCTTCACCACAAAAAGCTATAATTGCTTTTTCTTCATTAATTTTTTCGGCTAAATAAGCCGGATTTCTTAATGCAAGGCCTGAATCTTTTTCTTCGGCTGCAGCGGCAATCATACCCGCAATTTCTTCAACAAATTTGAGATGTTCTGTCGAGGCAATTTCTATTATAAATTTATTACCCATATCGTATATTCTCTCAATAAACATGTCTATAGTTACGTTTAAAGCTGCAAAATAAATTATTATTGTAATTATATACAAATATTTTTGTATATTTTTTCATTTAATAATAAAAAAAGTGAAATAAAAAAAGCCTCTTCCGGAAGAAAGAGGCTCAAATAATTAATTAATGTTTTATAATTAGATCATATTCAGCACCGTCAAGCATCTTTTAATTTTTTGGAAAGTTCGGTCAATATCATGGTCCAGGCCAACAGAAAAGCGAACCAATCCTTCAGACATTCCCATTTCTTTTTGTTGTTCTTCAGGAACCTCCGAAGAAGTACTTTTTCCCGAATTACTAAACAGAGTTTTGAAATATCCCAGGCTCACTGCCAGGTAACCTACACCTTCAACTTCCATGCTTTCCATCAAAGCAGCAGCTCTATCGGCTGTTTCAAGGTCAATCGCAATCATCCCGCCAAATCCGAATTCTTCATTATAGATGCTTTTCAAGAGCTCATGTCCCGGATGCTCGGGCAATCCCGGATAGTTTACTTTTATTCCTAAAGCTTTAAGCTTTTCGGCCAGGAACATTGCATTTTTGCTATGTTGTTGCATACGAATATGAAGTGTGTGCAAGTTTTTCAAAATACTTGAAGAACGCAAAGGATCCAACACAGGGCCCAACAACATTGAGGTTCCATCATTCACATCAATCAACGAACTGATATACTCAACACTTCCGCAAATAGCACCGGCCACACAATCATTTTTACCGTTAATGAATTTTGTCATCGAATACACAACCACATCAGCCCCCAATTTAGCAGGGGTAACCATCATCGGGGTAAATGTATTATCAACCATTAACTTCACATTTTTTGCATGGGCAATTTCTGCCAAAGCAGGAATGTCAGATATCTGAAGCAATGGATTCGTCATGGCCTCGGTATAAAGGATTTTAGTATTGTCCTTGATAGCCGCTTTTACTTCTTCGTGATTGGTAACATCAACAAAGGTAACTTCGATGTTAAATTTGGGAAGATAATTTTTTAAAAAGGCATAGGTTCCGCCATAAGTTGTACGGCTCGATACAATATGATCGCCGGTATTTACCAACTGTAAAATGGCATTTGTAATGGCTCCCATTCCGGATGCAGTTACCCATGCTGCCTCGGTTCCTTCCATAGCAGCCAAAGCATCAGCTAAATATTTGTTACTCGGGTTCCAGTGACGGGAATACAAAAAACAACCTTCGGCTTCACCATGAAAAGTATCTAACATGGTTTTTGCCTGCATAAAAGTGTAAGTCGCAGAATCGGTTATTGCCGGGTTTACTCCACCAAATTCACCAAATTGCTCCAAATCCTGAATATTACTTGCCGGATCAAATTTCATTTTTTAAATATTTTTAAATTGTTTAACAAAACTTATTATCTAATCACAAAAATAGCATTCTGTAAGTATATTTCTACAAAATCTTAAAATCTAAAATCAGATTTATAATATTTTTTTAAATCTATAATTTTTTTTAACATTTTTTGTAACGATTAATAATAAAAAATAAAATTTCGGGCATTATAACTTATAAACTTTAAGTTTTTCATACTCAAGCAAGCTTAATTTCAAAAAAACATCTATGTAATTTTTGTAGCTTTGAAGAACTAAATCAGAATTTATGAAGAAGCTTATCTTCCTCACAACAAGTGTACTTATCTTTAAGATATGCTTTGCACAAAACGATACCATAGAACCTATCATACATACATTTTTGGGGAATTACGAACGTAATTATTACGGTCAAAACCCACCCGACAAACTGGAAGTAATTTGGAAACTATATTTGGGGAAAGGGAAAACTGTGATTTCGCGCGCAAAAGGAGAACGCGAATGGGAAGGAGCAGGCTGGACCGGACAGCCCCTGCTAATCAGGGAAAACGGAAAACTTTTTCTAATTCAGGGAGCTTACGATCATCATTTAAAAAAAATAAATGCCGAAAACGGAAAAATTGTCTGGCAATACAAATTTGATGATGTTGTTAAAGGAACCGGATCTTTATGGCATAATTCAAAAGCTATCAACCCAAAAGAAGAATGGATCATTTTACAGGGAAGCCGTTTGGGTGTTGGCAATTACCTGGATTCAAAACACATCCCAAGCTACCGGGCGATTTCATACCTTACCGGGGAAGAACTCTGGCGGCTGGATGTTCGCTGGGGAGCCAGCTACAGCCGTGATGTAGATGCCTCGGCAGTATTGTTGAATGATACGGTTTACATTGGACTTGAAAATGGCTATTTCACTATTTTTGATCCAGACCCGCAACAAGCCCGCATGAAAGACGATATGCTTCAACCTGTTATTTTGGAAGAACACAATTTGTTTGAAAAAAAAGATGTGAGAGCACACAAATATAACGTAGTCACCGAATCCTCCCCTGCCCTTTTGAATAACAAAATCTACATCGCTTCCGGTTCGGGGCACGTATACGGGTTCGATCTTAAAAAAGGCAAAATAGACTGGCGATTCGATATTGGGTCGGACATTGATGGCTCAGCCATTGTTACCAGAGACAGCTGCATACTGGTCACCATTGAAAAACAATACATTGAAGGCAAAGCCGGAATCTTCAAACTAAATCCGAAGAGAAAAGACGACGAAGCTGTTGAATGGTATTTTCCGGTTAACGATACGACTTACGCAAGCTGGGAAGGCGGCATTATCGGTTCAGCAGGAGTTAATGATAAATACATTGAGGGAAACCAAAAAGCCTTATGCTGCGTCGTTGACATTGAAGGTTACTTGTATGTGTTGAGCCATGAAGAAATAAGCGGAAATATTGTTATGGGACCAAATAATAAATACCGGCACAACAGCCCTAAAATGGTTTTCAAGTATAAAACAGGTCCGGCTATTTCCACCCCGCTTATCACCGAAAATAAAATTATAGCCGCAACTTACGACGGGATTTATCTTTTTGAATACGATTCAAATTTCAGCTTTAAATTACTGGATCATTTTCCGGCACCTTTTGAATCGACCCCAATAATTTATGATAATAAAATTTATGTGGCTTCAAGAGACGGGTACCTCTATTGCTTCGGTTCCAAATAAAAAGTTAAGTCCGTAAATAAGACGCCCCGTTAACATCCAGTATGCATCCGGTCATGTATTCAACGCCACTGGCAAGAAATACAGCTGCTTTAGCAATTTCATCGGGGGTTGCAATTCGTCGCAAAGGGCTTTGATCTTTTATGGATTGTGCCCCGGCATTCTGCATCCCCTCAACCGCCATATCCGTATCAACCCAACCGGGAGCAATGGTATAAACAAAAATATTTCTAGGAGCCAGGGCTTTTGCCATAGACTGACCCAAGGCGTTCAGTCCTGCTTTACTGGCACCATAGGCCGGAGCAGTAGGTTCACCACGAAAAGCACCACGGGAAGAAATATTCACAATTTTCCCCCCCCCGTTTTTCTCCATTAATTTGGCCGCCAAAAAGCTCAGGTTGGCAACTCCCGACAAGTTTGTGTCGATGGTTCTTTGCCAGGCTTTTTGCCAGTTTTCAAAGTCCAGGGTTTCCCAGTTTATTTCTTCATAAACCCCGGCATTATTAACAAGAACATCTAAAGAACCGGATTTTTTCTCGACCAATTGGATTAACCTTTGAAGTGATTCGGGATTGGATAAATTTGCCTGAAGAATATAATGTCCTTCTCCGCTTAAGTTTGATAATACATTTTCGGCCCTGGCTTTATTATTATTGTAATGAACAATAACCTTCGCCCCTGAATCGGCAAAGTGATGCGCAATTGCTTCTCCAATTCCCCGCGAAGCTCCTGTTACCAAGACCGTTTGATTATCAAACCTGATTTCCATTAATCAATAATTTGAACCCCGGTATTTGAGGTGGTTGTTTTGTAAACCTTAACAAAATTAGGATTACCAGCAAAGCCTTTTTCCATGATGGCTGCAATCAGGTCAATATTATCAGGGCTGCAAAGTGCAATTACGGATGAACCTCCACCGCTGATCTGGCAGCCAAAAGCTCCTGCTTTCAGAACAGCATCTTTTACTTCTTTATATTCCGGTATGGCTGCTCCACGAACCGGTTCAGCAATATGATCCACACTAAAAGCATCGCCAAACTCTTCGATATCCTGGGTATGAACAGCGTGAATAATGCGCGAGCAACGAGCCATTTGTTCTTTTAATTTTTCCTGCCCGATTTCGTAGGTGATAAAACCACGAGTAGTTCTTTGGCTTTTCTTAATCGCTGCCAAAACAATAGGAAATTCAGGCATATCAAGTTTTAAAACATCAATCGGGTTGTATGATTTTACCAATACAAAACCACCTAAAATTGAAGCGGCAACATTATCGGCATGAGGTGAGCCCCCGGAAGCAACTTCTCCCATACGGGCAATATCGATCATTTCATTTTTGCTGAGGTTTAAAGAAAGTAGGTGGTTCAAACCATAAATAACGGCTGCAGCAGAAGCCCCGGTTGTTCCCAATCCGCCTCCTGAGCACATGTGTTTGATGATGCAAATGGTCATCCCCTGCTTCAGGTTCTTACGTTTAAGCAACTCCAAAACAGCCAAACCGGCAACATTATCTTCAAGGGAGGTTGGGATGGATTGTTCATTGTTTTCCATCTCAATTTTCACCTTTTCCGAATCATCTAAAGTGATTTTGATTTCATCAAAAGGATCGGCCAAACACATGGCAAAAATATCATAACCCGGCCCCAGGTTTGCACTTGTTGCAGGGCTTTTAATTAGCACTTCGCTCATAATAAATTCCTTTCGGCTAAAATATCTTTTATACTTTCTACGTATTTATCGCTCAATGGGGTCAACGGCGGGCGAAGAGGCCCGGCTGGCAATCCCATCAGTTTGAGAGCAGCTTTTGCACCCATCGGATTGGTTTCAAAACGGCAGGCATCAAACACATCAAAATATTCATGGTGAAGTTCTTCGGCTTGTTTATATTCGCCATTAAAAACATGATCTAGCATTTTAGCCATCACACCCGGCACCAAATTTCCGGCAACGGTAAACGATCCAGCTCCGCCCATCAAGGCCGTAGCATAAGCGGTTGTATCTTTCCCGGTGAACACGATAAAATCGTCGTCGCGCGTTAAGTGAATGACTTGCGAAAGATGGCCAAGGTCCTTGTTCCCGTCTTTTATTCCAACAATGTTAGGATGTTTTGCAAGTGTCGCAGAAATTTGTGGTGTCAGTTCAACCCCCGTACGAGTTTTTGCCCCGTGCAAAATAAGCGGGATTTCAGAATGATCGGCCAGATCGCTGTAAAATTTGATGATCCCGTCAGCTTTAGGCAAAACAAAATACGGAACGAACACCGAAATATAATCGGCTCCCAGCTCTTTATATTTGCGAACACGTTCTTTGGCTACCGTAAGGTTTTCGGTACAAGTATCCGGAACGATCAGGGTTTTGCCTTTGGCTTCTTCCGCAATAATTTCAACCACCCGGTAAACTTCTTCATCGGTCATCAATGTATTTTCGCCGGTTACTCCAAGTGGGGCAATTCCGTGAATACCGGCTTCGAGTTGACGATGAACCAGTAATCTTAAGCCGTCTTCATCCAAACTTAAATCTTCTTTAAATGGAGTTATCAATAATGTATATGCGCCTTTTTTCATGTCATTTTTCTACAAATTTCGTCATAAAAAAGTTGATAACAAAAGTTTATAACGAAAAATGAGTTCTAAATTACATTATCCGGGAAATAGAAGGTAATACAAAATATACTCCATAAAAAACGATTTTCATAAAGTAATTTTACTGGAGAGGTTCAAAAAATATCTTTTGTATTTTCGCAAAAAACTTGCACCGATGAAAAAAAGCATCTTATTTGTTTGCCTGGGGAATATTTGCCGATCGCCCAGTGGGGAAGCTGTTTTAAAAGCTAAATTAAAAGATGTGGGCTTAGAAAGAGAGGTATTTGTAGATAGTGCCGGAACATCAGGGTATCACACGGGCGAACGAGCAGACCAACGCATGCAGAGCCACGCCATAAAAAGAGGGTATGATTTGACCAGTATTTCACGCCAGGTTCAGCCCGAAGATTTTGAAAATTTTGATTATATCATTGCCATGGATAAAAGCAATTACCGGAATTTATTTAACATGGCTCCCTCTCAAAAATACCACCACAAAATAAAACTCATGACCGATTTCAGCCAACATTATGAAGGTGATGTACCCGACCCATATTATGGCGGAAGCCAAGGATTTGAAAACGTATTGGATATATTGGAAGATGCAGTAAGCGGTTTAATTAACGAATTGAACGATTAATCTTTTAGCTTGAGTTTCTTTTCCAATTCAGCGATCTTATTTTTTAGTTCTTTAATTCGGAATTCACGGCCCACAAACAGCTTATTAAAACGCTCCAGTTCTTTATTCTTTTTTTCAAGCTCTTTTGTTTTTGCATTCACCATTTCTTCCAGGTTTTCTTTGTAATTATTTAACTCTTCTTCTGTTCTAAGACGCTCCGAAATATCCCTAAAGATTCCTACATGTAACCACTCATCACCCAATTTAAATTTACCGCCAGAACTAATTTCAACCGGAATATGATGCCCGTCTTTGTGAATAACTTCCTGATTGGGAAATATTTTCCCATAAGAATAAACAGCTTTCTTAAAGTCTTTTTTATATTTATTTATATCTTTTGAAGGATGAATTGTGCTTTGATGCTGCCCAACAATTTCATTTTTTATTTTTCCTAATAACTCTTCAGCTTTCTTATTCGCATCTATTATAATACCGGTATCAGGGTTGGCAACAAGTATCGGATCATTAGCCAATTCAAATAATAAACGGTACTTTTCTTCGTTTTCCTGCATTTTTTTCTCCGCTATTTTCCTTTTTGTGATATCCCAGTTTACCCCATTCATTCTCAGCGGTTCACCATTCTCATCATAACTAACAATCGCGTGAGCCTCAATATACCTAATCTCATCATTGGGCCAAACAACCCTAAATTCGGCATGAAAATCTTTTTTGTTTTTTATAGCATTCTGAACCTCAGCATCGGATATTGCAACATCATCCGGGTGAACCCCGTTTTTCCAGGCTTCGTAGGCACCCCCAAACTCTTCCGGGGAAATCCCGTACAACTCATACATTCTTTTATCCCAGGTTAGAACATTATTCTTTAGATCCAAATCCCAGATACCAATATTAGCCGATTCGGTAGACAGTTGTAATCTTTTTGTAAGAAAGTTCAATTTTTCTTCCGTTTCTTTTTGTTCTGTTATATCCTGAAAAACAGTTGCAAACAACCCTTCTTGCGGACGAAAAGCAATAACCGAATACCATTTTTTCAGGGGTTCGGAGAAACTTTCAAAACGCTCGTCCTTTCCTGTTAAAGCAACTTTCCCATATTTTTGAACCCAAAAGTCCAATTCTTCTCTCGTAACCGGATTTAAAGCTTCGCTTACTTTTCTCCCAATTATTTTTTTACGTTTCAATCCCGTCATTTTTTCAAAAGCAGGATTTAACTCCAGAAAAACATAATCAACAGGAACTCCCGATTCATTTAACACGATTTCATGCAACGCATAAGCATCAATCATATTTTGAAATAATAAACGATATTTTTCTTCACTTTTCGTTAGTTTCTCTTCTGAATTTTTCAATTCACTAACATCCTGTAAATGGGCTACAACATATTTAAAATTCCTATCTTCATCAAAAATTGGAGTAATTGAGGCTATTCCATGTATAATTTTCCCGGATTTTGAGATATATCGTTTCTTTATGTTATAAGGTTTGCCATCAACCATACATAACTGAAAACGGTTTACACTCCTTTCTATATCATCGGGGTGGGTAATTTCCGTAAATGTTTTTTTCTCCAGTTCTTTCAAAGTATATTCCAGCATAGCAGCCGCAGCTTTATTAACATACAAGAACGATCCTTTTGCCAGAATAACTGTAATACCCACTCCCGAAGCATCAAATGAAGCAATCAGATTTTTGTCCAAATCAGACAAAATATGACCCTGTTTCTGTAATTCAAGATTTTTTTGTTCCAGGTCAAAAACTTTACTTTGGAGATGCTGTATTTTCTGAAGCATTTCCTTTTTAGTCATGTTTGAAGTTTTCATAGGGTCAGGGGCTTAACATGGCCATTTAAAGTGTAATATATTTTTTTATTTTCAATAATAAATCGTCCTTTTTAACCGGCTTCGACAAATAATCATCACATCCGGCTTGTAATGATTTTTCCTTATCGCCAATAATAGCATAAGCTGTTTGGGCAATAATCGGAATATCAGGGTACATATCCTTGATTAACTTGGTTGCTTCATAACCGTTCATTACAGGCATGTTTACGTCCATAAGGATAAGATCGACATGATTGTTGTTTTTACAAAATTCAACGGCAGATTTCCCGTCTTGGACCCATTCGATATTCAATTTATATGGAGCTAAAATTGCCTTCATATATTCATAACTAGAGTCATCATCTTCGGCGATTAAAATAGTTATATTATCATGCGATTTTGATTTCACTTTAATAATTACATTTTCGTCATTTATCTCAAGCTGATTTTCTTCTACCGGAATTGTAAAGTAAACTATTGTTCCTTCACCTATCTTTGATTGAAGCCAGATTTCTCCCCCCAACAGATTGACCAGTTTTTTTGAAATTGTCAAGCCTATTCCAACCCCACCATAAAGGCGGTTGTGTGTTTCCTCTACCTGGCGAAACACATCAAATATGAAATCCCGTTTATCTTCGGGGATTCCGATTCCTGTATCTTCAACATAAAACAAAAATGATAGCCCTTCCCCCTCTTTTTCAATATTAAATCCAAACTTCACCCCGCCTTCATGAGTGAATTTTAGGGCGTTTTTCAGAAGGTTAATGAATACCTGCTTTAATTTAGAAATATCCGTATAGATAGACATCTCTTTTTGCTCATCAGTCAATCTGTAGCTTAAACTTAAATAGTCCTTATTAATTTGAATTTGTTCGGCCAGCATAATGTCATAAACTTCTTTAAAAACAGTATTTATTTTTTGTGTTGATTTTTTAATTTTCACTTCACCGGCTTCAATTAAAGTTATATCGAACAAATCTTCAACAATAGTCAACAAGTGTTTTCCGCTGCTGTTTACATTTTCATTGAATTTTAAAATATCTTCCATAGGCAATTCATCACTAATGATATCGGAAAAGCCAATAATGGCATTCAGAGGGGTTCTCAACTCATGCGACATTGTTGCCAGGAAAGCAGATTTTAAACGATCCGATTCGGTTGCTTTTTCGAGGGCTTCTTTCAGTTCTTCTTCGGTTCTTTTTTGTTCTGTAATATCAGTAACGACCCCATCAATAGTTTCAATCTTTCCGTGTTCGTCATAATTAGCTTTATAATTTGACGAAACCCAAAACAAGGAACCGTCTTTTTTATACTCCAAGGTTTCATACCCCAGCAAATATCCTTTTTCCTGTAAATCTTCAAGCACTTTCTCCCGGGGATTTTCGGCACCATAATAATCTTTAGCAGGCAGCTTTAACAATTCCTCAACCGAATCATAGCCATAGATCTGAGCCATGGCAAAATTGGCTGACAAAACTTCACCTTCGTAACTCGAACGAAAAACCCCAACAGGGAGGTTCTCCATTAAGGTTCGGTAACGTTTTTCGCTTTCTTGTAAGGCATGCTCCGAAATTGAACGCTCCATTTCTGCAGAAACCCGTTCGGAAAATATATTTAAAAGGGAAATCGAAAAATCTGCATCAACAAGAGGCTTCCTGTCCAACACAACTATTACTCCCAAAGGTTCACCAGCTCTGCTAAATAAGGGTATTCCGATATAAGATTCAATATTGTTTTCTTCTAGGTATTTATATTTAAAGAATCGTTTACTAACACCAGAAGAAAAAGAACAGACTTCTTTTCCAATAACTTGTTCGCAAGGAGTATCTTTAAGTTTGTATAAATATGGAATAATTTTTTTTCTCCGGCTTACACCTGCTTTTACAAAAATACCAGCTTCTACCTCAATATATTCACCAATAAACACAACATCTACTTTTAGAGTTGCAGCAATATGCTCGCAAACCCGGTAAAAAAATTCAACACCGGTAAGCGCTGAAAAACGGGAAGCCAGACTATTAAGTGCCTTTTCGGATTTTATACGGCTTGTTATATCATGAAATACGCAATACATTTGGTGGATACTACCATCCAGATTGTATCCTACCCCCCCCTCAAATTCAACATCGAGGTAATGCTCTTTTTTATGTTTAATTTTCAGATGAAGACTATTTACTTCTCCTTTTTCTTTGAATTCCAAAAATCCTTCATCAAAAGAAGCTTGCCAACGTAAGTGTAAAAATTCTTTAAACGTTTTTCCAATCACCTCTTCTCGTTTATAACCCAAAATTTCGAGCCAGGCTGGGTTAACATCAAGAAAAACCCCATGAGCATCTAACGACTGGTAAGCTAAAGGAACATTTTCATAAAGTGCTCTGTATTTTTCTTCACTAATTCGAACCTGTTGTTCTTGTTTCTTACGATCAGTAATATCGTGAATTACTCCTGTAACCTTAATTGGGTTCCCCTTTTCATCTCTAGAACATCTTGCAATAGAATGAATCGTTTTTCTAACACCTTTATTGTAAGGAATGATATCAAATTCTATATCATATTCCTTATTTCTCTCAATAAGATCCCTTAAAGCCTGATGAACCCACTCCCTTTCGGGAATACAACGTTCTATTTCTTCGGTCGTAAAACTAACAGACTTAGAGTCAAATCCATAAATTCGTTTAGCCTCATCAGACCCCCAAAAACATGTTGTCTCTATGTCATACTCCCAATTCCCAACTTTGCCAATTTTTTGAGCTTCGCGATACCTGTTGTTGCTTAAAATAAGTTCCTGGTTGCGTTTTTCAACTTCTTTTTCAAGCATACGTTTTTCATGCATGATTTCATCTTCAGCTTCCTTGATGCGCAACATTACTTTTACCTGTGCCGATAATTCAACAGGATCAATCGGTTTTGAAAGAAAAGCATCTGCTCCGACAGACAAGCCTTTAACACGACTTTTTGTATCCGTTTTAATAGCCGTAATCATAACCACAGGAATGTGCCGGGTAAGCTCATCTTTTTTCAATTCTTCACAAACAGAAAAACCATCCATTTCGGGCATAATAATGTCTAACAATATTACATCCGGCAATTCTTTTTTAGCTAAATCAATTCCTTCCTGGGGCTTTAGTGCAGTTAGCACTTTACAGGCAGGTAATTGATTTTTCAGCACCGCCTTAACGGTTATTAAATTATCTTGTTGGTCATCAACAGCTAAAATCTTCTTCATATTTTTTAGTTAAGTGGTTAAGAAGTTTTATTATCTAGTCTCCGTTTTTCGATTCCGTAATATTTAATTCAATTCCTGTTTTAAGCTTTCAATGCTATTTTCATTGATATATTTTTTATCTACCGTAACGGATAGATAATCTATTAATTTATATATCTTCTTTCGGCATCCCTTTCGACAATTTCTTTATCAACTCCCGCGCTTTACTCCATATGTCTAACGTCTCAAAAGATGATTTCATTTATTATAAATTTACTATTTTCATTAACAAAACTCAACTCCTCAAGCACCAATTTCAACACATCTTCTTTCTTTTTCTTTCTTTAAAAAGGATCCTCCATATTTCTAGTGTCACTATTATTTCTCAACATTAATTTTACTTTAGTTAAAAGGCCATCTATGTCAATACCGCCTTTTTGGACCAATTGCTGAACATTATTGGAACTTAAGCGTTTCAAATCTTGTCGGTTTAAATCTTTAGCGGTTAATATTAACACAGGGATATTTTTCGTTCGTTCTGTTACCCTTAGTTTTTCCAACACTTCAAACCCATCAATTTCAGGCATCATCAAATCCAGAATAATACCATCCGGAATATTGTGATGCATATATTCCAGAGCTTCTTTTCCTCCCGTGGCAACATCAACGATATAATGCTGCCGTTCAAGAACCGATTTTAGTTGCAAAATGGCTTCAGGGTGGTCTTCAACAAGTAATATTTTTGCCCCGGAAGGGACGGCAAGTTCATTTCCCGAATTATTTTTCACATCCTCAACATCAATCCTTTCATATTGAGAGGCAAACTCATTGTGCCATACCACAGGAAAACTAATGGTAAAAACAGAACCTTTGCCAGGCTCGCTTTCAACATATATGCTTCCGCCTAGAACATTCATTAATTTATTGGCAATAGCCAACCCCAATCCGGTTCCTTCAAATTTTCGGGAAGATGTTCCATCAACCTGCCGGAACTCATCAAATATGTATGGGAGCATTTCTTCAGAAATACCAATTCCTGTATCTGTCACCTTTACCTTCACCTTCCCACCATCTTTAAAGGCTTTAATCTTAACACTTCCCGTTTCGGTAAATTTTATGGCATTTCCCACAATATTTGTAAGCACCTGATGCAATTTTGACTCATCGGTTTTAACCATTGGTAAGTCGGGCTCAACATCTAATATCATCTCCAATCCTTTTTCCTGAGCCAACACCCATAAAGTCTCTTTTACAGTATTTAATAAAAGCGTGACAGAAGTTTGCTGAAGAACAACCTCTAAACGTCCCGCTTCAATTTTTGAGAGATCAAGAATATCATTAATCAATTTTAACAAGCGTTTTCCATTACGTTCAATAATTTCGAGGTATCCGCTTTCCTCCTCGCTCAGGCGGTCTTTGGCTTGCATCATCAACACCCCCGACAGAGCCATGATAGAATTTAAAGGCGTACGCAATTCATGGCTCATGTTTGAAAGGAATTCGCTTTTTAAATTATTGGCAGCTTCTATCTGCTTGCGTTGGGCCTCCAATTCAAGGTTTTGTTCCTGAAGCTCTTCCGAATTTCGCTGTAATTCTTCCGTTTGTTTCAGCAACTCCTCCGATTTTTCTTCCAGTTCAATTGTTTTTTGTTCTAGCTTAGTATTTAATGCCGTAAGTTTTTCGGTCAGAATACGTCTTTTGTCATTAGAAAAAATACTCGAGTACGACGCATTTATATGACTCCATGTATTCTTGATAATTTCCAGGGCTTCTTTACTAAAGTCATGAACCGTAAGCAGTGAAATTACAGCAACGATTTCCTGCTCAACCAATACCGGAATGCTAATAATTCCTTTCGGAATAATATCTCCGGCCGTTGTTCTGAAAGTAAACAACGTATCGTCTTTGAGTTCTTTTAAATGATAAATTTCTTTGGTTGAAAATACATTCCCGAACTCTCCTTCCGGGAAGTCTGATTTAAATGGGTTCAACAATTTTTCATTAGCGCCCACAGATGTATACAGGGTATATTCTTTTTTTTCTTCATCAAGCACGTAAAATGTACTCATTTGTGCATCGGTTAATTTCATTAGTACCTGCAACAAGCCCCTGGCATATTTTCTCATATTATCGCGTCCAATCATAACCTTAGATACATGAAAAACCCCATCCTGAATAAACAATTTGGATTGAATTGACTCGGCCATTTCATTGAATGCCTTTGCCAGTGAACCTAATTCATCTTGGGTTGCAATATCGTTTTTCAATGAAAAATCGCCCGCCGTCATTTTTTGGGCCACTTTATCCAGCTTAACAATTGGTTTTGAAATAGAACGGCTAATACCAATAGCCACCAAAGAAATCACTGAAGCAGAAACTAGGAATAAAACAATAAAGTTTACAACCATTTTCCGAATAGGAGCGTTCAATTCCAAGATATCCTGTTTGCAAACAAAACCCCACTTGGTTTCGGGAATATGAGTATAGGCTGCTAAAACTTTCCTATTGCGATAATCATTTGTAATTACAATGCCTGTTTCTCCCCGTGCTGCTTTTACCGCAGGTTCAGCAGAAATTTGAAGATTCAAAGGAGCATTTTCAACCCAGCGAAGCTCACTCAAAGCCAACACATCATCGTTAACAATAAGGGTTTCGCCGCTTGAACCAAGGCCAACACGTTCAGAGAGCAAACGGTAAAGCGATTGTTTTAAATTGATGTTAGCCACTAAAACCCCAACAACATGTTCTTTATGGTGTTGTGCACAAAAAACCGGGATGTAATAATCCATGGTAAGTTCTGATAATTCTTTCGAATAATAAACATCTTTAATATTAAGTTTCCTGTTTTTTTGTGCTAAGAGAAAGTATTCATTCGCAGACATATCAGCACCTTCCATTGACGGATCGGTTGACACTATAACTTTCCCATCCCTGGGATTTATAATATATAACCTAGCATAAGCATCATAATTTTCGAGGTAACGTTTTAACAAAAGCCGGCAATTTCCCAAAATCTGATCTTCAGACATACTAAAAGAACCCTTTCCTTTAATTTGTTCCAATTCAGCAATTTCAGAATCTAATGAAAAAGTATTCATATCTCCGACCCTCTCCTCCAGCCAGGCCTGTAAACGCTGGACTTTTAAATCGCGGATAGCCGTTAATTTGTCAAACGAATTAAAGCGAATCACTTCAACCCGCTGAAAATAAGTTATAAAAAGCACAACAATGAGCGGCAACAAGGTTAAGGTCAAAAACCAAAATGTAAGCTTCGACTGTATACTTCTGAAAGTTATTTTCTTCATTTATATCTTTTATTTAAAATATTCATTTTTACGAAACACCTTCAAATAAGGGCTATCCTGATTAAAAAAATGCTTGTAAACACCCGGCAAAACTTCGGCTTCGCCTAAAACTAAATAAGCATTCTTTTTTAGCGATTGTGTTAACTTTTTAAAGATTATCTCTTGATGAATGGGATTGAAGTAAATAAGCATATTTCGGCACAACACTATATCAAAATTGCCAAAAATACTATCTGGCGGAACCATACTGTTTGCATTTAACATATCAAAATAAGAAAATTGGACACTATCAGCAATTTTACGATTCAACTGATATTTCGCGTTAACCTTTTGGAAGTGCCGGTCCAAAACAGAAACTTTTACGTTACGAATGCTATCATATTCAAAAATTGCTCTTCGTGCTTTCTGTAGTGATTTTTTATCAATATCGGTCGCAAAAATGTTAACATCAAAATCAAGCTTTTCTTTTTCAATAAAATCGTGAATCAAAATGGCCATCGTATAAGCTTCTTCTCCGGACGAACAACCAGCCGACCAAACCCGTATCGATTTTTCTTTGGATTTAAAATTATTCAGAACAAGCCTAGGAATAAAAAAAGAATTCAGGCATTCAAACAAATAAGGATTTCTAAAAAACTCGCTGTAATTAATTGTAAGAACATCAATTAAATGATCTAACTCTTCGTCATGATTTAACAAATAGCGGTAATAATCTTCAATATCTGCACAAGCGGTATAGGCAATTCTTTTCCCGGAACGCCGCAAAATCATCGACGTATAATACCCGCTAAAGTCAACGGTACGTTGATCTTTCAAATATTTAATAATATTTTTCAGAACCAAATTTTCTTTTTCCATCCTATCCAAAACTCATTCTAACAAACTTATTTTCGTGGCTAATACGTAAAGAACAAAAACACTATTCTAAATATAATACCAAGACGGCATTCAAAATTGATGAAAGCGTTTTATATCACCTTAAAACTTTCTAACTCTTAAATATACAACTTATAAAAAGCTAAAAAATTAGGTAATTTACCTAGTTTTAAAAATAAGCTAAAGGAAACTCAAGCAAAAAATTTAGTGTAACCTTCCCTGAAAATCGGACAATTTAGGATTAGACAAAATGTTTAACTTTAAATTGTAATTATGAAAAGGATTAAATTTAGCGAAAGCCAGATCATCAAGGTACTGAAGGAATATGAATCTGGCCAGGAAGTAAAAGACCTATGCCGGGAATATGGGGTGTCAAAAGCTACATTCTATAACTGGAAGAAAAAGTATTCCGGGATGGATAGCCATCAATTGAGGAAGTTTACAATTTGGATTTATGAATAATTCTTTATAATATTGGGTAGTATGACCCTAAACTAATATTGAGAATGAGCAGTGTATTTATGATCTGCTAAATGTTTATTATTGGTATTTTTTTGTACTTTATTGATACCTCATTCATTAAATAATTTCAGAATGATATACGATTGGTTCTTATTGGAGTGATATACCCTGTGAAATGCTTTTTGGAAATCCTTTTCTTCTGCCTCGTAAATATTACAAAAAACCTGAGGGTTTCTGTCAATTACAGGAAACCAGCTGCTTTGTATCTGTAACATTATTCTATGGCCTTTTTTAAAAGTATGAAACTTATCCAAGAGACTGAATTCGATCTCTGTTATACGATCAGGAACCAAAGCCTCAGGTTTTTCGTAACTGTTTCTGTACTTGCTTCTGAAAACATCTCCGGCCAGAAGCATCTGATAATCCCCCAGTACCCTCCCTGCATCCGGAGGGTATACGTCAATCACTTTCACCACCCAGTCCGCATCGGTTCTTGTGGAGGAGACATTCAGATGTGCGATAATCGGCCCGGCTAATGTAATGTCTTTCTCCAAGGGTTCTGTCCTATACACCAGCACATCAGGCCTTCTTGCAACAAATCTTTGATCGGCAATCATCCAGATATGTCCTTGCTGTGTCTGATTTAATGCCGCCCAGGGAACCGGTTTGCCAGGATCGCTTAAGAACTCATCGTACGGATGATTATTGTCCGGCAGTTGTTTTTCAAAAACGAGCATTCCATTATCCTCAATAAACAACGTATCTTCCTTTGACTCTTCGGGCGGCCAAGAATCGAATCTGCACCATTTGTTTTCTCCTGTTTGAAAAACAAATGCTTCCGGAAGGTTATGGCTTTCATCATCTTTCAGGTAATGCATGAAAAAAGGAAATTCCATTTCTTTCTGATAAAATTCACCTGTATTTGAGCCGAAATTAATATCTCCCAGGCTCTCTCCCTGAGTATTCCATCCGCCATGCCGCCACGGTCCGATCACCACTGAATTGAAAGTCTTCGGATTGTTTTTTTCAATTGTTTCATATATTTTAAGCGGCCCTCGATAATCCTCTGCATCAAACCATGCAATAACATTTAAAATTGGGACCTTTATATTTTCTAAATGTTGCAAAATATTCCTTTCTTTCCAGTATTCATCATAATCTCCATGTGCCATATATTCATTCCAGGTTGGGTTCTTATAATGAAAATACTTCTCATTTACATTCTTTACTGGACCCATATCCAGAAAAAACTTATAACCGTCATTGGATGTATATTCCGGAAATTCCGCCGGTCCCCGGAACGGTTCGCCCGGTCTGGGTCTTGCATCCATGCCAACCCAGGAATAGGCGTACATTAACCTGAACGCTCCGTTATGATGCAAGTCGTCGCCCATCCACCAATCGGCAGGCGAAGCTCCGGCCTGAACAGCCTTTACGGCTGGGTGCGGATCGATTGCAGCCATTAATGCAGCCCAGGCGGAATATGATCCCCCGCAAATGCCGACTTTACCATTATGACCTTCCAGGTTCCTGATAAGCCAATCGACGGTATCATAGGCATCGGTGCTTTCATCAATATCACTGTTTGAAGTTTTGTTCTTAATATAAGGTCTTAATACTTTAAATTCTCCTTCCGACATAAACCGACCCCGGATATCCTGAAAAACAAATATGAATCCTTCCTTAACAAATTCTTCAATATTGTTTAGCTTCTTTCTGTATTCCGGACCATAATTACAAACTCCGTACCATTCCCTTCTATAAAGCATCGGATACTTTTTATTTTTATCCTTCGGAATATACACCTGTGTATACAACTTAACCCCGTCACGCATTGGAACCATATACACATGCTTTGTATAATTCCTTAAAACCAGAAGGCGAAGTTTTGCATTGGAATTTCCGGGATTCAGTTCAAGAGATTTTTCAAAATTAGTAATCGCCAGATCTATATCCCCTTCTTTACCTCTTAATAATACGGCTTCAGCATAACTGTCCCAGGGGTCATAATGATCGGAATAAGCAGTTATATTCAATTTAAACAGCTTTAAGGCCTCCGACAATTCGCCTTCAAGGGCCTTATCCCATCCCATATCGTTTATTGTACTCCTTTCAAACAATACTGAATCGGGAAATTTTTTGTGGAATTGAAGATAATAATTCAGGGCTTTATCTGCTCCCTGCCTTTTTATCAGAACTATGAAATCTTTATCGCTCCGAATAACTTCTTGACCATAAATGGTGGAACTGAAGAAAATGATAATAATTAAAGTCAGTAATTTTTTCATGATTTCAATAATTAAAAATAAAGTTGGATTGATGACTAATTGTTTGAGACTTTCGCAAACTTAATATTGCTTACACTAAATCCATCGAGCAGGAAGCCTTTTATAGAATTCCTATTATCACGATATACCTTTATGTAGGAGAAAAAATCATGATCGCAGAAAAATTCGTCAGAATAAGTCGGAAGCAGCCGAATGCTCCCCAATCCGAAACTCTGGACAATCAAACCCGAATCCAATTTATCTATTTTAACGGTCATATTAAGTTCGTCATTATAATAATCTCCCGATAAAGCATTTTCTTCCGACACGGTTAACGATTTGGCTTTTACTCCGGTGAAAGCGCCCGATTCCGAAGAATATACCAGTGAGTCGATCTTGGAATTATCGGCACCAAAGAAACTTATCAAAAACTTGTTGTTTTCGGCCCTGAACAGGTTGTTTCCTATTCCGATAAGCCTGCTTCTTTCATCATATCCGTATTCCCCGATATATAGGGAATTCCCGGTTTGTGTAACCTCATATAAAACCAAGGGTGCAACAACATAATTACCCTTATATTTCTTAATAGTTAAAGAATCTAGCGGCAAGTTTGTTTCCCTAATAGAATCGCTAACCGAAAAGGTCTCACGTCTGCCTCCCTCATTCTTAACATCTTCAGGGTAAAACAATTGCGTCACCTCTCTTGCATAACGTCTTCGGTCAAAACTCTGAACATTCCCGAGCATTGCCAATCCGAAATCCCTTTCAGGATAATAGATGATAATAGACTTATAGCCAAAAAGACTCCCCCGATGCCAGTAATTCACCGGGTCTTCCATCGTTTTAAAAAGACCGAACGAGTAAAAATCCATCTTATCTCCGGAATTCAATGTATCGGACTGCAGCATAAGGTTAAAAACCGGATTTTCTTCCTTGGTGAACTTGCTAAGGTAAATGAGCCATTTCGCCATGTCTTCGGCCGTTGAATATACACCTGTATGTCCGACCGTGACATCAAGAAACGGGTCATTGGAATAAGTTCCGTTTCTATTTCGGCGGTATGACTTTGCTCTGCTGGGAATAAAGGTTTCAAGTGAATCCACAAACAAGGTATTGTCCATTTTCAAAGGCTTGAATATTACACTGTCGGCATATTCCCTGAGGCATACTCCAGTCACCCTCTTCACAATCTCTCCCATTAAGAAGTAATTTGTGTTCGAATACTCCCATCTTTCTCCGGCAGGAAAATTCAATTCTTTTTGAAAGCTTAAAAGATACAGTACATCACTACCTGTTATGTAATCTTGTATATTATGCCCTAAGAGAGGAATAAGTCCCATATAATCTCTTAAACCGCTTTTTTGATATACCAAATCCCTAACCCTGATTTTTGAGTTAATACCGGATAACTCCGGTATGATCTCTCTTACATCATCATCGAGAGTTATCATATTTTTAATAATCAACATCGCAAGACAATAACCAGTAAACTGTTTTGACATTGAAGAAATATAAAATCGGGTTTCAGGAGTAACGGGTGAATTCATCTCGAGATCAGCAAAACCGTATCCATTCAAAAAAACAACATTCCCGTCCTTTACAATTGCAAGCGATCCACCGGGTGAATATGCGGTATCCCATCTTGTAAATATTTTGTTAATATTTTTCGATCGCGAATTCATTTTCTCGACCGAAGATTTCTTTGTATTAACATCACTACAGCCTGCTAAAAGAACAAGGACAGACAATACTAAAAATCTCTGATACATAATAATTATAAATTTCGTTACGGTTTTCAAATCTGGTTCAAGTAATCAATTGCAAACTCCAGTTGCCTGTCTCTCCCTTTTTTTGTATCTTCTTCCGTTTGCTCCACCCTGATATCAGGGGCTATGCCGTTCCACTCCCAGGGAATTCCGTCATATCTTTCGATATAACCTGGCAGGATCGATATAAGTTTTTCCGATTGGCAGCTTAAACTCTCCAACAGTTTCCGGTGAATTATTTGCCGATATTCCACTGCCTCCACCTGTTGTATCGCCAACGACAATGACATTTGGCAATTGTTTAAAACATTCAACGGTAATTTCCCCCGCACTGTATGTCGATCCATTTATAAGAACAACTACGGGATTTTCATAGTACGGACCCTGAGGTTGTATCGGGTAAATATCTAGTTGTTGCCCAAGCGAATAGAATTTTGGCCACACCATAGGTTCCGTGATGAACCTTGAAACAACCGCTTCGACATTTTGAGGCGTTCCTCCTCTTTTCTGACGAATGTCTATTATGAGTCCCTTGGTATCTTTCAAATATTCCATAATTCCCGGGAACTCGTTTATAAGATGATTATCATGAAAGTCCGCCAGAAACACATACCCTATATTGTTTGGTAATATCTGGTATTCAGCACTTCTACTCGGTGTAAGAATCGGTTCTTTATCAAAGTATTTTCTTACTACAAAAGAATTGTACGCATGTCTGTCTTTAAAGTGACGTGCAGGATAAAACGGATATACTTTACCGCCACCCGGAACTTTATAATATACGTGGCCGTCCTTTAATTCCGCTAATAAATTATTTAATACATAATAAAATTCATCTCCCTTGGCCGCTTCAGCTCGTGGACAATAAACCGTATAAATTGAATCCCGATCTATTTTTTTGAATTCAAAAAAGGGGTATACATCATTTATTCTATTCCAGACTGCTTCAAAATCTTCAATATTTTGATTTGAATCCGAAGGTTTTACTGTTAGATCTTCGCATGCAAAGAACAAAATAATGATTAAAAAACATAATAAAATCCTTATTAATTTCATAGTTTCTAATTTTTGAAAGTATATTTTAAACCAACCATTATATTATCACTGGCAGAAATCATCGGAGTCCATTCATTAATCCTGCATAATTCAAATTTATAGGCAACAATTACCGATAATTTATTAAAAACATGATAACGAATGCCAAAATCAAATGAAGAGTTAGACCCGGATAGTAATGTTAATGGTTTTACAGGAAACCGATCATCCTCTTCACTATCAAGCATGCGAAAACCCAGTGATAAAACTGAAGTAAGCAAGCCTGATTCAATCTGAATCTTAGAATTTAAGGGATATGTTGCCTTAAAATTAATGCCAGGCGAAAAAAGGCCTGCAAATGATTGCGTATAGTCGAAGCCATCAACAGCAATATTTTGTTCATTTGAAAAAATAAATAATTCAACAGTTGGCCCCATCCATAAATTAAATCATTATTAAATAATTTTCTTTTCTTTAGAGGGTATATAAATCCCTGGTTAATTGAGAACTGAGTAATATCTGCGGATACATTATAATTTTCAATTTAGTTTAAATTTCTATATTCGATCTCAAGATGGTAGGCATATTTGTTATGCAGTCTCGTCCAACCCAATGAAAAATATGGAATTGATCCAGAGTATTTTTTATTAGAAATATATTCATCTTTAACGGAGAGGTGCCCGTAACCGTACCGAATAGTAAGACCTTTGTCTGAAAGATCGTTATGACCAGCTATTTCCTGACCCGACAATTCGAGGGTAACAGGATTAAAAATAGTGTAATTGTTCTTGTTTTCATTTACAGTTAATTGCCACTATGTTAGATGTAAAATTTGTTTTTGTCAATTTGAGAAGTGTCGGTTTGCAGAGTAGATTCTTATCTGCCGATTCAAAAGCCCGATGCGAGCTTCAATGCCTGTATTTACATTGTCCCAATCCTTTGCAATATTGTGTTTTGTTGGTTGCGCTTAATATTTACTTTTCTCTTTTTCAACTAATTCAATCGTATGTTTCAATAATTCGATCCCCCCAAATTCTCCATGTCCGGGAATCACTATTCCAATATCCTTGTATTTCTCCAATAGCTTTTTAATTGTCAAGTCCCATTCCGCTATAACCGCTTCCGCCAAATAACCCAATCCGGCAGATTTTATTGACCTAATCAAGCAACCACCAAAAAGAATATCTTTACTCGGAATCCAAACCGTAATATTATCAAATGTGTGACCTGCTCCAAAGAATCGGCATTCAATTTGTTCTCCATTAAAATCAAAAATCAACGAATCTTTGAAGGGTGTGGATGGAATAGGTAATCCAATCTCCTTACACTTCTCAATTGTCATGAAATTTGCGATTGATTCAACGCCAATGCCTTGCAAATAACCCAGCCCGCCCAGGCAGTCATTGTGATAATGTCCAACTATTAGTTTTGTTAATTCGACAGATAAAGAATCCTTTAAATACCTTGTTAATCTCTCGGTTTTATCATCGTCCCATGGTGTGTCAATCATCAAAGCCTGTCCATTTTTTATTAGAATCAGTCCGTTTGACGAGAATCGTCCAAAATTGTTAAGATGATGCCATGTTACATGGACAAAAATTGAATCTTGAAGATGAATCAGTTGAATATCATTGTCAATCACGATTTTTTCATTGGTTTGTGCTATGGTTGGAGCCATACAAATCAGGCTTATAAATAGAATTGAAAATCCGTTTTTAATCATTTTGTTTATCTGTTATTTCGTTAAATGTTTGCCGTTGACTCTTCAATTATGATAAATAACTCCAGATTATGGTTTTATCGGGAGCAGCTCATAGATTACTTGCCGACTTTCCTGTAACATAAATAACCCAGGGGGCGATTTTCGTTTCACTAATCCATTTATAATGTTCGGTATAGCACCCCAAGGGTCTGTGATTCTCAAGTAGTTGCAATCCTGCTTTTTTGAAACAGTCAAGGTAGTCCTCATTAAACCAGATGATATCAATTACCGGTCTTTTGTCGCTGACATCCTTCATAATAATCTTCACCTCATCCCCGCTTCCTGCATTCCTGTTTTCAGGAAAGTCCTTTGTTGAAAAGGAAGCCCATTCATTTAGATAAATATCAGGTGTTGAATCAAGGCATATCATAATCCCATCCGGTCCCAACAGTTCCGCCAGGGATATGAAAACGGAGATTCTCTTTTCTTTACCAGGAATATTGTCAAAAGTAAAAGCAGAAAATATCAGATCATATTTATTATTATTCAAAGGAGAAAAGTCTCCGTCTTCAACAAGCAAATAATTGCCGGAAGGATCAATTTTCACAGCCTGTTTTATCATTTGGCCGGAGATATCGATCCCTACACATTCAAAGCCAAGATTCTCCAGGAATCGGGTGGACCTGCCTGTTCCACACCCGAAATCAAGTGCTGTTTTCCCTTTAACATATTTCCTGATCAGGCCCGGAATATCCCTGAAAGCCAGATAATAAGTGTTTGAAAATTCGAGCCCGGCATATGATTCGGCCCTGAGCCTATTGTCATATGAATTGAATTTATTGTTTTGTGCCGGTTCCATAATATGTTTAAATTGTTGTTATGCTTAATATGCTTTTTAAAGTAAAACCCAATCAAAAAAACTATTAGTACCTAACCATTCAAGTTTTTTGAAATTCTCATATTAATCAATGATTTTTCTATAACTTGAAATCCCTGGTAGGATAAGCTCTTCTACTGATCCGGTTTCTCCTATTATAAAACGTACAGGAAAGTTACCCAGATATGGTGCTGGTTTTATAAACAGCCCCAGAGAAGGTTCGGTAAAGAATATACCCGTTTCGTATCTACCAATCTTTAAAACAAGCTCATCATTTTCTATACTTGCATGAATAGTTCCGTAAGTTTCACTTATATATTCTCCTTTATATTTACTGATATCAGGAATATTCTTGTTCCCGGTAACATCAGGTTTCTTTTTAGGTGTTCGTCTCTGAGAGTTAAAGTAAACCTGAAACGGTTCATGCAATTTATAATTCCATTCAGAAGAATCTTCATCAGTAATAATATCTAATATTCCATACAACAATGCTTCGGTATTTAAGCTCGGATTGAGATTTGACATTACGGCAACTCCGATATCCTTATCCCTGATCATTCCCGCCTGAAATCTGAATCCGCCGTTGATGTCACCGCTGTGTGAAATTAGTATTCTACCTTTATATTCCTGGATAAACCATCCTAAGCCATAAGAGATAAAATCCGCCCCTGAATTTGACAATGCAAAGAAAGGTGAAATCGGAACTATATCATAGGGTTGAAAATGCACCGGTACTTGGGGCCTGAGAATCTCATCAAGGCTCTGTTTTGATATTATTCGATTCCCGTTGAATACTCCATCGGAAAGAAGCATCCTTAACCAATTCGACATATCTTCCGAAGTTAAATAGACTGAACCTGCAGCACCCATAATATCCAATTCTGCATATGGGGAAACTTGAATACGGTCACCGATAAATTCATGAGGCTGCGCAATCATCTCCGGATTCTTCACGCTACCTTTTGAGGTATAACTGTTATTCATCTCCAAAGGCCCAAATAAATTCTCTTCTACAAATTCCTCCCATGTCTTTCCCGTAACATTTTCTATAATTTTCTCAGACAGAAGGTAGGTAACGTTATTATACTCCCACTCCGGACTCAGTTCAGAACCGGTTTCCAGGGCCTCTATTTTTTCTATCAATTGTGCCCTTGAATAATCGGTAAATATCCATGGCATTAAAATATTACCCAACCCTGTGCTGTGTGTTAGCAGGTGACGGACTGTAATTATTTCCTGTAGGTGACCGTCCTTGGTTTTAAAGTCCGGATAATAGGTTTTCACCGGTTCATCCCACTTGATCTTGTTCCGATCAACCAGTATACCCAATGCAACTGCGGTAAAAGATTTTGTATGAGAGCAAATTGGAAAGATGGTTTTGGAGGTAACTTTCTTATCTTCATTTATCTGCATAACACCCCATGCTTTATTAAAAATAACAGAATCATCTTTTACGATTGTTACTGAAAGACCCGGGTTTTTCCAAACATCCATAGATTGATTAACGTAATCCTCTATTTTATCAAGTTTCACTTGTTGACCTAACAATAAGGAGCTAAACAAAATAAATACAGTTAAAATGAATATTAGTTTTTTCATGGCTTTTAAGTTTTATTAACATTAAGAATAGATAGATATATTATGGTGATATTTTATTTAGTGATCTATTACTAATTTTCAGTGTAGCATTGATCCATAGTGATCACTTAAATACTGAAGAACAGTTTGTAGGAATGCAGGATAAATCAATGCATCACCGTGTCCGGCACCTTTAATATCAGTAAATGAGGCACAGGTACCTAATTCTCTCTTTAAGTCCGGTATATATTTTCCGGTTTCATCCTTTGTTCCGAAGATAAACAAACAAGAAACATGTGCTTTTTCAAGGGCTTTCTTCGTCACAGCCCAGTCCGCCTGGCTTCCGAGGCAAAACATAATGGCATCCATATCGTTACTCCCTCCGAAAACTTCATCGTTCATTTTAGAAAAGAATTCTCTTGAAGGTAGCGGTTCTATGTTTCCTCCACCTGTTTTTATCCATGTGGGACCACCAAAGGAAGCCGAAATGATCCGGTCCGGATAATCTGCCATAACTGCCATGGCAATATGGCTCCCCATGGAATAATCGAGAAGATGTGCTCCGAATATTTTTAAATGATCCAATAATGCTATAACATCTCCGACCATTAAACGGCCATAAGCATTGGGATAGTGAGGCTTGCCGCTTTTCCCGTGACCACGTAAATCCATAGCAATTACCCTGTAATTTTTAGCCAGTGAATCCATAATCCCAAACTGTACCCAATTAAATTTCGAATCAGCCATAGCTGCATGGAGAAGTATGACAGGTTCTCCCTGACCCTTTTCCAGGTATGCGATCTGAACCCGTTCTGAATCAAAATAATGATATTTTAGCCCTTCATTTTGAATGGATTGACATTTTGCAACAGAACTTAACATAACTAATAAAGTTATTAGCATATAAATGAGTCTAAATTGAAAAATTATCATTTCTTTCATGATCAATAATTGTTAAATATGTTGATGTTATTAAAATAGAAGGATAGTATCCCTTTAAAAGAAATTGAAGATTAATAAGTAAATAAAAAATCTATTCTGTTTAGTATAGGATAAAAATATTTTATAAGAAATTAAACTCTTTCTAACTAAATAAGGTTTTACTGCACAATACCTATAATCCTTATTTCTATCTTGTCAGGTATCCTTTTCGAAGTCCAATCGCCCAATCTTCGCGACTATACTTCTTAGCCTGTTTTACTGCACTTAAATAATCATATGTAACAGCAATTATTTCAACAGAGTGGATTTTTTCATCATAACTTAATATGGCATACCTTGCTTGAGGAGAGCCTGTTTCCATAATATGATATTCCGGAGTATTGTCATCATAGGCCTGTAATCCTACGCTACCCGGATTTATAATTATTGCGTTTTGAAATTCAACTACCCTGGGAATATGAGAATGACCGCACAAAACGAACCTTGAATCAATGTCTTTAAGATATTGTTGTATCTCTAACTGAAAAGCTAATCTTATACATCCATCTTTTACCACTTCCAATAAATAAACATTATTATTATCAGGAGTTCCATGAAACATTGATAATTCATCTTGTTTTAATGCTTCAGGTAATGATTTTAACCATTTCTTTTCCTGATTATTCAAAAACTGAACTGCACATCGATCAGACAAATTCATTTCTTCAGGCCTCATCGTTACCAGATTTCTATCGTGATTTCCGGCAATTTGAATCCAGTCCTGTTGCATTAAAAATCTGATAGTTTCTTCAGGCCATAAAGGACCTGAGATATGATCTCCAAGATTAATTATCAAATCAACCTGTCTGCTTTTTATGTCATGGACAACAGCTTCCAGTGCAGGAATATTACCATGAATATCTGAAATAATTGCTATTCTTCTCATTCCCATCTCTGTAATTCAATTATATTTCCTTCAGGATCTGTTAAATATAAAAATGAAATTGTTCCGGCTCCCTTAACATGTAATGTAACTGTTTCACCAATAAGAGTTCCCCCTTTTTTTAATATTTCATTTTTGAATTTTTCAATACTATCCACCTGAAATGCAATGTGCCCAATCCCTTCTCCGTTGACCGAAGTGTCATTTCTTTTTTTGTTTTTTGAATATTGAAAGATTTCAAGCGTGGGCCCCTTGTTGCCATAACCGGGTAACCTTAAATGTATTCCTTGAATTTCAGCTCTATGAATACCCGTTCCTTTCTCTAACCACTCACCTGATAAGTTTCGTTCAGGAGGTACAGGTTCGCATCCAAATACCCGTATATAAAATTCTGTAAGTTTTCGCCAGTCGGATGCAATAATATTTACATGAACAAATTTTGCTTTCATATCATCTGAATCATAAAAATGTAACCAATACTTAAGAATTTACGACATCTACTAATAATGCCTTATACAGCAATTGAATATATTTTTCACAATTCCAATTTCATTATTACTGAGTTATCGGATCCTTTAACCGTCTTGAAGTTATTTTTTTCTAATACTCTTATAGAAGGCGAATTACCATTGTCCGTTTCAGCTTTAATTATTCTGACCAATTTATTATCCTTTAACCAACTTACTAATCCGCAAATTGTTTCTGTCATATACCCTTTATTCCTGTATTCTTCATCAGTTCCATACCCTATTTCTGCTTCTCCATTTTCATCCGGTTCTCCATGAAAACAGATCCCTCCAATAATTGCATTTTTCTTTTTCTCTATCATAATCCACATTGTATTAAACAATGGATTCTTTTTTGCATCAGAAAGATTAGGAAGTAATTCATTTAAAATAGCATCCTGAGTCTCTTTATTAATCAACGACTTTGAAGGGGGCAATCCCATATTCTTAGCTAATATATCCGGAGTTTTTAAATAATCTATCAACTCTTTAAGCGAAAGGGGCTTAATTATTAACCTTTTTGTTTCTATCATGTCATTGAATAAATGAAAGATTATATCCTGTTATTTATTGAGAAAACTTAAAATAACGGTACTATCCAAATTGTTTAACAACAGTTACTTATTCTCTTTTATTCTTTGTTCGCAATACCCTATCTTGTCAAGAGCATTCCTATTTTCAGGATCCAATTCCATTGATCTTCTATAATTTATTATTGCCGACTCGTATTGACTGTTATGCATATATGCCTCCCCAAGACTGTCGTAAACATTGGCTGAACCCGGGAATAATTCCGTATTGCATTTAAAGACTGAAATTGCGTCCTGAACTCTGTTCAGGTTAAGTAAATCGTATCCAAGCCCGTTGATCCTACTTTCTATAACAATGTAATTGTCCTTGTTATTTATCATTTTTGTCAACGAATCTTTTTTCGAGACAATCTTATTATCGAGGAATATTATTTGAAGTTGCCGGTCAAAGTAAGAACGAACCGCCAATGTTGAATTACCGTTTAGAATATCATTGATTGCATCCATGTTCAGATAAAATTCGTAACCGTTATTACTCAGACATATTATTGTTCTGTCGATATCCGTATAACGCCGTATTAAGGTACTGTATCCGGGGTAGTGACCGGTATGCCATACCACTCTACCGTTAATGGAATTATGGATACGCCAGCCGAAACCATACGAATCACCCTGAAACCCAATATCAATATCAATACCATCGTTTAATTTTCCCGGAGTAAAAGCTTCTTGCAGGATTTTTTGGTTTACCAGTTTGCTTGTATATAAACACCTGTCCCACAGGAATAAGTCCTCAACTGAAGAATTGATGCATCCATCTCCTAATAATCCATCAGAATAAAACACTCTTTTATAATTCTCAATACTATCAGGTAACATATACTTTTTGTGTTTTAACGACATAACAAAACCTAAAGCATAATCATCTATTATTTCCGGCTTATATCTTCTTCTATAAACTCTGGTTCTTGTCATGCCAAGTGGAATAAAAATATTCCTTTTCATAAACTCCTCATAGGATAATCCCGAAACTTTTTCGATTACAGACGCTAATAAAATGTATCCCATATTACAATATCTATACTGCTCCCCAGGCTTAAATTGCAATGGAGGTTTGTATTCCTGATAAATTTCTATAAGGTTTTTATTCGTTATTATTCGTGATGTGTCCCAATGCTCTAAAATAACATCTTCATAATCCGGTAGCCCGGAAGTATGATTCAATAGATTTCGAATTGTAATACAATCATAAGGAAATTCAGGAAAGAAAGTCTTAATGTTTGATGAGTATTCAAGTAATCCTTGCTCATAAAGCATCATAATTCCCATTGCTGTAAACTGCTTTGAAATTGAAGCAAGTTCAAACATTGAATTTGTGGTAAGTTCTTTTTGCTTATTATAATCAGAGAATCCAAAAGCCTTTTTATGAATTACCTTTCCCTTTTCTGCAACAAGAACACATCCGTTTAAATCGTGTTTATGATACAATGTATTGAATAAGGAATCAAGATTGCCCCTAATATCCTGAGATAAAACATTGAATACTAAACCTATTAAAAAAATTACACTGACTATTATGGTTTTTATGCGCATTTTATAGTTTTATTTATAAATTATTAATCTGTTTTTTAACCTTTTCTAATCGTTTCTTTTGTGAATCTCTTTCACATTCATACATTCTTTTTTCAATAATGGAAAGATAAATTTCTTTGTTTTTATGGTTTATACAAATGAGTAATTTCTCAAAATACATAGGAAGTTGTTTTATCGGGCATCTCCATAATTGTTCAAATAATAACGGATCTATCGTATTAAAATAATCCGGATTTGTATTCAGTTTGGCAAGAATCTCAATTCCTGCATCAACTGTTATCACAGAACCCTTTTTTATAGTTTGCATTATCAGCTTAAGTTCTGTAAATATCTCTTTTGGTCTTAAATCTGCAATAGATGCAATTGCAATCATGCTTCCCCAAATAAGGCGATTGTTTTTACTAGTAAGTAACTTGAGAAACTCTTTATAATAATCGGAAATAAGTCTGGGCTTAATATATCCTATTTCATAAAGCGTTTTAATACAATCACTTTTTATCCTTTTATCCTTATTAAAAAGGTTTTCTACAAGTTCTTTTATTCCTTCATGATTTTCAGATGCTGCAAGCTTCTGAGCGAGTACAATATTCGCTTCACTTCCTTTTAATCCTTGTGTAGATGCTAATAAATCTATTATATTCATAATTTATCCATTTAATATTAGCTACTATTAGAACGATTATAGCACTATCATTTTCTTACATATAAAACCATTCGAATTTTGAAGCCTATATAATATTCCCTTTTTTAAACTATTAGAACAAAATTCAACACTATATTCGCCTGGAAGTATATATTCATCGATAAGACATTGGGCTTCATTCCCTGTAATATCAAACAATTTCAAGAAAATTCTTTCAGGTTTATTAATACTAAACAAATCTTGAGCAAAAGAGCAATTTTGTGTAAAAAGCAAGTAATAGATGTCAGGAGAATACTTTTTAGAATTAAAAACATTTTCTTTATAACAAGTAATTAATTTATTTTTGGAATTTCAAATTTCTTATAAATAGTATATTTTAGGTTTTGAATAACGAATTTGTTAAAACTACCTTAGAAGCTAAATACTACTGTCCTGAAAACAAACTATTGTTGTGTATCCATGCTTGTTTTAAATAACTTTGAGATTCAGAAATATTTTCCATCTCATTTAGTACATGATGATTCACTTTTGCATATAGTATTTGAGTTAATACTTTCTTCCTCTTTCCTCTAATTATAACTATCTCATACTGATCTCCTACCTTCATATTATTTCTGAGCTTAAATATCTGATCTAAATTTTCCTTTTTAAGTTCTATGCCAAATAAGCTGATAATTTGGTCATCTTCTTTCAATCCTGCATTCTTACCATCTATGTTCAATCTTCTGACAAGATACTCTCCATCACTATTATAAAAAATGCTAAAACTAAATACTGGTTGCTCACTTACAGATTCAGAGAAATACTTTATTCCAACCTTATTCAAGTATTCGATAAAAGGTAGTTCTTTATCCCCAATAATATAATCATTAATAAAATCTTGTATTTCAGGATAAGTCAATTCTACCAAAATCTTGAAAAAATCATCTTCAGGAAACGGATTGTCGCTGCTGTACTGTTTATTTAATTTTAATAGTAATTCCCTTAGCCCCCATTTACCATTAGATTGGGTAAGTAATTCAATATCCAAACATAAAGCGGTTAAAGCCCCTCTACTATAAAAAATCTGTAAAATCCTTCTGGAGTCTTTGTCAAAAATATTTAGACTCTCATCCTTTAAACTTTCTATTTCCCCTAAGGATTCTTTTACACCCATTTTTCTGGAAATCTCTCCCAAATAATTATCTAAATCTATAATGTTATTTCTTAATAACATTATATCTGAAGCCCATTCCACAACTCCTTCATAAAGCCAGAGATGTTTAGATGCCGCAGGTTTCATATAATCTACCGGATACATTTTATCGCTATGCACACTTAACGGGGTAACAATATGCGTGAATTCATGAGCAATGGTTTTATTTAAATTCGAAGGGATTCCTGTTTCTGTTAGTAAATAATAGAGAGAGTTGTTCGAGTGTTCTAATGCACCCTGACTTGACAATCCAAATTCTGAAGCTGTTTTTAAATCTGGTAAAACAAATAAGAAAGTATAATACGTAACAGGAAAATCCGTTAGGAAATCGCCGGCTGAACTTATTACACCCTTTACGATTTCTAATACACTATTAGCATCTACTTCAGAATTTGTGGAATATACATAAATACTTACATCCAAATTATTATGTTTCAATGAAGATTGCGTTAAGTCACCAATAAGAATAGGAGAGTCAATTAGTTGATCATAGGAAGATCCATTATAATATCCATTTTTGCCTTTTTTCAAAGATGTTCCAACTACCCAATCATTTTTATAATTGAGCTGTATCTTAACCGGATTACTTCGCATACCATTAAAAAACCCAAAAACTCCAAAAGGATTAAGAATAACTAAGTCATCATGTATCAGTGTCCCTCCGGATGATGATATGGCATCTTCCTGTATTTTTGCATCATATGTATCTTCTATTGTATAAACAATCTTGGATACTTTCTCAGGATCTTCTATTCTCCACTGGTTTGTGTTAATTCGATTTACTTTAAGTTTTGAGTTATTTATATCAAATGCTTCGAAAGAAGTCACAAAATTACCAAAATCAGAAATTCTGTAAGTTCCGGGAACAATAGCTATAAAACTAAATATTTCATTATCAGGAGTTAGATTTGTACAATTAACTTCGACATGAAAAAGATCATCTTCAAGATTCGTCAAGTCAACTTTATATGTCAACGTATCAAGTATAGTATTTGAACATAATCCGGCACATATCCCATAAAAAAGAATTACATGAAACAATAACATTTTTCTAAACATAATTGTAGGTTTTACTGGTTACTATAAAATTTCATATGAACATTTCAACTTATTTTATAAGGAAATGATTAATATTTATTAATGAAGTTTTGAATCTCGACAATAATAGAATCACATTGATTATTATTGACATATGATCCCTTTCTGAAATTATTTTGAGTTCACATTTTTCGTGTTCTGCTTCTTTTAATTTTTGAATCAACAATTTATTATCATTGATTATTTCATCTTTCTCAGCAAGCAATTTATCACAATCGGGTACATAAATTTGATTCTTGGAAATTGCTACATGAAGTAATCCTTTTGCTGGCTCATAAACAATACTATGATATACCAATGAACCTTCAATGGGGAGATCGGAAAGTATATCCCGAGCTTTTGAACAGTTAAAAATTCTGATTCTCCTCTATTTTCATTATAATTCCAGCATCAACCCAATAAATATTTCTATTATTATTAACATTCCTGGTAAAGAATAAATATTTCCCATCAGGAGACACATATGGTCTATTTTCACTAAAGATTGAATTTATTTTTTCACCAAAATTAACCGGGAAGCTCCATGTGCCATCTTCCAATTTAAATGAAACATATAAATCATCTTCACCATAACTTTCAGGTTTTTTCGAGCAGAAAATTAAATAGCTTTCATCAGGTGCAATATACGGGTCCCACTCATGGTATTTTGTATTTATTTTTGTTCCCAGATTAACAGGTTGTTGGTATACTCCATCTTTTAATTCAGACATATATATGTCTGAATCACCATATCCACCAGGTCTTCTGCTAAAAAAATATATATTACCATTTAAAGCCATACTTGGATAACTATCATGATATTTCGAATTTATTTGAAATCCCAAACTCTCAGGTTTGACATTCCATTCCTTCTTATTCTTTTTTAATATAAATATATTATGTCCTTTCTGATATTCTCCCAATTCATCCAATTCATATGAAGACGCAAAAACAATTGCGTCTTTAAGTGGTGTTAAAGTAAAATCATACATCTTAAAATCTCCCTGAATTTCTAACATTTGTGGCTTAGTCCATTCGTCTCCTTCTTTTCTTGTGATATAAAGGATTGGGGTATTCCCATTCCAACGTTGGAATATAAACTCATTCATGTTATTGCTAAAACCAGAGCATCCTTCATAAGAAGTTTTGGAAATAATCCCCGGAGAAAAAGTCAATGGACTATTATTTGGTACCTGCAAATCAAAATAATTCCCTCCTGCCCTTGAAACATCAAAAAATCTGTTTAAAGAATCATTCCATAATATGCTTTCATAAAGTATTTCTGCCCAATCGTTGCAATCGAAATATCCATATGAATAATCAACCCATTTATTTAAAAGCTTTTTTTCTTTAATTTGATTTAGATCCAAACCCTTATCCATCTCTTTCTCAATGCTATTTACCGATTCATAAATCATTTTTTGATAGTTTATAAGTTCTTGTTTGGTAAATTCATCCCCGTGACCGGCTACATAAATGGCATCATCAGGAAATTCATCCATAATGGTTTTTAAGTTTGCTGCAAAAAGCTTTGCACTTCCACCTCTCTCTGAATCAATTGAAGGGAAACCGATAGAAAAAAGCAAATCTCCTAAATGAACAACATTGGCTTCTTTAAAATATACAACAATATCGCTATTGGTATGTCCACCAGAGAAATATTGCAATTTTATTTCCTCCTTTCCAAAGAAGATGACCATTTCTTTTGTAAAAGTTATATCAGGTAAAGCATAGTCAGGAAAAGCAAAAGATGTATCCTGCCAAAACGTTGAAATATGATCAATTGATAATTCATTACGGTTATTTATATGAGATATAACCATAGGTTCAGTTATTGCTATATTACCACCACAATGATCATCATGATAATGTGTATTAATCATAACGCTAATTTTTGTACTTCCCAGCTTTTTTAACTCGGATAGTAGTATTTCTGAATGATATTCTTTCAAGTTATCAGAAAGCAACGTATTTCCTGAACTATCTATTAAAGCAACACAGTTAATACCATCCACAGTTATACGGAATAATCCATTTGCCAATACCTTAGATTCAATTAGTTCATGCGCATTTAAGGCTAAGCCAACTATCAGGCCTAAAAATATGAAAAGTATTCTTCTCATAATTTCGTCAATTTTAATGTTTTCAAGAAAAACAACGCGAATATTCTTTATGTCTAATCTGAGCATAAAGCTAGTATATATTATAAGCTGAATTATATTGTTATAAATAGTCTATCTTCAATTCAAATTCCCAAATAAATCTTCAATACTGAACGTTACTTTATCACAATCAGGAGCATGAACCTGATTTTTTGAAACAGCCACATGAATTAATCCTTTTGCTGGTTCATAAACAATACTGTGATATACCAATGAACCTTCAATGGGAACTTCGGAAAGCATGTCCCAGGCTTTTTGAACGGTTAAAAATTCAGTACCTCCGCTATTTTTGATTTCTTCAATGTTTTCCAGAATCTTATTATATCGCCAACAACTCACAGGTTCTATACGTTCCCGAAAATGATTCGTACATATGATATAATCATCAGAATCCTCCGGATACCTTATTGTAACACCGTCTTCAACATTTTTATTTCCATCGCATTCAAAAACGCATACATCAAAATTTGATTCGTCATTTGGAGTTCCAACCATAAAGTTTTGCGTAACATAAACATGATGACTTTTTAAAGTACTGTTAAAATCATCTATTCCGGTAGTTGATTTTGAACTTTCTAAAGCTTCCCATGCGGAATAAACCATTGGATCATATATTGTTGCTTGAGTTGGTGTCAAACCTTGAGCATCGTGAAATAATACAATAACACCATCCGAATTTAATCCTGTTCCTATAGTTATTGAACCAGGTAGCATAAATGAAATTGTATTCATGATACCACTTCCTGCATTCTGTTTTCTCACACACAAGATTTGAGAAATCCCTTCCAGGGCGGACGTAATAAACCAGTCGTTATTTTTCCCAACTATCGCATTACCGTCTTCTGTCAAATCTCCCCATACTGCGAAGGAAGAACAGTTAAAAGAAAGAATCTCACTAAAACAATTCATAATTAAAATATCTTCTAACTTAAGATCGCGTTTTAATACGGGGAAAAAGGCATTACCTTCAGCCCGTGCATTAATGCCGTCAAAGGCCCCTTGAAATTCAGAGATAAAACGATCGGGCATATTGATTTTTTCAAGACTCTCCATAAACTTATTTTCCCAATATGAACTTGTAATCCCCTTAAATTCAGTTTTAATAACCTCATTCATAATATGCAAGATATTTGGCGCGTTTAAATACCCATTGGCATAACCCTGTTCATAATTAGTTCCCCACAATTTCATTATATTAATTCCATTAATAGTTTCAAGAGTACCCTTAACATTTTCCGTTGCAGGATTCCAAATGTTTTTGTAATTGTTGTTTTCATCCGATTCTTCATCACATGCTCCTGCTATAATAATTACCAGCAGTGTAATTAACCAGAATGTCATTATTTCTTTAAGCACAGTTCTTGTTTCCATTTTCTTTTAATTAAATATTATTTCTACATTACAGTTAGTATAAGAATAGAAGTAAATTTCAGGCTTGAATCCTGTCAAAAAAAGTTGAAGCAAGCTACAATCCTCGGTATTACTAACTAAACAGTAATTATTTTTATACATTGTAGCCGGTTTTATTGCTTATCATTTTCTTTTTTAGCGGCCCTTATTACTAAATTTAGAATATTATAACTCTCATTATTGTTGTTCGGATTTATTTCATCACATTTAATAACTACTATCATATCCAGAGAAGGAATTACTGAAATCATTTGTCCTCCCCAGCCGTCAGCTTCGAAACAAGGTTGATTATATCTTTTTGTGATGACCCAATGAAACCCAAAGCCAAAATTCTCAGATCTATGTACATAGTCCATTGTCGATTTTTCCACCCAACTTTCAGAAATTAATGTTCTTCCCTCCCAAACTCCTTTATTCAAATAAAGAAATCCGAATTTAGCCATTTCACGTGCCGTAAGATGTAATCCAAATGCCCCAATTTCCAAACCACTGTTATCTTGTCTCCAACTATTTGGAATAGGTATATGCAGCTCTTGCCAGTTAGAATATTTTTCCTGGTGATTTGATGGAATAAATTTAATCCCTAATGGAATAAATAAATTTTCATTAGCATATTCGCCAGGTGTTTTTTCAGTAGTCTTTTTAATTAATTTGGATAAGAAATGTGAATTAGCAGAACTATACAAAAGTGTTTTCCCTGGCGGAGTAAAAAAACCTCTGTTAAGAGCTTCTTCTATCCAATCTTCTGATTGAATCCATGATTGTTGATTTCCTTCATTCCAATTTAGACCAGTTGTGTGAGTTAATACATTACGTATTGAAATACTTTCAAATGCAGGGTATTCAGGAAGATATTTTATCATTAGATCTTCCGGACTCTTGATATATCCCTGGTCAATCGCGATACCAATAAGAGCAGATGTAAAACTCTTGGTTACTGACCAAACCTCTGTACTCTTGTCTATTCCACCTTCATTATAGTATTTTTCAAAAACAATAAAACCATCTTTAACAACTAATAAGCTTCGAAGAGTATTATCTGAATTAGCTATGCTATCAGCCACATTCATTAAGTCCGGACAAATACCATATTTTTCTATTGAATCACTTAACCAGCCATTTGTTGGCCAATAACTTCTTTTTTTCTCAGGCCATTGGTAGCCCTTCTCGGGTACAATTCTGTTTTGTCCATTTAAAACACAGGGCAGCAGTATTAAAAACAATAATACTTCAATTTTAAGGTTTAGTTTTTTCATATAGTCTATCATTTTAATTTTCTTCAACTATTTTCTAATAGGTTTTCCGGGTATAATATGTATTCCACGTTTTGATTCTTTCACCCTTATCATTAAGCTTTGAATGTTCCTGAAGAAATTCTTTATCATTAATTATTGAGAAGTATACACAGACATTTACATCTTGGAAATCATTTTCTATCCGAAGTTTGTTTGATTCAATCCAATTTCTAAAATGTGGAGTTGGCTCTTCATCAGCAAGATTAAAAGAATAAAATGCAAACACATTTTTGTGCTTATTATATCTTATTAATGTCAGGATTTCCAGGGTATCCTTAGCTCCATGCATTTTAAAACTCCAGTGAAGCCACTTTTCTCCTATCTCCCAATAAAATTGAGACTCACCATAAGTTACTTCGTTTGTTATTTGATTTACCGATTTATTTAGCCATTTACCGACAAAATAGTCCAGACTCGCATTATGGGTTGATTCCTGTTGTGCGTAACCGCTAATAATAGAACCAACCAACAATAATGTACTAATTACTGCTGTTTTCATTTTAAATATCTATTGATTATTAAAGTCGGAATAAGTCTTTAGAAGACGACTATGAATATAAAGCTACACCTAATTGGCATTAAGATCATTTTTTAGAATATATCTTACTCAATATTATATGAATAAGAAGTCCAACCAGAAAAGCAACACAAATCCAAACAATAAGATTACCGGTAAATGGATATATTGTAAAAACCGACCCGACAGGTATAGATGCAACCAGGGGAGCTCCTTTGCTTAATATATCATCATTTTGTGAAAGAATCCTTCCATACTGATCAGATATTATTGAAATGCCTGTTCCGGTTGGCCTAAGAAGTGATACTCCATTTTCAATAGCTCTCATTCTGGCCATTCTTGGATGTGTATTCTTTATTTCTTCCCAGTCATTCGAAGGTGCTATTAATAAGTCTGCTCTGGCTTGCCCTGCTTGTCTTATAAAAAGAGGGAAATCCATGTCATAACATATAGCCCCTGTAATTTTCCCAAATTCAGTCTCTATTACGGGCATATTATTCTCGACAGGTATTGTCATCATCTTTTCAAAACCCGGCGAAAAATGTTGTTTGTGATATTCGGATACAATCCCTTCGTTCGGAGAAATAAAGATGAATTTATTATAAATAAACGGCTTATTTTCACTCACAAGTTGAACACAATTATCTTTTATAACAAATAATCCAATAGCCAGATAAGAGTTGTGCTCTGTAGCTATTCTAATCAAACCGTTCATGTAATTGTTTTCATCGCCTTCAAAGAAAGTTACTCCCTCCGGCCATGATATTATTTTAACTCCTGTTTGAGCTGCTTTCTCAACCTCAGATGTCAAATATTTCATTCTGGCGTCAATCGTTTTTCTCATTTCAGGTAAATTAATCGTACCTGTCCTTTTTGATGCAAATACCTGCCCCACCAATGAAAATATTTCATCCCTATAATTCTCTCCGGGTGTTACAACAGCAATTTCAACCATCTTTGATTTCGTATTATCAACATTTAATCGAAAAATTCCATACCCCCAAACTAAAATAATAATTGTTATATATGCTATACTTAAACAACGTAGATTCTTTAATAAAAATTTGCTTTCATACAACTCATTTATAAATGCAGCTGTCCAATAAATCAGGAACATTATACCCCATATGCCGGTAACAGAAGAGAGTTGTAATAAATTTATATTCTTTATTCCATATACCGGATTCCCCCATGTACCTCCTGTATATCTTGACATTAAGAATACGTCAACAACAATAACAAGAGCCGGGAATAGTAATGTTTTTGCATACTTGGGTAAGTATTTATACAAAATCCGATCAAAAATAAAGGGCATTAGAAAAATTGCTGACTTTATGGAAGTTAAAATAAAAAAGACCTTATTCGGTAATGGCAGTATCCCTTTATCGGTAATTAATGTTTCAATAATTACAAAAGGTAAAACAATCAAAAAACCGTAATAAGGTTTTGTTTCTCTAATAAACCTCAATAAAAAAATCGGGGTTAACCAGATAGCGGCTTCTAAAGGTTTATCACCTCCTTTAAAATAAAAGGAAATTACAAATAGAGCGAACCATAAAAGCTTATAAGTCCAACTCTTCTTCAAAATTATTTGTTTCATAATTTTAAGGTTAAAATAATTAATATAATCTATATAGGTTGTTTATATAAAAGGAAAGGAAAATCGTAACAAGATTGAAAGAATCAATTATATCGTAGAACTTTTCTTAAACTACCATTCTGGAATACTTCTGTTTTAAGAATTTTACCATTAGTATTCCATTTTTGTATTTCCCCGTGAAGAAGGCCGTTTTTATATTCGTATTGAACAAAGGTAGATTGTTCAATATATTTGGCTGTTAATATGCCGGAAAAGGGTTCACTTTCATTGTTTACGAAGAGCTTACCTTTATTGTACCGGCCTTTGAAACCGATTGAACCGTCCTGGTTATGAACAGTGATTTTGACGGGTTCAATTTTGTCCTCTTCATTAAGCAGTGTCAAATTAAGCAGTACTTCTCCGGACGGGAAGTAGTCGGTTAAAACAGTATTGGAGTTGTTAATAAAGTAATACCCTACAACCGGTTTGCCAGACCTGTTCCAATTTAACAGAGAACCTTTAACCTTGCCCATACTGAAATCAGAACTCCAGGCTCTGGTGCCATTCGCATAAAACCCCTCACAGGAACCGTCCAGCAAGTTATCCGAGAAATTCAACATGCATTTCAGTTTACCATTCTCATAGTAAGATTCTAATGTTCCGTTAAAAAGGATCGGTTCATTACCGGAAATCCGCTTAACGGAAGACTCATTAAAGAAATCCTCAGTCTGAATCCTTCTTTCTCCTTTTTCCAGTTCTGCCACTAAGTCAATTTCTATATAGCTCTTAAAATCAGAATCTTTATAATACCGAATCTTCAAGCCTTTTAAATCATGTATGGTTGTATATTGCGTAAAGCTGTACCCCTCCAGATGTACAGCCTGCATAATGGTCGTAACAGCATCAAAAGACAAGACCGGCATATTTTGAATCATCGCCTCAGCCGCATCATACCTGTAACAGGGGAAACCTCCAATTTTGGGATTTGAATGATAAAAGTTAGTGGCTACCTGATAAGATTTTTCCGAATAAATGATAGTATCTCCTTCAATAATTGCGGAATTTCCATATTTGTCTGCCAAAAACATCTGGCCGTTCCAGAAATACTCCAAATTGTACTTTCTTAACAGGGCTATCGCTTCATCGACATCGGCACACTCTTCAAGCATTTTTTGCGATAGATTCCCGTTGAATACGGGTTTGTCTTTTGAGTTCAGGATTTCCTTCACAGGACCTGCAGTACCATCGTAAAAAAGTCCCTGATCATTCATCCCTCCCTGCGGCCATTTATCGCTTAAAGTAAAATAGATACAACCATATTTGTTTTTAGATGCCGGTTTGAACCATAAGAATGTAATAGGATCTGTTCCATCTTCATTGTTCCCAATAAATGTTGTTCCGTTATGGGTTGCCTTTATTATTGTACACGCAATGTTCTGGTTGATGGATAAACATAATAATAAACCTATGGTAAAAATTCTTATAATAGTCTTCATTCTGCTCGATATGATACTTAATTAATAAAAAAATTCAATTTATTTTATTCTGCCGATTGATATATTTTATTAACAATCTTCCAGCCGTCCTTAAATTTGTATAAACCGACATAATCTGTAAAGACTTTATTGGAATTTACGGATAGTTCTAGCTTTGCCATGGCTGTATTTCCCGTAATATCAATAAACTTAAATTCGCAAATATATTTGTCTTTTGAGCCTTCAGGATTCCTCTCTTTTGACTGCCTGGTATATTCAATCCAATTATATATTGGTAAAAGACTTACTGTTGTTTGATCCTTATTCAAACCAATTAAGGTAAAACAAGGATGAAATCCATCTGTAGCATGTTCAACCACTCCCTGATTCATTATTGCATCAATATAAGATTTCTGAATTACATTTTTTATTAGCTCTTCATCATTCTGTGAAAATAAATTTAAACTAATAACTGTAAAAATTACAAATAAAAAAACTTTTGTTTTCATAGATTTTAAAATTAAGTGATTATTAATAAATGATAAAAATTTATATTCTATTATTAGAAGGGAACTATTCCCCGCTTTTATTTATTCGTTTTTTTAACTCTTCTAAATTATTTCTTCCATTTGTATTATCCGGATTCAATTCAACCGATTTTGTATAGTTTTCTATTGCTAATTCGTAATTACCTAAGAGCATATAAGCTTCTCCAAGACTGTCGTATGCATTTGCTGAATTTGGATACAATTCAACATTTTTTTTGAATACACTGATTGCCATGTCTAACATACTTTCTCTGATTAATGCATAACCCAAGGAATTGATATAATTCTCATTTTCATTTTTATCAACAATTTTTCTCAAGGCATATTCATATGCTATTTGCAATGCATTTTCGCTGTCGCATTTAATATCCGGATCAACACCAACACCTTCCCAATTAGAATTAGTTACAGGATTTATTGGTCTGGCGAAAGGCATTTGGATTAAAAAATAATCATTTACTATAAATGAATTTGCAGCATGCGCTCCTCCTACTGTATTTTCACCAATAATAGTAGCTCTATTTAAATTTTTCAAGTCATATGCAAATGCTTCAGCTGCTGAAAATGTTTTTGGACCAACTAAAATAAACAATTCGACATCAGATAATCTATTGCCCGGAATATACAAAAGTGATCTTTGCTGATAATATTTATCTTTAATTCGATTATATATACCCGAAAATTCAAATGTTTTATCTTCATCAAAAAAATAGCCTCCTAAAAGCATTATAATCTCTGGATTTCCTCCTGAATTATATCTTAGATCTACGATTAAAGCATCACAGTATTGCAAAAACCCCATTGATGATATTATGGTATTACTACCTCTATCCGAAGGAAATTCATCGAACCTAAGATATCCGATATTACCAGTTAAGATTTTAATTTCCTTAAAGCCATAATTTCTTTTACGCTCTTTTATAATCTTTGCTTTTCTTTCCTCTTCCAGCTCTTCTTTACTGGCAGTGGGCCTATTTCTTATATTTTGAATATAACGTGGATTATAATTAACTTTTAGATGTTTATCTTCATATATTTCATTTAAATCAGACATAATTTTTTCAACAAAAATCTCAGGTTTTTTAATTTTATCATACCCTCCATCCCTTAAGTTACTTTTTAAATGGTTTGAATAACTTGCACCTATTTCAGGTAAAACATAATTTTCTTCGAGCATAAGTGCTATTTCATTAATAGTTTTATCCCTAATTTCTTTATCCAATTGAAGTTCTTGAGCATAACTTAAGAAAATATTAAATGTTAGCCCAAGAAGGAAAAATAATTTAATAAGAATATTATTTGTTTTCATGATTACCTCTATTTATTTTATTTATAATATTCCTGGCATTTTCATTAGCCGGGTTTAATTCCAGTGACTTTCTGTAGTTCTTTATCGCAAGATCTTGTTTTCCTGCTTTCAAATATGCTTCTCCAAGACTGTCGTATACATTAAATGATTCCGGAAATACCTTTACATTAAAACTGAATAACAAGATAGCCTCATCTATTTGATTATTCCGAAGCAACTTATATCCCAAACTATTTATCTGGTTTTCTGTAAATAGAATTGCATGTTCATTTATTTCTTTTTGTTCGTAATAAAACTGAACAGCCTTTTCAACACCTTTATTCTCTAAAACTGATAAAAAGTTTTTATCAATCATTCTGTCAATTTTAAGATATTCTTCTATATCATACTTTGGATATTTACAAAAATAAATTGGCCTGTTGTTTTCATGTGGCATACAGTAAGGATTTGTAAAAAGGCCTTTCCTTTTAACACTTGAAAATATATTCTTTAATTGCGACTCCGGGTATCCAATGCAAATAAACGAGTCCTTTTTACGAATATCCGCTTTATGAATCTCAAAATAAAACCATCCGGCATTTGAAATTGGTTCAGGTAGTTTATACCTGTTTTTATAAAAATGAACTGCACTTGCTATACCGTAGTTATTTGTTAAAATTCCGATTTCGGAATTATGCGTTCTGCCCTCCGTATGGAATACACCGGCTATCTCCGAAACGAGTTCCTCCCAGCCGAAACGCTCAGCGAAATGATGTGGTAAGACTGCAAGCTCCAGGTTTTCATACTTTACTCCTGCATTGGTATTGAATACTTTCACATAATCAACCAGGTAATTAACCGGTAAAACGGGTACCATCAGGGGAACAATAGGCATGCTCAACAAAACAAACATCAACGGAATAACAATTCTTTTCCCGATTGCCGTGATACGTTCTTCTATTTGTATTGCCCCAACTGGCATCAAAACCGCATACATTGGAATCAGAAAGTAGTATTTGCCCTTAATTAAAAAATACAAAAGGAAAAGAAAAACATACAAGATACCAAAGATCCTGAATTCCTTCCAACTTTTCTTAAATAGTAAGAGATACAATCCCGTTATCCATACAGGAAATGTAAAGGGATTGTTTGGCAGAATCTGATTCCAGACAAACTCGGGAAAAGATGCTGCATAGGAAATACCCCCCGGGTAGTTCGATGCAAAATTTATGAAATACCAATCATTCTTATTTTGCCAGATTATGAATGGTATAAGAAAAACAAATGCTATAATTCCCCCAATCCATATCTGACGGGTTCTAAACTCGTTAAATTTACCAGCTAACAGTAAGGAAGCAACTATTGAAAAACCGAAAAACAATATAGTAAGTTTATTTAAAAACCCCAATCCCAGAAGAAATCCGATAAAAATCCACAGTTTGTGGTTATTTGTTTTTACCAATTTCACCAAAAAATATAAAACAGCAGTTGAAATCAGAAAGTCCAGACTATCATAAGTAAACAATGACCCAAAGGCTGTAAATCCCGAAAGGAGAATGAATAAACCGGTAAGCAATATTGCATATTTTCCACCTCTCAATTCCTTTGTTATCAGGCATGAGAAAATCAATGCCCCGGCTCCTGCCAATGATGACGCCAAATGAATTGTTTTAAGTGAATACCCTAGTAATAGAGTGAACAGTCTTAAGTATAACGGTGATAGTGGTGATGTATCCAAGTTAATTAATGAAAATTGATCACCTATACTTATATAATATAGTTCATCCCTAAAATAACCATATTCAGGTAAAACCAGATGAAAGATAATTTTAACAACTACTAAATATAAGATAATTGCATATTTATTGGCTAAATATTTCTTATGCATTACTCAATTTATAACGGTATAGTACAAATAAATTATTAACTTCCGGTTGGTTCTATTTCCTTAGTTTCTAACATTAGCATAATAGTTTTTATTGGAGCTCTTGGTCTGTGAAGAACTCCTTTTGAAATAGTTACTCCCTGATTTGGGTTTAATTCAATGGTACGATCTTCCAGATCAATTAATAATTTCCCTTCAAGAACAAAAAAGAATTCATCATCTTTATCGTGTTTATGCCAATGGTATTCTCCCTCGACAATTCCAAGTCTCATAACACTATCATTAACCTGTGTAAGGGATTGATTAAACCATTTGTCTTTAACCTGATTTACTAATTCAAGAATATCAATTATTTCTAAGTGCTTATATTTAATATCAAGCTTAGTAACATAATTCTTATTCATAGTTACTTATTTTATTCCTTTAATAATATATTCATCAATCATAGTTAACAAAGAATTTGGACTTTCATCCATACTATCGGCAGTAGTAACAACAACCAATTCCTTTTCCGGAATTATTAAAATATGTTGTCCCGAAATTCCTATGGCAACAATTGCCTTAAGCCCTGGCTTGGTTTTTGATTCGCCCAACCACCATAAGTATCCATAGTTAAACCCTTGATCAGTTTTAAATTTAAAACTTGTTGACTCATTTATCCAATCTTCTGATACTATTTGTTTTCCATTCCATTGTCCTTTATTTAAAACCAACTGTCCTATTTTTAGCATGTCTCTTGATGATAATGCTAAAGAACCCGACATTAAGCAGTAATTATTACTCTTAAAATTTGGCCAATAATAATTCTTAATAGCTAAAGGCTCAAACAAATATTTATTGGCAAAATCCTGAACAGAACCTTTCGAAGTATTTAAAATAATTCCACTTATCAGGTCAGTTTGTGGATTTCTGTATTCAAATAATTCTCCTGGTTCATGCGCAAATTTCTGTTGCAAAGTAGTTGCAATAACATCATCTGAAATCTCATAAATCCTATCATGAACATCCCTTTCCCAGTTTAATCCTACCGACATGGTAAGTAAATGCTTCAATTTTATCTGATCCCATTTTGTATCCATGTCTTTAGTATATTCAGGAAAAAAATCATTTACTTTCTGTTCAACATCCTTAATATATCCATTTTCAATTGCAATTCCGGTAAGAAGAGAACCTATACTCTTATTACAAGATTGCAGCATGTGAAGATCATTCGTATAAAATCCATCAAAATACTTTTCAAAAACCAGTTGGCCTTTTTCTGCTATTAACACGGAATGCACTTTCCCAAATTCATTCTTCTTAATAGATTCTACCATTTCATTTAATAAATTTGTATCCAGCATACTTTCTTTCAAAGTGCCAATCATCCATCCATCATCAATACTTTCTGATTGACTAACAATTTTATCATTATCGGATAAAAGTCTTGATAATCCAGGAAAATCTTTTTCTAAATCCTTATTCGGGATTTTTTTCAAATTATATTCTTGCTTAGATCCGTTAGCATAAATGAGTTTCCCTTTAATAGTCAGATTCTGAATATCTAATTTCCCCTTATAACAAACATTCGCTTCTTTATTTACAATGAAGGAAACATCAGTACCTTTTAACTTAATATTAGAACCTTTTAAAGAACTATATTTCATTCCATTATTATAAGAATGTATTTTACAGTTTATATTTCCTGCTTCTTCATAAAAATTAATTATAAATTTCTGGTTTGGCATAGGTCGTGAAAAACTCGCTTCCCAAAATCCATATAAAATTTTGTAATCTGCAGCTTTTTTATCACAGCTGGTCATTACAAAAAATAGCAAAATAAGCGTTAAATAATTTTTCTTCATTGCGTAATATAATTTTATAGTTAGTAATTTAAAAAACAATCCATTCCATTTTAGATAATTTGAAAAAGTTTTCAGTAGTATAAACTGCGTTTTGTGTATCAAAATCCTTACATGTATAAATAATAATAGACAGAAATTTAAATTTTGTCCATATGTAACAAGATATACCCGAATCGAACAACGGGACAAATGCATCAAACCCGGCATTTTCTGAATCCAGGTCATTACCTGTACTAAATATAATTGGTTCACCATAAACGTGTACATTAAGTTTATTGGTGATTTCGTTGAAATACTCCGTAATTTCTTTTTCGCTAACATTAATAGTAAAAAATCCTTCTATTAGCAGCCTTTTTCTCTGAATATCGGGGGCTAAATTCTTAATCATATTTGTAAAATTTTAAATTGTATTGTATCGTAATAAATATTTCTATTTATTGAAGTTTAATGCTCGATCTCTTGCTTCGACAAATGATTTAACTGATCTGGAAATATCTTTGGAAGTTGTAGCCCACGAACATACACTAATTCTTATTACTTTACGATTGAACCATTGCGATCCCCCGCACCAGCATTCTCTTAGTTCTTGTAATACATTAAGAGTTTTCTCCGTCAATTCATCTTTTCCGCATGATACCAGAATTTGATTAAAAACCACGTCGTTCAATATTTCAAAATCATTTTGTTCTAATTCGTAAGCAAACTGTAAGGCTCTCTCGTGTAACCCTGTTACCAACTTACCCACTCCTTTTTTCCCAAGATATTTTAAAACAGCATATATTTCTACCACTCTTGCACGTCTTGACATTTCGGGAGTATAAAGCATACCATCCCTTTCTTTACCATATAATATGTATGATCCTGTGGCGTGTAATGAAGAAACAAGAGCATCTTTATCATTACATAAAATTATTCCTGAATCATAAGGAGTATTTAAGGTTTTATGTCCGTCAACCGACCAGGAATTTGCTTTTTCGATTCCTTTTGTTAAATGTTTCAATTTTTCAGATCCCGCAGTCCAAAGGCCAAAAGCACCATCTATATGTATCCAAGCCCCAGCATCATTAGCCAGTTGACAAATCTCTTCAAAATCATCAAATGAACCAGAATTAACGTTCCCTGCCTGTAAAATCAATATCGTCTTGTGGTCCATCTCAGGAATCTTTTCTTTTATCATTCTTCCCTGATCATCGGTTTCAACATATTCTATGTTCGACCTGCCAAATCCAAGAACAGTTATCATTTTAACAACAGTACTATGTGTGTGCTTACTGGTAATTATCCTGATTCTTGGTGCATGCATAAATCCCTTTGCATTAAAATCCCAGTTTAAATTCTCATATATTCGAAATCGTGCAGCAGCCAAACCGCAGAATATCGCCATAGATGTTCCGCTAACAAATCCTGCTACAGTGCTTTTCGGGAGATTAAATATCTGTGTCAACCACTTTTCAGTCACTGATTCAAGTTTTGAAGCTATTGGTGATGTTATATATAGTACCGTATTTTGATCCCAAAAATCAGTTAACAATCTCGTAGCTAATGCAACAGGAATAATTCCTCCATTAACCATCCCGAAATATCTTCCTCCTATTTGAGAGACAGTGGCAGGTGAACCGAAATTATGCAGAAGATCCAGTATATCGGAAGCCGAAGAGGAGTACTCAGGAAAGTCCTCGTCAAAGACAGACAGATTTTCCAGTGCATTACTTATCGGGAAAACATTTCTGTCGAGAGCATTATCCGCATATTCACAACCATATTCCAAGGCCTTGTGAAAGATATCTTTGTCTTTCATCTCTTTGAACATTCTACTATGTAATTGATTCGAAGATTCATTTGTTGATTTCATGGCAAATAACATTGTTAAGAATCGCACCTTCAGCTTTAACCTGAGTATTGGAATTACTTAAGTCAAAAAATACCGAGATAACGAATACTGCCTTTATAAACTCTATTCTTATAGGATTTCCTATAGTATTGACAACTTAATTGGAGGATTAATCTAGTCTTAATCAGACAAAACTCATCCAAAGCAGCCACCCTCCCAGAAGCATCAGGAAGATCGTGCTAAGCACATGTTTCTTTTTGAATCTCTGCGACTGTTTATGTATTAGTTCGGGGAAACCGATTTTGAGTATACCTTTTATCATGGTTGACCAACCCAGAATAGTTATAGCCAGCCTCCAGTCGGCCACCCACTGATTGTGCAGTACAACGACGGCCAATCCCATAAGGAAAGAGATATAGCCTGTTGAAATAACAAATCCTTTATCATCGGTCATCTCTATTGTTTTACCTAATTGTCTTGTAACTATAAATAATAATCCGAAGACCAGATAAAAAGCACCTAGAAATCTTGCGAAAAAGATTGAAATGTCCATGGTTAATTATTTATTAGGTCTTAATATTTCTCCAACATAATTTAATTGGATAATATTTTTCTGCTCACCCTAGAGCCTATTGGTAATCCAAAACAATGTATTTTCTTTTCGAAGGTAAATCTGAGAAATTAAAAGAAAGACTATTCCTTGAGATTCTTTCTACATTTTCTTTTCCTTCTAAGAAATCATCTACAGTATTTGGCAGGCTATCAAATGCTTTGGTTTTAAAATGCATTGGAAAAACAATATTTTTTACATTTAATTGTTCTATCACCTTATCTGCATCGGCAATTGAAATTGTAAACTGGCCACCGACCGGTATCATTAGAATATCAACCTTACCGATTGCTTTAACCTGATTATCTGACAGAATCGTCCCCAGATCGCCCAAATGAACCATCCTGATACCATCAAATTCAAAAACAAAAATTGCATTTCTTCCGTGTTTCCCCGGATCGTGATAAGAAGGAACAGTGTAAATCCTTACATCATTTATTATTTTATCAATGGAAATCACTTCTTGAATGTTTGATGTAGTACCCATCAGCACTTCGGGATTACCCGAAACGGCATCCACACTGTTGTGATCAATGTGATTATGAGATACGGTTACAATATCCGGAGTAATTCCTTTTGGGAAATGATAACCTTTAAAATTAACAGGATCGGTTATAATTTGAGTTCCCTTTGATGTAATTATTTGGAAACAGGAATGCCCTAAATATGTAATTGAAAATTCTCCTGGAACTTGAGCTTTAGACCCTGAAAAATTGGTTAAGATTAAAAATAAAATAATTAATGCTTTATGAATCATGCTTTTTTATCTTTAGCTTATTAAAAATGTTTTATTTCTTTTCTTTGAGTTGATTAAGAGATTCTTTTGCCTGATTAAAATCAGGAGATATATCTAAACATTTTTTGTAACATTCAACGGCTTTAATATTAGAACCGAGTTGCTCATAACCTTTCCCTGAAAGCCACCAAACAGCAGACCGGGTTCTGTCGGATGCCTGAGGGTTTAGTTCCAGATATTGTTGTAATAATCCAATTGCCTTTTCAACCTCTATATTCCCATAAATTCGTGAACGGGCTGCTAAAAAGAGTGATGGAAGATGTGGTTTGGAACCTGTTATGTTTTTGTCCAGCCACTCAAGAGAAGCTTTATAATCCTTTTTAACCTCTGAGAGATATCTGCCTTTCTCAAAATTGAAATCATACTTTGTGACTAACGAATTGGCAGTTTCTCTTTTGTTATCTGCATCAGGTGAATTGATATGCTCAAGAAAATCTGCAAAATCATTATAGGCGTTATCCGATTTCGGATGAAGAATTGTATTCAATTCAAGAAGTGTCATGGCCTTTTCATTCATTCCTGCGTCAGCATAAATAAAAGCCGTCCAGCTTAAACCGGATAAAGAACCGGTTTCATACTGATCGGAATCTTCATCAAGAATTTTATAATATTCTGAAACTGCTTCGTCGATTCCTTCTTCAATTGCAGTTCGAGCTATATATCTGCTCAATGCCGGTTTTGGAACAGAAACATTTTGATTCCTTATTATTTTAAAAATGGCAACTGCTATTCGAGTGTGAATTAATTGATCACTATTATCAAGAATAACGATTGAAATTCCGTCATCTTCAAAACAAATAACATCACTTATAAATCCTTGGATTGCACCGTTGAACGATGTATATTTAACCGGTTCAGGTATACCGGGCAATCTCATCACATAGTAGTCAATACTATATCCGTGCCGAACATAGTCACCTTGTTTCAAATACGGAGTTAGTATTTTTTCTCTAATGGTTGCCGGCAGAAATTCTCCTGAATGAAGTGCCCGGTTCCAGGTAAGCAAATCTGAAGTTGTTGAAAAGATGCCATCCGCACCGTAATAGTTCGGTTCATAATCGCTTTGTGCTTTTATCATTCCTGTAGGTGTATTTACATAACCATTAGAAAGATGATCAACTACTTTAAAATTGTCAAGTAATCCTGTGTTCCTTAAACCAAGCGGACCCAGAATCCGTTCTTGCAGATTTTCCTGGTATGTTTTCCCTGTGACTTTCTCAATTATTAAATAAAGAAGATAAAACCCGGTATTACTGTACCTGTATTCACTGCCGGGTTCAAATAACAGATCTCCGCTCATATACTTTGAGAGTAATTCTTTAGTTGTAAAATGTATCCAGGAGGGAAACGGGAATAGTAAATTATCGTCTTTACTTCTTTTATAATCTCTCAGATAACAAGGTATCCCAGATGTGTGTTGGAGTAATTGGTCAATAGTTACTTTCTTACCAATGTCTTCCCTGTATTCGGGCAAATATTTGTAAATAAAATCATCGAGTTTTAGTTTGCCTTCCATCTCTAATTGAAAAATCATAACCGTTGTAAACTGTTTTGATATTGAACCGATATTAAATTTTGTTTCCGGAGAGTTAGGTACTTTCCATTCAAAATTTGCATAGCCATACCCTTTGTTAAATATGATAGAACCATTAACATCAACAAGTACATTGCCGTTGAATTTCCCTGTTTGATTCATACTTATTAAATAGTCATCAATTAATTGTGATGTGTTCTGTGAGAATAGGTTTACTGCCAACAATGCAAGTAAACATGTAATAAGTGATGTTTTTTTCATTTTTTTTAAATTATTAGATATTAAATTGGATTTGTTCTTTCAGTCTTACTTCTTTAAAGATTTGAGCAGAAACTCATAAAGGAATTCCAGAAACATTTGCTATTAACAAATACCTTATCATCGGTCATATCTATTGTCTTACCCAACTGCTTTGTTACAATAAACAATATTCCGAAAACCAGATAGAAAGCACCCAGAAATCGTGCGAAAAAGATTGAAATGTCCATAGCTAATTGTTTTTGAATTTCAATTAAAAAGAGTATAAAGGAAATTTAAGTGATTTATCAATTAGAAAATGAAACCTAACTTGAATTCAAATTCTTACATCTTTCGATTTACTTAATTCTCATCTTTTATTGGATTATTTGTATTCATTCTCCAACATAGAGTAAATTCGTTGAGACCTGTACACATCTTGCGTTCTTATATTCTCTCTTAATGTTCCTTCTTTTACAAATCCTTCCGATTCATACAAGCTTATGGCTCTGTCGTTGTCGTCGTAAACATCAAACCATAACCTGTGAAATCCTAGCTTTTCGAAACACAAATACTTTAATAACCTGATTGCATCTTTTCCATAACCCAGACCTTTGTCATTTATTGTAATCCTTCTAAATTCAAGGACCTTGTTTTGATCACCTATTCCGAATAGGATCATATGCCCTATTAATTTATCATCTTCCAAGCACTTTATCGATAAATGCAAACAATCATCGTTATTAAGCAGTGCCATATGCTTCTCTTTTGAATATTGATGTACAAATTGCTTGTTTGATTTCTCAAATTCAACAATTCTATCGATATCTTTTGTTTTTGTATTAGTAAGCCTGATCTTATTTTCGATTAAATCAATGTTCATGCTTTTTTAATAATGCATTTAATACCTAATACAATTGACCAAATTCCCGCTGTATAACACAGGATTAATCCTGCAGTTCCTATTAGTAGTGCTCCGAAAATAGCTCCTATATGCCCCAAAACAATCATTAATAATCCGGCGAGTATAATCTTATAGCAAGTTGTGAATTGGCGAAAGCTGAACCAAAAAAGGAAAGTTCCGATAATTATGGCTACAATACCGTTTACAATTCCGATATGACCAAGCAATCCATTCGGATCTACTCCATTATACATTGCTTTAACCGGAATGGAAACAATGATACTCACAATGCCGCTTAATGAAATTAGCACGGAACCTATCCTTAAAATAAACCTAAGAATGTTTTTTCTCTTTTTCATATTCATTCATACTCCCTCTATGTTCAAGCCGACCTTGCTTATTATCTTCCAGCCATCACTAAAATTAAATAGCAAAATATAAGCTGTTTCATTTAGCCTTGTACCATAATAAACTTTTACTTCTGCAATTCCCATATGTCCAAGCACATCTATATGCGGAACTTTTCCTGTAATAAGCTCCTTGTGTCCTTCGGGCTCTTTTGATGCCATAGTTACTATAAATTCTTCCCAATCGGCGTATGTATCTTTCTCCAACTCCGTACCTACACTTGTTAATCCAGTAAACTTTGGATGAAAGCCCCTTTTCCATTTATCAATATCCCAGTAATTACCTGCAGCATCAACCAATGATTCCTCTATTACGGTTTTGATTTTCTCCGATTCCAATTCCGGATCAAAATAGTTTAACTGTGAATTATAAAGTGTTATGCTTCGGACAAACTTCCAGACACCATCAGATTTCAGTAAAACAATATAATCCGTACCCAGCAACTCATTTCCCCGATATATTTCGAATTCAACAAGTCCAATATCCCTCACAGCTTTACAACTTAATATCTTAACAGATCTCCTGGCCTGATTATTACCAGATTTATTGTTTTTCATTTTAATGATATAATCGGTAAAAGTGGACCTTGTGGCTATTCTTATTGAGTCGTTTTCCATACTTAATCCCATAAAATCCGGATGAAAGTATGTTTCAACTCCCTCAACCTCAAAATTGTTCATACAATTTTCAATAAAACCGAATACTACCTGTTCAATTGCCTCTTTATCGGTCTTGGCATCAGCAGGAACACCAAAACCATACGCCGTATAAGCAATACTCCAAATAATAATAATTACAAATGTTTTCATGATTCCTACTTTTTAAATATTATATGTTCTTCATATGCTTGATCCCTTACATAATGTTCAGTCACATTATGGTCAGGTGTTTCTTTCATAACTTCTCTGTATGAATCGACACTAAACCTGTACAATATCATCTTTTCTTTATAGGCATAATAATAGATATCGCTATAAAAGCCGCCTTTGATTTCAACCGAAATGTCTCTTCCGTTTTCATCTTTCCTGGTGTATTCAGTATTTTCAGGGATAAATCGGGCAAATATTCGCAGGCAATCATGTCCTTTATACTCCATTTCATCAATTACCTTATAGCTCATAATATAACCAAAATCCTTTCTTGTCCAGGTAAAACCAATACCTGCAGGTTCTTGAGGGAAAATAGGAAACATATGTGTAAGTTCCATTTTACACAAATCTCCGTCCATAATGCCGGAAGGGAAAGGCATATCCTGAATATCATCAAAACCTTTAAAATCGGTTAGTTCACCATTGGATTTCATAGTAAAGTATACAATTTTTCCTTTTAAGGGTATAAAAGGAGTAACAATCTGATTTCCATCTTTATCGGTATCAATAAATTCCAATTTCCGGTATTTAACTTCGAATGCCATTCCGGTCACATTGCTTGAAAGAACTTTGTATTCCTGAATCAGATCCCGTTTCCTTGACGAAAAAAATTCAGTTGTATCGCCAATAACATTATTGACACTGCCATAACCGAGACTATAAAATGTAAACTCAGTACCCTTTTTCATTTGATAATTCAAATTGTACTTTTTTGAGATATTGGAAGATTCCTGTGATTGCGCATGAATTGCAAAACCAATTAAAAATAATAATGTAAATAGTAAATTTTTCATTTTAATACCTCCTAATATTAATTTTATGGATTAAGTTCTGAACTATGCAGAACGATAATTAAAGAATTTTAAGAAAAAAATTAGTATCGGTCAGGATTTCAATAAGCACAGATTTTCTTTGTTAAAATATACGAAAACTATCAAATTCATTTATTAATAAGAACTATAATTATGCAAAGCTGCTTTAATTTGAGTTCAGATACTCCTTTGCTTTAGCCACTGCATATTCTTCCCATGGGAAAAAAACTTTGGATTCGCTTATTTTTTCGTAAAGTTCTCTTGCTTCTGAAGTTTTATCATTTTTCTCATAAGCTAAAGCCAGAAAATAAATTGTTGAAATATCCTCGGGAAATGCCTTTATACCAAACTCCATTATTGATTCCAGCACACTAATTTTATTTTCACCCAGCAATTTTCTGGCAGCTAGCATTAATTCCTGAATGCTAAAATAAATTTCGTCCGGATGATTGTTTAGTAAATCTTCAATTTCATTAACAGTCTCATCTAATTCCTTTTTTTCATTTAATTCTAAAAATTTATCGACGATAGAAACTCTCATATCATTAAGGCTTCCTTGCTCTTCCTCCCTAAAATGACTGCCGCTTCCAATAAGATTTATAGCAAACTCCAAAACTTTATCGTGTCCGGAAGCAATATCTTCTTGCCTGTTAACCATATATAAATTAGGAGGAACTCCTATCCCTTCCCAACAGCTTCCGTTTTGATCAACAGTATTAGTGAAAGGCAAGGTTAATTTCCAACCATTTTCTAATCTATGCGGATAATAACTTGAGAAAACTCCTTCAGTAAATGTTCCAACTGAAGTAGCATTAGGTAATACTCGCAGTGCTATAGCAAAATTTTCAGCCCCGGATGCCGTATGTTCATTTTGAAGCAACACTATCGGAGCTGTAAACTGCCTGTCTCCTTCGGGTTCAATGTAAAAATATGTTGGATTGTTAAATTCCCGTTTAGATCCTGTTACATTAAAGCCTTTTTCAAAAAGTCTTTTCTGATCTGCGAAACGGTTTGCTACCTTTATTACTCCAAATTGATTACCTCCCGGATTACCTCTTACATCAATAATAATTCCTTTTGCATCAATTAATTCAGAAATAATCGAATCGATATATTTTTCTACTTTTTCAGGGCGGGGAAATCTTCGGATTCTTAGATATCCAATATTTTCGGACAACCAACCATAAAAGAACAAACTGTCCGGACTCGCCTTAAAATTTGTCAGTAAATATTTATCTTTAACCAGTTTCCATTTAAAATCTTCCATTTTCTTCCCGTATAGTTTACCGGAATGAAAGTCAATCTCCCCGTTATCTAATGTGACATGCCCGTCATTCAAAAGACCAAGCATGTTGCAGATGATTTCGAATAATTCTTCATCTGATGTTTGTGAGTTTACTTTTTTACTATAAATATCGTGTATAGCATCCCAATTAATCCCTCTATAATTGAAATAAGGATAATTGTTATCAAGGGTTTCCCAAACCTGATCAAGTACATTGACCGGATCAATTCTGTCATTTTGTTGTGCGCTTAAATTTGCACCAAATATTACCAGAAAAAAGATTAGTAATTTAAGTTTTTTCATAATAACCTCGTTTTTAAAATATTTATATTCATGAAAAGATATATTGCTAATATGCCCATAGTCTTAATCCAATTATATTCCAATAGCTTAAAAAGATTGTCATTCCTACGCAGGATAATGAGACAATCAAAACATAAACCCGAACCAATTTTCCGACAGGTTTTCTGAAACTTCGGATGGCAAGAAACAAACTATAGAAAGAAAGTATGGCGAATAATAAAGTAGCAATAAAAAATTGAATATTCCCAAACGATCTTTGCCCAAACTCAAGCAAGGTTTGGTTTGAAACTGCAATAAATCCATAGATTAGAATAATAACTGCAAATAAAGGAACTATCCTCAATTGTATATACCTTAATTTTTTTTCTTTTTTTGCAATACGTTTATATAGTCCGATTGATCCCCAAATAATTGCGTATGGTATAGTTGAAAACATTAGGCTTAATGCTAAAAGAAAAACCGTAATATAGAACCATGGAATCCACGCTGAACGCTCTATTAAATAGTTTTCTCCATCAAAATAGGCTTGTTGTCCATCCGGTGTTTCGAAAAAAACCTTACTGGCATCGGGATCTGAGGATGACCTAAACAAATGATAGGTTACGGGAACAAGAACATGTTCTTTATGACCTAAGAAACTTCTCCAGCATAATGTATCATTCTGTAAAGAAATAATTTTACCGTTCAACATACGATCCATCCAGGCTACCAATTCTTGGCGTGAATTGCGTAATTCATAATAACCAACATGTTTACTCAACTGTGATGTCTGTACTTCCGGTACAACCGGGAATTGAGGTGTCCTATTATCAATAACATAATCTTGTAGCAAGTGCCAAATTTCATTTATACCTGAAACGAAATCAAAGTCATAATAATTAGTAAGTAGAACGCATCCTTTACCTAATTCCCTTGAATAAGCGTAAACACCTGCGTATCCAATGGTTGCTCCATTATGTCCACACCACTTAAAACCCCTGTAAAATGTATTTGAAATACCCAATCCATAACCTTTCTTCAGTCCGGCTTCGGTAGCCCATCCGGTAGTTGGCAATTCCATTCGATCTATTAGTGTCTCACCGATCAGTTGTTCATCTCCAACTTTGCCTTTGTTCATGAGAAACAAAACAAAAACAGCCATATCATGAATTGATGAATTAAGTGCACCTGCTGGACGAGCATATACATATGGGAAAGGACTGGGTTTATAATTGCCTTCATACCCCTGGGCAAAGTTATCTATGTTTTCAGGTGTTAACAAGAATCCCGATTCCGCCATTTCAAGCAGCTCAAAAATGTTCTTTCTAATATATTCTTCAAATCTTTCTCCTGTGATCTTTTCCAGAACATATCCTGCTACAGCGTAACCAGCACTTGAATAAGAACTCATTGATCCCGGGCGCCAACGAACTTTTCTGCTGTTCGAACTAATCTTAAGAGCTTCTTTCATAGGAATCTCAGGATCGCCGGCAAGATAATAATCATTGAAATTTATATCATTAAATCCGCTTGTATGCTCAAGCAAATGGACAATCCTTACAGGGTCAGTTTCTTCCCACGGGTTATTAATATCAATATCGGGAATAACTTCTTTAACCGGTGTTTGAAGATCGACTTTACCTTCTTCGACAAGTTTTAGAAAAGCTAATCCAATAAAACTTTTTGTAATGGAACCTGCTCCAAATATGGTATTTTCATTTACTTGTTTTTTTGTTTCCATATTTGCATAACCTACACCTCCCATATAGCTAATAGAGTCTTTCGTAACGATCGCAATACCGGCTCCCGGAATTCTGTACTTTTTCAATAAACTGTCCATCTGAGAATTCAGTTCGTGTATACTGTTTGGAACATTACTATTCTGTGGAAATGAATTATGCACCATAAAAAAGAATGAACAAATAAATAATACTGTTTTTTTCATAATAATTATAGATTTAAGCCATTAAGACTATAAAATTGTTTTTAAATTCATTTTAATAGTGTATTTCTTAAAACTTTATTAATCAAAACATCCTGATATTTTTCAGGTTCTTCAAGATTCGGATAATGGCCTGAGTTCTCGAACCAAACAATCTCTTTATAAGGAGCTTTTAGTTTTTCATAGAAGTCTTCAGTTAATTGGGAAGGAGTTGCGTAATCATACTTCCCCAGGAAGAAATACACCGGAATTTTTATTTCTTTTATCCACATAAAATCAGCGGCAGATACATGACTCCATAGCTTATTAGTAACCTGAATATAGGCATTCATAAACGTTTGTTTATCCTCTTGATTATAGTCAGGTGATTGATTGACTATCCTTATTAGTCCGGGATAACTAAATTCTCCAGCGAAATTACCTTTATATTTTGAAACAATCCTAGCCCGAATACTAATGCTGTTATAATTATCATAAGGAGGTAATCCTATTTTTTTTAATTGATCAATAGCAATACTATCCTTGGCTTCTTCAGCTTTATTTAAAGCGTAATTGTACCCTATAATTTCTCCTTTTTTAGAATCTACAACTTGTCCCATTCCTACATAGGCATAAAAATCATTCGGGTGATTATAAACAGAATACATCCCTAAAATGCTACCCCAGGAATGACCTATTAGAAATATCTTTTCTTTGTTAAATCTATTTTTTAAGTAATCAACCAATTCTTTTGTATCAGAAAGTATTTGCTCCAGTGTTATGGTCTCCATCGAAAGATTCTTATCATAGGACTTTCCACATCCACGCTGATCCCAATTTACTACAATAAAATGCTTTTCCAATTCTTTTGAATCAATGTAAGCAAATGGCATTTCCGGAAAACCGGGACCTCCGTGCAAAAACAATAAAATCGGGTTTGTGGTATCTTCTCCTCTTATCTGTATCCATTGTTTTGCTCCTCCCAATTCAATTTTTTCCTGAATATTTATTTCTTTTGAGATATTCTTTTCATCCTCAGGTTTTTCCAAAACCCTGGAATGCCCTGCTTTCCATTCTTCCCCATTAAGGACAGTTTTCCCGTCCGGTGAATTTACTTTTTCACTATAAATGTCATGTATAACAATCCCAATTCCCCCCCTATAATTGAAATAAGGATAATTGTTGTCCAATGTTTCCCAAACCTGATCAAATACATTAACCGGATCAATTCTGTCATTTTGTTGTGCGCTTAAATTTGCACCAAATATTACCAGAAAAGTGATTAGTAATTTAAGTTTTTTCATAATAACCTCGTCTTTAAAATATTTATATTCATGAAAAGATATATTGCTAATATGCCCAAAGTCTTAATCCAATAATGTTCCAATAGCTTAAAAAGATTGTCATTGCAACACAGGATAGTGAAACAATTAGAGTATAAAACCGAACCAATTTCACAACAGGTTTTCTGAAATTTTGGATGGCAAGGAACAAACTATAGAAAGAAAGTATGGCGAATAATAACTGCAAGTAAAGGAACTGTCCTCAATTGTATATACCTTAACTTCTTTTCTTGCAATACGTTTATATAGGCCGATTGATCCCCAAATAATTGCGTATGGTATAGTTGAAAACATTAAGCTTAATGCTAAAAGAAAAACCGTAATATAGCACCATGGAATCCAGTATTTTCTGTATTGATTATTTTTTCCAAACTTCGTACTTTACTCCATAGGATTGAACTAATACTTTCTGCTGTATTTTCAGGAAGAAATGGCAATCTTTTGGGTTCAACTCATTATATATCTTAATATTTGTTATATTCCATATTAATGGCAGAAATAATCTCAACACCAAGGATACCACCGTATTTTCCACCATTATCCATGATCACTGCTCCTGTACCATGTTCAGGCCAGCCGATCAGCCAGCAATTCAAGCCCGGATAATTGTTGCCCGGGTTGGCAAACAACAAATTCTTTCCCTCACCCATGAGAAACGTACCTAATCCTTCATCAAATGGCAGAGGAAATTGTACTTTATCAATTTCACTTTCTTTGGTAAACAATTGCCTTGTCATTTCTAGAGATAATATTTTTTCAGATTTTCCCTGATAGGAAAGCATGAGTTCAAGGGTAAATTTTGCCAGGTCAGTTGGCGTGGTTGTCAATCCTCCCTGTGCAACGGCGATTCGACACATGAGCGGCTTCTTTGAATTTCCTTCGGCATCATGTGGCATAGCCTCAAGTTTTTGTTTTTTTGGATCCAATGGATAAATAAAGGTGCTGGTTTTCATTTTGAGCGGTGTAAAGATGATTTCATCAGCAACTTGCTGAAAAGATTTTCCAGTTACATCTTCAAGCAGAAGCTGAATAACATTATATCCAATATTGGAATACTGCCACTTTGAACCTGGCACAAATTCAGGTGTTGCCGGTTTGTTCAGTGCCGGTGATTCTCCGTTTAGAATATCTATCAGAGTGGGGTATCCCTTGCTTTTATCGTGACTGTAATTGGTGCTGGGCAGTCCTGACTGATGGGTTAACAGCTGCCGCAGTGTTACTTTTTCCTCTGATGTAAATTCATTCTCCGGAACCTGCCATGACTTCAGATATTGATTGATATTTGCATCCAAGTCAAACAAGCCTTTTTCCACAAAATGAAGTGCCATTACTGCTGTTAATAATTTGCTCACAGATGCAGCTTCAAAAATGGTTTCAGTGGTTACAGGTGCACCTGTGTTGGCATCCATGATACCGTAGCCTTTGGCCCATTCAATTTGATTATTATTGATCACGGCAATACTCACTCCTGGAGTATTATACTGTTCCATTCTTTCCTGCAAGGTCTTTGGATTGGCAAGCTGTTCAGTACTGGGTGTAAATATACTGTCCAACCGTGCGAATTCAATCTTGCCTTGTGCAAAATCGTAAATCTGTTGTTCTATCAGACCATTTTCAATGCGATGGATTCGCTGGTCGATACCTTTCTTGTCATTTTGTTGTGCGCTTAAATTTGCGCCAAATATTACCAGGAAAGGGATTAGTAATTTAAGTTTTTTCATAATAACCTCCGTTTTTTTAAATGCTTATATTGATAAAAAGTTGTGTTTCTCAGTGATTCTTTTGCTCTTTATTATTTCAACATCTACATGTAATCCCATAGATTTTTACAGGAACACCGCGTGCAATGTTGTTTCGGAAGGGTTTGAGTGTTTCACTTAGCTGCCAAACAATTCACTAATGCGTTTACTGATATGTTTGCTAAATAAATATCACCTCGGGTTAATTTTTTATCGTTCCTTCCAAAATAAATATTGCCATTTGAAGCAATTGAAGGATAGTATTCCATACATTTTGTATTTATTGTACTATCAAGCGGTTTTGGTTCTCCCCACACGCCAATTGTCTTTTCAATAATCCAGATATCGCAATCATTCTCCATTTTTTCTTTTCCTTTTGACGGACGCATTGAGCCAAAAAATAACATTTGCCCATCTGAAGAAGTACACAATTCAAAATCATTGTTCTCGCCGGAAAAGTAAGCTTGGACAGGTGGTGACCATATTGAATCGAGTTGAGAAAACATAATTGCATATTTTTCACCCTCGACTGAAGTAAAATAAAATTCCTTTCCATCGGGTGTAAAGGCAGCATCCCTCACAAAATCAAAGCGATTAAAGAATCCCGGTGCAAAAATCTCAGGTGTCATTCCCGGTGGCTTTTGTCCAAGGTAAGAACCGGTCAGTTTTGGGAAATCACTTTGCTGTGATAGTATACTTGCCGTTGTTAAAACAAGTAAGCAAAAAAAAAGTACTGTTTTTTTCATTTTGATTTCTCCCTTTTTATTTGGACCTCAACTATTCATTGATAATACTTACAAAATAGTTTTTAAATCTGTCTTTAATAAAAAGACATTTCCAATTTAATATTGGAAGAAATAGTATCTACTATTGTATGAAACTGCAAATGATATTTAATAAGCTTGATCTTAAGACTCCAAAACAAGAAGCTATAAATACTCTTCCCTTACTGGAGAGAAAATCTCAATAACAATGCAATCATCAATTACATCGACACTATGTTCAACTCCCCCCGGAATGTTCCAGCTGTCACCAGGTTCTGCAGTTAGTGTTTTATCCTTAAATATGAAATTCATTTTACCTGACACAAGATACCCTGTTTGTTCATGTGGATGAGAGTGCATTGGAATCAAACTTCCTTTATCCAGTTTAAATTCATGAAGCGATGTATTTGCTCCATGAACCAGGGTTTTAAAATGAACACCATCTAAAAGTTTTTTGTATTCGCTGCTCTTTTTTTTGTAAAACATTTCTATCTGTATACCTTGATTAATAAATACATTTTTTAGTTCATTGATATGTAGTTCTAATTTATCTTTTTCATAATTAAATTAGCAACGGTTGGTTGGTCAGTTCGAAAATCTATAGGGTAACCTTTAGATGTAAAAAATAAACCTGGTATATGCTCAGTCATTTTTAGTTCACCTAAATATAAATAACCATTACGTCGTGTGATAGATGTTTTCAATACTATCGATTCATGGTATTTAGATTCATATTCCCCTAAGTACTTTTCCCATTCAGGTTTATTTGGCCCTGGCTCATCAAAAGGAGAATCGTTGAAAAAAAAATAATTCCAGTTACTATCTCCGTCATAACGTCTATAGCACATTATTGCTCCATTTTGATCTCCTAATTTAGGCAGAAATTTCACAATATATTTATCACCACCAAATAATCCTATCATTTCACCGTTATCATCATAAAATTCAATTGGGAAAAATTTATTAAACAAGAAAATCTTGATCTTTTTATTTTTAATGCTTATTTCAGGTGCCTTTTCCCAAGAACCGTATCTTCCAATTACAGATTTAACTCTCGGATCTGTCTTGGATAAAAGAATCATTTTCTCATTAAGTGGCTGAGGTGGCTGATTAGGACCAAATTGTTTAACAATTTCTTCATTAATTATTTTACTGAAAGTGTCTTCCCTAAGATTACGGGGCATAGTACTTATTAAAATAACAATACCAAGTTTTAGCTCAGGATAAGCTCCTAACCATCCCGAAAACCCAAATCCAGCCCCTGCATGATATATACTGAAAGTATTACTTATATCTTCATGTATTAGACCTAATGCATATCCTTTTCTCTGTCCCTGCATTGGGAATTGTATTGAGTGAAATTCTTTCATCAAATCTTCATTTAAAATTGGGTGTCCATTTATTTTACCACAATTTATATGAAACATTAAATATTTTGCCATATCATTTAGACTTGAATATAATCCTCCAGATGGAATCATTGAAAACTCAACTGGCAAAAGTTCTGGTCTTTCCCAATGACCAATTACCCTATTTTTGTTTTCCTTTATAACCCTAAAATCAACAGAACTGTTAGTCATTCCAAGAGGAATTAAAACTTTTCCCAAAAGATATTCTGTATAAGGCATACCGCATACTACTTCAACGATATATCCAGCAAGATCAATTCCTGAATTACTGTAAGCTACACAATATCCGACCGGAAATTGAAGCCATGTGCCAGATATGCTTTCTATATGAGTTTTAAAATCGTATTCCAGATCATAATTATTTCCAAAAGGTGCTTCATGTAATATTCCAGATCTATGTGTTAGCAAATGCCTAAGAGTTATTATATTTTCTGGATTTTCTTCATAACGACTATTGAGTTTTAAATCTGGAAGGTAGACCGATATTGGAGTGTCTAAGTCTAACAATCCATCCTGGACTGCTACAAGCACTGCAAGAGCTGTAAAGCTTTTTGTCATTGATTGTAGACTAAAAATTGATTCCATATTGATAGTTTTCGAATCAGGAGTATTTAAGTTGCCATGTGTTAATGACCATAAAATTTCATGATCATTTACCACGGCTATTGCCAATCCAGGGATTTCATTTTCATTAATAATATTTGTGACAGTTTCTTTTACTTCTTTAATTATTTCATTTGATAATGTATATTCATCTTGGGAATATGAATCAGAAACACTAAATAAAAAAAGGAATACCCCCATTACAATAATTACATTTTTCATAATTTGTATTATTTAAGTTTTAAAAAATAGATTTTATATTACGACATATGAGGAATTATATAAATACCAAACTAATTATCGATGATTTAAACTAATTTCATAATTTTTGTGTTAATCAGGGTAATAAGGAAATCATTTACCGATAAAGCGTTTACTTTAATGTACTTCAAGAACAAGTAAATAATAGGCATGACATGATTATAATAGATTTAAAATTATTATTCTATAATAATTTTAAATCTATTTTTACATACTCGGCGGGTATACCTTTCTCCTGCGGTTGATTTTGTAACCATATTTTACTTTTATGATCATTTTTTATATAAGCGTTTAAGAACTTCAGAGAATATTGGCACATTACTTCTCAATATTTGTCGCTATTTCAATCTCATTATACTTTTTTGCTTGTTCTATTAAATCAATATCTTTTGTGTCTTTTAAATATTTATCAAAAAATGCCAAAACAATTGCATTCATAATCTCAATTGTTTTATTCGGGTCAATAGGTCCTAAAAGAGGTTTAACAATCGGAACGGGATAGACGGAATAATCTGTGAAATTATAGTGGTCAGAACCCCTTACGGCCAAAGAATAAGAATCCGATGTGCATAAACTTTTAAAAAGATCTCCATATCCTAAATATCTTTTGCCGTTTAAGAATAATACCGGCACCGAAATATTTCTTTCCAGCATTAAGCTGTTTAGGCCCCCGTCAATATTGACACAAGCCTTAATTCTTTTATCGATCATGCTTGCTTCAATTGCTGAAAGACCACCCATAGACATGCCAAATACAGCAATTTTTTCTAAATCTAATCTATTATTAAACAATTTATTTTCATTGTTCCTGCTTTCCAACCGATCCAAAAGAAAGGAGATATCTTCAGCCCAGTATTCCGGACTTTCTTTAAGTACTGTTGGTAAGGCGTTGCTTTGATCTATCAAAATTTGCTTCTGCTCATCAATATCTTTTAAACCAAACATTTTAATTAATAATTCCATAGCTTTGGGATTTTGTTGTTCCTGCCACATCTTTTGAAACCTTTTACTGTTAATATCCATTGGGAAGAATCTCCCGTCAGGGTAAAATGAGAATCTGCATTCGTAATGATGTGCAATACTGAAAACAACGTAACCATGACTTGCCAGTTCTTCCATTAAAATTGTATTTTGAGCAAAATGCTCTCCCCATCCATGATTAAATATTAATACCGGATATGTATCTTCATTTTGAGATAAAGGAGCAGCTCGGGTAGAGTTAGTAGTAAGCACCTTATAGATTTCCGGATAGGAAAAATATTTGATTATAATATCAGGATTAAAAAAATACGGTGCTTTCTCAGATGCTTCAAGATCGGTCGGGTACCAAACCTTAACCGTTATCTCCCTGTATTTTTCCGAATTATTGTCAAATAATTCTATCCAGCTACTATCCGTAAAACAAAAGTATTCTACTCCGACGGAATAATTCCCGGATGGTTCAGGCAATGTATTTGATTGAGCAAATAAAACAGTTATTCCTATATTCATAAATAAAAAAACAGTACAAATACGAATAACGATTTTTATTGAACGATTCATAATATTCTCCTTTCTTTTTTCTAGTAATACATTACTAGATTTTTATACTTATTTGAGTTTTAAATTAATTTAGGATGAACCAGCTCTTTAAGTTAATAGAGCAACTTCTATAAGTTTGTTTTTTATTATACTTCAGGATACAATAGACCGACGCTTACCCTATTCTCCCAAGAATTTCTCCAGTAATAAGAAAAACATGGATGTATATGTCTCCATAGTTTCTGCTTCACCGGTTACGAACCAAATAAGCACTGAATTGTCATCAGGATTAATAAGAACTGCGGTTTTTATTCCACTTCCTCCTCCGGTATGATAGTAGAACCTATGTTCGGATAATTCACCAATCCCCCAAATAAGACTCCAATCCGGAGTAGGTAAATCGGTTTTTTCAGGAGTAATCCCTTGAACCTTTTGTGGAGTAAATATTTCTGATACCGTACTTTCTTTTAAAATTGTTTTTCCCTCATAGATACCATTATCCAATATCATCCTAATAAAATTAGCGTACTGCGGCACACTCGCATGAAAGCCACCATCTGCCAAGCCTGACCAACTAAAAGGAGTTAAACGTTTCATTCCATTACTTTGAGTCGAATCAAGTTCATACTGTACAGCCAATTTTTTTTCATCCAGTTCGGAATAATGCCAACCTGATTCTTTCATGTCCAATGGTTTTAGAAGATGTTTCTTGCAAAACTTACTAAATGGCATGTGAGATATACGTTCAACTAAATATGAAATAACTACAAAATTCATATTAGAATAATTAAAAGATTCACCCGGCTTATTTCCTGTGAAATTAGATGACTCATAATATTTCCCGTTAATAGTAAAAAAGTCTTTTACCAGTTCCTCAAGAGGAGGTGATGTAACATCTCCTTCTCCATAAAGAGGTGAAATGTACTTAAAATTGTCATTAAATGAAGATGTGTGAGTAAGAAGCATCCGAATAGTAATCGGATCATCCGGATATTCAGGATTTCTGATTTCAAACGGGATGTACTTATTGATATCATCATCGAGCTTGAATTTCCCCTCATCATATAGAAGCATAAGTGTTGTACCAGTTATGGTCTTTGAAACAGAAGCCAGCATAAATATACTATTGCTGGTCATCGGTATCTTATTCTCTATATCAGCCCAACCGTATGCCCACTGCCAAACCATTTTATTATTCTTCATAATGCCACAAGACATTCCTGCTAATTTGTCATTGTCCATTATTTTAGCAATACTGCTTTCAAGTGCCTGATCTTTCTCAAGTGTTTGAGATTTGACACTCTGTTGCGTTAACAATAAAATAAAAGAGAAGATAACAACTTGAGAATATCTTTTCATCTCAATCATTTTTTTCAGTAACTGCGTTTTGGTTAAAATACTATTTCTTTTCATTTGGTTTCTTCCTATGATTATTTGTTAGATAAAAATTTTATTAAACGATTCATAATATTCTCCTTTCTTATTAATGCTTTACCTGATATGTATTAACTTGCTGTCCAGTCAAATGTAGCAGTTCCAATTTTTTGTTGTCTAGCGTAAAAATTCTATTTCCAACACTCTTTTCAAAGTTATTTTATAAAGAGATACCAAGTTGATTTAGAAAGGTCATCAAATCTGCAACCGTCCATTGTTCAGCTATCTTTCCATTTTCAATTCGGTGAACGGCTATTTCAGTTCTGGAAACTTTTTTACCGTTTGGAGGTATTCCGTTCATGGAGCCACTAAATGTACCGCTAGATATAAAATGAGTTACGACAAGGTCCTGTTCGGCAATAGTGTGAATTATATTCTCTGTCAGGTCCGGGAAAACACTTCGACTTTCAGTAACTATTTGTTTAAGTTCTTCTAATCCCGTATCTCCACCTGAGACCCAGTGACCAACAAAGTTTGGAGAATATAATTCGTCAACTATTTCTAAATTGCCAGAACTCCATACTTCTTTATGAGCCCTTAATACTATAGACTTATTATACCCAAGACTCTCATTAATCTCAGCAATTTCTGATTTAAAGTCAGATAGTTCATTCGATGCCTTTTGATTCCGGCAACTTATTATGTTTATTATAACAAATACTACAAATAAGATTTTCACAATTCGTCTTTTCATTTTGTTCTGTCTTATAAATATTCCATTTAAAGTTCTTGTGATAGCTTCCTTCACCATTGAATGACACATTTTTAAGATGAAGTCTTGTTCTTCTTCCCCCAAAAAAACTATTCGTTTAGCTTACGAACGAGGTCCAGGATAGTATTCATTACCAGATAGGGATTTTCTTCAGGAATATCATGATTGTTTCCTTCTGCAATTATCAGTTTATGGTTCTCAGATTTTTTTACCATCTCTTCATGACATTCCCGCCATAAATTTCCCGGTATCGGTTGTATTCCAGAAGTTAGCAAAACAACCGGTATCTGATCCGGGAGATCAACACCTCTGATTATCTTTATTGTTTCAGGGAAGAAATCGACCATCCTGTTCGCTGCTTTTTGCCAGTCTTCCTCTGGAGACTCAAAATAGGGTGTTACTGCATTGAGGTTATCAAGACCAAATGTATCCACGAAATTAACGTTCATAGGGTCAATCAATACAAGTCCACTTACAAGTTCAGGGTATTTGGCAGTGAATAATTGAACCAAAAGACCTCCGTATGAATGCCCTACAAGGATGTATTTTTCATCATGCCCAATAATTTCTAAACACTTCTTTAACGCATTCACCTCAGCCAATCCATCAAACTTGGATGGGCCAAGTTCACTTTGGCCAAAGCCTGATCGATCATAGCTAATTACGCTTACTCCCGATACTTCTGCCAGAGAATCCTGGATCATCTTATATGCATCAGAATACTTTCCACCTCCTGCTTCAAGGACAATTGTGTAATCACTTTTTAATTCAGATAATACTACTCGTAAATTATGTGTACCTATGTCTACCAGCCTTTCTGATCTCATTACTTCTGACGTACCAGAATTACACTGTATTAAAAATAATATTGAACAGGTTCCGAAAATAATTAAGTGAATCTTTTTTGTTTTCATTTCATTGTTTTTGTAAATTATTTTTCATAACAGGTTAATTTATGATGCATCTCTATTTCCTCATGTGTTAAACGAAAAAACCTTGCCGCATTGTTGTAAAAAATATCCTTCTTCTGTTGCTCGGAAAGAAAATCGGCTTCTCTGATCGTTTCTATGCTATATTTTATACCCTCGGGCCAGGACATCTGATCTGAACCATACATTATTCGCTTTCCGTAACCTGCTATTATTAATGCTTTCAGATAATAATAAAATTCATCTCTCGGCAAGAGCCAGTTAATAGTGGAAATATCAATATATACCTGTGGGTAAGCATGTAAAACTGCTTTAATCTCTTCCAAATAAGGCCAGCTTGCATGTGCAAGCCATACTCTTAAATTCGGGTGTTTGTTTAAAAGCTCTTCTACAACTAAAGGATTTCCCAAGCTCATTCGAAAATTCGGCGCAACTCTGGTAATTCCCGGAAAACTGAGTCCTGTATGAATACATACCGGAATGTCCATTGATTCCGCCAAAGCGAAATAGGAATCAAGGTCGGAATCCGATGGTGTTTTGCCGGCATATTGCATCGTAAGTTCTCCCATTATTTCAAACTCACCGGATTCAAATTTTGAACGCAACATACCAATATCCAATACAGCGGTGCTAAATTGTATTCCGGTCTTAATACGCATCGGGTCGGGATCACGATACCTTTTAATATTTTCAGGATCGAATCCTGTCACGATTCCCAATACCACATTGTAGTCATTCATCATCTGCAATGTTTGTTGAATATGATCCTCAACAGTTTTCGGAGTTTCAATTCCTTTATAGGGGAGAGGAGTATGAACCGAATTTTGAAGTTGCCTGAGAGGAGTTGCATGTAAATGAACATCGATTATAGGTTCCTCTTTAACTTCAGTTTGTCCTGATAACAAATTGATCAGGAAGAAAAATATGACTATAACAGAAATAATTTTTTTCATTTTATGGCTCATTTTATTTGTGAAATATTGTAATTAAAGTTTATAGCAGAAAAATCAGTTCATATCTTTTACTAATTCAGAAATCATAGTGCCTTCTTCATTTAATTGCATTAATTTTTTTTGATAAAATCCTGAAAATGTTTCAATTGTTTGTTCACTTATATTAATCTTCCATATTTTACTAAAATCTCTCCTGATAGATAAGTATATATTACCTTCTTTAGGATTAAATACTAAGGAACACTGTGTTTTAAAATTCGCTTTCTCCATCTTGGCTTTTTCTAACGTTTCAAAGGTTTCCTTTCTGTCGAAAAAATTAATATTCTGTACTATACTTTCATAAGCTATTTCATACCGGTCTGCACCAACTCCTTCAATCTCGTTATAGTTTTTATCTCTAAACTTGCAAACAGGGAAATTAGTCATAATCAGAAATTTATCATTAATCTTAGTAATCATGTTCTCATCTTTCCCTGCTTCGATGATAACACCATCGCCAAATGCATCAGCAAAAAGACTATGTAAGGTTACATTACTCTGAACTACTTTTTTGTTATCGATATAATTGATTACTTCATTAACCTTACTAAAATTATTTAATCCGTCAATCAGTAATTTTAAGGTTGTAATCTGGTTAGAGTCAACCTGATTAGTTAATTCTTCAGTAGGAAATAACATTTGAAGGTTTCCAAAAAGACCGCTGCTATTCATTCCTCCAATTGGAATAAAAAGGTTTTCTGCCTGCTTAAACGACATTAAGAAAATCTTTTTGTCATTTACAGTTCTTACTAATAATTTGATTTCAACATCAGGAAAATCAAAATTCATCCCATACAGGACATTTTCAGAATTAACAATAAAACTTGTACAAGGATTTGGATTTCCGGTTGTTGAAATTAGTTTTTCTGTCGATATTATACTATTCATATAGAAAAACAATAAAAATGTTATTAAGGTAATTTTTTTCATAGCAATTGGTTTTATTATTTTTTATTCTACAGAATACAATTTTTGGTAAGTTGATCTGACATCATTATTGAGGAACTGAAATTCTATTCCATTCTTGCATTTAAAGCGAAGCGCTCTTAATGCATTAAGCCTTGCTTCAAGTGCAGCTTTATTATCAGGATCCGCTTTCAGAACAATATCTGTTAAATGCAACGCTTTTACCAGCTCACCTGCGTTCGTTCTTTCATTTGCTTTTTTAACAATTTCTTCTGAACCAATTAAATTTACTAAATCACTGTAAATAGATGAAACAGGAATATCATACATATTTGACGAGTTTCCATCAAACCATCCTGTATAACCTTCATAAATTCCTCTTACAGACCATAAAACTCTACCATAACCCTGCCCAATACTATTATACTTATCTGGTAAATCAATTTCTTGCATCAATGTAAATACATCTTTTCCTTCGTTCATTCCCTCTACAGTTTTGTCATGTACATATTGAATTGCGTCGCGATATTTCTTTAATTTTCTTTGTACCTCGCTTTTACCAATTACAGGCTCCCCATGTCCTGGGAATACCATTTCCGGTTCCAATGCCAAAATTGTATCCAAAGCACTAATGTATTCAAGTGCCCATCTTGGTTTAGAACCCCTTAAAGGAGAAAGATTAGGAAACGTTATATAATAATTATCCCCAATAAATGCTGCTTTCAACTCTGGTATCCATATAGTTGCCTGATCCGGAGTTTCTCCCGGCGTATGTATCATAATAAAGTGCATACCGCCATTCTCGTAAACATATCTATGATCAAAAAAAGTATTCGGTTGAATTTTTAGTTCTTTTTCAGTAATTACATTTCCTTGTATTGCATTTCTTTTTCCAAAATAATCTTTAAGCATAAAATTATATTCTGCAAATTCTTTATGTTTCTCTTGTGCAACAACAGGAATATTCTTTCCTGCTTTCCATAACTCGATTCCTTGTGTATGGTCGACATGCCCATGTGTAAGAAGTATGGCATCCGGACTAATATGCATATTATATAAAATACTATTCGTTGAATCGCTGGCACCTCCAGGATCAATCATTACATATCCTGTATTGGTTTTAATCAGATACGAATTACATAAACTTTCCTCACGAAAAATATTATCATTTATCTTGTATAAGATCTCATATTGTTTTTTTAACCATTTCTTTAAAGGTTTATTTGTTCTTATATCATCCATCATCCAGTCAGGAGTACCCCACGAATAAGCATAAATTAAACTTTCCAGATCGTTTAGTTCATCTACCTTTCTATCTTTTGATAATTCTTTTTGATGATGAAGGGGATACCCTGCTACATCAGAGAACCAATGTATTTCATCTTCCTTTATTTTTGAAACCATAACTGCACTCAATACTGCCTGATGTAGAAACACAATATGATTTGTATATTTAATAGCATTTATGAGATAATCCTGATCAAATAGTAAATCTTTAAAAATTTTCATTGATTCTTGCAGTACACCAATTTCAGGACGAATAGAAAAAATTGCGCAGTTTAAATAAGACCGCACCAATTGTGTATCAACATAGGTTTTCACAATAGGGACATCTTCCAGCTTTAAATTGGTTTTCTGATATATCTTCTCCCAATATGCATCTAATGGATCAGGAGACAGAAGACCAACGTTATTTCTCAGATTGACAGGCCTTATAGCCATTTTTTTATTGCCTGACAGAATAAACTCGGTTGGTTCTTTTAATACCAGAGCATCAGCATCCATCCAGACCATTGTTTCTGTTTTTCCATCTAAAAGTTCTTCAGCCTGGGCCAGTGCCTGCATTTTATCAACAAAAGGATAATTTGGTAACGATTCATCCTTTTCTAAAGGAATTAAATTAATTCCATCAGATACCAGATATTTACATGGAGCATTAACTGTGTCTCCTATTAGCACATATATCTCGCTATTTGCGCATTCTCCGCCAAATTCCCGGATACTATTAACCAGGATACTGGCTTGTTTTTCTTGTGTTGGGTTTGAAACCAAAATCACAAAAACAATTTTTAATAAAATGTTGTTCATTTTAATAAGTGTATATTAATGAGACATTAATTGATCAAAAATTTGCTATAAAAAATCGCCTAACGATAAGAACGTTAGATAGGCAATGTTTCTGTTAGAAATCTTTGTGTTCAATATTCAAAATAGTAGTACGAGGATATAATAACAATAATTTATGTCTACTTCTTAGATTTAAATTTGCATTTTAGATTAATCTCTCAATTTGTTGATTATAAACATTAAATGCAACTTAATGAAAAAAAATCTTATTGATTATTTTAACTACAATTTTTATTCATATTTTAATGAATCTGCCGGATTAATAATTGCTAGTTTATAAATGTGATACATAATTGTACTAAAAACTATCATACATAGGATCATAAAGGAATAAAGGAATATTTCAATTCCAAGATTCATTTGATAAGCAAAATTTCTTAACCAATTAACCAGGATTTTATCTGCTATCGTTCCGCCTATGATTGTTGCAATTACTATTAGTAAAAAATATTCTTTTAAAAGAAGTAAGACGATATTTATAACTTTTGACCCAAATATTTTCCGAATTACAATTTCTTTTTGTTTTACTTTTCCTAAAAATGTTACGAGTCCAAACAATCCCATACATGAAATAAAAATAGCAAGTATAGAAAAAACAGCAAATAATATCCCCAGCCTTTGTTCAGCACTATAGAGTTTATCGATTTCTGTTTCCATAAAATGTATTTCGGCAGGATAATCAGGTTCATAGTTTTTCCATCTATTTTGTATTAAATCAAGAGCTTCCTTATGTGAACCATTGTTAATTTTAATTAATACATAATTATAATAATTCCCAATCCTTAACACTAAGGGGCCAATATTTTCTTTTAGTGATTTGAAATGAAAATTTTTAATTACCCCAATAATTTGCCCCCTTGGCCCTCCTCTTTCTATCCATTTTCCTACGGCATTTTTCATTCCCATTGCTTTTGCAGCCGACTCGTTAATAATATAATTTACACTATCCGTAATTAAATTAAAATCGCGGCCATCGATAATTTCAATGCCCATGGTTTTAATAAAATCATAATCCGCTGTATAATAAAACATTTGTAAATCTTCGTTAGTTGCTTTTCCTTCCCAATTAGTTCCGCCCCATAAATGAATTGTATTTGTTGGAATATCCGATGAATAAGAGACCTCCGAAATAAAAGGTGTATTAAGCAATTCATTCTTGAAAGCTTGTGGAGCAGATGCCATTCTCCCATTTAATTGCAGAAATAATAATTGCTCCTTAGTATAACCTAATTTCTTTTGGGACAGAAACTGAAGTTGCCTGTGAACCCCGAGTGCACAAATGATTGTAATAATCGCCAATACAAACTGAAGAATCGATAACGCTTTTCTGAATCCGGCTTTTCTTTTTCCACTAATAAGAATTCCTTTTAAGGCTATTAATGTGTTGTATCTTGAAATAATAAAAGCCGGATATAAGCCGGAAAGTAAACCAACTGCAATAGCAATTATCGGTAAATAAATTAGAGTTGACAGATAATGATCCGAGTAAAATACTAAATTTTTACCTACAAAATTATTAAATGAGGGAAGGGCTGTTTTAATGATAAAAAAAGAAAATATTAAAGCGAATAGGCTTAAGATTATCGATTCCGTTAAAAATTGTTTTATCAACCCATTTCTCGAAACGCCCAATACTTTTCTTACCCCAATTTCCTTTGTGCGTTTAAACGACTGAGCTGTTGATAAATTCACAAAGTTGATGATTGCTATTAATAAAATAAAAAGTGCTACAATAGTGAATGAAGAAACATCTTTATTAACACTAGAGGAACTGTTATTAATATCAATATCGAATTCTGAATTCAGATGGATATCTTTCATCTTCTGCACTGAAAATCTAAAACGGCCATTCCCAATATTGTTCAGGGTTGCGTCTGACCATAATTTTGTATTCACAATGTTATCATTACCAGGAGATTTTAATAGAACATAATTGTTAAAATAAAAATGGCCCCAACTCATGTCAAGATTTGGAGCCAATGATTTTAATAAATCAAAGGGGAGTAAAATATCAAATTTCAAATGTGAATTGAGGGGAATATCTTTAATAACCCCTTTAACAACGAGTGGAACTTTTTGAGTAAAAATACTAATTGTTTTACCAACAGGATTATCGTCTCCAAAGTATTTTCTTGATATGGATTCGGTGAGTAAAACTGAATTTATTTCATTAAATACCCCTTTTGGGTCCCCATATATAAAATCAAAAGATAACATATCAAAAATTCCGGAATCTGCAAATGAATATGATTCCGTGTAAAACTTTTTAAATACATCTGGCCTATCTTGAATTTCGACTAAAATTAAATCATTAAAGGGACGATAAGAAAAACCTGTTTCAATTTCAGGAATTGTATTCATGACATGTTCTAATAATGGCAAAGGTGTTGCAACAGATTTAAAATTTTTATTACCATTATCTGTTACAGATGTCAGCCGACAGATTCTTTCAAATTTCTCATTATGTTTATCATAACTGAGCTCATCCTGTATCCATAAAAAAATTAAAAAACTGCACGAAATCCCTATGGCCAAACCTAACACATTTACTACGGTAAATAATTTGTTTCGAAACAGAAATCTAAAACTGGTTTTAATTAAGTTAGTAATCATTTTCTTTTTTTTTAATTATTAATAATTTAATTTTATTAAATGGGATTCAATTGTATTGGAGATATTGTTCTATATTCTTTTGGCAGAAGGAATTAAATAGTTAATAATAATATCTATAGTTTGGCACCACTGTTCATTACATTTTTCAACAGTTATACCTGAAATATTATTTGATGAAACAACAACCATTTTTAATTCCGGAACAATAACAATAAACTGCCCACCAAAACCATTTGCAAAGAAATAATCATAACCATTTTTCTGCCCGGTCCACCAAAATAAACCATATCCATTTTGAAAAGAAATGCAATCGTTTGTCTCAATATGAGAGGTTGTTGCTTTATCAATCCATGTTTTTGAAATAATTTGCACATCCCCGTATTTTCCTTCATTAAGTATCAGTTCACCAAATTTCAGCATGGACAAAGGGGTAATTTTTAACCGTACTCCACCAAAATTATACCCACGATTATCTTTCGTCCATTTACAGGAGTCTATCTGTAACGGTTTAAATAAATATTTATTTGCAAATTCAAATGTACTCATCCCGACAGCTTCTGTTAAAACTACTGAAACCAAATGTGCTGCACCATCACTATAATTAAATAACGCTCTCGGGGTATATATCATTTCTTTATCCAGAATATAATTTATATGATCGTCTGAATTATAATACCAATCAATAAACTCAGATTCAAGCCCTAACTCCTTCCATGGTATTCCACAACTCATTCGCATTAAATTATACAACGATATGGAAGATTTTTCATCACTTAAATCATATATCGTAGAATCAAAAAAATCACCAAGTGTCTGATCCAAACTAATAATGTATCCTTTATCCATAGCAATACCAACCAAAGTGGAAGTAAAACTTTTTGTTACAGACATTACATCGTGTAATTCATCTTTTGCTCCATCTTTAAAATATACTTCAGATATAAGTATGTTATTTTTTGATACCAATAAACTTCTTAGATTTTCAATTTCTACCGCACGTTCATATGCATATGAAAGTTTATTCTCGTCTATCATATTTTCCTGTGCCAAAGGGAAATTATACAGTTTTGGATTACTTTCAGTTTCTTTTTTACAACCAATAAAACTCAACAATGCCATAAATAAAATGGATACAAAATTTATTTTATACATTCTTTAATCAGTTATAATGGACTTTTTTGTTTGTGAATATTTCGTTGTTTTTAAAACACAATAATAAATACCTGCCGGAAGGCTCTGGCCATTAAATATTAACTGATGTTTTCCTTGCAATTGTACCCCATTGAACAGTATAGCCACCTCATTTCCTTCACTACTATATATTCTTAAGTCAGTTAATCCGCTTGACGGAAGATACCAACTGAAGGTTGTATAGTTACAAAAGGGGTTAGGGTAATTTTGGTTTAAAAATTCTATCTCAGGTTCATCCTCATTATTAATACCTGTCGTGTAAGTATTCAAATTTTCATATAGAGTTATTACGCCAAGACCTCCTGCTCCTGCAACAATATCAATATCCCCATCATTATCAAAATCAATTAACTCAAGAGCTGCTCCTCCAGTAAAGTTATATTCTAAAACATGCTTTGACCAGTTAAAACTATCATTGTAATAAATCACAAATTCACCGGGGATTTTACCTATTGCAATAACGTCTATATCCCCATCAAGATCAATATCACAACCATATGAACGCACCGCTATATCGAGATTTGTTGTAACAATATGCTTGGACCAGGAATTTGTTGAATAATCATTGCATAGCCAATAGGCTAATTGATTCGAAGACCAGGCACTTCCAATCACATCTAATTTTGAATTTTTATTTATATCTATCACATCAACAAAGCAACTTCCGATAAAATTAGCATCAATTATTTTCTTTGACCAGATTTGGGAGTTATCTCCCGTATTTTCCCACCAGGCTAACATATTTGATTCATCAGCAGTTCCGATAATATCAAGGTCATTATCAGAGTCAAGGTCAATTATTTTAACAGATTTAGCTCCTGTAAAATTTGAAGTTAATTGTACATATGACCATGCAGGTATTTCTCCACTATTGTTATAGCAAATGTCTATACTTCCGGGTGTAGAACTTACCGTAATTATATCGATGTCACCGTCAAGATCAATATCAACACATTGTGCATCATGTGCATTTGTGTAATTTGTCTTTATAATATGTTTTGTCCATCCTGATTCCGTATCTTTGTCTTTTTCCCACCATGCAATCTCATTGAGTTGCCACGAGCTTGCTACGATATCAAGACTGCTATCGGAATTGATGAATGCAGCATCAACAGACATAACATGGATAAAAGAAGCATCAATAGTGAATTTCGTCCATGAGTCCAAACTGCCTCCGTTATTACACCACCAGGCTATTCCCTTACTGGAGGAATTAGGTGTGATTTCTGAGCCTCCAATAATATCAAGATCTCCATCATTATCTAAATCAACAATCTTTACACACTGTATTCCTAGAAAGTTGTTATCGATGGAATGTTTCTTAAATATTAATTCCTGGGCATTTAAAACAATTACCCCAAATATTAAAGGCAACAAACAAAATATTATTTGCGGGGAATTAGATCTTCTCATATCGGAGTTCTAATATTTTAGAATAACAAATCCTTTATCCTGATCCGCAAGGAATATAATATCATTCATAACGGCGATATCATGAGGGGCATATCCTTTGATGGTCTCCAATAATTGCAGATTGTTATTCTCTGCATAGTTCCATATCTCTACCCCTGCCTGTAAATCAGCAATATAAATATTGGATTGTTTCGCACATATTCCATAAGATTCCCCCCCATTATTTTTTGTATGTATGATGTTTGGTAAGGCGGGATTTGTAATTGAAAGTATGTTAAATCCGTTCATATGTTTTGACAGGAACAGAAGGTCATCATTTATGTGAACATCCCATGCCCCCGATGTTCCCGTTATAGTGGCAATGATATCAGGATTAGCCGGATCATTTACATCAATAATTTGCAGCCCTTTTTGAGAATTAGCAAAATATATATGTCCTTCGTTATAAATTAAATCCATTCCCTGCCCCTGACAATTAAGTGTCTTAACCTTAGTGATGTTGGACAAATCGGAAATATTCAGGATCTCCAGGTAACCGTTTTGTGTGGCTGCATACAAATAGTTTTCGTTTTTGCTTATCCCATTAACTGTTCCGGATAATTTTATTGAAGAGACAAAAGTTGGATTTTGAGGATTTACAGTATTATAAACATAAATATTTTTATTCCCACCAGCTCCCACAAACAGATTGTTATTATCTATGTATATTCCAAAAGCTGTTTCATCGGTTGTCAGAGTTGTTAGTTTGTTCGGTTTGCCAGGATTGCTAATATTTATAACCGCGACACCGCTGTTGTAGGACACGTAAGCATAGTTAGCATTTATAGCAACTTCATATGAGCTTCCCAGACTAATCTGACCAATTTGGGAGTTTGAAGAAGGTGAATCATTCTTTTTACATCCGGCAAACAAAAAAATTAGGGCAACAATAGCAAATGTTCTCATTATTTAAATTTTAAGGTTTTTTATTATATTGGATTTGTTAATTCGTTTCCAGGTACCTGGCATACATATCAGAAATAATGAACCATTTACCATTATTTTTGGTTAATGTCATCATATCTATTCCTTTCCAATCGTTTACATCTTCACCATCATATTTATACGACATATCAATATAATATGTAACCAATGCAGAGGTACCATTGTTATAGATATTAATTACAGGATCAACTTCTTTGAAATAATTGACCTTTGCGTGCAACATCCAGTTCTCATAATCTTCTCTATACATATCCTTACCAGATAGTATCTTGTTAAAAGGAGGTTTTACAAATAAAATATCATCATGAACATATCTTAACTGTTCATCGATATCTTCAGAAACTGACCATGCCATATTATGTGCTTTAACGGTTTCCCAGACTTCTTTGGTTACTGTTTCATTTTTATCAATCATATTACAAGCGTTTAATATTATTAATAAACTAATAGATATTAAGAGAAATATTATTCTTTTCATTTTACTATTGAATACTTAAATTACAATTACTAATATTTTATTACAGCTTTCATCATCATTCCCATTCCCATATCAATATTGGATACATCGCGATTTGACGAACTATACAGAATTATTGATCCTGTAAATTCTGATTTGTTTAAAGCCATATAAGCTGAAAGACCAATACTTGGAATAGTTGATAAGAAAATAGTATAAAACAGAATGCTCCCTTACTTACCAAAATGTCATTTAGCAAAGCTTGCCTGCTTTATTAAATAAATACCCAGACCGTTTATGGGTTTCTATTTATTCTTCAGTAATGCAATTAATAGCCTTCCAGCCTTCACTACTTTTAAAAAACTGTAAATATTCGGTTCTGAATGGAAATACGATTTCAACTATTGTCAAATCACTCATTGTATCAAGAATATGAATATCATACTTTTGATTTATCCTATCTTCTTTTTCTCTCGGATAATTTGCATTGGCAACCAGCAGTTCCGATCTTTGTCTTTTTAAAAGCTTTCTGTTTGAACCGTCTATTTTTTTAACAGTAATTTTGTTAAATTCAGGATGAATAGCTATTTCAAGATATTCAGGATTGGGGAACAAAATGCCTTTTGCATATTTATGTGCACTCTCCAGTATCTCTTTCACAACTTCTTTTTCCGTAATAGATTCATTCTGTATAGAATCCAAACCGGTAGTCCATAAAACATTTACTATTTTCCAGCTACCATTCAGTTTCACCATCTGTAAATAATCTCTGAAGTTGTCGGTCAATAGTCTTGCATTTGCAATGTTTCGGTCAACTTTCAATATCTTTACATCCAATTCTTCTTGTACCTTCTTAGGTGATTCGGATCTAGCTAATGCATTTTCAACAAGCTGAGAATATGTCATATATACCAAAGCAATCTTGTCCGGCGTTTCCAGATAAATTGGTATTACCTTATTAAGATCCGGCGACAAAGCTCTTTCCATCCGATATACTTCTCCGGTATAATAAGTTTCGGCATAATCCAGAACAGTATTCTTGATTAATTCCATATCGGCATTATTGTCGGGTTTTTGACAATACAAAACACAACTGATCAGGATAAAAAACAGAAGATACAATAAGAACTTCATATCTAATATTTTTTTCACTTTATTGATCTTTTCTTATTCTTTCTTCAACCTTTTTCATATTAATCCTATAGGTTACCAACCTTTCCGAATCAGGATTTAATGAATTGCTCTCCAGTTCTATTGCTTTCTGAAAACATTCTCCTGCATATGCATATTTGTTCGACAAATAATTGAATACTCCCAGTCGGTAATAAGCAAATGAAGATTTGGGAAATGCTGCAACGTATAACTCTGCAATTTTAACAGCTGCTTCTGTAGATACCTGATTGTAAACATAGTTAGCTAAATTGGAATAAGCAGATTCCGGAACAATTATTTCATAACCGTACTTTTCGGATAAATTCGAATAAAATATTTCAATTGCTTCAAGACCGTTTTCCAACAATTCATCCGACATTTGCCAGTCCGAATAAAGTAGTTGTAGCCCTTCATATATTGCTTTATAATAAACATAGCTATGGCTTTCATTAGGAATTTCTACGGTTTTAAAAAAATCATCTGTACCAAATTCATTTTTCATGAAAGTAATGAATCCTTGCCTTACCGACCTTCCTATGTCGCCGCCTTCCAGAGAACCAATAGTTACGGCAATTTTTTCCCTTGAAATCTTTTTTTGTTCAATATAGTTTTTAGTTATTCCAACATAGAGATCGTTATCCCACCACAGGCTTGGACTAATTGCTAAATTAGCTGAAAAATATTCGGGATGCTCTAAATATGTATAGACCGAAAACAATCCCCCTAACGACCACCCTCCGATAATTCTATAGGGTACTGTTCTATAATTTGATTCGATGTAAGGAAGGAGTTCTGAAATCATAAACTCCAAGAATTTGTCAGCACCTCCGCTGGTTGGAAATTCAAGATTATCCTGCTGGGGGGCATAAGTAGGTGTATAGTCCCTGTTTCTATCAACATTAACAATTCCAACAACAATCAATTGTGGTATTGGTTGATTTCTTATATATCCCAGTTCCGAGAGATATTTGACAGCAGATGTTGCCTGCAAAAAGAAAAATTCGCCGTCTAACAAATAAAGTACCGGATATTTTTCTTCTGATTTATCATAGCCTTCCGGTAAACTAATAAGAATTTTCCTGTTTTCATCCAATACTTTTGAATAAATTTCAATTTTTTCTCCTGTGACAATTGCTTCCTTTTTTTGTGCATAAGTATTTAAGTAAATAAATAGCATAATTATTAGAAACAGACTTGAATAAACTTTTTTCATTATATAATCTCCTTTTTTACTGATTATTTTTATTTAATTTCTCTGGCATACATATCGGAAACTATGAGCCATTTATTGTTTTCTTTAACAAGAGTTATCATATCAGCACCTTTCCAGTCATCAACTACTTCATCATCATAAGTGAACGCCATATCGATGTTATAAGTAACTACAGCAAAATTCCCATCGCCATAAATTTTAATATCCGGGTTTACTTCATGAAAATAATCTACTTTGGCATGCTGCATCCAAGTCTCGTAATCTTTCTTATACTTTTCTTTACCTTTAATTATCTCCTTGAAAGGCGGTTTAATAAAAACTACTTCATCATGAATATATTTTAATTGTTCATTAATATCTTCAAGTTCCGACCATGCCTTGTTATGTGCTTTTACTGTTTCCCAAACTTCTTTCGTTATTGTTTCATTTTTATCTGTCATGATACACGAGTTTAAAATTAACATTAGTATGATTGACGATAAACACCTGATTTGCTCCATATTACTTCGTATTCGTTTCATGGTTATTTTGGGTTAGTATGTTAAAATTTGTTATTATAAATTAGCTACATTGATCTGCAAGATATAAGAAAACTGGAACGGGTTACTGACAAACGAATCCCTGAAAACTCACCATTATTTCTATACGATCATAGCTTATTGTTTTACTTTTTCATAAACATTTTCATAGTGACTGACTTTATAGTTTGCATTTTCAAGCGAATCAATTTCTTTAAATACATTAATATTTGCCTGGTCATAGTAAAAAGGCCAATTATTATTATTTAATTTCCCCCAAATGCCTCCCTCTTTGAAAACAAATAATTTACAACTATCCGAGTTTTGTTTTGCATATAGATAATCATTATTTAAATGAATATGTATTGATTTATCATTGAATTTGTATTCTCCAACTATATTTGGATATTCATTCGGAGTCGGATAAAATTCATTTAATGCAAAAGAACTGGAATCATTGTAATAATATGACAGTGCATTGTAAAGTAGATAGTGTATTGGTGTATCATGATAATTTGATAGAATTACAATTCCAAAATTATCCTCAGGAATTATACAATATATTGCCCGATACCCATAGTCATCACCGCTATGCATATAAGTTGTCATTCCGTTAAATTCACCAATAAACCACCCAATTCCCATTGACTGATAACATATTTTATCCCAATTAACTGAATATGCTGGCTTCCATATTTCATCATAATATTCAGATGGCAATACCATTTTAGAATTAAAAACACCTCTTTGGATATTCATTTTCATCCAATTACACATTTCATTGATATTAGAAAACAAAGTTCCATCAGGTGCATGCTCTCTATTTACAGGATATAATATGCCTCGGGAGATTTTTTCTTTCTCATAATTATTATTATATGGTTTGGCCAATTTATTTGTGTCTGGCAAATAAAATGTTGATCCATACATTCCAGCTTTATTTAATACTTCTTTATTCATATAATCTTCAAATGGCATACCGGTGACTTTATATATAATCGCACCAAGAATATCATAATTTGTATCACTATACATAAATCTCTCACCGGGATTAAATCTCAATTGTTCATAATCTAAACTTAAAACAAAATTATATAAGGCATCTTCATTTGTTTTCGGTTTATCATAATCGCGATTCCAATATGAAAACATTCCAGATGAATGAGTAGCCAGATGTCTAATGGTTATTTGCTTATACCGTATATCTGAAAATTTAAGTTCCGGAATATATTTTATTAAAAGAGAATCCAGGTGTATATTATTTTTATCAACCAATTGCATTAATGCTATTGATGTAACCTTCCCCTTCTTTGGACAACACTAAATTAGACATTTATCTGTTATTTTGTTGTTTTTTCTCAGGAAGATATCTTCCTGAGAAAGGGTTTCTGCATACTTTTTCGGACTCATTTTATTTAAAGAACTATGTGGGTGATTAGTATTGTAATCTTCCATCCATTGTTCAGTTAGTATCTTTAATTGGCTAATATTATCGAATAAATAAGCATCAAGAATATCTTCCCTAAACAACCTGTTGAAACGTTCAATATAGGCATTCTGTACAGGTTTTCCCGGCTGGATAAACTTAATTTCGATTCCCTTTAACTCACACCAGTTAGTAAATACTTTTGATATAAATTCAGGGCCGTTATCCACTCGGATACTTTTAGGTTTCCCCCTAAAGAAAATTACTTCCTTCATCACACGAATCAGCTGTTCTGCAGGGAATGAAAAACCTGGCTCAACAGCAAGGGCCTCCCGGTTATAATCATCAATAATATTCAAAATACGGATTCTTCTTCCATAAGATAATGCATCACTCATAAAGTCAACAGACCATGTTTGATTCAGTGTAGTGGGTACTGTTAGAGGTTCGTTTACTCTTGAAGGCAACCGCCGTTTTCGTTTTCTACGGATATTTAATCCCATACTCCTGTAAACCCTTAAAACACGCTTTCTATTCCATTTTAAGCCTTCATTGCGTATACGGTTATAATATTCATCGAAACCACGTGTAGGGTGCCTTTCTGCAAATTCATTGAGCTTGTCAATAACTGTTGTGTCATCCCGTTTGTTTTGATAATACCACATGGAGCGATGTAATTCAACTACTGAGCACGCCCTGTTTACACTTATTCGATATTCCTCTTGTAAATAGCTTACCCGTTCTTTCTTCTCACAGGGCTTTAGAACTTTTTTCCAAGTACATCTTTTAACATCTGGTGGTCAAGGCTTAGGTCTGCATACATACGTTTTAAACGTCTGTTTTCTTCCTCGAGTTCCTTTAATTTCTTTAATTGATGGCTGTCCATCCCGGAATACTTTTTCTTCCAGTTATAGAATGTAGCTCTTGATATGCCATATTCACGGCACAAATCTTTTACTTCCCTGCCAGCTTCATACTCCTTCAGTATCTTGATAATCTGGCTTTCACTGAATTTAATCCTTTTCATAATGACATTTTAAAGTTAAACATTTTGTCTAATCCTAAACTGTCCGATTTTTAGGGAAGGCTACATTGACACAAAAGATTTTGGAATTGAACCTGTATGAAATAAAGTTTTACTAGTTACTTTTTCTTTACGCTCAAGATTTGCATATCCAAAACCTTTTGAATATATAATATCTCCGTCCTGAATAATACCAACAGCAATTCCAGTATTTGACTGCCGATAAGATTGCTCATTAAATATTGAATCTAACTTGCTATTTAGATTAATATTCTCTTTGCCACACGATACTATTATAAACAATGCTGAAAAAACTATTAAGTTTCTTTTCATAATCATTAAGTTTCGTTGTTAAATCTGTTATTGAAATGTATTCATCCATTTGGAATGTTTTTAAAAAGTCCCTAATCATTTTTAACTTCTTCAGCACATATATCTAAGTAATTAACCATTTACTATTCGTTCATAGTTATGACATCACATCAATTCCTTTCCAATCATTTACATCTTTATCATCTTATATATAACATATCAATATTATATCTTACTAATGCAGAATTACAATTATTATAGATTTTTATTATAGGATTTATCTGTATAAAATTCTTGTTATATCCATAGTCATTTTTGTCAGAGTTCTTTGTCCAACCTCAGTATTACAGAAAATAACAATCAGATACTGATCCTCAGGCAGTCTAGTCATGAGCGTTTCCTTTCCATAAAAAGTTCCTCCATGCCCCACTGCTTCTGCCACTTTTCCAGAATCATTGACAGGTATCTTAAATAGAACCCAACCATATGCATATTTCCCCCTTCCACCGAAAGCTTCAACATTAGGTGTAAACATAATATTCAGGTATTTTTCTGAAAGTAATTTACCATCATTAATAGCCTTGTTGAACTTAAATATATCTTCAACGGTTGAATACATTCCGCCGGCACTGGTTGTCATATCCATATTCATATATGGTTCACGAATAAAATGATTACCCTTAGGGATATAACCAGATGCACGATTTTCCAATATTAATGAATCCTTATCCACTCCTGAATTCTTCATCTCTGCCGGTGTAAAAATATACTCTTTTAAAAGTGCCTCATAAGATTTTCCTGTAACACGTTCCAGTATAGCTCCCAAAATAAGGAATCCACTGCTACAGTATTGAAACTTCGATCCCGGTTCAAACAGAAGATCACCACTACAAAATTGCTTTATTGCATAATCTACTGTATAGGAATGTTGTATCAGTTTTGTTCGCATCTCTGGATATTCCATTATATCAGGGATACCAGATGTATTGCTAAGCAAGTGGTGAATGGATACTTTTTCACCAACATCCTTCCTATAATCTTCAAGATAATCACTGATTTTACCATCCAGTTTAATATTACCTGATTCAACCTGCTGCATAACTAACATGCTTGTGAAAGGTTTAGTCATGGATGCAATATCCATTTTGGTATCAGGTTTAAATGCAGTATTCCATTCCCTGTTTGCCAGACCATATCCTTTTTCAAATATTACTTCACTATCCTTTGATATTAGAACTGAACCATGGAACAAATTCTTTTTAAAATATTCTGCCATATACTCATCAATTAACTCTGATTTACTTTGAGCCTGAATAGAAATTGACAGATATAAGAATAAAGAAATAAAAGTCAAAAGTTTTGTAATTAATCTAATGGTTTTCATAACTATTAAGTTTAGTTGTTAAAATTTATTATTATAAAATTGTATATAACTGTAATAAACAATCAATAATGCAATTAATTGAAAAAAAGGTTGCTATAATGGAAATGGCATCACTCAATGGAGATTCGATTAACCCCATGTTAGCTTTAAGGAACTTAAACATGTCTTTTAAGGATGGTTTTATCATTCCACATCCTTGAAAAATATCGTTTGCTGTATAGAAAGGAACAATTTGTTTTAATGAATTATGCCCTAAGGCTTGATTACTCTTTTCATTTTACAATTGAATATTACTAATATTTCAGTATTGCCTTCATTACTTCCGCTCCCATACTAAGATTGGCCCCGTCGTGATTTGATGAATTAAACAAAATTATTGCCCCTGTAGATTTTGATTTGTTAAAAGCAATATACGCTGAGTGACCATTCGTATTTCCGCCTGAATAAATAATCTTCTGTCCATCATCCAGCTCAAGTATCAGCCAAGCCAGTCCCTGGTCTCCCATTGATCCCTGGTGCATCACCTTTTGGTGTGTTAATTCCATAGCATCCCGAAGAGATGTATTTACTAATCCCATGTTAGCCTTTAAATACTTAAACATATCATTGAGCGATGATTTAATCATCCCACATCCCTGAAAAATATCGTTTGCAGTATAAAAGGAAACTATTTTATTATTTGTCTCGTGACCAAGAGCCATATTTAATTTCTGATTATCAGTTAGAAACAATGAGCTGTTACTCATTCCTAAAACATCAAATACATCCCTTTTTAAAATAGTTTGATATGATGTTCCATCAATTATACCTAAAACGTGACCAACTAATCCTACTCCTGTGTTTGAATATTCCCACCAGGTACCCGGAGTAAACTCCAATTCGCAATAATTTGTCAGATAGTCGTACACCTGTTCAGTTGTGTAAGCGGCATAGGGATTTTCAATATCATAGCCGGGGGGTAAAGGATAATTTGAACCTGCTTCATGCGGGGTTCTTGGCATTCCTGATGTATGTGTTAAAAGATGCACAAAAGTTATTTCAACATTATCTTTTGAAGGCAATATTACTTCGTTGGGCAGGTAATGTCCTACGGTATCATCCTGAATAACACCTTTAATATACATTTCAGTTGCTAAAATAGCCGTAAAAGTTTTTGTAATTGAACCAATATCAAATACTGTACTAGCATCAGGAGGATCAATGGTTCCAATAGATTTTGTTCCATATGAAAAAATATGATCTTCCTGTTGTTTATCAATAACTCCAACGACTGCTCCTACTTTTACATATTTAGCTGCAATTGCGTCAATTTCTTTTTCGAGATTGGCATATTTCGGTTCTGGATTCAGATCGTCATCCTTACACGCCGAAAATGAAATAATCACTATAAGAAAAAAGAATCTGAGAAAAAACTTTTGTATTTTCATATTTATTTTCTGTTTAAATAAAATTTATAATTTAGTTCACTAATGGTATTAATATTTTATTAATAGCATTCGAAATTACTTTATAATCGAGCATTTATTATCATTAAACCCAACTCCATACCGGCATCTCCAGGATCAGTTCTATCCTCATCAGTATTTTTCAATTCAACAATTACCAGATTCATATCTTCTAATACAAGAACTATTTGCATGCCTATTCCTGTGTGAAAAAAACCTTTTGATCCAATCATTTGGGCAAAAGGAGAATTTTCGGGAATAACTTTCCATCTATAACCATATCCAATACCTGTTGTACTATCCATAACTGAATATGATGTTGTACTCTCTGATATCCATTCTTGAGAAATAATTTGAGAATCGTTCCACATTCCTTTTTTTTGATACAATGCTCCAAACCTGGCCAGGTCTCGTGCACTCATTTTAAACCTCCACGAAGGATACATTGACAGATTGGATTCATAAGCTTTAAAACATTCAGTAACATCAAAATCCTGCATACCTATAGGGTCAGCAATTTCCTTTTCAAATTCATCAAATATATATTTACCTGTTAATTGTTCATAAATTGCAGCACCAACATTAAAATCCCAGTTATTGTAATAAAAATATGTGTTGTGTGGATGACTCCCCCTTTCAGGTCTCATATCCTTCATTTCTTGTGTCTCAGCCGCAGCTTCGTGATAAACTCCAGATCTCGATTTTAAAATATCTCTAATAGTTGCTCGTTTTTCTTCATCCATGAGACTCGGTTCAATATCATCTATTTCTAGTTCTTTGAGTGTTAAATCCAAATTTATTTCTCCCTGTTCAACAGAAATTCCATATAATGCGCTTACAAATGGTTTCCATATGGAATGGCAATTGAAGTTTTCATCGACTTGGCCCCAGGAAAATAATACCTTCCCTTTATATAAAGCAATGACAGCATCGTATCCACTTTGTGTCGCAAATTCATAAGCTTCGTTAAGCTTATCTGAAGAGTATCCCGCATCTTCTGGAACGATAATTTCCAGATCACTCGGATCTTTATCTGGTGAGGAATCTTTTTTGCAATTTGATAAAACTACAAATCCTAAAACTAAAGTACTGATTAAATAAATTGTTCTTTTCATAATCTTATCCTATCCTTTATAACAGTTGTCAATTATCTTAAAAAATTAAATATTAATTTCTTAACTATTAATGGTTGTTCAATCCAAGAATAATGACCAGCTTTTTCAATGAAAACAAGTTTTGAATCCTTATAATATTCATTTAATTCATGCGGAATAGATTCTCCTACAGGATCCTGTCTGCCATGTATTATTAATACAGGGTTATTAAATTCAGACTCCCATTTCGCCAAATTCAAATCATTCTCTATAATATCTTTCCATATCCACTGACCAATTTTAAAATTGAAATCATCATCTTTCATTATCTGACTTATTTTTAGAGATTTTTTACGATCATAAAAATATCCAGGCATTTTTGCACGTATCCTTTCAACCAATGCATGATGTGGATCTTGGTTGACAATTATCGAATCACTCCAGTACTCAATCAACTCAAGATCCTGAGAAAGAAGCTTTGAATTTATATTATCAGAAAAATAATTAAAAACATTAGTATTAAGCCCGATAGATTCTAATAATATCAATTTTGAAACAGAATCTGGAAATTTATTTACATAATATGAGGCTACATATCCACCATAAGAAAAACCAAGTATAACCCATTCTTGGTATCCAAGTTTTTTTCTTATTAATCCAAAATCTTCTATTGTTAAATCTAAAGAAATCGTTGTAGGGTCAAATACATCAGGTATCGATTTCCCAGTTCCTCTTTGATCAACAAGAATACACTGAAAATCCTTAGATAATAATTCACACAAACTTAAATACCTATTGGAATTATCACCAGGCCCACCACCAATAATTAATATTGGAATTCCTTTACCAAAAACCCTGTAGAATATCTTAGTATTATCATTATTAATATATTGGTATTGAGAATAAATATTCTTTGGCATAATAACCAGAAGCAGAAAACATAAAAATATTTGTTTTAAAATAATGGGAAATTTATACAAAATAATTGTTTTTAAATTATAGAAATGTATAAACAAATCATTTTAATCTAAAATAAAATCTTTACGATCCTGAATACGAGTAGGTCATTTTGTGAGTTAATTATCAATGAAAGTTATATATCTCAGTTAAAGACCGTACCTTTCTTTTAATTTTCTAAAATAATTTCGGGAGATTCTTAAAGGTTCTGATAATCCTTGCATAAAAACTTCGGCAGTTCCAGTAATGTTATGGTTAATCTTTATGATAAAATCAAAATTAATGATTGTTGATCTGTGAATGCGGCAAAAATTATGATCGGGTAATTTATTATCCCATTCGCTAATTGATTTTGAGGTTAGATATTCTTTACCTTCATCAGTATAAAGATAACTGTATTCTCTTGATGCAAGAATTGATGTTATAGAACTAATCTTTACGAAATTAACCGATTTTTTATGCGTTACTAATAAACGATCATCGTAATTAAGTTTTAAAAAATTGACATTAGAACCTGAACCTAGTTTTTTAGATAGTCTTTCTATTACATTTTTAAGCCGTTGATATGAAACCGGTTTAAGTAGATAGTCAATTGCATTAACTTCAAATGCACGTATTGCATATTCATCGTAAGCGGTTACAAATATTATCTCTCCGTCAAATTCTATTTGATTTAATAAATCGAAACCAGTGCCATCGGTAAGTTGGATGTCTAGAAATATAAGATCTGGCTTGATATTGTTTATCAATGCTTTTGCTGTACTTATACTTGTAGCTTCGCCGATTATTGATATTTCAGGAAATTTCTCTAAATCCTTTTTAAGTGTTAAGCGGGCCAACCGCTCATCTTCGACAATAATGGATGAATAAGTCATGATTTATCAGGAATTAACAATCTTACCGTAACCAAATTATCATTATCATTTATGCATAATAAATACTTATCAGAGTAAGCATTATCCAGACGTTCAACAACATTCCGGATTCCTTTCCCATCGTCATTTTTATTATGGCTAAGCATTCCGGTATTAGCTATTTCAATTACCAGAAAGCTTTCAATTTTAGTAAAATCGATGCTAAGTTTGATTCCATCAGGATTATTTGTAAGTCCGTGTTTAATAGCATTCTCCACTAATGGCTGTGTAATAAAACATAGGATTTCTTTATTAAGAATATCCTTATTATAAGAAACACTATAATTCAGTCTTTCTTCAAACCTGATTTTCTCTATAGAAAGATACTTTTCTATTATATCAATTTCTTCCTGAATAGGGACAAAAATTTTGCCATTATAATTTAAGGTAGTTCTTAAAAATTCCGAAAGTTCTGTTATCATTAAACCGGCATGTTCAGGATTTTCATAAGTTAAAGCCTTAATTGAGTTTAATGAGTTAAATAAAAAGTGTGGATTGATTTGGTATCTCAACATTTGTAGTTGCGCATTTTTAGCCTGCATTTGCATCCTCTCAGATCTTATTTTTTCATCGGTTAAGTTAAAATAATATTTTAAACCAAAATAACCCAGACTCCAGCCTAACAGAGGATTGACCTCCCAAAAAATAGTCGTTACTAATCCTTGGGGGTCGGTTGTGTAATTTAGGTAAGTATTAAAGTCGGTAAAGATCAATGGAAATGCGAATATCCAAAATAAACCTCTTACATAATACCATGCTATACCACCAAGAATGGAAAAAGTAAAGATCAACCCAAATTGTTTAATGAATGAATTTAAGCGGGAGTAAAAAAGTTTATATATATAGCGCAAAAAAGTGGCAATTAAAAAGCCGGTTAAATCTGATAATATCCAGAAAATATATCCATTATCATCGGTAATTCGGTGTAAATTATTATTAAAATCTACTATAATGAACCCCAACCAAGTCACAATATGTACAATCCAAAAATTTGGTTTTACAATATTCTTATATAAAAATGAGTTCATATCTATTTTTAATGCTGATTGGGTCTTCTTTTTTACTTAATCCACGATTTACAAAAATAAGTAATTTAAATATTCTGGTTTAATCCAGAAATGAGTTAGAGCCTTAAACTACAGCCTTTCCGTTAATTTCATTCGAAAGTTAAATAATAACAATATTTTTAATTGGTTAATATTTGAATCGGATAACTCATTGATAACACCAGAGATTATCATTTTACAGTCGCCAGTCTATCAGTTGAATAGATGCTAAAGTTACCGTAGAACAAAAATAATCTTTTATTTAAGCAAACTCTATAGCTGATATTTCTTATTAATTTGACTAATAAGAATATAGTTTTGTGGAATTTATCGACAGACTTCTATACTATCTGACCGGATTTATTTTATCTTTTCTTTATAAGAAAAGATAAAATACTAGTAGGAATGATATTAGTTATATTAGCGAAATCTAATTAGTAATGGTAAAATATTTTTAAATATAAGAAAAGCATTTTATATAGCTTCGCCACATCAGTCCCACTGAATCTTAACTTGAAAATTTTATTCAGAATGTGATAAAAATCATATTTATTTGATATAGTGACAAAAGAAAATACCCAATGGTTGATTTTAGCTATAAAAGGTCGATAATACATATTAATTGAATATGAAAAGAAGCCTGTTTTCTAAAGTTTAGCCTATTTCTATAAAAGAGAGGAAGCCATGATTAATACATGGTTATCAATACTAACCTAAAAACATCTGAAAAAATAGGTAATATCCATAAAACTGTGTAAATGATCAAATCACGGGGTTCAAGAACTCGGTGATTTTTTTGTTTTATTAACTTTAAACACAGTTTTAGATTATGGAAAAAGAAGATTTATTGAACAGTGACTTCTTGAAGAAGTTCAAAACAGAAGAAGAGTTATCCAGTTTCTTAAAAGAACTCCATACCCGTAGGTTAGAAAAAATACTGGAAGCCGAAATGGACGTACACCTTGGTTATGAAAAAAACGATGTAAAGGGCAATAATAGCGGCAACTCGCGCAATGGCCTCACAACCAAGAATATCAAAACAGAGTTTGGAGAATCCAGTATAAAAGTCCCCAGGGACCGCAGCAGTAGCTTTTCACCCATCATTGTCCCCAAGCACAGCAATAAGTCATTGTCTGTCCAAAACCTTGTAGTATCGCTTTACGCTAAAGGGATGAGCCTATCGGACATTGAAGATGAACTCCATGAAATTTATGGTTTTAAACTATCTACTTCAGCTATTTCAACCATTACCGAAAAAGTAAACCAGGATGTTTTGGACTGGCAAAACCGTCCTTTGGACAATTTGTATTTTATTGTTTGGATGGACGGTATCGTTTTCAAAGTCCGGGACCAGGGAAAGGTCATCAACAAAACCGTGTATCTTGCCGTTGGGCTGAACAAAGAAGGCCGGAAAGAACTCCTTGGTATCTGGCTTGGCAAAAACGAAAGTTCATCTTTCTGGATGGGTGTCCTGACGGATTTAAAAGCCCGGGGCATAGAAGACATCCTGGTTACCGTAACCGATAACCTGAACGGGTTCACAGACACGATAAAGAATGTTTTCCCACAATCAAGCACACAGATATGTGTGGTGCACCAGATCAGAAACAGTGCAAGGTATGTGGTCTGGAAAGATAAAAAGGCTTTTGCTTCGGACATGAAGAACATTTACAATGCCCCCACAAAACAGGCTGCTAAGGCGGAACTGGACAAGTTCAAAGCCAGATGGGAAGCCAAGTACCCTTATGCCATTAAAAGCTGGGAAAACAACTGGGACGAGCTTACGGTCTTTTTTGATTTTCCTTTAGAGATCAGAAAAATTATTTATACCACGAACTTAATTGAAAACATGAATGGGAAAATCAGAAAGTACACCAAAAACAAACTGTCGTTCCCTAATGACCAAGCGGTCATCAAATCAACCTATTTGGCTTTGGGACAGATCACAAAAAAATGGACCCAGCCCATCCAAAACTGGGGGCTGATACTAAACCAATTTATGACTATATTTGAAAAAAGGGTTAGGATCTAAAAAGCCAAACCCCGTGAATGTTCATTTACACAAAATTTTGGATAGTGTCAAAAAATATTATCTTTAATCTCTAATTAATAACTGTCGGAAATTCAAGAAGGTTACAATATCATTTTGAGTATTTACTTGTCCAAACCAAAGTTCAGAGTTTATTATAATCTTTAGAGCATTAATGTTATAAGGAGTGAATTTAAAAAGAGTATTTTCACTTTCAATGAATTTAGTACAGTCTATTATTCTTTTAGTAACTTTTGAATCTGGAAATGTTGACATTATATTTATATTTGTCTTAACTTAATATTATCTGGTTCCAGGCAAAATTAAGTGTCCACTTTTATTAATGTAACCTTCCCCTTCTTTGGACAACACTAAATTAGACATTTATCTGTTATTTTGTTGTTTTTTCTCAGGAAGATATCTTCCTGAGAAAGGGTTTCTGCATACTTTTTCGGACTCATTTTATTTAAAGAACTATGTGGGTGATTAGTATTGTAATCTTCCATCCATTGTTCAGTTAGTATCTTTAATTGGCTAATATTATCGAATAAATAAGCATCAAGAATATCTTCCCTAAACAACCTGTTGAAACGTTCAATATAGGCATTCTGTACAGGTTTTCCCGGCTGGATAAACTTAATTTCGATTCCCTTTAACTCACACCAGTTAGTAAATACTTTTGATATAAATTCAGGGCCGTTATCCACTCGGATACTTTTAGGTTTCCCCCTAAAGAAAATTACTTCCTTCATCACACGAATCAGCTGTTCTGCAGGGAATGAAAAACCTGGCTCAACAGCAAGGGCCTCCCGGTTATAATCATCAATAATATTCAAAATACGGATTCTTCTTCCATAAGATAATGCATCACTCATAAAGTCAACAGACCATGTTTGATTCAGTGTAGTGGGTACTGTTAGAGGTTCGTTTACTCTTGAAGGCAACCGCCGTTTTCGTTTTCTACGGATATTTAATCCCATACTCCTGTAAACCCTTAAAACACGCTTTCTATTCCATTTTAAGCCTTCATTGCGTATACGGTTATAATATTCATCGAAACCACGTGTAGGGTGCCTTTCTGCAAATTCATTGAGCTTGTCAATAACTGTTGTGTCATCCCGTTTGTTTTGATAATACCACATGGAGCGATGTAATTCAACTACTGAGCACGCCCTGTTTACACTTATTCGATATTCCTCTTGTAAATAGCTTACCCGTTCTTTCTTCTCACAGGGCTTTAGAACTTTTTTCCAAGTACATCTTTTAACATCTGGTGGTCAAGGCTTAGGTCTGCATACATACGTTTTAAACGTCTGTTTTCTTCCTCGAGTTCCTTTAATTTCTTTAATTGATGGCTGTCCATCCCGGAATACTTTTTCTTCCAGTTATAGAATGTAGCTCTTGATATGCCATATTCACGGCACAAATCTTTTACTTCCCTGCCAGCTTCATACTCCTTCAGTATCTTGATAATCTGGCTTTCACTGAATTTAATCCTTTTCATAATGACATTTTAAAGTTAAACATTTTGTCTAATCCTAAACTGTCCGATTTTTAGGGAAGGCTACATTTTTAGGGAAGGCTACATTTTTAGGGAAGGCTACACAACAATTTAGGGTATTGATACCCGCTAATTTTGATATTGACCATGTTTTAACAAAAGAGGAACCTGATTTTGAATATAGTAGAGACTTTTTCTATTATTTCTTACACCACATTATCGAAAAGAATGCTTCAATAATTGAGGAAAAAGAAAGATTCGCAGGTAGAAATTTTATTGAAATGTGCTCAAAAGATTTGCAAAATATTATCAGAAATTATAACAAACACACTGACTATTTATTAAAACATAAAATTATTAAACGGTCTCCATATAAAGTTAAAAAGAACTGTTTTAAGTACAGGTTAACTATAAAATACCAACGTCAAAGATTAATTTATAAAAACCTCTCTGACCCTGATATTATTGAAAAAATCAGGAAATTGAATGGTGATGAGATTCCGAATAAGATCAGGAAGAAATACAACTTTTTGTTGAACCATTTAAACTTTGATAAAATTGAGATTGATTATGAAAAAGCCATCTATCATACCAATAAAGCTTTCTCAGTAACAAACCTATATAGAAAATACCAAAGGAACATAGTAAATATTAACCATATCCATAATGGCATAAGGAGAATATACTATAACGAAAGAACCGATGGAAGAATACATACCCCAATAACCTCATTAAGTTCTTATCTTAGACAATATCTAACCTATAATGGAGAATATTTGGCAGAAGTTGATTTATCTAATTCAGTAATGTATTTCTTGTACATTGCACTATTATCACCGGCAGAGATAGTGAGATTACCCATATTAACTAATCCATCTATCTTAGTAAAATCTTCCAAAATAGTTGATTCTGTTGAGCTAGGGAATTTCGGGGGAAAAGTTTTGGAAGGAACAATATATGAACAATTTTTTGATGATTTTAAAAATGAATTTAATAACAATTATTTCAATAAGGCTTGTTGGGACATTTTGGGAGAGGAATATACTGGCAAAGAGTATCAATTAAGGAAAATAGTAAAGAAAAAGATATTAGCCACAATATTCTCGAAAAGGAAGGATTATAAAACAGAAAGGGAAATCTTTTCTAAATATTACCCTACTATCAACGATTTTTTAAGAAGGCTTAAATGGACGAACCATAAAAGGCTTTCCCATTTCTTATTTCAGATGGAAGCTCATTATATGCTGGGTATAACTGCCAGAAAATACAATAGGGAAAAACGAGGTAAAGAATTATTGTTAACATTACATGATTGCTTAATTACAACTGAAAATAATATTGAGCAATTAAGAGGACATTTAATTAGTACATTTATTGAGCATCTTAAAATTCCACCTCAAGCAAAAATTAAATATTGGAATCCTGAAAGCAAAATAGCAGAAGTCCGTTCATATATTGATAAGCTAACATCGTTCATCAAAAAACACCTTAGGGAAGATGAAATAAACACATTGATAAAGCACCTATCCAAAGGCAAAGAAAAAGTTCAATATACGGTTTAATCTAAGTAAAAGATAAATGCCTTTATTTGAGTTACCATTCGATGATTTTTGAACGATCTCAGGTTAGACGATCTACCTATCATTTAACCTGTTTTCGACCTCTTTTATAAGATCATGAACGTTAATTTCAAGGGCTTTTGATAATTTAAACAAAGTAGTAATGGTTGGCTGCTTTTTACCTGTTTCGAGCATTGAAATGAAAGTAGGATGGAGTTCCGAATATTCTGCAAGTTTTTCCTGAGAAATTCCTTTTTTTTCTCTAAACGTTCTTAATACCTGCCCGAAAACTTTAACATCCATTGCTCTGAGTTTTATCAAAGCTAAATTCCATTAAAAAAAAATTATACACCATAGACTATGGTATGTGGATAATTATTATATTTGATAATAAAACATATTTAATTCATCAACAAAAAATATCTAAACGTCATATAACAACTAACCCCTTTAAAAAATCAATCTATATGAAAAAACTTACAATCATAGTCCTAATACTTACACTATATTCTTGTGGTGCTACTGTAAGAACTTTAGGAGGAGTGACAGAGAAGAAACTAAGGAAACAAATATCAATAGAACAAAACTGTCCAATCGATCAAATAAAGATTCTTAAGAAATTAAAATCTGTGGGTAATGCTACTTATGAAGTCGAAGCATGTGGTAAAAAATATATATACAAACAGTATGGTTCAATTTTCATAGAATCTTCACAAGCAGACCAATTACTAAAGAAAAAATAAAACAATTATGGAAAATTCAAGAGAATCAGGGGCATTAGCAGCCGTAATAATTATTACAATCATAGTCTCAATCCTATCAGGAATCCTCGCATGGAATTTAATCGAACCTCAAAGCTTTTGGGGTGGAGTGGGATTTATAATTATGTGGGGGGTATTTAGTAAACTAGGACATTATTTAGCAATGTTTATTGCAGGAATATTTTCTTAAAAACATCTATTATGAATTATTTCCAAAGAAAGTATGCTAAAAAGTTGCTTTTAAAAGAAATCAGAGTAAGTACAAGCCTAGCTATTAGTGAAATTAGTAAGACTGGTTTAGGTTTAGGAAATCCTATATCATTACAAATATTCCATGATGCAATCTTACTATGGCGTAAGGCGGCTTATGAGAGTTTATGGCAAATGAACAGAGAATTAAAAGTATCCTCAAGTGAAATTGATAGATTGGTTAATAAAGTAATCTACAAACACATGGAGGAGTTTGAACATGGGGAGATTTTGATTCCGCCAAGTTTAAGAAGAAGATAAATAGCCCCTCCTCTAACCCTCTTATTTGAGTAATATATCATCAGGTTGATATGATTAATTAAACTCAATATATTATATATAAAATTGTAAACGATGTATCTATAACTTTGTAAACGATGTTTATATAACGTACCAGCTTGTGGCTAACGGTGAGTATAAGAAACGTAAGTGATTTCGAAGCTCTTACTTGTCAATTTGCACCGAGCCAAATTTGTGTTCTGACACAAATTTAAAACATTAAACAAACCCGTCAAATCGCAGATTTGGCGGAGCTGATTAAATGTGCAAACGTTCCGTAAATCACTGAGCCACTTATGTTTTTTATACAGCTGGTTTTATTTTCCGAATAGTCTTCCAAAGAAACCTTTCTTCTTTTTTTTAATCACCCAAATCAAGTCTTTTGGATGTCTTTCTGTCAAGTTATTAGAGCCAAATTTACCCCAAGCAAAACCATCTTTATCTTTAGAATTTCTTAAATCAGCAATTATCCAGTCGTCTCCATCGAAATCGCTTAAAAAATCCGAATACTCTTTATTCTCTCCAATAAATTCAGCTTTTTCAATCAGTTTTCCGCCATTTTTCCAAATCTCGAAAACCGTATTATCATGAATCTCGTTTAAATAATTTTCTGATGGTGATTCATAAAATTCAGTCAAGCTTTTTAAGAATCCATTTAAATCATCTGAGTATTTTACCAAAACTGCAGGGTCATGGCAAGCATAATAAACATGACCTAATGAACCATCAGTCATTATGTCAAGTATCCAAAAGTTTCCAAATCCATCGTGTCCGAGCGTTATTGAATTCGGTGACAATTCAAGAAATCCAAATTGTCCAATTGAAGAAAAATCAACCTGCTCTAATCCATAACCTTCCCATCCACGAGTTTCTTTGAGAATCTCTTTAATATCTGAGTCAATCGTATTATTCGGAAAAGATTGAGACAGTTCCTCAATTTCAGAATCTGTTAGTCCATCTTGAAAATCAAGCGTGTAATCCTCGCCATCTTCGTCAGTAAATGTCGATTCCTTTAGTTTTTTTATAATCTCAATATTCTTCATGTCTGTTATTGTTATGTAGGATGTTTCTTAAACTTGCTGGCAATGGACAAGTATATGCAAAGTGGGCGATTGCGGGCTTCAAACTTATCAAACCGTTACGATTTTGAAGCGGGCTACAACCCTTGAATTTACTACAATTCCGCCCATTTTGTATATATAGTGTGTCTGTTGCACAAAGGCATTAAAATAAATAAATTGCAATTTGGTTAATACTTTTTTTCATCCCTAATAATTCAGGTTTTGATTACTTTATGCATTTAATTTCAATAAAAAAGGCTTGAATAGCATTATATGAAGCGAAAAAACCAGCAATTTGCTCATATATATAGGCCATTTGAGCCTTTACCTTGGTCTCGTACTTATTGACATTATATTTTAGTAATTTCTTCAAGTTATAAGCACAGGCAGCCATGTGAACCACTTTATTGGCTTGGGCAATACCCAAAGTATTGATTTTTCGTAATCCCAGGTATTGAGTAAGGTTTCCCCAAGCTGGTTCTACTGTTGATTGCCGTTTACCCTTCATTTTTCTGCCCCATTTACTATTTACCCTCTCATTATTCCGTATGTATTCATCCAAATAGGCTGTTATTGCGATCTTTTTTTCATGAGACTTTCCGATACATACACTTCTGCTGGGGCAATCTTTACAATCGCTTCGCCGGGTATAGTAATGGTTTTGTAAAGAGTCATTGCTATGCTTTTGCTTTTTAAATATTACCCTTTTGCCTTGTGGGCATAACCAATAGTTTTGTTCCTTTATAAAAGTAAAACCCTCTGGGCCACCTTTAAACGTTCCATGTTTTGGAATGTAACTAAGTATATGTTCTTGTTCCAGAAACTGATAATTATCTCCGCTACTATAACCAGCATCAGCTAGAATATTAGTCCATAACAGCCCTAATCTCCATAAACGCTTATGGGTTCTCTTAACGATATCTTGTAAGTTCTTGCTGTCCACTCTATCGGCATGATAAGCCTGTACATCACTTATTACATTGAAGGCCGTATCTACGGTAATGTTCCCGTGATAGTTTAGCTTACGGGATTTTCCCGGCTTTACACTAATGCGAGCATCAGGATCGGTAGGACTATAATGGGTTTTGTTACTGGTGTATTTAGAACGCTTAGAATTAGCCCCTTGCCGCGTGTTTTGGGTTGTTTTCCATTTTTTCTGCCGTGCTGCTATTTCATTAAGTTCATCTTTATTTGCAGAAACCTGTCTTTGTGCCAGGTTTGCTTTATTCTTTTTTGCTTTTCGTATTGGTTGTTGGTCTCCATTGGAGATAGCCCTTATTCTGGTTAAATATTCTTCCAGCTCTTCTTCTGGTACTTTTAGCTCTAAGCTATCCATACTTGCATTGGCTTTAATAGGAGCAGAATCGGTTGCTTGGGTATGCCCACTCACAAGCCCACTATCAACACATAAAGCAAATATCTTTGTAAAAACAGTTTCAAAGACACCCTCTGGAAATAACTGGCGAGTACGGCTAACAGTACTATGCCACGGTAAGGGTTCATCTATATTATATCCAAGAAAATACAAAATATCTAAACGCATGGAGCAATGTGCTATCAACTTACGATCACTTACAATATTTTCTAAATAGCCAACAATGCATAATTTAAAAAAGACACGCGGGTCTATACTTTTTTGTCCACAACCACCATAATATGGCGCAGTTTGTTTGAGGAGAAAATCCAAATTCAGGATCGACTTTAACCTACGGTAAAAGTTCTGCTCTGGCACAACCTGGCTTAGTTGGAAACTGACAAATAGTTTTTCTTGGTATTCTTTATTCCCTTGCATGACGTAAGTTAATAATATTTTGCCTATTTCTTTGTTGTGCAACAGTTACTAGTGTTAGCTGCTGGTGTTCATTCATTATCAGCTAATTATCAGTCTTTTACAATCATTAATCCGCCAAATCGAAGCACTGCTGTTCCTGAAAAAATTAGTTTTTTAGGGTTGGGAAAGAGCGGTGGCAGATAGACAAGCTCTTCCCGCAAAATTTGGTTTGCCGTGTTGGGCTTTGCGCGTTTTGTGGGATGTGCTTGGCTGTGTGGGCTGAATACTTTTAACCTCTTAAATTTATGTCATTTAAAACTTGTATATTCATAACAAGTATATTTTTCCCTTCAAGTTTTATAAATCCATCTTTTTCGAACTCTTTTAAAAATTTCACCGTACTTTCAACTGTAATTGATGCAAAATCAGCAATATTCTGACGAGTTAAAAATTGAAAAACATTATCATCTTTAAATTCGTCAGAAGTTAAATATAAAATTGCAGAAGCAAGTTTTCCCCGCATCTGTTTATAAGATAAATTATTAATAATATCAATATACCTGCTTTCATCCATATTATTTTTTGAAGTAATTTGCATTGCAAAATCAGCATTTCTCAACAGGACTTGTTTCAAAGCCTCTTTTTCTATCATACAAAAAGTGGAATCGCTAAGTGAAATTGCAGAATATTTATAGGTCTTTTTATTGAATACTGCTGAAAAAGCTAAGTAATCACCTTGCCGGGCTAATCGGATATTAATTTGCTTATTTTCTCCAACTTGTAAATATACCAATGCTAAACCCCTATTAACAAATAAAACATGAGGAGCAAAAGCACCCTGTTTAAAAATCATTTCCCCCTTTAAATAAGATACTTGTGTTTTCTTTTCATTTAAAAAATCAATGTCTTTTTTAGGCAAATTATTAAAGCAACCTGATATCTGTTCAATATTCTTAATATCCATGTTTTATTAAAAGATTGTCAAAAAAATGTAATGCAAAATTACTAACTGTTTTTTATTTGGAACATTGAAATGTGAAAAATTTAAATATTTTAGTAAATGCCAGCATAATAAATTGGAAAAATTATTATTTGATAAAAAATCCCTTATTAAATTTCAATTTAATAGCAGAAATACTCCAACCATTATTATTCAACTAATTAATTATACATGCATAATTTTGTATTGGTAATTAATAAAAAAGTATGAATAAGATTGCAATACCCATAAAAAAAGGCATGTTAAGTGAGTGTTTTGAACAATGCAACCACTTTGAAATATTTAGCATACATGAAGAGCATGTGAAAAGTAATACAATCGAAGTGCCTCATGTTAAGGAGGAATCAGAAATACCCAGATGGCTTAAAAGCTTAGATATAACAGATGTAATCTCATATAAAATTGACAAGCAAATAATTAACACATTCCAAGCACTCAAAATAAATTTATTTATTGGAATTAAAAGAACTAATCCGCATGAAATCATCAAAAATTTTATTGAAGGTAAACTTTATTCAGATGATGCGATAATTTCGGAGATAACAAAAGAATTATGATTGATAAAAAAAACAAAATCACGGGAGCAGAGGCCATGCTTTTATCTTTGTTAAAAGAGCAGGTAGATACAATATTTGGCTATCCGGGCGGAGCTATAATGCCTATTTCTGATAAGCTTTTTGATAAGCACCATGAGTTGACACATGTTTTAGTACGACATGAACAAGGGGCTGCCCATGCTGCTCAGGCTTATGCACAGGTTACAGGGAAACCGGGTGTTTGCTTTGCAACTTCCGGACCCGGTGCAACAAATCTAATTACCGGAATAGCCAATGCCAATCTCGACTCAATACCTGTTGTTTTCATAACAGCCCAAGTACCGTCTGTACTATTGGGAACAGATGCTTTTCAGGAAACAGACATGGTTAGTTTATCAATGCCAGTTACCAAATGGAACTATCAGGTAACAAGTGCTAATGAAATCCCTGATGCCATTGCCAAAGCATTCTTTTTTGCAACAAGTGGAAGACCCGGGCCGGTACTTATTGATATTACTAAAGATGCACAAAATGAATTGTTCGACTATAATTATAAAAAGATTAAATCAATAAGGTCATATACACCTACCCCTGAATTAAAAACACAAGACATTAAAGATGCCATTGCATTAATCAGGTCATCGAAAAAGCCTTTGCTATTGGCAGGACATGGTATTTTGCTGGCAAAGGCGACAAATGAGTTAAATAAGCTAATTGTAAAAACACAAATTCCAACTGCGGTAACATTACTCGGAAAGTCAGCTATATTGGAAGATAATGCTGCTTATGTAGGTATGTTAGGTATGCATGGCAATTATGCACCCAATATATTAACCAACCAAGCTGATTTGATAATAGCTGTTGGTATGCGGTTCGATGACCGGGTAACTGGAGATTTATCTCGCTATGCAAAACAAGCAAGAATAATTCATGTTGACATTGATAAAGCCGAATTAAACAAAAACGTAAAAGTCGATTTACCGGTTCATGCCGATGTGAAAGAGTTTTTACGAGCAATAGCTCCTTCGCTAAATTACCAAACAGACGAAAGTTGGCGAAAAGAATTTCAAAGATTAGAGGTTATAGAAAATAACAAAGTAATATCGAAAGAATGCTTTCCTATTAATGGTAAAATACGAGCTGGCGAGGTAATAAAACTATTGTCGAACAAAACACAACGTAGTGCCATTGTTGTAACCGATGTTGGACAAAACCAAATGATGGGGGCACGTTATTACCATTTTAAAGACCCAAATACACTCATAACGTCAGGTGGTTTAGGTACAATGGGATTTGGTCTTCCGGCAGCAATGGGTGCGCAAGTAGGACAACCCGAGAAAACGGTGGTTTTATTTACAGGTGATGGTGGTTTTCAAATGACTTCACAAGAACTTGGAACCATATTTCAATACAACCTGCCTGTAAAAATTGTCATTTTCAATAATAATTTTTTAGGAATGGTTAGGCAATGGCAACAGTTGTTTAACGAAAAAAGGTATGCAGAAACCAATATGCCAACCCCTGATTTCCCTGCATTGGCAAAAGCCTATGGAATTGAAGGTCGCATGGTAAGAGAGAGGGATAAATTAAGTGAAGCCCTTGATAAGATGTTGTTGCATGATGGCCCTTATTTGTTAGAAGTGAAAATTGAAAAAGAAGCCAATGTTTTCCCAATGATTTATCCGGGCAAGGCTGTTGATGAAATTGCTTTAGAAAAATAAAAATAACAACTATGGAGAAAGAATTATATACGATAACAGCCTTTTCCGAAAACCATATTGGTTTGTTAAATCGGATTACAATAGTTTTCACACGCAGGCATTTGAACATTGAAAGCCTTACCGTTTCATCAACCGAGATAAAAGGGATTCACCGGTTTACTATTGTTGTGGAAGCCAATCTTGATTTGGTTGAAAAAGTAACTGCCCAAATTGAAAAGCTCCCCGAAGTGTTAAGGGCCGACTGGTATGTTAACGATGATATTGTTTATCGTGAAATAGCTTTATACAAAATACCAATAAACTCTGCTATTGACAGAAACATTGAACAGGTTCTCAGGGAATATAATGCCAGAATGGTCGATATTCAACATGATTTTATAATCATTGAGAAAACCGGACATGTTGAAGATACTGAGAAACTTTACAATATATTAAAACCCTACAAAATATTGCAGTTTGTTCGTTCCGGACGGGTTTCAATTTCAAAGCAAAAGAAAGAACTGGCAAGCTATCTTAATGAATTGCCTATTAATGAATATGTAAAAGAATAATCGAATGAATCAAAAATACGACATAGTAGTTATTGGAGGTGGCCCGGCAGGAATAACCCTTGCAAAACGTTTGGGAAACAAGCTGAAAATGGCTGTTATCAGACCGGAAGATTACAGTATGGTTTATTGTGCCATGCCTTATGTAATCGAAAACCTGATTGATAAACAGAAGTGTTTTAAAAAAGATGATTTGGTTACTGGCGCAGGTGCAGAGTTAATCCGTGATGAAGTAACAATGATTGATTTCAAAGTAAAGAGCCTTGACTTAAAACAAGGAATAAAGCTGCATTACGATAAGATAGTTATTGCTTCCGGTGCAACCCCGTTTATTCCAAACATTGAAGGAGTAGAATTAGAAGGTGTTATGGGCTTTAAAACCCAGAAAGATTTGGATAAGATTAGTTCGTTTGTCGAAAACGGATTAAAGAAAGCAGTAATCGTTGGAGCTGGTGCAATAGGAATTGAACTGGCGCAAGCGTTGAAGCATAAAGGTCTTGATGTATCATTGATTGACATGGCTTCACAAGTTTTACCTAACCTTGTTGGTAATGAATTTGCACAAAAAGCATCCGAAGAACTCATTAAAAAAGACATTCATCTTATTCTAAATTCAAAAGTAGAAAAACTTATTGGTAAAGAATATGTTGAAGAAGTACATCTCAATAGTGGCGAAATTATTTATCTCGATGAATTTGCACCTTGTACAGGTAAGGATAATACAACTATTAAAGGGCTTGTTGTTTTTGCAACAGGTGTTGTGCCCGATTTAAAATTTGTGCCTAAAAATACAATAGAAACCGGCAAGCAGGGAATCATTGTAAATGAACGTATGGAAACAAGCTTGCCCGAAGTGTATGCGGTTGGCGACTGCGTTCAGTACAATAGTTTAATAACAGGTAAAACACTAGGGGGTAAACTTGCAACCAATGCTGTTCCAATGGCACGAATCCTGGCCGAAAACTTAGCCGGTAAAAAAGCCAAATACAAAGGTTTTGTAAATGGAGCTGCAACTAAGGTATACGATAACTATGTTGGAGGTACCGGACTTACTGCCAAAGCAGCAGAAAATGAAGGTTTCGAGGTGGTAATTGGTTATAGTCAGCTTACAACTCAATTCCCGATAATGCCGGGCAAAAAAGAATTACGCTTAAAACTGGTAGCCAATAAAAAAACTTCTAAAATAATAGGAGGTCAGGTTTATAGTGGAGAGCCGGTAGCTATGTTGATTGACTTAATTTCATTTGCAATCCAAAAAGAATCAACGGTTTATGATTTGTTGGATTTAAGTTATTCGGCACAGCCATATCAATCATTCTTTCCGGCAGGAAATATAGTGGTTATGGCAGCCGAGCATATTATTAATCAGATAAATAATTGACATGGTATTATTCTACATTCTTTTAGCCCTTTTGCTTGGTAGTATCGGAAGCGTTGGAATAGCATCTATATTGTTGCTGTTACCAGACAAACAGCTGTCTAAGTTGTCTGAATTACTGGTATCATTGGCAGGGGGAACATTGCTTGGGGCTGCCTTTTTAGGCATGTTGCCTAAAGCTGTATCAATGCTTGAACAAACATTAGTTTTTCAACTTGTTTTAGCTGGTATTTTCTTATTTTTTATTATTGAAAAGTTTATCCTGTGGAGATCCTGCCATAACAAAGATTGTAGCAGGCACCAAAATGCTTCAGCCCAACTGATTTTAATTGGCGATGCGTTTCATAATTTCATTGACGGGGTAATTATTGTTTCAGCATTTCATGGTTCAATTACATTTGGAATCGCTGTTAGTTTGTCTGTTTTCGCACATGAAATACCCCAGGAAATTGCCGATTTTGGTATACTGATTAAAAATGGTTTTTCACGGAAAAGGGCTGTATATTTTAATATGCTTTCGGGGGCAACAGCTTTGCTTGGCGGACTTTTGACTTTTTATATTCTTGATGTGGCGAAAAATTTAGTACCTTATATTTTGGCATTTTCAGCATCAAGTTTTTTATATATAGCACTTGCCGATTTAGTACCCCAAATGCATAAAACAACTAATCCTGCAAAATCAATTATTCAGATTTTACTTATTATCCTGGGGGCTGGTATTATATTATTAATAAAAAGTATATGAAACAAGCAAAAAGATATAATCGCAAAGGTTTTAACGGTAATTGTCGGTGTCCACAATGTAACTACAAACAAACTCATCAGCAAAGTGTACCTTGTCGGGAAATGATTTGTCCTACATGTAAAATAGCCTTGGAACGTGAAGACCTTTTAGGAAAAGATTCAAATAATCAAAATAGTAAGAATATGGAATATCCAACAGTTAATCCGGAGTTATGCACCAATTGTGGTGCTTGTATAGAAATATGCCCTGCAAATGCAATTGTAATTGAAAATGACAAGGCGAAAATAATAGAAAATAAATGCAGGGGGTGTTATGCTTGTCAAAATGTTTGTCCGGCTGATGCCATTTCTTAAAATATAGGATTATGGAAACAGAATTTATACTTAAAAACTTAAATTCGATAAAACACCCGGCAATTGATTATTCGCTGATTAAGTTGGGAATATTAACAAATATCAAAAACGATAATGGAAAACTTATGGCAGAGTTTGCATTTCCTTTCCCTAACATTCCAATTGCAGATACTTTGATTGCTTCTGTTGCAGGTAAAATTGAAGAAATGAAACTGGATTCTGAATATACTACCCGTGTAATGAATGAAAAGGAACGTCAATATTTTTTGCAATTGGAAGCAGAGGCATGGACAGGATTATAGAATGTATAAGCTATGACAAAGACAATAATTTTTGATACGCACATAAACCAATACGAGCGATGGTTCGATGAAAATAATTTTGTTTATCAATCGGAACTTGAAGCAATTCGTCAGTTATGTCCTTTGCAGGGCAGAGGGGTTGAAATAGGTATAGGAAGCGGTCTTTTTGCCCTGCCTTTGGGCATAAAAGAAGGATGTGACCCATCGACTAAAATGAGAGCAAAAGCTGTTGAGAGAGAATTGAATGCAATAGATGGAAAAGCAGAAGATTTACCTTATCCAACAGGCAGTTTTGATTTTGTATTAATGGTTACAACAATATGCTTTGTTGATGATGTTCATAAATCATTCAATGAAGTAAGAAGAATACTTAAAGATAAAGGACACTTCATTATCGCATTTGTTGATAAAAACAGCCCAATAGGTAAACAGTATCTAAAACATAAAAACAAAAGTGTTTTTTATAAGGATGCTACCTTTTATTCTACCCATGATATATACAATTTATTATGGAAAAATGATTTTGAAATAATTAAAACACAACAAACAATATTTGGGGAACTTAATGAAGTTAAACAAATCCAGAAAGCAGAAAATTCTTACGGGAAAGGTAGTTTTGTTGTCATTAAAGCCGAGAAACGATGAATATAAAATTTGCATTTGCAGTAAACCAAACAAACAAATTCGAGGCAACGCATTTTGGAGATGCCTATAAATATTTGATTTTTAAATGGGATGGCGAAGATGTTTTATTACAGAATGAGTTAATAAACAAATACAAAACTTTTGATGAATCACAAGAACATGGCTTAAAAAAGAAAGGTAAAGCAATTATAGAATTGTTGCAAAAAGAAGATGTGCAAGTACTTGGTTCAAAACAATTTGGACCGAACATTAAAATGGTGAACCGGTTTTTTATCCCTGTAATAATATACAATGAAACAATAGATGAAGTTAAGGTAACCTTGAGCAAACACATTCATTGGATTGAAGATGAACTCAGAAGGAGTAATGAACTTAATGGATTTAAATTATTTACGATTAGTAAAGGAATACTAAAAACGATAATAAAAGAAAAATAAACTAATAATGTCATTAACTGCAAAAATATCAAAACATAATTTTTATTCTTTTTTATGGCATGCAGGATTTTTAGCTTTTGCTCAAAATTTTATGGATGTGGATACAATTATCCCTGCCATGGTTATTGAAGCCGGGGGCAATTCATTACATGTGGGCATTATGGCTGCTATTATGATGGGTGGTTCAAGTCTTACCCAATTATTTTTTGCTCCTTTTGTAAGCAATGTTAAGTACAAAAAAAAATATTTATTGACAGGAATTAATTTAAGGGTGGCTTCATTATTGGCATTGGCTCTTATATTATATTCGTTTTCATTTTATCATTCTGCATTTGTTTTATGGTTTATTTTTCTTTTTATTTCATTATTTTCATTTAGTGGTGCATTTACCAATATTAGTTATGTTGATGTTGTTGGAAAGTCTATAAATCAGGATGACCGGAAATCATTTTTTTCAGCCCGTCAAATAATCGGGGGGATTATTATTATCTCAACAGCATTTCTCGCAAAAAGGGTTTTGTCAGCCTCTCAATTTCCTGTAAATTATTCTACAATGTTTTTAATCGGAGGTGTTTCGCTATTAATTGCATCTGCTGGTTTTTGGAATATCAAAGAGAATGAACTTTCAGGGAGTAAAATTTCAGGGTTGAAAGACTTTTTACAAAGATTAGTCTTTGAAATAAAGAACAATAAAAAACTTCTGTATTTTCTTGGTTTTATCAATAGTCAGGGAATTGTTATCTCAATTATTCCTTTTGTAATGTTATATGCTAAAGAAAACTTTCATACACAAGCTTCTGATACAGGGATATTCCTTTTGTTTAAAGTAATCGGCGTTGTAACAATGAGTTTTCTAGTGTTGATTTTAAATAAAAAAATAAAATACAATGCATTATTATACAGCAATGTACTTTTATCAATGTTACTTGCATTATTAGTAATCATTATTCCTGATGTAGCTGTTTTAAAATGGGTATTTATTGGGGGAGGTTTTACTGTTTCTCTTTACATGATTACATTAAATGGTGTATTGCTTGAAATATCCGGGAACGAAAACCGCGCATTATATGCAGGATTTGCCGGAGCAGGGAATATTGTCCCAACTGTTTTCCCTCTTGTTTCAAGTGGGATAATTAATCAATTTGGTTATACATCATTATTTACTGTTTTTATAATAATAATAAGTATATCCGCATTTTTTATTTATAAACTGAAGTGCATTAAATAAATCATGAAAGTCAAATATTTACTAAGCTTACTATTAATTTTTCAAATAGACATTATGGTTGCTCAAGATACAATTATTTACAAGCCAATAGGTGTTTTTCATACTGAATTCAGCACTGAAACAGGTGCCCCTCGACAAGGAATACTAATACCTGAGACCAAAGGGACTATAGAATTGTACCCACCCTACCATGAGGCTTTGCGTGATTTAAGCCTTTTTGAATATATTATTGTGTTGTACCATTTCAGCGAAGTGGAAAAATGGGAACCAACAGTAAATCCGCCTGCATCAACGCATGAGCATAATTTTGGATTATTTGCAACACGAAGCCCGAAAAGGCCTAACCCAATTGGCTTTGCTATTATAAAACTTGAAAAAATAAAAGATGGTGTTTTGTATGTATCAGGTATCGATGCTTTTAACAACACACCTGTACTTGATATAAAACCATATTTACCTTCTGTTGATTGCATAAAAAGTCTTCAAAATGAATTAATAGAAAAAGAATTAGGGCATCATGATGAGAATTTTATTACAGATACAACTTTTTTTAAATAACAATTAAAATTGAATAATTATGAAAATGTTACAAACAGCTGTTCATGAAATAGAAACAGCAGCAGAATTAGAAAAAATTATTAATGAAAATGAAAACGTTATGGTATGTGCAGGTAGAATGGGGCCTATGTGTATTCCTGTTTACGAAGCAATGGAAGAACTGGAAGAAGAACGCTCAAATATTAAATTCTATAGCATGGGTTTTGATACACCCGAAGCTACACCAATTGTAAATGCCCCAATGTGTTCAGGTTTTATGGGATTACCATTTACTGTTTATTATAAAAACGGAACAATGGTTAAAGCAACAAGCAGCATACAAAGCAGAGAACAAATAGTAGACATTTTAGATAAGAATTTTTCATAACAAGCATGGAAGAAATTTATGATGTAATGATATTAGGTGCCGGTGCAACAGGATTAACTGCCGGCATCTATTCTTCACGGGCTAAATTAAATACATTGATTTTAAATCAAGGTGCCATTGGCGGGCAAATGGTGTTAACCAATGAGATTGCCAACTATCCGGGTGTTGAACTGACCAACGGTTTTGTAGTTGCCAATACCATGAAAAAGCAGGCGAAAGATTTTGGCTGTAAAATAAAATCTAATGTCAACATTATAGACTTGCAACTTGAAGGGTCTGTAAAAACCGTTGAACTTGAAGATGGAAGAACTTTTAAAGCAAAATCGATTATTCTTGCTCCCGGAGGTAAACCCCGCCCGTTGAATATTCCTGGCGAGGATACATTCAAAGGAACAGGAATATCTTATTGTGCTACTTGCGATGGAGAGTTTTTTACCGGGAAAGAAATTATTGTGGTTGGCGGTGGAAATTCCGCTTTGGAAGAAGCTGTAACGCTTACCAAATACGCTTCCAAAGTTACCATTATCCATCAGTTCGACCATTTTCAGGCCTTTGAGCATGCCATTGAAGAAGTAAAAAAAAATCCGAAAATCGATATTATTCTTGAATCGGAATTACGAGGATTCTTTGGAAATGAAACCTTGGAAAAAGTAAGCATAGAACACTTACCAACAGGGAATATGTCAGAAATGAATATCGATGGGGTTTTCATTTTTATCGGCTATTTACCCAATACCGGGTTCCTTAAAAATATTGTAAACTTAAACGAACGTGATGAAATTATAGTTGATCCCGATATGAAAACCAATTTAAAAGGCGTGTTTGCTGCCGGCGATTGTATTGTAAAAAGATATCGTCAGGTTACAACTGCTGTTGCCGATGGTACTATTGCCGCATTGAGCGCATCGGAATATTTACGAACAAAATAATAAAAGAAAATATGATACAGGTAAATTCGCTATTGGATTTTCAATCGCAAATTAAAAACCTTGATAAAAGTTATCTATTGTTATCAAATTCAGGTAACGATAAAGTGAAATGTGCCATTAAATCGGTAAACGAAGCACAAAACAAAGTAGAAGGCATACATGTTTTTTATGCCGATGTAAGCCAGGTTCGTGATATACATCCTTTTTATAGTATAACATCTGCCCCTTCACTTTTAGAATTTGATGGTGTTATTCTTAAAAATGTAATCAAAGGGTGCAATAACGAACAATATTACAAAGCACTTTTTGAAAAAGCCGTTTATTATGCAGAAACAAAAAATGACACAAAACTTCAAAAACGGGTAACAGTTTATTCTACCCCAACCTGCTCGTGGTGTACTACTTTAAAAAGCTATTTAAAACAGCATCGCATCAGGTACACCGATATTGATGTGTCGGCCGACCAACGAGCAGCCGATGAATTGGTAAAACGTAGCGGGCAAATGGGGGTTCCCCAAACCGATATTAACGGTGAAATTATTGTTGGTTTTAACAAAGCCCGCATTAACGAACTTCTGGAAATTAAAGGATAAATATTTAAACATTAAAATTTTATAAAATGAAAGAATTACAACCAGTAAATCAAAATGTTCTACTTGATATTACAGAAGATAAGCAGGAACAAAAAACCGCATCGGGCATTATCATTCCCGATACAGCAAAGGAAAAACAAAATACAGCTAAAGTGGTTGCCATGAGCAATATTGAAAATGCCGAAATTTCTGTTGGCGATACTGTTTTATATAAATCGTATAGTGGTAATGAAACAGAATTTGAAGGTAAAAAATACCTGCTTATTCAATATGCCGAAATTTTAGCTAAGGTTGTTGAAACGGATGAAATTTAAATAATTAAGGAACTTGTCATTAAAAAATAATATTCTAATGAAAGAAAAACTTCAATATTTCCCCATAACAACTTTTGCAATTGTTATGGGATTATCGGGTTTAACCATTGTTTTTGGTAAATTTTATCATATGCAATGGTTGCCTAAGGTGCTATACGATAGCCTCTTGTTTCTCACAACAGGCTTGTTTCTCTTTTTTATGTTTACTTACGGTCGAAAAGTAATTCATCATTTCGATGAAGTAGTTAAAGACTTTAAACACCGGATACGAATTAATTTTTTCTCAGCTATATCTATTTCATTTTTACTGTTATCCATAGCCTTTATGACATACTGGCCATTTGTGTCGCTCTTATTTTGGTGGGTTGGAGTAATTTTGCACACTTTTTTTATGTTTCATACCATTGCATATTGGATACAGCATAATTTCGAAATTCAATTTATGAATCCTGCGTGGTTTATACCAGTCGTCGGAAATATCTTGGTGCCGGTATCGGGTGTTGAATATCTACCAAAAGCATTCTCTTTTATTTATTTTGCAATAGGATTCTTCTTCTGGATAATCTTATTTGCTATATTTTTAAACAGGGCAATATTCCACCATCAATTACCACAAAAATTCATCCCTACACTGTTTATCTTAATTGCACCACCGGCAGTAGGCTTCATTGCTTATATACGCATAGCCCAAAGCTGGGATAGTTTTGCGATGTTCTTGTTGTTTATGGCTTATTTCTTTTTTGTATTGATATTGTTTTTATACAAAAGTTTTAAAAGACTTGAATTTTTTATTTCATGGTGGGCATTCACTTTTCCGCTTATGGCTATGACATTAGCTTCAGTAGTGGCTTATCAGGTTTCAGCAATACCAGTTTATAAATACTTATCGTTTATTATGTGTTCACTGGCAGCATTCACAATTGTGTTTGTAACCTGGAAAACTATCAGCAAAATACGACAAGGAGAAATTTGTGTTAACGAAGATTAATTAAAATTAAATAAATTAAGAAAAATGAAAACAAAAATAATAATAACAGTCTCCCTGATAATGGGTTTTATTGCAGGGATTTTATTTGCAGGTATTGCAATTTCGGTATCATCGGGCGAAATGATGGTAAAAGAATTTAAAAGTCCGTATGATTTCGATAAAACCGTGTTGGTTATGGTTGAACAGATAAACGGAAAAGATGGCTGGCATGTAACCGAAGTTATTGACCAAAATAAAGAAAGCATAGAAAATGGAGGAACCCCCATTGGTAATTATAAAATTATCAAATATTGCTCTGGTCATTATTCATCTTTGATGCTTAAAGACGACGACCGCAAAAAAATCGGGAACATGATGCCAAAATCATTTGCTGTATATGAAAAATCGACTGGGGGGGTTTATGTATCTACAATGAACGGAGCTATTATGGGGAAACTATTTGGTGGCGAAACCGAGAAAATAATTGAAGAGGTTTCTCTGGAAGTAGAAGACATGATGCGTTTCATAAATTTAAAATATACTTTGTTTTAAAATTTAGATTATGGCAAAACAAGAGATAGTAACAGCTAAATGGCTGAATAATATGGCTTTTTAAGCAGAAGCCAATGGGCATAAAATAATTTTAGACGCTGAACCGGAAGTTGGCGGTGAAGACCGTGGCCCCCGACCAAAACCTTTTATGTTGGCAGCCCTTGGTGGTTGTACGGCTATGGATGTTATCTCCATACTTAAAAAAATGCGGGTAAATGTTGAAAATTTCAATGTGCATGTCGAAGGAGAATTAACCGATGAGCATCCTAAACAATTTTATAAAATGCATGTAATATATGAGTTTACAGGCAAAAATTTACCCTTGGACAAATTGCAAAAAGCAGTAGAATTATCTGAGGACAGATATTGTGGAGTAAGCGCAGTATACAAAAAGGTAATGGAACTAACTTCTGAGATAAAAATTATTGAATCATAAAATTAAAGCGTTTTATATAAATGAATTTTGCTGGTTTGTACAAGGAAAAAGATTTACAAATATTAAAGGATGCTGAAGATTCTCTAAATCCAAAAATTGACAGGGTTCAGGAGATAATTGAATATGCAAAACATGCCGGGCTAAAAAATATTGGAATTGCCAATTGCACTACTTTTATCAAAGAAGCCGATAAGTTAGAATTGATTCTTCAAAATGAAGGTTTTGAAGTGTACAAGGTAAACTGTAAATATGGGCGTGTACCTTTTAATGATTTATTGCCTGGTTATAAAGGGGTGTCGTGTAATCCTGCCGGACAGGCGCAATATCTCGAAGTGAAAGGAACTGAACTAAATATTATGATGGGCTTGTGTTTGGGGCACGACATTATTTTTAATGCAAAGTCAAAAGCTCCTGTTACCCCACTGATAGTAAAAGACAGGAAATTAAAGCATCATACAATTGAAAGATTGGTAAAATAGTATATTATTATTTCATATCCCATAAATACAATTTTGAATACTGCCTTGATTATAATTTTCAATTAGTGAGTAGTATTATTTGTTGCTGTGGTGATTGGGAAATTGCACTCTTTTGCAAATTTCGGTTTGTGGGTCAGCTTGTGAGATTTGCAAATGTGTGCAATGTGCGCTGGCGTCCCCAACTGTCCCGAAGGGCAGAAGCGGGTGGGCAAAAACTAATTTTTTCTTGCACCAACCTTCAATCAATGAGCCAATTTTATCTATCCGTTTTTTCAAATTTTATAATCAGGTTACAATGTTCGGTTTCGTCTCATTCACTTGCAGCTAATGAGGAGCTAAACGTAGTTCCGTGTAGAGAACGAAGGTATTAAAAAAGTGTTGATTATGCAATTTGTCAGCGGAGCTGGTCAAATTACTATGAGCCGAATTTCCAATGCCGCAGGCATTGAGAAATAGCTTTTTTAAGACTGGGAGTTCGAGACACGGTACCAAATTACATTTAGCGTGTTGTTGTTTCACGTTTTGGCTCGATGCCCAGTTAAAGCTGTATTTAAAACTATTGTTCATATAGTAATTTGGTTTAGCTCCTCATTGGATCACATTTCCAAAATACTGAGAGTGCAACGCACGAAAGAATTTTGGTCAGCTTTAGCTGAATGTGATCCAACGGACAAGTATATGCAAAGTGGGCGATTGCGGGCTTTAAACTTATCAAACCGTCACAAAGTTGAAGCGGGCTACAATCTTCAAATTTACTATTGTCCCGGCTATTATTTTTATACATTGTTGAACGAAACCTAAAAGGTAGCTAAAGCTTTTTAGGACTTATCACTACCTTTAAGGTATAATAAATTACTAAAGTTTAAAATTATGAAAAAAAAGTCTGACCTTAATCGAACGGGCATTAAAATCTGTCCCTGCATTTAAAGAACTCTACCACAAGCTTGAGCGTCACATCGCATTAACAGGGAAAAGCGAGAGTACCCTGACCAATTATGGCCGTTGTTTAGCCACGATGGCCCTTCACTTTCAATGCAATCCCCTGGATCTGGGCAAGGAACAGGTATTGGATTACCTTCACCATTTAAAGAGTCAAAGTACCAAGCCCTCCCAGAGTTATTTTAAGCATACGGTTTATGGGCTGAGTTTAGCCTATAAAGTATTAGGAGTTACTCCCCGGGGTATTTCTTTACCCTCGTTGAAATTCCCCAAAAAACTTCCCGTGGTATTGAGCCACCAGGAGGTAAAACGCTTGTTAAAGGCTCCCCAGCTGTTAAGGCACCGGTTGATCCTTGGAATGCTTTATGGGTGTGGATTAAGGCGCTTCGAACTGTTGAACATTAAATTGCAGGATTTGGATTTTGACCGTAAAATGCTTCATATTCGTGAAGGGAAAGGAAGAAAAGACCGTTATGTCCCCTTGGGAGAACACTTGGGCCGGGGACTTAAATGCTATATTGAAGCAGAACGTCCTTATATATGGCTGTTTAATGGAAAGGCCAATACCGGTCAATTACAGCAATTTTCAGAAACAGGTGTACAGTGGGTCATCAAAGAAGCCTCTAAAAAAGCCGGGATCAGAAAACATGTGACCTCACACGTACTAAGGCATACCTATGCAACCCATTTGTTAGAGATGGGCCTTGACATCATGACCTTAAAAGATCTGCTTGGGCATACGGATATTCAAACCACCCTGGTTTATCTTCATATAGCCCAGTTAGGCAGGGAGCGTTCTTTTAATCCCCTTGACAGGCTTTACGGGGGATCAAAATGATACAGCCCCGTTATGAAGTGGCTGATATTATAAACCGGAACATTGATCATTTAGATAAAATTACCCGTAATACATGGAAGCTAAGAAGCCTGTATGCCATTGCAGCTTGTAGGACAATCCGTTTGGGGTACCATATTGATCAATGTAATAACCCTGAATGTAATCAAATCCATATCAGCTATAACAGTTGTCGAAACAGGCATTGTCCCAAGTGCCAGGGACATAAACGGGAAGCATGGGTACAAAACCGGGCCTCGGAACTCTTCAAAACTGCTTATTATCATCTTGTATTTACTTTGCCTGATGGGTTTAACCCGCTTTGTCTTGCCCAACCGAAGTTGATGTATGATACTTTGTTTAACGTTTGCTGGTCTGTGGTAAGGGATTTTGCATCCAACCCCCGATTCCTGGGTGCAAAGACAGGCATGATTGCGATTTTACACACTTGGGGACAAAACCTGGGCTTGCACCCCCATTTACATTGTATTGTTCCCGGTGGAGGGATTACGCCTTCCAATAAATGGAAACAGGTTAAAGGACACAATAAATATCTTTTCCCGGTAAAATCCATGGGCAAGGTTTTCCGGGCCCGCTTTGTCAAGGCTATGCGTAAACAATTTAGTCTTGAAGAGGAACTTTACAAACAAGTCTTTAAACAAAACTGGATGGTTTATTGCAAAGCCCCTTTCTTTGGCCCTTTACAAGTCATAGAATACCTTGGACGTTACACCCACAAGATCGCTATTAGTAATCACCGGATAATAGCTCTTGATAAAAGCTCGGTTACCTTTATGGTGAAAGATTACCGGCAGGGGGGTAAAAAGCGCCTGTTTACCCTAAGTGACATAGAATTTATCCGTCGTTTTTCCCTGCATATCTTACCCAAAGGTTTTACCCGTATCAGGCATTACGGGATACAGGGAAGTGCAATAAAAAAGTTTATTATTCCCTTGTTACAACAAGAGTTGGGGACAGGACTTTTTACCAAAAAAAAGTTGATCATGCATAGGCTTTGTCCCTGTTGTAAACTTGGAAGGCTGGTTACCATTGCGGTTTTTAAACCACGGGGGCCACCCTTTTCTTTTGCTTTTATTTATTTCTGAAACCAGCTTAACGCCCATGGGTGAATGGGATATATATGCCCAAAGCTTAAATAAACAGGCAGAATTATATCGTTTTCAATAGTTTTTAGGAATATTTTTAGAAAAACTAAGCAAATCTAAAATCTCCATCTGGCATTTTACAGTTCATTTTTGCCTTCCTTGTAAAAACAAAAATGTGATCATTCCCCATATCATAAACACCGGTTCCGTCAACACTGCATTCAGATTGGGTATTGCATACCATCAGAATGCTTAGTTATTTAGGCAGTTTTTTATAAATTAAGTATTTTCCCATTTTTCAGCCAATCAGGTATTTCATAATCTTTTGCTTTAGGATGCAACGAAAAAATATGACGTAATTGTCTCATTGAATTATAAACATCAGTCATCGTTTCTCTTTGTTTTTCTATTAAAGATATGTCGTATTTGTTTTCGTTTACATGATGAGCAGGTAATTGTCTCTCCTTTCTAATTTGTTTGAATGGTTTAATCACATCTGAAATTGAACCGTCCCCTTGAATATTGAAAATGTCGGTTAACCATTCTTCAAGTAATCTCAAGGTTCTTTTATTCTCTTTTATGTAAATTCCGTCCTTTTCTATTAATTCATACAATTGGACTTTCTCCTCGAAAAATTTATGATTAAGATTATCCGAAATCATTTTATCTAGTAAATGGATGAAATCGTGATAGTTTTTGATTGTTGGGGTAAAAAAGAATGAAAACTCTCTTGGGCGTTTCTCGCTTTCAAAGGATTCTCTAAATAGGTTTATTTTAAAGATTTGTTTTGATAGTTCGTTTAAACATTTAAGTTCTCCAAGAAACGCAGAAAAAATTGAATGCGAAAAAGTCCACTGTCCTAATACAATATTTTGGTAATATTCTTCCAAAATTTTGCATTCATCTGTCCTTTCCTTGTTTTTCCAATAAATTTGATGTTCAGCAGTCAGATTATGTAAATACCTTAAAAGAACAACAGCTACTCGGTTATTTTGCTTGTCAAATCCAATCCCAAAGGATTTAATATAAACGTCGTCTTCATTTCTTGTAAGTGGATTATATAGTTCATCGTATTTACAAGAGATTTTACCTGAATAATCTTTAAAATCAAAGTCAAACCTTGGGTCCGAATAATACCTTTCTAAAACTTCAATATCAAAAAACATTGGTTTTAACTGTGGAGTGCCAAGAGCTAATAATTTTGAATAATGTGCATATCCAAATTTCTCTAAGTTTCTATTTTCCTTCAAATTTTGAGGTGAAGGATAAACGCAAATTGGATATTCAGTATTCTCAATTGCAATTTCAATTTCCCCAAATTTTTGATAATCGACAGTGGTATTTTTAGCAGATTCAAGAATTTGAATTTGACTTTCTTTGGGATAATGCTTAAATCCAATTATATGTGGATTGGTACTTGACTGAATTGAAACTTTGTCTTCTTCCACTAGTTCTTTAACAATGTCTATTGATATTTTATAGTCAATGTCAAATTCTCTGGAAATCTCCCGCAGTGGCATTCCATTAAAATCCCTAGATTCATTAAAGAAGTCGATTATTTTTCTCTCAATCTTTACTTTCACTGTATCTCTTTTGTTAAAATTCTGACTAACGTAAAGTTAACCTATTGATTATTAACATTCTTTGCTTTCCATTTTAATCTGTATCGTTCTTGAGAAAAAACACCAAGTTCATTAGGATCAAAACCAAATTTAGCGATTTTCTTTCTGATTATTGCAAGTTGTTTCCTTTTTTCATCCAGAAAAACATAGGTCGTTTTTGGTTTGTAGGCTTCTTTCTTGGTAATCATATTCCATAGAATAACAGCTATTTTTCTAGCGGTTGCAGTTATGGCAGCTTGTCTGCCTTTTTTGTATGCAATCTTCTGAAAAAAACGTCCCAGATCCGACTCTTTCAAGTTTCCAACGGCATTAGCCGCATTTCTTAAGGCTATCTTTAATCTGTTACTTCCTTTGGGAATACGGTTTGACAGCACTTTCCCTCCACTTATTTTATTGTTTGGAGCAAGTCGTAACCAAGAAGCAAAATGTTTTGCTGTTGGAAATTTAGAAAAACCATCGGGCCCAATTTCGCTCATTATTGTTATGATAGTAGAATGACTTACCCCTGGGATCTGGTACAAATCAACACCATTAAAATATTGATAGGCTGTTTTATTCAAATCAAGGCCAGTAATTGAGTTCTTATTATTCCTCTTATATGGCTTATCATCTGGAGGAGCAATTTCAGTATCAATTAATACATTTTCTAGAAACGCTGTGATTTTTTGATCACACTTTTCAATTTGATTTTGGTAAAAAAGATGCCGTTCATATTCTTGTCTTAAGCCAAATAAATAATCATCTCTTTCATTACTTACCAATGCCTTTGCTATCTCATCCTGACTTTTGCGACAATTGTAGTGCCGGTGCTTTGATAATTCTTCCGGATCAAGTTCTCCATTACAAATAGCTTCAATAATCTTAATACCAGTCAAACCTGTTACGTCTCTAACAACTACATCTAAACGAAAGTTCAAAAGCTTCAGGTATTTCTGCATCTTGTGGGATGCATCTGCTTTTTGATCAATAATATTTAACCTTTGTCTACAAAGTGTACGAAGTCTTTCAGTTGTGTGATCTGGTAAAAAGCTAGAGGGAAGTAAACCTAGAGAATGTAGTTTTTGAATCCACTGACAATCTCTAACATCGGTCTTCTTTCTGTTCATGTTTTTTGTAAACCGACCACTAGTAAGTACAACATCAATTCCAGAATTAATTAGCTCGACAAATAGATTTTGCCAGTAAGAACCTGTAGATTCTAATGCTACAGTTGTTATTTGGCTTTCTTTTAGCCATTGACACAACTCCATTAAATCCTCTGCATAAACCCCAAACTCACGTACATCAGCATCTGACTGACCAATAGCAACATAATGTGAGCGACTTCCAACATCAATACCTGCACAATTGGGATTGATAATCTCCATAGGAACCTTTTTCATTTTCATTTTTTTTCAATTTAATATATAAAAGGGCCTTATGAGGATGTATCTTTACACTTGAAAATTATTCTGATCGGGGTCTCCGAATGATCGGAGCCACCATTAAAATTTATCAACTGCCTCGGGAATGTACCTCCCGGGGCTTTTTACATCCAGTACCAGAATGACACCGGGACTTACTTGTAAATCACAAGCAGTACCATTTTAAAAACCGGTCTCCCATAAAGCCGGTTGCTAAAATAATGCTCAATCGTTAGCTGGGAAAATCAATAGAATCTGGAAAATTGATATTTTTCATTACATCAATTTGGGAGGATTTTATCTGGGGAATTGCCTATAACGTATGTATAACATCATTGTTGTTATTTCACCTATATGTTTTATTGTTGTTATACAACTACAAAAATTTCATAAAAAGCACTAATATAGCGTGTTATATAACTTGACGAGTTGTGTAACATTATGTCTTTCATATTTTGAGGTTATCAATTGGGCTTCTTAATCCTTCAAATCCTTTTTTAGTTACTTATGTATATCGTTCTGTTGTTTTACTATTATTATGTCCCAATAAAGTTTGTATATACCTCAAATCAGTTCCTCGCTCAAGCAAATGCGTTGCAAAACTGTGTCTTAGAGTATGGGGAGTAACATGTTTTGTAATTTTAGCTTTTTTGCAAGCATTTTTTAGTACATTTCTAACACTAATAGCAGTATATTTTCCTCCATTCTGCCCTTCAAACAAATATTCTTTAGGTCTATATTCCAAAAAATATTGCCTTAGTAAATGTAAAACTTTTTCAGATAATAAACCAATACGGTCTTTATTGCCTTTAGAATTTCTTATGATGATAACATTACGTTTGCTATCAATATCGTTCAATTTTAAATTAAGCAATTCACTGATTCTCAATCCAACCGAATATAGCAAACTAACCATAGCTTTGTGTTTGATATTGTCGATGGCATTGATAATATTTTCAACCTCAGCTTCGCTGATCACTTTGGGCAGGATTTTAATCTTCTGGGGTCGCTCTATGTGATAATATTCAGTAACTCTACCTAAGACCTTTTCATAATAAAACTTAATTGCATTAATGATTTGATTTTGTCGTGAAGGAGATATTTTTTGTGTCTTTATCAAATGCAATATATATCTGTTTATCTGCTCAGAAGTGATTTTATCTGGAGAATTGTTCCCTATATCATTAAGAAATTGATTAAAGTAGTGAATATATGTCTTACAAGTGTTATCACTGTATCTCTTTTGAATAAGTAAATCTTGATACTTTTTCAGCGCCTCTTCGAATTGAATATTTAATGATTTATTTGACATACAAGAGTTATTAAGAAATACAATTGCAAGTACATATAATGCCGGGGAGTAAGCATTTATCATCTACGACACTAATATACAAAAAAATTAATATTAGGGCGAGATAAGTAACCCACGTTAAAATAAGGTGGGGGTATTAATTAAGGTTTTTGGGATACCCGCCCCAATTTTACTATTAAGAAAGTAATTTTTTATTAAAGATGGACTACATATGGACTTTTTATGTAAACAAAAAATCGCAAAGCGTTTATTTAAAACACCTTACGATTCATGTTAGTGGAGCTGGAGGGATTCGAACCCTCGTCCAAACAAGGAACAAATATGCTTTCTACATACTTAGCCAATTATTGGTTTTCGTGTGTGATACGGAAACCGGCACCCAAATCACACCTTAGTTTCTAAATTTCATCCCGCAACCGAAACTTTTGCGAGACTATCCCGATCATTACGAGCGCTCTGAAACCAGGCCGGAATCGGGCAGATCCACCTGCAGAACGTCTTGTCTCGCCTCCTTGAGGCAAGATAAAGCTAATCTACTATACTTCGATTAAGCTGCAAGAGCGTAGTTATTTTCGCCAATTAAAATTGTTGCAAATAAGATTTACGAGCGTATCTGCAATGCTCGGTATGCTTACATATCCATCCAACTTGCTGTCAAAACCAGTCAGCCCCGGATACATTGCGGATGCAAAATTAATAATTATTTCACATCATTTACCCGAACCGTATACGAATAAAGCCATTAAAGGTTATCGTTTCAACGGATTGGAAATTTCGTCGGTGACAATATCAATATTTTTGTTTTTAGAACGAGTCTTTATATCAGCCGATTCCAACAATATTGCCGATGGAAATATCAATGAAAGTGGCAAGCCTTTTTCCGATTCATTTATTCTATTTAAAGCAAAACGTTGGGTTCCCCACAAAAAGCTATAAACCATTCTTTGATCCGACACTAAATTCAATTTTCCTAAATCAACATCATCTACCGTATAATTGAAATAAGCTTCTTTTACAATTTCTTCTTCGCCGGTGTTTACATCTACACGGTAACAAAATGCAGGCATGGTCGCGATTTTACTGGGAATAGATCGAATAATATAGGTATATTTATAGCCTTTATCCTTTGCCATATCCAGCAGTTTTTGTTTGAGTTGTTTCGCATCCTGTCCTTTTTTACAATCAATTTTCAGAACCGATGGAGCCCTTCGAACGCTAATTCCGTTTCCATTAAATGTAAACTGGCGATAACCTGAAGAGGTTTTAGTAACATTGGTTGGAACACGATCTGAGATAAGATTCTTTAAAACACCATCCTTAACTAAAATCAAAGAGTCGGAAGGAACAACAGCCTCCGAATCGACAAAAACCCCTCCTATCAAATCTTTTCCGTTGTATTTTAAACGTGGATAAGCAATGATATCAAAAGCATCAGCCATTACTTTTTCGCCAATTTTAAATTGCAGCTTATTCGAAATTTCTTCGAAATAAACCTTGTTATAATCCTCAAACACAAGGTCGTTTCGCCAAGCCCGCAAGCTAAAATCGGAAGTAAACAAACTCGACAAAAACACCTCTCCTACCACATTTCCTTCAACCATTACCGGTCCGGAGTAATCTTCTTCCAATTTTGCCCCCTCTTCATATGCTGTTATATTAGCCGCCAGTTTAAGTACTTCGTTTTTCACTTCCTCATCAGCAGGGAGGTCTTGGGGAGTATTTGCAATAATCGACAATGCCCGTTCGTTAGAACTGTCTTCATCAAGATCACCTTTGATTTTAATGGTTAGCTGGGTTAAATCCATCGGGATCTTAAATTGTGAACCCTCGGTGTTCAAGTAATAGATATCATTTTGTACAATATTTATGCTGCTTCCGGCAAACTCCACCTCCGGCAAAGCGGAAGCAAATGCAGAATACATCCTCGACTTTTCCTCCAAAAAAGATTGGTCAATGGTGTACTTTTGCCTGTCCTTAAAAAAAGTAATAGGTTCTTCGCTACTAAAATCGGGCAAGAGTTCTTCTTTATCAGCCAGGCTGTATTTTTCAATGATCTCTTGCTTGCTCTTTTGGTTAGGAGCCGCAACTTTGTAGCTGTAATTTGTCATGGCCCACAAACTATTACGCAGGCCTTTATAGTCAGGATATATCGGTGGACGAGTCACTTCATACAATAAATCGGGAGAAGGAGCATTTGATTTTCTATTTTGAAAATTTTCGTCGTTCAAATTATAATCGCCAATAGTCAGCCGCCAACTTTCATCGGCATACGTTTTTGATTCGCTGGCCATCAGGGCTCCCTGCTGCGAAAAAATCCTGATTGAGTTTTGAAGCATATAAGTGTATGAAATAAATGAAGGAGATGAATACCCCTTGGCTTCCATTGTCATGCTTCGGACGAGTTCGTCGCCCATCGCCCTAAAAATCACACTGTCTTTAGGTTGGTTTGCAAAACCTGCAAGCGATTGAAAAAAGATAAGAAGCAATATATAGTGTTGTTTTTTCATCTTTCTAAATTATTTTGAAGTTGGTGGTGGTAAAATCGGCCAATCGGGTTTTACCGACATTTTATTTTGTGTTTCAATTTTATTAACCAATATTGCCGGGGCAATAGTTGTTACCGGAAGACTGCCAGATTCGGCCCCGCAAATGCCCGAAAATACACTATAAATTTGCCCGGCAGCCAATATCTCAGAAAACATCATTAAGGGGGTACCAATTAAATTCACCCCACGAACCAGCTCGTCTGGACGTTTATCGGTATAAACCCGGTAAACTTCAATGGGCAAAATGTTAAAATAGTCGGGCGAAAACATCATGGTGTTGGTGAACCCTCCACTTACGGTTTTAAAATAATAACCATATTTTTTTCCCTGTTTTTTACACTCCTTAATCAAGCGTTTACGCAACTTATCGTCGGATAACCCATTCTCAACCGTTATAAAAAGATTAGACTGGCGCGAAACAGCTTCAGATAATATATCGCCCCTGCCATGACCATTTGAGTGTTCAAATTCTTCCACTGGTTTGCGCGACATTAAAAACTGTTTCAATATTCCATTCTCAACATTTATAACCTTTTGGGCTTTCATTCCCTGGTCATCGTATTTGTAATGCCCGATTAATTTTATCCCGTTATATTCTTCCCGGGTTGGATCAGAAATCACCGAAAAATTTGAGGGCAAAACGGCTTCGCCAATTTTTTTCTTGAAGGTTTTGCTGTCGTACATATCATTCAAACGATGCCCCTCGATGCGGTGTCCAAAAATTTCATGGAAAAACACACCTGTTGCTTCTGGCGAAAGAATGGCCGGTCCGGTATAAGGCTCTGATTTTTCTGCTTTTGATATTTTTTCCATGATCGTGGCCTTTTCTGCAATAATCCTCAACAGGCTTTCTTCATCCGGCAAATCAGAAGGATGCAAAACATTAAAACTTTCTGCAAACGGAAACACTTCATTGTTTTCCAGTTTTAAGAATCCATTGATTGAAAGCGAGCAAAATGTAAAATTCTGAACAACTTCGCTTCCTTCCGAAGAAACAAAAATATCCCTTCCGTGCGTAAATGTGATAGACGACCCGCCCCAATAATAATTTTCGGCCATTGAAAACACCGAATCCATTTTTACCAAAGTATTCACCCACTCATCAAGATTTATATTGGTTTGTTCAGTCCCCAGTTTTTCTTCATAATATTTTTGAGGTTCTTCTTTTGAAAAATCGGCCACCTTCGGTTTTTCCTTATTCTTCATGGCTTCTAATTTTTCGCGGTACTCAATAATGGCATTCTGATACAATTGATTTGTATTTTGCCAAATTTTGAATTTTATCGCAGCTTTATTATCATCAATGGGTAAAAAAGGTTCTCTCACCACCGAATAATCAATCGGAAAAGTTCCAAATGTATTTTCCAGTTGATGAGTATTATCAAAAGTGTAATCACCAATCCGGATGCTTGGTTTAAATATGCGTCTAACCGTTTTTGTTTCGTCAACTACACTTCCATTTAAAGTACTGACGCTTAAAATATTCAATTCTCTGGCTCTAAATTCCATATAGTATGGCGAATATTCTTTGGCTTTCATCTCTTCCATTTCGTAGTTTAGTTCTTCTTTGAGTGCCTGAAACAACACATCGTTTTCTTGTGCAAACAAAAGAAAGCTACAAAAACCAAAGATTCCTATAATGATTATTTTTTTTGTCATAAATTCATTTTTATTCAGATTCATAAAGCGGATGAACATGTTGCTTAATATTTTCCTTACAAATTTTCCCGGAACAAAGAATGGTTAAACGCTCAATCACGTTTCTTAATTCACGGATATTACCCGTCCATTTTATTTTTTGCAATTCGGCAATAGCCTCATCGCTCAATTCAACCGGGGGTTTCCCCTGGATGCTTAAAAATTCTTCGATGAAGTGTTTTGCCAAAAGCGGAATATCTTCTTTACGGTCGCGCAAGGGCGGAACCTGGATCAGGATCACACTCAAACGATGATATAAATCTTCGCGGAAAGTCCCCTTATCAATTTCTTTTTTCAAATCTTTATTGGTCGCTGCAATAATGCGGACATCAACGTTTATTTCTTTTTCGCCCCCTACCCGGGTAATTTTATTTTCCTGCAAAGCCCGCAGCACCTTCGCCTGTGCCGACTGGCTCATATCGCCGATCTCATCCAAAAACAAGGTTCCTCCATGAGCCAGTTCAAAATCGCCTTTACGTTGTTTGATGGCCGAGGTAAACGAACCTTTCTCGTGCCCAAACAACTGGCTTTCGATCAACTCCGAAGGAATGGCTGCACAATTCACTTCAATAAATGGGGATCTTGCACGGGTACTATTTTCGTGGATGGCACGGGCCACCAGTTCTTTCCCAGTACCGTTTTCTCCGGTAATCAGAACACGAGCAGTAGTCGGAGCAACCTTTTCAATCATATCTTCGATAGCTATCATTGGCTGCGACTCCCCGATCATTTTCCACTTTTCATCCACCTGCTTACGAAGCACTTTGGTTTCCGTCATCAATTTTGATTTATCCATCGCATTGCGGATGGTTACCAGCAAACGGTTCAAATCAGGCGGTTTGGAAATATAATCATAGGCTCCTTTTTTGATGGATTCAACAGCCGTATCAATGGTTCCGTGTCCCGAAATCATAATAACAGGGGCTTCGGTAAGTTCTTTGGTTTTTTCCAGAACCTCTATCCCATCCATGCGGGGCATTTTGATATCGCATAAAATCACATCGTATTCATTATGTTCAATTAATTCCAAAGCAGCTATTCCATCCACCGCATCATCAACAATGTATTTCTCGGTTTCCAGAATATCCCGCAAGGTATTTCTAATTGCTTTTTCGTCGTCGATAATTAAAATTTTCGCCATAACTAATAATAGAGCTTTACTGTTTTGTTTTTATAAAAAATCACCGCTTTGTATTTTTTAAGCAAATCGCCTCCCAGCACCGCATGAATTGTTGGTAAATCCAGCATCCGGTAAGAGTCGTTTATTGTTTTTAAATCCATGACCACGGCCTGGTAATTTTTTAGTTCCAGTTTCCCAAACTTAAGCGAGTTCAACTCAAAAACCTTGCTCCTCATCGAGTTCGTTCCCAAACCGGTTGACAGGTGTTCGTTTTCTTCAAACTTATTTTCATCCACATTAATAAACTGCCCAATCAGATTTTCATCAAAAACCGTGCGAGAAGCTCCGGTATCAATAATCATATTGGCTTTTTTATGGTTGATCTCTACCTCAACCATTAAATGAAAACCATCATTTTCAATGGCTAGAAGCTGTATTGGAATCTTAACGTACATTCTAGAAGTTCGGTTTCAGTGAGTACTTTTCATAAAAATCTTCAATAATAGAAACCGCCTCATCGGAAGTATCAACCAGGGTGAAAATTTCCATGTCGTCCGGGCTGATTGTTTTTTCGGCAAGCAGTTTTTCTTTGATCCATTCAATCAGTCCTCCCCAATAGCCTTTATCAACCAACACAATCGGGAATTGAACCAGTTTCTGGGTTTGAATGAGAGTGATTGCTTCAAACAATTCATCGAGTGTTCCAAAGCCGCCCGGAAGCACAATATACCCCTGGGAATATTTCATAAAGATTACCTTGCGGACAAAGAAATGATCAAAATCCAGTAATTTATCCGAATCGATATAAATATTATGGTTCTGCTCGTGTGGCAAATTGATATTCAATCCCACCGATTTCCCCTGTCCCAGTTTTGCGCCTTTGTTTGCAGCTTCCATAATTCCGGGGCCGCCGCCGGTAATTACCCCAAAGCCTTTCGCGGTTAGTTTGGTCCCGATTTCTTCGGCGACTTTATAAAACGGGTGTTCGCGCGAGGTACGCGCCGAACCAAAAATTGAAACACAAGGGCCAATACGGGCCATTTTTTCAAAGCCTTCTACAAATTCCGACATAACTTTAAATATCTGCCACGAATCGTAGGTTTTTATTTCGTTCCAGCTCCTTTCTTTCAGGGCTTTTCTGATTTTATCTTCTTCTTTTCTATCCATGCTTAAATAATTGCGAATTGTAAATTTAAGTATTATTTCTGCTTCTTCCGGGAAGAAAACAATTCTTAGGAAATTTTAAGATTTCAGTTCGGCTTTCAAAAACGCCGCCGTATAACCGTTGTTCTGTTTCACAATTTCTTCGGGCGAACCCTGGGCAATAATTTCGCCGCCCCGGTTCCCGCCTTCGGGACCCAAATCAATGATATGGTCAGCAACTTTAATTACTTCCATATTATGTTCGATGACCAGAACCGTGTTCCCCCTATCTACCAGTTTATTCAACACATCCAGTAAAACTTTCACATCTTCAAAATGCAAACCAGTAGTAGGCTCATCCAAAATATACATGGTTTGCCCGGTGTCGCGTTTCGAAAGTTCCGAAGCCAGTTTTACCCGTTGCGCCTCGCCGCCCGAAAGGGTAGTTGATTGCTGCCCCAGGGTAATATAGCCCAGGCCTACTTCTTTCAGGGTTCTTATTTTTTGAAGGATGGAAGGAACATTATCAAAGAATTCAACCGCCTGATTGATGGTCATGTTCAACACATCGTTAATGGATTTTCCTTTGTACCGAACCTCAAGGGTTTCGCGGTTATAACGCTGTCCATTACATTCGTCGCAATGCACATGAACATCGGGCAAAAAATTCATTTCGATGATCTTTACCCCTGCTCCTTTGCAGGTTTCGCAACGGCCACCTTTTACATTAAACGAAAAACGGCCGGGTTTGTACCCCCTGATTTTCGCTTCGGGAAGCTGAACAAAAAGCTTACGGATTTCGTCAAAAACCTTGGTGTATGTGGCCGAATTCGAACGTGGAGTTCGGCCAATGGGCGACTGGTCAATTTCAATCACCTTGTCAATATTCTCTAAACCGGAAATGGCAGCATAATCCAAGGGCTTTTTCGTAGATCTATAGAAATGCTGGCTCATGATGGGATACAGCGTTTCATTGATTAAAGTCGATTTTCCGCTTCCCGAAACACCAGTTACACAAATCAATTTTCCCAGAGGAATTTCAACATCTAAATTTTTAAGGTTATTCCCGTTTGCCCCTTTCAGCTCGAATGATTTCCCGTTTCCTTCACGGCGTTTTTCGGGCACTTTAATTTCTTTTTTTCCACTGATGTACTGGCAGGTAATTGTTGAACAATCATGCATTTCGGCGGGAGTTCCCTGAGCCACAATTTTACCACCGTGGCGACCCGCTCCCGGACCAATATCCACCACATGATCGGCAGCCAGGATAGTTTCTTTATCGTGTTCAACCACCACCACCGAGTTCCCAATATCACGTAAATCCTGCAAGGCTTTTATCAAGCGCACATTATCACGCTGATGGAGCCCAATACTCGGCTCATCCAGAATATACAACACACCAACCAGTTGCGAACCAATTTGCGTGGCCAAACGGATGCGTTGTGCCTCGCCGCCTGAAAGGCTCCTGGAACTACGGTTCAGGGTTAAATAATCGATGCCAACATCCAACAGAAAACGGATGCGGGTTCTAATCTCGCGAATGATTTCGTGGGCTATTTTTTGCTGATTTTCACTTAGTTCTTTTTCTACCTTGCTGAACCATTCATCCAACTGGATGATGTCCAGGTTGGCCAGTTCTGCAATATTTTTGTCGGCAATTTTAAAATACAACGATTGCTTTTTCAGACGCATTCCTTCACATGCCGGACATTTTACCTTGTTCATAAAAGAGTCGGCCCAGCGTTTAATCCCGGTGCTTGAGGTTTCGTTATTTTGATTACTGATAAAATTAATGATCCCTTCAAAGTTCAACGAGTAGGTAGAAGTGATCCCCAGATATTCTTTTTTTACCTGAAAAGATTCGTTTGAACCGTATAAAATCGTATTGATGGCCTCGTCTGAAAGGTCTTTTATTTTTGTGTTCAGATCAAAATCATATTTCAAACCGATGGCCTCAATCTGGCTAAAAATCCAATTATTTTTATACTCCCCGATGGGGGCAAAACCTCCTTTTTTAATGCTCAGGTTTTTATCGGGCATGATCTTATCCATATCCACTTCCGAAATCACCCCTAGTCCATTACAACGCGGACAGGCTCCATAAGGCGAGTTAAACGAAAATGTATTGGGCTCCGGATCATCGTAAGCAATTCCGGTAGTCGGGCACATCAGGTTCTTGCTAAAATGGCGAACCTCATTTGTATCGGCATCCAGAATCATCAAAATTCCTTTACCATGACGAAGAGCCGTTTGAAGCGATTGGGTAATGCGGTTTTTGTCTTCCTTTTTAACCTGGATACGATCGATTACAATTTCAATATCGTGAACTTTGTAGCGATCCAACTGCATTCCAAAAGTAATTTCCTGTACTTCGCCGTCCACCCTGACCCGTAAAAATCCTTGTTTCCGGATTTGTTCAAACAGATCGCGATAATGTCCTTTCCGTCCTTTTACAACAGGAGCCAGCACCATCACTCTTTTGTTCATGTACTCATTAAGGATGAGCTGGGTAATCTGAGTTTCCGAATAACGCACCATTTTTTCGCCGGTTTCATACGAAAAAGCTTCTGCTGCACGGGCATAAAGCAGGCGCATAAAATCATATATTTCGGTAATGGTTCCAACCGTAGAGCGAGGGTTACGATTGATGGTTTTTTGTTCAATGGAAATCACCGGGCTCAATCCGGTAATTTTATCTACATCGGGGCGCTCCAGGTTTCCAATAAACTGGCGGGCATAAGCCGAAAAAGTTTCCATGTAACGGCGCTGACCCTCGGCATAAATAGTATCAAAAGCCAGGGAAGATTTTCCGCTCCCGCTTAAACCGGTAATCACCACCAACTTATCGCGAGGTATGGAAATATCAATATTTTGAAGATTATGAACACGGGCACCGTAAATCTGCAAATGAGTATCTTCACTCACTTCGTCAATTAATGGTCTATCTTTCTCTTTCAATTCCCCTCGCACGACTAGGTATTCCTTTCTATTTCTTATAACTCAAAGCCTCCGGAATGGCTGCCCGTAAATCGGCTACCCTTGATTCACTTGAAGGGTGTGTTGATAAAAATTGTGGTGATTCCTGTCCACCGCTTTTTTCCATCATTTTCTCCCAAAATTTAGGAGCTTCATACGGATCATAACCAGCCATGGTCATAAAAATTAATCCCAAACGGTCAGCTTCTTTTTCGTGGGTGCGGCTATATGGCAACAACAAACCAACCTGAGCACCCAAACCATAAGCCGTCAAAAATAAACTTTGGGTTTTTTCCGGTTTTTCTTTTAAGGCATAGCTCAGTGCTACGCCACCCAATTCGGCCATCAATCCCTGGCTCATACGCTCATTTCCATGGCCAGCAATAATATGGGCAATTTCATGACCCATGACAACGGCAATCCCGTTTTCATCGGCACATAGCGGCATAATTCCTGAATAAAAAACAACCTTACCTCCCGGCATCGCCCAGGCATTAACCTGTTTATCTTCCACCACATTAAATTCCCATTCAAATCCTTGGATAAGGCTTGCTTGAGCGGTTTCAGAAAGGTATTTCTCTACGGCATTTTTAATATTATTACCAACCCGGCGAACCATATTTTGATATCGCTGATTTGTTGAGAGTTTATTTTCATTTAAGAATTGTCCATAGTTTTGATAAGCCATGGCATTAAGCTCAGAACTCGAGATTAGCTTTAATTGCTTGCGGCCCGTAATCGGGACTGTAGTACAAGCAACAAGCAGCAAAAGTGCAAAGAGATAAACAAATTTCTTCATAAGATAAACGTCTATTGTTTGAATTTAAACTTGGTTTTAAAATCTTTGAACAAAGGAGATATTTTATCCTTTTCCGAAAGAATCGGGTTTTCAATTCCCCAATCAATTGCCAAATCCTTATCATCCCAACGCATGCTTCCTTCCGACTCCTTATTGTAAATGTTCGTACATTTGTAAAAGAAAATAGTGTCATCTTCAAGGGTTGCAAAACCGTGAGCCATTCCTGGCGGGATCCAGTACATAAACTTGTTTTCGCCCGACAATTCAATAGATTCCCATTGCCCGTAGGTTGGCGAACCTTCCCGAATATCAACAGCAACATCCAGTACTCGGCCACGCATCACCCGCACCAGTTTTCCCTGGGCATAAGGCGGGTTCTGAAAATGCAATCCACGTAAAACACCTTTTTGCGATTTTGATTCATTATCCTGAACAAATTGCAAATCAACGCCTGCCTGTTCAAATTTATCCCGGTTAAAAGATTCAAAAAAATAGCCCCGTTCATCTTCAAATACTATGGGTTTTATAATCAATAAACCGGGAATTTTTGTTTTTATAATTTCCATATTTCTACAAATGAATAACCTCGTCGTAGGCAGCAGCCACAGCTTCCATCACGGCTTCGCTCATGGTTGGGTGTGGGTGAACCGCTTTGATGATTTCATGCCCGGTAGTTTCCAGTTTGCGGGCAACGACAGCCTCGGCAATCATTTCGGTTACATTATCGCCAATCATATGACAGCCAAGCCACTCACCGTATTTTGCATCAAAAATAACTTTTACAAAACCATCTTTATTTCCGCCTGCACTTGCCTTACCCGAAGCCGTAAATGGGAATTTACCCACTTTTATTTCATACCCGGCTTCTGTAGCCTGTTTCTCGGTCATACCAACAGAAGCAACCTCAGGAAAAGTGTAAGTACATCCCGGGATATTTCCATAATCCAATGGTTCTACATCCATGCCGGCAATTTTCTCCACACAAATAATTCCTTCGTGAGAAGCTACGTGTGCCAAAGCAGGACCGCCAACAATATCGCCAATGGCATAAACGCCATCAATATTGGTTTTGTAGAACTCGTCAACTTTTACTTTTCCGTTTTCAACCTCTACTCCTAATTCTTCCAGACCAATACCTTCAAGGTTTGTGGTGATCCCCACCGCTGAAAGAACGGTTTCGGCTTCTACAATCTCTTCGCCTTTTTTGGTTTTGATGGTTACTTTACAAAGATCGCCCGAAGTATCAACACTCTCAACGCTTGAGCCAACCATCACCTTCATTTTTGCTTTTTTGAAAGAACGAGCCAGGGTTTTAGAAACTTCCTCGTCTTCGAGCGGAACAATTTCCGGCATAAATTCAACCAGGGTAACCTGGGTTCCTATGCTATTATAAAAATAAGCAAACTCCGAACCTATGGCTCCAGATCCAACCACAACCATCGATTTAGGTTGTTTTGGTAAAGTCATCGCTTCACGGTAGCCGATAATCTTTTTACCGTCTTGTTTCAGGTTTGGCAACTCACGGGAACGGGCACCGGTTGCGAGAATAATGTGTTCTGCTGTATATTCGGAAACGTTACCATCGTTGTCGGTTATTTCAACGGTTTTCGCTGCTTTAAGTTTACCAAAACCGGGGATGTGTTCTATTTTATTTTTCTTGAATAAAAACTGAACGCCTTTACTCATGCCTTCGGCAACACCGCGGCTGCGTTTTACCATGGCTTCAAAATCGGGTTTTACTTCGCCCTCCACAGAAACGCCGTAATCAGCGGCATGGGTTAAATAATTAAAAACCTGTGCGCTTTTTAGTAATGCTTTAGTAGGGATACAGCCCCAATTCAGGCAAATTCCGCCAATTTCGGCTCTCTCAACAACCGCGACTTTTTTACCTAATTGTGCTGCCCTGATGGCCGCTACATAACCTCCCGGGCCACCACCTATAACTATAATATCGTAATTCATTATGTTTGTTTTTTAGATTTATTCTTAATTACAAAAGTAAGAAAAATTAATGTGGTAATCAGCCAATTTGAAGATTTGAAAATTATTCATTTTCAAATTAGCACATCAGCACATTGACCCATCAACAAATTATTCTAAAATCGGCAACTGACGGGTAAACCCCTCGGCTAATGAGAGAAAGGTTTCCGTAGCGGTAATTTCTACAATCGACTGGATCTTTTCCACAATAATTTCTTTTAAATGCTCATTATCGTGGGCATAAATTTTTACGATCAATGAAAATTTTCCGGTAATGTGGTGGCATTCCACAATTTCCTTAATCTCCATTATTTTTTTAAACACATCATCATGGGTGCTCGAACTCGTCAGGTTAACCTGAATTCCAATAAAAGCACAGGTGTGATACCCCATTCCTTTCGGGCTAAGATTAAATTGAGAACCCGAAATTACCTTTGCACCAACCATACGTTGAATACGTTGATGAATCGCCGCCCCGGACACTTTGCAGACACGGGCAATTTCAAGATAAGGCACACGGGCATCGTCAAGAAGCATTGATAATATTCGACGATCCAGGCTATCGAGCTTAAAAAGAGATTTCATAATTTAAAAGATTACTTATAATTTTTGCAAAATTAATTATTCTTGCTTACAATTTTTAAAATATAACTATGCTTAATAAAAAAATTATCAGCTTTATTTGTAACTTGCGGCCCGGTTTTTACATTTATTATCAACCTAATTTTTTATTAAATCCACATAACATATGAGCCCTAAAGGAATTAATCATTATTTGGAGGCTGCCAAACGTTCTGCAGCCTGGCACGAAGAGTACAAGAAAAAAATCAAAGAATGTCGTTTTGATACCATTGCAGTGCATGGCGTTTACTCTATGCAGGAGGCTCTTGATTTCAATCAAGGATCAACCATTGAACCCATTTACATGGCTGCTTCACAAGCCTATCGCGATGCCGACGAAATGGAAGCCGCTTTAAGTTATCAAATCCCTACCTGGTGTTACTCCCGTATCGGAAACCCAAGCATGTACTACCTGGAAGGCGTTTTGGCTCTATTGGAAACTTATGGAACCGATGTTGATGCCAGTTGTTGTACAACAGCCTCAGGGATGTCGGCCATTCAAAGTGCCTGCGATCCATTTTTAGTGGTCAATAAAAACAATCCTGATGCCCCCATAAATTTTGTGGCTACCTGCCAAATTTACGGTGGAACTTTCCAGCAATTTGCCATCCGTAAAGACGAAGAAAAAAACATCGAATGGCGGAAAGTCATCAACTCAAATGATATTTCCGAATGGGAAAAACTAATCGACGAAAACACCCGCTTTTTATATGGCGAAATGCCGAGTAACCCGGGACAATCTTTCTTCGACCTGGAAGCCGTAGCTAAAGTAGCCCACAAACACGGCATCCCCCTGATTGTTGACAATACCGTTGCTTCTCCGGCATTGATGCGCCCTTTGGGATGGGGAGCAGATATCGTGATCCAGTCGGTAACAAAAAGCTTAACCACCAGCGGATTTGGAATTGCAGGAGCTGTGATCGCCCGTAAAAACCTGACCTCAAAAATCGACAACCCGGAAATGAAAGCCGATTTTGGAAGCTATATCAAAGCCCTTCCGAACCGCGACAATGGCCCGAATATTTCGCCAATGAACGCTGTTTTAACGCTAAACGACATCCGCACCTTGCGTTCGAAAATGGATTTAATGAGCCGCAACACCATGAAAGTGGCTAATTTTTTATCGACACACAAACATATCGAACAAGTGGATTACCTCGGACTTGAATCACACCCATTGCACGAACTGGCTAAAAAATACCTGGTTTTGGTTGATTCGGAACACGATGAACTTTACAACGAAAAAGTTAACCGTTACGGACACTTAATGTCATTCAGGGTAAAAGGAAGCGTACAGGACACCCGTGATGTGTTTGATGCTTTGCAACGCATCTGGAGGGCAACCGATCTTGGACGGATCAAATCGGTAGCAACCATTCCGGCTATTTCGACCCACCAACAACAAGGTGAAGAAGGCCGTAAAATTGCCGATATTCCGCCAAACCTCATCCGCTTATGCGTGGGAGCCGAACATCCTGATGATATTATTGCCGACTTAGACCAGGCACTAGCTGTTTTGGATGGTAAAAAAATTAAAACTTCAGCACCAGAATTTTCTGCGGGCGGAGCTTCATCAGCAAGTTTAAGAAGATAAGCTTAATTAATTCGAATAATTAACAATCAACCAATATGAGTAAAAAACTAGCCTTATTAGGTTTCGGAACCGTAGGAAGAGGGTTGTACCAAATCCTTAAAAACAAAAAAAACTACCTGAAAGAAAAATACGGGTTCGACTATAAAATTGTAGCCATAGCCGATTTTGCTTTTGGAAATGTTTACAATCCTGAGGGACTGGATATGGAGGCTCTTTTAGAAGAAGCCAATGCCGGTAAAAAGTTCAGCAAAGATGTCGTTGACATGGATAATGTAAGCCTGATTAAAGCATGTAATGCCGACATCATGTGCGAACTGACCTACACCGATTTAAACACCGGTGGACCGGCAATCGACCATTGTAAAGCTGCACTTTCATCGGGCAAACACGTGGTTACTTCAAACAAAGGACCGGCCGCCCTTTTTTACCCGGAACTAAAAAAACTGGCCGACAAGAACAATGTAAAGTTCATGATCGAGGGAACCGTTGTTGCCGGAACCCCAATCATCAATCTTACTGATGGTCCTCTTGCCGGTTGTGAAATTTCAAAGATCCGTGGTATTTTAAACGGAACCACCAACTACATGTTGAGCGAAATGGAAAAAGGCATGGCTTACGAGGATGTTTTAAAAGTGGCTCAGGAACTGGGTTATGCCGAAGCTGACCCGACCGGCGATGTTGAAGGTTACGACGCACGCGGAAAAGTAACCATACTTGCCAATATTGTGATGGGTGCCGAAATGAAAATTGGCGACGTAAGCTGCCAGGGAATTACAAAAATCACCTTGGATGATATTGCCGAAGCTAAAAAACAAAACACCCGCTGGAAACTGATCGGTTCGGTAGAGAAAAAAGACGGTAAAGTTATTGGTTCGGTTGCTCCCGAAATGGTCGACATGGCTCATCCTTTAGCTGGAGTAATGGGCGCAACAAACGCACTGACTTTCACCACCGACTTGCTGGGCGATGTTACCATTGTTGGCCCGGGTGCCGGAAAAGTTGAAACAGGCTTCTCTATTTTGACGGATATTTTAGCGATCCACAGAAGTTCAAATTGTTGCCAATAATCAATCTTAATATAAAGATCATTAAAAAAATAACAACATCATTTTAAGAGGGGAAAATCGCCCCTCTTTTTTTATCTTTACATCATGTTTGAAGAAATATATTTTAAAAATCTCGCCGATTTCCGGAAGTGGCTCGAACAAAACCACGACAAGTCCACAGGAATTTGGATGGTTTATTACAAAAAGCACACAAAGAAAGAATGCATAGAGTATTCGGATGCTTTAGACGAAGCCCTATGCTACGGCTGGATTGACAGTATTATCAAACGCCGGGACGAGGAAACCTACCTCCGTAAATTCACTCCACGGAAGGACATTAAAAACTGGTCGGAAGTAAATAAAACGAAGGTTCTAAAACTGGTTCAACAAAAACGGATGACCATCCACGGGCTGAACAAGATCGAAAGCTACATCAAAGAAAAAAAAGTTGAATGGCCGGAAACAGAAAAAATGATTGATTATTCGAAGCTTGAAAATCTTCCGGAAGATATTAAAAATGCCTTTCAGGAAAATGGAGCAGCCTGGGAAAATTTAAAAAAAACAGCACCAAGTTACCGTTCTGCTTTTATCCGCTGGATTCTTGATGCAAAAAAAGAAGAAACAAAACAACGACGGATTGAAAAAATAATCGAAGGTTTAAGTAACAATCTCAAGCCCGGGGAATTTTAACATCGTTTACACTTCAAGTTATTTTGGCAATATAAGAATACTGTTCCAAGGCTTTTTTTTACTTTTACATACTTTTTTAAAAGAAAGAAATTTAAAGCATGTCACAAAAACAAAGCATTAAAAAAAAGTTGTTCAACATAGCAAAAATCATTCTTTCGCTGGCTATGTTGGTTTTTGTTTTGTATAAAATCGACCGCCAGGAACTGGTTCTGGTATTCAAAAATATTCATATTATTTGGTTGATCCCGGCTTTTTTATTGTTTGTTTTATCCAAGTTTTTTTCGGCCTTACGGTTGAACCGTTTGCTGAGGCGCATCAGCATCCGAATCTCCGATTTGTTGAACATCAAGCTTTATTTATTCGGGATGTTCTACAATCTTTTTCTTCCCGGTGGCATTGGCGGCGATGCTTACAAAATTTACCTCTTAAAAAAGAATTTTGAGGTCAAAACAAAAAATGTTTTATGGAGCATTGTCCTTGACCGTGTATTTGGATTAGCAGCACTTTATTTCCTAGCGGCTATCCTGGCCTGGTTCACCGTTTTGCCTTCGATATGGAAAACCCTTTTCCTGATCTCCATTCCACTCGGGCTGCTTGCTTTTTACTTTATGATTTCATACTTGTTTAAAACATTCAAATCATTTTTCGGTAAAGCACTGGGGTTTTCATTCGGGGTGCAACTGGCACAATTTGCCTGTGCTTGGTTCCTTTTAAAAGCCATTCAACAACCGGATCAAACCACCGAATATTTGTTTGTGTTCCTGATCTCGTCCATTGTTGCCGCTTTCCCAATCACCATCGGAGGAATGGGTTCACGCGAGTTAACCTTCTTTTACGGAGCCCAATTGCTGGGTTTGGACATCAGTAGTTCGATTGCCATTAGTTTATTGTTTTATCTGATAACTGCGGCCGTTTCACTGGTTGGAATTTACTACGGAATCAACACCAAAAAAATAACGGCTCATTTCGAAGAAAATCAACAGCCAGTCCATGCGTAAACCATTAAAATATTTAGCGTTCATCATTGGCGGCATTTTGCTGATCCCGGCCTTGTTAATCAACCTCGATGCCGTAAATATTTTCATGGGGGTTGACGAAGCTACCCGTGCCCTGCCAGCCATGGAAATGATAATTAACGGAAATTATGTTACTCCTACTATTTTAGGCGATTTTTACTATAACAAACCACCCCTGTTCAACTGGATTTTAGCCGGTTTGTTCAGTTTGTTTGGTTATAGCGAGTTCATTCTGAGGCTGTCCACGGTTTTATCCTTCATCGGTTTTGGCTACAGCATTTACTTTTTTGTATCAAAAGAATACGGGAAATACACCGGAGCCTTAACCGCCTTTATGTTCCTCACTTTTGGACGGCTGCTCTTCTGGGAAACTTTTCTCGGCTACATCGACACCACCTTCTCCTGGGTGGTTTACCTGTCGTTCATGAGCATTATTTACTTTTATAAAAGAAACAAAATGCTCCAGTTGTTTCTCGTCAGCTGGATATTGATTGCCATAGCTTTTATGCTCAAAGGCTTGCCTGCTATTGTTTTCCAAGGGTTAACTTTGGCAGGCTTTTTCATTGTTGAACGCAAGTTCTTAAAACTGTTCAGTTGGCAGTCAATTGTTGGGGGTTTATCATTTATTATTATTTGTGGAACCTATTACCTGGTTTACAGCCAGTATAATTCGCTCGAAAATGTATTCTCCACCCTTTGGGCACAAAGCTCCAAACGAACCGTAGCCGACGTAAGTTGGATCAGGTCGGTGAAACACTTTTGGAAATTCCCTCAAGAAGTTTTCTATCATTTTTTACCGGGAACACTTCTGATTGTTTTTCTGTTTGGAACCCGGCTCTTTAAGCGCTTAAAGAACGATGCTTTTTTGCGGTTTAACTTTTGGGTATTTGTAATAAACATTCCCATTTACTGGGCTTCGCCCGACTTTTACCCCAAATACATCATGGCACTCATGCCATTGATATTAACCGTTATGGTAAAATCATACCAGAATGATCTGGAAAAAGAAGGCACCCGGAGCAAAATTCTGAATTGGTTCTTTCTCGGAATAATAGCCTTGTTCGCACTGGCTTTTCCAATAAGTAATATTTTCCCGCAGCTAAACCACCCAAAGTTGGGCATTTTAATCACCCTGCTTCTTTTTGCGGTAGCTGCTTTCGCCACCTGGAAAAGCTGGGTCAATAAAAAACAAAGTTTGGCCTGGTTAACGGTTATTTTAATTTTAGGCCGGATCTTTTTCGATATTTATGTTTGGCCGCTGCGCGTAAACGAGTTCACAAAATTTGAAGAAGAAGCTAAACAGGTGGCCAAAATTGTGAAAGATAAAGGGGTTCAGATTTACAAAAAAGAAAGCTGGGCCTACGGAACCTATTTGCATATTACCCTTGAAACGGGCAAAATTGTAAGCAACGAAAACAATGATCCGAAACCGGATTCATTTTATATAACCGGGGAATACGGCGAACAAGATTTAACAAAACGGGGAACCGAATTCGAAACCCTGCTTGAATTCACCGATCCGCAAGACAAAAAACCGATTAAACTGATTAAAACCAAGTCCAAATGATACAAAAAGTTTCTATTGTTGCCCCTATGTACAACGAAGAGAGCAACGTTCGAGAACTTACCGACGAAATAAAAGCGGCTATTAATCCGCTCAAATACGAGTTTGAAATTTTCCTGGTTAACGATGGCAGCAGCGACAACACCTGGAAAGAAATCGAAGCTATTTGCAAAGGAGACGAACGTTTTAAGGGCATCGATCTGGCCGGGAATTTTGGGCAAACCATTGGCCTTCGTGCAGGGTTTGAAGAATCAACGGGCGACACGCTTATTTTTATGGATGGCGATTTACAACATAATCCGGCAGACATTCCGCGTTTCCTCGAAAAACTAGAAGATGGCTATGATATGGTGGGCGGAGCCAAGGGCCATCGTCCCGACAACTGGATCAAACGCAACTTATCAAAGCTGGCTCACCGCATCATCCGCCAAATTTCAGGTGTAAAAATGTCGTACTTCGGGGGAACCTACCGTGCCTATCGCCGTTATTTATTCGAAAACGTAAACCTTTTGGGCGATGCCCACCGTTTTTTGGGAGCCATCATTGGGCGCAAAGGCATCAAACATACCGAGATCAACATCGAAATCCGCGAACGCAAAGCAGGAAAAAGTAGTTACAGTTTAAAAAAAGTTTTCCTGGTCATTATCGACCTCCTGTTTTTACGCTTCACCGTTTCATACATGAAAAAACCCTTCCGCTTGTTTGGCGTTTGGGGCGGAATCATGTTTCTGCTTGGATTAACGCCCATTATTATCTTGAGCATTTATTCAATAGCCTTTAACCTGAACATCCGTGAAACTTATTTAACCGAATTTTTCTTCGGAATATTTTTAATGATCGCCGGGCTGCTATTGATCAGCTTTGGTTTAATCGCCGAAATCGGAATCTACAATTATTTCTCGGATCGGAACAAAAAACCATACAATATTCGCCAAACTTCGATAAACAAAAAAGATGAATAAACTCATCATTAATGCCGACGATTTTGGGGTAGATCAGGATGCTACCGAAGCCATTCTTCAGTTATTGCTGAACCGGAAAATCCAGAGTACCACGGTTATTGCGAACATGGCAAAAAGCGATCAGTTAAAAAAACTGGCAGCCATTGAAAATATCAGCACCGGCATTCACATCAACCTGATCGAGGGCAAACCATTATCCGAAAAAGCCAGCCATGGAAGCCTGACCAACAAGGACGGGGATTTTATCGGTAGCCTGAAATTATGGCTAAAGTTTTTAAGTTTTAGGGTAAAAAGATCAGCTATAAAAGCAGAAATCGAAGCTCAAATCAAAGCCCTTGAAAATACCGGCATTAAAATTTCGCATGCCGATTCGCACCAGCACATTCACCAATTTCCTTTTTTGAGCAGCCTCATCCTAAAAACACTGAAAAAAAACGGCATTGCAACCATTCGCAATGCCAAACCCATGGATGCCATTGTAAACCGGATGCGGATTCTTAAACTATTTTGCCGTTTCACCAATCGAAACCTGAAGCATTTTAGCACCACCAAAGGGCTCATCAGTTATTTCTCGATGCATGAGGAGTTTAGTCTTGAAGGGTTCGAAACCGCTTTAAAAAATGCTTTTAGGTCAAATGAAACACTAGAGTGCATGACCCATCCCGGATTATCGGATCGGGAACAATCTTACCTCAAACGAAAAAAAGAATTTGAGTTTTGGATGCAGCAAGATTGGCAAGCGGTGTTAAAAAAATTAAACATTAAGGCGACAAATTTTAACATTTTTTAATAAAAAGAGACAGGATATCTGGCTCATTTTTTGTTAAAAACAACAAGCCAAACAATCCCAATCCATTGAAATCATTGAAAAATAAGGCACAACCATCATTAGTACGAACAGGACGTTAGTGCATACTACTTTTCCCTCCCAAAAAGTTTACACCAAAATAGAATATCATTTCGAATTGATAGTCTCCAATTTTTACCGGTTTATCTACAAAAATAACCGTAAAAAAATGGCAAATATGTCGATAAAACCCTAACCTTAAATTTGCGTCGGGATCGTTAGCCAGGGCTTCACAACAAGCCAGCCACCTACTATTTACTTTCGGAATCCTCACTCAACCCAGGTATTTGCCAAGAAAACCTCTTCCGAACCTAAACCAAAATGGACTTTAGGCTTTTTAATGATTATATTTGTTAATCACTTCAAAGTCAACACCCTCATGAAAAAACAAGCTCCACTCCTATTTACGGTACTTTTACTATTATTTTCTACCCAATATGCGTTCACACAAAAAGTTACCGAAAACAACACCAAAGGTTTAAAAACAATTGAATTTGAAACCCCAAATGGAAAGATCAAAGTTTTTCTTCCCGAAACTATCCATGCCGGAGATATTATTTCAGGAAGCGTTATTGCCGAACCAAAAGGGAAAAACGAGAAACAAAAACTGAAAAACAAAAACATTTTAAACGGCATGATCGTCGAGATGGAAGAAAATAGGGACACGGTTCGCAAAAAGAAATTCACATGGAAAATTCCTCAAAAGATTATTGGTAAGAAGATCCCTTTGGTTTACAAAAATCATAAAGGTAAGCTTTTGGGAACAATAGAAATCCCCTGTTTAGAAGAAAAAAAACAACAAACAACAAAGCAAGATATTAATGTTGGTGACTTTAAATTCCCTTCATACATCCGGGCTGGCGAAAAAGAAATAATTACCGGGGTGTTCGACGGCGATTTTTCCAATACCAGAATTGAGTTTCCGGACAAAAGTATCCAGCCTTTGGTTGAATCGCCCGACAGAATAATCTTTGAAACACCCAAGGAAATAAATGGGCATACAGAAATGGAACTGATTGAATCAAACACCCACATAAATACTTCCGTAAACATTCTTGATCTTGAACTTAGTGCCGACAAGCTAAATTTAAGAAAAAGCGAACAAACCAATATCCACATCAAGGTTATCGGACTGAAAGAATTGAATGAAGATGTTCCACTCAAGATTGATAACATAAGCAGCAACATTAACATGCGTGGAGGCAATTACCAAGAGATTATAATCATCCCCTCAGAAGATGCAAACGAGGAAGGAATATACAGCCGCACGGTTAACATTACGGCACTGATGGACGGAGACTTCTCCATCAGCGTAAGTATTATTCCTCCCGAACCACACCCAATAGCAAACAAAAAAAACGAAAGACTTTGCGATTGCCGCATAAAAGGCAGAAGCTATTTAATTTCCCCGGAAGCCTGTAAAAACCTGGGCGGAAAAATTGTAAACAATGCTGAAACCAACATTGATTATTCCGACATAAATATAGAGACAGAGATTCAAGACGAATCATTCAGAAGCGATTTATTAAAGAACATCCCAAAGGATATTCAACAGCCTATTGATACCACTTTCATGATTAACATTAACGGCATTCCTGAAAAAGAAATCACAGACGACGTTCATATGCAAGCGGTAAATATAGGAAACGAAAAAATCATACGAATCGATTACGCCTATAAAAATGTGTTGGACAGTGTTTGGAAAGACATTGGTTCTTACACAATGGATTCCGAAACAGAAATTGTAGAATGGCAAACTGAAGGAATCAGGTGCGGATACTACAATATCAGAGCAAAAGCTGTTAATCAGAAAAACCAGTTGGCTTACTACCAAACCACGGTTCATATCGGCGGCGAATATTATTATCATGGAATCGGAGTCGTTTACAATGTTACCTCCAGAGATGTTCAACGAGCCAGGAATTTGGCGGAAGCAGCAAGAAGAAGGGCCGAAAATGAAGGTCAAACCATTGATCGTTTAAGTGGAGAAAGGGATCGGGAAAAACAAGAAGAAAACAGGAACGGGCAATCGGCAGCAGAATTAGAATGCATTGATGAAACCCTCGAACGGCTCCCTGAAAATTTTAAAGATTCGCTACGGGTACTTATCGATTCTCTACGGGATGCCCGAAACCGTTTACCTGTACAAGTTGATTCGACAACTTTGCAACAAGCCGTTGACGATGCCGAAGCACGCTTAGATGCCTGTAAAGAACGCCTGAAGCGACTCAAGCAGGAGAAGGCAAATTTGGAAAATCGACGGGATGAATTAAAGCAAACTCAAGACAATCTTTTAACCGAGTTGCATGATATTTTTGTAGAACACAAATGTAATGGAGAGTGGGGCTACCATAAAAACGGAAAATTCTGGTACGCCTATATGGGCCATGAAAATAGCTCGATGATCTCGTTCGAGGATTTCTTGCGGATTACCCTCCCTCTTAGGGAGGCCAGTCGCAAATACCTGAAAATCTTACGAAGACTTGAAGCCCTGCCCAATGAGATTCAAAACGCCGAAGCAGAATGCAACCAACTGAACGAAGCTTATGAAAAAGTCAAAGAAGCAGAGGATAACAGAGATCAGTATGTAGCCACCGGATTAAACATTGAAGAACTTTGCCGGCAAATCCGCGACTTACTACACCCCATCATGGATTGGTGTAAAAACAATCCCCGCAATGCCAGCTTGTGCAACAACTTACAAAACATTGCCGCCCAATGCCCGCACGATACCATCTCATGGGAACGCTACTGGCAAGCTTTCGATAATATGATCGCCAGCAAGAAACAAAACGAAGAACGCTTCCGTGAAAATGAACGCCGGCATCGCGAAAATGCCGATAATCTGGAAGACCAGATTAATGAAGCCCGAGCTCGTCAGCAAGCCGCAAAAGAGGAAGAAGACAGAAGAGCCCGTGAAGCCGAAGCACTGGAACGCCAACGCCAACAGGAAGAAGAACAGGCCCGTTTGGAACGGGAAACCAAAGAACGGGAAAGAAAGCATCCCAAACCCGAACCCTACCTGGATGACCCCATACATCCCAGTGCCGACCAATTAAAATTCCAGGCTGCCCGGGAATTGCGTTTATTGGCTCTTTACGATGCAAGATTTAGTACAAGCTGCGACTGTAAAGCCAAAGCATTAATTATGTCGTCCATGAGCAACAGTGCCTTTTCCGACTTAATCGGACGAATTGGAGTAGGCGTAGCATTTGCCCCGCTGGAAGCTATTCCAGGCATTGGTTTGGCCGGAAAAATCGGGATCGGTGCCGTAAAAGCCATTGCCTCGAGCGTGTATGGCGGAGCCAATTTAAGCGATGAACTGGTAGGCAATCTGTTCAATGCCATTGGCGGGGAAATATTCCCAAAACTGGCCGGAAACGAATTTGTTGGCAACCGTTTAAATGAACTGGCAAATGGCGAACTAAAAGATATTTTAGAAGCCGAAGAAGTGGAAGCTGTTACCTGGGAAGGCTCTGCCAATTCCCGCCGTTGCGGACGCATCACCGGAAAATCAACACTGTTGTTTAACCCCAAAACCGGTTGGGTGGTTATCATGATTAAAATACCTAATTGCCCGCTGGTCATTGTCAAATACAAGGTGAACGAATCCGGGGTGGCACAAACCGATCCTATTGTCAGAACTATCCGGTAAATGTTTATATTTGTCTGAACCTCTTTTAGCCTGCGAATGAAACGTTTTTACCACTACCTGAAAGATTACATTCAGGATCATTTCAATTGGAAGCTTTACTTGGCAACATTTCTATTTGCAGCCACTATCCTATCCCTGAATTTTTATTTCGATTTTGAAGATACCACCATCGATTCATACTATGGAAGCTACCTGCGGATTTTCTGGTACATTCTGTTTCATGGCATCCCGTACTACATTGTTTGCCTGTTTATTGTTGCCTTTACCAAAAACAAATCCTTCATAAAAAACAAAGGGTTTTGGATCGTAAGTTTAATCGGCTTTGTCATCCTGGGCATTCACCGCGGAAACTTTATCGCCCAGCAAATTACCAGTTATATTGAACCAAGTATAAACAGTTTTATATTTACGTACAGAATCATTAACCGCTGGGTTCCATTAATTACTGTTATATTGCCCCTGACCCTGTTTTATTTCTTCTACCTGCGAAAACAATACTCTCATTTTTATGGCATCCGCCGAAAGAATGTTTACATTGCCCCCTACTTTTTGCTCCTGGCCATGATGCTACCACTGATTATCATTGCTTCGTTCCAGCCCGATTTTTTAAAGGTTTACCCGAACTATTTAAAATCACAAGGGCCTCTTTTTGCCACTGATAATCAGATACCGGAAAGACTTGTTGTTGTCATGCACGAAATTTCCTATTCCTTTGCCTTTTTTATCGTGGAAATATTTTTCCGGGGATTTTTGATTTACGCTTTGGTTAAATACCTCGGAAAAGACGTGGTGCTTCCCATGGCCGTTACCTATTGCGTGCTTCATTTCGGGAAACCGCTGGGCGAAGCCATCAGCTCTATATTTGGCGGTTATATTTTAGGGATTTTATCTTACCGTACCCAAAACATTTACGGCGGTATCATCGTTCACATCGGGATTGCTTTGCTGATGGAACTCTTTGCTTTTTTACAAATTTATTTGAACTAAACCATTTATTTTTAAAACATAAAACAACACACATGAAGTTTCGCTACATAATATTTTTACTGACTATTTTCGTTGCTGCGTGTTCAGAGCAAAACACGGCAATAAAAATAACCGACACCGAATATTCCATTGTTGTTCCGGCCGATGCAGACAGTTTAAGCATACGGGCGGCCCACGAAATTCAAAGCTATATTTTGAAGGTTTCCCATATCGAATTAAAAATTAAACACAAACTTCGCGGCAGTAAGAAATCTATCATTATTGGAAAAGGCATTCTTAAAACCAACCTCTCCCCTGCCCTGGATACCCTTAAAGAAGATGGCTTTATTATCGAAACCAGGAATCAAAACATCCTCATTGCAGGAAACAATGGAAAATCGAACTTATACGCCGCCTACACCTTTATCGAAGAAATTTTGGGATGCCGTATGTTTGCCGAAGGCGAAGAATATATTCCGCAGAAAAAAGAACTTTTTATTCCTCCCATCCAGGAAATATATGAACCTTCGTTTGCTTTCCGCAGGATAGATTTCCCGGACGCTACCGGCAACAACAAATACAGTTACTGGCACAAAGTAGAAAGCCTTGGCAACTGGGGGCGTTTTGTTCACACCTTTCAGCACCTTGTTCCGCCGGAAAAATATTTTAAAGAACACCCCGAATATTTCGCCCTTATCGGCAAGCACCGCCTGAGTGATGCGCAATTGTGCCTGAGCAACCCGGAAGTGATCCGTGTTCTGAAAGAAAACCTGGGAAAAGAAATCAACGCAAACCCGGACAAAACCTACTGGTCGGTATCGCAAAACGATTGCTACAACTACTGCGAATGCGAACACTGCAAAGCCCTGTACGAAAAATACGGGGGCATATCCGGCGCGTACATCCACATGGCCAACGAGCTGGCAGAAGCCTTCCCCGACAAGCAAATCTCTACCCTGGCCTATCAGTTTACACGTTCGGCTCCCACCAACATTACTCCACGAAAAAATGTGAACATTATGTTTTGTTCCATTGAGTGCAACCGAAGCATGCCCCTGGCCAAAGACGAAAGATGCCGTGATTTTGTAAAAGACATGCAAGACTGGAGCCGCCTCACACACAATATTTTTGTCTGGGATTATGTGGTTCAGTTTGAAAATTACCTGACCCCTTTCCCGAACTTCCACATTTTGCAGCCTAACATACGGTTCTTTCACGATCACCATGTGAACATGATTTTTGAACAGGGAAGTAGGCGCAACTGGTCCGACCTAGGAGAACTAAAACAATACTTGCTTGCCAAATTATTGTGGAACAAAGATGCCGACGTGGAAAAGATTACACGGGATTTTATGCGGAAATATTACGGGCCTGCCGCAGCTTACATCCAAGCTTACCATGAGCTCGCTGAAAAATCGCTGCAGGAAAAACAGCAAACCGAAATACTGGACATTTACGGCTTTCCCTCAACCTATTATCATTCTTTTCTGAGCCCGGTTCTATTAAAAAAATACAAAAAATTCATGGACAAGGCCGAAGCATCGGTAGCACAGAATTCTGTTTATTTAAAAAGAGTGTTGAGAACCCGCCTGCCCGTTGATTTTGCTTACCTCGATATTGCCCTGAACAAAAACGACGACAGTCTTTCTTTTTTCGGACAAACAGCAGATGGCAACAGCCACCTCCGCCCCGATATGCTCGAATACCTCGACCGCTTTGTTGAAAATTCGAAACTCACGGCCACGCCAAACATAAACGAAAAAGAATTATCAACCGACGAATACCGCAAATATGCACTTAACCGCCTGGATATGATGAGCCGGAAAAATCTGGCCAAAGGCAAAACTATCAAATCGCTGACCCCGTACAGCAAGCAGTACCCGATAGGTGGCGAAAAAGCCCTGACTGATGGATTGTACGGTCCGCTCGATTTTCACCACAACTGGCTGGGGTTTCATGGGCAGGACATGGTTTTGGAAGTGGATCTGCACCAAACGGAAAGCGTAAGCCGGGTCAGCATGAACTTTTTAAAAGCCATCAATTCATGGGTATTTCTCCCCACTAAACTTATGGTGGAAGTTTCTTTGGATGGCAAAAATTACTACAAAACAGCAAGCCTTTCAATCAAAGACACCGACCGCAGTTTTTTGGTGAAATCGCTTGCTTACCAGCTTAAATTCAGCCCGGTAAAAGCCCGGTATTTGCGGGTAAAAGCCGTTTCGTTAAAGCAATGCCCGCCGTGGCACCGGGGCTTCGGGAACCCCTCGTGGATTTTTATCGACGAACTAATCATTGAGTAACTAAAAAATAATTGCTATGAAACTAAAATTTAATATTTTCCTCCCCCTGATCATTGGGCTCGGAATTGCCATTTTGTTAAACATTCTAATCGGCTGGTGGGGCTTCTGGATTATTTTCCCCTGGATAGGCTTAGCCATTTCTATCGGCATTTTTTTACAACACAACCTCAAGGGCCGCAAAAGGCTGCTGGGGCGCAAGATTGCCATTTTAATGGTCATGCCCTGTTTGCTAATTTTTATTCCCGTGGTAAATAACGAAAACTTTCAGTTGGAAGGCGTGGCCCTGATTGTCATGGTTGGGTTTTTCAGCAAGGGGTTCATTCATTATGCCATTGCCAAGCTTTTTGGCCCGCTCATCTGGGGCCGGGGTTTTTGCGGCTGGGCCTGCTGGACGGCAGCCATCCTCGAATGGCTTCCCATTTCATCCAAAAACAAAAAAGCAATCGATCCCAAATACAAAAACCTGCGCTTTATTGTTTTGTTCATCTCGCTGGCCATTCCGGCTTACCTGGTATTTGTTTTAAATTACGACGTGAGGCGCAATTATATTTTTAAACAGGAAATGTTGTGGATGTACACCGGCAACCTGTTGTATTACCTTATCGGCATTCCGTTGGCGTTTATTTTAAAAGACAAACGGGCTTTTTGCAAATACGTTTGTCCGGTTTCGCTGGTGATGATCCCGGGAAGCAAATTAAGTGCCATCAACATTAAGCCCAGCGGGAAAGAGTGCATCCAATGCGGCAACTGCAACAAAGCCTGCCCCATGGATATTGACGTGATGAGCTATATGTTGGCCGGAAAAAAAATTAACCACAGCGAGTGTATTTTATGCGACGACTGCCAGGTGGTTTGCCCGACAGGAGCGATTGGTTGATACTGGATTCCGGATGCCTGATACTGGATAAAAGATACTTCTACATTTTACATTTTTCTTACCTTTACCCTTGTAGAAGAAAAATGCTTCTCCCCGGCATTGAGCGATTGACGATTTTTGATTTATCCTCGCACGACGTTGAGGGATTGATTATTTTTTAATTTATCCTCGTATAAATTGTAGGATGATGATTGAAATATGTAAGTGAATAGACATACAGTTATATGGAAGGTTAGGGAACATTTAATTAAGAACAATCTAAACACAAATAATAATGGCAACAAACGAGACACTTAAATCAAAAAGAGAAGAGGCAAACAGACTCGTAGCAAATATTAAAAATCAAGCTAAAATAGTTGAAGATAATGTTCTTAAATCAAAGGAATTAGTTTCAAAAATCAAATCTGACTCGAAAGAGTCCACAAAACTCAACGCAAATCTTAATAGGATAATTACTATAACTGAAGAAACTATTAAAAGATTTAGGGTTGAAAGAGATAAAATATCCAAAATACTAACACAAGTAAATAATTTTCATGAGAATAAATATCTACCATTAGTATCAAAAATCGAAGATGAACATACTGGTTTTAAAGCAAGATTAAAACAGGGAACTCAATTTAAAAATGAAATCTTAAGAATAAAAGAGTCCTCCAAGTCTCAATATGACGAAGTTAAAAAATATGCTTCAGAATTAAGAAAAGCAAATAGAGAGTTAACTTCAATTGATAATTCTATAAGGAAGTTATTTGAAAACTCAAAAAACAAGAATGCTAGCATTGATAATATTAACATACATGTATCAAAACTTGACAAAGAGATATCAATAAGACATGAAAAGCTTTTAGACCTGTTTAATCAAAGTAAAGAAAATGAAAAGTCTATTGACCAGCTTCTAAAAGATTCAACGACTGAGTACAATAATATAGTTGGCATTAAAGAGGATAGTAAAAAATTATTACGTGAAATCCAAGACATATATGAGATTGCAGCTGAGACTGGATTAAGTGGAGAATTTGATAGACGAAGAAAACATTTGAAGGAATTGTTAGGTACATGGGAAAAGAGAATCTTTATTACTACATTGGTTCTTCTCGGAATGATTATTATGATGTTTGTTGGTCAATTATGGTTATATGGTTGGGATATGACAAATCACACATTTGATATTAACTTTTATATAAGGTTCCTAATTGCCTCTCCAGTGGTGTATTACTTATATTTTTGCTCATCGCAACATTCTCAAGCTAAAAAATTACATGACAGATATAGTTTTAAAACAACTCTAGCGATGTCAATCAAGCATCACATAAAGCTATTGACACAGCATGAGAAATTTGAAAAAGACGACAGAATAAATAGAATCCTTGACTTTGTGCTTGAAGGGTTTCAGAAAATTTACTCTGAGCCACATACAAATGATGACTATAAACTAAAATTGAAATTGGCAAATATGGAAATGGATATCGAGAAAAAGCTAATTGAATCCATATCTAAAATAACAGGAAATAAATAAAATTAACGTAGCCTAACAACGACTCATAAAACATGGTAATCAGTACGCAAGTGAAACGTGGTTTTTTTGTTCTGGGGCAAAACACACCTATCTCATACCACCACCGTTGAATCACATTCAGCTAAAGCTGACCAAAATACTTTTAAGGGTTAGATTGGAAACTATAAATTAGTGAAAAAATCGGTATATAGTTTTGATGCAGAAATATATGTTTCTACGAAATTTCAACTACAAAAATTATGATTTATATATGGAATACTTTGGTTCTTGTTTATGTAAAGGGATAAAATTTAAAGTCATAGGCGACTTTGATAATTTTTATTTGTGTCATTGTAGGTATTGTAGGAAAGATACTGGATCGGCTCATGCTGCAAATTTATTTTCGACAAAAGCTAAGATAGAATGGATAAAAAAGGAAACCAAAATTAGAACTTTTCAACCCCCTAAAAGCAATCATGTTAAAGCATTTTGCACAAATTGTGGCTCAGCATTACCTAATTTACAAATGGAAGGCAATCTTTTAGTGGTTCCAGCAGGGTGTTTAGATACGAATTTAGAAATGAGACCTGATGCACATATTTTTATTTCAAATAAAGCAAATTGGGATGAGTCTCTTGAAAGAATCGACAAATTTGAACGTTTTCCTAAATAACTTAGATAAATAATTCTAAATGTGAAGCCAAGGCGATTGAACTATTTTTAGAGTTAAATAACAACTGGATAATGAACTGGAGAAAAATCAACCTTTACATTCTGTTAAGCTTTGGAATCAGCTGGTTTGTTGCTCTAATCATGAAATTAACAAATATTGAACTCGGCAGCATAAGTTCAATTATTATGATAGGTGGACTTTATATGCAAGGACCAGCAATAGCTACTTTTATAATTCAAAAGCTAATCTATAAAGAAGGGTTTAAACAATATGGGTGGACATTCGATAAAAAAGCTATAAAATGGATCTTTTATACCCCCTTAATTTTTCTATCTATCATTCTTTTAGCTTTTTTAGTAGTGGGTTTATTAGGCAACACCAATTTAATACCTCAATTTGGTCATCTTGATTTTTCGCAAGATAGTTTAAGTGCTCAATTAAAAGAGATCTTAAGCAGTAACCATATAAAAGAAATTCTAAACCACAAAAGTACCGATATAAATACAATCAACCTGCCGGATATCCCGGGCGTATTACTTTTCATACTGTTTATTTTTTATGGAATGTTTGCAGGATTAACGATAAACCTTCCTTTTATGTTTGGTGAAGAATTTGGTTGGCGTGGACTAATGCTCAGAGAAACACAAAAACTCGGCTTTTTTAAAGCGAATATATTCATTGGAATGATTTGGGGGATATGGCATTTACCACTAGTTTTAATGGGACTTAATTACCCAAATCATCCTTGCTTTGGAATAATTATGATGTGCTTTTTCACCACCGGATTAGCACCTATTTTTGCTTACGTAAGGTTAAAAACAAAATCGATTTTAGGTGCTTGCATGCTGCACGGTATGATTAATGCTATTCCATCGCTATTTGGACTTTATATTGCCAATGGAAACGAACTTTATAGTTCAATTGCAGGCTGGTCAGGTATTATTGCATGTTTAATTCTAATTACTTGCATTTATATATTCGATAAACAATTTGTTCGCAGCTACTCAACAGCAGAATAACAACTAATGCAAACATTTTGTAAATTGCATTGCGAGCTTTTGTGTGTATCAGGCTCACATGCAGAAAACACTATAACATGAAAGAAACTATAAAATTTGATAAAGTTGCAGACCTCTATGATTTTTATGTCAATGTAGATTTTGACATCCCGTTTTTCATGAAAGAAACCGAAAATTTTGAAGGCGAAATTCTCGAGTTAATGTGTGGAACCGGACGGGTTTCGATACCCTTGCTTGATGCTGGAAGACAAATGACCTGTGTTGATTATTCAAAAGGGATGTTAGATTCGTTTGAACGAAAAATAAAGGATAAAAATTACGCTGTGAATTTGATTCAAATGGATGTAACAAATCTGAATCTGGATAAAAAATATGGCCTAATCATTTTGCCCTTTCATTCAATTACTGAAATCATATCAACGGATCTTCAGATTAAAGCACTGCAATCAATCTCATCACATCTCGATAAAAACGGAATTTTTATTTTAACCCTTCAGAACCCTAAAACCCGCTTAAAAATGGCAGACGGAATATCAAGGGTAATGGGAAAATTCCCTCTTAAGGATGGCAAGCAAATGATTATTTCTTATGTAAATCAATACAACAAAAAAAACAAGATCGTTTCAGGATTTCAATTTTATGAAATAGTTGATTCAGCAAATACTCTGATTGAAAAAAGATCTCTGGAGATCAATTTTAAACCAATATCAAATCCGGAATTAAGAGCAATGATTAAACAAACCGGATTGGAAATTATTGAAATGTTTGGAAATTACTCTTACGGAAAATTTAACGAAGATACAAGCAACTTCATGGTTTATAAAATGATAAAAAACAAAAAGAACTAACGAATGTTTGGAATAGAAAATTATCTCTAATTTATTGCCGCAAGAATTATTTTAAACCTGACACCGGGAGCATAGATACGAAAAGTTCTTTGAAGCAGCAGAAAACGGGAAAAACGCATACGGAAAACTGAAATGATTTAATATTTTTAACAAGAACACGCAACTTATTCGAAAATGGATAACAACAGCCATACAAGCCATTGGATAAATAATTTAGCAGAACTCTCGCAGCTCGATAATGAGGCGGGAATTGAAATATTACATAAATGCGGCGAAGCTTGTTGCGAAGCCTCTGAACTTTACCGGGGAGTTTGTAAAATCAGGAACAAGAACACCTCCGAAACAAACCTTGATATTCTTTTTAAGGAATTCAAAAATGAATATTATAATTCTGCCAACTTTACAAAAAAAGGAGACACGATAAGCTTGATCTTTGAAGAATGTACTTGTCCAATGGTAAAACAAGGCGTGAACAATTCGTTTTTATGCCATTGCACCCTTGGATATTCCACAAAATTATTTGAGAATTTATTTGGCAAAAAAGTAAGCATCGATTTAGAAAAATCCATCTTGCGAGGCGATCCTGTCTGCGAACAAAAAATCAAAATTTTAGAATAACTTCCAAATTCCAGAAAAAACAAACTCCAAAACACTTTAAACCAATCCTGTAATATTTCCTCATTCAAACTTTATAATAAAAATTGTATAATTATACAATTTTTTTATTACATTTGTTTTTATATACAAAAAAGAACCTTACCAAGTAAACAGCATTCAGTACCCAAATAATTCCCCAAATAAAATCAGAAAAGTAAATGAGTATTAACCAAAAAGTATCAAGAATGCGGTACAAACGATTAAAATTAAGCATTATGCTCCTGTTGGGAGTTGGACTAATAGGTTTACAAGCACAAGGAAGCGTTAACACCACAGGTGGAAATGCTTCGGGAAATGGAGGTTCAGTAAGTTATTCTATCGGGCAACTTGCAATCAAAACCCATACCGGGACAAATGGTTCGATAGCAGAAGGCCTTCAACAACCCTATCAAATTTCAGTGGTAAAAGCAATAGAAGAAAGCCAAGAAATTAAGCTTTCGGTTATGGCTTACCCCAACCCTACAAGCAATTACCTTACATTGACCATCAATGAATCTGACCTTTCAAATTTATTGTATCAACTGTACGACATAAATGGAAATCTTTTACAAAGCCAAAGAATTACCAAAACCAATAACTGTATTTTAATGGACAAGCTTGCCCCGGCAAGTTATTTTGTAAAGATCATCCAGAAAAATAAAGAAGTTAAAACATTTAAGATTATAAAAAATTAAGTAAAAAATAATGAAACGAGTATTTACATTTTTATCAGCCATTATAATTACGGCAAGTGTTTTTGCCCAGTTCCCGGAAAAAATGAGCTACCAGGCATTAATCAGAAACTCAAATAACAACTTGCTAACCAACCAAACCGTGGGAATGCAAATAAGCATTATACAGGGTTCTGCAAACGGAACAGCCGTTTATGTAGAAACACAAAAACCCACAAGCAATGCCGAAGGCTTGGTAAGTATTGAAATCGGAAACGGAACCGTAGTAAGCGGCGATTTCTCTGCTATCGATTGGAGCCTTGGCTTATATTTTATTACCATAGAAACCGATCCATCGGGCGGAACAGCTTATTCAATAACAGGCACAAGCCAATTGTTAAGCGTACCTTACGCCCTACATGCCAAAACTGCAGAAAGCATTTCTACTTCTGCCGGAACCAAAGCAACCGAAACCGATCCAATATTTAGCGCATCAGCAGCAAGCGAAATTACACAAAGCGACATCACAAACTGGAACAATAAACTGGACAGCGACGAATTTAATGAAAGTACTGCAACTACCTACCTTTCAGTCGATAGAAATGCGTACAAATATTCTGTTGATAATTGCGGGCACCTGATAAAAAACAAAGTCAATGCCTCAGCCGCAGAACAAATTGTTGAACGGGCAGAATTTATCGTTAACACCCTAACAAACACCAAGTATGAGCATAGCTTAGATTCCCTCCGAAACGAATGCGAAGGCATTTATCATTACGATTGCTCCGGATTTATCTGCGAATTTGTTTATAAAAAGTGTTTACCCAACCATTATCAGGATTTGCACAACCATGCCACTTCAACACGTCCATTATCCGAAGATTTTTACAATTATTTTCGTGGTATATTAGGAGATAATTATGATTCTAGTGATACATCAACATGTGTTGCAGAAAATGAATACTGGAGGGTTTTCACAAATTTTGAAGATATACAAAAAGGCGATTTAATTTGTGCAAGATACAGTGAAGGTTGGCGTATTGCCGAAGGAAGCACCAATACAGGACATGTAATGATGGCATGGAGCGCTGCTGTTTCTACCGATACTGCAAATTTATACAATATAGAAATCCTTGATTCATCCAGTTCTTCTCACTCTAACGACTCAAGAGATGCAACCAATCCTTCTGTTTCATCAGATGGCACCGGTATCGGGCATGGCTGGATGACATTTAAAACATCCACCACTGCTTCCAACCGGCCCATACAATACCTGTGGACCTTAACTTCAACATTGTTTTACAGGTCATTTGCATCATATTACGATGCAAATGACCCGGAAGATGAAAGAAGCCATGACCGTTTAGCCGGAATCATTATTGCACGACCTAAATAGGTTATTTTATAAATAGCCGCAAATGAGTTCTAACAATGTTTAGCATTTACACTTAGCGGCCATATAAAAATTATTTGGGGCATAATGAGGAATAAAGAATAAAAATTGTTTATATTTTCTATTCCTCATTTTTGTATACGATCCAGGTATTCGCCGGGGATTTTTCATGTTTTTTTATCCTTAGAACATTGAACACGATTAAAATTCAATTCAAAACAACTTTTAGTTCCTTTCAATATCTTTTTCTCGAACGATAAAATAGATTGATACGGGAAAACCTAGCCTTTATCGATTTCTTATTTCACAACATACCCAATAAATGTCATTTGTTTATATTTGTTTATTTAAGACCTCTAATCTTTTCAGATAAACCAAATAGTATGAAAAACTTAAGATATTTTGTTTACCTTCTTTTTTTTATTGCAGCAGTCTCGTGCAATTCCCCCAGAAATAAGTTTAACATTGCTTATACTATTTCCGAAAAAGACCTGATCCCGGAAGGGATTACATACTCCAAGCAAAACAATTCATTTTATGTAAGCAGTATCCTGAAAGAAAAAATCATTCAGTTGGATGCAAAAACCGGCAGGGTTAAAGATTTTATTGAAGTCGGTAAATACCCTTCCCGTTTTTTAGGATTATTGGTTGATGATGCAAACGGGCATTTATGGGCCTGTGGAAACAAAACCCAGGATAATAAAAGATATTCGGCGGTTTTTAAATTTGATTTAAAATCATCAGAATTGATAAAAAAATACGAGATTTCGGATGAAAAATCACACACCCTTAACGATTTAGCCAGAGATGATGCAGGAAACATTTATTTCACCGATACCGATCATCAAAGCATATACATCATTAAAAAAGACAGCGATTCAGTGGCCTTGTTTTTCAATCATGAAAGCATCATCCACCCGAACGGGATTACCATTTCACCCGATTCCAAACGGCTTTATATTGCCTCAAACGATTCAGGAATCAAGGTGCTTGATATTTCGAAAAAAATCATTCTCAACGCTAATCAATATTTTGAAGAATCAAAAGGGCTGGATGGGATAAAATTCTACAAAAACAGCATCATCGGCATTCAAAACGAAGTGGCCAGAAGCTGCGATGTAAAAATTGCACGTTACCCCCTTTCTCCCGACGGGAAAGAAATTTCCGGCATAAACATCATCGACCAGAACCATCCCTTGTTTGAAATCCCGACAACCTTTGTAATCATAGACAACCAGCTGTTTTGCATTGCCAATAGCCAAATGGGAAACATAAACTGGCAAAATTACAGCATCCGAAATTACCGGGCACTGAATGACATTTTTATTTTGAAATATGATCTAAAAGAATAAAAGTTTTTCCAATTTAGATGAAACATAAATCATATATAACAATTCTTGGAGCACTTTTTCTGATAAGCTTGCTGACTTTTTGCACTACAAAAAATGAGTTCAAACAGCAATATTTTGAATTACCTCTTCCCGGAGAAACACCCGTTGTTTTTGCCAAAGGAATAATTTCTTCTGACGATCAGGAACACAGCTCCCTGGCATTCTCCCCTGAAGGAAAAGAAATTTACTGGAGCATGTGGAAACTCCCCCACGATTTTGAGAAATCCCCACAGGTGATAAAATACATACGCTTTGAAAACGGCAAATGGAGCAAAGCTGCCACGGCACAATTCTCCGGCAAACACAGAGACGGAAGCCCTGTATTTTCTCCCAACGGAAAAAAAATATTTTTCTACTCCAGGCGACCACTGGAAGAAACTGACAGCACAATAAACGACAACGACATTTGGTACGTTGAAAGAAAAAACACCCAATGGGGAAAGCCGGTTAACGCCGGTGATTCAATTAATACTGAACACGTTGAAGCCTGCCCCTCAATAGCGAAAAACGGAAATTTGTATTTTACCTCTAACCGAAATAAATACGAAGACCCGACCGGAAACAATGACATTTTTTTTGCAAAATTCAGCAATGGAAAATATTTAAAAGCAAAGAGCATCGGAAAAAATATAAATACCAAAAATGCAAGAGAAGGCTTTCCTTACATTTCGCCCAATGAAAATTATCTAATTTTTAGCAGGGATGACCGGCATTTCGACGAAAGCGGAAAATATGTTTACGGCGAACGAAAACTAATGATAAGTTTCAGGCAAGACAACGAAGAATGGGCAACACCTGTTGAGCTTGGAGAAAAGTTCAAAAACGCACGTTTTCCCTCCGTCTCTCCCGACGGGAAATACCTGTTCTTCACCAAATATGCAGCCCATTCAAGTGAAGATTTTTATTGGGTGGATGCAACATTTATTCAAAATTTAAAATCAAAATAAATATCTTTATTATTTAAAACGCGAACCATTAAAATTTTCAAAACTAAATACAAAACAATACTTATGAAGAATACTTTGAATCAAGTAAAAAAGCTCATTTTACTATCCTTTTTTATTATTGGATTAATGAGCAGCCTTGCAGCCCAAGGCACCCGTTTATTACAACAACCCAGTTTAAGTAAAACCCACATCGCCTTTGTATATGGCGGCGACATTTGGGTATACGATTTTAACACCGAACAAACAATCCGTTTAACCAGCACCCCGGCTGTTGAAAGTAACCCTCACATTTCTCCAGATGGAAAAACCATTGCTTTTTCATCCAACCGTTCTGGTGCTACTGCTGTTTATACAGTAGCCATTACCGGTGGAGAACCCCAACGACTTACCTGGCATCCCAGTGCTTCTTTAGCCAGGGGATGGACACCTGACGGAAAAAATGTTTTGTATGCCAGCAGTCGTGAAACGACACCCAGCAGTTACAATCGCTTGTGGACCATCCCTGCCAAAGGAGGAAGTCCAAGCATGCTGGCTCATCAATGGGGAAATAACGGGAGTTTTTCTCCGGATGGCAAACAAATCGTGATTGATAAGATGAGCCGCTGGGACCCAGAATGGCGCAATTATCGTGGTGGACAAAACACCCCCTTGATTATCCTCAACCTGAAAGATTTAAGCGAGGTTGAAATCCCAAGCGAAAAAACCATGGAACTTCAGCCAATATGGCTAAACGATGAAATTTATTTTCTTTCGGATCGCGACTGGATCAGCAACATCTGGAAATACAACCCTCAAACCAAAAACCTGGAACAAATTACCAAATTCAAAGGTTCGGATGTAAAATGGATTAGTGCTGCCGGAAACCAATTAACGTTTGAACGTGATGGATATTTGCATTTACTCGATCTTGAAACGGGCAAAACAAAACAATTAAACATTACTGTTAGTGGCGATTTCCCGTGGACCGAAACAAAATGGGAAGATGTTAGCCGCAACGCTCACAGTGTTTCTATTTCACCTACCGGGCAACGTGCATTGATGGAATCTCGTGGAGAAATTTTTACCGTTCCGGTGGAAAACGGCGATCCACGTAACCTTACCCAAAGTTCGGATGCTGCTGACCGCGCTCCAATTTGGTCACCAAAAGGAGGACAAATTGCATGGTTCTCCGATCGTGGCGGAAAAGGTTATGAACTTGTAATTACCAGCCAGGACGGCCTCACCGAAATAAAAAGCATTTCGTTAGGTGTTTCAAAATTGGGCTGGTCACCTACCTGGTCACCCGATGCCAAATACATTGCTTTTGTAGATGACGATGCCCGTATTCGCGTAATCGACCTAGAAAAAGAAAGCATTGAAACAGCAGATGTTGCCGGCACCAACCTCGAAAGAGGTTCGATGATCATCACCTGGTCGCCCGACTCAAAATGGCTGGCTTACGACAAAACAGGCGAGAATATGTTCCGCCAAATCAGGTTGTGGTCGCTCGAAAACAAAACAGTTACCCCGGTTACCAACACCATGGCCGATGCTTTTTCCCCAGCCTGGGATCGAGATAAAAAACACCTCTACTTTTTGGCCAGTACTAACTATGCACTGAGCAGCGGCTGGGCCAACACTAGTGCCATGACCAACAACCCCGACTACGCAGTTTATGTCATCAATCTTCAAAAAGAAAGCGATTCTCCGTTTAAGCTGGAAAGCGACGAAGAAAAAATTAAAAAAGAAGCTGCAAAGAAAGAAGATAAAAAAGCGAAAAAACCAGCAGATAAAAGCCCGAAAGAAGCCAAAGACGAAGAAAAACCCAAAGGCATGCAAATTGACTTTGAAGACATTGAACGCCGCACCATGGCTCTGCCAATGCCGGGAAGAAACTATGGTTTTGCTTTTAGCGGACCCGAAGGAACACTTTTTGTTGCCGAACGCAAAGCAAACAGCCGTGGTTTTACCTTACAGAAATTCACCATGAAAGATAAAAAAGCCAGTGAATTTTCTTCCGGGCTAAGTAATTTATCTATTTCTGACGATGGCAAAAAAATATTGGCACGTTCGGGACCACACTGGAAAATAATAGATGCCAGCCGTCCGAATGATAAAGGTGCCAAATCGATGAGCATACGATTAGAAATGAAACTCGACCGCAAAGCCGAATGGAAACAAATGTTTGAAGAAGCATGGCGATACGAACGCGACTATTTTTATGACTCTAACATGCATGGCCGCAACTGGAACGAAGTTTATAAACGTTATGCTCCGCTTGTTCAGCATGCTAAACATCGCGCCGACCTGCATTATATCATCAATCAAATGAACGGGGAAATGTCGGTTGGACACAGTTATGTTTTTGGCGGCGACTACCCTAACACCGAAACAAATACAGTCGGACTTTTAGGTACCGATTTAGAGGTAAAAGACAAACACTGGATGATTAAACGCATTTACACTACCGAAAGCTGGAACCCGGATTTAACCGGACCACTCGATCAACCGGGACTAAACATCAAAGAAGGCTATTACATTGTAGGGATCAACGGGAAAGAATTAACCGCCGATGACAACTTTTATCAGTTCTTAGACGGGACCTTAGACAAGCAAACAATTTTGCATCTTAATAAAGAACCAAAATTTGAAGGAAGCTGGAAAGAAACCGTTAAACCCGTTAGCGGAAGAGCCGAGAGCGCATTGCGCCAACGCACTTGGGTCGAAGACAACCGCCGCATGGTTGATAAACTATCAAACGGACGCCTAGCATACATCTGGGTTCCAAATACCGGAGGCCAAGGTCTGATTTCGTTTAACCGTTATTTCTTCGCCCAACAAAATAAAGAAGGTGCTGTTATCGACGAACGCTTTAATGGCGGTGGTATGCTCGACGATTACATGGTTGACCTGATGACCCGTTCGGTTCGTGCAGCCTTAACCAATGAAGTGCCAAATGGAAAACCCTTCCGTTTACCGGCAGGTATTATTGGGCCCAAAGTATTACTAATCAATGAAAAATCTGGCTCTGGAGGAGATTTTTTCCCATGGGTTTTCCGTCAGCAAAAAGCTGGTCCATTAATTGGGAAAACCACCTGGGGAGGTTTGGTAAAAGCCTCGGTACACTATGCCCTTGTTGATGGCGGTGGACTAACCGCTCCGGACAATGCCGTTTATGACCCAATAAAAAAAGAATGGGTAGCCGAAAATAAAGGAATTGCACCGGATATTAAAGTTGAACAAGATGCTCTTTCATTGAGCAAAGGTATCGATCCTCAGTTGGTACGGGCTGTTGAGGAAGCACTAAAACTTCTGGACAAACAACCAAAAGTTGACCTCACTCCTCCTCCATACCCAACACCAGCCAAGAAAAAATAATCCTAAAAAACCACTCGTTATTAGCGAGTGGTTTTTTTTATTATATTTGAAACATTACTCCCTCAGGTAACTCATGCTTATGAAGCTGGTATTAAAAAAAATTCAAAATGAGACACATTATCTTTTTATTTCTATTCTTATTTACTATCAAGCTAAGCGCCCAAAAGGCTTATCTTATTAATGTTGAAGATCGCAATAAAGCAATAGAGTTAACAAATACAGCTATTGCTTGCATAAAAGAAAAAAAACAAGCAAAAGCAATAAGCTTTTTACTGGAATCAATATCAATTGACTCTACATACAGAGCATCATACATTAATCTTTATCAAGCAGCATTACTCAACAAACAAAGCTTTGACCAAGTTTTAACATTTCTAAATAAAGGGAAAAAGATATTTCATGATGACGATGAATTTTATTTTTATTGTGGAGAGATTTATCGTTTTTATTCGAATTTAGAGATGGCTATTCAGGAATACACCCAGGCAACAAAATATGCCAAAGTTAATGGAGAAGATTATTACCTGGTTCCTTATCACTATTTCAATCTTGGAAATTGTTTTCTGACAAAAAAGGACTTTCTTAAAGCATTAGAGAATTATAAATATGCAATAAAACTAAATCCTGATTTCGCTGCAGCTTATGTCAATAAGGGAACATGTTTAAAAATGCTGGGAAAAAATGAAGAGGCATGCAAAGACTGGGAAACAGCTGTTCAGAAAGGTAGCATGCAAGCAAAAAAATATTTGGAGAAATATTGTACCAAATAAATCTCACCCCATATTCTATATTAAACACTGGCAAAGAGAAAAACAAGCTGAAACTCGTGTTATAAATCTTTTCGTAAGCAAATAATTTATAATTTTACATACACAAATTAAGATTTACGATCTACTGAATAGAAACCGCCCAATCTCTGCTTATGCAGCAATAAATTTTTAGTATAATTAGAAAAAACCAACAAAATGATAAACAGTCAAAAATCCAATCCAACAGAAAGCGAACAATCTGTACAAAAATTCATTGATCTAAAATTTCTTGAGGAAAGAAAAATATTTTTATGGGGAATGGTTGATGATGAGTCGGCCAAAGACATTGTAAGTAAACTACTTTACATGGAATCCGTTAAACCCGGGGAAAAAATCAGTTTTTTCATCAACAGTCCCGGCGGCATCGTAACTTCCGGATTTTCAATATTGGATACAATGAACATGATTTCATCGCCGGTTTCAACGATATGCATGGGTTTAGCTGCATCAATGGGTTCCATATTATTATCCGCAGGAGAAAAAGGAGAACGATATATTTACCCGCTGGGAGAAGTAATGATTCACCAACCCAGCATAGGATTATTGCAGGGAACCGCCACCGATTTAGAAATACAAACAAAACAAATTATCCAAACGAAGGAATTAGCGGCAAATATCTTGGCGAAGAATTGTAATCAAAGCGTCACACAAATACAAAAGGATTTTGACAGGGATTACTGGATGAATGCCGAAGAATCTATCGAATACGGAATTGTTGACAAATTGTATGAGATGAAGTAAAAATAATGGATAAAACATACCTCCAAATTAAGGATCAATGCCGAAAAGACCTTTTACAATATCTTGAAAAAGCAATTTCGGCGATCCCGGAAATTAAAGACCGGGAGATTCTTGATGCCGGTTGCGGCTCAGGGGTACCAACATTATTTATTGCCGAAAAGCTGGGAGGCAATATCACCGCCTTTGATCCGGACACTGCATCAGTTAATTTTTTAAGAGAAAAAGTAAATAAACTAAACCTTTCTGACAAAATCAATGTTTCCAGGTGTTCTTTATCCGACATAAAAACAAACGAAGTACAATTTGATTTAATTCTTGCTGAAGGACTTCTGAATGTTATAGGATTTCAGCAAGGATTCCTGACGTTTCTTAAATTACTGAAAAGAAAAGGCTTCATCATCATCCATGATGAGTTTTCGAAGCAAAAAGAAAAGATTGAATTCATCGAACAAAACCATTGCAAAGCAGTAAAGTCATTCGTATTGGACGAACAGGTCTGGTGGAACAATTATTACAAATGCCTCGAAAAAGAAATTTCTGCTGTTTCCGATAAAGAACTACTAAAATTATTTGAACCGGATTTGAGAGAAATCAGCATGTTTAAACAGAACCCGACGCCATTCATGTCGGTTTATTATATCGTTGAAAAAATTTAACATTTAATTATAGAAAAATTATGGATAGGAAAAAACTTAGTTCTTCGTACCTGTATTTTTTAATCGGATTTATACTTCTTTTCTTTTTTAATGGTAAATGGAGTATTCCAATAGTTGCCTATTTAGCTCCTGTATTTCTAATCAGGTTTATGAGATTAGAAAAGCCCTTAAAAGGATGTTTATTTATAGTAATAGCTGGATGGGTTTCAAATATATTCATTTGGAAAGAAATAATACCAATGTCTGGTTTTTTCTATTATTTCCTTATGTTAATAATGAGCATATTTGCTTCGTTAACATTTTTAATCGATCGTATTTGCGCTCAAAAAATAAAAGGGATTGTTTCAACCCTAATATTTCCTGCCGTTTATGTAATAATGGATTATATTACCATATCAGCCAACCCATCGGGTTCATATGGCACTTTAGTGCACACCCAATCATCCTTATCTTTATTACAGCTTACCTCGATTACCGGTATTTGGGGAGTAATATTCTTAATTACCTGGTTTGCTTCGATTATTAATTGGCTTTGGAAAAATTCTTTTTATAAAAACAAACTCCATTTAGTATTTTGGGTATTTGTCATCCCGTTTTTGGCAATAATTAGCTGGGGACAATTCAGATTGTCAAATACTATTGATTCGCCTACAGTAAGAGTCGCCTCTATCAATAGTACAAAAACCGAATATTATCATCGTATGACAACAAGTTATGACACAGTAGTAGAAAAGGCAAATGAAGATTTTTTAAAAAATTGCGGTATTGCAGCTTCCTCAGGAGCAAAAATTGTATTTGGACGAGAAACTTTAATCAGTTTGCCATTTGATAAAGAAGATACTTTTATTGAAAATGCCAAGACCATAGCTAAACACAACAGCATTTATATTGGATTACCTATGCAAGTGCTATTAGAAGGATTCCCTAGAGTAAACCCTGAAAACAAAATTACATGGATTTCTCCAGAAGGAGATGTCCTGTTTTCATATCATAAAGCAAAACCAACCAATCCCGATGAAGGGGATTATGGAGACGGGATCATAAAACATTTCGACTCACCTTATGGAAGAATCAGCTCTGCAATTTGCTTTGATATGGATTTCCCATCATTGATTAATCAAACCGCTAAAATGAATATTGACATTATGCTTGTACCTGGCAGCGATTGGCAAGACATAGCACCATACCACACTTATGTAGCTTCCATCAGGGGAATTGAACATGGATTTAATATAGTCCGGTCAGCATTCAAAGGGGGCTCTGCATCTTTCAATTATAAAGGACAAGTTCTGTCTTCAAATGATTTTTTTAAAACCGATGAGGTAATTTTGTATTCAGATGTACCTACAAAAGGTCAAAAAACACTTTATTCTGTTCTTGGAGATTACTTTGCATGGCTTTGTATTATCTTCTTTTTATCAATAATTATTGTTTTCATCAGCAAGAAAAAGTCAAGAAATAAAAAGGACTAAGCTTTTAACGATAATTATTCAACATTTAACCAATCTTTTGTCATTTGCATTGAAAACATGAGTAATTTTGCCGCTCGTTTTAAGTAGCTGCTAATGGAAATCAGAAATATCGCCATCATTGCCCACGTTGACCACGGAAAAACCACACTAGTCGACCGTATTTTACATCAGGTAAAACTCTTCCGAGACAACCAGGAAGTGGAAGACCTCATCCTGGATTCGAATGATCTGGAACGCGAAAGAGGAATTACCATCCTTTCTAAAAATGTATCGGTTCGGTATAAAAATACTAAGATTAACATTATTGACACTCCCGGCCACAGCGATTTTGGTGGCGAAGTGGAACGTGTACTAAACATGGCCGACGGAGTTTTGTTGTTGGTTGATGCCTTTGAAGGCCCTATGCCACAAACCCGTTTTGTATTACAAAAAGCCCTCGAACTGGGACTAAAACCAATCGTGGTTGTAAACAAAGTGGACAAGCCCAACTGTACGCCGGACGAAACCAATGAAAAAGTGTTCGACCTGATGTTCTCATTGGATGCTACTGAAGAACAATTAAGTTTTCCAACGGTTTACGGTTCATCCAAACAAGGCTGGATGGGACCCGACTGGAAAAACCCCACCAACGACATCAGCTATTTGCTTGATACCATCATCGAATATTTTGAACCAGCCAAAGAAAACCCGGGGACACTGCAAATCCAAATCAGTTCGCTAGATTATTCTTCCTACACCGGACGAATTGCCGTCGGACGGGTTCATCGTGGAAGCATTAAAATGGGCGATGCGGTTTCGATAATTCAACGCAATGGAATTACCCATAAATCAACCATCAAAGAACTTTACCGCTTTGAAGGTCTTGGAAAAGAAAAAGTAAAACACGAAATCCATGCCGGCGAAATTGTAGCTATGATGGGACTGGAAAACTTTGACATTGGAGATACCATCGCCGATATTGAGAACCCCGAAGCCATGAAACCCATCTCTATCGACGAACCTTCGATGAGCATGTTGTTTACCATCAACAATTCGCCGTTTTTTGGCAAAGAAGGTAAACTTGTAACTTCTCGCCATATCCGCGACCGTTTATTCAAGGAGACCGAGAAAAACCTAGCCCTGAAAGTCGCAGAAACCGATTCTGCCGACAAATGGCTGGTCTACGGACGGGGAGTATTGCACTTGTCTATTCTTATAGAAACCATGCGCCGCGAAGGTTACGAATTTCAACTGGGTCAACCTAAAGTGGTTATCAAGGAAATTGATGGGTTTAAGCATGAACCGGTGGAAGAACTAACCATCAATGTTGCCGAAGAATTTTCGAGCAAGGTGATCGACATCGTTACCCGACGCAAAGGAGACATCCTTAACATAGAAAATAAAAACGGACGAGCCAACCTGGAGTTTAAAATTCCGGCACGGGGATTAATAGGCCTGAGCAACCCTGTTTTAACCGCCACCGAGGGCGAAGCCGTGATTTCGCACCGTTTCAAAGGCTACGAACCCTGGAAAGGCGATATTACCGGAAAACGCAACGGGGCTTTAATTTCGATGGAACAGGGAACCTCAATCACTTACTCTATTGACAAACTACAGGATAGAGGTAAATTTTTTGTGAACCCCAACGAAGAGGTTTACGCCGGGCAAGTTCTTGGCGAGAGCACCCGCCAAGATGACCTTGTAATCAATGTTACCAAAACCAAGAAACTGAGCAATATGCGTGCTGCCGGTTCGGACGATAAAACTGTTCTGGCCCCGGCCATCAAGTTTTCGTTGGAAGAAGCCATAGAATACATTGCCGAAGACGAATACGTAGAGGTTACACCAAAATCCATTCGCCTGCGAAAAATCCTGCTTAGCGAGATTGACCGTAAACGCGAACGCAACAAATCAAACTAATTGACGATTATCATTTTTTCTTTATTTCTCTAAGGATAGTCATCACGCATTCGGCTATTACTTACTTTTTCTTATTTTAGAGTAAAATTTAAATAAGAAAAATGAAAAAGAGATACTTCGTAATTATTGTTATTATAAGTCTGCTAACCGCCTGTAATTTTCAGTCGGGTCAAACCAATGAGCAACTCAGCAACATTCAAGAAAAGATAGATTCGTTAGTTGTTGACAACCAGCTTCCAGGCATGAATTTCTCCGTCATCTTTGCCAATGGAGAACAAAAAAATTTCTCTTCCGGTTACGCGAACAAAGAAAACAAAACCAAAATGTTTGGCGAACACCTGATGTTTTCGGGCAGCATTGGAAAAACCTATGCTGCAGCGGTAATTTTTCAACTGGTTGATGAAGAAAAAATAAACCTGGACAAAAAATTCATTAGTTATTTCCCGGATGTTGGCTGGCTAAAACGTTTGCCAAACATCAACGATATTACCGTACGCATGTTATTTGAACACACTTCCGGCTTACCTCGCTGGGTTTTTGAAGAAGGCGTTTGGGAAAGGGTTCTTGGCAATCCGGATATGGTTTGGAGCGATAAAGACCGTTTAGAATATATTTTTGATGATAAAGCTGTTCATGAGGCAGGAAAAAGCTGGGCCTATTCCGATACCAATTACCTGCTCTTGGGAATGTTGATTGAAAAAATTTGCAATAACGACCTTTACGAAGAAATCAGGAAACGAATTTTAAGCCCTTACAAACTTCAGTTTACCTACCCATCAATAAGAAGACTTATCCCCAACCTGGCGCAGGGTTATTCAAAACTGGAAGCATGGGGTATGCCGCCCAAAGTAGTGGTTGACGGAAAACTCATCTTTAATCCACAAATGGAATGGACTGGCGGAGGATTTTATTCTACCACCAGCGACCTGGCAAAATGGGCACAAATCTATTACTCAGGCGATGTATTTTCTGATAAGCTAAGAAAACAAATAACAAGCATCACCCCCAACGGAAAAGAAATTTTCAAGAACACTTCGTACGGCATGGGGAGCTTCATTTACCACACCCAATATGGCGATATGTATGGACACTCAGGGACGTTTCCCGGATACAAATCAATTTTCGCCTATCACCCGGAGAAAAAAATGGCCTTTGCCTTGCAAATCAATTGCGATTATGCAACCGAAAACAAAAGCATAAGTAGCTATTTAACGGATATTCTCGAAGTTATTTTTAGGGAATAAACGATTCTAAATTATTCAACGTTAATAATCAATCTAAGTTTTTTTTCTTTAACGATTTTACAATTTTTAAAACTTGAATATTTATCAAAATATTCAAGTTTTTTTAATACTCTCATAAGTTCTTTTTCTAAGGTCATAAAGGGCGAGTTAAGAATCTCAACTTGGCATATTTCTCCTTGTGCATCCAACTTGAATAGAACACAAACTCTATGTTTCCCCGGAAAGTTTTCCAACTTTGAGTAATCAATATTGTTTAGTATACTTTCTTTATATCGGGAGAAATCATTTCTCAATTCTTTTTGGCTTATTTCCGGAGCAGGGCTTTTCCTATTATTCTTGCTACTTCCATAACCCGTAACAACAACTTCAGATAACGAAAATTCTGCTTTTTCCAGTTGAACATTTATTTCATGTTTATCGTTTAATGCAATCAATTGGCTTTCCATGCCAATAAAACAAAATGAAAGTTCATTCGTTTCTTTCTCAAGTTCTAATAAATAAACACCATCTATATCTGTGGTAGTTCCCAAGTTTGTACCTGGAACCAGAACAGTAACACCAGGAATTGGATTTCCTTTTTTATCAACCACTTTACCTTGATACACTACCCTTCCTTTTTTCTCTGATTTAAGCTGTTGGTGTTTAAAAATAGTATCTCTAAAGCCAATTTGAGCATACTTAGATTGCATGTTAGGCCGGATAGTAACAATGCCTCTTATTCTCGTTTCAAATTTTCTTTCCGCATATCCTGTTATTTTAGGTTCATCTTTTTTTACATTTAAGGAAGCAAACTTATCCTTAACAACGTGTTTTTTGTCGATATTTTGCTGAAGTTCTTCAATTTTCTTCTCAGCTTGATTAATCTTTTTCAGATCAGTCATCTCATCAACATATTCTATTTTATTTTCAGATATCAAATTTTCCTCAACAGGTAAAATCCCATCCCTAACCTTCGATTCAGGTTCTACCTTTTCATTTATCGTTTCTTTATTCGATTTAAAACCTTCAACATTTTCTTCTGAGGAGCTTGCAATTTTCAAAGTGTCTTCTTGCTTAATAACTGAGAGTGGTTCCGGGATTTCATTTCTTGTATCAATTTCCGTCATAAAGAAAATCCCAAGCCCAATTAAAACAACAACTACAGCAGCGTACTTAAACCATCCCAGATAACCCTTTTTAAATTTCGATTTTGAAACAAAAATCTTAGTAAGTTCTTTTATATCTTCATCCATTTCTGTCGCTGTCAGTTGAGATAAACCATCATAAGCATCTGCATCAAAAGCATCTTTCATGATTTCTTTTTCGAAATCATGCATCTCTTTCGCATTTAGCTTTTGACTAAAATACCTAATAAATTTACGATACGTTATGAACCCTTTTTTTCTCATTTCAAGATTTTTTCTCTATACAGATTCGCAAATTTCGCTTCCCATTCTGAATATAGCTTTTTACCTTAGTAATGTCAATTCCAATATCATCAGATATTTCCTTATAGCATTTTCCTTGATAATAGAACTGCACAACACATTCTTTTTGTTCTTTTTTTAGTCGCTCCAAACATTCTTTCAACTTTTCCTCAACAGAATTATCTGGGACATCATCATCAAAAGGATGCAAAAACTCTGTTGATTCCATAATCACATTCATTGAATATTGCTGATGCTTTTTGCTTATCGTTTTTCTTTTTCGAATTTCCATCAGGCAATGGTTTTTAACGACCACATAAAGCCAGCTTTTAAAATCTTTTATTTCGTATTTTGGAACTTCTTTTATCAGGCTTTCAAATATTAAAGAAACGGCATCTTTGCTATCGTTTCGATCAGCAAAATATTTCAGGCAAACACCATAAACTAAATGGATGTATTTTGAATACAATTCCCCAAGGATTTCTAAGTCGCCTGAATCCTTATAAGCCCCAATCAATTCAGCATCTTCTCTATTTTGTTTTTCAGGCATTAGTATATCTGGGGATAATTTTAAAAAAAATTTTATGTAATCCTAACTTTTATTGCACCCTATTAAGAAATACAAGTATAAACTAAATTTCTAACATTATGAAAAAAATCATCTTAACACTCGTAATTTTTTCTTTGATAATCGTAAATGTAAAAGCCGTAACAATCAAAGGAAAAGTAAGCGATGAAAACGGAAATCCAATTCCTGGCGTAACAGTTTTAATAGAAGGAACAACCACAGGAACAACAACAGATATTGACGGACTCTATCAGATTGAAGTCAACGATTCAACCCTAAAATTAAGATTCAGCTTTGTTGGGTATGAACGCTTAAGTATCCCTATAAAGAATAAAACGCTTATCAATATCAAGCTTAAAAAATCACGCACAGAATTAAATGAAGTCATGGTGATGGGTTATAATAGTGGTAGAGGAAGAAAAAACAGAACAGATAAAATAAGAGTTAGAGGATTATCTACAAATCCAGGTTCAAGAAATTATTATGGTTTTAGCCCTCCTATCCCATCAAACGAGAGCTATGATTCAAAAGAAGAAAATAAGTTCTTGAAAGCATTGGATAAACCTTTATCTACTTTTTCAATTGATGTGGACCATGCATCTTATAGCAACATCAGAAGATTCCTGAATAACGGCCAATTACCACCAAAAGAAGCTGTAAGGGTAGAAGAAATGATTAATTACTTTTCATACGATTATCCGGAACCGATTGACCAACATCCTTTTGCCATATATAATGAAATTGGGCAATGTCCTTGGAACAAGAAGGACCTATTGTTACATGTTGGCCTTCAGGCAAAAAATATCCCAACAGAAGAATTACCTCCTTCAAACCTGGTTTTTTTAATCGATGTTTCTGGGTCAATGAATTCACCAGACAAACTTCCATTACTAAAAAGATCATTCAAAATGCTTATTAAAAACCTTAGGGAACAGGATAATGTTTCAATAGTTGTTTATGCCAGTAATACAAGAGTAGTACTTAAACCAACAAATGGAACCAGAAAAGAAGAAATTATACAAGCTATTGATCAATTAAATGCAGGAGGTTACACGGCAGGAGGTAAAGGATTAAAACTAGCTTACGAAATGGCTTACAAAAATTTTCTGGAAGAAGGCAACAACAGAATAATCTTAGCTACTGATGGGGATTTTAATGTTGGTCCATCCAGCGATGAAGATATGCTCAAACTAATTAAGAAAGAACGGGAAAAAGGAGTGTTTATTTCCGTTTTAGGATTTGGCACAGGAAATCTAAAAGATTCGAAAATGGAAACCATAGCAGATAATGGTAATGGTAACTACGCCTATATTGATAACTTTTTAGAAGCTCAAAAAGTATTAATTAATGAATTTGGGGGATCTTTTTTCACATTAGCTAAAGATGTAAAAATCCAGATCGAATTTAACCCGGCTATTGTAGAATCTTATCGTTTGATTGGTTATGAAAACCGGATGCTTAACGAAGAAGATTTCGAAGATGATAAAAAAGATGCAGGTGAAATAGGTTCCGGACATTCTGTAACAGCCCTATACGAGATTGTACCTGCAAAAAAAACAAAACGAATAAACAAAAAACTTAAATATCAGGATCAAACAATTAATGAGAGAGGTATATTAGCTGAAGAAGTAGGGTTTGTAAAATTCAGATACAAACATCCAACTGGAAAACAAAGTAAACTGTTCAGTCAAACCATAGAAAATAAAATCATTGAAGCAGACAATTTATCTGACAATTTTAATTTCTCAGCTGCTGTAGCAAATTTTGGGATGTTGTTATCAGACTCCAAATACAAAGGGAATGCAGACTATGAAACAACCCTAAAGCTTGCTAAAACAGGAAAAGGGGCTGATGAAAATGGCTATCGAAGCGAACTAATACGATTAATAAAACTCACACAAGAACTATAAATGAGTAAACTTAACATTTTAGACACGAACACTTGTTCGTGTTTTTTTTATATTTGTTTAAACAACTTCGAAAAATTATGGCTGGAGGTGGTGGTTTCGGTTCCATTCATCACATGATTCTTACCCTAAAAAACAATAATGATTTATTGAAAAGAAAGGGATTAATAAGAAGGAAAAAGGATTTCTACACCATTCGCAAAGAATACCTTAAAGCAAGTAAAGGGAAACTGGATTTTAAGAAAGCCCGAAAAGAAGAAATAGAAGCTTTACGGAAACAACTTCTTTACAGAAAAAGAATTAGAATATTCACAGACATCGCCATTTTTACATTTATCATCTTTTTAGCAACAGTAATATCTCTAAGTGTAATAAAAAAAGATAATGCTAAAGAAAAACAATATAATAGAGTTTCAGAAATAAAAAAGGAACAAATCAAAAAAAGGGATCATGAATATTTACTGGAATGGGGAGACTATAATTTAAAAGATCAGGATTATGATGCAGTGCTAAATGACTTCCAGGCCGCACTTAAACTCTACCCTAATAACTTTGAAACTAACCTAAAACTTGCACAAACATATAGCTTGTATTGTCAAATTTCCCCATCAGAATATAAAAATGCCAGTTATTTTCTCAAAAAAGCAATTAAGGATTTCCCAGACAGTGTTATTTTGTATAAAATCAGAGCTGAGCTCAGATTAAAAATGGGAGAAATTGAAAAAGCCGAAAAAGATTTTAACAAAATGGATTCTCTTTTACTAATGAAGAAAAATTAAAAATTTTACTACTTTTATACTGACTCATAATTGCAATATGATCGACAAACTATTATTGACACCATTTCAAAAATTCTTCAAAATTGAAAGCTCCAGTGGGATACTGCTTTTTATTGCCACCATCCTGGCTATTATATGGGCAAATTCGCCATTCGGAGATTCATACCAAAACCTTTGGCAATATAAAATCGGCTTTAGCAGCCAAAGCTTTGAGTTTTCAAAGCCCTTGATACTATGGGTTAACGACGGGCTCATGGCTGTTTTCTTTTTCCTCATCGGGCTCGAAATTAAAAGAGAAATGATGATTGGCGAACTCAACACCCCCAAAAAAGCAGCCTTCCCTATTGTTGCAGCCATTGGTGGGATGACCGCCCCCGTTTTGCTCTTTTTCATCCTGAACAAAAACCCCGAAACAAGTCTGGGCTGGGGAATCCCCATGGCAACGGATATTGCATTTTCGCTGGCCATTTTAAGCGTTTTGGGAAAACGCATTCCCATTAGCCTGAAAATATTTTTAACCGCTTTTGCCATCATCGATGATTTGGGAGCAGTATTGGTGATTGCTTTGTTTTATAGTAGTTCCATTAATTGGATGTTACTGGTGTACGCCTTAGGATTGTTAGCCGTTTTATTCATTCTCTCTTATTTTAAAATTTATGCCAAATACATGGTGTTCATTTTCGGAATTGCAGTGTGGCTGTTATTCCTTAAATCGGGCATTCATCCAACCATTGCTGGTGTTCTTTTGGCAATATCTATCCCGATATACCGCCGGGCCGACATCCACGTATTTTCGAAAAAGATTTGCGCCCTTACCGACAAAATCCGTGATTTAGACGATACAAGCACCCCTATCTTATCCAAAGAACAAATCTCACACATTGATGATTTGGAAAGTTGGGTAGATAAGGTTCAGTCGCCTTTGCAACACCTCGAACACAAGTTACACTCGTGGGTCGCTTATGTAATCATGCCCGTTTTTGCCTTTGCCAATGCCGGGGTAATATTCAGTTTTGGGAAAAACACAGATGTAAGCCTAATCATAAATATTATTTTGGCGCTTGTTATCGGGAACGCCATAGGAATAAGCACCTTTTCGTGGATTGGAAAGAAAACCGGTTTAATTGAACTTCCGGACAACACAAAATTCATCTCGGTTATAGGGATTTCATTCCTGGCCGGGATAGGTTTTACCATGTCGATATTTATTGCCAACCTGGCGTTTGGAGAAAACATTTTATTATTAGAATCAGCTAAGATAGGTATTCTGACAGGTTCATTAATTTCAGGAACAATCGGATATATTATTTTAAAATTAACCAATAAAAACTAACATACGTCAATTATGGAAAATGCAAAAGAAAGTGCAAAAAAAGGGTTGAATGAGGTCAAATCTTTTTACAAAGGAGATTTCAAAGAAATCATCATTAATTTTTTCAAAAGACCTACAGACGGCATGCTGTCTGTGTTTCAAAAACCATCTGAAAAATCATTGATACATTCTGCGATCATTGCAGTTACTGTTTTTCTCCTCTTTTTCATCGGGAGCTATTTAATGGCTGGAAGCAATTTCCGGAAGTTCATGGGTTTCATGAGCTTTGTAAAAATAGGCCTACTGCCTGTTTTAAGCATGTTTATTATTGCCTGTTTATCATTTGTTATTAAAGCTGTTTTGGGCAAAGCAAATTTTAAAAATGAGCTGTTAACCGGTGCCATTTGTGGCATTCCATTTATCCTTATTTTCATTGTAATGATTTTGGTTCAGATTTTCTCAGGCAACAATGCCCTTACCATCCTAGCTAACCCAGGCAATGCAGGAACAGTAGGAATAATAGCCATTATTTATGCGTTTCTGATGCTTATTAATGTTGTGCAACAATCATTAAAATCAGCCAAAGTACAAGATGCCTTGGGCTGGTATTTATCACCAATTTCGGTAGCCCTGTCTATTTATCTTGCTTCACAAATTTTAATGTAAAATATTTAAAAGAGCCCTTTTCAGGGCTCTTCCTTTATACTCAACCCTACAAAAAATGAAAAAACAAAAAAACCAATGCGAGAATTGTGGTTTACGAGCCAAGTACGACAGCAAACCAAAATCGTTTGCCGGACGTTTCTGGCGTTGGCACATCAACTGGTGCCCGGGATGGAAAAAATACATGAAAGAAGTTAGTGAAGAAGAAAGAAAAGAACTGGCAGAACAATACAAACTGAAAAATATTTAAATTAACATCTTCCACTTATAGCCTTTTTACAAGTTAATTTGTCTCACGAAGAAACAAATTAAAGATGTTTAAGGCATTTTATTACACTTTGATTGATCGAATATATCCCCAAGAACTTCTTGCTAAGTAACGATTACATAAAACATATTTCCCAAAAAAAAATCACTTCCCAAATCAAAAAAATCTCTAATTTTAGCCGCTTTTTTTGAGCAATTAATGTTCTTATACGTATTAAATGAAAGTAGCGATTATCTACAATAAAGACATCCAGGGAGTGATTAATACTTTCGGGATGCAAAACAAAGAATTTTACAGCGAAGATGTTGTAAAGAAAGTTGCCAAGAGTTTAGAAAGTGCCGGACACAATGTGAGTATTTTGGACGGCAACAAACATATTATTGAACGCCTGGAAAATTTCATGCCACGAGTCATCGATGGCGAGCAAATGGGCATGGTGTTTAACATGGCTTACGGCATCCAGGGCGAAAGCCGCTACACCCACATCCCGTCAATGCTGGAAATGTTGGGAATTCCCTACGTTGGCTCCTCACCTTCAGGGCACGCGCTGGCTCTTGATAAAGTATTAACAAAAGTTATCTGGAAAAACCACAACATCCCAACCCCTGAGTATTGGGTGTTTTCATCATCCAACGAAGACTTAAGCCCGGTAAAGTTCCCGGTTATTGTGAAGCCGAAAATGGAAAGTGTTTCGTTCGGATTAAAGATTGTAAACAATACCGAAGACCTCAAAGAAGCCATTGATTTTGTGGTAAACGAATTTAACCAGCAGGCGCTGGTCGAGCAATTTATTCGGGGAAGGGAGTTTTGTGTAGGCTTAATTGGGAACTCTCCCATCGAAACTTTTCCGGTGCTTGAAATTGATCTGGATAATGATCCTGAAGGCATTCAAACCAACGACGACAAAAAAAAGAAGCCCAAAGAAAAAATTTGCCCGGCCAATATTAGTCCTGAGTTGGCAAAAGAAATGCAAAAAATCAGCAAAGAAGCTTTCAGAGTTCTTAACCTGCGGGATTTTGCAAGGGTTGATATCCGTTTGGATGAAAACAACAACATCCACCTCCTAGAAATAAATTCGATGGCAAGCTTAGGACATACCGGCTCATACATCACCGCAGCAAAAGTAGCCGGTTACGACTTTACTACTCTTGTAAACCGCATGCTGGACGTTGCTTCCGTGCGCTATTTTGCAACAAGTTTGTTATCACAGCTTCCGGAAGAAAACAAAAAAGGTAAGGTTTCTAAAATTGCCCGGATGCGTTCTTTCATCAAAGCCCGTCAGCAACAAAACGAAAAGTTCCTGAAGAAAATCATTGACATTAACACATACGTCAGAAACATTGAGGGGGTTAACCAATGCAGCGAACATCTGAGTGCCGAGCTTAGTAAGCTTGGTTTTAGCCGCGAAATTTACCCCCAGATTGAAGTTGGGAACAACATTTTTTTCAGTAACACCAGCAATAAAGAAATCGATTTTTTGCTTCTGCTAAACATCGACAACAAGATAAATCTTCAAAATCATGAAAATTATCACGAACATGAACAATATCTCGAAGGAAGTGGAATTTGGGAAAACAAAGGAGGATTAGCCATTGTTATTTCTGCCTTGCAAACACTACGCTTTACCAGGAACTTGAAAAAAATAAAAATTGGGATCCTGGTCATTAGCGATTCAGGCATTGACGGAAAATACTCAAAAGACCTCATCCGCAAAAAAACAGAGTCAGCCTCGCATGTCATTACTTTCAGCGGTTCAAGCAAATCGGGCGGACTGATTCTGTCGCGTTCAGGTTCGGCGCAATACCATCTGGAAATGCGAATGATAAAAAAAGGAAGCCCCGAAAATATCTCCAGCACGGCCATGAATTTTAGCAAAACCCTAGCAGCAATCACCGATCTTTCGAGAAACGACAATGAGAATGTTATTGCACCATTCAACATCGAATTCAAGAGTAATATTTTCAAAGATTTCGCTTACGGTTCAGCCGGAATCAGCGTTCGTTACAACTCAAAAGAAACCCTCGAAGAAATAGAACAACGAATACAAAAAATTATCAGCCAGCAAAAACGCAGCAAAATCTACCAACTTCATTTCGAAGGCGGAAAAAAATGCTCGGCATTACAATCGAATCAGTTAAGCGAAGATTTTTATAAAAAGATTCATGCCATCACAAAAAAAATTGATGTCCGCATTAGCAAAGAACACCGATGGAGTTCATCCGATATTTGTCATATAAACAAAGAACTTCCGATAATAGACGGGTTAGGTCCGGTCGGCGAATTTTTGCTATCAGGGAATGAACGCATTTTGCGACACAGCATCCAGGAACGAGCCCTTTTACTGGCTATGATTTTACTTCAAATTTAATTTATTGATTACAGCAATCGGTTTTACTATCTTTACCCCTAAAAAATTTAAAGATGAATTTATACAAGGAACACAGGCATTATATCAACATCAAGCGGTCGCTCATGTTCCTTTATATTTTTTCGGAATTATAAACAGGCTTCCTTACAATTGCCCGACACCCTTTTTCATTTTTATCTTTAAAACATTAAACCATGGAAGCCTTTTACAAGTATCTCAACACCATCATAAACCAAACCCGTCAAAATTTTGAAGCTTATCCAAAACTCAAATGGATCAATCCTTATGAAACAAAAGAGTTTCAGCAAAAACGAGACGAAATAATTAATCGCTTCTCCGACGCTGTTCTTTTTAAAGGAAGCAAACCTTATTATAATCAACTCTCGAAAGGTTGCCGTTTATGCGGCTTTGGAAAATGGAGCTGCTTGTTTATCCAGGGAAAATGTAATGCATCATGTATGTATTGCCCTTCGGCACAAAACCAGGATGAAACCCCGTCTTCACAGGGATTGACATTTCCCACGGCAGAATCATACGCCGAATACATCAATTATTTCGGGTTTAAAGGCGTTAGCTTTAGTGGTGGCGAACCCCTGCTAAACACCGAGCGTTTGTTCGAATACCTCAAAAAAATACGGAAAAACTGTTCGAGCGAAATATACACCTGGATGTATACCAACGGCATCCTTTCCAATGAAGCCATCTTCCGTAAGCTTGATTCCATCGGGCTGGATGAGGTCAGGTTCAACATCGGGGCAAGCAATTATAACCTGGAAAAGATAAAATACGCCAAAGGCATCATTAAAAACATCACCATAGAAATCCCGGTGGTTCCCGAAGAAAAAAAACGATTAATGGAACTTTTGCCTGCCATGATAAAAGCCGGGGTTCAAAACCTGAACCTTCACCAGTTAAGGCTCACCTCATATAATGTTCATAAATTGATTAAGCGTAATTACACCTACATTCCGGCCGAAAAACCCATTGTTCTGGAATCGGAGCTGGGCGCCCTCGAAATCATGGATTACGCCCGGGAGCACCACCTGGATATCGGGATCAATTACTGCTCGTTTTTCTTTAAGAACCGTTTTCAGGCAGCAGGATTCAGGAGAAGGGTCAGCGAAAAACTTGCCAACAACAACGACGAAATTACGCAAAACGGCTACATCCGTGATCTTAACGATAAACAAATCGAATATCACACCATGTTTTTATCCGACAATAACGATTTGATTTTATCGTCCGACAAGCTTAAATTAAAAAACAAAATTTATCAATACAACAAAATCCTTGTCTCCAAAGAGGCTTTAAAAAGCAACACCGATCAAATCAAAGAAATCATCAAAAACGAACCGGGGCAAATCCCTCAGGAAGAGGATTTATTTAACGTTTGGAAACACGAGTATATTGAACCTGGATTACGCAACTACTAAAAAATACAGGCTCAGATTTACGGCTTTGAATTAGTGCAATAATTCATTATATTTGTTTTACTCCCCAGATTTAAATGGCATCGGATCATTTAACGCTTTAGTGTGTCATCTAGTTTAAAATCATGGAAAACAAAAAGATCAGTTTATTTGAAAACATTGCCCTTACATTTAGCGGTGGTGGCTACCGTGCAGCTACATTCGGACTGGGGGTTTTATCTTACTTCAACCAATTTATATTCAAAGGAAAGCCTTTGCTTGAAAACGTAAAGGGTCTGAGCACTGTAAGCGGAGGCACATTAACCGGGGCCACCTACGCTTTTTATCTTTCGCAGGGAAAAGACTTCAAAAACTTTTATCATAATTTTTACCAAACCCTGGAGGAGGACAAACTACTTGAAAAAGCCCTGCAAAAACTTGACGACGACAAGCTTTGGAAACACAGTCATAAAAGAAGGTCACTCATCAATGCGTTTGCATTATCTTATGCCGAACTACTTACAAACGGAAGCTTCCGCGACTTAAAAAAGAAAAAAATACACTTGGAAGACATTTGTTTCAATGCCACCGATTTTTCATTTGGCCTGGCGTTCCGCTTTCAAACCAACGGGAATTTTGGCAACTACCGCTTGGAAAACTCTATTCTTTCGCTGCTTTCGGAAGACATGAAACTGGCAGATGCCATTGCTTCGTCCTCTTGTTTCCCTATGGGGTTCGAGCCCATCATCATGCCTGATGATTTTTTGGAGGAGCACCACTCCGACGCTTACATTACACTTAAGGCAGACAAACGGTTCGAAAAAGGAGTTGGAATAATGGATGGCGGTATTGTTGACAACCAGGGCATCGGCAGCATTATGCTAGCCGACAAACGCCGGGAAAAAAGCAAAACTCAGAAATCGTTTGACCTGGTAATGGTTTGTGATGTGGGCAGCTACTTTATGGATCCATGGACTCCTTTTGTTGAAGAACAAAAAAGCAGCCTGTCGGTCAGCCAGATATTTAAAATTATTGTTAAACGCTTAAACAGCATCTGGTGGATGTTCATCCCCCTGGGCCTATCCATTACTTCGTTTTATTTGTATTATTTCCAGATGCCTAAAAACTGGCTACTGATTACTGGCGGAGCCTTTGGAGTGCTGACAATTATTTGTGGTTTGGTTAAATTCTTTATCGGACACCTCAAAAAAAGTGCCTTGAAATACTGGGATATGCTGATGAAGATACTCCCGGGATTTATGAAAGGGAAGTTAAAATATTTTGCCAATTTACGAACCCGGCTGATAAAACGAATGATTATCGATCGTGGAACTTCCGCAGTAAAAATGATCAGCGAAATTTTTCTTAAACAAATCAGGCGGCTAAACTACGATCTGTTTTACACCAACGAGGATTTAAAAAACCGCCGGATTACCACCCTGATTTATGAGCTAACCAAAGAACAATACGTGAACAGCGAATCTGACGAAAAAAGAGAAGAAGAAAAGTCTGGAGAAATTCCTTCGCCCGGCGATAAAATTTACGGTTCGGCAAAAATTGCCCGCGATATGGGAACGACCCTGTGGTTTACCGAAGAAGATCGGGCAGTTCACCGCCTAAAAAACCTGGTTTCCTGCGGACAGTTCACTGCCTGCTACAATCTCCTGAAATATTGTATGGATTTGAAAAAAGCCAAGGTTGAGGTCGACAAAAATGATTTAGATGCAGCCATAAAATTGCTGCTAGAAGACTGGAAACATTTTATTGATGATCCGTACTGGTTACACGATAAGCAAGATGAATGAGCAATTCCGAACTCCGAATTCACAACTTATCCCTATCTTTAACCCATGAAATGGGCAACCTATATCAAAGGGTTCAGGTCGTTTTTGGCCTTGGAAAAATCGCTTTCAGATAATTCCATACAGGCGTATTTGCGCGACATTGAAAAACTGACCCAGTTCCTGAAGATCAAAAAACTGGATTTAAAAATTGATGAAATTGAATACAGCCATTTAAAAGATTTCATCAGTTGGATCAACAAACTGGGATTAAGTGCCCGTTCGCAGGCCCGTATCATTTCGGGCATTAAAGGCTTTTACAAATATTTATTGCTCGAAGACATCGTTAACAAGAACCCGACCGAATTACTGGAATCGCCAAAAATCGGGCGCAAACTACCGGATGTTTTAAGCGTGGAAGAGATCAACCAAATTATTGCCGCCATCGATTTAAGCAAGGAAGGCGGCGAACGCAACAAGGCCATGCTCGAAACACTTTACGGTTGCGGCTTACGGGTAAGCGAACTGATCGGCCTTCAAATTTCAAATATTTATTTTGAAGAAGGCTTTATCCGCATTGTTGGCAAAGGCGATAAAGAACGCCTGGTTCCTATCGGAGAAACGGCTTTAAAGCACATCAAAATTTATTTGGAAGAAATCAGGGTTCACCAGAAAATTGCCCCTGGAAATGAAGATATTTTATTTTTGAACCGCCGGGGAGCAAAGCTTTCGCGCGTAATGGTTTTTATGATTATCCGCGACCTGGTGGAGAAATGTGGCATTAAAAAAAACATCAGTCCGCATACGTTCCGTCACTCTTTTGCCACCCATTTGGTAGACGGTGGCGCCGACCTCCGAGCTGTTCAGGAAATGCTGGGCCACGAATCCATCACCACTACCGAAATTTACACCCACCTTGATCGAAGCTATTTACAAGAAACCATCCAGAGTTTTCATCCGAGATATAAGGAAAGGTAAATTTCAAAACTCAAAAAACAAATAACAAAAAGTTTTAAGCTACAATTATGTGAGCAATTTTAAGAAATATGATAATCCATATAATAAAAGTCATAAAAAGCTTTATTCTCTGCTTGCCAAATCTGAAAATAATAATTGATAAAATTAAAACTCCCAATAGGATAAGTCCCCAAACTTGATTTACAAAAACAAATAGTTCAACGGATTTATAATAGTAAGGAACAGAGCCTTCGCTTCCAAAAGGATACCCTTCAGTCTTTTCCAATACTTCAACGTTATACCACTCTGATAAACAAATAAACGATAGCATAGCCACTATCACTAATGACACAACATTGAAAACCCTATTTAAATTTAAAATTTTCTTACTCATAAAATTGAGTAAAGATATCTATCAAAAATTGAAAATCGGAAATAAGCAATCTCTAAACTTCTTCAATCTCGCCGTAGTCGTTGACCATCACGCCCCAGTTTACAGCGGTGAGCTCACCTTCCTCAAAGAAGAAGTCAATTAAACCATCTTCGAAAGATAAACGGTACTCGTTATTTTCTTCGGTTTCGGTTTCTATTTCGGTGAAGCCGTGCGACTTCATCAGCTCAATGATTTCGGATTCTTTTAGTTCAAAAACTTTTTTGCCAAAGAGAACAGCCTCAGGATGGTCGGTTTCAAAACAGGAAGCAATGGATTTTTCGGCTCCGGTTCCCTCAACAAATACAGAGAACCCTTGCTCCCAGTAACTCATAATCACGGTATTGAACTCTTCCTCCTGGATATCTTCTACTTCTTCTGCTTCGCCAACAAGGGCTATAATTTCTTCGATCGTGTGGCCAAATTTTAATTCGCCCAGACCAATTTTAGGAATAATTTCTAATTTAATTTTGCTCATTATAAAAATTGCTTTTAAGACTTATTTAAACGGTGAATCGGGCTCTTTGGCCATGTGATTGTACACCAACTTATCTACTAATTTAGGAAAAAACTTATTTAAAAGCACGGTCAATTTTCCCTGCCCAGTCAGCACCAGGGTTCTTTTGCGCTTTTTAACGGCTTTTTTAATGTGTTGAGCCACTTCTTCGGCACTCATCATTTTATCTTCATCACGAGGGGTTTCGCCTTGCTGCGAACCGTCTTTTGCCAGGGCCGTGTTCCGAATGTTTGAGGAGGTAAATCCCGGACAGGCAATCATCACGTGTAATCCCTTTTTCAGATTCTCGATACGAACTGTTTCTAAAAATCCGTGTATGGCAAATTTAGAAGCCGAATAACCGGTTCGCCCCGGCAACCCTTTATAACCAGCAATGGAAGAAACCCCAACCACCGAACCTTTGCTTTGCAAAAGCGCGGGCATGGCATACTTGGTGCAGTAAACAGTTCCCCAGAAATTAACCCCCATCAGCGATTTTAATACCAAAAGGTCAACCTCCTCAAAAATGGCCCGCATGGAAATACCTGCATTATTGATTAAAACATCAATCCGGCCGTAAATATCCAATGCGGCCTGGATTAAATTTTTGCAATCCTCTTCTTTGCTCACATCGGTTTGGATAACAGAAACCCCGGCCGATTTTGGGTTTAATTCATCCGCAACGGCTTCCAGTTTTTCAATGCTCCTGGCACCTAGAACCAGTGCGGTTCCTTCTTCGGCATAGGCTTTTGCAAGGGCTTTCCCAATCCCCGACGAAGCTCCTGTAATAACTACAACCCTTTCTGTCATATTCTCAAAACTTTAGCACAAGAATAAGTAAAATTATGAAACCTTTGACCAAATTTTATAAACAATTTACTTAACAGAAAATCAAAGAGATAAATAAAGCATTAACAAATCTTAAAAAATCACAGCTAATCCGGAACACAAAAATAGAGGCACTGCATTCAGCACCTCTACATTTATTCATTGTGTACAACAACAAATAAAATCCTTGTCTTTAAAGATAAGATTGAAAAATAGCTGATCAAACAACTATTCAAATATTTCCTTCAATTTTTCTTGTAAATCATCCCCTCTCAGGTTCCTTACAATGATTTTCCCGTCAGGGTTAATCAACCTGTTTTGAGGAACAAATTTAATATTATACTGAACAGCCACCTCATTCATCCATCCTTTCAAGTCGGATACGTGTGTCCAATCTAAATCTTCTTCTTCAACAGCCTTCAACCAGGCATCTTTTTTATTGTCGAGGGATACCGCCAGAATTTCAAAACCTTTATCATGATATTTTTTATAGGCTTTAACCAGATTCGGGTTTTCTTTGCGGCAAGGACCACACCAACTGGCCCAAAAGTCGAGCAGCACATACTTACCCTTAAAATCAGATAATTTAACGGGCTTACCATTTACATCATTTTGTGTAAAATCGGGGGCCATTGAGTTAATAATTTTCCGTTCCGCTTCAACTCTCCCTGTAAATTCAAGCCCCTTTGGTGTGTTCAGAATATCTTTAGAAAGACTTTTAAAAAGAGGATCTATTTTTCCGAGATTAATCGTTTTACCCGCTACCTCGATCAATGCCTCTAAACTAAAATATGAATCCGGATTATGTTTGAGATATAAAACATTCAACGAATCTTTTATTTTTTTTAATTTCAGCACTTCTTTCGTGTAATTGCCGTTAACTGTATTCTCTTTCCGTTCCGCATCTGTCATAGCTTTATATTTCGCACCCAGTTTCTTTGACGCATTCCAATAAAGAGAAAGGGCTTTCTTATAGTTACTATGCTCTTTATTTATTGGCGATCCTGAGATTACAGCATTCTTTACAGAATCTCTTCCCTGAACAAAAATATCAGCTCCTTCAAGGTATACAACCAACTGATCGCCGGTCCAACTTAAGGCTTTAATGCCTTTGTTATCATGGTCTATTACCACTTCTGTTTTCAACGGCCCATCTGTTGCTCCTTTAAACAGAAAAACTCCTTTCTCTTGAAGTACAGAATCCAGCACACGGACATTTGTCCAGCCATAATTTTCAAACAAGTACGCTTTTGTACCATCTTTTACTCCTTTTATTTTTACTGTCAGGGTATAGTTTTCGCTTTTTGACCAACCCAACAAAGGCAAGATCAAAAAAAACAATAGTATTTTTCTTTTCATCATTTCGTTTTTTTAGTTTTAAAAGATTTAGTCGTATTGCCCAGCAAAAAGCAGGCAATACAACTAAACAATTCTCGGATACTTATTATTAATAACCCGGATTTTGAGTTAAATTAGGATTCTTTTCTCTATCAGAGAATGGAATTGGGAAGAGTGCCGCTTCAGAAACCCAATTATCTTTATGAGCTCCAAAAATAACATCGGCCTGCCCGGTTCTTTTAACATCCAGCCAGCGATGGCTCCATTCACCAAAAAGCTCTATCATACGCTCATCATAAATAAATTGTAACATTGCCGCTTTATCAGCGGTTGATCTTCCTGTCAAACCAGCCCTTGAACGAACAGTGTTCAAATCAGTCTCGGCACTATTTTCGCCTGTAATATTTTCTTGTTGTGCACGTGCTTCAGCCCGGATCAAATACATTTCAGCCAATCGCAATACTATGTTGGCCTCTACATTTTCCGGTCCCATGGAATTTGAATACGTTTTGTATTTATAAAGTCCATTTTCAGTTGGAGTAACCCATGCATTTCTTCGCTTATCTTGGGGTATACGTATAACGTTATCAGGATCATTAGGGTCTTGTACATCAACAGAATCAACAACAAGAGCATTAATAACATAATCTGTTACTAAAACACTTGGGCTGCTTACACTACTTGGGGATAAATACAATGGCGTATATTTATTCGTCCCCGGATTTGTAAAATGCAAGATGCACTCTTGGGAATCCTCAAAGAACACTCTGTCTAAAAATTCCAATATGTAATACTCCGAGTTAATAACAGCAGTTGCTTGTGTTTCGGCGGCAAGCCAATCTCCCTGATACAATTTTACCCTTGCCAATAAAGCAGTAGCGGCCCATTTATTTACACGGTTCCTATCATCTTCACCTGTATAAAGCGTACTACTCAATTTACTTTGTGCATCCAGTAAGTCTTCTTCAATTTGTGCATAAACTTCTGCTAACGGAGAACGAGAAAGCAATCTGGCATTTTCATAGTTGGCTTCTAGCGTAAGTGGAACATCTCCCCACAGATTCACCAGGTAAAAGTAAACAAGAGCCCTCAAAAATTTAGCTTCTCCGACCAACTGCGTTTTGAAAGATTCTGGAAGATCCGTTGATGCAGATGCATTCGTAATAAAATTATTACACTGATAAACCAGGTTATAACCAGCCCTCCACATACTAGCAATAGTGCTATTATTTGGATCAATGTTATTATCTGCAAATGGCAAATAAGATGAGGACAAACTGCTTCTTGTCAGCTCATCTGAACCATAGGCTACATAAGAAGATAAATTACAAACTAAGGAGCTATAAGCCGCAGTAGCATAAATCCCCCTCAAAGCTGACTCGGTTGAACCTTCATTTTTAAACACATTTTCGGTTCCTACTTTATCGGGTGGCAACTCCACATCGGTAAACTCCTCACAAGCAGTGCTCCCAAGCAATAAACAACATGCAAATACCAACAGGTGAATCGTTGGATAATATAATAATTTTCTATTTTTCATTTTCATAACTCAATAAATTTAAGGATTAAAGGCTAACTTGAATACCCATAGTAATTGTACGCCAAGGAGGCAACATACTGCTAAAACCAACCTCTGGGTCCCCTCCTTTAGCAAGAGAGAATGTCAGAAGATTTTGAGCCTGCACGTAAACACGCATATAACCCAAGCCCCATCTTTCCACAAGTTTTTTTGGAAAATCGTAGGATAAGGATACATTTTTCAAACGCACATAAGAAATATCAGCATACATAAGATTTGAATAATAGCCAGGCACGTGGCCTTCTAATTTATACATATCAAGAAGCGAAGATGATGTTGTATACTTCTGAATACCTGTAATATCTCCGGGGTTTTGCCAACGGTCTAAAACCAAGGTTGGGAAGTTTTTACCAACATAACCTACAGGGGTATTATAATAGGCGTATTTCATCAACCAGCTTCTTCCCATTTGTTTTGTAAACTGCACCAAGAAGTCTAAACGAAAACCTTTGTATGTAAAACTATTTTGAATTCCCCCATAATAATCAGGATCCGTATCATACTGAGGATAAAAGTCTCCATCAACAGATGAAGGATCGTACTTCCCATTTTCATTATAATCTTCGACCATATATAAGCCGGTTTCAGGATTAACGCCTATATAGTTTCCTGTTTTAACAAGAGTAAGCGATTTCCCAATCTCATAAGAACTGTAATAGGATGATTCTTCAAGGTTAGGATATTTAACTAATTTATTTTGTGGAAAAGTGATATTAAAGTTAGTTGTCCACGTAAAATCTTTCGACCTGATATTTTCACTTGTAATAACAAGTTCCACTCCTTGGTTTTGTACAAGAACACCTTCGAGGTTAGCAACAACACTTGAAAAACCCGTAACTCCCGGCAAAGGATAGCTTACCAAAGGGTCGGAAGAACGGTTTCTGTACCATGCTGCAGAAATTTGTAAACGTTCTTTCAATAAATATACATCCAATGCCATTTCTAATTTTATATTTTTTTCCCAGTGTAAGGATGGTTTAAATAATGAAGCTGGCGTAAGTGCGGTAATCCCGTCATAAGTGGCAGTACCGTAAAAAGCATTGGCTACTTCATAAGTATCCTGGTATTTATAATCGCCTATTTTATCATTCCCTGTTACACCATAACTGACCCGAAATTTTGCAAAATTCACAAAAGGTAAACTTTCCATAAATGATTCACGGGTTATAATCCAGGCGGCACCAATGGCTCCAAAATTAGAAAATCTATAATCGGGGCCAAAACGGCTGGAGGCATCCCTCCGTCCGGATAAGTTCAGGATATATTTATCATCGTAATTATAATTAACACGGGCAAAAATGGCCTGGTATTTATAATCTACTAAATTACTTGAAGGATTATGTAGCATGTCACCATTAACACTTGTCAAAGAACCAATAAAGCTATCATCGGTATAATCCCAAAATGAAATATCATAGCCTTCCCTGTGCTCATCCTGCAAGGTTGCACCAACCAATGCAGATAATAAACCTTTTCCCAAAAGCTTCATGTAGTTTATCTGGGGTTCCCATATCCAACTTTTGAACTGGCTATGACCGAAACTGTACTTCCCATCCGCTCCGTTTCTTTTTGCAGGATTTATTGATTTTGACGGAGTAGACAATGACTCATCTGTAGTTATCAGGTTATAACCCAAGCTACTTTTAATTGTAAGCTCCGGAGTGATTTTATAGGAGAGTGTCATATTGGTATTTAAAATAGCCGTATGCACTTTATACTTTTGTAATAATGAAGCTAAAGGATTATCTGTTTCATAGCCACCTTCATTCCAAGCAAGCTCTCCATTATCTTCATATAACTTATAGTTAGGAGGCAGGCTTATATAAGAAGTGAGGTCTCTGGGAGCATTAGTATTAACCGTAGAAGTATAACTGGCTACAAAATCGCCTCTAAACTTTTTATTAGCCGACTGGGTAGTAAGGCTAAAACGACCTGAAGCCCTGGTATTTGGAAAATCTATCGGATAAACATTGGTTTCTCTATGATAGCCACCACTAAGCATAAACTGAGTTAGCTCTGTACCTCCAGATACAGATGCCTGCAAATCGGTAGTGTGTGCAGTGCCTCCAATTAATTGTTTTACGAGGTTCTGATCCCTTAAAGTATCATACTGAGCCAGGTCATATACCTTTGCCCGGGTAGAAGAGCTGGTACTATTTGCCATTTCGTCCAAATCCAAACCATCATTTTTCAGGGCTTCTTTCCTCATCTCTACATACTCTTTCGTACTTAACATATCAGGTAGCGGAGCAAAACCAAATCCTGTAGAAGCACTAAAATTAAATTTAGGAGCACCTGACTTCCCTTTTTTGGTTGTAATCAAAATAACCCCATTCGCACCCCGGCTCCCATAAATAGCGGTAGCATCGGCATCTTTTAAAATTTCAATACTTTCTATATCTGCAATATTGAGACTATAAAGAGGGCTAAGACCATTAGTAGCAGAAGCGGTTATAGCAGAAGAAAGCCTACTAATATATTCCCCACCATTAGCTAATGGAACACCATCAACAATATATAAAGGGTCACTTCTTGCCCCATTCGTTCTGTCAACCTGTGTCCGGCCACGTATTTCGACATCAAAGGCGGCACCCGGCTGTCCGGTTTCCTGAGTAATAATCATACCGGGAACCCTTGCCTGCAATGCAGCCATTGGATCTGCAACAGGAGATTTACTAAGTTCCAATCCATCTATTTTAGTAATATTTCCTGTTTTTAAACGCTCGGTAACAGAATAATAACCGGCATTAATTGTCACCTCATTCAATTCAGTAACATTTTCTTTCATGGTCACATTAATCTCAGTTTGTTCTCCAACCACCACTTCCTGGGTTTGAAATCCAACAAAAGAAAAGACCAAAATACTGTTGGATGGAACCTTAAGGATATACTTCCCATTTTTATCCGCAGTAGTACCTTTATGGGTATTTTTAATTAATACGGTACTTCCGGGTAAGGGATTGCCATTTTCATCTAAGATTCGACCCGTAATGGTTACTGCCGTATTTTTTTCAACAGAAACTGGTTTAATAACAACCTGTTTGTTAAAAATCTCATACGTCAATCCGGAATCTTTCAGGCAATAAGATACAATCTCTTCCAAGAAAGCATTTTCAAAATTGTAATCGATTTTTTTCAACTTTTTAATATCAGAGCTGAGATACAAAAAGCTATATCCGCTAAGATTTTCCAATTTCTCAAATACAGTCTCAACACTCATGGATTTACATTCGAGGGAGTACTTTTGGGAATAGCCCGCTACCGCCTGCAAAGAAAATAACACAACTAAAACAAGCGATAATCTCACTTTTGAGAAAGGAACTTTTACTTTCCGCATTGTACAGAAAGCATTGGTAAACTTTTTTTTCATACATTTGTAATTAAGAGTTTCACATAAATTCTATTTTCTCCCGATCTTTTCGGGGAATTTTTGAAACAGGGGGTTGGTTGTGCATCCTCCTGTTTTAATTTCCACGCAGGAAATTCTTCGACTTAAGGTTCATTCATAATGGTAATCGTTTTGTTTTCAATAATAAATTTGACGCGTTCGGTTTTTTCTAATAGGGTTAAAACGTCTTGTATCTCGGATTTACGTTCGATGTTTCCTGTAAAACAAAGAGCCTTAACAGAAGCATCGGCATAAACAACTTCAAAATCATACCAACGAGACATGCGTTTCAAAATGTCTTCAAGCGGTTCATCTTTAAAGGCCAGACGACCATCTTTCCAGGCAGCATAAAGAGCGGTATTTACTTCCATTAAAGTGATATTTCCATCGGCTTCTAAAATAGCTTGCTGGCCTGGTTTAAGCGTAAGCGGGGTATTTTCCTGTTCCTCTGGCTGGAGAGATAAGAGTTGAACAGAACCTTCGAGCAAGGTGGTTTTTATTGTACTCTCATCTTCGTAAGCACTAATATTAAAATGAGTTCCCAGAACTTTTACTTCGGTTTTATTGTTTACATTTACAATAAAAGGCATTTGTTCATTCTTCGCCACTTCGAAGTAACACTCCCCCTGTATGTTTACCCGGCGTTCTTTCCCGATAAAAGTTGCCGGAAAAGAAATAGCAGAATTTGAATTAAGCCAGACTTTGGTTCCGTCAGATAAGGTTAATTGATATTGCCCTCCACGAGGCGTAGACAAAATATTTGAAGGAGTTTCGGCTAAAAGAGCTTCAGGAACTACATCCCGAGATGATGAATCGCCGGAGTAATTGCCCTCAGCAAACAATAACTTCCCATCCTCCAACTTAACAATTTCGGCATTTTTTTGTTTTGCAATTTTCCCAGAATTAAGAGTATCAAGAACAAGAGTGGTTCCATCAGCGAGTCTAAGAATAGCCTTGTTTCCTCCCGGTTGAATATCATGAGACAATTGCCCTCCATTTTTTTGCATTGGAAAGAAAAAGTAAATCCCCAGCGATAGAAACAAAACCACAGAAGCTGCCGCTGCAACGCGAAACCATCTATAAATTATTTTAGGTTTATTGGTTTCTGAAGAAATTGCCAACCAAACTTCTTTTTTCAGTTTCTCCAATTGTTCAGGGGTTTTCTTATTTTTTTCACCCTTCCATTGAAGGTACCAAGTTTCCAATAAGACCAGTTCTTCAGGCGTACAAGTATTATCCTTATATTTTTTTAATAATTTTTTTATGTTAACTTTTTCCATATTGAGGCAATTATTTTACCTTGTACATATTAATTAGACGATTGAAATAACGAGAGGGGGGGTAAACGAAATTCTTTAAAATTAAAAGAGCACATTAAAACCCTTCTGCACAGGGCAGTATAGAAGTATTACAGATGAATAAAATTTTACTAAAAAGAAGTTCATCAAAAAACAAATCATATTTTTTTAAGAAATTGTCTAATAAAATAGCCAAAACATATAAAATACAAGCCCAAGTTTGTTTCTTAGTTTTTTCAACGCTTTTTTAATGTGGCTTCTTACCGTTTCCTCAGACAAATCCAGTTTACTTGCAATTTCTTTGTGAGAAAGATTTTCCTTCCGGCTAAGCTCAAAAACTTCCCGCATCCGTGAAGGCATGGTTTTAATTTCTTCTTCAATAATCTCGGCTAATTGTTGTTCCCGCACATGGTAATCGGTCTCGCAAGTAACCAAATCAATCGTTTGAGGGAGGGTAGAAAAATAATCCGTTTCTAATCGTTTACGGGCAATAACATCCAACACCCGGTTTCTAACAGCTCTATATAAATAGCTTGAAAGTTTTATTCTTATAACAATATCTTCCCTCTTTAACCATAGAGTGGTGAAAAGTGTTTGTATAACATCCTTTGCTTCTTCTTCACTTCCCAAACGGCTTGAGGCATGTAAATACAAAAGGGTAAAATAACGATCGTAAATTTCCGCAAAAGCATTATGATCTCCAACTTTCAGAAGTTCAAAAAGCTCATTATCGGAAAGAGATTTATACACGATCATACCAGGTTATTTCGCGCAAATATAAAAATTAATAAAAACAAACATAAAACAGCAGCATTTTCAGAAACCAAAAATCAAACAGCAACACATCCTATGACTTCTAACTTATTTTACTAAGAACAAATAAGTTGCACAAAACTACATTTTTTTCAATACACTACTTTTTACATCTTAAGAACCTTATATTTTGAAATAAGATATTTTGACTGAAACACTTTTTTGTTAATTGGAGGTTAACAAAAAAGGGCTGTAAAATCAGCCCTCTTTACTACTTAATACGAAAAACTTTTCGGAGAATATCATCCATCAGGCACCATTTGGTAATGGACGACTGCAAAAGATTCAGTCCCACAAAAACAATAACAAAATAAAAAGCAGGATCAACATAGTATGCTAAAATTAAACTGGTTAATATAAGTGTTCCGGCTATTGCCCGGATAATTCGTTCTCTCATTTCAAAAACTGTTTTTTGGTTTCAGGGTATCTTTTCTTTTCCGTCATATAATAAATCAATGGGATAATAATCAGGGTAAGAAATGTTGAGGCAATGGTCCCGCCCATTAAAGCAATGGCCAAACCCTGAAAAATAGGATCGAACAAAATAAATATCGCTCCAATTACAACGGTTCCGGCAGTAAGTAAAATTGGTGTTGTTCTTACCGCTCCGGCTTCAACGACAGCCTCTTTTAACGGTGCACCCTCTTTCAGCCTGAGATTCACAAAATCGACCAAAAGAATGGCATTACGAACCATGATTCCTGCCAAAGCTACCATGCCAATCATTGATGTAGCTGTGAAAAAGGCTCCCATGATCCAGTGCCCGATCAATATACCAATTAATGACAAAGGAATAGAAATCATCATTACAATAGGTGCCCTGTATTTTTGGAACCAACCTATAATCAGCACATAAATTACCAGTAATGCTATGGCAAAAGCAACCCCTAAATCGCGAAATACTTCATAGGTAATTTGCCACTCACCATCCCATTTTACGCTGTAATTATCCTGGGTAAAAGGTTGTTTTTTATATTCTTCGGTCAAGGTATAGCCTTCCGGGATTTTCACCTCATTTAAACGATCCGAAATTTCCAGAATGGCATATACCGGGCTCTCAAGGCTACCCGCAATATCCGCAGTAACATAAATCACACGTTTTTGGTTTTTACGGTAAATACTTTTCCCCCTGACCTTTTCATCAATATTAACAATATCGCCCACCGGGATCATTTGTCCATGCTGGCTCAAAACATTGATTTTTTTCAAATCTTCCAACGAACTTCTTTCGTGTTCGGCCAATTGGAGAGAAATTCCAACCTGGTCGTTTTCTTTCTCCTGATTTAAGGTAGAAACTTCCTGCCCACTTAAAGCAATGTGCATCAATTGAGCTACCTGAGCCGTTGCTACTCCCATCAACGCAGCTTTTTCTTTATCTACATTAAATTCATACTCTAACTGATCGTCTTCAACATACCAATCAACATCAACAACATTGGGTGTTTCTTTATAAATATCTTTGATTTGCTTGGCAATTTTTAGCTGCTCGTCCGAATCCGGTCCATAAACTTCTGCAACCAGAGTTGACATAACCGGTGGTCCCGGAGGAACTTCAACCACTTTTATATTTGCATTGTACTTTTTACCAATTTCATTAAGAACCGGGCGCATAGCTTTTGCAATATCATGGCTTTGTGCCGAACGATCGTTTTTATGTGTCAGGTTCACCTGGATATCTCCTACGTTTGAACCTCTCCGCAAATCGTAATGACGAACCAAGCCGTTAAAGGTCATCGGGGAAGCCGTACCAATATAAGTTTGATAATTTAGCACATGCTCTTGCCGGGCAATGTATGCCGACAGCTCTTTAGCTACCACAGCCGTTCGTTCAAGAGTGGTTCCTTCGGGCATATCAATCACCACCTGAAACTCATTTTTATTATCGAAAGGAAGCATTTTTACCGTTACGAGACGGAATTGCAACAAAGACATAGAAGCGAGTAACAATACTACAACGACAATAATAAATCCCCAACGTTTAGATTTCGATTCGAGCAAGGGCCTTAACACTGCAGAATACATCTTGTAAATCATTGTGCTTTCAAGGTGGAACTCTTTTTCGTGTTTCATTTTCCCACGATTATGTCCCAATAAACGATACGCCAGGTAAGGGGTAATGGTAAAAGCAATAATCAAAGAAAATATCATGGCAATGGCAGAACCAACCGACATCGGGCTCATATACGGCCCCATCAACCCACTGATAAACAACATGGGAAGTACCGCAGCAATTACGGTAAAGGTTGCCAAAATAGACGGGTTGCCTACTTCGTCAATCGAATGCAAGGCCGCCTGAATCATCCCCTCTTTCTTCATTTTGAAATGGCGATGCATATTTTCTGTTACAATGATGGAAATATCGACCACGATACCCGTTACAAAAACAAGGGCAAATAAAGTGATGCGGTTCAACGTATAGCCCATGTAATAATAGCTAAAGATGGTCAAAGCAAAGGTTGCCGGAACGGAAATAAAAACAACCAAACCGCCCCTCCAGCCCATAGAAATCATAACAACTAGGGTAACCGCCAATATCGCTCCCAAAAGGTTCAGCAATAAATCATTTACTTTATCCGAGGCAGTAGCCCCATAATTACGGGTAACTTCAATGTTTACGTTAGACGGGATCAAGTCATTTTTCAGAATTTCAATTTTGCTCATCACTTTTTCAGCAATAAACATTGCATCGGCCCCACTTTTTTTCGCAATAGAAAGCGTTACTGCCGGGTATTCACTATTGTAAACAGCCCGTTGTCCGGCTTCTTTTCCGTAACCAAAGGCCACGTATTGCTTTGCCAGTTCAGGACCGTCAATAATTTCCGCTAATTGTTTCAGGTATACCGGGTTTCCTTTTTGAACCCCAACAATTAAATTTCCAATATCTTCAGCCGATTTAAAAAACTCACCGGTTTCCACCAAAAATTCTTCATCATTACGGTTAAAACTTCCGGAAGTAAACTGGGCATTGGCATATTGTATACTTTCCGAAATTGCCAGCGCATCCACATTGTAACCCGACATTAATTCTCGATCTAGCACTACCCTGACTTCACGTGATCTTCCACCAATAATTTTAGTATAAGACACATCCTTTACCTGTTCAATTTCGTTATTCACTTCCTGGGCAATCCGGCGCAATTGGTAATCGTCATAATCTTCACTCCAAAATGTTAACCCAAGAACAGGAACGTCATCAATCGCACGTGTTTTAATCAGGGGCATGGTGGTTCCTTTTGGCATTTCATCCATATGTTTAACAATCTCGTTATACATTTTCACCAGGGAACGCTCAACATCTTCGCCAACATAAAACTGAATAACTAACATGGCCTGCTCTTTCATGGAAGTAGAATAAACATACTCTACCCCCGGAATGTTAGAAATAATTTTTTCCAAGGGTTTCACAATACGCGATTCAATCTCGTTGGGAGTGGCCCCCGGGTAGCCCAGAAAAATATCGGCAATAGGCACCTCAATTTGTGGTTCTTCTTCGCGAGGCGTTAAGTAGGCACTGTACACCCCAACCAGTAAAAAAGCAACCATCAACAAAGGTGTAAGTTTCGATTTTATAAATAATTTGGCAATACCGCCCGAAAATCCTGTTTCTAAACTCATCGTATTTTACTTTATTAAATTAACACTCGCTCCATCACAAATTTTCCCATCACAGCTTGTAACGTAGCTTTCGCCGGCTTTCAATCCGGAAATCACTTCAACCATATCGCCTTTTTGTTTGCCCAGCCTGATCCACCGAAGCATAACAGTATTACTTTGGCTAACGGTATAAATTCCGCATAACTGTCCGCGATAAACAATGGCATCTTCAGGAACCATGATGGCTTTCACCCTTCCTTTTTCAACAAATACATTGGCATACATTCCTGAACGCAATATTTCTTTTTCTTCGGCAGATGGGTCCAGTTGAATCTTCACTTCATACTGGCTACCCGTAAGTAAAGCCGACGCATTTACTTCAATAATTTTCCCTTTGATCTGACTATTTGCGGCAGCAACTTTAACGTTTACTTCGTCGCCAATTTCAATGCAGGAAATATCATTTTCAGGAACACGTGCAAGTACATTAAAGCCTTTGGGTTGCTCAATTCCTAATAGCGGCATACCCGGGGCAGCCATATCGCCTTTGTTAACAAATTTCTTGGTAATCATGCCGCTGTATGGAGCCCTGATACTTGCATATTTGAGGGTTTCATTCAATTCTTTCTCCATCTCCATCGCAGTATTCAACTGAGCCTTAGCCATTTTATAGTGAGTAGTAATATCATCCAGCTCCTTTTGGCTAGCACTTTTTTGTTCAAATAATGTTTTAAATCGCTGGTAATCTTTTTCTGCATTTACAAACGCAGCTTCAGCAGCTAACTGAGCCGCTTTTATTTGAGACTTTTTTGAGCGGATATCCTGATCGCTTATTTGAAGCAATAGCTGTCCTTTCTTCACGCTTTGCCCCGGTTTTACATAAACATCAAGCACATTTCCCATGATACGGGTACTCAATACAGCGTGTTCGCTTGATTCCAGTTTACCGGAATAGCTAAATATCCTGGGCTGGTTCACTTCCTGAACTTTAGCCATTTTCACATTCAGACGGTCAGAAACTCCATCATTTGCCCGGGTTGATGTACCACAAGATTGCAGGAACAACACAACAGCAACAATCATTAATAAAATTAGTTTAGATATATTTTTCATTTTATTTTTTCTTTTATGTTGATTATAAATTTTGTTCATATAATAATTCGAGGTAAGAAACAGCTACTTTATACTTGTACAAACTTTGCAAATATTCGAGCTTACGGCTCGAGGCCAGGTTTTCTGCATAAAGCAGGTCAACGGTTTTTTCCAGTCCCTGGGCATACCTGTTTTTGATGATCCGATGCGACTCAGCGGCTTGTGTTTTACTTAACTCGCTTAGTTTTATTTGTTCAAATGCCAGGGTTAAATCACGTTTTGCCCTGTCCATTTCCAATTGGTTCTGTTGCAAATAGGCTTTATACTCAATCTCGGTATTATTTAATTGAGCCTTGGCTTTTTGAACTCCACCTATATTCATGAAACCATTAAACAATTTCCAACTCAACATGCCTCCAATTGTATAATTTTTTCCGGAGGTTCCCAAAACTTCTTTATCATTCCATTCAGCATTGGCAAACGCATTAAAACGAGGAATGAATTTCGTTTTTTGGGCGTTCAGCATTTGCTTACGTGCCTGCACTCCCGATTTAAAAGCCATCACATCCGACCGGGATTCCAACGAAACATCTTTAATCATTTCAGGAAAAGAGTCATTCCCCAATTTATCAGTTGGGATAACAACGGTTCCTGTTTCCAGGCCTAATAAAAAATTAAAATAGTCTTCGGTTTGACTTTGCCGGTTTTGAGCCTCAATTAACTTTGCCTTTACATCGGCCAAACGTACTTTTGCCATTAACACATCAGCTTCTTTGGCATAACCTTGCTTCTGGTTATTTTCAGTAAGCTGCAAGGCCGACTCAGCCATCTGCTGTGCTTCTTTGATAACCTCAACCACATTCCGGGTAAGATTAAGGCTGTAATACATTTTTTTCACTTCGAAGAAAATGTATTGAACGCTCCTCTCGGTTTTATACGTATTTACTTTGGCATTGAGTTTTGCAGCCTTGTGGCTATAAAGCGCGTCCAGGTTAAAAACCGGAAGTTTCAACTCCAGTTTGCTCGAAAAATGATTCATCTCGCCAGGATCATTCAACAAATCAGGATTAAAATCAGCCTGTGTCACAATTTCCTGTTTCAGCTTAAATCCAAAACTGTTTAAGGGATCAGTGGTTCTCACCCCCATCATTGAAAACTCAACAACAGGAAAAAATGCAGCCATCGATTGCGTTAGTTCAGCCTTGGCAATATCTTCCTTGCTCCGGGCACTTTTTATTGTGCTATTATTTTCCTGAGCCAGTTCTAAAGCTTGTTTTAAGCTCAGCTCTCGAACATTCTCCTGGGCACTGACCGAAAACATCAGTAAAAATAAAAGCAGAATTAACATTGTTTTTCTCATATATATAAATTTTAAATTGTTTGCATCAACAGTTTTAAATGAACTTAATCTAAAGGTTGGAGGTTCCTCTCACTTTCCCTATCATTATTTAGACTAAATAATTTAAGTGAGCAAAATTAGAAATGAAATTTAACATATGCAATGATTTATATATTTAACTATTAATTTAGAAAGAAAAGAAAATTCCTTCCACAAATACCTATTTTAAAGTCATATACACAATTTTTTAATATGTAAAAAACGAGAAGAAAATAAAAATTTAGAAGGGTTTATATTCTAAATAAGGAAAAACTCATCATTATTTAGAACACCTTTTAAAGCAAAAACAACAAGTAATTATATAAGTAACTCTTTATGGGGTCATTATAAAATCAGGATCATTTAATATAAAGATAAGAAGCATAAACTATCGTTTTGTACTTTTGTAATAAATATCGAATTATGCTTACAAACCGACAACTTTTCTTTCAGCATGTAGCCCTTCCTTCGCAAGAACCATTAGCCTTAGAAATTGAAAGAGCAGAAGGCATTTACATGTACAGCCCAAAGGGTGAAAAATATATCGACCTGGTTTCGGGAGTTTCGGTCAGCAACATTGGGCACTGCCACCCAAAAGTTGTTGAAGCGGTTAAAAAGCAGGCCAGTCAGTACATGCACCTGATGGTGTATGGCGAATACATCCAAAGCCCACAGGTTAAACTGGCCGAAAAACTGATTTCACTTTTACCAAGCAATCTGGATTCGGTATACTTTGTAAACTCCGGCAGCGAAGCCATTGAAGGAGCGCTTAAATTAGCCAAACGACACACTAAGCGAAGCGAGATCATTGCGTTCAAAAACGCCTATCACGGAGGAACCCACGGTGCCTTGAGCATCTTGGGAAACGAAAAACTGAAGTACGCCTTCCGCCCCCTCCTACCCGATATCCGTCATTTGGATTTCAACAATTTTGAACAGTTCAATCAAATAACAGAGAATACTGCTTGCGTGGTAATTGAACCGGTTCAGGCCGAAGCAGGAATTATTTTACCGGAAGAAGGCTACCTGCAAGCCATTCGCAAAAGATGCGATGAGGTGGGAGCCGTTTTGATTTTTGATGAAATCCAGATGGGATTTGGACGCAGCGGCAAACTGTTTTGTTTCGAAAACGAACAGGTCGTTCCTGATATACTCTGTCTGGCTAAAGGCATGGGGGGCGGTATGCCCATCGGTGCTTTTATTGCTTCTAAACAAATGATGAACCAACTTACATTTAATCCTGCATTGGGACACATTACCACTTTTGGCGGGCATCCTGTTTGTGCGGCAGCGGCCCTGGCCAACCTGGAGGTTCTTTTAGAAGAAAAGCTGAGCGAGCAGGCAAACATAAAAGGTCAGTTATTTATTGAAAAGCTGTCAACGGTTCAGGCCATTAAAGAAATCCGCATCCGGGGACTGATGCTGGCCATCGACTTTAAAGATGCTGAAACCAACGATAAGGTTGTTGAAAATTTACTGAACGACGGATTGATCGTCGACCGGTTTTTGTTTCACCCGACAAGTTTCCGCATTGCCCCGCCCTTAATCATCACCGAAAAAGAAATCGCAGAAATTTCCGAAAGGGTAATTTCCTGCATCGAAAAAGCCTTGAGTTAATGCCCGTTTATCAACTCACCGACGAATTGGCTTTTCCCGATCCTTCGCTGGCGGAAGAAGACGGGCTGTTGGCCGTTGGCGGCGATCTTAGTATCGACCGTCTGTTGCTGGCCTATTCGCACGGTATTTTCCCGTGGTACGATGAGGGTTCGCCCATTTTGTGGTGGGCATTAAACCCACGGATGGTTCTCTTCCCCGACGAGCTAAAACTTAGCAAAAGTTTAAAACAAAAGCTTAATAAAGCCGATTTTAATATTACTTTTGACGGTGCTTTTGAACAGGTGATTGAACATTGCTCCGGGGTTCCGAGAAAAAACCAACAAGGAACCTGGATCACCGATGAAATGAAGCAAGCCTACGTTGAAATGCACAAAACCGGGTTCGCCCATTCGGTAGAATGCTATTTCAACAATGAGTTGGCTGGAGGATTGTACGGCATTTCGCTGGGAAAGGTTTTCTTTGGAGAATCAATGTTTCACTTTCAAACGGATGCTTCAAAAATTGCGTTTTATAGCCTGGTTCAGCAGCTAAAAGAATGGGATTTTCAGATGATTGACGCACAAATGGAAACGCCTTTACTGAAAAGCTTTGGAGCAAAACTGATCCCGCTGGAGGATTACAGAAATAAACTATACCAGGCTTTGGAATTCAATACTAAAAAAGGAAATTGGTCGGAATTAATCGAACAAAAATGAACGAAAAATTCATGCAACGAGCCATCGAACTGGCACGTTCAAACATCAAAAATTTACACGGCGGCCCTTTTGGAGCCGTGATTGTTAAAGAGGGGAAAATCATTGGCGAAGGCAGTAATCACGTTATTGTAAATAATGATCCCACGGCTCATGCCGAGATTGTTGCGATCCGTGAAGCATGCAAAAATCTGGACAGTTTTCAGCTGGAAGGCTGCGAAATTTACAGCAGTTGCGAACCCTGCCCCATGTGTCTGGGTGCCATTTACTGGGCGCGCCCGGCAAAACTTTATTTTGCTGCCGACCGCGAAGATGCTTCGGGGGCCGACTTTGACGATTCTTTTATTTACAAAGAAGTTTCGCTACCCATTGACGAGCGACAAATCCCGACCGAACAATTTATGAAGAAAGAAGCCCGACAGGTTTTTAACGAATGGAAAGAGAATAATTTGAGAATTGAGTATTAAGAAATATAAAATGTTTAGTGTGACAATTCAATTTTAGTCACTCAAAAATAAAAAGGTTGGAAGATAGAAGTTTGAAGCTAGAAGAAAGTTATTTTAAACCGAATCAAAAACTTCACGCTTCTGTCTTCCAGCTTCTGGCAAAAAAATATAGCAAAAGTTTAAACTAAACAGTAGAATTTTTATATAAGCTAACAATAACAGCAAACAAATTATGAGTTTTGAAATTACAGGAAAATTAACAGAAAAATTTGACACCCAAAATGTAACGGCCAGTTTTAAAAAGCGTGAATTCGTGATTGAAAAAATTGAAAATGCCGGTGGGCGGGAATTCACAGAGACCATTAAATTTCAGTTGAGTCAGGACCGTTGCGACTTAATCGACCCTTATCAAATTAATGAAGACATCAAAGTGCACTTTAACATAAAAGGACGCAAGTGGGAAAAAGACGGCCGTGTGAGTTACTTTACCAACCTGGAAGCCTGGCGGCTCGAAAAAGCAGACATGCAAGTAAACAATGAGCTTCCACCACAACCAAGCCTGGATGAAATTCCTCCGGAAGTAGAAGACGATTTACCGTTTTAAAGGATTTAAGAATAAAGGTTAACGATTTTTGATTTTAGAATCGTTAATTTTTATTCGACATTCAAGTATATAGGAAAGAATCTTAGCGTATCTACAAAATATTTACGCTATAAAATACGTGAGGTTAAAGAAGATGAAAGGCTAAAATTACACACTGGTATTATTAAATCTACGCACCTTACTTTCTTGTTCCTTTTGAATTAAAATGTAAATTGTAATTGGAGTAAGCATTAGAGGTGCGATCGCATAAATCCAAAGCAATGTTACTTCATTGAGGAAAATATATCCAAACAAATAAGCAACGATTATTGTCCCAATAACAAACACTAATAAGCCTGTCAATAGTGCAATTTTACTGGCTCGGGCAATAATATCATTCAAATGATAATTGGCTTTATGATTGCATTTTTTGCATTTCAATGCAATGGATTTTCCTTTTTCCATCGACATTTTTACACGATCCGTTTCCCAGGAAAAAAAGCGGATATCATGTTTACACTTTTTGCATTTAGTAAATAAAATCATAAAACATTCAGCAATAAAAAATCAAAAATAATCAATCTAAAGTGTCGATTTAATCACCCCGCCATCCAGGGCATACACCTGCCCGGTAACAAATCCGGCTTTCCTAGAAAAGAGCCACAGTGCCAGGCTGGCAAAATCTTCGGGATTGCCCATTTTACCGACCCTGATATTTCTTTCCACTTCCCGTTTGGCTTCTTCAAAACTGATGCCCAGGCTTTCGGCTTTCTTTTGAAACAAACGGTTTACAGCAGGCGTTTCGTGATAAGACGGAGCCATCACGTTAAAGGTGATGCCCTCATGGGCATGTTCTTCCGAAAGGGTTTTGACCATGCCAACCACCGCCAAACGGAGCGAAGTGCTCAACACCAGGTTCTCCACCGGCTGTTTTACCGATGAGCTTTCAATGAACACAAAACGGCCGTATTTCTGCTTTTGAAAAACAGGCATTATTTTTTGGACGAACTCCACTTTCCAGCGCAGGAGTTTGTTGTAGGCTTCGTCCCAATCTTCCAGGGTGGTTTCCAGAAAAGATTTTGCCGGGGGACCGCCCGCATTTACCAACACCCCGGACAACTCGCGCCCATCCAACAAATCAAATACTTTTTGCTGGGTTGAACCCTCCGAAATATCGCCACAAACGGCCTGCAAGCAGCCGGGATATTGCGCCTGCAATTCGTCAAGTTTTTCTTTGGTACGGGCAATGCCGATTACGTATGCCCCTTCTTCGAGCAACTGGATTAAGATAGCTCTCCCAAAGCCACTGGTTGCCCCGGGGATGATAAAAAGTTTATTTTTGAGGTTTAAGTTCATAGTTATTCTGTTATTTATTGTTATTTGCTCACTTCGTGAGCGTTATTTGACTCTAACTCTTCAAATTGGATCGAATCATTTGTATAACTAAAAATCAATATTCCGGCTATAATCGTAATCCCATCAAATATTATAGCATTTGTTGATATTTCTTCATTACTACTTGCAAATAATTTCAAGATTATTCCCAACAAAACAAGACCTGGGGCTATAATCAAAAACACCAAAGACCATATTTTAATCCCAATTTTTGCATACTCATGTTTAATTAGTATTAAAACAATTAAAACGAGCTGTATAATAACAGGAAATACACCAAATAGCTTTCGAGTTAAGATTAAACTATAAGTGTTCCACATTAATAACAAGCCAAGAAATGCTAACAAAATCCAATAAAATGGTTTGTTTATAAAATTTATTTTTTTCATAAGCTTACTCGTTTCGTGAGCGTAAGTTGTTCCAAAGTAATTTTATTTCAATATTTTATTCAATCTGGGTTGAAGAACAAATACTCCTATTGGGAAAAACAAAATCATTATAAATTCATAAAAATATTCTGAAAAGCTAACATTCTTTTGGGTTTCATATTGCACTAATGATTTTGAAGAAAAAACAATCAATTTTATCATTGAAACCATTGCAATTACTACTAAAACAAATCTTACCCATCCATTTAACCTTTCAGAATTTTGAAAATCTGCACCTGAATCCATAAGAATAACTAATGTTACGAAATAAAGGGCAAACCATAAGTTTTCTTTATAATTTTCTACTTTACTTTTACGATTTAATTTATTCGCAACTTTTCCTATTGAATAAATCCATCCTATAAAACAAAATACATATATAACAATAAAAAGAATGTCAAATTTGTCTCCCATTACTTTACTACAAGTTATTGCCATTAAAATAAATAGAGTTAAAATCTGCCAATGTTTTAGTTGTAAAAATAACTTCATAATAAACTTTTCTTTTAATAAACAAACGGCACCAACCGCCAGGTTTTTTTCCGGTAGTCCCGGTAGCCCTCAAATTCTTTCAGCAGGAGTTTTTCTTCAAACGTCAGTTTAAAGATAAGGACAAGAATCAATAAAACATAGGCTGCCAGGCGGTAATAATTAAAGTAATCTATAACGAGCGGCAACAGCACTACCAGCGTAGACAAATACATGGGATGGCGAACCACGGCATAAAAACCAGTGGTACGCAACTCGCCTTTTTCTTTGGGCACAGAATTGATGTTAAAGTTCCCCATTTTCATGCTCCACACAGCAAACAACACCATGAGGATGCCCAAAATTTCAATGGCCAGCAAATAAGGTGTGCTACAAAACGGAATCTCGGAAATGCAGACATAAGCAATCAACGAAAGCTGGATTAAAACATAAATGTATGATTGCTGTTTGGTAGTCATTATTCAAATTTAATAAAACTTCAAGCTAGTCAGCCGATGACTTTTAAGAAACGATTTTCAATATATTTAATATTATGCACCTACTTGGCAAATAGTCATCGGCTGACTTTAAAAATTAAAGCCCCCTCAAAAATTCCGGACGCAAACCCGCCTGTTCCGGGTTTTCAAGCACCTGCCTGATGCGTGCCAGTAATTCTTCTTTATCTCGATTCAGGTTTCCTTTCAGCACCAGGTAATTGGAAGCATGATCGCTGCGGAAAACCGAATTCTCCAATTCCAGATTCCCGATAAATTGCCCCATTTCTTTAATCAGTCCCAGGGAGCTCAACATTTTAAAACCCTCCCCAAAACGCTTTTTAAAATGCGCTTCGCCGTAAGGGAAACTCAACACCAGGGTTGATAAATATTCCGGTTGGATTTCATTAATCAACTTAGCCGAGTTCAGGGCATGTTGCTCCGAATACTGCTCCCCTCCCAGCCCGTTTAAAATCATTACCGAAAGTTTGATCCCTGCCTCGCGGGCCTTCACCAAACCTTGCCTTGTCGAGTGGGAAGTCTCACTTTTGTTGATGATTTTCAACAATTCATCGTCGCCGCTTTCAATTCCCACGTAAAGCAATTTCAAACCCAGCTCCCGCAATTCGTTCAGTTCCTGTTCCGATTTAGCCAAAATATCCTGCGGCAAAGCATAGGCCGAAATTCGGTTCAGGCGAGGAAAAGATTCGTTTAATTTTAGCAATATCCGCTTTAACCGATCAAAAGAAAGCACAAAAGCGTTTCCGTCGGCGAGGAAAATTTTGCGGGTATCAGCATAACTGTTTTTCACCGCGTCAATCTCGGCAAAAACGTCTTCTTCTTTGCGAACCCTGAACTTTTTGGAGGTGTACATTTCGCAAAAAGCACATTTGTTCCACGAGCAACCAAGCGTCAGCTGAAAAATTAAAGAGTAAGCTTCGCTGGGCGGCCTGAACAAAGGTTCGTCGTAATTTATAGGACTAAAAAACATCCCATAAAATTAACAAATGAAACAAAATAAAAAGACTATTATCTTCATAATTGTCATAAAAAATTAACCGTCAAAATTTTATAAATTTTATATCTTTATGTGTTAAAGAACAAATTACTGAAGCAATTATTAACCTAAATTAAAAAATCATGAAAAGAATCATCGTCGCTACTTTATCAGGGCTTTTATTTGGCCTTGTTTGTTTTTACATGGCAAGCTTAAATGGAGACATCTCCTGGGGGATTAGTTTAAGCATCATAAGCAGCCGTATGTTAATGGGCTTTGGAATCGGCATCAGCCGTTTTAAAATGGGCCACTGGGCCATTCACGGAGCTGTTATGGGTATTATTTTTAGCATTCCAATGGCTTGTGGTGTATTAGCCACCCCAGCATCACCAGGTTTTGATCCAATGATGATCTTCTGGGGAAGCATTGTGATGGGATTGATTTACGGGCTACTAACAGAAGTAATCACCACCTTGGTTTTCAAAGCAAAACAATAAAGCGATTAGAACCGTCTCAAAAAACTTGGGGCGGTTTTTTCTATCTTTCCCGAAATTTGCAAATCACAACTACAATTTCATACATTTGTAGAACAAACAACTACAAATGGCAACAGATTTTTCATACAAATACCCTTCAGAGATGAACACCGCCAATATGTTCATTAAAATGTATGGTAAATTTTGCCGCCACCTTTACGAGTGCTGGATTCAATAATCTCTCCTCCCCGATCAAGCAATCACTCAACTAATTAATTATTTCACAAATCAAAAAGATGTTAGGAATTATTTCCAATATTCAACGGTTTACGCTACACGACGGTCCGGGCATACGAACTACGGTTTTTATGCAGGGCTGCCCGCTGGATTGCTGGTGGTGCCACAATCCCGAGAGCAAGGCATATTGCCTCCCTGAAGGAAATGACGAGCATCAACAGTACACTCCCGAGCAACTGTTCCTGGAGATCAAAAAGGATTGGATATTTATGGAAGAATCCAAGGGCGGGGTTACTTTTTCGGGTGGCGAACCCTTTTCCCAGCACCAGTTTCTTGCCCAGATGCTTGATTTGTGCAAGGCCGAAGAAATACACACAGCCGTCGACACATCGGGCATGGTAAACAGCAAAATTTTTGAATCTATGATCCACAAACCCGATCTGTTTTTGTTTGACATTAAATTTGTGGATGGCGAACAGCACAAAAAATACACCGGGGTTCACAACACAATTATTTTAAAGAACCTCGGCTTATTAGTCAAACATCACAAAAAAATTAACATTAGGATTCCATTGATTCCCGGCATTAATGACAGCGAAAAATGCCTGAACGAATTCAAACAACTAATGAACAAACTCCGGTTAGAGAACCTGAACCTCCTTCCTTTTCACCGAATTGCGGAAGGGAAATACAAACGTTTGGGAATGGAAAACCGCCTTATAAACCTGCGGGCACACACCGACGAAGAAATTGCCACTTTTAAACACTCGTTTGAAAAAGACGGATTTGAGGTAAAAATTGGAGGATAAAATTTAAGAAGAATGAACGAACGCATACAATATTTAAGAGATAAAAGCACGTATTCTGAGCCTTACATTACTCACCAAAGAGCCGAATTACTGACCGATTTTTACCAGCAATCGGATGAGATGAATTTGTCTGTTCCTGTACGGCGGGCCATGGCTTTCAAGCACATCATGGAACACAAAAAAATCTGCGTGATGCGTGGAGAATTAATCGTGGGTGAACGCGGGAAATTCCCCAAATCAACGCCAACCTATCCCGAAATCTGCCTTCACTCTTTGGAAGACCTTCAGCAACTGAATGACCGCGAAAAACAATATTTTATCGTGGATGAGGAAACCAAAAAGGTTTACCAGGAAAAGATTATCCCCTACTGGCAAGGCAAAAGCATACGCGAAAAAATCATGAAGGCTGTTTCTGACGAGTGGAAATCCGCTTACGAAGCCGGGGTATTCACCGAGTTCCAGGAGCAACGTGCCCCCGGACATACGGTTCTGGGCAAAAAAATGTTTGGCAAAGGTTTTAACGAACTGAAAAAAGAGATCAAAAAAATTTATGAAACCCTCAGCTTTTGCACTGACCCGAACTGCCTAGAAAAAAAAGAAGAACTGCTGGCCATGGAAATTGCCTGCGATGCCATCATCGCTTACGCAAAACGCCATATTACAAAAATTGAATCGCGCATAGCGGAAGAAAACGACCCTTCTAAAATTGCCGAATGGGAAGAAATAATAAAGAACCTGAAGGTGGTTCCAGCCGAGGCCCCTCAAACTTTTTGGCAGGCACTGCAACATTACTGGTTCATCCACCAGGGCATAATTACCGAACTCAACCCTTGGGATTCGTTCAACCCCGGGCGACTGGACCAGCACCTCTACCCTTTTTATAAAAAAGAAATAGAAGCCGGAACGCTCACCAAAGAAAGAGCCAAAGAACTGTTGATGGCTTTTTGGATTAAGTTTAACAACCATCCGGCACCGCCAAAAATGGGCGTCACTTTGAAGGAAAGCTCTACCTACACCGATTTTGCGTTGATTAACATCGGCGGGGTAAAAGAAGACGGTTCGGATGCCGTGAACGAACTCTCTTACCTGATTTTGGATGTGATCGAAGAAATGCGTTTGTTGCAGCCTTCGTCCATGGTTCAGTTGAGTAAAAAGAACCCGGACAGGTTTATTAAACGAGCCTTGAAAATCATTAAAACCGGCTTTGGGCAACCTTCCATTTTCAACACCGAGGCCATTGTTCAGGAGCTTTTGTTCCAAGGCAAAGACTTAACCGATGCCCGAAACGGCGGAGCCAGCGGTTGCGTGGAAACCGGGGCTTTCGGAACGGAGTGCTACATCCTGACCGGGTATTTTAACCTGTCGAAAATCCTCGAACTTACACTAAACAACGGCTTCGATCCGCGAACAAAAAAACAGATTGGAATTGAAACGGGAGAAATTGATTCATTTAAAACTTTTGATGAGTTGATGGCCGCTTATCAAAAACAAATGCAGCATTTCATCAACATCAAAATTGAAGGCAACCACATCATCGAAGAAATTTATGCCACCGAAATGCCGGCACCTTTCCTTTCGCTGGTGATTGACGACTGCATAAAAAATGCTACAGATTATAATTCAGGGGGAGCCCGCTACAACACACGCTACATCCAGGGGGTTGGTTTGGGAAGCACTACCGATCAGCTAACAGCCATCAAACTACAGGTGTTCGACAAAAAAAGCATTTCGTTTAAAGAACTCAAAACAGCCATCGACCAAAATTTTGAAAATAATGAAGAGCTTTGGGCCATTTTGAAAAATAAAACACCAAAATACGGCAACGACGATGATTATGCCGATGAGCAGGCACGAAGCATTTTCAATATGTTTTTTGAGGCCGTAAACGGACGACCAACTAAACGGGGCGGAACTTACCAGATCAACATGTTGCCCACCACTTCGCACATGTATTTTGGCAGCGTTATCGGTGCTATGCCCGATGGCAAAAAAGCCGGACAACCGCTATCGGAAGGAATTTCGCCGGTTCAGGGAGCCGACCAGAACGGACCAACAGCTGTGCTTAAATCAGCCTCAAAAATCGATCACATCAAAACCGGGGGAACCTTGTTGAACCAAAAATTTACCCCTGATTTTCTGTCCACAGAAGAAGGCATTGATAAAATCGTGAAACTAGTTCGTTCTTATTTCAGGCTGGACGGTCACCACATCCAGTTTAACGTGGTCAGTGCTGAAACTTTAAAAAAAGCACAGGCCAAACCCGAAGATTACCAAGACCTGATTGTCCGCGTGGCAGGCTATTCAGATTATTTTGTGGATTTAACCAAAGAATTGCAAAACGAGATTATTAGCCGAACCGAGCATCAAAATATGTTATAAAACGGTTCAACAAAATTATAAAATCACAAAAAAAGCAGCCGTAAAAAGCTGCTTTTCTAAAAATATATAAAATTTAAACTATTTTTTTTCAAGCAATCCGCCTTGAATTTTAACCCAACCAAAGAATACCAATGTAATAGCTACAATTGAAAGAATAGTTGTAAGGATTCCTCCAAAAGATACAAATCCACCTAAATTAGCCACAGCACCACAAATCATGGAGATCATTAAAAACAGAACGCCTTTTTTGCCTTCTTCGCTGATGGATGCCGAACCTTTAAGTTGCATATAGCCTAAAAACTGGATCACAAAAGCAGCTGCAAAAGCTAACATCACAACGGTTTCAAATGTTCCGTTCGACTGCTGTAAAATACCTTTTCCAATATTCATTAAAGAAAGAACAACATCAAGCACAGAGGCTAATATTCCGACATAAACTGCAATGATTAACATGCCAATCGCTTTTTTGCCGGTTTCGTCCACCTCCGATTTCAATAAATTGAATCCACGGATCAGTAATATTAACCCAAGCAATGAAACAATAGCAGCCCCCCATCCACTGGTTGCCGAATTAGACAACATCAGTAAGGTACCAATTAAAATTTGGGTAACAGCATTCACAGCATTAATATCTCCAATCAGTCCGTTTTGGACTTTCACCCAACCCGTAAACATAAAATACAGAGATACAATAGCCAAGATGGTAGCAATAATACTACCTACCACAGGGATAATTCCTAGAATACCGGCAAGCAAAGATAAAATCATTGAAATCACCAATAATCCCGCACCTGCTTTACCAGTTGCACCAATGGTTTCAGAAGTTTTAAGTTTTAAGAACCCCAACAATTCAATAACAAAAGCAACAATAAATAAAATAATGGCAACCAAACCAATAATTGGAATCATACCAAGAACACTGGCAATTATTCCAATAATCGCGGCAATAATCAATAAACTAACTGCGCCGGCCCCATTTCCATCCAGGCCGTCCTTGAGTTGTTTCAGTCCAATTAAAAATATAATTAAGCCAAAAATTGAAATAATTGAGGTTCCCCAACCACTTCCAACTCCATAAAAAACTTGCAATAAAGCACCGGCAATAACAAAACTGACCGATTTAATTGTTTTCGATTTTTCCATAGCATTTATAAATTAGAGTTAAAACATGGGCCAAAATTAGATATTATTCTAAATTTCATACAAAAAATGCTGTTAAAAAACAAACAAGAAAACCAAAATATTACACAAATTACTGTAGGTGAGCGCACTGCAAGTTAATAACTTAATATTTTCTTCTAAAAGCTTTATACTTTTCAATAATTTGTTGGAAGATTTCGTAATCGGTAAAATTGTTAAGCGTAAACAAATCGAACTTACAGAATTCTATAAAGCGTTCTACCACCACACTATCTTTCAAACCGGTTAATTGCTTTATCTGATCGGTACTTACTCTTTTCAAAACCTTTTCCCTGTAATCATCTTTCATTTCAAGCTTTTCACGTTTTTTTAAGCTGGCTGTTTCATCATCTACCAAATTGAAAATAGCTGTAAAGGGAGAAAAAACACCTCCCCTCACAATACGTTTAGGCTCAAAATTCAAATTTGGGGTATGTAAACCGGTTCCGCCATAAATGTTATTCAACGCTCTAAAAACCATTTTTTCCTCATTTGTATATTCCGGGTTGGTTACAATTTCTTTTAAACGTTCGTAGGTGGGATATTGGGTAACAACAATCTCACCCAGTTCATAAATATGAGGCTCTAACGGTATAATTCTCAAACTTGAATCTGATTGGAAGCCAGCCATTACAATTTCTTTTCGCTCAAAACCAATCGACGATAACACCAAAGTATCAGAAAACAAAACACGGATGGTGAATATTCCGTCTTCATTCGTAATCATTCCCAGGGCTTTTGATTTCAACAACACATGGGCATAGGGTAAAGCTTCTTCGGTTTCAGCATTGATAAGCTTAGCATGAAGATAAACATATGATGAGTCTGACTGAGCATAACTAACAGACAGAGTCAAAACCCAAAATAAAACAGAAAGCCAAAAACTATTATGCATGTGGTTTATTCGTTATGCAATACGAAAATAAGGCAATAACTTACGAAGTATTCTTTTTTTTAAGTTTCGTTATAGTTTATTTAATATTTTTAACATTAATTTTTCTCGTCTATATTTAGTATTTTTGCAACTTTTTAAACCATTTATTCCAAAACCCAACGGTTTTAATGCTTAAACACAGTAATATTTTATATTTAAAAGTAAAGTCAAAAAATATTCCAATTGACTGCGTATGTGAAGTCGGTGTTTATTTTCCTGAAACTTCAAATATTTTGGATTTTATCAACGAAGGGAAAAAATCAATTTTGGTTGAACCCGATCCGAATAACATTAAAAAAATCAAATATTATTTCTCAGATAACAAAAACATTGAGCTTTACCCGCTGGCAGTGTTCAGCCATAAAGGGACCTTATCGCTTTCACGTGCCGGAGCCTCAACCTTTGTATCAACACTGGAAAAAAGCCCTGCCATTGTTAACGATTATTACAAAGTAGAAGAGTCAAATAATTTTGAAGTTGAATGTGTTACTTTTGATGAAATTGACAATTCAGAAATTGACCTCTTAAGTATTGATACCGAAGGAGCTGAATGGCATGTGTTAAAAAACATGATCAGCCGCCCCAAAATTGTATCGGTTGAAACGCACGGTAAATTTTATACCAACCCAAACCTGAAAAAGATAAAACAGTGGATTAAAGAAAACAATTATTCCATTTGGTTTAAAACACAATCTGATTCAGTATTTATAAAAAACGGAACTTTTAAAATCAGTTCATCCGAAAAAATAAACCTTTGCCTGATGAACACCCGGCTTTTTCTGACTAAATCAAAAAAATACATTTTTTGGCCCGTATATTTTTTCAGGGCAAGAAGACACCGGAAAATTTGTACAAACAACTAAGCAAATTTTATCATCCGGATATAATTATTTGAATCAACACCAAGGGTATTTAAGCTTGTATGCATCTTATTTATTTAAAGCAATCATGAAAAAAGCAAGCTTGTTATTCTTCCTTTGGGCAATAATAAGTACAATTTATGCCAACGACACCATCAACGTACTATTCGTAGGAAATAGCAATACCTATTTCAACGAAATGCCTAAAACCTTCGAGAATCTATCCAAAAATCAAAACATAAAAATTAAAGTAGAACAAGCTGTTTATGGAGGACGCGCTTTACGGCATATCATCGGACTGCCATCATTTGAAGAAAAAGTAAACTCTGAAACATGGGATGTTGTCGTGTTACAATCTGATGATATTGTAGCTTTCCCCGATATGTACCTCATAGAAGAAAATGTATTGCAACAAACCATACAACTAATTCATAGAAAAAGCCCCGGGGCAAAAATTTATTATCAACTCATGTGGAGCGCACAGAATGGCGTAAATGTTACGGGTGAAGGCTATTACACAAGAGAAGAATATTTTCAAAAAATTTTAACCGGAACCCTGTATTTAGCAGACATAAAAAATCTAAGAATCAGCCCGGTCGGACAGGCATGGAACACCGTAATCAAGCAACATCCTGAGATTAACTTGTACAGCACAGACAATTTCCATCCTTCCCCGGAAGGTTCATATTTAGCAGCCTGTGTTATGTTTGCAGCAATCCATCTTCAATCGGTAAAAGGAAACACTTACCATGCCTATTTATCCGACGACATTGTAACACCACTCCAGAATATCGCCTCAGATATTGTTTTTGACAATTTGGAAAACTGGAACCTCGATACAAACGTTGCCATTGCGGAAAACAAAGCTGAAGAATACGACATAAAAATATACCCAAACCCTTTCAGCCGCTTGTTAAATCTAAAATTCAAACTTAAAGAACCTGCAACTGTCACTGTTAATTTGTTCAGTAAAGACGGGGAATTGCTTGAAGTTTTGTTGGATAAACAACTCTGTTCCGGCGAACATTTATTTCAATTCCACAACCAAAAAGATTATAATTTAAAAAAAGGGCTTTACATTTTCGAATTTAAGACTAACTTCATGAGCCAAACAAACAAAATTATATTTATTTAAAACTGCAAAATGGAATTCGAACTAATTAACCAGGAATATTTTGAATTAATGAAACTCCTCAAATTTATGGGACTAACTGAATCAGGTGCTCATTCAAAAATAGTTATTGACGAAGGAGAAGTGAGAGTTAACGGAAAAACTGAATTTCGTCGCCGCTACAAATGCCGAGTTGGAGATATTATTGAGTTTTCCGGCGAAAGCATAAAAATCACCGGAGAACCCAACAAAAACACTAAAACTCAATCCGATAACTAATCACCGGCAATAAACCCAATTGCTTAATGCTTTCAACTTTTTGATCATCTTCATCCCAATATTCCCAAATAATGCTTTGCTGATTGGTTACATTTTGAATATCCAGTTCCCAGACATGTGTGGTTTTCTTTTTATTCTTGCGATATTGTAATTTGAGATCGCACCTAAAAAAATTATCACGTTGTTTTGAGAAGGCCAGATTTTCAAAGTATTCAGTTGTTCCTTTTGCTCTTGAAGTTTCCACATCAATTGGCGTATATCGGTTCCCCCCGTTCCAGATTACTTTTGAACTTACAGCCAAAGTACTTTCAATACCATTGTTTTTAAGCTGCCATTCTTTTCCTCCTAAAGCCGTAAACAAATAATCTGTATTGTACAAAGTGTTTCGTTCTACACCGTCCTTGGCTTTGTATTTTGAATCGAAAACAGAAGCCGTAACGAGGAAATAATAATTTTGGCTAAAAAATTTCTCCAATGTAAAATCAAACCCGTAATTTTTACCGGTTCCCTCATTTACAAACTTATCATTGGTATAACCATCATCACGATTTAATAAAGAAACAGAACTGGACGGATCATCCTCAACAGGAACGTCATACAAATCTTGATAATAAGCTTCCAGACGCATCAACAAATTTTTACTAAATGAATGCTCGTACCCTACGACATAATGATAGGCTCTTGAGAAACCAAGATTTTCGTTGGGGTAAGTAATATTGTTGAATCCATCTTTTTGTTGAGCCAGATAATTTGACATGGATTCAATTTTAGAATGCATCCCAAATCCAAGACTTAACTTATGGCTCTTCGCAAACTCCCAGCTTAGCTGAGCCCTTGGTTCAATAGCCTCATTATTATTCAGGAATAGCTTAGTATAATGAAGTCCTGAAACCAGGGTTACATTTTTAGCAAAACGGAATTTCCAGCTTAAGTATGCCTGAAGTACTTCAGTATTCCCTTTCCTGTCAAGAATTTGCTCCAAGTAATCACCGTCAAAATTCCACTCTTCACCAAAAATATTGTAGTATTTTTTGGTAAAAGTTAAACCGGCTTTAAGTGAGTGTTTGGGAGTGAATTTACGGTTTAAATAAGTAGAAAAGGATAAATCGCTGTATGTAATTTTTTCTTTCCATTCCAAACGATAATAATCTTGTGCGGTACTATCTCTGTCTTGTCCTGTATTTCTTGAACCTGAAAACGAAAGTACGGTTCGTAAAATAGTTTTATTATCTAACGGCAACGTATGAGAAATACCCATCATGGCTAAATCCGTATCAAAATCAAGTTTAAACTCATCCTTATACTCTTTAATACCACTTAGTCCACCTAAACCAAACACCGTAAATATTCCGGATTTTTTAGTGGGCGCATTCACTTTAAACGAAATATTTTGGAAACGGGGAACAGCATCTCCGGCAACTTTTATGCCTATTGCATCCAACAAATCCAAAGCCGAATAACGATAATTGACCAAGTAAGAAGCATCGCCACCTTTTTTGAATGGGCCTTCTGCCGTAAAATCAATACCAATGATTCCAAAGCTAAAAGAGTACTCGCGTTTATGTTTATTCCCATTTCTCAATCGCAAATCAAACACCCCCGAATAAGCATTTCCATATTCGGCAGGAAAAGCTCCTGTATAAAAATCGGAGTTGTCAAGCATTTTACTGTTTAAGGCACTAATTCCTCCTCCCGACGAACCTTCATCGGCAAAGTGATTAGGGTTTGGAATTTCAATACCTTCCATACGCCAAAGCATACCACGGGGCGAGTTCCCGCGAACAATAATATCATTGCCTCCATCGGGGCTGCCCATTGCCCCCGCAAAATTAGCTGCCATATGCGCCGGATCATCAAAACTGCCAGCATAACGATTGGTTTCTTCGACGGTAAAAGAACGGGCACTGATCAATGCCATTTTGTTCAAGGGCTCTCCTTTGTGCTTTTTCGCACTGATGGTCACTTCCTTAAGCTCAATCACCGATTCTGTTAGATGAATGGTCAGGATGGTTTCTTTACCAACTCTAACCAAAATATTGCTTACAATACGGGGCTCATAGCCCATACATTGTACACGAAAATCATAACGTCCTACGCGCTGCGGTTCAAAAACAAACTCCCCCTCCACATTGGTCGTAGTTCCTACCAAAGGATCGGCATCAACAATCACGATTGTTGCACTAACAACAGGCATTTGCGAATCTTTATCAATTACTTTTCCACGGATAATTTGTTTCAATTCCTGAGCATTCAGTTGCCCCATCATAAGGCCAAGCAAGGTGACCATCAAAATAATTTTTTGTTTCATTAATTTTTTTTCTTATGTTTTTCACTCCTACTGACAACAAAAAAAAACAAGGGTTGCAATTTTTCAAAAACTAATTCTTATCTTTAGGATAAACACCTTTAAAACAAGCAATCATGCACGAACTCGTCTTTTATCTCGCCATATCTTTGGGCATTAACATCCTTCTGTTTTTCCCGGCATTTTTTCTGAGAACCGATAAATTAACCGATTTCTCCTACGCCTTAAGCTTTATCGTTTTAAGTGTTATTGCTTATGTCCGATCCCCTTATACCCCCAATAATTTGATCCTGGTTTCCATGATTATTATCTGGGCCGTTCGTTTAGGGAGCTTCCTGATGGCCCGCATCTGGAGAGCAGGCAAAGACCGTCGCTTCGACGATTTCCGTGGTTCCTTTTCCGGCTTCTTAAAATTCTGGTTGTTGCAGGGCTTTGCCGTGTGGGTGATTATGATCCCCGCTATTTTTTATATCAATGCCGGAGCCATCAACTACAACACTATCGGACTAATCGTTTTTACCCTTGGGTTCATCATCGAATCGGTAGCCGATTACCAAAAATTTAGTTTCAAACTTAAGCCCGGAAACAAAGGCAAATTTATCCAAAGCGGATTGTGGAAATACTCGCGCCACCCCAATTATTTTGGAGAGATGTTGGTTTGGATAGGCGTTTATCTCTTTGTGGCATTCAGCTTAACGCCCCTGCAAATGGCTATTGCAGCCATAAGCCCGGCCTTTATTATTGTGCTGTTAATATTTGTAAGCGGCCTGCCCCAGTTAGAAAGCTATGCCGATAAAAAATGGGGTAAACAAAAAGATTATCAAGAGTATAAAAAGAGGACAAATATTTTAGTACCTTGGTTTAAATAATTACAAAATGAAATATACAATTCTATCACTCATTTTTCTGTTAGCAGCTTTAAATTCATTTGCTCAATTCTCAATTGCAATGATTGAGGATGTAGATGAATATACAAATGTCCGTAAAGACTCCTCAATCAACGCTCCAATTTTATGGCAGCTAAAGGAATCCGATGTTTTTTATTATAATGGGGATTCCTGGTTTTACAAAAAGGACTGGATTCCAATCTTTTTATACGATAAAGACAAAAGCTGTTTTACCCCCTCTGGGAAAAAAGGATTTATTCATCGATCGCGGATTAAACCAATAGAAAACATTGAAATATTTCAGAACAACCTAAAATTGAACAATAATTCGCTTAATTTTTCTAACGATTCCATTCAGGTTCAAATAGAAATCAAGGAAATCTCAAAAAGCGAAACAAAATCTTATCCCAAAGGTTGTTATTATGGAACAGATGGGCCACCAAGTGAAATTGATAACACGATCACAAACCTAAAGGTCAAGATTAACGGAAAAGACATTACTATTCCTAAAGAAGCTATAAAAAATTTATTTAATGCAAACTTAGAACAGACATTAATTAAGTATTATAATGATACTTTAATAATAGCAATGGCCAATAGCAACGGTGCGGGGTATTATTGTGTAGTATGGACTTTTTCAAACTACAACTACCTAAAAAGATATATATACTTAGGTCCATAATATCTACTTCTATAATAATTTACTTGGAGTACCCTAAGCCTTAAAGCTCTCAGAAAGATTAAGAACGGGCTTGTATTTTAAGTATAAGTAGTTTTATCTTTGTTTAAAATACTTTCACCATGACTGCCATCGAAATACGCAACCAAATCATCAAAAAGCTTCAGAATATCAATGATATTTCTTTCTTAGAAGCCCTAAAAACCATTATTGATTCTAAAACAGAAAATAATGAAGTGGTTTATCTGAATAAAGAAATTGTTTCAATGCTAAACGAAAGAATTGAAAAAATTGAAAAAGGCGATTTCATTGAAAATGATGACATTTTTAAAGAAACCGAAAAATGGCTAAAAGAAAAATAGTCTGGTCATCTGAAGCCAAAATTGATCTCTTTGAAATCCTTGATTTCTATTACCAACGAAACGGAAATAAAAAATACAGTGTAAGATTAAACCATAAAATCAAAAACACTGTCCACAAACTTAAAACCAATCCCAGGCTCGGGTTGTGTTCCAGCGAAAAGAATATCAGAATTGTTATTGAAGGCGATTATTTGATTTTTTACCAGATTCTGCCTTCCGAGATTAAAATTTTAAAACTGTCAGATTCAAGGCAAAACCCAAATTTCTTAAAATATAGGAAATAAGTGCTTACAAAAAAACGAAACGACCTACCAGTCAACGTACCCCTGAGGGTTTTAAAGCCTCGTAGGGGTTAACTGTCTTCTTCTAAAATAAGTTTAGAAAAAATTTAAAAAAAATCGCGTCGGGAAAACAAAGTTTGTCGAATTTTGCAAAAGCAAAAACCATAAACTATGAACGAAATACTTACTTTCGGGATTTTATCCTTCACCTCTTTTATCTCCCTGATTAACCCGCTGGGGATCATGCCGGTTTTTATGACCATGACTTCGGAAATTGACCAAAAAGAACGCGTTCGCACCGCAAGAAAAGCCTCGGTAGTCGCTTTTATTATCATTTTGATTTTTGCCTTTGGCGGTAAATTTTTATTTAACTTTTTCGGAATCTCTATCGACAGCCTCCGAATTGTGGGCGGTATTATTTTTCTTTTGCTCGGCATGGATATGCTCCAGGCCCGTTTAGCCAAAGTAAAAGTTAAAAGCTCCGAAATCAAATCGTATGTCAACGATATTTCGGTAACCCCACTTGCCATCCCCATACTTTGCGGCCCAGGAGCCATTACCAATGCCATCATCCTGATGGAAGATGCCGACTCCCCGGCAAAACAAATGGCTCTCATTATCGCTATATTTGTGGTGATCCTAATCACATTCCTGTCGCTTTACGGATCTTCACGTATTATAAAAGTAATCGGTCAAACCGGGATTAACGTAATGATGCGTTTAATGGGTTTGATTGTGATGGTAATTGCTATTGAATTTTTTATCAGCGGGCTTGATCCGATCATCGATCGTTTGATAAATTAGAGTCTGTCCAACTCCTGATTATGTCGGACAAACAATAAAATCAACAATTGTAAAACATTATTATTTTACGGCATCCCAGCCATAGTCGATATATTCCCAGCTAAAGTCATCGCTGTTCTCATCCAGTTTCAGAAGAACAAAACCTTCTTCAAATCCCTGGAGCGGACCGGTCCACCAACGGGCACAAACAGCTCCCCCGGTAATAAAGTGGGTTCCTCTAAAAATCATTTCTTCCACAATATGCAAATGCCCTTGCAAAACAATCTTTAGATTGTGATCTTTGAAAAGCTGTAAAACTTCGGGCGCATTTTCGATGGCATGGGCACCCATTGTTTCTTTACTTCCCCCACTAATTTGAGCTGACATAGAAATCATCGGAATATGTATAGATATCACGATTGGCGTTTTTTTATCAAGCGTTTTTAAATCTTCTTTGATCCATTCCATCTGAACAGAATCAACATGCCCGTAATAGTTCCGGTCGTCGGTATAGCCAATCCCATCCAAAATCATGAAATGCCAGTTTTTATGATTAAATGAATAGTACGTCTTTTCGTATTTCATCCGATTTTTAAACATTTTCTTTCCGAACTCGGGATGATCCGGGAAGATACCACTTTTTTCATACAAGCCAAATACCTCATGGTTTCCCAGGGTGTTGTAAACCGGCACAGCAAATTTTTGACTCAAAGTGTAATAAATGTTGTACAACGAATCGGATCGGCTGTAAGAGTGCTGCAAGGCATCCATGATTTGATCGCCCCCGGTAATTACAAAATCAGGGTTAAGCTCATTAACTTTAGCGATTGCCTGGCTAAGCCCCACATCGGCTTTAAGTTCGGGCTGAACATGAATATCGGTCATAAAAACAAAAGAAAATTCTTTTTTAGCAGTATTGTTTACGCATCCCGAAAAAAGAAAGGCTATTAACACAATTAAAAACAATTCATTTTTTAAATTCCGGAAACCCGTTGCTAAAGTATTTACAGTAAATCTCATATCTGTTAAATATTTGGTTGAACAACAAATTTAATAAAGCATTTCACACAAATTTTAAATTAAGATTAAAAAATAAATAAGAATATTGCCCTTTAAAAAATAAAAGAATAGTAATTTCGTTCGTTCTAAAAAAACTATACGATGAAAAGAAAAATAAGCATACTGACCATAGCCCTGTTTTTAGGGATCTTAACTGTAAACGCACAATCAAAAGCCAAAGTTTTAAGACTCATTAAAGAAGCGGAACTTGCAAAACAAGAATTTCTTGAAGCCGATTTTCAAATGGAAAAACATTTCGACAACGCCTATGCCTACATTATTTTCCCAAATGTTGGGAAAGGTGCTTTTTGGATTGGCGGTGCTGCCGGAACCGGAATTTGTTATGAAAACGGGCAAATTGTAGGCGTTGTAAAAATGACACAAATAAACATTGGCTTTCAATGGGGCGGACAAGCTTACCGTGAAATTATCTTCTTCGAAAACAAAAAAGTTCTTGATAAAATCAAGCAGGATAATCTAAAAGTGGCTGCACAGGTTTCAGCCATTGCCGCAACCGAAGGGGCTTCTGCCAACGCTGAATACGAAAACGGAATCATGATTTTTACCATGGGGAAAGGCGGATTAATGCTGGAAGCCTCTGTGGGCGGACAAACCTTCAAATTTAAGCCATACGTTCATATAAGAGACTAATCATTCTAGATAAACCCATTATTCAGATAAATTAAATATTGGTTTAATTTTTTATTTTTTCTACCAATCATTACAGATTATAGACAAGTACATTCTAATCGTCTGTCTTTATTTGTTATATTTAGTGTAACAAATAAAATCAACCATGAAAAAATTAATCATCACCATTATTTTAAGTGTATTTGTGTATTCGGCTATTTGTGCCCAGGGTACCCAACTATTACGTCAACCAACAGTTTCATCAAAGAGCATTGTCTTTGTTTATGCTAACGACTTATGGAAAGTTGACCGCAACGGTGGCACCGCTATTCGTTTAACATCCAACGAAGGTTATGAAACGACCCCACATTTCTCTAATGATGAAAAATGGATTGCTTTTACCGCCCAGTACGATGGCAATTTTGATGTTTACGTCATTCCTGCTGAGGGAGGTTCGCCCAAGAGATTAACCTGGCATCCGGGTTATGATGAAGTTCAAGGCTGGACCCCCGACGGAAAAATTCTTTTTTGCTCTTCCCGCGAAGGGACACCTACCAAAGAAAATAAATTTTACACTATTGGACTGGAAGGCGGTTTTCCTGAAGCCATTGCTATTCCCCGTGCAGCATACGGTGAAATTTCGGGAGATGGGGAATACATTGCATATACCCCAATTATGGCCTGGGACCCAGAATGGAGAAACTACCGGGGAGGACAAGCCATGCCTATCTGGATCGTAAACCTTAAAACAAAAGAATTAACCCGCACGCCTCAACTTGATAAAGAACGTCACCTATACCCGATATGGTTCAAGAACAAAGTATATTATTTATCAGAAAGAGACTATGCAAGTAACATCTGGTCGTATGACATCAAAACCAAACAGGAAAAACAAATTACTTTTCACAAAAAATTTGATGTAAAAAGCCTGGATGCTTGTGCCGATGCGATTGTATACGAGCAAGGAGGGTATTTGCACTTGCTGGAAGATGGCTCCGAAAAAGCAAAACAACTTAACATTGAAGTAATCGGCGATATGAATTTTTCCCGTGTACGATGGGAAAACGTAAATTCAGCACGGCTCAGCAATCCCAACATATCGCCCAACGGCAAACGTGCCATTTTCGAATACCGTGGAGAAATTTTCACGATTCCTAAAGAAGATGGAAGCTGGCGAAACATCACCAATACTCCAGGCATTGCCGACCGTTACCCGATTTGGTCTCCAAAAGGCGATAAAGTTGCCTGGTTCTCAGATGGCAGTGGTGAATATATATTAACAATTGCCGATCAAAATGGAGAAAACAACAAGAAAATTGAACTCCCCAACCCTACTTTTTATTTTACCCCAAATTGGTCGCCCGACGGGAAATACCTCGCTTTTACCGATACCGACTACCAGCTATGGGTTGTTGACATTGAAAAAGGTAGCAGCAAATCGGTTGACATGGATCGCTTTGCTCACCCCAGCCGGGAGATGAACCCAATTTGGTCACCCGATAGCAAATGGATCGTATACGCAAAACAACTCGACAATTATTTTAAAGCTGCTTTTGCTTATAATATTGAAACCGGAAAACACATTCAGTTAACCGACGGAATGGCCGATGTAAAAACACCGGTATGGGATCAAAATGGCAAATACCTGTACTTTTTAGCAAGTACAAATTACGGTTTAAATAGCGGCTGGTTGGATATGAGTTCTTACGACCCCTCTGCTGTATATAGTTTATACTGTTTGATCCTTCAGAAAGAAACCCCAAGCCCCTTGATGGCTAAAAGCGATGAAGAAGAGGTAAAAAAAGAAACACCCGAGACAAAAGAAACCTCCAAAACCAAAAAAGCTGAAAAACCAACTAAAAAAGAAGACGAAATAAAAATCGATGAAGAAGGCTTGTATCAACGCATCATTCACCTGAACATGCCTGCCAGAAACTACCTTGCTTTAGTTTCTGGACCGGAGAACTCCGTTTTTGTTGCAGAAGGTATTCCAAACTTCAGAGGAATCACCATTAAAAAGTTTGAGATAAAACAAAATAAAGCATCCGAGTTTTTAAGCGGCATTAACAATTTAACAAGCTCGTCAGATGCAAAACACATTTTGTACCGTAAAGGTGCATCATGGTTCATTGCCGATACAAAAATGCCTCCTTCAAAATCAATAAAACCCATTAAAACAAACGTTCAAATTAAGATTGATCCGAAAGCAGAATACGAACAAATTTTTAAAGAAGGCTGGCGTTTTATGCGAGATTTTCTTTACGTAAGAAACACACATGGTGCCCCCTGGAATAAAATTTACGAATGGTATTCGCCCTGGATTAGACACGTGCGTCATCGCAACGATCTGAATTATGTTGTTGACATTATGAGCGGAGAAATTGCTGTGGGGCATTCATTTGTTGCGGGGGGAGATATGCCCGATACAGATAATGTACCGATTGGATTATTGGGATGCGACTACATTATTGAAAACGGCCACTACAAAATTTCAAAAATATACACCGAAGAAAACTGGAACCCGAGATTAAAAGCTCCCCTGTCCGTTCCCGGAATGAACGTTAAAGAAGGAGACTATATTCTTGCGGTAAATGGTATTTCCCTTGATTCTAAAACCAATATTTACAGTTTATTTGAACAAGCGACCAACCGCCCGGTCAGGGTTATGATAAACAGCACAACCGATAAATCAACAGCCAAAGAAATTCTGGTTGAACCTATTTCATCCCGTGTAGAATCTTATTTAAGAACCATAAACTGGGTTGAAAACAACCGTCGCATGGTTGACAAACTTTCGAAAGGGAAACTGGCGTATGTATATTTACCAAGCACTTCCCGCAATGGCTTTGACTCTTTCAACAGATACTACTTTGCACAACAAGACCGAAAAGGAGTTATTTTGGATGAACGGAACAACAGTGGAGGATCGGCTGCCGATTACATGATTGACATCATGTCGAGAGAGATTTTCGGGTATTTTAACAGCAAAACAAAAGACAATCAACCCTGGACCTCTCCTTTTGCAGGCATTTGGGGACCAAAGGTTATGATTACCAACGAAAGAGCCGGGTCTGGCGGAGATTACCTGCCCTACATGTTCCGAGCCAAAAAGCTGGGACCTCTTGTTGGAACCCGCACTTGGGGAGGACTGGTAGGTACCTGGGATACTCCACAGTTTATTGATGGAGGAATCATGGTTGCTCCACGTGGCGGATTCTATGACAAATACGGCAACTGGGCCGTTGAAGGAGAAGGTGTTGCACCGGACATTGAAGTTATCCAGAATCCTAAATTAGTTTTAGAAGGTAAGGACCCACAATTAATTAAAGCTGTAGAAACAGCATTAGAATTGCTTAAAGAAAAAGAGGTCAAACTAAAACCTGAACCCAAAGCACCAATCCACTGGAAACGGCCTAAAGGATTTAAAATCAATTAGACAAAAAAAAGGAGCTTTTAGAAAGCTCCTTTTTTTTTAAAATTTCCAATCGGTTCGCAGCACCGTCATATTACTAAAATATCCTTGCCGCGGAACAATGTATGCCGGCATTTTCTCAAATCCTTCAACTGAAGGCAAACCTATTTTTTTCTCAACCATGATTAATTCAATATCCGAACCGGCTTTGCATTTTAGTTTCAAATCAATGCCCTGGCTATAAATTCCATAAAAATTAAAATAATAGTAGCCACCATAAAATTTATGGTAAAAAAGCGAATCGCTAACAAGGTAATCATTAATTTTCAAGGTTTCAATAGCTGCTTTTTGATGAATAAGAAACTGGGCATTTTCAGCGTTCTGGTTCGAACACACATTAAGGTGAACATATCGGTAGCCGTTATCGGTTGAGTCGCTATAAATTGTGATTTCCGGCTTCGGAATCTCAACATAAGGAGCCTCATTTTTAAGACGCGTACGCATTGTATTCGGATAAACTTCAGTTAAAGGCTCCAATAATGCTTCCGAAAAATATTGTTTTTTCCAGCGATCAAGGTAAAGCGAATTAGAAACCCACATACTTTTGTTCGTCTGCGCGTTCTGGCAATAAAGTAAATCGCTCGTATAAGGTTGCTCCTCATTATAATCAGAATGAGCATGTGCAATAAAAAGGGAAACACCTATCGCCAAAAAAGCAATGGATGGAAGAATCCATCTTTTTAGTTTAAAAACATGCTCAAGTACCGGCAACAAATAGGTTAACAGTAAAACAAAAACCAGACTTCCACCAACGGCCAGGCTCAGACCAAAAGTGATATAAAGGATTTTTACAAACGGCATGTACAAAGTAATAACCGGGAAACTCAACAATCCGATTAGGAATAAATAAATAAAACGATCAGATTTTATTTTCATTAAGAATTTTACCAGTAAAACAGCCAGCATTAAGAACAAAGGCACAATACTTATAAACAAAGCGGTAGGGATGTAAATCTGAATAAAGTAAGCCAGCACAATATTGAGGAACAGTACGCCTGTCCACAGGTTTAAGGTACCCAGTTTTTTATACAAAATGGCATAAACGAGCGAAACAAAAAATACACAAATGGCTCCAAAAGCCATAAAATAATACCCGACATTATAAAAATTTGAGGCATCAAAATTTTCGTACCACGGATAGAAAGACGGAATAACAGTTTGCAGCAACCAGGTTGCTCCCAAAGCCAATGCCGCAGAAATTAGAAATACAGCAATCCCCACCAATGCTTTCCAAATAACGAGTTCTTTATTTCGAACCCCTAAAATCACGACGAAAACAAACAGCAATGAAATAATTAAGATCATCCACATATTTAAGATTTGCGGATAATAAATTAGAAAATGCCCCATCCAGTTAAAAAACACCAAATCATCAGCCTTGGTATTGCTTAAATCAAGCTCTCCAAAATGTTTAACAATATCCATGATGTATGTTCCATGGTGCTGCAAACTTCGCAGGCTCAGCTTTTCCGGAGAATCGGTCATGCTGTGATAATCAACAAAACTTTCAATAAAAGCGGTATTAAAACCCGAGTACCCCAGATTTTTATAAATGGTAAAATCCGAATTATTGGGCATTAACTTATAAACTTCGTAAGCCAGACTGGATGCAATAGGATAACTTACAGCTTTGGCATATTCGCGCATAATCCACCCGTTATCGTTACTTACCTCGTAAGTATAAGAAGGCCCCTTTGTTCCTCTGGATTCAAGATTTAACACCAATGCCACATCCTTCATCAAAGGGTGTTGTTCAGCAAAAGCTTTGGCTCCAAACAAGGCTGCTTCCTCTCCATCCGAGAATAAAAAAATGACATTATTTTTCAAGGAAGGATACTCGGTCAATGCCCGGGCCGATTCCAAAATGGCAGCCACTGCCGCTCCATCATCGGCGGCCCCCAAAGTATGGGGCTGCGAATCGTAATGCGCTGTAACCAATATCGATTTTTTTCCTTCCCTTCCTTTTAAAAACCCGATCACATTATGCACATAACCGGCACTTACGCCCCCACGGAAATCGTACATAGAAGTGGTAGACTGTACCTCTGTTTCAATCCCCAGTTGAGTAAGTTGCTGAACCAAATAATTCCGCACCCTTTCATGCTCATCGGTAGCCATAGAGTGTGGTTTCTGGGCAATTTCTTTGACGTGTTCAAAAGCACGATCGACCGAAAATTTTTCCTGAACCAAATTCATCGGTTCAGGCTTTGGAGCTCTAAAAGTATATAGAGAAAGGAAAAAAGCCAGTAGAATAAAGGCTAATAAGAATAATCGGAAAAGAGTGATTTTTTTCATAACAAAACGTTTAACAAACCCAAATGTAACAAACTTAGCAGATACTTTCACAATGTATGGGATCAAAAAAATATAAAAATTGCATTTAACAAAAGGGGAATTTGCGTCAAAATCATCATTATAAATTATAACCTTAATTATAAAACCATGTTTAAAAAGAGTTCTCTTTTCTTATTTATTCTTTGTATTATATTATCTTGCTGTCAATCGGCAAAAACGCCATTTGAGTCAGAAAAAGAAAAACAAATAATCACAAAAAAGCTGAATGATTGCTTTGGATGGGCAAGAAATAAAGATTTTGATTTATTTTACAGTGTGATTGCCAACGATTCAAACTTCAGGAGCATTACCCCCTACGACAAAGTAAAGTTTGGAATTGCAGATGTAAAACAAGGGGCTAAATTCTGGGTCGACCCCCGATTTAAGGCCGTTAGTCACCAAATCAAAGACCTTAAAATTACATTTTCCGGATCGCATAATAACGCTTGGTTTTATTGTAAAATAGACGATTTTAACACCTGGGAAGGAAAAGAAATAAACTGGGAAAATACCAGATGGACCGGGATTCTGAAAAAGCGAAATAACGACTGGAAGATTGTTCAACACCATTTTTCTTTTGCTCACAATTAATCAACTTTAAATTTCTAAAACATGAAAAGTAAACTATTATTTTTTGTAATCATAATTGCATTTTTTTCATGCAATAACATCAACAAATCAAAAAATCCGAACCGTGAAAAAGAAATCATAAAGCAAACCATCCATAACACCATTGCCTGGGCTAAAGAAAAAGACACGGCCTTATTGTACAGCATTATTGCAAACGATGAAAACTACCTGGAGGTTCACCCCAGAGACGACAAAGCTGTTGGTATTACACAATTTAAACAAGCCGAACAATTTTGGTTGGATGATCGCTTTAAACACATCCGATACGAAACCTGGGACATGCATATTAATCTTTCAGAAGACGGAACTGTTTCATGGTATTACTGTCGGTTGAATGATATTAATGAATGGAATGGACAGGCTGCTAGCTGGGAAAATGCGAGGTGGACCGGGGTTTTAGAAAAAAGAAGAGGAAAATGGCGCATGGTTCAAATGCATTTCTCCTATCCTTCAAAATAAATTCTTACTGAACCTTATCAAGACTTTCCTGTAGTAAATTTTGCTTAACTTTACACACTTATCTTTTAAGTGTTACATAATTAAAAAACAAATAGTACTATGGAAAGTATAAAAGGAAGCAAAACTGAACAAAACTTACTAAAAGCCTTTGCTGGCGAATCGCAAGCACGTATGCGTTACGACTACTTTGCAAAAGTTGCAAAAAAAGAAGGCCTTGAACAAATTGCTGCCATTTTTGAAGAAACAGCCATTAACGAAAAAGCACACGCCAAACGCTTCTTCAAATTTTTAGAAGGCGGAATGGTTGAAATTACCGCTGAATATCCTGCAGGTGTAATCGGGAATACCATGGAAAACCTTAAAGCTGCTGCTGAAGGGGAAAACGAAGAATGGGCCGAACTATATCCGGAGTTTGCACGTGTGGCCGAAGAAGAAGGGTTTAAACAAGTTGCCATTGCATTTAAAATGATTGCCCAGGTTGAAAAAGCACACGAAAACAGGTACCGCAAATTATACGAAAACCTCGAACAAGGAAAAGTGTTTGAAAAAGAAGGCACTGTGATATGGAAATGCCGCAACTGCGGTTATTTACACGAAGGCAAAAAAGCATTAAAAACCTGCCCGGCTTGCCAACACCCGCAAGCTTATTTCGAAATTGAAGAATTCAACTATTAAAACATTTTTATATATTTATATTTTATAAAAATCATTTAAAATCCCAAAAAATGAAACTAAAACACTTAATTATGTATGGCATAGTTGCCGTATTAATGATGGCTTGTGCACAAAAAACAAGCGCGCCTGCCATTGATAAAGCAAATATGGACTTAAGTATTAAACCGGGGAACGATTTTTTCCGTTATGCCAACGGGGGCTACCTGGCCACACTTGAAATTCCGGCAGATAAAAGTTCTTACAATGTTTTTACAGAACTCCGGGAAAAAGCGGAAAAAGACATTAACGATATCCTGAAAGAAATTTCAGAAATTAAAGATGCTGAACCGGGAACGGCTGCCCAGCAAATCCGCGACTTTTATTTTACAGGAATGGATATTGCAAAAATCAATACCGAAGGAATTTCTCCACTGAACCCCGAAATTGAAAAAATTGACCACATCAAAAAACAAAAAGATTTATTGGATGTAATAGTACAAATGCACCTTCACAGCCTCGATCCTTTCTTTGGCGGAGGAGTTTCTCAAGATTTAATGGACAACAGCAAATACAGCTATTATCTTGCTCAATCAGGACTAGGTTTGCCGGATGTTAGCTACTACACCAGCGACGAAGAACGTCCAAAAGAGATCAGGGCAGAATATGTTAAGCACATTGCCAAAATGTTTGTTTTAGCAGGAAAAGACGAAGAAACAGCTGCCAGCTGGGCACAAAAAGTTTTTGACATTGAGTTAGTGTTGGCTCAAAATTCAAAAACCCGTACGGAAATGCGCGACATTCGTGGACTTTATAACCCTACAAGCATTGAGGAATTACAAAAACAAAGCAAAAATTTTGATTGGGAAGCTTATTTTAAGAAACTGAGCGAACACAAGTTCAATTCGTTAATTGTCATGTCTCCCAAATTTTTTGTGGCTATGGATGAATTATTAGGAAACACATCCATTGACGATCTCAAAATTTATTTAAAATGGAACCTGATTAACAGTACCGCTAATTTCTTAAGCGATGATTTCGTAAATCAGGATTTTGCGTTTTATCAAAAGTTCCTATCCGGCAACGAAGAAATCCAGGAACGATGGAAACGGGTTACCCAAATAACCAACGGAACCTTAGGCGAACTACTTGGACAATTATATGTTGAAAAATATTTCCCTCCTTCCTCCAAAGAAAAAATGGAGAAACTGGTAGCAAACCTAAAAACTGCCATGAAAAAAAGGATTGAAAACCTTAGCTGGATGAGCGATGATACCAAGCAAAAGGCTCTGGAAAAACTTGCAGCCATGAAAGTTAAAATTGGTTATCCTGATAAATGGGAAGACTACTCAAAACTGGAAATTAAACGCGATTCATACATTACCAACATCCGTCGTGCAAGTTACTTCGCGGTTCAAAAAAACCTGGAAAAATACACCAAACCAATCGATCCTGACGAATGGCCAATGACCCCACAAACGGTAAACGCCGGTTATTCGCCCATTAAAAACGACATTACTTTCCCGGCCGGGATTTTACAACCGCCCTACTTCAACCCGGAAGCAGACGATGCCGTAAATTACGGAGCTATTGGCGTGGTTATCGGCCACGAAATGACTCACGGTTTTGACGACCAGGGAAGGAACTTTGATAAAAACGGAAACATGAGACCATGGTGGAAAGAAGAAGATGCCAAAAAATTCAAAGAAATAACCCAATTATTGGTTGACCAATACAGCCAGTTTAAAGCTACCAAAGATGTTTACGTTGACGGTAACTTAAGCCTTGGCGAAAACATTGCCGATTTTGGCGGTTTAACCATTTCTTTGGAAGCTTATAAAATGAGCCTTGAAGGGAAAAAAGCACCAGCAAATATTGACGGGTTCAACAACATGCAACGTTTCTTCTTGAGCTACGCCACCATCTGGCGAGGTAAAATCCGCGAAAAAGCTCTGATCCGAAAAGTAAAAGAAGATGTTCACCCATGGGGAGAATACCGCGTAAACGGAGCATTGTTTAACGTTCCTGAGTTTTACGAAACCTTTAAGATTAATAAAGACGATGCCTTGTACCGTACCCCTGAACAACGACCTGTAATTTGGTAATTTAACACTTTGATAACAAAACGCTCCTTCGCTAAAATCGAGGGAGCGTTTTTTATTCCAATATTTTCGATTACACTTTAAACTCCGATTCTGAAAAAGGATTTATAAAACATAAAACGCCCCACAAATTCCTGAAAAACAATTAAACTCACAACAAAAAGAAGCGGGACAGGTTGAAAATAAATAAATCCAGAAGAAAGAAGCAGTAAAACCAAGAGCACTATTCTAAGCAGAAACAAGCGATAATATAAGCCTTTAGAATAATCCAAAAAATCGACAGACAAATCTTTAATGCTATTCAAATAATGATAATGTAAAATGGCAGAGGCCGCAATGACCAACACCAACAAAACAAGCATCGCAGTAAGCAATTGATTTGAAACCATCAACAAGAGATAAGCTTTAAGTACATAAAAACCAAGCGTTCCAAATAGTACAACACTTAAAAAAAATGAAACCGGGGTATACCAGTAATTCCAGGGAGGAATGGTTGCAATGGTATAAATGCGGCTCATGCTGTAAATAAAGAAAATCCCACATACGGAAGAAAAAATGTACAGCAAAGAAATTAGCTGCTGATTCCCTCCCAAAAAGCACTTCACTAAAAACAAAACGAATACAGAAAAAGTAAACAAAGTCAGAGTTAGTATTTCCCGGCTTATCCATGAACCCGACAAATTATTCATTGAGTGAGGAGCGTTCAACGGTTTTCCCAGATGAAGCAATGAAACAAGTGCCGCTATCCCCATTAATAACAAGATTATAAATTCAGGAGATTTAAACCAAACGTTAGCAATGTTAAAGCCCGGAAAGAACCAATAAACAAAAGCAAACATTAAAGTAAGTCCCACCGCTAATTGTGCAATCAGCGTAAAAAAGATAAGCGTCCATTCGTTTTTATGCATGTTTTACCTCCTCCATATTTGAAACCTCAGGATGCTCCTGAGCAGCTCTTTGAGCAGATTTGTGAGGTTTAATCAACACATTTGGCTGCGTAATATCCGGCTTGGGCAAAGGATAAATGTGGGCTTCTTCGCCATATTTTTTCACCAAATCTTCATAATCGCCAACATCAAACGAACGTGTCGGGCAAGCATCGACACAGCTTGGATTTTTACCTTCATCAATATAATCGAAACATAGGTTGCATTTGGTCATCACCCCTAAATCTTCCCTGAATTGTGGTGCACCATAAGGACAAACCCAGGCACAATATTTACAACCAATACATTTCTTTTCATCGATCAACACAATACCATCTTCCCGTTTATAATAAGCATTAGCCGGACAATTCTTTAAACAAACCGGATCTTCACAATGATTACACGATAAGGAAACATTATAGGCATAAATATCATTTCTCCAGGCGTTTCCTTGTTTTACCCAATCACCGCCACTCACTTCATACACCCTTCTCCAACGGATTCCGAGCGGCAAATCATTTTTGTCTTTACATGCCACCTGGCAGGTTTTACAACCCGAACATTTTCCCGAATCAAAATAAAAAGCTAAGCGTTTCATCTTTTCCCCTCCTTATATTTTTCCACCTGCGCCATGATGGTGTGCTGTGCATTACCAAATGCGTAAGGTGTCCATTTTTCAGAAGTTAGCGTATTTACAGAACCGCCCACATCCACTCCGTTTTTATCCGGGTTCCACCAGGAACCTTGCGGAATAGCAATTACCCCCGGCATGATTTTTTTGGTCAAACGGCAGGGCAAAACCAAGGCTCCTCTTTCGTTATAAACCTTTACCTTATCGCCGTCTTTGAGCTTACGTTCACGGGCATCAATTTCGTTGACGAACACCCGCTGGGGGAAAGCTTCCATTAGCCAATCGTTATTATCGTGTGTTGAATGAACCCGTGGCATATAATGCGGCCCCACAACCTGCAATGGATATTTTTTTGCTTCTGAACCAAAAGGGCTTTCCCACTCTTGAATATATTTCGGAATGGGAGGAACTGTTTCCGGCAAATGCCGGTCATACATTTGTTTTGAGAAAATTTCAATTTTCCCGGATGGGGTATTCAAGGGATATTTTTCAGGATTTTTTCTAAAATCGGCAAAAGCAATTTCGGGTTCCGTAACTTTTTTTGTGTAAACGCCCATGTTTTTCTCTTCCATCTCTTGTAAAGAAGGCAGATCAGGAAAACGCTTATCGCGATAAATCTGCATTAAATGCTCTATCCATTCTTTTTCGTTCCTTCCCTCGGTAAATTCATCATAAATTCCCAGCTTAGCTGCAATGTCTGCACATATTTGATAATCACTTTTGGTTTCCCAGGGTGCATCCAAAATTTGAGGCTGCAAAATCAGGTCATCGCCATATTTCCAACCGTCTTCAAATCCCCAGGTTTCAAACTGCGTACAAGCCGGTAATAAAAGATCCGCAAACTTCCCGGTAGGAGTTAAAAAATTATCCTGTACGGCAAGGAACTCCACCAAAGATTCATCTTTCATAATTTCTACCGTACGGTTAATATTCCCGTGCTGATTAATAATAGCATTGGATGCCACAGCCCAAATCATTTTAATGTTTGATGAAAGTTTTTCAACACCCTGCAGGCCTTCTTTACTTGTCAATTCTTTTCCGCGGAGCACGGCTTCCGTCCACAAAAAAGAGGGAATCGAAGCTTTTACGGGATTTTGCAGGGTTGGAAATACATTCCAGAGCGGGCCTCCTCCGGCTTGTAAAGCAATTCCGCTGGCCCATCCACCAGAAATTCCAACATTCCCGGTAATTGCAGCTAACACACAACCTCCCCGAACTACCTGCTCACCATAGGCACGACGTTGCATGCCATAGCCCTGGTACAAAACCGCCGGTTTTGTTGTCGCATATTCGCGGGCAATCCGGGCAATGCTTTCCCGTGTAATACCGGTAATTTCTTCTGCCCAGGCGGGAGTTTTAGGCTGACCATCACGGGTTCCCAATATATAATCTTTGTATGTTTCTTCGTTTTCCAGGCCTTCGGGCATTTGAAAATTATCAAATCCCTGGCAGTATTTTTCTACAAAATCCTTGTCATACAAGCTTTCCGAAATCATTACATAAGCCATGGCACTCATAAAAGCCATATCGGTACCCGGACGAATGGGAATCCACTCATCAGCCAAAGCAACCGCAGAAAGGGTCATCCTCGGGTCGATACAAACCAGCTTTGCCCCTTTTTCTTTGGCCTTCTGGAGGAAATATTCGCTATTAGTCCCATCACGGGTTTCGGAAGGGTTCCAGCCCCACATTAAAATATATTTTGAATTGATCCAGTCCTGGCGCTGATTCCCGGTAATTTTTGTTCCGTAAACCGTTGGCGTTGCCTGATTGATGCATGCCCAACTGTACGAATTATAATATTCTAAACAGCCGCCGTACAAATGAAGTAAACGATCGGCCGGCCACTTACCGTTAATTTGATTGTAGCTACCGGTTCCGTACGGAATATAAAGTGCTTCATTACCATATTTTTCGATGATCCGGTTGATATTTTCGGCCATTAAATCAATGGCTTCATCCCATGAGATCCGCTCAAATTTACCTTCGCCGCGTTTTCCAGCCCTCTTCATCGGATATTTTAAGCGATCAGCCTGGTATTGACGATGACGGTAAGCACGGCCACGTAAACAAGCCCTCAGTTGTGGATCATCTAGCGTATCCCCCGAACGATCATCCGTTTCGATACGGGTAATAATCCCGTCTTTAACAAAAACTTTTAGCAAACAACGGCCGCCACAATTATGCGAAGGACAACCAATACGTATCATCCGTTCAACTGAATCACAGGTTTTTGCAATCTCTCGAACCTGTCCGGAAGCAAGGACTCGGCCGAGAAATGAACGTCCCTGAGCTGCCCCATCCGAAAACAATTTTTCCCGTTTAAAAAAACTTCTACCTCCCATCAATATTCTGTTTTAATGACGAATGTAAAAGTAAAAAAATAATATTGAAATTGGATTGGAGAACAATACCCAAAATTACATTTTATAAATTGAAAACACCCATTTATAGAGTTCTGTATTTTTTAAAAATACATTATACATAATTTAGTTATTTGTTTTAAACAACAGCTGTTTTTTACAGGTAGATTTTTTATTTTTTGTTGGAGTCAAACAATAATAATGATTATCCTGAGCAATATGCTAAAATAAATTCAGGGGGTATACCTTAGAACAGATATCCCGGCAAACCTGAATAATGTAGTAGCAGGTTTTCCGGGATTTTTTTATTTCCAGGGCTTTATCAATACGTCAATAGCTCCAACGCCATACTTAGCAATAGAAGCACTTTGATTTTCCACGTCTTCGTATTGTTTCAAAGTTTCAATGATTGCATTTTTCAGCCGGCCGTTTCCAACCCCGTGAATAAAAGTTACCTTTTTGTAATTGTTAACAATGGCACTGTCCAGGCAATCTTTAAAATATTTCTTCTGAAGCGCAAACATATCGCGGGTATCCATACCTGAGATATTTTCTACCAATTCGGCAATATGCAAATCTACCTCGGCAATTTTGGGTAATGTTTGGTGTTGGTCAATCAAAGTTTTTTCCTTTTTCTCAGTAGCTTTTTGCTCTTTAATGTCATCATCTTTTCCCAGGAAAGTGTTGGCTTTTTGTTGCTGCGATAGTTCGTTCAAGGTAATTACATAAGCTTTACTATCAACCAGTGAGGTGTACTGATAGGAATTTTCATTATTCAACTTGTTTTGCCTGATTTTAAAATTGGTATGAACCGGCAACAAAACCTGTTGAACTTCATCTTTATGGTAAAGAACCTGAATCAAACCTTCTTTCCAGGCTTCGAATGCTTCGCGCGAAAATGTATCCAGCAAAACCGAAGATTCCGGTTCAACCGAACTGTAATCATAGCCTTCAAACTTTCGCTCATCCGATTTCAGAAAAAGGCTGTACAAAATATCGTAAGCGGTGTGGTTCAGTAAATAAACATCAACATCGCCGGTAATCAGCCATTTTTGGTCGTGCGGAACAACAGCCAGGTAAATACCGGCCTCTTCTTTGGCGTGCTTAATACTCTTTGATGGGATAGCAATATTTTCAAGTCCCGTTTCTTCAGTCTTAAGGACAGATTTTGGTTCAACCTTAAAATTTTCATTGAACATTCCTTCTGCATACCCCGACGATTCAACCAATACCAGGTCGTGGGTCATATACGGAATATCAAAACCATCTTCTACTGCAACTTTTACCATGCTCGGGCTTACAATCTCACTTACAATACCTCCGCCCGATTCGTTCAAAAATTTTACCTTATCTCCTATTTTAAATTTCATTGGGTTGCTTTTTATTTTAAATTTGAAAAGCGTTTACGCACAAAATTACTTAATTTAACCACTATTCATGGAATTATTTAACACCAACTCCGAAATGTTTGCGTGGGTCATCATGCCCATCCTGATTTTTATTGCACGTATTGCAGACCAAACTATTGGCACCATGCGTTTTATCTTTCTCTCGAAAGGATACAAATACATCGCCCCTTTTCTTGGGTTTTTTGAAGTAATTATTTGGTTGGTTGCTGTTACACAAATTATCAAATACGTTGATAACGTGGTTTGTTACATTGCTTATGGAGCCGGTTTTGCCATGGGAAATTACATCGGGATAATGATTGAAGAACGCCTCTCTTTAGGAAAAGTAATTCTTCGTATTATTCCTAAAAAGGACACTTCCAAACTGGTTGAATATATGAAATCGCAAAATTTCGGATTAACTGTTATGGATGCTCATGGGACACAGGGAAATGTAAAAATAATTATGTCGATTATTGATCGGAAAGATGTAAAAGAACTGGTTCCGATCATCAATGAATTTAACCCACAAGCGTTTTACACCATCGAAGACGTAAGAGCTGTAAAAGAAGGGGTATTCAGGGATCGCAAGCGAAATTCAAGATTTGATTTTTTCAGAAAAACCAGAAAAAGTAAATAATTTTCCAGAGCTTTAGTTTTTATGGAAAACGGTTTTCGTTTTCCATCTTCCGGTCAAGTAATAAAAATACGAAAAGCTCATCCCAAAGAACCAGGCAATGGGTATTCCCCACCATATACCTACAATTCCCATTTTTTGAGCCAGGAAATAACATAAAGGGATTCGAACCAGCCAAAGTGCCACAAAAGTAATAATCATTGGGATTAAGGTATCACCTGCCCCACGCATCACTCCGCCAATGGTAAACATGGTTGTAAATACAATGTAGAAGAAACTTACAATCTTTAAATACTGCACACCTATTTCAATTACACTGGGTTCATTTGTAAACAAGCACATCAATGGCTCTGCAAAAACAAAAGCAATAACAGAAATCACAACGGCGATAACAGAAGTCATTTTTAAAGTTTCTACAAAACCACGCCGGACACGTTCAGGTTTGTTGGCCCCAAGATTCTGCCCAACAAAAGAGGAAAGAGCCGCTGCAAAATTCATGGCCGGCATAGAAGCAAAAGCATCAATCCGAAATACAACACTATAAGCTGCTGCGGTATCGGTACCGAAAGGATTTACCAACCAATACATGGCTGCCATACCCAAAGCTACAAATGCTTGTTGAAATCCAATCGGGAAGCCGATACGGGTACTTTGCCTAAAAATTTTGCGATCAAACACCATGTTAAAAAAGCTAAAGTTAATAACCTCATGCGTCCTATTCAGGTAAAAAACAGCCGTAATAAAAGCCCCGCCCTGTGCAATTAAAGTAGCTAAAGCCACACCTTCAATCCCCCAGTGAAACACAAGCACAAATAAAATATCCAGGAAAATATTTACGATGGTGGAAATTACCATAAAATAAACAGGTGTTTTTGAATCGCCCAAACCACGTAAAACAGCACTGGTTCCATTAAATCCGAAGAAAAGAACTAATCCGCTCAGGTAAATCCGTAAATAAACCACCGCATCCGGGATAACATCTTCGGGTAATTTAATCAAACGAAAAATATCAGCGGCAAAAACAATCCCCAGTGTCCCAACAAAAATAGAAGCAAAAAACAGGAAAATAAAAAGCGTATCGATGGCTCTTCGAACTTCCTCCATTTTTTTTGCCCCAAAATATTGGGAAATAATAATGGTTGAACCTGTTGCAACACCAATGATAAGCGAGATCAAAGTAAAAATGACAGGAAAGGATGTTCCAACAGCGGCCAGTGCTTCTTTTCCAATATAATTCCCAACAACCACGCTATCCACAACATTGTAAAGCAGTTGAAAAACATTTCCAAACACCATGGGCATGGCAAACTTAAAAATCAAAGGGCCTTCTTTTCCTACACTTAAATCCTTCAAAACGCTATCATTTTAATGAAGCCACAAAACTAACAAAAAGAAACATAGCGAAAGTTAAATTCTAAATACAATTTGAAACAACGCTTTTCCTCTCTCCGAAAACTTTTTCGCACATTCCACGTTTAAAATCTAAAAACCAGTATCTTTGCAAGGTTTTTCAGTTTGTTCTATCGTCCCGCCCATGGCGGGAAGGAAAGTCGGGGCAACATCGAGCACCATACTTCCTAACAGGAAGGCTCCGATTTATCGGAGACAGCCAGTGCCGCAGAAAATAACCGTCCGCTAATTGGCGGATAAGGGTGAAAACGTGAGGTAAGAGCTCACGATCCCGCTTGGTAACAATCGGGATGGGTAAACCTTATGGGTTGAAAGGCCAAATATATTACGGTTCTCTGCCGGTTGGTGGAGAAAAGGGTTGCTCACCCGAAATGCATGCATTACCGTAAAGGGTAGGCCGTTAGAGCAAATGGGCAACCATTTGTCCAGATAAATGATAGAAGTCCGCCGACTGGCGGAAACAGAATCCCGCTTACAGAACTGAAAAGACACATCCCCCATGTATTTGGGGGATTCTTTTTTTCAAAATTAGACATTAAAAAAAACATACATTTTTACCATTTCATTGTTAATAAAAACATTGATTTTACTGTGATTAAGTAGCTTTCAATCCGTAAATTAATGGTATATTTGTAAGCTTAAATTTTGTAATAACAGATTGATTATGACAGTAGAAGAAAAAAATCTCAGTGCACAAAATAATTATAATGCTGATAACATTCAGGTTCTGGAAGGATTAGAAGCCGTTAGGAAACGTCCTGCTATGTATATCGGGGATATTAGTAAACGCGGATTGCACCATTTGGTGTACGAAGTTGTTGATAACTCCATTGACGAAGCACTGGCTGGTTATTGCGATACTATTGACGTTTTTATCCATGAAGATAATTCCATTTCAGTTAGTGATAACGGTCGTGGTATTCCTACCGGGATGCACGAAAAAGAAAACAAATCGGCCCTTGAGGTAGTAATGACCGTACTACACGCCGGGGGTAAGTTTGATAAAGGATCATACAAAGTTTCCGGAGGCTTACACGGGGTTGGTGTTTCGTGTGTGAACGCCCTCTCAAAACATGTAAAAGTTACGGTTCAACGTGAAGGGAAAACATTTTTCCAGGAATACAACTACGGAAAACCCAAAGCAGATGTTACAGTTATCGGCGAATCAAACAAAACCGGAACAACAACCTGGTTCCTGCCAGATGACGGTATTTTTACCGAAACTGTTTACGATTTTGACATTTTATGTTCCCGTTTACGCGAGCTTTCCTTTCTTAACAAAGGCATCCGTTTGAACATCAAGGACGAACGAAAATATGAAAACGGCAATGGGAACGGTAACGGAGTACCAACCGAACATTCGTTCTATTCCGAAAACGGATTAAAAGATTTTATAGAATACCTGGATGCAACCCGCGAAAAGCTAATGCCTGAAGCCATCACTATTGAAGGCGAAAAAAATGACATTCCGGTTGAAGTATCCATGCAGTACAACACTTCTTTTGCCGAGAATCTTCATTCGTACGTGAATAATATCAACACCCATGAAGGCGGAACCCACCTTTCCGGTTTTCGCCGTGGATTGACCCGTACGTTAAAATCTTATGCCGAAAAATCGGGGCTCTTATCAAAATTAAAATTTGACATTAGCGGCGATGACTTCCGTGAAGGATTAACCGCAGTGATTTCTGTAAAAGTTCAAGAACCCCAATTTGAAGGACAGACCAAAACTAAACTGGGAAACTCAGAGGTTATGGGAGCCGTTGACCAAATGATTAGCGAGTCGTTGACCAACTACCTTGAAGAAAATCCAAAAGAAGCGAAGACCATTGTAAACAAGGTTATTTTAGCAGCCACTGCCCGTCACGCTGCCCGTAAGGCTCGCGAACTGGTTCAACGGAAAAATGTATTATCAGGCTCAGGGCTTCCCGGAAAACTTTCCGATTGTTCGGAACGCAATCCTGAAAAATGCGAAATCTACCTGGTGGAGGGAGATTCGGCAGGCGGAACAGCGAAAGCCGGACGTGACCGTAAATTCCAGGCCATCCTTCCGTTAAGGGGTAAAATTTTGAATGTTGAAAAAGCCATGCCGCATAAAATCTTTGAAAGCGAAGAAATTAAAAATATTTTCACGGCATTAGGTGTTACAATAGGAACCGAAGAAGACAGCAAAGGACTGAACCTTGAAAAATTGCGTTACCACAAAATTATCATCATGACGGATGCTGATGTTGATGGTAGCCACATTGCAACCTTGATCCTGACTTTCTTCTTCCGCCACATGCATGATTTAATTGAGAAAGGGTACGTTTATATTGCCACTCCTCCGCTTTACCTGATTAAAAAAGGGAAAGAGGCTCAGTACTGCTGGAGCGAAGAAGAACGCGAACAACTGGTACAAAGATTAACTGTTAACGGGAAAGAATCAAGTATTCACATCCAGCGCTACAAAGGTTTGGGAGAGATGAATGCCGAACAATTATGGGATACTACCATGGATCCTGGCACTCGTACTTTGCGCCAGGTTACCATTGAAAATGGTGCCGAAGCCGACCGTGTGTTCTCCATGTTGATGGGCGACGAAGTTCCCCCGCGCCGAGAATTCATTGAACAAAATGCAAAATACGCAAATATAGATGCTTAACAAAGAAAGCCCCTCCTTATTAACTTAACGAGGGGCTTTTTATTTTTACCCGCTTGTGCCGAACAAAAAAAAGGTAGTTGAGCATAGCCAAAGCTACATTTCCAAAGTCCGGTTCATAAATTTCACCAAGGGTTTCATCAGCTTAAAGCGCTCTATCAAAAAGTCAAAGAAATCAGCTTGCAAACATTGCTCTTGAGATATATTTTCAAAAAAGCTGTATGATTTATATTTCAGCAGTTCAATATCCGGGAAATCGGCCGGAAAATCTTTGGGCGGACGTATCAGTTTGTCGCCAGAAATTTCTTTGAAATATTTTTTGACTTTCGGTTCATTAATAATTTGTTTAAACTCCTCAATATTATAATAAATCTCTTTCCTGATTTTATTTAATTCGGGCGGTGGCGGCATATGCACCCCACCGGCAATAAAACTTGCGTTATTCTGCAAATGCAAATAATAGCCCGAATTTCCCGAGCGGCGTCCCCCTTTTACAAGATAGGCTCCAAAATTTATTTTATAAGGCGATTTATCTTTCGAGAAACGCACATCGCGATATATTCTAAAAATGCAATGTTTGGGCTCAAGCCCTTTTATTTTATCATCAAATTCCGAAATTCCGGCAATCAGTTTTGCCACAAAAAGCTTGAATGCTTCGTTGACTTGCTGGTATTTTGCCTTGTTTTCGGTGAACCATTCACGGTTGTTGTTTTGCTCGAGTTCTTTCAGAAATTCAAAAATTTTCGGATCAATCATTGTTTTAAATTTTATCAAAGATAAAGTTCCGAAAAATTTTATCAATACCCGAGACTTTTTTCCAGTTTCGGTATATATGAAAAAGCTTCTCAAAATGAGCACAATAAAAAAATCCATCCCCCTTTTTATCCTTTTATTTATTTCACACACATTATTTGCAGGACTTCCGAACAGCGGTTTTGGCGGGCGATCTTCGGCCCTGGGAAATGCCTGCATCACCCATTCCGATTTTTGGGCGCAATTTAACAACCAGGCCGGGTTGGCCAACAATAACAAAATCAGGGTCGGTTCGTACTACGAAAACCGTTTTATGACCAAGGCTTTGAGTGTAAAAGCCATGGGGATTTTAATTCCGGTAAAAAAAGGGAGTTTCGGGTTGAACCTTACCCATTTCGGCGAGAGCAATTATTACGAAATGAATATCGGGTTGGCCTACGGCCGAAAGCTAAGCGAATCGTTATCGGTGGGATTACAGTTCGACTATTTCAGCATACACCAGGGACAAGATTATGGTTCAAAAGACAAAATTACATTTGAGGGAGGTTTTATTTACCATGTGGACGAAAAAATAAAAATCGGCGGACACCTTTACAATCCGCTGATAAAATCAAAAAACGACCAGGATTTAGAACTCCCGGAGATTTACCGCCTGGGACTTGAATACAAAATCAGCAAAGATTTAAACGGATTTTTCGAAGCCCGGAACCAAAGCGATTACGGTTCTTCGCTGCATTTTGGGCTGGAATACCTTTTCAATTGCTTTTCATTCAGAGCCGGTTATGCTTCAAAACCCGACATTTTCACCTTCGGCGTAGGCATTGAGCAGAAACACTTCCAACTCGATTTTTCATCCAGCTTACACAGTGTTCTGGGATATTCCCCACAAGTTTCACTGGTATATTCTTTCTGATATGAAACGAATCATTGTTCTCATCATAACTTTAGTTTTAAGCACTTCAGTGGTAGCACAGGAAGATATTGAGCGTTTGATTGAAGAACGCATTGAAAGTATCATCGAATCAACCGAAGGGGATATTGATGAAACGGACTTGTACGACCGTCTTATTGAGCTGTCGCAAAACCCGGTAAACCTGAATTGCAAAAATTTTAAAATATTGGTGGAGCTACATTTAATCAATGAATACCAATACTTCAAGCTATTGGATTATGCCAACCAACTTCAAATTCAATCCATCCGGGAAATAACATTTTTAGACGGTTTTTCGGAGAGCGATTTTGAACATCTGAAAATATTCATCACCGTGGCCGAATGCAAACAGGAAAAGTTCAAATTATATCGTCCAAAACATGAAATAAGCAGCGGGATTGAGATGAGCTTCCCCCAAAAAGCCGGTTATGATGAGGTAGAGGATGAAACACTGGCAGATTCGCCCAACAAGGCTTATTTAGGTTCGCCCGAAAAAATTTACACCCGTTACAAAATTACAAGCGGGAAACATTTACAGGCGGGCTTTATTGCTGAAAAAGACCCCGGCGAAGTTCTTTTTAAAAACAATTACAGCGATTTGAGCAACGAATTATTGGACAAGAACCCCAAAGTCCCCGATTATCTTTCAGGATTTGCCAGCTTAGATGATCTTTGGTTTATTAACAAATTAATTGTGGGAGATTATCAGTTGCAGTTTGGCCAGGGATTAAGCCTATGGTCGAGCCTGGGCTTCGGGAAATCAAGCGCCAGCACGGCCATAAAAAAATACGCCCGGGGAATTATCCCGAACACCTCGGCCAATGAAAACCAATTTTTTAGGGGCATTGCCAGCAGCGTTTCTTACAAAAAACTTGAGATGAACCTGTTCTACTCAAATAAAAAACGTGATGCCAATATCGTTTCGGAAGATGAATTCAGCAGTTTGCAAAACACCGGCTATCACCGGACCATCGGGGAGTTATCGGACAAAAACAGTGTTTCGGAAAAAGTTTATGGTGCGAACCTCAATTACACCATAAAACGAATCAAAATCGGGATAACCGCTTATCACCAAAGCTTTGACAAAACATACATTACCGATGACCAACCTTACAAAAAATATTATTTCAGCGGGAAAGAAAACTATTGTTTTGGCAGCGATTTCCAAGCCATTTTCAAAAACATTGATTTGTTCGGCGAAATTGCTTTTTCAAAAAATAATGCCAAAGCTGTTTTAGCCGGAATGACCGTTTACTTGAACTCCCTGGCGACTTTCCATTTTCATTACCGGAACTATTCCAAAGCCTTTCAGAATTTTTACACGGCAGCCATCAGTGAAAATACCAATCCCCGAAATGAAAAAGGTTTTTATGCCGGAACCGAAATCGAACTCCACGCCAAATGGAAGCTTTCGGCCTATACCGATTTCTTTCGCTTTCCCTGGCTAAAAATGGGGGTTGATGCGCCTTCCAAAGGGAATGAACAACTGCTGCAACTGGAATACAAACACTCGCGCAGCCTACTGATTTACGGCCGGTATAAACGCCAGCGCAAAGAGCAAAACCAAGACGAAGACAACATTTGGTTTAATTACCTGATTCCGAAAACCGATGAAAATATCCGCCTGCATTTTAGCTTGCAGCTATCGCCAAAATTTGAATGGCAGGGACGGGGCGAATGGCACCATTACGAATTAAACAAATCAAAAAGCCGGGGTTTCCTGATTTTCCAGGAAATCAACTTTACAACATTAAACAACAAACTGAAGTGTTCGTTCAGGTACACCAATTTCAACACCAACGATTACGACAGCCGCATTTATACTTACGAAAAAGATGTGCGCTATACGTTTAGCGTTCCGTCTTTTTACGGCCAGGGAAACCGCTGCTATTTTATGCTCACCTACCAATTAAAAGACGGTCTGACCACCTGCCTGAAGTTTGCCCAAACCACCTATTACGACCGGGATCAGATAAATTCAGGCTTAGAACTGATTGACGGGAACCACAAAACGGAGGTTAAATTTCAGGTTCAAATTAAATTGTAAATATTCCCCTCCCGTTTAGGAGGGGTGGATTCTGCATGGCAGAAGACGGGGTGGTAAACCAATACCATAAAAATGAAAAAGAAAACAAATATCCACAATCTCCCTCATCTTAAAACGCTTAGAAGAAAGCTTAGTCTTACACAAAATTAAATAACCCCAAATCCTTTCCAGAATTTGGGGCACAATATTTTCTTAAATAATTAGAGCTTACATCAAAGCTTCCAGTTTATTAACCAATACCTGTTTCGGAACGGCACCCACTTGTTTGTCGGCAATTTCGCCGTTTTTAAAGAATAATAAGGTAGGGATGTTACGAATACCAAACTGGCTGGCAACGCCCGGATTGCTATCAACATCTACTTTTCCAACCACGGCTTTGCCTTCGTATTCTTTTGCAATTTCTTCTACCAATGGTCCAACCATGCGGCAGGGGCCACACCAAACAGCCCAAAAATCTAAAAGTACAGGTTTATCTGATTTTAGTACGAGCTCTTCAAAGTTCGCATCTGTGATTTCTAATGCCATAACTGTATTTTTTTAATGATTAATATTTATCGTTCTTGATTTACAAAATTAATAATAATTCTTATATAAAAACTTGCATATTTTCTTTATCGAACCCAAATTTCCCTCATCAATTCTAAACACTTACTTTAACTTGTACTTCACCCCCGAAATTTCGTGCAGAGCCTTGACCAGGGTTAACGGGTCAATCTTAGAACTCCGCGAACGCAACTCCACGCATTCTTTGGCTAAAGGATCGCTCAACCTGACACGGTACGGGATTTTCCCTTTGTGTTTTTTTATCAGCTTAAAAATCTCCTCGGTCTTTTCTTCATTCAACTCCTGCGTATTCACAATGATGGTCAATTCGCGGGTATGCTTTTCAATGGCTTCAGCCAAAAGGCTTATGTGATTAATTTTAATTTCCAGATTATCTTCCTGGTTAAAACGGTTTTGAACCCGGGCTTTAATCAGCAAGAAATTGCCTTCGTTCAAAAAATGCTTCATTTTCAGGTAATCTTCCGAAAACATTGCCAAATTAATACTATCCTGAAAATCTTCCAGCGTAAGCGTACCAAAAGGTTTATTGGTTTTAGTGGTACGGTGTGCCACCTCGGTAACCATCCCGGCAAAGGTTATATTTTTATTTTTCAGAGCCCGGAGGTTGTTTGTCAACGGGCCTATCGGGATATCACAAAAATTTTCAATCTCGATGCGGTAATCGTCAAGCGGGTGTCCCGACATGTAAAAACCGGTAACGTCCTTCTCATTTTTTAATTGCTCAATTTTATTCCAGGGTTTGGTCTCTGGTAATTCAATGGTCGGCATCTCAATGTCATCGCCACCGAATAAAGAAACCTGCATCGCATTTTGGCGTTCCTGTATCGCATGGCCGTGCTTGATGATTTTTTCAAGGAAAATGTTATCGTCGCTATTTTCGCGATGGAAATACTGGGCACGGTGCGTATTTTCAAACGAGTCAAAAGCCCCCGACATAGCTAAAGCTTCAAAGCAACGTTTATTTACCGAACGCAGGTTCACCCTTGTAACCATATCCACAATATCTTTAAACGAACCGTTTGCGTTGCGTTCTTCAATAATCGCCTGAACTGCATTTCCACCAACTCCTTTTATGGCAGCCATTCCAAAACGGATTTCGCCCTTTTGATTCACGGTAAAATTCCAGAAACTCTCATTAACATCCGGTGCCAGAACAGGAATTCCCTGGCGGCGAGATTCGTCAATAAAAAAGGTAATTTTCTTGATATCCGAAAGGTTGTGTGTCAACACCGAAGCCATATATTCGGCCGGATAGTGGGCTTTTAAATAAGCGGTTTGGTAAGCAATTACAGAGTATGCCGCCGAATGCGAGCGGTTAAAACCATACTCGGCAAAACGCTCCATAATCTGAAAAACTTCAACGGCTGTCTCCTGCTCTACGCCCTTTTCCATGGCTCCATCAACAAAAACAACCTTTTGTTTTTCCATCTCTTCACGGATTTTTTTCCCCATGGCCCGGCGCAAAATATCCGCTTTTCCAAGCGTGTAACCACCCATAATCTGAGCCGTCTGCATGATCTGCTCCTGATATACCATGATGCCGTAAGTCGGTTTCAGAATATCTTCCAGCCAGGGGTGCGGGTATTCCACCTTCTCTCGCCCGTGCTTACGGTTGATGTAAATCGGGATGTAGCTCATCGGCCCCGGACGATACAAGGCGTTCATCGCGATCAAATCCTCAATATTGGTCGGTTTCAAGTCTTTCAGGTAGGTCCGCATGCCTTCCGACTCAAACTGGAAAGTTCCGATAGTATCGCCTTTTTGGTAAAGCTCGTAGGTTTTTTCATCATCCAGCGGAATCGTATTTATATCTATTTCTATCCCGTGGCGATGCTTAATATTTTCAATGGCATCCTTGATTATGGACAAGGTTTTCAAGCCTAAAAAGTCCATTTTCAGCATGCCCACCGATTCCACGTATTTCCCGTCGTACTGGGTCACCATTAACTTAGAATCTTTAGCCGTGCTAAGAGGAATGTGTTCAATTAAATCATCCGGGCCAATGATTACCCCACAGGCGTGGGTTCCAGTATGGCGAGCCGATCCTTCAAGGGTTTGGGCAAAAGTAAGAGTCTTCTGAGCCAGATCCTCGCCCTTATTTTTAATATCGCTAAGTTCTTTTACTTCTTTGTAAGCTTTTGCCAGGCTGATTCCCGGTTTTTCAGGAACCAATTTAGCCAAACGGTCGGCTTCCGGGAGCGGCAATTTTAACACCCGTGCCACATCACGAATAGCCAATTTTGCAGCCATTGTACCAAAAGTAATAATTTGAGCCACATGACTTTCTCCGTATTTTTCAACGACATAATCAAGTACTTTTTCACGTCCCTCATCATCAAAATCAATATCGATATCGGGCATGGAGATACGCTCTGGGTTCAAAAAACGCTCGAAAAGCAAATTGTATTTGATAGGGTCGATGCTGGTAATTCCGGTACAAAAAGCAACGGCCGAACCAGCTGCCGATCCCCGCCCGGGACCAACAATCACGCCCATTTTTTTGGCTTGCTGGATAAAATCCTGAACAATTAAAAAGTAACCGGGGAATCCCATATCGCGGATAACCTTCAACTCAAAATCGAGGCGTTCTTTAATTTCGGGAGTGATAATTTTATACAGACGTTCGGCTCCCTCAAAAGTCAGATGGCGCAAATAATCATCCTGGCTTTCAAAGCCTTTTGGCAGTGGGAACCTCGGAAGAATTACATCCTTGGTTGTAATATCGTATTCTTCTATTTTATCAACGATTTCGCGGGTATTTGCCAAAGCTTCCGGGGCATCGGCAAAAAGCTCAGCCATCTCGTTGGGCGATTTCAAATATTCGTTTCCGGTATAATGCATACCCGAAACATCATCTAAATCCTTCCCCGTGTTCAAGCATATCAGGATGCGGTGAGCTTCGTAATCCTCTTTATTTACAAAGTGAACATCGTTGGTTGCAATAACTTTCCGGTTGTATTTCTTTGCCAGTTCCAACAGGCGGGCATTCACCCGCTTTTGTTCATCATAGCCATGATCCTGGAGTTCTAAATAAAAATCATCGCCAAAAATATCAATGTGTTCCTGCAAAACTTTTTCATCTTCGCCTTCCGCTTTATAGTTAATCGCCTTTGGCAATTCCCCGCCCAAACAAGCCGAAGAAGCTATCAAACCCTCCGAATATTTTCTCAAAATTTCTTTATCTACACGGGGAGTATAATAAAAACCATCGATATAACCGGTTGAAACAATTTTAGAAAGGTTTTTATAACCAGCAAGGTTTTTTGCCAGAAGAATTAAATGATAAGCACTTCGCGAACCTTCACCGTGTTTTTCAAAACGGCTGCCTTCGGCCACATAAACCTCACAACCGAGAATAGGTTTTATTTTAGCTTTTTTAGCTTCAAAGAAAAAACGAAGCACCCCGAACATGTTTCCATGGTCAGTAATAGCCAGGGCATCCATTCCCTGCTCTTTAACCTTGTCGATTAAGCTGGAAATTTTTGCCGCCCCGTCAAGTATTGAATATTGTGTATGTACATGTAAATGAGTAAAATCAGGCATATCAATCGAGCAGTCTTTTCAATTAAATAAATTCCAAAAATGGTTCTGTAAAATTAGTATAAAAGATCCCAATAAAGTAGGATGTTGATAATTATTGAAAACTGATTTTAAAAATAACGATCGACCGTGAATATCAGGCATCCAAATAGCGGTAATTTCTTACTTTTGCCAAAATCCTGAAACAATGAAGCTAAAAATTATCAACGATATTAAAAAAGCCTTTGAAACGGTTCTGGAAAACGATTCTTCGGTTAAGCATCTGATTACTGATTACGAATCGGCCGTTCAGGCATTGCAATTCATTGAAAAAGAAAAAGAAATGCGGATAAAGTTCCCGGAAATCTGGAAAATGCAACACACGCAAAGCAAGGAAAATCTGGAAATTTTAAAACAGCAATTGAGTGACACAGGCACAAAAAACAAGATCGATATCGAAGGTATTTTTAAAGAACACGAAAATAAAAGTTTAAGTCAGGAAGATTTCAGGAATATGGCGTAAAGAAAATCAGCTTTTTGCTTTCATTATTCAAAAAATAATCAGATATTTGCAGCCATTTTTCACATATTAACGTAAATAATTAAAATTAAACATTATGCCAGCAAGAATCAGATTAGCACGTCATGGTAAAAAAGGCAGACCTTTTTATCATATCGTGGTAGCGGATGGTCGTGCACCTCGGGATGGAAGATTTATTGAGAAGATTGGCACATACAATCCATTAACAAAACCTGCTGATATCGAGATTGATATTGACAAAGCCGTGGATTGGTTAGTGAAAGGCGCGCAACCCTCAGACACAGTAAGAGCGATTTTATCTTACAAAGGGGTTATGTACAAAAACCATTTATTAAAAGGTGTTAAAAAAGGCGCATTAACTGAAGAACAAGCAGAAGAAAAATTCCAGGTTTGGATGAAAGAAAAAGAAGCAAAAGTCAATGGAACAATTTCTGCAAACATGAACGAACTTCAGGCTGAAAAGAAAAAACGCTTAGAAGCAGAAGCCAAAATTAAAGAAGAAAGAGCTGCTGAAATTTCTAAACGTAAAGCTGAAGAATCCGGAATTACCGAAGAAGCTCCTGCAAGCGAAGAAGAAACTCCAATTGAAGCAGAAGTAGAAACCACTGAAGCTCCGGTAGCAGAAGAAACTCCAGCAGAGGAACCTAAAGCTGAGGAAGCCCCTGTTGAAGAAGCTCCTGAAGCAGTAGAAGAAACTAAAGCTGAAGCTCCTGCAGAAGAGGTAAAAGAAGAAGCCCCTGAAGTAGCAAAAGAACCAAAAGCTGAAGAAACACCAGCCGAGGAAGAGAAAAAAGAAGAATAGATTTTTTCTATACAAAACATAAAAGAGGTTGTCAGGAGGCAGCCTCTTTTTTTTTGCGAGTTTCAAAACCCCATTTTATTAAATTTGTAAAAAATCTTTCATGGAACACAAAGACTATTTCTATCTCGGATACCTCAGCAAAGCCGTGGGGAACAAAGGCGAAATTTCGGCAGTTTTTGAAACCGACCAGCCGGAAAACTACGCTCATCTTTCGATGGTTTTTGTAGATTTAAAAGGCAGCCTCATCCCCTACCAAATCCAAAACATCAACTTTAAGGGCAACAAAACACACATCAAATTTGAAGATATTGACAACACCGAGAAAGCTGTTTTTTTGGGCGGATGCAGCCTCTACCTCCCCCTTTCCATGCTACCCAAACTAAAAGGAAACAATTTTTATTACCACGAAATTATCGGCTTTGAAGTGGAAGACAAAACACAAGGTCCCATCGGAACAATCCAAAGCGTGATCGACCAAAGCGCGCAGGCTATTTTCCAGATTGATAAAGATGGAACTGAAATTTTAATCCCAATCGCAGATGACATCATTACTAAGGTTGACCGAAAGAAAAAGAAAATTCACATTGTTGCACCAGAGGGATTGATTGATCTTTACCTCGGCGATGAAACAATGAAACAATGAAACAATGGGATTTAGGTTCAAACAATTTAAGGTTGAAGACGACCGTTCCACCATGAAAGTGGGAACCGATGCGGTTTTGCTGGGAGCCTGGGCCGATGCCGGTTCAGCCAAAAACATGCTTGAAATCGGAACCGGATCGGGAGTGATAGCCCTGATGCTGGCCCAGCGGAGCGAGGCAAAAATTGAGGCCATCGACATTGACAAAAACAGCATTGAACAAGCCCACGAAAATTTCCAGAATTCCCCCTGGGCAAACCGGCTAAATGCGATTGATTCATCTTTAAAAGATTTCTGCAAAACCTCAAGCGAAAAATTTGAGGTGATTGTCAGCAATCCGCCGTTTTTCAACAATTCGCTGACCTCGCCCAAACAAAAGAAAACCCGCTCAAAACATACCGGCGAATTGAGCTACGAAGATTTACTGCATGGAATCGTTCATTTTTTGGCTCCCAACGGAAACGTTTTTTTAATCCTCCCCCATACCGAAAGCACGATTTTTGTGAAGCTCGCACAGCAAAACCATCTTTATGTAAACAAAGAATTATTAATCCGCCCAAAAAAAGAAAAAGCCGCCAACCGGGTTTTGATGGAACTCAGTTTCCGGGAAACAGAAAAAGAAAGCACCGAAATTTATTTGCGTGAAGCCGACAACAGTTTCTCCAAAGCATACAGCAATCTTTGCCAGGATTATTACCTCGACAAATAATCTATTTTACAAACAAACCATTTGACTTCAAGTAGATTTCATTATCTTGCAATAAAAATTCTGCTTATGAAAACGATCATAAAAACCCTTATTTTTTCGTTATTTATTGCTTTCATTTTTTCGTGTACTTCCAATGAACCTACACTTACCATTGCCCTTTCAAAAGGACACCCCGTTAAATCGTATAAAAATTATTACACCTGGATAAGCAGCATGGATTCTACAGCCAACGTTGTAGAGATGTACAATCGCAAGCTGGATGAGGCTTTGGCTGAACTGGAAAAATGCGATGCTTTAATTGTTACCGGCGGAGCCGATGTCTATCCCGGAGAATTTGGCAAAGAGGCCGATACTGCCCGTTGCGGGAAATTTGATTTCAAACGCGATACCCTCGAATTTGCTTTGATTAAAAAAGCTCTTGAATTAGAAATGCCCATCTTTGGCATTTGCCGTGGCGAACAAATCATCAACGTTGCTTTTGGGGGATCACTGATTATCGATATTCCAACAGATCACCCTGATACAAGTGTAAAACACCGCATCAAAGAATGGAAAAAATGTTTTCATGATGTTACGGTAGAACCCGGCAGCAAACTCGCCTGGGCCAGCGGAGTGACTTTTGGGAACGTCACCTCCAACCATCACCAGGCTATTGATCGTTTAGCCGACGATTTAAAGGTTTCTGCCCGTGCAACCGACGGCATCATTGAAGCAGTGGAATGGAAGAATCCCGAAGGAAAATCGTTTTTAATGGCCGTGCAATGGCATCCCGAACGAATGGAAAAAGACAATCCGCTCTCGTGGAACCTGTTGGAGTTATTACTTCTTGAAGCCAAAAGATACCGAGAAACAAAGTTGGATTAAGCGAGAGATAAGGTTCGTCTTGATACTTGTATCTCGAATCTATAATTTCACAAACTTCACGCAACTATTTATAAAATATATTCATCTTATATATTAATTAACCAAATTATGCAAAAGATGAAAAAATTTACCCTATCCGTTTTCTTATTTGCCAGCCTGAGCTTTTTCTCATGCAGCAAAACCAATACTGATATTAATCCGATGGATGAGATCAACACGTTAATTAGCACTCCAAAATCCATGGAAATAGTAAGTGCGAACAACGAATTCGCTTTTGATTTCTTTAAAAAAGTATATAAAAACGAAACCGAAGAAAACTTTATGGTTTCGCCGGTCAGTCTTTCGCTGGCACTTGGAATGACCTACAACGGAGCTGACGGGGATACCAAAACCGCTTTCGAAAATATTTTTAAATACAACAAGAGCACCCAGGAAATCAATGAGTTTAACAAAAACCTGATTAGCAAATTATCGAGCAACCAGGATGGCTCGGTCATGGAAATTGCAAATTCCATTTGGATCGAACAGAATTTCCCGGTAAAAGAGGATTTCATACAAACCAACCAAACCTATTTTGATGCCGAAGTACAGAACCTCGATTTTTCGAATGCAAATTCCGTTAACACGATTAACAGCTGGGTATCGGGAAAAACGCATGATAAAATTCCGGAAATTATCACTGAAATCAGTTCGGATGCCGTCATGTTTTTGATTAACGCCTTGTATTTTAATGCAAGCTGGAAATACGAATTTGATCCGGAAGATACTGAGAGTGCGGTTTTCAATACCGGATCGGGCACAAAAAATGTGGAGATGATGACGCATACATCAACCCTGGCATTTGCACAAAATGATTTGTTTACTTCGGTGGTTCTGCCTTACGAACAAGAAAAATTCAGCATGGTTATTTTACTGCCAAACGAAGGAAAATCGACCGATGATATTGCAGACGAACTAAACCAGGAAAACTGGAACAACTGGCAAAATGCTTACGACTCTACCAAAATTGCTTTATACCTGCCAAAATTCAAATTATCATACAAAAACAAACTAAACGACGAATTAATCGAACTGGGGCTTGGCAATGCTTTTAGCCCGACTTTGGCAAATTTTAGCAAAATTAGCGACATAAGTACATTCATCTCCTTTGTACTCCAAAAAACCTTTATTGATGTAAATGAAGAAGGAACCGAAGCTGCGGCAGTCACTATAGTTGGGATTGAATACACATCAATTGGTGGAGGAGCCCGGGAATTTAATGTTAACAAACCTTTTATTTACCTGATTAAAGAAAACCTGACCGGTTCCATTTGTTTTATGGGGAAGGTAGGCTCGCCTGAATACCAAGACTAAAAACACCCGTTGATTTCCAAACTTTCCAACACCAAACAGTTTCATGAAACTGTTTGGTGTTTTTTTATAAATAAACTATTTGGTAATTGAATATTTTAATAGGAAAAACTAACTTTGTCTTAATCTCATTCAAAACCAATGCTAATGAACTTAGAATTTTTACTTGAATACAACCCGGTTTTATTGGCTTTAGTCGCGACCTTATTTACCTGGTTCCTGACCGCTGCCGGTTCGTCCATGGTTTTTTTCTTCAAAAAAATCAACCAACGGGTATTAAATTCCATGTTGGGCTTTGCAGCCGGGGTAATGATTGCCGCAAGTTTTTGGTCGCTGCTGAGCCCTGCAATCAATATGTCCGAAGAACGTGGAATGATCCCATGGGTACCAGCCGTTGTTGGCTTCCTGGCCGGAGGTGCTTTCCTTTTCGGGATCGACAAAATCTTGCCCCACCTTCACCTAGGGCTTTCTACCGAAAAAGCCGAAGGCATCAGCACAACCTGGCACCGCAGCATATTGCTTGTGCTGGCAATCACTTTGCACAATATTCCTGAAGGTTTAGCGGTAGGAGTTGCTTTCGGAGCCTTGGCCAGCAATTCAGATCCGGCAATCATAGCGGGAGCTGTTGCACTTGCTTTTGGCATCGGGTTACAAAACTTTCCGGAAGGAGCCGCGGTATCTATTCCACTAAGACGGGAAGGATTTTCGCGACTAAAAGCATTTAATTACGGGCAATTATCCGGGATAGTTGAACCCATGGCCGGGGTTCTTGGCGCATACCTTGTTTTGCAAATGGCACCTATTCTTCCGTATGCTTTATCTTTTGCTGCCGGAGCCATGATTTTCGTAGTAGTTGAAGAACTTATCCCCGAATCACAGCGCGGAAACGAAACCGATTATTCATCCATTGGAGCCATGTTTGGATTTGCAACCATGATGCTGATGGATGTAGCACTGGGGTAAATAATAATAAACAAGACATGAATACAAAATCCCAATGATCAAAAAACTTTAAATTTCGGTCATTGGGATTCTCATTTTACAACTTAAAACGTCAAGTTTATTTTGTCAGTCGTTCAATCAAAATTTCATGATCCGGGTATTCCGAAAGCAATCGGCTTCTCTCCCCCATTTCAAAATCTTCAAAATCAAAACCGGGAGCAACCGTACAGCCCACCAAAGCAAAGGAATTCTTATCTTTCAACTCAGCAGCAAACCAGGTGTTTTTAGGAACAATTTGCATGGGATTGTTTTTATCCAAAAGCAATTCTTCCAATTTCCCTTTTTTGTCGATCACATAAATTACAATGGATTTGCCGTCATAAAAATGCCAGATTTCGTCGGATTTAATGCGGTGAAAAGCCGAAAAAATTTCCTTCTCCAGCAAATAATAAATAGCAGTGTTTATCGAGCGAATACCAGTTCGTTGCAAAGGAAGCAACTCGGCAACCACCTCCTCGGTTGAGCGGTACACTTCTTTGTAATACCCGCTTTCGGGATGAGGGAGCAATTCTAATTTTTCAATCCAATATTTAGCTGTTTTCATTTTAATCGATCATTGAAAGTTGAATCCGTTTACGCGCCGTATCTACCCCGGTCACGGTTACCTGAACTTTTTGGTTCAATTTAACTACCTCGTTCGGGTCTTTTACAAATCGGCTGGCCAGTTTACTGATGTGAACCAGTCCGTCCTGGTGTACACCAATATCCACGAAGGCCCCAAAATTAGTAATATTTGTCACAATGCCCGGAAGTTTCATTCCTTCGTACAAGTCTTTTATATCGTTCACGCCTTCGGCAAATTCAAAAAAATCGAACTTTTGGCGGGGATCACGGCCGGGTTTCGTCAATTCATCCACGATGTCTTTCAGGGTTGGCAACCCAACATTGTCTGTCACAAAATCCTGAAGTTTAAGCTTATCAACAGCTTCTTTGTTTTCGATTAATTCCTGCAAAGAACACCCGGCCTTTTTGGCCATTTTTTCCACAATTTCATATGATTCCGGGTGAACCGCACTTTTGTCAAGCGGATTTTCAGCATCCCTGATCCGTAAAAATCCGGCCGATTGTTCAAAGGCTTTTCCTCCGAAGCGGGAGATTTTCTTCAACTCCTCACGCGATCTGAAGGGGCCGTTTTCATTGCGGTAATCGATGATTTTTTGCGCCAGGCTAGGTCCCAGTCCTGAAACATACGAAAGCAATTGCTTACTGGCAGTGTTCAATTCAACCCCTACCGAGTTCACGCAACTTTCAACCACCTCGCCCAATTTATCGTTCAAAAAAGTTTGATTTACATCGTGCTGATACTGCCCAACCCCAATAGATTTCGGATCAATTTTCACCAGCTCTGCCAAAGGATCCATCAAGCGGCGGCCAATGGATACCGCGCCACGGACGGTAACATCATATTCCGGGAATTCTTCGCGGGCAACCGAAGAAGCCGAATAAACCGAGGCCCCGCTCTCGTTCACCATCACAGCCGTTAATTTGCGGTCGAAACGGATGTGTTTAATCATGCGCTCGGTTTCGCGCCCGGCAGTTCCGTTACCAATGGCAATGGCTTCAATTTTATACGCGCTCACCAAACTTTGAATTTTATTAATGGCCTGCTTGATTTCCATTTGCGGCTGGTGCGGGTAAATGGTTTCGTTGTGCAGCAACTGCCCCTGTTCGTCCAGGCAAACCACTTTGCAACCAGTTCTAAAACCGGGATCAATGGCTAAAATCCGCTTTTGTCCCAAGGGAGAAGCTAACAATAACTGGCGCAAGTTTTCGGCAAACACCCGGATGGCTTCCTCATCGGCTTGTTCTTTTGCCAGGTTTCTAATTTCGGTTTCAAGCGATGGAGCCAGCAAACGTTTGTACGAATCTTTCATCGCAATTTCAACCTGTTCCGCAGATTCGCTATCATTTTTCACAAAAAGATCAAGTAAAATATCCAGGGCCTTGTCTTCATTTGGCGAAATTTTCAATTTTAAAAAGCCTTCATTTTCCCCGCGGAACATGGCTAAAATCCGGTGCGAAGGAGTTTCCATCAGATTCTCGTCCCAGTCATAATAAGTCTCGTATTTTTGCCCCTCAATTTCTTTTCCTTTCACTACGGAAGAAAACACCACCGCTTCGCGCTGATACAATTTACGAATCAATTTCCGCGCCTTTGCATCTTCATTGATCCATTCGGCAATAATATCCCGTGCGCCTTGCAAAGCTTCTTCTGTTTCGAGAACCTCATCCGAGAGATATTTTTCGGCTTCGCCCTCAACATCTATAAAATCCTGTTTAAAAATTAATTCAGCCAAAGGTTCCAAACCTTTTTCACGAGCAATACTGGCACGGGTTTTACGTTTGGGTTTGTACGGAAGGTATAAATCCTCCAGAACAGCCATGGTTTCAGCCGCCCAAATTTGGGCTTTTAACTCATCGGTAAGTTTGCCTTGCTCTTCAATAGATGCAAGAATGGCTTCCTTTCTTTTGTCCAATTCAACCAACTGAATATGCCGGTCGCGGATTTTGGTAATTTCCACCTCATCCAAACTCTGCGTTCTTTCTTTACGATAACGGGCAATAAAGGGAACTGTTGCCCCCTGCGCCAATAGTTCCAGGGTATTTTTAACCTGTTCACTCTTCACTCCCAACTCAAGGGCTATTAAATGATGATAATTCGTTTCCATCTCAAAAATTTTTCAAGCTAACAAGCAAAGATAAAAAGGATAGGGAATTTTGACCAAAAGCGGGATTCAATTTTATTAAATGAATTGGGGGATTTATAAACAAAAAGCAAGTTTTAAAGCTTAACAAAGATTAACGTCGAGGTTTCAAAATAAATTCGGATTTTTGCGTTAATAAGCTAAGGGTGTCACCTTATAGTGACACCCCACCAGTTTTTACGTCTAAATCAAAACATAATCATGAAAACGATAATCACCTTTTTGTTTCTATTCCCATCTATTGTATTTTCCCAAAACTACAAACTTGCAGGAACCATCCACGAGTATAAAAATCAAAAGGTATATTTACTGGGATTGGAAGGCGACAGAAGTGTGATGATAGACTCGGTAAAAACGTCAAACTACGGGCAGTTTACCTTTGAGCTCGACCCAAATACGCCCAAAGGAATTTACCGCCTCGGATTAGAAAACCGTGAGTACCTGGATATTATTTTCAACAAAGAAAACATTGATTTTAGCACCCACATCTCGGATGTTTTTAACAAACTGGCTTTTAACAAATCTGTTGAAAACAGGGTATATCTTTCTTACCTCCAAAAACGGAATTACGATCAGTACCGCATGGAACTCCTGCAGCCGGTTATCAGCTATTACCCCATGAACGACAAGTTTTTTCCGGTGGTTCTATCCGAATTTTCAAGCATTCAGGACTCCCTGCATTATTTTACCGATAAACTGATCCGGGAATACCCCAACACCTTTGCTTCGACCCTGATAAAAATTGATGAACGGCCACTTTTAAACCCGATGGAAACACAGGCAGAACAACAGGAATATGTAAAAAAATACTTTTTTGAAGGAAAAGATTTTAGTGACACTGCCCTGATTCACACCAACATCCTAACCTCCAATGTTTTGAATTACCTTTCTTTCTACCAGAAACGCGAGCTCACCAAAGATCAAATGGAAGCTGAGTTTATCAAAGCAGTGGATGTTATACTTCCGGCTATGAAAAAGAACCGGAAGATATACGAGTTTGTGATTGATTACCTTATTGGCGGCTTTGAGCAATTTGGCTTTAACAAAGTAATAACACACATTGCCTCACAAACGCCTGTTGACGAAGATTGCGAAAATGAAGAACTCAAGCACCGCCTTGAAACATTAAAAAATCTCATTCCCGGAAACAAGGCCCCGGAAATAGAAATCGGCGACATCAAGCTTTCAAAGATCAAGAAAAAATACACCCTGGTTTTATTTTATGCCAGCTGGTGCCCGCACTGTAACGAGATTATCCCAGAACTTCAGGCTTTTTATACGGACTTTAAACCGAATGTAGAGGTTGTTTCCATCTCAATCGACACTTCTAAAACGGAATATAAATCTTATGTCAATAAGGTAAAGATGCAATGGTTGAACGAATGTGATTTTAAAGGCTGGGACACACAGGCGGCCATTGATTACGGGGTGTATGTTACGCCCAATATGTTTTTGCTGGATGAAGAGAAAAAAATTGTGGCAAGGCCGACTAGTATAATTGAGCTCCTGGAATTTTTTTAAAGACACTATCCAAAATTTTGTGTAAATGAACATTCACGGGGTTTGGCTTTTTAGATCCTAACCCTTTTTTCAAATATAGTCATAAATTGGTTTAGTATCAACCCCCAGTTTTGGATGGGCTGGGTCCATTTTTTTGTGATCTGTCCCAAAGCCAAATAGGTTGATTTGATGACCGCTTGGTCATTAGGGAACGACAGTTTGTTTTTGGTGTACTTTCTGATTTTCCCATTCATGTTTTCAATTAAGTTCGTGGTATAAATAATTTTTCTGATCTCTAAAGGAAAATCAAAAAAGACCGTAAGCTCGTCCCAGTTGTTTTCCCAGCTTTTAATGGCATAAGGGTACTTGGCTTCCCATCTGGCTTTGAACTTGTCCAGTTCCGCCTTAGCAGCCTGTTTTGTGGGGGCATTGTAAATGTTCTTCATGTCCGAAGCAAAAGCCTTTTTATCTTTCCAGACCACATACCTTGCACTGTTTCTGATCTGGTGCACCACACATATCTGTGTGCTTGATTGTGGGAAAACATTCTTTATCGTGTCTGTGAACCCGTTCAGGTTATCGGTTACGGTAACCAGGATGTCTTCTATGCCCCGGGCTTTTAAATCCGTCAGGACACCCATCCAGAAAGATGAACTTTCGTTTTTGCCAAGCCAGATACCAAGGAGTTCTTTCCGGCCTTCTTTGTTCAGCCCAACGGCAAGATACACGGTTTTGTTGATGACCTTTCCCTGGTCCCGGACTTTGAAAACGATACCGTCCATCCAAACAATAAAATACAAATTGTCCAAAGGACGGTTTTGCCAGTCCAAAACATCCTGGTTTACTTTTTCGGTAATGGTTGAAATAGCTGAAGTAGATAGTTTAAAACCATAAATTTCATGGAGTTCATCTTCAATGTCCGATAGGCTCATCCCTTTAGCGTAAAGCGATACTACAAGGTTTTGGACAGACAATGACTTATTGCTGTGCTTGGGGACAATGATGGGTGAAAAGCTACTGCTGCGGTCCCTGGGGACTTTTATACTGGATTCTCCAAACTCTGTTTTGATATTCTTGGTTGTGAGGCCATTGCGCGAGTTGCCGCTATTATTGCCCTTTACATCGTTTTTTTCATAACCAAGGTGTACGTCCATTTCGGCTTCCAGTATTTTTTCTAACCCACGGGTATGGAGTTCTTTTAAGAAACTGGATAACTCTTCTTCTGTTTTGAACTTCTTCAAGAAGTCACTGTTCAATAAATCTTCTTTTTCCATAATCTAAAACTGTGTTTAAAGTTAATAAAACAAAAAAATCACCGGGTTCTTGAACCCCGTGATTTGATCATTTACACAGTTTTATGGATATTACCTTTTTAAACTTTACGATCTCTGGAGATAATCCAAATTGACATATAATTAGCGTCATTGTTGTATCTGTAAGGCTACAGATTTTCCATGAACCATCTTTTTTAAATATTCTATCTGCAAAATAAATACGCTTCCCCTCTGGAGTTAATTCCCAATTCAAAGATATTTTATTATGATACTTCCTCAAAACAATGGATACTGGTGAAATACTAATCTTATATAAGGCATCTTCAGGTGTACAATTTGGTGGCAAAATTTCACTTTCATTCAATTTTAAACATTCAACCCAATTGCCATACAAACGTTCTTTTTGAGAATCAGTTTTTATATATATAAAATCAATGTCATAACCTTTCATAAACGGATGATACATCTCTGTTTTTTTATGAGTACTTGATTTTATAAGTGTCAATGGTTTTCTAGCATAATGTATATTAAAAAACTTAAACCCTTTATAATTTACAATTTCCCATTTCTCGACAGGTAAGTACTCTTGATATTTCCCTGTATAAATCAAAACAGAATCATTAAGAAAACAAACAGAATCCCTCTTATAAGGAGTTAATATAGAATAAGACCCTCTCTGTAACCTTCCCCTTCTTTGGACAACACTAAATTAGACATTTATCTGTTATTTTGTTGTTTTTTCTCAGGAAGATATCTTCCTGAGAAAGGGTTTCTGCATACTTTTTCGGACTCATTTTATTTAAAGAACTATGTGGGTGATTAGTATTGTAATCTTCCATCCATTGTTCAGTTAGTATCTTTAATTGGCTAATATTATCGAATAAATAAGCATCAAGAATATCTTCCCTAAACAACCTGTTGAAACGTTCAATATAGGCATTCTGTACAGGTTTTCCCGGCTGGATAAACTTAATTTCGATTCCCTTTAACTCACACCAGTTAGTAAATACTTTTGATATAAATTCAGGGCCGTTATCCACTCGGATACTTTTAGGTTTCCCCCTAAAGAAAATTACTTCCTTCATCACACGAATCAGCTGTTCTGCAGGGAATGAAAAACCTGGCTCAACAGCAAGGGCCTCCCGGTTATAATCATCAATAATATTCAAAATACGGATTCTTCTTCCATAAGATAATGCATCACTCATAAAGTCAACAGACCATGTTTGATTCAGTGTAGTGGGTACTGTTAGAGGTTCGTTTACTCTTGAAGGCAACCGCCGTTTTCGTTTTCTACGGATATTTAATCCCATACTCCTGTAAACCCTTAAAACACGCTTTCTATTCCATTTTAAGCCTTCATTGCGTATACGGTTATAATATTCATCGAAACCACGTGTAGGGTGCCTTTCTGCAAATTCATTGAGCTTGTCAATAACTGTTGTGTCATCCCGTTTGTTTTGATAATACCACATGGAGCGATGTAATTCAACTACTGAGCACGCCCTGTTTACACTTATTCGATATTCCTCTTGTAAATAGCTTACCCGTTCTTTCTTCTCACAGGGCTTTAGAACTTTTTTCCAAGTACATCTTTTAACATCTGGTGGTCAAGGCTTAGGTCTGCATACATACGTTTTAAACGTCTGTTTTCTTCCTCGAGTTCCTTTAATTTCTTTAATTGATGGCTGTCCATCCCGGAATACTTTTTCTTCCAGTTATAGAATGTAGCTCTTGATATGCCATATTCACGGCACAAATCTTTTACTTCCCTGCCAGCTTCATACTCCTTCAGTATCTTGATAATCTGGCTTTCACTGAATTTAATCCTTTTCATAATGACATTTTAAAGTTAAACATTTTGTCTAATCCTAAACTGTCCGATTTTTAGGGAAGGCTACATATCAAATCCTTTTTATTAAAACTAACTTTAGCAAAACAGGGATCAATCCTTTTAAACACTAATGTGAGACTGTCAATTAGATTGGTAAGTATTAGTGAATCTTGGGTATATTCAATTTTAGCATTTAAAATTTCAGAATTTAAGGTATTATTTATCCATTCAAATTTAGAAGAATCAATTTTTATTTTCCCCATATCCCCATTAGATAAGTCTCGAATATACACAACCGAAAGATTGTCACTATCAATATCCAACAGGATTGGTTGAAGAAAAAGATCTGGGTCTCCCTCATGCAAAGCATATGTTGAATACCAGAGTCCATCCAAATTAGACTTGTGGCTACATGAACTAAATAAAAATAAAAGTAAAAGAAAAATAATTTTTAGAAATCGTATCATACGATAAAAAATAATCCTAATCTAAAATTTTACCACCCACTCGCCAGCACATCAATCAAATGAATGACTTTAAGGGGAAGCTTGTGTTTTTTAATGTAGCCTTCCTGGTGCATTAAACAGCTCAGGTCGGTCGACACAATATATTCCGCGCCGGTTTCCAGGGCATTGTGAACTTTTTGTTCGGCCATGGCCGTTGAAATAGCTTCGTGTTTCACCGAAAAGGTTCCGCCAAAACCACAACAGGTTTCACTGTCTTTCATTTCAATCAGCTCCAGCCCTTTTACATTTTGAAGCAACAAGCGGGGTTCTTCTTTAATGCCTATTTCACGCAGAGCCGCACACGAATCGTGGTAAGTAACCCTGGCCTCAAAAGTAGCCCCTACATCGGTAATTTTTAATTCTTTAACCAGGAACTCGGTAAACTCGAAGAGGTTTTTTTGCAGCCGCCGACACTCCAAATGCATGGAAGTGTTGGTAAACAGTTCGTCGTAATAATTGCGAACCATGCCCACACAAGATGCTGTAGGACCAATCACCGGACGGTTGTTCGGAAAATCTTTGATAAACTTCTCCCCCATCACCTTAGCCTCATCCCAAAAACCGGCATTAAAGGCCATTTGTCCGCAACAGGTTTGCTCGGTATTATAATGAACCTCCATACCCAATTTTTCCAGGATTTTAACCATGTTAAACCCGGTTTGCGGATAAAGCTGATCGATAAAACAAGGGATAAATATATCAACAATCATAGTTCAGTTTTTCTGATTACAAAGGTAATAAAAGCCTTAAAAAATGTTCATGCCGAACCCGAGATTTTCAAACTGTTGCCAAAAAGCAGGAAACGATTTTGAAACCACGTCTTTATCTTCAATTTCTATTTTCCCGGTTTTCATCACCAAAGACGCAACGGCCATCGCCATGCGGTGGTCGTTATAGGTTTTAAAAACATGATCGACCGATTGATAATCAACCTCCGAAAATTTTTTCAATAACCATTCGTTGTTTTCCTCAATCAAGCGGTAACCAAAAACCGACATCTCATCGTCCATTTTGGCAATACGATCCGTTTCCTTGATCCGCAAGCTTTTCAATCCTTTAAAACGCCCTTCTATTCCCAAGCCAACACAAGTTGCAATGACCGTTTGAACAATATCAGGACATTTAATAAAATCATATTCAAACAATTTTAGCACGCAGCTAGTTTTGCGGATCGTCAAACCCTCGTCGGTAAAAATCGATTCCACACCAAAAGAGCGGTAAATTTCGGAAAGAACACGATCGCCCTGTAAGCTATCCGCTTTCAAACCCGGAATAAAAAGTTTCCCTTTTTCGGCCAGGGCCAACAATCCGTATGCGTATGAAGCGGCACTCCAATCTGGGCTCACCCTGAATTCTTTGGGAATATATTCCTGACAGGAAATCGAAATTTTGTTCCCGGAAAAATCAACCTTTACCCCAAAATACGCCATCATTTTAATGGTCATCTCCAAATAGGGGCGTGAAATTAATACTCCTTCAAGGCTAATCATCAAGCCATTTTCCAGCATTGGCGCAATCATCAGCAAGGCCGAAATGTACTGGCTGCTGATACCGGCATTCAGCGAAATACGTCCACCCTGTAAGTTTTTTCCTTGTATTAATAATGGCGGGAATCCTTCTTTTTCCACGTATTTTATTTCAGCCCCCAGCATTTTTAAGGCTTCCACCAATGGTTGAACCGGACGCTGGTGCATGCGTTCGCTTCCTTTGAGCAGCCATTTTCCTTCTTTGATTGACAAGTAAGCCGTTAAAAAACGCATGGCCGTGCCTGCATGACCCACGTTAACAACCAAGGGAATGCCGGAAACCCCGCATGTTTGAATCATCCGAAGACAGCGGTTCAACAACAAAGTGTCGTCAGCTTCCGAAAGATTTTTGATAGAAATATCCTGGTTGGCCAGAGCTTTAATAAGCAAAGCACGGTTACTCTCACTCTTGGATGAAGGTAATGTAAAAGTTTCGTTGATCTCACTTTTATTTTTTGTAATACGGATTGTAGCCAATGTTATGCCTCCCTGTTAATAAAATCGATGAGGCATTTTTTCACATCTTCGAAGGTACAAAACTGATCGACCACCCCTTCGCCAATTGATTTCAGAAGGGTAAAATTAATGCCTTGCTGTGTATTTTTTTTATCGTGCATTATAAATTCCATGAGCTCGTCCACATCTTTTTCAAAAAATTTACGAATGGGAAAAACTTCAGAAATGTATGCTTTTATTGCCTGTGCATCGGCCTCTGGAAATCCGATTTTACCAACCGACAAATCAGCTTCGGCCATTATTCCCAAAGCAATAGCTTCTCCATGTAACAACGGTAGGTCGTGGTGTTCCAACGAAAAAGACTCAAAAGCATGCCCCAGGGTATGCCCAAAATTTAATATTTTACGCAAGTTGTTTTCATAGAAATCCTGACCCACAACTTCCATTTTTATCTCTATCGAACGCTTCACCAGATCGTTCCAATCAAGATTGAACAGGGAAGTACTTTGGGTTAACTTTTTCCAATAAGCCGCATCATAAATCAAAGCATGTTTCAGCATTTCAGCGAAACCGGCTTTCATTTGTCGCATATTCAATGAAGCAAAGAAATCGGTATGGATAAACACTGCCTTAGGATGGGCAAAAACACCCAGTTGGTTTTTATACGCACGGTAATCAATTCCTGTTTTCCCACCTATTGATGCGTCAACCATGGATAAAAGGGTGGTCGGGACATGAACAAACGGAATACCCCGTTTATAAACCGAAGCTGCAAATCCGCCTAAATCGCATATTACGCCACCACCAAGATTGACAAGCATGGTTTTGCGGCTGCTGTGATGCTTCATTAATTGGTTCCAAACCAACTGACAGGTTTGAAAATTCTTGTAAATTTCGCCACTAGGGATTTCAATAACACCAGGTTTAAAATCAGCTAAAACCTCCATTAGTACAGGCAAACAATGTTCCCTGGTGTTTTCATCAACCAAAATCAGGATGCGATGATCCTGAAAGTTGCTTAAAAATCTTTTAAGATTTTCAAACTTTTTCCCTTCAAAAAAAACCGGATGAATAGTATTTGTCAAAACAATAAAATTTTATTGCTTCAAATTTAATCAAAAATCAAATACACTTTTTAACCAAAAGCAGCCATTAAAAGGCTAATATCTTTGTACGGGATTCCGTGCATTTCGCCAAGGGTTTTATTGGTAAGTATTCCGTTTAGCATATAAACCCCTTTGCAAAAGGCATTATCGTTTTTCAGAAAAGCCTCAAAACCTCCGGTTTTTCCAATTTCGAGTAAGATGGGGGTAAATAAATTACTAAAAGCGAACGAAGCGGTTTTAGGCACTTTAGAAGCTATATTGGGAACACAATAATGTGTTACGCCATGTTTCTGGAAGACGGGATTTTTATGAGTGGTTGTTTGGGAAGTTTCAAAGCAGCCTCCCTGATCGATACTAAGATCAATAATGATTGAACCCGGCTTCATTTTTTGAACCATCTCACCTGAAACCAAACAAGAAGGAATATCCGTTGCATTATGAACCGCCCCAATCACCACATCGGCGTTTTTGAGTTCTTTAAGCAAAAATCTAGGCTGAATAATGGACGTAAAAATGCGGTTATTCAAAACATTTTGCAAGCGTTCGAGACGATATATTGAGCTATCAAAAACTTTCACGGTTGAACCCATGCCCAAAGCCGTTCTTGCCGCGTTCTCGGCCACTGTTCCCGCCCCAATAATCAACACTTCGGTAGGTTTTATGCCCGGGAAACCTCCCAACATTTTTGCTTTGCCGTATTTGGGATCGCTCAAATATTCCGAAGCTATCATAATGGCCGTGTTCCCGACAATCTTGCTCATTGAGCGCAGCACCGGGAAAGCTCCCGACCTGTCCTGTATTTTTTCAAAAGCAACAGCTGTTGTTTTTTGTTTAATCAGGTTTTTATAATAATCGGCCTTTTGATTGGCAAACGACAAAGAGGAAAGTATAATTTGCCTGGGTTTTACCATTTTGAGTTCCTCATCGGAAAGCGAAGCAACTTTCAGGATGATATCGGCTTTAAAAACTTCTTCGGCCGTTTCTTTTATTTCGGCACCGGCCTCGCTGTATTCCACATCTTTAAACTGCGATGCTTTTCCGGCCTTCGTTTCAAACAATACACGGTGGCCGTTTTGAACCAGTAATTCAACAGCACTCGGCACTAAACAAACGCGGTTTTCATGCTCGTCCGATTCTTTCGGTATCCCAATGGTTAACGATTCTTTTTTGGTTTGAACCTCTAGTTTTTCTTCTTGTGGCATCAACTCCTTAGAGGAAGAAAATTTTAAAAACCCGTTTTGTTCATTCATAGTTCACGATTTAGAAAACAATGGTACGCGACCCGTCCTGAAGATTTTCTTCAATGCTCACGTATACGATATTATCAGGCAAAAGTTCCTCGATTAGTTCCGGCCATTCCATAAAACAATAGTTCCCGCTGTACAAATAATCTTCATAGCCGATATCAAAAACTTCTTCCTTTTTTTTGATGCGGTAAAAATCGAAATGATAAACAGATTCGTTTTGTTCCGTAAAATACTCATTAACGATGGCAAAGGTCGGGCTATTGACCATGCTCACCACCCCTAACTCTTCGCACACCACTTTTATGAAGGTTGTTTTCCCGGCTCCCATGCTTCCTTTAAAGGCAAACAATCGTTTATCCGAATGGATTTCAATCATTTTTCGTGCAATTTCCGGAAGCTCTTTTAGCGATTTACATACAAATTCCATCCTGCTACTTTGCTTTTAATGAGATAAAAGGAATTAATAATTCTTCCATGGATACCCCCCCATGCTGAAAGGTGTTTTTGTAAAAATTAACATGGTAATTATAATTATTCGGGTACACAAAATAATCGTTACGCCGACAAAAAGCATAGCTCGTACTCACGTTACTTTTTGGCAAGTGTCCCTCAAAAGGATTTGTCAATGCAAAAGCTTCTTTCGAATCAAAATTCAGGTTTTTACCATACTTATACCTCAGGTTGTTGTTTGTATCCCTGTCGCCCACAATACGGATTGGATTATGAACCTGTACCGAACCGTGATCGGTTGTTATCAGTAAATTAATTTTTTGTTCACTCAAATATTTAATTAGTTCGAACAAGGATGAGTGCTCGAACCACGACACCATTAAGGAACGATAAGCCGCTTCATTATCGGCTAATTCGCGGATAATTTCCATGTCGGTTCTTGCATGAGAAAGCATATCGACAAAGTTGTAAACAATGGCATTCAAATTATATTTCAACAGGTTGGGCAATGATTCAACCAATTTTTTACCGGCAGCCAGGTTTAATATTTTTTGGTAGTTACACTTGATATTGCGGCCAAAGCGTTTCAAAAACTCATGCATCAGTTCTCCTTCAAACTGATTTTTGGTCCCTTCATCCGATTCTTTGATCCAATACCGGGGATATTTTCGCTGAATATCCAAAGGCATCAGGCCCGAGAACAAAGCATTACGCGCATACTGGGTGGTTGAAGGTAAAATACTATAATATATTTCATCGGATTCGACCCGGTAAAATTCTTCAATAATCGGTTGAATCGCTTTCCATTGATCGTAACGTAAATTATCAATAACCAACAAAAACAATTTCTCAGAATCATCAATGTATGGAAGTATCCGCTTTTTAAAAAGAGTATGCGACAAAATAGGAACATCATCTACCCTACCGTTTACCCAGTCAAGGTAATTATTTTCAATAAAACGAGTAAAAACCAGGTTGGCTTCTTCTTTTTGCATTTTCAGAACCTGCATTATCCCCTCGTCTTTTGATTCTTGCAGTTCCAGTTCCCAGTGAACCAGTTTGCGGTAAATATCAGCCCACTCCCGGTGGTTCAGCGGGTTATTGATTTCCATCCCTATATTTCTAAATTCCATCTGATAGCTGTATGTTGAACGCTCGCTAATCAGTTTTTTATTTTCAAGGTTCTTTTTTAACGAAAGTAAAATTTGGTTAGGGTTAACCGGTTTTATTAGATAATCAGAAATTTTCGAGCCAATCGCACCTTCCATGATCGATTCTTCCTCACTTTTTGTAATCATCACCACAGGAATATTAGGAAGAATTTTCTTTATCTCAGTCAGGGTTTCTAAACCGGATAAACCCGGCATCATTTCGTCCAGAAAGATAATATCAAAATCTTTTTCCCGGATCATATCTAAAGCCTCCGAACCATTATTACAGGTTTGAATACTATATCCCTTTTTCTCCAAAAACAGGATTTGTGATTTCAAATGGTCTATCTCGTCATCAACCCAAAGAATTTCAACTTTTTGCATCATAAATCCAGGTATTATCTAAAAATCGTTTATTGTTGAATGTGAAAAATTGTTGTAATATTGACAATTATTTGAATAATATTCAAATTTAACATTTAATAGTGAACAACACATCAGAGAATAAAAGAAAAATATTAAATGATCCGGTTTATGGGTTCATTACCATTCCAAATAAACTTATTTTCGACATCATTGAGCATCCTTATTTTCAACGATTACGAAGGATACGTCAATTAGGCCTGAGCCATTTTGTTTATCCGGGAGCCTTGCACACCCGTTTTCACCATTCTATTGGAGCCATGTTTTTAATGCAGCAAGCCATCCGGACATTGCAAGACAAGGGGGTGGAAATTACCAAAGAAGAAGAGCTGGGCGCATCCATCGCCATTTTGTTGCACGACATTGGGCACGGACCGTACTCACATACGCTGGAACATTCTATCGTTAACAACATTACGCACGAGGATTTGTCTGAAATATACATGGACCGCCTAAACGAAATTTTTAATGGGCAATTACAAACTGGTTTAAGCATTTTCAGGGATCAATACCACAAACGTTTTTTACACAAATTAGTCAGCAGCCAACTAGATATGGATCGGCTGGATTACTTAAAACGCGACAGTTTTTTTACCGGTGTTTCCGAAGGGATTATCGGTACCGAACGGATCATTAAAATGCTGCAAATTGTAGACGACGATTTGGTTGTGGAAGCCAAAGGAATTTATTCTATCGAAAAGTTTTTAATGGCGCGCCGGCTCATGTATTGGCAGGTTTACCTTCATAAAACAGTTTTATCGGCCGAGTACATGCTGATGAATGTGTTGAAAAGAGCCAAGCAACTAGCCGAACACGGAACAAAACTTTTTGCCACCACCGCCCTCTCTACTTTTCTTTATAACGACTACAGCAAAGCGGATTTCCTAAAAAAGCCGGAACTCCTGGAAGCTTTTTCGCAACTGGATGACTTTGACGTGTTCACTTCTTTAAAAGAATGGACGCACCATCCCGATAAAATACTTTCATATTTAAGTTACTGTATCGTCAACCGGAAATTGTTCCGCATCGAAATCCAGGGAGAGAGGTTCGACAATAATTATATTAATCAACTAAAAGAGGCAACACAAAAAGAATTCGATTTAAAAAAATCAGAAATTGACTTTTTAGTTTTTAAAGATAAAACCACAAATTGTGCATACAATCCTAAAGAGCAAAAAATCAACATCCTGTTCAAAGATGGCAGTATTAAAGATATTGGGGAGGCTTCGGATCAATTAAACATTTCGGTTTTAGGGAAACCGGTGAAGAAGTTTTTTTTATGTTACCCAAAAAACATAAAACTTCCTTAATTTAGCCGACGGAAAATTGTACAGACCCAAACAAAACAACGAATGGAATTTACAGCACAGCAAATTGCAGAGCTTTTAAAAGGCACCGTAGAAGGAAATCCAGAAGCCAAAGTAAATAAGCTCTCCAAAATTGAAGAAGGGGATGAAGGTTCTTTAACTTTTTTAGCGAACCCCAAATATACTCCATATATTTATAATACGAACGCATCAATTGTTATCGTAAACAAAAACTTTGTTGCTGAAAACAAAATAAACAGCACATTGGTCAGGGTTGAAGATGCTTACTCGGCTTTTGCTCAACTCTTAGAAGCTTATAACCAGATTTCGCTAAACAAAAGCGGGATCTCCAAACATGCTTCTATTGCCGACTCCGCAAAAATTGGAGAAAATGTTTACATCGGCGATTTTGTCAGTATTGGCGACAATGTAGAAATCGGCGACAATGTAAAAATATACCCTCAGGCAATCATTGACGACAACACTAAAATTGGAGAAAACACCCTGGTATTTTCCGGGGTAAAAATTTACTCCGATAATGTTATTGGCAAAAATTGCACTTTCCACGCCGGCGTAGTTATTGGTGCTGACGGATTTGGCTTTGCCCCGCAAACAAACAATAATTACAAAAAAATAGCTCAGATTGGAAATGTAATTATCGAAGATAATGTTGAAGTTGGAGCAAACACCTGTATCGACCGGGCAACCCTTGGAAGTACCATCATCCGTAAAGGCGCGAAAATCGACAATTTAATTCAAATTGCACATAACGTTGAGATTGGAGAAAATACTGTAATTGCTGCCCAGGTAGGTATTTCGGGTTCAACCAAAATCGGGAAAAACTGCATGATTGGCGGACAGGTAGGTATAGCCGGCCATCTCGAAATTGCTGACGGGGTTATGATCGCAGCACAATCGGGCATTCAGGCAAACATTAAAAAACCAGGAAGCATTGTACAGGGATCACCAGCTTTTGAAATTACTAAATACCGTAAAGCATACATTCACTTCCGAAACCTGAATGATTGGTATAACCGCTTAGATGAGATTGAAAAGAAGCTTAACAAGTTAGATTCCTAACGGCCTGTTTTTAGCTATCCTAAAAATTATTACATTTGCGGTAATTTTTAAACCAAAACGTTAAAATCTTATGCCGGAATACCAAAAAACGCTAAAAAAAGCTGTTACTCTTTCTGGAACAGGTTTGCATACAGGATTAACAGCCAACCTAACATTTAAACCGGCTCCCGAAAATCACGGGATCAAATTTCAAAGAACAGACTTAAAAGGATTACCCATCATCCATGCCAGTATTGAAAATGTTGTAGATACTGCACGTGGAACAACCCTGGAAGAAGACGGTGCCCGCATCTATACCTGCGAACATGTTTTAGCCGCTTTAACAGGCCTTGGAATTGACAACGTTTTAATTGAAATGGACAAAGACGAAAGTCCGATCAAAGACGGAAGTTCCAAATTTTTTATTAAAGCCCTTTTAAAGGCTGGCATACAAGAACAAAAAGCAGAAAAAGAATTCATCATTATTGACTCGGAAGTTATTTATAAAGACCTTAAAAACAAGGTTGCATTAAGAGCCATTCCTGACGATCACTACAATATTGATGTTACCATCGATTACGAAACCAAGGTTCTGGGCGAACAACAGGCCCATTTACAACACATTGATGATTTCAGAGATGAAATCTCCATGTGCCGCACGTTTGTCTTCCTGCATGAACTCGAGTTCCTGGTAAAAAACAACCTGATTAAAGGCGGAGATCTTTCAAATGCCATCGTTTTTGTGAACCGTGTGGTTTCGCAGGAAGAACTCGACAGGCTTTCCGACATACTAAACAAACCAAAGGTTGTTGTAAAAGAAGAAGGCATTTTGAACAACCTTGAACTACATTTTGAAAATGAACCTGCACGTCATAAATTACTGGATATAGTTGGTGATTTGACTCTATTGGGAAAACCAATTAAAGGAAAAATCATCGCAACACGTCCGGGGCATTATTCAAATGTTGAATTTGCAAAGCTGATCAAGAAACAAATAAAATATTAAAATTATGACTACAACACCTCCTTTTGATCTCAACAAAACTCCCCATCTGGATGTAACCCAGATACAAGAGTTATTACCTCACCGTCCACCCTTCTTATTTATCGATAAGATTTTAGATTTGGACGAGACACGCGTTGTGGGCGTAAAAAATGTAACGATGAACGAATCGTTCTTTGTTGGCCACTTTCCGGGCGAACCTGTTTTCCCTGGGGTAATCCAGGTTGAAGCCATGGCTCAAACAGGCGGCATTCTTGCCCTTAGTTCTGTTGACAACCCACAAGACTATATTACATTATTTGCTAAAATTGATAATGTTAAATTCAGGAACAAGGTAGTTCCCGGAGATACCATTGTATTTTCGTTGGAATTAATATCTCCAATCCGCCGTGGAATATGTCACATGAAAGGCATCGCTTATGTTGGAGAAAATATTGTACTCGAAGCCGAAATGATGGCAATTTTGACAAAGAAAGAAAATCAATAGTCTTAACCAAACCCAAAAAAGATGAACCAACCATTAGCCTATGTTCACCCACAAGCAAAAATTGCAAGCAATGTTGTAATCGAACCTTTTGTGAACATAGAAAAAAATGTAGAAATTGATGAAGGAACCTGGATTGGCTCAAATGTTACCATCATGGAAGGTGCCCGTATCGGGAAAAACTGCCGTATCTTTCCGGGAGCTGTTATTTCAGCTATTCCACAAGATTTAAAATACCGTGGCGAAAACACCTTTGTTAAAATCGGCGACAACACCATCATCCGTGAATATGTAACCATCAACAGAGGAACCAAAGCCAACAACGAAACCGTTGTTGGAAACAATTGCTTATTAATGGCATACGTTCACGTTGCCCACGATTGTGTAATTGGCAACAATTGTATTTTAGCCAATGCCGCTACTTTAGCAGGCCACATCACCATCGACGACTGGGCCGTGATCGGTGGAATGGTTGCCGTTCATCAGTTTGTACAAATCGGCGCACATGCAATGATTGGTGGTGGCGGATTAGTACGTAAAGATGTACCCCCGTTTACTAAAGCTGCCCGCGAACCCCTCTCCTATGTTGGGGTTAACTCTATCGGGCTTCGCCGTCGCGGATTTACCAACGACCAAATCAACGCCATTCAGGACATTTACCGCATTATTTTCCAAAGCGGGAAAAATGTAACCCAGGCAGTGAATGTTTTGGAAGCCGATTTCCCGGCAATCCCTGAAAGGGATGACATTCTTTATTTTATTGCCCGCTCAACCCGTGGCCTGATGAAAGGATATCAACGTCAGAATTTTAAAAACGACAACTAAACATTAATTTGATATATGGCAACAACTGCAGATTTTAAAAATGGATTAGTACTCGAATTCAATGGTGATTTATATACCATTGTCGAGTTCCAACACGTAAAACCCGGTAAGGGGCCTGCTTTTGTACGTACAAAACTTAAAAACCTAAAAACCGGCAAAGTGCTTCCAAACACCTTTAATGCCGGGGTAAAAATCAACGTACAACGTGTAGAGCGCCGCCAGTTTCAATACTTATATAACGATGGTGATGACTATCATTTTATGAACTCCGAAACCTTCGAACAAACCTTCATCAGCAAAGATTTGGTTCCGGCTCCCGACCTTTTAAAAGAAGGCCAGACCGTGGAAATTTTAACCCATGCCGAAACAGAAACCATATTAACGTGTGAAATGCCCGCATATGTTGAGCTTGAGATAACCTATACCGAACCCGGGGAAAAGGGAAATACCGCAACCAACACCTTTAAAGATGCAACTGTTGAAACCGGAGCAACCGTAAAGGTTCCTTTGTTTATCAATACCGGAGAAAGAATTAAGGTTGATACTCGTACACACGAGTATTCTGAGAGAGTAAAATAGCCATCGATAATGAAATTTGACAGAGTTTACACCTTAAAAGAAATTGCTGACATGACAGGCGCAAAGTATGTTGGCGATGAAAATTTTGAAGTCACCGGATTGAATGAAATTCATATGGTTGAAGCAGGTGATATTACTTTTGTGGATCACCCGAAATACTACGACAAAGCATTAAATTCAAATGCAACTACCATTATCATCAATAAAGAAGTAGAATGTCCGGAAGGAAAAACCTTATTGGTTTCTGAAGATCCGTTCAGGGATTATGTTTCTTTAGCGAAAAAATTTAGGCCGTTTGTTCCGGCTAACAGTCAAATAAGCGACACTGCCCTTATCGGTGAAGGAACCGTTATTCAACCGGGCGCATTTATTGGCAATAATGTGAGCATCGGAAAAAATTGCATCATCCATGCTAATGCTTGTATTTACGACCACACGGTAATTGGCGATAATGTAATCATACATTCGAACGCAGTTTTAGGAGCCGACGCTTACTATTTCCAACGCAAACCCGAAGGCTACCGTAAAATGGAATCCTGTGGACGCGTTGTTATTGGAAACAATGTAGAAATCGGGGCTCTTTGTGCAATCGACAAAGGCGTATCAGGCGATACCACTATCGACGACGGAACAAAAATGGACAACCACAGCCAGGTAGGACACGATACCTATATTGGCAAAAACTGTTTGATTGGAGCCCAAGCTGCAATAGCAGGGGTAACCCGTATCGAAGACGATGTTATCATCTGGGGCGTAGTTTGTGTAAACAAAGATTTGGTGATCGGCAAAGGAGCCGTTGTTCTGGCAACCGCTGCTGTCGACAAATCAATTGAAGGAGGCAAAACCTACTTTGGGGTACCGGCTATCGAAGCCCGAAAGAAATGGCGCGAGTTAGCTGCTCTAAGGAAATTACCCGATGTTATTGAACATTTATAAAAATATAAGTCCGGGGCTTTGCTTCGGATTTTTTTAATATTTCAAATTGAACCATCATTAATCAAAAAAACAAACATTAAACATGAATGTATTGGTGATCGGCTCCGGTGGCCGCGAACATGCCCTGGCATGGAAAATCAAACAAAGTCCTAAATTAAACAAGCTCTTTATCGCTCCCGGAAACGCGGGAACAGAAGAATGCGGAACCAATGTAAATATTGGGGTCAGCGATTTCGAAAAAATCAAAGAATTAGTGATCGACAAAAACATTAATTTAGTAATAGTAGGGCCGGAAGTTCCTTTAGTAGAAGGCATTCATGATTTCTTTTTGAACGACGATCAACTTAAAAACGTAAACGTAATTGGGCCGGTTCAACAAGCAGCCATGCTCGAAGGCAGTAAAGATTTTGCCAAAGATTTTATGGCCAAATACAACATCCCCACGGCTGCTTACCAAACATTCACAAGCGATACATTAAATGACGGGGTAGAATTTTTAAAAACCCTGAAAGCCCCTTATGTACTAAAAGCTGATGGGCTGGCAGCCGGGAAAGGCGTAGTAATCCTTGATTCGATTACAGAAGCGGAAGCAGAATTAAGGGCCATGCTAAGCGAACAAAAATTCGGGCAAGCTTCGGCCAAGGTAGTGATCGAAGAATTTTTAACGGGCATTGAGCTTTCAGTGTTTGTAATTACCGACGGAAAATCTTATAAAATCCTTCCCGTGGCCAAAGATTACAAGCGCATTGGCGAAGGCGACACCGGACTGAACACCGGCGGAATGGGCTCCATTTCGCACGTTCCTTTTGCCGATGATAAACTGATGCAAAAAATTGAAGAACGCGTTATTAAACCAACCATTGACGGATTAATCAGCGAAAACATCAATTACAAAGGTTTTATTTTCTTCGGGTTAATTAATGTAGATGATGATCCTTATGTAATTGAATACAATGCCCGTATGGGCGATCCCGAATCGGAATCGGTTATTCCACGTATAAAAAACGATTTTTTGGAAGTATTGATTGCCTGCGCCGAAAACCGTTTAGAGGAAGCTACAATTGAAATCGACGAACGCCAAACAGCGGCTATCATGCTGGTCTCAGGCGGATATCCGGGTTCCTACGAAAACAGGAAAATAATTACCGGACTTGAAAACGATTACGATGCGGTGATTTTCCACGCCGGAACAAAAAAAGACGAAAACGGAAACATAGTAACAAACGGTGGTCGTGTTTTAGCCATCAACGCCTATGGCGAAACCATGCAACAGGCCTTGGATAAATCATATAAAATTGCCGAACAAATTAACTTTGAAGGAAAGTATTACCGAAAAGATTTAGGCAACGATTTAAAATAATTTATCGATTAACCGCAAATTTCAACTATTATTCAAATCCCGGTGTTCAAAACCTTTGAGATTTTACATTTTGAACATTGGGATTTATTTGTATTTTGGTGCTTGTAATTTGAAATCTTCAATCATAAATAGGCAATAAAAAATCAAAAATAACAAATGCTAATTCGGGTTTTCAGACATAGTTATTTCCCCCAACATATCCTTTTACTTTTAATAGGAACGCTTCTTTGGTTGCCGGTTTTTATGAACCCGCCATACATCGAGAGCAGTAGTCTAAACACCCCTTTATATAATGTACTAATCAGTCTTTCAGACAGTAAATTGTTTTGGGCCATTTTCGCCTTCGTTTGCATTTTGCTTCAGGCCATTGTTTTCAACAGTATATTAACAAAAAATGAAATCATTAAACGCTCGTCATTATTAGGAGCTTTGGCCTATCTAATCCTGATGAGCCACCATCCCTCCTACCAACATCTTTACCCGGCACTGATTGCTCATTTTTATATGCTGGGAACCATTTACTTTTTAATGAGGCTGGACGAAAAAGAAAAGGTGACGCGAGATAGCTTCCGGATCGGGTTTTACATTGGATTAGGAAGTTTGTTTTACTTCCCCATCATCATTTTCATTATTTTAATATACACCACCTTATTGCAGTTCAGAAGCACTAACTGGCAATCTTACGCCATTCCTTTCTTTAGTGTTTTTACGCCCTACATTTTTCTGTTCACCTTTTATTTTCTGTTTGACCGAACCTATATTTTCACACAATATTTCGATTCGCTTTATAATCATTTCTCGTTTTGGGGTGGAACCAGCAATTTATTTTCCAACATCATATACATTTTACTTGCAGTGATTCTTTTCATTGCTTTTATGCATGTTTTTTTACTAAAGAACCAGGAAAAAAGCATACAGGTCCGAAAAAAAGTTTTTATTTTCTTCAACCTGTTAATTGTTTCCGTTTTGGGAGTATTGTTCGTTAACGACGACCTGACTTCTTTCACCACTTTTTTGATCCCGCTCTCACTGTACCTGGCAACCTATTTTAACGAGCTCAAAAAAACATTTTGGATCGACCTTTATTTTTCAATTTTACTCATTCTTATTTTCATCAATGCCTGGTAGATGTTAGAAAGCTGTTACACCCCAAATTTAATAGAAGCCGGATGTGATGAGGCCGGAAGAGGATGCCTGGCGGGACCGGTATTTGCCGCAGCGGTTATTCTGCCAAAAAATTACAAAAATGAACACTTGAACGATTCTAAAAAACTCAGTGAACGTTGGCGCGAAGAGCTCCGCATAATCATCGAAAAAGAAGCCCTGTCCTGGGCAGTTGCCAAAGTGGAAGCCCCCGAAATTGACGAGATCAACATTTTAAACGCCTCTTACCTGGCCATGCACCGTGCCCTGGATCAGCTCAGTCAAACACCGGAACTTTTATTAATCGACGGGAATCGGTTCAAGGCTTACAAAAACATTAAGCATCATTGCATCGTTAAAGGCGACGGCAAATATGCGTCCATTGCAGCAGCATCCATCCTTGCAAAAACTTACCGCGACGAATATATGCTCAGCATCGATAAAGATTTCCCCCAATACTTGTGGAAAAAAAACAAAGGCTATCCTACCAAAGAACATCGCTCAGCCATTGCAAAATTCGGGCAATGCGTTCACCACAGAATGACGTTTAATGTTTCGGAACAACTAAAGATGGATTTTGAGTAAACAGTGATTTGCAAAAAATTTCTAAAAATATTAACATTCCATTGTTGATTTTAAACTATAGCTTTCTCCCATAACACTTCCATAGTCTTTAACTTTGAATAAAACGTTTTAGCACCATGGGAAACCGTAAAACTGCATCCAATGTAGTCTTCGTATTTATTGTTATTGCATTTCTTATCGCAGGCATTTTTGGATATAACAAACTCACCCAAAAGACCTATGCCGTCTATGATGCCGTGCCTCATTCTGCAGCTTTTTTTGTCGATTTTAATTCGTCGCGGAATCTTCGCGAAGAACTGCAAAAAAACAAGATGTGGGCCGAATTTAAACACCTGCCCGACATCAAACTGATTGAAAACAAATTCGACAGCTGGGACACCATCGCTGCTAAATACCCAAATTTAAGAAGCTTTATAGAAGAAGGTAAAGGATTGTTCTCGCTCCACACCGTGAACGGAAAAAACCAATTGTTAATTGTTTTCGAAACCGGGCACAGCCTGAACTACTCAAGCGTTGACGATCTTTTTAATCAAATTTACGGCAATACTTTTACCCGCCTGCAAAGCACTTACGAAGGTGAAAAAATCAAAAAGATCATCTTCAACAACATGGAGGAACATTTCTCGTACGTGCTGGTGGGCAACCTTTTTATCGGAAGCCTGAGCGAAGAACTCATCAAGGAAAGCATCAAGCACATTCCTCAGAAAGAAAGCATTTTAAACAATCGCGATTTTAAGAACCTGCATAAAAGTGCCGGGAAAAATGTAGATGCCAACATTTATTTGAACCACCAGTATTTTTCAAAATTCTTAAGCAAATTAACCGCCCAAAATTTCAAAGATTTTTCGGAAGAACTCGCCGACTATTTTTCATGGACCGGCCTGGATGTGGTCATCAAAGAAGACGAGCTATTGCTCAACGGTTACTCCAAAGCTGCCGATTCCACCCATCATTTGCTGGCTCTTTACCAAAAACAAAAACCGCAACCTATTAGTCTGCCGGGCATTTTGCCGTACAATACCAGTTTAATGCTGCATTTTGGGTTTGAAAATTACGAGCAATTTTACCACGATTATAAAGATTATTTACGGGCTCGCGAAAAATTAAATGCTTTCCAGCGAAAAATCGACAACTTTAACCTGACGTTAAAAACCAACCTGGAACATATTTTCCTTCCACTTATTGGCAACGAAATTGCCCTGGTTTCTTATGCAAACCATCCCCTGGAATTTGAAGAAAAATCGTATGCCGTAGTCAAACTCAAAGACGTAGTGAATTTCCGCAACCACTTGGCTCAAACCCACAAATCAGTAAGCGGAAGCGGGCTGGTAAAACGCTATAAAAACCAAAATATTTACCGCATCAACAAAACAGGGATGATGCAGGTTTTACTGGGTTCTTCTTTCCGTTTTATCGAACACTGTCATTACATGTTTATCAACGGATACATGATCGTAGGGAACTCTACTGCTGCCATACAAAATTTTATTGATCTTTACCAAAGCGGAAAAACCCTTGACCTAAACGAAAATTACAAAGCCTTCACCGATAACATATACAAGGAATCAAACATTTACCTGTATTACAATATCCGCAACGGTTTCCAGTTAATGAACCAGTATTTGACAACCAAATTTTACAAAGACCTGAGCACCCCGCCGCTCAAGTTCAACAACTTCCACGCTGTGGGCTTCCAGGTTTCAAATGTGCAGGGGAATTTATTCACCAATGTGTACCTGAAATACAATGCCGAAATGGTGGAAGAGAATAAATCGGTTTGGAAAGCAGCTTTGGATGCCGACGTACTGGGACAACCTTACACCGTAAAGAACCACCGCAACAATACTTACAATATTGCCGTGTTCGATGTGCAAAATAATTTATATTTGTTTGATGCCGACGGCAACCGCCTCTGGAAAAAACAAATCGAAGAAGCTCCCATGAGTCCCATTTACCTGGTAGATTATTATAAAAACGGCAAATACCAATACCTCTTCAACACCAAAAACTATTTATATTTAATCGACTTATTGGGACGAGATGTACAGGGATATCCCCGCCGCTTAAGCTGCCCGGCTGCCAACCCGCTGAGTTTATTCGATTATTCCAACGATAAAAACTACCGAATACTGATTGCCGGAACCGACAAGAAAATTTACAACTACAACATCAAAGGCAACGAGGTTAGCGGCTGGAACAAAACCCAAACCTTAAATCCGGTGGAAGACAAATTCCGGCATCTGGTAAACAACCGCCGCGATTATATTTTTATTGCCGACAACAAAGGCATTATCAAAGTTTTGAACCGTCTGGGCAACGAGCGCATTATTCTCCAGAAACAATTTGGCAAAGCCAAACATTCCGGTTTTTATGTGAACCGCACCAACCAAAAAGGAGATTTTATCACCACCAATACCAAAGGCACGCTGACTTACATTTCCTCTGCCGGAAACATTGCCGAAACCGTTTTTGGTAATTTTAGCGAAGACCATTTCTTCCTGTACGAAGACTTTAATAAAAACGGCCACAAAGATTTCATCTACCTCGACCAGAACAAACTCCGGGTGTACGACCGTTTTAAAAAGCCTGTTTTTTCTTACGAATTTAACAGCAACATTACTCAAAAGCCGGTCTTTTACAACATCTCTTCCAGCAAAAGCCTGTTGGGGGTGGTTTCCGACGAAACCAAAGAAGTCTTTCTGTTTGACAACAACGGTAAGGTAGTCATCTCACAAGGACTGATTGGCGAAACACCTTTCGCCATCCAAAGCCTGAAAAATAAGCACGAACTGAACTTGGTGGTCGGGATTGGAAGTAGTTTGTATAATTATGTGATCCGGTAGTCCTGTCATTCTGAAAAATCGCATCAGGAATTTATTCAAAATCTCCATATCGGAGAAAAGAAAACAATGGTAGCCACACTCAAAAATATTTATCTTCTCTATCTCAATCTTTAACTAAGCCTTATCTTTGCTATCGAACCAATTTCACAAAGCATGACATACGCGATCAACTACATTGCCTACGGTGAAGATGAGAAACTAAAAGAACGCTCGCTTGAAATACTGGACAAGTTTTTTGGCAAAGCAGAATACATTTTCAATCCAAAAAGCAACGAAATTATATTTGTTGCCAGCGGAGGGTCCGAACAATACGCCAAGGCGATTATGGAAAAGCAAGAGGCCACAATCCTTTTGTGCCACAACGAAAGCAACTCTTACGCCGCAGCCATAGAAATTGCCGCTTACCTTCGTTCAAAATCAAAAAGAGTAAGCATTATCGATGTTTTTGCCCCAAATGCGTTTGCTTTGTTTAGCGAAATTCAAACTGTTCACCGGGCTATTGCCAGCCTGAACGGACAAAAAGCGGCCCTGATCGGGAAGATTTCAGATTGGTTGATTGTTTCAGATATTGACGAAAACAACCTAAAAAACAAACTGGGCATAGAACTCCTCCGCTTGCCCTGGGAAACACTGGAAGATTACCGGAAACTAGAACCATCAAAGACTCTCATGAGTTATTTCCCGGACGAGAAACCCGAAAAATTAAACGAAACTGCCAGAATTTACCAGTTGCTCGAAAACACGATAAACCAACACAAACTATCGGCCATAAGCGTGGAATGTTTTTCGATGGTAATGCACGACAAGGTAACGGCTTGTCTGCCGCTGGCGGTTCTAAGCAACAACAACATCGTTGCCGCTTGCGAAGGCGATCTGTGCAGCATGGCCGGACAAATGATTATCCGCAGCCTGTGCAATCTGGTTCCATGGCAGGCGAACATTGCAGAAATCAAAGAAGAAAAAATATTATTTGCCCATTGTACGGCACCGCTAAACAGCCTCTCCGGATTTGAAATTACCACCCATTTTGAAACCAATTGCGGAACCGCCATACAAGGAAAATTAAAAGAACGCCGCCTTGCCGCTTTCCGAATCAATCAAAACCTGGATAAATACATGCTACTTGAAGGAGAAGTTACAGGCATTCCGCAGCACGATTTTGCCTGCCGCACACAAATTGAATTTAAAACAACAAAGACTCAATGTGAATTACTCAAGAATAAAGCTCTTGGAAACCACCAACTCATTTTTCCGGCCACACATATTCCCTTAGTAGAACGGATGATGCAGGAACTAAAGGTTGAAAGAGTAAAATAAAGTCCCCTTAACTTATAACTCAGAACTCTCAACTTAAAAACTCAACCTGTTTATCTCATGTGGCTCAACGCCTGATGAACACTTTCCTGGGCTTGTTTCATTGCTTTGCTGATCTGTTGTTGAGCCTGAAGAATCTTATTCATTTCATCCTGAAATGCCATCATCTCTACTTGCTGTGCACCCTCAAGTGCTTCTTTTGCTTGCACATCCGATTCCTCTACATGCTTTTGGATATCTTCAATCGTTTTTTGCATTTGATCGCTAATTGTCTCTACATTGCGGTGGATCTCATCTGCCGAAGGGATTGCTGTTACCGAATCGGTAATCTGACTGTTTACTGCTGTTGGAAATGCCATGATATAAATGTTTTTAAAACTTAAATAAATATCTCTAGTTCTAGCAACGATTCAACCCGTAGATTTACCTATTTATTTTGCACGGGAAATTACCTATTAACAAACAAATCACATTTCCATAAATCGAATTTGCTTAGAATCCCGTCCTTAAAAATAACAGGCACATTATTTGCATACATCCATGCATGAAAAAAACATACGTATTCATCCTAACTGTTTCCGTTTTTCTTATTCTCTCGTGTTCAAATACAAAAAGCACAAATCAACAAGAATGGGATCAAATAAAGGGCTCCCAAGATTTTGCAAAATATTTCAATTTTCTCTTACACTTACAAACTCACAACTATTAGAAGAAGTTATTGATTCTATTGAAAGAGTAGCTCCTAAAGACATGTGCTACAAACTAACAAACCATATAGGGAATAATTTAGAAACCTTTACATTAATTGACGATTACCATTACCCTCCTTCTTACAAAAGCAGAAATATTTTAAATATTTACATTGATGAAAATGACAAAATAACCTCAGAATACAATTTCAACGAACTGAAAAATTATGAAAAAAGAATTATTCAGCTAAACATGGTTAATTTTGACTCTTACGATTTTCCAGAGGTTGACATGATTGAGATTGAAGATTCAAAATATTATCGCCCAAAATTTGTTGTATTTATGTGGGCTACAATTCTACCGGATACTCTCATACAAAAAACTTCTTGGGGATGCCTGATAAAAACGACAAAATCAGTACTTAAAACATATTTGAAAGTTAAAGAGATCAAAAGCAAAAACGAGTTCAATAAAAACATCGATGAGTTAACTGATAAAGAAAGAATTATCATAAACAAGATTGTTCGTGGCTTTATCCAAATTCGGTTTTTCAAAAGAGGAATACCACCGCCGCCTCCCCCAAAAACAGAACCTCCTGCCCCGGAACCTTTACCGTTAAGCTTGAAAAATTCCAAATAAAATTAACCCTGATGAATTTTTTCACAAACAAAAATATATAGGTAGGAATAACCAATTTCCCCCCCTGTTAAATAAAGATTCTGCCCATTTTTGATTTCTGTGATCAACACTTTTGCAAAATGTTCTTTTATTTTTTACGGAATTATCGATTAAATAATTTATTAATTCTTTTTTAACAATTTTTTGTTTACTCCTTTATTAATTGACAGAAGAAATCCTTTTTTAGATAAGCTCAGATGCATAAAAAAACAATAACGCTAATCCTTTTTAGAAGAGGTTGCCTTTATCCTCACAGGGCAACCTCTTAATGTACTAAACCTATTTGCTGATTATTACTTTAGCAACTGTTTACTCCTCATCCCAAGGATTTTGAGGCCAGTCAGGATTAAAATACAATACCTGTATAGGAATCTGAAGGATGTATTTATTACTACCCGGAGGTAAGGTAGCTATTACATTATCGGAACCATCGTACCTGTTCACAGTTTCCATTCGCTCCTCGGCATCTAATCGTCGCATATCAAACCAGCGCAAGCCATTATAAGGGAATTCAAAGGTTCTTTCGGCCAATACTTTTTGCAATACTTCTTCCTGGTTCGTTGATTCGAATTTCTCATATCTGAAAGTGGTATCCGGTGGTGTTACCGTATTATCTATTATAAATTCCGGGAAACGGCATTTACGCACTAAGTCCAGCTCATTACAAGCTGTGCCCAAATTATTTGCACGGGCAGCCACTTCTGCAAGTATTAAACGCATTTCGGCCACAGAAGTACCCCAATTGGGATAAGTTTTGGTTGTTGATTCATATCGTGTTCGTCCTCTTGTTGTGAAGCTATAATCATCCAGATTTTTATAATAAAAATTCAGACGCAAATCTACGGTGTCAAAAGATTGAAGAAAGGCAATCCCCGGAAAATGTGAAAAAGATGGAGCTGTATTAAGTCGTGCATAAATAGCATCAGCCCTTCTCATCAAATTAGGGATATCACTTGTAGACATTGTAGAATAATCCAATACTATATCTGAACCATTATCCAATGCCAGTTGAGCATATTCAGCCGCCTCCGAATAATTACGCATGTACAGGTAAGTCCTGGCTAGCACACTGTATGCCGCAGCCACACTGCCGCGAAAACGGTTCTCATTGTTATCTGCTGGCAAGTCAGAAATGGCTGTGGTAAGATCAGTAATGATTTGGTCATAAATTTTCTGGACTGTACTGCGTTCAGGAGTAGGATCCGTTATATCATTAGAGGTTACAAAAGGTACGGCCAGATCCTGATCTGCAGTATTTGCATCATAAACCTTCCCATACAGGTTTACCAGGTAAAGGTATTCAAAGGCTCTACCAAGCAAGGCTTCTGCTTTCAGACTTGCTTTCTGCTCTTCCGTACCTCCCGTTGCTTCATCAATCCCTTCCAGTACCGTATTAAAATAATAAATTAAATGGTAATGATTATACCATATCCTTGGCTTAGCATCTATTTCATCCTCTATAAACTGCGCCTGCCAAGTGTATATCCTTTCATCAGTAGATGAAGGTGGGTCTGAAATATTCAAGTCATCTAAATTATCTGCCAGATAATTTAGATCAATTGGAAGGGACATTTGAATATCACTACTATTCAACCATTGATCATAATCTGCTACTGTTTCTAACAATTGTACACCCTTAGGCTGCACATCAAGGTAGTCGTCACAAGAGACTAATAGAAATGTAAAAAGCAAAACTTTCACTAACCATTGAGATATCGTTTTTTTTATTATATTTTTCATTGTCTTTAATTTTTTCATATTCATAAAAATTAAAAATTAACATACAAACCGACAGTATAAGTAGGGGTCAGGTAAGACTTGGAATAACTTCCTGTAGCTACACTGTAATTGTATTTGTTGAACCCTACCGTGTAAAGGTTATGTCCCTGCAATCTTACTTCAAGATTTGACATTCCGACCTTTTTCACCCATTTACTGTCGCGCAAACTATAAGAAGCTGTAAGGTCTCCCAGGGTTAAATAAGCACCGTTAACTGTGTATTTATCAGTGTAGGCCAAACCAGCAGAAGAATAGCGCAGAGTTGGCAGCACATCCGGATCATTCTCATCACCTGCCTCTTTCCAATAATTACCGGCCCCTTCCAATGGCCTTGTAGCTGATGCATTAGGCACAGGTACCCTTACTTTAAAACCGCCATAAAAGTTAAACATGCAATACACATAAAAATTCCCGATATCCACCCGGTTGCTTAGTCCCATGTTAAAAGTAGGAATAGAACTACCTGAATAATCGAGATAACTTTTATCAGTTGTAAATGAAAATTTTTCAGACTCACCATTTGCATCGTAAACTAAAATTCTCCCCTCAGAATCTACACCTGCATAGCGGTAGCTAAATATAGCTCCGACAGCATATCCTTTCAAATAATTGGTGGAATAACTGCCTTGCACATAATCACCTGAAGGAGTATTCGGACCTATCATTGTATTATATACCTGCAATACTTTACTGCTATTATGGGAAAGAACCAGACCGGTATTCCAATTAAAGTTTTTACGGGTAACCCAGTCGGCATGCAGGCTAATCTCCAATCCACTGTTGCGGATGGAAGCCTGGTTTATCATTGCAGAAATTCCTCCCTTTGAAGCATCGATCTGATTAGTTGCCAGTATATCCGTGCTCTTTTTAATATAATAATCAATACTACCGCTAATATTTTTAAAGATACTGTAATCCAACCCAATATTAAAATTACGGGTTTGTTCCCAACGCAACCCGCTGTTGGCAAAAGATAAAAGACTGAGTTCAGGAATAATTGCTGTTGGATCGAAATAATTATAATCAGCCTCAGCAATTACCTGCGGTAAAGCATTCTTGGCCACGTTACCGTTAAAGCCGTACGCCATCCGAAGCTTTAAGGATTTTATCCAGTCCATATCTTGCATAAACTTTTCTTTGTGGATGTTCCAAGCAGTCCCTACCGACCATAAAGGCTTATAATGGTATTTGGGATTGGTTCCGAACAAATTGGATTGGTCAATACGAATACTTCCCGTAAAGGAGTATTTCCCCTTATAGGCATACACCACGTTAGAATAAATAGAAACATAACGATTATCCTTATACCCCTGACTAAATAAATTACTGTATAATACTGTAGGGTTTGTTTGTGCATAGGTTGGTGCATAGGTATTGCTTAATAAAGAAAAATAATCTACAGGCTGGTGTAATAAAGTCTGATCATTATAACCAAAATAAGCCGCAGAGTTTGACTTTTGAAGGACATCTCTTACTTCCCCGCCAAATATCAAATTAAGCGAATGATCTTCGCTGATCTGTTTATCATAATTTAGCTGGACACGTAAGGTATAACTCTCCGTGCTGGCATTGCTTTGCTTCAAAAAGCCGCTTTTGGGGATATTAAAGATAATCCCGTCGTCCCCGTTTTCAGCATAACGGTTGACATACTGATGAACTTCCGATGAGTTCTCACTGGCAAGATGTTTAGTATCCGTATGGGAAGTCTCATATACACCACCAAAATTAATGCTAACCCCATCTTCTATATTATAATGGAAATTGGCGGTAATACGGTTATTGATAGTATGAGTTTTATCACTGATCTCGTTGATATCTACCAATGGGTAATACCAGTTATCTAGTAATCCTATTGATATCAAATAATCATTATAGTAAGGGTTTGCATATGATCCACTATATAAAGAAAGCGGGTTCCCGTCCTCATCCTCGAAACGTTCGTAAGGATATACGTTGCCAATATCCGGTATGGGAACCGAATTTGATTTTGACTCCTGGAAATCAGTGGTCATATCCAATGAAAAACGATTGGAAAACTTTATCGTAGCACGCCCGGAAAGTCTAAAACGGCTATTGTTGTTTTTGATCTGTGATGCCTTATTATCGGTATAATTAACCGTCACATAATAAAGCAAATTTTTCTCGCCCCCAGAAATATTTAGGTTATAAGTTTGAGTAACAGCGGTGCGTAAAAACAAGCGGCCATAATCGTTGGTATTGTTATAAGAAGCTAATTCCCTAAACTGCTGTTCGGCTTGTAATGAATCAATTACACCAGCAGACTGCTGCGCCATTATAAGACCCGGGGCAGGGAAATTAAAATAACAACCTGTCCAAGGATTCGTCATTAAAGAATACATACTAGATGGTATCTTACCATCATTAATAATCCGATAGTAATCAACGCTAGAGCCTTCCTTATCCCAGCGATAGCGGTCATAGTTTTCTTTAGGAATAAAGCCTGCCGTGACCCGGAAATTAACAAGAGGTTTGCCAGCTTTGGCTTTTTTGCGCTCAATCACGATTACTCCATTGGATGAACGGGCTCCATAAATGGTTGCGGCTGCAGCATCCTTTAATACGGTTATAGATTCGATTTCATTGGGATTGATCATGTCCAATGAAAGCTCGGTAGGATAACCATCTATCACGATCAGCGGATCCCTTCTACCATTAATAGTAGAAACACCACGTATCTGGAAAAGATTATCTTCTTCAAACTCAATATCGTTATTAATAAGCAAGCCGGGAAGCCTGTTTTCAAGACCTGTTAAAAAATCAGTAGTATTGATACGGCTATCATATTCTTTTGTCTGCATCGTAGCAATACTTCCCGTACTTTGCTCAGGCTTAATAAGCTGGTAACCCGTACTGATTACGGTAAATTCTCCCAGCTCTGCAGCCTTTTGTTCCATCACCACATTGATTTCTGTGTCTTCAACAGAAATGGTGATTTCTTGTTTTTGGAAGCCCACAAAGCTAAAAACCAAAACAGAGCCTACAGGAACTTTAATAGCATAATTTCCATTAACATCTGTTGTAGTGCCTTTGGTTGTTCCCTTAATTAAAACGGTAGCACCAAGTAAGGGATTACCCTTTTCATCGGTAACACGTCCTTGTATCTTTTGCTGGGCTTTCCCTTCAACTTGGCTTGGAGGAAGATTTTCTGCTTCGCTGATAAAAATGGTTTTATCCACGATGCGGTAAACCAGTTTTGTACTGGCTAGGGCTTCGTCCAAAATTTCTTTCACCGTTTTGTTTACGGCTTTTACAGTTATTTTTCCTTGACGGTTGATCAACTCATCATTATAAAAAAATTGAAAATCGGTTTGCTGCTGAATTTTTTTCAATACTTCAGCCACCGAAACATTTTCTAGGCTCAGGCTCATACGTGTGTTTTGTGAATACCCACTAAGGCTTAACACACTCACACATATTAAGCATAAAGCCAGCTTCATGATCAACAATGTTTTTTCCCACCATTTAAAAGGGATGGATAGCTTGTAATTGTTTTTTTTCATAAATTTGAATGTTAAAGTTTGACATATCCCATATCCAAAATATTCAGGATCGGGAGAAAATTTTAATGTTTGGATAAGGGAACCTGCAACGTTCCCTTATCTTTTTCCTATCAGTTTACATACAAAACCCCCTCCTTTACGTTAAATTCGAGTTTGGATGTATAACTGAGCAACTCGATGAGTTGTGAAAGATTCTCATATCGTTTTAGCGTTCCGCTAAAGTGATAATTCTTCGCTTCCGAATTTTCAAAGGCTGCATCAAAATCATACCAACGCCCCAGCTTTTTCAATACAGTTTCAAGGCTGGCATTCTCAAAAACGAATTCACCATTTATCCATGCCGTATAGAGATGGGTATTGACCTGTTGCATGCTTAAGGTTCCATCAGTATTGAGGGAAGCTTGTTGTCCCGGTGTTATAAATGAGGAATGATTATTGATAAGCGACAAAACCTGAACAGAACCCTCGACCAGAGTGGTTTTAACAGTAGGTTCATCCTTGTATGCGGTGATGCTAAAATGAGTACCAAAAACTTTTACTTCGGCTTTTTCATTTATGTTTATGATAAAGGGCATTTGCTTATTCTTGGCAACTTCAAAGTAAGCTTCACCATTTTTCAGGTTTATTCTACGTTCATTACCTGTAAAGCGTGTAGGAAATTCAAGTACTGTTTCGGAATTTAACCATACCCGTGTACTGTCAGGTAAGATAATCTGGAACTCTCCTCCACGAGGAATAGACAATATATTAATTTGAAAATCTGCTAATTTATCAATGTGTTGTGTCCCTTTTTCAGAGATGGAATCACTATATAGAAGTTGGCCGTCACCTAACTTGATAATATTTGTAGTTAACTGCTTTGCAATGTTCCCATTTTGAACACTATCCAGTATAATCCTGGAGCCATCGGCAAGTGTAAGGGTAGCCTTTGAATATCCCGGTGCCATACTGATGATTTCTTGTTCTTGACTATTGTTGTAATACCAGAATAATATTCCCCCTGCCAGCAAGGGAATAATAAAGATAGCTACATAACGCAGTATGCGGCGGAAAGTATAAAGTCTCTGTGCTTGAACAGGTTGAGGTTTGATCCTTTGATAAACTTCATTACTATTGAAAGAAAGATATTGATTTATTTTATTGGTAACATTTTTCTGAGCCAGAATCTGATCATACAAGATTTTGTTTTGGGAGTTCTCCTGAAGCCATTTTTTTAAGATTTCTTCCTCCGAAGGAGAACATAAACCCAAGTAGTGCCTGGCAATGAGATCAGATAATTTGAATTTTTCAGCATCTTTATTCATGGTTCTTTTTTTCTATATTCTTGAGACAACATGGAAGGTGTTTTGGATGAAAGGGTGTAAAATATTATTGCCCGTTCGGACGGGCTTCTAGTTTGAAAAACTTTTAATTTCAGTCAACATAATTTTTATTTGACATTCATTATCATTCACTTTGCGTCATTCAATATACAATCTGTCTATATTAAAAATTTATGGAAATAAAAATGGAAACTGGGTCAGGCATTTGCTTAGTTTCTCGAACCGCTCCTTAATCAACTTGATTGCCCTGTATTTTTGAGTTTTGACAGTATTAACACTAATGTTGAGTTTCTCGGCAACTTCTTTTAAACGCAATCCTTCGAGATAACTTAGTTTAAAAACCCTATGGCATTGTTCAGGAAGAGCTTTATAACATTCAAATAAAATAGCATGAACTTCTTCTTCTATGATTTTATCTGTAAAAAATTCTTCAGAATCCAGAAATTTGATTTCGTCTTCGTGCCTAGTTTTCACCTTTTGATGTTTTATGACGTTAAGTGCCTTATTTTTCACAGAGGTGTATAAGTAGGTTTTAAAGGCATCTACATTTTTGAATATTGTTTTCTTTTCCCAAATGGCGATCATCACTTCCTGAACAATGTCTTCGCATGTTTCTTTTTCTGGCAAATATTGAAGAGCAAAAGAACAAAGAGGAGCATAATATTTTTGAAATATCTTTTCATAAGCATTTTCGTTGCCTTTACGAAATTCTTCAAAATGTATTTTGTCAGAAGAGTCCATAAAAATGCTTTAAAGAAATCTTGATTGTTGCAAGATTACAAAAAATAATTTATACAGAATATGAAAGACTCGGAATTTAAATAATGCTTTCTTTGGAAAGGAAGGACTACTAGTATTGTTTTCAAAACCTCATACGTATTTAATAACCAACATAATATCCAACATCTAAAAACCATACTGAATTAATTTTCGACTTCGGATATTGACAGATTCAGTGTCCGATTACTTCCTACTCAAAGCTTCCAACTCCCAACTCAAATCAGCTTTAACTTTTCCTTAAAACCCTTTAACAATTTTTAACTTCACTAACCCCCAGCTCTTTGGTATATTTGTGAGCACTAAAAACGCATGAGATATGATGGAAACGGATATCAAAGTATTAAACGAAAAAATTCAAAAAGAAAGTTCCTTCGTCGACCTGATAAAATTAGAAATGGACAAGGTGATTGTGGGACAAAAACATATGGTTGAACGCCTGATGATTGGCTTGTTAGCAGACGGCCACATTTTGTTGGAAGGTGTTCCCGGGTTAGCAAAAACGCTGGCCATTAACTCGCTGGCCAACGTGATCGATGCCAAATTCAGCCGCATCCAGTTCACCCCGGACCTACTCCCTGCCGACCTTTTGGGAACCATGATCTACAGCCAGAAAAAAGAAGAATTTGTGGTTCGCCAGGGACCAATCTTTGCCAACTTTATTTTGGCGGATGAGATCAACCGTAGCCCCGCGAAAGTACAATCTGCTTTGCTTGAGGCGATGCAGGAACGCCAGGTAACCATTGGCGACCATACCTACAAATTGGAAGAACCCTTTCTGGTAATGGCTACCCAAAACCCCATCGAGCAGGAAGGGACCTATCCGCTGCCCGAAGCACAGGTGGATCGTTTTATGTTGAAAGTGGTGATCGGCTATCCAAGCAAAGAAGAAGAAAAAACCATTCTTCGCCAAAACATTTTGAAGGATTACAGCACCACCAGCACCATTTTAAAACCCGAAGACATTACCAAAGCACGTGCAGTGGTTCGCGAGGTGTACCTCGACAACAAAATCGAAACTTACATCACCGACATCGTTTTCGCCACCCGTTACCCGGCCGAAAACAAACTGGAGAAATTCGAAGGCATGATTGCTTACGGAGCCTCTCCCCGTGCAAGTATCAGCCTAGCACTGGCAGCTAAAGCTTATGCTTTTCTGAAACGCCGTGGTTATGTGTTGCCCGAAGATGTTCGCGCCATCGCACACGATGTGCTTCGCCACCGTATCGGTTTAACCTACGAAGCCGAAGCTGAAAACATCACCAGCGAAGAAATTATTAATGAAATTTTGAACACGGTAGAAGTTCCTTAGAAATTATGAGTGATAGTCATTAGGACTTCTAAAGATGATCCGAAGTGCCATCATAACAGCAAAGAACAACTCATAACTTATCATTCATCATTCACAACTAAAAACGAAGTTTTGGAAGCAAAGGAGTTATTCAAAAAGGTACGTAAAATCGAGATTAAAACGCGGGGACTGTCGAACCAAATTTTTTCGGGACAGTACCACTCGGCGTTTAAAGGGCGTGGTATGGCTTTTAGCGAAGTGCGCGAGTACCAGTATGGCGATGATATCCGAAATATCGACTGGAACGTAACCGCCCGCTTCAACCACCCGTACATCAAAATTTTTGATGAAGAACGCGAACTAACCGTAATGTTGCTGATTGACGTAAGCGGTTCCAACGAGTTCGGGACCAAAACGCACCTGAAAGAGGATCAGATTACCGAGATTGCAGCAGTTCTTGCTTTTTCGGCCATCCAGAATAATGACAAGGTGGGGGTTATCTTTTTTAGCGACAAAATTGAAAAATTCATTCCGCCAAAAAAAGGAACCTCGCATATTTTACGCATCATCCGCGAGCTGATCGACTTTAAACCCGATCACCGCCAAACCAATATTTCGGAAGCTTTACGCTACCTGACCAACGTCATTAAAAAACGCTGCACGGCTTTTATTTTCAGCGATTTCATGGACGAAGACTTTGAAGATGCCCTAAAAATTTCCAACCGTAAACACGACATCATCGCGGTTCAGATTTACGACGAACGCGAGTACAAACTGCCCAACATCGGGATGCTTCAGGTAAAAAACGCCGAAACCGGAAAAATGATGTGGGTAGATACCAGCAGCGAACGCATCCGTCACGAGTATAAAAAAGAAGGCTTGAGGCGCGAAAGCCGTTTGGGCGAAATTTTCCTGAAAAGCGGTGTAGATGCAACACGCATTAAAACTAACGAAGATTACGTAAAACCTTTGAAAAATTTGTTTAACAAACGAGGAGCCCGAAGATAAATGAGAAAAATAATTATCATAGCATGGTTGAGTATGATGGCTTTGGGGGTTCAGGCAGAACAAGCCAAGTCGACGGCCAGTATGGAAAAGGACACCATTTTGATCGGCGATCAGCTGAATCTTCAACTCGAAGTATTAAGCAATAAAAACACCAAAGTAAGCTGGCCAAACCTGAGCGAGCATTTCAAAGAAGGGGTTGAGCTGGTAAAACTTTTCCCGATCGACACCCTGAATTTGGAGGACGATATAATTTCGTACCGGCAAAACATGCTGGTCACCTCTTTTGACACCGGCTTTTACGAAATCAAATCGTTTAACTTTGCCTGCGTCGATCAAACCGACACCAGTTTTTACAAAAGTATAAGCAACCCCCTGTTTTTACGGGTGAACACCATGACCGTGGACACCACGCAGGTGTTCAAACCAATAAAAGGGCCTATCCAACAAGGCTATACTTTTACCGAAGCCTTGCCTTTGATCGGGGGTATTTTTCTGATCGCAGTCATCGGTTTGCTGCTGTATTATTTCTTCTTCCGCAAAAAAGACGAACCGTTGTTTACTGCCCGCCGGAAAGAAACCGTTCCGCCTCATGTGCAGGCACTAAACGATTTGGATCAGTTGAAGGGAAAAAAACTTTGGCAGGAAGGAAAAACCAAAGCTTATTACACCGAATTAACCGACATCTTCCGTATTTATTTGGATGGAAGGTTTGAGATTGATGCCATGGAAATGACCTCGGATGAAATTCGCGAGAAGCTTGAAAAAGTCAAAGAAATTGATAAAAAAAGCTTTGCAAAAATTTCAGAAACCCTAGCAACTGCCGATTTGGTAAAATTTGCAAAAATGCAGCCGCTTCCGGAAGAAAACGAAAACGGATTGGAAAACATTAAAGGGTTTGTGGAAGAAACGGCTAAAAAAGCAGAGGAAGAAAAAACTGAGAAATCCTCCTTCGCCAAGGCTTCGGAGGATAAAAACAAGAGTTCAAATATTGAACAAAACAAACTGAGTAAAGAAACTGAATCAAAGAGCGGGGATAAAAATGATTAAAAATATTGAATTTGCAAATCCGGAATACTTTTACCTGCTGATCATCGTCCCGTTGATGGCGGTGTGGTATTGGTTCAACCAAAGCAAAACCAATGCAGAAATGCAGGTTTCTTCAACCAGTGTTTTCGAGAAGAACCGAAAAAGCATCCGCCAATATATTTATTATATTTTGCCGGTTTTAAGATTGCTGGCCATCGCTTTATTGATCGTGGCTTTGGCCCGTCCGCAATCAAGCACCAGCAGCCAGGATGTAAGCATTGAGGGAATTGACATCGTGATGGCCTTGGATGTTTCGGGAAGTATGCTGGCACAGGATTTAAAACCCGACCGACTGGAAGCCGCAAAAACCGTTGCTTCTGAGTTTTTCGACGGACGGCCAAATGACCGTGTGGGACTGGTTATTTTTAGCGGTGAAACTTTTACCCAATGCCCCCTAACTACGGATCACAGCATTATAAAGAACCTGTTTAAAGATATAAAAAGTGGGATGATCCATGATGGAACCGCCATTGGCGACGGACTGGCAACCGCCGTAAACCGTCTGAAAGAAAGCGAAGCCATCTCCAAGGTAATCATTCTGCTGACTGACGGGGTAAATAATTCTGGTTCTATCGATCCGGTTTCGGCAGCTGAAATTGCAAAACTTTACGGCATACGGATTTATACCATCGGGGTGGGAACCATCGGCATGGCTCCCTACCCTGTTCAAACCGCCTTCGGTACTGAATACCGTGATGTGGAAGTAAAAATTGACGAGGAATTACTGAAACAGGTAACCAAAATGACCGACGGAAAATATTTCCGTGCGACCAGCAACCAGAAACTACGGGAAATTTACGCCGAAATCGACCAACTGGAAAAATCAAAAATTGATGTCACCGAGTTTCGTCGTAAAACCGAAGAATTTTTCCCATTGGCCATTATTGCTTTTGCTTTGTTGGCATTGGAGTTCATTTTTAGAAAAACCATTTTTAAAACAATAACATAGTTTATGATCCGGTTTGAGTATATCGAATTTTTATACGCCCTATTGCTGTTGCCGGCTTTCATTGCCATATTTGTGTGGTATCGTTACTGGCAGAAAAAAGCAATCAGGCGTTTTGGAGAAGAACATCTGATGCATAAACTTATGCCGAGGCTATCGAAAAGCCGCCCGGTATTTAAGTTAGTGATTTTGTTATTGGCTTTTACCAGCTTAACCATTGCCATTGCAAATCCGCAAATCGGTTCCAAAGTTGAAAAAGCAAAACGTAAAGGAATTGACATCATGGTTGCACTGGATGTTTCCAACTCTATGTTGGCGCAAGATATTAAGCCCAATCGTTTACAGGCATCCAAACAGGCCATTTCAAATTTGATTGACAAATTGCGTGGCGACCGCATCGGCATCATTGTTTTTGCCGGACATGCTTACATACAGCTCCCGATAACTACCGATTATGCCGCGGCCAAAATGTTTTTGAACACGGTTAGCCCGGATATGTTGCCCATGCAGGGAACCGCCATTAGTGAGGCCATCAAATTAGCTACCACTTCTTTTGGCGAAAGCGACCATAATAAAGCCATTATAATTATTACCGATGGAGAAAACCATGAAGGTGATGCTTTAAAATCGGCGGAAGAAGCTTTAGAATTGGGCATTAAAACCTACACTATTGGTATGGGATTGCCCGAAGGAGGCCCGATCCCGGTTTATGAAAATGGGGCGGTCAAAGATTTTAAACGGGACAACGAGGATAAAATCATCACGACAAAATTAAACGAACCCATGTTGCAGCAAATTGCAGCTGCCGGTCAGGGAATTTATGTACGTGCCAATAACTCGCAAGCCGGTTTACAAAAAGTGTTCGAAGAAATTGACAAACTGGAAGATTCAGAATTCGAAGCAAAAACATTTTCAGATTACGAAGACCGATATCAATATTTTATTGGCCTTACAATACTTTTACTAATGATTGAGTTTATTATTGTAGAACGCAAAAGTAAATGGGCGGATAGAATAAAGCTATTTGAGTAAAATGATACTATTTGAGTTGTAAATAAAAAAGATGAGATCAAAGAATGGTAAACTTATAGACATTTGCATGCTTAGTATGCGACATTGATTGACAAGCATTGCATGCAATAAATGTCCATTTAATGACTATTGAACAACCATTAATAACAAAAAAAATGAAAAAACTAATCATCATATTATCCATTTTAATTCCGCTGGCAGGCTTTAGCCAAAAAGAAGCCAAGCTGATCCGGGAAGGGAATAAATCCTTCGAAAAAGGTGATTTTAAAGAAGCGGAAATTAACTATCGGAAATCGCTGGAAAAAAATGATAAATCTGTAAAAGGAAAATTCAACCTGGCAGACGCTTTATATGAACAAAAAGATTATGAAAATGCCCAGCAAATGTTTGATGCATTAAGCAAAAACATTGAAGATCCGATGAAAAAAGCCGAAGCTTTTCATAACCTTGGCAATTCGTTTTTAGCTGCCGACAAATACCAGGAAAGCATCGAAGCTTATAAAAATGCTTTGCGAAACAACCCGAACGACATGGACACCAAATACAATTTGGAATATGCCCGTCAGAAATTGCAGGATCAACAGCAACAACAACAAAATCAGGATCAAAATAAAGATCATAACAAGGATCAACAAGACAAACAAGACAAACAAGACCAGCAAGATAAACAGGATCAAAACAAGGATCAACAGGATCAGAAAGATCAACAAGATAAACAAGACCAACAGAATCAGAAAGATCAACAACAAAAACAGGATCAAAACAATAAAGATCAACAGCAACAGCAGCAGCCGCGTCAGATTTCGAAGCAAGATGCTGAACGCATGTTGCAGGCCTTGAAAAACGAAGAAAAGAAGACCATAGAGAAGCTTAAAAAAGAAAAAGCCAAAGCGGCAAAAGTAAAAAAATCGGAAAAAGACTGGTAAACATAATTCATACATTTGTAATTTAAAGAACGAATGAAAAAACATCTGGCATTTATATTTTTAATACTCATGCTGGCAGCTAACAGCCTGCAGGCACAGGATGTTAAATTTACCGTTAGCGGACAAAACAATGTGGCTGTTGGCGACCAGTTCATTATACAATTTACGGTAAACGCGCAGGGACGTAGCTTTCAGGGGCCTGATTTTTCCGGGTTAAAAGTGTTATCGGGACCAAACCAATCAACACAAAGCAGTTTTTCTAATATTAACGGACGAATGACCCAATCAACCATCGTTACCTATTCTTATTATTTACGAGCTGACGAAGAAGGGGAATTTACCATTGCTCCGGCGAAAATTACGGTAAACGGCAAAGAATATAAAACAGATCCTTTAACCATAAAAGTTGATAAAGAAAAGAAAAGAACCCAGCCTCCGGCCAATAACCAAAACGATTCAGAATCAACAACGCAAAGCTCCGGAAAATTAGACAATGATGCTGTTTATATTAAAGCTTTTGTTGACAAGAAAAATCCCTATTTAGGAGAACAAATAATTCTCACTTATAAGATATATACAAAAGTCCCGATTTCGAATTTTTCAAACGAGAAAGCACCCAATTTAAATGGTTTTTGGATGAAAAACCTGGATGACCAGGGAAAAGGATTGACACAATCGAATGAAATTATCAATGGCGAAGAATATGTAACTGCCGAAATCCGGAAGTTTGTTATTTTTCCGCAAAAAAGCGGCGAGGTAACCATCAGTCCGATGGAGTTAGAATGTTTGGCGCAAGTTCAGCAACAACGCAATAACCGTCGTCGTTCAAACTCCGTTTTTGACGATTTTTTCGATGATCCTTTTTTCAGGAGATATCAAAATGTAAAAAGGTTTTTGAAATCAAACAGCATCAGACTGAACGTAAAACCTTTGCCTCAAAACGGCAAACCATTAAGTTTTAACGGAACCGTTGGTAACTTTAAAATTACCTCAAGCATTGACAATACTTCGGTAAAAACCAATGATGCCATCAGTTTAAAATACACCATTAGCGGACAGGGAAACATTGAATTAATTGATCGTTTAAACATCAACTTCCCCACTGACTTTGAAGTGTACGACCCTAAAATATCGGACAACGTAAAATCTACTAGTAATGGAGTTAGCGGAAGCCGTACCTTTGAATATTTAATTATTCCCCGTAACCCGGGAGAGTTTACCATTCCTGCTATTGATTTTACGTTTTTCAATCCGACTACCCAAAAATACGAAACGGATCGCACCAAAGCTTTTTCCATTAATGTTGAAAAAAGTGCCGATTACCAGTCGGGTGTAAGTTACAGTGGAGCGGTTAAAGAAGATATTCAATACATCGGGCAGGACATCCGCCATATTAAGGTTAAACCAATGCCTTTACAGCCTATTGGCAATTTTATTTATGGCAGCACTTTCTTTATCCTTGGGTACCTTATTCCAATCGTTTTGTTTATCCTTATCATCATTATTTGGAGAAAACAGGCTGCCAAACGAAGCGACCTGAGCCTGATGCGCCATAAAAAAGCAACCAAAGTGGCTCGCCGCAGTCTGAGAAAAGCCAATCAGTTCTTGGGAACCAAAGAATCGGAAGCCTTCTATAACGAAATATCACAGGCTTTATGGGGCTACCTGGCCGATAAATTCAACATCTCGCTGGCAGAACTTTCAAAAGACACTGTACAAGAAAAACTGGCAGCAAAAAAGGTGAAAGAAAAAACATTAAAACAATTTATAGAATGTCTGGATCATTGTGATTATGCCCGTTTTGCGCCGGGAGATCCAAGTTCAACCATGGACAAAATTTATGACGAAGCATTAGAAATTATCAGTAAAATTGAAAGGGAGCTTAAATAAGATGAAAAAATACATATTCATATTAGTCTTTGCACTTAGTGTCTTTTCAGTTTCAGGAAACACAAAGCATGAAATGCTTTTAGATTCGGCCAACACTCACTATAATGACGGGCAGTACCATAAAGCCGTTGAAAGCTATTTAGCAATCATTGAAGACGGCATGGAATCAACCCAGGTATATTATAATCTGGGGAACACCTATTTCAAGCTGGATGATCTGGCTTCGGCTATTTTGTATTACGAAAAAGCTAAAAAATTAAGCCCCAATGATAAAGATATCGATTACAACTTAGGCATTGCCAATACCCGTATTGTTGACAAAATTGAGAAAGTTCCGCAAATCATTTTTAAACGCTGGTGGAACTCTTTTTATAATATGTTTTCGGCAAATAACTGGGGCATTGCAGCCATTGTACTATTTATTCTCACCCTTGTGTTTTTTGCAATCTACCTGCTTTCAAGGGTTCGGGTTATTAAAAAAGTTTTTTTCATTCTCGCGGTGGTTTTTGTACTGTTAAGTTTTTCATCATTCCTGCTAACCTATCAAAAATACTATTACAGTAAGAACCAGAAAGAAGCCATATTATTTGCCCCAACCATGACGGTAAAAAGTTCGCCCAACCGCAACAGTGTTGACTTGTTTGTGATTCACGAAGGAACCAAAATCCATGTTTTGGATCAGGTTGGCGAATGGATAGAGATCAGAATTGCCAACGGAAGTGTAGGGTGGTTGCCAGTTTCTGAGATAAGATACATTTAATAATGTAACAACATTAAAACATAAAAAAGAAGGTCACATTTCGCCTCCGCTCAATGTGACCTTCTTTTTTTATATCCTTTATACAAGTTATTTTATCCCTAATTTCTTGGCAATATTTTTAGGTAGTGCATCTTTGTGAACCAAAACAGCAATGGTTCTGAGACGGACATATTTATCAGACATGTGCAAATAACCGCCTAAATCATTTCCTTTTGTTCCCCATGAATTTTTGGTAATAAAGTATTTGGTTCCGTGTTGATCCTGTGAAACACCTACTAAATGCATCAAATGGTCATCAGTTGTAGACTGGTTGTAAATGGTTTGATCCCTATCGGCCTGGCTAACCACATCCACTTCTTCGTGGTAACGCCCCACAAATTTACCTTCACTTTCGTCCATATAACGGTTCCATTTTTCTTTCGGAACATAAGCCACCCCGTTTTTATGTGTAAAATAAGTATCGCTCACATCTCCATCCCAAACCAAGGAGTAATCATTTTCCAGAGCATGGTAGATTACCGCCATAAAATCGTCAATGGGCAGGTTGTAGTATTTAGCCAACGACCAGTTATCCGGGATTTCCAGGATACACTCTTCATAAAACGGATAATAGCTGAAAGAAGTAAGCTCAATGTAATCGTCCGCATTTATTCCCATTTCCTGTGCAAAACTTTTTGGCGTGAACTCTTGTCTATTATATTCAAATTTTTCAGGAACTTCTCCCAAATAAGCATCTAAAATACCTTCCAGTGCCTGGTTCCAGCGGGGGGTAATATTTACACCTCTTTGATGCTCAACCACTGCTTTCATCATTGCTTTTAAAACGGCATCCATCTCTTTGTGATTGTGAGCATCTTCGTTGATATTCATCCCGTTGAAAATTTCTTCGGGGATCATCCCAAAATCACGGACAACATCCATCACATCGTGTGCCTGCCCACCTTGGGCAAATTGATGTTTACCATGAAAGAACAAGTATTTTTGAGCTTTCACCGGGTAAGAATAACGAACAAAAAACATCTCGGAGATATCATGCCTCCCCTTCCCTTTTCGTAATAATTCCGATTCGATAAAAGAGGTCGTAGAAAAATCCCAACAGGTACCTGTTCTGTCCTGGCTTTTAACACTGGTATTTTTCACCAATGCAATGGTATCAAATTCCCATTTTTCGTTTTCGTCATTCTCTTCCTGCGCCAACAATGGCATCGCTATTGCAAACGAGAAAAATGCAATAAGCAGGAATGAAAAATTATTATTTTTCATGCGTTTAAATTATTTAAGTTGATTGATTATACTAAGAATTTGTTGAATGTTCGGTATTTGTTTTTTGGCTATATGCCGGGCAAGTATACTTAGTTGAACTGCATGATCCCATCAATATAACAGTAAAAACAATAATAATTAAAATGATTCCTGGTTTTTTCATAATTTTAATCTTCGTTTTTTTAAGTAAAAACAAATATAATTGAATTTTATTATTTACCTGTTAAATGACTAATATAAATCCCCAAATAGAAGAAAGCTGGAAAGCAATTCTCGAAGAAGAGTTTAAGGCTCCTTATTTTCATGATTTAAAACTTTTTCTGACCGAAGAAAAGAAGAAACACACTATTTACCCGCCCGGAAGCCAGATTTTTTCGGCCTTTAATCACACCCCTTTTGATAAGGTTAAAGTGGTAATTATCGGACAAGACCCCTACCATGGTCCGGGACAGGCTCACGGTTTGTGTTTTTCGGTTCCTAAAGGCATCCAAAAACCGCCCTCATTATTAAATATTTTTAAGGAAATCAAGGATGATTTTGGTTATGAAATACCTTCTCACGGCAATCTTGAAAAATGGGCCAAACAAGGGGTTATGCTTTTGAACGCCACTCTTACCGTTCGTGCCCACCAGGCCGGATCGCACCAAAAAAAAGGCTGGGAAACATTTACCGATGCCGTAATCCGAAAATTATCGGAACAAAAAGAACACCTGGTTTTTATGCTTTGGGGCAGGTACGCCATTAACAAAAAAGAAATCATTGACCAAAGCAAGCATTATATTTTAAGCTCGCCCCACCCCTCACCGCTTTCAGCCAGCAGGGGGTTCTTTGGCAACAAACATTTTTCAAAAACCAACCAGATTCTAAAAAACCTTGAACTCGGTGAAATTGATTGGAAAATTGATTAGCTTTATACTTCCAAAAATCAACGGGTATGACATTACTTTCAATGGATAACGAAGATTTTAACAAGCCTGGTTTTTTCGATCTGCTTGTTGAACGTAAAACATATGCCTGTGCAATATACAGCCTGGTAGCCATTCCGTTGAACGCCTTATACCTGGTATTTAGCATTTCAGGATTGATTATTGGTTTTGCATTAATTCCGCTTTGGATCGGGGTGTTTTTGTTAGTTGGTTATTTTGATACGTTATGGAGCCTCTCCAAACTAGAAGAAAAAATGTATGACAAATACCTTGGCATTCAATTGCCTAAGATTTCGAAATTTATTCCCGGCAGACACTCAGCCATATTGGATTTAAAAGAACATCTAAACAACCGCAGAAGCTGGATGCGGGTTCTTTATTTTAGTTTAAAACTATTTTATTCCATTATATTGCTCATTCCTATTTCAATATTTCTGGGGATTGGCTTTTCTATGATTTACATTCCAATTGATTCGGTGTTTGGAAGAATTAGCTTTTACGGTTATTACGAAACCGATTCGTTTATTGAAGTTATATTCTTTTACTTTTTAGCGAGCATTGTTTTAATCGGGTTACTACACTTGGTAAGATATTCAGTGACTTTATCCTCCAAAATGGCCACCCGTTTCTTGTGCCGTTAAGAAAATCTTCCAAAAATCATAGAATTTTGTTTTTCAAAAAATTACTATCTTGCGCCGCGTTACTAATCAAATATACAAATTATGAGGAAACTTTCGAGCTTAATTGCAGTCCTTATGCTTTTTAGCTACATTGCTTATGCAGGTGGCTACCAGGTAAAGTTACAAGGGCAACAACAAACCACCATGGGACTAATAGGAACCCCAATGGTTTTTGGTTCCAGTGGTATTTTTTACAACCCGGGAACAATCTCATTCATGGATAGTGAATACGATTTCTCTGCCGGAGTTAGTCTGGTTATGTCTACAGCCACTTTTCAAAAAGATCTCACAGATTATCAGGCTGAAACTGAAAGCCCAATAAGCCCTCCTTTTTATCTTTACGGAGCTTACAAAATCAACGATAAGCTTGCCGTTGGTATCGGAGTAAATACGCCGTTTGGAAGTTCAACCGAATGGGATGAAAACTGGGAGGGAAAACATTTGATCCAAAACATTTCTTTCCATGCCGTTTGGATTCAGCCAACCGTTTCGTATAAAATAATGGATAATTTAAGCCTGGGATTGGGAGTAGTTCTTTCATTAGGTACGGTTGAACTACAAAAAGCTTTACCCTATGATCCCGAAGCTCAGGTATCTTTAGAAGGAAGCACAAACGCCTGGGGATTTAATGCCGGTTTATATTGGGAACCCACAGAAAAAATATCGGTAGGTGTTACTTATCGTTCAAAAATCAGCATGAATGTTGAAAATGGAGATGCAACCTTTACAATTCCTGCATCTTTACAAACCACTATTTCACCCAGCAATAAATTTAATGCCGGGCTTCCGTTGCCTGCTAATTTAGATTTTGGGGTTGCTTTTAAAGTAGATGACAAACTTACCATTGCCGCCGAAGGAAACATCTGTTTCTGGAAAACCTACGAAACCCTGACTTTCACTTTTGCAGAAAACGGTGAATTATTAAATAACACAAACCCACGTAAATACAAAAACACTTTAATCGGTCGTTTAGGAGCTCAATATATTTTCAACGAGAAATGGACCTTCAGAGCAGGTATTTACTATGATCCATCACCTACAAATGATGATTATTTCAACCCGGAAACCGTAACTTTAAACACCTTTGCATTTACTTTCGGGGCAACTTACAAGTATAACGATAAACTGGAAATTACGTTGTCATACCTTCAAACCAATGGCGCCGAAACACATAAATCGTATGTTCCAGCTAATTTCTCAGGTACGTATAAAAGCATTGCAAACATTCCCGGCATAGGTATCAGATATCGTTTTTAATCTTAAAAAGAAAATACTATGAATAAGAAATATATATTAGGCCTTTTCATTATTACACTATTTGCAGCTTGTGCTCCACAAGTAGATGAATTTAACACCTCTCCCGGAAGTGCAGATTTTACAAAATACGTAGCTTTAGGGAACTCTTTAACCGCCGGGTTTGCCGATAATGCCCTTTATGCTGAGGGACAAGAAAACTCCTTCCCTAACATGCTTGCTGCCCAATTTGCAAAAGTAGGCATGCAAGGCACCTTTGAACAACCATTAATGCCTGCAGGCGACGGGGTTGGTGTTTCCGGAACAACTTACCACACACGCCTGGTACTCGGTGTTGTTAATGGTTCTTTCAGCCCGGTTTTGGCCGATGAAACCATCGACCAAACAACCTTGAAATCTACATTGTTAACTTCAGTATTTGCCGATCAGGGACCATTTAATAATTTCGGTGTTCCGGGAGCTAAAGCAGCCCATTTACTAGCTCCGGGTTACGGAAGCCAAGCAGGCTTATTAACCAACCCGCCCACAGCAAATCCTTATTATGTAAGGTTTGCAAGTAGTGCTTCAACCTCTGTTGTTGCCGATGCCATGGCTCAAAATCCAAGCTTCTTCACCTTATGGATCGGAAATAATGATGTACTTGGCTATGCCACAAGCGGCGGTGCAGGAGATGTTATCACACCTTTAGAAGGAGCCCCGGGTGTTGGTTTTGTAGCTTCTTTAACGGCAATTGTACAAACCTTAACAGCTTCTGATGCCAAAGGAGCTATTGCAAACATTCCTGAAGTTACTTCTATTCCTTTCTTTACAACTGTTCCTTATAACGCACTTATATTAGCATCGCAAGCACAGGTTGATGCCTTAAATGCAGCTTATGCTCCCTTAGGAATTACATTTCAGCTAGGACAGAACGCACTTATCATTGAAGATGCTAGTGCTCCAGGCGGAATAAGACAAATACAGAATGGAGAATTGGTATTGTTGTCTGCATTAACAAATATAAGAGCTTCAGGCTGGGGAAGCCAGGTTCCGATACCAGATGCATACGTTTTAAATGCCACTGAGATTAACGAAATAGAAGCAGTTGTTGCCGGTTATAACACAGCCATTGCCAATATCGCCGACACTTATGGACTTGCCCTTGTGGATGTTCATTCTGTTTTAGGCAACCTTGAAACCGGACTGGTATTTGATGGAGTTAGCGTAAGTGCCGCCTTTATTACAGGAGGAGTATTCTCGCTTGATGGTGTTCATTTGAACCCCAGAGGATACGGCATTGTAGCCAATTACTTTATCGAAGCTATTAACGATGAATACAACGCCAAAGTACCAATGGTTAACATTTCAAATTTACCCGGTGTTGAATTCCCTTAATCGTTAAATCAAAAAATTGAAATAGAAACCCGCGGGAAAATCCGTGGGTTTTTTTAATTTTATTGCATGAAAAAACTTGTTTTTGCGACCAATAACGAACACAAACTAAAAGAGGTAAATTCAATACTCGGCGACCAATACCAAATTGTTGGATTAAAAGAAATTGGCTGTTGTGAAGATATTGCCGAAACCAGCCACACCCTTGAAGGAAATGCTTCCTTAAAATCAAATTATGTAAAAAAACACTATAAATCGGATTGCTTTGCCGATGATACCGGACTGGAAATAGAAGCCCTGAACGGAAAACCCGGTGTTTTTTCTGCACGCTATGCCGGCGACGGGCAAAACTCCGAGGCAAATATCAAAAAGGTTCTTGCCGAACTCAACGGAAAAACCAACCGAAACGCCCGTTTCAGAACCGTAATATCGTTGCTGATGGATGGCAAAGAGTATTTTTTTGAAGGCATTGTCAACGGTAAAATTATTGAAGAGAAAAAAGGCACAGACGGATTTGGTTACGACCCTATATTTATTCCTGAGGGCTACAATCAAACTTTTGCCGAAATGGACCTGAGCGAAAAAAATAAAATCAGCCACCGGGCTTTAGCCGTAAAAAAGCTGGTTGATTTTTTACAATCCAGGTAATTAATCAAGTACATTCTCAATCATCATCCCAAATAAATCCATAAGGCTCAAACCAAAAACCTTGGCCTGTTTCGGGACAATACTTTCGGCGGATAAACCTGGAACCGTATTCACTTCCAGGAAATAAACCCCGTCATTATTAAAAATATAATCGAAACGAACCACTCCTTTACAATTCAGTTTTTTGTACAAATCAACCGAAATAGCTTTGCATTCGGTGTCAACATCTTCCGGGATATCGGCGGGCGTAATTTCATCAGCCAGGCTGGGATCGTATTTGGCTTCGTAATCAAAAAATTCTTTTTTACTAATAATCTCGGTAATCGGGAAAGCCATCATCCGGCCTTTAAACTCAAACACTCCACAGGTAATTTCGCGTCCTACGATGAACTCTTCAATCAACACCTCATCATCTTCACAAAAAGCTTTTTGAATGGCTTCGTCCAACTCATTTGCAGCCAAAACTTTGGTCATTCCAACGCTTGAACCACCGGCATTGGGTTTAACAAACAACGGAAGATTAAGCTCTGTTAAAATATTTTCGGCATTAATCGCATCATCTTTTAATAAACGAAGGGATTTTGACACCAGGAAACCGCACGAATCTACAACTTTGTTACAATAATGTTTGTTAAATGTCAGCGCAGAAGTCATCACATCGCAGGAAGTATAAGGAATATCCAGCATATCAAAATATCCCTGGATAATGCCGTTTTCGCCAGGTGTTCCATGAATGGCATTAAAAACAGCATCAAAAGTAATGCGTTCATCCTTGGTACAAATGCTGAAATCATTTTTATCGACCGGGCTTTTGCTCCCGTCATCTGCAATAAAGTTCCAACCTTCTTTCCTGATTTCAATCAAATAAACATCAAACTTATTTTTATCCAGGTTATTTTTCACAACACCTGCACTGTTTATCGAAATCCGGTACTCACCAGAGTCACCACCAGCTATTATTGCAATCTTCTTTTTCATTGAATTAACAGATAATATATTATTTCAAATATGCATAAAATGGATGAACAAGGTAAAACCTTTTATCTTATCTTTGTTGACAATGGGACAATTTTATCCCCATTTTTTTGTTAACATAAAAACCAATCATCCGACATTAAATATACGAAAAATGAAATTTTTGAATTTTTTGCGTAAAAAAATGTTTTATTATCATTTACTGGCCTCAATAGTTGTTGCGATTATTATTGTTTGGCTGATATTTGTTCTTTTAAATTCGTACACACACCACGGCGAGGCTATTGAGCTTCCGGATTATACAGGAGTCAGCATCGACCGTATTGAAAGCCTGCCCAACGAACATGATTTCAGGTACATCCTTACCGATTCTATTTACGACAACAAAAAAGAACCTGGAACCATTGTCATGCAAAACCCCCTGCCAAAATCAAAAGTTAAACGCAACCGGAAAATATACCTGACCATCGTAGCCAAAATGCCCGAAATGGTTTCTATGCCGAACCTTGTCGATCTTTCGCTGCGCCAATCCATTGTTACACTTTACGCCAAAGGGCTCGATATTAACATTCTGCAATACATTCCTGATTTTGCCGAAAATGCCGTCTTAGCCCAGCTTTACAAAGGCGACACTATTGCCCCGGATTCGTTGATTCAGCGTGGGGCTAAAATTGATTTAATATTAGGTGAAGGCTACGACCCGGATAAAATTAAAGTTCCGTTTCTTATCGGGAAAACCCAAAAAGAAGCCATCGAACTCCTCCACCGTTCATCATTAAACATCGGGGAAGAAATTTTTCAGGGGAATAAAGGAGAAGGTACCTATCGGATCTTTAAACAAGAACCCAATTGGTTTCCGGCCACAAGCCTAAATTATGGCGATTTTATTAATGTTTGGTACCGTTCGGATGCCGATTTTGATTTCCAGGAACACATCAACAAAATATACCAGGATACACTTAGAATCGATAGCGTTTCATTTATATTAGACTCTCTAACAAAATCAGACATTCAACAACTGCCCGGCAGTTTACTTAACCAATAACTATGAACCAGCAGGAAATAGAAGAAGGCAATGAATTGTATGAACACTACCGCTTTGAAATAGATAAAGGACAAAGCCCGCTTCGTATCGATAAATTTTTAATGCTCCGGATTGAAAATGCCAGCAGAAATAAAATCCAAAATGCAGCCAAAGCCGGAAATATTCTAGTGAACGACAAAGCGGTGAAACAAAATTACAAGGTCAAACCTTTGGATGTAATTTCGATTGTTTTGGCTTTTCCGCCCCGCGAAATAGAAATCATCCCGCAAAATATTCCGGTGAATATTGTTTACGAAGACGAAGATATTATCGTTATAAATAAAGAACCCGGAATGGTTGTCCACCCGGGGGTTTCGAACTATGACGGCACACTGATTAATGCCCTGACTTACCATCTCCAAAACAAATCGCCTTACAAACACCCCGAGGCAAAACCACACTTGGCCCACCGTATCGATAAAGATACGTCGGGCATTCTTTTGCTGGCAAAAAACGAGGTAGCACAATCGCGCCTAGCCAAACAATTTTTTGATCACAGCATCGACCGCAAATACCATGCACTGATTTGGGGAAATGTTAAAGACGATGAAGGAACCATCACCGGGCACATCGGGAGAAGTTTAAAAAACCGAAAAGTAATGACCGTTTTCCCTGAAGGCGAATACGGCAAAGAAGCCATCACTCATTACCGGGTTTTAAAACGTTTTGGCTACGTTACCCTGGTTGAATGTATCTTAGAAACCGGACGCACCCATCAAATCAGGGCTCATTTTAAATACATCGGGCACCCCTTGTTTAATGATGCAACTTATGGTGGCGATGCCATACTAAAAGGAACTACTTTTACCAAATACAAGCAATTTGTTCAAAACTGTTTTAAGTTGATCCCCCGGCAGGCTCTACATGCAAAATTTTTGGGGTTTGAACACCCGGCCAGCGGCAAGCGAATAGAATTTGACTCGGAACTACCCGACGATATGAAAGCGGTTCTTGAAAAATGGGATAATTATTCCCAAAACGTGGAAGATCATTCCTAAAGAATCACCATTTTATACATATCTACCGAATTAGGTGTTTCTATTCTCAGGAAATAATAACCAGCACTACATTTACTTAAATCAAAGGTGTGCATTTTAATGGCTTCGCCCATTATTTCTTTTAGCACCTGCCGTCCCGATTCATCATAAATGGTGAAGATCACGCCACTAACTGCAACGGTTCCCAAATGCACCTCAATAATTCCATTAGCCGAAGGAGTTGGCCCAACAATAGGAACTACCTTAATATAATCTTGCTTTACAATAGTAGCCGACTTATTGGGAGAACTAATCACAAGGGTAACATCATATTTTCCGTATTGCGGATAAACAATAGCCGGAGGCGTTTGTAAACTGGAAGTTGATGGCTGACCACCCTCAAAGGTCCAGCTCCACTGTGTTGGAGCCCCCGCAGATAAATCTGTAAAATACACGGATGAACCGATCGGAACAATCGAATCCGATTCAAATTGGGCAATAAAAGGAATATCGTCAAAGCTAATCCCGCTTAATGTTTCAGCCCCGGAATTAATCGGGTCGAGCCAAGGCTGGAGTTTTCTATTATCACTAATTCCGTTTGAAGACCAGGAATAATAAAATTTCCCGTAATAATCAGGTGCGTAAAGAGCTGAACATGAAGCCCGCCCGCCAGTTAAGGCTCCCACAATATAGCCATTTTGGTCAAACAAGGGAGACCCTGATGAACCTCCTTCGGTCACTCCCCATCCGGTAGTGGTTTCGGCCCAGTTTACACGCCAGTATAAGCCGTTTAAATTTTCGGCATCTCCATCATAACTGGATGAAACCAAAGTTTGAGTATAGGTTGAAATTTTTTTAATATCGCCTTGCGGATGGTGAATCGTAACCCCCGATTGAGCCGGGCTTGTGCTTCTGTTCCATCCATTATAATATGGCTCGTAACTATTCGGAACATCATCATCCAGCAACAATAATTTAAAATCGGAACCTGATGATATTCCCTGGTCGGCATTGGCAATCAGAGACGAACCGGTCATGGTTTGGGTATTATCCGGTTCGGTAGAAGGGTTGGTACAACCTTCAGCTTCGTAATTAAAATAAAACACCCATTGCAAATAATCACTGATACTGGCTTCATCGCCACAGTGATTGGCAGTAAAAAAATAAGGGGTAAAATCCTGACGGGTATTATTTATCAAAGAACCCGTGCACCAAAATCTTGTTCCGCCATCTTTACCATAAATCCGGGCAATGCCTTTTTTCTGGCTTTGCCAGTTGGCTCCTTCAACACAATTAATATTTATTTCGCAGCTCCCGGACGATCCAAAACTTTTAAACGTGTTAAATCCTGAATCGCGGTATATGTAAGCAATATCGGTAACCGTAAATGAAACTTCTTCGGAAGAAGCATTTGCCGGTAAAATATACTCCAAAACAATCTCATCGCCCTGAATCATTTCCGTTGCAAAATAGCCGTGAGACTTATTATTCTCAGAAGTAAAAGCCCCGATAACATGCGATTCGGCAGTATTATAAATAAATAATTCGGCCCCATCAGGGAGATGAAAATTTTCAAAATCTACCGATAAAGCTTCGGCGCCCTTCGATTTCACCCGGAGTTTCCAAACCTTTATCCCATCTTTCAGGGTAAACCATGTTCCTGAGTTTTTAGTGGTAAAATTTACCGGAATAGAAAACCCGATTTCATAAGGGATTGCATCCCCCGTACTTTGCTTTTCATTAACCGTTTGAATTTTACTTAAATCTGCTGTTAGTTCAACGATCTGAAAACCTTGAAGTTTATTGGTTGAAAAACTTTTCGGGACACCCCCCGAACTTATCTGTGCATAAACAAAAGCCGTTTGAAAAAACAAACCAAGTAAGAGGGGAAAAATAAAACGCTTCATTAAAATAAATTTTATTACCAAACAAAGATAGCATACTTACGAAAAACTACATGAATTTATTGTTTATTTACCAACAGCTTTTTTTAAAAATATCGTTTAAAATTGTACTTTTGGGTTTCTTCAAAAACAAGTACAAATTTTTATAAGTAAGTATGGTTAAATAAAGTCTTCGTAACAGAAGAAGTAATTATAGGTAAATTAGAATTAGGGAAATTCTTTGCCCTTTTAATGAAGGCAAAATTCGGGCTACGGCCTTGAATTACCATCAAATGTTAAATCAAAAAACTCAAAATAAAATGAAAAAAGCAATCAATTACATCGTACTACTAATCTTTCTTTTTGCGTCTTGTCAGGCCGGTAAACCTGCCGTGTCAGCCCATAGTAATCAAACTAAGCAAGAAACCAAGAAGCCCAAAAACGTTATTCTGCTAATCGGTGACGGAATGGGGATCGCCCAATTATATGCCGGATATATTGCAAAAAAAGGACATTTAAATGCCGAGCGTTGTAAATACATTGGCCTACAGAAAACATATTCTGCCAACGAACTTATTACCGATTCAGGAGCTGCCGGAACGGCTCTTGCTACCGGGCACAAAACCAACAACAAAATGATTGGAATGACCCCGGACGGCAAGCCGGTAAACTCTATACTTTATTATGCCGAACAGAACCAAAAAACAACAGGATTGGTTGTTGCCTGTGCCATGACCCATGCAACACCAGCATCATTTGTGGCTCACGAACCAAGCCGCTATAACAACGAAGAAATTGCGGCCGACTTTATGGACATTGAGGTTGACGTATTAATAGGCGGCGGACTTACAGATTTCACGAAAAGAAAAGACGGACGTAACCTAGTTGATGAGATGAAAGCCAAAGGTTATACGTTTGCTGCAAACATGGATGAAGTAAAAAACTTTAATGGTGAAAAACTGGCGGCTTTTCTTTACGACGGACATCCGCCCTACTATGCTAAAGGCCGTGGCGAAATGCTTACAGAAGGAACCTTAAAAGCCATCGAAACTTTAAGTAAAGATGAAGACGGATTTTTCTTAATGATTGAAGGTTCGCAAATTGACTGGGCCGGACATAAAAACCAAAACAAAATGCTGGTTCAGGAAGTGATTGATTTTGATAACGTGATTGGTACCGTTTTAGATTTTGCTGAAAAAGATGGCGAAACCCTTGTAATCATCACTGCCGATCATGAAACCGGTGGATATGCCATTAACGGAGGCGATTTGGAAACCGGAAAAGTGAAAGGAGATTTCACTTCGATTAACCATTCTGCCGTAATGGTTCCTGTATTAGCTTACGGTCCCCAGGCCGAAACTTTTATCGGGTTCATGCAAAATACCGATATATTTATAAAAATGTATAATGCTTTTGGGTTCGATCCCAAAATATTAGAAGAATAATAGTAAAATACTTTGTATTTTTATTCAAGAATATCGATTAATGAGCAGCCATTTAAGAAATAGAAGTTTTTTGATTGAGAATAACTTCCGTAATTTTAAATCGTTAATCTTTGTTCTTCATTCAAAAACAACTAATTTAACAAGTTAAGGATAATATGATTATTTTAACAGGTGCTGCCGGCTTTATTGGAAGCTGTATGCTTAGCAAAATGAACATTAAGGGCGTTGAAAACATCATCATTGTTGATGATTTTTCGAAGCCCGAAAAAAACAAAAATTTCGAAGGGAAAAAATACATCAAACAAATTCACCGCGAAGATTTTATCGATTGGTTCAAAACCAATTATAAGAATGTGGATTTTGTGATTCATATTGGAGCCCGTACCGATACGGCTGAGTTCGACATGAAAGTTTTTGACAAACTGAACATCAACTACAGCAAGGATATCTGGAACATTTGTACGGAACATGAGATACCGCTGATTTATGCTTCATCGCAGCAACATACGGTTTGGGCGAGTACGGCTATAACGACGATCACGATGTGGTTGCAAAGCTCAAGCCTTTAAATCCTTACGGCGAATCCAAAAATATTTTTGACCAGTGGGTGCTTTCTCAAACCGAAACCCCTCCATTTTGGGCGGGTCTGAAATTTTTCAACGTTTACGGCCCCAACGAATATCACAAAGGCCGTATGGCATCGGTTATCATCCACGCGTTCAAGCAAATTAACGAAACCGGCAAAGTAAAACTTTTCCGTTCGCACAATCCCGATTTTAAAGACGGCGAACAGCTCCGCGATTTTATTTACGTGAAGGATTTGGTAAATGTCGTTTGTTTCCTAAAAGAAAACCAGCCTCAATCGGGCTTGTATAATTTGGGAACCGGGGTTGCCCGCTCCTTCCTCGATTTAGCAAAAGCGACCTTCAAAGCCTTGGATAAAGAAGCAGTTATTGAGTTTATTGATACCCCAAAAGATATTCGCGATAAGTACCAGTACTTTACCGAAGCTAACATGCGGAAACTCCGTTCGGTTGGCTATGAATCTCCGTTTTATTCTTTAGAAAACGGAATCCGTGAATACGTACAAGGATATTTAAAACGGAACAGCTATTATTAAGGATTATTTTTTACTGATGATCGCTTATTGAAAGTAACCCGTCATCATTAAATCTTAGCTTACTTTCCGGGAAATCTTCTTCGCTCAGTTTTTTTATGAGCTTAAAAGTTCTTTTTAGTTCATCGGTTAAAGGGCCTCCTTCGCCAAGCTGTATGGCCGAAAATATTTTTCCCGACAGGAAATCTCCTTTAGAATCAAGTTTAACCGCCAGCATGGGAGCCATCGAATTCGGGTAATCTAAATTAAAGCGGGCATAGGTGCAAAAATTTCCCAGGCTGTATGCAATCAATTTATTTTTATAAAGCTCAAGTGCACGAGGAACATGCGGGCCATGACCAATTACCAGATCGGCTCCGGCATCAATCACCAGGTGCGAAAATTCGTAAACATTACCACGGTCTTCCCCATAAAAAAACTCCGTTTCACGATTGACATTCAAAAACTCTTTTCCTTCTCCCCCAGCATGAAAGCTAACAATTACCACATCACAAACCGAATCCAATGATTTAATAATCCTAACAACCTGATCTAAATCATGCATGGGTGCCGTATGATTAAATGGAGAAAAGGCAGCCAATCCAATTTTCAAGCCGCTTTCATAAAAAATTTCAAAGGGTTTTTCTTTAAGACCCGCATACTTCACCCCGTGTTTTTCTAAATAAAACTGGGTGGTGTCGGCTCCTTTTTGCCCAAAATCCCAAATATGGTTATTGGCAATACCTACAATATCAAAACCAGCATTTGCCAAACAACTTGCAAAACGAACCGGCATACGAAAAGCGTAACATTTTGTTGTATCGCTGCATCGTTTCACCACCGGACCTTCATCCAAGAAACAACCTTCCAGGTTGCCAAAAGTGATATCGGCATTAAGCAATATATTTTCAACCGGTTTAAGTAAAGAACCACAATCGCGGTTTGGCGGCAAGTATGATTCGCGGGGAAAATTTGTCCCAAACATCATATCGCCCACGGCAACAATTCGGATCGACTTATTTTTAATCGAATCCAATAGATTTAAGCGTTCAATATTTTGTGCGGTAAGACTTACAGAAAAAAATAAAAAAGGCAGAAACAAAAATTTCAATCTCATTATAACCTCTCCTTCACATCCAACAAAAATGCCCGAATATTCTTCAGTGTTTTAATTACTTCCGTATTGGTATCAACCTTATCCCGATTTTGGGCAAGCCATTCTTTTGCTCCATTCAGCGTGTAGCCTTTTTCTTTTACCAAATGAAAAATAATGTGAAAATTGTCAACATCTTTGGGCGTAAAAAGCCGGTTTCCTTTTTTATTTTTCTTTGGTTTGATGATATCAAACTCCTTTTCCCAGAAACGGATTAAGGAAGTGTTTACTTCAAACATCTTAGCAACCTCACCAATGGTATAGTATAATCGGTCAACATGATGGGTTGGTTTGATTTGCATAAGATTAATATTTATTGATTAAGATAATACCTGGTTATCCCTGGCGGCCAGTTCAAGAACTTTTTCAAATTCTTCGGGAGTAAAATCCTGATAAAAATAGTTAACCGGGTTTACCCGCTTTCCATCCTTGATAACTTCGTAATGCACATGAGGTGCTTCAGACAGACCGGTACTGCCAACATATCCTATGATCTGACCTCTCTTAACTTTTTGCTTAGCTTTAACGGCGAGAGCATTCATGTGCCCATACCTGGTTTTATATCCATAACCGTGGTCAATTATAATTGCGTTTCCCAAATCGCCTTTATACCCGGCAAATTCAATAACACCATCTGCAGTAGCATATATAGGTGTTCCCCTTGGGGCTGCAATATCAATTCCCCAGTGCATCCGTCTAACCTTAAGAATTGGATGGAACCTGGAACCATATCCCGAAACTATTCTTCCTACACGTTTAGACAACGGCTGAATGGCAGGAATCGCCAACATCAATTTTTCTTTATCGCGTGCAAGTTCCCAAATTTCATCAAATGATTTTGACTGAACATATAATTGAGACTCTATTTTATCAACACGTTTGGTAATTTCAATAACAATATCGGAATATTTATAGCCATCCAGTTTTGCATAACGATCAATCCCACCATAACCGGCTTTTCTCTGACTTGCAGAAATCGGTTCAGACTCAAGAATAACACGATAAATATTATCATCGCGATCCTGCATATCTTTTAATACAAGTTCATGCCTCGCCAGCCGATCATTCAAAATTTGGTATTGCAAACGGAACTGATCAATTTCACGTTGCAAAGCTTTCTCCTGTGGAGAATCAACAAACTGGAACCCAAGGATTAAAACGATAAATGCAAAAAATCCGCCCAAGACTAAATACGTAAAAACTTTTCCGATCAACTGTGAAGTCGTTAACTTAACTTCTTCGTATGAAAGCGTTTTGGGATTGTATTTATATTTCGTTCTAAACATAATATGTATAAGAATTTTTCAGAAAAACCCTTGAATTGATGCAAAATTAATTAAATAAACTAAATTTGCAAGTTCAACAGATTCTAGTTATAAATAAGCTATTGTTAATAATTTCAAGCATTTAGAATGAAGTCAGCAGAAGTCCGCCAAGCCTTTTTAACTTTTTTTAAGTCAAAGAACCACGAAATCGTTGCCTCTGCACCAATGGTCGTAAAAAATGATCCAACCCTGATGTTTACCAATGCAGGGATGAACCAATTTAAAGATTTGTTTTTGGGCAACTCTGAAATCAAACATAAGCGGATAGCCGATACGCAAAAATGCTTACGGGTATCGGGCAAGCATAATGACCTGGAAGAAGTAGGACACGACACCTATCATCACACCATGTTCGAAATGCTTGGCAACTGGTCGTTTGGTGATTATTTTAAAAAAGAAGCCATTGAATGGGCCTGGGAACTTTTAACCGAAGTTTATAAAATTGACAAAGACAATCTTTATGTAACTGTTTTTGGCGGAGACGAAAAAGACGGAACACCAGAAGATACAGAAGCATACGATTTTTGGAAAGCCATCATTCCCGAAGACCGCATTCTTTTTGGTTCAAAAAAAGATAATTTTTGGGAAATGGGCGAAACCGGACCATGCGGTCCGTGTTCCGAAATCCATGTGGATATCCGCGATAAAGTGGAAAAACAAAAAATCAACGGGCGTGAATTAATCAACAAGGACCATCCCCAAGTAATCGAAATCTGGAACCTGGTTTTTATCCAGTTTAACCGCAAAGCCGACGGCAAATTAGTTGACCTGCCAGCAAAACACGTTGACACAGGCATGGGGTTTGAACGCCTTTGCATGGTACTGCAAGGGGTTCAGTCGAATTACGACACTGATGTTTTTCAACCATTGTTGCACAAACTGGCAAAAATGGCCGGTAAAAAATACGGGGAAGACGAAAAAACAGACATTGCCATTCGCGTAATTTCCGATCATTTACGAGCCGTAAGTTTTGCCATTGCCGACGGTCAGTTGCCTTCAAATACCGGGGCCGGGTATGTAATCCGCCGGATTTTGCGCCGAGCCGTACGTTACGGATTTACATTTTTGGGCTTCAACGAACCCTTCATCAACGAAATGCTTTCAACCCTGGCCGATCAAATAGGCGAAACCTTCCCGGAAATAAAAAAACAAAAGGACCTGATTAAAAAAGTAATTACCGAAGAAGAGCAGGCTTTTTTAAGAACGCTCTCAACCGGGATCAATAAATTTGAACAATATTTAAAAACGGCTGAAAGCAAAACCGTTGACGGGAAATTTGCCTTCGAGTTGTTCGACACTTATGGTTTTCCCATCGATTTAACCAGCTTGATGGCTCAGGAAAACGGCATGAGCGTTGATCTGGATGCATTTAATAAAGAGCTTAAAAAACAAAAGGATCGTTCGCGAAACGCAGCTCAAAAAGAAACCGGCGACTGGATCGTACTTAACAACAACATTATTGAAAGCGAATTTATCGGCTACGACGAAACAACAGCTGAAGTTGAAATTATAAAATACCGCAAAGTTACCGCCAAAAAGCAAAGTTATTTCGAAATTGTGTTGAGCCAAACCCCTTTTTATGCCGAATCAGGAGGGCAGGTTGGCGACAGCGGGATTTTAAAAATCGGCGATCAAACCATTACCATTTTCGACACAAAAAAAGACAACAACCTGATTGTTCATTTTGCGGCTGATTTTAAAGACGGTTCAACAAACAAAGGAACTGCAGAAGTTAATGTTGAAAAAAGAGAACAAATTAAAAACAACCACTCGGCAACCCACTTAATGCACGCCGCTTTAAGAAAAGTACTGGGCGAACACGTTGAACAAAAAGGATCGCTGGTTGATTCCGATCGCCTGCGTTTCGATTTTTCACACTTCTCAAAACTCACCGACGAAGATATCAAACAAATTGAAACCATCGTAAACCAAAAAATCAGGGAAAACATCGCGCTTACCGAATACCGTAAGATCCCAATGAAGCAGGCCGAAGAAATGGGAGCTATGGCTTTGTTCGGCGAAAAATACGGAGACGAGGTCAGGGTTATTCAATTTGGAAAAGATTACTCGACCGAGCTTTGTGGCGGAACCCATGTTAGTGCCACCGGAAACATCGGCTTATTCAAAATTATTTCGGAAGGAGCTATTGCTGCCGGAATTCGCCGCATCGAAGCCGTTACAGCAAATAAAGTCCAAGCTTTTTATGAAGAAAAAATTGAACAGATAAACCGTATTTCAGAGTTATTGAAAAACCCGGTTGACCTGCTTAAAAGCATCGAAAACCTGTTGGCCGAGAATAACCAGTTGAACAAAGAAGTTGCTTCTTTCAAGAAAGAAAAAGCGGCCTCATTAAAAGATGACTTAATAAAATCTGCCGAAGAAATAAACGGCATAAAACTTATCCGTTCAAAAATTGATTTGGATCCGGGAACCATTAAGGATTTAGCCTTTTCATTAAATAAAGAAGTTGACAACATGGTTCTTTTAATTGGTTCAGAAAACAATGCAAAAGCCAATTTAAATTTGATGATTTCCGAAAGCCTGGTAAAATCAAAAGGTTTGCACGCAGGGAACATCATTCGGAAGATAGCCAAAGAAATTCGCGGCGGCGGCGGCGGACAGCCCCATTTTGCCACAGCCGGAGGAGCTAATCCTCAGGGCATTGAAGCAGCACTTAAAAAAATTGAGGAATATCTTTAAGATTCCCAAAGCTTAATACAGCTTAACACAATAAATTAAGCTTATTCAGTGTTAATAAGTTTTGTAATAAATTGCGAAAGGAAATTTTCTTTCGCACAATTTTTTTATAAATTTACCTGAAATTATGGCATATTGGGTAATTTCATGTTAGGATTTCCCTGAATTGAAAATCAAAGCAAATGAAAAAAGGATTTCTACTCATACTTTTATCACTTATTATTTTCTCAACCACTGATGCTCAGGTTGTTTCCGGCGAAGAAATCAATTATTCAATCATCAGTAAAGTTCAGTCATACCTTGAACGGGTTGAAGGATGGTCTCTTCAGGATAATGGGAAATGGGCAAACGACCGTAACAGAATTCCACATTCGAACTACAAAACAAACAAAAACCCAACTCCCAGAGAAAAACTTGGCATTGAAAACTTTAATGTTTTAGAACTGAAAAAAGTTTTGATTGAGGACAAACAATACAACGTTCTACTGATTAAATACCAAGACGGGGAGTATGAATTTCCGCTGTTACAGGAAGGTTGGAATGCTTTTGAGTCACTCGAATTTTGGGTGTTTGACGCAAAAAGCCTCTCCAAACTACTGCCCAACGAAGTCCCTTACAATCAGCCTTATGCCGTTGATATGAAGGTGTATTGCTCAGGAAGGGTCGTAAATTATGATCCCAAATTAATCGATGATTACGTGGTTGGAAAAATTCAATCCATTTTAAGCCAAAGCGAAATCAATTCATCCAATCTGGTTTTTGCTGTTGAACCGTTGAGAGAAGACGGAAAAGAATCGGTTAAATTCAAAATGATACGTTCTTTTAACAAAAGAACTATTGTTTCATATTATTTAGACCCCCGGAATGCTGGTAAACTATTTGACATCTCATATTATGAAGCCAAATTTCACGAATTCCAAAAATTTATTCGTGATTCGGAAGTATTTAATATTCCAACCGAAGGACAACCCGACGATTATGAATCTTATTACAAATGGGGCATCCTGAAATATCAGGCTGGAAATTTTGATGGAGCCATTGACGATTTCAATACAGCCCTGAACTTCAACCAGGACACAACACATTCGATGATTTATTCGTACCGCGGAATGGCTCGTGCTAAAATGGGTAACTATAACGCAGCAATTGAAGATTTCAGTAAAGCCATTGATATACAACCCAAAGATATTATGGGATATTCGAACTGGGTCAAAAATTATTATAACCGTGGTGTTTGCCGCTTCTACGAAAACGATGTTGAGGGAGCATGCCGCGACTGGAACAAAGCTTTTGATTTGGGATTTGGTGGCGCATTAGAATATTTAGAAAAATTTTGTAAATAAACCCGAATATGAAGAACAAAATTTTAATACTATCTCTAATTTTTACGATATTAACAATATTCAGTACTCAAAAAACTGTTTTTGCTCAATACTACGACAACTCACAAACAGTAGGGTTTTTCGGGAATTTCTCTATCAATGCCAGTTTCGGCATCACCTTACCTTTTGCCGATATCAGCCAGGATTTCAGTCCGTACCAGGAAGATTTTAAAACGGCTTTTGGTGTTACACTCCGCAAACAATTCTCACCTTATCTGGGTATTGGAGCCCAATTTATTATGGGGAACATTAGGGGAACACAATTAGAAACATTTAACAGCTATTTTGAATCAGAATTTACAGAAGTAAACTTCCATACTATTGTCAATTTAAGCAACCTGGTTTTTGGGTATAGCGATACCCGGACGGTTCATTTATACGGAACCATTGGTATTGGATTTGCAAACTGGGCAACAATCCGCCGGGATTTGGACACACACAACGAGCTTAGCCGAAGTGGGTTTGATGCCAATGGAACAAAAGCGTGGTCGCCCAGCATGAGTATACCGTTTGGTATGGGATTATATTTCGCCATTTCAAAAAAGTTTGGAGCCAATATTGAAGGCTCACTTCACATGATAAACTCCGACGAACTGGATGCTTATCCTTCCGGGAAATCGAAACAAGATTACTACTCTTATTTCTCGGTTGGGCTTACTTATAATTTATCTGGAGCAGGGAATGTTTTCAGAAGGGCCGGAAAAGAGAAAGAAACTGATTACGAAAAAGAAGCCCGCAAACTTCAAAAATACCAAGATCGCCAAGCTAAAAAACTCAAACGAGAACGGCAAAAAGAAGAAATGGACGAAGAACGTAAAACCAATATTGAAAAAGCCAAACGAAGCCGCCGCGATCCATTAGCCGGTATGCCCAAGCTTGTTGAATATGATGCCGTGTACAGCATGGATGCCGTTAAAAAAATCAAAAAAGATAATAAGAGCCAATTTGGCGATGAAGCCGAAGAAGAAATTAAAGGTGAAAAAGAACTCGTTTTTGACGAAGGCAAACATTTTATTACCGGGGTAGATGGATCAAAAGGACAGGCCGGATTTGCAAACATCATATCCGCTAAAGATGCACTTAAAGAAAAATCGGACTCTTATACCCTTTTAACAGTTTCAACCGATGGAACGGGAAGAGGAACATCTCCATCAACAACCATTATCAGTGGGGGCGTTCAAATGATCCCGGCAAGCGGGAAAGTATATACCGTGCAAATCCTTGCCTCACGGCAAGCTGCAACCAATATTAACACATACCGCGAAAGGTACAGCATTCACCAACCTATTTATTATAGCTTACAAAACGGCATGTACCGTTACTCAGCCGGAATGTTTACCAGCTTTTACGATGCTCAAACTTATGCAAATGTTTTAAAAAGAAATGGTTTGGGCGATGCATTTGTAGCGACTTATAATAATGGCATTAGAGTAATAAATTAACTTCCTTATATATACTTATTTAAAAATGCGGAAATAATATCCGCATTTTTTTTGCAAAAAACGGGACATTTTTATGGATACGGTATAAATATTAAACCAATAAAAATAAGCGGGATGATTACTAATATTACTCCATACACTAAATTAACAGTAGGCATATATTGTACAGAAATGGAACTTAAAGAATTGGGACTAAAACCAATCAATAACAACCAAATGGATTATTTGATCTTCGAAAAAGACTCGAAAGCTTATTTTTTTGAGAAAACAAATACTAAGCTCCTACGATTATTCAGTATAACAAAAAGAAGTTCGTACTATCTTTCATAAGCCCAAACTTTCGAACGGTCATATTTGAATTTGGTTTTTACGTTGGTGACTTAATTTAGCTTTTAAATGCGGGGGCAACTCCGCATTTTTATACTTGATTCTTTTTCATCTTTTTATACAAAATAGCCGGTCACAATCTATTTTTTTTCATATTTTTGATTAAATCCTTTACAAGCTGCAAATGGATAAGCTTAGTATATTTACAGACAAAACCATAACACCTACCCTAAAAGACGTAGAGAAAAGCTTTGGTTCTTTATACAAAATATGGAAACATATTTATGACATGGTTTACGAACAATATCCCGAAGGCAAAGATGAATGGAACTTCCCGGGAAAAAACTATGGATGGAGCTTTCGCATTAAAGATAAAAAACGGGCAATTTTATATTTCTTACCAAGAGAAAATTATTTTTATATGGCCTTTGTTTTTGGCGACAAGGCCCTAGCTCAAATTATGGAAACAGATATTGCCCAAGACATTAAAAACGATTTACAAGCAGCGAAAAAATATGCAGAAGGACGCGGGATAAGAATTAAAATTTCTGACAATTCAAAACTACCGGATATTAAAAAATTAATTGAGATCAAACTATATAATTAATACAACTAAACCTAAATTTTTAAATCATGAAAATCCCAACCTGGGCCTATGTGGCCGGAATCTGGATGATACTCATCGGAGGATGCAGCCTGTTAAGCGACTATCATTCAATCAATATCCGTGAAATCAATCAAACCCAACAAGCACTCATGCAAGGGTTCACAAAAAGCATGGAAACTGAAAACGACAGTATCTCGCGTGCCAAAATGAATTCGACACTTACAATTTTAACCGGAGAAAAAGATACCACCCAAAACAAAAGCTTCGAAGAAACTATTGAAAGCATGATTGAGCTGTCAGAAGAAACCATTGAGTTGACTATAACTTATGCTTATATTGGCTTAATCATATATTTGATTTACACACTTAGCGGCATTTTGTTGATGGTACGAACCCGTGTTTCTATTCCTTTAGCCATCGGGATCCTAATCATTAGCATCGCTTTCGTGCTGATCCAGTCATTTGTACTTACCGAACATTACGGAAGTGGTTTAATTGCAAGGTTTGCCAAAGGGGGCTATTATTTTGGTATTTTACTGGATGTAATTATTCTGATCATCATTTTAGCTGGCAATAAATCTTATTATAAATTCTTACCAGACGAAGAAGAATAAGTTCAACAATTCCCCCTCAACTTAAAAAGAGGGGGAAATTTTTACTGCATATGCAGTAAAATCAAACTCTTACTTAATTTACTTAGAACTATCATAAAATGAAGAATAAGCTATTCTTAATTATCTTTTCCCTCCTATTTTTCCAAACCTGCAGCCAAAACAACAATTTAATAAATACTGAAGGCAAAACAATCCGTGAAAGGTTTAAGCCCCCCGTCGGGTTTAAACGAATTAGCGGCGAAAAAAATTCATTTGCAGAATATTTACAGAACCTGCCTCTTAAACCCCATCATTCAAAAGTAAAACTATACAACGGACGGACAAAACTTAGTTTAAATGTTTATGAAGCTGTAATTAATTTAAGAATTGGGGAAAAGAACCTTCATCAATGTGCCGATGCCGTAATGCGGCTCAGGGCAGAATACTTATGGAAACAAAACGAATACAGCAAAATCCATTTCAATTTCACCAATGGTTTCCGCGTAGATTATACCGAATGGATGAAAGGCAAAAGGGTGAAAATTGAAGGTAACAAAACTTACTGGATTGATAAAACATCCCCTTCAAACAGCTACGAATCCTTTTGGAAATACATGGAGCTCATTTTTACTTATGCAGGCACACTATCTCTTTCAAAAGAATTAAAAGGTGTTGCTGTTGAAGAAATACAAATTGGAGATGTCTTTATTCAGGGCGGTTCACCCGGACATGCGGTTATTGTTGTAGACATGGCTGTTAATCCCGCTACTGGCGAAAAATTATTTATGCTTGCCCAAAGCTATATGCCCGCTCAGGAAATCCAGATTTTACGAAACAACAATAACAAAAAGCTAAGTCCGTGGTATCCGGTTAAGTTTGGCGATATATTAAGAACCCCGGAATGGACATTTTATAAAGGAGATTTGAAACGATTTAATTAAAAAACCTCCTAGGCATCTAAAAAATAACTAGCCTAAAAAACACAGCCCAAATTCTCACCAGACGGAATGGCGATATTGATTACTTTTATAATCTAAAAATACGTCCCGGGATGAAACGACTTTTCGATTTTTTGTTTTCCATACAGTTATCAGGCACACTATTATTAATCTTTGCTTTTGTAATCGGAGTCGCTACTTTTATCGAAAACGATTTAGGAACACTTGCTGCCCGTTTTTTAGTTTATGAAGCATACTGGTTCGAACTCCTGATAGCACTAATGGCTGTAAACATACTGGGAGGAATTTTCAAATACAAGCTTTACAAACGTAAAAAATACACAGTTCTTTTATTTCACATATCCTTTGTAATTATACTTAGCGGAGCTGCAATTACACGTTATACTGGTTACGAAGGAAATATGAGCATCCGTGAAGGGCAAAAATCCAATCAAATTATCAGCGAACACTCATACCTGCAATTATTAATCAAGCAGCAAGGGAAAGAATACCGGTTTGAAGAAAAAAAAATGTTTTCAGCATTTAAACAAAATAGCTTTGGCAAACGAATTGAGTTTGCAGGGCAACAATGCCGTTTAAGCTTTGTTGAGTTTTTCCAGGCCGCCGCCGAAACCATTGTTGAAGACCCCGGTGGTTCACCAATCATCTCTTTTGTTACCGTCGGAAAAAATGGGCGGGAAAACATGTTTTTAAGACAGGGAGAATCAATTATCATTGGCGGACAAATCTTATCTTTTGAATCTGATAAAGAAGAAAATGCCGTAAAGATCCGTACTAAAAACGAACAATTATTTTTCACCTCCCCCACCCCGGTTTTCATCACTTCAATGGCTGAAGGAAAAGCAAGCAAGCTTAAATCCAATAAGGAGCATGCCTTTTCTCCAATGACTTTATACCGTTTTGGGAACACCCAAATCGTAATCAAAAAGTTTTATCCAAAAGCACTTATAAAGCTGGTTTCTGTACCCAATCCTGATCCTAAACAAAATTACAGCAATGCCGTAGTGATGAAACTCGAATTTAATGGGCAAGCAAAAGAACTAACTCTATTTGGTGGTAAGGGATTTATTTCGGAGGGACAGAAAACTGAAATAGACGGCACTGCTTTTGAATTAAAATACGGTTCTAAACAAATGGAAATTCCGTTTTATTTATACTTGCGCGATTTTCAACTCGACCGCTACCCAGGTTCCCGCAGTCCTTCTTCCTTTACCAGTGAGGTTACAGTGATTGACGAAAGAAATAATTTGCGGCAAGACCGGAGGATTTTCATGAACAATGTACTGAATTATGACGGTTACCGATTCTTTCAATCGTCTTACGACCAGGATGAAAAAGGAACAATTCTTTCTGTGAACCATGATTATTGGGGAACCTTTGTAACCTATATCGGGTATTTTTTGATGACCCTTGGAATGTTTCTAAATTTTTTTCGTCGCAACAGCCGCTTCAGGACATTAATGCGATCTGCAAAAACAGCTACACTAATAACGCTACTCGTAGGTCTCGGATTACTTTTCCCACAAACATCCCGATCTCAAACTCAAACCTCCAGGATTCAAGTGGTTGATAAGGATCACGCCAAAGCATTTGGGAAATTACTGCTTATCGATCCAAAAGGACGGGTAAAACCCATCAACACTTTAAGTGCTGAAATTTTAAGAAAAATCACCAAAAGAAGCGAATTTATGGGGCAAAATCCCGATCAGGTTTTACTCGGTATTTTAAGTAATCCAGGGGCATGGCAGGATGTTAAAATGATAAAAGTGTCGGATAAAGAATTAAGAAATATACTCGGCATCACAGGCAGATACGCCTCATTTAGTGATTTTATCGACATGGAGCGAGGTGGAAGCTATAAACTAGCCGGATATATTGATCGAGCATACAAGAAGAAACCTGCCGAACGCAATGGGTTCGACAAAGAAATTATAAAAGTGGATGAACGTGTAAACATTTGGTACATGACTTACACCGGAGATTTCTTGAACATTTTTCCGCTTAAAAACGAAAATAGCTGGCTCACAGCCAATGAATATAAACGTTTTGATAGTACAGATGCAGTCTTCGTTCAAAACATTTTGCCCTTGTATTATGGGGTTGTAAAAAAGGCCCAACAAACCGGTAACTGGTCCGAAGCCCGGCAATACCTGAATTACATCAAAACCTTCCAGCAAAAATTTGGCAGTAAAGTTTTTCCTCCCGGATTTAAAATCAAACTGGAGGTTTTATACAATGAGATAAACATCTTCAAGCGATTATTCCCATACTTTCTCAGCATTGGATTTATAATGTTGATGCTGTGCTTTATCAATATACTAAACCAAAAAAGAAGATTTTCGATGGCAATAAATGCCGGGATCATACTTATCATCCTGGGGGTTGTTTTTCAGAGCATAGGATTGGCAGCTCGCTGGTATATCGCCGGACATGCCCCCTGGAGCGACGGTTACGAAACCATGATTCTGATTGCATGGGGAGCCGTTTTAGCAGGTTTACTTTTTACCAGGAGGTCAAAAATCACCCTGTCTGTGGCAATTATTCTGGCCGGAATTGTTTTGATGGTTGCAAACATGAGTTGGATGGACCCGGAAATTACCAATTTAGTTCCCGTACTAAAATCTTATTGGTTGGTTATTCATGTGGCTGTTATTGTTGTTAGCTATGTTTTTCTTGCTCTTGGAGCTTTACTGGGATTTTTGAATTTAATATTGATGAACCTAAAAAACTCAAAAAACAAAACCCGTTTGGATGAAACCATACGCGAACTAAGCAATATCAACGAAATGAACTTGATTATTGGAAGTTTCTTAATTACCGTTGGAACCTTTTTGGGTGCTGTTTGGGCCAACGAAAGCTGGGGACGCTACTGGGGATGGGATCCTAAAGAAACCTGGGCACTGATTACCGTTATTGTTTACGCTTTTGTTATTCACATGCGCCTAATACCCGGATTAAAAGGACAATTTGCTTTCAATTTCGCAGCATTAATCAGTTTTGCTTCAGTATTGATAACTTATTTTGGTGTAAACTATTACCTCAGCGGAATGCACTCTTATGCCAAAGGCGATCCTGTGCCGGTTCCTAACGTTGTTTGGTACACACTAATTATTATTGCAGGTGTTTCTCTGATGGGATACATTAATGAACGAAAGATTAGAAAAAACCACTAAGTCTAATTTATTATTCTCGCAAAAACAAATATATTTATTTTTATTCAGTCTTAATTATAATAATTGATTACATTTGTAATCTGAACCGACTAAGTAAAACTAAACAATGAAAATAGTAAAAGATACCATAGCAACATTAGCATATACCCTTACAGCAGATAACAACCGAAACATCATTGAAATCATCCGCAAAAGCCATCCAAAAGCTTTTACATTCGGATACAACCTTTTATTAGAAGGGTTTGAGAAAAACCTGCAAGGCAAACAGTCTGGAGACCGTTTCGATTTTACGCTAAACCCAAACGAAGCTTATGGCAGTAAAGACCCCTTTGCCATTTTAGACATCCCAAAAGATAGCTTTGAAGTGAACGGGAGCATTGATGAAAGCGTATTATTTATCGGCAACAAAATTCCGATAAGCGATAATCATGGTCACCAACATATGGGGACGGTTTTAGAAGTAAACCAAAACGATGTGGTGCTCGATTTCAACCATCCTTTAGCCGGAAAAGAAATCCGCTTCCAGGGTGAAGTTGTTGATGTAAGGGAAGTCACACCAGAAGAATTTGATGCATTGAACCACTCCTGTGGATGCGGTTCGGGTTGTGGTTGCGGTTCCAACGAAAAAGAAGAAACCGAAGACCATAAATGCGATCCTGAGCGCGAAGCAGCTGGCGAGTGTTGCCATGGCGACGACAGTAAATGCGGTTGTAAATCCGAGTCCGAAAAAGAAACTGAAGCTGACTGCCCCATTTGTGGCAATCCACCAGAAGATCAAGGCAAAGGTATTGGCAATTGCCAATGCATATAATGCCTGTTAAATTCTTCGTATATTTTCCATCTTTATTTAATGCAGCATTTAACAAAAAGAGAAATTTAGAACTACAACTAAAATCAGAATTCACCACTCACCAATCCTTCTTTAATGGCGAATTTTATAATATCGGCATTGGTTTTCAGTTTTAGTTTTTTCAAGAGATGTTGTTTGTGCGTACCAACAGTTTTAACGCTGATAAACAATTGCCCGGCAATTTCACTGGAAGTCTTACCTTCGGCATAAAGCTTCAGCACCTCAAGTTCTCTCTCGGAGAGTTGATTAAGGGCTCGTCTTCCCTTATTCATTGTTAAATAATCCTGAATAATGATGTCTGTCACCTTCTTGCTCAAATATTTATTTCCTTCGCTTACTGATAGTATGGCAGATAACAATTGGTCGAATGGTGAATTTTTAAGGATATAACCCGAAGCTCCGGCATCCAATATATCCTTAATATATTCCTTATTCTCGTACATGGATAGAGCCAATACTTTTATATCCGTGTCTTCTTGCAGGATTTTTTTTGTAGCTTCAACCCCGTTCATTATAGGTATTCCTATATCCATCAAAACAACATCGGGTTTTAATTGAAGTGCTTTTTCCACAGCTTCCTTTCCGTTCTTGGCCTGGGCAAGCACTTCTACTTTGCCAGAGGCTGACAACAAATTTACCAGGCCTTCTCGAAACATTTGATGATCATCAACAATAATTAGTTTTACAGACATTTTACAAGTTTTTTTGAGGGATTATAATAGTTACAATAGTTCCTTTTCCTTTTTCAGAACGAACTAACATTTCGCCCTGTATCGATTCCAAACGCTCTTTAATACTAAAAAATCCGAAACCGCTTTTTTCGGTCACCCTGGATTCGGGAACATAATTAAAGCCTTTCCCATTATCGGATACCGCCAGGTTAAGATTTCCTTCTTTAATTGAACAATGAAGCATAATTTTTTCTGCCTCCGCATGTTTAATCACATTATTTATCAATTCGGAAACAATCCGATAAAGCAATGTCCGGCTATTTACCCCCACATCAATTTTAGCATCTTCGGACTGAAACTCCGTTTTACAGCCATGTTTTTTAGATACCTGTTCCAGTTTCCACTTCAAAGCCGGCACAAGTCCCAGTTCAAACAATATAGGCGGACTTAAATTAAAAGTCAGGCTTCTGGTTTCGGTAATGGCGTTATCAATCAAATTAAGCGTAGTTGAAAGCGTTTCCTGATCTTCTTTTGGCAATCCTTCTTTCGTTACTGTCGACAGGTTAATATATGCCAAAGACAAGATCTGGGCAATTCCATCATGAATATATTCAGCAATATTCCGACGCTCCGTTTCTTCGGTTCTTGTAAGCAATGCATTCAGCGATTTCAGGTTCTTCTGGTAGTCTGCAAACTTTTGAGCTATCATTTTTCGCTCGCTGATATCCCTGACCACAAAAATGTACTCTAAAGGTTCATCCTTATCATCGGTAATTAAAGAAGCGGAAATCTCGGCAGTAAACACTTCCTGATTTGCTTTCTTTAAAACAAATTCAACATCTTTATTTATGTAGTTAATCAACAACCCATTAAAAAACTGACGAGCCTGTTCGTAGCATCCGGGAAAAACAAGGTCAAACACATTTTGCTTTAAATATGATTTAGCCTCTTCAAGTTTAAAAAGCTGGAAGGCTTTTGGAGAAAGGTAAGTAAGTTTATCATTCATATCGATGGTAAATACAGCATCGGGCATGGTTTCGGCCATGGTCCAATATTTCTGCATTTCTTTTCGCAAACCGTCTTCCACCTTTCTTATACGCAGCATCACCTTAACCTGTGCCGCAAGTTCCGACGGATTGATCGGTTTTTTCAGGAAAGCATCAGCACCTAATTGCAAGCCTTTGACAATCCCTTCTGAATCTTTTACATAAGCCGAAAAAAAGATAATGGGAATATGCCTGGTCAATTCATCCGATTTAAGGATTTCACAAACCTCATACCCATTCATGACAGGCATCATCACATCCAACAAGATAACATCAGGAGAGTGTTTTTTTACTTTAGCTATTCCTTCTTCACCCGAAGCGGCAAGAAAAACTTTACATTCAGGAATATATTTTTTGATCGTTGCATTTACAAGTGCAAGGTTATTTCTATCATCATCAATTGCCAACAGCCTACTCATCATCATCAGATATTAAATAAAAGCAAAGCGGAACATTTAAAGGCACTCTGACAACTCTTTACGATTCTCGTCAGATATAAGTTCGTGGTAAAATTAATCAATTTTAAATATTGAATAGAATTATTGATATATCATTTTATTGTTAATATTATTGGAGATAGCAAACGTTCGTCTCTGTAGGAGCCAACAACCACAATATTTTCAAACAGAAGATTTTGCCCACGGTTTGTTAGCTCAATCTGATCAATCATTTCATCGATCAACATAACCTTCCTTTTTGTTGGCAATGCTTGCTACCGGATCGAGCAAACGTTTTATGCGAAATCTTTGCGAAGCTATATCTCGGAGTTCTCCATTGATTTCAGCATTAACAGTAATTTTCGAGTAATTTTCTCCGGGCGGAACTTCAACAATCCATTTGTCGCCGTAAAAAAAGATAATTACTCTTCGACAAAACAAATAGCTGAAGCCTGATGACTAATCTTTTCATCAAAAAAACATCCATATTTTAAACTTTAAAGATAGCTATATGAAAAAATAAGAAAACGCATTTATTGATTAAGCAAACTTCTGATTCCTTCATCAGGAATAAATAAAGATATTGCAAGCCACCAAACAAACCAACAACACAAATACATATAATTCAATCGCTTACAAAAAATAAGCCCGTAATTTATTTTTAAGCATACAACCAATACTATTTTTTGTTATTTTTATCATTTAACTACTCGAATACTTAAATATAGAATCATTCTAAATTCATTTTCGGGTTTTTAATATTCTTTTTTGTTACATTTGTATATATCCAAAATATATGAAAAGAAATATTTTTCATCGGATTTTCAGTTTTTATTACGAAGGATTTAAAAGCATGACCTGGGGAAAACGCCTCTGGTTCATTATATTAATCAAACTTTTTATCATGTTTGCCGTATTTAAGGTATTCTTTTTTAAGAATCATTTAAATTCAAAATTTGATACCGACAAAGAAAAAAGTGAGTACGTTTTGGACCAACTGACAAATAAATAAACCAAATATTAAAATTTAACATTAATTAACCAGCTATTGGCTCTTTGTAATTAGTTATGAATATGCTAACTGCTAAAAGCCAAAAGCAAATAGCTAAAAAACATGGAAACAATTGACATCGGACTTATTGATTGGTCGAGAGCGCAGTTTGCGCTAACTGCTATGTTCCACTGGGTGTTTGTACCGCTAACGCTCGGACTGGCATTCATCATTGCCATCATGGAAAGCATTTATGTCCGCACCGGAAACGAAGCCTGGAAAAAGATTACCAAATTTTGGATGAAATTATTTGGGATCAACTTCGCCATCGGTGTGGCAACCGGGATTATCCTGGAATTTGAATTTGGAACCAACTGGTCGAACTACTCCTGGTTTGTAGGGGATATTTTCGGCGCACCTTTGGCCGTTGAGGGAATCATGGCCTTTTTTATGGAATCGACTTTTATTGCCGTGATGTTTTTCGGTTGGGAAAAAGTCAGTAAAAAATTCCACTTAATGTCGACCTGGCTGGTTGCTTTTGGAGCCAACCTTTCGGCCCTCTGGATTTTGGTTGCCAATGCCTGGATGCAAAATCCGGTAGGCATGAAATTCAACCCGGATACAGCACGTAACGAAATGCAAAGTTTTTGGGAGGTACTTCTCTCCCCTACTGCAGTGAATAAATTTTTACACACCATTACCTCCGGCTATGTACTGGCCGCCATTTTTGTTATCGGGGTAAGCGCATGGTTCTTACTGAAAAAAAGAGAAATCATTTTTGCCAAGAAAAGCATGGTAGTTGCCGCTACTTTCGGATTGCTTTCGTCGCTATTTTTAATATTCTCTGGAGACGGATCGGCCCGCCAGGTAGCAGCAATACAACCCATGAAATTTGCCGCCATGGAAGCTCATTATGAAGGACAAACAAATGCACCACTAACAGCTTTTGGTATTTTAAAAGCTCCCGATGATCCGGAGACGCCGCCCATGCAACGCGATTTTTATTTTAAAATTGAAATCCCCAGCCTTCTTTCTTACTTGGCTTCTGCCTCTTGGAACGCTTATGTGCCGGGATTAAACGACCTGGTAAATGGAAACCCGGAGCAGGGAATTCCATCCATCTATGAAAAAATAAGGCAGGGAAAAATCGCCATTCAGGCTTTAAAGGATTATAAACAAGCTAAAAAAGACGGAAATGAAACAGTTGCCGCCGAAAAACTCCAACTCTTTGAGCAGCATTACAAATACTTTGGGTACGGATATTATGACGATACAAAAAGGCTGATCCCAAGTGTGCCGATTGCCTTTTATTCTTTCCACATTATGGTCATTTTAGGGTTCTACTTTTTGCTTTTATTTATTGTGATCTTGGCGATGCTTTACCGCCAAACCCTGGAAAAAAGACGCTGGGTATTGTGGGTTTCTCTTTGGACCATCCCCTTGGTTTACCTTGCTTCGCAAGCCGGATGGGTTGTTGCTGAACTGGGGCGTCAACCATGGGTGATCCAGGATTTGATGCCAACGGTTTCGGCCGTTTCGCAAATCGATAAATCATCGGTACAAATTACCTTCTGGCTATTTGCAGTAACATTCACTGCACTCTTGATCGCCGAGATCAAAATTATGTTAACACAAATTAAAAAAGGACCTAAAGACGGAGGACAATAATCATGTTTGAAACACTATCACATTTAGCATTGCAACAATACTGGTGGGTCATCATTTCATTATTGGCCGCCATTTTGGTATTCCTGATGTTTGTCCAGGGCGGACAAACCATGATCTACACCCTCGGAAAAACCGAAACCGAGCGTAAAGTTATCGTGAACGCACTTGGCCGCAAGTGGGAATTTACATTCACCACTTTGGTTACTTTTGGCGGGGCTTTTTTCGCGTCCTTCCCTCTCTTTTACTCTACCAGTTTTGGCGGAGCCTACTGGGTTTGGATGCTGATTTTGTTCTGTTTTATCATTCAGGCCATTGCTTACGAATTCCGTACAAAACCCAATAATTTCCTGGGGCAAAAAACCTACGAAACCTTTTTGTTTTTAAATGGTTTATTGGGAACTATCTTGATCGGAACCGCCGTTGCGACCTTCTTTACCGGCTCCGAATTTTCAGTAAACGACATGAACCAATCACGTTGGGAAACCCCGTTTAACGGGCTGGAACTGGCTTTTAACTTCGGAAGATATGAAACTTTCGTCAACTTATCCTTAGGTTTAGCAGTATTCTTCCTAGCCCGGGTTTTAGCTATTCTTTATTTCCTGAGCACCATTGCACAAGCCGATATTATTGCCCGGGCACGCAAGCTTTTACTTAAAAACGCCATCCCGTTTTTAGTATTTTTCTTATTCTTTTTGGTGAATCTTTTACTGATGAAAGGTTTTGCTTACGATCCTGAAACGGGCCTTGTCAGCATGGAATCTTTCAAATACTTCCATAACCTTTGGGAAATGCCGGTTGTACTTATTATTTTCCTACTGGGAGTTGTAATGGTTTTATTGGGAATCGGAAGGGTACAGTGGTGTTTTAAAACCTGTAGCAGCAAAGGCATTTACCCAACCGGAATTGGTACCGTATTAACGGTGTTTGCTTTGTTCCTTGTGGCAGGGTTTAACAATACGGCTTTTTACCCGTCAACCTTTGACTTGCAAAGCTCGCTGACCATCGAAAATGCATCTTCGAGCCATTACACCCTAACGGCTATGAGTTACGTTTCGCTGTTGGTTCCGTTTGTATTTGCCTATATTTTATGGGCCTGGAAAGCAATCAATAAAGGTAAAATCACCGAAGAAGAAATGGAAGAAGACGGACATGCCTATTAAAAAGCATTTATTAAAAAATAAAAAATCGATATAATGTATACAGCAAGTATTATTTGGTTAATTGTATGGCCGGTGTTCATTTACGTGAGTTACCGGGCCGTACTGTTTGCCCTGAAAAAATTTGAGAAGAAGTTTTAAGCAATGAAACTTAAAAACAAATTAGGCTATTTTATCATCGGCAGCGCAATGGTTTGGGCTGCCGTGATAATTGCTACCGCCATCCTGCTGATGAACATCCCAAAGCGTGAAATAATATTAAACATTCTTTCCGTGGGGTTTATCGCGCATTTGCTTTTTATCTGGATACCCATAGCTATCATCTTCAGGAAAAACATCAAAAAATAAGCCTGTTTTCACTGGCCGGTTTTTGATTTATTGTAAGCCAAAAATCGTAAATTTACTCCATGCAATTATTTTACTGTCCCGACATCGCTGGCGATCAGCATACATTAAACGAAGAAGAATCAAAACACATTGTTCGGGTTCTTCGCTTAAAGAACGGCAATTTTATACACCTCACCGACGGCAAAGGCGGATTGTTTACAGCCGAACTCATCGACGACCATCCCAAACGCTGCACGGTTCAAATTACAGAAAGACAGACTGAATTTGAGAAACGGGACTTCCGGCTTCAGATGGCCGTGGCTCCTACCAAAAACATAGCACGTTTTGAATGGTTCCTCGAAAAAGCTACCGAAATCGGGGTGGATGAAATTACGCCCTTGTTTTGCGAGCATTCCGAACGAAAAGAAGTAAAAAACAACCGACTGGAAAAGGTGATTGTTTCGGCGGTTAAGCAATCGCTAAAAGCTTATGTTCCAGAACTCAAACTGGGAATTAAATTCAAGGATTTTGTAAAACAGGATTTCCCCGGACAAAAATTTATTGCTTATTGCGAAGGCGAACCTAAACACATCAAGGAGCTTTACAAGGCCAAATCGGATGTTGTTATTTTAATTGGGCCGGAAGGCGATTTCAGCCCCGAAGAAGTGAAATTAGCACAGGAAAACGGCTTCGAAATTATCAGTTTAGGAAACAGCCGTCTCCGGACGGAAACGGCTGCCATTGTAGCTTGTCATGCGGTGAATATGGTCAACGAATAAATCTATTGTCATGCTGAACTTGTTTCAGCATCTCATATCCCTCAAAAAGATTCTGAACAAATTCCTAAGGAATTTTCCAGAATGACATTAATTTAAACCGCAAAATAATCTTCCAGCACCTTCAAAGTATCCTTAGACGTTTGAATATCATGCGCAATGTTTCCTTGGTGCAGAACCACAATACGTTTGCAAACCTCGGTTACATGGTTCAAATCGTGGCTCGAAATCAACATGGTGGTTTGGGTTTCTTCGTCCAGTTTCTTTAACAGATTTTTTAAACGGATTTGAGTGGACGGGTCTAGGCTATTAAACGGCTCATCCAGAATCAGCACATCAGGATTTGCAATTAAGGCTGCCGCAATCCCTACTTTTTTCTGGTTCCCGCTGGAAAGATCGCGGATCAATTTCTTTTTTCCAAACACTTCCCCGTTAAAGAACTCTTCGAACTTAACAGTAAAGGCTTTAAAATCATCTTTAGACAAACCATTGATATTTGCCAGGAACGAGAAGTATTCATCAGGGGTTAAAAAATCAATCACAAAACCTTCATCGAGGTAAGAACCGGTATAAGATTTCCAGGCTGCTGTTTTGGACACCGAATTATTTTCCGAAATAATTTCACCGGTATTCGGGCGGATTAAATCCAGAATACACCTGAAAAGAGTGGTTTTTCCGGCACCGTTGTTCCCAACCAAACCAAAACTTTCGCCTTTGGCAATTTTTAAATCAGGGACATTTAAAACGGTTACCCCGTTATATACTTTTGTTATATTTTTTATTGTAATCATAATCTTCTGTATTTATTTTTTACGAAAGCCTTCGGCCATCACATACTTACGTTTATCAAATTGTTTCACTAATTTATCCATAATCGATTTACTAAACATCAAACCAATAATGCCAATAATACCATTGATTGCAATGCCAAAATTGTGCAATCCAAAAGCATTAAAAATTTGATAAAGAATAATAGGAATAATCATAGCAGGTAATATTGCCAACCAATTGGAGGCTCCCATACCCTGATAATTAAAAAAAGCGTTTCCGCCTAAATCAACCCGCTTTTTATTATAGGTTGCCAGGTAAAGCGATGCAAAACTCAAAAAGCCTATATTATATAAATACATTGAGGTGTTTACAAACAAAACATCATAGCCAAAATAAACATAAGGCGTTGTAAGGATGTAAAACACCGTGCATATAATAATACTTGTTCGGAATTTCATCCTAAAATACATATGCATATCAATATTATGGGCAAGTAATGCATCAAAATAGCTACTCTCCCAAGCAAAAGCATAACTTAAATAGCTATACATCAAACCGCCGATCATAACAAAACTAGCAACAATTTTAACCCAAAACATTTCGTTGTACGCTTCGTTCGGATAAATAATCAAGCCATAAAGAACAAAAAAGGTAAGCATAATTACGGTTGATTTTGTTCGCTTATGTCTCCAAAACAAGCGCATATCAAGGCTCAATAATTCACCGGTCATTCCCAACGATTTCAAATACCTGATTCCTGAGATTGAGTCAATCTTTTTGGATTTCCTCAGATTGATTTCTTCCGGATACATATTTCTTTTCAGAAAGCGAAAATTTATTACGTAAAACAAAATAAATAAAAAGACGGGGACAAGTAAATATTCAGGATTCAATATGAATGAGTCAAATAATTGGGCGGAATAGGTAGAAAAAGTAAACACCCCAAATCGATCCAACAATGTTAAAGCAAGAAAAAACAAGCCAAAAACTCCTACCACCGAAGGTTTGGATACCAATTGTTTTTTCAGGTAAACCATCAGGTAATTATTGGTCAAAATCAAGAAAAAAACAGATAAAATCCACACCCAGGCTCCATTTTCCGAGTAATTTCCGGCTACCTGGAAAATAGCCATCGGAATAAATATAAACAAGGGCAAGAAATTAAAACCGCTTAACAACGCTTTTGATAGCAAATAATGAACAATGGTCCCTTTTCGTATCGGCAAATGCAAATACGGTTGAACCTTCATTACTGGAAGATTTTGCAGCATAAACCGCAGGATCAGGTCAAAGGCAAAATAGTACAATAAATAACTGTTAAATTTTGTAACCGGATGATCGTTTGGGAACAATTCGTGCCATTTATCGCCCAGGTAAATACCGACAACAAGGGCCTCTAAAACCAGGATCAGGACAATTAAACCCAGGAAAATATTTACCGCCAGATTCTTTTGAAAAATCGGCGAGCGGGTTGCCTGCTTCCACTGGTGACTAATAAACCATTTAATTAACATTGATTATTTTTTATTAATGATTGATTGATTCTAGTATTTAGTATAAAGATATCGCGTTTTATTACAAGCCGCGCTTATTTTAATTTCGGATTATTCAGGTGACGCTCGCCATCCCTGGCATTTTTCTTTTCCAGATTTTTTTTAAAGGCTTCGGTCAAATCCACTCCCGTTTGGTTCGCCAAGCAAATCAGCACAAATAACACATCAGCAAATTCATCGGCCAGATTAATTTCTTCGTCCGATTTTTTAAACGATTGCTCCCCGTATTTGCGGGCAATGATCCGAGCCACCTCCCCTACCTCTTCCATCAGCAAAGCCGTGTTTGTTAACTCGTTAAAATAGCGTACACCTTTTGAGTTGATCCACTCATCTACAATTGATTGGGCTTCTTTTAGGGTCATGACTAACGTTTTAATCCCCAAAAATAAAAATTTGCCTCGATTATAATTCCTAAATTTGTTTAAAATTCAAAATATTGAAGGATAAAAATCAAAATTTTCAGATGATTGCCAAAACTTTTTTCGGTTTGGAAGAAGTTTTAGCTGAAGAATTACGGGAAATCGGAGCCCTGGAAGTAGAGCCCATCAATCGTGCAGTAAGTTTTAAAGGCGATTTATCCGTGCTGTACAAAGCCAATTATTTGTGCTATACAGCCATCCGAGTTTTAAAACCCATTGCAACATTTCAGGTCTCGGACGAAGAAGAACTTTATAAAGAAATTCACAAAATACAATGGTGGCGGTACATGGACGTAGACCAAACCCTGGCCATTGATGCGGTAATAAGCCAATCAAAAATTACCCATTCAAAATTTGCCTCACTAAAAGCCAAGGATGCTATTGTTGATGCTTTCCGCGATAAATTTAAACGGCGTCCTTCCGTCAATCCGGAAACCCCCGACTTACGAATCAACATCCATATATTTAAAGAAAATTGTACTGTTTCTCTTGATAGTTCGGGCGATTCTTTACACAAAAGAGGCTACCGCATCTCAGTTGACAAAGCTCCGCTAAATGAAGTGTTAGCCGCCGGATTAATCAAACTAAGCGGCTGGAAGGGCGAAACCAATTTTATGGATCCCATGTGCGGATCGGGCACCCTCCTGATAGAAGCAGCTTTGCAGGCCTTTGGAGTTCCTCCGGGTTATTACCGCAAAGATTTTGGCTTTATGCACTGGAAAGATTTTAATAAAGAAGGTTGGGGGAAAATCAAAGACGATGCCGTTGATTTGCAAAAAGATTTTGAACACCGTATTATCGGCTCCGACCGTTCTTACAAGGCCATCAGCATTGCCCGCGAAAACCTGAAAAGTGCCAAATTTCATAAAGATATCGAACTTACAAAGTGTTCTTTTGAAGATTTAAAACTCGATATTGATGAGGGAGTAATGGTTTGCAACCCGCCGTACGACGAACGCCTTAGTGTGGAAGATATCAAAGGGCTTTACCAAATGATTGGCGACCAGATGAAGCAAAAGCTACAGGGATTCAATGCCTGGGTATTAAGCGGCAACCTGGAAGTGCTGAAATTTGTAGGCTTGCGCCCGTCGAGAAAAATTGTCGTTTATAACGGCCCCATTGAGTGCCGTTTCGCTAAATTTGAAATTTATAAAGGAAGTAAAAAAGCTAAATTCCAAAACGAGGAATAGCCAAAATAAACCATGGAAAGAACCACGCTTTTTGTCGATATTATTTTACCGCTCCCGGTACCCGGTACGTTTACCTACCGTGTTCCGTTTGAGTTTAACGAGTATGTTAAAGTCGGGCAAAGAGTCGTGATCCAGTTTGGGCGAAAAAAGATTTATACGGGGCTGATCCGCAACATTCACCAAAAGGTTCCGGCACACGAACCCAAGTACATTCTCTCCATCCTGGATGAAGAACCATTGGTTAACGAAACACAATTTCGGTTCTGGGAATGGATCGCCAATTATTACATGAGCACCGTTGGAGAAGTGATGAACGTGGCTCTTCCGCAGGGATTAAAACTGGTGAGTGAATCCAGCATTATATTATCGCCGGGTTTCGATCCCGACCTGTACCCCTTGAGCGAATACGAGCACCATGTTACCGAAGCACTTCTGAACCGGAAGAAACTAAGCATTACCGACATTACCAAAATCACCGGTTTGCAAAAAACCATCCCGCTGATTAAAACCATGATTGACAAAGGAATCATTATGGTTGAAGAAGAATTGTACGATGCTTACAAGCCGAAAACAGAAACTTACGTTTGTCTGCACGAAGAAATCAAAGACAACGAACAAAAGATGCGGGAAATTTTTGAGGAGCTGAACAAAAGAGCGTTCAAACAGTTGCAGGTGTTGATGGCACTGATGAATCTCAGCATGAACGGGGAAGAACAGCGGGATGAAATTCTCCAATCCGAGTTACTGAAAATCGTGGATGCCAGCCAGGCACAAATCAAGGCACTGGAAGAAAAAGGCATTATCAAAACTTATAAAAAAGTGAGTTCGCGCCTGTCGTACCAACAAGCCTCAAAAGAAGTAAAATCCATTGAGCTTAGCGAAGACCAGCAAAAAGCCATGGAGCAAATCGGGTCTGCGTTTGAAGAAAAAGACGTGGTACTTTTTCACGGGGTAACTTCCAGCGGGAAGACCGAAATTTACATCAAGCTTATTGAAAAAGCCCTGAAAGAAGGCAAGCAAGTGCTTTACCTCCTCCCAGAAATTGCGTTGACCACACAAATTATTGTCCGCCTGCAACGTTATTTCGGCGAGAAAATCGGGGTCTACCACTCGCGTTACAACAAAAATGAGAAGGTTGAAATCTGGAACAAAGTTTTAAATAATGATCCGGAGGCTGAGCCTTATCAAATCATTCTCGGCCCACGATCGGCACTTTTTCTTCCTTATGAAAACCTCGGGCTGATTATCGTTGACGAGGAACACGACAACTCTTACAAACAGTTTGACCCGGCACCCCGTTACAACGCGCGCGATTCGGCCATTTACCTGGCCAACCTTCACGGGGCAAAAACCATTTTGGGTTCTGCCACTCCCTCTGTTGAAAGTTATTATAATTCGACTCACGAAAAATACGCCTTGGTTGAACTGAACAAGCGTTACGGGGGCATACAAATGCCGGAAATTTTGGTGGCCGACATCAAAACCGAAACCAAGCGCAAACAAATGCACTCGCATTTTTCCTCCTTTTTGCTGAAACACGTTGAGGAAGCCTTGGAAAACAAAGAGCAGGTGATTTTATTCCAGAACCGCCGGGGATTCTCGCTTCGCCTGGAATGCGAAACCTGTGGATGGACGCCGGAATGCATAAATTGCGACGTCACCCTCACCTACCATAAAAAAAGTAATCATTTGCGCTGCCATTATTGCGGCTATGCAAATTCGGTTCCTTCTCACTGCCCCAAATGCAACTCCACTAAAATTTTAATGCGTGGTTTTGGAACCGAAAAAATTGAAGAAGAACTATCAACTATTTTGCCGGAGGCGAATATTGTCCGCATGGATTTGGACACCACCCGTGCAAAAAATGCCTACCAGCGAATCATCACCGATTTTGAAGACCGGAAAATTGATATTTTAGTGGGAACCCAAATGGTTACCAAAGGCCTGGATTTTGACAATGTAAGCATCGTTGGGATTTTAAATGCCGACAATATGCTTTCGTACCCCGATTTCAGGGCCCCCGAACGTAGCTACCAGCTCATGGCTCAGGTGAGCGGACGTGCCGGACGGAAAAACAAACGTGGAAAAGTAATCATCCAAACCTATAATCCGTATCACACCATTATCAGGAATGTGATCGATAACGATTACCTGAAAACCTACAAAGAAATCATTTTGGAGCGACGGAATTTCAATTATCCTCCTTTTTCCCGTTTGGTTGAAATCCGTTTAAAATACAAAGAATATAAACTACTTAACGAAGCTGCCGATGTGCTGGCCGGCATGCTCAGGGATGATTTCGGGAAACGGATTTTAGGTCCCGAATACCCCATTGTAAGCCGCATCAGAAATCTTTTCATCAAAACAATTTTGGTTAAAATTGAACGCGATAAATCCCTAATAGCTGCCAAAGAACTTTTAAACGGAAAGATTGAAGCTTTTAAAGCATTGAAAGAATATAAATCAGTACAAATTATTACAGACGTTGATCCGCAATAAAAATGGAAGAATTTCAATTTAGCATAGAATTAGACGTTCGCGATTACGAATGCGACATGCAGGGCGTTGTAAACAATTCGGTTTACCAAAATTACCTGGAACACACCCGCCATAAATATTTAAAATCAATCGGACTTGATTTTGCGGTTCTTACCGAAAAGCAAATTAACCTGATGGTTACGCGCGTGGAGATTGATTATAAAGCTCCCTTAAGGAGCGGTGAAAGTTTTATTTCCGGACTCAGGATGGTACGGATTTCGGCTTTGCGTTTTGGGTTCGAACAATTTATTTACCGAAAAACGGATCAAAAACTAATGATAAAAGCCCTGGTTACCGGAACCAGCGTAAACGGCAAAGGCCGCCCGGAACTTCCACAAGAACTAATTAAGGTGTGGGGCCTCGGGTAAATTTCAGCTGATATTAGCCTGACTACACTTCAGTCTGCATTAACAACATTTTGGTACAAGAAGAACCGGATTAAATTTCAGAAAGCAGTAATTTTGCATTATATTTATCATTTTGTAATATTTTGTTCATGAAGATTGATCCAGTTGTAAAGGTTAAGATTAGAGAATTGGCAATCATTATTCTCCTGTGGATTATTTCAATCCGGATTTTTATTTTATTTTATTTTATCAGCCGGGGAAATGATATTGCTGCTATGACCCAGGAACCAAAGGCTTTGGCTCTCCTTACCCAAAGTTTAACCAATGGAACCATTGCAGGTATTATCATCGGCTTGATTACCGGGTTTTTCGAGCTTTTCGTCTTCCCGAAAGCTTATCGCCACAAACCTATAATACAAGTGCTCACTTTTAAGGTACTACTTTACTTGGCCGTAATGTCTTTTATTTCTTTAATTGCTTTATACGTTTACGAATGTGGTTATAACGACAAAGATTTTAATGAATACCTGGCTTTGGTTCAACGACACATGAGTTCCCGAACCTATTTTGCTATCTTCGGCTTCGGGCTACTAATCAGCATTGAGGTTAACATGCTTATTTTTATCCGAAATAAAATCGGCACAAGGGTTTTTCTTCCTCTAATTTTGGGCAAATACCACATCCCCCGCCGGGAAGATCGTATTTTTTCATTCATCGATCTGAAATCGTCTGTTGAGATTGCCGAAAAGTTAAAAGAAACCGATTATAGTTTGCTTCTGCAGGATTGCTTCAAAGACCTCCAAGACATTATTATCCGCCATAAAGGACAAATTTATCAATTCGTAGGCGACGAATGTGTCATCACCTGGAAAGTCAAAAAAAGAACCGATTTTAATAATCCGATCCGTTTATTTTTCGCTTACAAAAAACTTCTAAAACAAAAAGAAACTTACTATAAAAAAAAGTACAACATTTTACCCGAATTCAAAGGGGCAATCCACTCCGGTATTGTTTCCAGTGCTGAAGTTGGCGGAGACATCAAAAGCGAGATTGCCTATCACGGCGATGTATTGAACACCTCGGCCCGTATAATGGAAATGTGTAAAAAATATGGCGAAGACCTTTTAGTTACCGATCAATACTTAAACCGAACCCACGATATTGAAAATGAATTCGAGATTGAATTTAAAGAGAAAGTAATTTTGCGGGGGAAAAACTTGATGCAAAAAATATACTGTGCCAGAGAATACAAAAAATGAGACATTTATTCATCATCACTTTTATTTCCATAAACTGTTTTATTTATGCCCAACAGCTTGACTCGACTAACATCGAACAAAAAAACGACAGCATTGTATATAAAGCATTGACCGACATTTACCAAGCCGATGGTTCAAAAATATTCTGGATGGGTAAAAATTATCGTATAGAATGGAACACCAAAGTTCACTACCCTGTTTTTAATATTGCTTCAACAAAAGGAGGCTTATCCATTTTAAAAAAAGGAGGCGGACAACAAACAACTTCGGTTCGTTTAGCCGATAAAAAAGGAAAACAATACGTGTTGCGTTCGGTCAATAAAAATGTAACCAAAGCCCTTAACCACATAATGCGGGGTACTTTTGTGCAAGATATTGTTCAGGACGGAATTTCGGCCTCGCACCCCTTTGCTGCACTAACGGTTCCTACCCTGGCCAATGCCATCGGTGTTTTTCATACGAACCCTAAATTGTATTGGATTCCGGATGATCCCCAATTAGGAGAATACAGAACAGTTCTTTCCAACAATGTTTTTCTTTTTGAAGAACGCCCCGACGAAGATTGCTCGCAGATTGCCAGCTTCGGTTACTCCGAAAATGTACGTGGAACACCAAAAACCCTGGAGAAAATCCAAAATGATCACGACCACATCATCGATCAAAAAGCGGTTTTAAGAGCTCGTTTGTTCGACATGCTCATTAACGACTGGGACCGCCACGATGACCAGTGGCGCTGGGCCACATTTAAAAAAGACGGAACAACCATTTACAAACCCATCCCCCGCGACCGCGACCAGGTATTTTTTGTAAACGAAGGTCTACTGATGTGGATCATCAGCCGCGATTTTTTGATGCCCAAATTCCAAGGGTTCGATCATAAAATCCGCAATGTAAAAGGACTGGGATTTAATGCCCGCTATTTCGACCGCAGCTTTTTGAACGAACCAGATCTGGACGACTGGATTGAAGAAGCAAAATTCATAAAGCAACATATAACCCCTGAAATCATTGATGAAGCCATCCGGGAAATGCCCCCGGAAATTTGCGCTATTTCGGGCGAGGAAATTAAAAGCAAGCTTCTGTCGCGCCTGAACGACCTGCCCAAATATGCCAAACAATATTACCAATATCTATCGGAAGCCGTTGATGTTGTTGGCACCAACAAACGGGATTATTTTAAAGTAAACCACCTCGAAAATGGGGATATGAAAGTTGAAGTTTATAAGCTCTCCAGCAAAAAAGGGGAAACCAAAGAGCTGAAATACCAACGACTTTTCAAATACGGGGAAACCAAAGAAGTTCGGTTATATGGCCTGGCAAATAAGGACCGTTTCGACATCTCCGGAAATTCGGACAAAGGAATTAAGTTACACATGATTGGGGGAAAGGGGGAAGATTGCTTTAACGACGACTCTCAAATCAGTGGTTGTTCCAAAAAGAATATTATCTACGACCGATCTGATAAACAAAATGAGTTTAACATTGGAAAAGAAAGTAGGTTAAAACTTTCAAAAGATACACTCAACAACTATTACGACCGGAAATTATACAAATACAACCGTAATATTCCGCTGGCATCCATTGGTTACAACATTGACGATGGATTAATTTTAGGCGGAGGAATGTACTTTAAACGCTATCATTTCAGGGATTCAACTTTTCAGCGGATTACAGCAAATTACGCCTACCGCACCACAGCCTTTGCGCTCAAATATTCGGGCTTATTCTCTGCCATTTCAAAAACATACAATCTTAAGGTTGACGGAGAAATAAGTGTTCCTCGAAACGTTGACAATTTTTTTGGCTTGGGGAACGACAGTCAAAAATTAACCGACGATAAAAGTTATTACCGTGTTCGGAGCAAATTAATTGACGTGAGTTCTTCGCTGGAAAGAAAAGTTGGGAAAAAGAGCAAATGGTCGTTCGGGGCTTTTTATAAATACGTTGAAATCAGGGATACTGCCAATCGTTTTATCAGCACACTCTACCCCGATGTTTTAAGTTCGAACCAATTGAGTCCAAAACACTTTTCCGGGATTAGCACCACCTTTGATTACGATAACCGGAATAATCCAATCAATCCTTCGAAAGGAAGCCGGTGGATCACCCAACTAAAGTTTTACCGGGATTTCAGCAATGCCAATCATTTTATTAAGCTTAAATCGGACTTTAGTTTTTATACTTCAATCAATAAAGACCCGAGGTATGTTTTAGCCTTAAGGTTTGGTGGGGCAAGTAATTTCTGCGATTATGATTTTTATCATGCCAATTACCTGGGCGGGAAAAATTACTTACGCGGATATCGCAGCTACCGCTTTGGCGGCGACCATTACCTCTACCAAAACACCGAATTCAGGATCACCTTGAAAAACATCCGCAACTATTATTTTGTAGGACAATGGGGCTTGCTCTTCTTCCACGATATCGGGAGGGTTTGGCTGAAAGACGAAAAATCAAACAAGTGGCACAACGGTTACGGTTTGGGAGCCTGGGTGAACCCATTTAATGCAACCATCGTAAACCTAACTTTTAATTCCTCCAGTGAAGAAAATATATTGGTGCTTAATATAAGTTTTTTGTTCTAAAGTCGTTTAAAAACAAACCGCCTCTTTTATTTTTTGTAAATTAGAAAAATAAATAAGTTTGCATGAACAAGATAGATCAACAAATATTAGCCGGGACAGAAGAATTTGTTAGCAGATTCTTCAAAAAAAATATAGACCCCGAACGTTTCTTTTTTCATACCATCAAACATACCAAATACGTTGTACAAAGTGTTGAAGAAATTGGGAAAGGCGAGAAGCTGGATCAAGACTCCATTAACCTGCTTAAATTTTGTGCATGGTTTCATGACACTGGTTATTTGATTGACCCGATAAACCATGAGAAAGAAAGTATTAAACTGGCTAAAAAATTTCTGGATGGCAAAAGCATTGCCGAAGAACAACTCAAAGCTATTGAATCGTGCATCATGAGCACCCGTTGGCCACAAGCACCAAGCAATGAACTCGATAAAGTTTTATGCGATGCCGACATGCGTCATTTAGCCGACGAAAAGTACATGGATTATGCCGATCTGCTCTGCCAGGAATTTGAAGCCATGAAAGGAAAAAAAATTAAAAAATTGGATTTTCATTTCCTGAACGATTCTTTTCTTTCCCGCCATTATTTTTTCACCAATTATGGCAAAGAAGTTTTAGAAAAAGGGAAACAAAAAAACATGAAAGAAATCAATGCCTTGATTGAAGAACTCGTTAGCAAAGAAAGTGATAAAATATCAAGCAAAGTGCTTGAGGAAAACGAGAAGCTGAAAAAAAAGCTCGAAAAACGCAAAGGCTATTCAAGAGGGGTAGAATCGATGTTTCGTTTAACGGCCCGCAATCAAATTAATTTAAGCTCTATTGCCGATAATAAATCCAACATCCTCATTACGGTAAACTCTATTGTTATCTCCATTATTTTTTCGGTTCTTTTTAGCCGTTTTGAACGAACCCCGGCCATCGTAATTCCAACCCTAATTTTTCTCGGGTTCAACGTGGCAACCATTATTTTCGCGATTTTATCGACCCGCCCGAATATCTCGCACGGCACATTCACCAAAGAAGACATCCGGCAAAACAAAGTAAACATGCTGTTTTTCGGGAACTTCTATAACATGGAATATGAAGATTATGAATGGGCCATCCAGGAACTAATGGACAATGATGACCATTTGTATTCAACCATGACCAAAGATCAATATAATTTGGGAAAGGTCCTGGCAAAAAAATACAAACTTCTCCGGATAGCTTATAATATTTTTATGATTGGAATTATTATATCCGTTTTGGCTTTTGTAATAATCCCTAATTTTTATAATTGATCTTGTAGCGTAAATGTAAGCCGGTAAAATTTCCGGCAAGCGGAATCACTTCCAGATTTTCGTTTCGGTTCACCTTATGTAATTCAGGGATTAGTATTCCCAATCCTGCACCAACAATGGTTCCTACAACCAAATCGGTTGGGAAATGCTTTAGTGCCCTAATCCGATAATAACCCACAATTGCAGGCGGAACCAATGCTGCCCCGTAAAGCCACCATCTTTTATTTCCGATTTCGGGATGGAACTCGGTATAAATTTTCGCCATAAAAAAAGTGGACGCTGCTACATTAGCAATGTGCCCACTAAAAAAAGAATCGGTAGCTCCTGATTCCAGTTTTTCGGCTAATGGAACCTCCTCATAATACACATACGGACGAATCCGCTCGGTCCAGATGGCTGCACCATAAACGTATGAAATATTTACAATAGCTTGTGTTTCGAGGTAGATACACATCAAGTCGAGCCACTCTTTGCGGATTTTATCATCAAAAGCAAGCAAGGCAGGCAAAGCCAGGGAAATATTCAAGCCAACATCCGAGATGTCTTGTGCTTTGAAACGGTAAGAAGCATCCATGCGTAAGGAAACACGGTCAATGCCCCAAACATTATCAGAACTTAATGAATTAATTTTTGAAACAGATAATTTATCCTTATCCTTCATTTTATCAAACCCAATGATGGAAGCCACATACATAGCTCCGGTTGCAGGTACCTCCCAGGCAAATTTAAAATCAAACTTTTGGGTGGTATTTTCCTCCTTGTATTGAGCAAGCAAAGGTTTAATCAAAATCAAACAAATAAGTGTAATTGTAAGTCCAAATTTCATAAATCCTGAATTATATTTTTAAGTTGAACAAATTTACATAAAATGAATGAGGAGGATTTTGTATTTTTATAAAAACCCTAAAATGATGAAACAAGAAAAGGCGTTCCATATCTCAACATATACTTAATAAAAAAAATAAATTAAATTTGTGGTTAATGTATTTTACATAATTTTTTAAATGACAATTCCTGTTCACGCTATTATCGTTATACTATTTATTATCCTTTTATTTGTATTTATCTGCTTTTACTGGATGCTAAAAAAGCGTGACATATTGATAACCAAGCTCCTAAAAGAAAAAGAAAACATCCAATATCAAAAAGAATCGACAAAAGAAAAACTTGAGGATATTAAAGAGAAAAGAAAAGAACTCAGCATAAAACTGGAAGATAAACAAAAAGAACTCATTGATTTCGCTTTGAATATTATTCAAAAAAATACCTTTTTAGAAGAGCTGAAAAAAACGGTGAATCAAATAAAAGGAAGTACAAAAGAAGAAGAAAGCTTAAACAAACTTAATCATCTATCGCTCAGCATAAATCAACATATTGCGCTCGACAAAAACCGCAAACTGTTTCAACTTCAATTGGAAGAAGCCAACCGGGAATTTTACATTCAACTCAGCGAAAAATATCCCCATTTAACCGAAAAAGAGAAGAGGCTTTCGGCCTATATCCGCTTAAAACTATCCTCAAAAGAGATAGCATCCTTGCTGAATATTGCCCCTAAAAGTGTTGAAATTAACAGATATCGACTACGAAAAAAGTTTGGCATAAGTTCAAAAACCAATCTTTCAGATTTTATATCCGAGATTTAAGATTTGATATACGTTGTAAAGTCTGGCTCTTTTACATATTATTAAAATTCAGATTTTTACAAATCGTTTGTATAGTTAAAATCTATAAAATGTAGAGTTTTTTTAAATATAAATTCTCTTTTGTAAAGGTTTTATAGAGGTCGATAATAATGACACACATATTACTCATTTATATTTTTGTAAAAAAATAATAACTAAAACCGATATCAACATGCTAAAAAAATTATTTTATTCTGCTGTTTTAGCTATTGCATTTGGAATGTTTGCAACCCCTGTGCTTGCTCAACATACCGAAAAAGATAGCGTAAGAACCGATCAATATGGGAACGTGGTTGAACGCATTCCCCTTACATCAGAAGCACGAAACGGAATTCTGGTTTTTGAATCAAAAGACCAATCAATGAGATACTGGTTAGATTCACGGGTGTATTTTGATGCTGCATTCTTTCCATCAAACACATTAAATCCTATCGGCAATGGGGTCGATATTCGAAGAGCCCGTTTTGCGGTAAAAGCCATTTTATCAAAACATTGGTATGGTGAAATTGATTTAGATTTTGCCGGATCTGCCGTTGAACTTAAAGATGCTTACATTGCTTATACGAAAAATTTCTGGAGCATAAAAGGTGGGCATTTTAAAGAAAGTTTCTCAATGGAAACAACTACAACTTCGCGTTATGTTACTTTTATTGAGCGTTCTTTAGCCAGCAAAATGGCCCCATCACGTCACTTGGGAATACAAGCTACTTTTAGCGGCAAAAACTGGCGCTTCTTTACCGGAATTTTTGGAAGAACAGTGGGTGAAATGGAAGAAGTTACTTTTGCTCAGGACAACAATAAAGATAATGGTATAGATGATGGGTATTCACTTACCAATAAATTTGTTTATAACCCGATTCTTAAAGAAGATATGATGATCCATCTTGGTGTTGCTTATTCATATCGTACCCCAAAAACAGACCTTGAAGTACCAAACAGTTATCGTTTTAGTACTCGTTCTTATACGGTTATTAACAGAAAAAAATACCTCGATACCGACGATATTACCAATGTTAAAAGCACCAACCTTTTAGGATTTGAGTTAGCTGCTTCTCGGAAGAATATAATGTTCCAATCAGAGTATATGCGTACCAACGTTAAACGTAACGACGATTTATGCGATGTTACCATCGACGGATTTTATGCCCAGGCAGGTATTTTGCTTTTTGGAGGTAATTACAATTATAATAGCTATGAGGGAGAATTTACTCAAATTACAGCTGGCAGAAGTTGGGGAGACATTGAATTAGCTTTCCGTTTTGATTATATGAATGCCAATGATTTTGATGCCCAAGTTTATGGCGGTGCTGCCAATGGCTATATTGTAGGCCTGAACTTCTACCCTATTCATAACGTAAAAATCATGCTGAACTATTCATACTTAGATCACGACCGTTATGCTAACGGAAAAGGTAAACTTTATATTTATAAAGATGCTGCAGGAAATCTATACAAAGATCCCCTTGACCCAAACATTCCTGAAGGTGAAGGAGGTGAAGATTTTGGATTCTTCTCAACACGTGTGGTCGTTAGTTTTTAATTAATAAAAAAATATATAACAGATGAAAAAAATATCAAAATATTTAATTATTACAGCGGCATTCCTACTCTCGTTTGTTTCTTGCGTTAAAGATGAATTAGTCGAAGTAGAAGAACCTGTAACTACAGAACTTGGATTATTTATTAATGAAGTATTTTCAACAGGCGATCCAGATTGGATTGAAATTTATAACAGTACAGATGAAGCCATTGATATGGCTGGATTCAAAATATCAGACGGACCAGTTGCAAAATATACATTTCCTGCCGGAACAACCATTGCAGCTAACGGTTATTTAGTTTATCCTTGTAACGAATTTGGTCTTTCTTCAGGAGGTGAAGAAGTTTACTTATGGGATGCTGAAGACAACCTCGTTGACAATATCACATTCCCTGCCCTTGATTCAGGAGTTTCCTACGGACGTACTACCGACGGTGGCGATGAATTTTCTACCATGGGAGCAACACAAGGGGCTGCAAATAGCAACGTAAACAATCCGCCTTTGATTGAAGCAACCCTGATCGAAGGGATAAACGACAATGAAGCTTATAAATACGAAATTGTCGCTTCTGATGCTTCGGGCATGCGCGATGTAAAACTATTTATTGAAACCGAGGATAATGTCTATTTTGTAGAAATGGCTCCTCTTGGAGGTGGCGATTACCAATACAATATTCCGGCAATGCCTGCCGGTACAGTAGCCGAATATTATGTTGTAGCAACCGATGAAACAGGATTGAAATCATATTTCCCCAACACAGCACCAGATACCAAAGCCACTTTTACTGTTGAAGATGGATTAGCTATATTTAACAGCTTTGAAATATCTAATGAAAATCCAGCAGATGACGAAGACGTAACAATTACCGTAGATGTATACGATAATGGCGGAATCGATGAGCTAAGATTATATTATGTACTGGATGATCAGATTGCTGATGACAAAGAAAAAGTTGTTATGACCGACAATGGAGATGGTACTTATACAGGAACTATCCCCGGACAATCAGACGGTACTGTTATTAGATATTACTTACGTGCCGAGGATTTAGCAGGTGTAAAATCTTACTATCCTGCCGAAGAATACGATGGAGAAGGAACAGTAATTGGCGATTTCGATCATGATGATGCATCAACCTGGCCTTCAGTTACAGTGGCTCCTCTTACTATTTTGGATGCCCTTGTTATTAATGAAATTCTGGGAACCGGTTCACCTGACTACATCGAATTGTACAACGGAACGACCAGTGCAATTGATATTGGCGGATACAAACTGCAAGATTCAGATCCTACAGAAGCATACACTATTCCTGCCGGAACAACCATTCCTGCCGGAGGTTTTTATGTACTCGACTGCGACGGTTCTGCAACAACATTGTTTAAAGTTTCATCAGGTGGCGAAGACATTACCTTATTAGATGGAAGCGGTAATGTCGTCGATCAACTTCTGGAAGGCGATTGGCCCGCAAGCCACGCCGGTCATGTTGGAAGAAAACTTGATGGCGCAGCAAAATGGGTTATCCTTACAGTCGAAACAAAAGGAACATCAAATAATTAATTCGATTTTACAAGAAATTATGGGGTTCATGAAGAACCTCATAGTTTCTTTACAAAATTTCAATCCAACTATATAATTTATTAGTTTCGTAAAATCAAATAAATGAAAGTTATGAGCAAAAATAAGTTATTATTTGAGTTTCGTTCATTTGGTCAAGATTTTGGCAATGCAGAAAAAAACTTGCTGAAATTAGGCAGTGATGTTAAACCTAAAGAAAACTACGATTATTATATTCTATCAGATACAAATCAAACATTTAACATCCTTATTCGGAAAAAATGTTTGGTCATCAAAGAGCTAATCGCAGAAACAGAAAAGCTCGAAAAATGGAATGTAAACTTCAAGCAAGAATTCCCAATCAGCAAAGAAATCATTGAAAACACTTTTTTCCCGGCCATCGGGATTGAAGCCCCTCAGCTGGAAGACAAAGAATATGGCATCATTGAGTTTATCGAAGAGGTTGTTAATGAAGACCCTGATTTGAAAATCGTTGAAGTGTTTAAAAGCAAAATCGAATTCATCCATAATAACTGCAATTGCGAAATAGCAAACAACCTTATCAATGGTGCATTTATAAAAACCTTCAACATCGAATCTGAAAATGTTGATGATGTTCATGCGACACTAAAAGAAATGGAGATTTGCGACAAATATACTAACACCAATTACCCGCTAAAAATCAAACAAATAATTGGATTGGAACCATTAAAAGAATTTAAAATTTAATTATAAATTCTCTGTTAATCACAATCAATAGTAATCTCAAAATTTATCTTCCGTTTGCGTCTTAAGCAAGCCGGATAGGGATTTCTAAATTAAATATTGACAAAAAAAGAAGCACCATTTGAACAATAAATTACAAACATCTTTAAAACTAAAATGACAAAAAAAGAACTAAAAATAGGAGAAATCTCAAAGCCTCGTTTCGAATTCAGAACATTTGGACAAAACTTTGAGGAAGAGGCTTACAGAATGTCTCGTTTATCAATACCCGTACCAGAAAAAGTATGGCACCGGGAATCTGATGAAATATATATTATATCGCGCACAAACGATATAAACAACACAAAAATCCGCGACGGGAAAATGGATATTAAAACGTTCGTTCAAACCGTTGATGGACTGGAACAATGGAATCCATTAATGAAAGGTGAGTTCCCAATAAAAGCAGAAGTACTAAAAAATGAGGTATTCCCTGCTTTCCAGGTGGAAATGCCCGAGCTTTCAAAAAACGAATATACCCTGGATGAATTTCTTCAAATGATTAAAGAAAACCCGGATCTACAAGCGGTTAAGGTTCATAAAGAACGCTACGGATACATGGTAAACGACACCATTTGCGAAGTAGGAAGTGTATTGATTAACGGCGCACAACTGGTAACCATCAATTCAGAATCAACCGAAATTGAAGACATTAAAAAAACCATCCAGGATGTTGGTTTAGAAGGCATGGAAAACATAAACTATCTGCAAGCCATAAAAAGAGTCGTTGGCATGATAGATAAAGACTTTGTTAACTAATATTAAAAAAGACATATAAATGGCACAGGAAATAGAACGCAAATTTTTGGTCAAAGGCGATTTTAAATCGAAAGCGAAAAAACAAACCCGCATTACACAAGGATATCTGTCATCAGTACCTGAACGTACAGTGAGAGTAAGAATAAAAGGAGATCAAGGGTTTATTACCATAAAAGGAATTGGAAACGCCTCGGGAGCCTCTCGTTACGAATGGGAAAAAGAAATTCCTGTAAGTGAAGTTGAAGAACTTTTGAAAATTTGCGAAGCAGGGGTGATCGACAAAACCCGGTTTTTGGTAGATGCAGGAGACCACACTTACGAAGTGGATGAATTTTACGGAGACAACCAAGGCTTAATCGTAGCCGAAGTTGAACTGGGTGCAGAAGATGAAAACTTTGAAAAGCCCGAATGGCTTGGCGAAGAAGTAACCGGTGATGTAAAGTATTTTAACGCTATGTTGATGAAAAATCCTTATAAAAACTGGTAACAGTAAACATTAATAATTCAAAAGAGAAAGTAAATAATAATTAAAATACCGAAGAATAGCATGGTTGACAAGAATTCCGATTTTTTAAACATGAATAATTACAGGATCGAAAAATTACCTGTTCGATCCAAATCAAAATTTGAAACCCGTTTACAACAAATTGGAGGACCGCTTGCCATACTTGCATTTATTATTATTTACTTTTTCCTCAACATTCCGTTTTTACAACAAATTGACCCGGAAAAACTAACCGACTCTGCCAAAGTCATTTTCAACCGGATTGGTGCCGATCAATTTTCACATTCGAACATAGCCCTGCTGGCCATATTCGCCGCAGCACTGGTTCTTTGGATTACCGAAGCTATTCCTAATTATTTAACTTCTTTAATCCTTATAATTGCATTGGTACTAACAAAAGTACTACCCGAAAAAGAGGCTTATGCCCAATTGGGGCACAAAGTAATGTGGTTAAATATCATGTCTTTTATTTTGGCCAGTATGCTAGTTGCCACCGGGGTTGCCAAACGTTTTGCGCTCTGGTTCATTGTCAAATTTGGGAAAAATTCGACCTCCATATTCTTCAGTTTTATCGTAATTAATTTGATATTATCGATGTTTATCTCGGCAACAACTGCAAAGGCCACCATATTGCTCCCAATCTTTATGGTGGTTGCTGCCGTTTATGGGGCAACCGGAGGGAAAAACAAAAACAATTTCGGGAGAAACCTGGTGCTGCAAAATTTGTTTCAAATAAACATCTCGGCCAGTGCCTTTGTAACCGGTTCCGGGGCAAACCTTTTAGCAGCTTCACTCATTGCCGGGGCAGTGGGTTCCGAATTATTCTTTTTTGATTGGATGGTAGCTTCTGCCCCCGTTGCATGTTTGCTGATTATTATTGCCTGGATTGTCGGCACCAAATTTATTTTCAAAATACCTAAAGAAGAAACAACCCCTCAAATTGAAGGGGGAATGGATCGGCTTAAAGAAGAATTAAAAAAGCTTGGAAAAATAAAATTTTCGGAAGTGAAAGCCATCGTTATTTTTTCAAGCATACTGGCACTATGGGTTACCGATAAATTTCATGGAATAAGCCCAACAGCCGTTGCTTTTACGGGAGGCATTGTTGCGCTAATGCCCAGAATTGGTATTGTAAAATGGAATGATGTTGATATCCCCTGGCACCTCCTTCTTTTCTCAGCAGGAGCATATACACTTGGAGAAGCGTTTAGATTTACAGATTTACCATCTATTTCGGTGAACGCCATATTTGATGGATTAGGATTAGGAGGTAATACTCCATTTTGGCTGCTTTACATGATATTAACCGGGGCGATGGTTTTCAGCGCGCTTATATTCCAGTCAAAAACAATGAGAGCCATGTTGTTTGTACCGATTGCAATTGGTGTAGCCACCCGATTCGGGTTTTCAATTATCAGCCTTGCTTTTCCGGTTGCAATGCTTATTGAGCATGTTTACGCGCTCCCATTTAACAGCAAACCGGCATTGCTATTATACTCAACAGACCATTACAGCTTAACCGATACGTTTAAATTTGGTTTTACAATGCTGGTAATTGCCTGGGTTGTAAGTATTATTATGGGACAAACTTATTTCCAGTTCCTGGGAATTACGCCTAACGGAGTGTTCTAACATCTTTTTATAAAGAAAGAAGAGCGACCTATTTATTTATTCAATTTTAAGAACGCCCGGATTTTCAGGTTGGATTTTCAATACTGGGAATAGATAATGTATAGAGGATAGAAGAAATGATTATAAAGAGATATAATAAGATTGTTAATTACTTAAGTTTTACCCGAAACCTTAAGAAATTACGGTCAAAAATCAACATGAGTATTGATGTTCCGGAAATTATTGAGGAACTTCCAAACTCGCATCCACGTGGGTTCATCAAAGAATTTAAAAAACGAAGAACAACCATTGTCGAAAATTATCTGCGTATCACCAAAAGTCTCGATTCGGCCAATTACAACGAACGTATTCACGCCTTGCAACTCCTAGCCGAGCACATCCTTTATTCGCGTTCCTTAAAAATGCCCTTAAACACCGCACGTGTACAATTGTCCATCATGAAACGTGTTGTAAAGAACCGTGAAAACAAGCGGGTTCAACTTGAATTAATGCGTGATTTTACCCTTTCATCGTTCGGACATCCGCGTACCATTAAAAAGCTTTTAAACAAATTCAACATCATAGAGGTTCCCGAAACCGGAGAAGAGCTGCAAGACCTAAAAATGGGCTGGGATTCGCATGTACATGACAATGCTTCGTATGGACGCAAATCGCCCACACAACTTGTCATCGATGCTTTTATAAAAGGAATTTCCGAATTAACCATTGCCTATAATAACCTTGAACGAACCGATGCCATTAAGGAAGTTTTGGAAGCCGGTAAAATTCTAGGGATCAAAGTAAATATTGCCATCGAATTTAGCGCAATGACCAATGGCAAACAATTTCATTACATGTATATTCTGCCTGAGTTTTCGAGCAGGAAAAAGAAATTCCAGAAGTTTCTAAAACATAAATCAAACCATTTTGATGCCTTCTTGTACGAGCTGGAAGCAAACCAGAAAAAAAGGCTTCAAAACATTTCTTATTTAATCAACCGTTTCAACAAAGAACACCTTCCGCTGATTAACGAAGGCTACGACAAAAATTCTATTTACTACCTAAAACCTTTATCCATCAGAAGCCAGGACGGGATCATCAAGCATAAAATAGGTTCGCGCCGGCTTTTGGGCGAACACCTTTTCCCTAAGCTTAATCTGGTGCTCGAAAAAAGGATGTTGCAGATTATGGCCAAGCGAGACATGGCCCTGAATTCGCCCGGAGAATCCAGCAAAGCTGAAATCCAGGAAATTGAAAAACAATACCGTAAAATCAAAAAAGAGTACAGCGAAATTAATCCCGAAAAAATTCGCTTAAAATATTTTGCCGACAACGAACAAATTCAAGCCGAATCGGCCGTTAGTAGCTTGTATGAAATTTACGAGCTCGCTAAAAAAGCCGGTGGCAGTATCAAATTTATCCAGCCACTGGAACATGGCTTAAAAGCAGCCATTGAGATGATTATCGACAACTACGAGTATATTTCTCAAACCGAGATTTATAACATGTTTGACAGCATCAAAACAAACGAGAAAGACTTTGTTTTCTTTTCAAATTTCATCAAACTGCTCAACGACAAAAACTTTGAACAACTGGAAGTACTTCTAAATAAAATAAAAATTCCGGCAAACAAGCTCAACGACTTAAAAGTAACGGAAGAATTTGCTCAAAAGAAACTTACCCCGTCTATTGGAAGCGACGCAACAGGCCGTTCAACACTGGCTCCGGGAATGGGATTTTTATTCGAAAACAGGCTATCAAAACACCAGCGAAAAAGGTTCCTCAAAAAACACCCTCATTTGCCGCAGGAAGTTTCCGAATTGATTTACGAACAATCAACCGTACCCAAAGTGCCCTTCAAGCCAAACAAAAAAATAAATATCATTTGCCTGGGCAAAATTGACAAAAAAGTAAAACGAAGACTAACCAATAAAAAAATTGAAGAACCAATACGCCCTGTTAAAGTTTTGGAATACCTGAACCCGGGACTTAAAAATTTGTTCCTGATACTGATTGGCTTTGTTCCGGCTTATTTCACGGTAGGTATTGAATATGCCCTCCTATGGTTTGGCATTACGGGCATCCGGAATGTTTTTGTTGATATGATTTCCGGGAACGGCTTCAAACCTTCCGAATGGTCAACAAAAGATATTAACTGGACCAACCTCTCGAATTCTTTATTCTGGACAGGATTCTCGGTTCCAGTTTTAGGATTTGTAAAATCAAACTTCGACATCTTATGGCAATGGGAACACGAAGGAAGCATGTACGAGTTTGGAAAGTTCTTCTTTATTAATATCGCAAACGGGATGTACCTCGCATCGCACAACTACATTAGGGGCTTCGACAAGCAAACCATCCGCGGAAATTTTTTCAGGAGCATTTTAGCCTGGCCGGTGTCTACTCTTTTCGCACCTTTGGGAAATATGATGCTACTGCCAAGTATTGTTCAGGCAAAATTCTGGTCCGATTTTGTAGCCGCTATTATTGAAGGTTCGGGCAAGTATAAAAATATTATCCGGCTTAAAGAACGGATTATTAAATCGCTCCTCCCCGATCTTGAAGGCGAAGATGAAGAATCCGAAATTTTAGCCATCCTGGATATTATTTATTTGGTAAACGAAAGCACAAGGGTTAAACCTGTCTTAAAAAAACAATTGTTCCATTCTTTGAGCAGGAAAGAAAAAATTAAAGCATTTTTCAGAAGAAAAACATACAAACCCCAAATATCGAAACATTACCACAACCTGTCAGCATGGTTAAGTACCAAAGAAAATTTCAATAAACTTTGTAATTACATCATTCAACATTATAGTCGTGAACAAGCCTTATATCTACTTCAATTGGTATCTGGAGACTATCCAAAGATGGCTCAGTGGATTGAAAAAATAATACCCAAGCAATCCTAGCCTACAAAAAAGGGCGTTATCCGCCAGTTGAAGGATAACACCCTTTACCATATTTCAATCAAATTATATTCATCTTACATAGATAAAATATTTGCTTCCTTCCTTTTTCCAATACAAAAAAAATTACATTATTTTTGACATTATGTAAAATATACTTTATATTTGTAAAACAAACTTTACATTATGATTTTAAAGAACAACATCAGGCGTTGCCGGTTCGATAAGGATGAAATGTCGCAGGAAGAACTGGCAAAAGCCATTGGAGTTACCCGCCAAACGGTTCATTCCATTGAGAAAGGGAAATTTGTTCCTTCCACTCTGCTGGCTTTTAAAATTGCCAGGTTTTTCAATAAAAATGTAGAAGATGTTTTTTATATCAACGAAGATTAAACCAAAAACCTATGAATAACAATCAATTAAACAAAAAGGAAAAACGATGGATCAACATTTACGCCATCCTAACAATGATTTTCTTAATTGTATCATTCTTATGGTTGTTTTACGATTTATATGCATACCGTGAAATACATTTAAAATCAGGACAATTAAAAAATATGTATAAAGGCATCTATCTGGGATTTATGCCGAACATCTTATTATATATTTCCTTATTTATTATGCTAAGAAAATCGCTGCGTCACTTTAAAAGAACACGCGCATGGGCTTTTTTCAGTATTGTTGGAGCCATGATTTCGGGCATGGGGATACTCTTTGATATAGCTGCATTATCTGACATATCACAAGATTATTTAAAAGAAGGGTTTAGCTGTGATATGGAGTGGATCTGGTTATATACAGGGCTTCTGGTTAACCTGGGATTTCTGGTTATCGTGTGCATCACCATTATTAAAACAAAGCAATCGCTTAAAAGCGAAACGCCCAGAGATACAGTCATCATCAATGAAGTTTTGTATGAGATCACCCAATACATTGGGCTGGTAAGCGGACTAATGGGGCTTGGGCTTTGTTTGTACATGTACGTTTATTTGGGTAACATAAACCTGAACCAGCAGAATTGGCTACTTTGGATCACACTTTCGTATTGTATTTTGCTGATCCTCCCCTATTTTTTAATGATCCTGATTTGGGGATACAAATTTTTCAGGCAAAAAGAACAACTGTACGACGAAAAGCAAAAATTAGAAATGGGAAAGGCTGCAATTATCAGCCTACTGGTTTCCATTCCAATAATGTTTGTTTTTTATATTCTAAGCATCAATAATAACGGGAATTTTAGTACTATCTTATGGTTTCCATTTTATGCCTTTCTCACAATTACTCTTTTTTCAAGTTGCCTGATCTATTATTTTAAACGAAATTAAAGAGCCATACTTCGACGATGCTCAGTATGGCTCTTCATATTTTAGCTACGTTTAATGTAGTAAATTTATTTTCTCATCTTATTCGAATGAATCATGTTTTCGGGCGAAAGAATTTCATCCAGTTTCTCTTTGGATAAAAGATTCTTTTCTAGCACCAGTTCGTACACCGAACGGTTCTGCTCCAATGCATCTTTTGCCAATTCGGTAGAAGCTTCGTAACCAATAAAAGGGTTCAAAGCAGTAACAATGCCAATGGAATTTTCCACCATTTTACGGCAATGTTCTTTATTGGCCGTAATTCCAGTAATACAGCGGCGGTTCAGGGTCATCATCCCGTTTTTAAGCATTACTATCGATTCAAACAAACTTTGTACAATCACCGGCTCCATCACATTTAATTCCAGTTGTCCAGCCTCAGAAGCCATGGCAATGGTTAAATCATTGCCGATTACCTTAAATGCAATCTGGTTAACCACCTCAGGAATAACAGGGTTTACTTTACCCGGCATAATAGTCGAACCCGGCTGCATAGGTGGCAAGTTGATCTCGTTAATCCCGGTTCTTGGGCCAGAAGACAGCAAACGCAAATCGTTAGAAATTTTAGAAAGTTTTATTGCCAAACGTTTCACGGCAGAAGAAAACATGATAAATGCCCCGGTATCCTGGGTTGCTTCAATCAGGTTAGAAGCCAAGGTAATGTCCATGGCAGTGATTTCGCGCAAATGCTTGATCACTTTTTCGCTGTACTGCGGATCGGCATTAATACCAGTACCAATAGCAGTCCCTCCCATATTTACCTCTAAAAATAATTTGGCATTATGTGTTAAGCGTTGAATTTCTTCTTCCAAGGTAGCGGCATAGGCTTCAAAAGATTGCCCCAAGGTCATGGGAACAGCATCCTGCAATTGGGTACGTCCCATTTTAATTACATCCTTAAACTCAACGGCTTTTTTACGGATTTCTTCAATCAGTTGTTTGAGCACTTCTAATAAAGTTTCATTGCTTTTTATCAACGCAATTTTTACGGCTGTTGGATAAGCATCGTTGGTCGATTGCGACAAATTGATGTGATTGTTCGGATGACAGTATTTATAATCGCCTTTTTCATGCCCCATGATTTCAAGGGCACGGTTGGCAATTACTTCGTTGGCGTTCATATTAGTCGACGTACCGGCTCCGCCCTGTATCATATCTACCACAAAATGGTAATGGAACTTTCCGCTGATAATTTCCTGACAGGCCTGAACAATGGCATCGGTCATTGATTCTGGAAGCAATCCCAGCTCATAATTTGCTTTTGCAGCCGCCATTTTTACAATAGCCAGCCCTTCAATAATGAATGGGTAAAAGTTTAAGGGTACCCCGCTGATATTAAAATTCTCGATGGCTCTCAAGGTCTGAATACCATAATAACTTTCGTAAGGCACATCGCGATAGCCCAACAAATCGTGCTCCTGGCGGGTTCTTCCGCTCTCGTACTGAGCTGCAGAATTTACCGCACGGGTATTGGCATGCCGCATACGGCGCGAAATTACCCGGGCCACATTCGAAAGTACTTTTACAGCAATGGTTCCCTGCTCGTGGAAAAACTCCAAATCCAAGGCAAGCGTCGTGGTTTTTAATAGTGCCCTGGCATTGGTTGAATGGGGCGAATTTTCGGTAATAGAACCTTCACCTAGGAAGTCCTGCTTGCTAAAAATAGATAAGCGGCGTTCTTCACCAAAGGGCGTTTTCTTAAACAGCTCTACCTCTCCCTCGTATATGATGTAAATTTTGTCACGGGAATCGTTCTCATAAAATAAGAAATCGTTTTTCTTAAAAATTTCCTTTTTGATGTTCTGGGTAACGATCAACAATTCTTCCTTATCTAAACCCTGAAAAAGCTCAATCTCCTTGATAAATAAATATATTGTTTTTGCATCCATTGCTTTTGTTTTTAGTTTGTTTAATTCTACAAAATTATAGTTTTTTATATGACGAACGGGGTTTACTAAAAAGATATTATGAAATATAGAAAAGGGTAGCTAAGCAGTTACTTATCCCGTATCAAAATTTGTTCTGCAAAAATAAACATATCGAAATGCGGCTTTAGATCGATTGTTAACTGAAAATTAGTATTTTTAAACCCCGTAAATTTTTTGACCCTTATTTTATTTTGATTTACCCTAAAATCGCTGCTTCTCAAATTAAACTTCACTCTTCAAAAGAGATAAATGGAAGAGTAGTAATTAAATAGCAGCCATAATAAACAGAATTTGAAGATATTTTTCTCTATTTAGTAGTGATTCAAATTCTAAACTATTTATTGTAGTAGTTCATGGCTACAATAAAAGGGTAAGGTAACAAAGCTCAAACAACCTAATTTAGATTTTTATTAAAAAAATATTTTAGCTCAGTTAAAGTTTTTCTTATAAGCTTATTGTAGCACGTAGTAAACTCAAGATAGACAAAATATTATAACTAAGAAAAATGAGAAATCTGTTTTTTGTGTTCGTAATTTTTGGGGAAGAAGAAAACCATAAAACGATTTCCCATTCTTCAAAAGACTCTAAAGATAATTTAATAAAACCTCTTAGTAATTTATTCCCTGGCATAAAACAAATCAGTTTTTAGTGTTAAAATAAAATAATGAAGCTAGGATTAAAATGCTTGTGATTAATGAAAACGATAAAATGTTTGGTTCTTGATCATGAACTAGAATCCGTTAATCGTTTGGTCAGTGTATTGTTAAAATTTGAAGGAATTGAGATAGTCTCAAAACTGGTTAACTCAAGATTTGCCGTTCAAGAAATATTATCACAAAAACCAGACCTAGTGTTCTTAGCTATTGAAATGCCATACAAAACAGGTTTTGAGGTAATCAAAGAAGTACGGGAAAACAATTTCTATCCTTCATTTGTTTTTGTCACAGATTTTAGTCAATATGGAATTGAAGCAATTAAATACTCCATTTTCGATTATTTATTGAAACCAATAAATATCAATGACTTAAAAAAAACCATTAACAGATTTCACTCGGAATCAATTAATCATAAAATCATAGACCTCCGCAAATGTAGAATTTGTAATGATTTGAGTGAACGGGAAATAGAAGTTCTATTACAGGTAATAGAAGGAACCCTAAGTCACCAGATAGCCAAAAATTTATTTATTAGTAAGGCCACTGTTGATTTCCACCGAAAGAACATTTTATTAAAAACAAAATCAGCCAATTTCGCAGAATTATCCTACAAAATTAATTGCATAAAATACGTTAGCATTTCAGGAGACGATTTAAAAAACAAACAAAAGCCCTAACCTCCCTTAAAATCTATTCTTAGTATTGGTCATTTTCTATTAAATATTAGAGTTCATACAACATAGATCATCCCTAGATTTGCGTTCACCTTATTCCTATAAGCAAATAACTAAAAAACCGGGTTTTATATGAAACAAGTCGAAAAGAAAAAACTGGCAGTCAACTGTTGCTATTCCCAAATTGAGATTTTTGAAATGGGAATGAAACAATTAAAAACCGAAGGGATGAAACATTTGGTATTCGAGAAAGGGTTGAATGTTTACTATTTTGAAGAACTTAAAAACGGTTTGCTTCGGCTTTTTTGTTTGACGAGCAAAAAATCGTTCTATTTGTAATTTTTCGTAAACAAGCTTTTATAAAGCTCAAAAAATAAAACAGAGTTAAAAAAACTAAAAATGGATCAGAGAACTTTAATTGAGCAAGAACAAAACATCGATTTAAAAAAGCTATTTTTCATGCTTTGGAACCACTGGTACTTATTTGTCATAAGTATAGGTATCGCTTTGGGTTGTGCTTTTTTGTTTTCGAAGTTTGCAAACCCTATTTATAAGGTCACAACATCTTTACTAATTGAAGAAGAAAAAGGGATAGATCCTCAAAATATTATTGGCTTCGGGCTAATAAGCGACCACAAAAATCTGGAAAATGAAATTTGTATCTTAAAATCAAATTCGCTTATTAAGCGAACCTTAATGAATCTTGATTTTTCGGTATCCTATTTTTATCAAAACAATTTTATCCAGAAAGAACTTGATTATGATTCACCGATTATTGTTGAATTCGACAAAAACCATCCCCAATTAATACAAACAAAATTTAAAATCGAAATATTATCTGATACTCAATACAAACTTTCAGTAAAGGGGCAGAATAAGAAAAGCTATTTATTTTCAAAACATCAGTTTGTTAAGAACCATAATTCATTTGAGCATTCCGGGATATACAATTTTGGGGAATATATTTCAAACTCATTGTACAAACTAAAAATTTCTTTAAATAAGAACGCTAATCTGGAAACAAAACAAACCAATGATTTATATTTCGTATTTAATGATTTAAATTCTCTATTAGGAAAATACCGGAACGTAAGTATTGAACCTTTAAACCGAAATTCAAGCGTTGTTTCAATATCCTTAAAAGGAGAAAATGCACATAAATCTGTAACATTTCTGAATCAACTAACCCAGGAATATATAGACAAGGGGCTTGAGCGAAAAAACGAAGTTGCAACGAGAACAATAGAATTCATTACCCATGAGCTAGAAGGTATTTCGGATTCACTTATTGTAACAGAAAATTCCTTGCAAAATTACCGGGCCGATAATCATATCATGAATGTAGACTTTCAATCTCAACAAGTTTTTGAATATATAAAAGATTTGGAAAACGAGAAAGCAATATTGTTAGTCAAATCAAAGTATTATAAAAATCTAAAAGATTACTTGCAAAAAAGGACGTCTAGTGATGATATCGTTGTTCCATCATCTCTTGGTATCGACGAGCCCCTATTAAACATATTAGTATCAAAATTAATTAACCTTTTTGAAGACCGGAATGATTTACTATTCAGTGTTACCGAATCCAACCCAATGGTAACCAGCATTGACAATCAAATACAACGAACCAAAAAGGCTTTGATTGAAAACATCAATAATGTTTCTAAAACATCAACAATTGCAATTAATGATATCAATGGTCGAATCGCTGAATTAGAAAAACAAATCACCAACCTGCCAAAAAACCAACGGGAATTAATTAGTATTGAACGGAAATTCAAATTAAACGATGCTACGTACACGTTTCTTCTGCAAAAATTATCAGAAGCAAAAATAACAAAAGCATCCAACCACCCGGATAATGAGGTAATAGACCATGCAAGTTTATCTAACTACTCCCAAATATTTCCTAAAATTAAACTAAACTATATGATTGCATTCATCATCGCACTCATTATACCTACTGCCTATATTTTCGTGAAAGACTTTTTTAATGGCAAAATTGTTAGCAGAGAAGAAGTCGAAAACCTGACAAAACTCCCAATTATAGGAAATATTTTACATAACAAAAAAGACACGAACCTTGTTATTTTTAACGGACTAAATTCGCCAATAGCAGAATCGTTTAGATCACTACGTACCAATATTCAGTTTCTTGTAACCGGGAAAGAGAAACATATCGTTTTAGTAACATCTGATATTCCCAAGTCCGGGAAAACATTTGTCTCAATGAACTTAGCTTCTGTTTTCTCTCAGTATAACAAAAAAACCTTATTGCTTGGGTTTGACTTGAGAAGCCCAAAGATCTACCAAGACTTTAAACTTCAAAACGACAGAGGATTAAGCACCTATTATTTAAAAAAACATAGCATAGATGAAATTATTCAAAGTTCATCCTTTAGTAGCAATCTGGATGTAATTACAGCCGGGGTACAACCTCCCAATCCGGCAGAACTAATAGCATCACCTGCAACAAAAGTACTTTTTGATGAACTATCTCAAAAATACGATTATATAATTGTTGATACACCTCCTTTAGGATTGGTAACAGATTCATTCCTGTTAATGAAATATACCGACGCAAATTTATTTGTTGTAAGGCAAAATCATACAAAAAAAAGGTTTCTCATGGCAACACTAAATGACATAGAAAGCAAGCACCTTTCGGGGATCAGCATACTTATTAATGATATTAAACCTGAACAAAACTCGTACTATTATAATTATGATTATCAAGCAGAATATGCATTAGGTTAATTTAAGAACCGGGAAAATAATTGATGTAATAAAGAAAGTTCTGAAAACAAAACTAAGTTTAAAATAATAACAACGTTATAAAACATTTTTGAATGGAACTAAAAAAATACATTATAAATGAGTATCCAAGCATAAATATTTATGATAAAACAGATGAAATTGAATTAATATTTGCCACTAGTTGTTATGTAATTGTTTTTGATGAAAACAACAAATACTGTGGTATTTTAAATCCATACGATTTCGTACAACAAAAAAAACGCAATGCGAATATTAAAGATTATATAAATATTAAAGAAACAATCTCAATTACTGACTCGGTTTATGCCGTACTCATCAAGTTGTCCTCCAACAATTGCTTTGCATTACCCGTTGAAGATGCCGGTAAAATCATCGGGGTTATAGAAATGAACCATTTAGCACATGATTTGGGGACAAAAATAGAAGGCTTAACAAAAGAAGCTTTGGCTGCAAAAAAGACAAAAGACAATTTTTTAGTTAACCTATCTCATGAAATCAGAACCCCACTTAATGCTATACTAGGATTTATGAATATTGTAAATGAAATAAAATCAAAAAATTATAATAATAATGACGAGCATTTTCTTGAACTAATCGAAAAATCTGCCGATCGTTTTTTATTAATTATAAACGACTTAATTGACTTATCATTACTTAATGCAAACGTAGATATAGGTATCGAGAAATCCACTGTCAACTTAACAAACTTGATTATTGAAACAAAAAACTACTTTTCCGAATCACATTCGGGAATTAATTCTCCCGAAATAATTTACTCCGCCCCTTATCATCCAGTAAGTATCTTTTCCGATGGAAAAAAAATTAAACACATTTTGTATCATCTGCTAGACAATGCTATTAAATTTTCTCAAAATAAAAGGATCATTTTCGGATACCGGGTTTCAATCTCAAAAAAAGAACACATCGAATTTTTTGTAATAAATGAAGCTTGCTTTTTCTCAAAAGAAGAAGAAAAAAAGCTCTTTGATATTTTTGAAAAACAGAACCTGATTAATGATGAATTAAATTTCGGCTTAGGTATCGGCTTACCGTTGGTAAAACATTTAGTTAAAATTTTAAGGGGAAATATAAAAATCAAAACCACAGATAAGAAAATAATATTTACAGTTACAATACCGCAACTATAAACTAAACTTACATTATACCCTGCGTTTTGCCCCTTCGCAGGGTTATAAACAACTACAAGCATATAGCGGTTCACCCAATTCAAACATCCCCCCTTTTTACCCTACTTCCAAAATATTTACTATATTTGAATAAGCTCTCCCCAGGCTTAAGAACATAAAATTTATATCATGAGAAAAGTTGCATTTATCATTTCTTTATTTTTAATAACAAGCGTTTGTCAAGGGCAGGTAAATATTGAGAAACACTATTTTAAAGATTTAAAATTAACACGAAAAACAAAAGCAGATAAAGCTAAATACGAACTCGTTGTAACACATTTAAATGACAGCATAAGCCAAAAAAAACTTTATAACATTAAAACTAAGAATGCAATTTGGGAAAAAACTTTTTTTTATGAACTTCCGTATGGAGTTTGGAAGTTTTATAACAATGATGGCACATTAAAAAATGAATTTAACTTAGACTCAATCATTTTCTTCTCTGATAATGAGCTCCCGTTTTCAAATTCACCAAAGAGAGTTATTGTAGAAACGTCTCCAGTATTTAAAGGAGGAGAACACGAGATGCAAATGTTTCTAGCAAAGACAATTGAGTATCCTAAATCCGCTCGTGAACAGAACATTCAAGGAAAAGTAATTCTCGAGCTTTTGATTGATGCCGAGGGATTTATACAAAACGTAAGCATTGTACAAAGTATTCACCCATTACTAGATGATGAAGCTGTACGGGTTGCCTGGTTAATGCCCCAATGGATACCTGCTAAACGCAATGGTAAACCTATAGCCTGCAAATATTATATTACTGCAAAATTTGTTATTCAATAAAAATATCATGAAAAAGATTGCATTTATTGTTTTACTACTGCTAATTGCCGGCTTGTGTAGAAGCCAGGAGATCATTTCAAAAGAATATTATAAAGACCATTTGCTAACGAAAACATCAACCGAAAAAAAAGGGAAGTTTGAATACATTGTAACCCAAACAGAAGATGGGATCATCAAACAAGAATTATTAATAAATAAAAACAAACAAAAAGTATGGGTCAATTATTATAAAAATGGGGCTCCTTGTGGAATATGGAAATATTACGACAAAAATGGGGAACTAGAAAATGAATTGGATTATGAGTTTGACTTAATTTATCTACCGGATAGTTGTTTCACAAACAAAGAAAAATATTTAAAACCTTTCATCCCCAATAGTAACAAAGATAATTTAGTTGACGAACTTCCAATGTTTAAGGGTGGAGAACAGGAATTAATGAGGTTTATATATTATAATATGATGTACCCGGTTTATGCTCGAGAAAGAGGGATTCAAGGAAAGGTCTACGTTAATTTTGTGGTAACGAAAAGTGGGGAAATTAAAAATATCAGAATCCTTAAAGGAGTTCATCCTTCATTGGATGTTGAAGCGGTCAGGGTCACAAGAGCAATGCCTAATTGGATCCCTGCAAAAAAGAATGGAGAAAATGTAGCTTGTGAATTTAGTATGCCTTTAAGATTTGTCCTTCAATAAAACCAAACCTTAGCCGAGGTTCATCTGAACTTGCAACAAAAAAGTGGACAAACAGTTAAGTCATGCTGCCAAATCTTGTTTAATAATTAATTTTTCAAATTCTTCTGGCGACAAATAATTCAATGAAGAATGGCTCCGTTGAGTATTGTACCAGGTTTCAATATATTCAAATACAGAGATAGTAGCTTGCTTTTTTGTAGCATACTTGTTTCTGTAAACCCATTCTATTTTTAAGGTTTTAAAAAAGCTTTCGGCAACTGCATTGTCCCAACAATCACCTTTTCGGCTCATACTTTGTTTTACAAAAGGATTTGTTGCCAAAAGTTCTTTAAACTCGGTACAGGCGTATTGTACCCCTCTGTCAGAATGAAAAACCAGGGAATCATTTACTGGGCGGTTTTTAACTGCCATTATCCATGCAGGAACCACGGTCTCTGTAGTTTTAAGTGTACTGCTGATTGCCCATCCAATTACTTTGCGGTCACACAAATCAATGATAACAGTAAGGTATAACCAGCCTTCTGTGGTGCGGATATATGTAATATCAGAAACCCAGACTTTGCCCAGCTCATCCACTTTAAATCCCCTGTTTAAAAGGTTTGGTGCTACCGGGAACTTGTGTTTGGAATTGGTTGTTGCCTTAAACCTTTTCTTGTTTTTAACATGGATACCTGCTTTTTTCATCAGCCGGGCAACACGCTGCCGTGACACGTTCACCTGATTTTTCTTTAGTTCTTCCCGAATGCGGGGACTGCCATAAGTTGACTTGCTCTTTTTATGTATCTCTCGTACTTGTTCCATTAAGTCTTTATTTTCCAGTGCCCGTTTTGAAGGCTTTCTTTTTAACCAGGAATAGTATCCACTCCTGCTTACCCCTAATATTTTGCACATCATTTCAATGGGAAACATGGGGATATTATCGGCTATGAACCGGTATATTTTCCATCGCTCTTGGAAAAGATGCCTACCGCCTTTTTTAAGATGTCGCGTTCCATCTTTATGTCTGCCAGTTCCTTTTGTAAACGGGCAATTTCTTTTTGTTCTTCTGTTAATTTCTTGTTGCCGTTGCCCGGGAAACTTGCCCCTTCGCAACTGGCTAATTCACTGCGCCACCTGTAAAGTAGTTCTGGCCGGATTTTTAGCTCATTGGCCAATTCAACAATGTTCCCTCGTTCGTAGCTTAAGCCAACGGCATTAAGCTTAAACTCCCTTGTAAATGTTCTTCTTGATCTTCCCATAATTCTAAGATACAATTTTAATGCAATCATACCTTAACTTAATGTCCTTTCAAATGTAGCAATATCAATCAACCCCTGCGAGGGGGCAAAACCCTCGCAGGGGTACAAAACTTTTTTTTGATTCTCCTCATAAGTTTAGAGGCCGAGGGGCTGCAAACTAAAAACAAAAATAAAGGGGTGTCACCTTAAGGTGACACCCCTCCTTATATATTCAATTAAATCGGATTATCTCGCATATTTAAAATCTTTCCCTAAATAACGGGCTTGTTCTCCCAATCCTTCTTCAATGCGAAGCAATTGGTTGTATTTAGCGATACGGTCGGAGCGGCTGGCCGAACCGGTTTTAATTTGTCCCGTATTTAAAGCCACGGCCAAATCGGCAATGGTTGTGTCTTCGGTTTCGCCCGAACGGTGACTGATTACAGCGGTATAACCGTTGTTCATCGCCATGTTTACGGCTTCAATGGTTTCGGTCAGCGTACCAATTTGGTTCACTTTAATCAGGATAGAGTTGGCAATATTTTTCTCGATACCTTGTCTCAAACGCTGGGTGTTGGTTACAAACAAATCGTCGCCTACCAACTGGATTTTATTGCCCATTTTTTCGGTCATCAGTTTCCAGCCGTCCCAGTCGTCTTCGGCCATACCATCTTCGATAGAAATAATCGGGTATTTATTGGCCCAGTCGTTCCAAAAATCAACCATTTGTGCCGGAGTTAATTTATCACCGGTCGACCATTTCAAATGGTACATATTTTCTTCGGGAATATAATATTCAGAAGAAGCCGGATCAAGTGCCAAGTAAATATCTTCACCCGGACGGTAACCTGCTTTTTCAATAGCTTCCAAAATAACTTTTACGGCTTCCTCGTTCGATTTTAGGTTGGGTGCAAAGCCGCCTTCATCGCCCACGTTGGTTGAATAACCTTGTTTTTTCAACACAGCTTTCAAGTTGTGGAACACCTCGGCTCCCATGCGGATAGCATCCGAAAAAGTTTCGGCTCCCGCAGGCATAATCATAAACTCCTGAAAGTCGATGCTGTTATCGGCGTGTGAACCACCGTTTAAAATATTCATCATAGGAACCGGAAGCACACTGGCATTTACCCCACCAATGTAACGGTAAAGGTCCTGGCCGGTTTCTAAAGCTGCGGCATGGGCAACGGCCAAAGAAACACCAAGTATCGCGTTAGCACCTAAATTGCCTTTATTGGGAGTGCCGTCAATTTCCATCATACGACGGTCAACTTCAATTTGATCGCTGATAAAGTATCCCTGCAATTCTTCATTTAAAACACCATTAACATTTTGTACGGCTTGAAGAACCCCTTTCCCAAGGAATAATCCCGGATCTTTATCTCTAAGTTCAACAGCTTCGTGAACACCGGTAGAAGCTCCGGATGGAACTGCTGCACGGCCCATTACACCGTTTTGTGTGATAACTTCAACCTCAACGGTTGGATTCCCTCTGGAATCTAATATTTGTCTTGCATGAATGTTTACTATTTGACTCATCGGTTATAATTTTTAGAAATGTAAAATTACGAAATAATTGGCACAAAAAAAGGATAAAGCACTCGTCTTTATCCTTTTCTATATAATTGATTTTAAATCTATTCTTCTTTTTTCTCTTCCTCGTCTGCTTTTTCAGCAACAGGCTCTTCGGCCGGAGCTTCGGCATCTGGTTCTTCTTTAGCTTCTTCAGCAGGAGCTTCAGCTACTTCTTCTTTTGCTTCAGGAGTTTCTTCAACAACTTCCTCTGCTACTTCGGGAGCTTCGGCAACGGCTACATCAGCCTGAGCTTCTGCAGATTTTTTACCCCCTCTACGACGACGGGTCGATTTTGATTTTTGAGTAAAGTCTTTCAACAAGCTTTCGTTGTAATCAACCAGCTCAATAATACACATTTCGGCATTGTCACCCAAACGGTTTCCGGTTTTAAGAATACGGGTATATCCACCCGGGCGGTTCAAAACACGTTGAGAAATTTCTCTAAACAGTTCGGTAACCGCATCTTTGTTTTGTAAATAGCTGAATACAACTCTGCGAGAGTGGGTTGAATCGTCTTTTGACCTGGTGATCAAAGGTTCAACATATACTTTAAGGGCTTTTGCTTTAGCAACCGTAGTTTTAATGCGTTTGTGCATAATCAACGAAGATGCCATATTCGAAAGCATTGCTTTTCTGTGAGCACTTTTTCTTCCTAAGTGATTGAATTTCTTACCGTGTCTCATGTCAATTATTCCTTATCTAATTTATATTTTGCTGTATTCATCCCAAATTCAAGGTTCTTCGATTTCACCAAGTCTTCAAGCTCAGTCAATGATTTTTTACCAAAGTTTCTGAACTTCAACAAATCGTTTTTGTTGAATGAAACCAAATCTCCAAGGGTATCAACATCGGCTGCTTTCAAGCAATTCAATGCACGAACCGATAGATCCATGTCAACCAGTTTGGTTTTCAACAATTGACGAATGTGTAGTGAATTTTCGTCGAACTCTTCAGTAACTGCTTTTTCTTCCGAATCCAGCGTAATTTTCTCATCAGAGAACAACATAAAGTGGTGGATCAAAATTTTAGCAGCTTCTTTTAATGCTTCTTTTGGATGAATAGATCCGTCGGTATCAATATTAAAGATGAGCTTTTCGTAATCGGTTTTTTGCTCTACCCTGTAATTCTCAACCGAGTATTTTACATTTTTAATCGGTGTGTGGATTGAATCCACTGCAATGGTATCAATCGGTGCATTGATTTTTTTGTTTTCCTCGGCAGGAACATATCCGCGGCCTTTTTCAATGGTTAAAGTCATTGATAATTTTACCGTAGGTTCCATATCGCAAATCAAAACTTCGGGGTTCAATACTTGAAATACCGATAAAAATTTGTTGATATCACCCGCTCTAAATTCTTCCTGGTCACCAATCACAACGTGAACTTCTTCGCTGTTTTCGGTTTCAATTTGTCTTTTAAAACGGATTTTTTTGAGGTTCAGGATCATCTCAGATACATCCTGAACAACACCTTTAATGGTAGAAAATTCCTGAACAACGCCTTCGATCTTAACGGAAGTAATTGCATATCCTTCTAACGAAGAAAGTAAGATACGTCTTAAGGCGTTACCAATGGTGATACCAAAGCCGGGCTCAAGAGGACGGAATTCAAAAGTGCCTTTGAAGTCGTCGGCTTCAATCATGATAACTTTGTCAGGTTTTTGAAATGCTAGTATTGCCATGTAGCTATAATTTTTTAGTGAATTAATTAGAGACTATTATTTAGAGTAAAGCTCTACGATTAGTTGCTCTTTAATGTTTTCCGGAATTTCTTCGCGAGGAGGATAATTCAGGAATTTTCCAACTAACTTATCTTCGTCCCATTCTAACCATGCAAATTGGTTAGTCCTTGAAGCTAATGAATCAGTAATAGCTTCCAATGATTTTGATTTTTCACGAACGCCAATCAAATCGCCTTCTTTTAACTGATAAGAAGGAATGTTTACCACCTCGCCATTAACGGTAATGTGACGGTGAGAAACCAGTTGACGTGCTGCACGACGTGAAGGCGCAATGCCTAAACGAAATACGGTATTATCCAAACGGGCTTCAATTAATTGTAGCAAAATTTCACCGGTAATCCCTTTTTTATGGGTTGCCGTATGAAAGATATTACGAAACTGACGCTCAAGAATACCATAAGTGTATTTCGCTTTTTGTTTTTCCTGAAGCTGAATACCGTATTCCGATTGTTTTTTTCTACGTTTTGAATTTCCGTGTTGCCCCGGAGGATAATTCTTTTTATCATATGCCTTATCGGGTCCGAAAATAGGATCTCTAAATTTTCTTGCAATTTTGGATTTTGGACCAGTATATCTTGCCATAGTTTACAATTTTTCTTTAATGTTAACCTTAATTTACCCCTTCGTAATTATACCCTTCTTCTTTTTGGAGGACGGCATCCGTTGTGTGGTAATGGTGTAACGTCAACGATTTCGGTTACTTCAATACCGCTTGAATGAATAGTACGGATAGCAGATTCGCGCCCTGCACCTGGACCTTTTACGTAAACTTTTACTTTTCTTAGTCCAAGATCAAAAGCCGTTTTCGAGCAATCTTCTGCGGCCATTTGAGCAGCATAAGGAGTGTTTTTCTTTGAACCTTTAAATCCCATCTTTCCTGAAGATGCCCATGAGATCACCTGACCTGAATTGTTGGTCAAAGAAATGATAATGTTGTTAAAAGAGGCCTGAATAAAAGCTTTCCCAATGGGTTCAACTTTTACAACTCTCTTTTTAGTGCTTCTTGATGATTTAGCCATAACTTAAATATTTCTATCTATCAATCTTTTAATCTATCTATTAACCTTTAGGTGCTTTCTTTTTATTCGCAACGGTTTTCTTACGACCTTTACGAGTACGTGCGTTGTTTTTTGTGCTTTGTCCACGAAGTGGTAAGCCAATACGGTGGCGGATACCACGGTAACATCCAATATCGCGCAAACGTTTGATGTTCATCGAGATTTCCGAACGCAACTGTCCTTCGACTTTGTAGCTATCGCCAATGATTGTACGGATTTTACCTTGTTCATCATCGGTCCAGTCTTGTACTTTTTTGTCCCAATCAACACCTGCTTCGGTTAATATTTGCTCAGCGAGGCTGCGGCCAACACCAAAAATGTAGGTAAGCCCGATAACGCCTCTTTTATTTTTAGGTAAATCTATACCCGCAATTCTAGCCATATATTTTTAATTTGTTGTTTTTAAATTAATTTCTTATCCCTGACGTTGTTTGAACTTTGGATTTTTTTTGTTGATCACATACAATCTTCCTTTTCTGCGAACAATTTTACATTCGGAAGATCTTTTCTTAACTGATGCTCTAACTTTCATTTTTCCTTAATTAAATAATTTATAATCCAATGTCTTACTTGTATCTGAAGGTAATACGCCCTTTGGTTAAATCATAAGGCGACATTTCCAATTTTACTTTATCACCGGGCAAAATTTTAATGTAATTCATCCTCATTTTCCCTGAAATATGAGCTGTAATAACGTGCCCATTTTCCAATTCAACGCGGAACATTGCGTTTCCTAATGATTCAACTACAGTTCCATCTTGTTCAATAGATGTTTGCTTTGCCATAAATTAATTTTTGTTTAATACTTCTTCTATAAATTCAAAAGTCGACAGTATTTCTGCTTTTCCTTTTCGTATCGCAACATCGTGCTCGTAATGAGCCGAAGGTTTGCGATCAGCCGTACGAATGGTCCAGCCATCCCTTTCCTGTACGATGTCTTTTGTTCCGAGGTTAATCATCGGTTCAATGGCCAGCACCATGCCTTCTTTTAATTTTGTGCCGGTGCCTCGTTTACCATAATTCGGAACTTCTGGTTTTTCGTGCAAATCTCTTCCCAATCCATGCCCCACTAAATCGCGAACCACGCCATAGCCAAACTGCTCTACATAGTTTTGTATTGCAAAACCAATATCTCCAATGCGTTTTCCGCTAACAGCTTCTTCTATACCTTTGTAGAGGGATTCTTTTGTACGTTCCATCAGTAATAAAGTTTCTTCTGCCACTTCGCCTACAGCAAATGTGTAGGCCGAATCTCCATAAAAGCCATTCAAAACGGCACCACAGTCAATCGAAACAATATCACCATCCAGCAATTCGCGTTCGTCAGGAATACCATGTACCACCTGTTCGTTTACCGAAATACACAATGTGTTCGGGAAACCACCGTATCCTTTAAACCCGGGAAGACCTCCGTGATCCCTGATAAATTCTTCAGCCACTTTATCCAGATCAATAGATTTTACTCCCGGCCGAATGCGTTTTGCAACCTCGGCTAAAGTTTTTCCAACAAGTAAAGAACTTTCTTTAATTAGACTTATTTCTTCGTCTGTTTTATACTGTATCATTTAAATTTTCTCTTATCCAAGCACCCCCGAACTACGTCCTTTAATACGACCCGATTTGGTCAAACCGTCGTAGTGACGCATTAACAGATGGCTTTCGATTTGTTGCAGTGTATCCAATACTACTCCAACCAAGATCAAAAGGGATGTTCCTCCGTAAAAATTGGAGAATGCCTGATTCACGCCTACCAATCTTGCAAAAGTAGGAAGCAAGGTTACCAGTCCCAAAAATAATGATCCGGGGAATGTAATACGAGACATCACCTGGTCGATAAATTCTGCCGTTCTACGACCCGGTTTTATACCGGGAATAAACCCGCCGTTTTTCTTCATGTCCTCAGCCATTTGGTTCGGATTAATCGTAATAGCGGTATAAAAATAAGTAAACATAATGATAAGGATAAACTGTGTTAAGTTATAAGCCAAACCATTAATGTTTGTGAATGAAGATGCAAAAGAACTCATGGTTTCGGAACTAGCAAAACCGGCTAAAGTCATCGGCAGAAACATGATTGCCTGTGCAAAAATAATCGGCATTACCCCTGCAGAGTTTACTTTAAGCGGAATATACTGGCGAACCCCTCCGTATTGTTTGTTTCCAACAATTCGTTTTGCATATTGAACCGGTATACGACGGGTTCCCTGAACCAATAAAATTGTTAGCAAGATCACGAAAACCAGTAAGGCAATCTCCACAACGAAGAATACCAATCCACCGCCTTTTTCTTCCATGCGGGAAACAAACTCTCCAAATAATGCAAATGGCAAGCGGGCGATGATACCAATCATAATGATCAATGAAATACCATTTCCGATTCCTTTGTCGGTAATTTTTTCACCCAACCACATTACAAACATGGTTCCGGATACCAAAATAACCACCGATGAAATCCAGAAGAAGGTCGTAGGTGACGTAACTCCCGGATCAAACGGAGAAATAGCTTGGGCAGGCAAACGTGAAATAACGTTTGCAATGTAAGCCGGAGCTTGGGCAGCGGTAATAAATACGGTTAAATATCGTGTAATTTGATTAATCTTTCTACGACCGCTTTCTCCTTCACGTTGTAAACGTTGGAAGTAAGGAATCGCCATCCCTAACAACTGGATAACAATAGAGGCCGAAATATAAGGCATGATACCTAATGCAAAGATTGAAGCCCTGGAAAAAGCTCCACCAGAGAACATATCCAATAAAGCCAAAATCCCGCCTTGGGTTTGACTTTGCAAGCTGTCTAACTGTTTAGGGTCAATGCCTGGAAGTACTATCTGAGAACCTAAACGGTAAATTAACAGAATACCAAGGGTATAAAGGATACGTTTTCGGAGATCCTCAATCTTAGAAATATTTCTTATTGTTTGGATTAATCGTTTCATTTATTTTATTCAATTATAGTTGCTACACCACCTTGCGCTTCAATTGCTTCTTTAGCAGATTTTGAGAACGCATGGGCTTTAACTTCAAGTTTTGATTTTAATTCGCCACGACCTAAAATTTTGATCATGTCTTTTTTGCTCACCAAGCCGTTTTCAACAAGAACTGCAGGTTCAATCACCTGTACTTTCTTTTCATCGGCTAATTTTTGCAATACATCAAGATTAATTCCGTTGAATTCTTTACGGTTAAAGTTTTTGAATCCAAATTTCGGAACACGACGGTACAAAGGCATTTGTCCACCTTCAAAACCCATTTTTTTACTGTATCCCGATCTTGATTTCGCTCCTTTATGACCTCTCGTAGAAGTTCCACCTCGTCCAGAACCCTGGCCACGACCAATACGTTTTCCTTTTTTTACGGAACCTTCTGCCGGTTTTAGATTACTTAAATCCATTGTATTTAAAATTAAATTTTTAGTCTTTAATTAAACTTCTTCAACCAAAAGTAAATGTTTTACTTTTTCAATCATTCCCATGATTTGTGGCGTACCCTCAACTTCGATTTCGTGATGGATTCGTTTTAAACCCAATGCCTCAAGGGTGCGTTTCTGACGTAAAGGACGCCCGATACCACTTTTAATTTGTTTAATTTTTACTTTTTTCATTGTTTCAAAATATTTTCTATTACCAAATCAGGGATTTATCCGTTGAATACCGTGTTCATATCAACACCTCTCATTTGAGCTACGGTATAAGCATCGCGCATTTTTGATAATGCATCGATGGTTGCTTTTACTACCGAGTGAGGGTTGGATGAACCTTTTGATTTCGCCAATACGTCTTTTACTCCAACGCTTTCCAATACAGCACGCATCGCACCACCTGCAATTACACCAGTACCAGGAGCAGCAGGCTGAATATATACATAAGCACCGCTATATTTTCCGTATTGCTCGTGTGGCAATGTTCCTTTTAATACCGGAACTTTAATCAGGTTTTTCTTGGCATCATCAATTCCTTTTGCAATAGCAGAAGTTACCTCTTTTGCTTTTCCCAAACCGTAACCTACTACACCATTTTCGTTACCAACAACAACAATGGCTGAGAAGCTAAAAGTACGTCCACCTTTAGTAACCTTGGTTACCCTTTGGATGCTAACCAGTCTGTCTTTGAATTCTATTTCGCTAGACTTTACTCTTTTCACGTTTGTATTTGCCATATCTTATTAAAATTTAAGGCCTCCTTCTCTAGCAGCTTCGGCTAAAGATTTGATTCTACCATGATATAAATAACCGTTTCTGTCAAAAACAACATTTTCGATATTAGCTTCTTTCGCTTTCTCGGCAGCTAATTTACCAACTAATTTGGCTTGTTCTGTTTTGTTTACTTTTTGATCGGCAATGCTTTTATCTTTTGAAGAAGCAGTTAAAACTGTTTTACCAGTTAAATCGTCAATCATTTGTACGTAAATTTCTTTGTTGCTTCTAAAAACGCACATTCTTGGTCTTTCGGGAGTACCATTAACAATTTTACGAACCCTGTATTTGATACGGATTCTTCTGTACTTCTTTTTATCTTTTATTTTAGCGTCCATTCTTTTACGAATTATCTTGATTAAATCTTATGAAGTAGCTGTTTTACCTGCTTTACGTCTTAGTTCTTCACCTTGGAACTTGATACCTTTTCCTTTATAAGGTTCAGGTTTACGGAACGATCTGATTTTTGCAGCTACTTGGCCTACTAATTGTTTGTCGTGCGAAGTTAAAGTAATAATTGGGTTTTTACCTCTCTCGGTAATAGCTTCAACTTTAACTTCCGGGGGTAATTGCAAAAAGATGTTGTGAGAATACCCTACGGAAAGTTCTAAAACCTGATCCTGAACAGAAGCTTTATAACCTACACCAACCATTTCCTGAACGATTTTAAATCCTTCGGATACACCTTGAACCATATTGGCTATTAAAGCACGGTATAAACCATGTTTTGCACGGTGATCTCTATTATCCGTAGCACGCTCAACATTAATGGTTCCGTCTTCAATTTTCAACGAAATACCTTCGGCAATTTGTTGTTGAATTTCGCCCAATTTACCTTTTACAGTTACAACGTTATCGTCGCTAACCGATACCTGAACTCCTTCAGGGATACTTATGGGTAATTTTCCTATTCTTGACATGGATTAATCTCCTCTATTAACTGATGTAACATAAAACTTCACCACCAACGTTTAAGTTTCGGGCTTCTTTATCGGTGATAACACCTCTTGAAGTCGAAAGAACTGCAACTCCCAAACCATTCATTACGCGAGGCAAATTGCTTGCGTTCACATATTTACGTAATCCAGGACGACTTACACGTTGTAGTTTTGTTATTGCTGATAACTTACTTACAGGATGGTACTTCAATGCAATTTTAATAACACCTTGAGGTCCGTTTTCATCTTCAAATTTATAATTTAAGATGTACCCTTTTTCAAAAAGTATCTTCGTTATCGCTTTTTTTAAGTTTGATGCAGGAATCTCAACCACTCTATGATTGGCTTTCACTGCATTTCTGATTCTTGTTAAATAATCTGCTATCGGATCAGTAAGCATCTTGTTATTTTTTATTGTTTATTTTCTACTGATTATTTTTCTTCTTCTAATTGTCAATAATCATTTGTTATTACCAGCTGGCTTTTCTCACTCCCGGGATTAAACCTTTTAATGCCATTTCACGGAAGTTAATACGTGAAACTCCAAACTGACGCATGTATCCTTTTGGACGACCGGTTAATTTGCAACGGTTGTGCAAACGAACAGGTGAAGCATTTTTTGGAAGTTTTTGCAACGCAGTGTAATCACCTTTTGCTTTCAACTCAGCTCTTTTTTCTGCATATCTGTCAACGAGTTTTTGTCTTTTAACTTCTCTCGCTTTCATTGATTCTTTAGCCATGCTTTATCTTTTTTGATTTTTAAATGGTAGACCAAATTCTTTTAACAATGCCAATGCTTCTTTATCGGTATTGGCCGAGGTAACAAAGGTAATGTCCATCCCGTTAATATGGTTTACTTTATCAATATCAATTTCAGGGAAAATGATTTGCTCAGCCACACCAAATGTGTAGTTTCCACGACCGTCAAAGCCTTTGTCGTTAATGCCCCTAAAGTCGCGAACACGTGGTATTGCTACAGCTACCAAGCGATCCAGAAATTCATACATTTTTTCACCGCGCAAAGTAACACGAACACCAATAGGCATTCCTCTACGCAATTTAAAGTTTGAAATATCTTTTTTAGATTTGGTAGCAACTGCTTTTTGACCGGTAATTAAGCTTAATTCATCGATTCCGGTATCAATCATTTTCTTGTCAGTAATTGCATTCCCCAATCCCTGGTTTACAGAGATTTTTTTCAGTTTAGGAACCTGCATAATACTTTTGTACCCGAATTGTTTCTGCAATGCAGGAACAATTTCCTGTTGGTATTTGTCTCTCAATCTAGGTGTATAATCCATTACTTAATTACCTCCCCTGATTTTTTTGAATAACGAACTTTTTTATCATTTTCGTCAACACGGCGGCCAATACGGGTTGCATTTCCAGCACCGTCAACTATTTTCAAATTTGAAATATGAATTGCCGCTTCTTGTTTAACGATACCGCCTTTTGGCGTTTTAGCATTGGGTTTGGTATGCTTCGAAACCATGTTAACACCTTCTACAATGGCACGTTTCGAGTCAACATCCACTTTGAGAACCCGGCCTTGCTGGCCTTTTGATTCACCAGTAATAACCTTTACGGTGTCGCCCTTTTTTATATGTAATTTCTCTTGCATGATCTGATTTTTTTAAAGCACTTCGGGTGCCAATGATACGATTTTCATAAAGTCTTTATCACGCAGTTCTCTCGCAACCGGACCAAAAATACGGGTTCCTACCATTTCGCCGGCGTTGTTTAACATTACAACGGCATTATCATCAAAACGAATGTACGAACCATCGTTTCTTCGGATTTCTTTTTTGGTGCGAACCACAACAGCTTTCGCTACCGTACCTTTTTTCAACGTACCTGATGGGATTGCACTTTTAACGGTAACAACCACTTTATCACCTATGCGGGCATATCTTTTTTTGCTACCGCCCAATACATTAATGCAAAGTACTTCTTTTGCCCCGCTGTTATCAGCTACAGCTAATCTTGATTCTTGTTGTATCATAACTATTTAGCTCTTTCAATAATTTCAACTAATCTCCAGCATTTATTTTTACTCAACGGCCTGGTTTCCATGATGCGAACAGTATCGCCGATATTGCAATCGTTATTTTCGTCATGAGCCGTAAACTTGGAAGTTTTTTTCACAAACTTTCCGTAAATAGGATGTTTTTCTTTACGTTCGATTTCAACAACAATCGATTTTTCCATTTTGTTGCTGACAACCAATCCTATTCTTTCTTTTCTTAAGTTTCTTTCCATATTGCTTAATATTGCTATCCGGGTTTGCCGAATTACTGCTCTAATTCTCTTTTTCTTAATTCAGTTTGGATACGGGCTATGGTTTTACGATAGTCCTTAATCTTATTTGGATTTTCCAAAGGAGACACAGCATGATTAAGTTTAAGCTTTGATAACTGCTTTTTTTCTTCTTCCAAACGATCTTGAAGATCCTGGGTTGAAAGTTCTTTTATAACTGCTTGTTCCATTTCTTTCTTTGTATTGCTTATTCAACGTAATCTCTTCTAACCACAAACTTTGTTTTGATCGGAAGTTTTTGAGCGGCCAAACGCAAGGCTTCTTTAGCAATTTCCAAAGAAACGCCTTCGGCTTCAAAAAGCATCCTTCCGGGAGACACACGGGCAACAAAGTACTCTGGAGCACCTTTACCTTTACCCATACGTACCTCAGCAGGTTTTTTAGTAATTGGTTTATCCGGGAAAATACGGATCCAAATCTGACCTTCACGTTTCATATAACGAGTAACGGCCTGACGAGCTGCCTCAATTTGTCGTCCTGTAATCCAGGTTTCTTCCAGGGCTTTGATCCCGAAGGTACCAAATGCTAATTGGTGGCCACGGTAGGAGTTCCCTTTCATTCTACCCTTTTGTACTCTCCTGAATTTTGTCTTTTTAGGCTGTAACATCTGATATAATCTTAAATGTTAATAAATCGTTTATCTTCTTTTACGAGGACCTTTTCCACGGCCTCCGCCTCCACCTTGGTTCGATTTGGCAGCGATTCCTTGTGCAGGAACTAATTCCGGCTTGCCATAAATCTCACCTTTACAAATCCACACTTTGATTCCGATACGTCCATAAGTGGTATGAGCTTCGCACAAAGCATAATCGATATCTGCACGTAAGGTGTGCAACGGGATACGACCTTCTTTGTACATTTCGCTACGTGCCATCTCGGCACCACCAACACGACCAGAGATCATTACTTTGATTCCTTCGGCACCAACACGCATGGTTGAAGCAATCGCGGTTTTAATCGCTCTACGGAACGAAATCCGGCCTTCAATTTGACGGGCAATAGAATTGGCAACAATTGTCGCATCAACTTCAGGGCGTTTGATTTCTGATATATTAATCTGGATTTCTTTTCCAGTTAATTTCTTTAATTCTTCTTTCAACTTGTCCACTTCCTGACCACCTTTACCAATGATGATTCCTGGGCGAGCCGTAAAAATGGTAACGGTTACAAGTTTTAATGTTCTTTCAATAATGATCTTAGAAATACCGGCTTTTGCTAAACGGGCATTTAAGTATTTTCTAATTTTATCGTCTTCAATAAGTTTGGCATCGAATTTTTTTCCGCCATACCAGTTTGAGTCCCATCCTTTGATGATGCCCAATCTAAGACCTATTGGATTTGTTTTTTGTCCCATTAATATTTAAATTAATTGTTTTGCTTTTCAGTTTCTTCTACTAATTGTTCCGTTCTGCTGTCAAGGAAAATAGTCACATGATTCGAGCGTTTACGAATACGGTGTGCACGTCCTTGAGGTGCAGGCTGAATACGTTTTAACATTCGGGCACTATCAACTTTCACTTCGCTTACATAAAGGTTGCTTTCTTCAATGCGTTTGCCTTCATTTTTCTGTTCCCAGTTGGCAATAGCCGAACGCAACAATTTATGCATGCGGATAGCAGCTTCTTTTGATGAATGTTGTAAAATATGTAAAGCTTGTTCTACATTAACTCCTCTGATTAGTCCAGCAACCAATCTCATTTTTCTGGGCGACGTAGGGCAATTGTTAAGCTTGGCAAAGTATAAGTTTTTCTTTGCTTCTCTCCATTGCTCTGCTGAATTATGTTTTCTTACTCCCATTGTACGTATTATTTAAATATGCTTTCCTTATTTTCTGCCTTTATCTTTATTTCCGGCGTGGCCACGGAATTGACGGGTTGGAGCAAATTCTCCTAATTTATGTCCCACCATATTCTCGGTTACATAAACCGGAATAAATTTATTTCCATTATGAACGGCAATGGTTTGCCCAACAAAATCCGGAGAAATCATTGATGCTCTTGACCAAGTTTTGATAACCGTTTTTTTGCCAGATTCTACATTGTCCATTACTTTCTTTTCAAGTTTGTAATGAATGAATGGACCTTTTTTTAGAGAACGACTCATTATTTCAATAATTTAATTTTCAATTCCTATTTTTTCCTTCTTTCAATGATATACTTGTTCGAAGCATTTTTCTTCGCACGAGTTTTATAACCTTTGGCTGGCATACCTTTTCTTGAACGTGGGTGTCCACCGGTAGCTCTACCTTCACCACCACCCATCGGGTGATCAACCGGATTCATTACAACGGCACGGGTTCTGGGACGACGACCGAACCAACGGTTACGGCCTGCTTTACCAGAACGCTCCAAGCTATGGTCAGTATTAGATACGGTTCCAATCGTAGCTTTACACGTTTGTAAAATCATTCTTGTTTCGCCAGAAGGCAATTTAAGCACGGCAAATTTCCCGTCTCTGGTCATTAGCTGGGCATAAGAACCCGCGCTTCTGGCCATCTTAGCACCTTGTCCCGGACGCAACTCAATATTATGGATAATGGTACCAAAAGGAATTTCGCTAAGGTAAAGGGTATTTCCAACATCCGGAGACACACCTTTTCCTGAGTTGATTTCCTGTCCTACTTCTAATCCATTTGGCGCAATGATGTATCTCTTTTCACCGTCGGCATAATTTACCAAAGCAATACGGGCCGTACGGTTTGGATCGTACTCAATGGTTTTAACGGTTGCCGGGATACCTTCCTTGTCGCGTTTAAAATCAATGATTCTATACTTTTTCTTATGACCACCACCCATGTATCTCATGGTCATTTTACCTTCGCTATTTCTACCACCTGAACGCTTCTGGGTATCCAACAAGCTTTTTTCAGGTTTGTCAGTAGTGATCTCGTCAAATGCGCTTATAATTTTAAAGCGTTGACCGGGTGTTGTCGGTTTATATTTCTTTAAAGCCATCTATCTAAATATTGCTATAAAAATCAATTGTTTCGCCTTCGGCTAAAGTAACAATAGCCTTTTTATATGAGTTTGTTTTACCGGAAATGAAACCGGCTTTTGTGTATCTTGACTTGGTTTTACCCGAGTAGTTCATGGTGTTGACTTCTGCAACTTCTACACCGTAAATTTCTTTTACAGCCTGTTTGATTTGCAGTTTATTGGCGCGTTTGTCAACGATAAAACCATAACGGTTTTGTTTTTCGCCAATTTCTGTCATCTTTTCAGTAATTACGGGCTTTTTAATGATCTCCATCGTCTTTCGTTTTATAATTTCTATCCTTAAACAAACATTTTTTCAATTTCTTCAACTGAACCTTCAGCTAAAATCAAATTGTTTGCATTTAAAATATCATACGTGTTTAAAGCTGATGCGTGAACAACTTTGGTTTTTGGAAGATTTCTGGCAGAAAGATAGATATTTTCTTTTCCTTCACCCAAAACCAACAATGTTTTTTTACCGCTCAACTCAAAGCTTGTCAAAAAATCAACATAGTTTTTAGTTTTTGGAGCTTCAAAATCAAAATTTTCAACCACCAAAATACTGTTATCTTTTGCTTTGTATGATAAAGCCGATTTACGGGCAACTCTTTTTAATTTTTTGTTCAATTTGAAGTGGTAATCTCTGGGTTGAGGACCAAAAATACGGGCTCCACCTCTGAAAACACCAGATTTGATACTACCTGCACGAGCTGTACCAGTACCTTTTTGGCGTTTTATTTTGCGGGTACTACCAGAAACCATGCTACGTTCTTTTGAACTGTGCGTACCTTGACGTTGGTGAGCCATATATTGTTTAGTATCTAAATAAATGGCATGGTCATTAGGTTCCACTCCAAAGATTTCATCTTTAAGGGTTACCTTTTTATCGGTTTTTTCTCCGTTTATTTTATGTACTACTAACTCCATCTTTCAATAATTATATATGAATTTTTAGGACCTGGAACAGCACCTTTAACTACTACTAAATTCTTTTCAGGAACGATCTTTACAATTTGAAGGTTGATCATTTTTACACGGTTTCCACCGGTTCTTCCTGCCATGCGCATTCCTTTAAATACTCTTGAAGGATATGATGATGCACCGATTGACCCAGGAGCCCTGTTACGGTTATGCTGACCGTGTGTTTGGTCGTTTACCCCGGCAAAGTTGTGGCGTTTAACAACCCCTTGAAAACCTTTACCTTTGGTCGTGCCAATTACATCAATAAATTCACCTTCTTCAAATATGTCAACTTTAAGCTCTTCGCCTACGTTTTTGCGATGTTCTTTCTCAAAACGGGTAAATTCGCGAACGATACGTTTTGGGCTAACTCCGGCTTTGGCAAAATGTCCTTTCATTGCACTGGTAGTATGCTTATCTTTTTTGTCGTCATAAGCAATCTGAATGGCTTCATAGCCATCTTTCTCCATGGTGCGAACCTGAGTTACAACGCATGGGCCAGCTTCCAAAACGGTACAGGGAATATTTTTCCCGTTCTCGTCGTAAATGCTGGTCATTCCTATTTTTTTTCCAATTAATCCTGACATTTTATTCTTTTTTTAAGCTGTATGCTTTGTAAAATAACTCACACTTTAATTTCTACTTCAACACCACTTGGTAATTCCAACTTCATCAACGCATCAATGGTTTTTGAAGTGGTGCTGTAAATGTCTAACAAACGTTTGTAAGAACAAAGTTGGAACTGTTCTCTCGATTTTTTGTTTACAAAGGTTGCTTTGTTCACTGTAAAGATCTTTTTATTTGTTGGCAATGGAATAGGACCATTCACAACAGCGCCTGTAGTTTTTACAGTTTTCACGATCTTTTCGGCTGATTTATCAACCAGGTTATGATCGTATGATTTTAACTTAATTCTAATCCTTTGACTCACGTTCTTGTTTTTTTAATTTTTCAATTAAGAATTAATTACGTATCCTCTAATCTTATACAATACATCTTCCTGAACATTTGGAGGAGTAATTGCATAATGCGAAAATTCTATGTTTGATACCGCACGGCCCGAGGTTAAAGTCCGAACCGCAGTTACATAACCAAATAGCTCGGCCAACGGAGCTTTTGCTTTAATGATCTGGTTTCCGATTTTGGTTTCTACATTGTCAACTTGTCCGCGACGACGGTTCATATCTGAACTTACATCGCCAACATATTGATCGGGGGTATTCACCTCAACTTTCATGATGGGTTCCAACAAAGCTGGTTTTGCTTCTTTACAAGCATTGCGAAAGGCCAAGTTGGCAGCCACTTCAAATGAAAGCGCATCAGAATCAACCGAGTGATAAGAGCCATCCAGTAAACGAACTTTAAGGCTGTTCACCGGGAAGCCGATAAGCACCCCGTTTTGCATGGCCATTTTAAGTCCTTTTTCGATGGCCGGAATGTATTCTTTTGGAATATTTCCGTCTTTCACTTCGTTTTCAAATTGTAAACCTTTTACCTCTTCATCGCCCGGAGCAATTTCGATGTAAATTTCAGCGAAACGACCTTTACCACCGGTTTGTTTTTTGTAAACTTCGCGGTGACGAACGGTTTCGGTAATGGTTTCTTTATAAGCAACCTGTGGTTTACCTTTGTTTACGTCTATATTGAACTCGCGTTTTAAGCGGTCAATTAAAATTTCCAAATGTAACTCGCCCATTCCATTGATAATGGTTTGGCCAGTTTCTTCATCAACACGTACATTAAATGTTGGATCTTCTTCAGCTAATTTCCGCAAAGAAATAGCTAATTTGTCAACATCATCCTGCACTTTAGGTTCAACCGCTAAACTTACCACAGGTTCCGGGAAATCGATTGTTTCAAGCACCAAGGGGTGTTTGATATCAGTCAGTGTATCGCCGGTACGGATTTGCTTGAACCCAACAGCTGCTCCAATATCACCGGCTTCAATTCGTTTAAGCGGGTTTTGTTTATTGGCGTGCATTTGAAGGATTCGGGCAATACGTTCTTTTTTATTGGTACTGGCATTAAGAACCATGCTTCCTGCGTCAAGCGAACCAGAATAAGCCCTAAAAAATGCAATACGCCCCACGAAAGGATCGGTTGCAATTTTAAAAGCCAGGGCAGCAAATGGTTCTTCGCTGTCAGCATGTCTTATTTCTTCTTTTTCTGTGAATGGGTTGATACCGGTTACGGAAGGAACATCGATTGGTGATGGAAGGTAAGCTGTGATGGCATCAAGTAAGTGCTGAACACCTTTGTTCTTAAACGAAGAACCACATAAAACCGGGGTGATCTTAAGGTTAAGTGTTGCCTTTCGGACTTCGCGGATAATGTCTTCTTCGGTAATAGAGTTCGGATCTTCCAAAAACTTACTGAACAATTCATCGCTTTCTTCGGCAACGCCTTCGATCAACTGAATTCGGTATTTCTCAACGTCTTGTTTTACGGCCTCCGGGATCGGAACTTCAAAATATTTAGCTCCCAAGCTTTCGCTATCCCAGTTATAAGCTTTGTTGGTGATTAAATCGACCACGCCCTCAAAACCATCTTCTGCTCCAATTGGAATTTGTAATGGTATCGGTTGGGCACCAAGTCTTTCTTTAATATCAGCTAACACTTTATAAAAATCGGCACCTGAACGGTCCATTTTATTTACATAGCTGATGCGTGGCACCCGGTATTTATCGGCTTGTCTCCATACTGTTTCCGATTGGGGTTCTACCCCACCCACAGCACAGAAAATAGCGATGGCACCATCCAATACTCTTAACGAACGTTCCACCTCAACAGTAAAGTCAACATGGCCGGGAGTATCGATGATGTTAATTTTGTATTCTTTATTGTTGAATTTCCAGAAAACGGTGGTTGCTGCCGAGGTAATTGTAATCCCTCTCTCCTGTTCTTGCGCCATCCAATCCATGGTAGCGGCACCGTCGTGAACTTCTCCAATTTTATGGTTGATTCCGGTATAATATAATATACGCTCAGTCGTCGTGGTTTTACCCGCGTCGATGTGCGCCATGATGCCGATATTGCGTGTATGTAATAACCTTTCTGACATCTTATTTATTATACCTTTTATCAATGATTTGCGTGTTTAATTAAAATCTGAAGTGAGAGAATGCTTTGTTAGCATCTGCCATCCTGTGAGTATCTTCTTTCTTTTTAAATGCGTTTCCTTCTTCTTTGTAAGCAGCCATGATTTCGCCGGCTAATTTTTCGCCCATGGTTTTTTCATGACGTTTACGAGCAAAGCCGATCAGGTTTTTCATCCCGATAGACATTTTACGGCCTGGCCTGATTTCAGAAGGAATTTGAAATGTTGCACCACCAATCCTACGGCTTCTAACCTCAACTGCCGGGGTAACATTTGCCAATGCTTTTTTCCAAACATCCACCGGATTTTCATCTATTTTCTCAGCAACAATATCCATTGCCTGGTAGAAAATTTTATAGGAAAGGTTTTTCTTTCCTTGAAGCATCAGGTTATTCACAAATTTTGTCACCAAAGTATCATTGTATTTTGGATCCGGAAGAATAATTCTCTTTTTTGGTTTTGCTTTCCTCATTGCTATATACTTGAGTTATTTTTTATCCTATTTTTTTGGTCGTTTCGTACCGTATTTTGATCTACGCTGCGTACGTCCTTCTACACCTGAAGTGTCTAATGCACCACGGATGATGTGATAACGAACGCCCGGAAGGTCTTTTACCCTGCCCCCGCGAATCATTACAATAGAGTGTTCCTGCAAGTTGTGGCCTTCACCCGGGATGTAAGAGTTCACTTCTTTACCATTGGTTAAACGAACCCTGGCTACTTTACGCATGGCTGAGTTCGGTTTTTTGGGAGTGGTTGTATACACTCTCACACATACGCCTCTGCGTTGAGGACATGCGTCCAAAGCAGGAGACTTGCTTTTTTCTGTTAATTTCTGACGCCCTTTGCGAACTAATTGTTGAATTGTCGGCATATTACGCTTTTATTAGTTTTTATCTAATAATTAATTATGTTTTAAATTTTGCTGAAAATTGACACGGAAAGAGATTCGGATTAAGACTTTACACCCTCAACTCTTTATAACCAGAACGTTACACTTTTTTTGAGTTGATTCTGAAAAACCTATAATCGTCTTCACTTATCAGGTTTTCCGGCTCTTTTCAGTATTTTTATTTACTTTCCCCTATATTTTGGGGCTGCAAAGGTAGTAAAAGAATTTAAAAAAACAATACGTTTTTATAAAAATTTCAATTAATTTTTGAATGAATTGCAAAGATATAAAGAAGTGTTATATTGAACGCCGATTTTGGGGTTGAAATTCTAAATATCAAGCACCAAATAACAAATAAATTCCAAACTTCAATATCCAAACATTTGTGATTTGGAATTTGCAGTTTGTTATTTTAAAATTTATTATCTTTGGGTTGTATGGCTCCCCAAAACAAAACAATGAATGTTGAAGGCAAAATACATGAATGAATCACGAGTAATTAATATTTTTATAACATGAAAAAGCTCATTGTTATTTTTTTAGTTGTATCCGTTTTTAGTTGTCGAAACCAAAATGACAATCCCAAAAAAAACGAAAGCAAAAATAAAATTAAAAACCAAAGTGCAAAAAAAATTAAAAAACAAGAAACACTTGATGAATATATTGCTCTATTGGATAGTTTAAGAGCTTTCGACATAAATTCTATAAGTATTGCAAAAGAGTATATAACGAATAAAATGAATGTTCCTGAATCGCTTGCAGACTCAGCTTATTATATATTCTTAGAATTCTTCTACACGACAACAAACAGGATGACTGACAGTTTAGAAACAAAATATTCTTCTGTTACTAATAAGCTTTACAAAAATAATGAAGACACAGAAGTACAAAAATTTTATTCTAAATTAAATCAAAATGGGCTTGCCCTTTTTATGAGTGAAGGGACTTTTTATGTTGACGTACAACCAGACTTCTTTTACAACACTTTCAAACACAATTTATCTCCATCGTTAAAAGAGTATCTTATACTGAGAAATAAAGAATTAAAGGAACCGTTTTCCGAAGACGCTATTTTATTATTATCATTTGATAAACTTTCGGAGAGAGTTTATGCTTGGGAAAAATTCATTGAAAGTTATCCTAATACTAAATTGACAAATGAAGCAAATTATTATTACAAAGTTTATCTCGAAACTTTATTGACCGGACTTGATAATTCGAGACTCTTTGACTGGAATACGAACATTCTTTTACCAGAAGTCAAAAAAACTTATGAAAGATATAAAACAAGCTATCCTGAAACAAGATCAGGCAAGATAATAAATGAATACTATCAAATCTTAAAACATAACGACTTTTACTATTCTGACAGTATTGGCTTTATATTGAAAAAATACAAGCTAAGTTCAATGCACATGATTCAGCCACATTTACGATAAAAAATAAAAGACACCCACAAACTTTTGTTCTCACCCTTATCAAGCTAGAGGGATTTTGGTATTTAAATTTTTCTTACATTTGGGTTTTATGGCTCCCCAATTGAAATAATGAAATTTAAATTATGTATATGAAAAAAGTTGCTCTAGTATTGCTTTTATCCTTTTCCGTAAATTGCTTTAGCCAGGAAACCAAGGAAGAGTTTATGGCATCATTCAATAAATTCATTGAACTTACTGACGGATTCAACAAAATTCCTGATAATTTAATAAAAAAACACTTGGGTAAAGAATGGATATCTTTAAATGATGCTTACAGGAGTTTCTATGGAACTTTTGATTACAAACCATTTAATATCAAAGAAAATACGTTTACTGTAATAAGCATTACCATAGGTGGAGTATGCTCAAGAGAGGTTCTACTATCTTTCAACGGAGAGGGAAAATTGATTTCTCATATTGATATAGGTTATGGCTGCGATGATCCTGGTGATTTTTGGGAAAGTTCTGGAAAATCATGCTATTTATTAACTAAAGAACTCATCGTTATTAACGACTATAAAACAATACGAGAGATGGATGACAAAGGGTATGTAAAAGAAGACAGTGAAGAAACAAATTATGACAAGTACAGTTTTTATACCATAACTGATAATGGGTCATTTAAATTATTACAGAAAACAGGATACATCATAACTGATATTGACAACCCAAGTACTTCAGTGATTTTATTAACTGATTGGAAAATTAAGAATTATACCCTAAAAGACCTCCGGATTTTGAGAAACGAAATATTTGCCAGAAAAGGTTTCATTTTTAAGTCCAAAGATTTAAAAGAACATTTTAGCCAATTCCCTTGGTACAAGCCAAAATACACGGATGTTACTGATTCTCTTTCCATGATTGAAAAAGCTAATATTCAAATCATTTTATCCGTTGAGAAAGAAAAAAAGGAAAAAATCAGGACACAACGCTCCAGGGCGCAAAACGTGTTAAACGGATTCTTCATCAGGCTCAAAAAAGAAGAAATAATTTCAATGATCGGTTCAAATAAAATTAGCGACACCACTTACAAAGCACCTGAAGACTGCAAAAATATTGGTATTATCGGATTAAATGGGTTATTTTTAATTCAGGCAGAAATAAGCATGCAGAAATTATTAGGAACGTATTCTAATTATTTCATCTACGATAGCATGCCGATATATGTTTTAAATGAAAAAGACACATTGAACACTCCGGCCGGAATAAATCCTACTCTTGTTGAAAAAACAATAGTTATCTCTCCGTATGAAGCCGCCCTAAAATACGGGCACAAATATAATGGAGGAATTATCAAGTTTTTTACTAAATAAACCCTGAATTCTACTTATGTCCAAACCCAGACAAACCCTCAAAATCCTCGGCATTGTTTTAATCCTAGTTGGATTGTTTATTAAGCACACCTATTCACAGGAAACAAGAACCATACACGTCTTTGTTGCGCTATGTGATAATCTTAACCAAGGAATCGTTCCTGTTCCGAAGAAACTTGGAAATGGAGAAGAAGCCCGTAACAATTTATATTGGGGAGCCATGTTTGGTGTTAAGTCTTATTTCAAAAACAGTGGTGATTGGGAAATAATAAATACGGTTAATCATCCAAGCAATAAAATTATTGAAAGAATACTTTTTAAACACAAATCGTCAAACACCTATTTGTTAGCTGATGCATATAGAGGAATTGAAATTAAAACAGCCATTAAAGATTTCCTAATTTCCAGCATCGGAGATTATCAAATTAAAATAAAACACGATAGTTCATCGCTGGAATTTGGTGGGAAATCTCAACTTTTAGCTTATGTTGGGCACGATGGACTCATGGATTTTAATTTGGATCTGGCTTTAAAACCAAAAAACTCAGAAAAAAAAGAGGTAATTATTTTAGCTTGTTTTAGCAAAGAATTTTTTAATTCTTTTATTGAAGACTCCGGTGCTTACCCATTAGTTTGGACAACAGGCTTAATGGCTCCGGAAGCTTACACCTTAAAAAGTGCTATTGACGGCTGGATTTTGAACGAATCCAATGAACAAATTCGTGAACGAACCGCACAGGCCTACAATAAATATCAGAAATGTGGGCTCAGAGGAGCTAGAAATTTATTTGCAACTGATTTTTAAATCTAAATTTCACAATGAAGAAACTGACTTTATTATTTGGACTATTAATTTGTATTAATGTTTTGGGACAAAACAATGAAAAACCATTGAAAAATGTATTTAGAATTAATGCTATCAGCCCAGGCTTAGAATTTGAATTACCTATTTCAAATAAATCAACAATTGCTATAAATCCAGGGATTGGGATACATGGAAGCTATATGCATCTTGAGTATAATTACATCGTTAGTGGAGTTACCTATTATATTTCACCTTTCTTGGACTTGTCCTATAAAAAGATTTATAATCGGGAGAAAAGACAATCAAAAGGAAAGAACATAAATTATAACTCTGGAAATTATTGGGGATTAAGATTGTTAACCAACTTCAAAGAAATTGAATCCAAAAACATTTATCGTATAGATGATATTAGTTTCGATTTTGGACCAACTTGGGGAATTCAACGCTCTTATGGAAAAATACACCTTCTATTTGAGCTAGGTTCTGTATATTATTTTGATACAAAAGGGAACAGTGGATTTTTTCCTATCATGTTACAGCTAAACCTTGGATTCAATGCAAAAAAATGGTAATTGTTCAATAAAAGATAAAGCACAAAACACCAACATACAGTAAAAATAAATAATCCCTAAAATGCCCAAACCCAGACAACCCCTCGAAATCATTGCCGTTTTTATTACAGCCATTGGTAAATTTGTATTTATGGATTATCTGCAATGGCGGTTTCTGTTTGTCGTTACAGCTTCGCTTTTCTGGCTGATATACATTATTTACAAATGGCGGACTTCGCCCCGGATTTTTAAACACTGGGGATTCCGAACCGATAATTTTAAAAAAGTATTAAAAATGGTGCTGCCTTTTGGACTAGCCGGAGTAATGGCAATGATTATTATCGGGCTCATCCAGGGCACAATTAATTTAAGCTGGCACATTATCCCCATTCTTATCACCTATCCCATTTGGGGAAGCATCCAACAATTTTTGCTAATTGCTCTGGTTGCAGGCAATCTAAACGATCTTAAAAAACCGAAAATCAGTAAGGTTTTTATCATCCTTATCCCGTCTGTTCTTTTTTCTGCCGTTCATTATCCTGTTTGGTGGCTCATTGCCGGAACCTTCCTGCTTGCCTTATTCTATACGTTCATCTATCTGAGAGAACGGAATATTTGTGTGCTTGGATTATTTCACGGCTGGCTGGCAGGGATATTTTATTACACTGTGGTCGGTGTCGACCCATTTATGAATACGTTTGGGAAGCTTATTTATTAGGCACATATAACTTCTTTCCCCACAAACAAAAATTGTATATTGCAAACAATAAAAACTCAATCCGAAACAACCCATGCAAAATCCCTGGCTCAATATACCTTCGTCCGATTACACCAGCCACATGACCGAAGTTGGCCAGGCACAACTGTTAAGCAAGCTCACCAAAGAAAGCCTCGAGCGGTTCAAGCCCAATCGTTTTGCACTGCTTGGCTGCGCCACCGGAAACGGGCTCGAACACATTAATAATAACATCACTTCAAAAGTTTATGCCATCGACATCAATGCTGATTATCTGAAAGAATGCGAGGCCCAATTCAAAGATAAAATTCCCGGAATAGAGACACTAAAGCTTGACATCCAAAAGGACGAACTAAAAATACGGCATATTGATCTATATTTCATCGGGCTGGTACTGGAATATGTTGATCCTGAAAAAGCACTTGAGAAAATTGTAAGAACCCTGGGCAAAAACGGCAAGCTGGTCATCATTATTCAAAAAAACAGTCCAACAAATTTTGTTTCTGAAAGCAGCTACCATTCGCTTGCAAAACTTGCAAATTTCTCTCACGAAGTAGATGAAGAGAAAATTTCAAGCTTCCTTAAACAGAAAAAGTTAAATTTGATTGAACAAAAAATCATTCAGTTAAGCAAGCAAAAATCGTTTATCAAATTGACATATGGATTCAACATCCGTTAAAAACAGTATCATTTATTATTTCTCGGGAACCGGGAACGCCCAAAGTGTAGCCCGTTGGATCAGAGAGTTTGCCGAACAAAAAAACATCCCGACAAAACTGGTCAACATTGCTGAACTGGAAAAACGAAAAGCCGGAAATATTCCGGAAAGCACACTCATTGGCATTTGCGGACCAACCCACGGTTTTAACTTCCCGCCTATTCTCTTGCGCTTCATCCGCCGCTTCCCGAAATCAAAAAACAACCGCATCTTTTTGTTGAACACCCGTGCAGGAATGAAGATGGGAAAAATCTTTCTCCCGGGTTTAAGCGGGATTGCCCTGTGGCTGTCAGCACTGATCCTGAAATGTAAAGGATATAAAATTGTGGGTCTCGGCTCTATTGATTTACCCTCAAACTGGATTTCGGTTCATCCCGGACTAAAAGAAAAAGTTGTGCGGTCAATTTTCGAAAAGCGGAAAAAAGACACCGAAAAGTTTATTCAAAAAATCTTTAACGGTAAGAAAAACCTAAGGACATTCAGGGATATCATCCAGGACACCCTCATCGCTCCGGTTGCGATTGGATATTATATCATCGGGCGTTTTATTTTTGCAAAATCTTTCATCGCTTCAAAAAGCTGCACCCATTGCAATTTATGTATTGAAAAATGCCCCGTACAAGCCATTAAAATTGTGGATGACCGCTGTTTCTGGACCTACAAATGCGAGAGCTGTATGCAATGTATGAACGCCTGTCCGCAGCAGGCCATTGAAACGGCCCATGGATTTATCTTCGGGTTTTCATTTTTATTTTATGCCGTAATTTTAGCCGGGCTCTACAAATTATCAAACATTGATATCCTTATCAAAACAAAGCTTCCCCCTACTGTTTCAGAAATCGCCCTTTTTGCCATTGAATGGGGAGCCTATTTGTTTTTACTTTTTGCCTTTTACCGCATTATCCATTATTTAATGCGTTTCCGTATCTTCGAAAAATTAGTTGTTCAAACTTCTCTCACAACCTATAAATTCTGGAGAAGATATAATCTGTTTAAAATCTTTAAAAACGACCCGTTATGAAATTTGCACACACCAATATTATTGCCCGAAACTGGCAAAAACTTGCCCAATTTTACATGGATGTTTTTGCGTGCGACCCCATCTATCCCGAACGCGATCTTTCCGGGGAATGGATCGACAAAGTAACAGACATTGAAAACGTAAACATCAAGGGGATCCATTTAAGATTGCCCGGCTATGAAAATGGACCAACGCTGGAAATTTTTGAGTTCGACAAAAAACCTGAAAATGATCCGGAACAAAAAATCAACGCCTATGGCTTTCGCCACATTGCCTTTTTGGTTGAAGATGTAGAAAGTGTTTTGAAAAAGCTTTTAAATCACGGCGGAAAAGCATACGGCGAAACCCTGCAAAAAGAAATTCCGGGAGTTGGAACATTAACTGTTGTTTATGCCCAAGACCCGGAAGGGAATATTGTTGAGATTCAGAACTGGAAATAATCCAGATTTTTTATTTACGCTTAAATATATAACGATCAGAAGGAATCCAGCTTATCCCCTTATCTCTTGAAGTTCTGAGCTCCATTTTAAATTCATCTTTATTGATATCGAAAATACGTATCTGCATAAATTCACCATTATCGTATAATACAGCATATTTCGCATTATCAAAAGTAAACACTCCGTCTTTCAGCTCACCTTCAAACAATTCAATGCCTGGAGATAGTTCATTAAACATCGTCATCCGGTATTTATCAGAGGAAGGCGTAAAACTGATATTAAACACTAATAAATAATTAAAAAAGCTTTCATAATTCAAGGCAAATTTTATCAGGTTACTCGCCTCGGACGTAATGTTTGAAGTGGTTTGATAAACGGTTTGCCATTTCCCGCTTCGGTTCATGGCTTCAATGTTTACGTTCCAATCTCCTTTCATAAAAGCCAGCTCTTTCATCTGATCCATAAACGGCATCTCAAAAACAGCAGGATCATACTCAGGGTTGATTTCAATTTTTTCAATCGCAAGCATACGGTTACGCTGGCCAAACATTCGCTCAACATAAAACGGGAGAACCAGGCCATCCACTTCCCTAAAATCTTCAAAAAAAGTTTCGCAGGGCAAAGCTCTTGCAAAATCGCTCCACATCGATTCGCACTTAAATTCGAGGTAAATAGAAGCATCCAGGTACCAGGTCTCTTCAAATCCGTTTGCACGGGTTAATTTCAACACATGGGCATCCACGCCTTCTATCTCTTTCTGTCCTAAATATTCTACAGTATAGCCGTGTTCTTTATATTTGTAAAAGGGAGTAAACAAATCAGCTTTTTGAATCATTGCATTGGTTTCGGCCCGGTTGGTTTTGCGGGCATATGGAATTTCAAACCAAGGATCATTAACCCAATAATTTTCACCATTATTTCCTTCAACTACTTTTTTGTCGTCGTTCAGGTAAAGATCGCTAAAGTAGAATCCCTCTTTTGTTTTTAGTGCGTAAAATTCTTTCTCCACACTAAAAGCTGTAAACATTCCATGAATCGCAATCGCATCAACCTTTTCCCAGTTTTTTTCACCACCATGAGCCTTAATATGTTTTGCAATAATTTCATCGGCTGTTTGCGCTTTAGCAAAAACGCCAACTGACAAAGCAAATAATAAAACGATTATTTTATACGTATCTATTTTCATCGGTTTGTATTTTTGGGTGAACACTAATTTAACTGATAACAGGCAATTTCTTCCAGGTTACGGACAAACACATACCCTTTATAATAACTGGGGCAGGTCCATGCACGGTTAATATCCATCGCCTGAACAGCACCAAACTCAGTATATGCTTCAGGATTGGCTTCAACAAAAGCCAGTTTACCTTTATCTGAAAGCACCAGTAACTTATCGCCAACCATGGTCAGGCTTCCTTTACCAAAACCACGTTTCGACCATTTAACCTCACCTGTTTCGGCAGAGATACAACGCAAAGCAGCAACATGGTAACCATAAAAATATCCATTATAATAAATAGAAGTAGTAAAATCATTTTTCATACTGGTACCTTTTAATACCTCTTTGGCTTTATTATCATTAACCTCAATGATTGCAAAACCCCTTGAAATATTTGAGAAGAACAACTTATTGTCTTCAAACTGCAGCGGCAACGGAATTACCCCTCCGATAGGGAGCCTCATTTTCCACAGCGTATCTCCTTCCGGGGTAAATGATTGTACGGTTGATCCGCCAAGAAATACAATTTGCTCTTGGCCATCAATACTTATAAAAACAGGAGAATTAAACGAAGCATCTCCTGTTCCATTTCTCCAGATTTCACTTCCATCTTTCGGGTTAAAAGCCATCAGTCCGTTATTGCCCTTGGCCCCTACTTCCATGATTAATTTACCATCGACCAGTAATGGCGAACTTGAAAAACCCCAACGGGGTATCCGGCTGCCATATTTTTCAGCAAAATCAATCTGCCAAATCATTTTACCATCCACCAAACGATGAGCCGAAAGTTTTCCCTTTCCACTAAAACAGTAAATATTTTCTTCGTCCATACAAGGTGTTGAACGCGAACCGTCTCCCCAGTTATCGGGTTCTATATAAAGCGAATCGATTGGGGTTTTCCAAATCTCTTTTCCGGTTTTAGCTTCGTAACACACTACATATTCCAATCCATGAAGGCTGTCAATTTTATTTCCATAAAGGGTATAAATCCGGTCATTTAAGACCAGGATTTCGGAAAAACCCGCTCCCATTTTTTGTTTCCAAACCAGCTTTGTTTTAACTTTTCCATCGGCCGATAAAGGAAGGTTCTCGTTAACAATTCCGTTTCTATCCTGACCACGAAACTGGATCCACCCATCCACAGTTTGCTGTGCAAATGAAAGGTTCATAGTCATAATGCCTAAAAACAAAAAGGCACATATTTTTTTACAAAGTTTTTTCATAGGTATTGATTTTATTACATAATTCAAAAAATTCAGCTGTAATTGGTGACAAGAAAATTTTGTTTGGTTCAAAGCAAAAATAAAAAAATCAAACATACAATCGGTTAATTTTCAATTTTTTAGATCGATTGAAAAGAGGACTTTGCAGATTAAGAAAAAAGATATGTAGAAAATTAGTTTCCAGATATACTAATCGTTGAGAATTATCCCCGGTAACGTATCCACTTCCACAGCTCTTTATACGTTGGTTTTTTCCCGTACATTAAAATACCAATGCGGTAAATACGGGCTGCCAACCAGGTGGTTAGGAAAAAGCCTAAAACCAGCAATCCCATCGATAGGGCCAATTCCCAATAAGGCACGCCAAAAGGCACCCTTGCCATCATAATAATGGGCGAGGTAAACGGAATCATCGACATCCAAAATGCCAGTGGACCTTCCGGGTTACGAATCACCACTTGTAACATAACAATAGCTAAAATCAACGGAATGGTAATTGGCAACATAAACTGCTGGGTATCGGTTTCATTATCAACGGCCGAACCAACCGCCGAAAACAATGCAGCATAAAGCAGATAGCCCCCCAGAAAATAAAAAGTAAACGAAAGAATAATAGAAACAAAGTTGATGGAATGTATCATCTCAAATACTTTTTGCGGAGCACTTAATTCTTTTACATTGTCAGAAGGAACCAACTGATCTCCGGAAACCATTTCGGTTTTGGGAGGTTTAATATCATCCCCCATCAACGATTGAGCCAGGCTTACAATCCCTGTGGTTAAAACAACCCAAAGTAATAGCTGAGTAAGTCCAACCATGGCTATTCCCAATATTTTTCCCATCAAAATTTGAAAGGGCTTCACCGAAGAGACAATTACCTCGATGATACGATTAGTCTTTTCTTCAATCACCCCGCGCATAATCTGTGCTCCAAAAATAAAGATGAACATATAAATCATAAATGCCGTAAAACCACCTACAGCCATTGATAAACCTGCATAGGTTTGGGTTTCTTCATCACCTTCGCCCAATTTAATGGTACTAATATTGATGTTGGTTTTTATAGCTACCGGAATATTGAAAGCAATTTCTTTTTGCTTTTCATTTAAGCTCAATTTGTCAATCTCAAGAACCAGTTTCTGCTCCTCAATCTCTTTACGCATCACCCTTTCGATGTACGATTTGAGATCGAGGTTGGGTTGTTTATCCGAATAAAGCATGCCCTGGTTAGGCAGATTTAGTTGTTTTTTGGGAATGTAGAGCAAAGCATATACATCCAAATCTTCAAAACTGCTTTTTGCTTCTTCCAAATCCATCTCAAGTTTAATAAACTTATGGCTTTCGTCCGTTTTAAATTTTCCCCAAAACAAGCCACTGTCATCAATCACCGCTACGGTTTTTTGCGAACCTTCATCAGTCATCGCTAAATAAACCGGCACAATAAACATGGCTGCCATTAAAATCGGCCCCAAAATAGTCATTACGATAAACGAAGGTTTACGAACCCTAATCAAATATTCTCTCGAAATAATAAGTCCTATTTTTCCCATGGCGATTAGTTTTTAGATTGGTTTGCTTCGGCCACACGTTGAATAAAAATATCATTCATACTTGGAATGATTTCGTTAAATGAAAGGATTTCCATGTGAGGAATAAGTTGTTTTAGGAGGTCGTTTTGGCTGCCTTCATTCACTTTGATTTTAGCAAACGAAGCATCTTCATCTTTCCCGGTATCAATCATTTCAAAATTTCCGTTTACCAGGCTTTGAATATCCTGCTCAAAACCAGTGTAAAAAATTTCAAAAATGTTGGATTTATATTCACGTTTAACTTCTTTCACCTTCCCATCAAGGATTTTACGCGAGTTATTAATCAAGGCAATGTGATCACATAGCTCCTCTACCGAAGCCATATTGTGTGTAGAAAAAATAATGGTTGATCCGTTTTCCCGAAGTTTCAAGATTTCATCTCTCAAAAGATTAACATTAATCGGATCGAAACCGGAAAAAGGTTCATCAAAAATCAACAATTCGGGTTCGTGCAAAATAGTGACAATAAACTGTACTTTTTGCTGCATACCTTTTGAAAGCTCTTCCACTTTGCGGTTCCACCAGGCAGCAATATCAAATTTTTCGAACCAGATTTTCAGGCGTTTGATTGCTTCCGAACGGCTCAATCCTTTTAATTGGGCAAGATAAATCGCCTGCTCGCCCACTTTCATTTTTTTATACAAACCGCGTTCCTCGGGTAAATAGCCAATATTGGCAATGTGTTTGGGTTGTAATTTTTCACCCTTCAAAAACAATCTCCCGGTATCAGGAGCGGTAATTTGGTTAATAATACGGATCAAGGTCGTTTTTCCGGCTCCATTGGGGCCAAGCAATCCGAAGATACTATTTTCAGGAACCTTAATACTCAAATCAGTCAGAGCCTGATGATTTGCAAAGGCTTTGTTAACGTTTTCGGCAATAAATAAATCCATTGAATTGTAAATTTGGTGGGGTAAAACTACTAAAATTTTGAAATGAATCAAAAATTCAAATGAACTTTAGAAAAAGTTAACAATTAATAAATCGCTACGCCTCAGAAAGGGATCTGTTTCGGATGAAATTCAATATTATAAATGATAATTGGCCGGAAGACAAAGATCCGAAGATGGAAGAAAAGTATAGCCGACTTAAGGCTTCAAGCCTTAATTAACAGCAACTAAATTATCTACAATAAATTACAAGTATTTTAGCTTTAATGTCAAAAGCTTTTTTTAATACCCTTCAAAATACTCTTTCATCCGGCTGAAAAAGCTTTGGTCTTTACTGCTTGGGTTGGGTTTAAAATTATCTGATTTTGATAATTTTTCCAGCATTTCTTTTTCTTCTTTTGTAAGGTTCTTTGGCGTCCACACATTGATATTAATTAAAAGATCGCCACGACTGTATGAATTCACATCTGGCAATCCTTTTCCTTTCAGGCGAAGTACTTTTCCGGCCTGGGTACCAGCCGGGATTTTCACCCTTGCTTTTCCATCAACAGTAGGAATTTCAATATTGGTTCCGAGCGCAGCTTCCGGAATGCTCAAATATTTGTCGTAAACCAAATTAAAACCATCGCGGATCAGTTCGTCGTGCGGAATTTCTTCAATCAACACAATTAAATCTCCGGGGATTCCTCCTCGGGCTCCGGCATTTCCTTTGCCACTTACCGACAGTTGCATGCCTTCGGCAACTCCGGCCGGAATTTTAATCGAGATCACATCCTCACCCCTTACAATGCCATCGCCACCACATGAGTGACATTTGTTTTGAATGATCTTTCCTTCTCCGCCGCAAGTCGGACAAGTTGAAGAAGTTTGCATTTGCCCCAGGAAAGTATTGGCAACACGGGTCACCTGTCCGGTTCCATGGCAGGTAGGACAAGTTGCATGTCCTCCGTGGCCCTCGGCTCCGCTACCTCCACACGAATTACAAGTTACGTATTTGTTGACTTTTATTTTTTTCTCAACGCCATTGGCAATTTCCTGCAAAGTCAGTTTTACTTTTACCCTCAGGTTAGAACCTTTATTTACACGCCGGCGACGGCCACTGCTTCCAAAGCCGCCAAAACCACCACCAAATGCGCTTCCAAAGATATCGCCAAAATTGCTAAAGATGTCTTCCATGCTCATGCCACCACCGAAACCATGGCCACCACTGGCAGCACCTCCAACACCGGCATGTCCGAATTGATCGTATCGCTGACGCTTCTCCGCGTTGCTCAACACCTCGTAAGCCTCGGCAGCTTCCTTAAATTTATCTTCAGCCTCTTTGTTATCCGGGTTCTTATCAGGGTGATATTTTAAAGCCTGCTTACGGTAAGCTTTTTTAATTTCCGCTTCCGATGCATCTTTCGACACTTCCAATATTTCGTAATAATCTCTTTTCGACATCTTTTGTAAAATTCAGTAAGCTTACTATTTATTTCCCAACCACAACTTTCGCAAAGCGGATTACTTTTCCGCCCAGGATATAACCTTTTTCGATCACATCAACTACTTTGCCTTTCATGTCTTCTGAAGGAGCCGGAATCTGGGTCAAAGCTTCGTGATAATCGGTATCAAATTCTTTGCCTTGCGAATCCATACACTCCAGGCCTTTGGCTCCAAGCGTAGTTTTCAGTTTATTGTAAATTAAGGTTACCCCTTCTTTTAAACTTTCTGTTTCTTTTGATTCTTCGAACGCTTTCAGGGCGCGTTCAAAATCATCGATAATCGGGAGCATGGATACCACAACTTCCTGCGAAGCTGTTTTGGTTAGTTCCAAACGCTCTTTGATGTTTCTTTTACGGAAATTATCAAACTCGGAAAACAGCCGTAAATATTTATCGTTCAGCTCGGCATATTTTTCCTTTTCTTCGTCCAGTTCTTCGGCGACAGTTTTTTTCTTCCGCCTCAATTTCTTCTTAGTTTCTTTTTTATCTTCTGGAGTTTCTGACGAAGAACTTTTCTCTTCCGTTTCTTTTACCTCGTTCGCTTCGGTTTCTTTAACTTCCGCTTCTTGTTTAATCTCTTCTTCCTTATGTTGATCTTTTTCCTTAGTCATTGCTAAAACAAAAATTTATTTATAAACCCACCCCTGCTTCACAAATTATTTGCCAATCCGATTTGTGAGACAATTTGTCATAATATTTAAAAGGGGAGAAAAATTAATCGATACGTTTAATTTGAGCCCCAAGCATACGCAGGCGTTCATCAATATTTTGATAACCACGGTCAATTTGTTCAATATTATCGATAACGCTTTTACCTTCGGCCGAAAGTGCTGCAATTAACAGGGCAACCCCGGCACGGATATCGGGCGATGTCATTTTAATCCCGCGAAGCGGATATTTACGATCCAAGCCGATGACCGTTGCACGGTGCGGATCGCACAAAATAATCTGCGCTCCCATATCAATCAGTTTATCCACAAAAAACAAACGGCTTTCAAACATTTTTTGGTGAATCAAAACACTGCCTTTGGCCTGTGTTGCCACCACCAAAGCGATACTAATCAGGTCGGGGGTAAATCCCGGCCACGGAGCATCAGCAATGGTCATGATAGAACCATCAATAAAAGTTTCGACCTCGTAACTTTCCTGCTCAGGGATGAATAAATTGTTTCCTCTGGGTTCGATATGAATGCCCATGCGGCGGAACACTTCCGGAATAATGCCAAGGGCTTCATAATCTACTCCTTTAATGGTAACTTCCGACTGTGTCATGGCGGCCATCCCGATAAAGCTTCCTACTTCAATCATATCGGCCATCATTCGGTGCTCACATCCCCCAAGGCTGTCAACGCCATCAATGGTCAGCAAGTTGGAACCTACACCCTGAATCCGCGCTCCCATACGAATCAGCATTTTGCTCAATTGTAAAAGGTAAGGTTCGCAGGCAGCATTAAAAATAGTGGTGCGGCCTTCGGCCAAAGTGGCGGCCATTAAAATATTGGCGGTACCGGTCACCGAAGCTTCATCTAAAAGCATGTTATTGCCTTTGAGTTTTTCAGCTTCAACCAGGTAATATTTTTCGGCGGCTTTGTAAGTAAATTTAGCTCCCAGTTTTTGCAGTCCGATAAAGTGGGTGTCTAAACGGCGGCGGCCTATTTTATCACCACCGGGTTGCGGGATAAAACCTTTTCCAAAGCGCGCTACCAAAGGCCCCAATATCATGATGGATCCCCGGAGGCTGGAAGCTTTTTTCTGAAAATCGTCCGTTCTTAAATAACCAAAATCAATATTTTCAGCCTGGAAAGTATAAGTACCGGCACTGATTTTTTCAATCCTCACCCCCAAATGCTTTAACAAGTCAATCAATTTATTGACATCGCGAATATCCGGGATGTTTGAAATGGTAATCTTTTCGGGGCTTAAAAGCGTTGCACAGATTATTTGCAAAGCTTCATTTTTAGCACCCTGGGGAATAATTTCCCCGCTTAGTTTTTGCCCGCCAATAATCTCGAAAGAACTCACCGCGTTTTTTTAGATTTTAATATGAACTATATTTTTTGTGGTAACCATTTTTATCTTTCCCTTTTTTCCCAAAAGGTTTCTTTTTCTTTTGGTACGAACCGGACCCCGAACTAGAACCCGAACCAGAACCAGTAGAACTTCCCCTGGAAAGGATATCTCCGGTATTCAACAAACGTGAATTTTCAGGCATTTCCAATTTGCCGTCCGACAAAATTTTCAAATGCTCATAAATCAAATCATCATTTACCGAATCGCGATTCCAATTTAAATATGATTTTTTCAAATGGTTGGCAACCGATTTTATGTAGGTATTTTTTTCTTCCCCGTCTTCCATCTCTATCACCTTGTCAATTACCCGTTGTAAATTCTTGCCATACTGGCGGAATTTAATATTGTTTTCTTGGTAACCCAGGCGTTCTGGTTTAGACTCTAATGCTTTTTTAGTAGGAACCGGAAACGGGCTGTCAACATCCAGTTTAAACCCGGAAATCATGTGTAAATGATCCCAAAGTTTTTGCTTAAAATCAACGGTATCTTTAACGTGCGGGTGCATTTGTGCCATCACGTCTACAATAAGATAAGCCGATTTAGTACGTTTAACACGGTCACCCATGGTCATGGTGTATTCAATCATTTTTTGAATATTACGGCCATATTCCGAAATCACCAAATTGTTTCTAGTCGTGTTATATTCCATCTTTTAATTTATTTCAATACTATTTTTGGTATTCCTAATGTTTTGGAGTTCGTTTAAAGAACTTAAATATTTTTTACACAGGTAATAAGGATGCAAAGATAAGTAATTTTTTATACAATTTTCAATTTCGCAAATTTTAACAAAAGTTGTTTTTGCCCTACAGACTGGAAAAACACCGTGGCTTTTTTATTTGGCCCCTCCCCTTCGAGGTTCACCACCTTGCCTTTTCCAAACTTGACATGTTCTACTTCCATGCCGGTTTGCAGTTTTTCAATAATATCTTTATCAAAATCAACAGGACTTGCCGCTGTTGCCGAACCAATTTTTTTCAGGTTCTTTTTATAAATAGGAGCCACGGGAGGTTGTTTTCGTTGAAAGCCTGATCCGTTTCCTGCTTTTGGCCGTTCATCCTCTTGCAATTTTGATTTGAATATAGATGCCCTCTGCGGGCGGTCGATGTATTTATCATCCACTTCTTCTAAAAAGCGGCTAGGTTCACACACTGTTAAATTCCCCCATTTGTAGCGGCTCTCGGCATAAGAAAGAAACAATTGCTTTTCGGCACGGGTAACGGCCACGTAAAACAAGCGGCGCTCTTCCTCTAAATCGGCCCTTGAATTCAGTGACTGTATGCCTGGAAAAAGATTCTCTTCCAAACCTACCACAAAAACACAGGGAAACTCAAGGCCCTTAGCCGCGTGAATGGTCATCAGCGAAACATAATCGCCGCCATCTTTATCTTTGGTATCGGCATCGGTAATGAGCGAAACATCCTGCATAAACTCGTCCAAACCACGGGTGAGGTTGCCTTCCCGTTCTTCAATTTGCTCGTCGGTAAGCTCCATTTCGGTAAACTCCTTGATGGCATTCAGCAACTCCTCGATGTTTTCGTAACGGCTCACACCCTCGGGGGTTTTATCGTTATAAAGTTCTTTCAAGATACCGGAATTATTGGCAATCTGTTTTCCCAAATCATAAGCATTTTGGGTTCCCAACTGTGCCGAAAAACTCTTAATCATGGTAACAAAACTTTCGATTTTGTTACGGGTTCCTGCATTAACAGTCGCCGGAATATTGGCCGGATCGCTGATTACTTCCCAGAGGCTCAAATCTTTTTCGTCGGCAGCAATTTGAATCCGCTGGATACTTGTTGCCCCAATTCCACGTATGGGATAATTGATGGTTCGCAACAAAGCATCTTCATCTTTATTATTAATCACCAAACGGAAATACGCCAACACATCTTTTACTTCTTTACGTTTGTAGAAAGATAATCCACCAAAAATCCGGTACGGAATGTTTTGCCTGCGAAGAGCCTCCTCGATGGAACGCGACTGGGCATTAGTGCGGTAAAGAACCGCGAAGGACGAGTCCGGGATATGCTGGTTCATTTTGGTTTCAAAAATGGCATTGGCCACCAGTGTTCCTTCTTCGTTATCGCTAGCGGCCCGCATTAATTTAATGCGGTTGCCTTCGTCATTTTCGGTCCAAACCACTTTCTGGATCTGATCTTTATTCTTTTCGATAATGCTGTTGGCCGCTTCCACAATCATTTTGGTTGAGCGGTAATTTTGTTCCAGCTTGAAGACGGCATGATCGGGATAGTCTTTCTGGAAATTTAAAATGTTTTGAATGTTGGCTCCACGGAAAGCATAAATACTTTGGGCATCGTCGCCCACCACACAAATATTTTCGTTATTCGCCGCCAAGCGTTTAATGATTAAATATTGCGAATAGTTAGTATCCTGGTACTCATCTACCAAAATGTATTCAAACCTCCGCTGGTATTTGTACAAAACATCTTCAAAATCGCGGAAAAGCACGTTGATATTAAACAATAAATCGTCGAAATCCATGGCATCGGCTTTTTTGAGGCGGGCATTGTAAGTGCTGTATATTTTGCCAATCATAGGTTTGTTGGCCGATTTATCGGCATTCTGGATTTCAGAATTTTTGTTGTACTCGGCCGGGGTAATTAAGTTGATTTTTGCCCCCGAAATACGGTTCAATACGTAATTTACCGGGTATTGTTTATCATCCAGGTTATTTTCTTTGATGATGGCTTTAATCAAACGTTTGCTATCGTCGGTATCGTAAATGGTAAAGTTTGACGTATAGTTTAAGCGGTGTCCCTCCTGACGCAAAATACGTGCAAAAATAGAGTGGAAGGTCCCCATCCAAACATTGCGGGCATCAGGGCCTATCAGCTGGTTGATCCGCTCCTTCATTTCACGGGCAGCTTTGTTGGTAAAGGTGAGGGCTAAAATTTTAAAAGGGTCGACACCTTTTTGCATTAAGTAAGCCACTTTATAGGTAAGCACACGCGTTTTTCCCGAGCCTGCCCCGGCAATCACCATGGTTGCTCCATCAGTATGTTCTACAGCCTGTTGCTGTACATCGTTCAGTTCTTTAAGTATGTCTCTCACGGGGGAAAAAATTTTGACAGGGCAAAGGTAACAGAAAAGATTGGGATGGGGAAATTAATAAACGTCGAAATAGAAATAAAAAAGGGAGCAAAGAGCTCCTTTTTTTATTTCTTAACCAACACTAACTTTATAGCGTCAGCTTTCACAATTTTTTTATAAAAACTTCTAAGTTCCTCATATTTTTCAGGCGGAAATACTCCTTTAAATTTTTTCCGATCACGAATATAATATACTTTATTCTCTTCTTGATAAACTTTCATACTATACTCTCCAAAGTCGGATGTAAAGCTTATATCATCTGGCATATACTCAATATCATAATTCTCCGGCAGCTGATATATTACAGTGTCAATATCATGATAAGGCGTACTAATATAAATATTTGCATTCCTGTTTTCCAGTTCCTCAGGAATAAAAGTTACCCTGTTTAAATAATTCAAGGGTATAAACATTCGTTTTCCGCTAACAGAAGCATATTTTTTAACGGTTAAATCCAATTGCCTTACGGCCTCAGGTATTCTGAATTTCTTTTGAGAAAAAGAAAAGTCATTAATCTCGAAATTGGATAGTTGAATATTTTTATTTAATCGTTTTTTTTGATCCTCCCTGGAAATTGTTAAGTAAGAATCGGCAAACTCATACTGCAACCCTCTGTATTTAGTTACTGAACGAGAAGATGCAGTTCCAGCTTCGCTTATTGTAACATTAGTAATACTATGTAATGTGTTTTCTTTAATACCATAAACTTCAGTATGGGCAATTTTCCCGCCATCTTCAGTAATTAAAAGCACATCCCTGTCATCGGTAAAATCACCTAAAAAGCCAAATGGAATTGTTTGATTGGTACATTCCAGCCAGATTGTATCATTTTCTAATGGCACACAAACAATAATATGATTGGATTGCCGACTTGGAAAATCGGAACGCATATTTCTATCATTTCCAGCTTTTACAAGAGAATAATATGACTTTATCCCTATTACATTAAGCATCGATTTCATATAATTTGAAAGGGCTTTACAATCGCCATATCCAACTTCATCCACAACACTTGCTGGAAATGGCTGCCATCCGCCAACACCTAAAGTTATATTAACATATCGTGTATTCTCCTGCAAATATTCATACAATACCTTAATTTTATCATAATCGTTATGAAAAGGATCTGTTAGTTCATGTATTTTATCAATAGCTTCTTGTGGTAATTCATCACGATTTTCGTTCAATTTCTTTTGCCATTCCCCCATTCCTTTCCATGTTTCTGTATTACCCTTATAACCTTCCATTTCAAAATCATTAGGCGCAAAATATACTACTGGCGTATATTGATATAATTGAGGAGTAAAGTCTAATTTTTGCAATGCTTTTACATTTGAAATAGACCAGGTATACGTACTGTTTTCTTCATCAAGTTTTTTTGAAACCCTCTCATCCAAGTTATCTTCTTTATACCTGAATTTAAATCCGGATGGGGTTTTAATTGTAAAATCTGATTTTTCAACCGCTAGATTATAAGTAAATATTGGCCGCCAAGCAGGATAATGCAGTAATCCATCATAATCCATCGAATATTCATATTCCAAAGTATAAGGATACGTATTTACGGCTGGCTCATATACTTTTACCCGGTTGTCTTCATACAAAGAATAACCCGCTACAGCACTATAATCCCTGATATCACCACTTTTTACATTTTCAATAACTTCTCCGTATGCATTATAGATTTTGATTTTAATATCATTAATCTTCATCAATTTATCATAAAAGGCTACAAAATCTGCATACTCATCGCCATTGGATTTAAATATAGTAATCGCATATTTTATTTCTAAAGTAGCTTTACCTATAGATTTTACTGTAAACGTTTTTGAGTCTTGCCTTACAAGAGCATAAGCATTTTCTTTAAGTTCATCTGGAATATCATAGATAGCATATTTTTGCTTTTTGGCTGCAAATGTTGAAAAAGCACAAGCAACAAATATCACCCCCAGAAAAAATACAGTTTTCAACTTGTTCATCTTATTGCTTTTTTAGCACAATCTGTTCTTTTTGTTTAGCAATAACCTGATTATAAAAATCTTTCAGATTCTTATAATCCTCCGGAACAAAGACCGGCCTATTAATACTCAACTGACTCATAACCTGAACAGTATTCCCAATAACACTGATACTATACTTATATATTGCCGCTTTTTCCGGAAGCATAATAGTTGCATTTTCAGGTTGCTCATCTATTGTATAACCTTCAGGAATCGTGTATTTATAAATATATAAGTTGTTTCGCTTATAACCAAAGTCAACAGGATATTTTCGTTCCTCCAATTTGAAAGGATTAGTTTCAATTTCATCAAAAATAACCGGCGAAAAATAAATCATTTCACCTAAAGATTCTGCAACAGACTCAAGAGTTATATCATATTTTTCCAAGAATGATTTATATACATCTTTAAGGTTGGTAAATTCATAAGTATTTACCTTCAGTCCATTTATTTCGTCCTCAAATTCTTTAATATAATCATCATGGCTAACCGCATTTACAATTTTTCTACGAGAATAAAACGCTGCATAATTATTTTCTTTCCCTTGCAAAGTTCCAGTTAAAACACCATCTTCACCTAACTTCGCATCCAACATATAGGTTCCTTGTGTAACCTCATTATTATATAGATCAACCCATTCATCATTATGCTCTGCAACTATTTTACCTTTTCCATTTAAACATTTAAACGGAAGCATATTCATAGGCAAATAATCATTGGTCGCATCTAACAAATACTGTTTATTACCTATTTTCACACAGGCTATCGTATAATTTAACCAAGATAAACTAGGATGTGAAGGGTGAATAATTCCATTTCCCCTAGTGCTTAGTATAACTGGCAAGGCATTCATTCCACATTCTCTTAACATAAGAACCATTAGCAAATTGATATCCGCAGAATTCCCCGAATTTTCTTTGTAAGCTTTTCTAATCGTTTTATCAACATAAAGCCGGTTCTTTTCATTCCACTTCATGTTCTTTTTAACGAAATCAAAAACAGCCTTCATCCTGTCTTCAGGTTTTTGATAAAGTGATTTAATCGTTTCTATTTCATCTTTAACAAAAGCACTTCCCCCGATAAGCAAGTCTTTATTATTATATTGAAGACCAAAATATTCATGCTTTTCAAGTTTCTCCATAATGTTTTCCCAGGTATCCATATAATTTCTTACACCTTCTCCGGGAAATTTGGTATTTGAAAGTTCAAATTCAATTCTGGCAAGATAGTTCCTGGAAGTTGTAGAATAAGCTTCTTCTTGAAATGCAGGAATATCTTTCATAACCATACGATTTACAGATTTCGTAAATGTAAGAGTGTTCTCATATCGTTTTGTCGTTGTCACACTATTCATCCCACCACCACTTCTTTCTTTATTTACAACAGTAAGCTTGTCTCCCATACTTTTTTCCTCATTGATATACAAAGGCACATAACCTTTTAAGGTTTTATTATAAAAGTAATATTCCGGGATCTCAAATAAATATTCACTCCACTCTACAGGAATAGCATATTGGAATTGCCAATCTGGATAATGTATTGGATAATTTGTAGTAAAAGTATATTTATACTCTATCACAGAACCTACTTTCACATTTGGCATTGAGAATTTTACCCTATCTCTGTACTCACTAACTTCTTCATTAAATTTATCCGATGAAGATAATTTAGATTTTTCAATTTTCCCTTTCTCCAAATTGTAAGTAAAAGCTTTTATTCCTGTTACTTTCTCATCAATATTCCCATGATTATAAAGAGTTATTGAAAAGTTCCCCCAATCATACCCATTTTTGTCAAAAATTTTTATTCTCCTATGGTGTTCAAAATTAATTTGAAAGCCCCGAATATTATCATAGGTAAAATAAGTCCGAGCCTTATCAAACAATATCACAGCAGATGCACTGGTATCATTTTCATACCTAGTCATTTTCATTTCATCCATACTAATTTTCCCGAATTTTGTGTCCACATTCTGAGAATAAGCATTTGATGACAGGACAATAACAAATGCACATAAAATCGAAGCGAATAATCTTTTCATATGTATTAATTTTTAAATTGGTTCATAACAAACAACAAAACCAGCCATACTGGCTTAAACATTTGGGGAGTATAAAAATCCATTCTAAACGGAGTGTATTGTAACAATAATAAATATGTAACAATAGCAAATATATGATTTTATGTAATTCTTACAAAAATTTATTCAAATTTATAAGAATTATAAATTGAGAATTTAATCGGAGAAATTAAACTACCATCCCAACAAATACGCAAAAATCAGGGGAGCAACAATGGTCGCATCCGATTCGATAATAAACTTAGGCGTGTCAAGACCAAGTTTACCCCAAGTAATTTTTTCGTTGGGAACCGCCCCCGAGTAAGAACCATAGCTGGTGGTTGAATCGCTGATCTGGCAAAAGTAACTCCAAAATGGTGTATCGGTTCGTTCTAAATCCTGGTAAAGCATGGGCACCACACAAATCGGGAAATCACCAGCAATGCCTCCTCCTATTTGGAAAAATCCGATGCCCTGGGTTCCGGCATTTTCGGTGTACCAATTAGCAAGGAATGTCATATATTCAATGCCCGATTTCATGGTAGAAGGCTTCAATTCATTTTTGATGCAATAGGAAGCAAAAATATTTCCCATGGTTGAATCTTCCCAGCCGGGAACAACAATCGGAAGGTTTTTTTCGGCTGCTGCCAGCATCCAGCTGTTCTTCGGGTCAATTTCATAGTATTGTTCCAACACACCCGACAACAATAATTTGTACATGTACTCGTGCGGAAAGTAACGTTCTCCTTTAGCTTCGGCTTCTTTCCATATTTCAAAAATATGCGATTGCAAACGACGGAAAGCTTCTTCTTCGGGAATACAGGTATCGGTTACGCGGTTCAAACCGTTTTCCAATAAATTCCATTCCTGTTCGGGAGTTAAATCGCGATAGTTTGGAACGCGTTTGTAATGGCTGTGGGCCACCATGTTCATCAAATCTTCTTCAAGATTGGCTCCGGTACAACTGATAATTTGCACCTTATCCTGGCGGATCATTTCGGCCAATGAAATCCCCAATTCGCCTGTACTCATGGCCCCGGCCAGGGTAATCATCATTTTTTTACCCTCGACCAAATGGGTTTCGTATGCTTGGGCGGCATCAACCACGGTAGCAGCATTAAAATGTTTGTAATGCTTTAGCATGAATTGTGTTACAGGTCCTTTGTTTTCCATTTTATGAGAATTTATAACTTAACATTTTATAATATAATTTAGCGGCCAAAAAATTGGGGGCCTTGAAGCCTTCAATGGGTGCCAGCTCAACAATATCAAAACCGACCACCTCTTTCCTAAAAAAGACTTTGCTTAAATAGATAATCATGGTGTTCCAATCAAGGCCACCGGGTTCAGGTGTTCCGGTTGCCGGCATGATAGAAGGATCAAACACATCCAAATCCAGGGTAATGTAAACCGGTTTTTTTAACTGGCGGATAGATTCATCCATCCAATCGTCGTTGCCAAACATTTCCTCGGCAAAATAACTTTTCTCCGGGTTCAGGAATTCTTTTTCCACGATATCCATACTTCGAATCCCGACCTGAACCAAATTGGTTATTTTAGAAGCTTCATGAAGCGCACAGGCATGGTTATATTTCGAACCATCGTATTCGGGGCGTAAATCGGTATGGGCATCAAGGTGTAGTACGCTCAAGTCGCCATATTTTTCCTGGAACGCCTTAATAATCCCAATACTCACGGAGTGTTCGCCACCAAAAAAAGTCAGGAATTTATTGGTTTCCAAAAGCTTTTTAGTTGAAGCATAAACCGCTTCAAAAACAGCCTCCGGAGAAGATTTTTCGTTTATCTCAGGCAAGGTATGAATACCTTTTTTATAGATTTCCGAACGGGTTTCTATATCATAAAGTTCCATGTTCTCGGAAGCTTCAATAAAGGCGTCAAAACCTTTATCTGCCCCTTTTCCCCAGGTAGAGGTTCCATCGTAAGGAATGGATTGCAAGTAAATGTTCGACGATTCAAAATCGGCATATTGATCGTCTATGCCTCCAAAATTCTTCATTCAGTATAACCTAAAATATTAAACATTTCGTCAACGGATTGCTCGTTGCGGTAAACATAATCAACAAAATTTCCTTTTTCGTCGCGGTCAATAATAACATGCGTGGGCGAAGGGATGAGGCAGTGTTTAATCCCGCCATAGCCACTGATAGAATCCTGATAAGCCCCAGTATGGAAAAATCCTAAATATAAGGGTTCTTTATCGCTATCTTTAAATTTAGGAAGCAACACCTCCTGGTTCAAGTCTTCCGAATTGTAATAATCGGAATGATCGCAACTGATACCGCCAATATTTACCCGGGTGTACTCGTTTCCCCATTTGTTCACAGGCAACAGAATAAATTTTTCGTGCGATGACCAAGCATCCGGAATGGTGTTCATCAAACTATTATTAATGATGTACCAAAGTTCGGTATCGTTTTGTTGTTTTTGTTCCAACACCTTAAATATAATGGCACTGCTTTCGCCAACGGTGTATTTTCCAAATTCGGTAAAAATATCGGGTTGTTCAACATCATCGTTAATGCAAGCTTCTTTAATGTTTTTCACGATCTCGTTAATCATGTATTCGTAATCGTATTCAAAACCAAGGTGGTTGCGTATCGGGAAACCTCCTCCCAAATCCAATGCTTTTAACGAAGGCGAAACTTTTTTCAATTCTACATAAAGCTTCAGGGCTTTTTTAAATTCGCCCCAGTAGTACAGGCTATCTTTAATTCCTGAATCCACAAAAAAGTGAAACATGAACAGTTCAATCTGCTCATTGTCCTGAATATTCTTTTTATAGAACTCGATCATGTCAGTATGAGGAATTCCCAAACGCGAAGTATAATAAGCCGATTGGGGTTCCTCGTTAATTGCCATACGAAGCCCCACCTTAATTTTGTGGTTCCGGGCATGCTTGAGAATGCGTTTCAATTCTTTTTGACTGTCGAGCACAATAACCGAATTTTTAAATCCGGCATCGCTCAAACCAATAATTTTTTTAATGTACTCATCCGTTTTATACCCATTGTGAATAATTACCCGATCGGTAGTAATCTTTCCGTTTTTAAACAGGTTTAAGATTAAATCGATATCAAACGAAGAAGAAGTTTCCAGCTGAACATTGTGGTTCAGGGCTTCATTCAACACATGATGAAAATGGTTACACTTGGTACAATAACAATAATAATAGCTTCCATTATAACTATTATTCCGGATAGCCCGGTTAAACAAATTGCGGGCTTTTTTGATTTGATCGCCAATTTTGGGCAAATAAATCAGGTTGAACGGGGTTCCATATTTTTCAATCAAATATTTGATCGAAATTCCGTGAAATGTTAAATATTTGTCACGTAAATCAAAGCCTTCCTGCGGGAAGTAAAAACTTTGCTCAACCAGGTCAAAATAAGTGTTTCTCATCGGCTATAAAAAGAATCAATAAATATAAACCAAAATCGCATAAAAAAACAATATTTTTTTACTTCTCAAACTCTTGTACGCAAAGGCCTTACAAATATTCAAAAAGTGCGCAAATTTATAAATTTAAACCATACATCAACCATATTTTTTTAACTGCAAAAAATATTTTTAGCTTTTACACAAAAAACGTCCTGAAAATTTATTATCCTTATTGATTATTTTAAGTATTGGTAATTTCAATATTTAATTCTATTTTTGCACCCTCGAAAACTGAATTATAACAATTTAAATTATACATCACATGCAAAACAGAGGAGCTATACGATTTTTTGCGATTGCCTTTGCACTGGTATGTTTATTCCAGTTGTCTTTTACTTACTTCACTTATAAAGTAAATAAAGATGCCGCTGAATATGCCCATAGCCCGGCAACGGAAAAATTAGCCAAAGAACTAGCTAAAGGAGATGCCTTGCTCGAAGGTAAATATTATGATTCAATATCAATCAAAAAAGAAGCCTATTACCTTGATTCAATGGCTAATGAAGAGATTTACAACATCTTGATAAAAAAATACACATTTAACGATTGTAAAGAACGTGAAATCAACCTCGGCCTTGACCTTAAAGGTGGGATGAACGTTACACTGGAAGTAAAAGTAGCCGACATTGTTCGTGCACTTTCCGGCAACAGCAAAGATCCGGTGTTCCTGCAAGCCCTTAAAATGGCGCATGAAAAACAAAAAGACAGCCAGGCCGATTTTATCACTCTGTTTGGAGAATCGTTCGAAGAAATTGACCCGAATGCAAAATTAGCGGCTATTTTCACCATTGTTGAGTTAAAAGATAAAATACAGTACAACTCAACCAACGACGATGTTTTAGCCGTTATTCGTGAAGAAACTGATGGTGCCATTGATCGTGCATTCAATATTCTGAACACCCGTGTGAACCAGTTTGGGGTAGCCCAGCCAAACATCCAGCGTATTGCCGGAACCGGCCGTATTTTGGTTGAATTACCGGGGATCAAAGATGCCGACCGTGTTCGTAAACTATTACAAGGAACAGCAAAACTGGAGTTCTGGGAAACTTATGAATTCACTGAATTAGCTGATTATTTTGCAGATGCCAACCGCAAGCTTGCCGATGAAGCTAAAAGAGATGCTGAAATCTTAAAAGGGTCTGTTACAGAAAACACACAGGACAAAAAAGAAACAGCAACAAAAGAAGAAAAAAACAAAGAAGACAAAGATGTAGCTGAATTAATTGAGCAAATAGAGTCAGACAGCACACAACTTCCTCAAGATAAAGGCAAACAATTAGAAGAATACACAAAAAACAATCCGCTATATGCTTATTTAAATCCGTCTTATTATCAGCAATCTGGTCAATATCTTCCGGCAGGAGGAGCTACTGTTGGTATGGCCATGATTAAAGACACCGCCCGGGTTAATTATATGTTGAAAAAAACAAAAAACATTTTCCCACGCAATTTAAAACTAGCTTGGGCAGTAAAAGCTGAAGATGAGAGAAACCCAGAATATCTTCAATTGATTGCTCTAAAAGTCACTTCCCGCGACGGTTCTGCCCCTCTCGAAGGCGATGCGGTTGTAAATGCCCGACAAGATTACAGCCCTACCGGTGAAGTTACCGTATCTATCAGGATGAATAGCGATGGAGCCAAAATCTGGCGTCGCATGACCGGGGAAAATGTTAACAAACAATTAGCCATCGTATTGGATAATTATGTTTATTCTCACCCTGTTGTTAGAGGTGAAATTCCGGGTGGAAGTACTGAAATTTCTGGAGGAAACATGACCCTTGAAGAAGCCAAAGACTTGGCAAACATTCTTAAAGCCGGTAAATTGCCTGCTCCAGCAAGCATTGTTGAAGAAGCCGTAGTTGGTCCTTCACTGGGACATGAAGCCATTAACGCTGGTATGTGGTCATTCATCATCGCCTTTATACTGGTACTTGTTTACATGGTTATTTATTACAACCGTGGTGGATGGGTAGCTGACCTTGCTTTGATAACCAACGTTTTCTTCTTGTTTGGGGTACTTGCTTCCTTAGGAGCTGTACTTACATTGCCAGGTGTTGCCGGTATCGTGTTAACTCTTGGTATGGCTGTGGATGCCAACGTAATTATCTACGAACGTATCAAAGAAGAGGTCAGGGCCGGAAAAGGAATCCGCCTAGCTATTTCCGACGGTTATAAAAACGCTTACTCCGCTATCATTGATGGTAACGTTACTACTTTGTTAACCGGGGTAGTTCTTTATATCTTTGGTTCAGGACCAGTTCAAGGTTTTGCCACTACATTAATTATTGGGATCCTTTCGTCATTATTTACCGCCATCTTTATTTCCCGTTTGATCTTTACCAATTTGATGAACCGGAATAAAACGGTAAACTTCGCCAATAAAGTGACGGCTAACTCCCTGTCCAATACAAAATTCGATTTCTTAAAGAAACGGAAAATTGCTTATACATTCTCAAGTATCATTATCATCATCGGTATTGCTTCATTGGTAACACAAGGGTTAAATTTTGGGGTTGATTTCTCCGGTGGACGTACTTACTTGGTTCGTTTCGATCAGGATGTGACCGTAAACGATATCCGTGAAGCACTTTCGGTTGAATTTGAAAATGCCACTCCGGAAGTTAAAACGTTTGGGCCGAACCGTCAGGTGAAAATTACTACCAAATATATGATTGATGATGATTCTGACCAGGTTGACGGAATTATTCAAAATAAATTGTTCACTGCTTTAAAACACTTCTACCTTGACCAATCTATTACTTATAGTAATTTCAGCACCGATGTTGAAACCGAAGATAAATTAGTGGGTATTTTGAGTTCACAAAAAGTAGGGCCAACCATTGCCGATGATATTCGGAACAAATCGGCCATGGCCATCTTGTTTGCCTTAATCGTGATCTTTATATACATTGCTGCTCGTTTCAACAAATGGCAATTTGGTTTGGCAGGGGTAGCAGCCTTGTTCCACGATTCATTGATTACCATTTCATTGTTCTCGTTATTCTACACCATTCTGCCGTTTAACATGGAGGTTGACCAGGCCTTTATTGCTGCAATTCTGACCATCATCGGTTACTCTATCAACGATACCGTAATTATCTTCGACCGTATCCGCGAGTTTACCGGTTTATATCCGAAAAAAGATCTCCGCACCAACGTAAACGATGCCTTGAACAGCACCCTGGCCCGTACCATTAATACTTCTGGGACAACCTTGGTGGTATTGTTAACCATCTTTATTTTCGGTGGCGAAATCATCCGAGGATTTACTTTCGCCTTGTTGGTTGGGGTATTTATTGGTACGTATTCATCATTGTTTACAGCTGCCCCTATTGCCTTTGATTTAATCGGAGAAAAATCAAAAGCCAAAATCGCGAAAGCACCAAAAGAAGACAAAAAGAAAAAATAATTTTTAAAATACATTCAATTTGAAGAAGCTGTCTGAACGGGCAGCTTCTTTTTTTTACTATTTTTGTTCATCTAATAAAAAATTATGGGTTTCTATCTTTTACTTTTTGGTATCAGCGAGTTTGAGTTCATCATTATCCTGGCGGTACTTGTAGTGGTTTTAGGGCCGAAGAAACTACCCGAAATAGCCAGGACCATCGGACGTGCCGTTAATGAAATGAGACGAGCCACCACCGATATCAAACGGGAAATCAATTCGGAAATCCGTAAAGTCGACATTGAAAAAGATATAACGAACCCCAAACCCGCCAAAGAAAAAAAACCTCCCAAAGAGGACAAATAAATTCAGGGTTTTTTCGTTTAAACCATAAGCTTTCACCGAATATTAAACAATGAAACTTACACAACCTTCGATATTCATCATTATTTTGGGATTACTTCTTCAAACTTCCGCCTTTGCCAAAAGCAAAACTTTTAAGGCCGATAAAGCATTTGAAAACCACAAATACACCGTGGCCGCCGAGCTTTACAACCGAGCCCTTAAAAGGACCAAAGATAAAGAAGAACGCAACCTGATTAATTTCCGCATGGCCGAGTGTTACCGCTTTACCAACAATTACCGCCGTTCCATGAACCAATATAAACGGCTGATCCGTTACAATTACCAGGAAAAAGAACCGCTGATTCTGCTTTATTATGCCGATGCCTTGAAAGCCATGGAAGAATACCCCGAAGCACTGGTTCAATACAAAGCCTACCAGGCATTGATGCCCGAAGACAAACGAGCCGAAAACGGAATACTGATTTGCGAAAGTATTCAATCGTGGATTGAGAACCCCACCAAACACCAAATTACAAACCTCGAAAAAATCAACTCCCGGGCATCCGATTTTTCCCCGGCTTATGGCGGGCGAACCTACAACACCATTATTTTTACGTCCACCCGCAAAGAAGCTACCGGCAAGGTAAAAGACGAATGGACCGATCAGGAGTTCAGCGATTTGTTTATTAGCCGGGCCGACCGTCAGGGCAACTGGAGCAAACCCACCCTACTCGACAATGAAGATGCCAGCATTGAAAGCGACAACACCATCAACACGGCAGCAAATGAAGGCACGCCCTTTATGAACAAAAACTTCACCCAAATGTATTTTACCCGCTGTCCCAACACGGTAAAAAAAGAATCGGGCTGCCAGGTCTATACTTCTAAACGGGTGAACCGTAGTTGGTCGCGGCCACAACTCTTAATGCTGGGCAGGGATACCGCTTTGGCAGTGGGTCACCCCACCCTCAGCAGCGACGAAAAAATTATTTTCTTTTCGGCTGAACGCCCTGGAGGAAAAGGAGGAAAAGACCTCTGGATGGCCACCCGTACAAGCCGCACTTCGGCTTTTGGCAGTCCACAAAATTTAGGGAAACTGATTAACACTCCCGGCGACGAAATGTTTCCTTTCTTGAGAAACGACACCCTCTTGTATTTTTCTTCCAACGGGCACATCAGCATGGGCGGACTCGATTTGTTTGTGTCACGGATGGATGGAGACGGCAACTGGAGCCAGCCCCAAAACCTGAAATCGCCCATGAACTCAAGCCACGACGATTTCGGCATTGTTTTTCACGATAAAAAAGAAGAAGGCTATTTTAGCTCGAACCGGAAAGGAGCCAAAGACGATGATATTTATTTTTTCCAGATTCCCGCAGTAGAATTCACCCTGAAAGGAGAAGTTAAAAACCGTGAAACCAACCGTCCGTTAAACGAGGTAAGGGTTAGCTTGCACGGAAACGATGGGAGCATGGCCAGTGTAAGAACCGACGAAAACGGCGAATATCGTTTCGAACCCAACCAATTGGCAAAAAATATTGAGTACGATATAACACTTAGCATCGACAATTATTTTAATGCAACCGATGAATTCAACACTTTGGGCTACGAGGTCAGCCACGATTTCACCAAAAATTTTATGCTTCAACCCATTCCGAAAGAACCCATTGTTTTGCCTGATATTTTGTATGATTTCGGTAAATGGGAGCTCAAGCCACAATACCGCGACAGCTTGCAGGGGCTGATAAAAACCCTGGAAGAAAATCCAAAACTGGTCATCGAACTTGCTTCGCATACCGACTCAAGGGACACAGAAGAACGCAACCAGGTTCTTTCACAACGCCGTGCAGCGTCGGTAGTCGAATATCTGATCCTTCGCGGGGTTCACCCGAAACGCTTAGTTCCTAAAGGCTATGGCGAAAGCCAGCCCCGTGAAATAAAAAACAGGTTTAACCGTGGCGGTTTGAACCTGAAAGCAAGAACCATATTGGATGAAGAATTTATTTCAAAACTAGATAAGGAAGCTTATCAGGAAGTGGCCCATCAACTGAACCGGAGAACGGAATTCAAAGTGCTTCGCTCCGATTTTGACCCACATGCCGAGTTCTTGGAAGAAGGTGATTCTGCTTCTCTGGGAAGCAAACCCAAACGCAGGGTTCTTCCGTTCGTCAAAGAAGACGGGGAAATAAAAGCCAATTGTACGCTCAACGGTCACGATTTCACCTTTGTTTACCAAGAAGATACCGAGGCCGAAATTCCGCTTCGTGAAGCCCTGAAATTGTTAAACTCGGGAGCCATCACCAAAGAAGATTTCATAAACGACGAAGACCTGCAACACGGAACCATCAGGAACGGGGCAGAGTTCTACATCAAAGAATTAATCATTGCCGGGAAACCGGTTCGCAACCTGACCATCAAAGTAAACAACCGCCTGAAAGGGAAATTAATTATTGGCGAATCAACGCTTATTATGTTTGGATTGTTTAATTTTGACGATGAAAAGAAAGTCGTAATATTCAGATAAAATGCCGATAGAATCAAGATACCAGCAACGAGGAGTTTCCGCAGGAAAAGAAGACGTACACAACGCTATAAAAAACATTGACAAAGGACTGTATCCGAAAGCTTTTTGCAAAATCATCCCCGACATTATCGGCGGCAATGAAGCCTATTGCAACATCATGCATGCCGACGGTGCCGGAACCAAATCTTCGCTAGCTTATTTATACTGGAAAGAAACCGGCGATATTTCCGTTTGGAAAGGCATTGCCCAGGATGCCATCGTGATGAATCTGGACGATTTGCTATGCGTTGGGGTTACCGACAACATCCTGCTTTCTTCAACCATTGGGCGTAACAAACAGCTTATTCCCGGCGAAGTAATTGCCGCCATTATCAACGGAACCGAAGAATTTCTAGCCGAAATGCGCGAACACGGCATCGGCATTTATTCAACCGGAGGTGAAACCGCCGATGTGGGTGATTTGGTTCGAACCATTATTGTTGATTCTACGGTTACCGCCCGCATGAAACGGGAAGAGGTAATTTCCAATCACAACATCCAGGCCGGGGATGTGATTGTTGGCTTGACATCTTACGGACAAGCTACTTACGAGACCGAATACAACGGCGGTATGGGCAGCAACGGTTTGACTTCTGCCCGTCACGATGTGTTTGCCAAATACATTGCCGAAAAATACCCGGAAAGTTTTGACCCGGAAATCCCGAATGAGCTGGTCTATTCGGGCAAACTGAGACTAAACGATGCAACCGAAATTGAAGGTGTAGATGCTGGAAAAATGGTGCTCTCCCCCACCCGGACGTATGCCCCCGTAATCAAGAAAATGTTGGAAGCTTACCGTTCGCAAATTCACGGAATGGTTCATTGCAGCGGCGGAGCGCAAACCAAGGTTTTGCATTTTGTGGATGAACTGCACGTGATTAAAGACAATTTGTTTCCGATTCCTCCACTGTTTAAAATGATACACGAGCAATCACAAACGCCCTGGGCCGAGATGTACAAAGTATTTAACATGGGTCACCGCATGGAACTTTATGTGCCCGCAAATATTGCCCCGGATTTAATCCAGATTTCAAAATCTTTTGGCATTGATGCTCAAATCATCGGACATTGCGAAAAAGCTGAAAAGAAAACCCTGACTATTTCATCTAAGTTTGGGACGTTTGAATACTAAAATGTCCGAACTGTCATTCCGAACTTGTTTCGGGATCTAATAGCAAGCAACAAGACTCTGAATAATGTTCTGCATTTTCAGAATGACAATAATTTTTTATATCAGCCTAAAACATCTCATTATCTTTCAATCACAAATTTTCGTACTTTTGCAAACCAAAATCAGCATACATGTTAGACAAATTACAAGCCATCAAAGAACGCTGGAAAAACATTGCCAAAGAGATGAACAATCCGGAGGTGATGTCGGATATGAAGAATTATGTCAAGCTCAACAAAGATTATAAAGAGCTGGAACCTATTGTAAAAGCTTACGACAAATACAAAAATGTGCTCGACAATATCGAATCGACCAAAGACATCCTGAAAAACGAGAAGGATGAAGAATTCCGGGCCATGGCCAAGGAAGAGATGAATGATTTGCTTGAACGCCGCGACGAACTGGAAGAAGAAATCCGCGTGATGTTGATCCCGAAAGATCCTCAGGACAGCAAAAATGCCATCCTCGAAATCCGTGCCGGAAGCGGTGGCGACGAGGCCAGTATTTTTGCCGGCGATTTATACCGCATGTATCTAAAATTCTGCGAAATCAAAAAATGGAAAGTTGAGCAGGTTGACGCTACCGAAGGAACCGTAGGAGGATACAAAGAGATTATTTTGAACGTAAGCGGCGAAAACGTTTACGGACAACTGAAATACGAATCGGGCGTACACCGAGTGCAACGTGTTCCCAAAACCGAAACCCAAGGCCGTGTTCATACCTCGGCAGCATCGGTGGTGGTACTTCCCGAAGCCGAAGAATTTGATGTGGAGCTGAAAGACGCCGATATTAAAAAAGATACGTTTTGTAGTTCGGGGCCCGGCGGACAATCGGTAAACACCACCTACTCGGCGGTTCGTTTAACACACATCCCAACCGGGATCGTAGCTACCTGCCAGGATCAAAAATCGCAAATTAAAAACCTGGCAAAAGCAATGGCAGTACTTCGTACACGTATCTACGAGATGGAGTATAAAAAATACCTGGAAGAAGTAACTTCCAAACGTAAAACCATGGTTTCTACCGGCGACCGCTCGGCAAAGATACGCACCTATAACTGGCCGCAGGGCCGGGTTACCGACCACCGTATCGGGCTAACACTTTACAATTTACCAAACATTATTGACGGCGATATTCAGGAGCTTATCGACAAACTCCAGCTTGCTGAAAATGCCGAACGCCTGAAAGCCGACATTGAAGTTTAAAAATGAAAGCGAATAAAAATAGCAGCAACCGACTGGCTTTTATCGAAGGCTGGCTATCGATTGTAGTTAACTTTATTCTCTTCGGACTAAAATATTGGGCAGGGATTGTCACCGGATCGGTGGCAATTATTGCCGATGCCTGGCACACCCTAAGTGACTCTATTACCTCAGTAATCGTTATTGTCGGAACCAAAGCTTCCCAGAAACCTGCCGATAAAGAACATCCCTTTGGCCACGGACGAGCCGAAATTATTGCCGCCGTGATCATTGGTGTTTTAGTCGCCGTGATCGGCTTTGAATTTGTGCTTGAATCCATCCAAAAATTAAAGGGCGGCGAGGCCACTCAATTTGGAACCATTGCTTTAATTGTTACCATCGTTTCTATTCTGACGAAAGAAGCCATGGCACAATTTGCCTTCTGGGCCGGACGAAAAACAAATTCGCGTTCTTTAAAAGCCGACGGGGTACACCACCGCTCAGATGCCCTTTCTTCCATCATTATTCTCGCGGGTATATTTTTTGGCCCTTATTTCTGGTGGATGGATGGCGTTTTAGGATTGATTGTTGCAGCCCTGTTGTTTTACGCAGCTTACGGCATCCTCAAAGATGCAATCAGTACGCTGCTGGGCGAAGAGGCAAATGAAGATTTGATTCAACAGATCAGGGAAATTTCCAACAAATGTTGTAGCAATGAACTCAACATGCACCATTTTCATTTGCATCATTACGGCAACCACCAGGAACTGACATTTCACATTAAACTGGACGGCGGCATGAACCTCAACGAGGCACACGAGATCGCCACAAAACTTGAAAATAAAATCAAAAATAATTTAAATATAACGGCCACCATCCACATGGAGCCACTGAAAAAAACGCATTAACCATGAACAAACAATCGCTTTTTGAACTGATTAAACAAAAAAAATCATTTTTGTGTGTAGGATTGGATACGGACATTAACAAAATCCCAAAACATTTACTGGACGAAGACGACCCGATTTTTGAATTCAATAAAGCGATTATTGACGCTACTATTGACTACACCATTGCCTACAAACCCAACCTGGCCTTTTACGAAAGCCGTGGTTCGGAAGGCATCCGCAGCCTGGAAAAAACCATTGCCTATCTTTCTAATTTTAAGAAACAGGTGTTTACCATTGCCGATGCCAAACGCGGCGACATCGGGAATACATCGGCTCAATATGCCAAAACTTTTCTGGAATGTTACGGCTTCGATTCCATCACCGTTGCGCCATACATGGGCGAAGATTCGGTGAGCCCTTTCCTTTCTGTCGAAAATAAATGGGTGATCCTTCTAGCTCTGACTTCTAACAAAGGGGCCTTCGATTTTCAGTTAATTGAAAACAAAGAAACCGGGAAACGCCTGTTTGAAGAAGTGCTGACCACTTCCCAAAAATGGGGAAACGACGAAAACATGATGTATGTGGTTGGGGCCACCAAAGCCGAGATGCTGGCCGACATCCGCAAAATTGTTCCCAATCATTTCTTGCTGGTTCCGGGTGTTGGAGCGCAAGGCGGAAGTTTACAGGAGGTTGCCAAATACGGCTTGAATAAACAATGTGGATTAATTGTAAATTCTTCAAGAGGGATAATTTATAAATCTACCGAAAGAGATTTTGCTGAAGTTGCCGGACAGGAAGCCAAAAAACTTCAGAAAGAAATGGCAGAGATTTTGAAACCGATTTTATAATAGTCTTTCATTAACCAACCCATAATTTAAGCTATGGGTTGGTCAAATATGGCCTTCTACCGATAGGTGACATATATTACTCCATTACGATATTTAAACGATTAGATCGTATAAACGAGTATCGCTGATCTGAGTTAATATCTTCAAAAAATATGGTTAATCGAAAATCGAAATTTCCATTATTGAATAATTCATCAAAGCTATAATTCTGTCTTGCCAATGAAGACCATGGGATATCCCAGCATACAGCAGTAACATCAATTGAAGAATCGTAAGTATCGTTTGCCGGGATATTAATAGTTTTTAAAATACGTTGATTCTGTGAGTTATACTTACACCAAAAAAATGAAAAAGCATCAAACTTTGCAGGATCAGTTAAGCCATCAGCCTCATACTTTAACTCCAATACTAAATACACCGGTTTCTCAAAATCAACGCCAGATGTATTTTCTATCGAAATATCCAAAACAAAGTCTTCCCCTTGAGTTATGGTAAGATCTTCAGCTGAGATTGAAGCATTCAAGTCATATATATTTGTTTGAGCAGCTTCGCTTAATCCCATCATTTTGAGCAATACATCATCTTGATTTATTTTCGGATCATCATCTTTTGAGCAAGATGTAAAAATCAACAATAGCATTGGCAGGATAATAAATTTCAATTTCTTTAAGGATTCTTTTTTCATAGGTTAAAGAATTTAAATTCAAAAAGATGATGAAAAAAAGGGGGAAATGGTTGCGTTGAGAATTAAATTCGTTCCAACTTATCCGTATCCAGCGTTCGCTCATTCCTCAAATTTCCGGTGTTCACGTTTTTATTGCCAGTAAAAATCATTAGTTCAACTTCTTTTTCAGCAACCGGACGATGGATAACCCCTTTTTGGACGACCAAAAATTCATTCTCCTGAAGAATCTCAGAATGATCTTCAAAATCCAATTGTAATCTTCCCTTCACCACAAAAAACATTTCATCTTCATGCTCATGCACGTGAAAAGGGAAGTCTCCTAAAATTTTCACTAAACGGATTTGCTGTTGGTTGGGTTCAGCAACTACCCGGGGATTCCAATAGTCGTTGATTAGTTCCAGTTTTTCTTTAATATTAATTGGTTTCATATAAAGAGGGATAAAAAAAGCGACCCTTTTGGATCGCTTTATATTTAAATTTAGAAAATGTAGTTCCAACCATGCTTATCTTCTATTTCCCCTTCCTGGATCGCTTTAAGCGTAGCGTAAAGCTTTTGGGAAACCGGGCCGGGTTCCTTACCATCGCCGTAAGTAATTATTTTACCACTTTCGCGATCGTTAATTAAACCAATGGGAGAAATAATAGCTGCTGTACCACAAGCACCCGCTTCTTCAAAAGTTTCCAGTTCTTCAACAGCAACTGGACGGCGTTCTACTTTCAGTCCCAAATCTTTTGCAATTTGCTCCAGACTCATGTTGGTAATGGATGGCAAAATAGTTTTAGATTGAGGCGTAATGTAAGTATTGTCTTTAATTCCAAAGAAGTTGGCCGGGCCGGCTTCATCAATAAATTTGTGTTCTTTGGCATCGGTAAAAAGAACTGTAGAATAACCTTCGTTTTTTGCACGGTAAGCCGGACGCAAGCTGGCTGCATAGTTGCCACCAACCTTGATGTTTCCGGTTCCCTGAGGAGCGGTTCTGTCATAATCGGAAACCAACTGTACTTTTACCGGTTTGAAACCTTCTTTAAAGTACGGGCCAACGGGTCCGCAAAATACCACGAACATGTATTCACTAGCAGGTTTCACCCCTACTTCGGCTCCCGAACCAAACAACAACGGACGGATATAAAGTGATGCGCCGGTTCCATAAGGAGGCAGGTATTTTTCGTTTAACTCAACCACCTTTTTTATAGCTCCTAAAAAGATTTCGTCCGGCACTTCGGCCATCATAATACCTTGTGCAGAAGAACGCATACGTTTGGCATTTTCCTGCCAGCGGAACATACGGATCTTTCCGTCTTTTCCGCGGAACACTTTCATTCCTTCAAAAGCTTCTTGTCCGTAATGCAAGCCGGTACAAGCCATGTGAACATTAATATATTCTGATGAAGAGACTTCTAATTCTCCCCATTTTCCATCACGGTAGTAACAACGGACATTATAATCAGTTTTAAAATATCCGAAAGGCAAACTACCCCAGTCAATATTTTCCATAGATCGTAATTTTTTTATATCGTTAATATGATTTTGTCTTGCGTTAAAGGTAGCAATATTTTCCGAGATATAATGTTGAATTGAATGTTAAAAAGGCAGAAAAAAACTTATAAAATATAAAATTTCATCCTTATAATAAACCAATAGAGCTATAACAAAAATTGAAGGAATCATATTGAGTATCCGGAGCTTCTTAATTTCTAAAATATTAATTCCAAGGCCGATGAGCAGCACCCCACCCACGGCCGATAATTCGCGTATCATGCTTTCGGTAAAAAAGGTGGTGAGCGAAGAAGCAAAAAGCGTAATTCCTCCCTGGTAAATTAGCAAAGGGATGGCCGAGAACCCAACCCCGACTCCCAAAGCCGAAGCCAAAGCAATGGAAGAAAAACCATCCATCAACGATTTCATCAATAAAAGCTGCGGGTTGGAATTCATGCCTTCATCGATGGCTCCGAGAATAGTTAACGAACCCATGCAGTACAATAAAAAAGCCGTAATCAGCCCGTCAGAAAATTTTTCGTTTTTTGTTTTTATTTTTAGTTTGAGCCAGGCACTAAACTTTTCCAAGCCTTTTTCCAATCCCAGCAATTCGCCGATAATTGATCCTACAACCAGACTGCCAATCACCATCAAAAACTCCTGCATTTCCAGGGCCATTTTCACGCCCAAAAGAATGGTGAATAATCCGATGGCCTGAAAAAGAATGGCAATTAACTTTTTAGGCAATTTTGTTTTGATAAGAAGCCCTATCAGGGTTCCTAAAATAATTGCCCCGGCATTAACAAGCGTTCCTGTCATTGATAATCTTTTATTTTAATTGATTATTGCTCCGCTCGACCAGGCTCAATAAGCAATTTTTCTAAATAATGTGTCGTGATTCCGTATTGTTGTTTCAGTCCGTCAATTTTAGACTGGATATTCTCCTTGTCAATTTCTTTATTCGATTTAACGGCTGCAATCATCAGGTTTTTCCCGGTGTGTTCGCTGCTGATAAATTCAAAAACATTGCTTTCGTAGCCATGCTTCTCTAAAATTAAAGCACGGATGGTATCGGTAATCATTTCGGCTTGGCGTTCCAGCAAAATACCGTATTTAAGCATCGGGATTTCGTTGGCGCTTGCGCTGATTTCTTTACGGATTTGCTTATGGCAACAAGGTGCACAGATAATCAATCCGACCTCCGCCCGAATGCCTTTAAAAATCGCATCATCCGTGGCAGTATCACAAGCATGGAGGGCAATCAGCACATCGGTTTGTTGCAGATCAAAATCGATAATACTGCCTTTTTCAAACCCCAGTTTTTCAAACTTCGACTCTCTCGCAATTTGATTGCACAGTTCCACCAAATCCGGGCGCATTTCAACCCCGGTGATCTTCGCATCCCGTTTTTTTATATTCTTTAAAAAATCGTACAAAGCAAAGGTCAGGTAACCTTTTCCCGAGCCCATGTCTACAATTTGCAGTTCCTCGTTTTCAGCAAGCTGGTCAATCAAAGCATCAACAATTTCGATGTATTTGTTTATCTGCTTGAACTTATCGTTTTTTGACGGGCGAACCTTCCCCCGGGCATCGGTAATCTCCAAACGGTGCAAATAAAGAGCCAGGGGATCGACCCAGCGTTTCTTTTGATGATCGTGGGTTTGAATAACCGCTTCGGTAAACGCAGGCTCAGAAGTTCTGACAAAACCATTCCCTTTTTTATTTATGCTCAGCTCAAAATCCTGCTCCGTTGTAAACAAATGCAGGCGCATAAATTTACCGCCAAGAAATCCGGGAATAATTTCCAGGGCCTCGTCAATGGTGTAATTTTTAACTTCATCTTTGGTTTGGTAACGATACGTAAACGAAAGCATCAGGCCTTTTTTCAGCTCCACCTGACGGGCATAAATGTTTTTCAATTCCGCCGATTTGCTACGGGGCTTGGCCAGGGTTATTTTCACTAGGGTTCTGGCTTCAAAAGATTGCCTGATATTTTCCAGAAAGTTTACAATGGTCTCATTCATCCGTACAAAGTTAAGTTTTTCAATGAACTTATTTTTTAAAATTCTTAATCTAGCCTTATTTCATTTATTTTGCTGAACGACAAAAGCAAGCCTTTAATCAGTGCCGAACTCAAACCATTATGTTCCATTTCATTCAAGCCTGATATTGTACAGCCTTTTGGGGTGGTAACTTTATCAATAGCCATTTCCGGGTGGCTTTTGCTTTGGTTCAATAATTTTGCCGATCCCAAACAAGTTTGTACACTCAACAAAAGTGCTTCCTCAGAACTAAAGCCCAACTGGATTGCCCCTTGGGTTGTAGCGCGGATCAGTCGCATCCAAAAAGCAATTCCGCTGCCACAGATAACGGTAGCCGCCTGCATCATTTCATCATCTACCTGAAGGGTTTTTCCCAACAAACTAAAAATCATTTCAGCCTTTGCAACATAATCTTCGCCTGCCTTATTCGACGAGATGCAAGTCATCGATTCGCCAACCGATACGGCAATATTGGGGATACATCTTATAATAGGAACCTCTTTCGAAAAGTGATCTTCCAGAATTTTAATTGTTTTTCCGGTTATGGTCGAAATAATTAATTGTTTTTGAGCCAATACATGCTCTTTAATTTGCTGCGCTACATTTTTTAATTGGTTGGGTTGTACCGCCAGTATCACAACATCCGAATCTTTTATCGCCTCAACATTATCATTTGATTTAATGATATCATCCGGAATAAGCGTTTCGGATTCTATAAATTTTCTTTTTCTTGTAATTGTTATTTGATCTATACCGTCGTTTTTATAGTTTGAAATACCTAAAGCTATTGACAGGCCCAAATTACCGGCACCAATAATCGTAATTTCCATTTTTAATAATTGTTAAATAATATGTAATACGTAAAAAATTATAAACCGAAATGACGGAGGGAAAAACCTCCTCTAATTATACTACCCCAAAAAGGGAAGGCAAGGGAAAGCAGGAATACAAAACCCAGGAACAATGAGATTTTCCTGAATTATTGGATAATATATTCTTTCTTTTTGCATGAGCTGCAAAGGTAAGGTTAATCGTCAAAAAATGAAGCACCATGCGCCGGAAATATTTAATTTTTATGGGCTGAATTAAATTCAGCCATTTTGTCATTTGAAAGCAAGTGGCATTTTCTTTGATGAACACAGTTCTGTTACTTAAAATTTGAAGGAAAATGCAACAAGGAAAAATTAATGTACAAACGGAAAACATCTTTCCGATCATCAAGAAATTTTTATACTCCGATCATGAAATATTTTTGCGGGAGATTGTTTCGAACGCTACCGATGCCACCCAAAAACTAAAAACCCTTGCTTCGCTGGGAAAATACAAAGACGAGCTGGGCGATTTAACCATACAGGTAATTTTGGACAAAAAGGCTAAAACCCTGACGGTAAAAGACCGTGGTATCGGGATGACTGCCGAAGAGATCGACAAATACATTAACGAAATTGCTTTTTCAAGTGCCGAAGAGTTTGTGAAAAAATTCAAAACCAAAAGCGAAGCCGAGCGAAATGCCATTATCGGCCACTTTGGACTTGGATTTTACTCTTCTTTCATGGTTTCGAAAAGAGTGGAAATCTTGACCAAAACCTACAAAAAAGGCGGTTCAACCAAAGCCATGAAATGGGAATGCGACGGCAGCCCCAACTACACCATCACCGAAATTGACAAAGAAGACCGTGGAACCGAGATCATCATGCACATTGATGAGGAATCCAAAGAATTTTTGGAAGAATACCGCGTGTTGGAACTGCTGAAAAAATATTCGAAATTCCTGCCAGTGCCGGTTCAATTCGGAACCGAAAAAATAAGCGAAAAAGTTGAAGGAGAAAAAGATAAGGACGGCAACGACAAATACATCGAAGTTGAAAAACCAAGAATCATCAACAACATCGCCCCGCTGTGGAAAAAAGCCCCAACGGATTGCAGCGAAGATGATTACAAAAATTTCTACCGCGAGCTCTACCCCATGACTTTCGACGAGCCGCTTTTCCACATCCACCTGAACGTGGATTACCCCTTTAACCTAACCGGTATTCTGTACTTCCCGAAAGTGAAGAAAAACCTGGAGGTTCAAAAAGATAAAATCCAATTGTACAGCAATCAGGTGTTTGTAACCGACTCGGTAGAAGGCATTGTTCCTGAATTTTTAACCCTTTTACACGGGGTCATCGATTCGCCGGACATTCCGCTAAACGTGAGCCGTTCGTACCTGCAAAGCGATCAAAACGTGAAGAAAATTTCCAACTACATCATGCGTAAAGTCGCCGATAAACTGGAAGAACTTTTCAAAAACGACCGCGAAAGCTTTGAGAAAAAATGGGACGACATCAAAGTGTTCATCCAATACGGAATGATTTCGGAACCTAAATTTTACGAAAGAGCCGAGAAATTCTCGCTTTTCAAGAACGTTGACGACAAATACTTCACTTTTGAAGAATATAAAGAGCATATCAAAGAAACCCAGACCGATAAAGACAAAAAACTGATTTACATTTACACCAACGACAAAGAAGATCAACATGCCTTTATCCAAACGGCTAAAGATCGCGGGTACGATGTATTGATGATGGACGGGGTGCTGGACAACCACTTTATCAATGCCCTGGAACAAAAATGGGGTGCTGATTCGATGTTTAAACGAGTAGACTCGGAAACCATCGACAAGCTTATCAGGAAAGAAGAGGATCAGCCTTCGAAACTGGACGACAAGCAAAAAGAAGAATTGAAAAAAGTGATCGAAAGAACCATCGACACCAAAACTTTTACGCTTGAATTTGAGAACCAAAGCGAGACCGATCTTCCGTTTACCATCATCCGTCCAGAATTTATGCGCCGCATGAAAGACATGCAACAGTTGGGCGGCGGTGGTGCCATGTTCATGGGCGACATGCCGGATCAGTTTAATTTGGTGGCCAATACCAACCACCCGGTTTTCACCCAAATCTCGGAAGAAAAAGAAGAAGCCAATCAGGATCAAATGGTAAAACAAATTTACGACCTGGCCCTTCTTTCGCAAAACCTGTTAAAAGGCGAAGCCCTTACCGAGTTCATTAAGAGGAGCGTAGACATTATAAAATAATTAATACCGATTAGCAAGTTATATGTCGCACAATTTCACTTCGTTCATTCTGCTCCACAACTTGTCTATCGGCATTATTTTAAGAAATGTTTTGTTAAAAATAAAATAAGTTTTCGAACAGCGGCAATAAAATGAACTTGCCGCTGTTTATTTAAGTTAGGGATTGTTTACATTTTTATATCTTAGACGATCCAAAAAACTAAAAACAGTGCACTATGAAAAACATTAAAAAATCTTGGATTACTTATGGCATCCTCACAATCTTAGTTATTTGGGGAGTTTTGGCTTACAACAAAATGGTAAAGCTTGATAAAGAAGCCGATGCAAAATGGGACATTGTAAATGCTGATTATCAAAGAAGATTAGACTTGATTCCCAACCTTGTGAATACGGTAAAAGGCTATGCCGATTTTGAAAAAGAAACACTCACAGCCGTCGTTGAAGCCAGAGCGAAAGCTACCTCTGTAAATGTTTCGGCCGACAATTTAAACCCTGAGATGCTTCAACAATTTCAACAAGCACAAACAGGATTTAACTCAGCGCTTAGCCGTTTACTTGTAACCATTGAGAAGTATCCAGAGCTAAAAGCAAATCAGAATTTTCTTGAACTTCAAGCACAATTGGAAGGTGCCGAGAACAGGATTTCTAATTCAAGAAGACGGTTCATCGAAGCAACAAAAGAGTACAACATTTACATTAGCAAATTACCAGCTGTAATTTTTGCAGGAATGTTTGGCTTTGATGAAAAACCCAGTTTTACTGCTGAAAAAGGTGCTGAAAAAGCCCCTGAGGTAAAATTCTAGAACAATGCACTGTTTGGAATATTAACTAATATCTTAATTATGCGTAAATCAGCAAGAAGATTTTTTAGCAAAGAAGAAAAGAAACAAATTAAACACGCCATTATCAATGCCGAGCTTGACACTTCGGGCGAGATAAAGGTTCATATTGAAAACAACTGTGAGGAAGATGTGCTGGACCGTTCGGCCTACTGGTTCGAAAAACTGAAAATGCACAAAACCGAATTACGGAACGGGGTACTTTTTTACCTGGCTATCCGTGCCAAAAAGTTTGCCATCATCGGCGATGTAGGGATTAACCAGAAGGTTCCCGAAAACTTTTGGGACGAGGTGAAAGAAGAAATGAGCACCCAATTTGAGGAGGGCAAATTTGCCGAAGGACTGGCAGAAGCCATCGAGAAAACCGGGAAATTACTAAAAAAACATTTCCCTTATCACTCAGACGACATAAACGAATTATCGGATGAAATATCATTTGGAAGAAATTAAGCTAAAAAAAACATTATTAATTCTTTTAGTAATCTTATTGAGCGGGCAATTATTTGCACGGGAAGGTATTCCCAAGCCCCCGAATCCAGCTCGGCTGATTAACGATTATACAAAAACACTAACGACATCAGAAGTTAGCACTCTGGAAAGGAAGCTGGTAAATTTCGACAACAAAACCTCCAATCAAATTGTTGTACTTCTGGTAAATAGTTTTAACGGTTATTCGAAAGCCGAGTTTGCCGATTTAGTTGGCGAAGAATGGAATGTAGGGCGTAAGATGGAAGAAAACGGGATTGTTATTGTGGTAAGACCCAAAACCCGTTCCTCAAAAGGCGAAGTTCATATTGCAGTATCTAACGGACTGGGAGGGATTATTCCCGATGCCATTACAAAGCGGATTGTGGAATACGAGATGATCCCCTATTTCAAGAAAAACGATTACTATAGTGCCCTGTATAAAGGAACTGATGTTTTGATGGGGCTGGCAAAAAAAGAGTTTAACAGTAACGATTATCTGAAGAAAACCAAATCGGGGAACACCCTGATAAAAATACTTCCTTTTCTACTTATTTTGTTTATATACTATATTATTATGCGCTCCGGAAGTAGATCAACTGTGGGTGGCCGCAGAAGTGGTTCCGGATTATGGACCGCATTTTTCCTTGGAAGCATGATGGGCAGCGGCGGACGTTCAAGCGGTAGTTGGTCAAATTTCTCGGGCGGATCCGGAGGTTTTGGTGGCGGTGGATTTGGCGGCTTCGGTGGCGGAGGCGGCGGCTTTGGCGGAGGCGGTGCTGGCGGAAGCTGGTAGGTTGATTTTTTTTTTGAATGATGATTTTTGATTGAAAATTGAGAATCGTAAATTTCAAATTGCACATTGCAAATCCATTTCCATTTTACCTTCCTGGTTTAATCTGCACATATTTAATATTTTTTCATAAATTTATCGGTGCTGAAAGAAATGCTCCTCCCTGGCATTGGGAAGGAATGATGATTTTTTATTGATTATTTTTAATTTATTCTTGCACGAAGTTGCAGGATTAGAGATAAAAACATGGAAAACAATAATAAACATACACTAATATGACAATCAATTACAATAATACCTTATTAACATCTAAAGATTTTAATGATTCTATATCTGGAACATCAGAAAAGTATAGATGTTGGGGATTTAATTCAAAAGAGATTTCTAGGCTTTCAAACTGCAACAATTTTATTTCAGTTGGGTCCATATTAAGGATTGAACCAAGAAACAATCTCGTTAGAAGTTATACGTTCATAGATTTTTTTGAAAACATTTCAAGATTAAGCGAATGCCTAGAAAAGCATCCTACAATAAACTCATTTTTCATTATCCCATTAGGTGATAATATTGATAGTCAAGATGTGGTTATTCAAGACATTTCCCAAAAACACAATCTATAAATTACAATACGATAAAGATATCATCAAATGGAAAACTAAAAATCTGACAAAAAAGGTATTATAAAGAACCTTAATATTTAAAGATTTATACTTCCATCCTATTATTCATTTCTCAATAATTTCCTAATTTGGCATTGATTACATTCAGCTAAACCAAAACCCAAAACATGATTAAAGCAATAATATTTGACATGGATGGGGTGATTTCGGACACCCAAAAATTACACTCAAAAGTAGAAGCCGAACTGCTAAAACGGTTTGGAATTGAAATAAGCACCGAAGAAATAACCCAAAAATATTCCGGGGTGCGAACAAAAGATTTTTTTGAGGACCTGCTAAAAATCCAGGATCAGGATTACAACCTGGATGAACTAATGCACGAAAAATGGGAAAAGATGCAAGCCCTTGCCTCTAAAGCCGTTGATCCAATTCCCGGGGCCATTGAACTGATAAAAAGATTACATGCCGAAGACTACCCCATGGCTGTGGCTTCGGCTTCAAACTTAAACTATGTGCAAAGCGTGTTAAAAACCCTGGGCGTTTTCAGTTATTTTTCGTTTGTGGTTAGCGGCGATATGGTTTCAAAAGGCAAACCCGACCCGGAAAGTTTTTTACTTGCGGCAGCTAAAATCGGGGTTCAGGCTAAAAATTGCTTAGTTATTGAAGACGGAACAAGCGGAATGCAGGCCGCTAAAAAAGGAAACATGCATTGCATTGGTTTGGTAAAAAACAAGCAGGAACAATATCCTACCCAAAACCTGGTTTTATCATTAGCCGAAATTACACCCGGATATTTGAAAAAAATAACGAAAAATGAATAAATCCAAAGAACTAAACACCTCAATCAACCTGCTTAACAACAAGCTTCATTTTGAAGGAAAGGTAGAAGGCAACGTTCCATTATCTATCGATTACACCCCTCCTTTGGGTGATAACCTTGGTTACACATCATTGGAGTTGTTACTTTTGAGTTTATCTTCCTGTTTGGGGAGCACCGTCCTTATCTTTTTGCGCAGAATGGGAAAAACGATTTCCGCTTTTGAAATTAACTCAAAAGGGATACGAAAAGAAGAACACCCCACCGGATTTAAATCAATTATATTAGAATTAAACTTAACATCGACCGACACAAGCGTTGACGATTTACATAAAATTGTTATGCTTTCGGAAGAGACGTATTGTCCGGTATGGGCAATGCTGAAAGGAAATGTTCAGATTGAAATCAAATATAACATTAAGCCATAAAAAGCCCTGTTCCTGATACGAACAGTTTACTTTTCTTCTGTTGAATAATCAGAAAACGGCTTTACAGTCTTTACAAAAATATTCGGTTCTGACTTTAGTAGCCGGAACCATTGCCAGCACAGATAAAATCACCAATAAAAACATTTTAAGACGAGGTTTGGTAAATTTTAGTTTTACATTTCCCGAACCACACTTAGGGCAAACAGTTTTTACCTCTACCTGACCATATTGTTCAGGGTAAGTTTCACGAATGATTTTTGCAGCTTTTTCCAAATCCTCCTCCCGGATTTGTATCTGAATCCCAGTTCCAAGTTTAAACGACATGCCCCCGTACAAATCGGTATAGTTCTGGTTCGTCAAAAAACAGGGAATCTCTTCGTTCTGAAGATGCCCTTTGATAATATTAGCCTCGGCACTATCGCCACAAGTCATTAAGGTAACAATCTTCATAGCTTATTTTTTCTTTTTATCGTCTTTCATAATCAGAAAAATATCTTCATCGTCTTTTTTCATGAGGTATTTTTCACGGGCAAATTTTTCGAGAGCAGCGGTATCGGTCGTTAATTTCTCGATGAGCTTGTTATCGTTCTCAATTTGTTTCTGGTAATATTCTTTCTGGGCTTTCAAATCTTTCACTTCTTTGTGGGTATCCAGGCGATAAAACAAATTGTAACGATCGAAAAAGATGATCCACACCAAAAAAGCCAAGGCGGCCCAGGCATAACGGTTGTCCAGTTTTTTGAGTATACGGCGGATCATTCGATATATTTTCTATAAAAATAATTCTTATTCAGCAAATCAAATTCGAAAACAAAAAGTTTTTATAAATCCGTTCTTATTTTTAACTATTATAAATAATAATATTACCTTTGATTATCGCAATTACAGGCAACAAAAAAATTTATGAACACAACATTAAAGCGAATTATTTCTGGAGCCCTCCTGTTGATATTTTTATCACCATTGGTGATAAAGATTGGGCACCACCACGACGATTCGCACATACATAAACATTTTTGTTTTAGCCCGTTCCTGGACATAAACGACAGCCTCCACTTTAGCGAACACCACAAAGTTTGTCCAATCTGTAAATTTGAATTTTCGGTCTTTGTTTCATACAAAGAAACTATAAAACTCAAAACAGAATACTCTAAAACCGAATATCTTAATAATTACAAATCCGTATTTTATTCAAGGATAAACAACTATTCTTTTTTACTGCGAGCCCCTCCGTCTTTAATTTAGAACTTGTCAAAGCTTAGCTAAAATTGAGGTCATACTGAACTTGATTCAGTATCTCATAACTTAACAAGTTCTTCTTAAACATACATATTCATTTCCATCAGAACGTAAAATACCGTAAAAAGATTTCACGTTTCAATGGTTCGCACCAACAAATCAAAACCCAAAACACTTGAAGTTTTGGAACGGTTTGGTGTGCACAAAAATTAATTACAGACTAAAATAATACGTAATAAAAAATGAAAAAGATTTTTATTGTTGGCGTGATGCTATTGCTATACCTGGCATCTAACGCCCAAAACACCATAAAAGGGAAAATTACCGACCAGGAAAATGAGCCACTGACAGGAGCCAGTATTTACATTCCTGAACTAAACAAAGGAACAGTTACAGATGTAAACGGGAATTACGAGATACAAAATATCCCGAACGGGGAAATAAAGCTGCAATATTCATTTGTGGGCTTTGCAACCCAGATCAAAAGCTTCAACGTAAACAACGAAAATATTGAGGCAAATATCTCAATGAAACAAACCCCGGTAGAAGCCGAGGAAATTGTAGTTACAGCCGGTTATAATTCGAGCCAGCACGAAAATGCCATTAAAATTGATTTACTGAAAAGTAAGAAAATTGCGGCCAGCGGTAGCCCTACCCTTATTGAAACATTCGCAAATATTCCCGGGGTAGACATGATTTCCAAAGGAACAGGCGTTGCCAAACCTGTTATCCGGGGACTGTCGATGACCAATATTTTAATGCTCAACAACGGGGTTAAAATGGAGAACTTTCAATTTTCGGAGAACCATCCTTTTATTATTGACGAATTCGGAATCGACCGTATCGAAATAATTAAAGGTCCGGCATCATTGCTTTACGGCTCCGATGCCATTGGAGGCGTTATCAATATCATTAAAGAAAAACCGGCTCCAACCGGAAAAATCATTGGGGATTTCAACATGCAATACCATTCAAACACCGAAGGGTTCGTAAACAACCTCGGCATAAAGGGTAGTTCCGAAAACTTTTTCTGGGGCTTGCGTGCCGGGATTAAAAGCCATGCCGATTACAAGAACGGAAACGGCGATTATGTTCCCAACACCCGCTTTAACGAAAAAAGTTTTAAAGCAACCCTGGGACTCAACAAATCCTTTGGATTGTTCCGTTTATACTACGATTATAACCGCCCTAAACTGGGAATGTGCGTAGGTGATGTGGTTCCCTTAATCAGTGAAAATGGAAGAGAAAACAAGCTCTGGTACCAGGATTTAACGAGCCATATTATTTCTACAAGGAACGCCATATTCCTGAATGATTATAAAATCGAGTTGAACGCTTCTTACCAGATGAACAACAGGCGGCTACAAACAGATGAGAGCAAGCCTGCATTTGAAATGGTTGACATGCAGCTAAACACATTTTCTTACGAAATAAAAACACATTTTCCGTCAAGCGGGAATTCGGAGTACATCATTGGCCTGCACGGGGCAAAAAAAACCAACCGAAACGATGAAGCCCCCAACCATGTATTGCCCGATGCCGATGTTAACGATTTCTCTGTTTTCGGATTGGCCCAGCACGTTTTCTTCAAAAAGCTGAAAGCACAAGCCGGAATAAGATATGATTTCCGATCCATATCAACAGAAGAAGAAACAAACACCGAAGCCGTTGACAAGGATTACGGAAACATTAGTGGATCTGTCGGGGCAACTTACCGGCTAAATGAAGATTTTCTACTACGGGCCAATATTGCATCGGCATACCGGACACCCAATATCGCCGAGCTAACACAGAACGGGATGCATGGAACAAGGTACGAGCAGGGAAACCCGGCACTGAAATCTCAACGCAGCTACGAAGCCGATTTCAGTGCCCATTTTCATTCAAAATTGGTAATGGTTGATGTTGCTCTTTTTTACAACCGCATCAATAACTACATTTTTATTGCCCCTACCAACAATACAACAACTGGAGGAAGTACAATATATCAATATGCCCAAACTAACTCCAAAATTTATGGAAGCGAACTGGTCGTCAATATTTTGCCTCTCAAATGGCTGCATTTAAAAACCACTTATGCCTACCTGCTTGGCAAACAAGATGACGGAAACTATCTGCCTTTTATTCCGCAAAACAAACTACGGTTCGAAATAAATATCCAAAAGCGGGAAATTTCTTTCTTAAAGAATCCCTTTTTCAGGATTGGCGGGCTTTATGCTGCAAAACAGGATAAGCCGGCAATGTTCGAAACCGAAACAGATAGTTACTTTCTGCTGAACGCCGGTATAGGGACGGATATAAAATGGGCAAGCCAGATGCTGTCGTTGTCTGTTCAGGCAAACAACCTGCTCAACAAAACATACATCGACCATTTATCAACATTAAAAGAAATAGGCTATCAAAATATTGGAAGAAACATCAGTATAAACCTGACAATTCCGTTTGGGATTAAATAAGACTGTATCGTTTAAATATTTATAGGTTCTGTTGTGTCTTGCACGGCAGAACCTTTTTTTACTAAAGGCCAATTTCATCGGCAATGGTACGCACAGCCTCTACACTGAGTTCGGCAAACTCTGGCAAAGGAATGCCTATTTTTTCGCATTCCATAATATTTTCGCGGCTCACCGAAGCTGCAAAAGCCAATTGTTTCATTCGCTTGGTAACCGATTTGGGTTTTACACTGGCAATTTTCTTATCGGGATAAACATAGGTGGTTGCCATAATCAAACCCGTAATGGTTTCGCCACAAGCCAAAGCATGCTGAAACTCGGTGGTTCGATCCAGACCCGTTGCTTCTTCGTTGTGCATTTTTATGGCATCGATCACTTCGGCATCCACGCCTTTTTCTTCGAGAATACGGGCTGTTTCCAGTCCATGAATTTTAGGATCAGCATTTACCATTTCCACGTCCAGATCGTGCAGCAATCCGGCCAGCCCCCATTTTTCTTCATCACGGCCAAGTCGTTTTGCCAGGGCTTTCATTACCACTTCGGCGGCCAGCGAATGATAAATCATTTTGGGGTTTTTAATGTATTCGTGTAAAAGTTCAAGGGCCTGGGATCGGGTCATCATATTTTTTTGTTTTTGCACCTCCTCTACTCGCTTCGCTCGTTTTCTCTCCCTATTCTTAGGGGGAGTGCAAGAGGGGCTTCTTAAAATTATTTTCGTCATGCTGAATTTTTTTCAGCATCTCAACATTATTAAAAAAGATTCTGAATCAAGTTCAGAATGACATACTTTCTAATGAACATCCAGCGCATGCAACATAAAAATCAGGTGCTGCAAGGTATTGCAAATTTCAGTCATGTATTCGTTAACAGCTTTTACGCTGCCGGGCAAGGCATATACCAAGGTCTCGTCCATTACACCAGCCACCCCCCGGCTCAGCAAAGCATTGGGTTTTTCCTGTCCGTATTTCATACGGATTATTTCCATCAGGCCGGGAATTTCTTTATCGAGAAAATCTTTTACCACCTCGGGCGTAAAATCTTTAGGGCCAATGCCGGTTCCACCCGTGGTAAAAACAAGATCGATTTGTGTGTTCTTTGCATCTTCCAGCAAAGCTGCCAGGTGATTGGGGTCATCCGGAATCAGTACATTTTCCACTTCCAAACGCCAGCCTATTTTTTCAAAATATTCGCTTAGCAATTCCGTGATGCGGGGACCGCTTTTATCTTCATACTCACCGGAACTCGCCCGGTCGCTCAGCGTAATAACACGGGCTTTAAACACTTTCGGGATATAATCCAATTTCATTCCCGGTTTCATTTTTCCGCCCTGAATTACCCGCACAAAAATACCTTCTTTCGGCATTACACAATTGCCTACCTCACGAAAAATAGCACAACTATCGCCGTGACATTTTTTCCCGATCTGGGTCACCTCCAGAATAATGTCGTCATTGGCAAAAACATCAAAAGGCTTGCTATGAAAAAGTTCCATGCCTTTGGTGGTGATGTTTTCAGCAAATTCACCAAAAGCAATCTCACGTTTGGCCATTTTTGAGAACTTATCCACACTCTCCTTGCCCAACATACTCACCTGACGGTGCCAGGCTCCAGAATGGGCATCTCCTTTTACACCGTGATCATTCAATTCAATTTCTTCAACGGCTTTTTTTACCGTTCCTTTTTTCTCAGATATGTTGACGGATAAAACTTCTATTGTGGTATGTTCCATAATTTTAAAGCTATAAAAATACAAAAGTAATAAGAAGAAAAGATTTAAAAGGACTTCATACTCATTTTTTTATATATTTATATTTAAGAAAATGATGCTTCTCTTCAGGCATTTCAGATGATCTTTTATTTGCTACTAATTAACAACTATTGATCTAAAGACTAATAAGCTACGTTAACAGATAAAAAACAACCACCGTACATGAGCAGTAAACCCGAGTTAAACGAAAAATGGTTAAAATCAGCAATCATAGGAACCGTTTGGGCTTCTTCCGAAATTGTGCTGGGTAGTTTTTTGCATAATCTAAGGGTGCCTTTCTCGGGCAGTATTTTAACAGCCATAAGCCTGCTTATCCTGATTTCAGTTAGTTATGTTTGGAAAGACAGGGGGATTTTTTGGCGCGCAGGTTTAATTTGCGCCTTAATGAAAACCATGTCGCCCAGTGCGGTTATATTCGGCCCCATGGTTGCGATTTTTACCGAAAGTGTATTGCTCGAAATTTCGGTAAGAACCTTGGGGCGAAACTACCTGGGTTTTATTGTTGGTTCTGTTTTAGCCGTGTCCTGGAGCCTGGTTCAAAAAATTATTAACTACCTGATTTTCTACGGTTTTAAAATCGTTGAACTGTACAAAGGCCTGATGATTTTCACCGAAAAACAATTCAAATTTCAATTTGATACACTTTGGTTCCCGGTCTTTCTGTTGCTTGCTGTTTATGCTTTTATTGGCTTGATTTCGGCGATAATCGGGATAAAAACCGGGAAAAAAATTGTTGCACAACCCCCTGAACACAAAGCACAGCAGTACAACAACCAACATCTTTTAAAGCCAGCAAATTCAAAAAACAATTTTAACTATTCAATAGCCTGGTTAGTATCCGACATCGTATTAATTGTATCTGCCCTGACTTTAATAAGTTTAGCCGACTGGAAAATCTGGGTTCCCTTAACACCTGTTATTGTGCTCGTTTGGGTGCTCAGGTATAAACGCGCATTGCGCCAATTAGTACGGCCAAAATTCTGGATTTTTTTCGTGGCAATTACCATGCTTAGCGCGTTTTTGTTTACCAAATTACAATCCAAACCAAGCTTGGATGCCCTTATCATCGGACTCGAAATGAATTTCAGGGCAAGCATTTTAATACTGGGATTTTCGGTGCTGGGAACCGAATTATACCATCCTAAAATCAGGAACTTTTTCCAGCAAACACGCTTCAAACAATTGCTTTTGGCCATGGAACTCTCTGCCGAAAGTTTACCCGCCATTATTGCCAACATCCCCGATTTTAAAACAATTATCAGGAATCCTGTTTCGGTTGTTTCCAAGCTAATTGCCTATTCCGAATCCCGGTTCTCGGAACTAAAAAAAGAACAATATTTTGGTCCAAAAATATTTCTGCTTACCGGAAAAGTTGACAGAGGAAAAACAACTTTTGCGAAAAATTTAATCGAGAAGCTAAAAGAAAAGAAGGTAAAAGTCGGTGGCATTTATTCGCAAAAAATATTCGAGAACAATCAACGTACAGGTTATGATTTGGTTGATATTGAAACCAAAAAAACGGAACGTTTTTTACGAAAAAATCCCGACAGGAATCCCGGAGACATAGGGATTTTCAAATTATTTCCAAAGGCTGTTCCATTTGGGATGGGAATTTTAGACGCAAAAAAAACAAAAGGCAAACAGCTTATCATAATAGACGAAATCGGGCCTTTTGAACTCTCCGGAAAAGGCTGGGCAAAAAGCCTGGAAGATTTATTAAAACTTGGTGAAAATCATGTGCTAATTGTTGTCAGGGAAAGTTTAGTTGAACAGGTCATTGCAAAATGGGATTTAACAAACCCGGTAATCATTAAACTCCCGGATGCAAATCCCGAGAGAACAGCTGAACAAATAATAAGTGAAGTAAATTCGTAAGTTTTAAGTATATTTATTCTCAAAATAAATATATAACGGTTGATATTTTGCTGTAAATATTACATCTCTGAGGCGACGAGATCAAAGAAACAGCAAAAATATTAAATCAAAAAATTGAAAATGGTTCCATCAGGAAACAAACAATTAAATCATACTAAAAAATGAAACAGAAAGCCACATTATTAATTATTCTACTACTGATAACTTATGTGTCTTTTGGACAATCAATAAAATTAGACAGTAGCAAAATAGATACATCGGCCGTATTGAATGAATTTGAGATATTCTATATTGATAGTATTTTCTTTGCACCATATGAATTAAAAAATGGAGAGTTCTATCGTTTCACAAACGGATTTAATTTCAGGAAAAAGAAGATTGCATTTTTTGACTGTGGGAAAACAACAGATAATGGGTACATGACGAAAAAAGAATTTTTCAAAAAAATTCTTCCCAAATATCGTGGGCCACAGGGATTAACAATTCTCAATGAAAATGAGAAAAGGGAAACAGGATATGACGCAATAATTACGATCAATTGTAAAATGATTACTGAAAAGCAAGTGATTGAAAAATTAAAATTGAAAATGCTTCCGTTAGGAAGCAAATAGCTATAAAAAAATTACAAATCCGTCTTCGTCTTCTCCACCAGGGTAATATCGGTCAGCACCATTTTTTTATCCACGGCTTTACACATATCGTAAATGGAAAGCAGGGCAACGCTGGCTGCCATCAGGACTTCCATTTCCACGCCGGTTTTCCCGATACATTTGGCCATGGTTTCCACGGCTACGCCATCTTCTTTGAGCTCGGTTTTCACCTCCACTTTGGAGAGCGGCAAAGGATGACAAAGCGGAATCAATTCGCTGTTTTTTTTGGCCGCCTGAATCCCGGCAATCTCGGCAACGGTGAGCACATCCCCTTTTTTCATTTTATTGTCACGGATCAGGGCCACAGTTTCCGGCTGTAGTTTGATAAAGCCTTTGGCTTTGGCCACACGCACCTGTTCAGGTTTATGGCTTACATCAACCATGGTGGCCTTGCCTTTTTCGTCGATATGGCTAAATTTTTCCATCTTATATTTTTTTAAAGATTCTGAATCAAGTTCAGAATGACATTTTATCCACCTATATTAAAAAAATCCCCGCTTTTATTGTAAGAACCCGATTTAGGTTTGTTACCAATTGCTTGCTTGAAGGCTTCCTCCACACCTAATTCACGGACATTATAGCCTAAATCGCTAAACAAGCAGGGTTTGATATTGCCACTGGCGGTTAAACGCAAACGGTTGCAGCGGCTACAATTCCCGCCATCTCCACCTTCCACCACCGAAAAATCGCCGGTTGAAAGATTCATCTGATGAATAAAGCGAACCTTCAAACCGTTTTCCTCGCAATATTTTTTAACCTCCAGGGCATCTTTTTCTTTGGACGATTTCCAAACCACACAGTTCACCTTGATGGGTTGCAGCCCGGCTTTTTTCGCGGCTTCAATCCCATCAAATACTTTTTGAATTTCGCCCACCCGGGTAATCTTTTTAAATTTTTCCGGGTCGAGCGTATCCAGACTGATATTTACACGCTGCAAACCGGCGTTCTTTAAATCGTCGGCAAACTTATCCAGCAAAATGGCATTGGTGGTCATCGAAAGATCCTTCACCCCTTCCACCTGCCAGATCATATTTACCAAATCAACAATTCCTTTACGAACCAAGGGTTCGCCACCGGTTAACCGAACCTTGTCGACACCCAGGCTTACGCCATGTTTTACCACCTCCACAATTTCATCAAAACTCAAAATATCGTGATGAGACAGCTGTGGAACGCCCTCCGCAGGCATGCAATAAGTACAACGCAAATTACAACGGTCGGTAACCGATATCCGCAAGTAGTTTATCCGGCGGTTAAATTTGTCTAACATTTACGATCTCTCCTTCTTTAATCTTTTCAACGCCTTGTGGAACCGAAATCCACCCATGTGCTTCCGTCAGTGCAAAAATATGGGCCGAACCGTGATAATCAACGGGCCAGGCTTTGCCATCTTCAATTTTAACGGGCATAAACGAACGCCTTCCCGACCTTCTCCGAACATATTCAACGCCCATCGGCATGCGAACCTCAATGGGTTTATAATCGTGATCCATTAGTTTATAGATCAATGGCTTAGCTAATATTTCAAAAATATTGAACGAAGAAACCGGGTTGCCCGGCAAACCAAAAATAAACTTGTTGTTCAGTTCGCCAAATACGGTTGGTTTTCCCGGCTGAACCGCGATTGCTTTAAATTTAATTTCCACGCCCAGCTCATCAAAAATCTTCGGGATAAAATCAAAATCGCCCATAGAAACCCCTCCGCTCAACAAAACCACATGACAATCATCGAGGGCTTTAACCAGCACTTTTCGGGTTACTTCCTCATTATCGCGGGCAATTCCGAAATAAAGCGGGCTAACATTCATGCGCTGCAACTGTGCCACCAATTGGTAGGCATTCGAATTACGGATTTGCGAAGGTCCCGGTTTTACGTGGGGTTCAACCAACTCATCGCCGGTAGAAATTACCCCCACCCTCACCTTTTTAAAACAACGCGGATTGTCGTACCCAACAGCCGCACAAACCGCCAAATGCTGTGGGCTTAAACGGGTTCCTTTTTTCAGAACCAGTTGCTGCTCTTTCACATCATGGCCGGTACGAACAAAATTGGATTTGGTATCGGTTCCGGTGAACCTTACTTTTCCCCCGGGTGTTTCTTCCGTTTCTTCAACCTTGATTACACAATTGGCTCCTTGGGGCATCATGGCCCCGGTCATGATTTTTGAGCATTGGTTCGCCCCAACAGCTTTCTCCGGGGTTTTTCCGGCAGCAATCACTTCCAAAACTTCCAGCTCGTTTTTTAAATCTTCGCGGCGGCAGGCATAGCCATCCATAGCCGATTTATCAAAGGGCGGCATATTGATATCCGAAACAATATCTTTTGCTAATATACGGTTGAGTGCCTTGTTCATCTCAACACGCTCCGAATCCATTTCAAAATGTACAGTATTTTGAACAATCTCCAAAGCTTCTTCAAACTTAATCATATTCAGGTCGTTTAGTTTACAAAGTTACATATCAATTTTTTAAAAGAATATGGAAATGGTTCTAAATACAGACCGGGAAAATTATTCTTTCTTCCCTCGCTTGTAAATAATCAAACCGTTCAGGAAATTACGCATAACCTGATCGCCACAGTTTTTATAATTCGGGTGATCCTCCCGGCGAAAAAATGCACCCAACTCCGATTTTGTAATTTCAAAATCGACCAGTTTCAATATTTCAATAATTTCATCATCCTTTAATTGCAGTGCGACCCGCAATTTCTTAAACACATCGTTATTGTCCATTTCTTTTTTAATTAAAGTTAAGAAAATTGTACACAAAACAAAACCCTCTCTCAAAAAGAAAGAGGGTTTACAAACGTACAAAAATATTTTACTCGTTTACCTTTAAAACCTTTACAACATTTATGCGGTTGGTTTTATAGGCGTTGAACACAATCACAATAAAAACAATGCAAATTGAGATCACAAATGAAATGGCGATTACCCCGAAATCGAAATTGATCCGGCTCGCGAAATTTTCGAAAATCCGGTTCAACAAATAATAAGCAATGGGCAGCGCAATAATATTTGCAATCAGGGCCAGGATAATAAACAGTCTGATTTCATTTTTGATGATATCGTAAAGAGAGGCTCCGTAAACTTTCCTGATCACCATTCCCCTCATCCGGCTCGCAAAAATGGCCGAGAAAAATGCCAGCAAACTAAAAATGGAAATGATAACGGCAATAAATGTTTCGACGGCAATAATATTTTTAAGATTGGATTGAACCGCGTAAGAAGACTCGATTTTATCTTTTAAATAATAATATTCGAAGGGTGTTTCGGGAATATTTTCTTCCCAGATTTTTTCCAAAAAACGGATGTTCGCCTCTTTATTTTCCGCAGAAATCCTGAACAACAAACGGGAATAATATTTATGGGGCGAGCAGTAAAAAATGGCCGGCCTCATCTCGTACTTAAGCGGGGCATAGGTAAAGTCTTCCACCACCCCGACAATTTCCGAATTTCGGATAACAGAATCTCTAATCCATTCCGGTTTACTCAGAGCCTCGTATATTTTCTTCCCAACCGGATTTTCAAGACCGTATCTTTCAACAAATTTATTATTAACGATAGCATAACCCGAGCGGGAATGGCTTTCAAAAAAATCATTGCCAAGCATTATTCGCGCTCCAATCGTTTTAATAAAATTATGATCAACCGCATTATAATGACACTGAAATTCTTCGCTATCATCGCTTGGAGCCATGCTTAACCCAAAAGCTGCATGGCACGAAGAAACATCGAGAATACCGGGATTGCTAACAGATTCTTTTCGAAACAAATTCAGGATATGCGATATTTCTTCAACATCACGGCTTTGCGTAGGAACCACTAGCAGGTTCTCCAGATTATACCCCAAATCTTTCGAAGCATAAACCTTAATTTGCTTACCTATCAATACCGCAGAAAATATCAGGATAACAGAAATCACAAATTGAGACACCACCAAAACTTTCACAAAATTGTTTTTGTAATTTAACTGATGGCGGCTTCGAACAATATTTTTGGAAATCAGTTTTTGAATATAATAACTCGGGTACAAAGCCGGGAGAACTCCCATTACAACAACTATCGCAAGCATTGCCATAAGAATGGGGAAGGTGTAAAATTGTCCAAACGTAAAATCAATGCCTATAATTGTTTTATAAGCGGGTCCCATAGATTCGATTACGGCTAGGCTAAAAACAAGCATCACCAAAACAATCAGCACCGATTCTATAAAAATTGAAAGCTTTATTTCCCACGAGGAAGCTCCAAGTATTTTTTTTAACGAAATCACCCTTATCCTTTTTGATATACTGATAAACAAGGTATTTCCGTAGCTTATGCTGGCTATCAGCAAGGTAAACAGTATCAAAACAGAGAACAACAAAATCATTGCATAGCCTCTCCCCTGATACACACCAATGCCCAGATGAACTTTGCGTAAGGGTTGCAACGAAAAGCCAAAAGGATTGCTTTCGGCTTTCCAGTCGTTTTTCGTTCTCCACATTTTTAAATCTTCCTCAAAATGCTGGGAGGTAAATGCTTCGAAGCGTTCATTTATCCGGTTAACGGAGGCTTTATCTTTAGTCAGCACATAAACAGGCACCTGCCATATTCCGAGCCAGTTTTGCAGGAGGTTTCTGTTTTGAAAGAACCCGGTTAAATTTTCAATATTTACAAGAAAATCAAACTGGATGGTGGAATTTTCAGGAATATCATCAGCAACCCCCGACACCACAAAACCTTTTTTTACATCGCCCAGTTTTAAGTAGAGGGTTTTGCCTATAGGATCGTCTCCGGCAAAATATTTCTCACTCATTTCTCTGCTAATTACAACATGGCTCAGGTTTTTAAGCGGTTCACCGGAAGATGATTTAATTAGAGGAAACGAAAATATTTTAAAGAAATCCGCATCTGCAAAATGAACCTCTTCATTAAACAGCAGTTGATCCTTCATCACCGTAACCTTATAATCTTTAAGACGGGTTTGGTATTCCACCTCTGTAAAATAATCGGCTATAGCCGGCCCCAAAGGAAGGGGATACTCGGCTCCCTTATAACGGATGTTTTTTTCGGCATCCTCATAAATAACCCTCAACACTCTGTAAATCCGATCTTCATTTTCATGAAAACGATCGTAGCTTAACTCGTTCTCCAGATACTTACAAAAAATCAAGGCATTGGAAATAGTAACAAGCAATCCGATGATGGCAATGATAATTTGAAGCTCCGGTTTTTTAATCTTTTGGATGTTATATTTGAATGAATAATTCATCGTTCTTCGTTTAAATATTTATTATTCATAACGCAAGACATCCACCGGGTTACGGTTGGCGGCCATAAAGGCCTGCGAAATAATGGTCAATATAGCGAAGATGTAGGAAACAAAAGCAGCAGCTATAAAGATCCACCAGGAAATTGAAATCCGTGATGCAAAATTATTGAGCCAGTCGTTCATAAAATACCAGGCAAATGGCCAAGCCAAAATATTGGCCAGCAAAACCAGCTTGGTAAAGCTCCACGACATTTTAGCCACAATACTAAACACAGAAGCTCCAATGGCCTTACGGATGGCAACTTCTTTCATGCGTTCTTCCGCAATATAAACGGCCAAGCCATACAATCCCATAGAAGTAACTACAAGCACCAAAATAGTCAGGATAAGCATCAGGCGGCTGGTTTGCCCTTCGGTATTGTAGTAGGTTTTGTACTTTTCGCTATACACATAATATTCAAACGGGGCATCCGAAACATATTCTTTCCATAGTTCTTCTACCCTTTTGATGGTCGATTTCATTTCTCCAGGTTTAAAACGGATGCTTAAATAACGGGCCGAATAACGTGCTCCATCATACAATACCATCAGGGGCATGATCTCGCTTTGCAGGGTTTGAAAATGAAAATCTTTCATAACACCAATTACTTTAACCTTATCCCTGCCGTTATCCAGGGTTTTATACAGCGTATCCCCCCAATTTAGTAAGCGGGTTGCCGCCTGGTTGATAATTGCTGCGGAAGAATCTGTAGCAATGTTGCTATCAAAAAAACGCCCGGCATGCATTTTAATATCCAAGGTTTTAACAAAATCCGGATCGCCACTCATAACGGCTAAAAGCGTCGTTTCGCGGCCTTGTGGCGTCCACTGATTGGATGGCCCCGACGACTTATTAAACATGCGGCTGATAAACGTGGCACTTTCAACACTGGGGATTTTGTACAGATCGGCTTTAAAAATATCTTTCTTCGAGCTTAAAGGTTGGGCATTTTGAACCACCAGCAAGTTATCTTTATCGTACCCCAAATTTTTGGTATAAAGTAGGTCGGTTTGCTTATAGATCACAATCAAACTAATAATCAAAAATATGGAAATTGAGAATTGAACAAAAACCAAAATATTTCGCAGGGTCAAGCCTTTATTTGAAACCTTCTCCCCTTTTAAAACCGTTACCGGTTTAAAAGACGACATCACAAATGCCGGATAAGTTCCTGATAAAAACCCGATAATGATTCCTAAAAAAATAAGGCCCGGAAGAACCAACACATTATCAAAATAGCGGATTTCCAGTTTTTTACCTATAAATTCGGATAAGTAGGGCAAAACCAACTCAACCATTCCCATCGCCAAAATCAGCGACAAAAAGCTCATCATCATTGATTCGCCCAAAAACAGGCGAAGCAAATTACCATGAAAAGCACCTACTGCCTTTCTCACCCCGACTTCCTTTGCCCGTTTCGAAGCCTTGGCAGTGCTCAAATTCATGTAATTAATACAGGCAATTATCAATAAAAACACGGCTACAATTGAGAAGCCCATCACGTAAATTCCGTTCCCTCTTAATTTAAGATGAATGTCTTTCAGTTCAAACAAATGATACTCCCAACGGTTACCGGCGGCCATCCAATCATCAATGGCCTGCCCTTTAATCCGGGGAATTTTTGATTTAATGAGTGTCGGGAATTTTTCCTCCAGCTGCATGGGATCAATCCCTTCGTTTAGAACCAGGTAAGTGGTAAAATTGTTATTTTGCCAGTGCGGATCAGAACGATACCTTTCATCAAAAGTGTATATCGAAGCAACCATATCAAAACCAATGACCGAATTTTCAGGAGTGTCTTTTATAATCCCGCTAATTTTCATATCGCCATCATACATTTTTAGCACCTCGCCATAAGCATTGGTAGTGCCGAAATATTTTTTGGCAGTACTTTCAGTAATCACCAAATCGCCCGGATTATTTAAAGCATTTTCGGGCGAACCATAAATAAAATCATAGGTAAAAACATTAAAGAAGCTGGAATCGGCAGCATAAATACCCGTTTGCCTAAATACTTTTTCTCCATGATGAATAACAGTATTGTATGAACCACCTACTTGCGTTGCCGTTTGAACCTCCGGGAAATTCGCCCTCAACTCTTCAGCCAGCATAGCCGTTGTTGAAGTTTGGTTCTCGATAAAGTAATCAGCAAAATTTATCGTTACGGTTACCAGATGTATCCGTCCTTTATTTTTATGGAAATTATCATAGCTCAACTCATAGTTGACATAAACCATAGTCAACACAAAGCAAGCCAACCCAATAGCAAGCCCCAAAACATTGATAATTGAAAACGCAGGCTTTTTAATAAACTTCCTGAACCCGATTTTTATACTACTTGCTGTCATTTTTTCAAATTTAAGATTTTTGAACACGTTCCCGAATAGCGTACCAAAATTTTAAATCAATTGATTATCTTTTACTTAGAAAAACGCACACAATTTTCCACCTAAAAATGTTCGGTTTTAGTGCACTTTGGTGTTCGGTAATATTGCATTTCATTATATTTGCCTGTAAGTAAATCAAAATGAACAGGTATAACGGAAATATTTTAATCATCGACGACGATCAGGATGTGCTTGATTCGGCCAAAATGTTTCTGGAAGAATATTTTGAACAGGTGAGTATTTTGAACACGCCCCAAGAACTAAATCAACACTTGTCCAAAAAAAACATTGACCTGATCCTGCTTGACATGAATTTCAGGAAAGGAGCCATTGACGGTAAAGAAGGTTTGTACTGGTTAAAATACATTCACGATGTCAGGCCTGATTTGATTATTATTTTGATGACCGCTTTTGGCGATATTAATCTGGCCGTTGAAGTGATGAAAAACGGAGCCTTTGATTTCATCCAAAAACCCTGGAACAATTCAAAACTCCTGGCTTCGGTTCTGGCCGGATTAAAACTCCGAAAAACGGATCAAAAACTCTCAAGATTAGACGAAACAAAAAAAAAACTAAGCGAAGATTTAAACCGTGATTATCAAAGCTTTATCGGGCAATCACCTCCTATCTTGCAACTCAGAGAAACCATCTCAAAAGTGGCCGTTACCGATGCAAACATTTTGTTATTGGGCGAAAACGGAACAGGAAAAGACCTGGTAGCCCAAGAAATTCACCGGCTATCTAAGCGGAAAAACGAAGCATTTATCCGTGTTGATTTAGGGGCTTTGCCCGAAAGCCTTTTCGAGAGCGAACTATTCGGTTATGTAAAAGGAGCCTTTACGGATGCAGCCTCAGATAAAGCCGGGCGTTTTGAACTGGCCTCGGACGGAACCATTTTCCTGGACGAAATCGGGAACCTGAGCAACCAGTTACAATCAAAAATTTTAACAGCACTCCAAAACCGGGTAATTTACCGTTTAGGTTCGGCAAAAGAAATTCCGGTAGACGTCAAGCTTATTTGCGCAACCAACCGCCCTTTAAAACAACTCATAAAAGAGGGAAAATTCAGGGAAGACTTATATTATCGCATCAATACGTTCGAGCTGCGACTGCCTTCATTGCACGAAAGAACGGCTGATATTCCTCTGCTGACAGGACATTTTCTAAAAAGCCTGAGCCGGAAATACCACAAACAAATTCCGCACCTCAGCGACGAGTGTCTACATAAACTAATGCATTACAACTGGCCGGGAAATGTCAGGGAGCTAAAAAACACCATAGAAAGAGCCCTGATTTTAAATGAGGGTTCAATGTTTAAAATCTCGGATTTTTTTCCCGGCAATGCTTATGAAACGAACACAGAAGAGCAAACAAGCAACCTGGAAGAAGTAGAAAAAAGAACCATTTTAAAAGTACTCCAAAAAAACAACGGGAACATCACTAACTCGGCCAAAGAGTTGGGAATCCACCGCAATGCATTATACAGAAGACTGGAAAAATATGGCTTATAAAGGATACGTTTTCGGTTTAATTATACGGCTGATATTAGTTTTTATCAACCTGTTGTTTTTATCTCAAATTATAAGCGATCCGAACCGTCTTTTTAGCATCATTATATTATTGGGGCTGCTTATTTTGCAAACCTCCGAACTGGTCAATCATCAAATAAAACTCTTCCGTTCCATCGAAAGTTTCCTGAGCACCCTGGAGCAGGAGGACCGGACCATCCGCTTTACGGGAAGGTTGCCAAAATCGCTGCAATCGTTTTCCGATTTATTTCATAAGATGATCCATTTGATCGAAAAAAAACGAAGCGAGAACGAAGCCCAGTACCAACTTTTAAACGAACTGCTGAAAAATGCTAAAGTTGGGGTTTTTACGGTAAGCGATGAACATAAAATTCAAATTTGCAATCCGAATGCTTTACAACTGTTAGGACTGGAAAACTTTATCAAACTCGACCAAATTAAGCGTTCGCACCAAGAGCTATTTCAAAAAATTATGGAATGTAAAACCGAATTTTCGTCGGTAATTGATACAAACAACCAAAGTTTGGCAACCCAGATAAGTAACATTATTCTTGATAAAAACCCAATTAAAATTGTCAGTTTTCAGGATATAAAAAACCAAATCGAGATCAAGGAAATGAAAGCCTGGCACCAATTGATCCGAACCCTCGGGCACGAAATCCTGAACTCGGTAACGCCCATTTCTTCGATGACCGAAACCAGTTTGATGATTCTGGAAAACGAAAAAAAAGAAACAAAAAGCATTAATACCCTCAGCCAGAAGCAACTGGAAAAAGTAAAAACTGCTTTAAATACCGTGAACCGCCGATCAAAAGGTTTGCTAGAATTTATTGAGAATTACCGGAAACTAACACGCATTCCCAGTCCTAATTTTGAACGAGTAAACATGGTAAAATTCATCAATAAACTGCTCGGACTTTTGGAGAAAGACATTGAATCGGCATCGATTAAGCTGGAAACCGATTTTCAGTCGCCCCAAATTGTTTTATCCATCGACAAAACAATGCTGGAACAGGTTCTTATAAATCTGGTTAAAAACGCGATTCAATCCATGGAAAACACCGAAGAAAAAAGGCTCCTAATAAAAACCGGAAATAATAAGGATCAAACATTTATAAAAATAACCGACACCGGTTCGGGCATTCCGGAAGAAGAACGCGATAAAATTTTCATCCCTTTTTACACCACTAAAGAAAACGGAACGGGCATTGGTTTGAGCCTTTCACGCCAAATTATGCAATTAAACGGCGGCAGTATTCATTATAATCCCACCCCCTCAAGCGGAAGCTGTTTTACACTGACCTTTCCGGGAAATTAAGACTTCAATTTCTTTTTAAGATACTCGTAAGTATCAAACTGGGCACGGTATTTTTTCTGATTATTATCTTCGCAATATTTGTTTAACCTAGCAGGTTCCAGGCAACGGGCCTTCACATTATCCTTCAATTGAATTTGCAGAATATCCCACAATTCTTTTTGAATCCGTTTATCAAAAATCGGGGTAATCACCTCCACCCGATGATCGAAATTACGCTGCATCCAATCGGACGAACCGGTAAAATATTTTACATCTCCCCCATTATTAAATACCAGTACCCTGGAGTGTTCCAAAAACTTATCGACAATACTGATGGCTTCAATGTTTTCACTTAGGCCTTTAACCCCCGGTTTCAACACACAAATAGCCCTGACAATCAACTTCATTTTAACCCCGGCCTGACTGGCTTCGTACAATTTCCGGATGATTTTTTTATCAACCAAACTGTTAAGTTTTAGAACCACCCAAGCTTCTTTGCCCTGTTTCGCCAGGTTAATTTCGTTTTCAAGCATTTCAATAAAAAAGTCGCGAATACGGAACGGTGCAATAATTAAATGCTCAAATTTAGGCACATAAAATTGTGATTCAAACAAATGGAAGACCTCGTTTACTTCCCTGGCAATATCCTGGTTAGCGGTCAACAGGCTGTCATCAGCATAAACTTTAGCCGTCGATTCATTATAATTTCCAGTGCTGATATTGGCATAATAAATATTCTTTTCGTCTTCCTTGCGGCGAATCAAAATCAATTTCGAGTGAACCTTATAACCCGGAATGGTTTGGATCACCTTGGCTCCCTCTTCCTGCAGGCGATTGGTCCAGTAAATGTTTGACTCTTCGTCAAAACGAGCCTGGAGCTCCATAAACACCGTTACCTGTTTTCCATTACGAGCCGCATTTATCAGAGCATTCATCACTTTCGAATCACGAGCCACCCGATAAAATGTCATTTTTATGGCCCGAACCTTCGGGTCAAGCGAAGCTTCTCTCAACAAATCAACAATGTATTGAAAGCTCTGGTAGGGATAATGAAGCATGATATCGCGTTCGCGGATGGCTTCCAAAATGCTTTTTTTGGACGAAAGCTCCGGATGCGGCAGAGGCGGCGTAGGCGGGTAATGCAATTCGGACGGACCAACTCTAGGAAAAGCCATTAAATCTTTCATGTTATGATAACGCCCTCCGGCACGAACATTGTCACGCTTTAGCGAAACTTTAAACTTTTTCAGAAGAACATTTAATAAACCAAGTGGCACCTTTTCATCATAAATAAAACGAACCGGCTCTCCTTTTTTTCGTTGTTTAATACTTACCGACATTTTCTCCAAAAAACTTTTGGAAACATCATTGTCAATATCCAGCTCCGCATCGCGGGTAAATTTTATGGTGTAAGCGGCATATTCTTTATAACCAAAAATATCGAAAACCTCATGCAGGCAATAACGGATCACATCATCTAAAAAGATGAGGTAGGTTTTTCCATCCTGATCGGGCAATTGAATCAAACGGGGAACTTCACCAATTGGAACCTGCACTAAAGCATAATCAGTTTCTTCTTCTTTGCCTTTTCTCAAACAAACCGCCAGGTAAAGCAGGTCATCTTTTAACCCCCCGATATTCCGAAGATTCTTCAACATCAAAGGAAATAAAAATGAACGAACATGCTTGCTGAAATAATCAAGCACAAATTTCCCCTGGGCTTCATTCAGCTCGTCTTCTTTCAAGATATGAATATCGTGTTCTTTCAGGTCTTCGTTAAGTTGTTCAAAAGCCTTAGTAAAAATCACCTCCTGTTCGTTAACAATCTTTGTAATTTCATCCAGAACCTTTTTGGTATCTTTTCCTTCAATTTGGTTATCCTTTTCATATTTTAACATGCGGCGCAAAGTAGCCACACGAACCCTAAAAAATTCATCGCGGTTGTTAGAATAAATCCCTAAAAAGCGGGCACGTTCAATTAAAGGCGTTGCCGGATGAATGGCTTCCTGTAATACGCGTTCGTTAAAATGCAACCAGCTAATTTCTCGGTTTGTATATATTTCCTTCATCTATTTTCTTATAGCATTTTAGGGGAAACAATAAACTCTGTTTCCAAATCATTAAACATCATTTCTTCCCATTTATCGGTGTCAATTTTCACCCCGACCACGGCAGAAGTGGGGAGCCATTCTATGGGTTCGGGCAAAAACTCGTTGGACAAAGTTGTAAAGGTCGGGTTATGTCCAAAAATCATCACCGAATTTATCGTATTGTCGAGCCCGTACAAACAACTTTGGATATTTGCCGCATCCGAATGGTAAAAAGAAGGTTCTTTTAAAATTTCGTCCAGAGGGTAAGCAAGTTCTTTTGCAATTATTTTAGCCGTTTCATAGGCTCTAACCGCCGTGCTGGAAATCATTAAATCAGGTTTTATATTTTTCTTTTTTAAGAACCCGGCTATCTTCCCGGTTTTTTTAATGCCTTTCGGCAACAAAGGGCGATCATGGTCCCTTAATTCAGTATCTTCCCAGGAAGATTTTGCATGACGGACGATGTATAGCTTTTTCATAGGATAAATATACAAAATTAGGTACATCAAAAATATTACGGAAACACGAATATTGTATCAAGTGTTTTCGAGACAAATCCTCAAAAAAAGTAAAAGCAGGCACACAATTCTGAAACTTAACAAACAATTAAAAATCTTTCATTTAAGCAAAGCTTTTAATATTTTTGCCCACAAAGTTGAATTTTCATAACTGATTTTAAACTAACTTGCGCCCCTTTAAAATCATGACTAGTATGCGAATAAAGATAGTTTTAGGCATTATTTTATTAGCTCCTCTTCTGGCTTTTTCCCAGGACCTGAAAGACGGAGAAATAAGTGCGAAAATTTTTGCGAATTACCACACCGAAATTTTTGGAGATGAACCTACTTCTGCCATGGAAATCAGGCGGGCCTACTTTGGCTATAAAAAACACTTATCAGAAAATTTTTATGCCGAAGTAAAACTGGATATCGGAAGCCCAAACGATATTTCGGATTACGACCGTTTTAAGCGTTACGCCTACTTTAAAAACGCCTATCTGGCTTACAAAAAAGATAAACTCACCCTGCATTTTGGCCTGGCCGATGCCTATACTTTTAAACTACAAGAAAAATTTTGGGGATACCGTTACATCTATAAATCGTTTATGGATAAACACTCGTACGGAGCCAGTGCAGATATAGGAGTGCTGGCCAAATATGATTTAAGCGAACACCTCTCGCTTGACGCCTCAATTTTAAACGGAGAAGGATACAGCCAGCTTCAAAGCGACAATAATTACAAATTTACCTTGGGGGCCACGGCTAATTTCAATCGTTTTACGTTCCGATTATACATGGATCACTACACCACTTCCGTAGGAGAATCTACATTCGCAGCTTTTGCCGGGTACGAAATCAAAAACAAATTCCGGTTCGGAAGCGAATTTATGTATAAAATAAATGAAAAATCGTACAGAGAGTTTAACCGCTATGGTGTTTCAGCATACGCCACCTACTACTTAAACGAAAAAATTAAATTATTTACACGCTACGATCATTCATATTCTGTCATCCTAGAAGATGATTCTTCGCCCTGGGACCTTGGCAATGATGGCAGTGCAATAATTAGCGGAGTTGAATACAGCCCGATTAAAAACATTCAATTTGCCTTAAATTACCAGGACTGGGTTCCTTATGCAAAAAACATTGACGAGGAACAATTCATTTATGTAAACATTCAAGTCGTATTTTAATTAAACAAAAATGAAGTATTCTTTAAATGTCTTAATCTTTCTCAGTATTTTATTTTGCATTTCATGCAGAAAAAGTGATTATGTTTTAGAAGAAAATGAAATTGAATATACCGATAATGGCTCCGGAACAGGAACCGTTACCTGGACCAAAGATAAAACATGGTTCGTAAAAGGCTTTGTATTTGTAAACGACGGACAAACCTTAACCATTGAACCAGGTGCTGTTGTAAAGTTCAGGACGGGGCAAAGCAGCACCGCAAGCGCTTTAATCATTGCGCGCGGCGGAAAAATTATTGCCGAAGGAACGGCTGAAGAACCCATTATTTTCACCTCCGAAAAAGATGATTTAAACGGTTCATTAGACACCAAGGAAAAAGGATTATGGGGAGGTCTAATTATTTTAGGGAACGCCCCTTTAAACACTCCCAGCGGAGAAGCTGTAATTGAAGGCATCCCTTTAAGCGACCAACGAATCGTATACGGGGGCAACGTATCGGACGACGATTCAGGAATACTTAAATATGTTTCGATCCGTCATGGCGGCACCGAAATTGGCGAAGGAAACGAAATAAACGGCCTTACCCTTGGAGGCGTTGGAAGCGGCACCACCATTGAACACATTGAAGTTATTGCCAATGCCGATGACGGAATTGAATTCTTCGGCGGAACGGTAAACACCAAATATTTGCTTTCGGCCTATAACGGCGACGATGCTTTTGATTACGACCTCGGATACCAGGGAAACAATCAATTTTGGTTCGCAGTTCAGGATGAATATAGCGGAGACTATATGATTGAAGCCGACGGCGGACAGGAAGTGGTAAACACTATCCCTTATTCAATTCCTTACATTTACAATTGTACATTTATCGGAGCCAACACTTCACAATTAAAAATTCTAGGATTCCGGAACAATGCCGGGGGACACATCTGCAATAGCATTTTTACAAGTTTCAAACAAGGTGTTTTATTGAGTTATGAAAATGGCGTAAGCGATTCCTATGCCCAATGGCAAAACAACAACATCAGTGTTCAAAATAATGTTTTTTACCAGGTAAAAGAAAACAATGCCGACGAAATATTCCAGGTGAGCGGGAATAATCCTCCGGAGGGAATCATTTCAAACTGGTCAGGTTATTTTGATTTGGCAGAGAATGCCATACAACACTTAGATATCAGCATTTACAATCCCATCCCTTTTAATCAAATCAATGATAATTTGGCCGTTTACCCGGGCAATAGTTTTTTTGAAGAAGCCAATTTCAAGGGAGCCTTTGGAACTTACCTATGGTTTGACCAATGGACTTTGTACAGCCAAATCATAAACAAAGAATAAAAAAAGGCGATCTCAAAAAAAAATCGCCTTTCAATCTATCTTTAATAGCACTTACCAGGCAAACATCGGAAAATCATTCATCATTTTGTTAACCCGTTTTTTTACGGATTGAATGGTGTCTTCATTTTCAATATCGCTGATCACTTCGTCAATTAAATCAACGATTGGAGCCATGTGTTCTTCTTTTAAACCACGGGTTGTAATTGCCGGTGTTCCTACTCGCAAACCTGAAGTTTGGAATGGAGAACGGCTGTCGAACGGAACCATGTTTTTGTTCACGGTAATGTCGGCACGAACCAAGGTGTTTTCAACCAATTTACCCGTAATTTCAGGAAATTTTGAACGCAGATCAATCAACATCAGGTGATTGTCGGTTCCACCAGAAATAACATGGTAACCTTTATCAATAAAGGCTTTAGCCATAGCATTGGCATTTTTAATAATCTGGTTGATGTACTCTTTATACTCATCACTCAAAGCTTCGCCAAAAGCAACAGCTTTAGCGGCAATAACGTGTTCGAGCGGTCCGCCTTGAACACCCGGAAATACTGCCGAGTTCAAAATAGTAGACATTTTTTTAACAACTCCTTTTGGTGTGGTTAATCCCCATGGATTATCAAAATCTTTTCCCATCAAAATCATACCGCCTCTCGGGCCACGAAGGGTTTTGTGGGTTGTAGTAGTAACAATATGGCAGTGAGTAAGAGGGTTGTTCAGTGTCCCGGTTGCAATTAAACCGGCAGGGTGAGCCATGTCGCACATTAATAATGCACCTACTTTATCAGCAATTTGACGCATTCTGGCATAATCCCAATCGCGCGAATAAGCAGAAGCTCCAGCAATAATCATTTTAGGTTTTTCGATCAAGGCAACTTCTTCCATATTGTCGTAATCTACTCTTCCATCCTCTTCTTTCACTTTATAAGCAACAGGGTTGTATAAAATTCCTGAAGAATTTACGTGCGAACCGTGAGAAAGGTGGCCACCATGAGAAAGATCCATTCCCATAAAAGTATCACCCGGTTTCAAACAAGCTAAAAATACAGCCATATTAGCCTGGGCACCGGAGTGCGGCTGAACATTGGCATATTCTGCGCCGTACAATTCGCAAGCACGGTCGATGGCTAATTGCTCGGTTTGGTCAACAACTTCGCATCCGCCATAATATCTTTTTCCGGGGTAGCCCTCGGCATATTTGTTGGTCATCACTGATCCCATTGCTTCCAAAACCTGTTCACTTACAAAGTTTTCAGAAGCAATTAATTCGATTCCGTGAAGCTGACGATTTTTTTCTTCCTGGATCAAATCAAAAACTTTAGTATCTCTTTTCATAATTCACTGAATATAACATTTTAAAAACTAGAAAAACAAAGCACAAGCTTTATCTGGAGCACAAAGTTAAAAAATAAATTTTGAATCTATTTTAAAATAAAAATCGAAGCAGCCTCCAATTTTATTAAGTTTGTTTTTTATTCTTGCGAAGGCTTAGAAATAATGATCGGATTTGAAAAATTCATACTAAAAAACGGACTCAGGCTAATTGTCCACCAGGACAAGTCAACCCCCATTGTTGCGGTTAACGTTTTATACGATATTGGGGCAAAAGACGAACATCCCGAAAAAACGGGCTTTGCCCATTTGTTTGAGCACCTGATGTTCGGAGGTTCTATCAATATCCCCAAATTCGACATGCCTTTGCAAAAAGTTGGTGGAGAGAATAATGCTTTTACCAACAACGATTACACCAACTATTACATCACACTTCCAAAACAAAACCTGGAAACCGCTTTTTGGCTGGAATCGGATCGCATGCTCTCGCTGATTTTCTCAAATAAGAGCCTCGAAATTCAGCGCAACGTTGTTATTGAAGAATTTAAACAGGTCTTTTTGAACCAACCTTACGGAGATGCCTGGCTTTTGCTCCGTCCATTGGTTTATAAAAACCACCCTTATCAGTGGGCAACCATCGGAAAAGAAATTTCCCATATCGAAAATGCCCGGCTCGAAGATGTAAAAAGTTTTTACGAAAACTATTACAATCCCAACAACGCCATTCTTGTTGTGGCAGGAGATGTTGATCCGGGAGAAATAAAAGCTTTGGCTGATAAATGGTTTGGGGACATCCCTTCGGGAATTGTTCCGGACAGGAACCTGCCCGAAGAAAAAATCCAAACGGCAACCCGCAGTTTAAGCGTTAAACGGAATGTTCCGGCTGATGCCATTTACAAAGCATTTCATATGTCCTCAAGATTGGACAACGATTATTATGCTTCCGATCTTATTTCCGATATTTTATCAAACGGCGATTCTTCGCGCCTTTTCAGCAAGCTGGTTAAGGAGGAAAAAATGTTCAGCGAACTGCAGGCATTTATTAGCGGCGACATGGACAACGGAATGTTTATCGTTACCGGAAAATTAATGCAGGGCGTTGAAGTTAATGCTGCCGAACAAGCCATTTATCAAGAACTTGAAAAAATAAAAAACGAGCTTGTTAACCCGGTTGAACTGCAAAAAGTAAAAAACAAAATTGAATCAACCCTTACATTTTCAGAGGTAAGCATTTTAACAAAAGCCATGAACCTGGCTTATTTTGAACTTCTCGGAGGAGCCGGAAAAATTAATGACGAGATTTCGCATTACGAAAAAGTCACGCCACAAGACATTCAACGCGTTGCCAACAACATGTTCAGAACCGAAAACGATTCAACCTTATATTATTTAGCCGAATAGAAATCAGCAAGGATGAAACTAAACAGAGCCATACAACCCGAAATCGCTAAAATCGAAAACCTGGATTACCAAAAACCCGAACGGCATTACCTCGATAATGGAATCCCTTGTTATTTGATTAATTCGGGTAGCCAGGATTTAATCAAAATAGATTTTATTTTTAAAGCCGGCCCCCTATACCAAACACAAAATTTATCGGCATCTTTAACCAATAAAATGCTTACGCAGGGAACAACCAAGTACTCTGCCTTTGAAATCGCCGAACAAATGGATTCTCATGGAGCCTACCTGGATACAAGCATTAATAAGGACCGCGCAACAATTTCAATTTATTGCCTGAACAAACACTTAACAAAACTTTTGCCAATTTTAAAAGAAATTATTTACGAACCCACTTTTCCTGAAAAAGAATTTCAAACCCTGCTAAATAAAAGCAAACAAGAATATTTAATTGAACTGGAAAAGGTTAAGTTTTTGGCTGCCATTCATTTTTCAAAAACAATCTACGGACCTAACCACCCTTACGGGAAAGTAGCTGAATTGTTTGATTACGAAAAGATAAAGCTCCGCGATTTAGAATCGTTTTTTAAGGATCATTATACAACCGATCGCTGTACAATTATTGCCACAGGAAAACTCCCCGAGAACCTTACCGAAATTTTAAACACAACATTTAACACAAAAACCATTTCTCAAAGGAAATCGGATTTTGTGGACACTAATTTCAACTATCAGCCCGGAAAACATAAAATTGAAAAAAAAGGCTCACTTCAATCAGCCATCCGAATCGGGAAACCAACCTTTAACCGACTGGACAGGGATTTCCCAAAGTTCAACCTGCTTAATGTAATTTTGGGAGGATATTTTGGTTCACGCTTAATGTCAAATATCCGCGAAGAAAAAGGATATACTTACGGAATCAACTCCAATATTTATTCGTTGCAGCACAGTGGCTATTTTTCCATTGTTACCGAGGTAGGTTCAAATTTTTCGGAAGCAGCCCTGCACGAGATTTATAAAGAGATTCATAAATTGCAATCCCAAAAAGTTCCGGAAGACGAACTGGAACTGGTAAAAAATTACATCACCGGGCAAATTATCCGCAGCCTGGACGGGCCATTGGCTCTTTCCGAAAAAATCCGGGTACAAATCATGAATGACTTACCGGATACTTATTACAAAGATTTTGTACAAGAAATCAACCAAACCGATGCCGACGATTTGATTTTCATTGCAAACCAGCATTTAGACACCGAAAGTTTAACCGAGCTGGTAGTTGGTAACTAGCTATACTTAAGCAGGGTTCAGAGCATTTATATTAACATAATTTAAGAGCCGGATAAGGCTTTTTTTCATACATTTGCACAATTCAAAAAATATACAAAATATGGCTTTTGACAATACTAAATTTCTTGAAGAAGGATTAACCTACGATGATGTACTATTGGTTCCTTCGTACTCCGAAGTAATACCACGAGAAGTTGATGTAAAAACAAAATTCTCAAGAAACATAAAACTGAACATCCCTATTGTTTCGGCAGCAATGGATACCGTAACCGAAGCAACCATGGCTATTGCCATAGCCCAAGAAGGTGGCATCGGGGTGATCCATAAAAACATGAGTATCGAAAGCCAGGCTATTGAAGTCCGGAAAGTAAAACGGGCCGAAAACGGGATGATACTGGAACCTGTTACCATTAAAGCAGATGCTATTGTTTCGGATGCTTTGGCGATGATGGCCGAATATAAAATCGGGGGAATTCCGGTTGTAGACGATAATAAAGTGTTGGTAGGAATTGTTACCAATCGCGACTTACGTTTCGAACGTAACGAAAACCGCCCTATTCATGAAGTGATGACCAAAGAAAACCTCATCACAACCAAAGAATTTACTGACTTTGAAAAAGCAGCAGATATACTCCAGGAACACCGAATTGAAAAATTGCCCGTTGTTGATAATGATTATAAACTGGTTGGTTTAATTACGTATAAAGATATTATTAAAATTAAAGCGAAACCAAACGCTTACAAAGATGAAAGAGGAAGGTTAAGAGTAGCTGCAGCCGTAGGTGTTTCGTCCGATACTATTGAAAGGGTTTCGGCACTGGTAGAAGCCGGTGTTGATGCCATTATTATAGACACCGCCCACGGACATTCGGTTGGGGTAATTGAAATGGCCAAAAAAGTTAAAAGCCAATTTTCAAACATTGATTTGGTGGTTGGAAATATTGCAACTCCCGAAGCTGCTTTGGCTTTAAGAGATGCAGGTGCCGATGCCATAAAAGTGGGAATTGGCCCCGGTTCAATTTGTACAACCCGTGTTATTGCAGGGGTTGGTGTACCTCAACTATCAGCCATCTACAATATTTCGCAAGCCCTGAAAGGCAGTGGCATCCCGATTATCGCCGACGGAGGTATCCGTTTTACCGGTGATATTGTAAAAGCGATTGCGGCCGGGGCCCATACCATCATGGCAGGTTCTTTATTTGCCGGTGTTGACGAATCGCCGGGAGAAACCATTATTTACGAAGGAAGGAAATATAAAACCTATCGTGGAATGGGTTCTATTGAGGCCATGCAAAAAGGTTCGAAAGACCGCTACTTCCAGGATGCGGAAGACGATATTAAAAAACTGGTTCCCGAAGGTATCGTAGGGCGTGTTCCTTACAAAGGAGACTTAAGCGAAGTGATCCACCAGTTAATTGGCGGATTAAAAGCCGGAATGGGATACACCGGTTCGGCAACCATTGAAGAATTAATGAAAGCAAAATTCATAAAAATAACTCCGGCTGGTGTAGTCGAGAGCCATCCGCACGATATTACAATTACGCGTGAGGCTCCGAATTACAGCAGATAATTTAATATGAAATATTATAAATTCATATTTTTTATCATATTGTTTTTTTCCTTTGCCTGCAATAATAAAAACGGAAAGGAAGGCGGTCGGGTATTAGCCCGCGTGCATGATGTTTATTTGTATGATACGGATATAGACGGGATTGTTCCGCCTAACAGTAATGCAAAAGACAGCCTTATGATCGTAAAAAGTTTTATCAACAACTGGATCAGGCAACAATTGGTGGTTATGCAGGCCGAATCAAATTTACCCGAAGATCAAAAAGATTTCACCAAACAACTGGAAACCTACCGGAACTCACTGATAACCTACAGCTATGAATCTCTTCTTATCCGGCAAAAGCTGGATACCATAGTAAGCGATGAAGAAATTGCCAAGTATTACGAAGAAAGCAAGAACAATTTTCAGCTAAAAAACAATATTGTTAAGGTAGATTATGTAAAAATCAACAAAAACAATATTTACAATAAGAATATTAAACGATTGATTCAAACACGGGATACCAATCTGGTTTTGCTCGATTCATTACGGTATTATTGCGAATCATATGCCCAGGATTTTATCATTGATCCCGATCAATGGATTTATTTCGATGACCTTTTAAAACTGGTACCAATCAACACTTACAACCAGGAAATCTATTTAAAAAACAACACCTTTGTTGAACTCGAAGATTCACCTTATAAATATTACGTAAACTTTTTAGACTTTAGTATTAAAGACGAATTATCTCCTTTAGACTTTGAAAAAGAAAACATTAAGCGGATGATTTTAAACCGCCGAAAAGGAGAACTGCTAAATAAAATGCACAACGATATTTTTGTAGAAGCTTTGAACAGTAACGCAATAGAAATTTTTTAACGATGGGAAAAAATATAACTAAACAAAATTTAATAAGCATCTTTTTTGCATTTACAGCAATCATGCTTTTTCAGGTTTCAAATATTAACGCGCAAGAAAATAAAAATACTGTAATTGATGAAGTCATTGGTGTGATTGGAAACCATATCATATTAAAATCCGATGTAGAGGCTCAGTATTTGCAATACCGGACAGAAGTTGGTTTGGACGGAAGCGAGCAGGAAGTCAAATGCCGACTCTTTGAAACAATGTTGTTTAACAAACTCTTGCTTCATTATGCCGAAGTTGACAGTGTTGAGGTTCAAGATCAACAGGTAGAACGAACCATCGACATGCGTTTAGGCTATTTCATTTCCCAGTTCGGGTCAATTAAAGCCATGGAGGAATATTATGCCAAACCTATGGCAGATATTAAAGAGGACATGCGTGTCATGATTAAAGAACAAATGCTAAGTGAGAGAAAAAAAGGAGAAATTACCGAAAATGTAACCATAACACCATCGGAAGTAAAAAGCTACTATAAAAATATTCACCCTGATTCTATTCCGGTAATTAGTAGCGAATACGAGTTCGGGCAAATTACCCAAACACCCCAAATTAGTGAAAGTGTTCGCAAAAATGCACACGACAAGATTAAATCTTTGCGCGAAAGGATTCATAACGGTGAAAAATTTGAGACACTGGCAATTTTATATTCTGAAGATCCGGGAAGTGCTAGCAAAGGAGGAGAAACAGGCTTAACGGCCCGTGGCCAATGGGACCCGAATTTTACAGCTGCTGCCTTCAAACTAAAACCCGGCGAAATCTCAGATATCGTAGAATCAAAATTTGGGTATCACATTTTAAAACTTATTGAACGCAAAGGGGACTATATCAATGTTCGTCATATTTTAATTCTTCTAAAACCTTCTATACAGGACATTGCGAGGGCAACTACCAAATTAGACAGTATCGCCAAACTGATCCGCATGGACTCCCTGACTTTTGAAAAAGCAGTGATTGAAAACTCTGACGACCCCGGAAGATTTACCGGAGGGCTAATGATTAACCGTAATACCGGAAACTCCCTTTTCAGCCTGGAAGAACTGGACCGCTCAATTTCATACGAATTGGATAAAATGGAGATTGGAGATATTTCTAACACACTTTCTTATAGAACCGAAGATGGGGAGGATGCTTACCGTATTTTGTACTTGAAATCAAAATCACTTCCCCATAAAGCCAATCTTTTAGAAGATTACGACCAGGTTCAGGAATGGGCTTTAAACAAAAAATATCAGAAAATTATTGACCAGTGGGTTAACGAAAGTATCCCGAATACTTTTATCCGAATACACAAAGACTACCAGTCGTGTTCATATAAATATAAATGGCTTTAAAGGAAAGCGGTCGAACGACCGCTTTTTTTATATCCATTAAGATTAAGGATAATTAACATTAATCAACCTAAATTCAGAATACTTATTAATAACTTTGTACAAGTCCAATCGTTTGGACAGAACAGTTACAGCCTATTAAATTCAGAATTCATGATTAAGTATATAAAAAACAAGAATACAAAAAAGGTAATAATTATCCCCCTTTCTATCATTGTAATCATCATACTATGGTTTGTTTTCAAGCCAAAAGATTTAACCTCCGGTTTAATAATGACCGAAGTAAAAAAAGGAAACTTTACCATACAAATAACAACAACCGGAGAATTAAGTGCCAAAAACAGTGAAGACATCCTTGGTCCAAATGTTAGAGACCTGGGGGGGGTAAGACTAAAAATAGCTCATATTGTACCGAATGGAACTTTGGTTCAACCCGGTGATTATGTTGCAACTTTAGAAAAAACAGAATTGTTTAACAAAAGCAATGAAACAAAAGAAGAAATCAAAAAACTTGAAACCCAATACGCGACAACTAAATTAGATACTGCCCAAGTACTGAGAGGGGCAAGAAATGAATTACTAAACAAAAAGCTAGAGCTGGAAGAAATTAAATTAGAACTGGAACAATCGCAATTTGAAACTCCTGCCACTATTCGCCAAATAGAAATCAAACTAGATAGAAGCCAAAGAGCGTATGAACAACTTATTTCTTCGTACGATTTAAAAGTTGAAAAAGAAAAAGCAAAAATTCAGGAAGTATATGAAAAACTAAAAGACTCCCGTAAAAAACTATCAGATATAAACAGTATGATATCTCAGTTTACCATTACAGCTCCGAAAGCAGGAATGGTAATTCATCCTTCTGGTTGGGAATTACAGGGTACAAATATCATAGGCCGCAATATTAATACACTCAATCCGGTTATTGCGTCTCTTCCAAACATGGAAAAGTTAATATCCAAAACCTATGTCAATGAAATTGATATAAGCAAAATAGAAGAGGGGCAAACCGCGGAAATGACAGTTGACGCATTTCCGGATAAGAAGTACTACGGCAAAGTAATTTCCGTTGCAAATATGAGAAACCAATACATGCTTTCCCAAGCGAAACTATTTGAAGTTATAATTGAACTTGATAATAAAAAAAATATTCTAAAACCATCTATGACTAGTAAGAACAAGATCATTGTAAGTACATATAAGGATGTTCTTTACGTCCCCATCGAATGCCTGCATCATGATAATGGCTATTCGTATGTGTTTACCGATTCTTATAAAAAGCAGGTCGTTGTTGGTGAAGCAAATGATAATGAAATTATCATTCGCAAAGGCCTTAAAGAAGGAGAAAAAGTTTGTTTGAGCAAACCCGCTGATCCTGATTCCTTCAGGCTAATCAAGCTTGAAGAAACCATTTAAAACGATGTTGAAATTGGAAAGATATAAACATGTATTCTCAATTGCAGTTGAGGCAGTCCTGGATAACAAATTCAGATCAATTTTAACTGCTCTGGGAATCATCTTTGGTGTTGCTGCTGTAATAGCTATGATGGCTATTGGAAATGGAGCAAAAAAAGAAATCCTCGACCAAATGAAATTAGTTGGGGTAAATAATATTATTGTAACTCCAATATTAAAATCGGGGGCTGATGAAGATGAATCGGAAAATGAAGAAGGACTAGAAAAAGAAACAAAAAGATACTCGCCGGGATTAAGTCTACAAGATGCTGAAAGTATCATCAAAATATTACCCACAGTTTTAAACATAAGCCCTGAAGTTATTTATGACGTTAAGATTATTAAAGGGAGTCAGCTTTATGAAACAAATATTAGCGGTATCACAAAAGAATACTTCGAAATATTCGACCTAAGCCTTGAAGAAGGGAAATTTTTTCAGGACTATCACTTCATTGAGGGAAAGCCTGTTTGCATAATTGGTAACGAACTAAAATCCAAACTATTCCCATACGAGGATCCCCTTGGAAAACAAATAAAATGTAATGACAATTGGCTTACTGTAATCGGAATTTTAAATAACAAACTACTCACAGGGAACAACAATAGCTTAAAAATCAGCAATTACAACCAAACTGTCTTTATCCCAATTCAAACCATACTCAGTCGCTTTGCTGATCGGTCAATAGCAAATGGAGGCTCTCTTCAATCACTTCCGATAAACAGACTGAGAATAAGACTAAATGGTGAAGATCATCAAAACCAACTTGACAAATTGATTATACAAATAAATGACAATAAAAAACTTAAAGAAAGTGCCGAAATTATTGAACGTATTATAAAAAGAAAGCATAATGACAATAAAGACTTTAATGTTATTGTGCCTGAATTATTATTAAAGCAAGAAGAAAAAACCCGAGAAATCTTTAATATTGTTTTAGCAGCTATTGCAAGCATTTCTCTAATTGTAGGAGGAATTGGCATCATGAATATTATGCTTGCTTCTATACTTGAAAGAATCCAAGAAATTGGAGTACGTTTGGCAATAGGTGCCCATAAAAAAGATGTGATCTTACAATTTTTAACGGAATCTACTCTTATTAGTTTAAGTGGTGGAATAATAGGAATAATTCTTGGGGTATTCTTAGCTAAACTTATTACTGAGCTAACAGAGATATTGACTATTATATCTCCCTTATCAATTATTGTTTCTTTCGGAGTGTCAGCTAGTATTGGTATTTTATTTGGGTATATGCCTGCTCGTAAGGCTGCAAACCAAGATCCGGTAACATCATTACGACACGATTAATCTTAATTAAAAAATGAAAAAACATCTACTTATACCATTTATTATTTTATTAGTAGTTCATGCTGATCTTATTGCACAAAAAAAGCCAATAGCTTTAACACTGGAAGATGTAATTGCAATAGCCAAGAATCAATCGCCCGATGTCATGATTGCAAAACACAGGTTCTTAAGTAGCTATTGGCAATATCGCTCCTTTAAAGCAACTTATTTGCCTTTGATATCGTTTTCAGGAACCCTTCCCAATATTACCAGGAGTATCAGGAAAATTGAAACTACAGAAGGAGATGTTTTTTCATCGTATGCCAATAATAGTTATAGTGCAAATATTTCAATGTCACAAAAAATAGGAATAACCGGTGGAAATCTATCCTTAAATACAACCCTAAGCAGAAGCGATAATTTAGCAAGCGGGCAAGAAAGTATAAATTATAGCTCTACACCAATAAGTATCAGATATAACCAACCTCTTTTTCAGTTTAATTCGTTTAAATGGGAACGCAAAACCGAACCTATCAAATACGAAAAGGCAAAAAGGGTTTATCTTGAGGCATTAGAAGACATTTCTATAAAAGCCACCCGTTTTTTCTTTAACTTATTTACTGCCAAGATAAAAAAAGAAATTGACAGAAGTAATTTAGAAAACTACGAAGAATTATTACGTATAGCGAAAGGAAGATACAATATTGGTAAAATCGCTGAAAATGAGCTTCTACAAATAGAACTTCAATATCTACAGAATAAAACGTCAATAACTAACTCTGAATTAGAATATGAAAACGAGCTTTTTCGTTTTAAGTCGTTTTTAAGGTTAAATGCCGATGATGAGGTCGTACTAAAACACAATTCATACATTGAATTTTTTGATATAGATTTTGAACAAGCCCTGGAACTTGCCAAAAGCAATACATCAAAAGCCATTGATATGGATTTGAAAGAAATTGAAACAGAAAAAAGTCTAGAACAAGCTAAAATGGAGAAACATCCTGATATCAACCTTGCTGTAAATTATGGATTAAGCAATTCAGCTGAGAAGTTAGATTTATTATACCAGGATCCAAGTATTTCTAAAGGCTTGTCGGTAAGCTTAAGTTTGCCTTTACTTGACTGGGGCCAGCGCAAAGGTCGATTTAAAATGGCCGAGTCAAACTATCAAATGAGCAAAATGAACGAAGAACAAGCCAGAATAGACTTTGAACAGGACATTAAACTTAGGGTTATTCAATTTTCACAACTGGAAACAAAAATGCTAATGGCAGCAAAATCAGATACCATTGCTCAAAAAAATTACGAACTAACAAAACATAGATACACCGTAGGAAAAATAAACGATGTACAAAAATTAAAAGACGCCCAGATATCTTTTGATAATGCAAAAATTAATTACTACAAATCTATTCAAACCTATTGGACCGAATTATTTGAGCTCAGAAAGCTCACATTATATGACTTTAAAAGAAATCAAAAGATATCCACTGATTATGATACATTACTTTAACCCCCTCTTCAGAATAATTTAATTTAGAAATATTTTAAATAATTTATTTTTTATATATTTGCATTAATAAAACAGTAGAAATCAATAACAAAAACAATACAATATGTCAGTATTAGTAGGAAAAAAAGCTCCTTTATTTGAAGCAGATGCAGTTATCAACGGTGGCGAATTTGTCGAAAAATTCTCCCTTGAACAATACATCGGCAAGAAACATGTAATCTTTTTCTTTTACCCCTTGGATTTTACCTTTGTATGTCCAACCGAAATTATTGCGTTCCAAGACAAACTGGAAGAGTTTGAAAAAAGAAATGTAGCCGTTGTCGGCTGTTCAATCGACTCTCAATATTCACATTGGGCATGGCTGAATACCGAAAGAAACAACGGAGGCATTAAAGGCGTAAAATTCCCATTAGTGGCAGACCTTTCAAAAACCATTGCCGAAAATTTTGACGTACTTGCCGGCGAATACGATTATAACGAAGATGGCGAGTTAAGTTTTGAAGGTGCAGCAGTAGCATATCGCGGTTTATTTTTGATTGACAAACAAGGTACTGTTCGCCACCAAGTTGTAAACGACCTTCCTCTTGGAAGAAGCGTTGACGAAGCCCTTCGTATGGTTGATGCTTTACAGTTTTTTGAAGAAAACGGTGAAGTTTGCCCGGCCGACTGGAAAAAAGGTGATGAAGGGATGAAAGCAACCGCCGAAGGTGTTGCCGAATATTTGAGCAAATAATTTTTTAAATTAATTCAGAATAAAAAACCCCTTGCCAACGGTAAGGGGTTTGCTTTTTATTTATTTTCTATTTTTTTAGCCTCTTCCCAAAACACATCCATTTCCTTTAAACTCATCTCATGAAGTGTTTTGCCACTTTCTTTTACTTTTTCTTCCATGTATTTAAAACGATGCAAAAATTTGCGATTGGTTCGTTCCAAAGCATCTTCTGGATTTATGTCTAAGAAGCGGGAATAATTTACCAGTGCAAACAATAAATCGCCCAGTTCATCTTCCATTTTGGATTTATCCTGCCCGTCTTCAACTTCATTTTTAAGTTCGGAAAGTTCTTCCATCACTTTATCCCAAACCTGGTGAGGGGCTTCCCAATCAAAGCCTACCCCACTGGCTTTTTCCTGCATGCGAACCGCTTTTACAAGTGGCGGCAACGACATTGGAACCCCTTCCAATACAGACTTTTTCCCTTCTTTCAACTTTATTTTTTCCCAATTATCTTTTACTTCTTTGGCATCATTGGCTTCAACATCGCCGTAAATATGCGGATGGCGGTGAATTAATTTTTCGGCAATAGCATCCAGCACATCTTTAATATCAAAAGCATTTTGCTCAGAACCGATTTTTGCATAGAACACCAAATGAAGCATTAAATCGCCTAGTTCCTTTTTAATTTCATCTACATCTTTCTTCAGAATAGCATCCGACAATTCATAGGTTTCTTCAATGGTAAGGTAACGAAGGCTCTCAAAAGTTTGTTTTTTATCCCACGGACATTTTGCACGAAGTTCGTCCATAATATCCAACAGGCGTTGAAATGCTTCTAATCTCTGATCCATAATTAATAAGCTTTTGCAAATACCACGCGTTCTTTAGAAGGATTCCCGCTAAAAATACACTTTCCTTCTTCCTGCGGATTATTCAACGGAATGGTTCTGATCGTAGCTTTGGTTTCTTCTTTAATTTTTTCTTCAGTTTCGGGTGTTCCGTCCCAGTGTGCCAGAACAAATCCCCCGGCTTCAATTTTTTCCTTGAACTCGTCCCAGGTATCTACTTTGCAAGTATTTTCCTCACGGAATTTCAAAGCTTTTTTATAAAGATTTTGTTGGATATCTTCCAAGAGTTTTTCAATCCGTTCTTCAATTCCGTCAAGCGGTACAATTTCTTTTTCCAAAGTATCACGACGAGCAACTTCAACAGTTCCGTTTTCCAAATCGCGTGGTCCCATAGCCAAACGAACAGGAACCCCTTTAAATTCATATTCCGAGAATTTCCAGCCCGGTTTGTAAGTATCCCTGTCGTCGTATTTAACACTAATCCCTTTTGTCTGCAAGGCTTCTTTTATTGCATTTGCTTTCTCCGAGATTTGAGCAAGCTGATCTTCCTGCCGGTAAATCGGGACAATAGCCACCTGGATGGGAGCCAGTTTTGGAGGCAATACCAATCCATTATCATCGGAGTGAGCCATCACCAAAGCTCCCATTAAACGGGTCGAAACACCCCAACTGGTTGCCCAAACATACTCCAATTTATTTTCTTTTGATAAAAATTTTACATCAAAAGCCTTGGCAAAATTCTGACCCAGAAAATGAGAAGTACCAGCCTGCAACGCTTTACCATCCTGCATAAGACCTTCAATACAGTAAGTATCAACAGCTCCTGCAAATTTTTCACTTTCAGATTTCAATCCTTTTAATACTGGAAGGGCAATCCATTCTTCGGCAAATTTCGCATATACATCCAAAATAGTTTTGGTTTCTTCAATGGCTTCTTCCCTGGTTTCGTGTGCCGTGTGTCCTTCCTGCCATAAAAACTCAGCCGTACGCAAAAAAATACGGGTACGCATTTCCCAACGAACCACATTCGCCCATTGGTTCACCAGAATAGGAAGGTCGCGATAAGACTGAATCCAATTACGATAGGTATCCCAGATAATGGTTTCTGAAGTCGGGCGAACAATCAACTCTTCTTCCAACTTTGCATCCTCATCAACGGTAATTCCGCCACCTTCTTTATTCTTTAAACGATAATGCGTAACAACGGCACATTCTTTTGCAAAACCATCCACATGATCGGCTTCTTTACTAAAAAATGATTTTGGTATAAACAAAGGGAAATAAGCATTTTGGTGCCCGGTATCTTTAAACATCTTATCCAATGCTGCCTGCATTTTTTCCCAAATTGCATAACCGTAAGGCTTAATTACCATACAACCTCTAACTGCTGAGTTCTCGGCCAAATCAGCTCTTACTACAAGCTCATTATACCATTGAGAATAATTTTCCGATCGTTTTGTGAAATTTTTTGCCATTTTTTTGGTATAGTATTTGCTTATTTTTTTATTAAAATTACAAAAGCAAAAGTAATAAAATATATCATGTTATATACACCTAAACATAATCAAAAGGAGGATCAAAAATGAGAGCTTTATTAGGATTTTTAACCATCGCAGCCTTTGCATTGGCATCCTGTAATACAGCTTACCAGGCTTCATCAACAACTTACGATGATTTATATTACAGTGCGAGTAATGATGCCCCACAAGTAAATGTTGCCGAAAACAATTCGCATTATCAACGCGCAAATTATACCGATAACAGCAATACATACTCAAATCCGAATCAAGACAACAGCATCTATTACGATAGTGCTTATGTGTTGAACCGGGAAGCAGAAAGTAAAAGAATTGCTGCCGAAGAATACAACACAGGAGAAGAATATTATGCAGCAGATACGGTATATGTTCTTCCTGACACGGTAATTTATATTGAAGAGGATGCAGGAAACAACACCTTTTATTATGATCTTGGTTTTTCTTACAGGATCAATCGTTTCCATAGGCCTTACTGGCGTTTTAGCTATTATGATCCTTTTTATTACCCCTATAACGATCCATACCTTTATTATACGTATTGGGATTATCCTTTCTCTATGAGTTACTATGATTGGACATGGTCTTATTACAACCCATGGTATTATGGATCGCACTGGCCCTACCATTACGGATACCATTATTGGGGACACAACTATTATTATGACGGATACTACGGCAATACAGCAGTAAATCATTTTAACAGCCGTTCAAGGGAAAGAGTTTACGGTCCAAGAAGAAATATGGAACGAAGCGGATTCGGAAGTAATTTAAGCCGAGCATCAAGTCTATCCAGAAACAATAGTGCTTTCAGAAGCTTTAATAAAACATCCAGAAGCACAACCAAAGATGGGTATACCAGCAACTATAACAACAAACGCCCTCTTCCTGACAGGAAAAGCAGCAACCCCAATGTTAGCAGGACTCAAAATCAGAGTAGGACAAACAAGTACGGGGAGACAAATACCAGAAATGTTCAACACAAACGCCCGACAAATGTAAGGTACACAACCAATCCTAACAGCCAAAGAAAAGCAACTGCAAAATACAGTAAGCCACGCACATATACTTCACCAACAAGCAGAAGGACTACACAATCAGGTCAGGCAAGAACCTCAAATTACAACAGGACAAATTACAGAACTTTTAATACTAATACAAATACAAAGAGAGCCGTTAAACGTGTTGTTACCAATCCGAACAGAAGGGTTTCAACACAAAACAGTTCAACTCCTAAATCTTATTCAAGACCAGTAAAGACAAAAAGTCAAAACTACCGTAGTCCTTCAAAAGACAGAAGCACACGCTCATACTCAACACCAAGCAGAACAACAAAATCTTATTCTACAACAACACGCTCTAAATCAAACAGCAGCAGTATTAATAGAAGTTCGTCAGGCGGTTCCCGTAGCAGTAGCGGTGGAAGCAGAGGTTCATCTGGTGGTTCACGCAGCGGTGGTGGAAGCAGGAAAAGATAATTAATGTTAAAATTTGGAATATGAAAAGAATATTATTTATAACAGTACTCAGTTTTATAAGCATATACAGTTATTCACAATACGCAACAGATGCCATCAGGTATTCAAACATGCTTCATAATGGAGATGCACGCTTCATGGCCATGGGTGGAGCATTTGGGGCACTGGGAGCAAACATCTCAGGATTGAGCTACAACCCTGCCGGAATAGGCTTATTCAGGAGCGGGGATGCATCGGTAACTTTTGCATTTACCGGAAGTAAAAATAAAGCTTACTATAATTTTTCCCTGTCAAAAGAAACCGAAAGGTTTTTTGATATTACCAGTGCAGGAGTTGTATTAACCAGCAACAATTTAAACCTTTCACTCGGTGGTGGCTGGAACAACGTTCAAATAGGATTTACCTTTAACCAGTTAAAGAATTTTGAAAACACCATTTTAATTAGTGGCAATAATGATGATGACGGCATCGGACAAATGTTTGCTGTTAAAGCTAATGATTACGGAGGATTATACACCACTGATCTAGAATTAGCCTGGGATGCATACTTAATTGATTTTGATGAAGATGAAGGTGAATTTTACAGTTTACATCCTGAAGAAGGTATTCGGCAATCGAAACGAATAGAAAGTTGGGGGGGTATTAATGAACTCGCTATAACTTTTGGCGGTAATTATAATGACAAGCTCTTTTTAGGAGCCAGTATCGGAATCCCAATCCTTGATTACCATGAAATTGCCGTTTATAATGAAACAGCATTAAATCCTGACGCCCCTATAAATGAAAATTATTACCATAGCGCGTATATCAGGGATGCACTTGACACTAAAGGATTTGGGGTGAATCTAAAAATAGGGGCTATTTATAAAGCCAATGATATGTTACGTTTTGGGGTTGCGTTCCATACACCAACCTACTATTTTGATTTGTCTGATACCTGGGATACCGAAATGCAATCTGATTTTAATGAGGAAAGTATCTTATCTCCTATTGGAGAATTTGAATATCAGTTAAATACCCCAATGAAAGCCATCGGAAGTGTAGCATTTGTATTTAACAAATTTGGTTTAATCAGTTTGGATTACGAATATGTTGATTATTCATTGGCTAAATTTGACTCGGACACTGACGATTTCAGTGCAGAAAATGCAGATATTAAAGATTTACTCAAAGCAACCAGCAATCTTCGTTTAGGTACCGAATGGAAATTTATGAATTTCAGCGTACGCGGAGGCTATGCCATGTATGGCAGCCCTTTTGAAGATGATGAATTTGATGGAAAGAAAACGTCATACTCTTTCGGTTTAGGTTACAAAGAAAAAAACTATTATTTTGATATGGCTTGGGTAAGAACCAAAACAGATACCCAGTATTATTTATATAATTATTATGAAGTTGCCACAAACCCGGCGACCATTAAAAATGAATTAACCAGCTTGGTGTTCACATTTGGCTTTAGGTTTTAGTTAAAATTTTGGTTAGTTACTAATAATGAAAAAGGGAAGCCTACGGGTTTCCTTTTTTTGTTTCGATCCGGTCAAGTGAGGCTTTTGCTTTTATATCAAGGCTCCGTTTATAGGTTTTAAAATCCAGATCAAGGCACACTTCATAATAATAAGCTGCACTATCCAATTGGTTTGCATTTTCATAAATATGCCCAAGCTGTATGGCTGAATTTCCGGCAAAATACTCCTTCGAATCTTCACCCATAACGATCGCCTTTTTTAAATAAAATTTGGCCGTATCCGTTAATTCAAGCCCCTGATAATTTCTTCCAAAACGATAATAATACTCCGTTTTCTGATCATCGGAAAAAGAGGGGAATTCCTGATTTGATTGGTTCAACGATTCGATGGAACGGTGATAATATCCGCCATCATATAACAACCTTGCCTTGAGCAAATGAATATTTGGCGGATGCTCCTTTTCGGCTTCCCGTTCAGCCTGCTCGTCATTATCCACATGACTGCTGCCTTCGCTTAAGCATTTTTTCATCAAGCGAAAATACTCATCTTTGTCATCGCGCAATAAAGCAAACCAGGCTAATTTCTGATAGCTTGCTTTAATAAAAGCTTTTCCCGGGTATTCATTGATATATTCTTCAAAAAAAACTGCCCCATCCTGATCCAAACGATGCAAATACAACAGACCTTTCAGGTAAGTTAAATAGTGATATGGATAGGCCGTTGGCGATGCTTTATATTTCTCAAGAACCGCAATTGCTTTTTCATTTCGCGAAGTTTTCCGGAGTATACTGACTTCTGAATAAACAATCAGGGGGTTAAGGTTCGATTCTTTTTCCAATATTGCAAGAAGCTTTTCTGCATTGGCTTTATCCGAGCCCATATTCATTTCCATAAATGTAATAAAGAACACTGCCTCGGTTAACAAATGTGAATATTCAGGATTGTTTTGGGCTTTTTCCAAAACCATGAACAACTCGTGGGTTCCCTGTTCAACCGTTCCATCCATCGAAGCCAGCCACGCTACCCACTTATAATTCTCAGGGATACTCCCAACTATGGTATGCAAAAGCCCCATCCCAATATAATTGGGAATAAAGTCAGGATATTTCTCAACGTTGCGTTCCAACAAATGAAAAGCCCTTTTGATTTCAAACATAGCCGGGAAGTAATCTTCGAAACGCAGGTGGGCAAAAGCAAAATGCAAATTCAAATTGGCCAGTGCATACAAATAATACGGAGATTCATCATCGGCATCCCTTATATCTCGAATACGCTGGCGCTTTTTATCCCTGAATGCATCATATTCTTCTTCTCTTTCGCCAATAACAACTTTTAAAAACTCCAAATAATTTTCATAAAGAAGCGGCAAATAATTTTCAGGATTCCGGGTTCTTTCCCGTTCAAGGATTTCTTTTGCTTTATCAAATTCCAGGGCTGAAATTTCGAGGTAAGCCTGCTTGCAATTTTCGTTAAAAACCAACTTCTGGGCATTCACAAAAAGTGTCAGACTAATCAATATTAACGAAACGAAAAGCTGCTTTATCATCAAGTAATCAATTTTGAGCTAATATAAAAAAAGAGGGAATGGAATTCCAAGCCCTCTTTAAATATTTCTTTATAAAAATGGATTATCCGTTATTTACCTGATCTACAATTTCCGAATCTACCAAAATTCGTCCGCAGTATTCACACACAATAATTTTTTTGTGCATACGAATATCTAACTGGTGTTGAGGTGGAATTTTATTGAAACAACCGCCACAGGCATCACGTTCAATTTGAACAACGGCTAAACCGTTACGGGCATTTTTACGAATACGCTGATAAGCTACTAACAAACGGTCTTCAATAAATTTTTGATTTTTCTGAGAGTTCGCCAACAAATCTTGTTCTTCTTTTTCTGTTTCGGCAACAATATCTTTCAGTTCGCTCTTTTTAATTTCCAGATCGTTTTTGCGTTCGTCAAGCAAAGCCTGCGATTTTTCAACATCCTCTTTAATTGCATCCAGCTTAAATGTATATTCTTTGATGCGTTTTTCGCAAAGTTGAACTTCCAGATTTTGAAATTCAATTTCTTTGGTTAATGAATCGTACTCACGGTTGTTACGCACATTCATTTGTTGCTCTTCATATTTTTTAATCAACACCTTGCTATCTGCCGTGGCATTTTGTTTATCAACAATGGCTTTGTTAAGCTCTTCTGTTTCCAAATCGTACTTTTCAATACGGGTTTCAAGACCGGCAATTTCATCTTCAAGATCTTCTACTTCAAGGGGTAATTCACCACGAACAATACGGATTTTATCAACCTGCGAATCAATTTGCTGTAGAGAGTATAAGGCTTTCAACTTTTGCTCGATACTAACTTGCAAACTTTTTTCGGCCTCTTCGGTAGTGTTAACTTCAGGTTCTTTCCCTGCGCTTTTTATTTCCTCTTTTTCAATTTTAGCTTTAGCTTCAGCTTTTGCCATAATTATATTGATTTATATGGTTTTAAATATACTTTACGGGATTTTCTTCATTTTCCGAAATTCGGAGTGCAAAGGTAGGAAAATTTTTCATAAGTATATCAGCAATTAACTCTTTTGTAAACTGTTCGCTTTCATAATGCCCAATGTCAGTCAAAAGGATTTTTCCGTCAGCCTCAAAAAAGTCATGATACTTAATATCTCCGGTAATAAACACATCGGCTCCTGCCCTTTTAGCAGTAGCAATTAAAAACGATCCCGAACCTCCACATACGGCAACCTTCTTAACTTTTTTCCTAAGAAGTCCGGAATAACGAATCGCTTTTGAATCGAAAACAGTTTTTACTTTTTGCAAAAATTCTTCTTCGGAAACCTCAACGCTTAATTCGCCCATCATGCCCGAACCGATATTGTCAAATTCATTTTCCAACGGATAAATATCATAGGCCACTTCCTCATACGGATGGGCATCAAACAAACTTCGCAAAACAACACCCTCCTTATAAGCCGGGTAAATGGTTTCTATACGAACCTCTTTTTCAAAATGAAGCTCTCCTTTTTCGCCCACAAACGGATTCGCATTTTCATTCGCCCTAAAGCTTCCTTCGCCTTCAGCATTAAATGAGCACCAATCATAATTCCCAATATGCCCAGCACCTGCACTAAACAATTTCGCCCTGACTTCGTTTGCCTGTTCGAGCGGACAAAAAGTAACCAGCTTACGCAACAATCCTTTCCTTTTTTGCAGCAATTGCAATTTCCGAAGCCCTAGTTTTTGGGCAATCACAGCATTAACACCATCTTTTACATTATCCAGATTGGTATGGCTGGCATAAATAGCAACATTATGTTTGATAGCTTTTAAGACAAGTTTTTCAACCAAGTTGCCGCCTGTAATTTTTTTTAAGCCTTTAAAAATCAGCGGATGGTGAGAAATAATTATATCACAATCATTTTTAAGAGCTTCGTCAAGGGTTACTTCCGTAACATCTAAGGTAATTAATACCTTTGACACTTCGGTTTCGGGGGTTCCCAAAATTAAACCGGCATTGTCGTATGGTTCCTGAACAGAAAGCGGAGCAAATTCTTCTAACGGACGAATAAGTTCTTTAATTTTCATGCTGCTAATTTTCAGACCAAAGATACGTCAAAATCAAAATATTTTATATTTGAAACAAATAATTAACAAAAGTTTATATATCAGAGTATTGGATATTAAAAAATACTTTGTAAATTTAAATCGTGAACATATTGAGGATTTTTTTATTTCCGTTTGCACTTATTTACGGCTGTATTACCCTAATACGCAATAAGTTTTTCGATTGGGGCATTCTTCCTTCCGAAAGCTTTAAAATACCGGTAATATCAGTTGGGAACCTTTCTATGGGAGGAACCGGAAAAACCCCTCATGTTGAATATCTGATTAGAATTTTAAAAGAGAAGTTTAATATAGCAACCCTGAGCCGGGGCTACGGACGAAAAACAAAAAATTTTGTTTTAGCCAACGAGCAATCATCCTATCACGAAATTGGCGACGAACCCCTGCAATACAGTCAAAAATTTGATAATATAACCGTAGCGGTTGATGAAAAAAGGAGAAGAGGAATCCGGCTTATAAGCAACCTAAATCCCGAGCTTGATTGCGTTTTACTGGATGACGCTTACCAGCACCGTTATGTAAAACCGGGTCTTTCAATACTGTTAACCGATTTTCATAAACTTTACGTGAACGATTATATTGCCCCTACCGGAACATTACGTGAGTTCAGAAAAGGAGCCAAACGAGCCGATATTATTATCATCACCAAAACCCATTCAATTTTATCGCCCATTACCAAACGCCGTTTAACCGGGTTAATCAAACCACAAAAACACCAAAAGCTTTATTTCTCTTACATCAAGTATGCTGAAAAAACAGCCCTCACCAATATCCCTAAAGAACTGGAAAAAAAAGAATACAACACCATTATTTTGTTTTCTGGAATTGCAAACTCCTACCCTCTTCAGGAACACCTGCGAAATTTCTGCAGCGAGTTGATTGTAATCGAATTTCCCGACCACCATAAATATACCGAAAAGGATCTTGAAAAAATTAAAAGCACTTATTTTAATATTTTTTCAAGAAACAAGATTATTTTTACAACCGAAAAAGATGCCATGCGTTTAATAAAAACCGATCTTTTCGAAAAAATAAAAGACTTGCCCATTTTTTATGTGCCCATTATTATCAAATTTCACATGGGCGGCGAAAAAGGGTTCGACAAACAAATTGCAGATTATGTTAGAGAAAATACAAGAAACCGCCAACTTCATCCTGAAACAAATTGAGACCCAACCGGAAATTGCAATTATTTTAGGAACCGGGCTTGGGGGCGTTGTAAACGATATCGAAATCAAACACAGCATTGCTTACGAAGAAATCCCAAACTTTCCGGTATCAACCGTTGAAGGCCATCAGGGAAGATTAATTTTCGGCGAGTTGAATGGAAAACAGCTTTTAGCCATGCAAGGACGCTTTCATTATTACGAAGGCTACAGCATGGAGGAAGTTACTTTTCCGATCCGCGTCATGAAATTGCTCAGCATTAAAACCCTGTTGGTATCTAATGCCAGCGGAGGGGTAAACCCCAATTTCCACGTGGGCGACATTATGTTTATCAGCGATCATATAAACCTCTTGCCCAACCCGCTGATCGGGAAAAACGTCGAAGAATTTGGCCCCCGTTTCCCCGACATGAGCGAAGCTTATGATAAACGCATTATGAAAGAAGCCAGCAAAATTGCCCGCCACCATAACATCAAATACCAAACCGGAGTATATGCCGGCGTATCGGGCCCAACGTTTGAAACCCCGGCCGAATACAAATACATCCATACCTTGGGAGCCGATGCCGTGGGAATGTCAACCGTACCTGAGGTTATTGTAGCCCGCCACATGGGCATGACGGTTTTTGCCTTATCGGTTATTTCCGATCTGGGCATCGAAGGGCAAATCGTTGAAATTTCGCACCAGGAAGTCATTGAAGCCGTTCGCCAAGTAGAACCGAAAATGATTACTTTGATAAAAGAATTGATTGCCGTAATTTAGAGTAAAATTTAAGGTTTGAAATCACCCAAAAATATCATACTGCCTGAAAAAGGAAACATTTATTTTGTTTCCGATTTCCACCTTGGCATCCCCGATTACGAAAGCAGCCTTCAACGCGAAAAAAAGTTTGTAAAATGGCTCGATACGATCAAAGATCAAGCTTCGGCTATTCTTTTAATGGGCGATATTTTTGATTTCTGGTACGAATACAAAACCGTTGTTCCCAAAGGGTTTACCCGTTTATTTGGCAAGCTGGCCGAACTAAGCGATGCCGGAATCAATCTGTTTCTTTTCCGTGGGAACCACGACATTTGGGCCTTTAACTATTTAGAAAAAGAACTGGGGGTTAAAATTTACCGCGAACCGGTAGTCACAACATCTAGGGGAAAAACGTTTTTTCTGGCTCATGGCGACGGACTGGGTCCGGGCGACAAAGGTTATAAAATGCTGAAAAAAGTGTTTGAATGCCGTTTATGCCAATGGTTGTACCGCTGGGTTCACCCGGATATAGGGGCTCGTTTAGGCTTGTATTTTTCCCGAAGAAGCCGCATTGCCAACATGATAAAACAAGGGAAAGGAGAGCATAAAATCCCCCTCGAAAAAGAAATGCTTTATCAATTTACCTTATCCGAAAGCAAAAAAAACCCGGACATCGATTACTTCGTTTTTGGGCATCGCCACATTCCACTAAACCACCCAATAAACGAAACTACAAATTTGGTTATCCTGGGCGACTGGATTTCCCATTTCAGTTATGCTGTTTTTGATGGCAAAAATCTTAAACTGGAAAATCTTTAAAATAGTTTTTACCTTTACTTATAAATACAAACGATCAAAATATTAAAAAATGAATAATACTTACCGAATTATCATTGCTTCAGCAAGTTTGTTGTTTACTTTTTTCTTAGCATGGTATTTTTCCAGCATTGCAATTTACATTTTGATTTCGGCCGTTTTATCTATCATGGGGCACCCACTGGTCAGGCGGTTGGATAAAATTAAAATATGGAAATTTAAAATGCGCCATTCGGTAAGTGCATTTATTACGTTACTACTGCTTCTAGGAATCTTCATCGGGCTGATATGGTTCTTTGTCCCATTAATTGTGAGCCAAACCCAAACCATGTCCAAAATTGACATCCCACAATTTCTCGAATTCTTCAAAGAACCGATTGAAAAGCTGAAATCCTTCCTTATTAGTTATAACTTATTAGGGGCAGACCAAACACTTGAGGGTTTAATTGAAGCACAAATTAAATCGGTTGTTGACATTACTACTTTTTCAAGCTTTTTCTCCAACTTATTAAGTACAACAGGAAGCTTTTTTATGGCAGCTTTTTCTATTTTATTTATTACCTATTTCTTTTTACGTGACGAAAAAATGTTTGAAACCTTTGTACTTCTCATAACCCCTGAAGAATATACAGAGAAGATCAAAAAAATCCTTACCCAGACCAAATATCTATTGAGCCGTTATTTCATCGGCTTAATGTTGGAAATATTTTCAATGATTACCCTGATAACAATTGGGCTAACAATAATGGGTATTGAAAATGCACTTATCATTGGGCTGTTTGGGGGATTAATGAACATCATCCCCTACCTCGGGCCGCTCATTGGTGCAAGCATGGGGGTAATGATGGGAGTTACAAATGCGCTCAGCGCAGGATATTATGACCAAATAAGTTACACCACATTCTGCATCATCGGAGCCTTTTCCATTGCCAACCTGATCGACAACATCATCCTGCAACCATTAATTTACTCAAACAGCGTAAAATCAAGGCCCATTGAAATTTTTATCGTAATCATTATGGCCGGAAGTTTAGCCGGTATAACAGGAATGGTTTTGGCAATACCAGCCTATACAGTGATAAGGATTACAGCTAAAGAGTTTCTGTCTCAATCGAGGCTGGTGAAAAAATTAACCGAAAAGATATAAATATAAACGGAGATTCACAGCTCTAAGGTTTAACTAAACCACTCTGGATTAAAAATCCAGAGGTTGTATTACGAATGAAATTCGTTTAGCAAATTCCAAAACTCAACTGCACAAATCTCAAACAATATACAATATTCAAAACTACCCGTCCTGTCGGACAGGATTCAAAATCCAAACCTTTAAACATCAAGAGAATCCTTTCTCAGGGTAATTTAAGAATTTCTAAATTGGGATATTGGGATTTATTTGTTTTTTGATATTTGTAATTTGTTGTTTTTAAAATTTATAGAAACTAAAATATCTGTAATGAACCGAGCTTGCGAGCTCACCGAAGGTAAATTACAGGGTTTTAACCTTTAACTAGATAATAAAGTTTGATTAGAAAAAGAAGCGGATGGAAGCCGGAAACCAAAAGAAAAACGGTTTAGTTTACCCCAATTCAAAAACTCAGAACTTTTAACTTTTAACTTTAAACTTTGAACTCCAAATTCCAAACTCCAAACTCCGAACTCCGAACTCCGAACTTTAAGGACAAACAACCCTCTGGTTTTTAACCGATTCCTTTTGATCAAAAATTTATTTATTTATTTCATTACTTGACTAAGCTCAAAAAATTACTATGTTTGTCCCCTGGTTTTATCATTTTTGACGTGTTAACAGAAGAGGAAATCATTAAAGGATTTAATGAAGGCTCCGAAAAATCTTTCCGGTGGCTTTACGACCAATACTTTACCTTGTTAAGGTACTATGGTTTACAATATATTGATGATAGCCAGGAAATTGACGACATTATACAAGACTTGTTTATCAGCATTTGGGAAAAAAAGACAAGTTTCAAATCCCTGTCCAGCATTCGTTCATATATGTTTGTTTCCGTCAAAAACAGGTGTTTAAACAGTTTAAGAAAAGATATAACTAAAAGCACTTACATAAAAAGCCAAGAAGAAGAAAGCGAAGAATCAGCTCTGGAAAAACTCATTAAATTAGATGTTTTTGATCAGATAATGACCTCCTTTAGAAAGCTGCCACCTGCCATGCAAAAAGTTTACTGGCTCAGTATAAACGGTTATTCCCATAAAGAAATAACCGAGAAATTAAACATCTCCATCAATACTATTAAAACCCACAAAAAAAGAGCAAATCATTTTTTAAAAGAGGATCTAAAAGATTTATTTACAGTTTTAATAAGCATCATATAATTTGCCAAAATTTACTAATTATCAATTTTTTTTAGCCTCTTATCACACCTAACAAGTATGAGCGTGTTCTACTGTTAACATATATATGTTAAAGAAATGAACGACAACCTTCATAAAAAATCGCAAAAAATTGCGGCTCTTATAGTTTCTTACCTGAAAAATAAGATAAATAAGGAGCCGAACAAAGAACTCTCACGGTGGATAAGTTCTTCAAAAGAGAACAAAAGAATTTTCGAAGAATGTACTTCAGAAAATTTCTTCGACCATGCTTATAAACAAGCTTACCGGGGAGAAGAACACTATGAATTGATATGGAAACATATCAGGGCAAACACTATTTCAAACCACAAACAAAAAATCCTTTACCGCTCTTTAAGAATAGCAGCAAGCATAATCATATTGATAAGCCTGGGAGCTGCATCATGGTTTTTCTATAAATCATTTGAACAACCCCAAATGGCTTATGATTTTTCTCCGGGAAAATCAAGTGCCATACTTGAATTATCGGGCGGGAAAAAGATTATACTCGCAGCTGATTCAACATTTGCAATAAGCACCAATAATGCAAAAATTTTAAACAAAAACAAATCGTTGAATTACACCCCTGTTAAAAGCAACAAGGAAGTTTACAACAGCCTTAAAACCCCGCGGGGCGGCGAATATTCAATCGCGCTTTCAGACGGAACCAGGGTATATTTGAACGCCGAATCAGAATTCAGGTATCCAGAATCCTTTACCGGGGATAAACGAAAAGTCTACCTAAAAGGGGAAGCTTATTTTGAGGTTCAACATATAGATAACAAGCCTTTTATTGTGGATGTATCAGGCGTGCAAACCAGGGTTCTGGGAACAACCTTTAATATCCGCTCCTACCCCGAAGAAAACAAAGTTGCCACCACCTTAATTGAAGGCAAAGTAGGTTTTGCAAATCAAAGTGCTTCTATAATTCTGTCGCCGGGAGAACAAGCCACAGCAAGCGACCTAACATCCGAAATCAGTGTTAAAGAAGTAAACACCAGAAACTATACCGCCTGGCATTACGGAAGGCTGATTTATGATAACGAACCCTTGAAAAACATACTGGCAGAATTATCAAGATGGTATGACTTTGAAGTATTTTACGAATACGAAGCCGGAAAACAAATCCCGTTTTCATGTAACCTGGAACGATATGAAAACTTAAGTGAACTACTAAATCTTTTGGAAAAAACCTATTTAATAAAATTTGATATAAATAAAGAAAGTATAGTCGTAAAAAACTATAAGTAAAGAATAAAGAGGTGGCAATTGCGGTACCACCTCCTTTAGAAAGTCACCTTCCCGCCTTTTGACGGGAACATTTAGTAACATAAAAACAAATTTATGAAAAAAACAATTACGTATCTGATTCGAGGGAAGTTAAATCGCCCTCATGAATTATCCAAAATGAGATTTATTTTGCTTTTTGCATTTATTCTTCATTTGGCAACGGGTGTTTACGCGCAAACCCCACAATTCAACATCAATCTAAAAGATGCCTCTCTAAAAGAGGTTTTTAATCAAATCACTGAACAAAGCGATTATAGCTTTGTATATGGCGATATTGACATTAAAGATTTTAAGAACATTACAATTAATGTCAAAAATGCTTCTATTCAACAAGTTTTGCAAGCGAGCTTAAAAGGACTCGATTTGGAGTATGAGATCCACAACAAGGTAATCATATTGCGGAAAGCTAAGAAAGAAACAACAAAAAAAGAAGAAAGAAAAAAAATTAGCATTCGCGGTAAAACTAGCGACAAAGATGGCTATCCATTACCTGGAGCAACAGTTTTAATCAAAGGAACATTTAAGGGGACCACTACCAATGAAAATGGTAATTTTTCTATCGAAGTTCCTCCGGGAAGTATTCTGGTCTTTTCTTTTATCGGATACCAGAAACAAGAAGTCGTTATTTCTGAACAAAGTACAGAGATAAATGTAGTGATGCAAGAAGCAGCAACAGAATTAGGAGAAGTCGCTGTAATCAGTACTGGTTATCAGTTAATCAAACCCGAACAAAGCACAGGAAGTATTGCAACTATGAAGGTAAAAGAATACGATAGCCGTATTAACACGACTGACTTTCTAACCAGCCTCGAAAACAGAATTCCAGGCTTGCTCATTAACAATGATGTTGAATTTGAAGGGAACAGTCTTTTCCAAATACGGGGGATTTCAACTATTAAAGGAAACAAACAACCGTTGATCGTAATAGATGGTTATCCTACCGAGCTTTCACTGGACATGCTCAACCCCAACGAAATTGAATCGGTTACTGTTTTAAAAGATGCTGCAGCTTCAACGGTTTATGGTGTTCGCGCATCCAATGGGGTAATCGTGGTTGAACGAAAAAAAGCTAAGGCTGGAAAAGTACACGTTAATTTCCGGGCCACAGCAGGTTTTAAACCAAAAGAAAATTATGACCGTTATCGTTGGGATGATGATGGGTCTAACATATCTATTGCACACTACCAGGTTGCAAATTGGCGCAGGATTCGATCATCTACATGGGGATACCTAAACAGCATTGAGAATGGAAATAATTATAATTTTCCTACTCCTGGTCTTATAATGGCACAAAGGGTTGCCGGAATAATTGAAACAGACGAGAAAGCCGAAGAGATGTATACAGAATTAGGTTCTTACAATAACGCAAACGATTATGCACGTCTGTTTTTACGTACTGCTGTTACACAAACCTATAACCTGGATATTTCTGGAGGTGATAGAAATGCGCTTTACTATATCACGGCTAATTATTCAAACAACGACGCTTCCCAGATTAAAAACGACAACAGCCGTTTTATGCTTTCTGCCCGTACAACCGTGAGCTTTTCAAAACGTTTTTCGATGGACTTAACTACTGATATTCAAGAGACAAAGATAAGCTCGGCACCCATACCAAGCATCACCAGTATCTATCCCTACGAAAAACTTGAAGATGAGGAGGGAAACCCGCTTCCTATATATAACGGATCCCGTATAAACCCTTACTATAACGACGCACTAATGGAATTGGGGTTACTGGATAATTTGTACTATCCATTAGTAGATATAAACGAGATTAGCGATAAATCCCGTACCCTTAATAACCGAATTACTGCTAATTTTCGTTATAACATAGGGAATGGTTTCAATCTTAACTTTGGTGGTGTTTATGAGAGTTCGCGCGCAGAAACGAAACATCTTGCTAATGAAAATTCATCAGAAGCTCGTCAGTATATCAACCGTTATACAGAAGATATTTCTACTGGCGGATTTTATTATAATATTCCCAAAGGCGGATTTTTACACGAACAAAAAGCCACTACAGAAAGTTATACTTTACGAGCCCAATTAAACTATAATAAACAAATCAATAAGGATCATTCGCTCAATGCTATATTCGGCTCGGAGATAAGGAATGTTATTGACAAAGTAAGTTCTGCAGCATATTTTGGTTACAACGATCAAACCTTATTACATCAGGGCATTGACTACAGGATTATATCTGATTTTTCGGTGAAATATGCACGAAGTAATCGTTCTGTATCATACGATGATTTATTCGGTCAAGAGTATGTTGAGAATCGTTATTTTTCTATTTATTCTAACTTAGTATATGCTTATAAAGGGAAATATTCTTTGACGGGAAGTATCCGAATTGACCAATCTAATTTATTTGGCACTGACCCCAAATATAAATACAAACCTTTATGGTCTTTAGGAGCAGCATGGAACATCCACAAAGAAACTTTTATGCAAAACATGGAATGGCTAAAATCCCTAAAGCTTCGGTTGGCGTACGGATTTAACGGAAATGTGGCCAAGGATGCGTTACCACAGGCAATTGCCAGGGCTGGATTAAACAAGTCAAATTCAGCCAATCCTATTCCAATGCTTAGACTTTCATCCTATGCTAATAGTGGTTTGCGTTGGGAACAAACCCAGAATTTCAATACAGGTTTGGATTTTAGTATATTTGAGAACATTACTGGTAGCATCGATTATTACATTAAAAAAAGTACAGACTTACTGGCAACAACCAAAACTGAATCTACATCAGGAGCTACTACAGCATTAATCAACAAAGCTTCAATCCGTAACAACGGATTTGAGATTACCCTGCATGCTGATTGGATTACCCATAGAAAATTCAATTGGAACACAGGCCTTGTTTTTTCTCATAATACCAGTAAAGTATTAGATGTATATAACAGTAAAGTTACCCCAACCAGTAGTGCTGATTCATATACATCTGATTACATTAATTATCTGAAAGGTTATCCTCTAGGGGCCGTATTCAGTTATAGGTATGCCGGAGTAGATGCTTATGGATATCCTCTGGTTTATGATAAAGACGGTGAAACAAAACGTATTCGTACACTTGACGATGGCATAAATGATGTTGATTATCATGGAACTTCCATTCCTGTTTTCAATATTGGTTTAAGCAACCGCGTAGATGTTGGAAACTTTTATTTCTATTGTATGTTCAACTTTTACGGCGGGTTTAAAGCAAGGATTCCATTTTCTGACCCGGCAAGTACACGTCCATTGGAAGGAGCTGGCAATTATTGGAAACAGGAAGGTGATGAAGAGAATCCGAATACTATTCCTAAAGCATATACCCAATATGTAACTTATACCGATAAATACACTGTCAATGGAGCTTATTTGACCTTGGGAGACCTTACGGCTTCCTATAGTTTCAGGGATAGCCAATTAGTGAAAAAAATCGGAATCTCTAATCTGGAAGTAAGAGCACAGGCCTCTAATTTATTTACCATAGGGTTTAATGACTACAACTATAGCATCGCTACAGGAAGTTATGCTAAGTCTTATTTGACACCTACTTATACAATAGGGCTTTATGTTAATTTCTAATTTTTATAAAATGATAAAATTGAAAACAATGAAAAAATATATACATACATGGTTTATACCGGTCTTATTTTTGACATTTACATTCGGTGCATGCGATGATTACCTAGATGTAAAACCCAAAGGAGTAAAGGTATTAGAAACAACTACAGATTTCGACCAATGGTTAAATAGTAACGATCTTGAAACTTATCTTCCTCAAGACATAATGAATTTAGAAGACAATGTTGACTTTCCGTATATGGATGTTACCCAAGAACTTTCAGGAACTTCTGACTACGTATATACTTGGGCATCCCAGTACTCAATAGATGTCGATGACTCTCCTATAATTTGGACTAGTTTTTATAAAACAATTTACTTGTTTAATACCGTACTGGAAGAAATAAATGATGCAACGGTAGGAACAGAACAGGAAAAAAAGAGATTAAAAGCCGAAGCACTGCTCGGCAGAGCTTTTGATTACCTGTACCTGGTAAACCTTTATGGGAAACCATATGATGCAAATACGGCAAGTGAAGATATGGCTGTACCTTTTGTAACATCTAATGATTTAAACACACCTATTCCTGGCCGTAGCACAGTACAGGAAATATATGATCATATTATTACAGATGTTAACACTGCTATTCCTGATTTACCACAAGATAATAGCGTAAACCGTTATCGTGGCAGTGTAGCTAGTGGGTACAGTGTATTGGCCAGAACCTATTTATTCATGGGAGATTATACCAAATCTGCTCAAAATGCTCAACTGGCTATAGATAATTGTCAGGATACAATACTTAATTATTCAGCAATGGAGTCTGATATGGATATCCCCGTTTTAAACATCAGACCTGGCGCCATCTATGCCAGACATAGTACATCATCCGGCTATTACCCCTATCCAACACTTGATTTTCTTAATTCTTTTGACACTCTCGATTTTCGTTTAGATTTTTATTATGGAAACTTGGGAGATTATAGTTTTACGACCAGAGGTCAAGTACGGTATAATTCTGATGGAGAATCATACGGAAAAGCTAATCCTAACTGGGGAACTTCTGTGGCTGAAATGCATTTGATGCTTGCTGAAGTAGCTGCCCGTACAAACAATTTAACTGAAGCCTGTGATCAGTTAGACCTGCTTCGTAAAAATCGTTTCCCTGAATATATAATAGAAAGTATAGATGAGACAGTATCTCCACCAGATACTACTTTTAGTTATAAATACGAGAAATTCGAATCAACAAATCAGGAAGAAGTATTACAAAGAATAATAACTGAAAGAAGCTTCGAATTTCCTTTTATGGGGATGCGTTGGTTTGATATGCGACGCTTGGATAGAGAAAACCGTATGCCAGCAGCTATCAGGTATGACCGCAATGACAATATCATAACAACCTTATCTCCTGGTAGTTTAAGATATACTTTGCAAATCCCTATGCAAATCATGGCTTATCATCCTGACTGGGTACAAAATCCCTGGGAAGAATAGGTAAAAACAAAATTGAGAGAACCATATCAATTAAAGAGGCTGCCTTTTAGGTAGCCTCTTTAAGTCATTTTAAATAAAATAATCTATACTAAATGAGAAAGAAGTTGCTATATAAAACAGGGGTCATTGCAGGGATATTGTGTTTTATTATTCCTCTAAATACTATTTGTTCTGTCAATAACATATTAGCAAAAACTAGCAATACTGAGAATCAAAAAAACGGGGAGCAATCCATTTCTTTAGAAAACATTGAGCAAATAAATTCTATTAAGAAAAGAACTAAAGAGATTTACGATAATTTACTAAAATATACTGTAAATATCCGCTCAGGGGGAACCGGAAATCTTGTTTCAAGGGGAACAGGAGTTCTTGTTTCAAAAGACGGGTACATTTTAACCGCGGCACACGTAATTAATTCGATGAAAGAAGAAGTTTTTGTAAGGCTTTTTGATGGGAGCTATCATGCTGCGGTTTGTTTAGGGAAAGATGAATTGGGAGATTATGGGCTCTTAAAAATAAAAGAAAAAGGAAATTTGGAACATGCAAAAATGGGTTCTTCCCAAAACCTCTCAAAAGATGAAGCTTGTTTAATGTTAGGCTACCCCGCAGTTTTTAAAGAACTTACTCCCGCAGTTTTGAGGATTGGATTTTATCGGGGTACAAATGCGAATGGATATTTACAAACAACTTGCATCATGATGCCTGGTGATTCGGGGGGGCCATTATTTAATTTTAAAGGGGAGGTAGTAGGAATTTGTAGTTACATTGCCAAACCTCTGACCCAGAACTTTTACTCGCCTATTGATAGCATAAAGAAAAATTTCGAAAAATTGGTAAATGGAGAAACTTTTAACAAAAGAGAAAAAAAGGAAAATCTATTTATAAAAGGAGAATTTGAAGGAGCTAAAATCCCCAACAAACAATTTGTGCTTGAAGGGGGAAAAGAAAAATTGAGTAAGATCATAGAATCCAACGTAAAACAATTAAGCCAATCTGTTATTAAAATTAGTAGCAAGACCAATGAAGGAGAAATAAATACTCACGGGACCATCGTTAGTTCGGATGGTTATATCCTTTCAAAATCATCAAGGGTTGGAGAAAGAAACATATATTGCAAATTTAATGACGGACAATGTGTAAATGCTGATATAATAGGCCGTGATGAAGATAACGACCTTGTTCTGCTGAAAGTTCCCAAAAAAAATCTTACGGCTGTCAATCTAGATTTAAACATTAATAAGAAGGCAGGACAATTGCTAGGAACACTTGGTGTTAACGGAAAAGTTATACACTCCGGAATTTTAAGCGCAGAAGCAAGAAAAATACCAAAGGATAAGAGCCCGAAAAAACCAAACCAGGGATATTTAGGGGCTAATTTCTTTGTGAAAGATTCTACGCTCATCATAGAAAGTGTTAAGGAAGGACAAGCGGCAAAAAATGCAGGGATTGTTGCAGGAGATAAAATTATTAACATCAACTCTATTCCGGTTCTTTCTTTAATCGACATTTCCAACTTTCTTGCAAAAACAAAACCTAAACAAAAGTTGTCAATTAAAATTTTGCGCGGAGATAATAATGAAGAAAAAGAATTTGAAGTCGTATTAGGAAAAGAACCTGAACGTACAGAAGGAGTCCATCCTGCAAAAGCCACAAAAGTTAGCAAAAGGAAAGATGGCTTCCTAAGGGTATTCACTCATGACATGCCCTTAAAACTGGATGAATGCGGAACTCCTGTTGTTAACCTCAATGGGGAAGTAATCGGGTTAAACATTGCCCGAAAAAACAGAAGCTGTTCTTTTGCAATACCAATTTCAATTGTAAAAATATCTATTGAAACAATTATACTCAAAACTAAAATATTAAAAGGTTCTCCCTCTCCTAAATTTGTAGATTATGAAAATGCAAATGGAAGTACAAACAGTTTAGATGATTTTAAAGGGAAATACGTCTTTATAGATGTGTGGGGAACCTACTGCAGTCCATGCAAAGCAGAAATTCCTTATCTCAAAAAGATTCAGGAAAGGTATAAAGGTAAAGACATTGTATTTGTGAGTATCTCCGTTGACATGGAAAATTACCATGACAAATGGATAAAAATGGTAGAGGAAATGGAGTTGGGTGGAATTCAATTATTTTCAGACAAATCCTTTCATTCAGACTTTATAAAAGCATATGGGATTAGAGGGATTCCTCACTTTATTTTAATTGACAGGAATGGAAATATTATTTCGAATGATACACCAAGACCATCCAATCCTGAATTAATAAAACTTCTTGACAATTTAGATTTTGAAGAATAATTGTTTTTGTCTAACATCAGCCCTATTTCAAAAACAAATAAGCCACCTTCAATAACAATCTGGTCATTGAGGAATCGAAAGCTTGTTATTGCGATATATTCTGACCTGAAGATTCCATTCTCCCAAAACTAAAAAAGCTCTCCTGATGGTGAGTTTTTTCTTTTAAACAGTTATAATATCTTTATCCTTTATTTCAGAAAACTCATTCATTTAGCTTAATAATTCTAGTCACATAATCAACTTTCACAATTTTCTAGTATTTTTTTAAAAACACGGAAGCACTCTTTAACAAGCTTTACTTGTTGACATTACAACTAGATGTAAAATTAACGCAATCAGATTATTGTAAAATTATTCATTCACAAACGCATCTTTTTACAGGATTTACACTTGGATAAATAAAATTGTTTTATACATTTGCAGAGTCAAAAGACACAAAAAACATGAAATACATCGTTAACATTATTCTCTCTATTATTATTCTCTTGGTGTTCAAATCAAAGGGATGAGGATGTATTAACGGAATAAATAAAAAATTTTAAAAACATCCTCATCCAAAGAGGATGTTTTTTTTTGTTATAGAATAAAGAATTTAAAAAAAGAGAAATTGAATAAATACCCATCAACATACACACTAGTCATTATTCTTATTGTGATTGTACTCATTCTGATTAGGACATGAGAAAGGGGATTATGTATAATTTTTAATAAAAGCCTTTCTCTAAATAATCAGAAAGGCTTTTTTTTTGACAACAATGGAAAATTTAAGAAGCAACCAAAGCACAAAAGGCCGCCGGATGGCAGGAGCCAGAAGCCTATGGAGAGCCAACGGAATGAAAAGCGATCAGTTTGGGAAACCAATTATCGCGGTGGCAAACTCTTTTACCCAAATGGTACCGGGGCATACCCATCTGCACAAGATCGGACAATATGTAAAATCATTGATCGAAGAACAGGGCTGTTTTGCACCCGAATTCAACACCATTGCCATTGACGACGGCATTGCCATGGGGCACAGCGGAATGTTGTATTCCCTACCCTCGCGCGATCTTATCGCAGACAGCGTTGAATACATGTGCAACGCCCACAAAGTAGATGCAATGATTTGCATTACAAACTGCGACAAAATTACCCCGGGCATGTTGATGGCAGCCATGCGTTTAAACATCCCCTGCATCTTTGTTTCGGGCGGTCCCATGGAGGCAGGCGTATTCAAAAATAAAGCCGTTGATTTGGTAGATGCTATGGTTATGGCTGGCAATAATGAGGCTTCCGAAGCTGAATTAAAAGAAATGGAAGAAAACGCCTGTCCAGGCTGTGGGTCATGCTCCGGAATGTTCACCGCCAATTCGATGAATTGTTTGACCGAGGCTTTGGGATTATCCCTGCCGGGGAATGGAACGGTGTTGGCAACACATAAGCAACGCCGTTTTCTATTTGAGAAAGCCGCCAAACAAATCGTAAAAAATGCTTTCGATTATTACGAAAACGGAAACGAAAATGTATTGCCAAAAACTATTGCTACACGGGCAGCTTTTTTAAATGCCTTATCGCTGGATATAGCCATGGGCGGATCATCCAATACGGTTCTTCACTTATTGGCCATTGCCCATGAAGCCGGGGTGGATCTTTCGATGAAAGACGTAGATGAGCTTTCAAAACAAATCCCGGTGCTCTGTAAAGTTTCGCCAAATTCTGCTTACCACATCCAGGATGTAAACAGAGCCGGTGGTATCGTTCGAATTTTATCAGAACTGAACGCCAAAAATTTACTGGACACTTCGGTTTTCAATGTTTCCGAACCCACCATGGAGGCATTGCTTAAAAAATACAATATTTTAAATAATGCCTCCGAAGAAATTAAACAAATGTATAAAGCAGCTCCCGGCGGAGTGAGGAACCTTACACTGGGTTCGCAAAGCAACTACCACAGTGAACTTGACCTTGATGCCAAAAACGGCTGCATACGCTCGGTTGAAAACGCCTACTCGCAAGACGGCGGGCTGGCGGTTCTTTACGGAAACATCGCAAAAAACGGCTGCATTGTTAAAACCGCCGGGGTCGACCAAAGTATTTTTGCGTTCAAAGGAAAAGCCCGGGTATACGACTCGCAGGAAATGGCTTGCGAGGGCATTCTCGACGGTGAAGTACAGGCCGGCGATGTGGTGGTGATCCGCTTTGAAGGTCCCAAAGGAGGCCCCGGAATGCAGGAAATGCTCTACCCTACCTCCTACTTAAAATCAAGAGGGCTAGATAAAAAGTGTGCGCTGATTACTGATGGCCGGTTCTCGGGAGGAACCTCCGGACTATCGATCGGACATATTTCGCCGGAAGCTGCTGCAGGCGGCGAACTGGCTTTGGTTAAAAACGGCGATCCCATCAAAATCAATATCCCGGAAAGAACCATCAATTTATTCATTAAAGAAGACGTGCTTTTACAACGAAAAATAGATGAATTAAACAAAGGGGAAATGGCTTTTAAATCAGTTAAAAGAAAACGTGAAGTAAGCAACTCCCTGAAAATATATGCCGCGCATGTTAGCTCGGCCGATAAAGGAGCCATAAGAATAATCTAAACCGCATAAATAACATGGATAAGAAAGTAATGACAGGCGCAGAGGCTGTAATAAAATGCCTTCTGGAAGAAGGAACTGATACGGTTTTTGGCTATCCGGGCGGAACCATTATGCCAGTTTATGATGCAATTTACGATTACCGCGATCAAATCAAACACATTTTGGTTCGTCATGAGCAGGGAATGGTTCATGCAGCTCAGGGCTATGCACGGGCCAGCAGGAAAACAGGCGTTTGTATCGCTACTTCAGGCCCCGGAGCTACGAATTTAATTACCGGTATAACCGATGCCATGATGGACTCAACACCTGTGGTTTGCATTATCGGGCAGGTTCCGGCTCATTTGTTAGGAACCGATGCTTTCCAGGAAGCCGACATTATCGGAATGACGATTCCGTGTACCAAATGGAACTTCCAGGTAACCGACGTAAACGAAATACCGGAAGCCATTTCAAAAGCTTTTTATATTGCGAACTCGGGAAGACCAGGACCGGTAATATTGATGCTAACCAAAAATGCCCAGTTCGATTCGCTGGAGTTCAGCTATAAAAAAACAAGCTTTTTGAACAACTACAGGCCCCATAAATTTCTGAATTATCCTTCTATAAGGATGGCCGCCGATTTAATCAATTCGGCAAAAAAACCAATGCTAGTTTTTGGACAGGGAATTATCTTGTCGGGTGCCGAAAAAGAACTGGACGAGCTGCTCCATAAAACGGACATCCCGGCAGCATCAACACTTTTAGGACTTTCTGCTTTACCGTCTGAACACCCCAACTACGTTGGTTTATTGGGAATGCACGGCAATTATGCGCCCAACATTCTAACCAACGAATGCGATGTTTTGATCGGCATAGGCCTGCGTTTTGACGACCGGGTAACCGGCGATGCCAAGCAATACGCCAAACAAGCCAAAATTATTCACATTGAAATAGATGAATCGGAATTAGGAAAAATTGTGAATACCGAAGTCGCTGTTTTGGGCGATGCCAAAATGGTGATGCAGGCATTGATCCCCATGCTTGATGAATCGGATCATTCTGAATGGAAAAACAAATACCGCATGTTGGAACAAATGGAAATAGAAAAGGTTCACCGGGAAGTATTAGACGAAAACCGCGAATCGTTGAGCATGGGTTATGTGTGCAATAAACTGAGCCTGATGCTGGATCACGATGCGGTACTGGTAACCGATGTAGGGCAGCATCAGATGATTGCAAACCGTTATTTCAAATTCAGGCAAAGCCGGAGCGTGATTACTTCGGGGGGCCTGGGAACCATGGGATTTTCGTTACCGGCAGCTATTGGAGCTACGCTGGCCATGCCAAACCGAACCGTAATCTCAATTTGCGGAGACGGCGGGTTCCAGATGACTTTACAGGAACTGGGAACCATTTTGCAAAACAAAATTCCGGTAAAAATCATCATCCTGAACAATCACTTTTTGGGGATGGTTCGCCAGTGGCAACAACTCTTTTTCGACAAAAGATACTCTTTCACAGAAATCGACAGCCCCGATTTTATAAAAATAGCCGGAGCTTACAATATCCCGGCATGGAGGGTTGAACAAAAAGACCAACTGGAAGAATCAATCAGCAAAATGATAAATACACCGGGAGCAACTTTACTGGAAGTTATTGTTGAAAAAGAAGACAATGTATTTCCAATGGTTCCTCCGGGAGCCGCTGTAAATGAAATTTTACTTAAATAAATATAAAGTGGATAGAAGCTAGAAGTCGGAAGCTGGAAGTACTCACTACATTGTCTATAACAATACTTCAATCTTCGGCCTTCCGGCTTCAAGCCTAAAGAAATAGCTGCAATGAATTACAGGTTTTTAACCAAAAAATAAATAATTATATGAAGTCACAAAAGAATGAGTATTTGTTAACGACCTACGTTGAAAACCAGGTAGGCATGCTCAACAGGGTAATCAATCAGTTTTCGAGGCGCATGATTAACATCGAAAGCCTGACCGTTGTTGAAACCAAAAGAAAAGGCATCAGTAAGATTACCATCGTCATTGAATCTACAGAAGAGGTAGTAAGGCAACTCGTAAAATTCATTGACAAACAGGTTGGTGTGTTGGATGCTTCGTTTCAATCGAACAATGAAATCACGCTTACCAAAGTTTCATTGTACAAAATGTTTACCCAATCGCTGGCCAATCATGACGATAATTTGCAAGTGTTGGATCATCAATATGTCAGTTAAAAAACAAGAATCAAATAAATAAAATTAAAAATGGCAAAAATTAAATTTGGAAGTACCGAAGAAAATCTGGTTACTCGTGAGGAATATCCTTTAGAAAAAGCACAACAAAACTTAAAAAATGAAACCATTGCAATTATTGGTTATGGTGTTCAGGGACCCGGACAAGCATTGAACCTAAAAGACAACGGCTTTAATGTAATTGTTGGACAACGTAAAGATTCTGCAACCTGGAACAAAGCTTTAGCCGACGGCTGGCAAGAAGGCGTTGACCTTTTTGAAATTGCCGAAGCCTGTCAAAAAGCAAGCATCGTTCAGTTTTTATTGTCGGATGCCGGACAAATTAAACTGTGGCCGGTTATCAAAGAAAACCTTAACCCAGGCGATGCCCTTTATTTTTCTCACGGATTTGGCGTAACTTATAACGAGCAAACCAGAATTGTTCCACCCAAAGATGTGGACGTAATTTTGGTTGCCCCCAAAGGATCGGGAACCAGCCTCAGAAGAATGTTTTTAGAAAAACGCGGCTTGAACTCAAGCTATGCGATTTTTCAGGATGCCACAGGAAAAGCTTTTGACCGTGTTATTTCCTTAGGTATCGGTATCGGAGCCGGATACTTGTTTGAAACCACTTTTGAAAAAGAAGTATTCTCCGACTTAACCGGCGAAAGAGGAACATTAATGGGAGCCATCCAGGGAATTTTTGCAGCGCAATACGATGTGCTTCGCGAAAACGGGCACTCTCCTTCAGAAGCATTTAACGAAACCGTTGAAGAACTTACCCAAAGTCTGATGCCTTTGGTAGCCGAAAACGGGATGGACTGGATGTATGCCAACTGTTCAACCACAGCACAAAGAGGTGCACTGGATTGGTGGAAAAAATTCAGGGATTGTTCAAAACCGGTATTCCAGGAACTGTATAACAGTGTTAAAACCGGAAAAGAAACCGAAATCGTTATCGATAAAAACAGCAAAACAGATTACCGTAAAAAGCTAGAAGTAGAGCTTGCTGAATTAAGAAACAGCGAAATGTGGACGGTTGGCGAAGAAGTACGCAAACTTCGTCCCGAAAACAACTAATCATCTAAAAATCATTCACTGTCTAAGTCACTAAAAAATTAATATTTATGAGCGAAAAACTATTCATTTTTGATACAACATTAAGAGATGGCGAGCAGGTTCCGGGTTGTCAGTTAAACACCGTGGAAAAAATCGAGGTCGCCAAAACATTGGAGACTTTAGGAGTAGATATTATCGAGGCTGGATTTCCGATTTCCAGCCCCGGTGATTTTCAATCCGTGGTCGAAATATCAAAAGCAGTTACATGGCCGGTTATCTGCGCCTTAACCCGTGCGATTCAAAAAGATATTGATGTTGCTGCCGACTCATTAAAATATGCTAAAAACAAACGTATACACACTGGAATCGGCACTTCATATTATCACATTCACCACAAACTGAACTCAAATCCCGACGAAATTCTTGAGCGGGCAGTTGCAGCCGTTAAATACGCCAAAAAATACGTAGAAGATGTTGAGTTTTATGCCGAGGATGCCGGAAGAACCGAAAACGAATACCTGGCAAAAGTGGTTGAAGCGGTAATCAAAGCCGGAGCAACCGTAGTAAATATTCCCGACACAACAGGCTACTGTCTGCCGAGCCAATACGGGGGAAAAATCAGATATTTGATAGAAAATGTAAGCAACGTACACAAAGCCATCATCTCAACCCATTGCCACAACGATTTGGGAATGGCTACCGCAAATACAATCTCCGGAGTAATAAACGGGGCACGCCAGGCCGAAGTTACCATTAACGGCATTGGCGAAAGAGCCGGGAATACTTCTTTGGAAGAAGTGGTTATGACCCTAAAAAGTCATGACACCATAGATATTGACACCAGCATTAATACGAAGCTGATTTACAAAACCAGCCGCATGATTTCGAGCCTGATGAATATGCCGGTTCAGCCAAACAAAGCCATTGTTGGCCGAAACGCTTTTGCACACTCATCAGGAATTCACCAGGACGGGGTTCTTAAAAAGAGAGAAAATTATGAAATCATAGACCCGAAAGAAGTCGGTGTTGATGAATCATCCATTGTTTTGACTGCCCGAAGCGGCCGTGCTGCTTTAAAGAACCGTTTAGAAATACTAGGCTTCAAACTTTGTAAAGAAAAACTGGATTTGGTTTACGAAGAATTTTTGAAACTGGCCGACAAGAAAAAAGAAATCAACGATAACGATGTGGCTTTATTAGTAGGCGATATCCGCCGCGAAGAACGCCGTATCAAACTCGATTTTTTACAGGTGGTTACCGGGAAAAACATGATCCCAATGGCAACGGTTCAATTAAATATTGCCGGGGAAATTTTTTCAGCAACCAAAGCTGGGAACGGTCCGGTAGATGCAGTTATCAAGTCGATAAAATCCATCATTCACCGAAAAACTGTTTTGCAGGAGTTCCTTATCCAGGCCATTACCCGTGGCAGCGATGATGTTGGGAAAGTACACATGCAGGTTGTTTTTGAAGACAAAATATTTTATGGTTTTGCAGCCAATACAGACATTATTACGGCCTCCGCCGAAGCTTTTATTGAAGCCATCAATAAAATGCAACCGCTGTCTACCAAAACAGAGAAAAAAGAAGTCGCCGTAGTTAATTAATTTTTATAAAAATGGAAAAGAAAACATTATTTGATAAAATCTGGGATGCACATGTTGTCCGAGAAATTGAAGACGGCCCATCCATATTATATATTGATCGTCACTACATTCATGAAGTTACCAGTCCGGTAGCTTTCAGGAACTTGGGAAAAAGAGGGTTAACGGTTTTTCGTCCGGGAAAAACCACCGCTACAATGGATCATAATGTTCCTACGCTGAACCAACACCTGCCGATAAAAGATGAATTGTCAAGAAACCAGGTTCAATCGTTAGTAGAGAACTGTAAAAAACATAATGTCAAACTTTACCCCTTGGGGCATCAATGGCAGGGCATTGTTCACGTTATCGGGCCCGAGCTCGGCTTAACCCAGCCCGGCATGACCATTGTTTGCGGCGACAGCCATACTTCTACACATGGGGCTTTTGGCTCGGTAGCTTTTGGCATTGGAACCAGCGAGGTGGAAATGGTGTTGGGAAACCAGTGTATTCTTCAGAATAAACCTAAACGCATGCTCATCAAAATTGATGGCAAATTGAACCCGGCGGTGACTTCTAAAGATGTCATCCTTTACGTGATCTCTAAAATTAGTAGTAGCGGAGGAACCGGTTACTTCATTGAATTTTCCGGTTCGGCCATCGAAAGCATGAGCATGGAAGCCCGTATGAGCCTGTGCAACATGAGCATTGAATGCGGTGCCCGCGGCGGGATGATCGCCCCTGATGATGTAACTTTTGAATACGTGAAGGGGCGCGAATTTGCCCCCAAAGGAAAAGCTTGGGATCAGGCTCTTGAAGACTGGAAGCAACTTTTTACCGATGAAAATGCCGAGTTTGATTGCGTTCTGGAATACAACGCCAGCGAAATTCAGCCAATGATTACTTACGGAACCAATCCGGGAATGGGCATGCCCATCAATGGGCAGATTCCCGCATCAGATGATGAAAGTTTCAAAAAAGCCTTGGCTTACATGGGTTTTGAAGCTGGCGAAAAAATCGAAGGAAAAATGATTGATTACGTTTTCCTGGGAAGTTGCACCAACGGACGCATCGAAGATTTCAGACAGTTTGCCTCCCTGGTAAAAGGCCGTCAAAAAGCCGATAACGTAACCGCATGGCTGGTTCCGGGTTCAAAATTGGTAGAAGAACAAATCAAAGCCGAAGGCATTGATAAAGTTCTTGAAGAAGCCGGTTTCGAACTTCGTCAGCCGGGCTGCTCGGCCTGCCTGGCCATGAACGAAGATAAAATCCCGTCGGGTTATTATGCCGTGGCTACTTCAAACCGCAATTTCGAAGGACGCCAGGGACCCGGAGCCAGAACACTTTTAGCAAGCCCACTGGTTGCTGCGGCAGCAGCCATTAGCGGAAAAATCACAAATCCTGTTAAGTATTTAATAACCTCACAATTAATATAAAATGGAAAAATTTAAAACATTAAGGTCACAGGCAGTACCATTGCCTATCGAAAACATCGACACCGACCAGATCATTCCGGCCCGGTTTTTAAAAGCCGTTGAACGCAAAGGTTTTGGGGATAATTTATTCAGGGATTGGCGCTATAATGCTGCCGATTCTGTAATTGATTCTTTTCCCTTAAACGATAAAAAATATAGTGGAAAAATACTTTTGGCGGGTAAAAATTTTGGTTGCGGCTCGAGTCGCGAACATGCTGCCTGGGCTTTGTACGATTACGGTTTCAGGGTAATCATCTCCAGTTATTTTGCAGATATTTTTAAAAACAACGCCTTAAATAACGGGCTTTTACCCGTTCAGGTGAGCCAGGAAAACCTGGATATTTTGATGAAAGAAGTTCAAAAAAACCCGGGAACCGAAATCGAGGTAAATCTTGAAAGCCAAAGTATTAAAATGGGTTCCTGTAACCTCTCTTTACAATTTAACATCAGCAATTATAAAAAAGAATGTTTAATCAGCGGGTACGATGATTTCTCGTACCTCCAATCAAAATTAAGCGAAATAGAGGCCTTTGAAAATTTCAGAAGTGCTGCATTTTAATGCCCAAAAAGAAAATGAATACGAGCGTACAAATCATGGATACAACTTTGCGCGATGGAGAGCAAACCACCGGGGTTTCGTTTACCGAAGCAGAGAAGTTAAATATTAGCCAGTTCCTTTTAAAAGAGGTAAAAGTTGACCGCTTGGAGGTGGCTTCCGCCAGGGTTTCTAATGGAGAATTCGAAGCCGTGAAACGGATTATCGGTTGGGCAACAAAAGAAAACATGATTGATCGTATTGAGATTCTTGGTTTTGTTGATGGAACTCAATCGGTTGACTGGATTGAAAAAGCCGGGGCAAAAGTGATGAACCTGCTTTGTAAAGGTTCTTTAAAACACCTTGAAGGACAACTGAAAAAAACGCCCGAAGAACATTTGAACGACATCAAAAAAGTGGTGTCGTATGCTAAATCAAAAGGAATTAGTTGTAATATTTATCTCGAAGACTGGTCGAACGGCATGCGAAATTCAAAAGATTACGTATTTTTTCTTTTAGAAGGATTGCAAAACGAACCCATCAATCGGTTTATGTTGCCAGATACCTTGGGAATATTAAGTCCGCACGAAACTTACAAGCACTTTTACAAAATAAAAAAACGTTACCCAAATTTACATTACGATTTCCATGCACACAACGATTATGATTTAGCCGTAGCCAATGTTATAGAAGCGGTAAAAGCCGGGGCAGATTGCATACACACCACCGTGAACGGTTTGGGCGAAAGAGCCGGGAATGCACCGCTGTCAAGCGTGATTGCTGTTCTGAAGGATCAACTGAATTGCAAAATTTCGGTGGATGAGAAAAAGCTGAACAGCATCAGTAAGTTGGTGGAATCGTTTTCGGGCGTAAGAATTCCGGCAAACAAACCATTGATCGGTGAATTTGTTTTTACCCAATGCAGCGGGGTTCATGCCGATGGAGACAGCAAAGACAAGCTGTACCGTAACAACCTTGACCCCGAACGCTTTGGCCGGAAAACATCGTATGCTTTGGGCAAAACTTCGGGAAAATCAAACATCAAAAAAAACCTGGATGAACTGGGATTAAAACTAGATGATGAGTCGCTGAAACGCGTAACCGAAAGGGTGATAAAGTTAGGTGATCTTAAAAAAACCATTACCATCGACGATTTGCCATACATTGTTTCGGACGTGCTTGACAGCCAGTCTATTCAGCAAAAAATCAAAGTTGTAAGTTATGTCATTTCCCTGACCAAGGAACTGCATCCAACGGCAACAATTAAGATAGAAGTGAATAATGAAGAGTACGAAGCCAGTTCGGAAGGCGACGGGCAGTACGATGCATTCATGAATGCCCTGAAAAAGATTTACCTAAACTTGAACAAACCGTTTCCACAACTGCTCGATTACTCGGTATCTATTCCTCCGGGAGGAAAAACAGATGCCCTGGTTGAAACCATCATCACCTGGAAAATGCAACGTGAGTTTAAAACCCGCGGCTTAAAAACCGATCAAACATCAGCAGCCATTGTAGCCACTGAAAAAATGCTAAACATTATTGAAAACCATTAATAAAATTTATAAATGAAATTAAAAATTGCAGTTTTGCCGGGCGATGGTATCGGCCCGGAAATTATTGAACAAGCCTTAAACGTGGTAAAATGCATTTGCGATAAATACAAGCACGATTTAAGTTATTCGTACGGATTGGTTGGCGGTTCCGCCATCGACAAGATCGGAGATCCTTATCCCGAAGATACACACCAATTGTGCCTTGAGGCTGATGCGGTATTGTTTGGAGCCATCGGCGATCCGAAATTTGACAATGATCCCAAAGCCAAGGTCAGACCGGAGCAGGGATTGTTAAGAATGCGCCAAAAACTGGGACTGTACGCCAATTTAAGGCCCGTAATTATTTTCCCATCCTTGCTAGATAAATCGCCGCTGAAAAAAGAAATTATCGAAGACGTTGACTTTTTAACGGTTCGCGAATTAACGGGCGGCATTTATTTTGGACGGCCACAAGGGCGTTCGGAAGACGGAAAAACCGCTTACGATTCTTGCGTATATTCTGAAGAAGAAATCAAACGCATCCTTAAACTCGCCTTTAAATTTGCCATGCAACGCAACAAAAAACTAACCGTTGTTGATAAAGCAAATGTACTGGCAACTTCCCGTTTGTGGAGAGAAATTGCGCAGGAAATGGCCCCACTTTATCCTGAAGTGGAGTTGAATTTTATGTTCGTGGATAACGCAGCCATGCAAATCATCCAATGGCCCAAACAGTTCGACGTAATGGTTACCGAAAATATGTTTGGTGATATTTTAAGCGACGAATCAAGCGTGTTAAGCGGATCATTGGGCTTATTGCCTTCGGCTTCGGTTGGCGAACACACTTCTTTGTTCGAACCCATCCACGGTTCTTACCCGCAGGTGGCCGGGAAAAATATAGCAAACCCGGTGGCTACTATTTTGTCGGCAGCCATGATGTTTGAATATGCCTTTGAATTAAAAGATGAAGCCCAGCTAATTAAAGAAGCCGTAGAAAAATCGATTGAAGAAGGCATGGTAACTACTGATATTTCAAGTACAAACAAATCTTATTCAACCTCGGAAGTAGGAAACTGGATTTGCGAGTACATTCGAAATATATAATTCACCCATAAACAAATCAATGGGAATATTCAAACGGAAGAATTCAAGAATACACCTGAGAATTTTGAGGTTTGAATATCCCGAAAAAGCCCGCCGAATGGTGGGTTTTTTTATACGCTTATAACATCTTTTTCCTTTGTTTTTACATTTCTCATTCTCAAAAATTAGCGGATTATTTTTCATCTGTTCCGTTTTTACAAAATTTACATACTTTTGTAATCTTCAAATGCACAAAAACTGAAAACGAAGCTGATACATAGTACTAATTTTATTAGGGACTTCAATGCCCTAAAAGAAAAAGCATTCAAGTCATTATTTGAAGAATATTACCCTGCCCTGTGTTATTATGCTACCCGCTTTATCGAAGACCCCCAACAGGTAAAAGACATTGTCCAAAATTTCTTTGTAAAGATATGGGAGAAAAAAGGACTTCGCTTTGACAACCCAACAGCATTAAACAGCTATTTGTACACCTCAATCAGGAATGCCTGCCTGAACCACATCCGGCAAGAAAAGCTCCATGATAATATTCATCAGCAAATACCAACAGAGCAAGTTAGCGAAAATGAATATTTACAAGAGCAACTGGAAAACGAGGTAATGCAGGAGATTTTCGGAGCCATAGAGGACTTGCCAAAAAAAAGCAAACGGGTTTTTAGGTACAGCTACCTGTACGGAATGTCGAACAATGAAATTGCCGAAGCCCTGGGGATTTCGATCAATACGGTAAAAACCCACAAATTAAAAGCCAAACAACAACTCAAAGAAAGGCTGAAGAACGTTTTTAATATCGTGGTTCTTTTAAAAATGGGCTTTTAATTCTACTAAAAAATTTAACCTATTTTTCACCTATCTATTATATTTATGTGTTCAAACAATACATAAGCTAAACATTTGTGAAAAAATCTGAATATATAGAAATAAAAAAACTTCTTCTTTTACATTTAAAATCAAAGCTCTCAGAAGAAGACAAACAGCATTTAGACAATTATTTGTCAAAAAACAAACCACTTAAAGCTTTTCTTAAAAAGGTTGAAAGAAAAGAATTTATCTCTCAACAATATAAATTATACAAGCAATTTAGTGCTAAAGATGATTGGGCGAACGTTAAAAAATTCATTGTTTCAGGCAAAAAAAGAAGCATCCCGTTACTTATTACGAAATGGGCTGCAATACTCATCATTCCTTTGGCTGTTGCTACGGTATTTTATATGCAAAAAAAAGAAGCAGTTGTTGATTCTCCCCCAGCCGAAACAAAGATTGATTTTCAGCCCGGAAAGTCAGAAGCTATTTTGATATTATCCGGCGGAAAAGAATTTATCCTGGGTCAAAACAACAATGATACAACCTTACGGGATGCCAATACAAATATCAGCATTTCAAAAAGCAAAAGAATTGAATACCTCCCCAGAAAGACTGCTAAAACCGTTTCTGCATCTGCTGAAACATTGATGAACACCTTAAAAGTTGAACGGGGAAGAGAATATGATTTAACCTTGGCAGACGGAACCAAAGTTTGGCTAAACTCAGAAACAGAGCTAAAATTCCCGCTTTCATTTAACGGAAAAAACAGGGAGGTATATCTAAAAGGAGAAGCTTATTTTCAAGTTGCCAAAAATACCCAAGCTCCGTTTATTGTTCATAGTAACCTTATGAACGTAGAAGTTACCGGAACATCCTTCAATGTAATGACTTACGAAAATGAAAAAGATGCACGTGTATCTTTGGTAGAGGGACAAGTTATTGTAAGAGATCAGAAAGGCCTGGAAATCACCCTCTCTCCCGACCAACAAGCAATCGTTGATAATAAGGGAATTTTAATCAAGGAAGTAAATGCTTCGCTAATTGCCGAATGGAGGAACAATTCATTTGGATTTGAATATGAAAAACTGACAACCGTTGTAAATAAATTATCGAGATGGTACAATGTTGATTTCGTATATGCTGATGAAGACATTAAAGAAAGTCATTTCAGCGGCAAGCTACCTAAATATAAAAACATTACAGAAGCATTGGATTTACTTGAATTAACAACCAATATAAAATTTAAAATGGCCGATGACAAAATTTTAATCAAAAAAGAAAATCGCTAAAAATAAAAAAGCCAAAGAGTACTGGAACTACTCTTTGGCTCGCTAATTCAATCGTCCCTAAAACGGGATGAAAGTATTAACCATTAATTATACAAATTTATGAAAAAAAAGTACAATTATCTAAAGCGTATTGTATTGAGCAAAAAAAGTGTCTTAAGCTTTGTTTTAAGACACACCTTTACATTACTACTGGTTTTTTCTCTGATTGGTAGTATTTCGGCTCAAAACAATGCTAAAACTTTCAGTCTAAAACTGCAAAATGCAGATTTTAAAGAAGTAATTAAAAAAATACAGGCTAAAAGCAATTTCACGTTCCTGTACAACCATGAAGAAGTAGAAAAACTTGACAATGTTAATGTTGATGTCAAAGACGGAAGCATTGAAGATGTTTTAACCCAAGCTCTTGCAAACACAAAATTAGGATTCAAAATCCAGGGGGACATCATCATCATTTCCCCAAAAATTGACTCCCCTCAGTTGCCCATTGAAATCAAAGGAAAAATTACGGATAAGGATGGGTACCCTTTAATCGGGGCTACAATTCTTGAAAAGGGGACCAACAATGGTACAATCTCTGATCCGGATGGCAACTATACCCTAAAGGTTGCGGGAACAAATTCTATTCTTGTAGTTTCTTATATTGGGTTCGAAACCAAACAAGTTTTGGTAGGAGAAAAAGAAATAATAAATTTCACTCTTACACCTTCTTCAAAAAATCTGGAAGAATTTGTTGTTGTTGGCTACGGATCAATAAAAAAGGAACGGATTGGATGTTCCGTATCCCAGCTAAATGTTGATGACATTGAAGATAAATCTGCTGGTGCTTTAAGTTTTGAAGAAGTTCTTGGTGGGCAAATTAAAGGGGTTCAAATTATACAATCGGATGGGACACCGGGAAGTAATGCCGTTTTTCGTATAAGAGGGGTAACATCTCCTTTTATGTTATTTGGAAATAACCAACCACTATTTGTGATTGATGGGGTTCCATTTAATACTGATGCCCAGTTTGACACAGGTGGTTATTTGGGGGCTTCTCAAAATCCTTTATTAAGCATCAGCCCCAATGATATTGAGAGTTTTACTGTACTGAAAGATGCCGCTGCAACAGCTATATATGGCTCAAGGGGAGCTAATGGAGTAATACTTATCACTACAAAAAGAGGCAAGAAGAACACCAAAATAAGGACAACAATTGATTACAGTTTAAGTATTAATAATCCAATTAAAAAACTGAAACTGTTGGATGCAGATGGGTTTAAAGAACTTCATACAATGATCGCCCAAAGCACATTGGATGCATATACACAAGGAACAGCCTCCAGTAGCTCATATAATCAAGCTGCACTAATTATAGACCCTGTTACAGGCCAATTAAAAGAAACAGTGTATGATATGGCCTCAGGCCAAAATATTCCAATATTTGGAAATTCCAATACAAATTGGCAGGATCAAGTCTATCGCAAAAATGCACCAGCTCACCAATGGAATATAAATATTAGTGGGGGCGATAAATTAACAAACTTCTCACTTGGTTTGTCATATACCGATCAAAAACCATTAGTAAAAAATTCAAGGTATAAAAGATATGGTGTAAGATTGGGTATTGATTCAGAAGTAAACAAATGGTTGAAAGCCGGATCTTCAATAAACTATAGTGGGATTCGGGATTTTAGTTCTCATCAGGCAGGTTCTGATATTATTCGGGATGTTTTTACAATGCGCCCTGATTATTCTATTTATGATAATGCCGGATCATTTCAAAGATACCCTGCTGTGTGGATGGTATTAATGCCAGGTATGGTAATGGTTACTGAAGAAGGCCCAAATCCAATGGCTATGCTTGAAAATGAGATTACAAATCACTCAACCTCTTTTATTGGAAATGCTTATGCGGAAGCTTCTATATTTAAGGGTTTTAGATTAAGAGCAGATATTAATACGGCTTTGTTTAAAATTCGTGGCAGAAACTTTAAACCTCTCAGAGCGGCATCATTGTCGAGTATATTAACTTCTTCAACAAGTACTTTAACTAATAGTATCAGTGAAAATCTTAATACCTCGCTGAATTTTCAGGCTATTTATCACAAAACTATTGAAAAACACAACTTCGATGCAATGGCCGGGGTTTCATGGGATAAATCTTCTTATTACAGAAACTATGTCAATTATTGGGATCTTGTGGATGATTACGTATTAACAAATGCAGCATCTGCAAACACCGTTTATGAGTCTGGAGAAGGCAAGGCAAAAAGTGGTATTAATTCTTTTTATAGCCGTTGGCAATATTCCTATGACGGGAAATATACAGCAACTTTTAATTTTAGGTCGGACAAGTCCTCTAAATTCGGACCTGGAAATAAAGTAGCTTATTTCCCTTCGATAGCAGTTAACTGGAATATTGACAGGGAAGAGTTTATTAAAAAAGCCGAATTCATCAATAAATTAATCTTCAGGGGAAGTTATGGTAAATCGGGTTCTTCAAACATTCAGGATTTCGAATATATGCAATTTTTCGAGGTCGGAACTTTTACAGATAATGAATATGATTTAGGAGACCCTGCTATTGTTCCTTCTAGCACTTTCCCAAATACCAATATCAGATGGGAAACCACAAAAGAATTAAACTTTGGAATCGATTTTTCTTTGTTATCTAATCATTTATATGGTAGCTTTGATATATACAGTAAATATACCGACGGTATTTTAATTGCTTCTCCATTCCCATTAGAATCAGGTGCAACAAATTATACCAGTAATCTTGCAGAAGTAAGCAATAACGGCTGGGAATTTGAGCTTGGGATTGATATTATTCGTACAGCAGATATCAACTGGTCGGTTAGCCTTAATATTGCAGCCAACCGTAACAAAGTTGAAAACATGGAAGGTAATTCTTTAGAAGATTACCAAACAGATTATTTCACAGTTGGAGAACCTGTTGGTGTTATTAAAGGTTATCGGGCAGAAAAAATCATTCAATCTCAAGAAGAAATTGATGCCCTAAATGCAGCATCACCAACCGGGGTTTATTATGAAATTTATACAGCCCCCGGCGATTATTTATATAAAGATATTAACGGTGATGGCAGAATAACCATAGAAGACAAACAGGTAATCGGCGGTATGCAACCTGATTATTTTGGTGGTTTTAGTACTTTATTCAGATACAAAAGATTTTCTTTAAATGCCAACTTCCAATTTTCTATTGGCAACGAATCATCATGGAATAATTATGGTTCTTTAATTGGAAATATTGGATTCCTTCAAAATGGGTTAGAGGATGCCCTGTACAATACATGGACTCCTGAAAGAACCAATGCTACACATCCACGTTTGATCTATGGAAATAGTTATAATACAGTAATGAGTGATGCTATTGTACAAGATGCTTCTTTTTTGAGGTTAAAATCATTGCGTTTAAATTATAATATTCCCGAAATCATTGTAAATAAATTATCTCTTAAAAATGCATCAGTATATGTATCTGCAAGCAATTTATTTACTATTACCAACTTTAAAGGAATTGACCCCGAAGCCGGAGGAGGTGCTATTTTAGGTAGTCTTGACAATAGGGATACATATCCTTATGCCAAAACAGTTTCATTTGGTGTTAAAATCGGATTATGATTTTACACAATAAATTCTTAAAAACACAAAAATATTTAAATATGAAAAAGATTAAAAAAATATATCTGCTAATGCTGGGAGCATTAGTCCTTACATATTCATGTGATTTGGTAGGCCCAATTGACGAAATTGAACCTTTCTATAAATTAACAGAAGAAAATATATTTTCTGATGCAACAAAATGTGAAGCCTCGTTAAACGGCGTGTATGCTGCATGGAGGGGAACCGGAATAGCTTCATATACATCTAGCACCCTTATGCTTTCAGGAAATTACGAGCCATTGGCACCCGGAGCTTCCGGAAGTGATTTGTTTGAGAACATGGCAGATATGGAAGATTACTACTTGGGAGTATATTATTCTGATTATTATGATATGATTCAGAGAGCAAATTTTTTAATAGAGGGAATGCAATCTGATCTGGTCATTCCTGGTTTAAGTGATGAAAGACGGGTAGAAATAGAAGCAGAAGCCCGTCTTCACAGGGCTTTTGCTCATTTCTTCTTATTGAGGAATTTTGGCCAGTTTTATGACCAAACCTCTGAATTAGGAATTGTACTCAGATCCGAACCTGTAAGAAAGGCAACAGATTATCCGCGGTCAACGGTAGAACAAGCCTATGACTTGATTCTTTCAGATATTGATTATGCAATTGATAATGCCCCTATTTTTGCCGAAAGCGGATTTTTAACAAGCTGGGCAGCGAAAGCATTAAAAGCTAAAGTGTTGTTATATACGACAGATTGGGAAGAAGCTGCAACCCTTGCTTTAGAAGTAATTAACTCAGGAGTATACGAATTAAAAACAGATTTCAGGGATTTATATGCCGAAGGTTATAAATCAATGGAAGTAATTTTTTCTCCAATATCCATAGCAATTAACAGCTATGTCCCATACACAGGAAGTTCATATAATAATCCAGGTCAATTACTCAAGGCTATTGCTGATCTAAGCGTAGGAGGCCCATCAGACGGAGATATTCTCATGGGCACAGGATATGATCCAAGGTTTGCGTATGCCCATGCAGCTTTAATGCTCCCTCTTGGGGTATATAATAATAAATATCCGTTTCAAAAAGTTGATGGAGAACAAACAAATTCTCATTTTGTTCTTCGTTTAGGAGAAATGTACCTTATATATGCCGAAGCTCAGGCACGATTGGCAGCAGGAACTAATGTTGATGCGGGTGCTTTGCAAAAGCTGAATGATATTAGAAATAGAGCAGGGCTTCTTGATCTTAGTCCGGCTACTAAAGCTGAATTGCTAGAAGCAATCCGTATCGAAAAAACACTTGAATTATTTGGGGAATTCAATGAGCCTTGGTTTGACATGGTACGTTATCATATTTTAGGAGATATTAATATCTCAGATATAAGGCCAAATATAACTTCTAATGACCAACTCATATTGCCTTTCCCCGTCAAGGCATTGTCAGGAAATGGTGCATTATTACAAAACCCAGGTTACTTATCATTCTAATTTGGCAAGCTGCCTGGAAGGCATGTTAAACTTTCCGGGCAGCCCATTTACAGTATAAGCCGTTAACTTATATCAAAAACTAAAAGAGTTACTGGGAGAATAGAATTCATTAAGAATGATAAATTCCTATTAACCTCCTGTATGTGGTTAAAATTAATAAACGTTGAAAACTAAAATCTAGAAAAATGAAAAAAAAGAAAGTAATAGGAAGTTTGCTATTATTAATGGTAATAATAGGTTTTGGCTGCAAAACTGATACCCGAAAAAAGCCTTCAGAAACAAGTTTTGAAATTAAAGGTAGTAACTGGAATGATTTTGAAGGTGGGCTGGTTGAAATATATGTGTCGGATACTACGGTTGGTGGAGGAACCCTGAAAGCCAAAGCAATTATTAAAAAAGGAGAATTTATATGTTCCGGGACTATTAAACACCCTCAGAATGCTATCATTAGTGTAAAACAAGGTGATTCATATAAATTGAAAGATATTATAATTTTAGAGCCAGGAACTTTAGATATTACGTATCAACCGAACAATCAAAGGATTTCCAAGATTGCTGTTAGCGGGGGCAAATACAATGAGATTGTCAGGAACAAAGTTTTTAACGATCCAGAATGCCTTGCAAAAGAGAAAGCCAGCTATAAATACTCGGCTACACTTAACGAAGAAGATCAGAAAGACAGAATTAAGATGCAAAAGGATATGGCTTTAAGTAGAGCATATTATGATGCCCGGTTTAAAAAGTATAAAGAGATCCGGGACAATCATCCTGATCCTTTTGCCAGGTTATTAGCTATAGCTTATTCGAGAATGGGTATAGATACTAAAACCGAATCGGAATTATTGGATTTAAAAGCACAATTGGGTAGTGTCCCTGAATTAGAAGAGCTTCTTTACAATTTAAGAAGTTCCAGAATGAGAGCTCAGAATTTTAAAAAAGTTACACTTGGAACAACCATTAAAGATTTTGCTGCTAAAGACCTTATTGGAACAGAATTTCATTTAGCAGATGTATTAAAAAAGAATAAATATGTCTTGGTAGAATTTTGGGCTTCCTGGTGTTCCCCTTGCAGGGCAGAAATACCCTATATGAAAAAAACCTATGAAAAATATAAAAATAGAGGTTTTGAAATCGTGTCGTTTACCCTCGATCATGAAAAGCATAGATGGGAAAAGGCTTCTCAGGAAGAAGACATTCCATGGATCAACGTAGGAGATATGCTGGCATATAAAAGCCCGGTAGTGAAAATGTATGGTATTGGAGGAGTTCCAATGAATTATTTAGTTAACTCAGATGGGACTATTGTTGCCACTAATCTTCGCCAAGAGAAACTTGACCAGAAATTAGAAGAATTATTAGAGAAATAGAAGTTTCTAATAAGCCAGATGTATAATTTAATTAAATAAAAGAAACATGAAGAAGATAATAATTTTGTTTGTATTGGCACAGATTTGTGTTCTTACAACTGCCCAAACTGCTGACGAAATCATCCAAAAACACATAGAACGAATTGGGGGGGGGAAGGCCTGGAATGAAGTAAAATCAATTAAAATGAATGCGACGTTGAATTCTCAACAAGGAGGGGGATTTTCTCTTGAGCATATTAATACCAGGGACGGACATCTATATGCAGCAATGGATATGCAAGGCAGAAAATTTGTACAAATAGCTTTTGACGGAAAAACCGCTTGGGGAACCAACCCTGAAACCGGACAAGCAGAAAAAAGAAATGAAGAAATAACAGAGAATATAAAACGTAAAGCAGAAGAATTTCCCTCTCCTTTTATAAACTATAAAGAAAAAGGATTTAAGGTTGAATTGCTAGGGAGTGAGCTTATAGAAGGAATAGATTGCTATAAAATAAAACTTACAAAAGGAAAGGTGCTCGTTAACGGAGAAGATATTGATAATATATATACTTCCTTTATTAGCAAAAAAGACTACCTTGAAGTAGCATCAGAAGAAGTCTCATATCAGAATTTAGATAAATTAACAACAAATGTAATTTATAGTGATTTCAGAGAAGTGAATGGACTTACACTCCCTTTTTGTAAAAACATCAGTTCATCATCAGGATTTATATTTGTAATTCTCGTTGAATCTATTGAGATTAATTCTGAGGTTGATTATTCGGTATTTGAGTTTAAAGAATAACTTATTTAAGAGAGACACTGTTTCATAAAGCGCATAACTAGGGAAGAATCAGAAGCATAAAAGAGAAAGCTCACCATCAGGTGAGCTTTTTTTATACGGTCATTATATCCTTTTCTTTGGCTTCGGAGTTTAAAAATAGCCCCTATAAACACGACTTCCCATAATAAAATATAAGATCATTAAAACCTGCAATACTGTAAGCCAATGTTATACACATGCAGTGATATTAAATTTTTATAAACTTAACATTTTTATATATTTGCTTTTTATATGGACGTGAAAAAGAACTGTAAACCGTTTTTTAAGATTAAAGATAGAACGCATTTCAAGCAAATATTCGATGAATATTATGCTCCCTTGTATTTTTATGCTGTTAAGATTGTAAATAAAGAAGATGTTGCAGATGATATTGTTCAAGACATTTTTTTAAATATTTGGGAAAAACAGGAATCAGTCCTTATTGAAAAAATTGCCCCATACTTGTATTCTGCTGTTCGTTTCCGTTGTTTGAATTACTTACGCCATGAAAAAATAAAGTCTGATTATTCAAAACTGAAAATAGAAGAAGGAGAGTTGGTTCAAGACGAATTTATCACCCTCGTCGAAAAAGACATGCTCCGGGAAATCAATAAACTTATTGATTTGATGCCTAATCAACGAAGAAAAGTTTTCCTCTTATTTATTGAAGGATATACCCAAGAAGAAATATCCAAAGAACTCAATCTTAGTATAAATACTATAAAAACGCATAAATTAAAAGCCCGTCAGTTCTTAAAAGAACAACTAAAGAACAGCCTGTATATTCTTTGCTTAATCAAATTTGGCAACTTCTTTTAAAAAAATCTCGTTTTTTTTATTTTTTTTATAACAAATTCACCCCTTTTGCTTTGTGAAGACACATTGTATTGTAGGAATATATTAACTTCATTCAAAGGCCTAAAATGAAAAACATAAATAAAAATTTAAAAATCAGTCAATTAATCTTCCGTCACTTAAAAGACGAACTTAAACAGGCTGAAAAAGATCAGCTTAAAAAGATCTTTCAAGAATCCCCTGAATATCTGGATTTGTTCAATAAAATGAAAGATCCCGATTATCTGGGGAAACAATTATCAAAATATAAAGAAATCAAGCTCGATCAAAAATGGCAAACCCTCCAAAATAAATTAAGGAGAAAACAAATTAAACGCAACCTTGTATTTGCAAGCAAACTAGCCGCTATATTAATTATCCCGGTACTTATTGCACTATATGCCATTTTCAATAACCCAGAAAAAGGGATTAATTACAAAAAAGAATTTACAGCAAGGGCAATACCCGGTAGCTCAAAAGTACAGCTAATTACAGAGAAAGGAGAAGTATTTGAACTGGATGAAACTAAAAATCTAAACATCAAAGACTCACTAGTCAAGATTGAAAACAATAAGAGCGAGTTATTTTACGCCCCTATTCAAGATAACAAGAAAACATTAGAAATAGGGTACCACACCTTGATTGTTCCGCGTGGTGGCGAACATTTCCTGACTTTATCCGATGGTACCCGCATATGGGTAAATTCTCAATCAAAACTAAAATATCCCAAAACATTTATCGGAGAAACCCGGTCAATTGAACTTATAGAGGGCGAAATATACCTTGAGGTTGCTCATAATAAAGAACGTCCGTTTACGGTTCAAACCAAAGAAGGAATTGTTAAAGTGTTAGGAACCTCTTTCAATATCAGGGCCTACCAAGATGAAATTAAAAGCTATGTGACTTTAGTTAAAGGAAGCATTAGCCTTCGCCATAAGTTTGAAGAAACATCGGAGGTTATTCTTAAACCCGGAGAACAGGCTGAACAAATTGATGTAAATCATACAATAAAAGTTAAGCAAGTAGATATTGAACCAATCATTGCATGGAAAAACGGAAATTTCATTTTTGCGGCAGACCGGATGGAAGATATTTTCAACCAACTTTCGAGGTGGTATGGTTTTGAGGTTGCTTATGCCGACGAATCTGTTAAAGATATAAAATTCAGGGGGAATTTCAGGAAAAATGAAGGGATAATTAAAATTCTGGACCTGCTTGAAGAAACCAAAAAAATTAAGTTCGAATACCAGGAAAAACAAATTATTGTAAAAAGAAATTAAAAATAAAAGGGATTGATTAGGCCCAATCCCTTCTAGTAGTTAACCCGGTGCACTATGACACCGGAGAATTATAAACTAATATACAAATTTATGAAAAAAAGCTTACATCAATGCCTCTGGAGCAGGCACAAAGAGAAAAGAGGAATCGGGATGATGAAACAGCTCCTGATTTTGGGTATTGTCCTCGTTTTATCCGGGTTCAATACTGCATTTGCCCAGGAAGTTAAGTTTAACTTTCAAATGAAAAATGCAACGCTTGAAGATTTATTCAAGAAAGTTGAAAAAAACAGTGAATATCGGTTCATTTACCCGGTAGATGACTTAAAAGATTTTGCGAAATTTGACGTAGATGTCAAAGACCTTACCATCTCGCAAGTATTGGACAAATACCTTAAGAACTTTAATTTAGAGTATAAGTTTGATAACAAGTACATCATTATTTACAAGAAGCAGAAAGAAAATGGAACAGTAAAAAACACAAAAACCATCGCGGTCTCTGGTAAAGTTACTGATAAAGATGGCTTGCCCTTACCTGGGGCTACTGTTTTAATTAAGGGAACAATAAAAGGAACAACTACAGATGTTAACGGAAACTACGTTATTAAAGTTCCCGAAGGGACTGTTTTGGGCTTCAGTTTTGTGGGATTCCACAAACAGGAAATTCCTGTTTCTTCTAAAAACCCCGAAATTAACGTGGTGATGCAGGAAGCAGCTACAGTATTAGGTGAGGTTCAGGTGGTTAGTACAGGTTACCAAACACTGAAAAAATCAACTGTAGCGGGTTCCATAAGCTCTATTAAGGCAGAAGAATTAACCTTTGACGGGGTAAAAACCCTGGAACAAACATTGCAAGGAAAGCTTCCGGGGCTTGTTATTATTAATAATAGTGGATTAGTTGGAACCCGCCAAAAAACAATTGTACGTGGGGTGAGCACTTTAATAGGAAGCCAAGATCCAGTATGGGTAGTAGATGGTGTCATTCAATCAGACCCCCTACCCTTTAAAGCAGAAACATTTAATAATGTAGGCCAAATAACCCCTGATAATTTTGATTATGTAAGGAATTTTGTAGGTAATGCAATAGCTTGGCTTAACCCCAACGATATTGAAGACATTACGGTATTAAAAGATGCTTCTGCCACGGCTATATATGGGGTAAGAGCAGGTAATGGGGTAATTGTAATTAATACAAAAAAAGGAAAGGAAGGTCCTCTGAGGATATCTTATTCTGCCAACTTAAATATTGGCGAGAAGGTTACTTACGACAAGTTAAATTTAATGAATTCTAAAGAGAGAGTAGCCGTATCAAAAGAGATTTGGGATAGGGGGCTTACCGCCACCGTTACCAATAATAATATTGGATATGCTGGGGCATTAAACGATTATCTTTTCGGAAATATTACCTATGAGCAATTTAATGCACAGGTAAAGTATATGGAAACCGTAAATACTAACTGGTTTGATATCCTTTTCCGTAACCCCGTAAGCACTAGGCATTCATTAAGTGTATCTGGAGGAAGTACCAGTACACAATATTATGGTTCGTTTGGGTATAGCCAAACCAATGGTACAGCAAAAGGGAATGATAACAAAGGGATTAGTGCAAGTTTCGGTATCAACTCAAAACTTAGCAAAAAATTGAATGCTTCTATGCGCATATCTATATCAGAGGCAAATACAAATGGATTCTACACTAATGATCCCTATACTTATGCATCTCGTACAAACCGTGCAATTCCTGGGTATAATGAAGATGGAAGTGACTTTTATTACGCAAAAGGGTCAGGTTATTTATTTAATATAAATAATGAACTTGCTAATTCCGGTTCGTCGAATAAAACACTTTCTGTAAATGCGAATTTGAATATTAATTACCATATTAATAAAAATTTGCGTTTCAATAGCTTGTTCGGACTTAGTCAGTCTGTATCAAGAGGTTACACCTATGCCACACAACAAACTGAACAAATAGCCCAAAAAAGAGGTTATGATTATGGCACAGTATTACCTACAGATGAGGCATATAAAAACAGCAGACTTCCCATAGGCGGAATCTATAATGGAACCGATAATGATAATGTTACCTGGAACTGGCGTAATAATATAACGTACTCTCATATATCTGGGAAGCATGTATTAATTGTAATGCTAGGACAAGAAGCAACAAGCTCGAAGTATACCGGTTTTTCATCAGTGAATTATGGGTATTTGCCCGAAAGAGGGAAAGCTTTTGTTACTCTTCCGCTCACATACACTAAAAATAATACCCCTAATCCGTATTTTAACGATGAGATAAGAACAAGTATAGATAGGTTAACCAACAATATGGGCTTGTATTCAACTATTAACTATAGTTATGATGACCGCTATGCTTTCAATTTCAGTGTGCGTTCCGATGCTTCAAACCGTTTTGGACAATATACGGGCGAAAAATTTAATCCGGTATATGCAGCAGGGGTAAGATGGAATATGGCAAACGAAGAATGGATTATGAATAACGTAAAATGGTTGTCAATGCTTAATTTAAGAGCCTCCTTTGGATATCAACGAAACATTGCTGCAAATGTTAGCCCAGATTTAATTGCTAAAATGCCAACAGGGGCTCCAGCAAATCTTTATGACTTAATGACGGGCGAACCAAAGCTTCTTATCAGCTCGCTACCATATGGTGACCTGCGATGGGAAAAGAATTCCACATTGAATTTGGGACTTGATTTTGGATTCTTTAATAACAGGTTTTCGGGAACGGTTGAATATTATATTAAAAAAAGTCGGGATTTGATCACTAGCAATCCTGTCCCGCTTGAGTATGGCGTATCTTCAATGCCTATAAACGGAGGATCTCTTAACAACAGCGGGATTGAAATAAGTCTAAATTTTATTCCTATTCAAAGTAAGAATTACACACTAAGTATCAGTATTAATACTTCAAAAACATTTAATTCGTTAGAAACTGACTTTGTATCAAATCCAACTTGGCGTTTAGCAACTTCAGGCACTTATTTTCTTAAAGACTATCCTGTATCATCACTTTGGGCATTTGATTTCACAGGTATTGATCCGACCAATGGATACCCAACATTTAACCTTGATGTTGCTGAAGGGAAGGATCCCGTTATAGATCCTACTTCCTTTATGAAATATGTTGGTAAGTTGAACCCTGACCTCACAGCCGGTCTCGGGTTGAATTTTAGGTATAAGATGTTTACACTTTCTACCAGTTTATATCTTCAGTTAGGAGGGCATAAATTCTTAGCGCCTGTATATGTTGCACCCAGTTCAGGTAGAACAATTAGTTTACCTCTCGAATACGATAACCTGACAAAGGAAATTACAGAAAGATGGACACCTACTAATACTACAGCCTCTTTCCCTGGATTACCAGACTCAAGGCTTACGCAAATTACACTTCCAGATGGTAGTTCTACCAATTATTACGAAATGTATAACTACAGTACAGCGAGGGTTGCAAATGCATCTACTTTGCGGGTAAATAGCATCAGTATTAGTTACAGCTTACCAAACAATATCGTATCACGACTGAAATGTCAGGGTATTAATGTTGGATTCACTGCAGCGAACCCATTTGCTTGGGTAAGTAGAGATTTTAAAGGAATAGATGCTGAAGTGGCAACAGGATCTCAACCGAGAACCAGAAGCTATACTTTTAATTTAAGTGTTAACTTTTAATAAAAAAAACAATGAAAAAGACTTTTTTACATATACTTGTTTTGCTCGTTACAACAATCGGGTTAAACTCTTGTGAAAAATTCCTGGAAGAAAAAAGTCAGGATGAAATACGACCCACGACAATAGCAGATCTAAGCGCCCTGATGAATGGCGAGGCTTACCCATCTACACAGCCAGGGGATTTATATTTGAATATGCTCACGGATGAAGTTAGCTGTAATGGCACAGAGGATGAATCATCCAATACATACATTGGCTATCTAAACAATGGAGCCCCTATATTTAAATGGGATCCAAGTATGTTTGACGGCGCATTAACAGCATTGCTGTTTGACCAAGATTCATGGAAGAAGTATTATGAAAAAATAATGGGATGTAACCTGGTAAAGGATTATGTTGATAAAGTAACAGGTACAGATCAGGCAAAAAAAGCCGTATTGGGACAGGTTTTGTTTCTGAGGGCTTATTATTACTTCAAATTGGTTAATATCTATGGACAACCATACAATAATAATCCGACGACAAACTTAGGTGTGCCGCTGATGCTTTCATCTATCGTGTCAAATGTACTCCCCCAACGGAACACTGTTGCTGAAGTTTATGCTCAAATTGAGGCAGACTTGCTTGAATCGGCAGATTTGTTAAAGGATAACTATACGCCTTCTTCTGTCTTTAGAGTAGGTCATCTGACGGCTTACGCACTTCTTTCAAGAATGTATTTATACATGGAAGATTTTGATAAAGCCATAGAATATGCCAATCTTGTGATCGCAGAAAAACCGGACCTCACCTTGTTTAAGGCATATTTTAACGGCATATATAACAACTATACAGGCGTTTACGATGTGTCTGCAAGTCAGGAAGTATTATGGGTTTATGGAACAAATTCATATAAAGGGAATAACTATCTTATTCCAAATAATGGGTCACTCCTTTCCGGGAAAACCATTCCTTATACAGTATCAGAAACATTACTGAATTTATACGATCCTTTAGACCTTCGATCCACTTTTTATTTCGCCAAATTTGGTGGGGTGACATATAATATCATCAAATGTGGTTCTAGCATTACCACGTACGGAGATCAGGGAATGCGTCTTGCGGAGGTATATCTTAACAGGGCTGAAGCCTTAATTCGCAGAGGACAAGCGGATGATTTAACACAGGCGCTAAGTGATCTAAATACACTTAGGGCAAGCCGATATGATACACGGAATGATGCTTATGTTCCAGTCCTTGATCCTATAAACCCTCTCGCTTTTTGCAAAGAAGAACGCCGAAGGGAACTTTGTTTGGAAGAAGGACATCGTTGGTTTGATATGAGACGTTGGGGTGAAGGAGCTACGCATGTATTCAAAGCTGTGGACGGTGGCGAATCAAATTACACTCTTCAACCGGGAAGTTTGTTGTACGCTTTGCCTATCCCATATACGGCACTAGATAACAATGGCATTCTTGTGCAAAACCCAAGATAATGTGCGTTATTAAAAAATTTTATGGTTACAAACTAAATACTATTTTATCATGAAAAAAAATATATGTCAATTAATATTAATGGTATTCATAACGGCAGCATTTTTCTCCTGCAAAAAGGAAGCACCATTGACAGCATCAACTGAGAATCAGGGGTACGTAGTTCCTCAGGGGAATCATGATTATGATGCTACTATTGTTAGTTTTTATCAAACGTATGGCAAATACTTGTTGTACGAATTTGAGGATAAGGATACCTATTGGACGCCTTCAGGCTGGAAACAAGCCATGCCATCTACTACTAGTGAGGGATTTTGGTATCCGGGCTATGAAGTAACTCCTGCTGATCCATTATATGTAGGACAATTATTAACCCTGATGCAGAATCAGTGGTTTAACCTTTATCCTGAAAAGTTTTTAAAGGAGTTTTTACCTGTAAAAATAATGTTATGTAGTGCTGTTGATTCTGTAAATACAAAGTATGTATTTTCTCCATCGTTTCATGCTGAAAAAGTAGATATACCTGTTCCCTCATGGTATAACTATGATAATATCTGTGTGAATAATGCTAATGATGGCATAGAAAGTATGACGGATGCAGATATAAAAAACTTCCGGACGCACATCAACAGGATTTTTATCAATAGCATGATAGGAAGAGATCTGTTTACACCAACCGATCTGTTCACAAACATCGCAAACTATGCCTCTGCTACCACTACAGCAAAAGCTTATGCACAAGGGGTACTTTATCCTTACTATAACACCTCGGCTACGGCAGATTGGGGAAAATACGTTATGGCAATGGTAACTACTTCAGAAGCCACTTTAAATGCTGACACTCCAGATTACGATACAAAGTATAAAGGTATATTACATACAACTAAGGATGTAAATGGTAAAATAAAGAAACGGTATGATATTGTCCGTAATTATTATATAGACAATTATGGCGTTGACTTACAAACCATCGGAAATCTTACGGCCCAGTAAAAGGGTATAAAGACAGATCAAGGGAAAAACGAGAGGAGTTTTGCTCCTCCTGTTTTCCCCTGACTAACCAGACAATACTTAAAAGCACTACTGGTTAAAATAGTAAAAAACACCTAATGTTTTATTAATTAAAATTTCAACCAATGAAAAAAATTATTTTAGTAGTTTGTCTAATTTTGGTCGGCGTACTTAAAAGTTATTCTACATCGCCAGAACCACCGTTTTACCAACAGTTGGAACCTCGTTGGTGTTTTCATGCTTGCGTGTCAATGAAAACAGGTCATCCACTTGATCAGTTTTATAGCGCTTGTTATACGCAATTTGGTGTTTGGCCAGGGGATGGATCTCTTTGGCTTCAGCTTGATGGAAATAAGGGGGTTAGTGTTCAACAAGCTGAAGCTATTGCCGAAATGTTATTTTCTGAGAAATTGAGATACAGACCTATGGTGGATTTTGAGACACTCTACACAGCTAAAATATGGTTAGTAGATAATTTCACCCATGCTCTGCTTCTTTGGCATACGGAGTATCTTCCTCCATATAGTGTTTTATATCATTACCATGATCCATGGGATGGACCACATTATAATTGTATTGACCCTAGTGACGATTATATTTTTGCTTTTGATCATGCCACTTGGGGAGAAGAACCATAAAAAGATAATTCATATACAACATTGTTTTAGTTCTTTTAAAAATTAAATACTAATATTTATGAAAAACTTATTTTTAATTATCATATCCATAGCTATATTTTCAGCTTGTTCAAACAATGATTTGAAAAACGATATAAAACCAAATGAAAAACTTTCAATTAATAGAACCTCTAAGAGTATCGAAAATATTGAGAAGGAAGAAGAAATAGTTTCAGACTGTTTAGATAAATTAATTATATTTTCAAAAGACGATCGATTATCGATCTTGGACATGAATGGGAATCCAATATTAAAACTTATAGACAATAAAATTGATCATTCCAGAATGAAATTCATATTTCATAACAATGTAGATACAACAATGCTTAAAGGCATATCAAATATAGATGGGGCTGATATTAGTGAATTGTTTGTGTTTGACCCAACTCATTTAACAATACTTGTTTATGAAAGCGCTAACCTTAAAGAAATAGTTGGTTGCATTGAATGTCATTTATCAAGAGGGAAGTGGTTCCCTAAATGGGTAAGTCAAGATTATATGTTTTATGTAGTAGATAGAATGAATTATCACCTTAAACAGGCAGAAAATGATGAATTGATGGCATATCAGCTTATGGGGAAAATGTTTTACGGAAAGAAAAGCGATAAAGGGAAAGCCCTTGAACATAAATGGGCGATTAGTAAAGAGGATTATCTCAAAAAGAAAAATGGTGAAAAAATTGATGAAAAAGTTTTGAAAATCGGCGAAAAAAGAATAAAACAACAGCTAAAAGCCAGACAAGACCTTTTGAAAAATGGCAGACCGAAATTAAAGAATGTATTAATTAAGTAAAGCCAAACACCATTATTAAAAAAAGTGGTTTAGCGCTGAATTCAGGCACATTTTCCGAAAGACCGGGAGTGCATAGCACGTAGGGATTTTGGTCAGCTTTAGCTGAATGTGCCTGAATAGTATTCGTAAAAGCATATAAAAACTTAGCATGAAAAAACTTTTTATTTTATTATCTGTCGCTGGAATTTTACTATCAGCCCAGGTATTTGCACAAAACAGGAGTATTCAATTTGAGCATGGAACAATGGCAGGAATTCTTGCCAAAGCAGCAGTAGAAGATAAGCTAATTTTTGTTGATTGTTATACTGAATGGTGTGGCCCCTGCAAAAATATGGCAGCAACTGTTTTCAAGGAAGATAGTGTTGCTGACTTTATGAACGCTCATTTTATCAACGTTAAAATAGATATGGAAAAAGGAGAAGGCCCGGCACTTAAAAAGAAATACCAGGTTCAGGCCTATCCTTCGTTTTTATTGTTGGATAAGAACGGAAAGATTGTTTTTAAGTTTATTGGGGGCATGCCTTCTAATAAATTCCTGAAAAATGTCAGGAAAGGAATGAATCCTGAAAACAAGGTAGCCATTATGAACCAACAGTATGCAAATGGTGATCGTTCTAAAACATTTTTGCGTGAATATATCAAGCTAAAAATAGAAATGATGGAAACATCTTCAGCAAAAGAAATAGCTGCAGAATATTTTGAAATGCTAAGCCCCGAAGAAAGAACACTTCCTGAAAACTGGTTCTTATTTGGCGAAAACAGGTACTCTCTATACCTGTCAAACATTTATTTTGGCAATAACTTTAATTATTTGGCAGAGCATTGGCAGGAATTTGCCAAAACAATACCTATCGATTCTATAGAAAATAAGCTTGGTTCATCGTTTCGAAAAATTGCTGATTACTGTTTACGTGGCTGGTATTTTAAGGAAAGGCCATATAACAAAACAGATTTTGAATGTTACCGATCCTGGTTAAAAAACACAGCGTTAAAAGATAAAGAACAATTGATCACATTAATGAATGTGGCACAGGCTGCAGGTGAAAAAGATACCACAAAAGTAATTAATCTCCTTGCCGATAACATTGCCTCTTTTTCAGAAGAAAATAAAAGAATTCTTTTTGGGTTTCTAAGTATGTTTGAGAGCTCCGTTTCCACTTTTAGGAAAAATGTTCGTACCAGCGAGATTTTTGAAAAAATAATTCAAACATCTGCCAATAACGGACTGGTTGATATAGCAAAATCTTACCAGAAAAAGCTTACTAGTAAATAAATCCAAAAGAGCCAAATGAAAAAACATAGTTTGATATTGGTGCTTTTACTGGCACACTTCTATTTTTTTGCACAAACGGCAGATTATGAGGCAGCAGAGAGGTATGACACACCTGTCCTGGCAAAGAATATAGGTACTATTGAAATTCTTCCTTTTTTTATAAAAAAGAGCGATACGTTTTGGTTTACATTTGAAGAAAAAAAGAGTGGCCGGAATTATTTTCTTGTTAACCCCACAAAGAAAGAAAAACGGCTTTTATATGATAAAAAGTTGCTTGCTGAAAAATTAGGTAGTTTACGAAATGAAAAAATTGATACGCTGGCATTAAATTTCATGCCCAACTTTTCTAATGATGGCAAAAAATTAATATTCAGCTACAAAAGCACGAAATACACCTATGACTTATATAGACATAGCCTTTCCAAAAATATTGTTAAACGAGAAGAAGGAAAGAGTCAAGAACCAATAATTGGGAATGTTTCTCCTGACAAAGAATGGCAGCTTTATACAAGAAACCATAACCTATATTTGAAAAAAAATGGGGACACAACAGAAACAAAGCTCTCTAATGACGGGCAGCTTTATTATTCATTTTGTATAAATGAATTTGACACATCGTCATTGAGAAATATTCCATCGAATGCCGTATGGTTACCTGATTCTAAAAACTTTTATATCATAAGGGAAGATAACCGGAAAGTACAAACGATGTCTGTCGTTCATACACTTTCACCAAAATCATGGCTTGAAACATATAAATACCAACTCCCCGGCGATAAAGACGTTACCCAGTACGAGTTGTGGGTTGGCAATGTTGAAAACAAGAATTTTATTAAAGTCGATGCGGATAAATGGACTGATCAAACAATATCAGTGGTAAAAGGGGGAGCAGAATCAAAAGAACTGTTCTTTTTAAGAAAGAAAAGAACTCTTGATGAAATTGAGCTATGTGCATCCAATCTGCTTACTGGTAAAGTACGTGTGATTATTCATGAAACCAACAAGCCTACAATAAACAATGTGTTGTTTAATGTTTCAATATTGAATAAAGGCAAAGATATCATTTGGTGGTCGGACAAGACTGGTTGGGGACATTACTACTTGTACGATTCAATAGGAAATTTAAAAACCCCTATTACCTCTGGCAAATGGACTGCAGGTAAAGTTGTGTTTATAGATACAACCAGACGCACCATTTATTTTTATGGATATGGTAAAGAAACGGCAAGAAATCCGTATTTGGCACATCTATATAAAGTCTCCTTTGAAGGGAAAAAACAGAAACTTTTAACGCCTGAAAATGCTAATCATAAAGTCTTCTTTTCTCCTTCGGGAAATTATTTTGTAGATAACTATTCGCGAATAGACCTGGAGCCTAAAACTGTATTGCGCAACAAAAATGGGAAATTTATTATGGTTGTTGCGGAGCCGGATATACAGGGCTTGTACGATATAGGATGGAGAATGCCTGAGCCTTTTAAAGTAAAAGCAAAAGATAGTATTACCGATCTATATGGTATTATGTGGAAGCCTTATAATTTTGACTCTACAAAAGTATACCCCGTTATTTCGCAGGTTTATCCGGGGCCTTTTACAGAAACTGTATGGCCCTATTTTACCGTCTTCGATAAATACAACAATACTTCTCTTGCTCAGGTTGGGTTTATTGTTGTTTGCATGGGGCATCGTGGAGGTTCGCCCTACCGCGACAAAAAGTATTTTAGTTATGGCTATGGCAATTTGCGAGATTATCCACTCGAAGATGATAAGTATGGCTTGGAGCAATTGGCCCGGAGGCATAAATATATTGACCTGAACCGCGTAGGCATATTTGGACATTCGGGGGGAGGAGCGATGGCTACAGCCGCAATATGCACTTATCCTGATTTCTACAAAGTAGCAGTTGCCTCTTCAGGCAACCATGACAATACCATTTATAATCGTAACTGGGGCGAATCTTATCAAGGAATTACAGAAGTTGCAGATACCACCAAGCAGGGAACAATTAAATATTCTTTCAAATTTAAAGTGCCTGTAAACCAAGATTTGGCAAAAAACTTAAAAGGACATCTTTTATTGGTTACGGGTGAAGTAGATGCCAATGTTCACCCGGCTCACACATATCGTATGGTTGATGCTTTAATAAGAGCCGGAAAAGATTTTGATATGCTTGTTCTGCCCAATCAAAGTCATCATTACAAAGGTGTTTACAAAACTTTTTTTGAAAATAAGCTCAGGCGTTATTTCGGGAAATATTTGATAGAAAACAAAGAATAATTTTTAACAGATCAAACGTAAAACAAATAGATTCATGAAGAAACCACAAGTAATATTAGGCTTTCTCTTTTGTCTACTCTTTGTCGGATTTGTACAGGCCCAAGATCCTATGCTGCCTTCTGACAAAAAAGAGCGGGGAGAGAAAGCAGCTTCTCAAGAGCCTAAAAATGTAATCGCTACGGATACGATTACACAAAAAGGCTTTTTCAGTATCCACAAAGTGAATGAAACATATTTCTTTGAAATTCCGGATAGTTTGTTAGGACGGGATATTCTCATCGTTGGCCGTGTTGCTCGCTCAAGTGCAGTGGTTGAAGGCCTATATGGAGGCGACCAGATAAGCAATACCGTGGTTCGTTTTGAAAAAGGTCCGGGGAAAAAACTCTTCCTGATAAAAGTAGCCTATGATATCCGTTCTAAGGATAGTACACAAGCCATGTATAAAGCGGTGGAGCGATCCAATATGCAATCTGTGGTAGCAGTTTTTCCTGTTATGTCATATTCTCGCGATTCAGGCGGATCTATAATTGATGTAACTAACTTTATTAATACCGATAACGAATTACTTTATTTTAGTTCTATTTTCAAGCAAAAATTCAAATTAGGTGGACAGCTATCGGATCGTAGTTATGTGCAATATGTGCTTTCTTATCCGATGAATATTGAGATACGCACAACAAAAACATATAACCACACGGGAAAAAATGGGAATAATATTGCAACATTAGAATTAAATGCTTCATTATTATTGTTGCCTAAAATCCCCATGAAGATCCGTTTTGAAGATTCACGGATAGGTTATTTCTCAACAGCGTACACTGATTATGATGCAAACCCGCAAGGTGTAAAAGAAAGATCTATTGCCATCCGTTGGCGTTTGGAACCCAAGCCCGAAGACGTAAAAAAATATTTGCGCGGCGAGTTGGTTGAACCCCGAAAACCCATTGTTTTTTATATTGACCCTGTTACCCCCAAAAAGTGGGTTCCTTATCTTATTCAGGGGGTAAACGATTGGCAAAAAGCTTTTGAGAAAGCCGGTTTTAAAAATGCTATTATGGCTAAAATGGCACCCATGCCTGAGGAAGATTCTACATGGAGCCTTGAAGATGCCCGGCATGCAGCAATAGTTTACAAAGCTTCTAATATTCCTAATGCATCTGGGCCCTATGTGGCCGATCCTCGGAGTGGTGAGATTATTGAAAGTCATATTAATTGGAACCACAATATTATGAAGCTTATCCATGATTGGTATTTTATACAATGTGGGGCGGTCGATCCGCAGGCAAATCATATGGTATTTAACGATCAGCTGATGGGGAAACTAATCCGCTTTGTGTCTTCACACGAAGTTGGTCATACGTTGGGCTTACTCCATAATTTTGCTTCAAGCTCAACAACACCTGTTGAAAAATTGCGTGATAACAAATGGCTTACCCTTCATGGGCACACTCCTTCTATCATGGATTATGCACGTTTTAATTATGTTGCACAGCCGGAAGATAAAATCGATCAGCAAAATCTTTTTCCTCGTATTGGTGATTATGATATCTGGGCCATTGAATGGGGATATCGTTGGTATCCAGAAGATATTACATCTGAAAAGGAAATACCCATACTTAATAAACTTATTATTGAAAGGCTTAAGAATAAACGATTGCTTTTGGGGCATGAAAGAAGTTATGATGACCCACGTTCTCAAAGCGAGGATCTTGGTGACAATCAAATGAAGGCAAACGAATACGGCATTAAGAACCTGAAACGGATTGCCAAAAATTTGGTAAAATGGACAAGTGAACCCAATGAAGACTATGGTAACCTGGAAGAAATGTACAAGCAATTAAATGCACAAATGGCTTTGTATTGCCAACATGTGGCCAGATATATCGGAGGCATTTACAAAACATTGAAAACCGTGGAACAAACCGGTCCTGTATTTGAGTATGTTCCGGCCAGTTTGCAAAAAGAGGCGGTAAGTTTTCTTGACAGACATTTTTTTACTACTCCTGACTGGTTAATTGATGATAACATTCTTAACAAACTGGATCAGAATCCTGCTAAAATTGTTTTTGAGTTGCAATCGTCGATTTTAGATCAGATACTGAATGTAAATAAATTTGATAAACTCATGGCTGCTGAGGCATCAGGGGTTAAAGATTGTTATAAACTGGCAGATTTCTTTGATGATTTAAGGGCTTCTGTATGGAAGGAACTAGAAAAAAACCGACCCATTAGTATTTTCCGTCGCAATTTACAAAGAACCTATATCGAGAGGCTTACAGTTATGATAACATCTCCGCTCCCACCAAAAAATGATAGTAAAGCTGTTATTAAAATGGAGTTGAGATCCTTACATAAAATGATTAAAAATGCCTTGCCAAACACCAAAGATTCCATGACTTATGCCCATTTGCAAGATGTGCTTGAGCGTATTGACAATGCACTTGAACTAAAAACTAATTAATAAACTTAAATTGCTTACAATGAAAATAATAAAATTGAATGCTATACCAATGCTTATAATCTTCTTTTTAGCATTTGGGATCAACTTAAGTGCCCAGAATTTACCACGTGACTGGCATATGCTGGATTATCAAAAAGACCATGTTCTGGGAATTGGTATGGAAAGAGCTTATCAGGAACTCCTTGAAGGTAAGAAATCTAATCCTGTAATTGTTGCTATAATTTGTTCAGGAATAGACACCTTGCACAAAGACCTTAAATCTGTTCTGTGGCAAAACCCCAATGAAAAACTGGATGGGATTGATAATGACAACAATGGTTATATCGATGATATTTACGGTTGGAACTTTCTAGGCAACAGCAAAGACCCTAATAAGAATGTGACAAAAGACACCGAAGAAAGTCTTCGGTTCTATCTTAAATACAGAAATCAGTTTGCAGACATCACATCCGAGGATCAGATCAAAAAGGAAAAAAAAGAATTATATAAACAGTGGTTGAATTGTAAAGCACTTGTATTTGCAAAGACAAAAGAGCATGATATTATTAATAAGATTAATAATAACCTTGAGCTATGTGATAGGTTTAATAAACTATTTAAAGAAGAATTGAACAAGGAAGTATATACTTTGGACTTTCTCAATGACTATAAAGCAAAAAATTCAAGTATTGGAAAAGCTTTGAGTGTATATAAAGGTTGGTATGAAAAATTTAAGGAAGGCACCACCAATGTACAATATATAGAATTTCTCAACCACAAAAAAGACAGTCTGAGCAGATGCTCAACTATACCCGATTCTTTGTTGGTTGACTATAGAGGCAATGTTGTTGGAGATAACTATAATGATATTAATGATCGTTATTATGGAAATAACAATGTGATGGTTGGTAATTATTTTGCTGCAACATATGCAGCAGGTATTATTGGGGCTGTACGTAACAATGATTTAGGAATAAACGGCATGGCCGATAATGCAAAAATTATGGTAGTGCGTGCAGTACCGGGTACTGGGGATGAACATGATAAAGACATTGCTCTTGCTATCCGTTATGCGGTAAATAACGGGGCTAAAATCATCAACATGAATTTTGGGAAGAGCTTCTCTCCTGAACGTAAATGGGTGGAAGATGCCATTCGCTACGCAAACAGTAAAGACGTTTTAATCGTAAAAGCTGCCGGAGATAATAAAGCAAACATTGATACTGTAGAGCGTTTCCCGACGGCCAAATACATAAAGGACAAAAAAAACGCACCTAATGTAATTACAGTAGGTGCAAGTGGCCCAGGAACAGAAGAAACAGGTATTGTAGCTCCGTTTTCTAATTACGGGAAAAGTACGGTAGATGTTTTTGCCCCAGGAACAGATATTTACTCTACAGTTCCGGGAAATAAATGTGAGTTTATGAATGGTTCTCATATTTCATCTTCTATAGTTACGGGTTTAGCTGCTGTTTTAAAGTCATATTTCCCACACTTATCTGCCAAACAGATTAAACAGATTATTGAGGAATCAGTGACAAAGATTGAAGAACCGGTATTAAAAATGAGAACCGTCCCTGTTTCAATGACAGATATCTGTCGTACAGGTGGGGTTGTTAATGCTTATAATGCCATTAAGCTGGCCGAAGAAATTGTTAAGGAATAAAATGTAATAAATTATAGAACCTGCTATATTATATACCTATTCTATATTGAAATGAAAAAGCATAAAAAAAGCTCCTCAGTTTTGAGGAGCTTTACTTTTTAAACAGTCATTATATCTTTTTCCTTTACTTCGGTAAGTTTGTCAACTTTTTCGATGTAATCGTTCGTCAAATCCTGGATTTTATCCTGCAAGCGTTTTGATTCATCTTCGGGTAGTCCGTCTTTTTCCAATTGTTTGGCAAAATCGTTTCCGCTACGACGGGCATTACGAACGGTTATTTTGGCATTTTCCGCTTCGTTTTTGGCTTGTTTTACCAATTCTTTACGGCGTTGCTCGGTAATGGCCGGAACCGCAATACGCAATACTTCACCTTCGTTGGTAGGATTAAAACCTAAATTGGCCGCCATAATTGCTTTTTCAATTAAACCCAATATGCTTTTATCCCAGGGCTGAACAATAATTTGCCGCGGATCGGGAGTATTGATATTAGCCGTTTGAGCAATGGGGGTTGGCACTCCATAATAATCAACCATCACCCCGTCAAGCATATCAGGGGTAGCCTTTCCGGCACGAATTTTTTGGAATTCTTTCTCAAGATGCGAAAGTGCTTTTTGCATGTTTTCTTTCACATCTTCTAAACACATTTGAACTTCTTCAGTCATTTTATTTTGATTTCTTTGGTAACAAAAATACTATTTTTTAATCATCTGCCTAAAAAAACACCTAGGCTTTTACTACGGTTCCTATATCCTGCCCGTCAAGCACTTTTAATAAATTTCCTTTTTTATTCATGTCGAAAACATAAATCGGCAAATTATTTTCTTTACAAAGGGTGAAGGCCGTAAGATCCATAATTTTCAATCCTTTCTCGTAAACTTCATCAAAAGTCAACTTATCATATTTAGTGGCTGAAGTATCTTTCTCCGGATCGGCCGTATAAATACCGTCCACACGGGTTCCTTTTAAAATCACGTCGGCTTCAATTTCAACGGCTCTCAAAGCAGAGGCGGTATCGGTGGTAAAAAACGGATTGCCGGTTCCCCCGCTGATAATCGCAACTCTTCCTTCTTTCAGGGCTTCGACCGCATTTCTCTTCGACATTGGCTCGGCAATGGGTTCAATCGTTAAACCCGAAAACAATTTTGTTTTCACGCCCAAATTTTCCAAAGCCGATTGAATGGCCATGCTGTTAATCACGGTAGCCATCATTCCCATATAATCGCCCTGCACCCGGTCCATACCTTCGGCAGCACCGCTCAGGCCACGGTAAATATTTCCGCCGCCAATAACAATGGCTACTTCCACCTTGTTATCAACAGCCGTTTTAATTTCCGTGGCATATTGGTTCAACCTGTCCGGATCAATTCCATGGCTCTTCTCGCCCATTAAGGCTTCGCCACTAAGTTTCAAAAGAACTCTGTTATATTTCATTTCAGATTAGTTTAAATTTTGGGAGAAAATTCCGTGTAATCCCGCTCCGTTTTTGTAAACTGTACTAATATAACACTGTAATCATCATTATTGGTAGAGGGTTTTTGAGCCGTAAACCTGTACTCAACGTCACCTTCAAATCCAATATAATTAATAGTTGTAGAAGTATTCATAATTTCAAATGGCTCGTATTCAGGATTATCAACATTTACGGTTCGCTCCACATCAATGGTAAAGTTACCCCCTGAACCTCTTTTAACTTCCCAAACCGCATTCGTTTCAAAAGTTATATGAGATACAACGCTGGCACGGGACAAACTAAAGATCAGATAAAAATTATCCGGAGGATTAACAATCTCATCCGTATAAAAATAACGAGGAATATCTTCACCTTGCGGTTCGCTTTTCATGCAGGCAAAAAAACCAACAACAATAAGCAAGAAAATAATGATATTTAACCTTTGTTTTCGCATAAATCCCCTTAAAGATAATAATTTATGCATTTTTCCCGTGACAATGCTTATATTTTTTTCCACTACCACACGGACAGGGCTCGTTGCGCCCAACTTTTTTCTCTACTTTCACCGGCTGTGTTGTTTGCTGACGCTGGGTATCGCTATGTGACTGCGACAACAAATCGGTTCGTTCTTCAGTTAAATTCTGATCGGAAGATTTTTTAATACGAGCCTCCTGAACATTTTCGGCTTCCTGTATCGGTATATCGGCCTTGACAAGGAAGGATGCAATGTCCTTGTTTACTTTGTTCAACAGTTGTTTGAACAAGTCAAACGATTCAAATTTGTAAATCAATAACGGGTCTTTTTGCTCGTATGTTGCGTTTTGAACCGATTGACGCAAATCATCCATCTCGCGAAGGTGCTCTTTCCAGGCTTCGTCAATCATGCCCAGCACAATGTTTTTTTCAATCGAAGCTACTACTTCCTGGCCTCCATCCTCGTAAGCTTTTTTGAGGTTAACAACCAGATTCATCGATTTGCGCCCGTCGTTGATCGGAATGGCTATGTTTTCGTAACGGCTCTCATGTTCAAAAACATCTTTAATCACAGGGTAAGTTCTAAGTTTTATACTCTGCAATTTTTGACGGTACGAAGCATAAACTTCTTCGAATATTTTTTCGGTTACTTCTTCGCTCCCGGCAGCCAAAAATTCTTTTTCTTCATAAGGAGACTCTACGGCAAGATTTTTCAGCAACTCCAGTTGATAAGCTTCAAAATCCCTGGAATCCTGGCCTTCGAGCACAATATTTTCAATCACGTCGTACATCATATTTGAAACCTCCACGCCAAGGCGTTCGCCAAACAAGGCATAACGACGTTTTTTATAGATCACTTCACGTTGGGAGTTCATTACATCATCGTACTCCAGTAAACGTTTCCGGATGCCAAAGTTGTTTTCTTCCACTTTTTTCTGAGCACGCTCAATAGATTTTGTAATCATTGAATGTTGGATCATATCGCCTTCTTTGTGCCCCATGCGGTCCATGATGTTTGCAATACGGCCCGAACCAAACATCCGCATCAAATCGTCTTCCAACGAAACAAAAAACTGCGAACTACCGGGATCTCCCTGACGACCGGAACGACCACGCAACTGGCGGTCAACACGGCGCGAATCGTGACGCTCGGTACCAATAATGGCCAACCCTCCGGCTTCTTTTACCTCAGAGCTCAGCTTAATATCCGTACCCCGACCGGCCATATTGGTAGCAATGGTTACCATTCCTTTTAAACCTGCTTCGGCAACAATATCGGCCTCTTTTTGGTGAAGTTTCGCGTTCAATACATTATGCTTGATATTTTTTCGTTTCAGCATCCTGCTCAACAGCTCCGAGGTTTCAACCGAAGTTGTACCCACCAATACCGGGCGACCCTGTTCTTTTAAAGAAACTATCTCGTCAATCACGGCATTGTATTTTTCGCGTTTGGTTTTATATACCAAATCCTGATGATCGAAACGAACAATCGGACGGTTGGTTGGAATCACCACCACGTCCAATTTGTAAATATCCCAAAACTCACCGGCTTCTGTTTCGGCAGTACCGGTCATCCCCGAAAGTTTTTTGTACATCCGGAAATAGTTCTGCAACGTAATGGTTGCATAGGTTTGGGTAGCAGCTTCAACTTTTACATTTTCTTTTGCTTCAATAGCCTGGTGCAACCCATCCGAATAACGACGCCCCTCCATGATACGGCCGGTTTGCTCGTCAACAATTTTAATTTTATTGTCGATGATTACATACTCTACATCTTTTTCAAACAGGGCATAAGCTTTCAACAACTGGTTTACAGTATGAACGCGCTCCGACTTAATGGCATACTCGCGAAGCATCTTGTCTTTCTTGTTCCGTTTTTTATTATCGGTAACATCCAGGTTGTCAATTTCTGCTAATTGCGAAGCAATGTCAGGCAATACGTAAAAATCTTTTTCCTTGTACGACTCAGTCATTACATCAATACCCTTTTCAGTAATATCAATAGAGTTGGCTTTTTCGTCAATCACAAAATAAAGCTCATCATCAATCAGGTGCATATTTTTGGCCTGATCCTGCAAGTAAAAGCTTTCGGTTTTTTGCATCAATGCACGCATACCCGGTTCACTCAGAAACTTAATCAAAGCCGTGTTTTTGGGCAATCCGCGGAAGGCACGAAACAGCAGTTCCCCTCCTTTTTTCTCGTTTTCGGAAGTTGGTTCGCCGGCCAACAGTTTTTTGGCATCGGCCAAAATTTTGGTCACCAAATTCCGCTGTGTACTGTATAATTTTTGAACCGGAGGTTTTAATTCGTTGAACTCCTGTTTGTCGCCCTGTGGCGTTGGCCCGGAAATAATCAAAGGGGTACGGGCATCATCAACCAAAACGGAGTCGACCTCATCAACGATGGCAAAATTATGAGGGCGTTGTACCAGCTCTTCGGGACGGCTGGTCATGTTATCCCGCAAATAATCGAACCCAAATTCGTTGTTGGTTCCAAACGTAATATCTTTTAAATAAGCCTGGCGGCGAGCTTCAGAGTTTGGCTGGTGTTTATCAATGCAATCCACCGTAACCCCGTGAAATTCGTACAAAGTTCCCATCCACTCGGAGTCACGTTTTGCCAGATAATCGTTCACAGTTACCACGTGCACGCCTTTCCCCGGAAGGGCGTTCAAATAAACAGGAAGGGTTGCGACCAGTGTTTTACCCTCACCAGTAGCCATCTCGGCAATTTTTCCCTGATGGAGTATTACCCCACCAATCAGCTGCACATCGTAATGAACCATGTCCCAGGTAATCATGTTACCCCCGGCCATCCAACGATTATTGTAATAAGCCTTGTCGCCAACAATGTTTATACTATCTCGTGTAGCTGCCAGGTCGCGATCCATCGCGGTAGCTGTAACCTCTACTTTTTCATTCTCTTTAAAACGCTTTGCCGTTTCCTTCATCACGGCAAAAGCCTCAGGCAAAATTTCTTCCAAAATCTCCTGGCTTTTCTCGTAACTTCCTTTCTCCAGTTGATCCACTTTCTCGTACATCCGTTCTTTTTCGTGAACGTTAAGTTCCGGATCAGCTTCAATTTGGGCCTTTATTTCTTTAATCTCATTTTCTTCGGCTGAAATATAGTCAGCAATACGTTGACGAAATTCCTGGGTTTTAGCCCTTAACTCATCGTTGGTAAGTTGAGAAATACTTTCGTAAACGTGTTTTATTTTATCCAAGTAGGGTTTAACGACTTTAAAATCACGATCCGCTTTGGTTCCTACTAATTTCTTAAATGCTTTTAGCATGTTATATCCCGATATTTTATTTTTAAAATCTAAGTTTAACAATAATCATTCCGTTGGAAAAATGGCTTTATTTCTGCCAATCCGTCAGAAACGCAACAAGCAAAATTAACTTAAATTCTGTAAATCTAAAATGAAAAGAAAAGAAGATTTGAAATCAATAGTATCTGGTAAAAAACAGCTTATATATGATCCGGGCAATTTAGTACCTTTGTAAAATGAGTTCAACAATTCTTCATATAAAAAACATGGTTTGTAAACGCTGCATTAAAGCGGTGAAAGATGAATTTACAAGGATTAACTTATCAGTTGAGGAAATTGAACTTGGGAAAGTACGTATATCTTCCGATTTATCTAAAGAAAAAATCGAAGAGGTTAGAAAAGTATTAAGTGACAATGGGTTTGAATTAATTAATGATAAAAAAAGTAAACTTATTGATCGTATTAAAACATTGATTATAGAAAAAGTTCATTACTCCGAAAATGGGTTTGAAACCTTGAATAGTTCGGCCTATATTTCCAAAGAACTGGGCTATGATTATTCTTACCTGAGCAATTTGTTTTCGTCGGTAGAAGGAATTACCATTGAAAAATACATTATCAACCAAAAAATTGAAAAAGTAAAAGAGCTCCTTGTTTATGATGAATTATCTTTGAACGAGATATCCTATCAGCTGGGTTACAGTAGCGTTCAGCATCTTTCAAACCAATTCAAAAAAATAACCGGACTAACTCCCTCCCATTTCAAAAAACTCAAAGAAAACAAGCGCAAACCATTAGATGAAGTATAATCCAAAAATGTTGTAATTCTTTTCCAAAATCGTGTAATACCCATTACGCCCTTACTTCCTTAATTTGTAATAAAAAAATCAGAATCATGGAAGTACAACAATATATAACAACTTTTTTACGGGATTTTGTAGCCATCTTAAGCGAAATGTCTCCTTATCTTTTATTGGGATTCTTTTTTGCAGGATTGCTTTATGCCTTTATCCCTCGAAATAAAATAGAACATTATTTTAACGGGAGCCCATTTCGGTCATCCGTTTTGGCCTCAATATTTGGCATTCCGCTGCCATTGTGTTCGTGTGGCGTTATTCCTACCGGGACCGCATTTTACAAAAACGGGGCCTCAAAAGGAAGCACGGTTTCTTTTCTTATTTCGACCCCACAAACCGGCGCTGATTCTATCTTAGCCACTTTTTCTTTAATGGGACTGCCGCTTGCAATTATCAGACCCATTGCAGCATTGATAACCGGAATAAGCGGAGGACTGATTACAAGCGTTATTACAAAAAACGAAACAGAGAAGAAAAAAATAATCCCCCAGGCAGGGGAGAAAAAAAGCTTCTCGCAAAAGCTGACCGACATTTTTAAATACGGCTTTGTTGAGTTTATTCAGGATATTTCAAAATGGCTGATTATTGGATTGGTACTGGCAGCCATCATATCAGCATTGATCCCGAACAATTTTTTTGAGCTTTTAAATCTTTCGCCCATACTTCAAATGCTTTTTATCCTGGTGGTTTCAATCCCGCTTTACATTTGTGCCACGGGATCAATCCCTTTAGCAGCCATATTGATACTTAAGGGACTAAGCCCTGGAGCTGCCTTCGTCTTATTAATGGCAGGCCCTGCCACAAACGCCGCCACAATAACAATGATTGGGAAGGTTCTTGGAAGAAAAAGCCTGTTTACCTATTTGGCAACAATAATTATGGGAGCACTGGGCTTCGGCTTAATCATTGATTATATGTTACCAGTTCAATGGTTTACAGAAGTAACCCAACAGCATTTGGGACATGATCACGGAACCGGATTAAGCTGGTGGGAAATAGCCTCAGGAATTGTACTGATAGCTTTAATTATTAACGGATATATTCAAAAACACCGTCCCTCAAAAAAAGACAACATAACTCAAAAAAAATCAGGCATGGAAATAAAAACCATAAAAGTAGAAGGAATGACCTGCAATCATTGCAAAACAAATGTAGAAAGTAACCTTAAAAAACTTTCTTTTGTTGATGATGCAGAAGTAGATTTAGTTAAAAAAACAGTTACCCTTAACGGGGACAAAATAGAAATTGAAAAAGCAAAAGAAATGATAGAATCCCTTGGCTATAAAGTGATTTAAGTTAATGTTTGAACACTGCCTCAAAGGTTCTTTTATACCCCCTGCCGGGAAGAATAGCCGGGTAAAGCAAGATGTTTCCCTTTTCATCAAGCAGGATGGCGGCAGGCAACGAACGGATTTTTAAATCGTCATAAATCTGGTTATCGGGCAAAGCCTGCATAAATTCCATGCTGTAATTTTTATCCTGAATTAATTTTTTGAGTTCGGCAGTATATTTTTTCCCGCTAACGGCAATCACAGACAGCTTTCCCACATACCTTTGTTGCAGGTATTCGAGGCTGTCAATATTTTGGAAGCAATCATTACAATCCACTTCCCAAAAATTAATCAACAAATGTTTTCCGATATAATCTTTGTTTGATTTCAGGCGACCATCAACGTTTTGTAATGCAAATCCGGGCATGGGACTGCCGGGTTGCAGGGCTTTGATCCGACGAATAATGTTTCGGGCTATTTGACGATGCTCGGGATAGCTTGAGTGATCTTTCAGATAATTCAGATGCTGCATTACCTTCAATCCCTTGAAATCAAAATCATAAAAACAGTAATACAAATCCCGTAAAATCACCAGCTCCCGCAAACGGTCATCCAACAACAAAATATCTTTCTTTAGAGCTGTCGATAAAGCCACCGGGTTCTCTTCATTATTAATTAATTCGCGAAGCTTTCCGGGATGAATAACCAGGGTTCTGGTTTTTACATAATCATGAAAAAAAGTATTAAAAAAGAGCATGTACTCGTAATGCTTGTAACGAACCGGCTTATTCCCGAAGTATTTAAAAAAAGTTGTTTCTGCATCTCTGCTGTTGATAGACAGACGCATATCAGCCAGGCGAAACATAACCAACTCGTTAAAATACAGATTGCCTGAAAAATTCAAACGCATGGCCTGATAATGCAAACTATCAATCAGATAGGTTTGCTTGTTTTTGTACAAACGCTCATAATTCTTTATCAGGAAGCGATCCATCACTTTGTTAAAATCAGAGATTAAATCGTTCAGATCGCCCTGAGGCAAATCCACAAATTCAAAAAACAAAGTATAATTGGCAAGGTAAGAAACCTGTTCACGCTCCGGATCATAGTGTACTTTAAGTTCGTAGGTTTTACCGGGTTCAACATAAATAGAAGATTTTTGAAACCCGAGTTTTATACTCAGCAAATGCGGATTTTCAATATCAAAAATAAACTCGAACTTTCCATTCTCGTCCAGGTTTGATTCGGCAATAATGGTGTCTGAATACGAAATATAATCGGTAAACGATTTTAAACGAATGGTGTACCCCTCGGCTTTTTCGGCGGTTCCTTTAATAACCGTTTGAACCGCAAAAACATTCTGTGAGAAAACAAAAACGATTAAGGCAAATAAAATTCGTTGAAACATTTTATTTAAAAAATTTATGAATAGAATCCGGAATAAAATTAAAGATATTTCCTCCGTTTCGGTGCACATCACGAACGATGGAAGAATTGATGGGTGTAAACTCGGCCATGGTCAGCATAAAAACCGTTTCTATATCGGGCGAGAGGCGTTTGTTAGTTTGCCCAATGCTTCGTTCAAATTCAAAATCGGCAGAAGTACGCAATCCCCTGAGCAAAAACTTTGCATTTTTTTGTTTACAAAAATCAACCGTCAAGCCCTGGTATTTTTCAACGGTAACGGTTTCGTCTTCCGCAAATACGGTTTCGATCCACTTAATCCGTTCGCTAATATGGAAATATGATTTTTTCTCGGCATTTTCGCCAATGGCCACAATAATCTGGTCAAACAGGGGGATAGCCCGTTTAATTACATTCTCATGTCCTTTGGTAATGGGATCAAAAGAACCCGGAAAAACAGCTATTTTACTCATATCAATCGTTTTAAGGATGCACCCGATTACAAAACAAATATACTAAAATCTATGGGCGACCTATTTCAAATAATGATTAATAATCAAATCTTTCAGCGAAGCATAAGAATTTTGAACCGCTTTAAAAACCTCATTACGGTTCATCCACACGGATTTTTCAATACCTTCTTCAACTTGCGGAACCAGTTTCATTTCGGTTGATGTTTCCATTTCAAACCAATAGGTTCTTTTCAAATAAGGCTGATTATCTACCCAATAAATATGGCAGGTACTTTCCAGTTCCTTAACAATGGAAATATCCTCCACCCCGGTTTCTTCCATGCATTCGCGAAGAGCCGCTTCCCGAAATGATTCATTTTTTTCAAGTTTTCCTTTCGGCAGGTCCCATTTCGAAAAACGGTAAATCATCAACAAATTTCCGTTGGGCGATTTAATGACGCCCCCGGCTGCTTCGATATAAATAAAGAGAGAAATAAATTTATCAACCACCTGTTGCAAATTGTTCCTGACCAGGAAAATCAATCGCTGGTAATTCTCGGTTTGTATAAACATTTGGTAAACAGCCGGCACCTCACCTTCTTCCTTTACACTGTGCAAATAATCTTTATCGGAGAGTTTAATTGTTTTTAAAGTCTCCGTAAAGATTATTGCCCGGTCCTGATTAAAAACTTTATACATTTGCATCATGAAAACATTTAATGAAGAAATTGCAAAAAACGTATCAGAATATTTATTGCAAATTAAAGCAATAAAATTGGATGTTGCTAATCCTTTTACTTGGGCCTCGGGAATAAAGTCGCCCATTTACTGCGATAACCGCCTGACCTTATCGTACCCATCAATCCGGACGTATATTCGTCAGCAATTTGTACAGGTAATTAGCGAACACTTTGGAACTCCTGATATTATTGCCGGTGTAGCTACCGGAGCCATTGCCCAGGGAGCCTTGGTTGCACAGGAAATGGGACTTCCGTTTGTTTATATCCGCTCATCGCAAAAAGCCCACGGCTTAACCAACCAAATTGAAGGAAAGATTGAAGAAGGACAAACCGTGGTCGTAGTTGAAGATTTGGTTTCGACCGGAAAAAGCAGTTTAAATGCCGTTACGGCATTACGCGAAGCCGGTTGTGCGGTAAAAGGTATGGCTGCAATTTTCACCTATAATTTACCGGTTGCCAAAGAAAATTTTGAAAAAGAAAAATGCGAGCTGGTTACGCTTTCAAGCTATGATGTATTAATCCGGAAAGCCGTTGAAAGCAATTATATTTCCGACTCGGATATTCATAAACTGGTTAAATGGAAAGAAAACCCGCAAGAGTGGGGCAATAACTTATAGCCAATGAACATTAAAGGAAACAAACTGGAAATTAGTCGCAAAGCGGAAGATGTTTTCGCATTTATCAGCGATTTCAGGAACTTTGAAAAGCTCATGCCCGAGCAAATCGTAAACTGGCAATCGGATGGCGACACCTGCTCTTTCGATATCCAGGGGATGGCCAGCATTGAGTTGCGGATGGTGGAAAAAAACGCCCCTACCCTGCTAAAAATCGAAGCCGAAGGAAGAAGCCCTTTCCCGTTTTCGTTGATGACCCATCTTAAAGAACTCGGAGAAAATCAGTGCGAAACTTATTTCGAGATTGAAGCCAAAATCAACCCCATGATGAGCATGATGGTAAAACGACCCTTGGAAAATCTCGTTAATATCATGAATGAGAAACTAAAAGAACACGTTGAGAATAATTCATAAAAAAGATGGCCATGAAAAAACCTGACCATCTTTGAGTTATTAACTTATCTCCCTTTCCGGCGTAGCCAAATCAATAAAAATACCAAAGCTATTAATACCGGTATAATTATTTTATACAAGAGCTTTAAGAACGCCATATCACTTTTTTTGAGGTATATCTCGTCATCCGGTGGATCGGGCCGACGTACATCAATGGGTACCTCATTATCGGACAACCAGCAAAACACCCCCATAGCCGTAACAAAATTGGCTGCATGGATTCCTGCTCTATTTCTTGAAATTTCAACGTTACTAAAGCAATCGGCATCTCCCAGAATCATAATTTTTTGATCTTTTTCACCTACTTTCCGGGTTAAGGCCAATGCAGTTGTAAGAGGCCCTAAGGTTTCACCCTCTTCCGGGTTATACCTGGCGATATCATCTATAAAATCTGTCGTTTTCAACTCATTCCATGATCCAAGAGAATCCAGTTGTGCTGTATTTTTTACGGTATCTGATACTAATAAGGGAATGTATTTGAATTCTCCCTTATTTTTATAAGAAACAGCTACTGCATCCGGCATTGTAACACATCCACTGTTTTGCGAGACAAATTCAAACAGGTAATTGATTTTTTTACCTTCTTCTGTAAATAACGAACTTACCAGGCCCATATCATATCCCTTATTGTGCTCAACGACCTGTCCGGGCAAAAATTTCACCCCAAATCGTTCTACCAACGGGTTCATATTATCCTGGCGTTTTCTGTCACAGGCAATAATTAAATTCCCGCCACGGTCGATGTAATCATCCAGATTTTTTCTCTCCTCTTCTGAGAAAGCAGTTTTTGATTCTGCAATAACCAAAATATCAATATCTTTATCAACAGGCCTTGATAACACACATTCTGTAAAATCAAAACCATTGTTAATTAAAGACCATCTGAATGGCTTTTCCTTGGCCAGGCTAAAATACCCCCGGGATCCAAAATCATTGACATCCCTTTCTTCGTGCCCTTTTACAAAACCTACCAGGGGCAGTTCCATGATTAATTTTTTAAAGGCAACTGTTATTTGGGACTCGCCAGGAAGTCTTTGCGCATCATTGTATAAACGTATATAAGCTGTTTTCCCATTTTCGAGTGAGAGTTTGTTTACAAATCTGTTTAATTCGGATCTAAGATCTATCTCATTTAGATAATCAGTGCCCGGCTTAAATCGTTTAGTATTTAAATCAGAAACATTGCAGGCCTTTTTCAGGGCTTCCTCGGCTGTCAGACCCTTGTAGCTCATATTATAATGTTTTAAGGGCCATTCTTCTACAGGAATAGCATGGTAGTATTTAAACTTAATTTTCATGTTCGGATAAAACCGCCTATATTTTTCGAATGTATTACCTATATAAAATTTCTGGTGAACCGGTTTCCCAAACATAAAATTCTGATCAAAAATATTTGTATAAGCTGTGATTGTTAATTTCCCTTTAAGTTTGGAGATAACTTCCTGACTGTTTTCGGTTAAGGTATTCGTGTTCGTACGTGTGGAGTCATGGTATTTCATTAAAGACGGGATGGTACTCACATAACCAATCAAGGAAACAATCATAAAAGCACCAGCATATCTTGCAAAAGAAACATACCTCGGACTTTTCTCCCGAATTCCTTTTAAACGAAATATGGTGAAGGCAATAAATAATCCGGGTACCAGGATAAAGTACAATAAATCTTCACTACAAATTAAGCCACCAATAAAAGTGTCAGATCTTCCATTTATTGATAACCAATACGTAATGTCCTTTACAAATTCCACATCCTGCCACACACGCCCCATCTGTTGAAGTACAAAGAGAGTCGTAAAGGTTCCAAGGGCTGCTACAATCTGGTAAGAAGTTAGTGAGGACATGAATAAACCGATTGCAGAATAGGCACATATAACCAAATAGAGCCCCAGTATAGCTGTTAAGACCAGTGGGAAATCAAAGTCTTTAATAGTAGAAGAGCCCAAAATTACTGTAATAAAAAGGATAAATATCATGGCCAGGCCAAAAATCATCATAGAAATAAATTTGCCTAAAACAATTTGCTTATTTGAAATGGGGGATGAATATAAAAGTTTTATGGAGCCCGAACTGAATTCACGACTTAATAAACCCATGGTGAGCAAAGGGATGTATAAATATAGATAACCTTGCATCCCGTTAAGTACGCCACTACTGCCCGTAAATATTCTGCTTGTTAAAGCCTGCATCGGATGACCCAATTCTGATTCCACAACAATGCGACCTATAATTTGCGTCAGTTGCATTCCGGCCTGAACGGCAAATACAATCAATATAAACCATGCAATGGGGGAATAGAACATCTTTTGAAGTTCCATCCGTGCTATTTTAAATGTTATTTTCATACTATCAATCTTTTTTAATTTTTCGACAATGCTGAAAAGACATCATTCAATGAATTCTTCTCGGCTCTTATTTCATCCAGGCGCCAGTTGTTTTTTACGCTCTCCTGTATGACCCGCTCGGAAGCACCGTTGATATCGGGAAACTTCAAGCGGTAATCAGGGCCGCCCAATTCTTCCACGCTTTCAATGCCTTGTATGTTTTTCATCAAATCATCCACTGGGGGCATTTCCAGGAAACGGGCAAAAATGGTATTGGGCGTTAAGTAATTGTCAAATTCTTCGGTCTTGCCCGAAAAAACCAGTTTGCCCTGTTCTATCATCAATATATAGTCACAAATCGCATGAACTTCCGTAAGGATATGGGTGGACAATAAAACGGCCCGCTCTGTCGCAATTTCTTTGATCAGTTTACGGATCTCTATAATCTGGTTCGGATCTAAACCATTGGTAGGTTCATCCAAAATGATAAAAGAAGGTTTATGGATGATGGCCTGGGCAATACCTACCCGTTGTTGATAGCCCCCGGATAAGTTCCTGATCAATCTTTTTTTAAAGTGAGTAATGGCACATTTTTCCAGAACCTCTTCTACGGCTTTTTTAACTCCCTTTTCAGGGATCATGCGTAAATAGGCACAATTGAACAGGTATTCCTCTACTGTTGTATCGGTATACAATGGAGGTTTTTGGGGCAAGAACCCAATTTGTTTTTTGGCTTCTATCGGATCTTTTGATAAATTGATCCCTTTAATAAATACATTACCCTGGGTCTGTTTCAGCACCCCGCTCATAATGTTCATGGTGGTGGACTTACCTGCCCCGTTGGAGCCAAGCAAGCCGTAGATCCCTTTGCCGGGTATCTCAAAACTCACATCCTTGACCGCCCATTGAATACTGTAACGGTGGGACAGGTTTTCTATTCTCACTAATGCTTCTTTCATAAAATTTTTCCTTCATTAATCTTAATTAGACAATCTGTTACTTACTACTGTTTGGTGACAAAGCAATAGATGTTTCCTTTAAATAGGGTTGTTTTTCGGTGAAGGGTTAAGAGTTTTTAGCTTTTTAAGAGGCTGCCTTTTGGCAGCCTCCTCTTTTTTCCTTTATTAATCAATTTCCTATTGATTAGTCAGTTGGGTTTTGTGGCCAATCAGGATTATAGTACAATACCTGTATGGGTATCTGAAGAGTGTATTTATTACTACCCGGAGATAAAGTGCCTATTACATTATTCCCAGCATCATACCTGTTGACTTCTGGCATACGGCCTTCGGCATCCAGCCTACGCATATCAAACCAGCGCAAACCACAATAAGGTAATTCAAAAGCTCTCTCTTGCAATACTTTTTGCAATACTTCTTCCTGGTTAGTTGATTCAAATTTTTCGTATCTGTAAGTAGTATCTGGAGGTATTACAGTAGTATTTATTACAAATTCCGGGAAACGGCATTTGCGCACTAAATCAAGTTCATCACAAGCTGCCTCAAGCTGATTTGCACGGGCAGCAGCTTCGGCAATGATTAAACGCATTTCAGCTACTGAAGTGCCCCAATTAGGATAAGATTCGTTGTTCCCAGACGCACCCGCTGGACGATATTGTACTGCTCCTCTTGTTGTGAAACTATAATCCCCAAGACCAGGAGGATAACCGCTTGCGGTATAAAAAAAGTTTAACCGGAAATCTGTCGTATCAAAGGATTGAAGAAAAGCAAGTGTAGGGCTTTCATGCGAAGAGTGTGAAGTACTAAGCCGTGCATAAATGGCATCTGCTCTTTTCAGCAATTGGGGAATCTCTTCAACACCAGACATTACTCTATAATCCAATATTGCACTTGGCCCGTTATCCAAAGCCAGTTGGGCATTCTGCAATGCCTTTGTATAATCACCCATATACAGGTAAGTTCTGGCCAATACACTGTATGCCGCAGCCACACTGCCACGATAACGATTTGTACTGTTATCTCCTGGCAGATCAAGGATTGCTGCTGTAATATCCGTGATGATTTGGTTATAAATAGCCTGTACCGTACTACGATTAGGGATATCGTCTTCTATATCATTAGAAGTTACAAAAGGAACGGCCAAGTCCTGGTTTGCCGTACTTGCATCATATGATTTTCCATATAGGTTTACCAGGCTGAGGTATTCAAAGGCCCTGCCAAGCAGTGCTTCTGCCTTTAAGCTTGCTTTTTCTTCTTCCGTACCTTCCGTGGCACCATCTATTCCTTGCAGTAGTGTATTATAATAGTAGATTGGTAGGTAATAATTGCCCCATACCTGGGGTGTAGCCGTTATGTCCTCTGAAAATTGCAATTGCCAGGTATACATCCGGTTTGAAGTACCCGTGAGCGGATCCAAAATATCTGCTTTGTCCACATTATCTGCCAAGTTATTAATTTCATTTGGGAGAGATGCTTCAATTTCGCTACTGTTCAACCATTGGTCATAATCCCTTACCGTTTCTAATAATCGTTTTCCCTTAGGCTTTACATCTAAATATTGATCACAGGAAGCCAGTGCAAGTGCAAAAAACAAAACAGGGATAAAGAATTTATAAATAAAATTTTTCATTGTTCTTGATTTTTTCATTTTCATAAAAATTAGAAATTAACATATAGGCCAACCGTATAAGTAGGGGTCAGATAAGATTTGGCATAACTGCCCGTGGCTACACTGTAATTATATTTATTGAACCCTACAGTGAACAGGTTAGATGCCTGTGCCCTTAATTCGAGGTTAGAAAGGCCTATTCTTTTAATCAGTTTACTGTTCCGGAAACTGTAAGAAGCCGTGAAATCCCCCAAAGTAAGATAGGCTCCGCTAACGGTATATTTATCAGAAGCATCAAGATATTCATACCCCCTGCTATAAGCAGTGGTTGATATTGATGGCAACTTATCGGGATCTGCTTCATCTCCAGGTTCTTTCCAGTAATTACCGGCTCCTTCCAATGGCCGGCCATCACCCGGATCCGGTGCTTCTGCCCTAACTTTGAAACCACCGTAAAAGTTGAACATGCAATAGGCATAAAAATTTCCGATATCCACCCGGTTGCTTAATCCTATGTTAACAGAAGGTATAGAACTTCCGGCATAGTCAACATAACTTTTAGGATAACCATAATCAAATTCTTGAGCCTCTCCGTTTTCATCGTAAATTAACAGTTTTCCCTCGGAGTTAAGACCAGCATAACGGCAGGTAAACATAGCTCCCACAGCATATCCTTCTAAGTAGCTGGGGCTGCCAAGATAAGAAGTAAATCTATCTTCATATACGCCTGGATGATATACCTTTAACACTTTACTCTTATTACAGGAAAACACCAAACCGGTATTCCAGTTAAAATTTTTACGGGTGATCCAGTCGGCATGTAAAGTGATTTCCAATCCAGTGTTACGGATTGAAGCCTGGTTTATTATTGCAGACGGTTTCCCCACTTTTGTTATATCAATTGGGTTACTTGCAAGGATATCCGTACTTTTTTTGACATAATAATCAATACTACCTGTAATATTTTTAAAGATAGAATAGTCCAATCCCACATTAAAGTTGTAGGTTTGTTCCCAGCGCAAACCGCTGTTGGCTGGAGTTGAAAGTGTGAGCATGGAAAAAATTTCCGATGAGGTTAAATAATTAAGAGCGTCGTAGGCAATTACCCGGGGTAAAGCATTTTTGGCCACGTTACCATTAAAGCCATAAGCCATCCTCAACTTTAAGGATTTAACCCACTCTGTATTCTGCATAAAATTTTCTTTGTGAATATTCCAGCCAGCTCCTAGCGAAAATAGAGGTTTGTATTGGTATTTGGGATTGGTACCAAACAAATTAGACTGGTCAATACGAAAACTTCCCGTAAAGGAGTATTTTCCCTTATAAGCATATACTACGTTCGAATAAACGGAAACATAACGGTCATCTACATATCCCTGCTTGAATAAATTGTCGTATGATACCGTGGGGTTGTTTCCTGCATAGGAACCCACTTCTAAAGCTTCATAATTGACGGGCTGGTGTAATAAAGTCTGGTCACTGTAGCCAAAATAAGCTGTTAAACTTGACTTATCAAGCACATTCCTTACTTCCCCACCAAATATCAGGTTAAGTGAGTGATTTTTATTGATCTGTTTGTCATAGTTCATCTGGGCACGCAAAGTATACCCCTCCCTGCTGCTTATCTGCTGCCGCAAAAAGCTGCCTTCAGGAATTTGGGAAACAAGCCCGTCAGGAGTGTCTAGAATATAGTGGTTTATATATTGGTGAACCTCCGATGAATTCTCACTGGCAAGGTGTTTTATGTCTGTATGGGAGTTTTCATACACTCCTCCAAAATGAAGGGAAAATCCATTCCCTATGTCATAATGGAAGTTAGCGGTGATACGGTTATTAAGGGTATGGGTTTTATCACTGACCTCGTTGATATCCACTAATGGGTAATACATATTATCCAGCAACCCTATAGCCATAAGTGCTTCATTATAATAGGTGGTTCCACAGGATCCGTTAAATATAGAAAGTGGATTTCCATTTTCATCCTCGAAACGTTCGTAAGGATACGCGCTGTTGACACCCGGGACGGATACCGAACTTGATTTTATTTTCTGAAAATCAGTAGTTAATTCCAATGAAAAACGTTTTGAAAAATTTATCGTACTACGGCCGGAAAGCATAAAAGAGCTATTGTCATTTTTGATTTCCGATAAATCACTATCCGTATAATTGGCGGTGATATAATATGATGCATTCTCGTTGCCACCTGAAACATCAAGGTTATAGGTTTGGGTAACGGCTGTGCGTAAAAACAAGCGTCCATAATCATTGATGTTGTTATAGGAGGCCAGTTCCTCAAACTCTTGGTCGGCTTGTTCTGGTGTAATCACATGGGCAGCCTCCCGTGCCAGTATAGTGTACGGGGGCGGTCCCGACATAAAAGCACCATAAACAGGATTTGTCATATACATCCATCTATAAGAGGGGAAATTAGTACCATGATAAGAGCGATAAAAATCAAGGTGTATTGCAGAACCATCCTCATCCCAGCGATAGCGGTCATAATTTTCTTTAGGGGTAAAAGCTGTCGTGGCCCGGAAATTAACAACCGGTTTTCCGGCTTTGGCTTTTTTTCGCTCGATCACGATGACCCCATTTGATGAACGAACCCCATAGATTGTTGCTGCAGCGGCATCTTTTAATACGGTAACTGATTCAATTTCGTTGGGATTGATCATGTCGAGTGAAAGTTCTGTAGGGTAGCCATCTATTACTATCAATGGGTTTTTATCTCCATTAATAGTAGAAATACCACGTATCTGAAAAAGACTGTTTCCTTCAAATTCAATATCATTATTAATAAGCAAACCAGGAATCCTATTCTCAAGACTGGTTAAAAAATCAGTGGTATTGATACGGGTATCATACTCTTTTACCTGCATGGTAGCGATACTCCCTGTACTTTGTTCGGGTTTAATTAACTGATAACCGGTACTGATTACAGCTACTTCGCCCAATTCCATGGCTGCTTCCTGCATTACCACATTAATTTCCAGGTCTTCAGGAGAAACAGCAATCTCCTGTTTATGGAAGCCCATAAAACTAAAAACCAAAACAGTCCCTTCTGGAACTTTAATGGCAAAATTTCCATTGGCATCAGTAGTAGTTCCTTTGGTTGTACCTTTAATTAAAACGGTAGCACTCGGTAAAGGCAGTCCATTTCCCTCGGTTACTTTCCCTTTAACAGAAAACCCTTGGGGTTCATCTTTTTTAGTTTTTGAGAAAATGATTAATCCATCTTTGACTTCATAGGAATAGCCTTGAGGGACAATGGTTTTGTCAATAACTTCCAACACAGTTACATTTTTTCCTGTAAAATCAATTTTTTTTGTACCCTTAAATAAATCGGAGCGATACAAGAATTTAACACTTGCTTTTTCTTTTAACAATTCGAGCAGTTTTTCAACTTTTTGTTGCTTAACATCAATGTCAAACCGCTCATTTTGAGCCATCGCTGAAAAACACATTGTACTGAAAACTATCAATAATAAGGTAATTTTCATAGCATTCAGTTTCATTTTTCCTCTACAATAAAAGAGGTTTCTTCTTTTTTTCATAAATTTGTAATGTTAAAGGTTAAACTTATAGTTTAGCTATTTCTGAGTGGGTAGATGTTCGCCAACGGATACCCACTCTTTATTTTTAATAAATAATTATTTGCCCATTTACCAGTTTAAATTTCACTTCGTTTGTTTTCTCTATTACTTCCAAAACACTTTCAAAATTTTGCACACGGTCAATTTCGCCTGTAAATAATATATTTTTCTTCTCGGAATCTTTAAACACAACATCAACATCATACCATCTCGAAAAAGTTTTCATAATATCTTCCAGGCTTTTATTTTTAAACAGGTAAGAATCATTTACCCAGGAAATATAATACTCGACATCTACTTTGGTTTTAAAAGCACTCTGTTTAAGCGGTGAATACGAAAGCTGGGTTCCCGGTTCAAGATAAAAAGATTCTGAAGACACTGCACCTGTTTCAACTTTTACTTTTCCTTCCACCAAGGTTACACATTGATACTCGTCATCATCGTAAGAAGAAATATTGAAAGTGGTTCCAAGAACCTCAACCAGCTGGTTGTTGATTTTAACTTTAAACGGCCGGTTTATATCCTTAGCCACCTGAAAATAAGCTTCCCCCTTTAATTCTACGATTCTTTCCTCGCCGGGAAGAAATATGGAAGGGTATGTAATTTTCGTTTCCGAGTTAAGCCATATTTTTGTACTGTCTTGCAGCACCAAAAAATATTTACCGCCACGCGGAATCTCCAAATTATGAATCTCAGGGACTAATTGATCTTCAAGTTTGGCAGCACTATAAACCAATTCCAAATTGGAGTTTAACACCTTTGCTCCTCCCATGGTATCAATAAAAGAAGTGCCTTCAATTAATTTTATTTCTTTATTGTTCCCTGTTTTTAAAATTGCCAGGCTTTTACCGGGAGGAATTTGGATATCGACCCTGTCCGCAAAACTTTTCTCATCAAGATCATTAAATATCAAAAAGACACCCAAAACAGCTGCAATAAGAAATACCGCTGCAACCGAAGCTACTCTTGATAGCCTGTATGTTTTCTTTTGGGAAGGATTTTTAAGTTTACCTTCCAATACTTTCCAGGCAACATTCGAATCAATTTGTTTTGCATTTACAACTTTGTTTTCTTTATAGTAATAAAGAACCTTATGAAAATATTCTTCATGCCGGGGATCTTGGTTAATCCACCTCTCAAGATATTGCTCTTCCCTGGAAGTTAAGGAAGCATTCAGCTTTCGCCAGATGAGTTCAAAATCAATACCTTCTAATTGCATAATAATGAATTTTAAGTGTGCACATTATTATGACAAGTGAGTTTAGCTTTGGGTGACAAGATTTCGGCAAGAAAAAGAGCAGGGAAAAGCTCAATTTATCCAGGATTAGAGTATAAACATAATACCTGTAACTAAGAAAAGTTTTTCCCTAATCTTATCTTTTGCTCTTTTTAATTGAGTTTTAACTGTATTTACAGATAGGTTTAATTTTTCGGCAATCTCGGCTTGTTTAAGTCCTTCAATATACTTCATTCGCATAATTTTAGACATTTGAGGAGGAAGTTGATCAATTACCTGTTTAATTTGTTCCAGCAATTCAGGATCATAAAATGTAGACTCATCACCCGAATCAAGCATTGCTTCTACATAAATGATATTTTTTTCATCCTTTACTTTCAGGCTTTTTAAATAATTTATACACCGGTTTTTTAAAGACTGGTAAAAATAAGCCTTGATTGAAGTATGAATATTCAATTTTTGGGCATTATCCCAGATGTACACATACAAATCCTGTACGATATCTTCACTGGCTTGCTGATCATACAAATATTTATTTGCAAAATAAACAAGGTGTTCGTAATACTCAGAAAACAAAGATTCGTAAACAGCTTTATTTCCTTTTCTTATCTCATTAAATAATATCTGATCCTCAAAGTTCATGGCATTTCATGAACAAATAAACAAAAAAATTGAATATGTTAAACAAATTCCAAACACTCCAACTATTTCTCCCCCCTAATAATCTCCAATATTTTTTCATTTTGGATGATGACCATCCCGTGTCGGTCATCGGTAATGCCGTCTTCCAGTTTGTAGGGATAAGTCGGTACCGGGCCCTTCATCACCGTGGGAAGGTACTTGAAAAACAGCCCCGGGTTTTTACTCAATGCCTGGCCGGCCTCCATGATGTGCGTCGAGACGATAAACGTGCCCTTGCGCTTTGAAAAAGCATCGATAATGGACACCGTACCGTCGTAAGCGTCCTTTACATTGGTGCCCTTGAACAGCTCGTCAAAGATGATCACCAGTTGTTTCTCCGAAGCAACTTCTTCCGCCACGTGTTTTACCCTTAATACCTCCGCATAAAAGTGGCTGTAGCCCATGGCCAAATTGTCCGGCACGTTGATCGAGGTATAGATGCCCTCGTGCACCGAAAAAACCATTTCTTTGGCCGCTACCGGGAACCCCATGTGCGCCAGGTAGACCGCTACCGAAAACGATTTCATGAACGTGGACTTGCCCGCCATATTCGCCCCCGTGAGGAAGAAAACGTTCTGGCTGCCACCGATCTTGATGTCATTGTCAACCGCACCCGCAATCATCGGGTGGTAAAAACCCTTCAGCTCGATCACTTTTTCTTCTTTCGCAACCGCCCTCGCATACGTAAAGCCCCGTTCCCGGGAAACATCAGAAACCGCGACATAAACGTCCATCTCAAAGATCTCCGTGAGCAGTTCTTCGATCTCTTTGTTCAACAATCCCCGGAAGACATAATCCATCGTAAGCACCTTGGCGAATGTTAAAGGGGACTGCCCGGTGTGAGCGTAAGCCTGTTCAAACTTTTTATGGTTCAAAAGGGCTGCGATCTTTTCTGCCTTTTCTTTGTAAGGCGTGTTCTGTGATTCTACCACAAGGGTTTTCGCCACTTCTTTCAGCCGGTCAAACACCGCGATGGTTGTTTCCAGCCCCTCACGGATGAACCCGTATTCCTTTTCCTTGGCAATAAAGTTCATGAACTTTAAGCGGCACAGGCCCATCCCCGCTACAAAACGGTTTTTAGGCCCTGTGTTCCTCAGGTAGTTTTCTACCAACTCGTATTCTTCCTTGCTAAACGGAAGCGATATCTTGGCTTTCTGGAAAAACGAAATGGTCCCACTGCGCTGGTTGATCGCTCCTTCGTCCGTCAACGGGTGGTTGAACATCTTCTCCAATAACCGCCCGCCACCGCTGGTGACCGTATGGTTGAACAGGCTGATGATCGAGTTGTTTTTAAAACGGCCCAACAAGTTCAAGTCGTCCAGGGTCTGTCTGTCTGTTACAAATTCCATGTCCTAATCTTTTTTTAATATCTCCAATATCTTTTCGTTGTTGATGATCACCATCCCGTGGCGGTCGCCCGTGATCCCTTCTTCGACCTGGTAGGTGTAGCGGGGAACGTTCCCCTCCATTACCGTCGGAAGGTAAAGGAACTTGATGTTGTCCCTGAGTTTTTTCAGCTCTTCGCCCGCTTCGATAATATGCGTGGAAATGATGAACGTACAGTTGCGCTTGCCCGCAAAGGCATCCGCCACCGCAATGGTCGCATCGTAGGCGTCCTTTACGTTCGTCCCACGGAACAGCTCGTCGAAGACAACGATCAAACGGTCGTTCTGGTTCACGCTCTCGGCAACCTTTTTTACCCGCGATACTTCCGAGTAAAAGTGGCTCAGCCCCAGGTTCAAATTATCGGCCAGGTTGATGGTGGTGAACATCCCGTTCTGTATGCTGAAACGCATGCCCTTGGCCGGTACCGGGAAACCCATGTGCGCCAAATAAACCGCGATACTGAAGGTTTTCATGAACGTAGATTTGCCCGCCATGTTCGCCCCGGTCAAAAAGACCATGTTGTTGTTCTCATCGATCTTGATGCTGTTCGCAACGGCACCCGGGACCAGCGGGTGGTATACTTCGTTCAGCTCGATCAGGTTGCCGTCCGTGTGTTCGATCTCCGCAAAGCTGAAGTTATAAGTGTTCGCCGCTTCCGCTACCGCGATGTAAACATCGAAACCGTAAACATGGTACAGCAGTTTTTGGATCTCCTTGTTCAAGGTGAAACGCAATAGCTTGTCGTAATGCGCCGTTTTTGAATACGAGAGCTTGTTGGGCTTTTTCTCCAGTTCCTTGAAGAACGAAAAGTCCGGGAGCGCCAGGGTATCCTGGATGGCTTTTACGTCTTTGTTGAGCTCGCTTACGGAACCGTTGTCCCCCAGCTTTTCCAAAAAGGATTTTAGGTCAACAAAAAAGGAAAGCGTCGCGATGGCCCCTTTGTTGATTTGCTGGTAATCCGTATCGCTCCCGATCAGGTTGCTGAACTTGCGCTGAAGGTTGTCTTCATGCAATGAAAGCCGCGTTCGTTCGTCCGTGTTGCCCAAATAGTGCTCGATGGTGTCGAAAACGCTCGACTGGAACGGGAAAACCATCCCCTTCTCCTTGAAATAACGGATGATGTTCACACGCCCCGTGATCTCTTCTTCACGCGATCGCGGGTAAAGGAACATGTCCTTCAGCATCGCGGCCCCCCCCCGCGTCTTCGTCCGGTTGAACAAACCGTAAACGTCCTGCTCACGAGCACCCCCTATTATCTTTAAGTCCCCTATCGTTTGGTGGTCTACCTTAAATGACATAATATTTTAATTTTATATTAAATATGTGGAAGAATAAGGCTGAAAGAATCAGCCTTATTCTCTATAACTCCTTAACGGCCCCTACGACGTAACCAAATCAGTAATAATGCGCCAGCAAATAAAGCAGGAATGATAAACCTGTAAAGGATTTTATAAAATCCAAGGCCATCCTTCTTTAATAATATTTTATCATCCGGGTTGTGCGGACGGCGCATATCGATCGGAGCCTCTTCGTCTGTTAACCAGAAAAACATACCGGCAACAAAGTTAAAATTGGCTGCATCAATACTTGTTCTTTGTTTAGTCACTTCTCCATTTGAAATACAATCAGCATCTCCCAAAATCATGATGCGTTGTTCTTTTTCGCCGACTTTGCGGGTTAAAGCCAAAGCCGTGGTAACTGGCCCGCCAAGTTCGCCCTGTTTGGGGTTATACATTGCGATATCGTCAACAAAGTCCGTAGTCTGTAGTTCGTTCCAGGAACCTTTATACTGATTTTGATCTTGTGGGGTATCTTCCCGGCCTTTTAGCATTGTCAACATGCGTCTTTCTTCTTCACTTAAGCCAGATAAATCTTTTTGTTTATAGGTTTTTTTAAGATTTTCTTTATCTGAAGCTTTTGGCAAATTTTTAATCGAATCGGCAACAAGTACAGGTATGTATTTAAAACCTTCTTTTTCTTTGTAGGTTAATGCCAGAGCTCCGGGCATAGTTACACATCTCCTTCTGTTTGCAATGCTGTTTTCAAAATCATAGGCTAGTTTTTTACCATCCTCGGTTAAGGTAGCGGTAATAAGATCCATATTGTAACCTTTGTTATACTCTACCACCTGTCCTTTTTCAAAAGTAACCCCAAAACGTTCAACCAATGGGTTCATGGCTTCCTGGCGTTTACGATCAGCTGCAATAATAAGGTTTCCGCCACGGTCAATAAAGTCGTTCAGGTTTTTCATCTCTTCTTTGGAGAAAGCTGTTTTTGCTTCGGCGATTATGAGTATATCGATAAATGTTTCTACCGGCTTATTTAAAGTTAAAGTTGTAAAATCAATACCGTTGTTACGGAGTGCATATCTGAACTGTTTTTCTTTAGCAACTTTATAGAACCCGCGTTCACTAACATTATTTACACTTCTTTCTTCATGTCCGCTAACAAAACCAACCATTGGCAGGTTCCCTATCAAACTTTTAAAAACGGCCGTTTTTTGAGATTCAGATGGAATTCTCATCATATCATCGTACCAATGTAAAAAGGCAATCTTTCCATCTTCAGTTTCAATTTTCCGTACACATCGGTTCAATTCGGCTTTAAGGTTTATTTCATCTTTGTAAAATTCGGCAGGTTTAATTTTGTCCGGGTTTATTTCGTAAATATTACAAACTTCTTCCAAAGCTTCCTCTATCTTTTTATCAGCATATCTTCTGTTGAAACTTTTGTTGTCACTTTCGTAAAGAGGAACATCATAATAGTATTTGTAATCCAATTTAATGTTAGGATAAAAACGAGTATATTGCGACCAGCTTCTGGCATCCCCCACTTGTGATTGTGGAAGGTTTGACCAAATGTTTGGAGCAAAAATATTTGCATAAGTGGTTATTTTGATTTTTCCTTCCAATTGTGAAATTACATCCTGGCTGTTTTTTGTTAAGGTATTTAATTTTGTACGGGTAGCATCATGGTATTTCATTAGCGAAGGAATAGTAGAAACGTAGCCAATAATGGCCACCATTAAAAAGGCCGAAATATACCTGCCAGCAGAAATATATCTGGGGCTCTTTTCACGAATTCCTTTTAACCTGAATATGGTAAATGAGATAAATAGTGCAGGTACCAAAATAAAGTACAATACATCTTCACTACAAATTAACCCCCTGACAAAAGTTCCAGCTCTTCCGCCAATTGACAACCAATAAGTTATATCGCGTACAAAATCAATACTTTGCCATAAGCCTCCAACTTGCTGCAAAACAAACAGGGTGAAAATGGTACCAATGGCTGCAACAATCTGGTATGACGTTAATGCAGAAATAAATAAACCAACAGCTGCATAAGTTGACATAACCAGGAACAAACCTAAAACACCTGTTAATATTTGATTAAAATCAACATCTTTAATGGCAACAAAACCGAACAGACCGGCAATGAGAAGAATAATGGCCATACAGGCACTAAATACAACAACAGATAAATATTTTCCTAAAACAATTTGTCCGTTTGATACAGGCGACGAATATAAAAGTTTAATTGACCCAGAGCCAAACTCTTTACTCATCAAACCCATGGTGATTAATGGAATGAAAATAAACAGCCATTGTTGTATACTGCTAAAATAACCGTTCATCCCGGAATACATTGAGAATGTGATGGCTTCCCGGAGATATCCAAGTTCAGATACCCTGACAAAACCTGAAGCCAGGTTCATAATTTCAATTCCTGATTGGATGCTGAAAATTATCAGAACCAACCATGCAATTGGTGAATAGAACATTTTTTGAAGTTCCATCCGAGCTATATCTAATATTGCTTTCATTTTAATTTCTTTTATTTATTTTGACAATGCTGAGAATACATCGTTCAATGAATTTTTCTCTAAATTAATTTCCTCTAAGCGCCAGTTATTTTTAACACTTTCCTGAACCACCCGCTCAGCAGCTCCGGCTAAATTGTTAAACTTTAAGCGATAAAAAGGACCTCCCAGTTCTTCCACGTTTTCCACTCCTTCTATCTTCATTAGATCATCAACTGGTGGCATGCTCAACAATTTAGCTTTAAGCGAATTAGGGGCCAGGTAGTTATCGAACTCTTCGGTTTTTCCGGAAAAGACCAACTTGCCATGCTCAATCATCAGGATATGATCGCAGATGGCATGGACCTCAGTAAGGATGTGTGTAGATAATAATACGGCCCTTTCCTGGGCAATTTCTTTTATTAAACCACGGATTTCTATAATCTGGTTCGGATCCAAACCATTGGTGGGTTCATCCAAAATAATAAAAGAAGGTTTATGGATAATAGCCTGGGCAATCCCTACCCGCTGTTGATAGCCCCCAGATAAGTTTTTTATCAACCTTTTTCTGAAATGGGTAATCGAACATTTTTCCATCACTTCATCAACTGCCGCAGATATTTTGTTTCTGTCGATTTTTCGCAAGCGGGCACAATTGGTCAGGTATTCCTCCACGGTTGTATCGCTGTATAACGGGGGCTTTTGGGGCAGAAACCCGATTTGTCTTTTGGCCCCGATCGGGTCTTTTGAGGTGTTAATCCCTTTAATATAAACATTGCCCTGGGTTTGTTTTAACACCCCGCTCATAATGTTCATGGTGGTGGATTTGCCGGCTCCGTTTGAACCCAGCAACCCATAAATACCCTTACCGGGAATTTCAAAACTCACATCCTTTACCGCCCATTGAATGCTATAACGGTGGGATAGGTTTTCTACTTTGACTAATGCTTCTCTCATAATACAAACTGTTTTTTTAATGATCCCCTATTTATATTTCACAAATTAACAAGCCAAGTAAATGGTTCTTAAAACAAAATTTTTAACCAAAGATCACTTACGATTTTTTCATCGACTAAATAACTTATTATTTTAACCTAATTGGGTTAATGCATCATTAATTATTGTTAATTAGGGTTAAATGCTTAAAAATAGAGAGAAAATTATTAGATTAATACCAACAATGTAGCAATATCAAACCGTTTTTAGGACGAAAAATATGTCTGGATTTTTTCTTATAAAAAAAGATGGCCAATGACCATCTTTGAGCTAGTTAGCTTTTTTACTACTCGCAGGATATAAATAAAGCAAGCTTTAGATCACTCACAATAATATGCCTTTATAGGTTTATCAAATACTCTGCAAACTCTTCGTCAAAACCAGTTTGATGCTTTATAATCTTCCGATCTTTATCTAATAAGTAAAAATCAGGAATCCCCTCTACCCGGTAACGTTGCTTATTTGCACTATTCCTCCCTTTAAAATCCGAAACAACGGTCCAGTTAATTTTCTCTTTCTTGATGCTTTTTACAATTAATTCTTTTTTTGTATCGGTATAGAAGGAAACAATAGTGAGTTTATCTTTAATATTCTCGTAATGGGGAAGCATGTATTCGTTAAACTTTTTACACCATCCACAGTAAACCCCTGTAAAATCAAGTAGTACGTAATCTGTTTTCAAATCAGCTATTTTAAATGGGATTCCATCCATGGTAAAGGTATCTTCAAATTCAACATATTTATCTCCTAGCTGGAAAACACTGGAAAACAAAAGCTGGTATAAAGCCCTGCCTTTGGATGAATTTTGTATTTCGGGTGAAAGTTTTTTGTAATAACATTTAATATCTTCGTCAGTCATAGGAAGAATCTGCATCGCATAATCGCTATTCTTAGTTTCTCTTGCCCTGGCATTAGATTCCGTAAAATTCCATAAAATATCCAGAGTAGTATAAGTATCCGGATTACTTAAAACAAATTGTTTCTCTGCTTCAATATATTTCTTATTTGCCTCTCTAATTTGTTGACTTTTTTTCTCGTTCTCTTCTTTACTCATTTTTTTCCCTGATCTCCATAAAGCAGAAATTGTATCCATCTGTTTCCTGTACTTATTAGTGCTATTCAGAAACTCATTGTAGGCTGCATTAACCTTTGAATTACCTGTAAGCGTTGCATAATCAAAATTTTTACGCTCAGCAAATAGTTTATAGTCTGCATTTTCGAGATAGAAATCAAGGAGAGCTCCAAAAGCCCCATTACTTTTGTACATTTTTATAACTGCTTTAAAAGGAGCATCTACTTTTCCTGTAAAAGAGAACTCTCCATTTCTTATAATACAACTGTCTAGCTCGATATCGGTTTCGTTATTGAAAAGGCGTAGTATCCCGCTATTTTCAATTCCTGAAATTTTACCGGTAATGGTAAAATCCTCTGACGATGAAGATTCTTTTTTTTGAGAACAAGCCATTTGAATAAGGCAAATGGCAGCTATTAAGATGGGAACTATTTTTTTCATTTATTTAAAATTTTTGATTAATAAAGTTTATGTGCGTTTAATTTTATGATAGGTTTAACCTTGCTTATAAAAAGATGATGACGGTTTATATAAGACAGGTGTAAGTGATAAGTTAATTAAAATTAATTCGATTTCCTCAATTAAAAATCCTGATCCCAGTGAAAGAATCAGGATTTTTAATCTAATTAAATCCGATAATTAAATATCTTCTTTATATTTTAATTTAAACACTTTCGAGTCGGTTGTGTAAGTATCAAGTATTGCATTACTGTTGTTCAAATCGTAAAAAATAATTTTAGAGCCTGTTCCATTTGCAACAGCCACACCTAAAATACTACCATCATAACTAACGGCCATTGCCTCAATTGCTGCTTCAACAACTAAATGATTATACTCAACAGCATCAGTGGTACGGTTAAAACGATGAATAACATTTCCTTTTGAGAGGTATGTAAACGGCAGTATAGGGTTATTTGCAAATACAGAATTATCATCTAAATTACCTGTATCAACAGACAATTCTAGCTGTGCATTAAAACCTGTCGCATAATCACAATAAAATTTTTGGATAAAAAATTCTCCGACATCATCTTTTAAAACGGCTATAACTGGCTCTGTCCATTGATAAGTAAGGGCTGTAGTCTCCATCCAAAGACAATCTTTTTGTAAGTCAGCCGGATCAAATGCTGCATTAGCAGGATCATTGGCAGAAAACCCTACGAGGGAATAAACATCCGAACTATAGCTGTCTCTCTCCATTTTAATGTATCTTCTGTTTTTTTCATCAAAAAAGACAAGTCCGCTATAAATTGTAGCCCCAACGTTTCTTACATAGTAATCTCCTGAAGCAGGGACTTCCCACCAGGCGTTATCATCAATATCAACCCCCCCTTTCCCAAAAACGGTTCCGCCAGCAACAAAACAAGCTGTAAGGTTGGTTAATTTATTTATGAAGCTGCCGCTAAAAGGCAAATTAACAGCATTCATTGAGCGAAATCGTTCTTCAATGGTTTTATTTATTTGCATGGAAAAAGCATCAAAAAATGCCCCATCGTATTCAGTTACAATAAGCATACTGCTAAAGGGAGTATATTTATTCCAATAAAATTCCAGATTTACTGGTTTCCCTTCAAAACTAACCCCGGTAACATTGGCTAAGATATTTTCATAATGGGTATTGGTTGTGTTTGAAATAAAATCAAACTCAGTACCCCCGTTTTTTTCTTTTAGCATAGCCCAACCTTTTGAAAAAGGAGTATTAACATTTAAATGAATCTCCCTGTCGTAACGCACCCTGTGTTTTTTATCAACAACAGTATAAAGCAGATCTCTTTCACCAGGAGCCAAATTAATTACGACATCCAGATCTTTTTCCTTACTAATGGTGTCCATGTAATAATCATAATTTTCATCTTGTAGCCTGATTCCCCAAGAAAAGCTTAAATCAGCTTCACTTAAAGTAGTTTGGAAGTCTCCTTCAATAAACAAACGCTCTCCAATAATACCATTGGCTGTATTTGGTATTTGAGACAGGTCAACTTCCGGAAGATCCACATAATCGTAATTCCCCTCATCTTTTACACAAGATGAAGCAAACATTAGAACGATTAAAATATATAAACAATTTTTTAATGTCTTCATAATTCTTCTTTTTTAATAATTAAACGTTTCTGAAACCAAATCTCCGTTTTCATCATAATATGGCCCTCCTGCATCAGTTTCCAGCCAATATTTAAATCCATTAATAAGCCCAAGAACTTCTACTTCCGGGTAATAAGAATATGTACCGGAATATGACGAGAACTGTTTATAGTCAATTAGCGGATCAGAACCGTCTGTAATCCCCCTGTATTGCATCCATAAAATGGCTTTGATTTGGGTAAATGGCCCTAGATTATAGCTACCGCCATAAGTAGGTGTCAGCCACCAATCTGGTTGAGAGAAGAAGTTACTAAACTTAATAACAACAACGGTACTTATCCCTGCAGTAAAAGCATCATTTGATACAAGCTCCAACCCCAATTGATATTCGGTATCATCCATGTCAGCTGTTTTCATTAAGTTAACTTTAATGGAGCCACCAGTTGAGTTTGCCGGAACAATTTGATCGGCAGCATTAATACTAAAGTGGGTACCTTCAACTGCAGTTGTTAAAGAGTCTACAACCTGAAGTGCAAAAACACGGTCGTCATTGATCATTTTACCGATAGCCATTACCGGAATTTCAAGCACTTTTTGTGTAAGTGATGCGTCTTCAAATAAGAAGGTAAATGAAGTTTTAAGAAATTCACCTGTTTCTCTTACTTCCCAATCAGTAAGGCAAACAAAGTTTTCATCTTCATAAGTCATGGTATCATTTTTGGTACATGAAATAAAGCCAAGAAATAACAGGGCTATTAAAAATATATTTTTTGTTTTCATTGGTATCAATTTTTTAGTTAGGAATATTGCCGAATTCTAGTTCATTATCAGGCAATGGAAAAATGAAACTTTCCGGTGTTGTTTCAACAAAGTTATTCGAATTCATAGCTGGAATTTGTGTGTAACCCAAACGTTTGTACAAATACATCAATTGTCCCTCCAAGTATGTTTCTTTTCGGAATTCCTTTACAATTACATTCATAATTTCTCCTTCGGTAGCCCCGCTTAAGTCTTCAATAATGACTTCTCTCTTGGTTCTGATTCTATCCAAATAAGCCAAAGCCTGGGGTTTATCGGTCTCTAACAAAGCTTCAGCAGCAATCAACATCATCTCGGTAATACGAATCAATGGGACAGTTTTGTATTGTAATACTCCGGACGAAATAGGCTGGTCGTATTTTGTTGAAACCGTTAAATCGCCATTTCCGTTTTCCGAGAATAAATATAAATACCTCCAGTCGTTAATTCCTGGGCCTGGATCAGCATCCATCCACCAGGATGGTGGGGGGATCAATACCTCAAAGGCATAAGCAGCATAATTGGTAGTTCCATTACCTGCGTGATATTGGTTGTCTTGTATTCCAAACCAGGTATTGTAAAGGTTTCCCAGTTGGGTTACATTTAAAGCCGCAACAACCTCGTTGATAAATAGCACATCTTTCTCTCCCTGATTAACGTTAACAAGGTTGCTGATGTTTACCCATTTCCAGTCAAATTCATTAATCACTTTTTGGGCATAGATTAAGGCATTGGCTTTATCACCCATAGTAATATAAACCCTTGCTTTTAGGGCTAAAACAGCGTAATAATTCATGCGGTATCTGCGGTTATTCGGATCAAAGAATTTCCCGTCATAGTTATGTCCCAGAATAGGATCAGTTTCCTGTAATAAAACTTCAGCTTTATCCAAATCTGTCAAAATATGCTCATAAACCTGGTCAGCCGTTAAGTGAGGATATCTTACCCTTTCAAAGGTAGAAACGTAAGGAATTTGCGGGTTTTCACCAGCATCCTGATAAGCGTCACCAAACAAGCGCAAGGCATCAAAGTGCAAAAATGCACGGATAGCTAAAGCTTCTGCCTTGATCATTTTATAATCAGTATCTACAAATAAATTCGCATTTTCATCAATGTTATCTAAAATGATATTATCATTAACAATCGCATTATATAATCCTTTCCATATTGCTGCAATTTGGTTCTTCGTATTAGGGTCGTCAAATGCAAAATCTGGGAAAGTCCAGTTCCAGGTATTGTTAATGTTTTGGGCTACCTGTTCAACAGCACCATACATTAGGTGATGTCCGTAAAGGTTTTCGTTTGTCATGTTTATATATACACCATTTAAGGTCTCATGAAAACCATCAGCCGTAGAAATTTGATCGGTCAGATCAATATCTGTTGCAGGTTGTACATCTAGCCACTTGTCGCATGAGGAAAATGCTTGTGACAGAAGTACTACGATTATAATTAATGTTTTATTTTTCATATATATAATTTTTTTATTGTCTTTAGGCGGAAGTACTTTTCTAAATAAATGTTCACAAATTTTGTTCAATTTATCGTAGTTAGCATTCATCATACTTAATCATTAAAAATTAGCACGTAACGAAAGTGTAAATGAGCGTGCATAAGGATAGCTAAATCCACGTTCTCTTTGAACAGTTGACCAATAAAAGAGGTCATTCATATTTAGTGTCAATCTCATCGATTCCATGCCAAGATGCTTATAAAAAGAAGCCGGCACATTATAATTAATGTTGATTGAGCTCAAGTGTAAAAGGTTTTGGGTTTGTACAAAACGGGAACTAGCTGGGGTAGTTTGGTTTCTGGATCCTAAGCTGATGTTGTAATTAGTTTTATATTTTACCACATCTCCGGGTTGGCGCCAGGTTTCTTCCAGTGCCCTGCGGTCTACGTTATACGATTTGTCTGAATTTTCAATTTTGTCAACCAAAGTATAATTATACACCTGACCTCCAAATTCGTAACTAAATATCAGACCTACTTCAAAGTCTTTATATGAAATATTAGTTCCAAAAGTTCCGCGCAAATCGGGTTCGGCATCTCCAACAACTACTTTATCGGAAGCATTCCAAATAAAAGTCGGTTTTCCGTTTTTATCAAGGAAAAGCTCCTGTCCGGTCATAGGATCAATACCTAACGATCGAACAGCCCAAATCGCTGTATTCGACTGACCTTCCTGGTATCTTACTAAGAACCTGTGTGAAGCTTCTTTTTGCTGTCTTCCACTTCCAAGGTTATCATCTTGAGCAACCTCATCTGCTGTAAGTCCGCTTCTGTCACTATACTGGTTATATGCCTCCAATGAGTTACCAATGGCTAAAATTTGTGATTTATTTTGCGAGCCATTTACAAAAACACTCCATTTTATATCCTTCTCATTAAGAAGTTGGGCACGTAAGGCAAATTCAAACCCTTTGTTCTCCATTTCACCAAGGTTTTCCATAAATGAGTCAAATCCTGTTGAAGGAGGCGTGCTAAGAGGAATTACCATCTCTGTTGTTTTTTTGACATAATAGGTGAACGAACCACTAATTTTGCTGTTGAACAATTCAAACTCCAATCCAAGATCGGTGGTTTTGGTTGTTTGCCATTTTAGGTTTTCATTCCCTAATCCTACCAAATGAGATCCCAGTAACCCTAAATATCTTTGAGAAGTGTAATATTGTACAATATTTTTGGCCTGATAAGAAGAAAAATTAATGGAACCTGTTTCACCATAAGTTCCCCTGATTCTTAACTTGTTAAAAATTTTACTTTCTTCCAGAAATTTTTCTTTGTGAATGTTCCATCCCAAACCGCCACTAAAAAATCCGGCCGATTTATCTTTATCACCATATTGAGAAGAACCGTCCATCCGGTAGGTAAAATCAGCAAAATAACGATCTTTGTATGTATAGCCGATAAGTCCTAAAACACCAATTAAACGATTTCTGCCTTCAAGTGAAACAGGAAGGTTTCCATCACCATATCCTGATGAATAAGCAGGATCAGCGTATTTTTTTGCTGCAAACCCCTGAGCCTGGAACCCTAAAGAACGATAAGTATCTTCAGAAATATTAAAGGCTAACGATACATTAATGAAATGCTTGTTGAAATCTTTCATGAAGTTGAAAGAGGCATTGCCATAATAACGTTCAGTGGTTTTGCGGGTAAATGAATATTCCCCTTTTTCATCAATATCATATTGATTACCCCAGTAAACATAAGATTGAGGCGACCTGAACCATTCATTCTCACTTGAGTTATGGGTATACGAAACATTTGCTTTAAACAGTAAAGATGGGTACAACTTCCATTCTATAGCAAAATTATTGTTGATATCGGTATATTTTGTTTCGTCTGTATTTCCAACACTTGCTTCAAAAATTGGATTATAATACGGAAGACTTCTATATCCTTCATCATAATCATTATAATAACGATATTTTTCAATTAAATTACCTTGCTCATCATGTATCGGGAAATAAGGTTGCATGCTAGTATAGGCGTTGAAATCGCCATAAGGGGATTCTTCACTTTTACTTTTATCTACGGACAATTTGTTTCTAAAAATAAGTTTATCGTTGGCATTATAAGCTAAAGTAACGGCAATACCCAAATTTTCCCTAGAGGAAGCTTTCATAACGCCCGGACGGTTCTGATAATTCAAATCTAGCATGTATCTCATGCGTTTATCACCCCCCATCAAATTCAACGAATGTTTTTGCCCAACCACATTCCTAACCGGCTGTTTGATCCAATCTGTATTTACTCCTTTTTGAACTAAACGTTCAACTTCTTCTGCAACATATCTCTGTGCATGAACAAAGTTTAAAATATTGAGTTCTTTTTGTAATTGGAAAAGTTCCTCTGCATTTAAAAGGTTATACGATCTTAAATCAGGGAAATTGAAATCGAGGTTAAAATTATAAGACAATTTTAATTCGCCAGATTTAGGTTGGATTGTTTTAATAACAATTACACCGTTAGCAGCTCGTGAACCATATATAGCTGTTGCAGAAGCATCTTTCAAAATGGTAACCGACTCAACCCTGTTCATATCCAAATCAAATACTTTTTCGAGGGTTGTTTGAAAATCATCCAAAATAAAAATCGGCAAGTTGGGGTCGCCAGATAAATTGGCTCTTCCAAGACCTTCTACACCAGGAGTATCAAAAACAGCTTCGCCACGTAAACGGATTTCAGGTAGGGCATTCGGGTTAGAACCTAAATCGTTATTTTCCATAATGTTTAACGAAGGGTCCAAAGTACTTAAACTTTTTACAAGGTTTTGAGTTCCTACAGATTTAAGTTCCTCTGCTTTGAAAGTTGTAGCTGTACCGGTAAAACTTTCTGATCTCCGTTCAATAATGCCCGTAACCACAACCTCATCAAGGTTTGTTGAAGCCTCTTTGAGGGTTACGTTAAAAACACGGTTCTGACCAACAGTAAAAATTTGGGGGTCAAAACCCATAAAACTAAATTTGATTTGAGAATTTTCATTTTTTACTGCAAACTTGAAGTTACCATTAACATCAGCAGCAACACCCCTGTAAGTGCCAACTTCCATAATATTTGCACCCGGCAGAGGATTTCCCTCTTCATCTTTTACAAGCCCCGTAATACTTACCAGGTTTTCATTTGTAAGTTTTTTTGGGGAGGAGGTAGTTTTAGGTACAGGGGTAATTACAATAGCCCCATCAACAACTTCAAACCCCAATTCGTAACCTTTAAGAGCCGCTTTTAATACGGTTTCAATTGTTACATTTTCAAGATTTAAATTAATGTTTACAACATCCTTGACTTCGTTCTTGTTAAACAAAAACTGGAAGTCAACTTTTTTTTGCAATTCTTTAATCACTTGTACTAAAGTTGCATTTTCAACTTTAATACTAACCTTGGTTTCCAAAATATTTTGTGCATAAGATTGATGCACGCCCATTGTTAGAAACAGGATCAATGTTAGGCTCAATGACCTTAACTTTTGTCTTGATGCTCCCCCATAGAGAAAACAACAAATAGTTTTGATTTTTTTCATAAATTTGTATTTCGTTAAAACTGGTATTTAATTAAGTACCTGAGGGGGTGGAAATGCTGGTTCATTTTCATCCCTTTTTTAGTACTTTTTTCTTTATTCTAATAGACTAATACGGAATTTTCCGATAATTTAAAGCTCACACTTGTTGATTTAGATATTATCTTTAAATGAGGATTTATATCCTTATATTTTAAAAGATTTCCGGTAAACTCTAACTGTTTCAAGTCTTCAAATTCATAAAACACTTCAAGATCGTACCACCTGCTGAAAACTTTCATTATTTCTTCGAGGCTCAAATTTTCAAAAGCAAAAACCCCGTCTTTCCACGAAGCATATAATTTCGCATCAACGTTTTTAACCTGGATATCTTTTTCTCCCTCTAAAATTATTGCCTGTTCACCCGGTTCTAATTCCGCCATTTTAACGCCTGCCGGGCTGTTATTATAAACCGAGACTTTCCCTTCAAGCAGGGTGGTTTCTATCCGATGATCTTCTTCGTAAGCTTTCACATTAAAGCTGGTACCCAACACTTTAATTGAAGCACCCTTATTGGTAAATACAATAAATGGCTTTTCAGGATTGTGAGCCACTTCAAAATACGCTTCTCCGTAAAGGATTTTTACCTCCCGGGTATCGCCGGTGAAGCTAGTGGGATACATCATTTTTGTTGCTGAGTTAATCCAAACTTTTGTTCCATCGGCCAAAGTAAGGCTTGATTCTGCTTTGCGCGGAACATCAATAATATTTATCAGCGGTTTTTCTTTTTGTTGTTTTTGAACCCTAACGCTATCCTTTTGATAAGTAATTTGCCCATCAGATAATTGAATATTTGTTCCGTCAGATTCCTTTAAATCTTTTTTTGCATTTAGCAATTCTACGGTTGATCCGTCAGATAAGGTCAACATAGCATTTTTAGTCCCTGATTTTATAATTGGTGCATTTCCTAGTTCATAATATTTTGCGCTAGGCCCAATAAGCAGATAAAGCAGCAAAGCCGTTGCCAACAATATTAAAATGGAAGCGGCATAAGGCAATAATTGCCTGACAGAAATTGTTTTGCGCCTCAGCGTTCTTCGTTCAACTTCTCTCCAGGCAGCATTCATATCAAGCCGTTTAATAAAGCCATATGACTTTGAATCATGATATGATTTGATGAAATCCTGAAAAGCTTTCCGGTTCTTTTCATCAGAAAGATACCATTGCTTTAAAACACTTAAATTTTTTTCGCTAATGCTTTTTGCACAAAACTCAAGCATTAGGTTTTCGATTTTTTTATTTGAATTTTTTAATACCATGGGATTTAATTACATCTTTATGATGAAAAAAATGTGAATTCGGGTGAAAAAAAATTAAAAAAATTTATTTTTTTCAAATTAAGCATTAAAATACGAGAAGTAAAAAAATACGGCGAGGAAGGTTTTAGGAATCTCTTTTTACCAACAATAATAATATGATAGAATCTATTGAAGATCTTAATTTTTTTAAAGCCCTTGCCAGCTGTGTTTTCACGGTATTAATAGAAATCCCTAATTTTTCGGCAACTTCTTTATATTTCAAATCATTTAGAACCACCTCTAAAAAAACCTCTCTGCTTTTTTCGGGCAGAGCTTCAATTTCTTGTTGCAGGCGTTCTTCAAGGACACTTAATTCGCTTTTATCGAGTTCTTCTATTTTAACTTCTATATCTTCAACCGCCTCAAAAATGTATTTGTTTTTCTGCCTTAAAAAGTTTAGCGCATTATTTCTAATAGACGTAAACAAATAACTTTTCAGGTTCATATTGATATTCAAATACATTTTATTGTTCCAAAACTTAACAAAAAAATCCTGAACAATATCTTCGGCATCCTGATACGAATCAATAAATTTTACGGCATAAATACACAATGGCATATAAAAAGAATCAAATAATTCTTTATACACTTTTTGATCCCCTTTTTTAAGGCATTCAATGATATGTTCGTCTGAACCGTGCATTTGCGGTCAAAAATAGAGGTTTGTCCGTTCTTTTCCAAATAGGAAAAATATCCATAAAATGTTGAATAATTAAAAAAGCTGTTTGCTTAGCAGAAAAGGTTGTGTTCTGCAAAAAATTATTGCTTTTGTTAATAAAGGTTAATTTTTACTTAAAAAAGGGAAAACAGGTCACCTTATATAAATAATAAGTGTCTTAAGTATAAAGACGAATTCTAAATTTAAATAAAAATAATTATGCGAAAAATTACAACTTTATTTCTTATCGCTTTATTTGGCTTATCATTCCAACTTAAAGCACAAGAAATCCCTATGGACCCAGCCTTAAGATACGGCAAACTGGATAATGGTATGACGTATTATATCAGGCATAATGAAGAGCCCAAAGAAAGGGCCAGCTTTTATATTGCCCAAAACGTAGGTGCTATCCTTGAAAACGATGAGCAAAACGGATTGGCTCACTTTTTAGAGCACATGTCGTTTAACGGAACCCAACATTTTCCCGGTAAAGGAATCATTAAATTCTTGGAAAAACACGGGGTTACTTTTGGCAAAGATATCAATGCTTACACTGCTCAAGACGAAACCGTTTATAATTTAAGCAATGTTCCTACCACTAAAGATGGGCTACTGGATTCTTGTTTATTGGTTTTAAATGATTGGTCAAATTATTTATTACTTACCGAGGAAGAAATTGACGCAGAAAGAGGTGTAATCACCGAAGAGTGGAGAACACGCCGCAATTCCCGATTCAGGGTAATGGCTAAACAAAATAAAGCTTTATTAGCAGGTAGTAAATATGGCGAACGCGATGTTATTGGTAGCCTGGACGTAATCAAAAACCATGATTATAAAACCCTTCGCGACTTTTACCACGATTGGTACCGAACCGATTTACAGGCAATCATCATTGTAGGAGATTTTGACGTAGATGAAATGGAAGCAAAAGTAAAAGAACTTTTCTCAAAAATCCCTGCCGTTAAAAACCCAAAGAAAAGAGAATATTTTACTATTCCTGATAACGATGAACCAAACTATGCCTTGGCAACAGATAAAGAGTCAAGATTTTTTGCTGTTGGAGTAATCAGCAAAACCCCTAAAGCAACAAGAGAAGAAAAAAATGATAAATCTTACCTGGAAGGCCTTTATAAAAGAGCATTATTTAATCAAATGGTAGGTGCACGTATCCAGGAACAAATGCAAAATCAACCCCCATTTTTACAAGCCCAGGTTCAACTTGGAGGCTTCTTAGGAGATAAAAATTCGGCTGCAGTATTTGCTGTTTATCCTGAAGGAAAATGGGAAAAAGCATTCAGAGGTGCTGCTGAGTTAACAGAAAAAATTCGTCGTTACGGATTTACGCAAGATGAACTGGACCGTGCTAAAACCAATCTTTTAGCATCCTTTGAAAATGCCTACAAAATGCGCGAAAAAACAAACCACGATGCGTACGCAAAAGAGTACAAATCGCATTTTATAGGTAATGAACCTGTAGCAGGTATTGAATATGAGTTTGAGGTATTGAAAGATTTGGCTGAGAAGTTAGATTTAAGCGAATTTAAAGCCATGGCTCAGGATTTATTGAGCAAGAAAAACATGAGCGTTATTGTAAATGGCCCGGAAAAAGAAGGCGTTGAATATCCATCAAAAGAAGATGTATTAAGGGTTATTGACGAAGTTAAATCATCAGATATTGAAGCATATAAAGACTCGTTCGTTGACAAACCTTTAATTTCGGAAGAACCTAAAGAAGGTGAAATTGTTAGCCGCAAAAACATTAAGGTAGATAAACTGGAAGCTACCGAGTTAATTCTCAGCAATGGCATTCGTGTTCTTTACAGAAAATCTGACCTTGAAAAAGAAAATATTGTATGCACTGCAAACTCATGGGGCGGAACTTCATTGTTAAGCAATGACCAACTTACCAATGCAAGTTTCGTGGGACAATTTATGGGAGAATACGGATTAGGAGATTTCTCTAAAATGGAACTTCAAAAGAAACTTACCGGAAAAATTGCCGGATGTGGTTTTAGTATTGGTGGTTTATCAGAGAGTATATCTGGAAGAGCAAACCCAAAAGACCTGGAAACCATGTTCCAACTAATGTATTTACGTTTTACCCAACCACGCTTTGATGGAAAACAATACATGAACCTTTATTCAAGAACGGTTCAGTCTATTGCCAACATTGAAAATGATCCTGGAAAAGCTTTTAGAGACTCCGTTTCGGTTACATTAAGCAGCCATCACCCACGGGTTAAACCTTTTACCAAAAATGATATGGAAAAGGTGTCATTTGGAGAGATGAAACAAATTTACCTGGATCGGTTTGCAAATCCAGCTGATTTTGTGTTTACTTTCAGTGGCAATTTTGACGTTGAAAAATTAGAATCATATATTAAAAAATATATTGCATCGCTGCCTACAACCGACGCTAAAGAAACATACAAAGATAATGGAGTAAGAAGGCCTGAAAAAGATGTCAATAACTACTTCCAACGCAAACTGGAAACACCTAAAAACACTGTTTATGTCAATCTTTCAAAAGAGGCAAAATATAGCCAGCAAGATGCCATTTACAGTTACGTGATTTCTAAATTACTTTCAAAAAGATACCTGGAAGAAATCCGTGAGAAAGAAGGCGGAACTTATGGCGTAAGTGTAAATGCCAGTTTAAACAAACGTCCTTATCAACAATTTACCCTTGCATTACAATTTGATTGTGATCCGGAAAAAGCCGATAAATTAAAAGGAATTGCACTGGATGAGATTGATCAATTAACAAAAGGGGAAATTGTTGAAAAAGACCTGGAAGAAATAAAAAGTAATATTTTGAAAGAACGTTCTGAAGGGGTAAATAAACTTTCTTACTGGCATTCTCTATTAAACACTTATGCTATTGAGGACAAATTGGGCATGAATGATACAGAATATGAAAACTTCATTCACTCTATTAATGCCAAAAAAGTTGTAAAAAAAGCGAAAAAATTATTAAAAGATGCTGTTAAAGTAGAGGTTATAATGTCACCCGAACAATAACAGTAAATATAATGTTAGTGTTGTAAGTTAAAAAATAAGGCTTCTCTCAACTGAAAGAAGCCTTATTAATTCAAAGCCTTTATTGCCTTTTTAACTACTTTTTATTTACAGGTTCTTACTTATAATCAAGCTAATATAAACGAATACCGTTAAATGATTAACAATATGTCACCCCTTTTTTAGAATTGTTAGTCTTTTAAATATAGAATAACATAAAAAATTCAACGATAATGAGAAAAATAATATACTTACTGATTCCCGTACTTTTTGCCTCGTGCAATTCTCTTTTTAATAATGATTCGATGAAATTCACTTTAGAAGTTGAAAATATTGATCTGGATCGCATGGGGCTAAATGAGGTTGTTGACGGAGAAAATGTACTTGTTGATTCGATATACAGGAAACAATGGATGCACGGAAACGAGTTTGAGATAGAAAAACCCGGAAAATATTTTTTGGGCATTGACCAATTGCGAGGCATCCCATTTTACATGGAAAAAGGTTTTCGTTTAAAAATATTTATCAATGGTGTAAACCGTTTTTATTATGAAGGAAAAGGTGCTGATAAAAATGAGTATCTTTTACGACAAAGTTATCATCCGTTAATAAAAACCGAGGAAAAAATATTTAGTGCCGAACCAAAAAAGTTTATTGCAAGCCTAAATAAAGTCTTTAACACTTTTAAGCAATTGTTTGACAAAAATAAAACCGAAGACGAGTTCTGGAAAGAAGCCAAAGCAACCCAGTTTTTAATGAAAAAAACAGCCTTGTTAAAATATCCCGAACTGTACCAATATTATAACCAAAAAGAGATTGTGCTTCCATCAAATTTTTATACTGATTTTGCAAAAACCAATTTCAACGATGAAAAATTCATTATTGCCGATCAGGATGTTTTGATGGACTTCATTTGGCAGTATGGTAAATACTTGTTCAATAAATACAATAAAGAGAATAAAACATACACTAAGGCAGCGCAGATTAACAAAACATTTGAGCTGATTCACAACTACTTCAAAAACGAGAAGCTTTGTGATAAAATGATGTATTTGTATTCAGCAACAGCAATAAACGAACTTACTTCAGAAGATATTAATGAAGGCATATCTTATTATGTAGATTATTCGAGAAATAAACAAGAAAACGAAACAGAATAGGCACCGAAACCCGGTGCCTTTACCTTTTCTTTAGCAGATGAGTTTTTGTCGCTTATAATTTTTTCTTACATTTAAGATTATTTTCGATGCACGTATTCAGTATATGACGCTTAAGGACAAACAAATCTTAATCAATGAGGGGGAGAAAACATATTCCTTCAATACTTGTTTTGTAGAAATGTTTCCGGCTTTATGTAGTTTTGCTGAAAAATATTTGGACGATGGGGAACTCGCCAAAGATATTGTTCAAGATATTTTCACTAAATTGTGGGATAGATTTGAAGAATTCGATTCAGATATAAGAATTAAAACATATTTATACCGTTCTATAAGAAACACATCAATTAATCATCTTAAGCATTTAAAAGTTGAGGATAAGTATAACAAACGAAAATCTGATGAACTTGATTCTGAAAAAAGTTTCTTGAGCGACATCCTTGAAAAAGAGACCCATCGTATAATTTATCAGGCTATCGAAGAATTACCTGGAAAACAAAAAGAAATTGTGTACAAAAGCATTTGGGGCTTATCTAATGCCGAAATTGCGGAAGAAATGCACGTTTCCATAAACACCATAAAAACCCAAAAAGCCAGGGCTTACAAACAATTGCGCCACAAATTGCAAAACATTTATTCCGTTCTAAATTTATTATTGCTGAATTAATTTCAGTTCCTTGTCATTCCTTTTTATAATCTTCTTGTTAGTAGAGTAAATCAAAGCAACTAACTTTCTTGGTTAATGCTTAAAAATATTTCAAATTTTGAAAAATACGATTTACATATCTAAACTAATAGCCGGGTATTACGCACAAACCCTGACTAAAGAAGAGACCAAAGAACTCAACGAATGGCTCGAAAGCGACAAATCCCATCCCAAACTACTCCAGAAAATTCTTAACGAAAAAGCCATCGCAAATAGCGTTAAAAGTTTTCAGCGGTATCATGCAGAAATTGAACCCGGTTTATACCGTTTACACAAAGAGATTCAATCAAAAGCAAAAGTTAAGCACATCCGGCTTAAACAGGTATTGAAATACGCTGCAATTCTTTTAGTTCCGCTAGTAATGGGTGCCTATATTTTATTTATGAACCCTTTTAACATCCTTCAAAAAGAACAGCTAGCAGTAAAACACGGTATAAAAAAAGCGCAACTGGTAGTTTCCCCTGATTTGGTTTATGACTTAAAAACACAAAAAGAAATCAGAAGCAATAATACCGCCATTAATATTGAAAACAATGGACAAAAGCTTATCTATAAAGAAAACGCGGAGTTCAAACAAAAAACAAAAAAAGAAGAAACCCACAGCTTGATTGTCCCCAGAGGAGGAGAATGGGACCTGATATTATCTGACGGTACAAAGGTTTGGCTGAATGCCGAAACCGAGCTTCGTTTTCCAGAACAATTTTTAACTAAAAGGCGCGTAGTTGAACTGGTTTACGGCGAAGCTTATTTTGAGGTTAATCATGACGAAGAACACCCTTTTATGGTTAAATCAAAAGAGGGGCTGGTTGAAGTTTTAGGAACCTCTTTCAATATTCGTTCTTACCTTGACGAAGAGCAAAATGTAACAACACTAGTTGAGGGGCGTGTAAAGCTTTCGCCCATCCTTGATCCTTCTGCTGAGTTGGTTCTTATACCAGGCGATCAGGCTGTCATTAGCGAAAAAGACAATATTGTTAAGATCCGGAAAGTAAGAACCGGCTATTATACGGCCTGGAAAGATAAACGCTTTGAATTTAATAACGAACCACTGGAATATGTCATGGGAAATATTGCCCGCTGGTACGATGTAAAAATAATCTATAAAGACGAGGAAGCTAGGAACTATCGTTTTTCGGCCCGCTTGAACAGGTACGATAATATAGAATCCATCATTGAGAAAATTGAATTAACACAAAAAGTAAAAATTGAAATTACTCATAAAGGGCTGGAGGTTTCTAACTATTAAATGAAAGAAACAAATGAGGAATGCTCGAACATCCCTCATTTGTTAAAAAATATTCCCTAGGGGAATATCAATTGATTTATTAACTAATACCAAAATTATGAAAAAAATGGTTACAAGTAAAGCTTTGTATCTTCAAAGTTGGCTGGTAAGGTATTTACGAATACCTAACAAATTTGTTTTATTATTTTTCTTGTGCTTGGGACTGGCATTTGCCGGCTATGCCCAGGAAAAAACAAAGTTCAAACTAAAAATGAAAAACGCCAGCGTACATGAAGTAATACAGGCTATTTCCGAACAAAGCAATTTTGAGTTTGTTTACAACAACGATGATCTTCAAAAATTACCCAAAGTTGATATAGATGTAACAGATGCACCTATTAAACAGGTATTGGATATTTGTTTCAAAAGTACCAATATGGAATACAAAATTGTTAATAAAGTAATTATCATCTCTCCCAAACAAACTAATGAGCGAGTTAACAAGAAAAACCCTTCAAAAAATTTTGCAATAAGTATAAGCGGAAAGGTGGCCGATGAAGAAGGATTGCCTTTGCCGGGAAGCACGGTATTAATTAAAGGTACTACAAAGGGAACAACTACTGATGTTAATGGGAATTATGCTATTAAAGTTCCCAAAGGTTCTTTTTTAGTTTTTAGTTTTGTGGGCTTCCACAAACAAGAGGTTTCTGTTTCTTCTGAGAATACAGAGGTAAATGTGGTAATGGTGCAAAAGGCTGCAGAGTTGGGAGAGGTTGCGGTGTTTAGTACCGGTTATCAGCTAATTAAGCCTGAGCAAAGCACCGGAAGTGTTGCCACGATGCGAACAAAAGAATACGATAGCCGTATCAACACCACTGATTTTTTAACCAGTCTCGAAAATCGCATTCCCGGTCTGCTCATTAACAATGATATTGAGTTTGATGGAAATAGTCTTTTCCAGATCCGGGGTATTTCTACCATAAGTGGGGGGAAAAAACCATTGATCGTGGTGGATGGTTACCCTACTGAGCTTTCATTGGATATGATTAATCCTAACGAAATCGAATCTGTTACCGTATTAAAAGATGCCGCCGCCACAACTGTTTATGGCGTTCGTGCATCCAATGGTGTTATCGTCATTGAGCGGAAAAAAGCTAAGGCAGGCAAAGTAAACGTTAATTTTCGGGCTACGGCAGGCTTTACCCCAAAAGAAAATTATGACCGCTATCGTTGGGATAAGGATGCTTCCAATACGGTTATTAATTATTTTCGGGCTTATAATGATGGTGAGATTCCCTCATATATATGGAATTTTTTTATGAATAATCCTGAGAGGGGTTGGATTTTTACTTATCCTGCCCCAGGACTTATAATGGCACAACAGTCTGCTGGTGTGATTGATTCAGTACAGGCCGAACAACAATTCCGAGAATTAGGCTCTTACAACAACACCAACGATTATAGCCGTTTGTTTTTACGTACAGCCGTCACTCAAACCTATAACCTGGATGTTTCTGGTGGTAGTGAGAATGTACTTTATTCTGTCACGGCTAATTATACAGATCGAAATGCATCACAGATCAAAAATGACAATAGCAGTTTTAAACTTTCAGGACGTGCTACCATGAAGTTTTCTAAACGTTTTTCATTGGATTTGACCACCGATTTCCAGAGCTCAAAATCCAATTCGGCTCCCATCCCGGCTATTGACAATATCTATCCTTACGAACAGTTTCAGGATGAGGAAGGAAACCCGCTCCCTTTATTTAATGGCTCAAATGCAACCCCTTATTATAACGATGCGATGATGGCTCTGGGATTGCTGGATAATATGTACTATCCTTTGGTAGATATCAATGAGATTAGTAATAAAACCCATACTCTTAGTAATCGCATTACTACTAACTTCCACTATGATGTAGGAAATGGTTTTACCCTTAATTTCGGAGGCGTGTATGAAACCTCCCGCACAGATACAAAACATTTGGCCAGCGAAAATTCATCAGAGGTTCACCAGTATGTCAATTATTATACCGAAGATGATGGAAGTGGTGGATTTATTTATAATATCCCGAAAGGAGATTACTTAAAACAAAGCAAAGCCAGTAGGGAAAGTTATACCCTGCGCGCCCAGTTGAACTATGATAAACAGATCAATGAAAATCATTCACTCAATGTAATATTAGGCGGAGAAGTCAGGGATGTGCTTGACAAGTCAAACTCTGAAGCTTATTTCGGTTACAATGACCAGACTTTATTACACCAAGCTGTTGATTATACTTTATTTTCATTTGGCACTTATCTCTCAAAATATGCACGATTAAACCCCTCATTATCATACGATAATTTATTCAGTCAAGAATATAATGATGACCGTTATGTTTCCATTTATTCAAACATAGTATACGCTTATAAAGGAAAATACTCCCTTACGGGAAGTATCCGTATCGACCAGTCCAATTTATTTGGGAGCGATCCCAAATACAAATATAAACCCTTATGGTCGGTAGGGGCTGCCTGGAATATCCACAAAGAAAAGTTTATGCAGGAAATAGATTGGATAAAATCCTTAAAGCTTCGGATGGCGTATGGGTTTAACGGCAATGTGGCCAAAAATGTCTTACCACAAGTAATTACTGATGCTGCTATTAATAATTTACACTCGATACGTCTTCCTATGCTCCAGCTTCTATCTTTGGCTAATAGCGGGCTACGCTGGGAACAAACCCGTAACTTCAATATAGGTCTGGACTATACTATCTTTAAAAATATTAGCGGTAGTATTGATTACTACAGTAGAAAAAGCACAGATTTGCTGGCAATTAACCCGATTGATTATACAAAAGGGGGAGGGTTTGCAAAAATAAATATGGCTTCTGTTCGCAACAGTGGATTAGAGATCAGCTTGCATGCCGACTGGATTACCCTCCAACATTTTAACTGGAACACCGGCCTTATTTTCTCCCATAATAATAGTAAAGTATTGGATGTATATTATACTGGACGGGATTTAAGTAGAGATTACATAAATGGGAGCTATGCCAATTACCTAGATGGTTATGCCGTCGGGGCTTTGTTTAACTACCGCTATGCAGGTTTGGATTCCGAAGGAGGCGTTTTAATTTACAATCAAAATGGTGAGCCTGAAAAGTATGAATATTCACTTGACAAAACATATCTTGATTATGCAGGCAGCTCTATCCCATCTTTTAACGTCGGTTTAAGTAACCGGTTGGATATCGGGAACTTTTATGTGTATTGCATGGTCAACTTTTATGGGGGCTTTAAAGTAAGGGTGCCTGTGCCTAATGCAGGAGATATACGACCCTTGGAAGGAGCCGGTAATTTTTGGAGACAGGCTGGTGATGAAAACAAGCCTGATGTATTACCATCATTGCTATATCCATTTGCCTCTAACTTAGCTTTCACTGACAAATACATCACTAATGGGGCTTATTTAACCTTGGGCGACCTTACGGTGGCTTATAGTTTTAGAGATAGTAAATGGGTGAAGAGAACTGGGATTTCTAATTTGGAAGTGAGAACGCAGGCTTCTAACCTGTTCACAGTAGGGTTCAACAAATACAATTATAGTGTAGCCACGGGAAGTTACGCCAAACCTTACCTAACGCCTACTTATACCATTGGCCTTTATGTTAATTTTTAATTTTTGTAAAAATGAAAAAATCAAGAACAATGAAAAAAAATATATATCAATACGCCGTAATAGCTTTATCTTTTGCATTTGTATTGATTTCCTGTGACAACTACCTTGATGTGCAGCCTAAGGGAGTAAGATTATTAGAAACGGTAATGGATCATGACCAATGGTTGAACTATACCTATCTGGAAGCATCCTATGCAAGGGAAATAAACTTGCTAGCAGATAATGTGGATGATCCAACTATTCAAAACTTGACTACAAGTGGTAGTACCAACAGGGTGTACAGCTGGCAACAGCAATTTTCAGATGATGTAAAGGATTCGCCTTTGATATGGGCAAATCATTATCAGTGTATTTATTATTTTAATACAGTATTGCAAGAAATCGATGATGCCACGGAAGGCAGGGAAGAAGAAAAAGCAAGCCTAAAAGCAGAAGCACTGTTGGGCAGGGCTTTTGAATACCTTTACCTTGCAAACCTCTACGGGAAGCAATATGATTCGAATACAGCCAATGAAGATTTGGCAGTACCTTTTGTAACTTCTAATGATTTAGAAGACAATGTACCCGATCGTAGCACGGTACAGGAAATATATGATTACATTATTGCAGATATCACTGCAGCCATTCCTGATCTTCCGGAGGATAACAGCCAAAATCGTTTTCGTGGCAGTGTAGCCGCGGCATACAGTATACTGGCCAGGACTTATCTGTACATGGGGGATTATACAAAAGCGGCCCAGAATGCCCAACTGGCACTGGATAATGGACCAAATACCATATTGGATTATTCTACTATGGACAATGAAAGCGATATACCTGAATTATTGAGAAGGGCGGATGCCATTTATGCACGGTTTAGTACTAACCACTACCAAGAAGAAACCCCAACAATTGCTTTTTTGCAATCTTTTGATTCAACAGATCTGCGTTTAAAATTCTATTATAACAATCTTGGAGGCTATAGTTTCACAACGAGAGGAATTACACGATACTCACCGGGAGGTGTATCAGATGGTAACACTTTTGCTAATTGGGGTACTACCGTGGCCGAAATGCGTTTGATCCTTGCCGAAGCGGCTGTCCGGGCAAATGAGTTGGAAAGGGCCTGCGATGAACTGGATTCGTTGCGTAAAAAACGTTTCCCTAAATTTATAGTAGATAATACGGTAACACCACCAGATACCACTTTCAGGTATGAGAAATTTGAATCAACAAACCAGGAAGAAGTCTTACAAAAAGTATTGGCAGAAAGAACCTTTGAATTCCCTTATTGTGGCATGCGCTTTTTTGATATGAAGCGTTTGGATGCCGAGGGTCGTATGCCAGAAGTCAACAGGTATGACGGCGAGGGTAATGTAATTGCCACCCTATCCCCGGGCAGTAATAAATATACCCTGCAAATACCGATACAGGTATTGTATTTCAACCCTGATTGGCCACAAAACCCGACGGATGAGTAAGCAGAACATTTATTAGTTCATTTTAGGGGGCTGTTTTAAGGCAGCCTCCTAAAACAAAAAATACTTCATTTTTAAATTAATGAAAAAAACAGTGCTACTGTTCTTTAACGCCTAGGGTTTATGGCCAAAAACATCTTTTACCCTGTCACCAAAAAGAGTAATCAACAGAAATTTTTAACAAGATTAAAAGAAGGAAGAATATCATGAAAGAAACATTAGTAAGCGTGGAAAACCTGTCGCACCGTTACAGTGTCCAATGGGCGGTAAAGGATGTGAGTTTTGAGATACCCAGTAAAGGGATCTATGGCTTGCTTGGCTCCAACGGAGCGGGAAAATCCACCACCATGAACATCATGAGCGGGGTTTTAAAACAGACCCATGGCAATGTATATATAAAAGGCATCAACTTATCAAAAAACCCTATTGAAGCCAAAAAACAGATCGGGTTTTTACCTCAAAAACCACCATTGTATACCGATACAACGGTAGAAGAATATTTAACAAATTGTGCCTATTTACGCATGATCCCTGAAAAGGAAGTTAAAAAAGCGGTAGAGGAAGTGATGGAAAAATGTGCCATTACCCATTTTAAAAAACGTTTGATCCGGAACCTTTCGGGTGGTTACCAGCAACGGGTAGGGATCGCCCAGGCTATCATCCATAAACCTTCTTTTATTATTTTGGATGAACCCACCAATGGTTTGGACCCAAACCAGATTATAGAGGTCCGTGGTTTGATCAAAGAAATTGCCGAAGATCGGGCGGTATTGTTATCCACCCACATCCTTACCGAGGTCCATGCCATTTGTGACCAGATACTGATGATTGAGCATGGTAAATTGGTTTTCTCCGGAAAAACCGAAGAATTTGACAATTACTTGAGCCCGAACAGCATTTTTGTCCGTTTATTGGAAATGCCCCCGGTAGATGATCTGATGAAGATAGAAGGTGTAGAGAGCGTGGAAGAACTGGGCGGGCCAAATTACAGGTTAATATTTGCTGACCTGAACGGAGCAACAGAGCGCATAGTTATGCAAAGTATAAAAAACAACTGGCGCCTGGATGAAATCCGGGCAGAAAAGAATTCATTGAATGATGTGTTCTCGGCATTGTCGAAAAACTAAAAAGATAGAGATATGAAAATGATAATAAAGATAGCACGGGTGGAACTTCAGAAGATGTTCTATTCCCCGATAGCATGGTTGGTTCTTATCATATTTGCAGTCCAATCTGGGATAACATTGATGGGAACAATAAATCGCATTATTATAACATCAGGATTAGGTTATTATACTTCTAATTTAACTAATCGTTTATATATAAGACTTTTTGTTGAAGTTCTACGTAATTTATATTTATATATTCCCTTGCTTACCATGGGCTTGTTAAGCAGAGAATTTAGTTCGGGCTCCATAAAGCTACTCTATTCATCCCCTGTTTCCAATGAACAAATCGTATTGGGGAAATTTCTTTCTATGATGGTGTTTGGATTGGCAATGATAGTGATACTTTTTTTAGGATGCCTTTATGGTTTCTTTACGATTAAAAATTATGATTTCCCTTTGATTGCAACAGGTTTATTAGGGATTTACCTGTTAATCTGTACTTATTCAGCCATCGGCTTGTTCATGTCTTCGTTAACCTCTTACCAGGTAGTGGCAGCCATGGGTTCCTTTACAGCTTTTTTTGTTTTGGAAAAAGCGGATAGTATGTGGCAGGGGGTAGAATTGGTACGTGATATTACCTATTGGTTATCAATCAGTGGCAGATCAGACACCTTTATAAGAGGCTTGATTTGTAGTGAAGATGTATTGTACTTCATATTGGTATCCGGATTGTTTATTGCATTTACTATATTCAGGCTAAAAGGTATCCGGGAGAAAAGCCCAAAGTATATTTCGTTTGCAAGGTATGCCGGTGCTTTTATCATTGTGGCTTTGCTTGGTTATGTGAGTACCATTCCTTCTTTAATGAAATACCATGATTCAACATACACTAAGGTTAATACTTTAACTAAAAACAGCCAGGAGGTGATCTCCAAACTCAAAGGAAAAATAAAGATAACAACTTATGTGAATATTTTTGGTAAAAATGGATGGGAAGGTCTTCCTCAATATATTAATCGTGATTTGGAACGGTATGAACAGTACAGAAGATTTAAGCCTGATATTAGAATGAAGTATAAGTATTATTATGACCTGCCTGTACAGAAGGACGTGTTAGAGAATCATAATAGGCGTTTTGCAGGGATGACTTTGGAAAAAACATTAACGAAAGTCTGTAAAGTGTATGATGTAAATGAAGATCGGTTTAAACCCGGTAAAGATTATGCACAGGAAATACCACTTGAATCCGAGTTAAACCGTTGTGTCCGGAAAATTGAAACCGAAGACGGAAAGGTAGCTTATTTGCGTATTTATGATGATATGATGAAGTTTCCTGATGAATCCCAGAAGACTGCTGCTTTTAAAAAGGTTACCATGGAATTACCCCTTGTTGGATTTGTAAAAGGCCATGAAGAACGGGATGTAGATGATTTCGGATCCCGGGGGTATTTTCGCCTGGCTAAAGAAAAACCCTTTAGGTACTCCTTGATAAACAATGGTTTTGATATTACAGAATGTGAATTGTCTACACCGGTTAATAAAAGTATTGATATTTTGATCATTGCGGATGCCAAAACGGTGTTTTCAGACCAAGAAATAAAGAACCTGAACGACTATATTGATCGGGGAGGTAATTTAATCATTGCCTGTGACAGGAAACGTCAGGAGTTTATGAACCCCTTGGTAGAGCGTTTTGGGGTTAAATTTATGGGAGGACAGGTCGTTGAGTACAATAAAGGCTACACTCAGGATATGGTAACAGGAGAATTTACCCCGGCAGGGAAAAAAATTGCTTACCAGTTTGAACAAATAGCTCAGGGAGAAGGTTGTGTCTGTATGGAAGGTGTTGTTGGAATTGAGTATGATAATACAGGAGATTTTAAGGCAACCCCTGTTTTGATATCCGATACGATGAAGAATATGCCCGCATCCAATGATCCTGAACTTTTAAAACAGCTTGAAAAGGCTCAAAAAGCCAAAAAAGAAGAGGAAGAAGAAGTTAAATCGGATATGGATCCATTGCTTAAAATGATCCAGAACCAAAAGGCTGAAGAAAAGAGCGAAGAAGATAACAGTGTTGAGTATATTGGTTCGTGGAATGAGTTAGATACTAAGGATTTTATTGATAATATAGCAATATATAATTCTGAACAGGGAGAAGCTGGCGGGCCGGTTACCATGGCACTTGCTTTAGAGCGTAAGGTAGGAAGCAAATCCCAAAAAATCATGATACTTGGTGATGCAGATTGCTTTAGTAATGGTGAGTTTTCACGGAGTAGAACAGGAATTAAGGCAATGAACTTTAAGATGGCAACTGGAATGTTTTTCTGGTTGTCTGATAATGAGGTTCCCATTGACATTCGCCGTCCCGCCCCCATAGACAATGAAATTTATACCAAAGATGGAGATATCCCCTTTTTAAATGCCTTGTATAAAATAATTATTCCAGTATTGTTGGCAGTGGCCTTTTTATTGATTTGGCTGCGAAGGAAAGGACGTTAACATAACACAATTCAAAGATGGTTAGGTTGAAATACCTGGCCATCTTTTTCCTAATCTAGAAATTAAAAAACAAAAACAGTTCAACAATATAACTTTCACAATTAAACCTGTTCTCTCACAGTATAATATCTTTGGGGAGTAAAACAGACTAAATAATCTCGCTTTTTAATCAATACGCTAATTAGGTTCATTAGAGAGAGATAATTCACATAATATCTTACTTTGTAGTAAATTAACCTTTTTTAACACAGCGTTTTTCATCCTTTTTAGCGACTTTTGTGTCTTACTTATTATTGAACTACAATAACGTTGAATTTAAATTTTGAAAAATGAGAAAATTACTATTAGTGATTGCCGCAGTTGCATTCTCAATGGGTGTATTTGCACAAGGAATTGAATTTGAGCACGGAACCTTTGACGAAGCCCTGGCAAAAGCAAAAGCTGAAAATAAAATGGTTTTCATGGATTGTTTTACCGTTTGGTGCGGCCCGTGTAAAATGCTTTCAAGCGAGGTATTCACTCAAAAAGAAGTGGGAGACTATTTTAATGCCAACTTCGTGAGCATTAAAATGGATATGGAGAAAGGTGAAGGAATTGAATTAAGAAAAAAATACGGGGTAAAAGCATTCCCAACCTTATTATGGTTAGATGCAGAAGGGAATCTTCAACACAAAGCTTTAGGTAGCATGTCGGCTCCTGCTTTAATTGAGGTAGCTAAAACGGCATTTGATACTGAAAAGAATTGGGGAAGTTTTGCAAAAAAATACAATAATGGAGAACGCAGCATTCCTTTTCTTCAGGAATATATTTTAACAGCTAAAAGTCTGTATGAAGATGTTGATGAGGCTGCAGAAGCTTATTATGCCCAGCGGACAAACGAAGAATTGTTCAACGCTAAAGATGTTGAAATCATGAGTGCTACCATAAAATCTGTGAACGATAAAAAATTCACCTTTGTTATGGAAAATAAAGCAAAATTTAAAGATGTAGTTGGTGAAGCTACAATCAATAATTTTATTGAGCAGATCATGGAGCAAGATTTCAATAATGCGATGAGAACAAGAAATGAAGAGACAATTGCACAAAAGAAAAAAGAATTAATTGAATTGGATGAGGAAATTGCAAACAAACTATTTGCTCTAATGGACTTACAACAATTATATCGCGATCCAGACAAAAACAAATTTTTCGATGGCCTTGCTGACTTCGCTCTAAAATATGAATTTAATAATGCTAAAACCCTGAACCAATATGCATGGATGATTGTTGATGCGAAAATAGAACTAAAAGAAGATGTTTTGCAAAAAGCCTTAAAAATGGCAAAAAAAGCAGCTGAATTGGATAAAAGCTTTGCCACTATTGATACTTATGCTTATGCATTGTACAAAGTCGGGGAAATTGATGAAGCGATGAAAATGGCCAAAAAAGCGGTTGACCTTGCTTCAGATCAAGAAAAGAAAGACCTGTGGTCTCAAAAATGTTTGAATGGAGAATTATAAAATACATCAAAACATATGATAATAAAAAACCCGAAAAATTAAAATTTCGGGTTTTTTTATTATCCATTGAAAATTACAGTTTTCTTACTCATCAGGCATCTCTTCTAACCAACAGCAGGTAACCCCTACCCCTTAAGGTTTGAATTTCAACATTGGGGTCTTTTTTAAAATAGTTTCTAAGTTTCTTTATATAAACATCCAGGGTTCGAGAATTGAAAAACGAATCATCGCCCCATACCTGGAGCAAAATATCTTTTCGTTCAATAATACGGGTTCCTTTCTCTACTAACATTCTAAGAATTTCACCCTCCCTGTTCGAAAGGACTGACAAACCCGAAGGCGATTTTAATTCAAACCTGTTGGGATAAAATGTATAAGTCCCAATCCCTATTTCTTCATTAATCATATCATCATCCGCTAAATCCCTGGCATTATTTGAACCATGAATTTTAAGCTGATTTTGTATCCTGAGAAAAAGTTCTTCCAAACTTACCGGTTTACGGATATAATCGGTTCCTCCTGCTTCAAATCCTTTCACCAAATCAGCAAGTTCAACCCTAGCCGTTAAAAAAATAATGGGAATGTTGGAATCTTTCTGGCGAATAAGCTTGCATAATTCAAAGCCATCAATATTGGGCAACATTACATCAACCACGCATATATCCGGTTGAAAGTTACTAAAATGCCGCATAACATTTGCACCATCCTGTTCCCAAACCACCTCAAACCCCCTATGCTGTAATGTTTCAAATATAATCTGCCCCAAACTGGGTTCGTCTTCAATATATAAAATCTTTTTCTTGCCCATAGCTATTGATTTATTACCATGCAAGATAACAATTTAAAAAAGCGGTTCAGCCGTTAAAAGACTTAAATATTGTTAAAGATTTTAAGAATAGGGGAATTTCAAAACAAATTCACAACCCCTATCTGGTAAGTTTCTGGCTTTGATACTACCATTATGTTGTTTCATCACCAATGCAGCAAAGCTCAATCCCAAGCCAAAGCCTTTAATATTATGTTTATTCCCGGTAGGAACCCTAAAGAAGCGATCAAAAATCTTAGAAATATATTCTTCAGGAATACCAGGGCCATCATCAAGAACCGAAATAAAGACTTTTTCATTTTCCTGCAGCAATACCACTTCTATTTTAACATCCTCTCCTCCATATTTCATGCTATTCTCAATGAGGTTTCGAATAACGCCCTCAATATAAACCTTATCAACCGAAAGATGAATTTCCTGGAGTGGGGTATCATAACTAATCTGTTTCAGATCAGGATAAGCCAGTTTAATCGAATCAACAATATTCCTGATAAACTCATTCATATTAATCATGGCTTTATGAACCGGGTGTTGACGGGATTGCAATTTAGAATGTTCCAAAACCCTGGAGGTGAGCTTATCCAATCGATTCATTTCGACCAACATCATTTGATGGTATTTCTCCATTTTTCCCTCATCTTTCATCCCAAAACCCTGCATCGCCTCAAGTGCGGCTTTAGCCGTAGCCACCGGAATTTTTAATTCATGCGTGATATTATTAACAAAATCCGAACGCAAGACATTTAATTTGATCTGCGATAAATAACTTCTGTAAGCAAAAACTAAAGCAAAAACTGACAAACTAAACAACACAAAAACAAAAGCAATTTGTGGAAAAATAAGCTCTAGCAAATAAAGCGTGTAATTATCAATTTTTGCATAAGAAATCCTTTTACCATCTCCCCAAAAAGCAGTCAGGTATATGTATTTTTTAGCTTCATCATTATCAATTGTATCATGTTTTGTCCACTGAACTTCAACACCAGGGTATTTCTGAGCCAACATTCTTATAAAAAAATTTCTTAAAAACTCAATGTCTTCTTTATTATCATTCTTTTGGGGTGGCGAAAAATAATTATATGACCTTTGATCTATCCTATTTTGGGATATAATACTAGTGAACCCGGAAAAACGCCCTATCCTATTTTGGAAAAAGCCGTCAATATCAGGCAATATTTGATTCGTTTTATAGAAAAAAAATAACGAATCCCAATAAACCTTATTATCATAATAATAATTTAGAATCTCCTTATAAAAACGCTTTTTTACATGCTCTCTGATTTTAACATTGGCAATTTTCAGATTTTCAATTTTAGAGGTGTCCGGATAGCTAATAATTGGTCCAACAAATCTTTTATACACCAATCTGTTACTAGCATCATTAGAAGAAAAAGCATAAAGACGATATATTCCCCCTCGAAAGATATCTTTTTCTTGTTGATATTGAGAATTCAACCAATAAAGAATAAATAAAGCCAATAATAAAAGGCTTAAAACCATTGGAACAATAATCCTGATTTTTTTATACAGAACAATGCTTTTTTGCATAAAACAAAGATAAAAGATTCAGCAAGTTATTCTAAACCTGTTAACCTTAATTAACCTAAGAGAAAAATAGTATTGTATTCGGATAACAATTTAGATTATTTCGTTTAAAAACTTAATCTTTTCGCAAAATAAGGGAGTAAATCAAATATTTAAAGATCTCAAAAAAAATGGCTAGGTGCCCAAAACACCTAACCACCTTTAAGTTGCTATTATTAACGTCCTTTCCTTCGTAACCAAATCAAAAGAAATAGCAATGCAAATAATACTGGTATAATTATTTTATACAAGGCATTTAAAAAAGTTAACTGACCTTCTTTGGTATAAATTTCATTATCCGGATGTGCCGGACGACGGACATCAATGGGGACTTCGCCATCAGACAACCAGAAGAACATTCCGTACATCCACCCAGAAGTATTAGCGGCAGAAAACCCATTTCTCCTTCTTAAAAGTTCACTATTACTAAGACAATCAGCATCGCCCAGGATCATGATTTTTTGATCTTTCTCCCCTACTTTACGCGTTAATGCTAAAGTAGTTGTAAGAGCTCCCAATGTTTCGCCTTTTTCAGGGTTATATTTTGGAACTTCATCAATAAAGTTTGTTGTTTCCAGTTCATTCCAAGAACCAAGAGAATCAATTTGTGCGATGTTTTTTACCGTATCGGAAACCAACACAGGAATGTATTCAAATCCATTTTTCTCTTCATAAGAAACAGCTACCGTTCCTGGCATCATAACAACCCTTTTATCTTTTATATTTTTAAGCTGATAAGCAAGTTTACGACCCTTTTTCGTAGTAACAGCTGTTACCATATCCATCTCATAGCCTTTATTGTGTTCTACCACCTGCCCCGGTAAAAACCTAACACCAAAACGCTCTACCAAGGGATTCATAGCATCCTGACGGTTTACATCGCAAGCAACAACTAAATTTCCCCCACGGTCAATATAGTTATCCAAGTTATTCAATTCCTGAGCAGAGAAACTTTTTTTAGGTTCTGCAATGACCAAAATATCAATATCTTTATCAACAGGCTGCGACAATGCACATGCTGTAAAATCAAACCCATTATTAATCAATGAATACCTGAACGTTTTTTCTTTTGCCAACCTCAAATAACCACGTGACCCAAAGTTATTTATATCCCTTTCTTCATGCCCTGTAACAAAACCTACCAAGGGAAGCTCCATAACTAATTTTTTAAAGGCTGCGGTCTTTTGAGATTCAAAAGGAAATCTCGTCATATCATCATAGGTACGCAAATAAGCGGTTTTCCCATTTTCGGTTTCAATTTTTCGAACAAAACGGTTTAATTCGGATTTAAGATCAATCTCATTTAGATAATCATTACCAGGTTTAAACCAGTTTTCATTTATACGATAAGTTTTACAAATTTTTGACAAAGCTTCTTCAGCGGTCATTCCTACAAAACGGGCATTATGATTTCTTAACAGATCTTCTTGTACTGGTAAGTCATAATAATATTTATACTTCATTTTTATACCCGGTTTAAACCGCTGATATTGTTTATATCTATCCAGATCACGATTAATAGAATGAGGAAGGCCTGCCCATATGTTGCTCCCAAAAACATTCACATAAGTTGTAATTTTTATTTCCCCTTTAAGTTTAGAAATAATTTCCTGGCTATTGGGTGTTAACGTATTATCCTTACAACGTGTTGAGTCGTGATATTTCATTAAAAAAGGGATCGTACTTACATACCCCATTAGGGCAACAATTACAAAAGCCCCAACATACCTAGCAAAAGAAATATACCTCGGACTTTTTTCGCGAATACCCTTTAATCTGAAAATCGTAAATGAAATAAATAACACAGATACCAAGGTGAAATATAAAACATCCTCACTGCAAATTAAGCCTTTAATAAAAGTATTAGTCCTGCCTCCTATAGATAACCAGTAGGTAATATCACGAACCAGTTCTACCCCCTGCCACATGTTGCCAATTTTTTCTAAAACAAAAAAACCAGCAAAGGTCCCCATCGCTGCTGCAACCTGGTAAGAGGTCAACGAAGACATGAATAATCCAATAGCTGAATAAGTACATATTAACAGGTAAAGTCCCAATAAGCCCGTTGCAACCAATGAAAAATCATAATCCTTGATCGCATAAAAACCATAAAAGGATTGCAGCAGAAGAATAAATATCATTAGGAAACCAAAGGCCATCATTGAAAGAAATTTTCCCAATACAACATGTTTATTGGAAATAGGAGCTGAGTACAACAATTTTATAGATCCTGAGCTAAACTCACGGCTTAATAAGCCCATAGTAAGCAAGGGAAGATATAAATAAATATTTCTCTGTATCTGACTAAAAAGACCAAAAGAACTACTAAAAATTTGAGTTGTTAGCTCTGGCGTATCATAACCTAACTCTGCATTAATGACAAAGGTTTTTACCAACCCCATAAAAGTGAGGCCTGACTGTACTGCAAATATAATAAGAACCAACCATGCAATGGGCGAATAGAACATCTTCTGAAGTTCCATTCGTGCTATTTTAAATATCATCTTCATTTCTTTATCTTTTTAGTTTTTTGACAATGCCGAGAATACATCGTTCAATGAATTTTTCTCTGTCCTGATTTCATCCAAACGCCAATTATTTCTCACACTTTCCTTTACCGTACGCTCAATAGCCCCGTTCAGGGTCACAAATTTCAGGCAGTAATCCGGGCCACCCAGTTCTTCTACGCTTTCTATACCATCTATCTTCATCAGGTCATCCATTGAGGGCATTTCCAACAAGCGCACAAAAATGGTGTTCGGCGTTAAGTAATTGTCAAATTCTTCGGTTTTTCCCGAGAATACCAGTTTCCCATGTTCTATCATCAGGATATGATCGCAAATGGCATGCACTTCGGTAAGGATGTGGGTGGATAGCAATACCGCCCGTTCTTCTGCAATCTCCTTGATAAGCTTGCGAACTTCAAGAATCTGGTTCGGATCCAAACCATTGGTAGGCTCATCCAAAATAATAAAAGCCGGCTTGTGTATGATTGCCTGGGCAATCCCTACCCGTTGTTGGTAACCACCCGAGAGGTTTCGGATTAAACGTTTTTTAAAGTGGGTAATGGCACATTTTTCCATCACTTCCTCCACTGCTTTTTTAACTTTCTTTTCAGGGATCATTCGCAAATAGGCACAATTGAACAGGTATTCCTCTACTGTTGTATCGGTATACAATGGCGGTTTTTGGGGCAAGAACCCGATTTGTTTTTTGGCTTCTATCGTATTTTTTGATAAATTAATCCCTTTAATAAATACATTACCCTGGGTCTGTTTCAGCACCCCGCTCATGATGTTCATGGTAGTTGACTTGCCTGCCCCGTTGGAGCCAAGCAAGCCGTAAATCCCTTTGCCGGGTATTTCGAAACTCACATCCTTGACCGCCCATTGGATACTATAACGGTGGGACAGGTTTTCTATTCTTACTAGTGGTTCTTTCATAAAGTTCTTCCTTAGTTAATTCTTATTAGACATTCTGTTACTTACCTCTGTTCGGTGACAGCATAGCAAGTCTCCTCATTCCGGGAAATCTCCCCTTTTGTCCGTTAAAATTTTTAAATTTTTTGTTTGCAAAAACAATACACTGTACCTTTACAGCTAAGGCTTTTTAAAGGAGCCTCCTTTGAAGGCGACTCCTTTAAATGTACTCATATGTTGTTAGCTATTACCGTTCCTCATTCCAAGGATTTTGAGGCCAGCCAGGGTTAAAATACAATACCTGTATAGGGATTTGCAGGGTGTATTTATTACTACCTGCGGGCAAAGTGGCGATTATACTTTCCTCTCCGTCATACCTATTGATAGTCGGCATACGGCCTTCGGCATCCAACCTCCGCATATCAAACCAACGCATTCCATTATAAGGAAATTCAAAGGTTCTTTCGGCCAACACTTTCTGCAGTACTTCTTCCTGGTTCGTCGATTCAAATTTTTCGTACCTATAAGTCGTATCCGGTGGTGTTACCGTATTATCTATTATAAATTTAGGGAAACGTTTTTGACGAAGCAAATCCAACTGGCCACAAGCTTCGGGCAAATCATTTGCACGGGCAGCCGCTTCGGCAAGTATTAAACGCATTTCAGCTACAGATGTTCCCCAATTTGGATAGGCAGTTATTGAAGTAAAAGAATAATACTCAACCTTCCCTCTTATTGAAAAATTATAATCATCATAGTTTCTATAGAAAAATGGCAAACGCAAATCGGTTGTATCAAAGGACTGAAGAAAAGACAGTTTTGGATATAGAGAAAACCCTCGTGTGGTATTAAGCCGTGCATAAATGGCATCCTCCCTGACTTGTATATCAGTTATATCGTTTTCATTAATCATAATAGAATAATCCAATATAGTATCCATTCCATTAGTCAATGCCTGTTGGGCATTCTGTGCCGCTTTTGAATAATCACCCATGTACAGGTAAGCCCTGGCCAGTATACTATATGCCGCAGCTACACTACCCCGAAAACGGTTATCACTATTATCTGTAGGCAAATTAGGAATGGCCTCTGTAAGATCCGTAATGATATGGTCATAAATTTCCTGTACCGTAGCACGATCAGGAGTTGGAGTATTTAAATCGTTAGAGGTTACAAAAGGTACCGCTAAATCTTGATCTGCTGTATTTGGATCATACACTTTCCCGTACAGGTTTACCAGGTAAAGGTATTCAAAAGCCCTGCCAAGTAATGCTTCTGCTCTCAGGCTTGCTTTCTCTTCTTCCGTTCCTCTTATAGCATCATTAACCCCCAATATTACCGTATTGAAATAATAAATTGACTTGTAGAAATTAGCCCATACAATGGCTGAAGATCCAACCTCCTCTAAAAACTGCGCCTGCCAAGTATATACCCGATCATTAATAGCTGTAAATAGTTTAGGAATCGTTGGGTTGTCTACATTATCTGCTAAAAAATTTATTTGTGATGGTAGAGAGAGTTCAATTTCACTACTGTTTAACCATTCATCATAATCTTTTACTGTTTCCAATATCTGCACCCCTTTTGGATCTACATCCAAGTAATGGTCACATGAAACAAATACAAACAAAAGAAACAGAACAGGAAGGAAATATTGAAATATTGTTTTTTTAACTATGTTTTTCATTGTTTTCAATTTTATCATTTTAAAAATTAGAAATTAACATACAATCCTACTGTATACGTAGGGGTCAGGTAAGATTTTGCATAACTGCCCGTAGCTACACTATAATTGAATTTGTTTAGCCCTACTGTAAACAGGTTGGAAGCCTGCATTCTTAATTCAAGATTAGATAAACCGATTTTTTCAACCAGCTTGCTATTACGAAAACTATAAGAAGCCGTAAGGTCTGCCAATGTAAAATAAGCACCACTAACTGTATACTTATCAGTATATCTTAAGTTAGAAGTATAGCCATTTAAGGGAGATGGTAACACCCCCGGATCTTCTTCATCACCTGCTTCTCGCCAATAATTATCAGCACCCTCAAGAGGTCTTAGATCTCCTGCAAATGGAGGGGGAACGCTTACTTTAAAGCCACCATAAAAGTTAATCATACAATACGCATAAAAGTTTCCGATATCCACCCGGTTACTTAAACCTATAGTAACGGTAGGAATAGAACTGCCAGCATAATCAAGATATGTTTTGTCAAGTGAATATGAAAACTCTTCAGGTTCTCCATTCTCATTATAAACTAAAATCGCTCCTTCGGAATCCAATCCGGCATAACGATAGTTAAACTTCGCCCCAATAGCATACCCTTCTATATAATCACTATAACTTCCAGTAAAATAATCATCTGCCTCACTCTCCGTAGTCAAATGGCTGTTAAATATCCCTAACACCTTACTACTGTTATGTGATAAAACAAGCCCGGTATTCCAATTAAAAATTTTACGGGTAATCCAATCAGCATGCAGGGTAACCTCTAGTCCTGTATTACGAATAGATGCTTGGTTTATCAGGGCATACGATCCTCCTTTTGAAGCATCAATCTGATTATTTGCCAATAAATCTGTACTTTTCTTGTTATAATAATCAATGCTACCCGTAATATTTTTGAAGATCGTATAATCCAAACCGATATTAAAATTACGGGTTTGTTCCCAACGCAAGCCACTGTTGGCATGAGACAATAAACGCAAACTTGGGATAGTGTTCAAGAAAACATAGTTATACTTGGCCCAGGCTATTACTTCAGGCAGCGCTTCTTTGGCCACATTTCCGTTAAAACCATAGGCCATGCGAAGCTTTAAAGATTTAAGCCAATCTATATTTTGCATAAATTCTTCTTTGTGAATATTCCAGGCTGCCCCTAGCGACCATAATGGCTTATATTTGTATTTAGGATCGGTACCAAACAAATTAGACTGGTCGATACGGATACTTCCTGTAAAAGAATATTTTCCTTTATAGGCATACACCACGTTAGAATAAGCAGAAAGATATCGATCATCTCTATAGCCCTGATTATAAAGCCATGAAATATCATATAATATCGACGAGTTTGATTGAGCATATTTTCCTGAAAATTTAGATAAGCTTTTATAATCAACAGCCTGAAGTAATAATGTTTGATCACTATAACCCAAATAAGCTGTGGAGCTAGATTTAGTAAGCACCTTTCTTATTTCTCCACCGAATATAAGATTAAGAGAATGATCGTTATCAAGTTGTTTATCATAATTCAGTTGGGCTCGTATAGTATAACTCTGTTTAGTCCTTTGGCTTTCCTTTAAGAAATCACCCTTGGGGAAATTGAAAATGAAACCTCCCTTTCCATCATCTTGGGTATAATAATTGACATACTGGTGAACCTCTGATGAATTTTCACTGGCAAAATGCTTAATTTCCGTACGAGAAGTCTCATAAACGCCTCCGAAATTAAAATTAATTCCTTTACCTATGTCATAACGGAAATTAGCTGTGATACGGTTATTAACAGTACGAGTCTTGTCATTAACCTCATTTATTTCTACCAGCGGGTAATACATGTTATCCAACAGTCCCAACTCCATAAGTGCCTTATTATAGTAAGGGTTTGCGTTTGAATTATAATAAATAGGGAGAGGATTCCCTTCCCCATCTTCAAAACGTTCATAAGAGAAAATACTAGCAATACTCGGAATAGAAACTGAATTTTCTTTTGCTTCCTGAAAATCGGTAGTCAAATCCAGCGAAAAACGATTAGAAAAATTTAGCATTGTACGACCCGACAACTGAAACCTACTATTCCCATTCTTAATCTGTGATGCATTATAATCAGTATAATTAGCCGTAATATAGTAAAGCGCATCTTCATTACCCCCTGAAAGATTCAGGTTATAAGTTTGGGTTGTGGCCGTACGTAAAAATAAACGGGCATAATCTTTTGCATTGTTATATGAACCTAGCTCTCTGAATTGCTGCTCTGCCTGTGTCGAATCAATGACATTATCAGTAAGTTGAGCCATTATATATGCCGGAGCAGGAAGGTTAAAAGAATTACCTGAATAAATACTATTCATAAGAGTCCACATGTAAGGAAAAGCTGTATTAGTAAGCCGGTAATAATCAATATATATGTTAGATGCATCCTCATCCCAACGATAGCGGTCATAGTTTTCTTTAGGTTTAAAACCTGTTGTGGCTCTAAAATCAACATTTATTTTACCTGCTTTAGCCTTTTTGCGTTCAATTACAATAACACCATTGGAAGAACGGGCACCATAAACTGTTGCAGCAGCAGCATCTTTTAGCACGGTAACCGATTCGATTTCGTTAGGATTAATCATATCCAATGAGAGCTCGGTAGGATAACCATCCACTACAATTAACGGCTCTTTTCCTCCATTAATGGTAGAAATACCCCGGATTTGGAAAAGGCTGTTCCCTTCAAATTCAACATCTTTATTGATAAGTAGACCTGGTATACGGTTCTCAAGACTGGTTAAAAAATCAGTCGTATTGATACGGCTGTCATATTCTTTTGCCCGCATCGTAGCAACACTACCTGTACTTTGTTCAGGTTTAATAAGTTGGTAACCAGTACTGATTACGGTAAATTCCCCCAACTCTGCAGCCTTTTGCTCCATTACCACATTTATTTCTGAATCTTCAGCAGAAACAGCAATTTCCTGTTTATGGAAACCAATAAAACTGAAAAGTAAAACAGTACCTTTGGGGACTTTAAGGGTATAATTTCCATCAACATTGGTAGTGGTTCCTTTTGTGGTTCCTTTAATCAAAACAGTAGCACCGGGTAAGGGATCACCGTCTTCATCAAGCACTTTCCCGCTTACCGCATAAGTATTATTAGTCTGAGAATCATCGGCTTTTTTTCTTTTTTCTTTTAAAAACAAAATAATGGTTTTGTCAACAATTTTGTAAGCATAAGGAGTAGACTTAAGAAGCTGCTCCATCACTTCATCTATCGAAGCATTTTTTACATCAATACTTACATTTTTAATCTTAGAGATTCCCTCATTATCGTAAAAAAAAGTATAATCAGATTGTGTTTTAATCTGATCAAAAACTTTTTCCAGTTCCACATTTTTCAGCTTTATAGTAAACCCATTGTTTTGAGAATAAAGCACTGAAAAATGAATCAAGCACACAAAAATCAGCATCCCACGAATATTTATGGGATTTGCTGTCTTTTTAAGACATCTCCATAAAGGAGTTCCACACGCGTAATTTTTTTTCATAAATTTGTATTGTTTAAGTGAATAATTTAAACAACCGGATTTTCCGGTTTAGGCAGAAGAGCGGCTTTTTCTTCTGCCTTTTTTTTAAATATCTTTTAGTATTATCTTTTTGTCTTCAATCTCGAACTTAACAAGTTTCGATTCTTCCATGATTTTCAGCAGCTTATTGAAATCATCATAACGTTTAAGATCTCCTGTAAATCTCCGGTCCTTTATTTTTTCAAATTCATAAACGATTTCAACATCATACCATCTCGAAAGGGTTTTCAAAATATCTTCCATTCGTTGGTTCTGGAATGCAAACCGTCCATCTTTCCAAGAAGTATATAAAGAAGCTTTTACATCACGCCTTGTAACAATATCATTTCTTTTATCCAATTCAAATTGTTGGCCGGGGTTTAATATGAAATTCTCACCCCCTGCTTCTGAAGAAAATGAAACCTTACCCTCAGCCAGCGTTGTGGTGATATAATAATCGTCTTTATAAGCCTTTATATTAAAAGAGGTTCCTAAAACCTCTACTTTTGAATTTTCCAACTCAACAATAAAAGGTTTGGCAGGATTGTGCGCAACCTCAAAATAAGCCTCGCCTTGCAATTTTACAACTCTTTTGTCGCCTTCAAGCGACACAAAATATTCAATATATGTTTCTGAATTGATCCAAACTTTGGTCCCATCAACCAAGGTTAATTTATACTCTCCATTTCTTGGAATAAATAACTGGTTAGTAAGAAGTTTATTGAGTTTAAGGGAAGGATCAGAAAGTTTAAGCCCTGAGGTATCATAAGATATTTGCCCCTGATAATTTTTCAAAGCACTTCCATCAACTTCATAAATGGTATAAGTCGAATCCTTATTTAGCTCATAGGTTTTTCCGTCGGCTAACACCAGTGTTGCTTTGCTAAATCCCGGAGGAATAACCGGATCGGAAAATAAAACACTATTTATAGAATCCCAAAACAAAAGGGAGGCTCCCAAAGCCAGGGGGATAGCAAATAATGCTGCATACCGTAAAAACTTACGAACAGGAACAAATCGGGTGCGTTTTCTATTCCGTTTCTCGATAAATTCCTGATAATCTTTTTCCCAATCAATCCTGGAATAAGAGCTTAGTTTTTTATCAATTTTACTTTTCGAACAAATTTGTCCAAAAAGTACCCGGTGGTCTTCCGATTCATTTAGCCACTTATCAAGAATGGCTTGTTCCCGGGGTTCAATGCTATTTTGCAGGTATTTCGCTACAATTTTTGCAATTTCAAAAGTGTTTCCCAATGGTGCCAAGGCTGTCTTATTTTGCGTTAGAAATATGTATATACGCTAATAAGACCCCCTTAGAGAAAAAAGAGGGATAAAGATTTTCTAGATATTAAGAATAAGGAAAATAAACATTAGGTCTTTCATGTATTTTTGCAACTGCTTTTTCCCGGTTTGTTTATGCGTTTTTACCGTTTCAATTGAAATGCTAAGTTCATCGGCAATTTCTTGGTTTTTTAAGCCTTTTAACGCCAGCTTATAAACCCTTTGTGTTTGTGGCGGAAGTTTCTCAATAGACAGGTACAAATGCCGATAAGCCTCTTCTATAAGTACTTTACTCAAAAATCCCTCATCAGAAGAATCGGTAGTATACAAAATATGTTTTTGGTATTTATCTTTAACTTTCTCGTGCTTAAGAAATTTCAGGCTTTGGTTTTTTACGGCAGTATAGAGGTATGATTTTAAATTATCAATTGATTTAAAGATTTCCTTTCGATCAGAAAGAATCAAAAACACATCCTGCACAATATCCTTTGCTCTCTCTTCATCTTTAACATAAGTTTCTGCAAAAATGACAAGCGAGGGATAATAATTTTCGAAAAGCATCTGAAATGCATCATCATCTCCTCTTGATAACTTTTCAAGCCATTTATTATTCACGTCGTGCAAATTCATCGGTCAAATTTCGAGAGCAAATATAAATGCTGAAAACCAAATTACAAAATAGCTAGGTATTTTGAAGCATACAAAACGCTCTAAAAGTCAATAATAAAAGTAGGTACAGAAAATCAAATTACAAACGCTACCTCTTTCAAATCACAGGTATATTTTCGGGCATTCTTGGTTTCCAGGCAAAGTCTTCCATAAGCATCAATTCCTGTGATCCGGGCTTCAATTTCGTTGGTGGCAATTTTATAAAGAGCCTGTTTTTCGAAGCGGTACAAGTGATTTAAATAATCCCGGTTAATTTTTTCTTCATCCTGCATTAGGCCCCTGCATCTTCTATTCAGGAAATCACAAAAACGTACAAAAACAGTCGTTAAATCATATTTTTTTCCGGATATATTTTTCATCGAAACCGGGTTGGGGGGATCACTTAAAAATTCCGTCTGGTTTACATTTAAACCAACACCAATCACCGACGAAGTCATTTCATTTCCCTTGATTAAATTATTAATCAGAATGCCACAGATTTTTTTGTCGCCCACGTAAACATCATTGGGCCATTTTATTTTCAGTTCCTTCTTAGGAAGAAATTCTCGAACAACATCAACCACTGCCAGGGATACAATTTTATTCAACAAAAATTGCTTTTCCGGTTTAATATAACGCGGATAAACGAGAAAACTCATCAAGAGGTTTTTCCCTTTTTCGCTTTCCCAACTATTGGCATCCAGGCCTTTGCCTGCTTCCTGAAAATCGGCAATAACGACCGAACCCTCATCCAGTTTATCATCGGCCAGCAATTCCAACGCTTTTGCATTGGTCGATGTTAAAGATTCAAAATGAAGGATGTGCTTCCCCAAAACATTTTTATAAATCATCGCGTTCGAATTTAAGATAAATGTACAAAAAGAAAAGCGGGCAAATATACATTCCGAACAAATTATATTTTACGTACTTTTGTATGTAAGTAAATATCACTGCATGGGAAAAGAAAAAGAAATCTCTGCCACAGCCGATTATGCCGTGATGGGGATCATCGAAAAAAAAGGAAAAGAAATAGTTAAACTCGATTTACAAAACATCCCAAATTCAGTTACCGGATGTTTTATTGTATGCCACGGCACTTCTAAACCACACGTGGAAGCCATTGCTGATTCGGTAGAAGAATTTGTAAAGAAAAATACCGGGGAAAATCCCAGACATAAAGAAGGATTTGCAAATGCGGAATGGATTTTGATAGACTATTTTGACGTTGTGATCCATATTTTTCAGGAAACAACCCGACGTTTTTATAAACTTGAAGATTTATGGGCAGATGCTGAAATCCAACATATTGAAAGCGACGACTGACAAACAGATACGAATGTAAAACTTATTGATTGAGACAGAATGACAGACAATAAATCGACCAAACCAAATAATAACAAGACACAGTCTAAAAAACCAAAATTTAATTTTTATTGGATTTATGGAATTTTAGCCGTTATTTTTATCGCTATCCAATTTATTAATATTGGAGGAAGTACCAAAGAAACAAACTGGGGCGAAGTAAAAACAATGCTGGAAGATGGCGACATTAGTAAAATCGTCCTGGTTAACAAAGAATTTGCCGAAATTTTCATCAAAGAGGATCGGCTCACCAAACCTAAATATGAAAAAGTCAAGGGTGGGAATTTTAGTTCTAAAAGCCCGAACTACATTTATTATATTGGTTCTATTGAGAAGTTTGAAGAAAAAGTTGAACAGGCTCAAAAAAATAACAGCGAAAAAGTATATATCACCAACGACACCCGTAAAAACTGGGGAGCCGATTTATTGGGGTGGATGTTACCCATTCTGATTATCATTGCCGCCTGGTTCTTTATCATGCGTATGATGAGTAGAAATTCAGGGGGTGCCGGCGGGCAAATTTTTAACATCGGTAAATCAAAGGCTCAGTTGTTCGACCAAAAAACTAGCGTCACCATCAATTTTAACGATGTGGCCGGGCTGGAAGAAGCTAAGGTTGAGGTGATGGAAATTGTTGACTTTTTAAAGAACCCCTCAAAGTACACCCAACTAGGCGGTAAAATTCCGAAAGGAGCTTTGCTGGTAGGCCCTCCGGGTACCGGAAAAACCTTACTGGCTAAAGCCGTTGCCGGCGAAGCAAAGGTTCCGTTTTTCTCTATTTCAGGTTCCGATTTTGTGGAAATGTTTGTGGGCGTGGGAGCCTCCCGTGTTCGAGACCTTTTTAAACAAGCCAAAGAAAAAGCACCTTGTATCGTTTTTATCGATGAGATTGATGCCATTGGTCGTGCCCGTGGCAAAAATGCCATCACCGGGGCCAACGACGAACGAGAAAATACCCTGAACCAACTACTAACCGAAATGGATGGTTTTGCCACCAACACCGGGGTAATCATCTTGGCAGCCACCAACCGCGCAGACATCCTGGATCGTGCGTTGATGCGCGCCGGACGTTTTGACCGCCAGATTCATGTGGAGCTTCCCGATCTGGAAGAACGCAAAGCCATTTTTAAGGTTCATATGAAACCACTAAAAATCGACAATACACTTAACGTGGCGTTCCTTGCAAAACAAACCCCCGGATTTTCCGGAGCTGACATCGCCAATGTCTGTAACGAATCGGCCTTGATCGCCGCCCGTAAAAACAAGAAGGTTATTGGAAAACAAGATTTTATGGATGCCATCGACCGTATCATTGGCGGACTTGAAAAACGAAATAAGATCATCTCAAAAGATGAGAAAAAAGTTATTGCTTACCACGAGTCAGGGCATGCTGCCGTAAGCTGGCTGCTTGAGCACGCCCATCCGTTGGTAAAAGTTACCATTGTTCCACGCGGAAAAGCTTTGGGCGCAGCATGGTATTTACCCGAAGAACGCCAGATCACCACTTTCGATCAGATGTTTGACGAAATGTGTGCCACGCTTGGCGGACGGGCTTCCGAAGAAATTTTCTTTGGAAAAGTTTCAACCGGAGCATTGAACGACCTGGAAAAGGTAACCAAACAAGCCCTTGCCATGGTGACTTATTTCGGACTGAACAAAGAAATCGGAAACATCAGTTATTACGATTCTACGGGTCAGCAAGAATATTCGTTCACCAAACCGTTTAGCGAAAAAACCGCCGAAAAAATTGATGCAGAAATTCGCAAACTGGTTGAATCAGCCTATCAGAAAGCCAAAGAGATTCTCACAGAAAACAAAGAAAAACTGGAAGAATTAGCCAATATTTTGTTGGAGCGCGAAGTTATTTTCAGCGAAGATTTGGAAAAAGTTTTTGGCGAACGCCCCTGGGGAAACAAAAAAGAGGATGAGGAAGAAAGCGTAAATCCAAACATTGAAGCTGACAAATTAGAAGAAAAAACCAAGAAAGATTCTACCTCTAAAAAAGTTTCGGAGGATAAGAAAAAAGAAGAACCCAAAGCATAAATGGAAGAGAGTACATCAAGAGAAAAGATCCTTAAAAACATCCGCAACGCTTTAATCAGCAAGCTGGAAAACCCGGTTCAAAACATTGAATTTGAATCGCCGATATTTCAGCCTATGGCGGAAGACCTTGATGTTACTTTTGCCACTGAGTTTACCAAAGTCGACGGCCGGTTTGTTTATTGCGAAAACCGTAAAGATTTCCTGCAAAAGCTAAAAATGCTGATGACTGAGAAATTCTGGGGAACCCTTTTCTGCCGTGAACAAAACATTCAGTCCATGCTTTCAAAAGCAGAAATTCCTTTCCAGTTTGAAGAGAACGATTTTGCAAACATGAAAGTTGGCATTACTTCGTGCGAGTACCTGATCGCACGTTTAGGGAGTATTCTTGTTAGTTCGAGAAACGAAAGCGGCCGCCGCCTGCACTTTTTCCCGGAAATCCACCTGGTAATGGCTTACACCTCGCAACTGGTTCCCGACATTAAAGATGCCATGGCTGGCATGCAGCAACGCTACGGAGAAAGCTACCCCAGCATGACGACCCTGATTACCGGCCCCAGCCGTACCGCCGACATCGAAAAAACACTGGTGATGGGAATGCACGGTCCCAAAGAAATTTATGTATTCCTGATTGACGATTAAAACTCAAGCGTTTTGAAAAATCTACTAACCCGAACCATAACAAGCGTTGTTTTTCTGGCAATTATGCTTGGAGCAATTTATGCCGGGCTGCATATTTTTTCTTTACTGAGCCTTATTTTTACCATCATCGGGCTATACGAATTCAGCAAATTCAAACCCAAGCTGTTCGACAATTATTTCCCTCGTCTGATGCTGATTTTTTCGGGCGTTATGATTTTTAGCGTCATCACCCTCAGCTCGTCCGGCCTCGTGCCTTTTAAATACAGCGTTTGGGGATTGGCAATGATACTGCCCTGTTTGCTCATCATCCTGTTCAGCAAAAACGGAAAGCCACTCAACAATCTTTCAAATTTCATCCTGGGGATGCTCTATGTTTCAGTTCCTTTTGCCTTGCTGACCCGTTTTTATTTTTTAAATGATTTGGGCATTGAAGATTTCCAGGTGATGCTCGGATTTTTCATCATCCTTTGGTGCAACGATGTGTTTGCCTATTTAATCGGTTCGGCTTTGGGGCGAACCAAACTGCACGAAAAAATTTCGCCGAAAAAAACCTGGGAAGGAACCATTGGTGGGGTGATTTTATCGGTTGCGGCAGCCTACGTTTTATCAACCTATTTTTGGGGATTAAGCCTACAAAACTGGTTGGTTCTTGGAGGAATCATCAGCATATTCGGAAGCATTGGCGATTTGGTTGAATCATCTATGAAACGAAAAGCAGGCCTCAAAGACAGCGGAAAAATCATGCCCGGGCACGGTGGCATTTTGGACCGTTTCGACGGGATGATTTTTGCGGTACCGGCTGTTTATGTTTATTTAAATTTTGTTTTATAATGCGGATTCATAAAGAAGGATACGGATCGATTGCTTTTGTCGGGATTTTTTTAATCTTAACAGGAATTGCCATCGCGTTTATTTTTCCTGAAAACATTTTGCTTCAGGGCATCGTAGCTTTGGCAGGCTTTATTGTTTTCTTGATGGTCATTTATTTTTTCCGCGTTCCAAAACGGATAACGCCCCCCGATGAAAATGCCATCTACTCAGCCGCCGACGGAAAAGTTGTTGCCATTGAAGAAATTTTTGACCGCGAATATTTTAACGATAAGCGCATCCAGGTTTCGGTTTTTATGTCGCCCTTAAATGTGCATGTAAACTTCTACCCCATCAGCGGAAAAATCATGCATTGCGAACACAAATCCGGCAGCCATTTACCGGCTTACAAAGCCAAATCGTCCATGGAAAACGAACAAAGCTGCATTGTGCTCCGCCACAAAACAAACAAACAAGATATTTTAATGCGCCAAATTGCCGGCATCATGGCCCGGCGGATTGTATTCTTCAGTAAAAAGGGCCAGGAAGTAAAACAAGGCGAACAACTGGGCATCATCAAATTTGGCTCTCGATTAGACTTGCTTCTACCCACCGATGCAACAATCAAGGTAAAACTCGGGCAAAAGCTTAAAGCCGGGGTGGATGTGGTTGCGACCTTCGATTAAAATTTACAATTGTCGATTTTTAATTTACAATGTTCAATTGAAAATTGTACGTCGTACATTGCACATTGTGAATAATCTCGTTATTTTCACTAACTTAGCATAGCAGAAAGAAATGCTTCTCCCCGGCATTAAGTTGCGATTGATTAATGATTGTTGAAATATATAAAACAACAAAAGTGAACTTTTAACAACCTTATTTGGATGTTAAAAGAGGAAAAAGGTAGGCATATAAACGAGTTGTAGGTAATATAAAAAAGACAAAACAAATATGATTTCAATATACCTAGACTGGAATGTTTTTACTGAAATTAAGAATGGTTTAAATCCAAAACTTAATGATATTTTAGCCAGTGATAAGTATTTGATCCCATATTCAACATCGCACATCGGAGATATTTTCTCAAGTTATAATGAGGATAATCCTGAACAAAAAAAACATATAGACAAAGACTTAGAATTCATCTCACATTTCACTAAAAATAATTGCCTAGCTAACGACAAAGAGAATGTAAGAATTCACATCTATGAGCCAAAAGAACTATTTGATCAAAGAATTGAAGAAGGACATTTGTTTAGAAATTTCAGCTTAGACACTTTAACAGAACTCTTAGAAGGTGACGAAAAAACAAAAATATTTAGTGGAATCATAACTGACCTATTTAAAAACCAACCCTTAGAAAAAGAATTTATTGAAGCTTTAGAGCATCCAGAAGGTCTGGATCAAATGAATCTTCTTTTTCCTGATTTAAAAAACAATCCAACTATGGAAGGTTTTTTAAAATCATTTGGAAAGTTGATTACAAGATTAAATGAAACAGAAGATTACAAAAAATTACGTGAAATTACTCAGTCAGGGCTCAGCATAAACAGGGATAAAATATTTAACTCTAGTGACCCTTTTAATTCTATAAAAGATGCTTACAGCAAATTCAACATTGATGAAAATCAAATCATGCAAGCTCAAGAAGACAAAAATACCCCCGAATGGTTCAATACAATTACAAATGAATATCTAAAATTGGATATTCATGGCTACCAAGAAGACAAGGTAAGAACATCAAAAGGAAGAAAGGAAACGTTTCGAAACACAACAGAAGATGCTTTTCACTGCGCCTTCGCATCAACTTGTAATTTCTATATCACAAATGATAATAGATCATATAATAAAACAAAAAAGCTATTTGAGCACTTAAAATTAAACACTATTGTTTTAAAAGCTGATGAGTTTATAAAGTATCATGATACCTTCTTATTTGAGAGATCAATTGATGTTGACTTTGAGATTCCGCTTAAATTCATCGAAATTGGGGATTATACAGAAAAAGAAACGGATAATGGCTTTATTAGGTCTTATCATATTCCATATTTTATTTTTGGGTTTTTCAATAAAATGATTGTTTTAATTAACAAGCATAAGGAAATTGAAATGATTACTTTGAGTCAACTTGCACCCACAAATAAAGGAATTACTTACTACTCTGAAATAAAAAGACTTACAGAAATTCTGTATAAAGCTTTTGGAAAGGATGAAAAAAACAGAGAAGAAATTAAAACTGAAGAATTAGGAGATGAAAACTGGGAAGGCATAAAATGGAATTTTAAGAAAATATCATTTAGGTTTATAAGACTAATTGGTCATTTTCAGCTTTATTACGATTTTGATATCAAGGATAAAAATAAATAGAAAATTCCATCGATGCGGATATGTTATCTCTGCTGGCGCGGATATATTATCCGTGCCCCGTTGAGCGGAAAATGTTTTTCCGCTCGATACAATAGAGAAATTTATAATTTCTCAATAAATTACAAATTCATTAAACAAAAACAGGCGGAATTATAAATTCCGCCCAGCTATATTTTAAAGATTACAAGGATAAAAACTATAAAATTTCTTCAATCTGCTTCAACGAATTCACCTCAAACGTAATATTTTTCAACTCGTGGGGATGGGCTTCATAGTTTACATAAATTTGATCCATGCCAATACCGCGGGCTCCCATAATATCCACGCCTAAATCATCGCCAATCATAATGCATTCTTCTTTGGTGGCTCCTATCGTTTCCAGGGCAAATTTAAAGCTTCTGGGGTTGGGTTTTTTGTAGCCGGATCGCTCCGAAGTAATCATGTGCTTGAAATATTTTCGCAAACCGGCCGAATCCAGTTTTACCTGCTGCACCTCCTCAAAACCATTGGTCAACAAATGAAGTTCGTATTTGGGTTGCAAATAGTCAAGTATCTCGTGCGTATAAGGAAAAAGCTTAACCCTGCGCGGGCTCATATAAATATAATCTTCCGCAATTTTAGCCGCCAGGTCGCCGTTCTCAATCCCAAATTCTTCCAGAGTTAAAAACCAGCGTTTCACACTCATAATCTCTTTCATGATTTTTCCCTCGCGATACAGGCTCCACATATATTCATTGTGTTTTTTGTAAGCCGCAACAAAAATATCCACCGAGGGAAATCCCTGATCGGCAAGTTTATGTTTGCTGTAAATTTCCTGAAAAACTTCGTTGGCCGATGCTTCAAAATCCCAAAGGGTTCGGTCCAAATCAAAAATAATATGCTTGTATTTTTTTTCCTGACTCATGGCGGCAAAATTAAACATTCGGGCCTTACCCCCTAATTATTTTTCAAAATATCTTGACAACACATTTTTTATATCGTATAATTGTGATATCATTTTAGTATCATTATAAATCTAAAAAATCATGAATCAGGAAAAAACCTACAACCCAATTTCAGGCTACGCCATGCTTGTGTTGGCTTTATTATTAATCGGGCTTCCGATTTGGGCAATCATTGCCACAAAACTGTTTGTTCTTTCAATTTTTGCGGCCATCGGATTCTTTTTTATTGGCGGTTTTGTAATTGTAAACCCTAACGAATCAAGTGTTTTGGTTCTTTTTGGAGCCTACAAAGGAACCATTAAAAAAAATGGGTTCTACTGGGTGAACCCGTTTTTTAACCGTAAACGAATTTCTCTCCGGGCATTAAACCTCGATAGCGAACCCATCAAAGTAAACGACCAGATCGGGAACCCGATCATGATCGGGATTGTGTTGGTTTGGAAAGTTGAAAACACTTACAAAGCTGCTTTTGAGGTGGATGATTACACCCACTTTGTAAACATCCAGAGCGAAGCTGCCATCCGAAAACTGGCCGGGCACTACCCTTACGATAATTTTGATGACGAACAAGCTGAAATTACCTTGCGTTCGGGTGGAGAAGAAGTAAACGAAAAATTGGAAGAGGAACTTTCGGAACGCCTTGCTATTGCAGGCATCAAAGTCATCGAATCCAGAATTTCTTACCTAGCGTATGCCTCCGAAATTGCCGGAGCCATGCTTCGCCGTCAGCAAGCCACCGCCATTGTTGCAGCCCGTTACAAAATTGTAGAAGGAGCCGTAAGCATGGTTGAAATGGCACTGGAACAATTAAACGACAAAGAAATCATCGAAATGGACGAAGAAAAGAAAGCAAGTATGGTGAGCAACTTAATGGTAGTTCTTTGCTCAGATAAAGATGCATCGCCGGTTATTAATACAGGAACTTTACATCAATAATATGCCTAAGAAAAAAGCATTTGCCTTACGGATAAATGAGGATATGATGAAGGCTATTGAAAAATGGGCTGCGGATGAATTCCGCAGCACCAATGGCCAGTTGGAATGGATCATCAGCAAAGCTTTAAAAGATCATAAACGAGATACTAAGAAAAATTCGGATGAAACAAAATAAAACCCCATCATGGAATTAAACGTTATTGAAAAATTCTTAATCCTGACCAAACACCCTGCAAGAGCAAGGTTTCTGGTTTCGAATTTGCATTTGAAATACGGCATAGCCGGAGCCATATTGCTCGAAATGTCAGTGAAAGAAGCCATCGAGATAAAAAACAATTATTTAAAAATAATCAGAAAACCCGAATGGTCCGAAAACGAATATCCCGTATTAAAAGAAATTTCAGAAATGATTGCCAACTTCGGCAAAGAAAAGAGAATACGGTTCTGGATAAAAAAACTTTCGTGGAAATACCGGAAATTCAAGTGGATTTTTATTCAGGGCTTAACAAAAAAACACTACTTCAAAGTTGAGCAAAAAAGCTTTCTGGGAATTCCATACAAAAATGTTTACCTGCTAAATAGCAATGCCCGAAACAATTTGATTTTTCATTTACGGGATATTGTTTTATACAAGAAAAAGAAAAACGAAGAAGATTTAGCCATTTTAGGACTGATAGAAGCCTGCAAAATGTACAAAGTATTATCAAAAAACAGGCATGAACGCAAAACAATCAGGCAAGAATTAAAAAAAATGATAAAGGAAGAACCGATTTCACAAGTGGTCGATTCTACCATTAAACAGGTTCAGGTAGCCATAACTGTTGCCATTGCTACTTCCGTTGCAGCTTCATCGACAACGAGATAAAATCTAATTACTTTTTTCGTTTCTTAAAACCACTTGAACTTTTTGGAGCGCCTTTGCGTTTATCGCCAAATCTTTTTTCACGACCTGGGTTACGGCCATCACGTTTACCTCCATAGCTTTTAGATTTCGTTCGATTTCTGCTCGAAGGCTCTCCCGAATCTTTATTTTGTGAAGGTTCGATAGAAATGGGTGTTCCCTCAAATTCATGGTCTTTAGCGGCTTTAATCAATTTAGAAGCCACTTTTTCTTCAATCTCGAAGAACGAAAAATTGCGCATAATCTCAATTTTCCCTACCTCAGCATCATTCGAATCAAGGCTTTCATTAATCAACCCAATTAAGCGGGTTGGATTTAAGTTGTCACGGCTCCCCACATTAATAAACAAACGGGAAAGTTTGCCTCCCCCTCTCCTGCTTTCGCCACTTCTTCTTTCCGGTCTTTCTTTCTTTCCGCCCCTGTCTTGTTCAGAAATATTAATATCCCTGGCATTTTTATAATACGCCAAAAAACGGTTAAATTCGGCCGACACAAAATGCTTAATCAAATCCTCCCGGCTAAGCCATTCAAGTTTTTTATAAATAGGATCAAGGAAGGGTTCGATTTGGCTTTCATCAACCTCTACTTTTTCAACTTTATCAATCAAAGCATACAGCTGCTTAGAACAAATATCTTTCCCGGTTGGAACCGGTTCTTTGGCAAATTTGATTTTAAACTTTTGTTCGATCTCCCTGATTTTTTTCTGTTCGCGTGTGTGTGTAATCAAAATGGAAGTCCCGCTTTTCCCGGCTCTTCCGGTTCGGCCACTACGGTGAATGTACACCTCGGGATCGTCCGGTAAATTAAAATTGATGATATGTGTGAGGTTATTTACATCCAATCCACGAGCTGCCACATCCGTTGCGATTAACAATTGTAAATGCCCGGTTCTGAAGCGGTTCATCACCTCATCGCGTTGTGCTTGCGAAAGATCGCCATGCAGAGCGTCGGCATTATAACCATCGCTCATAAATTTAGCGGCAATTTCTTTGGTCTCACGACGGGTTCGGCAAAAAACAATCCCGTAAATATTGGGATTAATGTCGCCCAAACGCTTTAAAACCTCGTACCTGTCTTTCGCCTGAACCATGTAAAGCACATGCTTAACATTGGCAGCGGCTGTATTTTGGCGATCCACGGATAATTCAACGGCATTGTGCATGTATTTTTTGGTGATGTTCATCACTTCTTTCGACATGGTTGCCGAAAACAAAAGGGTTTGTTTTTCGGCCGGAGTAGTGGCTAAAATCGAATCCAGGTCATCTTTAAAGCCCATCGAAAGCATCTCGTCGGCTTCGTCCAGGATGACCCGTTTAATATTTCCCAGAACCAATTTCTTCCGAGTAATTAAATCTTTAACCCGGCCGGGGGTTCCAACCACAATTTGTGCTTCTTTTTTTAGAGCCGTAATTTGGGGCTCGATGCTGGCTCCGCCATAAACGGCAACCACCCCGAAATTTTTAACATATTTTGAATACGCCTGGATGTCTCTGGTAATTTGCATACAAAGCTCGCGGGTTGGACAAAGCACAATAGTCTGAGTGCGTTTGTCGGTAGTATCTGTAAGATGAATGGCAGGCAGGCCAAAAGCGGCTGTTTTTCCTGTTCCTGTTTGGGCAAAGGCTATTAAATCCTGATCGGACGACAATAAGTGAGGTATGGTTTTCGCTTGTATCGGAGTCGGTTCTTCAAAGCCCAGCTCCTGGACTGCTTTAAGGATTCCATCGTGCAATCCAGTAACTGAAAATGAGTTCATTTCGTATTTTTTTTGTGAGGGGCAAAGGTAGTGTTTAAAACGATGTAAAATACACAAGCTTAAATTAAATAAAATCCTTCTCCCGAGAAATCGGGATCTCCCCCAGAAATAGGAGAAAAAGCTTACTTTTTGTTAAACAAACGTCCTTGAAAAGTATTCAAATCTTCCAATCGCTTTTCTATTTTAGTTAAGATTTGATCGCTACGGATCAAACCCCAGCCGGGAACAGCCAAAAAACGGGGTGGGACTTCCCCGGCAAAACGTTCAACGACAAAATTTGGATTTAAACGTTCAAGAAACCGGATGATAAACTCCACATATTCTTCCAGTTCAAAAAAAGTAAAAGTCTCAGGATTTTGCTGGTATTCTTTTTCCATCTGCGTTCCTTTAATAATTTGAAGCTGATGGAATTTAATGTTGTTGAGCGGAAGTTCGGAGAGGATTTCAGCCTCTGCCAGCATTTCTTCTTTGGTTTCCCCGGGCAAGCCAAACATCATGTGAGCCCCGGTTTTTAATCCATACCCAGCCGTTAACCGGATGGCATCAACAGCCTGCTGAAAAGTATGGCCACGGTTGATCCGTTGCAGTGTTTTGTCGTAACAAGATTCGATGCCGTATTCAATGATGATGTAATATTTTTCGGAAAGTTCTTTAAAATATTTTAGATGATCTTCGGTGATGCAATCCGGTCGGGTTCCGATTACCAAGCCAATCACTTCCGGGAACTGAAGGGCCTGATAATAGATTCTTTTAAGTTCATCCAGTCCGGCATAGGTATTTGAGTAGGCCTGAAAATAGGCCAGGTATTTTCCCGCCCGGCGGTAACGATTCTTATGGAAGTCCATTCCCTCCCTGATTTGCTGATCAATGGGTTTCCCCGGCTGGCAATACGAAGGATTAAAAGCATCGTTATTGCAGTAGGTACAACCTCCCATTCCGAGCGAACCATCACGGTTCGGACAGGTAAATCCCGCATCGATGCTAAGCTTTTGCACCCGCTCGCCAAACCTGTTTTTAAAATAATTGGCATAGGCATTAAAACGGCGGTGATGGTTCCAAGCAAATTCCATATTTCAAAAATATTAAAAAAGCTGTCATTAAAATGACAGCTTTTTATAAATGTTTAAACTGAATTAAATATTATTCTTGAACTGAGTCACCAGTATCAGCATCCATTTCAGATTGAGGTTCAACATACTCAGTGACATCTTTTACCTCAAGAGCAACTTTTTGAGTAAATAACCCCAGCTCATTATAACCTTCACAGTCTTTAATAAAAACAACCTTTTCGGCCAATTTATCAAATTCTTCTTTGCGTTCTTTATTTAAGGCTATAAAATATTTATTGTCTTTGAAGTTTTTCTGATTGTAGTTATTTACAATAGAAAGATGACGAAAAGCTTCAGCTATAACAGCAATTTCTTCGGCATTAATCAGCTTATCCTGACCAGCCTCAACCTGAAGGTCGGTAAGTTTTTTGCTTAACTGATAAGAATTTTCTATCGCATTTTTTACGTCTTCAGGAGCTTTCGATGTATCAACTTTCTCTTTTTCTGCACAAGATGTAATAATCAACGTGAATAAAAGAGGAAGTATTATTGATGTTATCTTTTTCATATATGAATTAATTTAATGATTTTATAAAAATTATAAGGTAGCTTTTTCAAGTCGTTTCATAATCGAGAACACAAAGGCTGCCGAAGCAATACAACAAATTACAAAGATGGCCCATAATTGCCATAACTCGATTTCTCCCCATAATGAACTTCCAACAAAAAGAAGTTTATTACCAACAGCAGTAGCCAATAACCAACCACCTTGCATTAAACCTTGGAAACGTGATGGAGATACTTTGGAAACAAATGAAATTCCCATCGGACTCAAGAACAATTCAGCAATGGTAAGCACCAAATATGTGTTGATTAGCCAATAAACTGAAATACGGTCAGGAGAAGGGGTTCCTGCTAATGAAGAAGGAGATTCCAATCCCATTGAACCTACAATCATCACAACAAATCCAAGAGCAGCTAAAATCATACCTATACCAATTTTACGAGGCGTAGAAGGTTCAATTTTACGATTCCTAAGCCAGGTAAATAAAGCAAGAATTACAGGGGTTAAGAATACAATAAAGATTGGATTAAAGCTTTGGAAGATTTCAGGTTCGATTTTATTACTAGGATTAAATGTAGTATATAAGTAGTAACCAACACTAATACCTGCTATAGCTGTTAAACCACCCAATAAACGGGTTTTCCCTGTTGATTTTTTACCTACCAAATAAACCAATCCGATTATAAAGGCAAAAATACAAAGCAAAGAAGGGAGGGTAAATAGCATATTCGTAAATGCAGGAACATGGTTTGCAGTATAATCACGGGCAAACATTGATAATGTTAAACCATTTTGATGGAACGACATCCAGAAGAATATTACAACAATAAATACTAACATAAGGGCATTTACACGTGGGCGTTCCTCTTTACTTGCATTTTGGAAAATCCAGGCTACAAACGCAACAAATAAACCAACGGCCAAACCGAGTTTGTAATTATCAAAAGCAAAATGGAAAACAACTGCAGTTACAGCCATAAGGCCAATTGATACAGCAACTTTAAGAGGATTTATTCCAACGGAATCACTCTTAGCCTTAGCACTTTTTTCTTCAATAACTTCTTTTTTCTTATCGGGTAAGCGGCCTTTAAATATCACATACACCGTAAAACTGATAATCATCGAGAAGGCAGCCACGCCAAAAGCATAGTTATAACCGGTAGCAAAAGATTCCAGATACTTTGAAACAAAACTTGTAAGACTCGAAATCCCTGAGTTTTGCATCATACCCACAGATTGTCCTGCAAAATCGGCAATTTCATGGGTATTTATAAGAGGTAATTCTCCAATGTTGAAACGGGCAGCATAAACCTGAAGGTCAGAATTATATTCCAAACCTTGCGTTCTAAGATACCAGTTACGAATACCATTGGCGGCAAAAGGAGCTATCAGAGCACCCATATTGATCCCCATATAAAATACACTAAACGCAGAGTCGCGAAGTTTTTCATATTTAGGATCATCATACATTTGTCCTACAATAGCCTGAAGATTGCCTTTAAAAAGACCGTTTCCAAATGCAATAACAGCAAGGCCTGTAATGGTAATAGGAAGCCCCATTCCGGGAACCGTCATAATAATATACCCGCCAAGCATGGTAATAATACCAAAAAAGATTGTTGTTTTATACTTATTGGTACCATCAGCAATTAAGCCACCAATCAGTGCAGCAGCATAAATCCCAAAATAAAACCAACTATAAATATCACCAGCTGCCGTAGCATTCATGTTATATTTGGCTTGCAAATAAAACACTAAACACGCCATCATGGTATAGAAACCGAACCTTTCCCCCATATTGGCGAAGAAAGCAACGATTAATCCCTTAGGATGTCCTTTAAACATAATTTTATAATTTTAATTAATAAATACTTAGTATTATTGAAACCTATTATTATTGTAAAAGCATACAAAAATAACCAAAAAAACAAGTTTTCCAAACGAACCAAATAATCGCCAGCTATTTAAAAATATTCTAAGTATTGTAATAAAAACAAAATTTGTTCGTCTACTTAACAAAAGCGATCATAAATGACGGTTGAAAAATTTAAAGAGGATATCCTTCCGATGAAAAACAAGCTGTTCCGGCTGGCCTACCGCCTGCTGAACAGCCAGGCCGAAGCAGAGGATATTGTACAGGAAGTGTTCCTGCGATTATGGTCGAGAAGGGAAAAACTAAAGGAATACCGAAGCATTGAAGCCTTAGCCATGACAATTAACAAAAATCTTTGTCTGGACAAGCTGAAGGCAAAACGGACAAAAGATGTGGGATTGGAAAATGCAGTTTTAAAAGATGCTTCGGATAATCCACACAAAAAAATGGATGTTAAAAATACCATCGAGAAAGTTCATGAAATTATTGACCAACTGCCCGAACAGCAAAGAATCATCATCCAGATGCGGGACATCGAAAATTGCGATTTTGATGAAATAGCTGAAGTTACGCAGTTAAGCCTGAACAATATCAGGGTCAATCTTTCACGGGCGCGAAAAAAAGTCAGGGATACATTATTAAAAATTCAGAACTATGAATTTTCGACAAATTGAAAAACTACTAGAGCGTTACTTTAACGGAGAAACCTCCCTCGAAGAAGAAAAAATCCTGAAAGATTTTTTCAAAGGGGGAAATATACCTCCTCACCTGCTGTCGCTGAAAAAGCAGTTTGAATATTTTGCGGACGAACAAAAAAACAATTACCTGGATGAACGTTTTGACAACAAGGTTCTAAACCAGATTACACAAAACGAAAAATCAAATACCCGCAGCATCAAGCTACGAAGACTATATACATACAGCAGTATTGCAGCCAGTATTATTATTGTTCTCAGCATTTTTTTCAAATTCGATCCATTCTCTAAGAAAATGGATGACACTTTTAATGATCCTCAAATAGCTTATGAAGAAACCAAAAAAGCATTGCTTTTTGTTTCCAAAGTACTAAACAAAGGAATTAGCCCGGTTGAAAAAGTAGCTTCTTTTGATGAAGGAAGCAACCAAATGTCAAAACTTTCAAGCATGAATAAAGGCATTGAAGAAGCAAACAAAATATCAACCTTTTACGAAAAACAATAAATTTTAAATAATTAAAATCAAATTACCATGAAAAAACTATTATTATCACTGATCGTAGCATTCGTTGCAGCACCAATGATGCTATTGGCACAAAATTCCTCAATAGAAGATATCTATAACGAATATGCAGGCGAAGAAGGCATCACAGCCGTTAACATCACAAAAGAAATGTTTACATTTCTTGCCCAAATGAATATCGATACTGAAGACGCCGATTTTAAAGACATACAAAAGGCCATCTCAGGATTAAACGGAATAAAAATCCTGACCATTAGTAAGTCATTGGGAAAAACAAAAGAGGAAATTGACGCTAAAATAAAAAGCAAGCTTGAAAAAGAAAAGTTCACCGAATTAATGACCGTAAAAGAAGCCGGTACCGATGCACGGTTCTTACTTCGCAAAAAAGGCGACGACATTGTTGAATTACTGCTTGTTTCTAACGAAAGAAACGAAACAACAATCATGAGCTTCTTTGGAATTATCGACCTGGCAAGCATTTCAAAAATTTCAAAAGGGATTAAAATAAAAGGCCTGGATAATCTTGACAAAATTAACCAACAACAATAAAATCCCAAAACCATTTCCAGGAAATACACTAATACTCGAAACATCACAATAGCGGCAAAAGGACAGAACATTCTGTCCTTTTTTTATTTACAAAGCTTTGCGAGCCCTTTTTTGGTAGACATTTTTTACTAATTTTGCGCTTTAAAATTTAGCATAAAATCAATGACTGAGATAGCAAGCAAATACACCCCGCAAACCATTGAAAACAAATGGTACAAACACTGGATGGACAAAGGGTATTTTCATTCTGAACCCGACAATCGTGAGCCGTATTGTATCGTTATCCCGCCGCCAAACGTAACCGGCGTTCTTCACATGGGTCATATGTTAAACAACACTTTGCAGGATGTATTGGTCCGCCGTGCCCGCATGCTTGGAAAAAATGCCTGTTGGGTTCCTGGAACCGACCATGCTTCTATTGCTACCGAAGCCAAAGTTGTAAATAAACTGAAACAGGAAGGCATTGATAAAGCCAAACTCAGCCGTGAAGAATTTATGGAACACGCCTGGGAATGGAAAGAAAAACACGGGGGGATCATCCTCGAACAACTTAAAAAATTAGGAGCCTCTTGCGATTGGGAACGCACACGCTTTACCATGGATGAAGCCCTTTACGAATCGGTGATTGATGTATTCATCGACCTGTATAACAAAGGCCTGATTTATCGCGGGGTTCGCATGGTAAACTGGGACCCGAAAGCGTTGACCGCCCTTTCCGACGAAGAAGTGATCCACAAAGAGGTTCAATCAAAACTTTATTATCTCAGCTATAAAATTGAAGGCAGCGAAGATGCAGTAACCATTGCCACCACCCGTCCCGAAACAATTTTGGGCGACACGGCACTTTGTGTTCATCCCGAAGACGAACGCTTTCAACACCTCAAAGGCAAAAACGTAATTGTTCCTTTAGTTGAACGCAGCATTCCGGTTATTTTCGACGAATATGTTGATCGCGAATTTGGAACCGGGGCCTTAAAAATCACACCTGCCCACGACATCAACGATTACAACCTGGGAATCAAACACAAACTCGACACCATCGATATTTTTAACGATAACGGAACCCTCAACGAAGCCGCCCAGCTTTATGTGGGAAAAGACCGCTTTGAGGTTCGTAAAGAAATTGTGGTTGACCTGGAAAAAGCCGGGCGTTTGGTGAAAATTGAAGATTACGTGAACAAAATCGGGTTCTCGGAAAGAACCGACGAAGTGATCGAGCCCAAACTTTCGTTGCAATGGTTTTTAAAAATGTCGGAAATGGCCAAACCGGCCCTTGAAGTGGTGATGAATGACGCCATTCAGTTTCATCCGCCAAAATTTAAAAACACCTACCGTCACTGGATGGAAAACGTCCGTGACTGGTGTATTTCACGCCAGTTGTGGTGGGGACAACGTATTCCGGTATATTACCTGCCAAACAAGGAAATGGTGGTTGCCAAATCGGCCGAAGAAGCCTTAAAAACAGCCCGGGAAAAATTTAATCTGCCCGATCTGAAAATCGAAGATTTAAAACAAGATGAAGACGTTTTAGACACCTGGTTCTCATCATGGTTATGGCCCATTTCGGTTTTCGATGGCATTCGGAATCCCGATAACAAAGACATCAACTATTATTACCCGACCAACGATTTAATAACGGCTCCCGAAATTTTATTCTTTTGGGTGGCCCGGATGATTATGGCCGGATTGGAATACCAAAAAGACATCCCATTTAAAAACGTTTACCTCACGGGAATTGTTCGTGATAAACTGGGACGGAAAATGTCGAAATCGTTGGGAAACTCTCCCGACCCGATTGAACTAATGGAAAAATTCGGGGCAGACGGTGTGCGTGTGGGCATGCTCCTCACCTCCCCTGCCGGTAACGATTTACCGTTCGACGAAAGCCTTTGCGAACAAGGACGGAATTTCAGCAATAAAATCTGGAATGCCCTTCGCCTGGTAAAAGGTTGGGAAGTTGACGCAAATATCGAACAACCCGGTTCAAGCAAAGTAGCCGTTGAATGGTTCGAAGCAAAATTGAACGAAACACTGAAACAGCTAAATAACCATTTTGAAAAATACCGTATTTCAGATGCTTTGATGTCAACCTATAAATTGATTTGGGACTATTTCTGTTCCTGGTATCTGGAAATGGTGAAACCGGCTTACCAAAAACCAATCGACCCGCTTACCTTAAATGCAACAGTTGATTTCTTTGAAAAAATCATGAAAGCATTGCACCCGTTCATGCCGCACATTACCGAAGAAATCTGGCATTTACTGAACGAACGCAAAAATGACGAAAGCATTATGATAAGCTTGCTTCCTGAAGCGAAAAAGGTGAACCGGAAAATCCTGAACCAGTTTGAATTTGCCAAAGAAGTAATCATTGCCACCCGTTCGGTTCGGGCCTCAAAAAACATCCCGAACAAAGAAAGCATGGAATTGCTCATCAAGAAAAATAACGAAAACCCCGATATAACTTTCGACAGCATTGTTGCAAAACTTTGCAATTTGAGCAAAATCAATTATGTCGATGAAAAAGTTGAAGGAGCCAACACCTTCCTAATAAAATCTACGGAGTTTTACGTTCCGCTTTCCGACTCGGTAAATATTGAAGACGAAATCAAAAAACTGGAAGAAGAACTAAAATACACCCGGGGTTTTCTGGTTTCTGTTGAGAAAAAACTTTCGAACGAACGCTTTGTAAACAATGCCCCTGAGAAAGTGGTTGCCATCGAAAAGAAAAAACAAGCCGATGCCGAAGCCAAAATTAAAGTGATTGAAGAACAACTAGCAGCATTGAAAAAATAAAAGAAACACGAAATTCTACAGAACCTTAAGGCCCTGCAATTTATTGCAGGGCTTTAATTTTTATCCGGATCATAAAATCAGCCACTTAGCTTTCCGCGAAAACCTACCTTTTTCAGGTTTTTTTAATTTTTTATTTCGGTGTAAATTTATTCATTATTTTAAATATAAATCCTACTATTATTTATAAATTTGCAAATATTATTGAATATTAATACGTTTTATATATAAAAAATCATGGATAAACTTGTCATATTCTCCGTAAATGATGTTGCAATATCAAAAAATCAAATTGATATTGACTTTAACGTTATTGATGAACTTAGCTTATTAATATCCAATTTGTCAAACAATAATTTCAGGGTCGTATTGGTATCGGCCGGAGCCATTCTAATGGGAATCAAAAAAACCGGGCTTTCATATTACCCGGAAGACGTTGTCAACCAGCAAACCCTGGCAGCAATAGGGCAAGTTGACTTGATAAAAGCATACCAAAGCTATTTTCAAATTTATGGGCACAAAGCGGCACAGGTGCTCCTGACAAGGAGCATCATACATAGCCATACCCGGATCAAAAATGCAAAAAGCACCATCAATGCATTGCTGAACATGAATATTATTCCGATAATAAATGAAAATGATATTGTTTCTTCTGAAGATATCGAATCCCGGAATAATTATCCGCTGGCGGCAACGGTTGCCAATCTTTTAGAAGCCGATTACCTGGTAGCAAGATCCGACGACCAGCCAGCATACACCATTCTTCAGAAAAACAACAACCTCAAAATTACGGCTACTGATTATGAAGAAATCATTAAACATCTTGAGGACACTTCAAGCGCACTAACACAACAAACAAGAAGCAGAAATTACCCAACTTTATTGGCATGAAAAGTACAAATCAGGAAAGGGCGTTTGTAAAAAACGCTGGCAGAATTGTTATAAAAATTGGTTCCAGTTCACTCTTACATTCAAACGGGAAAATAAATATCAAAAAGATTGAATCGATTTGTGACACGCTATCAAACATTCAAAACAAAAACAAAGAAATTGCTTTGGTAAGTTCCGGAGCCGTTGCTATCGGAGCTTCCAGACAAGGGTTCAAAATCAGACCCGAAGGACTGGAAATGAAGCAGGCACTGGCAGCAATCGGCCAAACCGACCTCATGAACTTGTACGAAAAATTCTTTAACAAACACAACAAACTGATTGCGCAGCTTCTTTTAACACAGGAAGACATCATTGACCGTCAGAAAAAAGAACACGCCATCAATGTTTTAAGCGAGCTGTTCGAAAGAAAAGTAATTCCGATAATAAATGAAAACGACACCATCTCAATCAAACAAATTGAGTTTGGAGACAACGACACATTATCGGCTCTAATAGCAAAATTATCAAGAGCCGATTTACTGATTATACTAACCGATGTAGATGGGCTGTACGATAAGAACCCTCAACAAAACGCAGATGCGAAATTAATCCGGCAGGTAGAAAAAATCACTCCTGAAATTGAAACCCTGGCCAATGGCAAAGGAAACGAATTCAGCAGCGGGGGGATGAAAACTAAAATTGAAGCGGCAAAAATTTGTGCTTCATCCAATATTTCGATGGTACTTGCCAGCGGTAAAGACCTGAAAATTGTTGAAGATATTTTAAATGGAGAAGAAATAGGAACAGCTTTTAAATTTAATTAATCATGGAAGAACTAAATAAAATCGGAAAAACATCCAAAGCAATATGGAGCCAATATTCCAACATTGACACACTTACCAAAAACAACATTTTGCTAACAGCATCCGAATTACTGATGACCCATAAAAACAGCATCATCGAAGCCAATGCAAAAGACCTTGAAGCGGCCCGAAATAACGGGATACAAGGTGCAATGCTTAACCGGCTCATGCTGGATGACAGCCGGATTCAGGGGATGACCAACGGCTTAAAACAACTCGCCGAATTAGATGACCCGATTGGCGAAATAACCTGGGCACAAAAACGCCCCAACGGTTTGCAAATACAAAAACAAAGAGTTCCTTTCGGGGTTATCGGAATTATTTATGAAGCCCGGCCAAATGTAACATCCGATGCGTTTGGGATTTGTTTAAAAACAGGGAACACCTCAATATTACGCGGGGGAAAAGAAGCCATAGAATCAAACAAGACCATTGTTAAAATTCTTCAGGTGGCTCTTGAAGAACACAATATTCCCAAAGAATACGTGCAATTGGTTCAAAATACAAGCCGTGAAAGCGCACAGGCTTTAATGACCATGACCGATTATATCGATTTACTAATTCCCCGGGGAGGAAAAGGCCTGATAAAAAGTGTTGTAGATCACGCCAAAGTTCCGGTAATTGAAACAGGCGTGGGCAACTGCCACATATTTGTAGACGAAAGTGCAGATTTTGAAATGGCCACAGAAATCACCATCAATGCAAAAACTCAACGTCCCAGTGTATGCAATGCTGCTGAAAAACTTATTTTACACAAAAACATTGCCCAGGCGTTTCTTCCTAAAATTTACACCAAACTGGTTCAAAAAGGCGTAACGGTAAAAGGAGATGCAGCCGCAAAAGAAATTGTACCCGAAATCATTGCTGCTGATGAAAATGACTGGGCCGAAGAATATCTGGATCTGATGATTTCTGTAAAGATTGTTAACAACCTGAAAGATGCCATCACACACATTAATACTTACGGGTCAAAACACTCCGAAGCCATTATCACGGAAAATTATTCAAACTCCCAGCTCTTTCTTGAAAAAGTTGATGCCGCAGCAGTATACGTCAATGCCTCAACACGTTTTACAGACGGGGAAGAATTTGGCTACGGAGCCGAAATCGGAATCAGCACCCAGAAGCTGCATGCCAGAGGACCTATGGGTCTTAACGAATTAACCTCTACCAAATACATTATCAGGGGAAACGGTCAAATCAGGGAGTAAAAAATATTAATACAAAGCTCTCCCCTTTTGGAGAGTTAATCAGGAGTTATACAAATTTCTCGATAAGCTCCACCAAACGGGTAGAATATCCCATTTCGTTATCGTACCAGGCAACAACTTTTACCAGTTTGTTTTTATCGCCCAAAACAGCCGTAAGTTTTGAGTCGAACACGGCCGAGTGCGTATTCCCGATGACATCCATCGAAACAATGGGGTCTTCTGTATATTCCAGGATACCTTTCATAGAACCTTCGGCAGCAGCCTTAAAAGCCTCGTTTATTGCTTCAATGCTAGTTGGCTTTTTCAGGGTACAAGTTAAATCGGTTAGCGAACCATCCGGCACCGGAACACGAATTCCGGCTCCACCAAGGTTTTTGCTTAAATGCGGAAAAATTTTGGTAACGGCTTTGGCTGCCCCCGTTGTTGTAGGAACAATAGAATAAGCCGCTGCCCGCCCCCGGCGTAAATCTTTATGGTGACCATCAATTAAATTCTGATCACCGGTATAAGAGTGAACCGTAGTAATAAAGCCTTTTTGAATGCCCCAGTTATCATCCAGGATTTTGATTAAAGGAGCTACGTTGTTGGTGGTACAGGAAGCGTTAGAAATAATCAAATCTTTTTTATCGATCACCTCATCATTTACGCCCAGTACCACGTATTTAACGCCATTGCTTTGCCCTTTGGCCGGAGCCGAAATAATCACTTTTTTAGCACCCGATCCGGTAATATGCTTCATGGCCTTGGTTTTGGTAACATTCTTGCCTGTCGATTCAATTACAACATCAATGTCTAAATCTTTCCAGGGCAAACGGTCGGCAAACTTTTGGGCAAAAACCCGGATCGGTTTCCCGTTTACAATGATATGATCCTCATCGTGGCTCACCTCTCCCTTAAACGTTTTATGCACCGAATCGTACTTAAACAAGTGAGCCAGGGTTTTAGCATCCGTTAAATCGTTTACTGCTACTACATCCATTCGTTCGTTTTGGAGCAACTGACGCAATGCAATCCGTCCAATCCGTCCAAAACCGTTTATTGCCACTCTGATCTTTTTCATGATACCTAAATTCTGTGACACAAAATTATGAAATAATGACGAACTATTATAAATATGATGCTACGATCTTAGCACCTTTTTCATGGTCAATCGCAAACTCAAATAACTCAATAACGTAATAACAACAAATAAAACAGGAACATTAATCCAGAGGATGCTATTCGCCGAAGCTTCAATACTTAATGCTTTGTTGAACACCAGCAAAATCGACTTTCTTATAAAAAGCGTAACGACCAGAGAAATAGCAACAGACAAAAGATTGATAACAATTATCGCGAATAAAAAAGGCCTGAATAACTGCTGAAAAGAATAGCCAATCATTAACAAATCTTTCAGCTTTTCTTTGCTTTTGTATAAAAAGACCGTAAAGCTTAACAAGAGCAGCAACACCCCCAATCCGGTAATAACAAAGCCTATGCTGCTAATAATTGCAAAGCTCAGTTTTATGAAATAGGTAGCCTTGCCTCCCTTTAACGAATCTTCATTAATGTCATAGTTTTTTGTTTTGAAATACTTAGCAATTTCCGGATTTGAAACATTATCTGTTTCAATAACCAGCCTGGAGGGTTTTATTTCACTTTGGCCATAAATATTATTGGCGTAGGTCATAAATTCTTCGGGAACCAAAATCGAATTAATTTTTTCACTAAAGCCAACAATCTTCCCCTTGTACCGATCCTGTCTTCCACGGCCTTCCAGTTTAAATGTAAAACTTAATGTTTTCAAAATATTTTCTGATATTTGAGGGAGACCCTGGCTTTGGGCAAAACCAAAATTATAAAGGGTCAGATAACTTCGGGGAACAATGACAGGAATGATTTTATCCCCTTCGGAAAATTTCCAGTCATCCGATTGAATGTCGATAAATTTTGGAGGGATTGATTCCAGAAATATATCAGATAAAAATCCTTGGTTCGCTGTAATCATAAACGAAGCCTGAACCCGAAATGTTGCCGATTTAAACAAAGCCAGATCATTGACAAATTCCTGTGCTTTAATATCTTTAAGCTCTTCATCCAGGAAATACGTCCTTTTTCCCTGCAAAGAACTCAACATATTTACCTTTTTGCTTAATACAATGATATCTTTCCCAAAAATACTTTTCTGATCGAAAAGAGGCGATAAATCTTTAAACAAGGTAAAGTTTAGCATTAAAATACTTAAGCCGATAATTGAAGTCAGCGTAAAGCCTATAATTTGGCTCAGATTAACATTTTGTTTAAAGAGTTTAAATATCATAGCTAAATTTTTAAAGCAATAGATCCATCAATATAATTAGCAGAAGTTAAGGAGGTAAGAACCATGCCGGCATTTTGGCGGGCAGATTCCCGATGAAGCATTTCTGCCATAATCAGCCTGTTTCGTTCATCCAGATGACTGAAAGGCTCGTCCAACAGAATAAAATCGAAAGGCTGGCAAATGGCCCTGATAATGGCTACTTTTTGACGCTGCCCAAACGAAAGCCGGGAAACTACACTATCTGTTTTATCATCAATTTCTGCAATCTCAAGCATTTGCTTAATATCAGAAAGTGTTTTAAAATTTGTTATGCGGTTCTTTAACTGGATATTTTCCAAAACCGTTAATTCCGGAAACAAACGCAAACCCTGGAAAACAAGCGACAACGATTGTCTCCAGAGAGCCACCCACTCCTTATCTGAAAATGAATGAATGTTTCTGCCAGCAAAGAAAATATCGCCGCCATAATCCCGGCGTTCGCCATAAATAAACGACAACAAGCTGCTTTTGCCTGTTCCGCTTTCAGCCTGAATTAAATACCTCTTGCCTTTTTCTAAAGAAAGGATGTTTTTCCAAACCCCCGACGAAGAGAGATCAAGCCCGGAAAATACCATTGGAAAAACATCCTTTAATTCAATCTTATCCATACTAAAACATTCTATTCAACAAAAACATCTGCGGCTTCAAGAATAGCTTCAAGCGCATTTTTATCGGTGTTCATTTTTAGGGTCATGTTGCCTGACATCGCATCATCATTGGTTTTAACTTCAACATATTTGAATAAATCCATCATATCTTCAGCAGCCTCCCTGTTTGTAAAAGGGATGAGCCCCAAAACTTCGGACTTGAAAAAGCCCAGGTTTTTAAATCCTTCAAAATCGAAAAAGAAATAAGAGCAGTTATTTTTTATTGATTTGATATATTCCGAATCGTTCAGACTTAAATCTCCAAGTCCTCCGTTAGCAAATGCTTCGGCCGTATTTATATCGGTGGTAAACAAAATAATTTCATCATTAATAGCCACATAAGATTTAAAGGCTGGCGAAGGGATTTGATAGTACCCGTTTTCCTTTAAGCTCATTTTCGACATCAGGGATTCCAGTTTGCCGTTAACATTATCTTTGGTAAGCCCAACAGCCGCATTAATTTTAAAATCTACTTTATCGCCTTGTTTACTAAGATCCGAAAAAGTAAAAAGAATATTTCCATCCAGAGAACCTAAAAGTTCTTCGATGGTGAATCCTGTTTGGAGCGGAAAAGACATCTCCACCTCATTAAACATAGCCGGACCCAATACTTCTTTAAGTAAAGCATAATAATTCTTAAAGTTCAGGTTCATAGAAAACATACCCAATACGGCTTTGGGGAAATAGTCTGGCAATACCGAAGCATCAAATTTTTGAACAACAGGGTATTTATCCACCATGTCTTTTGCTTTCTCTCCCATATACATTTTGTAATCCCCAACAATTTCGCCTTTCTCAAAATTCATCGAATAAATTGCATAGGACCCTTCCAGTAATTCATAAATTTTGCCAAAATTAAAGGGCATCATCTGCATTGCTGATGCCTGGCCCATACTCGCATAACTACCATAATTAAGCAGAAAACTAAAATCATCCTTTGTTTGTAAGAAATCGTCAAAAGCCTCTTCTGATCTTATGGAGTTTTTACACGTATTTTCGTATAAGCTTTTAACCTCTGCCAAAATATCACCAGAAGGAGATGTATTGAAAGTATATTTTGGACTCCATGCAATTAAAGCACGATCCGATTCCCACGTAAACACATAGTCATTGATAAGATAATACGAAGTATCTGAAAAACGAACATACTTAAATCCGTCTTCTTTTACTTCACACTCGGAAGATGTAAATGCAGCAAACATCTTTTTAACAAGGCCTTCAAATTCTTCAGCATTTGATATCTTAAAAACAAGACCTTGCATTGAATTAACCTGGGCACCTCTCGTGAAGAAGTAGTAATTTTCTTTAGGGTCAACGCCCGATAACATAGCATCATTCTCAGAACCTTTAATTAAAGCAGCAATCCCGGGTGATCCGACCTTTAGCTCTTCAGTAATAAGGTTCATAAAATTATAATCGTTCTCTTTGATGTTTGCTTTTTCGTTCAGCGCGTTATGGTTCATGGTAAAAACCACACCAGCATCTCCAGGAATAAGGTCAACATAATTTGAGCGTTCTGGTGAACAGGAATAAAAAGCAACAATAATTGCCAATAAACAGAGTAATTGGTTAAAGCTAAAATTTTTCATTTCTTAAATATTTTATTTTTAATACATTATTTGAGGGGGATCGAATTCGATAGCAATTTTATCAAATATTTCTGACATTTCAAATTAAATTAGGATTAAACATTCGATTCTAAATTACATGAATGTCCAAAAAATGGCTTAATCAATAGCTTGGTTCTGATCTAATTTTTATAAATTAGCCCCTCAATCATAAAATCTTATCAAAAATATATTATGGAACAAACAAAAAAATACATTCAAGAGAATAAAGACAGGGTGTTGGAAGAATTATTCGGTTTGATCCGCATACCGTCTATTAGTTCACAGGCCGAACACAAAGACGATATGGTAAAAGCTGCCGAGTACTGGAAAGGAAGCATGCTTTCTGCCGGATGCGACAAAGCCGAAGTTATGCCTACTGCCGGAAACCCGGTGGTTTACGGCGAAAAACTTATCGATCCGGCTTTGCCTACCGTTTTGGTTTACGGACACTACGATGTAATGCCGGTTGATCCGATCGATCTTTGGAAAAAACCGCCTTTCGAGCCGGTTATCGAAGACGGAAAAATTTGGGCCCGTGGTGCCGACGACGACAAAGGCCAGGCCTTTATGCACGCCAAAGCGTTCGAAGCCATGGTAAAAACAAACACCCTTCCTTGCAACGTTAAATTTATGGTAGAAGGCGAAGAAGAAATTGGTTCGCCAAACATGGGAAAATGGTGCGAAGAAAACAAAGATAGGTTGAATGCCGATATTATTTTGGTTTCCGACACGTCCATGATTGCCCGTGATATTCCTTCAATCACTACCGGTTTAAGAGGTTTGGCTTACTGGCAGGTAGAAGTTACCGGCCCCGACAAAGACCTTCACTCCGGATTGTTTGGCGGTGCCGTTGCCAACCCTATCAACGTATTGGCAAAAATGATTACCGACTGCGTGGATGAAAAAGGACACATTACCATCCCCAATTTCTACGACGACGTGTTGGAAGTAAGCAAAGAAGAACGCAAAAAAATGGCCGAAGCTCCGTTTAACGAAGAAGCTTACAAAGCAGCCATCGATGTAAAAGCGTTAAAAGGCGAAGAAGGCTATACCCCAAGCGAACACACCGGAATCCGTCCAAGTTTTGACGTTTGCGGTATTTGGGGCGGTTATACCGGCGAAGGAGCCAAAACCGTACTTCCTTCAAAAGCCTATGCAAAAATTTCGAGCCGTTTGGTTCCTAACCAAAACAACGAAAAAATCATGCAATTGTTCAAAAAATATTTTGAAGCCGTTGCCCCTGATTATGTAAAAGTAAATGTAGAAACCCTGCACGGCGGACAGGCTTACGTTTGCCCGATCGACATTCCGGCTTACAAAGCAGCCGAAGTAGCTTATGAAAAAACCTACAACAAAAAACCAGTTCCGGTACGCAGCGGCGGAAGCATCCCAATTATTTCCACCTTTGAAGAAAAACTGGGCATTAAATCGGTATTGATGGGCTTTGGTTTGGAAAGCGATGCCATCCACTCGCCCAACGAAAACTACCCGCTGGAACAATTCTTCAATGGTATCGATACCATTCTGGAATTCTACAAAGCCTTTGCGGAAATTATGAAGTAACGTTTATTTTAAATAAAATTTTAAAAACCCATTCCCGAGGATTCGGAGTGGGTTTTTTAATTATCAAAAAGGTCTAATTGCGCACTAATTTGTAGATCTATTGGAACTCCTTCATATTTTCCTGACAAATAGTCTTTCTCAAAAGAAGCGTCTTTTCTAACCTTTTTTTCATACAATGATTCCATACGAGTTGAGCCATAGCTATCACGTTCAGTAATAATAATCTGATCCCTTCTAAACAACTTATTCGAAGGACTAATAAACGTCGAATTGTGTGATGCAAATATTAGCTGAGCACCCTTATGATTGAATTGACTAGAATTGAACAACTTAATTATAGCTTTACAAATTAAGGGATGTAACCTTGCATCAAATTCGTCAATAATTAATGTTCTTCCATTCAATAAAGAATCAATAATTGGACCAGCTAGAGAAATATATTTACGGGTACCTAAAGATTCATTTTGATATAAGTTAAAATAAGTATCAGAAACAGGGTTCTTATCTTCATCATAAATAATATGTTTTGTACTAATGAGTGTACTTTCTTCTTTATTATCTAATAATATCTTCCGAATCTCTTTTGGCAGTTTACTTGTTGACAACATTTCTTCAGTAATACTAACCTTTTCGGCCTTTAAGTCTTTGAATCCAAGATTAGCACCCTTAATATAATTTTTAACTATTGTACCAAGTTTTTTATCATTCAGCATATCGATTGTAAAGTCTAATGTTATCTCATCATTTATACCTGTAACAAATCTAATGTTACTTAAACCTTTTAAAACCAATATTGCAGATTGAACATTAAACTGTGCACAAACTGATAAAAATAAAGCATTCTCCCGTGTAATCTTAATTAAATCTTTGCTAGTAATATCAAACTTTTTTGCAATATCAATTTGTTGAAATTTTCTATCAAATAATTTATACTCTTTATTTTTCTTAATAAAATACAACCACTCAGAATGAATAACAGATTTATCTACTTCAAAACCATACCTATATTTTGAAGAATCGTAAATGAACTCTATTTCAAAAAAACTTGGCTTATTCAAACATTCAATGGAAAGCCTAAATATATCAACTGGAATCTTTTCATTAGTTTGCGAATCCTTCGAGGAGTCTTGAATAAATTTTCTGAAAAAATTTATTGCTTTAAACAAATTACTTTTTCCACTTGAATTTGCTCCATAAATAACTAGACTTTTCAAAACGGACAATTTATTAATCTCCGACTCAAATATATTCTCCTCCCTATATTCTGTCAGGGAAGTAGCATTTAAATCAATAGCAACCTTATCTTTGAAAGACAAGAAATTTCCAACTGTGAATTTTACGAGCATAGTGCCATGAATAATATTAAAAACTTTCTATTTATTGTAAAATATGAGAATTTTTCTCGTAAAATTTAAAATTAAATTTGACAAAGCAAATATATTTTCATATTTTTACACGAAATTATCTCAATAAGACGAACAGATTTGCGATCTCTAAATTAATAAGTGAGGTAAAATAACGAATATTTCGATCAAAAAACAACAAAATTAACAACTAAATAACATAAACAGCATAAAATAATATATAAAAAGAGTGATAAAAAAAGTGAATGCTTCAATTTGAACATCAAACATTCACTTAAGATTGAGGAAATAATTGGTTCTTTAAAACCTCCCAAGCTTTACTCGACTTGGCTTTCCAAATAACAATAAACAAATATATAAATTTAAATCTAAAAACGATGGCTAAAAAAGTCACAAGTAAAAAAGTTGCTAAAAAAGCATCAAAAGTTCTCCGTGATGGAAGAACAAGCAAAGACAGCAAATCTGTAGCTGGAAGCGCTCTTTCTCAACGTGAAAAATCAAATAAAAAATAATATATTATGTACAAATATTACGTAAATAAAAACGCTCAAGCTAACGGTGATCACGAAGTTCACAGAGCAGACTGTTCTTACTTACCAAGTAAAGAAAATAGAATCTATTTAGGTGAATTTTCTAACTGTCACCAAGCTATCAATGCGGCATCACAATATTACAATGATGTAGATGGTTGCTATTATTGTTGTAATGAATGCCATACTGAATAAATTAAGGAAAAACATTCCTATTAAAGACTTAAATGTCACTTCTTCTTGCGTGCGGTCAAAATACCCGCACGTTTTTTTATTTGTAGAAATTGAATGCACCTCACCTTATTAAGCGGCATTGTAAATGCCGCCTTTACTAATTTTTACAACGTTAATTCCTGCGCTGCCGTGGTATAATCATAATGAATAATGATATCATAGTAATCCCGTAACAAAACAGGCCGATAAAAATCTTCAGGCAAGTTATTATAAGCTGCACCAATAAGTAACATCGGCCTTGCTTCCGCACTCCATTCGCCCAATCCGGAGTTTATTTGAATGTCTCCTGTTCTCAAAATAAAATTATCATATTGTGCATAATGAAAAAGTTATTATTTTCTAGACACATTAAGCACCTATTCCACAGGCACCATAAACTGATAGCCCAAACCTTTCAATGTAAGAATTTCAATGCGGGGATCGCAGGACAAGTGCTTGCGCAATTTACGGATATATACATCCAGGTTGCGGGAATTGAAATATGAATCGTCGCCCCAAACTTTTAACAACAGCATTTTCCGGTCAACAGATTTATTCGGGTGATCGGCCAGTACATTTAACACCTCGGCCTCGCGCAAGGTCAACGTAATTTCTTTTTCGCCGCAAACAAGTTTTAAGGCTTTAGGAGTAAAACGAATTTTTCCAAAAACATATTCTTCTTTTGAACCAGCTTCTGGTTTTTCGGCCGATTGCTTCAACAAATTGAGCTGGTTATCTATCCGGGCAAACAGTTCTTTAATGCTAAACGGCTTACGGATGTAATCAGTACCTCCGCTTTCAAAGCCTTTCACTAAATCTTCGGGAGTTGTTTTAGCCGTTAAAAATATAATAGGAAGAAAAGAATCAAGCTCCCTGATTTGCTTTCCAAGGGTTAAGCCGTCTGTGTTCGGGAGCATAATATCCAGGATGCAGATATCCGGATTAAAAGATGTATACGCTTTGATGACCTTTGCCCCATCTTCAACCAAAAGCGTTTCGTAGTTCTGGCCCTCAAGGGCATCCTTAACAATTTTGCCCAAGAAAGGTTCGTCCTCAACGTATAATACTTTAATTTTCTTCATTTACAATCGGCAAATAGATACTAAACTCACAGCCTCCGTTTTCGAGGTTCGTAAAGTGTATTTTCCCCTGGTGCTGTTCCACAACCAAACGCGCATAATTCAATCCCAATCCATAACCCTTAATATTATGACGGTCGTTTGAAGGAATCCTGAAAAATTTATCAAACACTTTACTTGCATATTCTTCGGGAATGCCCGGACCATTATCGCTAACTTTCAGGTTAAATCCCGATTTGTCGCCACTAAGCTTTATCGTAATCTGAACCTCTTCGCCCCCGTATTTCAAACTGTTATCGATCAAATTTAATAAAACTCCCTGAATATGTGTTTTATCAAGTTTTGCAACTGCATTGGGAAGCGAAGACTCGAATTTAATGGAGGCACTGGCCTGTTGCAGGCTATATTTTTGCATGGCGATCACCTCTTCTACCACTTGTTTTAAATCTGTTTCTTCGTACAAAAACACGTCTTGTTTTGCTTCGAGGATAGAATTGTTCAGTACTTTTCCAACCAGATTGTCCAGACGGTTCAACTCCTGCACCGACATGCTAAGGTATTCTTTTACAATTTCAGGGTCTTTCACTTTATCAAAGTCTATCAGCGATTCAAGGGCAACCTTAACCGTTGCAACAGGGGTTTTTAATTCGTGGCTGATGTTGCTGATAAGGTCGTTCTTTAATTGCAATAAACGCTGTTGTTTTCGAATGCTCAGGTATGAAATCCGGAAAGCAAGCGTTGTAATTATCAATAATACAAGAGCAAACAAAATTTGAGGGCTGATTTTTCTCACCAGAAAAAAGCGATAACCTGAAATCAGAATTTCATTTTTACCCAAAAAAGAATTCGCCTTAAGTTTAATTATTCCCGGTTTTGAAATATCAAGGCTATCTGAACTATTCCAATAAACAGAAAAATCAAAACCCGATTCGTCCATAAAAGTCAAAAAGTTTTTCTGTAATAACAGAGTATCTGAGTATTTGCGGTAGAAGATTGCCTTGGGGGTATCAGAAAGTCCCAAATCAACCGCATATTCAATAAGCAAATTAACCCCTTTCTCAATAACATCAAAATCCTTATTGTGTTTATTCACAGAATCTACAGATATTGAACCATCCACAAAAAAAGTTGGTTGTTTTTTATTGCTTACAATTCTGATTGTTTCAACATGAGAAATCGTATCATTTACATTCGGTTTAGCCTTTACACTTAACATTTGGGGAGAGGTTGAATCCTGAGACACACTTACCTTTACATTTCCCGAGTTTAGATCAATTACCGGATTTACAAGATGAATTGTTATTACAGAGTCCATCATTAATTGTTCGGCTTCGGTATACCCTCTTTGCAAACTGGCAGATAATAATTTATACTCTTCGAGGTATTGGCTGCGGAGCCATAAAACAATAAAAACGCTCAACAGCACCTGACTGATAAGCATTAATAAAACAATGATATTTTTATTCAACAACCTCATGGTAAATTAAATATAACAAAAATAGTTGATTTTGGCTTGATTTCTGCCCCATTAACCATTATTAACCTTGAGAAACTTCTTATTAACCTTTTATTAACCTTTCCATTTACCCCCACCTCTTATTTTTGGATGGTGGAAAAATTGAAAAATCACAAATTAAAAAAACCTTAATCTTATGAAAAATTTAGCATTAGCATTTTTAGTTATTTTTTTAGGCTTATCATTTATGGCAAAGAGCCAAAACGAAGGAAAAGTAGTATACGAAGAAAAAGTAAAAATCGATATTAACTTAGAGGGTGCCTCAGAAGAAATATTAAAGATGATTCCGAAAGAACAAAAAAGCGGAAAAGTTCTTTATTTTAACAATGAATCGTCTTCATACCAAAATTCCAAAGAAGATGAAAGCGGAATTGTTCCGGGAAACCTTCCTAGCGGGGTACAGGTTTTTATTTCTGAACCCGACAACAGAGTCTTTTTCGATTTTAAAAGCGAAGAAAGAATTGAACAAAAAGAATTTATGACCCGCTATTTCCTGATTAAAGAAGAAATCACGCAACCTAACTGGAAGCTAACCGGCCAACAAAAAATGATTCTTGATTACCCCTGTCAACAAGCCGTTCAGATCGCCGAAAAAGATACCATTACCGCTTGGTTCACACCCAACATTCAAGTATCAAGCGGTCCTTCAGAATATGTAAAACTGCCTGGCCTCATCTTGGAAGTAGATGTCAACCACGGGAAAAAAATCATCACGGCTCAATCTGTTGAACTTACGGAAATTAACAAAGAGTTAATCAAAAAACCGAAGAAAGGCAAAAAAGTAAGTCGCGAAGAATACAAAAAAATCGTGGAAGAAAAAACCAAAGAAATGGGAGGTGATAATGAAGGAGGAAGTACGATTGTCATGGAGGTTCTAAAATAGCACTACGCCATAAAGTATAGAATCATTTCTCATAAAATGAACACAAATTTTTGTTTTCATTCTTAAAGAAATAAAAAAATTAACACATGAAGAAAATATTGATCGCTATCTTAATAGCCTGCTCTACCTTTGCCCTGGCTCAAAACTCAATAACCGGTAAATTGCTAAACAAAAAAGGTGAACCTTTAATATACGCAACAGCGGTGTTACTGAACCCTTCCGATTCAACCATGCAGTATTATGGTATTAGTAATGAAGACGGACAATTTATGATTAAAAATATTAATGCCGGAGAATATATCTTCCAAAGTGGTTTTTTGGGTTATGAGTCTTTTTTCAAGAAAGTTTCTGTTCCGTTAGAAAATGGGAACAACATGGGCATAATCGTCATGAAGGAAAAAGAATTGATGCTGGACGAAGTAGAAGTTTCCGCCGCCCGCATTCCGTTATTAATCAAAAAAGACACGGTAGAATACATTGCCGACGCCTTTAAAACCAAACCCGATGCTTCGGCAGAGGATTTGCTCAAAAAAATGCCCGGAGTAGAAGTAGACCGTGCCGGAAACATTAAGGCACAAGGGGAAAGCGTAAGACGAGTACTAGTAGATGGGAAAGAATTTTTTAGTAACGACCCTACCGTCGCAACTAAAAACCTACCTGCCGATGCCATCGACAAGGTGCAGGTTTACAACAAGAAATCAGACGAAACCGAACTCACCGGCATAGACGACGGGAGCTACTCTAAAACCATCAATATGATTCTGAAAGAAGGCAAAAAAAGTGCTTATTTCGGAGATGTTACCTTTGGTTACGGCAACGATGATCGCTATCAGGGTGGAGCCAAATTGTACCGTTTTACCCGAAAATATCAACTCGCAGCCCTGGGAATGCTTAACAATATCAATAAATTTGGATTCTCTTTCCAGGACTACCTGGATTTTCAGGGAGGACTACAAAGCATCATGTCGTCTGGTGGCGGATCGGTTCAGTTTGATATTAACAGCGGGGATGTTCCTATAAATTTCGGACAAGCAATTAATGGCCTGGTAACATCTGGTGCCGTTGGCCTTAACTATACCCACGAAGCACGAAGAAACAACCGGTTCAACATTAGCTACATGGGTAATGGAAGCAATAAAAAGCTGATTGAGGACAGCTATTCTCAGAATTATTTAAACGAAACCTATTTCACACAAAACAGTGATTTGAATGAAGATAGCAAAAACCGCAAACATGCTATAAACATGGGGTGGCGAAACCGTATCGACTCTACCCAAAACCTAAACATCTTTGCCGGTCTCAACATAAGTACTGCCGATGCCGACCAGTTTTCTTTTTCGGAGAGTTTCGAAAATGATATACTGATGAACAGCCTTGACAGTCGCAGTAACTCAGCGTCCAATAATTTCAGCACAAGCGGATCGGCAACTTATTTAAAAAGCAGCAAAGGAAACTTCAAACTGTTTAAACTACAAGCTTCTGCTTCATACAAAAAAAACTTGTCGGAAACCGAATGGATGAACATTACGAACTTTTTTAGTACCCCCAGTCAAATCACCGAAAACCGTTTTCGGGACGATGAAAACAGTATTAAAAAATTTAACGCTAGCAGTTCGGGAACCATCAAACTAAGCTCTTTGCTTTATCTGATCCCCTCGGTTAGTGCCGGTATTGAGGAAGAATCGCTCGACCGGGAACTCTCTGAAAATAATTCCAACGAACTTATTGATGAACTAAGCCCGGAATTCAATACACAAAATAAATTTATAAAAGGGGGATTGTCTTTTAACCGAAATACCAAAAAATCTCAAATTAGTATTGAAACCGCATTGCAATCCATGCAATTAAAAAATACGCTCAATGCAGCTTCAACCGTAAAAAAAGACTACACCTATTTTCTCCCAAGGCTTTCCTGGCAGTATGAATTCAGTAGTGGAAAACGGTTATCTATTGACTACCGCACAACCACAAATTTACCATCGGCCGGCCAGCTATTACCTATAAGCAATACCTTAAACCCAATCATTATTTCAAAAGGAAACCGCAACCTTAAACCCGAATACAGCCACAATCTGTTTTTAACATGGTTATATTTCGACCGATTTTCTTCCACCTCTATTTTTGCCAACGCTAATGCAAGTTATACCACTGATAAGATCAACCTGAAACGAACCATTTATGAAGATCTTAGCCAGGAAATCAACTTAATAAATGTTGATGAAGATTACCGTGCAAATGCCAATTTCGATTTTTCAACCCCTATTCGTAAATTAGGCCTAAACTTCAAAATTAGCCTGAAAGAATCGTGGAACCGAGGAAAAACATACGTGAATGACATTGAAAATATAAACACTAACTTCAGTCATGCGATCAGTATTAATTTAGATAACCGGAAAAAAGAAAAATGGGATTTTTTAGTTGGCGGGAAATTACAGATTACCGATTCAAAATACTCCATCCAGGAAGATTTGAACAAAAGCTACCTGAATTTAAGCGGTTTTATGGATTTGAGCTATACCCCCAATGACAAATGGTATTTCTCATTTTCAGCCGATATTACCCGCTATGACAAACAAAGCTTCGGAGATGTTGTAAGCATTCCATTGCTCCGATCCGAAATATCGCATTATTTCCTTAAAAACAAACGGGGCGTTATTTCAATTGAGACCTTTGATTTGCTAGACAAAAACAAAGGCCTGGAACGAATTAGCAGCATGAATTACCTGCTCGAAAAACGTTCAAACGTAATGGGTCGATACGTGCTACTCACATTCAAATATCGCTTAAATAAGTTTGATAAGAAATCAAACGGCATTACCATTAGTGTCGACAAAAGAAGATAAAACAATTGATTTTAAGCCTGTTCATAACGAACAGGCTTTTTTTTATTCCACAAAAAGCATTCGTGTAAAACAGCCTCAATTACTCTTGCAATTTTAAGGTTCTTAAATAAATAAGGAAGAAAGCCTAAAAAACTTATTCAAAATTTGTTTATAAAATAAATATATGTAAATTTACTTCATATTTATTACTCCCCATAATATGAATATGCAATTTTTGCCTATGACTAACTATAAGTGTACATCTTTGATTATCGGCCTATTTTGCCTTCTGGCAATTTATAGTCAGGCCCAATACAACGCCTTTGTTGAATCGTACGACACCCATATTTCTTATAAGAACAACACTCTTACAACCAGAAATACAGTTGTTTTACAAATAAATGACAAAGAATCAAACTGGATTACGGAAGTTGATATTGGATTTAAATCGGGACAAAAAATACAAATCCTAAGTGCCGAAATATTAGACCTAAACAATAATACTTTGCGTGAAATAAAAAAGAAAGAAATTGTTACGTTAAATGACGTATCAACCGGAAGCCTCTACGACGATTATTTCATAAAAAGAATTGACTTAAAATGGCATCAATATCCCTACAAAATCAAATATACTTATGAAAAAGAAGGGAAGAGTTTTTTATATCTAGCCCACTGGAGTCCTGTAATACATTATAAAATACCTGTTCGGAAAGCAAGCCTAAAGGTTACCTATCCCAAAAACTATAAAACAAGTATTAAGTTCAGCAAACAATTTAAAGTTGATACTTTACTTCAAGATGATCAGATTTGTTATACCTGGGAAATAAGCGATGTAAAAAAATATTATAACGAAATTTTTGCACCGCCAAAAGAAGAGATTGTCCCTAAAGTAATTGTTATTCCTAAAGAATTCACCTATGGGAATATGGGTTATTCAACTTCATGGAAAAGCTACGGAAACTATATATGGAATATGAACAATGGCTTAGACAAGCTCCCTGATTTAGAAGAACAAAAAATTCTTGAGCTAACAAGCGGAACAAGCAACCCCCGAAAGAAAATTGAAATTCTTTATCAATACCTTCAAAAAAACACACGTTATATTAACATTAGCCTTGGGGTAGGCGGGATGAAACCACACTCGGCCCATTATGTTTCAAAAAATAAATTTGGTGATTGCAAAGCCCTCACCAACTACATGAAAACCATGCTATCGGTTATCGGTATAGAATCTTATAGTGTTGATATTAACGGGGGGCTCAACCCAACAAAAATTGACACAACATTGCCTTCGCAGCAATTTAATCATGTCATTTTAGTGGTTCCTATGGAAAATGACAGTATATGGATAGAAGCAACCAGCAATAAAAATCCGTTAGGATACCTTGGTTCATTTACCCAAGGCAGATATGGTTTAATTATAAAAAAAGATGAAAGCCAATTAATCAAAACCCCGGCATTAAAACTTGATGATGTTAAAGAAATGTATGAATATCAAGCCCATTTCTTAAACAAGAGCGATTGTGACATCAAGCTCCAGGCAAACATTAAAGGAATACTGTATCAATATTTAAGTAATATGGATGATGATCCTAAAAAAGGAATCCGGAAAATTTTACCATTAAAAAACACAGAAATCATTGATTATAAATTAACAGAATCAGATACAATCAATCCTTCCATCCAACTTTATGCAAACATAAACGCTAAACACTTTTTTCGAAAAATTGGAGAAAATTATATACTGCCATTAATACCCATTGGTATCCCTGATTTTGAAAATGTAAAAAACAGGCATTACCCGGTACGCATTTACATCCCTATTTATAGAACCCAAATAGTTCAATACAAACTCCAGGGGTATTCCGGCCAATATAATGTGTCCATTCCCAAAGACATAAGACTAAAACTAAAATACGGGTATTTTTTCATAAAATTTATTAAAGGGGAGAATTCCATCACCGTTGAAAAAACCTTCCAGTTATACCCGGGAGAATACTCATTAGATGAGTATGAATCCTTTTATACTTTTATTAAAGCAACAAAAGATATTGAAAAGCAAACAAGTTTATTCTTAAAAAAATAGCCACCTCATGAAAAAGAGCCTCACTTTCGTTTTATTATTAGCTGCAATTTTCAGTAATGCACAGAAATTTAGTACAAAATTAAGTGAAATTGGAGAAGCAGAAATCGGATGTAAAAGGTATCCAGCGGAACCTGATGCAGAAGCCCTGATACTTTTTGACATTGGCGATTCAAGGTTTATTTGGGATGAAAACAGGACACAATTTTTTGTGCATTTTACCCGGAAAACCAGAATTAAGATATTTAAAGAAGAAGGGATCAAGTATGCTGAAATTACGCTTCCCTACCAAGATCATAAAGATTTACGTGAAAGAATTGTTAACATTAAAGCTTGCTCATACAACTTCGAAAATGGGGAACTGATAAAAATAACTTTAGACCCTAAAACGATATACGAAGAAAGGGTAAGTGATTTTTCAATGCATAAAAAATTTGCGATTCCTAACGTAAAAGTAGGCAGTATTATTGAGTATACTTATGAACTCATCACTCCTCATTTAGGCAGATTACCCAGTTGGAAATTCCAAAACAGAATACCAACACTTCATAGTGAATATGTTGCCCGCATCATCCCGTTTTATGCCTATCAATTCAGGGCACAAGGGTTTAGACAGTTTGACTACAATAACTCCGTACAAGATACCGAAGAAAAGAAGTTTTATTTAGTTAGTTATCATGACTTTATTCACACATACATCAAAAAGGATGTCCCTTCGTTTAAAGATGAATCTTATATTACTTCCGTCAATGATTACATCATGAAGATTGATTTCCAGTTAGAGAAAATAATAAGAACTGATGGGATTGAAAGAAAGATTATCAGCACCTGGCCAGCAGTTGTATCAGATTTACTGGGAAACCCTGATTTTGGGAAATATATAAAGAGTTGTAATAAATATGCTAAAAAAATCCTGTCGGAAGAATTATCCATTTCCGGCCTTTCAAAAAAAGAACAAATAAAAGAAATCATCAATTATGTGAAATCTTCTTACGAATGGGATGGATACCAAGACTATTTTGCCTATAAAAAAACAAAAGATTTCATGAGCCAAAAAACTGGGAACATTGGAAACATCAACCTTTTTCTTGTAGCCCTGTTTGAAGCAGCCCAGATTGAGGCAGAGCCGGTAATCATAAGTACCCGAGATCATGGAAAGATTATTGATTCCTATCCTTTTATCAGATCTTTTAACTATGTTATTGTAAGGGTTCATGATGGAGAAAATTATTTTTTAACCGATGCAAGCCGGCCAAAATTATCATATAACCGCATCCCCCCCACTTGTATAAATGAAAAAGGACTGGTTATCAAAAAACAGAAAGAAGGTGTTGAATGGATTGATTTAACAAAAAACCCGCCCTCAATAACATCCATTGCCATCAACGTCAAAATCGACTCAACCGAAAATATTGCCCATGTGGATTTGCAATCAGAATCAACCGAAATTTTGGGCTTCATTGAACGTAGGCATTTCAATAATGATATTGAAAAACTAAAAGATGAAATGCTGGATAACGGATTAAGTAACATTTCCGAAATCGAAACTTCAAACTTTGATGACCCACAAAAAGAATACATTATAAATCTAGAGGGGAATATTGACTTAGAGCACTTTGGAAACCAATACATCTTTCAGCCATTTTTAAAGTTCCCAATGCAAGACAATTTATTAAAACAAGCGAAAAGAACGTACCCCATTGATCTCATATTTCCTCATAAGTATAATTATCATACAAAAATCGAATTCCCATCGGCCTATTCATTAACAGAACTCCCTGAAAACTACAACAAAACCACCCCTTTGATGGACATATATATAGAATACAACAAAGTATCTCCAAATTGTATTGAGGTTAAAGCAAATTACTACATTAAAAAGGCTGTATATCATTCCAGGGATTATCCCAAAATGAGGTATTACTTTAATATGATTATTAAAAAATTTAATGAAGCCATTGTCTTAGAAAAGAACATCTAAAATTTATTTTTTTTACTGAAGTTAACATTTTAAAAACGGATTCTTATTTGCTACTAAGAATCCGTTTTTATTTTTCTATCTTGGAATACAAGCTTACCAAATTCAAAAATCATGAAAATATCCGTTTCTTATTGTTATATTTCCGGTAAAATATCGTTATAAAAACAAATGAACGATACTGAATTTCAACAGAAGGTAGTTTCATTATCAAAGAATGCATATTTGATTGCAGTCCGCTTATTACGATCAGAAGAGGATGCGAAAGATGCGGTTCAGGAAGTAATGATAAAATTATGGGACAAGCGAAAGAAGCTCGAAAAACATCCAAATATCAAGGGATTTTTGTTCTTAACAACAAGAAATTACTGTCTGGATTTGATACAAACTTCAAAATGGAAATTTAAGAACGCAAATGAAAAAATTGAGAATTTACCACTCATCTTATCAGAACAAAATGAAAGTAATTTTATTGAAGAACGCTATCAAAAAATAAAAACAGAAATCGATCATTTACCGGAAATTCAAAAACAAATTATTCTTCTACGCGATTTTGATGGTTTTGATTTTGAAGAAATTGCCAAAATAACCAACTTAAAAGTTGAACACATACGGGTACTGCTATCCAGGACCCGAAAAAAAATAAGAGAACAACTAACAAAAACCGAAAACAATGAACAAAAAACAAGCTGAATTATTTAAAAAATACGAAGAAGGCTTGACCAGCTTAGAAGAAGAAGCGGTATTGTTCGATGAGTTAGGTCAGCATAACAAATGGTTCCAAATGCTTCAACAACATAAAAAAAGCAGCCCCGGCGGTTTAGAAAACGAAATTTGGAACAAAATAAAAAACAAGATAAAAAGCAAAATTCGCTATATCCGAAGAATCGGATCAATTGCGGCAACATTTATTCTTTTGATTTCGCTGGGCATCATATTTATGCCATGGAATAAAAAATCAATCAGCAATCAAAACCGTGAAATGACCTACGAAGAAAAAACAGCTGTACTAAAGGAAGCACTGGCCATGTTTCCCCCATCCGAAACAAAGATTCCTCAAAAGGATATTCTTTACGAAGATGAAAACTTAATTATTTATTTACGTTAAAATTAGAAATCATGAAGAAACTAATACTTATGTTGGGACTTGTTTTTATGGTAAGTCATATACAGGCCCAGGAGAAAAAAGAACAATCAATAACAAAAAAACTTGTGGTTGAAATTAAAAATTCCAAGGTAAAACCAGATGTTTACATTGACAGTGTTAAATATGACCACAGAATTTTATCTATACTAGATCCTGAAAAAATAGCCTCTGTTCAGGTATACAAAGGGAAAATGGCTCAACAAAAGTTTCAAGCAGAAAGTGTAATCTTCATATTGACGAGACAAACCTCTAAGATTGAATTTAATTCAAATAAGAACAGCTTTAAAATAAAAGGATTTAACGCAGACAAACAAGGCAATCCAGTTATGTTTATTAATGGTGTTAAAGCAGATATCGATGCTCTAAAAAATATGGATCCTGAAAATATCGAATCAATCAACATTGTAAAGGATGCAGACAGCCTGAAAAAATATGGAACCCATTCGGGAATTATCAGAGTAAAAACCAAAGAGAAAAAATAGCAGGAAGCCCCAAACGGGGCTTTTTTCAATTCGTCTTAAGAAACGTTTTGCATTTGAAAAACCGACTTTGTTTGATCAGTTATTTTAAAACGATTATCAATTTGATGACCGATAATCCACACAATATCTTCTCCCGAGCATAATAAAAACACCTCTTCTTTTTCAAATAGATTAAACTTACGGTCGATAAAAAAATCGCTCAGTTTCTTTTTAAATCGGCTTCCCAATGGGTAAAAATAATCGCCTTTTTCCCACTTTCTAATGCTTAACGGAAATTTCAAACGGTCAAAATCCAAGGCTGCAATTTGAGGTGAGACAGGGATTTTAAAACCGGCATCCCTTAAAAAATTTTCCATCTTTAAACAAATCGGAAAACAAATATCTGTATCATTTTCAAACACCTCTATCTCGCTAAAATCCTTATTATTTAACCTTTTCCTAATGATCAAAAAATCACGGTCTTTTAGCAATTCATGGGTTTCCGATTCAAACAATTTTCCTGATTCATGCCCCAGTGATTGCACCAAATCTTCCGCCTGGCTGAAAAGAAAACCATACGATTTCAGAAGTTCGTACAAATAGGTTGCCAATGGTTTATAAGTCTTTAGCTTTTCAATCTCAATATATTTTTTATTCCCTTTAACCGTTTGAAGTTCGTCCCGAACATTTTCTATATGACGTTTATAAATTTGCTCCGATCCGGCAAAGCGTTTCATATTCGCGGCAAGCATATCCTGGCAATTCCCATCAATTTCTTTTAACACGGGCAATAAACAATGACGGATTTTATTCCGCAAATATTTTACTGAAGCATTGGAAGAATCTTCGCGGTAAACCAGTTTGTGTTTTTGCAGGAAAGCGAATATTTCTTCACGTTTTGCAAATAACAAAGGCCGAACCAAATGATTTTGTTTTGGAAGGATGCCTCGAAGTCCCGAGATTCCGGTCCCTCTCAACAAATTAATAAAAAGCGTTTCTACCTGGTCATCCTGATGATGGGCCGTGGCAATGTATTTATACCCGTGAGCCTTCCTGATTTCTTCAAAATACTGGTAGCGCAGTTCACGAGCCGCCATTTGGGTCGAAAGCTTATTTTTCGAAGCATATCCGGCAGTATCAAAAACAGTCCTGTAAAAAGGCACCGAATATTTTTCGGCCAAGCCTTCCACCAGTTTCGCATCGCCATCCGACTCCTCCCCTCTCAACTGAAAATTTACGTGCACAATTCCAAACTCATAACCCGCCCGGTGAAACAATTCGAGCATCACTACTGAATCTATCCCTCCACTGATGGTGAGCAAAATTTTATCTGAAGGATCAAACAAATTTTCTTGCTGAATGTATTTCCTAAATGCCTTGAACATGATGCAAAGGTAAAAATTAATACCTTGATAATAATACTTTCCCGTTTCTTCTTTAAGATAAAAAGAATGTACTCCATTGCCTTTATAGCCACCCCACAAACTGCATGCAGGAAGCTTCACACATTAAACTTGTTTTTAATATAACACTTACTTTTTTACATTTCTATTCATAGTTGATAACGCTGACACTACTACACACCTTTCTGCTCATGTTCACAAAAGAATTACATTTTAATGATTACAAAACTTGAATATCTATAAACGCAAAAAAGAGGAAACCATCCTGAAAACCAGAAGCCCCCCTTTCTTTATTATAATCCAACCCTACTATTTTACGAATAGCTCTTCTAATTTCTGCTCGAGTTTTTCTCTGTGAAGTTTGATGGCTACAATTGTACCGTTTTTGTCAACCAGATAATTTACAGGAACACTACTGACACCATACATTGCTACTACAGGACTTTTCATCTCAAGAAGATCACTTACATTAATCCAGGGCAACCTCCTTCTTTTGCTGCGGTTTCCCATTTATCCCTTTCATGATCAAGGGTAAATGAGACTAATTCAAACCCTTTATCTTTATATTTTTCGGATTTTTTATTATTATATGTTCTGATGTATTTTATAATTCTCCATTCAAACATTTTTGAGACCATAAATCTTTTCTCTCTTCCTCGGAAGCCATATCTACAGATTTTTTAGCCATTTTCATTGCTTCATCAATTTCCCCGACTTTGTACAATGCATAAGCATAAGTATTAAGATTAACAAAGCCTTCATGCAGTTTAACCGCACGCTTTGCTATTTCTAAAGCTTTTTGCAAAATATCTTCTTTTACTTCTATTTTCGCATCAACAATCATCCATGCATATTGGTTCAAGATTTTTGCATCATCAAATACATATTTTAGAGCGTAGTCAGCAAGGCCATTGAGAAATTTGTTTTGGTCTGGATCGTTAAATAATTGTTGCAATTCCATTAGAGCAAATAGTTTGTTTGCAACTTCCTCATCCAATTCAATTAATTCTTTTTTCTTTTGTGCAATTGTCTCTTCATCTCTTGTTTTCATCGCATTATTGAGATCTTTTTCCATGGTCTTCTCAATAAAATTATTGATTGTAGCTTCACCAACTACATCTTTAAATTTTGCTTTATTTTCCATAACAAAGGTGAATTTTTTATCGTTCACAGATTTTATGGTAGCACTCATGATTTCAAGATCTTTAGCGTTGACCAATTCTTCGTTTGTCCGCTGGGCATAATAAGCTTCTGCAGCCTCATCAACATCTTCACGCAGATTTTTAGCTGTTAAAATATATTCCTGAAGAAAAGGAATGCTGCGTTCTCCATTATTGTATTTTTTTGTAAAACTTTTCCAACTTTTTTCAGTATCAAATGCCGTTTTAGCTGCTTCAATTAAAGCCGGAGCCGACATGCCACCTAAAGCTTTGTGTTGAATATTCCCTTCTACATCTAACCATAATAAGGTTGGGTATGCTTTTACCCCGTATTTTTTTCTCAATTCAATTCCTTCACCTTTCTCCATATCCATTTTAATGCTCACGAAGTTGGCATTAAAATAATCTCCCACTTCTTTTTGAGTGAATACCTCGCTTGAAAGAAATTTACACGGGCTGCACCAAACGGTAAAACAATCCATGAAAACCATTTTATTTTCAGCTTTTGCTTTTGCTAGGGCTTCGTCAAGGGTTCCGTGCTCAAATTCAATTCCTTGTGCAAATACACCTACTGAAAATGTAAATGCGACAATCACTAGTAATAATTTTTTCATGATTTTCTTTTTATAGTTATTTTAATAGATTGAAATATCTTTTCCAAAATCCTTCTGTCGAAATGTTTTCAGAAAAACAAATCAGCCAATCCAATATTGGTACGAACCGCCCTTAAGCCTGACAAACTTAGCATCAAACTTTAGGACGGTTCTGTGACAAAAAGATTAAGGATTATTCTCCATTCCCGGATTTTGGGCCATTACTTTTTGAGGGAAACGTAATGTTAAACGTTCAGGTCTTAATGTATAAGTTGTCTCGATTTCTCCGGAGGCTGTATAAATGACATGGGTGTATGTAGCATCTGAGAATAAAGGATCAACAGACAGCCTTCTCATATCAAACCAACGATAACCTTGTAATGCAAATTCCCGGATGCGTTCATCCAGTATAAATTTAATAAGATCTAATTGTTGACTGGCAATTTCCACAGGCACAATAGCATCTTCCTGAGGCATTCGGTGTTTCCGTAATGTTTCAATATCCTCAACAGCTCCTGGAAGCTCATTCAGACGTGCTTTACATTCTGCTCTATATAAGTAAAGATCAGGGACATTAAAGCCAACATATACTGCCATGGGGCTACATCTCCTTAAGAAACCTTCCGGTAAGTTACCGAATGGAAAATATGTAGTTTTAAACCAATTCAATCGCAGGTCAGAGTTGTCATACAATGCCACAGTTTGAGGAGGAAGTACTAGTTCATTCCAAACGTAAGACCAGCCATTCATCATTTGAAAACCGAGCATACTCTCCTTACAGCTCTCTACTGTTGGGTATTCGGGACCAAAAAACCCGATTGGAAGGAAAGCTCCTCCATCGGAAAATTCTACATTATAGTCATAAAGACCTACCGGCACTGTTGCATTGCTCAAGTCTGCAATAGCGCCATTGAACAAGGGCAAGGCCTCATTAAATTTGCCCATATACATATACGTTTTCCCTAGTAAGGCTTTTGCAAATGCATCAGACGGTCGCATACGCTCATCCATATGGGGAAGATCGGGGATGGCTTCAACCAAATCGTTGACAATAAAATCATATACATCTTTTACACTGGCTCTGGTAAAATCATTTAATGTAATATCTGATTCTGTGATAATCGGGAATCCCGGATCAGTAGCAGAACTCACCTCATTATAGGGCTTCCCATAAAAATTAATTAACCATAAATAGGTATTGGCACGACCGGCCAAAGCTTGAGCACGTATCGATTTTTTCTCCTCTTCAGTTCCACCTTTGGAATCCATGACTTCGTTTATAATCTTATTATAACAATAAAGCATAATCATAAATTGTTTCATTTCATCTGCATCTTCATCATTATCATAGATTATATCCTCCCATTTGAAAGAACGTGAAGAATGTAGATCTGTAATTTGGAATTCAGGCTCTATGGCAGCTATCTCATCACCCATAACAATTGGTGCAGTCGAAATTTGATCGACTAAATCGCGATTGTTAAGTAATAAGTCGTAATCCCATGTTTTATCTGGGATCAATTTCCCTTTAGGTTTAACCTCCAGGAAGCTATCTTTACAGGATACCAGCCCAAGCATAATCAATACTAATAGAGCTGTTATTTTTATATATTTAGTTCTTGTTTGCATAATAAATATTTTTTATGTTTTAATGATCTTTAAAAAGCAACCCGAAGGCCTAATGTTAAAGTGTTTTGATTTACTGGGATAGTGATGATGCTATTATCATAACGATCTGAACCAGTAAATTCCGGGTCAAGGCCATGCTTGTTGGCTTTCCATAACATAATGTTTGATACTTGTGCCCTTAGGATAATTTCATCAATATTAATCCGGCTGAGAAGGCTTTTAGGCAAACTGTATGAAAGTGTGATATCGCGTAGTTTTATGAAGGAAGCACTAAATACATTAATATCTCCCATATTATAATAGTTTATATCTCTACGGCTATTTTCAGTTCTATTGGTGATATAAGCTGGAATGTTTGTAATATCTTCGTCTCCGGGTTTTTTCCAACGATTAAAGATTTCAACTGACACATTTCCACCGGTTCCAGTAGAACCAGTATGATGAGCAAACTCTCCTGTAAAATTATTTTCAGCAGGCTTTCTCATTACATATCCTAAATTGTAAACAATATTAGCTGAAAGGCTAAATTGTTTATATCGGAATGTATTTGAAAATCCGCCACTCCATTTTGGCTGCCTGGTCCCCATAAAAACAACGTCTTCCGCCGTAGCGGCATTTGGAGCTTTGGTAATATCTCCATTTGCCAGCATTATCTGTGGATCGCCCATTTCATCCAAACCAACATATTTGTATGCAAATACGGCAAAAGCTTCATAGCCTTCCAGGAAGGCTGTGTTGAGCTTTTCCCAATCCCCTGTAATAGGAGTTTCTGAATTTAGTTTGGTGATCTTATTTTTATTATAAGAGAGTACAAATAAACTGGTCCAGCTGAAATCCTTTTTTTGAATGTTCAGAGAGCTTAAACTAAGTTCGAACCCCTTATTTTCCATATCTCCTAAATTTCCTATAGTAGAGGAATATCCGGTGAAAGCATTGGTGGGGTAATATCCGATTAGATCCGTGGTCTTCTTTGAATAAAAATCAATTGTACCGCTTAACCTATTATTAAACAAGGCAAAATCTATTCCAATATTAAGGGACTTCGTGCTCTCCCATGTAAGCTTGCTATTGGCAGGTGATGTAATCACACTTGTAAGTCCATTTTTGTACCTAGAACTAGCATTTGCCTGAATAATGTCGTAAGATGAAGCTGTACCGGGAATAGGTGAATTTCCTGTAACACCAAAAGTAGTCCTAAGGGCCAAGTGATCAATCCAGGATTGATTTCCCATAAAGTTCTCATCACTTACATCCCATTTAAAACCAAGACCCCAAACCGGCTTATTTTGGGCTGACTTTTCAAGCCCGAATAAATTGCTTTCGTCAATTCTCCAACTTCCATTAAATGAATATTTCTTGTCAAAAGTATAAGCTACGTTTGCATAATAAGAAGAAAAACGAACTAGTGGCTCACTCTGATTAAAATAATCAGGTCTTAAACTGGATCTACCACCAACTTGTGGTACTACAGCTCCACTGATTCCTTTTGACAACATCTCATAATCCACTGGAGAAAAGGTTTGCAAAGCTTCATTATATCCTCTTACCGTATTCCCATTTAATTTAGTTAATTGTTCCTGGGCTTCTTGTCCAAATAATACAGTTAATTCATGCTTCTCCATAAAGTTTTTTTCAAAAGTCATCTGGTTCCTGATTGTCCAGTTTCTACTAAACTGATTTTGGATCGAGTATCTACCACCAGTTTCAGGAAGATAGTGAATGGGTGTATCTTCTGGAGTTTCTGCAACTGTAAATTGCGCCACCTCAACTCTTACCAGATAGCTTTTTTCATCATCATACTTTGTGATTTCTGAATTGTTCCTAACATAACCATAAACCCCTTCAAATTTTAAACCGGGCAACACATCTACAGTTATACCTCCTGTAATTCGGGCTAAAAACGCATTCCCTTTTGTATAGCCATAATTAAATTCATCAAGTGGATTCCAATCCAGGTCAATGCGGCTTCTCTGTTCAAATTGCTTACGGTCCGGCTCACTAAAATATCTCATATAGGGCATAGAAAGATTGTTACCTTCTGCGTCCTGAAACCTTTGGTAGGGATAAAAACGATTGCCTATGCCGAATGTTCGTTTTGCCTCTGTAACCGTTCTTGTTAGGTCTGTGATTAGGTATAAGCGAATATTCTTTTTTAAGTTTAAATCTTGTCTAAAATTTATTTTATAGTCTTCATCCTTTTCACCCGGCTGATCACTTTGTGTATTCGTATAAGACAAAGAGCCATAAAAAGTATAAGAATTACTACCTCCTGACAGTGTGAGGGTATGATTCATCAAAGAAGCATTGCGATACCATAGATCAGAAATCTCTTGAAGATTATTGATGGATGCCAGGCTGTCAAGTTTTGCATTGGCTTGGGCTTCTGTAATATTTCCCAAAAATTGGTCATACAATATGACCTCATGTGGGGGAACTCCATGTGATCCTGTATTAACATAATTAAAAGCATCTGAATAGGGAACTGCTACCGGATCAAAAAGTTCTTTAGCTGTTTGAATGAATTGTTCACTGTTTAAACCCGGTAAATAATTTAAATCCGGTTTGCCCTGAAAATTAACAAAAGCATCATAGGTGACTTTTATTTTATTATCAGTAGCCTTCCCCTTTTTTGTGGTGATAACAATAACTCCGTTTGCAGCACGAGAACCCCAGGCCGAAGCTGCGGTGGCATCTTTTAATACTGATATGTCTGCAATATCTTGTGGATTAATTGAAGAAATATCACTCATTTGAATTCCATCCACAACGTAGAGCGGGGATCGATTTGCATTAATTGATGACAGACCTCTTATTAAAAGACCTTCAGCATTTGGAGCATTATTTGTCGTTAAACCGGGAATTAATCCATCCAAACGATTTAATACATTCATACTACTGGTTCGGTCTTGCACAACATCCAAGTTCGGTTTCGCAAAAGATCCGGTAACCCGTTCTTTTGGAAGCGTTTGATAACCTGTAATAACCACTTCATCCAGGCTATTTTCCGACTGCTTTAAAACGATAACGAGTTCCGTTTCATTTCCAACTACTATTTTCTGTTTTTCAAAACCGATGTAAGAAACAATTAGTACAGGAGCCTCAGTAGACAGTTCCAATTTAAAATTTCCATTTTCATCAGAAGTTGTTCCATTTAAGGTTCCTTCTTCCAAAATAGTGGCACCGGGCAAAGGGAATTTTTCTTCATCGGTTATTTTTCCTTTTACCTCTATAACTTCCGATTTAGTTTTTTTTGAGGGAACGTTTTTTTGCCCCACCGGTTTAATAATAATCACCTTGTCAACAATTTCATAAGTCAGTTTTGAACCCTTGAAACAAAGTTCAAGCACTTCTTCAATCGTTGCATCAACGACGTCAATGTCGATCTTTTTAATTGTATCCATCTGTTCATCTGAATAAAAAAACTCAAAATCACTTTGAGATTGGATGGCTGCAAGAACTTCCAAAATACTTGCATTTTTCAATTTAATAGTAAACTTTGTTGAGTGAGAATCCTCGCCGGCCGAAACCTGCATTACACCCAACAGCAAGAAAATAAGCAGGAACTTAGAAAATAGAAGCACCTTTTTTTTCTTGTTCAACCAAGTTAATAGTTTTCTTTTTTTCATAAATTTGTAATGTTTAGTTAAACTTAATGTTCACTAACCTAGAAGTTAATGAATGTTTTTGTTTACAGTCGGAAGATGTTCGCGCATCTTCCGACTTTTTTAACTCATTTTATATATTGATTTACACAAAGTAGTTTCATATTATTGCCTTACCCCTTTAACTACCACAACATCTTTTGTAACCTCAAACTCAATATTTGTAGCAAGTTCGATGATACGCAGACTTTTACTGATATCGTCATATTTTTTCAGGGTTCCAGTAAAATGATATTGTTTCGTACTCTCATCCTCATAAAATACCTCCTTATTATGCCAGCGTCCCAATTTTTTCATAACACTCTCCAAATCTTGATATTCAAAAATGTATTTACCTTCCTTCCATGAGGTATAAAGCAGGGTATTCACTTCTTTCTTTTCAAGTTTCTTTTCATTCTTTGAAAAAAGAACCTGCTCTCCCGGGTTCATTTTCATTTCAGAAGAAGCTACCTTGATCTTCACCGCTCCTTGCACCAAAGTAGTTTGAATGGATTCGTCACTACGATAAGCACTCACATTAAACTCGGTTCCCAGAACTTCAACATCCATCCCATCTACAGAAACAATAAAGGGTTTTTGTTCATTTCTTGCGATTTCGAAATAAGCCTCACCCATTAATTCTACTCTCCGTTCTTTATCTTTAAATACCGAAGGGAATTTCAGGGAAGAAGCTGCATTAACCCATATTTTCGAACCATCACTCAACACAATACTATAAACCCTTGCCTTGGGAACCACCAAGGTGTTCAAATTGGGTGATTTTACCTCATCAGCGTCTCTATTATAGTTAAGTGTTGCTATTTCTTTATCAATATGGGCTCCGCTAATTTTCGTTAATGTATCCGGGTTTATTTTTGTTAAATCCAATAAACGCCCATTATCCAAAACCAAAGTGGCTTCCTGTAAATTTAAGGGGTTTTCCTCCTGAATGATCTCCTCCAGAGTGTAGCTCCTGTTTGTATCATAGATGTAATAAACTGAAGCAATAGCCAAAGGGATTAACAGAATAGCCGCATATTTCAAAATAGCTGGCAACAATAAAGCACGTTTAGAGGCAGAGATGTTTTTCTGTAATTTTGTATTAATCCTTTCCCAGGCAAGATCGTTTTTTATAGCTTTGAAAGCTTGGTATTTGGTCAAAACATTTTTACGGGTTTTTAACTCCTCATACAAACGGACATTTTCATTTGAATAAGAAAGCCACTGATCAAGCAGTCTTTGCTCATCATTGTCTATACTCCCGTATAGCTTTTTAATTATAATTTCAGGGATTTTATAATAGGCTGCTTTTTTCATTTCTAAGGTTTTACATCTATATAACGCTAAACCTAAAAAAAACGATTAGTCTGATTTGCTTTTTTTTCTAAAATTTATTTATCAAGAAAAAATTTAAAGCTTTCAATGGCTGGATTTTATTCAGGCAAACTCATAAGAACGGCAAGTACTAAAGGATACATGTGTTTTAGCTTATCCTTAAGCGTACGCATGGCTTTTGTTTTATGTGAACGCACGGTATTTATGGAAAGATTAAGATGATCTGCAATTTCCTGGTTTTTCATTCCATCCAGTTTCAATAAAAGAATTTCTTTTTGCCGTAAAGGAAGTTCGTCAATGGCCCGAAATAAAATACGGTACGACTCCTCTTTAATCATGTAATTATAAAAAGGTTCTTCTTTTTCACTTCTAAGGTTCAACCAGTTTTCGTATTTCTTATTTACCTGCTGCCTTCTGATAATATTCAGAGCCTTATTTTTTACAGACTGGTATAAATATGCTTTTAGTAAGTTTTTATTCGCAAATTTTATATTTCGTTCGCAAATTTCAACAAAAACATCCTGAACAATATCTTCGGCCTTTTCATCCATGGAATAGTTTCTTGCAAACAAGCACAAGCTGCTATAATACATATCAAATATGTCTTTAACATCCTGTTTGGATTTTCCAATATTTACAAAATATTTTCCCATTCAGTTCGTGCAAAAAAATTCAAAATAAGGGAATTTTTAGCAATTTATCAAAATAAGCCTTTTAAATTCGAATAAAAAGCCTACTCAAAATTAGCCGAAAACATATATTAAATGAACGTCAAGCCTGGCTTTTAAAATAACGAAGATGTCAAAAAAATATCTTTTAATAATGGTTTTGGGGGTGAATTCAAAAACAAAAAACCGCTCAAAATGAACGGTTTATTAGCATAAAATTTTGAATAAGTATTTCAAAATTGCATTTGATAAGTCCTTAAAAAACTACAAGCATGTTTTTCAACAGACATTATTCATTTCTCAACAAAGGATTTACCAAAGGAAAAGGTTTTTCCTTTTTAGGTGTTTGTGGTTCATATATCTCAATATCCTCAAGCAATATGGCTGACGGGAAAATCATGGAAACAGGGACCTTCGAATTATATAAATAATTAACGACTTCCTCATTGTTTGAAACCCCCAGCACCCTTCTTAGTTTAGAGAGCTTAATTTCATCAATACCGGCAGAACGCATCATTTTTTCTTCGCCGGTTTTAACATCAACCTTATAAAGAGATATTGAAGCTCCCCCCATTTTTCGGATGATATAGGCATAGTCCAGCCCCTCCCTAATGGCCGATTCCAATAGGTTTTTTTTCAATTCGGGTTCTGTAACTCCCCCATTAAAAATAATATGTACTGAACCCGGAGCAATATAAGTAGCGAGCCTACTAACATCAGCTCCAAACCTATTACTACCTGTTGATTCTTTAGCTCCTAAGGTGGGGATCCTACTACTCAAGAAACCTTTTAAAATGCCATTGTCTACCAATGTTAATTCTTCTTTTGGGACAAGCCCGTCGGCATCTACTTCATAAAATCCAAAAAGTTTTTTCCCTTTATATTCTTTTAACGAAGTATAATTTTTGACAGAAAATCTTGAATCAATGATTCTTTTTCCTATCCGCGAATTCAGGCTAGTTTCCCTACCGCTTTTTTGCTGAATCATTTTTGAAATTGCTTCTATCAGATTTCCCGCTCCAATATCTTCGGGTTTACGATAAGTAATTAACCCTTTTGTCGTTACAAAATTTTCTGAAAAGATATGAAATGCGGCCTGCTTTTCGAACAACACCGGGCCATAATAATATTCATTTACTGGTTCTGCATCTTTCAATCGTATAAGCTTTTCGGCAAATTCGTTAATCCTTTTCTCTAGTTTTTCTATTGAAGGCATATCATTTTCGTTTTGTGCCTGTACCGAATAAGAATCTGAGAATACGGTTCCATCTTCTGCCCTTACAGATGCTTTTGCAACAAGTGAAATAATATTTACCGGTTGTTTAAGTGTTGTGCCTTCGGTGGTTTTATAATAAATTTCGAGATACATTACAGAAAGCTCAACATCCGTATCATAAAGATTTTTATATTTTTTAAAGATGGCCGATAGCCCGCGTATATTCTTTTCCCATAAATTTTTGTCAGGCAAAGGCATTTGCGGGGTATTATTAATCTTGGTTATTGTTTCTATTTTAAGCAAATCCTCAAGGTTCATTTCTTCCTCCGTAAGGTTCTGTTGCTTTAAAAGGGCTGTTTTTGCAGAATAATCCTGGCAGGCTTGTTTGTATGCCTGGTCTGTAGTAAGCCAAAAGTCACGCTTTAGTTGACCGTAATTGTTTTCAATGGTTGATTTTCCTCCGGGATAACGAGGGCCATCATATTTAAATTCATTGTTACACTTATAGTCTCCAACCAACAAGCGTACCGCATGATTTCTAATCAATGGATATTCGACAGAAGTAATAATTGAGCCTAAGCTCCCTTTAATTTTCAGGTATTGACAATCGCTTAACATATAGCCTATAAAAAAAGGTTCGGGTGCATCCGGCAGGCTGAGATCTTTGTAGTTTCGGTTCATCTCGTCCTGCATAGCTTTAAAAATAATTTCGTCTTTTTTGTGATCCTGAGTGAAGCAATGAGTCCAGACAAGAAAAAATATAATTGATAAAAAATAGCGTTTCATTTGTTTATAATTTTATTAAATAGGTCAAATGGAATATCCATATAATCATTCCACTGTTTGTATTAAAATTATTATGATGGATATTTCATCATTTCTTTAATTAAAAATTCATTAAAAAATATTTTATGGTCTTTCCAAAATCGGGGGTAATTCCTGAGATTTGGCTTTACGTTGCATTTCAACTTTATTTACAAGGATGACCGGAGAAATTGCTGTGACAGGAACTCCTCCCGATTCGGCACCGCAGGTTCCGGTAAATATTTCCGATTCTCCTCCTGATTGAATAATATTTGAAAACATTGAAAGCGGAGTCCCTATTAAGTCAACGCCTCTTACCAGTTCATCGGGCCTTCCATCAACATAAATTTTATAAACTTCCAATGGCGTTACATTAAAAGCATTGGGACTTTTCCTGCCCGTTTGTGTAAATCCCCCGGTAACTTTTTTAAACAAATAGGCATATTCTTTATCTTGTTTTTTTGCTTCTGCTATTAATCCCTTACGAAGTTCTTTATTTGTTTTTGGATCCTTAACTTCAACAATCAAGTTTGATTGGCGTGAAACCGGATCATATCCAAGATCAGCCCTACCATGGCCATTTGACTCCGGAAAGCCTTCAATTGCAACACGTGTCATCAGAAAATTTCTTAATACGCCATCTTTCACAACAACAACTTTTTCCCCTTTAACACCCTGTTCGTCATATTTATAATAACCATTTAATGCTTTTTTATTATACTTGGAAAGAGTTGGGTCATCATAAACCGACATGTCTTCAGGCAATACCAGCTCGCCTACCATTTTTTTGAACGTTTGTCCATCAGATTCACTTTTCATTCGTTGGCCTTCAATGCGGTGCCCAAAAATTTCATGGAAAAAAACAGCACTTGCAGATCCTGATAACAAGGCTGGCCCCGTATAAGGCTGAACAATGGGCGCTTTTCTTAAATTTTCAAGCCTGTCAATCATTTTATTTACATCTCTTATAATTTCTTCATCGCCGGGCAAATCTGCCGGGGTAAAGGCAAAATAAGAAAGAATAAGAGGAAGCTCCATGCCGTCGTCGGCTTTAGTAACCCCTCTGATCTGGATAATTGCATAAGTGAGGTTTTCTGCAATTTCGGTTCCCTCTGTTGATAAAAAATATTTCCTGACTATTTTGAAACTTACAATAGCGTCTCCCGAAATAATATGGGGACTTTTTAAAAAAACGGATGAATACCTTTTTGTTTTGTCTTCCCACGTTTTCTTGTCCCATCTGGTTTGTGCCTTACTAAGTGGTGGTTCATAAAATTGTATGGGAATAACCGGCGTAAAATCGGGTGATTTATCTTCCCGTTCAACTTTTACGTTTTTCTTTGCTTTAGATTTTTCAAGGGTCTCACAAGCATATTTATAACGTTTGCACACTTCACCCCAAATGATTTGTTTTATGGATTCTTCATTATTATCGTAATCAATTGGCAGGTAAACAAGTTTGACTCCTGTTAATCTGCTTACACTTGCTCCCTGGCTGGATTCTTTAAAATTATCAAACGTTGAATCTCCTATCCGGATTTGTGGAAGAAAAACCTTGGAATGATGACTTTCACTATTGGACAAAGCACCAAATGAAGCCTTCACTATGTTTGTTGTTTGATCAACAATCCTATAGTTGATATAATAAGGAGGAAATTCTTCTTTTTTTAGTTCATCCATTTGCTCCTTAAGTTCGCCTCTCAGAATACCCATTAGCTTCTCTTGTGCCAAAATTTCAACGGAAAGTAAAACTGAGAGAATGACTAATATTATAAACCTTCTCTTTTTCATTATCTTTATTTAAGTTAAATTTTTTGAATAGTATTTTTTTTATTGTCTATTGGCAGAGTTCTTTCACTTTTGCACGGAGTTCTTCACCACGAAGATTTTTGGCAACAATTTTACCCTCTCTGTCAATTAAAATCGTGCAAGGTACCGCCGATACAAAATATAATTTTGCCGCAGCATTATTCCATCCCTGCAGATCAGAAACATGACTCGGCCAGATAAGGCCGTCTTCTGAAATTGCTTTTAACCATGCTTCTTTTGTTTTGTCGAGCGAAACACTAAGGACTTCGAAACCTTTAGAATGATAATCCTTATAAATTTCCACAACATTCGGATTCTCTCTTCGACAGGGACCACACCAGGAAGCCCAAAAATCAATCATTAGTATTTTGTCCCTGAATGAAGACACTGAAATCATTTTCCCGCTGGTATCAGGAAGGCTAAAATCAGGGGCTGCAACACCAATACTAAGAGAACTAAGTTTTTGAATTTGTTCGTTAAATAATTTACCATAAGAAGTTTCCTGAATTTGCACGGGTAATTTTTGATAGAGAGTCATCATGTCTTTTAACGGATAATCTTTCACATCTCCTCTGCTAAGAATATAAACCGTAGCCGGATCGCCCGGATACTTACTTACCAAGTCCTCCTTAAAAATTTTCAACTCCTCGGAAGTTTTCTTATATAATTCAATCAAAACCTGTTTGGCCGAATCTGATGACAATTTTTCAATTTTATTGCCATAAGCCAATCCCAGCTGAACAAAAACCAAGCTCATATTAAGCGTATTATTTCTCTTGTACAGTGAATCCGAAACATTCCCGGGAACCTGTGAATCTGAAAATTTTTCTGTGTTGGCATTTATTTTTGTTACCCCATTCAAAACAAAAACATCTAAAGTTCCTTTTTTCCCCTTAAGCTTTAAGGTAAGCGGCCCTACTTCAACATTTTTTAGATTAAAAACAAATTTTCCTTTATTAATTGTAGTTGAATCAATAAGGTCGACTTTTTTAGGATTCTTTACATCTTTTTTCGTCAAGTAAATAACTCCTTCTAAATCGACTTTAGAAAAATCACCTTTAATTTTCGTTGGGGTTTTCAAGGTATTTATGCATGCCCCAAGCATCATACACCATACAATAATTAATATTTTTTTCATTTCAATATAGTTTTAAGGTTTAAATAGCTGTTTTCCAGTTTCTGATTACAATTCTTCATTTAAGAAACTTCGCTGTTTTATAATTACAATGCTTTTATTTTTTCCAATTTTTCCGATGCTTTTTCAATATCTTTTTCGGTAACCATTGTGGCTCCTACGGCCACAACCACTACTTCTTCCAACATTTTAACGGCTTCATCTTTACATCCTAACTTTACCAACATTTCGGCACATGCAATGGCTACATCAGGGGTTTTGTCCAATTCGTAAGCAAATAATGACCAATCTTTACATACTTTTTTCAGTTCTTCGGTTTTATCAGGTGTAATGTTCCAGTAATGTTCTGTTGCATTTGCAATTTGCGCAGCATTATATTTATCGGTTATTGCAGAAAATGCACCTATCATCCCTCCCATTTTTTTTATGGTTTTTATTTCTGATTCACTTTTACCCGATTTTTTGGCTTTTTCTAATTGTTCTGAAAATGCATCCTGAACCAAAGCATTACTCTTCACCAATTCTTCTCTTTCCCGGATTAATTTGTAGAAGTATTCGATAGCTGTTTTTTTGAATTTTTGGTCTTTATGTTGTTTTGTATAATAGTTAAGACGAAGTTGCTCAACCGGCAGATAAATCATTCCACCTCCCAGGGAAGCACTTATAACACTATTGTTTGGAGAAACAGCCGCAAGACGTTCTTTAAGCTCAAGAATTTCTTCAAATTCTTGTTCCCTGTCCCCGTTTGCGGCTGAAGCCACACATACACTGAGACTCTTTAATGTAGCCTTTCCTATTTTTGAAAATTCTTTTTTGTCTTTGGTTTTTGAAAGTTCAATGATTCCGTTTACCAAACGATTGTATATCTTAGAGTCAAATTTTGTCATTTTTTCAACCTTATCAGCATTCTCTTCTTTCAATAACTCTTCATCACTAATAAGGGAAAAATAGTCAATAAGGACTTGTCCGCAATCTAATCCCATCGAAGATTTTAACCCAAAATAATCATTTAAAAACTTCAGATTACGATTTCCGGATTCATACTTTTTATTCATTTTTTTTAGTTTACCCCGGTTCGCATATGCAACTAAAGCTTTTTCTCCCTCAGCAATGAGAGCATCAACAGATCTACCACCCAGAAACCGATAAACCAATTCCCCTTTATCATTAACAAAAACAAAGGTTGGATAAGCAGAGACTTTGAATTTAGAGGCTATTTTAGGGCCTTCACCTTTCTCTGCATCAATTTTATAATTAATAAAATTTTCATTAAAGTATTTTCCCACTGTATCCTGGGTAAATATTTCGGTGGACATGTGTTTACATGGGCCACACCATGAAGTGTAAAAGTCAATAAAGACTATTTTTTTTTCTTCCTTAGCCTTTTTAAGCACAGCATCCCATGATGAATGCTCAAATTTGATTCCCTGGGCATAAGATAGTATTCCTGTAATTATCAATACTAGAGTTATTAATTGTTTTCTCATTTTTTTGACTTCTTTGGATTTATAGTTATTTAGATGTTTGACATTACTATTGTATGTCTAATATTATTTTGTAAGTACTATTTGGTTTGAAATTAGTATTGTAAACAATGATAAAATCTTCAGCGAGGGCAACATTCCAGTTTTGCCCGGATTGAAGTTGAGGAGATACAAGCCTTAGCGGGAAGAAATAATTAAACGGAACGCCTCCTGAATGATCATTTTTCGATTTTCCGCTATCTAAACTTTCAGGATCAAATTTGGCGTTGGTTTCAATCGTAATGATACACTTTTTCCCTTTTATTTTAAAACTTGTTTTATAGCCATTTTCTGCAGGAATTTCCTGAAGGCGAACATCCCATTTGGGATCTCCATAAAATGTGAACACATCTTTATCGTGAATAAAGCCCAATTCATCATTCGTTGGTGAACGTCCTAACAGTTTTTTGAAATTATTTTCACAATCTTGCCTTTGGAAAAGACTCCCTTTATTAAATGGATAGTCCATTTCAAGAATTTTAGGATCCCAGTCATTCATTGTGTGCAGCATATCCTGTTGGTTAAGATATACTGCCTGTGCAAGAGTTAATGAACCCGGATTTGCGTACCAGTATTTAAGTCCGCCCCAACCATTTCGTCCATACCAGGTTGTTACCACATACCCAACCATAGAAGTTGCGCCTCCTCCTTTCATCCACGCAATTGCCATACTGTTTTTGGTATTATTTACATTTCCGATAAGACAATTTCCGGCAGCAAAATAAACCCGTGGTTTTTGAGTTTGAGACAAAAATCTAGGCTTTACCAAATCTGCATACAGCATACCTTCTTTTGCTTTTATACTTCCCAGAGAAAAAGGCATTTCCAATTCATTTTCAGAAGCATGTGCAGAGGTTATAATAAGATCAGGGTCTATTTCTTCAAATTTATCGGAAAATTTAGTCAGCAGTTCCCATGGCTCTATTCTATACCGTTTAGGAGAGTCTTTCTCATTTAGCTTTTCTCCCCAAAGTCCTTTACTGCCATCATCTATCCATGCAAATTTATCAAACCATTTTCCGCTACTAAGCAAGCCTGTGGTATTTAAAGCGGTTTTAATGATGAAAGGCTGTTCGCTTTTTTCTATCATATTCATAGCATCCCCGGCAGAATAGCCGGTAATTATGCCCCATAGATAATCTGCGTAGATATCATCATCAATCATACGGCTTAATTTATGTCCATTGATAACGTAATCTCTGTTTAAAAATTCAGGTTTTTCAACAATGGCAACATATCTTGGTTTTATTTTTTTCAGATCCCGAAGCAATTCTATAGGGCTGTTATCATAGAATATAGTATCGGCTTTATGCCTTTTTTGAAGAACTTTTACAACACGCATCCAATCTTCACTGGCCTTTATGTGTTTACTTGCAACAACGAGATAAACTTCTTTTTTAGCAGCCTTAATGTTATGGGGTATAATAACACAGATTAAAAACACTAAACAAAGTATTCTTGTTGATTTTAAAACGTTTTTTTTCATAATTCTACTGCTGTTTTTTTAATAGCTTCATTAAGCCTCCAAATCTTTCCATTCGTCTAGCTTCAATAGCATCGTATTTCTTTTGTGCTTCGGCTGCCTTAACAGTTTCCCCAAGCTTACCATACAGTTTTGAAATGACTTCAAAATAATTGAATTTCAAACTACCGGCTTCACCATCTTCAACAATACTATTCAAGATACTAAGACAATTTTTTAAAAGAACTTTATCGATAGAATGATCTGCGATAAATCCCATTGTAGCATTGATGTAAGCATTGTTGTCTTCAAATAATTCGAGACTAAAACTAAGATTCAATAAAAAAAACATCCCTTGAAAATCATTTTCTTTGGCCATATAATACATTTTTAAAATGGCTCGTAACTGAGTGGCAGAAGGAACAACATTTTTATGCAGCAGAGATTCTATCCAGATAAATTTATCCTCTTCATATTCAGGAAATTCATAACTATTATCTGAATTCTTTTGAGGGCTTGCAATTTTATTGACTTCCGAGCTTAGTTTACGATCCAGCTTCAATAAAATAGAATAGCGGGCATCGATCTTATCCCAGGAAAATTTAGTCAAATTATTGTGTACATATTGGAAAGCATTTGTATATACATCATCAAGTAAATAATCGCCTGCCAATTCCCATATTGATTGCTCCGATAATTGTTTAACCGGACATTTAGAAACATAATCCAATACTAGTTTTTTAGTTTCAGGGTTCTTATATTTAATAAATAAAGAACTTAATCCATTATCCGGTTTTTCTCTTGCGTTTTTTTCAAGAAACCCGATATATTCTTTTATGAAATTAATTTCCCTGTTACCCGATTCATATTCTGTTCTAAAATCTTCCAGATTTTTTCCTGTTTTACTATTTGGAGAAATTTGAGGAATCCCTGAACTAGATATCAGCATAAACAATATATATATAATTATCTTATTCATTTATTCAATTGTATTCATTAAAATTAAAGATGGATTAATAAGCCAGAAGCCTTATTTAGATTGAAAGACAGAACAATACCTATTAATAGGTATTTAATAACTTGCGATAATTTAATATTGAAATTATCACTGATTTTTTGTTACTATTACCACATATATTCGTAATAGTATTTTGTATATAATGGATCAATAATTTTCTTAATCAGTTTTCTGTTCTTCCTCTTTGTTTGAATCCTTTTTAAATAGTTTAAGAATATCTTTATATTTCTCCTTAAACGCAGCCTCTTCTTCATCAGCTTGTTTGTAGTATTTCATGGCTTCATTTTTTTTCCCAAGTTTTTCAAGGATTGAAGCATAAACTCTTGTCTCCCTATACCGCATTAAATCATGATTTTGGGATATTTTATCGAGGTTTGGCAGATAGAATATCAGTTTTCGTAACGCTTTTTTATCTTTCGTATTTTCTGCCATAAGCGCAACCCAATCTATTATCATTGCTGAACAACCGCTATCGAGCATCTCAAAATCAAAACCTGCATCGACCAAATAAAAAAACGTTTTAAAGTCTCTGACTTTTACTGCGTGATTAATTCTCATAATTGCATAAAGACGTTCTCTCTCTCCAAAAGACTCCCTTTTAAGGTCATTTATCATAGCATGTTCTGCATCAAAATCATAATTAATGGTGTCTTCTGTACAAGCTTTCACAAAATCGTCTACTTGTCTCTTATATAGTTTATATATATTATGGTCTTCTAGAAACCTTTCTTTTTGGTATTTCCTGTATAAAGAAAAACGTTGCGACATATAGGTTCTAAAGAGTTCTGTTTGTGTATCTTTCCAGTAGGTTTTAAAAAGATTATAAGCACTCTCGTTGTTAGACACATCCTCAATAGTAAGATTTTCAAGGATATACTTCACAACTATATTTATATCGTTTTTTTGATATGCTTTTTCAAGAGCCTGTGTATATACCCATAAAAAGTCCCAGTTACGCTCATTATTATTATATCTTTCTTTCATTATAACCCACGAATCATTACCTGACAAGCCGTCACTCATAGATCGAATAAATTTATCTGGGTCCATATAACCCGCTGACTGGTATAAAACTTTTTCCGTAGAATCGATAATCAGATAAGTTGGAAAACCTGGAATAAAAGATTTATATTTTACATGCAAATTTTTCCCTTCTCCTTTTTCCATATCAAAATGAGTACAAATAAAATTGACATTCATAAAATCAGCCACTTTGTTATTCGTAAAAACATTGGTGGCCATACCTTTACAGGGACCGCACCAACTGGTATAACAATCTAAAAAAATATATTGTTTTTTCTGTTTCGCTAAATCTAAAATTTCAACCCAACTTTTTTCCTGAAATAGTATCTGACGATCCTGCCCTGTAGCACACAGGGCAGTAATCGTTAGAAAATTTATTAATAGAATCTTCTTTAAAATCATTTCTCTAATTTTAGTTTAAATTAGCTTGTTTAGTTTATCGGATCCATTTTATCATCAGGGAAATTATCATTTTGCATTTGTACAATATCCCATCCCAATACATCACGACAATGTCTGATCATAAATAAAGCCTTTGTTTTAGTAGCAGGAAATGTATTGAATACATAGTTAATTCGCGTCCATGAATTTGTGGCAATAAAAGCTGTACAAGCACCAAAATCTTCGTCCACCGTAGGACCCATTGTCGTTTTACGGTAAAATAATCCCAAGGTATACATTGCAATATTACGTGTTGTTTCCTTAGTACCAGAATTTGGAATAATCTGCCCATAATCTGCCGCATTGATAGCCTCATATTCAGAACTATGTGGTATTTTACTGTAGTATGATGTAGCAAAAATTGTCATTACCTGACGTTGGAACATTAATTTTATATTGGGATCAGTATCCAATGCATTCCACTTATCCATCTTCATACCAACAGCCATATAATTAACTTTATTGGCAGTCACATAAGAAGTGTCATTCGTTGAATTTCCCTGTGTCAGAAGAATTTGATAAGGTAGAGCCTCCCTCAAAAAATCTTCAGGATAAAGGCTTAGCCATTTTTCATCAATCAGATCCATAAGTCCTGATCCATAAGTAGGAAGATTTTCCTCTTCAACGGGATAAATGGTTAAGCTTAATGGGCTTGTCCATACCCACTTATATTCTTTTTCTGGATAATCATATACAACATAAGTATTATAGGTTTGATAAAAATCATAAATGGCATTATCAAGTGCCGTAGCATTAGTCCCATGGGGAAGGACATATTGCGGTTCTATTTCAATTTGTGGGCTAAGTTTGTCTTCTTTGTGACATGACGAAAACAAAACACTTACTGACAAAATCATGCATATTAAATATAGTTTTTTCATAACTTAAATTCATTTAATGTTAATTTGATACCGGAATATTTTCCCGTTCATTCTGTTCAATGACATCGTTAAAACTAATTTCTGATTCAGGGATCAGTAGCGTATAATTAGGACTTCCTTGAGGTAAAACATAAGTAGACGGGTCTCCCTGTGCATTTAGGAAAACATGTGTAAGCTGAGGCATTCCTTGTCTTCTAAGATCCCAGAAACGCATAGCTTCTTCAAAAGCAAATTCTTTACGTCTCTCCTCTCTTACAAATGCAAGCAATTCATCAGTATTGTCACCAAAATCTCCATACGTTTTTGGGGTATAAGAAGAGGCTTCTATTCTATTTTGTCTAAGTGTATTTACTAAATCAAGAGCCTCCTGAATATCTCCTCCGGTATTACGTTGCACCAAAGCTTCTGCAACAGAAAGATAAACTTCCGGCGTACGCCAAGCATTTGGGAAACCTTTACCTACACTGGTTGAATACCATTTCCCTCCGGGGCAATAAGGGGGGCCATCGATCATATGAGTCTTTAACCTGAGGTCTTCATCTTCGTAACAATCAATTAATGCTCCTTCAATGCCTTCTGATAAAGCATATTGCTGCCCAAAATATGCACTCAGCATAGAAGAGCTGAAATAATTTAAATTATATGAAGAAGTAGAATTTTTTCCAAAATTATATACTATTTCAGGGTTATTAATGGGGTCTATAATATTAAAATATTTATAACCAAATTTTGTAACAGTATTCAGGTTATATAAATCAGATTTCCCTTGGAGATAAAGATTCCCATAAGTAATTACATCATCCCATCTTTCCTGAAAAAGAGCGACCCTGGTTGCCATAAGAAGGGTTGCATATTTGTTGATCATAAAATTATTTGTACAGAGAGTTGCTGTTTCATACTTTTCAAGTGCTGTTGTAAGATCAATATTTATCTGATCCCAAACTTCCTGAACCGTAGAACGCTCAAATGTTTCAGCAGTTACTCCACCATCCAGATACATAATTACTCCCGGATCGGTATCGGCAGTAGTTACATTGTATGGTTTTGCATATAAATTAATAAGGTTAAAGAAGAAATATGCCCGCAATGTTCTAGCCTGAGCTTCAAGGAGGTCTATATCACCTTGGGAGCCTTCCATTGTTGGAATGGCATTAATTACTACATTACAACCTCTGATATTTTTGTACCGATTGGAATAATTGTTGTCAGTAATGGAATATAATTGATAATCTGCCGGCCACTTAAATATATCAAACACAATTTCATCAATTAATAAGGGCCATGGCGAACCTGGCCAAGGACACAACATCATCACATCATCGGTAAATACATGTGTAAATTCAAGATCCCTATCATAATTCGTGCAAACTGTTTCTCCGATAAGCAATGCAGAAAAATCACTTACATTAACAGGGATGAACAAGTCATCAGCAGTTTCTTTCAGGTAATCATTACAAGATGTAAAGATTAGTATTGTAAAAAATATATATAATAATTTTTTCATTGTTTTATACATTTACAGGGTTACATTTATTCCTATATTAAAATTCGGCAAGGAAGGAATTGAGCTGGTATTTGTTTCCGGATCAAGCCCTTTCCATTTACTACTTGCCCATGTTGCAAGGTTATTGCCTTGGAGAGTAATTGCCAGATTGGTAATATGCAATGGTTTCAGTATTTTTTGAGGAAGGTTATACCTTAACATAATCTGACGTAATTTCAAAAAATCAGATTTTGCAACTCTTATGCTGGATTGATCATATGTTGTAGTATAATAAGTACCTCCGATTACACTGATATCACTCCATGTACTGCTATCCATTAAAGCCGGGATATCTGTAATTTCTTCATCGCCTGGTTGCCTCCAGCGGTTGATGAAATCTCTTGATACATTTTGGCTTGGATCCCATATATTGGTAGATTGTTTATACAACTGGGGAAGACGTTTTACCGCACCAAACTGGTATGTAAAACTTACGTATAATGATAAACCTTTATAGGCAAGACGGGTAGAAAAACCTCCCTGAAGATCAGGAAAAATATTCCCAGACTTTTTAAGCTCCCAATCTGTAACAGATGACACAGAAGAAACGGCCTCACCTTCTTTTGTTTTAAATAAGGGATAACCTGTCGTTCCGTCAAGTCCTGCATAAGTAACAGAGTACATGGTACCAATAGGATCACCTTCCAAAGTAGCACTTCCTGACAACATATGGTTAAAAATGGTTGTTGTAGAGGAATTGTCTGTATAAGCATAGGTAATTTTGCTATAGTTATTTCCCATATTAATTGAAAAATTCCATGTAAAGTTTTTTCGTTTTATAATTTGTGCATCTATATATGCCTCTAACCCCCAGTTTTCCATTTTCCCTCCGTTCATTTCCAACAATGTAGCTCCTGTTGCAGGTGATACCTGGATTTGTGTAATTAAATCGGAAGTAAACTTATGGTATTTATCAAAAACACCCGTAATACGGCCGTCAAACAATGTAAAGTCCAGGCCAATATTCCAAGAGGCTGTTTTTTCCCAACGCAAATCAGGATTTGGCATTTTATAGATAGATGCTGTGACGAGTTTACTGGTTCCATCCCGGCCTCCACGTGAAGCCACCAATTCAGGAACAGCAGAAGCAACAATATTCCCGTTAAGCCCATAAGAAGCTCTTATAGCAAAAAGATCAATCCAGTTTACATTTTTCAGAAACTTTTCATTGGAAGCAATCCACTTCCCTGCTACCGACCAGGTAGGAAGCCAGCGGTACTTAGGATTACTTCCAAATTTATTTGAACCGTCAGAACGAATATTCATATTGATCACATAACGGTTTTTGTAAGTATAAGAAGCGGTACCAAAAAATGAAGCAATCTGAACGGTACGGTTTGTAATTGAGGGATAACTTCCACTTGAATTCAAAACGTTGTTAAGATAGTCATCTTGGGTGTTTACGGTAAAGGATTCTCCATATTCCGGGCTATATCCCCATCCGGTAAATTTATTCCCATAATATTTTGTTGAACGGGCTTCTATACCCCCAAATAAATTTATCTCATGATCATCTTTAAAGATATTGGTGTATCCCAGAGTATTTTGCATTGTAAACGTATAGGTAGACATGAGGGTACTCTCATATTTACCACCGTAGGCTAAGTCGGAGTCGTTTTCAGTTGAACTGTTGGCTTCAACAGCACCTACAGGATATCCCCGGTAATTATTACCTATATAAAATGAATTTTCTAAAGCAACAGCTATAACCTTTGAATTGGATACATTGTAGGAAAAATTATTTTTATACACTAACTTATTCTTGAAAAGTTTTACGGTTAAGCCCAACTGCCCACCAAAATTTTCTACCTTTCCCCTTTGATAAGTCTCATTTATTTCATTGAGAATATTATAACCAACAGGAATTACCTGAAGCCCTGTACCCACGTTTGGAGAGGGTTGAACTGTGTAATACAAACTCCCATCCGAATTGTAGCAGGGCATTGTTCTGGAGGTATTGTATGCATAATTGAAAATGTTCACATAGGTTCCCCCTGTTCCAACCATTGGATAGCTGTTTCCTCCAATATAGCTGTTCGCTCCACCATAATAACCCAGATTATTCATAATACTTGTGTTTAACTTAAAGTCTATTGCTACATGTTTGCTTAAATCAGTATGAAATCTGGCCATTCCGGTATATTTTCTACTATTTGAGTTTAAACTGACCCCCGGGGCATCCGAATACCCTAGTGATGCATAATAAGTTCCGGTTTTACTTCCCCCTGACATGGTTAAAGTATGATTCTGAACCACCGAATTTTTGAACAAAATCTTAAACCAGTCTGTATTAAGAGTTTCAAGTTCATGCACACGTGTTACAAATTCATCGTAAGAAAGCTCTTTATTCCAGTATTGTTGTATAGCTCCTTCATAACTTTCAACCGGAGGGTTTTCATTATAACGTAAGCCCGCTTCAACAATTTCTTTTGAAAGCTGGACACGTTCCTGAGAATTCATCATATCAAAAACAGCGTATGAAGGACGCTGATACATTGAAAAATTTGTATTATAAGTGATTTTTGCATCTCCTATTTTCCCTTTTTTGGTAGTAATTACCACCACTCCATTTGCACCTTTAACTCCATAAATAGCTGTAGCAGAGGCATCCTTTAATACCGTGATTGTTTCAATGTCTTCGGGGTTTACACCTGCAATGGCATTCCCAATAAGGTAAGGCGCATCATCGCTAACTAAATCCTGGGCATTGTACGAACTAGGCATCGGGTCTTCCTGAATAATCCCATCAACAACCCATACCGGAGCTTTGCTTCCCGATATTGAAGAATTACCCCGAATACGAATGGTCGGCGTGGAACTTGGTTCACCAGAGGCTGTCATTACCAGCATCCCAGGAATCTGTCCTTGTAACATCTGGTCAACATTTATTACACTTCCAATTTTTATATCTGCTGCTTTTATAGTAGATATAGCACTTGCTAATTCTCTTTTAGACATCGTCTGATAGCCGGTAATCACAACCTCTCCAATTTCTTCTATATTCTGTTCAAGTACGATGTCGTATACATTTTTATTTTCGATAATCGTCACTTCTTGGGTAGTCATCCCTATAAAAGAAAATACCAATACAGTTCCTTTGCCCGGTACCATAATGGAATATTGGCCATTAGCATTAGTAGTAGTCCCTTTAACGGTTCCTTTAATAAGTACCGTAGCTCCGGGTAATGGGGAACCATCTGGATCAACAACTTTACCTTTAACCTCAATAGAATTGGTTCCTTTTTGGCGGGTTGTTTTGTCTTTTGAAATGATAACTGTCTTATCTTTCAAAACAAATTTTAAACCGGTATTTTCAAGGCATATTTTCATTACCTCTTCAATACTGGCATCAGTAACATTTAGTGTAATTTTTTTAGTAATACCTTTAATGTCCTCCTTACTAAAAACAATGAAATAATCAGTTTCTACACTGATCTTTTGCAGAACCTCTCCAAGAGGCATGTCTTTGACTTTCAGATTAATTTCATTCCCATAAACTACAGAAAGAGCTAAAAACTGAATCAATACAATAAAAAGTACAGATAATCTCATAGATAATCTTTGGGGGGGTATTTTCTTCCTCTTGTTGAAAACACACCCTTTGATTTCACTTTTGTAAATAATATTCATACATTTGTACTGTTTTAGGGTTAATAAATAATTTATTTTCCATATATTGGCTATTAACTTAAAACACGCAGGGAAGCGTTGCCGCGCTTCCTTTTTTAATTAATAGGTTCAATATCTTTTACAATAATAACATTCCCTTCAATTTCAAAGTCAACTTTATTGGTTTCGCGAATCAAATCCAAAACATTTTCAATAGTGTCGTATCTTTTAAGCTTTCCAAAAAAGACTTCTGAACGAACACTTTCTGAAGCATACGATATTTCAAAATTATACCAACGGCTAAGCTTAGTCATAATAGATTCAAGTGTTTCATAATTAAAAAAGAACACCCCGTCTTTCCAGGAAGTATAAAATTCTGTATTTACTTTACTGATTCTGATTTTATGGTTAACATCAATAACATTGGCCTGGTCGCCCGGTTTTAAGCGCACTTTAGAAGCTTCTTCCGGATCATAGCGGGGCATCAAATCAACACTACCTTCAACCAGGGTGATGTGTTCATCTTCGCCTTCATAAGCAGACACATTAAAACTGGTTCCCAACACGCTGATGACAGACTTCTCAGATGTTAACACGAATCTTTTATCAGGGTTGTGGGCAATTTCAAAGTAAGCTTCGCCTTTTTCCAGAAAAACTTCCCGCACATTGGCTTTAAACGGAACCGGATATTTAATACGGGAATCCGAGTTCAGCCATATTTTACTCCCGTCCGACAGTTCCAGGTAAAATTCTTCGCCCCTGGCAACACTCAAAGTATGATATTCAATTTTTTGAGCTACCGCTTCGACCCCATCCTTTTGAAGTGTATTCTCCTGATAGATCAGTTTCCCGCTACTTTCTTTTACAATAGCTGATGTTGAAGATTCCCTTATTATCCCGGCATCAACGGTATCAAGCTCGATAATGGTATTTTCGGCAAGAAGAATCGTGGCATTCTTAATGCCGGGTTTAATTTGTACTGGCTTTGCAACTTCTTGCTGAATCTTGAATGTAGCAATAAAATAAACAGCCAGCGCAAAAGACACAGGCAACAAGAGTGCCGCAGCATACCTGCTTAGTTTTTGGTAAGCAGCAATGCGTTTGGCCCGCTTCATTCTCGCCTTCATCGCATTCCAGTAAATAGGAGATTTTAAGTGATCCAAATTTTTTAAATTTTCTTTTGTTTCCTCATCCATTGAAAGAAGATCGAAAAGTTTTTTGTTTTCAGGGGATTTCTCGGACCAAGTTTTAAGCACTTGTATATCCTTTTTCGACAGTTTTTTATTTACAAAATCTGCCAGTAATTGTTCGGTTTTTATATTGTTATCCATGGATTTTGTCTTACTCTATTAGAATGACAAGTTTTCTTTAGAAAATCGTGATTATTTTTTTAGAAGAAAGAAACTTTTTTATTGTAAAAGTTTAAAGAAGGCCGAAAAATACAGAATACTGGAGGAAGAAAAATGTTTTCGTAATAAGCGGAAGGCTTTGGTCATATGTGTTTTAACCGTATTAACAGAAATACCCATCTGAACAGCTACATCGCTATACGATTGTTGCATTAAATACACTTGTTTTAAAACTTGACGGCATTGGGAGGGGAGCTCTTCAACAGCTTTATACAAATCTTCGAGAAGTTTCATTTTTTCTTCTTCATCTTCAAAAGAAGTGTCATCCAATTGGGCTTCTTTAATAAAATCTTCCGAAACTTTTTGAATCTTTCCTTCTTTAGAGTGAATGTAATTAATAGAAGCATTTTTAACACAGCTATACAAAAAATTAACCGAACGCATTAGAAGCTGGTCTTTTTCCCACAACTTAAAGAAAACCTCCTGGACAATATCTTCGGCAATATCTCTTTTCTCCACAATCTGCATTGCATACATAACTAGGTGCGGAAAGTACTTGTCAAAAAGAGATTTCAACAAGATATCCTTATTTTGAGGAGTAGACATTTGGTGATTTTTCGTGCATTAATTTGTAACAAATGTATAGATATTTTGTTAAATGCAAAATCATACAGTTTTCTGTAATAAAAAAACCCGGAACCATCATTCATGACCCCGGGAACAAATAACAAAACAATGTATTCGTTTCTTTTAGAACTCTCCGTTCAGGAATTTAAAAGACCACAAATCCTTTTTTTCATCCTCCGGGGCAAGCTCTACCAATTGTTTTGCCATTTTTTTGGCTTTCCCTACTTTTCCTACTTTGTAAAGCACACGTGCATAAATATCGGTGTTTTTATAATCCGGGTTTAGTTCAACCAAGTGCTCAGCCATTTTAAGTGCCTTTTCCCAAAGAGCCTCTTCAATCTCAGTGACTACAGCGGCCTCAAGTATCCTGATTACACTATGGCTAAGAGTACGAGAATTATCAAAGTTGTTTTTTAATGCAAAATCAGAGAGTTTCATAAGTAGGTTATTTGAATTCATCATCATAAATGTTGAAAAAGCCTTATTAGCCGCTACCTCATCCATGGCAAAAATTTCTTTTTTTATTTTTTCAAAAACAGCTTTATCCCCCGATTTTTGAGCCAGCTTCATCTCAGATTGCATTGTGTTTTCAATAAATCCATCAACTTTTGCGGTATCGGTAAGTTGATAAAACCGATCCTTGTTTTTAAGCAGGGAATGAAACTTATCGTCGGAAGCAGACTTTACCGTAACAAAAATAATCTCCGCATCTTTTACATTCAATAATTCGTCGTTGCTTCTTTTTGAATAGTAAATTTCTACCGCTTCTTTAGTATCAATCTTTTTGGAGAAAGCCATTAAAATATAATCTTGTAAAAACGCGATACTACGTTCCCCATTTTTAAATCTACGCTCCATACTTCCCCAGTTTTTTTCGGGGTTCCTTGCTATTTTTGCCTCTTCAAGCAAAGCTTCGGTCGTTTTCCCTCCAACAATCCGGTGTATAACCTTTCCCTCGGCATCTATCCACAATAGGGTAGGAAAAGCTTTTACCCCATATTTTTCCAGGAGTTCAGGGCCTTCTCCTTTTTCCATATCCATTTTTAAGTTCACAAAATGTGCATTAAAATAATCGCCAACTTCTTTTAGGGGAAATACGGTGTTTGCCATATGCTTGCACGGGCCGCACCATGCAGTATAACAATCCATGAATAGCATTTTGTTTTCGGCCTTGGCTTTTGCCAGGGCTTCATCAAAGGTTCCGTGTTCAAATTCAATGCCCTGCGAAAACGCGCCCATTGAAAATGCAAATGCGGCAATGCTTAATAATATTTTAATTTTCATCATTTTTAAACTCCTTTTTAGTTTTTCTTCCGTGTCCGGATAAATTCAAAAAAACGATCTTTTAATCCAGATGGCAGGGCCTAAGCCCTGCACATCTAAAACAAAAACAATCAAATTAATTTTGAACAACGAATCTCAAAAAGTTTTTTTAAATCCTTATTGTTTCCTATCGGATAATACGTTTATTGTTCTCCGTTAATGAATTTAAAAACCCATAAATCTTTCTTTTTATCCTCCGGGGCAAGTTCTAACGCTTGCTCAGCCATTTTTTTTGCTTCCTCAATCTGCCCTTCCCTGTTAAGCAGGTACGCATAACAATTTAGGTTCAAATAACCGGCTTCTAATTCAACCGCACGTTTAGCTATTTTAAATGCTTTTTCCCAAATACTTTCCTTAATTTTAATTTTAGCATCCTCATTCTCTGCTTTGGCATTTTTTTCTTCAAGGCCAAAATGACGTCCAATTATAATTCCAACAACCATACTAAGAACCCTGGGATTATCATACGAGTCTTTTAATGCCCTGTCTGAAAAACGATCCAAAAATTCGTTCGGATCAGGATCATTCATTATTTTTTTCATTTCAAGCTCATCAAATGCCTTATTAGCCAAGGTTTCATCCATAGCCAGAAGTTCTTTTCTCTTATTTTCAATCGCTGTTTCGTCGCCCGATCTTTCAACCGCTGCTATTTCCGACATCATCCTTTTAGAGATATAATTATCAAGTTTAGATTGGGAGATTATCTCATAAAATTTTTCCCTGTTTTTTAAGAGGAAAGTAAATTTTTCATCAGAAGTAGAATGAATGGTTGCAGCAAGTATATCCAGATCTTTCCGGTTAAACAAATCTTCTTCTTTTCGTTGGGCATAATAAATTTCAGCGGCTTCTTTAGTGTCAACTTTTACTTCGGAGGCAGCTAAAATATAATCTTGTAAAAACGCAATGCTACGCTCCCCGTTTTTAAATTTCCTTTCCATCCCCCCCCAGTTTTTTTCAGGGTCATTAGCTATTTTTGCCACTTCGATCAAAGCTTTTGCTGATCTTCCGCCAACAAGCCTGTGCATAACCTTTCCTTCGGCATCTATCCATAACATGGTCGGAAAAGCTTTTACCCCATATTTTTTTCGGATCTCAATGCCTTCCCCTTTTTCCATATCCATTTTAATGCTCACAAAATGTGCATTGAAATAGTCTCCAACTTCTTTTAGGGGGAATACTTCGTTTGCTAAACGTTTGCACGGACCACACCATACGGTATAACAATCCATAAATACCATTTTATTCTCGGCCTTTGCCTTTGCCAGTGCTTCATCAAAAGTTCCGTATTCAAATTCAATTCCTTGCGAAAACACATTCATTGAGAATGCAAATGCCGCTATTCCTAATAATACTTTTTTTATTTTCATCTTTTCTGCGGGTTTATTTCTTTAGTAGTTTTTTCTTCTTCTAGATTTTACAGCTCTCCATTTAAATATTTGAAAGCCCATAAATCTTTCTTTTTATCTTCCGGGGCAAGTTCTACAGATTCCTCTGCCATTTTTTGGGCTTTCTCAATCTGTCCTGCTTTGTAAAGTACATGCGCATAAATATCCGTGTTTTGATAGTCGGGATTTAGCTCAACCAAGCGTTTAGCCATTTTAAGTGCCTTTTCCCAAATATCTTCTTTAATCTCAGCTCTACTGCTAGCATTAAGTATATCCACTACACATTTGCTAAGATTGCGAGAGGCATCAAAATTGTTTTTTAATGCAAAATCAGCAAGCATTCCAAGGAGTTTGTTCGGGTCTTCTTCCATTGACTTCCTCATATCAACCACTCTAAATACTTTATTGGCAATAGCTTCATCCATAGCCAGAAGCTCTTTTTTCTTGTTTTTATAAGCAGTTTCATCGTGCAAACTGAGGGTGGTCATCATTTCACGTTCCATGATCTTGTGAATAAATTTATCAATGTCTGCTTCCCCTGCTAATTCATTAAATTTTTCCCTGTTTTTTAAAACAAAGCTGAATTTTTCATCAGAGGCGGATTCAACGGTTATAAAAAACAACTTCAATTCTGTTACATTAAGTAATTCTTCGGTTTTTCGTTGGGCATAATAAAGCTTAGCAGCTTCTTTAGTATCAACCCTTAATTTTGAGGCAGCAAAAATATAATCTTGCAAAAACGCAATACTATGCTCTCCATTTTTGAATTTTTCATCCATTCTTGCCCAATTTTTTTCAGGATCATTCGCTGTTTTTGCATCTTCAATCAAAGCATCGGGAGACCTTGATCCCATAACCTTGTGTATTAAATTTCCTTCGGCATCTATCCATAACAGTGTAGGAAAAACAGTTACAGCATATTTTTCCCGGAGTTCAACGCCTTCTCCTTTTTCCATATCCATTTTAAGACTCACAAAATGTGCATTGAAATAGTCTCCAACTTCTTTTAGGGGAAACACCTCGTTTGCTAAACGTTTGCACGGGGCACACCATACGGTATAACAATCCATGAATACCATTTTGCTTTCGGCTTTGGCTTTTGCCAGTGCATCATCAAATGTTCCGTGTTCAAATTCAATGCCTTGCGAAAACACATTCATTGAAAATGCAAATGCCGCTATTCCTAATAATACTTTTTTTATTTTCATCTTTTTTGTGATTTTTTAGTCTTTTTTTATTTGAAGTCGTCAAAAGTGAGCTAAGACTGGTGACATACTGTCCGCCGCCGGAGGATCAATATCTTAAAGCATTAATGATTAGCAGAAACAAATTCTGATGCAGAGCCAATGAAATTAAATAAAATCAGAATAACAGGCTAAACAACAAACTTTTGACAATCTCATTAATAAATGGACAAGGTGTTTTTACCTTGTCCATTTTTATAAGTCATTAATTTTTATCTTGAATAACTAGGACCTCCAAACAACTCTGAGCTATAAACAAGGACTCCTCCCAGGTAATGGGTTTCTTTAACTTTACCGATACCCGAAGCTACCCTCACAGGATCGCCATACGGAAGGCCTCCTACCATTTGATACATATACACCTTATAATTTCCAGCATTATAAGTTGCAACCGTCAGGTAATCAATATTCGGGCTAACCAATTTACTAAACCGGTTAGAAATATAAGTAATGGTTTCGCCTGCCGGAAGCCCCGAGAAATCTAAAGCATACTCGGTATCTGTTGTAACATCATAATAATAAGGGATATTATCATCTATGAAATAGATGTATTTAGCCGTTTTTTCGTTGGAAGCGAAAAGTGTTGCCGTATGCAATTTAGAGGTGGCACTAATTTGCGTCACACTTTCAATTCTAAGCCCACTCATGATGGAGGTTGTCTTCATACTGTACAAATATAATAATGAGGGATCAGTTTTGTCCCTAAGCAAAGCATAGGCATAATTAGAATATGAACCCATAAACAAACACTCGCAATTATCGGTCGGGTAATCACTATCATCTACAAGTGCAGCATTTCCAAGCAATGTAAAATAAAAAAACCTGTTATTTGTTTCATCCCAAGCCGATATAGTAAGGTTTGCCAAATTGACCCAATGATTGCTTCCCCCTTCTGCATTTGCAAGAGGATATCCAAACAATCCACTTCCCTTAGTATTTGAACTTGTTTGATAAAGGCCAGAACTAGATATATAGGTACTTTTTAGGTAACATGTTAAAAATTTATACGGCCTATCATTTTCCGGCATCCCGTAAAACATTTCATCGTGGGTAGCAACCAAATACATATCCGACGTCCTCAGGATATTTACATTAGCGTCATAAGTTGTTATTCCCAAGCAATGTTCATTTATCATTTCCACAGATTCTGGATCAATCATTTGTTTATCATAAAGAATACCCATGCTACACGGGGCTCCTCCAAGAGCACTCCCCTGTGTATTTAAAAGAATATCCGTGATCATACGGTCATCATCAAGCAACAAATCAATATCGGTATTGCCATCTGCGGTTTCTTTTAAAATATAATGGCCACGGGTATATTCTGTTTCAATTTCTAAATATACTTTGCTATGGGTAAAATAACCATTGACACTTTACATAAAGATAAAGATCGTATGTTCCCGGGCTTTCGATTATAAAATAAGAAAGGTTTTTTTCACGGCTGATGGTATCAAAACCGTCAGCGTTTTTATTATCAGCTCCCAGCTGAAGGATCCAAAAATATTCAAGCTCATTTTCTGTATATGAACTTGTAATTTGGGGATTAATTTTCAAGGTATCGACCAGAGTGATTTTTGAATAAGTATCTTCAAGACCTTCGATTACAATATCGCTAACCGATACATAATCATAATTACTTTTATCTTCATAACAAGAGAAAATTACAGAAGTAAAAAGTAATAATAGAAACAAGTATTTTATTTTTTTCATCTTTAAAATCTTTAAACGTTTACTAATCGAATGAAACAATGGTTCCATCCTCTTCCATCAGAACATCCAATCCCTGGCTTGTTCTTTCTGTATTATATTCTGCCAGTTTACGGCTTAAATATTCCGCCAAATAAGTTAGATAACCCGAATCACTATTTGGGCTATATCCAGTATCCGTAAAACCAATATCATAGAGATAATCATAGTCCCATTTATTGCCGGTTATATCAATTAACCATTGGTGTTTAACGGGGCCGTAATCGCCAAAATACCTAGTAGCATAGTATGCCCAGTTATTGGGTTTAACAAGTTGATCGGAAAAGGTAATTTTTAGCGTATTTCTGTCAGGCTTAGTCAATGTAAAATCATCATTTTTTTGGATCTGTATCAACAGGGTCACATCTTCTGTTTTTAGTGAGGCATCACGTAAAAGCACCACCGGGATAGAAGCCATTGTTTGTCCGGCCTCTACCACGTAATAAGCTGCCAGCGAAGCATCGTCAAAAGCAATGTAGTGAGTTCCTGCAACCGCATTGACCCCGCTTGTTTCTATTTGTTCAATGCTTATGGTGCGGTCAACATCCGAAAGCTTTCCAATGGTTTCAACAGGCACCCAAATTGTATCCCGGGTTACTGATGAACCGGCATATACAAATGAATAGCTTATTGTTATGGTGTCGATAGGAGATGCATAAGCAGGAACTTCATAATAAAAAGTTAAACCGTTGCCTGCATCATATACTTCGAGGCTTTTTTCACAAGCAGACAAAGTAGCTATTATGACCGCAAGTGTTAAGTATGTTAAAATTTTATTCTTCATAATACAATTTCTTTAAAGGTTTGGATCATATTCGGTATCAGGCAGGGGAACAATATAGTTGGTTTCACTAACAGCATCACTTCCCCATAACATTGAAGTTGAGCCCATACGTTTATAGGTATAAAACATTTGGCCCTCTCCAAAAAATTCGCGGCGGTATTCGCCAGGCATTGCCTCTCTAAGCTCAGTTAAACCTGCAAAAACATCGCTTCCAAGTAAAACATTGCGCGCCAACTGGTATTCGGCCCAAAGCGTATTTGCCTCACTTAAATCGGTGGTTGTTTCCATAACAATCAGGTACATTTCAGAAAGACGCAACAAAGGGATCACCTGGGTTTTATAGCTAATATCTTCTTCACTATAATACTTTGCTAAGGTTCGGGAGGTGGTCCCATGTATAGTTAAAAGACTGCCATCCCAAAGGTTTAGATAACGGGCATCAGAAGCGGTAACCTGTCCTTCAAATAATTCCTCAAGCTGATCTTCAGAAAGATAATATGCAGAAATTAATATCGATGATCCTGTAGCAAGGACATCCTGAGAATAAGTGGCTATGTCATATGCATTTAACATCATTAAACATTCTGATGGAGAAGCATTATAACCGTTAGCAACATCTTCAGCTGTACTCAATTCTATCAGCGGGTTTCCATCGGCACCTGTGGCATTGATAATACTTTTTGCAGTGGTGTAGGCTTGGGTTGTATTGCCCGTATATAAATAAAGACGGGCCTTAAGTGCCTTAACCGCCCAATAGTTAAAGTGATTTTGCCTGTAGCCCAAAAAACCACCATCAAAACTTGAATCTTCGTCCTCTATATCACCAGGGCTGTTCAACTCGTCAAAAGTATATGTAAAGACAGGGTCATTGTTTTCGAGCAAGGATTCTGCCCGATTAAGATCCGCTTCTATTTTTGCAACAAAGTCATCAAAAGCATAGTAAGCAGGCAATTCGCTTGTCGAAACAACTTCGGCATAAGGCAAAGAAACCGTTGTTGTTGCATTATTGGGAAGCTGGCCAAAAAGGCGCAGTACATCAAAATGACAAAATGCCCGGATGGCATAGGCTTCTCCTTCGATTACGGCCCGTGTGCTTTCATCGTCAATAGACGAACCATATTCTTCCATATTATTGATAATCATATTGGCATGGGCAATGGTGTTGTAGAGATTTGCATAGATGTCTTCTATAACTGCTTTTGCTTCCTCGCCATCATAATCATAAGTCATAAGTTCATAATCCGCGGGATGAAGAGAAGAAACATCTTCTTGCCATAACTGGCCCATTGATTCAATGGTTCCCATGGTAAGGATTTCGCCATAAATGTCACGGTCTTTCAGTTTAATATAACAACCGTTCAGGGCATCACAAAATCCGTTATAACTGCTAAACAGTTCTTCGGTAGTTTTTTGATTTTGAGGTTTTACATCCAACCATTTATCACATGATGTAGCAAGTAATAACAGCAGGACAGAACCATATAAAAATATATTTTTCATGTGTTTACTTTTAAATTTTTATTAAATCGGTCACATAGAATGTCCATATAATCATTTGCAGTTTGTATTAACATTATTGAAGGTGGACATTTCATAACTAATTTTCCTTTGAGTTAAAATAAAACGGCTATCGAAAGACCTATCCTGCGTGCAAACGGATAGTCGGTACCACGCTCGCGTTTAACAGAAGAAAGATAAAACAGGTCTGACATGTTTAAAGCAAATCTGATGTTCTGAATATTATATTTTTTCAGAAAAGCAGCTTTGTCAAGTTTGTATTCCAGGCTGGCACTTTGAAGCTGAAATACATTATCATCCATCACAAAACGGGATGTTGCCCGGGTTACGTTAGTAGAAAAAGCTTTAAAGAAAGTTACATCGCCAGGCTGGTTCCAACGGTCGCTCAATACACGGCTATCAACGTTTTGCGCTCTAAGTATTCTTATCGGCACTTCAACTTTGTCAAGAAGTGTTTGGTTATAAACCTGTCCGCCCCAATGGTAAGCAAAGGAAAGGTTCAGGCTAAAGTTTTTATACCTGAACATTGAATTCAGATTCCCCTTGAAGCGAGGACTACTTACACCACAATAAACCTTTGCCGAAGCCTGCCATTCGTCAGTAATATTGTCATCGGCATCCAAATAAAGTTCGTTTCCGGTACTCGGATCAATTCCCAATGAACGTACGGCCCAGATGGAGTTTTGGGCATAGCCTTCGTAAAACAGCGTACTTACATCAACATCCTGTGCTTTATAAGCTTCGGTTTGAGCCTTGATCGCGTCGGACAGTTCGGCAATTTCATTTTTGTTATAAGCCAGGTTGGCTCCTACAATCCAGGTAAAATCTTTGTTTCTAATAACATAAGCTTTTAAAGAGGTTTCGAACCCTACATTTTTTACGGTTCCTATATTTTCAATATACGAATCAAAGCCCGTTGAAAGTGGAAGGTCCATTGAAGACAGCAGGCCCGAAGTTTTCTTGATATAATAATCAAATTCTACCGTTAAACGATTATTTAAAATACTAACTTCTGTACCAATGTTAAATTGATCTGTTTTTTGCCATTTAAGGTTCTCGTTGCCCAAGGCCAATAAAGAAACACCACTTCCATTCAGGTACTTATCACCAGTATAATACTCATAGGTTTGAAGGGCCTGGTAGGCTGAAAATTGTTGTGAGCCTGTTTGCCCATAGGATGCTTTCAAACGCAGAGTGTTAATCACTCCACTGTTTTTTAAGAAATTTTCATGGTGAAGGTTCCATCCGATACCCACACTCCAGAAAGGAGCAAATTTATTATTGGTACCAAATTGCGAACTACCGTCAGCACGATAAGATAAATCAATAAAATAACGTTCATCGTAAATATAGTTTACATTCCCGGTAAAACCAACACGACGGGTGGTACTTTGTAAAGCTGAAGGCATGCCATTTTCTTTGTACTGGAGTGCATTGCCAGGAAAAGCATCGCTTTCGGCAGAAAAACCTTCAAGCGCAAAAGTATACAAATAATTTTCGCTGCTTTGCATTGAATAGTTTATACCAGCGTAAAGTTTATGTTTTTCGTTAAACGTGCTAGAATAACTAAGTGTCACGTCCCCTTCATAACTAACGGCATCACCTGTACTATACTCATATAATCCCTTTCTGAAATATCCATCATCTGTTTCGTATTCCAAAGTATTAAATGTTGAATGTTCAGAGGGCAAAAAATAATCATTTTCTATGGTTTTATCAGAAATACCAAGTTTTGTAAGAAGCGTTACAACAGGAGTAATTTCCCATTCAATAGCAAAATTATTTATAATCTCTTTATATTTTGAATCATCAACAATATTCAGGCTTGCATCATAAAGCGGGTTTTGTATTCTGTCAGAATCCAAATAAAAACCCATAAAATCTGTTATCAGCTTCCCGTCTTCATCATAAGGTTTATAATAGGGTTGCATTTCGGCATAGGTGCCGAATGAACCGTAAGGGCTTTCCGAGCTTTTGTTGATCCCTATAATCAATTGGTTGCGAAAAGTAACCTTTTTATAGGTATACGCCAGCATAACTGACCCGTTAAAATTTTTTCTTCCAGATCCTTTCATTACTCCGGCAATATTATTATATAAAAGTGAAGTGCTCCAACGAAACTGCTCACTTCCACCTTCCAGTCGAAGGCTGTATTTTTTGCCTACCCCTGTATGAACCGGGTAATGTAACCAATCGGTATTAACTCCCGTCAAAACATCTTGCAAGCGCATTTCATACGCTTGCTGCATTTCATCGTATGTTTTGTTATTAGCTGAAGTGTATAGTCCAAGATTGTATTGCAATTGCAGTAGTTCAGAGGCACTTAAAAGATCATAAGAAGTCAAATCAGGTATTTCAAATGTAAATTCTGTTTGAGCCTGAATTCTTAGTTTTCCTACCTGAGGACGTTTAGAAGTTAAAACAACTACGCCGTTTGCTCCACGGGAACCATAAATAGCTGTGGCCGAAACATCCTTCAAAATACTGATCGATTCGATATCTTCGTCGTTGAAATCCATTAATTTGGTAAGCGAAATTTCAAAACCATCCAAAATAATTAAAGGGGCATTCATGTCGGTTCTTACCCCTGCATTATAATCCTCAACACTCATTGGCAAAGAAGAGTTCCCACGTATGGTAATTTGAGGCAGCTGATTGGGATTACTCCCCAGGCTGTTATCGACTTCTATGTTGAACGCAGGATCAATATTTTGCAGGGTTTGCAATAAAGTTTGCCCGGGAAGTGCCTGGATCTCATCGGCTTTGATGGTGGTAACCGAACCCGTATAACTTTCTTTTGCTTTGGTAAAAATACCCGTTATAACAACCTCACTAAGTGTATTGGTACTTTCCTTTAGCGTAACATTAATTTCTCTTTTATCTGCAACCGCTACAATTTGAGGCTCAAAACCTACAAAACTGATTCTGATCGACGAATTCTCGACAACCTCCAAAGAAAACATCCCCTCCGGGTTAGTTGTTACACCATTCATTGTTCCAACTTCCAGGATGGTAGCTCCGGGTAATGGAAGACCGTCTTGATCGAATACTTTACCTGTAATCTGGACTTTTTCTTTCGCCTCTTTTAATGGCGAATTGTCTTTCGTTTTATACATGATGATGACCAAATCATTTGAGAATTTGTAAGCAAAAGGTTTGTCTTTTAAAACCTCTTTCAAACAATCTTCCATGCTAACATCTTTCAGGTCAACAGTTACTTTGTGGCCTTTAACATCATCATAGTTAAAAATGAAATCGTACTTCGTCAACGTTTCAATCTTCTCAAGAGCCTCTGACAGCTCAACATCTTTCAATTTCAAACTCTTGATTTTCAGACTGGGATCTACCTGAGCATGCACTACTGCAGGAAAAATCATCAAAATGAACATCAAGATACAAAGGTTCAAAAGAACCCATCTCGATTTCCCTTTGTTGGGATAAGGGTAAATTTTCATTTTTTTCATAAATTTGTATAGTTAAGTGTTAAACAATCATTCATCTCTGCACAGATGAATGTTTACTTATCCAAAGGGATAGCTCCAACTATCCCTTTATTTTTTTAATTTCGTTTTACATCCGAGATCACAATTGAATTCTCAATAATCTCAATTTTGATTCGTCCGGTTTCTTCCAATCGTTTCACTATTTTTTCAAATTCCAGATTCCTATCAGCCCTCATCCTGAATTCATAATATTTAGCTTTAGGATTCTCATAAAACACCTGGAAATCATACCACTTCTGTAGTTTTGTTAAAATATCGTCCAGTTCCTCACGCTCGAAATAATAGTAACCATCACGCCACGACATATATTTTCGCACGTCCACTTTGCTAAGGGTCAGTTTTGTTCCGTCAAGTTTTAATTCAGCATTATCGTTGGGTTCCAACATACATGAAGAATGATCGAGTTTGTTTTTAAGCTGAACCTTGCCTTCTACCAATGTAATATTCAAATCTTCTTCGGGGTAAGCACTAACATTGAAACTGGTTCCCAAAACCCTGGTATTAACTTTTTCGGTATTAACAATAAATGGTTTTAACGAATCTTTGGAAACTTCAAAATAGGCTTCTCCGGTTAAGAATACTTCGCGTTTCTGGTTCGAAAACTGAATTGGGTATTTTAACCTCGAATCGGCATTGATCCAAACTTTGGTTCCGTCAGGTAATTCAAGTTTCCATTCACCAAACCTGGGGACAATAATAGTATGATACAGGAGTTCTGTTTCTTCAGGGGCTGCACCTTCTTTGTTAATATTATACCTAATGGCATTTTGTTCTTTAGAAACTTCAAATTTATCATCGTGTATAATTACTTCGTCTTTGGCATCATCTTCCAGCCTGAACTGCTGGCCACTTTCATTTATCAACAGGGCCTTGGGGGTTCCCATTGAAATACTTTTTCCTTTCCCCGAAATATTTACGTTCTCCATCTCCGTCCATAGAAAATAAGTGCTGGTTAATAAAAGCAGGAATATGGCAGCATATTTTAAATACTGCATCCTTATTTTCCTGACGGGTATTTTTGCATTAAATTTTTGCCATTGTTTATTTACATCAGGAGCATATTCGTGCTCATTAATGTGCAAAAGGGCTTCTTTATACAACCTCAGTTTTTTATAAAGGTGGGGAGAATTTGTATGCTGAGGCTTTTGTAAGAGATAGCGAGATGCTTTAAGAGCAGGTTTTTTTAACGCGTCTATCATTTTCTCGATGTCCGAATGATTATTTTTTGAACTCATAATTTTTCAATTCTACTCTTTTACACGCTTTAAGAATTAAAATGGGTGATTTTTTATCAGAAATTTAGAGGCGAAGAGATATTATTTTCCGGGCTTATTTATCTTTTTCCCGAAAAAGAAGACAAAATGAAAAGGAGAACATCATTCGAGTTAAAATGCTCCCTTAATTGCAATAACGATTTAGTGATATGGGTTTTTACAGTATTCACTGATATTCCAAGTTCTGCTCCTACTTCTTTGTATTTTTTATTTTCGAGAAAACACTTTTTAAAAACTTCTCTTCGTTTTTTAGGAAAGCTTTCTATCTCATCAATTATTTTTTGCAAAAGCAATTCACGTTCTTCTTCATCATTAATTTCTTCCGATTCATTGAGGCTGATTTGCATATGCTTTTGCTTTACATCTTCGTGCCGCAAATAGTTTATGCAACGATTTTTTACCATTTTGTAAATAAATGGCTTGAGGGAAAATGAGATATCAATTTTGGTACGATTATTCCATAAATATTCAAAGACATCACTAATAATGTCTTCCGAGGCCGATTCATCATTTATAAAACTAAGTGCATAAAAATAAAGGCCTTTATAGTTTTCCTTAAATAATTTCTCAAGATCTTTCCTGTTAATCTCCATCTTCCTGGCACTTATCCGTTCACACAAGTTGCACTAAAGCAGGGGCTGAAATTACATATAAAACGGCTCAAATCAAAATCACAAAATTCAGTTCACCACTTATCGATTTATGATAACACGTTTTATGAAACAAAATGGGTGATTTTAAAAAAGATAATAACGAAAATTTTTAGAATTACAGAACAACTGAGAATTTCAATAAATTCGGTCCATACTTCTCAAAAACGGCTTAGCTATTGCTCCTGCCCACGAGATGAATTACACGGAAGGTCTTGTTGCCTGTTAATAAACAAAGAGGGACCCTTCCCCAAGAACCAGAAGCCCCCCTTTCTTTATTATAATCCAACCCTACTATTTTACGAATAGCTCTTCTAATTTCTGCTCGAGTTTTTCTCTGCGAAGTTTGATGGCTACAATTGTACCGTTTTTGTCAACCAGATAATTTACAGGAACACTACTGACACCATACATTGCTACTACAGGACTTTTCATCTCAAGAAGATCACTTACATTAATCCAGGGGATACCTTCTTCTTTTGTTGCTTTTTCCCAGTTATTTCTTTCATGATCAAGAGAAAAAGATACTATTTCAAACCCTTTATATTTATATTTTTCGTAGGCTTTTTTCATATAAGGGATTTCTGCCCTGCAAGGGAAACACCAGGAAGCCCAAAATTCTACTAAAACATATTCATTATTTTCCAGTACATCAGAAAGATGAAAATCTTTTCCGGTAATATCTTTAGCAAAAAAGTCTTTAATAGGTTTTCCAATCTCAATTTCTTTTCGGTTCTCCCTGAATAATTTGGTTCTGTTAAGTTTTTCGCGAAGCACTGCAATTTCAGGGATAAGCCCTAATTCATTTTCCAAAGTATCTAATTCATTGCCGTATTTAACCCGTAAATCTGAATGGGCAATAGACAAAAGTCTTGCATAAGGATCAGGGTGTTTGTAACGAATAGAATCAAATTTTTTAAATTTGGTATAATAAAATGCCCTATTCAATTCCAGATATTTATTTTTTTTAACCTTATTTTTAAAGTCTTCTTGTTTTAAGGTTGCAGCATAATCTTCAAATGCTTTTTTTTGAGCCAGATAATCAGCATCATTAAATACCTGGTTCAATACAATTTCATTATATTTTCCGCCGGAAATTATGGTCTTAGAAATATCCGGATTATAATCCAGGTTTATTACCCCGGGTTCCAAAATAAAATCTCCTTTACAGTTTGTGAAATCGCCCTGCTGATTATATAATCCAAAAACGGCATTTTGAGGGGATTTAATATTACCGGTATATGTAAAGCTGCCATTTTTAATCGTTGATTCACCGACGTTTTTTATCCCTCCTGCAACGGTATCCTGTACAATTATCTTAATTGTACCTCCTTCAAAACTTCCCCAGTTACTCCCTGTAATTGTAAGGTTAGTAGCTGTATCTTCTTTCTCCTTATGATTATTACAACCGATGATCACAATCAGCAATAATAATGCAAATCCAATTATTTTTTTCATTCTCAATTTATTATTTTATTGATCGTATTGCAACGACTTACTTATTACAAACATATCCTATCCGGGAAAGAATAATTCTTTGCCAGATAGAATATGTCAATTAATATTATAAGGTATAACCCGGATTTTGGACTAAACCACCATTCCCAGATAAAGCACGAGTAGGAAAAGGTAAAATAAGTTGATCGTTGGTTGTTATCGTTGATTTTATTTCTGAAATATTAATATCTCCAAGAATGTGATATCGAACCATATCAAACCAAGGCTCATTAAATTCACCAAAAAGCTCAAGCTGTTTTTCAATTCGAATTGCTTCCAAAAGCTCAGCTTTTGTGGCAGGTTCAGCATTCAGAAGACCGGCACGCAGCCTGATGGCATTTAATTTTGCCAATGCCTCAGTATCAACCACGGTAGCCAATCTTGCTTTAGCCTCGGCATAAATTAAGTACATTTCACCCAAACGCAATATAAAAGGAGAACCTCCTTGCTGATTCATTCTGAAAGGAAATGGATATTTGTTATTGTAAACACCTGGGATAAGAGATGCTGAAGAGTGTGCATAGGAAAAACGGGGATCAAAACCCTCACCGCTGACCATGTCACCGTCGGATGGTTCTCCAACACTTTTATCGGTTACTTGTTTAAGTAATTCTCCTGGAGGGTAACTGGAACTTCCTGCCGGAGATATCCCTAAAGGATATATAGATATCGGGGCAAAAATTACTTCTCCTGAGTTATAGCCTCCTGCATACAAATCTAGGAAATCTGTTTCTAGTTCATAAACCTCTGAGTTGATAATTTCCAAAGCTAAATCGGCAGCTCCAATCCAATCTTCAAGATATAACAATACTTTGGCCTTCATAGCTTTTGCAGCATGCCTTGTTAAACGCCCTGCAGTGGCAGTGCTTGGAGCATTGGCCATGGCATAATCAAGGTCAGCAAGTATAAGATCATAACATGCCTGGACAGTGGCCCGAGGGTTATCATTATTTCCGCTAAGGGGTTCTGACTGAAGTACAATCCCTAAATTAGAATCCGTATCATAAAACTGCCCAAAACTTCTTAATAAAAAGAAATGTGCCATAGCCCGGTGCATAAGAGCTTCGGCCTCAATTTCTATTCTTCTGGTTGTAGACAGGCCAGGAATACTGGCATCTGATTGCATGGCCTTGATAAGGTAGTTGGCTCGTTGGATTAAGCTATAATAATCTTTATAATAGCCACTCAAATAACTATTATCAACATCTACATTGTTCTCAAACAAATCTGCCCCCGTCCCCTTGGGTTCATAGTTTCCCGATAGCAACATGGTTTCTGCAGTGAACAGATGTATGTATTGTGCCTTCCATGCCGTATAAACCCCATTGAGTACGGATTCCGTTTTAATATTATCTGTAAAGGTAGCTTCCTCTGTTAATTGATAGAAGGGTTTAATATCTTCTATAGAATCTACCAAATCACAAGAATAAGAAAGAAATAAACTCCCTGCAACTATTAGAATTATAGCAGGAATTGTTTTATTAAAATATTTTACTTTTTTCATATTTATTTTCTTAAAATTTTTACTAAAATTTATAAACCCACTTTTATACCAAAAGAAACGGTTTTCGAATAAGGAAATAATGCATCTGAACTCATTGTAGCATTACCCCTTTCCGGATCAACCCCCTTAAAAGAGGTCCATGTAAATAAATTAGAAGCAGACACATAAATCATTGCATTTTTTATGTCTAGCTTAGAAAGTAATTTTTCAGGCAGGTCATAATTAAGGCGAAGCATCTTCAACCTTAAAAAAGATGCATCCTGTAAAGTAGCGTCACTAGGGTTTTTGTTATTGGCATAACCATAATCCAGACGGGGATAAGTAGCACTTGTATTTTCTGGAGTCCAAGTCTCTGTCAAAGCTTCTGATAAACCATTTTTACCAAGAACATGAATGTTTACCAATAAATAATTTTCCCATAAAGATTCATTTCCGATTGAATATTGAAAACTCGCCGACAATGAAAATCCTTTGTAGCTAAACATTGTATTAAAACCTCCAAAATAATCGGGTTGTGTAGTCCCAATAATCTCTTGATCATCAGAAGTTACCCTATTATCACCTGTCAAATCTTTGTACAAATAATCTCCAGGTCCTGTATATTGGCTATAATAGACCCCGGTAGATGAAGCTTCATTCAATGCATCAATTTCAGATTGTTCCTGAATAATTTTTTCGACCCTGTAACCCTTTATAATTCCAACAGGGTATCCAACCGTATAATAATCTGATTGGTATGAAGATAAAGAACTTCCCTCCATACTTTCTACCTTATTACGATTGGCTGCAATATTAAAACTTACCGACCATCTAAAATCCTTATTACGGATAATATCTCCCCCTATTTCAAATTCCCAGCCCTTATTGCTAATTTCAGCTAAATTAGAAGTATAACTGGAAGCTCCTGATTCCAAGGCGTAGGGAGAAGCTATCAGGACACCGTCTGTATTTTTAAAATAGACTTCGAGCCCAGCGTACAAGCGGTTAGAAAATAAAGAGAAATCAACTCCTGTATTAAATTCTTTGGTTGATTCCCAATGAATATCGCTATTCGGATAAATAGAGTTCGGAATAATGCTTGTGTTCCCCGGTTCATATTCTTTATCCTTTGCGGCACCAGATTCAAAATACTGTAAATAGGTAAAATCAGCAACGTTTGCCGAACCAGATTTTCCATAACTAACTCTAAGAATAAGTTGATCTATCTGTTTAATATTTTCCATAAATTTTTCCCGGTCAATATTCCAGTTTAAGGCTATGGAAGGGAAGGTTGCAACTTTGTTTCCAGGACCAAATTTGGAAGACTTATCTGTTCTAAAGTTCAAAGTAGCCGTATACTTCCGGTCATAGGAATACTGTATCCTGCTATAAAAAGAATTGATTCCGCTGGAGGCTCTTCCATCTCCAGAACCGGTAAGTGTAACTGCAGAAGGAGCATTAGTCAGTACATAATCATCCTGCAGGTCAGAATATGCGTTATAAATCCTGTAATAAGTCGACTTATCCCAAGATGTTCCAGCCATTACCTCAAAATCGTGTTTATCAATCACCTTATGGTAATTAGCTTGAAAGCTTAAAGAAGTATTATAGTTTTCCGCAATACTGTTAAACAAATAACTTTTTAAATTTGAAGATAAGGCTTGAGCCCTAAGTGGTTTAAAATTTCTGCCACGGGTTTTGAATACCCCTGCATTTACATCAGCCCGAAGTTTAAAACCTTCAAACATCTTGACTTCCGTATAGGCATTCCCAATAAAAGCAGTTGAATAAGTAATATTTTCATTTTCAAGGGCTGCTACAGGGTTTGCACCAAAACTATTAATGCGTGTAACACCGGGTTCAACAAGCGTACCTGGATTTGGGTATCGCAAAAACCCTCCGTTTTCATCAAAAACTCCATAATCAGGGCGCATTAACAATATATCGTTTGCGTCTGAAGTAGCTGAAGGATTACGGTACCAACCTCCATTATAGTTTAGGGACGAACCTATCTTTAACCATTTTTTTACTTCAGAGTCAATACTTAGCCTGGCACCATACTTTTTATAGTTGGAGTTTTTAACCAGTGGTTGCTGCTTAGTATATGTAAGCCCAAGGCAAAAATTAGTATGCTCATCACCACCGCTCACATTTACATTCCACTGATGTGTGGCAGCATTTTTGCGATACACCTCATCCTGCCAGTTGGTATTTGCATCACCAAACACAGGATATTCTTCGCCCGTATTTAAGTCCAAAAGGCTATCCCAAACTTCTCCTGTCTCAGGGTTTATGATTTGTATAGCACTTGAATAGCCAGATGAAGAACTATTGCCCAAAGCATAAGCATTAATAGTGCTTCTTGCAATCATAGTATGTAGTTCTTTAAAACCTTCAGCATCCAACATATCCAATTTTCTGATTGGATTATTCATACTTAAGCTATAATCAATAGTAGCATGGATCTTCTTGTTTTTTTGACCTCTTTTAGTGGTAATCAAAATAACACCATTAGCCCCGCGTGAACCATAAATTGCAGTTGCTGCGGCATCCTTTAACACTGTAAAACTCTCAATGTCATTAGGATTGACACTTAATAACAGATTCTGGGAGTTTCCGGCATAACCGCCAACTTCAAATTGGGCATCAGTATTAAATGGGACTCCGTCAATTACATATAAGGGCTGGTTGCTACTCCCCCCAAAAGGGGAGGTAATACCCCTCACATGTATCACTGCAGAAGCACCTGGTTCTCCAGAAGTTTGGGTGATATGGACCCCTTTTATCTGTCCTCCCAAAATTTGTTCGAAACTTGTAAGACCCACAGACTGTTCTTCTATGTATTCTCCTTTTATCTGGGAAATCGCACTTCCAATACTTTCTTTTTTAGCCGTACCATAACCAATTACGACCACTTCATCCAAACTGTTTGCTGAAATCTGCAAAATAACATCAATTGTTGTTTGGGTTCCAACAATAATTTCCTGTGTTTCAAAACCAACATAGGAAATTCTAAGGATGGAATTTACTCCGCTCACTGTAATGTTATAAGTCCCATCCGGACTAGTGATAACCCCATTTAACGTTCCCTTTTCAAGAATGGTAGCTCCGGGTAAAGGTTCTCCATCTTTATCAACAACTTTACCGGTAATTTCTACTTTAGGCCCGTTGTTTCCTTTGGCTGTTTTTTTCTTTTTAAATACGTAGGTTCCGTCAACTTCCTGCACTGTAATATCGGTATTTTCAAGAAGTTCAAAAAGCAGCTCAATGGCATTCTTTTCTTTGGCTTTTACATTCAGATTTTTCAGATGTTCAATGTCTTTTTTCCCATAAATAAAAACCAGGTCTGTTTGTTTTTGGATTTCCCAAATCACTTCTTCTAAAGAAACATTCTTCAGATTCAAAGTCACATTGTCTTTTGACTCAGCATTTTGAGCCAACGATGGATTAAAGCTGGAGAGAAGCCAGAAAACCAAGGCCAAAAAAGGCATAAAAGTTTTTCTTAACATTCTTCTACCATGCACAAATCCCTTTTGTTCTTTTTTTTTCATAAATTTGTACAATTAAGTTAGACACTTCTAATTTAGATTCAAAGGATACGGTTGATGCCTCCCAATATCTTCCGTATCTTTTTTTAAATTAGTTTTATTTGTTCACGCTTATCGTGAATTTTTTTCCTTCTTGTTTAATATTTACTAAGTTGGTTTGGGTCATAATATTAAAAATTCCGTTTACTTCATCATAGCGGTTTATCCGGGCACCAAAAAGAACATCTTTTGCTGCCTCATCGCCAAACTCAACCTCAAAGTCATACCAGCGTTTTAAATCTTTAATGATGTTTTCCAAAGACTGGTTTTTAAATACAAACCTCCCGTCTTTCCAAGCTGTATAGATGCCAGATTCAACTTTTTGTACCTGTATACGGTGATTGACATCCTGAATACTTGCCTGATCGCCGGGTTTTAGCTCAAGCACCGAAGCATCGTCGTAACGGTGTTGAATACTCACACTCCCTTCAACCAGCGTGGTTTTTTCAAAATATTCATCGTCGTACGATTTAATATTAAAGGTCGTTCCCAAAACTTTTACAACGGATTTGCCGGTCAAAACTTTAAATGGCATTTCGGTATCGCGAGCCACCTCAAAATAGGCCTCCCCGGAAAGCTCCACAATTCTTTCGTTTTTAATGAAGCGAACCGGGAATTTAATTTCACTTTGAGCATTTAGGTAAACTTTGGTTCCATCAGAAAGTGTTAACGAAAACTCTTCGCCTTTTGAGGTTTTGATGGTATTAAAAATTTCTTTTTCCTTCTCAGGTAAAATATGTTTATCGGCATAATTTATAGAGCCTTGCTCTTTATTAATTTTGGTGCCATCTTTTTCCAGCAATGTAAAAGAATTATCAGCTGTCAACGAAATTTGCTCGCCATTATCCATAATAAGTTTTGCTCCTCTAATTCCAGGCTGAATTAAAGGTTGTACCGCTTGTTTCTGAGAATTTTCTACCAGATAATTCTGCAAAATAAAAAATGTGGAGAAAAACAAGACGATTATAGCAGCTACTTTAGAAAGCTTATAATACAGGTTCCTAAGGGAAGTTTTTCGTTGAACCCCTTTGTCAAACAAAGCCCAGGCTTCTTTAGTATCGTAATTACTAGTAGCATGCAACTGGTCGGCAAACCAATCCGTCATTAAAATACCTTCGTAAATTTTTTGATTTTCTTCCGATTCCGTCAGCCAGTTATTCAATATTTCCTGCTCCTGAACGGAAATTGTTTTATTCATTTCTGCTGCAATCAGCTTTGAAATTTTTAAATATGTCGGGGTTAACTCCATTAATTTTTTGATCTTTTATATAAAACACATCAAAATACAAACTTGGGTATTCTAAAACTAAAATTTTTACAAAAAAACATTTGCCGATTAAAAAGATAGAACTAAATTATGCAGGCGAACGATAAGGGTTTTTCAATTTTTATATTTTTGTAGGATACTTACAAATTTATGCACGATTCAAGGAATATTTTATCAGATATAAAAGATGGGAGCAAAAGTGCTTTCAAAGAGTTCTTTGAAGATATCTATCCAATATTGTGTGTATTTGCCGAAAATTTTTTAAGAACAAAAGATCAGAGTAAGGATGTTGCCCAGGAGGCATTACTAAAATTTTGGGAAAAGAAAAACGAGTTTGAAAATATTCAAGGGGTAAAAGGATATTTATACATCAGTATAAGAAACCGATGCATCAATATTTTAAAACGCTCCAAAAAGTCAGAAGACCTTGAAAGCCTGAAAGAACTAGAATCGGAATCTTTTTTAAAAAAGAACATTATTAACCAGGAAACTTTTGCAGAGGTTCGAAGAGCTGTAGAAAGGTTACCAAAACGCATGCGTGAAATCATTGAACTTTCGATGCAAGGGCTAAAGAACCCTGAAATTGCCGAGCAGTTGGGCATCTCAACAAATTCGGTTCATACTTCTAAAAAAACGGCTTACTGTAAACTAAGAGACGCACTTAAAGACAAATACTATTTGTTGTTGTTTTTGTAGCAAGAAATTATATCGCATAAAAATTAGGATAATCAATTAATATGCAAAAAGGAGCCATCTGAAAAAACAAGCTCCTTTTCTATTGCAATTTAAACCTATTATTTTGCCAATAGCTCTTCTAATTTCTGATCAAGTTCTTCTCTGCGAAGCTTGAAAGCGATAATTGTACCGCTTTTATCAACTAAATAATTGGTCGGAACCCCCATAACGCCATACATTTTTACAACAGGACTTTTATATGCTAACATATCGCCTACGTTAATCCAGGGGATACCTTCTTCCTTTGTCGCCTTTTCCCATCTATGCTTTTCATGATCGAGGGTAAACGACACGATTTCAAAACCTCTATTTTTATATTTTTCATAGGCTTTTTTCATATAGGGTATTTCTGCCCTGCAAGGGGAACACCAGGAAGCCCAAAATTCAACCAAAACATATTTATTTTCTTTCAGTACATCGGACAGGTGAAATTCTACACCATTAATATCTTTAGCCGAAAAATCTTTGATACTCTTCCCAACCCCTACTTTTTGCTGGTTTCTCATGAACAATTCAATTTTTTTAGCACTTTCGCGAAGTATTACAATCTCGGGGACAGTGCCTAATTCTTTTTCCAACGTTTCCAGTTCACTCTCGTAGCTGACTCTTGTATTTGAATGAGAAATAGCTAAAAGTCTTGCATAAGGATCCGGGTGGTTATAACGAATACTGTCAAATTTCTCAAGCATGGTAAAACAGAATGATCTATTCAATTCAAGATATTTTTTATGTTTAGCCCGGTCTTTATAATAATCCTCTTGTGTCATTGTTGCTGAATATTCTTTTATTGCCTTCTTTTTAGCCAGATACTCAGGATCGTTAAATACCTTGTTCAATACAATTTCGTTATACTTTCCACCGGAAATTGTGGCTTTGGAAATATCCGGATTGTAATCCAAATGTATTTCTCCTGCTTCCAAAATAAAATCCCCTTTACAATATTTAAAATCTCCTTGCTGGCTCCTTAAGCTAAAGATGGCGTTTTGTGGATGTTGTATACTTCCAGTACACGTAAACTTACCATCTTTAATGATTGGTTTTGCTATTATCTTTGTGCCTCCGACAACAGTATCTCTGACAACTATTTCAATTACATCTCCTTCAAATTTGTCCCAGTTGCTTCCTTTGATTATAAAGCTTGTATCCTTCATCCTTTTTTCCGAATGATTATTACACCCTATAATTACGATCAATAAAGACAGTATAAATCCTATTATTTTTTTCATTTTTACTTATTTTATTTTGTTCTTTTTATTAATAAAAAATCTCATCATAACGATTGTTTTATTACAAATATCCTGACAAGATTAAAATATACAACTCAAATTTAGAAAAGAGATTATCTGTTTAGATAATCTCTTTTCCAGATACAATACACAGAAAATCATTTTACTACATACAAATAACATTCTTTAAAATTCGATTCATGATTTCCCGGGATGTTAATTTAACTTATAAATCAGTCCCTATAGACTGCCAGGCAGTTGAGACGGCTTCCATATCCATTCCATAATTCTCTAACATATACGCAACAATTATATCATATTTCTTTTGAATGATTGAGTTGGTTGTCAATAGAGGATCTCTCTCCGCTTTTGGACGAGAAATAATCCAAACAACATAAGACGCCCAATCCTGATAAGGATAATCTGCATATGCATATGTTCCGTATGGATGGATAAAACCAGCAGCTATTGCCTCGTCTTCATGATATACAGAACTCCTTATAATGGGATCACCTTCTTCTGAAAGCTCATCATAATAGTTTCCTGCTGATAGACCTATAAAATTTTCAGGCACAGAGAAGTAATAATTAAATGTACTTCCAAAGAACGTATATAACAGACACTCTTTGGTCAAAAATAAGTCAAAATCCTTAGTATCATTTACACTTCCCAATACATACCACCCCCTAGTCTCTGAATAGAAATCTAAGTTGTATCCATAACTATAATATTTATCTGCTGTAGTTGTTGCACCCAAATCACTAATCAATACATATCTTCTATACTTTTGTATCTCCCTATTATCACTAAAAAAATCGAACATCTCTCTCATCAGCTTAAGAAAGATTACAGCTCTATTCTCATCTGCTCTTGTTACATAGGTATTTTTAAGTGCATTTGATTGAATTCTACCATTTGGAGTGGTCATAGCTTCTTCACCAGACAGCTCATAATATATATGTATATCATAATCTTCATAAATTCCATATCTTATCTGGCTTGCTTCTGTGTCACCAAGAACGATCTCGGGATATGGTCCTGTAGCTTCAAAATCAGCAGTCAAATCTTCTTCTTTGCTGCATGCACAGAAAAGCACTAGAAAGAAAAGGATTAACATTGTATATTTTATATCTTTCATATCTTTTATGTTTTTTATTTTACAATTAGTTTAATTATCTGGGAGCCCTACCAATACCTGGATTTATATCAATCTCCTCTGCAGGAACCTGCAGTACATATCGTGGGTCATCCTGTACGAGACTGGCTGTTTCTCCATAGTAGCCAATTCTGCCACTGATTGCCGGACGTGTTGTTCTTCTCAGATCAAACCAACGATGTCCTTCAAAGCAGAGTTCTTTTCTTCTTTCTGCATATATGAATGTAAGAAGAGACTCCTTTGTAAAGCTTCCTACAGATAGAGGAACGTACAGAAGCGGATCAAACTTCTTTTCTCTAATTGCATTTAAATCATTTATTGCCAACTGAAGTTCACTATTTTGAGCATAAGCCTCTGCCCGGTTTAATAAGATCTCTTCAACCCTTATTACTCTTGTAAAGCCAGTAAAACTGCTATTATCCATATACAATATATTTTTTGTAAATGATCTGTGCTTCCATAATGTAAGCCGCTCCAAATGAACCCCAAAAATATCCCTGATATAGGTTCCCATAAAGTAGTATCTCCTTACATCTCCTTCTTCAAATATCGCAGCAAAATCTGTATCAATAGTAAATGATGTTGTTGTTGGCCAATAAGCTAATAAAGGAACACTTTCATTAACACCATTAACAAAAATCATATTACTATTATCCTCATCCAAATAGTTCTGCCCCTGCTTAAGCTTTGTCGTACTTGTTGATACATTATTCGCTTCATTTGCAAATGAAACGGCATCCCGAAGATCAAACACATTAGAATTTCTTTCCAACACCTCTGTAGATATAGTAATCGTCTCATCCCAATTATTCATATACAATGCCACTCTCGATGCGAATGCTTTAGCCCTAAATGCATTAAATAGACTTTTATCCGTTTTCTCTATTGGATTTTCCTCCATCAAAGTGATTGCCTGATTAATATCTGAAAGTATCTGATTATAAACCTCCTGAACCGTAGCCCTGGTATATGCTTTATCCTCGGCTCCTGTTGAAGTGGTAACCGGGATACCCAAATCTGTTTCGGCTGTTTCAGGGTTATAATATTGTCCATATAAATTTACCAGGTAGAAGTATGAATAGGCCCTTAAAGCATAAGCTTCACCCTTTATATTATTTTTTTCTTCCGTCATAGCATCTCCAACAACTGTAGGGAGTGCATCATCTATCTTATCTATAACTACATTTGTATAAAATATACTTTCATAAAATCTGGAGAAGGCCCTGTCACCTCCAACAAGTGAAGATTCATGAGTAGTACCCCACATATAAGCACTTAATAACTGATCTCCATAATCTGGCATTGGATCACCACCACCATATAAACCGTATACATGATTGGATTCGATCAATTCAACATCATCGCTAAGTGCTTCAATATATGGCATAATAACCTCTGTTGTAATATAAGCATTATTTAAGAGCTCTCTATAGTCATCAATCGTTGATGGTTCCAGCCTGTTTTGAGGCATCTCTTCAAGATATTTTTCACATGATGTCAATACAATCAACATCACAAGTATTGTCATCTGATATATTTTAAATATTGTTTTCATTGCAACTTGTTTTTAGAAGTTAAAATTTAATCCCAGCGTGAATGTTTTAGGCAGTGGAAGTGATCCATAAGCACTGCTGGAATAATTTGCAGTTTCCGGGTCCATCCCATTCAGCCTCTTATTTGCTATCACAAAAAGATTCTCTGCCTGAAACTTAATGGTTGCCCCTTCAATACCCAATTTATCTGTAACAGATTTAGGAAGCCGGTATTGCAATAGCAGATTTCTCAATCTTAGATAATCTCCGGTAACAACCCGCATATCACTCAGGTTATACATCTGAGAACCATAATCAAGATAATCAGAACCGAAATATGTTCCTCCATTTATAATAGGAATCGTTGCAAACAACTCATCACCAGGCTTTCTCCATCGATTTGCAAGCTCTTTTGGGGCATTATATTCTCCGGAAGGAAATTCTTTAAACGCAACCTCCGGAAGACGAATTACATAATCTAATCCGGCCACAAACAAAAATGATAACGAAAACGCTTTGTATTTAAATGTATTACTAAATCCAATGGTAGTATTTGGCTCCCGTGACCCCTCATACTTCAGGGCATTCATATTATCTAAAATTTTCACAGCAAAATTCTCATCACGCCCCTGCATTTCATTATTGTCTTCATCATAAAACAGTGGGATTCCTTCATCATTAAGCCGGGCAAACCGATATGAATACATTGAGTTTATGGGTTTCCCTTCTACTACCTGTCCAACGGTGTATGTAGATTTTAGAAGATTTGATATTTGAGGCATGATATATGATTCTGTAACCTTACTCTTCACAAAAGAAACATTAATATTAGAAGTCCACGTGAAATCATCTTTATCAATGATCTTAGCTGACAATCCAATATCAAGACCAAAATTAGTAACGTTCGCATAGTTTACCGCTTTTTTCATAAAACCAGTAACTGCGGAGACTTCCTTTTGTGCAATCAAATCGCTGCCAAAATTTTTATAGATATCTATTGCTCCGGATAATCTTCTTTTAAATAATGAAAAATCAAGTCCGAAGTTGATTGATTTTGTGGTCTCCCATTTCAATTCGGGATTAGGAGCCTGAACTATTTCCATCTCATTCAATCCAGTAAATGAATTAGGCGGCAGTGCTGCAGCAATAATTTGAGGAGTAGCCTCTTCCACAATATTACCTCTTAATCCATAAGATACCCTAACAGCCAGCGCATCAATAAAGTCAACAGACGCTAAAAAGGGCTCTCTGTCTAAATGCCATTTAGCCGCAACAGACCACAAAGGGAGATATCTATAGCGAGGATTTGAGCCAAATAAATTGGAACCATCAAAACGAATATTTGCATTAAAGACATATTTATCCTTATACATTGCAGAGAATATTCCAAAATAAGAAACATAAGAGCGTTTATAGGTAGTTCTGCTTGATGTATTCCTCAAAACATGTCCATCCTCTTCGGAGAGTTGTGGAGTATAGAATATTTTGCCTCTATCATGCATATAACCATAAATACTTGATGCTAAACCATCATACGTAATCGTTCTAAACTCTTGTCCGACCATTAAATCCATCGACATATCCGCCAATGGAGAAAACCTAGACTCAACAGAATTTCTAATTAAGTATGTTTTTTGATCAAAATCTTTTTGCCTGAAAACTCCGCCATAAGGTAATCGTGAATTTGCAATATCTTCATCATTTCCATTGCCATAACTATAACCACGTAACTTTGCTACATAATTACTTCTCTCCGTTGCATATTCCTGTGTTGTGGTATTTGACGAGCCATAACTCAACAACGATCTGAAAGTCAGTAATTTGTTTAATTCATATGAGAAATCTGCAATTGCCTTAATATCTGCCTGAGTGGAGTTTTTATCTGTTGTCTGCTGCTCATTAAGAAAATTAAAACCATAAGTACTATAAAAAAACAAAGTTCCATCATCATTGTAAGCAGGTAGTGATCTAGATGTCTTATATGCATATTGAAATGGATTAATATGCGCCATATACTGTTTTCGGTCTCTTCTGCTACTTTGAAGCGTAAAACTCATACGAAGTCCATCGAATAGCTCTGTATTTATTTTTGCCAATCCGGAGTAGTTTTTGTAATTACTTATCTTATCCAGCCCATCTTCACTTGCCTGATTAATTGAAAAATAGTAATCACTTTTTTCACTTCCTCCAGATACACTTAAATCATTGGTTTGAGAATATGCATTATGAAACAGCATATCAAACCAATCTATATTCATCGTTTGAACCTTTCTGATTCCCGCTTCATAATCCTCCAATGACATACCGTGAGCATAGTATTGATCTTGATAGTAAGCGACACCACAAGGACCTTCAATGTAGTCATAATGATCTTCAATAGACTCTAATGTTAATTGAGCTCGTTCTTTTGAATTCATAAGATTAAAATCATCATACGATGGTCTCATTGAAACTTTTGACGTATGATTGAAACTCACTCTGGGCTTACCCTTTTTTCCCTTCTTTGTTGTTACGACAATTACACCATTGGCAGCTCTTGTTCCATATATTGCTGTAGCTGATGCATCTTTCAATATGGTTATTGACTCAATATCATTAGCACTAATGCCACCAATTGCACTATTAAAAGTTTCCAGAAATTCAGGATCATTAAGCTCGGCAGGAGTTGCAGGCACTGAATTTTCAAGCATTACACCATCAATTACCCAAACTGGCTCTGCATTTCCACTAATTGTTGCCGTTCCTCTAATTCGAACCCGAGGAGCAGCTCCGGGTGCAGCACTTACGGTCATAACATTCAAACCTTCTGCTTGTCCTTGCAACATATTTTCGATGCTTGGACTTCCTATGCTCTCCAATTTTTCTGTTTTAATGGTAACAACCGAACTACTCGTTTCCCTTTTATCCCTGATTTGATACCCGGTTACAACCACCTCTGCCAAAGATTTAGAATCAGGGTTCAAAACAACATCAATAGTTATTTGGGTTCCAACAACAATTTCCTGAACTTCAAAACCAACATAGGAAATCCTAAGAATAGAATTTGTTCCGCTCACTGTAATGTTATAAATCCCGTCCGGGTTAGTAATAACTCCGTTTAAGGTTCCTTTTTCAACAATCGTGGCTCCGGGCAAAGGATAGCCCTCTTTATCAACAACTTTACCAGTAATCTCCTTTTTTTGATTAGTACCTGGGGTGACAGATTTGTTGACGATTTTCCTTACGATTACAACGGTTTTGTCTTTTTTCTGGAAAGTCAGCTTTGTATTGGCTAAACATACATTTAAGACCTCCTCAACCGAAGCATCTTTAACATCCAGCTTTTCCACAATAATGTCTTTCACATCATCGGTACTGTAAACAAATTTTAATCCGGTTTGTTTTTTAAGGTTCCAGATAACATCTTCCAAACTGATTTTCTCATACTTCATTGTTACCTTTTTTTCTTGGGCAAATACAGGGTTCACCAGTATCACGCCCAAAAGAAAGATGAAAAAAAATGCTTTTGAAAACAACTGAGGTTCAAATGCATGTTTTAGAGAAAACAATAATCGTTTTGATTTTTTTTTCATAACTTTGAGAATTAGTTTAACATAAGGGTTTTATATTTATTTAGGACTCTTATAAGAAGCAGGGAGTGTTGCAGCAAACCCTGCTTTTTTCTTAATTCGAGATCAACACATAATTATTGTCTGTTTTAATTTTCACTTTATTCGTCAACTGTAAAAGTTCAAGAATAGGTTCTATTTCATTGTATTTATCAATGTTTGTAGAAAAGCGGACATGCTTTAATGATTCTTTTTCAAAGAACACTTCAATATTGTACCAACGCGCCAGGTTTTTCATCATTTCTTCAAGCGTTTCGTTTTTAAACACAATCGTTCCGTTTCGCCATGAAGAATAAATACTGGCATCAACATCGCTAACAAGCATTGGGGTATTTGTACCGGATTCAATAATTGCCTGTTGGTTTGGTTCCAATAGTTGGATATCCTTTGAATTATTCATATTGGCAACTTCCAGGCTTCCGGTTTCCAGAGTGATGTACGAGTTTTTATCATCGTTAAAAGCCGAAACATTGAAAGAAGTTCCCAACACTTTTAAGCGGACATCCGGGGTTTTTACAATAAACGGGTGCGATTTATCTTTGGTTACTTCAAAAAAAGCTTCTCCTTTAATCAGCTCCACTTCCCTGCTATCTCCCGTAAAGTTCACCGGATATTTTAAGGTTGTCATGGAGTTCAAATAAACCACCGAACTGTCGGAAAGAACCAAGCGATATTCGCCGGATCTGGGGACATCAATGGTATGGAATAAGCCGCCAGCTATGGTCTGAGAATTTTTTAACCGGTTATTATAATTAACCGTAAAATTTTCGTTTTCAACAACAACGCCTCCCTTATCCTCGAGCAATTTGTTCTGTTTATCTTCCAAATCAAATTTAGCTCCATCACTTAATATCAAGGTTGCCTTGGGGCTTCCCGGATCAATCATATTGTTGTGCTTGTTCTCATCCTGTATTTCAGTAACAACGTAATACACCGATGAAGCTCCAATAATTAAAAGAAGAAAAACAGCCGCATAACGTGCCATTCTTACAAAAAGGTTTGTTTTTTTACCGGCAATCTCATCCCTTACAACCTTCCAGGCTTCTTTAACTTCTACCAATTTTAATTGGTCGAAATTTAAGAGGCGGTTTTCATTTTTAATAATTCGCTCGAAAAGGGCTGTATTTTCAGCACTCTGGCTCTTCCACTTTTCAAGCTCATTTACTTCATCATCGCTTAATCCACCCTCAACATAACGGGCAATTAAACGGGCATAATAAATGTATTTTGTTTCTTCCATGGAACTTCTTTCCTATGAAACAGCTAACTCAATAAAACAGGGTGAATTTTTACAAAAAAATGGAGATAATTCTTATTGAAGGAGGGATAATAAAATCAATAGTGACAATTTATAATCTTTTAATCGCTCGCGAAGGGCGCGATAACTTTTAAGTTTAAGGGTTTTCACGGTATTGACGGAAATATTCAATTCCTCGGCAATCTCGGGGTTTGAAAAACCTTTTAAACCTAAAAGGATAATTTTTCTGCTTTGCGTGGGAAGCTTGTCTACAGTCTGGTAGAGAATCCGGTAGGTTTCTTGCTCAATTAGTGTATCTCGGAAAAACGATTCTGAAGATTTTAAAATTTCTTCCTCTTTATGCCGTTCAATGACTTTATCGTGTTTTAATTTATTAATGCTTTTGTTCCTGACGGATGAGTACAAATATGCTTTAAGTTTATCAAGGGTATCAAATTCCAGGTCAGATTCGTAAACTTTAATAAAAACATCCTGAACAATATCTTCAGCGACTTCCCGGTTCAATACATATTTCTCTGCAAAAACCACCAAAGCAGGGTAATGACTTTCAAAAAACTCCCTAAAAATCAGATGATTCTTCCTTAATAAAAGATCAATATTCCCGGTCAACGATTTCACAATATAAAATTTTTAGCTCACTACGCGGCTACAAGTTTACAAAATAATTAAGAAAAAAAAGAAGATGAAAAAAAATTGACATACAAAAAAGCCTTTATCCAACGGACAAAGGCTTTACTTAGATTAAAAAAACTTTCTTTATTTTTTAGTAAGCTTGAAATAATAATCCATAGCTTTTTGACTTTCTTCTTCTGGATAATTGCTTAAAACAAACATTGCATAAGTGTATAACAACTTGTTTTTTATTTCGCCCGTAAAATTTTTAGTTAAATACTCGAAGCCCTTAACTAAAGCATTACTTAACACCAATTTTGCAGCATTTCGATTTTTCTTTTCGACAATATGATTAACATACAAACCTGTGAACTCTTCAAATTCGAGCCTTTTTTCGTTATAAGAAAGCATACCCGGAAGATCAACCTTATTAAGTACAAGTTCGAACCTCGATGAAAATTTATATGGCTTAGAAAGCTTCGATTGATACTGTTTTAAATACTTCAGCATGATATAAGATTTCATGAAATCCTGGTTCGATTTTGCCCTTATCCAGAATACCGATTTATCATTATTAGATTTAATCAACTCATCAAAAGGTTCGAGATAACGCTTTAGTTTTTTCAAAAACATTTCCGGCTCACAACTATATAATTCATCTTCTCGTATCCTTAACGGATGATAAAGATCCCGGAGCAGGTATTCATTTTCTTCGGCTCCTTTGCCTTGGTAACTAAAGCGGTTTGCCCCGTTCAAAATAATTTTTAGCTTAAAGCCTTTTTCCATGTATAAGGGAATCCCGCTCAGGTTATCAATTTCAAGAAAATATTCGCCGATATCTTGTAATTGAAGATACTCTCCCTGCAGCCACTGTTTCTTATAAATTGAATCGATAAAAATCTTCTCCCCCTCCACAACTTTCTTCAGTGCCATGCTCCGAATATCAAAATTTTCGACTTCCAGCTTAAATTTCATTGAATCATTTTCAATGAGGCTACAACCAATAAGCAAAAGACAAAAAAGAAAATAAATTGTTTTTTTCATTCGAAAATGTTAAAGAGACTATTTGGCCAGATAGTCGCGCAAAAATGTATCCAGTTCTGTTCCTCTTAAATCCTTTGCAAGAATTTTTCCTTCTTCGTCAACCAAAAACAATTTAGGAATTGAAGTGATGCCATACAGCCTTGAAGCTTCTTTTTTGTAGTCAACAAGCTGGAGCCAAATCATGTTTTCTTCCCCAAGGGCCTTTTCCCATTTATCCCGGTTCTTATCCGTTGAGATGCTTATAATTTCCAGTCCTTTTTTGTGAAACTCATTATACATCTCTTTTAAGTGGGGAATTGACTTTCGGCAAGGTTTGCACCAGGAGGCCCAAAAATCAATCAACACAACTTTCCCCTGGAAGCCGGATAACGAAAACATTTTCCCTTTCAAATCAGGGAGCTTAAAATCAGAAGCCACCACACCAATATTTGTTCTTAGCAAAGCTTCATATTTAAATTTAACAGTTTTATAAATAGAATGATCCGAGAAAGATTTATATCCGTTCAATATTATTTTAAGCTCCTCTGCGGTAAACTTTTTAAGCAATTTTTTGGCATAATTTAAGCCAACAATATCTGTTCTTTTCAGGGCAAATTCTTTTTGCAAGCCATCCCATTCTTTGGCAAGCTCTTTAATCTTAGCTGAAATTTCTTCTTTTTTCTTTTTCCTGTTTACAGAATCTAAAGAACTCAAATCTTCATGTTGCAGTTTGTAAATTGCCAACCTAAGAGGTTCCATTTTTCGGTCCAGCTCTCCCTGAGCTTCGTTACCGGGGGTTCCGCCCCAAATAATACAAGTATCCGGAGTAACCGTAACAGTTATTTCCCCTTTTTCCAGGATAAAATAATGGGCAAGACGTTTATCCAATTCGGTACGTACAAAAGCAATCTCCTTTTCATCCGTTTTCTGGACATAAATACCTTTTCCGTTTACAATATCAATTTCGCCAATTATACCTCCCAAAGCCCTGCAATATACTTTCATTTTTCCCGTATAATTCAGTGTTTTTTCTTTTTGCTCAAACAATGTACATTGTGCAAATGTTACGATAGCCAAGAGTCCTATTAATAATAATTGCCTTTTCATTTTTATTCGTTTTCAAAAAGTTCTTCTAATTTTTTTACCAGTTGTTTTCCTTTTATGTTCTGTCCTATAACTTTCCCTTCCCTATCGAGTAAGAGCGTATAAGGAATCCCCGACATCCCATAAGCAACTCCCAGGCTTTTAGCTACCGGACAACCCCATCCTGTTAAGCTTGAAACATGGTGCCACGGCAATTGATCTTTTTCGATCGCTTTCACCCATTTTTCTTTGTCTTTATCAATGGAAATACTAATAACATCAAATCCTGCCTCGTGGTATTTTTCATATAATTTTAACACGTTTTTGTTTTCGGCCCTGCAAGCCCCGCACCAGGAAGCCCAAAAATCGACCAAAACAACATTGCCTTTTAGTGATGAAAGGGAAACTTCTTTCCCCTCAGGGTTGCACAATGTAAAATCCGGAGGCACCTTCCCTGCATCAATTTTACTGAGAATTTCACAGCGTTCTTTTAAACGGTTTGTGTACCAATTCTCAGGCGTATTTGGATCTAAACCTCCCAATAACTTTTTCATATCAGTATATGTCAGATGGCCTGTACCTACCGATAAAAGTTCGGCGGCAAGAATCGTGTTATTATATTTTTTGGGGAAGTCTTTTCTGAGTCGGTGAATCTTTGCATACTCAGCAGAAAGCTTGCCTATCAGTTTTTTTTCAAACGATGGGGCTATTGCTTTTTCCTTTTTTAGTTCAGCAATCCTTTTTTGAATAAGATCAAGAACCCGAAGATACTCATTATGAGCTTCGTTAGAAGGAGTTCCAAATGCTTTTACTTCATCGGGGTTAACATCTCCTTTAATTATAATTTCTCCGGGTTCCAAATAAAATGTTATTATTTTCTTTGAACCTTGTTTTAAGTATACTTTGTCTCCAATAAACGGCTCCTGTTTTTTAAAAGTAAATTGTCCGCTTTCAGAAATTGTTTGATCCAGAACAGTATTATCAGAATATTTTAAAAGTTGCAGCTCCCCATCGGGCAAGTCCTTTATATATCCCTTTACCTCGTAGCCTTGTCCATTAGACAAACAAGATATTAAAACAAGGCAAAGGATTGGGAAAAATATTTTTTTTAGTTTCATTTCCGTGTTTTTATCCTTAAATAATAAATAAAGTATTTTCTCGTTTTTCAACGAAATGGAAAGTATGAATGAGGATGTTGGAACTCTAAATTTATTTTCGGGTTTTTACAACACCCTCATTCATAAGATATATTACAAGTTATTAATCGTTAAACGATTATTCATAAGTAACTCCGGAAGTAGTTCTATCATTTTCTTCTAACTCCAGATTCATTTCAATATAACCCGGCCAAATGGGCAATATTAATCTTGGATCGTCAGCAGGAACATTAATTTTCAAACTACTCAGATAATGGGTCATCGGCAAATGCAATCGTTTGATATCAAACAGACGCAGTTCTTTTCCGTAAAGTTCCCTTCTTCTTTCCTTTAAAACTGCATCAATCACTGCCTCCTGATTATTTCCCAAGTCACCCAATGTGATGTCGGTATAGGTTCCTGTTTTGTAACGTTTAGACGCAAGCAGGTTAATGTCATCCAGGGCATCCTGTAGATGTCCAAGACGGGCATTACATTCGGCACGGGTTAAATACATCTCAGGAGATGTAACCGGCGTATTATAGGCTGAATTTGAGTTGGCTCCATCAATGCCATATCTGTATGTCGGGTGGTTACCATAGTAAATAAAAGAATATGCATTACTACTCAACTTTGAGGTGGTGGTGGTGTTCCACCCACTAAACCAAAGGGTTCTTCGCAAATCATAATTTATATAATCCGTTCCGCTTCTGTCATACCCTGGATAAATTTGATTAAACGTTGTTGTGTCGAGATACATATAAGTGTACGTATATATGGCTTTTGGAGTAGTTTTATGTAAAAGTATCTCTTCATCAAACATACGAGAGGTTTTTGTTATTGCTGTATAATAGGGATAATCGCCGGAGTATTGAGTGTTAAGGTCATACAAAAAGTCGTGTATTTGTAAACTTTTGTCTGCATAAAACAGTGCATTTTCGTAATCGCCCATGTACAGATAAGTACGTGCTAAAATAGCATAAGTAGATGTTTTTGTGGGCCGGTGAGTATATCGGTCAACATCGTCAGGTAAATCATCAACGGCTTCCAACAAATCGTTTAATATAAACTCATATACCTCTTGTATCCTCCTGCGCTCTAACGAAGGAAGCATTGCCGGTTTAGTAACAATTGGCACACCTAAATCGGTAGATGCGGTTGCTGGATTATAGGCTTTGGCATAACAATTAACCAGGGCCAAATACGCATAAGCACGGTGAACTTTTGTTTCGGCAATAAGCTGGGCTTTAATATCATCATCTTCCAGTTTTTCAATTTCCTCAAGAATAATAGAAGTGAGTGAGCCAACATAATATGGAGATTTCCAATTGAAATCATCTTTAAGCCCTTCATAGTTCCATACATATTCATCAAAGGTGAACAATCCCTGAAAATGCATTTTGGTTGAAGTCCATCTGCTCCAATAAGTTGAATCGATAGAAACATCGTCCGTAAGCACATCAACCATCGCTATGGTTTGAGAAAGAGAATGGGTATATCCTTTATCATTATCGGCAGCATCCAATAACTTTCGGAAATCACTGGTTGTTTTTGCAATTGCAATTCCTTTTGGTAATACCGAAAGGAATTCTTCTTCCTTGTTACAGCCAGGCAGTATAAATAGCAACAAAAGAAGAAACTGAGTATATTTTAAAATTTTATTTTTCATGATTTTGTTTTTTTTATTAAAAATCCAATTTCAAACCAACTGAGAATTCAGGCCTGTTTCGTACCACATAGTTCAAAGCACTGTATTTTGAACTGCTATAAGGTGGGTTTTCAGGATCTATGCCTTTACTGTTAGCAACCCAAATTGCCCCCAGGTTACGGGCTTCAAGCCTAATGATGGCACTTTTAATCCATTTAACAGAGGAAACAGGAATCCTATAGGCAAGGTTAATGCTCTGTATCCTGATATTTCCGGCATTCAGAGCTTTTCTGTCATTATAGTGTTCCAGAAGGTTTGTAATATAATTGAATGTTCCATTTGTTATTTTTTCATTCATAGAGAACATACTTGCTGTTTCGGCATCTTCGGGAGATTGCCAACGATTTACCATGATTCCGGGGAGCCAGGTAAAATATTTATTTGAATTCAAGTATTGCGTCATGATATAAGTTGGTGGATAATCGTCCCAGAATTTATGCCCAAATTTATATGACAAACGAATGGTAAGCTCAAAATTCTTATAAGTAAACGTATTCATGAAGGCTCCGTATATTTTAGGATCTCTTTGCCCTACAAATGTCAACACCGAGTCGGCGTCTAATGTAGTCCATGAAGGAGAATCAGCGGCAGAATAAACCGTATTTTTCCCATAATAAAACTGTGGCATCCCGTTTTCATCATAGCCTGCCCATCGCATAGCAGCCATGTAGCTTACAGGCTGTCCGTCAACATGATAAGCATACGATGACATAAGATAATATGACCAATAGGTTGCATTTCTGGTATAACCGTCAGTCATATTTTTATTTGCCCCTAAATTAAACGTTGACCTCCATGTAAAATCTTCATGATTTACTATTGTTGATGAAAGGTTCAGCTCAACCCCGGTGTTTTTTATATCCCCGGCATTTACGGTTGCTTTATTATTTTGGAAACCATAAGTGCCATTAACCGCTGTTGAAACCAAAACATTGGAAGTCCGTTTTGAATAGTATTCTAAACTACCTTTTACTTTGTTTTTAAATACAGTAAAATCAGCTCCAATATTAAACACTTTTGTTTTTTCCCAAGTTAAGTCAGGATTGGGAGCTGTTGTAACTGCCGAAAAAGGAAGTTGGGTAACCGGATCGATATTAGAGTAGCCTTTTATATAAGGGCTGGCACTTTTATCAATAAAACCGTTGAAGCCATAAGAAGCCCTTAGCCTAAGATAATCGAGGTACTTTATATCCTTAAAAAACGGTTCTTTGCTAACAGTCCATCCAAGACCTACCGACCATTGAGGCAAATCCCGGTAATCAGGAGCCTGGCCATATAAGTTAGTTTTATCAATCCTGAGGCTGGCCGTTAAATCGTACCTTTTTTTAAAGGTATAGCCCAAATTTCCGTAGTATGAAACATAGCGTCTGTCTTTACCCGACAAGCCAGTATAGTAAAATGTCCCAGGCAGAACAGCAATGGTAGGATAAGAAGGGTTTTCCCCATTTATCATGGTATAAGAGGTTGTAAAATCTATAGATGTATTATATGTAAGAGATTGTGGATCATAACCATAAAGCCCGTATGGGATACGTTCATAGTAATCCTTCTTCCACTCCGTTCCTCCTAATAATTTAAATTCATGTTCCCCTATTTTTTTATTATAGATAAACTGGAGCCTGGCAGCATGAGAATATGTGCTTGTTCTCCTCTCAAAAAGTTGCCCACCCAAAGGAATGGGATAAGTACCATCCGGCTGTGCATAGTAGTTAACCGAGTTTCTTACCTGCCAGCTTTCTTCATTATAATATTTACGTTCGAGTCTGTTTTTGCGGATATACTGATAAGACAATTCTATTGATAATGGTTTAACCGGTTTCAATATCATCTTTGCATTTAACCTCAAATCGGTTGTTTTGGTTGTATTATCCATATTATCAACCTCTCGTTTCAGGTTCCAATCCCAGTCATAAGGGAGGTTATATTTTTGGGCAGTATCTCTTCGCTGTGCCGTAGAAAAATCATAAAATTTATCATGAACACCATATTCCCTTATCATGGGCATATAATCTCCATTGTCATCCAGTATACGAGAATGTTGTGTGATGTAATTTAAATCGCCTATCTCCACTCCATTTGAAGTATTCTCATCAACTGAGAAATTTACTCCCGCTGAAAATTTGAGCCATTTTGTCGGAGTGTAATCGTCTTTTATATTTGCCATAAAATTAAAATCAGACTTCCCTTTGGTATACAAATCATTGAGGGTTGCGGTAAGCGATGTTCTTGTTTTATGGTATTTTCCGCCACTTTGTATTGACAAATTCATTCTTTTTTTGCTCTCCGGACGTAAAAATAATTCCGAAAATTCATCCCTAACATCCAAATGCGAAAGCTCTTCAAATTTTGCATTCCCTGCTTCTTCTGTAATGTTCCCTGCTTTCATATCCACTAAGGTTCGGATTATGTCAGGGAGATCATATTTATCATAATAGGTTGTTAAAAGGTTATCGAACCAATCATGTTCTAAAATCATCCATCGATAAATCTCGGCTGATTCTTCACTACTGGCCCATGGTATTTTAGATAAATCAGGCTTTGGTTTGCTCACAAAATCGAGAGAAAGACTATAAGAAGGTTTTTGTGTTTTAACATCGCTCTTTTTTGTTTTGATAACAATAACACCATTTGCAGCCTGGGCGCCCCATATTGAAGCTGCAGCTGCATCTTTCAACACCGTTACACTTTCAACATCATCAGGATTGATTGAGTTCCACGGATCTGAAACAGTAGGATCCATTGCAAAACCATCAATAACAACTAAAGGATTTTTATCTCCAAAAGTGCTTATTCCCCGGATAACAATACTTTTGCTATCATCTTCGCCTCCATAAGGGTCATCATCGTAATTTGGTTCGAAGAAAAGTCCCGGAACCAGATCTTCCAATCTGTCTTTCAGGTTAAAACTACTTCCTGCTTGTTTTAATTCTGCTTCACCAACTGTACTAAATGAACCGGTAACCCTTTCTTTCGGCAGGGTTTGATAACCAGTTATAACCACTTCTCCTAAATTTGTCGCTGTTTCATTAAGAGCAATGGTAAAATCACGTTGTTTTCCAACTGTTAATGTTTTGGTTTCAAAACCAATAAAACTAATCCTTAAAACAGTAGCTTCTGACGGAACAGACAAAGTAAACTGCCCCTCATCATTAGTAGTTATCCCTTTATTGGTTCCACTAATTATAACCGTTGCACCGGGTAAGGGGAAAGCGTTTTTGTCGACAACTTTACCACTAATTTTAATTGAGTTTTTTTCTTTTGATTCATTTTTCTTTTTCGCTGGCATGCTCTTTAACACGATGATATTGTTTTTAACCTCGTACTCTAGTCCAAGAGGCGGTAAAATATCATCTAAAAATGCCTTGAGTGATTTATTGATCACATCCACACTCAATTTTTTATCTGTATCGATCTCAGACTGGTTGTACAAAAAGCCAACCCCGGTCTGGGTTTCTACAGATTTTAATACCTCATAAAGGCTTACATTTTTTACATTCAAAGTTACCTTTGCCGTTTTAAAATCACTTGCCCGGCCTTGAAAGCAAAGGACAACCAAGAACATTAACAGAAATGTTCTAACCTTTTGTTTGTAAGCTTCCTCATAATAAATGAGAAATTGATTAAGTAAGTTTTTTTTCATACTTTTGTGGTGTTAATTAAACATTTGAAAAAAGGACTTTCCTTTTTCCCGGAATATGTTAGTGCATATTCCGTTTTTTATTTGCACTATATACAACTATAGCGTTTTCATTATAATCAAAATTCACACTGTTTGTTTCTTCCATAAGTTCCAGAAAAGATTCGCCGTTTTCAAAGCGGGGCATAATACCGGAAAAAATTTGCCTTTTTGCTTCGTCATCATTATAAAATACTTCTACATTGTACCAACGGGCAAACTTTTTCATAATATCTTCCAGAGATGTTTTGTTAAAATTAAATTTCCCTTCAACCCACGAGGTATATAAAGATACATCCACATCATTTACTGTAATACTAATCGTATCTCCCAGGTTTAAACTGGCCTGTTGAGAAGGTTTTAGAGTACATGATTGGTGTGAATCGCTTATGCTTTCATTCACAAAAACACTTCCTTCGACCAAGGTGGTATGCAAAATGTTTTCATCAGGATAGGCCGACACATTGAATTTTGTTCCCAGCACTTTAACATTCATCCCATTGGCATGAACAATGAACGGACGGCTTTTATCTTTGCTAACTTCAAAATAAGCCTCGCCCTTTAAATAAACCTTTCTTTCTTTAACATTCGGAACCGCAAAATACCGGAGTTCTGTTTCAGAATTTATCCATACCCTGGTTCCGTCAGAAAGGGTCAGATCATACTCTCCGCCTTTTGGAACCCTGATTGAGTGGTAAACCGGCGTTTCCGTTTCATCCTGTAATTTATTTTCATAATAAACTTTCCCGGAATCTATTTTTATTTCCATCAGGTTTTTACGATCCTGAAAAACAGTGTCGCGCTTGCCCAATTCAATAACAGTTCCATTATCCAATTTTAATTGAGCCATTCTTTCTCCGGGTTTTATTTGGACTGTATTTTGCGAATCAATCACGTCATTGGTAATAAACCATGCAATAAAAGCAATAAACAATGGAATAAGAAGAATGGCCGCATATTTCAATAAACGTTTATAGAGAAATACAAGCGGTTTTTTATGGCTTGAACTTATTTGGCTATAAATATTCGCCCATATTTTTTCCTGATCAAGCATTTTAATATTCTCCTCCCTTTTTCCAAAATCAGAACTGATTCCAATTTTTTTATATAACAAAGGATGAGTGGGATCAGATTGCAACCAGCTATCAAGCCTCGATTGTTCATCATCTTCAAGTTTTCTGAGATAACTTAAAGCTATAATCCTACTTATTTCTATGTGTTGTTTAAATTTCATGTATCAAAAAAGTATTTCTCTCTTACTAATTAATTAACATTAACTTAAAAACAGGGTGACTGAATTCCAAAAATAAATGTGGAACCCATTCATATTTCTAAATATAAGAAGCTGATTAGGTGAAAGCTACAAAAGCTAGTTAAAAAATATCCGGGAAAGAATAAACAATAAAAAGTAATGATCCTTCAGGTTTTCTCTTAGCTTTTGAAAAGCTCTCAACTTTAAACTCTTTACAGTATTAACACTAATATCTAGTGTTTCGGCAATTTCTTTTACTTTGTGCCCCTTCATGATCAATTCAATAATATTTTTTGTTTGAGGAGGCAAATCATTTACAGCATCAAGCACCAATTTGACGGTTTCTTCTTCTATAATTAAATCTTTAAAATAGAACGCTTCATTGCTTTTAATATATTCATGATGCTTCAGGTGGATTTTATTTGTCCGGATATAATTCAGTCCTTTGTTCTTAATTATTTTATATAAAAAAGATTTTACCCCATCCGGAGTTTCAAATTCTTTACGCTTGTTCCAATAAACAAGCAAAGCTTCCTGCACAATATCAGCAGCTTCTTCTTTATCTTTAATTAGCTGAACAGCAAAAGAAGCCAATGAAGGGAAAAGGCTGTCGTACAACTCTTTAAATGCGCCAATTTCTCCCTTTGCAACCTTACTTATAGTATGTTCTGAAACGTGCATTACATGACAAAAATAGATTATATTTTGTTAATTGGGAAAAAACAATGTTTTATTTGTATAAAAATCCAAGCAAAAAAAAGCCCCTATTTTTATAAAAACAGGGGCTTTATAAATATAAAGAGAAGGATTAAATTTCCCAGGTATGACCACTATTTAACAAGTCGTCAACACATTTGATGGAAGATGTTCTTTTGCAATTCTCAATGCTTTCCATCAATAAATCGTCATAAGTTTCGTGTTTTGCTGCACGGATTACTCCCATAGCCACCGGAAATTCCGGGGCTGACATACGAGCCAGCATATTATGAATTCCAGGGTCTTCCTGGTAAGGATCGTGAACTAAAATATTATCTTTAGTAATTCCGTTTTCACCAATTTTAACTACTTTCAAGGAGGTTCCTTCCAAGATCAAACCTTTGTCCGATTCTTTACCAAAAATCATTGGTTTTCCGGCTTTCAAATGAATCTGGTTATCATGTTTAGTTTCCCTGCCAGTGATCAGATCATGAATTTTATTACTAAAAATCACACAGTTTTGAAGAATTTCAACCACCGATGTTCCTTTGTGTTTGGCAGCTTCAAGCATTACCTCAACCATCATTTTCGGGTTGTTATCAACGGCACGGGCAAAGAAAGTTCCCTGTGCACCAATAACCAACTCGCCAGGATTGAACGGGTTTTCATAGGTTCCCTGCGGAGAAGTTTTGGTTTTGCTACCTTTAGGGGTAGTGGGCGAAAACTGCCCTTTGGTTAATCCGTAAATTTTATTGTTAAACAAAATAATATTAAAGTCAATATTACGGCGAACCACATGAATAAAGTGGTTTCCACCAATTGCCGTACAATCGCCATCACCGGTAATCATCCAAACGTTCAGTTTCGGGTTGGCTAATTTAACCCCCGAAGCAATAGCCGCAGCACGTCCGTGAATTCCATGAATACCATAGGTGTTCATATAATAAGGAAAACGAGAAGAACAACCGATTCCTGATACAACCATAATGTCTTCTTTACGAGCACCCAGTTGAGGAAATACTTTTTCCATAGAAGATAAAATCGCGTGGTCGCCACAACCCGGGCACCATTTTACCATCTGGTCGCTTTTAAAATCTTCTTGTGTCAGTTGGATAATATCTGATTTATTTTCTGTTGTCATGACTAAATCTCGTTTAAGATAGAAACAAATTTTTCTTCCAGTTCGGAAACCAAAAATGGCAATCCCTGAATTTTATTGAATTGCTCATATTTATATTCAGGGAAATTCATTCTCAGGAATTTTACAAATTGCCCGTTGTTGATTTCACAAACCACAACCTTTTTGAATTTTCCAAAAATTTTAGCCGTATTTTTTGGCAACGGATTGATGTAACGGAAGTGAGCTAAACTGATTTTTTCTCCTTTTTCCTGAAGCTTTTCAACAGCAGTAAGCATTACTCCATAAGTACCGCCCCAACTAACAACCAAAAGATCGCCTTCGTCTTCTCCAACCAATTTTTGTTCAGGAATGTAATTGGCCACACGTTGTACTTTCTCTTCACGAAGCTGAACCATTATCTGGTGGTTCATCGGATCATGAGAAACATGACCGTTCGGGTTATCTTTTTCCAAACCACCTATGCGGTGACGTAAACCTTCGGTTCCGGGAACAGCCCAGAAACGGTTTAATTTTTCCTCATCGCGGCGATACGGTTTGTAATCAGGATCATTAGCCTCAACAATCGGAGGTTTAATTTCCGGCAAACTGGCTACTTTAGGGATTCTGAAAACCTCAGAACCATTGGCTAAAGAACCATCGGTTAATAAAACAACCGGGGTCATGTGTTCAACCGCTAATTTAGCCGATTCATATGCCGCATTAAAACAATCTACTGAACTTTCGGCAGCAACAACAATAACCGGACCTTCTCCATTACGGCCATATAAAGCCTGCATCAAATCCGACTGTTCCGATTTAGTAGGCAAACCAGTTGATGGTCCTCCACGCTGAACATCAACAATAACTAAAGGAAGCTCCATCATCACGGCCAAGCCGATAGCTTCACTTTTAAGTGATAGTCCGGGACCGGAAGTTGAAGTAATGGCCATAGAACCGGTATAGCTTGCACCAATTGCAGAACAAATACCTGCGATTTCATCTTCAGCCTGAAAAGCCTTACAATTAATTTCTTTATACTTGGTCAATTCTTGCAGAATTTCAGAAGCGGGCGTAATTGGATAAGAACCCAGGAATAATTCTAGATTTGCACGTTCGGCAGCAGCTAAAAAGCCCCATGCTGTTGCAATGTTACCTGTAATGTTACGATAGGTTCCTTTTTCCAGTTCAGCCGGTTGCACATTGTAGGTTTGAACAATGGCTTCTACATTTTCAGCATAATTATAACCAGCTTGCAGAACACGCTTATTGGCTTCAATAATAACCGGCTTAGATTTGAACTTTTCTTCAAAAAATTTATTTGTTTGTTCGGTTTCGCGATTAAACAGGTACAAAACAATACCCAACGCAAACATATTTTTGCTTTTTAAAGCAACTTTATTATCCAAGCCTAAATCTGCCACGGCATTTTTAGTCATGGTTGAAATTGGTGCTTTAATTACATTGTAACCGTCCAATGAATTATCTTCTAACGGATTGGCATCGTAACCGGCTTTTTCAAATCCTTTCTCTATAAATGCGTCTGTATCAACAATGATAGTCGCATTAGATTTCGTCCATTTTAAAGTGGCTTTCAAAGATGCCGGATTCATAGCAACCACAACATCAGCATAATCACCAGAAGTGCGAATGTTTGTGTGTCCAAAATGAATCTGAAATCCGGAAACCCCAGCTATGGTTCCTTGAGGTGCTCTAATCTCAGCAGGGTAGTCCGGAAAGGTTGCAAAATCATTTCCGGCAAATGCCGCTGAATCTGAGAATAATGAACCGGTAAGCTGCATTCCATCGCCCGAATCACCGGCAAATCGCAATACAACATCATCCAGTTCAACAACTTGGTTTTTCTTATTATTAGTGCCCATTATATATGTTTATAAGACCCTGCAAAGTTACGCCATTTAATTTTTTTAAAACAAAGAAAAGAAGCACTTTTTTAGACTCATTTATGCATATCAGAATACAATAGTTTTTATGTATTTCTATTACCATTCTGATTTCGTGAGTATAATAAAGAAACAAAGCTTATTATTTGTATTTTGACTAAATATAAATTAGAAAATAAGATTTGTTGGATGAAGCATTTCGACATCAATTTATCAATACTACAATTTAGAATTGTTTTAAATTTAATTGAAGCTCTTTGATTTTAATAAACTGCTTATATTTGCAGTAACAATTCATCAAGTATTAACAAAAACAATTTAAACCATGGCTTACAAAATAACTGATGATTGTACCGCATGTGGTACTTGTATCGACGAATGTCCAGTTGAGGCTATCTCTGAAGGTGATATCTATGTAATTGACCCTGATGTATGCACCGACTGTGGTTCTTGTGCAGACGTTTGTCCAGTTGAAGCGATTGAACCAGAATAAGAATTTTAGAAAAGAACATTCATAACGTGAAAAAGCCAGCCGATATCGGTTGGCTTTTTTATTGTGAAAAAAATAACGATTTCCTTGCGTAACAAGCTATTCAAAAAGTTTGTAACTTTGCTTATTAAGACTAAAGAAAAATAAGAAATGGATAAATTCTCATATCTTAACACAATTGATCCTGATGTAGTTGAAGAACTTTATCAGCGATTTTTGAAAGATCCAAACTCGGTTGAGGAAAGCTGGAAATTGTTTTTTGAAGGCTATGAATTTTCACGAACCAATTATGCCCAATCTGATCAGGATGTTAGGGTTTATCCCGATGAGTTCAAGGTATTGAACCTGATTAATGCCTACCGCCAGCGTGGGCATTTATTTACCGAAACCAACCCTGTTCGCAAACGTCGTTCCTACTCTCCTACTCTCGATATTGAAAATTTTGGCTTAAAAGAAAAAGACCTTAATACGCTTTTTCAGGCCGGAACCGAAATTGGGATTGGCCGCAGCAAATTAAAAGACATTATTGCCCATTTAAACGAAACCTATTGCAAATCAGTAGGCACCGAATACGAATACATTCGCAATGTACAAATAAAAGAGTGGCTGCGCGAACGCATGGAGTCGTCCAAAAACACTTACCCTTTCACCCTCGAAGATAAAAAATACATACTGAGGAAACTCAACCGTGCTGTTTTCTTTGAGAAATTCATTCATAAAAGATTTCCGGGACAAAAACGTTTTTCACTGGAAGGTGCCGAATCGCTCATTCCTGCTTTGGATGCCATTATGGAAAAAGGTGCTGATATGGGCAGCCACGAATTTGTTATCGGCATGGCTCACCGCGGACGTTTAAATGTTTTGGCTAACATCTTAAAAAAGCCTTTTGAAGATATCTTCAGTGAATTTGAAGGCATTGAATTTGAAGAAGAACATTTACTGGGCGATGTAAAATACCACTTAGGTTATACGTCCATTCGAAAAACCACTAAAAACAAAGAAGTAAAACTTACCCTCAGTCCTAACCCTTCACATTTGGAAGCTGTGAATCCTGTGGTTGAAGGCATTGTCAGGGCTAAGATTGACCATGATTATGAAGGCAACACCAATAAAGTTACCCCCATCTTAATTCACGGAGATGCCTCCATTGCCGGACAGGGAGTTACTTACGAAGTCATTCAGATGTCCGGACTCAAAGGTTATCATACCGGGGGAACCGTTCACCTGGTCATCAATAATCAAATCGGGTTTACTACCGACTACCTGGATGCACGAACCAGCACTTACTGCACCGATTTAGGTAAAGCCATACAATCTCCAGTTTTTCATGTGAACGGGGATGATGTGGAAGCCGTGGTTCATGCCATTATCTTTGCCATGGAGTTTCGCGAAACTTTTCATAAAGATGTATTTATTGATTTGCTTTGCTATCGCAAATACGGACATAACGAAGGCGATGAACCCCGGTTCACCCAACCTTTATTATACAAAGCCATTGCAAAACATCCCGATCCTTACGAAATCTACAAGAAAAAACTTTTAGCGCAAGGCGAGATAAAAGAAACTGAAATAAAAGAACAAGAAAATAAAACCAATGCCCTCTTTGAGAAAAGTTTTGAAGAATCGAAATTAATTGAGAAGACAAACATCTCTTCGTTCCTTGGAGAAACATGGAAAGACATCCGTAAAGCCACCGACAAAGATTTTGATTCGTCGCCGGAAACCGGGGTTGATGAAAAAACATTAAAAGATATTGGCGAAAAGATCACCCGGGTTCCTGAAAACATAAAACTTTTCCGGAAAACAAGCCAGCTTTTGGCAAACCGGAAAAAAATGATTGATGAAGGAACCGCTCTCGACTGGGCCATGGGCGAACATCTGGCCTACGGTTCTTTATTAAACGAAGGAATTTCGATACGTTTAAGCGGCCAGGATGTTGAACGAGGAACTTTCTCACACCGCCACGCCATTTTGCGCCTGGAAGATTCGGAAGAGAAATATACCCCTTTGAACCAAATCAATGACCAGCAAGCCAAAATCGAAATTTATAATTCGCCGCTCTCCGAATACGGGGTACTGGGATTTGATTATGGCTATTCGCTCACCAGCCCGCACAGCTTAACGATTTGGGAAGCCCAGTTTGGGGATTTCAATAATGGGGCACAAATTATTATCGACCAGTTTTTAAGCAGCGCCGAAGATAAATGGAACGTGATGAACGATTTAGTAATGTACCTACCGCACGGTTACGAAGGGCAAGGCCCCGAACATTCGAGTGCAAGAATGGAACGCTTTCTTATTCTTTGTGCAGAAAACAACATGCAAATTGCAAACATCACCACACCTGCAAACTTTTTCCATGTACTTCGCCGTCAGCTGAAACGCAAATTTCGAAAACCACTGATTATTTTTACACCCAAAAGTTTGTTGCGCCACCCACAATGTGTTTCGCCCATTGAAGATTTTACAAAAGGGGGATTCAGGGAAGTAATTGATGATGAAAAAGCCGATTCTGCAAAAATAAAAAAGGTATTGTTTTGCAGCGGAAAAATTTATTACGAACTTTTAGCTGAGCAAGAACGGCTAAAAAAAGGAAATACAGCTATCATCCGTTTGGAACAAATCTATCCCTTGCCCGTAAAACAACTAAATAAGATTGTAAAAAAATACAAGAATACAGAAACCTGGCTTTGGGTACAGGAAGAACCAATTAACATGGGAGCATGGACATTCATGCACCATAATTATAAAGAGGTTCCTTTGAAAGTGATTGCACGCCCGGCAAGCGGATCGCCGGCTACGGGTTCAAACAAATTCCACCAGATAAGCCAGCAAAAAATTATTGATAAAGCATTTCAGCAGTGTATTTGTCCGCGGTTGGAAGAAGAATGCGCCATGGCTTGTATCGGCAACCGCTGGAAAAGCTTTGAAAAAGAAATTGAAAAATTTAAAACTGATAAAATCGACAGTAAAACTTATTCGGCCGATCATAAATTATAAACTATGAAAATTGAAGTTAAAGTCCCCAGTCCCGGAGAATCCATCACCCAGGTTCAATTAGCCAACTGGCTGGTTGAAGATGGCGAATACGTTGAAAAAGACCAGGAAATTGCCGAAATTGATTCGGACAAAGCAACCCTGAGCATTAGTGCCGATGCTGATGGCAAAATTGATATTTCCGTTGAAGCCGGAGAAACCATTGATGTTGGCACCACCATTGCAAGTATTGATACCGAAGCTGAAGGAAAGCCTAAGGTTAAGGCTGAGGTTAAGGTTAAGGTTGAGACTGAGATTGAGAGCAAGAATGAAGCAAAGCATGAGGTTAAAGAAAAACCTTCTCCTGCCAAAGAAATAAAGGGCAAAACGGACAAATCCTCCATGATGCACATCTCTCCCCTGGCTCAAAAACTAATGCAGGAAAACAATGTAAGCGAGGCCGATTTAATAGAATTTTTCAAATCGGTGAGGGTTTCAAAAAAAGATGTCGGGTTTTATATTGAAAATAAAGATAAATCCATTGTTTCTACACCTCAGTCTGCAACAAACTGGGGAGGAACCCGCGATACTTCGCGCACCAAAATGTCGACCCTTCGCATGAAATTGGCTGAGAGATTGGTGTCGGTGAAGAATGAAACGGCCATGCTAACTACTTTCAACGAGGTTAACATGACCCCCATCATGGAAATCCGAAAACAATACAAAGATATTTTTAAAGAAAAACACGGCGTTGGATTGGGATTTATGTCGTTTTTCGCCAAGGCTGTAACTGAAGCCCTGCAACATTTCCCCCAGATTAATGCCATGATTGACGGGGATGAGATCATAAACTACGATTATGCGGACATTGGAGTTGCCGTTAGTGCACCTAAAGGACTGGTTGTTCCTGTGATTCGGAATGCCGAAACCATGAGCCTGGCTCAAATCGAAAATTCCATCAAAGAGCTGGCCATTAAAGCCCGGGATAATAAAATCACCCTGGATGACATGAAAGGAGGAACCTTCACGATTACGAACGGGGGCGTATTCGGAAGTATGCTTTCCACGCCTATTATCAATCCTCCGCAAAGTGCAATTTTAGGCATGCACAACATTGTTGAACGCCCTATTGCAGTGAATGGGAAAGTTGAAATTCACCCGATAATGTACGTTGCTCTTTCTTACGATCACCGCATTGTAGATGGCAAAGACTCGGTTGGGGTCCTTGTAAAAATAAAAGAATTACTGGAGAACCCGATAAAAATGATCATTCCGGGAAATGATCCTTACGCAAAACTTTTAGATATCTAAAGTTTTACCATCTTTGCATAAATAATAGCCCTATGAGAAATAAAGTTGATTTTTTGGTAATAGGTTCCGGAATTGCCGGCCTGACATACGCAATAAAAGTTGCCGAGCACGGAAAAGTTATTGTCCTCACGAAAGACAGGGCCGATGAAACCGCCACACGCTATGCACAGGGGGGAATCGCAGCCGTGATGTACACCCCCGACACTTACGAAAAACACATCAAAGACACCATGGTTGCTGGCGATGAGTTGAGTAACCCGGATATTGTAAGGATCACCATCACCGAATCGACAGACCGTATTAAAGAGTTGATTGAATGGGGAACCCAATTTGACAAAAAAGAAAGCGGAAAATACGATCTGGCCAAAGAAGGCGGGCACTCCGAATATCGCGTTCTGCACCATAAAGACAGTACCGGGGACGAGATCCAACGGGCATTGTTAGAAAAAGGAAGATCACACCCAAACATCACCATCCTTGAAAATTACTTTACGGTAGATTTAATTACCCAGCACCACTTGGGCGCGGAGATCAACAAGCGAACCAATGATATTTGTTGCTACGGAGCTTACGTGTTAAACCCCGAAACAAAAAAAATAGAAACCATCCTTTCTAAAGTTACGTTACTGGCAACCGGTGGAGCCGGCAACGTTTATGCCACCACTACCAATCCGGAAGTAGCTACCGGCGATGGCATTGCAATGGTTTACCGTGCCAAAGGCCGCTGCGAAAATATGGAGTTCATCCAGTTTCACCCAACATCGCTTTACAACCCCGGTGAGAAACCTTCGTTTCTGATTACCGAAGCTATCCGCGGAGCAGGAGCCATTTTAAAAACTAAAAAAGGCGATGAGTTCATGCACAAATATGACGAACGCGGATGCCTTGCCCCTCGTGATATCGTAGCCCGTGCCATCGATACCGAAATGAAAATCAGCGGAGATGAATGTGTTTACCTGGATTGTTTACCTATCGGGAAAGAAAAGCTGATTTATGAATTTCCGACCATTTATGCCAAATGCTTGAGCATCGGCATCGATATTACCAAAGAAATGATCCCGGTTATCCCGGCAGCCCATTACACCTGCGGAGGAATCAAAGTAAACGAATTTGCCCAAACGTCCATCCAAAATTTATATGCTTCGGGCGAGTGCACATCAACCGGACTACACGGAGCCAACCGCCTGGCCTCAAACTCATTGCTTGAATCTGCGGTATTTTCTCACCGTGCCAGTATTGATTCTATTAAAAAAGTAAAGGACATTGGGTTTAAAGAAGATGTTCCAGACTGGGACGCAAGCGGAGCCGTTTACAACGAAGAAATGATTTTGATTACCCAAACCTATCGCGAACTTCAGTCGATTATGAGTAATTATGTAGGGATTGTTCGTTCGAACCTTCGTTTACAACGAGCCCTAGACCGCCTAGAAATCATCTACCGCGAAACAGAAGACTTATACAACAAATCAATTCTGGATGTTCAGATTTGTGAGTTACGGAATTTAATAAACGTGGCCTATTTAATCATTAAAATGGCCATAAAACGTAAAGAAAGCAGGGGTCTTCATTTTTCGATAGATTACCCGAAAGAAAAGAAAAAATAAAATGGCATTAATAAAAGCAGTAAAAGGAATATCCCCTAAAATTGGCAAGAATTGTTTTTTAGCCGATAACGCAACCATTGTTGGAGATGTGGTAATGGGCGATAATTGCAGTGTATGGTTTAACAGCGTTGTGCGTGGCGATGTTCATTCCATCCGCATCGGAAATAATGTGAACATTCAGGACGGGGCGGTTATTCATTGCACTTACAAAGTAGCTCCGGTAAGTATTGGCAACAATGTTTCTATCGCGCACGGAGCTATTGTTCACGGGTGTACCATTCACGATAATGTTTTAGTCGGAATGGGAGCCATTATCATGGATAATGCTGTAATTGAAAGTAATTCTATCATTGCTGCCGGGGCAGTGGTTTCGAAAAACACCGTGGTAGAATCGGGAAGTGTTTATGCAGGGCTTCCGGCTAAAAAAATAAAATCCATCAGTAAAGAATTATCGGAAGGAGAAATTTTACGGATAGCCAACAGCTACTCGATGTATGCCAGTTGGTACGATCAAAAAAAGGAAAAATAAGAACATAAAAAAACCCTTGAAAATTCAAGGGTTTTTCTTCTATATAAAATTGAAATATTACTTAATTCCTAGTTTAGCTTTTACAAGATCCATAACGTCTGTACCATTTTCGTAAACAGCTAATGCACCAGTGCTTATATCAAAGATATAAGTAAATCCGTTTTCTTTAGCAACATCTTGAACAGCTTTTTGTGCACGTTCGATAATTGGGTTGAACAACTCAACTCTTTTACGTTGCAAATCTGTATCAGCAGTTTGTCTGTATTGCTCAATTCTGGTTTGCAAATCTTGAAGTTCTTTCACTTTAGTTTCTTTAATAAGATCAGGGAGGGTGTTAAATTTCCCCTGATATTCTTGAAGCTTGGTTTGATATTCCTGCATCATGGTATTCATTTGCTGCTCAAGGCCAGCCCTATGCTCATTCAACCTTGTTTCAACCGTGTCGATACCGGGCATAATTTGTATTAATTCAGCACTATTAATATGTCCGAGTTTTTGTGCAAAAACGCTGGAAACCCCTGTTAAAAGAACAAAGCTGATAACGAATAATAATTTTTTCATGTTATGTTTTAATTTAGTTACTACTAAGGAGCGACAAATTTATACAATAAAATGAGAATTCAAATATTTTATTTCTTAATAAATTATAAAATTTTAACAAAATTATTGCACAATCATTCCCAGCTGATCCAACACATCGTCACTTAAGTCGAGACGCGGGTTGGAATATAATATATTTGTATTTCCGGCCTTATCAAGGATGAAGTCATAATTCCGGGTTTCGGCAATTTCATTAATCACATTGAAGATTTTTTCCTGAATCGGCTGAACCAGTTCCATTCTGCGTTTATATAATTCGCCTTCCGGGCCAAATTTACTTTGCTGAAAATCTTTAACCGCTCGTTCTTTAGATATAATTTCTTCTTCCTTTTTCTTTTTCAGATCTGCCGGCAACAAAGCTGACTCGGCCTGGTACGAACGGTAAAGTTTTTCAACTTCGGCATATTTTGTTTCAATTTCTTTTTGCCACCTGGCTGAAAGCTCATTAAGGATATCCTGAGCATCATTATACTCTGGAATATTTTCAAGAATATAATCCGTATCAACGTAAGCAAAGCGTTGTGCAAATGTTCCTATTGAAAGGCCTATCAATAAGAGCAAGGATATAAACAGTTTTTTCATTTTTTTAGATTTTAGTTTTACTTTTCCGATAAAAATTGTAAATATTTTGCCAAAAACACTAATCTATTGATTTATTCAAAGAAAAGTGGAAATGCGATCCATTTGCTTCCGGTTCACCAGGAATTTTATCATATCCATAGGCCCAATCCAGTCCTAAGAAACCAAACATTGGCATAAATACGCGTAAGCCAAATCCTGCAGAACGGTATACATCAAAGGGATCATAGGTCGAAAAATCAATCCATGAGTTTCCTGCCTCTAAAAATGCCAAAGCATAAATGGTAGAGCTAGGATTGAGTGACAATGGGTATCTTAACTCCAAAGTATATTTGGTGTAAACGGTTCCTCCCAAATTATTTTCTGTTGAATTCGGATTATAAGCCGGTAAAACTTCGTTATCATATCCTCTCATCGCAATAATTTCGCGGCCATCCATGTTATATCCTGCACTTAAACCATCACCACCTACATAAAAGCGTCCGAAAGGAGTAGTTCCAATATCTTTGCTATTATAAGCACCTAACATTCCAAATTGCATACGTGTACTAAGTACCAATTTATCCATTAATTCAAAATACCAAGCTGATTTAAATTTTATTTTATAATATTCTACCCATTTAAATTTCTCATCTTCACGCTCAGCTTCATCTGCAATGGTGTTATAATCTTTTTTATTGAAAAGCGAGTATGGTGGAGATAACTCTAGCGACAGCGACATATCTGAACCATAACGAGGATAAATCGGGGCACTGGTAGAATTTCGTCCGAGCGTTATTGAATAACTAATGTTATTGTATCGTCCGGAGCCAGTACCAAATCTAAAGACCGAATAATTTTGCAGCTTATACAACAAGAATTTCGCACTTTGGTATAAAGTAAAATAGTCATCGGGCCATCTTAAGCGTTTTCCAAATCCCAGCGTAAATCCATCTGTAACAAACTCATAATAATTTTCGTGATCTTTGCTATAATAGTTTGCATTTGAATACGATGAATGATAAAAAGAAACTGTCAAAGAATTTGGTTTTTTACCTCCAAACCAAGGTTCTGTAAACGAAACACTATAATTAAAGTATCCTTTTCCATAAGTTTGGAAACGGAGTGCCAGTTTTTGACCATCGCCCGACGGGATTGGCCTCCACATTTCTTTTTTGAAAATTCCCCTCAATGAGAAGTTATTAAAAGATAATCCTAACGATCCCATGATACGTCCATAGCCATATCCGCCCGAAAGCTCAATTTGATCGGAAGAGGTTTCTTCAACCTGATACTCAATATCGGCCGTATTATTAACCGGATCGGGTTGTACATCGGGGGTAATCGATTCGGCATTAAAATAACGCAACTGCGACAACTCCCTTTGTGTTCTGATGATTGCCTGGCGATTAAAAAGTTGTCCGGGGCGTGTTCTGATTTCACGCATGGCAACATGGTCGTTGGTACGAGTATTACCAGTTAAGGTAACTTTATTGATACGTGCCTGTTTACCTTCGTTAATCCTAATCTCAATATCAATTGAATCATTTTCAATCAATACCTCCACCGGATTTGCATAAAAGAATAAATAACCATTATCCATGTATAATGAACTTACATCCATTCCACTATTAGGGTCATAATTCAAGCCCTTATTCAGTCGTTCTTTATTGTAAGTATCCCCTCTTTTTATCCCTAATATTCTTCCAAGATCTTCTGAAGAATATATGGTGTTTCCAATCCATGAAATTTTCCGGAAATAATATTTTGGACCTTCATCTACAGTAATGTTAACGTTTATCAATCCATCATCAACTGAATAAATCGAATCTTTAACAATTTTAGCATCACGATATCCCAGTGAGTTGTATTTCCCAATGATCAAAGCCTTATCATCTTCATAATTATTTTTGATCATTTTAGATCCTTTAAATATGCGGAATTTGAAATTCTCGTGCACATAATTGGTTGCCGAATCAATAAAGCCATCAAAGTCCAATCGTAAGGTGGTTGAATAAACATCCAATAGCAAATCATTAAGCCCTTTTAGTGGTGTAAGAGCCCCCTTTTCTTTGGTTTCTTTTAAAAACGAACGCACCTTATGGTCAGAAACCTGATCATTTCCGGCAATATTAATTTTATAAATTTTTACACGCTTATTTTTATGGATATTAACCCGTAAATACACTGAGTTCTCCATGGTTGTATCTTGTTCTTGGCGAATATTTACTTCACAATTAAGGAAACCTTTATCGACATAATGTTTTTTAATAACTCTTTTGGCACGACTTAACAAATAATTGGTAACAACTTCTCCCCTTCTAAAACCAATGTCTGAATTAAGGGTAGAAATTTCAGATTTTCGGGCACCGGTAAAAATAGCACTACGTAATCTGGGGCGTTCCGTCATATCAATATTTAGATATATTTTGTCTCCTTCAATTTTCGCAATTTCGATTTTAATATTTTCAGCCAATCCTTGTTTCCACAATTTTTTAATGGCTTGCGAAATTTTCTCACTCGGAATTTGTATCTGATCGCCAATATTTAAACCGGAAATCATGATAATAGTATTGATATCCAAATATTTGATCCCGCTGGTTGTAATGCCTGCAATTTCATATTTTTTAGGTTTGTTATAATCAACCCGAGAATCTTGAGCAACTACAACATTTGTTATTAAAAACAAAAATATAACTACCCCCAAATTAAATCTATTAACCGTCATTATATTAATTTTTCTTATAATACCTTTCATTAAAATTTCCCCTATGCTTTAATCTGATCACCGGTTTTTCCAAACCTTCTCTCTCTTTTTTGAAAATTAATTATTGCCTGATACAAATCTTCGCGTTCAAAATCGGGCCAAAGTTTATCCGTAAAATAAAGTTCGGCGTAAGCGATTTGCCAAAGAAGGAAATTACTTATCCTGTACTCTCCACTTGTTCGAATCAGCAATTCAGGATCGGGCATATTGGCTGTTGTTAAATAATCAGAGACAAATTCCTGATTGATTTGATCTATATTAATTTTTCCGTTCAATACTTCTTCTGAAATTTTCTTGATGGCTTCCAATAATTCCCAACGCGAACTATAACTCAATGCCAGGTTTAAAGTCATCCTATCGTTTTTTTGAGTTTCATCAATTGCTTTAAGCAATCGGGTTTTACTTTCCGTTGGCAGGCTATCAAGATTTCCGATGGCACCTAACCTAATTTTATTTTTATTCAATGTAGGAACCTCTTTCTCGATGGTATCAACCAGTAATTGCATTAATGCATCAATTTCATATTTGGGCCGGTTCCAGTTTTCGGTTGAAAAAGCATAAAGGGTCAAAAATTTTACGCCGAGTTCTGCTGCACTTTCCGAAGCTTCGCGAACAGCATTTACCCCGTTTTGATGGCCAAAAGTGCGGTCTTTGCCCTGTTTCTGAGCCCAACGACCATTACCATCCATAATGATTGCAATATGTTTTGGTAATTTACTTAAATCGATTTTTTCTTTCAGGCTCATACAATTATTTCTTAATACATTACACAACCCGGTCCGCCAATATCAAACTTATAGGTTAGTGTTATTCCGTAAAAACTATACCAGTCATTTGTACTTGAATTCCCTCTTTGCATCCCCGCATCATGCGATAATGTAGGATCTGACAAATACACATTCATATCTAAAGGAGTACCGGGATTTGATTGCCAGTACAAATAATAAGCTTCTGCATCCTGATAATAAGTTGTGCTTACATCATCCAGATAATCAGTAAATGTTTTACGCATCCCCCACTCGGCAGCAATACTTATTCTTTCTGTTAAACTATATTTAAACCCGATTCCGAAAGGAATGGTTAGCGATTGTAATGCATAAGGCGTACGCCCCATATAACCTATTTTCTGACCTTCGGTACCGTAATCCCTCAGATTATATTGGCCATATTTGGGGTTAAAAAAGAACATTCCTATTCCACCAAAAATATAGGGAGTATAACGATGGTCTTTACTTCCCATTTCATAAGGCAAAAAGTGAAATTCAACGACACCTGAAATTTCTGTAATTTTCGAGCTGAAAGCCAGGTTTCTGTTGTCCACCGCTTTGCGCAACTGATCGGAGGCCTGAACCTGGCCAAATAAGAGATTGAAGCGATAAGCCCAACGATCGCCTTTACTGTAACGAAGCAAGGCACCCGTTGAAAACAATCCCTGGTCGAAATGAGTGCCCGGGTTGATATCGCCAAGATAATAAGAAGCACCGGCAAATATACCGGTTTCAAGGGCTTGAGAATAAACCGCCCCCGAAATCAAAATAAAGAATACAGAAATACTAAAAATTCTTTTTTTCATAAAAATGAGCCTGCAAAATTAGTTTATTTTTCTCAACTTTCAGGCTTTTCAAACGGATTAATTTCTAATGTCTAACCCCCAGTTTAACTTATCCCTGATGGTCGTATAAAAATCTTTCGACTGCATCTGAACCAGGTTAATTTTAAACGATTCTTTTTCGAGGTGCAATTCCACATTTCCCCCCATGGTTTTTCGCCTCGAATCCATACTTACCAAACATTGTCCATCCCGGCTTTCAAGCCTGATACATATTTTACTATCATCAGGTATAACGATGGGACGCACCGTTAAGTTGTGCGTGGCAATGGGTGTAATCACAAAATTCTCGGAGCCGGGAGTAACAATTGGCCCTCCGCAACTCAACGAATAAGCGGTAGAACCTGTTGGCGTAGCAATTAACAAACCATCGGCCCAATAGGAATTCAAAAATTTATCATCGACATAAACATGCAGCAAAAGAAGCGCGTTCGAATCTTTTCGGCTAATAGCAATTTCATTGAGCGCATAATTAAAATCGCCAAACAAATTATGTTCGGTATTCAATCGAAGCAGGGCACGTTCTTCAATACGGATATTGCCTTGTTCCAACTCATCCAAAGCTTTTTCAATTTCATCTTTTGAAACGCTCGACAGAAAGCCCAAACGACCCAGGTTCACTCCAAAAATCGGGACACCGGAATCCCTCACCAATCCAAGGGTATCTAAAAATGTACCATCCCCTCCTACCGAAATCAGATAATCAACATTATTGGTTTTAAGTTCGTGATGAGATTTAAAGGTGTAGTACACCCCCGAAAATTTCACCAGCGGCATAATAATCTCCAGGAAAGGCTCATAAATATATACCTGCGCTGATATTTGCTCAAGCTTTGTCACCAATTGCTGGATGTAAGGCATAGAAGCCTCATCCGTTGATTTACCAAAAAGTGCAATTTTCATATTAGGTCCTCATATTTTCGGATTACAAGAATACGAAAATAAAAGGAACTACTTTTCAATTTTTAACAAATATTAATAAAAGCAAAAGTATTCATTTAGAGGGCAAAGAAACGAAATTGATTATTATTTAAAACGGAGCTTTTACATGAAAAAACACATTGGTATCGCCCAATTTATTTACTGAAAACTCAGCCCGGAAAACAAGACTGTAATAGGTCACAAAATCAAGACCCAGGCCGCTTCCAAATTGTAGCTCGTTTACCAGAGGGTTCAACTCAGCGTTATATTCGTCGTTTACGTAAGCAAAATCAAAAAATAAATTCACATAAAAAGCATAAAACATTTTCCCGAATTTTTCATTCTTGATGAACTTGAAATGGTGAACACGTTTGGGGATTAGTTCATATTTAAGGTTAGAACGCAACATGCCGTAATGCTGGCCATCCATCACATACAATTCATACGAGCGCATATAATCTTTTTGATAGCCCAGCCCCTTTTGCAGCACATAAGGCTGATATCCGTTGTTTGAGATTTTTGCCGACAGGCCGGTTCCAAAATACCAACGGTCTTTAAGTTTCCAATAATTGTTAAAATTCGATTTGATGTAGAAGAAATCAACCCCGTTTGACTGAAAAATATTTAACCCTACTTTTCGCAACTCAATATCAAAATAACTTCCTTCGAGCGGATATGCTACATAATCGCGATGATCGTTGATGTAATTATACGATAAAGAAAAGAAGCTTAACTGGTTGATGTTATTGACTGTAAAATCAGGGTACAGGTTCAACAATTCATCATCCATGAATATATTTCTGTAATTAATTTCAACGTATTGCTTTTGGTGTATTTCCGGCCGATAAATAAGCTGAAAATAAGTTTCGAAATTCTTTTGAATATACTCATCGGTATTTTTAAAATATTCCAGATCGTTATCTACGGAAGCTACAGCCACCTCGTGATAGCGGGCATAACTAATTCCATAATTGATCCCGATGTTTTGTTTTTTGGTGATGTAAGGAAGCTGGTAAAACAAACCAAATTTATCTTCATAGCCAAACCTGAAAATAAATTTAAGTTCATCTTTTCGTCCGGTAAAATTGTCCCATTTCATCATCAGTCCATAATTCAGTCGCGAAAAATCCTTATCCTTCCACCAACTGTTAAAATTCCGTTCACCCACTTCAAACAGCGGAATCGGCCATACATACCAACGTTCCAAAACTTCAATATTTACACCAACTTTTGAGGAATCGGCCGACCACAATGGTTTAACCTCAACAAAATTAAACAAGGAGGTGTTCAGCAGGTTTTGTTTGGCTTTTTCTAAAATTTCAGGAACCTGGTGCAAGAACACAGTGTCGTTTTCGGCAAATTCAAGTTCGCGAATAATGGTGCTTCGCCTGGTTTTTTTGTTCTTTAAAATGGTGATCTCACCAATATTACATTTATCAGCATCTTCTGAAAACGCTGACGGTACTAAAAAAAATATAGAAAGTAAAAGAACTGTGGTTCTTATATAATTTGTCATATTAAATATTCAAGTAATTCATAAACGAGTCAAAACGGTCCTTCAAGTCATCTACATTATCATTATCAGTATAAGAAGCTGTTATGATATAATTATACCGGTTAAAGGTTTGCAGTATAGATGCAATTTCTTTTGTATTCACTTTAATGGCAACTTTAATTTTTGTTGAGTCGGGTTGAGAAGTTATGCAAAGGCTCAAAACCTTGGCATCATTCGATTCAATTATTTGTGCAATCTGGCTCAACGAATAATCATTGTCGCTAACTTCCAGAACAATAATACCGCCCGGGTTATCTATGGCTACCATTTTCGCTAAATCCTGGGTTAAAGAATAACTGGTTATCGACCCTAAATAACGATTCTGGGCATCAAGCACGGGCAACAAGGTTAGCTTGTGTTCGGCAAAGATTTTGATGATCTCAAACAAATGCTGATCTTCATAAACAAAAGTTGAAGACAATGACAATTTATGATTACCCAATGCTTCTTCAAAATCGTTCAACGCAAAAATATCTTCGTCTGAAATCAATCCCAAAAATTCAACTTCGTTTACAATGGGCAAATGCGAGACCTTATTTTCATCCATCCAATTCAGGGCATAGGCTCCTGTATCAGAAGTTCTCAAAGGTATAATATCATCGGTTAGCAATTGTTTGGCGAACATAAACTATTTGTTAAAATTCGGAAACGCTAAAGTAATCATCATTTAGGATATTGAGGTAATTTTTATACCGGGATTGGCTAATTTTTCCATTTTCAAGGGCCTTTAAAACAGCACAACCGGGTTCATGCACATGGGTGCAGTTGTTAAAACGGCAATCGTGCATATATTTTCGCATCTCCGGAAAACGCTCGGCAACCTCCTGTTTCTCAAAATGAACCAAACCAAATTCCTTGATTCCGGGGGTATCGATAATAAAGCCACCTTCCGATAATTCAATCATCTCGGCAAAAGTGGTGGTGTGTTTTCCTTTATTATGAACCGAAGAAATATCGCCGATTTTTAAATCTATACCCGGTTCAATTTTATTGATTAAAGCCGATTTACCCACACCCGAATGACCGCTTATTAAACTTACCTTATTTTTAAAAAGAGTAAAAATATTTTCCAGGTTTATCTGTTCTTTCACCGAAATATCAAAACACTCGTACCCGGCATCCTCATAAATTGACTTTATGGACTGATGTGTTTCTTTTAATTTATCATCGTACAAATCAATTTTATTAAAAATTATTTTTGCCGAGATGTGATAAGCCTCGGCCGTAATTAAAAAACGATCGATAAACCCGGTTGAAGTCCGGGGTTGAGCCAGGGTAGCAATAATAACAGCCTGATCAAGGTTTGCCGCAATGATGTGTGATTGTTTGGACAGCTTGGTAGCCCGGCGGATGATATAATTTTTCCGGTCTTCGATGTTTGTTATTAAACCGGTATTTTCTTCTTCCAATATTTTAAAGTCTACCCTATCGCCAATGGCTACCGGATTGGTGGTTCGGATACCTTTAATCCGAAATTTCCCTTTGATTTTACAATCAAAATAGCGGTCATCACCTGTTTTTACAGTATACCAACTCCCGGTCGACTTTACAACAATTCCCTTTTCCAAACTTACTTAAAATTATAGTGTTTTCTGATTGGAGTTTTAATATCCCAAACACATTTCAGTCCTTTGGGAAAAGTAACAAAATCGCCCGGTTTAATTTGCACTTCGCCCGCCTCGGTTTCCACCACAACTTCTCCCTCCAAAATCAAACATTCTTCATCCGAATCGTATTCCCAATCAAAGCGGGAAATTTCTTTTTCCCAAATCGGCCATTCATACACCTTGCGTGTTTGAATTTCATCTTTGTTTAGTTTTTCTATACGAACCTTAGTCATTTTTTCATGATTTAAAACATAACATCTGTTTTGAAAAACATTTGGTGAAGATACGAACATATATTAACTTTGGCTGTGTAAATGTTACCTGTTATGATCCTGAACCAGATATTCCCGCTTCTACTTGCGCCACTATTTTTGATTCTTTTTATATTTTACCTAAAGTTCAAATTTGAAATAAAAAAATTCAATCGCATATTTCTTGCCTTGTTATTAGGGATGACAAGTTCGCTCATGCTCGTTCTTTTTTATGAGATATCCACCCTGTTTGGCTTGGAAAATGTGAGATCATTGCGCAGAACCCTTTTTTTTGCGTTCATAATTACTGGATTCAGCTCCGAATTCGGGAAATTTCTGGTTCTCTACCTCGGGTTCTTTAAAAGAAAAGATTTTTATGGCCCCATTGAAAGTATTATCTATTCATTGTTTATTTCTACCGGATTTTCTATTATAACCTGTTTTTTATATGTAAGCGGGTTCATCAGCCCAATTGACAATACCATTTTCCTTTATTTGTACACTATTGGAAATTTAGTATTTGCAATTGTATTAGGTTTTTTTGTAGGCCTGGGAAAATCGAGAAAAAACACCTTTGTTGATGCAGTAACCGGCTTGCTGGCAGCTTCGTTTTTTCACGGGGTGTTAAATTTTTGCATACTTACAGAAGACTACGTGCTGCTTTTGCTCATTGGCCTATCTTCTCTTATAATTAGCATTATACTTATTCTTAAATCATTTGAATACAAGTATAATAATTTGAAAAACATCAATCGTTAATTTTATATACTTTTCCCGGCAAACATTGCACCACTCCCTTAAATTCAAGGTTCAATAATATAGATGCTGTTTTGCTTGTTTGGAAATTACATTTTTGGCTGATCTGGTCGATACTTAAAGATTCATGTTCCTCTAATACCTTGAAAATTTGTTCGTCTTCCTTGCTTAAATCAACAAACATTTGTTTTTGCAATGGTTTCGATTGGGTTTTTTCATCCCAACTCAGCATATATTTTATATCGTTGGCGTTTTGAATTAAAGCCGCACGATTGGTTTTAATCAAAAAATTGCATCCTTCCGAGAACTTATCATTTGTTCTGCCAGGAACCGCAAACACATCGCGGTTGTAAGAATTCGCAATTTCAGCCGTGATTAAAGCTCCGCCCTTAACACCTGATTCTATAACCAGGGTTGCATCCGACAAACCGGCAACAATGCGGTTCCGCTTGGGAAAGTTTTCCCGGTCAGGGTTGGTACCGCTTAGAAAATCCGTTAACAAGCCGCCTTTTTCAAGCATCTTTTCGGCTAAATTTTTATTGGCCGAAGGATAGATGCGATCCAGGCCATGAGCCAACACCGCCACTGTTCTCAAATTGCTATCCAGTGAAATTTTATGCGCCAGAGCATCCACCCCGTAAGCCAGGCCACTAACAACCAAAACATCAGCATCCACCAAACCCTCGATTATTTCTTTGCAAACTTTTTTGCCATAATTGCTTATCCGCCGTGTTCCTACCACACTTAAAATTTTTAAAGAATTCAAATCGGCATCTCCTTTGTAATAAAGCAAAACAGGCGAATCAATACAATTTTTTAATCTCGAAGGATAATGCTTGTCTAAAAAATACAAGGTTTTGATTTTATACTTTTCAATAAATTTCAGTTCCTTTTCGGCGCGCTCATAAACTTTTTTATTTAAAATTGCCCGGGTAGTTGAAAGGCCAATTCCAGGAATTTTCAGCAAAGCCGATTTGTTTTCGCTGAACACCGCTTCGACTCCGCCGCAATAAGAAATAAGTTTTTTAGCATTGATATCGCCCACACCAGGAATTAATGTAATGGCTATTTGATAAAGTAATTTCATTACACATTTTAATTTTGATAAATTTGTACTGATGCAAAAGCACCCAAACAAAAAAAACGTTTTAATCTGCCCACTCGACTGGGGGTTGGGACATGCCACCCGTTCGGTTCCCATTATTAAAGAATTGCTCAAACAAAACTTTAACGTTATTATTGGTGCCGACAACAAGCCTCTGGACTTTCTGAAAATTGAATTCCAAAATTTGAAATTTGTCCCCTTTTCAGGGATAAAAATTTCGTACCCGGCAAACCATTGGATGGCTTTAAAAATGTTTTTATCGATCCCGAAATTTTTGTTTGGCGTATATAAAGAACACCTGCAACTAAAAAAAATAATTGCCGAACACAATATTAAGATTGTTATTTCCGACAACCGTTACGGGCTTTGGAACAAAAAAGTTCATTCGGTTTTTATCACACATCAAATCGGTATAAAAACCCCATCCGGCCTTGCCTTTTTAAAACCAATATTATTAGCCGTTAACAAGTTTTTTATTCATAAATACGATAAGCTTTGGATTCCTGATTTTAAAGAAGAACCAAACTTATCAGACTCCCTCGCTCACGGTTACAAAATTAAAATTCCCACTACATTTATTGGCCCTTTATCCCGGTTCACTTCCGAAGAACCCGTGAATCCTGAATTTGAAGTTGACATCATGGCTATTATTTCTGGGCCCGAACCACAACGATCCATTTTTGAAAAACAGATTTTGGATGAATTAAAGTCCGTCAACCTTAAATGCATTTTACTGAAAGGAAATCCCGACGAAAATACGGTTGAAGAACACCAAAATATTAAAGTTTTTTCTCACTTGCCCACCCCTGCTTTTCAAAGCTATTTTAAAAATGCAAAACTAATTTTGAGCCGGTCGGGCTATTGCACACTCATGGATATGGCCCTAATGAATAAAAAAGCAATCATTATTCCTACTCCCGGACAAACAGAACAAGTTTACCTGGCAAAAACTTTACACGCAAAAAAGATATATTTCAGCCAATCACAAAACGAGTTTTCAATCCGGGATGCCTTAAATAAATGTAGCGGATTCAAAGGGATTCAATTAGAAACTGATTATTCTGAGTTAATAAAAGAGATTCGGTTATTCGCATCAATTTAACAGACTTATATAGGAAAAGTAGATTTAATTTCTACCTTTGTTTTCAAATTTTACGACTATGGAATTATTATATATTAATTGGAATCCAAATCCCACGTTCATTGATTTGGGATTCTGGGAAATCCGTTGGTACGGCTTATTATTTGCAGTTGGTTTTATACTGGGCTATTTTGTACTAAAACGTATTTTCAGGAAAGAACAAATTCCCTTAACGGTATTGGAAAAATTAATGACGTATTTATTTATCGCCACGGTTATAGGAGCTCGTTTAGGGCATTGTTTGTTTTATGATCCCCAATATTATCTAAGTCATCCTATTGAAATTTTAATGATTTGGGAAGGCGGTTTAGCCAGCCATGGAGCCGCTATCGGAATTTTAATTGCTTTGCTAATTTTCGTACGTAAAACCAGCATGCCTCTTTTATGGTACCTCGATCGTATCGCTATAGGCGCAGCCTTAACCGGTGCATTTATCCGAACCGGTAATTTAATAAATTCAGAAATTATTGGAAAACCTACCGAATTGGCTTGGGGATTTTATTTTAAGTCTATTCCAAATGTTCAAATTTCAGGGGTTCCAAGACATCCCACTCAAATATACGAAGCCTTGACTTATTTACTAATCTTTGTTATTCTTCAATTATTTTACAATAAAAAATTCCCTAAATTTAAAGATGGTCAAATTTTCGGGATGTTTTTAATCCTGGTTTTTGCTTTCCGTTTCTTGGTTGAATACGTTAAAGAACCACAGGTTCGATTTGAAAACCACCTAATCTTAAACATGGGACAAACCTTAAGCATTCCGTTTATTCTTTTAGGATTCGGATTATTATACTACATCCATTATAAAAACAAAAAAGCCCTGTCTCAATAAAACAGGGCTTCCTTTTTTTTGTTTATTTCCTAAAGACCTTTTAATTTTTCTACAATAAAATCATCGGCTTTTTTGGCTAATTCAGCCTGCTCATAGTTTTCAGCCAAACCGCTTAATGTTTGAATCTCCGAGAAAGCAGATGTTAATTGATTCTCATAAAATCGCTGCTTACGTAAACCAAATGACAGGTAAAACTCCACTTCCTGGGTATATCTTTTATACAGTTCTTCCCACACCATATTAGCCTGATCTATAGCTCCCAATTGATAATAAACAAAAAGAAATCTTAAAGCATCCGAATCGAGTGGGAATTTATCAAACGGGAATATTTCAAAATACTTATCCAAAAGTTTTATTGCTTTTTCATTCTCCCCAATATGCTGCAATGCACGAGCCGTTCGCCAAAAATTTTGGCTGGCCGAAAGATTATTCCGGGTACTTTCCCTGTCAACAGTAACATGAGGGTTGTTTAGATTTCCCCACTGTGTTTTGTTCATCAAAATATCGTAAGAAGCAAGTTCCGAAACGCCACCTAATTCATCGGTATAATTGGGATTTTTAATCGGCATGAAGCGATAAACGCTTCCTTCCAAAAACATGTATTCCCGAATATCAAAAACCTGATCAACTACTATTGGGTTAGTAAAATACAACGGACGGGTCCAATCGTTATTAGCTACAAAGTCAAGAAATGCCAAGTCGTTTTTGTACAACCCGTCAACTTTCAACTCCCATTCAATTTCATCAACAATCAAATGTGCCAATTCTTTTGGGACAATGCCATTATCAACACATGCCGCCGAATCTACTTTTAACTTAACTTTCAATGTCGGGAAAAAATTCGGAGTATCTCCATTTGGAAAATGAAGCTTGGATTCGGGGCGATCGCTCTTTATAAAGTTAATAAAGGTTTTTAAATCCATTGCTCCTTCAATGGGTCTCGGATAATAATAAACATATTCATTTTGGCCTTTATCATATTTTTCCGGTGGGATAGCAAATGGCAGCGGATCGGCTTCGTATGCTTTTTTACCCAATTGCAACACATACCATTCGCCCGATGAAAGCATGTGGTTAACCACCCTCACATCAGTTCTAAAATCTTCAACTTCCTGGACATACCATAAAGGAAAAGTGTCGTTATCGCCTATGGTATAAATAACCGAATTAGGCGCCATGGTTCCTAAATAATTTTTCGCAAAATCGCGTGCTGCTGTTTTTCCCGAGCGATCATGATCATCCCAGCCCTCACTGGCCATAATACCGGGCACCAAAATAAGCGACAAAAGACTCACGACTACCGGAACCATTTTTTTAGAGCCCAGATATTTAGAAATAAATTCGGAAATTCCCAATACTCCTAAACCAATCCAAATAGCAAAGGCATAAAACGAACCTGCAAACGCATAATCCCTTTCACGGGGTTGGTTCGGGTATTGGTTCAAATAAATAACAATGGCCAATCCGGTCATAAAAAATAACAGGAATACCACCCAGGTATCTTTGCTGTTTTTTATAAAATGATAAAAAGCACCAATCAATCCAAGTAATAAGGGTAATAAAAAGAATGTATTGGTTGCTTCATTTTTGTATGCATCAGGCAATAAATCCTGGTCTCCCACAAGCATACGGTCGATAAAACCAATACCGGTAATCCAGTTTCCGTGTATAATTTCGCCCTGGCTTTCTATATCATTCTGCCTCCCCGAAAAATTCCACATAAAATATCGCAAATACATGTGCCCAACCTGATACGAAAAGAAAAATCTAAGATTATCCGCAAAAGTGGGCCTGGTCAGCACCTTGGTTGAACCGTCAGGATTTACAACCCGTACCGGTTTGCCTTTTGACATATATCTTTTATAGATTTGTGCATGGCGGGGTTCCCTGTCGCTCCACATCCGTGGAAAAAATGTTGTGAGTTTCGGGTCATACTCAGCTTCAATATGATGTCCCACTATGGTGTACTTTCCTGCCTTTTTATCTTTAAAATACTTGGCTGAACCATTTTCTTGAGCAATAACCGGAGCATTAAAATACGGTCCGTGGATTAATGGCCAGCTGCCATATTGTTCACGATTAAGGTACGAGAGCATACTGATCGCCTCTTCCGGGCTATTTTCATCAATAGGCACATTGGCATTGGAACGAATAACCAACATAAAAAAAGAAGAATATCCGATTAAAATAAAAACAAAAGCCAGCATCAAAGTATTGAGCAATACTTTTTTTCGCCTGATGGTATAACGAATTCCCCATACAATGAACCCAATCAATAAAGCAAAATAAACAAAGGTTCCGGAGTTAAACGGCAAACCAAATGTGTTTACAAAAAGTAACTCGAACAGGGTTGACATTTTCACAATCCAAGGCACCAAAATGTACATGATGCCTGCCAAAATCAATATGGAAAAAATACCTGTATAAATGAGCCCTTTAGTAGTAGGTTCGTATTTTTTATAATAATAAACATAAGCAATGGCTGGAATAGCCAACAAATTAAGCAAGTGAACCCCAATCGAAAGACCAATTAAATAAGCAATCAATATTATCCAGCGGTATTGATATTTATCGTCGGCCTCTTCTTCCCATTTCAAAATGGCCCAAAATACGAGAGCCGTAAAGAAAGAAGACATGGCATATACCTCACCTTCAACCGCCGAAAACCAAAATGAATCGGAAAAAGTAAAAGCCAAAGCTCCTACCAAACCACTTCCTAAAACAGCAAACATCTTGGGCTGGGTAAATTCCCCACCATTAATAAGTGCTACTTTTTTAGCCAGCTTAGTGATGGTCCAAAACAAAAACAAAATAGTAAAACTACTGCACAGGGCCGACATCACATTAATCATCAATGCAACTTTGGTTACATCGCCAAAAGCAAATAAACTAAAGAAACGCCCGATCATTTGAAACAGGGGCGCTCCCGGAGGGTGACCAACCTGGAGTTTATACGCAGTGGCTATATATTCACCACAATCCCACCAACTGGCTGTCGGTTCTACGGTTAAAAAATAAACAATGGTAGAAATGGCAAAAACAAGCCATCCCCCAATATTGTTGAGCTTACGATAATTTGTCATTTGAAATTCGGATTTATTGAATACTGATCAATTTTTAAGCGAATGTAAATATTTTGATCCAAATATAAGGCATCCATTAACATTATTTAAATAAAAAACAATCAGGGTTTTGCCATAAGATTTAATTTTCAAAAAATTAGCAATGCAATTTTTTTTGTTTTTTTTCTTTGTTCTAATAAAAAATATTTTCTAATTTTGTCGGCTCATTCAGAGCTTGTCCGATGGTGTAATTGGCAACACGTCTGATTTTGGTTCAGAAGAGTCCAGGTTCGAGCCCTGGTCGGACAACAACCAAAAACGAATCCTAAAAAGCCCGTGATTGTTTTCACGGGCTTTTTGATTGAATTTGACAAATATTTTTGTATATTTGCAACGGAATTAACATAGCGATTTGATTTGAGGGGACTGATGTCCCCTCTTTTTATAGCAAATAAATACGTTATGATTGAAAAAGAAAGAATAGTAAAACTTACGGAAGAACATCTGCAAGACACTAACAAATACATTGTTAGCCTCCAGGTAAAAAACAACAATATCATTAATTTATATATTGATGGGGATGATTCTGTAACGATTAACGATTGTGTTGAATTAAGCCGGCACATCGAATCAAACCTGGATCGCGAAAATGAAGATTTTGAATTAAATGTCAGTTCAGCCGGGTTGGATCAACCGTTTAAAGTTTTCAGGCAATATCTTAAAAACATAAACAAAGATATAAGTGTGCTCAAAACAGACGGCCAAAAACTAAACGGAAAATTACTGGAAGCAAATAAAGATGGTATCTTGATTGAGATTCCAGCAAACAAGAAAAAGAACACTGAAAAAAAAGAAATACCAATCGATTTTATCGACATTAAAGAAACAAAAAGTATCATTTCATTTAAGAAATAATTAGAAAGATGGAACACATGAACTTAGTCGAAACGTTCTCGGAATTTAAAGAGTTTAAAAACATTGACCGGGAAACTATGATGCATATTCTTGAAGAAATATTCAGACATATGCTTATCAAACGTTTCGGTTCGGACGAAAACTTTGACATTATTGTAAATATTGATAAGGGAGACCTTGAGATATGGAGAAACCGAGAAATTGTTGAAGATGAAGACGTAGAAGACGAAAACATGCAAATAGCTTTATCAGAAGCCATTAAAATTGAACCCGATTTTGAGGTTGGAGAAGAAGTTTCGGAAGAAATGAAATTGGAAGATTTTGGCCGAAGAGAAATTTTAACCATTCGCCAAAACCTGATCTCAAAAATTCAGGAATATGAAAAAGACAATGTTTTCAAAAAGTATAAAGAAAAAATTGGCGAAATAATAACCGGCGAGGTTTATCAGGTTTGGAAAAAAGAAATTCTTGTTCTGGACGATGAATACATTGAATTATTGTTGCCAAAATCGGAACAAATTCCATCCGATTTCTATCGTAAAGGAGATACCATCCGTGCGGTTGTTTCAAAAGTAGAAATGCGCAATAACAATCCCATCATTATTTTATCAAGAACTTCTCCTGTTTTCCTTGAACGCTTGTTTGAAGCCGAAGTCCCTGAAGTTTATGACGGGTTAATCACCATAAAAAACATTGTACGTGTGCCGGGCGAAAGAGCAAAAATTGCCGTTGAATCGTACGACGACCGCATTGATCCGGTAGGTGCCTGTGTGGGGATGAAAGGATCACGGATTCATGGCATTGTTCGCGAATTGAAAAACGAAAACATTGACGTAATCAACTTTACCTCAAACCCGAGCTTGTATATTTCACGTGCATTGAGCCCGGCAAAAATGACCACCATTAAAATCGATGATGAAAACAAACGCGCCGAGGTTTACATGAAACCCGACCAGGTTTCTTTAGCCATTGGTAAAGGAGGGTTCAACATTAAGCTGGCCGGACGCTTAACCGGTTATGAAATTGATGTTTACCGCGACACGGATACCGACAACGAAGACGTTGACATCCAAGAATTTACTGACGAAATCGATCAATGGATCATCGATGAACTAAAAAATATTGGTTGCGATACCGCCAAAAGTGTATTGGAAATTAGCGTTGAAGATTTAGTTAACCGTACCGATTTAGAAGAAGAAACTATTCGGGAAGTGGTGCGTATCTTAAGAGCTGAGTTTGAATAAAAAATATTAATTTTACTGAATATTTAGTTAATTCAACAGGGAACTACCTGAGCATAGAATTTATGGAAGACAGTAACAGAATAACAAGATTAAGTAAAGCAGCAAGAGAGTTTAATATTGGAATTACAACCATTGTAGAATTTTTATCCACAAAAGGATACAAAATTGAAGGTAAACCCAATACCAAGCTTTCGGCTGAAATGTATGACATTTTGGTGCAAGAATTTCAATCTGATAAAAAGGCGAAAGAAGTTTCCCAAAAAATCGGGTTAGATTATTCACATCATAAGTCGGTTTCTATTGAGGATGCACAAGACCCCGTTGAAGATAATTTTGATGAGGAGGAAGAGGAAGAAATTTCTATTGACACTCTCAAAAAAGAAGCTCAAAAAGAGTCAAAAGCCGAATTAAAAGGAGAGGAAAAACCTGAACCGAAACCAGTTGTAGAAGAAAAAGCAGAAGATGTTCCGGAAGAAAACACAGAAGCAAAAAAAGAACCTGCTGAAGAGAATGGCAAACTGAAAGTTTTAGGTAAAATCGACCTGGATTCCATAAATACTAAAACAAAACCAGCTCGTAAAACGAAGGAAGAAAAAGCCAGGGAAGCTGCAGAAAAAGCAAAAGCCCGCAAAGAGGCCCAGACAAAAAAAGCAGAAAAACCTAAAGAAGAAGCTCCAAAAGAAAAACCTGAAAAGAAAGAATCCGAACAAGAAAAGCCTAAGCAAGAAGCACAAAAACCTGCTCCAACACCGCAAACTCCAAAGAAAGAAGAACCCACTAAAAAAGAGGACAATTTTATTCCCACTACATTTAATAAATTAAGTGGCCCAAAAATTTTAGATAAAATTGATCTTCCGGAGAAAAAGAAAGAGGAGAAAAAACCGGTGGCTTCTTCTAAAGAAGAAAAAATTGAACCGAAAAAGAAAAGAAGAAGAATAAAACCGGGAGAAGGCGGTCAACAAAAAGACAAACAACATCAAGACAATAAGCAACATCATCAAAAATTCCAAAAGGGAAAACATCCTAAAAAAGGACATAAAATACAACCGAAGCAGGAGCTTTCTGAAGAAGAAATTCAAAAACAGATTAAAGATACGCTTGCACGTTTAAGTTCGCACGGCAAATCCAAAGCGTCTAAATACCGCCGCCAAAAAAGAGATGCCATCAGCCAAAACATGCAAGACCAGATACAAAAAGCTGAAGAACAAAAAAGCACCATCAAGGTTACCGAATTTGTAACGGCAAACGAATTGGCAAACATGATGAATGTTCAGGTAAACGAAATCATATCAACCTGTATGACCCTGGGCATGTTTGTTTCCATCAACCAACGACTGGATGCAGAAACCCTGAGTTTGGTTGCCGAAGAATTTGGCTACAAAGTAGAATTTGTAAGTGCCGATGTTCAGGAAGCCATTCTGGAATCGGAAGAAGAAGACACTCCCGAAGAACAGGAAGACCGTACTCCTATTGTAACGGTGATGGGACATGTTGACCACGGAAAAACCTTATTGCTCGACCACATCCGTAAAACGAATGTTGTAGCCGGAGAAGCCGGGGGGATTACCCAGCACATCGGGGCCTACGAAGTTACCTTGGAAAGCGGACAAAAAATAACTTTCCTCGATACTCCTGGTCACGAAGCATTTACTGCCATGCGTGCACGTGGAGCACAAGTTACCGACGTGGCCATTATTATCATTGCTGCTGACGACAATGTGATGCCTCAAACCAAAGAGGCCATTAATCACGCGCAGGCAGCCAACGTTCCAATGGTTTTTGCCATTAACAAAATTGATAAACCATCGGCCAACCCGGAGAAAATCAAGGAAGAACTATCCAAAATGAATATCCTGGTAGAAGACTGGGGCGGAAAATACCAGTGCCAGGAAATCTCAGCCAAAAAAGGCCTGAACGTAGATGTATTACTGGAAAAAGTTTTACTGGAAGCTGAACTTCTTGAACTTAAAGGCAATCCAAATAAATTAGCTTCGGGAACCGTAGTCGAATCTTCATTGGATAAAGGCCGTGGTTATGTAGCAAAGATATTGGTTCAAAACGGAACCATCCGCATCGGAGACTTCCTGATTGCAGGCGCAACCTCCGGAAAAGTCAAGGCCATGTACAACGAGCGTAACCAACTGGTTAAAGAAGCCGGCCCATCAACACCCGTACTTTTATTAGGCTTGAACGGAGCACCACAAGCCGGCGACGGGTTTAATGTTATGCGTGATGAACGCGAAGCAAAAGCCATTGCTAACAAACGTTTACAATTACAACGCGAACAAGGCATACGTACCCAAAAACACATTACATTGGATGAAATTGGCCGCCGTATTGCCATTGGCGATTTCAAAGAACTGAACGTAATTGTTAAAGGTGATGTAGACGGATCGGTTGAAGCTTTATCCGATTCATTAATCAAACTAAGCACCGACGAAGTTCAGGTAAACGTAATCCACAAATCGGTAGGTGCCGTAACCGAATCGGATGTATTGTTAGCATCAGCTTCTGACGCAGTAGTTATCGGGTTCCAGGTTCGTCCTTCGGTAGGAGCACGTAAACTAGCCGAATCCGAACAAATCGACATCCGCCTGTACTCCATTATTTACCAAGCTATTGAAGAATTAAAATCGGCCATAGAAGGGATGTTATCACCAGATATCGAAGAAAAAATTGTTTGTAATATCGAAATCCGTGAGGTATTTAAAATCTCTAAAGTTGGAACCATTGCAGGTTGTATGGTCCTCGACGGAAAAGTTACCCGTAACACCAAGGTCAGGGTTATCCGCGACGGCATTGTGGTTTACACCGGATTACTCGGATCACTCAAACGCTTTAAAGATGACGTTAAAGAAGTTCAATCTGGTTATGAATGCGGTTTGAACATCGAGAATTTCAACGACATCAAAGTCGGTGACATCATCGAAGGCTACGAACAAGTAGAAATCAAACGGAAATTGTAATATTTACTCCATAAAAGATTAAACCCATTCTTGAAAAAGGATGGGTTTTTGTTTTTCCCTCCTTAATTAAAACCATTCTAAATATTAAAAAAATATGGTTTAAAACTTTGACCGAGCTCTTTCTTGAACTACATTTGCATTGTAACAATTTGATTATCAATAAGGTATGACTATTATTCAAACGTTTGAAATAGGTGTTTGAGAGAAATTTAACTAGAAAAACTAACAAAATGAAACTGTCTATTATTGATTCGGATCGATGCGTGGGATGTCAAAGCTGTATGTTTGCCTGCTCGCGAAGAAACGGGAAAGCCGGATTAAGCAATTCCAGTATCATGATAAAATCAAAAGGCGGAATTGAAACCGGCTTCATGGTTATTGTTTGTAGTTCATGCATGGATGCCCCTTGTGCCCGGGTATGCCCAACCAATGCACTAACGCAAAACGAAACCGGAGGTGTAAAACTTGACCCGGCGAAATGTATCGGATGTGGATTCTGTAAAGAAGCCTGCATTATTGATGCCGTTCATTGGGATACCGAGAAGGAGAAACCTGTAATTTGTGTTCAATGCGGATATTGTGTGCCTTACTGTCCGCACGGAGTAATTGAATTGATAAAAGATAAGAAACATGCCAGTTAATACGTTCCATCGGGTTCTATATATCGATTTAACCCAAAACAGTTTTGAGATTAAAAACCGTAAAGAGTTATTCACCAAATATATTGGGGGAACCGGTGTTGCCATCAAACTCCTCCAGGAAGAATGCCCCGAGGGGGTTGATCCTTACGCTCCCGAAGCCCCTATCATCTTGGCCATTGGACCGTTAACCGGGGTTTTTCCGTTGGCCAGTAAAACGGTTGCCATGTTTAAATCTCCCCTAACGGGAAATCTTGGCGAGAGCCATGCCGGAGGACGAAGTGCTGTAGCTATCCGCATGGCCGGTTATGGAGCTATTGTAATCAAAGGAAAAAGTGTCCGCCCGGTTTACCTGTCTATTCACGACAATAAAGTTTTCTTTAAAGATGCCACTACTATCTGGAAAATGTCAAGTTCATTTACCGCCGGACGAATTATCCGCCAACGCGAAGATGATTCAGGATTCCGCTCCATTATGCGTATCGGGCAAGGCGGCGAAAACATGGTTTCGTATGCCGCCGTTACCACCGAAACTTACCGCCATTTTGGGCGTTTAGGATTGGGAGCTGTTTTTGGTTCGAAAATGGTTAAAGGAATCAATATTTCCGGCAAACGCTCCATCAATGTTAGCGACCGCAAAACCTATCGTAAACTTTATAAAAAATTATACGATGATGCAGTGAGTTCGCCTTTAATGAAAAAATACCACGATTTAGGAACTGCAGGCAATGTAAGCAGCTTAAATGAGCTAAATGCCCTCCCGACAAAAAACGTTACACAAAGCCGTTTGAAAGGCGTTGAAAATATATCGGGCGAACACCTGGCCAAACATTTTCTTGGCCGACGTGTGGCTTGTGCCCATTGTCCCGTAGGATGTATTCACCTGGCTACCATACGCGAGCCCTCAGAACACGAAGAACACTTTTACAAAACCTCAATGGTGGGCTACGATTTTGAGCTGGTTTATGCCCTAGGATCTATGGTTGGTATTTCCGACCCGGAAGACATGCTTAAACTGATCGACCAGGTTGAAAAATACGGCATCGATGCCATGAGCACAGGAGTTATCATGGCTTGGGCCACAGAAATGTTCCTGAAAGGAAAAATCAACGAAGAACATACCGACGGGCTAAAACTAAATTGGGGAGACGGAAAAACCTACCGCAAAATGGTGAAAAAAATCGTTCTCCAGGAAAATGAATTCTACCAGGCTCTTGCCAAAGGAAGCGAATATGCCGCTGAAAAATATGGGGGGTTGGAATTTGCCATGGCCTTTGGTAAAAACGAAATGGCCGGCTACCACACCGGTCCCGCAGCTTATCTTGGCTTTTTGATCGGAGCGCGTCACAGCCACCTGGACAATGCCGGTTATTCGCTCGATCAAAAAGACATGATCGACAATCCGTTGGAGCCGCACCAGGTAATTGACAAACTGGTAAAAGAAGAAGGACTGCGTCAGTTGTTATCCTCGCTAACGGTTTGTTTCTTTGCCCGTGGGATCTACAATATTGAGGTGATCCGGGATACACTAAAAGAAATCGGCCTGGATTTGAGCACCGATGAATTAAACCAAATTGGCGAAGAAATTTATTTAGACAAGTACCGTTTTAAATTCCGCGAAGGATTTGATTTCAAGAAAATGAACGTTCCGAAACGGATTTATGAAACCAAAGACTTAACGGGACTAATTACCCCTGAATTTATTCAGGAAGGTTTAAGATATGCCGAAGAGAAAATAAAATCTTCGGTGGGTTAATGCAAGCAAAACGAGAGGGTGCCTGAAATGGTGCCCTTTTTTATTTCAAATCTTTCCGCAAAACTCTTTACACTGTAAAAGATATTAGATTATTGTTTACATTTATTTTCAAATTATTACTTAAAAGTTCATTCTTATTTTTTACTTATGTTCTATGAAAGCAATAGTTAAACCTGTACTAAGCATTACTTTATGGTTAACATCTCTAACAAACCTATTCTCCCAAAGTGATTATTTTATCACTTATAGTGGCGACTCTATTTCAAACATTAGCATTAAAGAATTTCCGGTAAAGATTGATAATTTCTTCGTGAATCTTTATAATAAACGTTTAAGCATAAGGTATGAAGACCTGAAAATCGTTTATACTGATTCAAAGAAGAATAAAGAAAAGAAAGAAGATTACAGCAATATTGTAAGATATTCTGTAAACGGAATGCTTTACCATACCTACCACTCAAGACCTATACCATACAGCGAAGGGAAAATTGTATTTGATAAAATAATTACGGTTCCCGGAAAAAATAAAGAAGAATTATACAACTTAATCAAAAGCTGGGTCATTAACCGTTATAGTTTAACGGCCGGAAAAATGGATCAAGTTCTGATTGAAGACACCCAGAATTATAAAATTGGAATTAATAATATTTTAGGAGGAACACAAACTACTAAAAACGCAAAAAATACAGTGTTCTCAAACTGGTTGCGGTACAACCTCGAAATAAGGGTCAAAGACGAACGATGCAGAATTACCATTTCAGATTTTAGTTATCATTACGAAACAGGGTTCATCTTCAATGACCTAACTAAAACCCCGCATGAACTAAAAGCGGAACAAATTGCCAATGAATGGCGTGATGAAAAAGGAACTATTTTCAGTCATTTATACCGGGGGTGGATGCTTATTTTTTATTATTCAGATGAAATATTAAACTCCTTTGAAAAAGAAATTCTCAAAAAAGACGATGATTGGTAAAACAAAACGGGTTCAACCTTAAGGTTGAACCCGTTAAATTATATCTTTTTTTTAGCTAAAGAATGTCTGCTTTCGGTCGGAACCAACAAAAATAACGGTAATTGCTCTCCGCTTCTTATCAAATAATAATGGTGGATGAGACTGTACTTTTTGCACACAGCCCCTATTTTATCCCTTTCCTCTTTGAAATGATTTCTGCAAGCCTCTTCGCTATTAAAACATACAGTAAAGGTATTTTTTACCTCCTCGCTTTAGACCACTTAAATACAACAATTTACTTTTAATTATGGATATTTTCGGATATTCAATTAAACACACTTGTATTATATATATAACTAAATCTTAAAATTTGTTAAAATTTTTAAACTAATGTTAAAAATATGTTAATTTTTTTCATACATTTCTACCCAATTTTAAGTACACCATTTAATAGTATGCTTAATGTGTCGTGAGCTTTGTTACTTTTATTATTAACTAATTTTTTTATGTATGAGAAAGTTTACAATTTGGCTATCATGCTTGTTTGTAATGGCAAGCATTGGATTTGCTTATGCGCAAACCAAAACTATTACAGGTAAAATAACCAGTGCTAGTGATGGAATGCCAATTCCAGGTGTTACGGTAATGGTTCCAGGAACAACAACAGGAACCACTACTGATCTTGATGGTAAGTACGTTATCACAATTGATAACAAGGTTACCAAATTACGTTTTCAATACATGGGGATGATTACCCAAGAAATCTTAATTGAAAACAACACTACAATCAATGTTGTAATGAAGGAAGACTTGTTACAACTAGATGAAGTTATTGTGGTTGCGTATGGGTCTGCCAGCAAAAGCGGATTTACCGGTTCAGCTTCCCAGGTAAGTTCTGAAAAGATCGAATCCCGCCCCATTTCAAACATTACCAGTGCTATTGAAGGGCAAGCTGCCGGGATACAAGTTACAGCGGGCGACGGTCAACCAGGTTCCAGTCAGGATATCCGTGTACGTGGTTTTGGATCTTATACAGCAGAGAATGCGCCTCTTTACGTTATTGACGGAATTCCCTTCGATGGGCAATTTAGTTCAATCAACCCTCAAGACATTGAAACTTTAACTATTCTTAAGGATGCATCTTCTACCGCACTTTACGGTAGCAGGGCCGCCAACGGCGTTGTATTAATTACAACCAAAAAAGGTAAACTGGGCGAAGGCCAGCTTACATTTGATGTTTCTTATGGTTTTGTTAGCCGTGCGCAAAAAGAGTATGACCGTATCGGACCTGACGATTATTATGAAATCATGTGGGAAAGTTTAAGAAACAGTTACTTAGGTAGCCATACTTTAGAAGAAGCAAACACAATGGCTTCTAGTGGCGGCAATGATGGGATTTATGCACAACTGGTATACAACCCTTACAATGTTGCAAATGATGAAATCGTACTTACCAATGGACAACTTAATCCAAATGCAAAGTTGCTGTATGCGGATGATTTAGATTGGCTGGGTGCAGTTACCAAACCCGGTAACAGAACCAATTACAACCTTACTTATTCTGGGGCAACCACAAAAGCTGATTATTTTATTTCTCTTGGCTATTTGGAAGAAAACGGCTGGATTATAGAATCTAACTTCAACCGTTACTCAGGACGTGCAAATGTAAACTTTAAAGCTAACAATTGGCTTAAAACAGGTTTTAATTTAAACTTTGCCCATTCAAAAGGAGATCAGGCACAAACAGCTTCGGATCAAAATAATTCAGTAGTGAACCCGATCCGGTTTACCAGACAAATGGGGCCTATTTATCCTATTCATGCCCACAATGAAGACGGATCTTATGTATTGGATGACAATGGCGATGAAGTATTTGATTTAGGTAGCCGTGCTTCAGGCGCGAGTTCCGGACGCCATATTGTAGCAGAAATCCTTTGGGATATGGATGTTGATGAAATCACTTCTATTGGAGCCAAAGCTTATGTTGACATCAACCTGACCCGAAACTTAAAGTTTACTTCCAATTACGGTTGGGATCAAAGAATCTTCGCTAATAAAAGAGTTAACAATGGAATTGTTGGAGATGGAGCCCCCGGCGGAAGATCATACCGTACTCATACCAAAACAACCACCAAAACTTTTAACCAGATTTTGAATTACACCAAAACATTTGCCGGGGTTCATAATTTCTCCGGTTTAATCGGTCACGAATCTTATGATCTTAATTACGAGGTGTTTAGCGGATCAAAAACCGAAACAATAATGGATGGAAACATTGAGTTTGACAACTACGTAAATCTCAATGCAATACACACGCGGCTTGACAAAGAAGGCCTTGAAAGCTATTTCTCCCGTTTCAATTATGATTATAACGGAAAATACTTCCTTTCTGCCTCTTATCGTAGAGACGGTTCATCAAGATTTTACAAAGATAGCAGATGGGGAGATTTCTGGTCAGTTGGTGGTGCATGGAGAATTGACCAGGAAGATTTTATGGATCAATTTGATTGGATCAACATGTTAAAACTTAGAGCATCTTACGGACAAGTAGGGAACAACAAAGGTATTGGCTATTATCCCTGGCAGGCATTATATGAGTTGGGGTGGAATAACCAATTCGATGCCGGTATTTACCAGGCATCTTTAGCTGCTCGTGACTTGGTTTGGGAATCAAATAACGCCTTTGATATTGCATTGGAATTTGGAATATTCAATAAATTATTTGGTACCATTGAATATTATAACCGTGCCTCTGAAGATCTGATTTTTGAAGTACCTTTACCACCTTCATTGGGTCTTGATGATGTACTGAAAAACATTGGCCAACTTGTTAACAGAGGGTTCGAACTTACTGTTAATTATGAAGCCATGAAAAGGAAAGATTTTAAATGGGACATTAGTGCCAACTTTTCCACCTTACATAACGAATTCACAAAAATGCCACAGAAAGAAATCATTAATGGCACTAAAAAGTTAATGGTTGGCAAAGGTCTTTATGATTTTTGGTTATTCGATTGGTACGGGGTAAACCCGGATAATGGAGATGCCCTTTATATAGCTAATGACGTAGAAGGCGAAGACGTATTTATTATTGGAAATGACACGGTAACCCCTAATTTTGAAAATGCTAAAGAGCATTATGCCGGTTCTGCAATCCCGGATTTAATGGGATCTATAACCAATACCTTATCGTATAAAAATTTCGAGTTATCGTTCATGTTCACTTACCAAATTGGAGGAAAAGTGATAGACTACAACTACAAAAGCATAATGAGCTCCGGTACCTACGGAACCGCATTATCTACAGACATTCTTGACCGTTGGCAAAACCCCGGAGACATTACCAATGTTCCCAGGATGGATGCCGGCGAAACGACGAACTTCAATGGTACTTCTGACCGTTGGTTAACCGATGCTTCTTTTTTGGCATTACGACAAGCTATATTATCATATAACATCCCTCAAAGTTTCCTTAGCAAATGGGGTATTTCGTCAGCCAGGGTTTATTGCAGTGGCGAAAACCTGTTCCTGATCAATGCAAGAAAAGGGATGAACAACCAACAAAGTTTCGCAGGTACAACATCAAATGGTTATACCCCGTTACGTGTTATAACCATTGGTCTAAACGTTAAATTTTAATTAGCAAATCATGAAAAAATTTATTTATAGTTTACTTATCGTATTTATCACAGGAACCGTTCTTACTTCCTGTGAAAAAGAATATCTGGAGACCCATCCTACAGATGCTGTAAGTGCAGCTCTTGTAACATTAACTACAGATAACATGTGGGCAGGCTTAAATGGCATTCACAGGGCACTATATGAGCGTTATCAAAGTCAACAAGGTTGTGGAGGTATCGGCGCATTCTGGATCGTTATGGACCGTGCCGGAGATGACTGTGTTCAAAATGCTTCGCAATGGTTTCGCCAAGTATACAGATGGGAAGCAAATGTTGACCTCACACAATTTTATAACCTATTTCCGTGGAGAACATTCTACCAATGGATTTCAAATGCCAATATTTTAATCAATGGTGCCGAGGGTGCCACCGGTTCTCAAAGTGACAAAAATGCCATCGTCGGGCAATCATTGGTTTACCGTGCGTGGTCCCATTTCAACATTTTAAGGATTTATGCTAAAAGATATAACTCCAGTACGGCAAGCACTGATCTGGGAATACCTTACATGAAAGAAAACCTTACTGAAGGGCAAGCCAGAAATACAATTGCTGATTGTTACACAAATATCATGGCTGACCTTGATGAAGCGATTACACTTTTGGATGGTTACAGTCCTGAAAATAAATCCCATATTTCTCAAGATGTTGCTAAAGGGATTAAAGCAAGGGTTGCCCTGGAAATGGGGAACTATACCCTAGCTGCTACATTGGCACACGAAGTAAAAGCCAACTACACCTTGATGGATTTTGACACTTACAAAAATGGGTTCAGGACTAACAGCCAACTAATTAATGAATTTATGTGGGCAAGCCAGATTATATCCATTGAGCAAAACGATAAATGGGCCTCTTACGGTGCCTATATTTCACGTAATTTCAATTCTACAGCTATCCGCGCCAACCCTAGTTCTATTTCTGCATGGTTGTATGCACAAATTTCTGACACCGATGTACGTAAAACTTTGTTTAGCGAAGACGGCTTGCATACAGATCTTCAACCAGATGTTTCAATTATAAGTTCGGCTAAAAAATACCCATACACCAACCAAAAATTTATCTCGGTTGATCAAGGCGACAGCCGTGTTGACGTTCCATTAATGAGAGCAGCAGAAATGTACTTAATTGAAGCTGAAGCCTTGGCACGCCAAGGAGGAAAAGACTCACAAGCAGCTGACGTATTGTATGATCTTGCAATAACCCGCGACCCTTCATATACCCTATCAACAAATACCGGCCAGGATTTAATTGACGAGATTATAATTCAACGCCGTGTTGAGCTATGGGGCGAAGGTTTCCGTTGGCTTGACCTTAAACGTTTAGGGGAAGATCTTGACCGTAGAGATAAAGACGGAATTACCACAAACCATACAGAAGTTCTTGCCGCTGAAATGCACGTTCCTGCAAGCGACAGAAAATGGGTTTGGTTAATCCCTAAAGATGAAATGGATGCTAACCCTAATATGGTTCAAAACGACTTATAGTCGTATATGGTTTTCATCCTAACCTAAACGAGCTGCAACCCTAGGGTTGCAGCTCGTTTATTTCATTGCATTATAAAATACTATTCAAATAAATCGTATTTGAAATTTTTTTTGTACGATTTCTTTAGGTATTTATCAATCCATTTATAAAAATCCAAAATATCCTTTTTCGATTTTTTACCATTTTCAAGATCAGACATCAATACATTTGCTTTTTCAAATATCTTATCTTCGATAGGTTGAAGCAATTGCCAATAACCGTTCCCCTCCTGATTTAAGATCACCGATAAATCAATGTAATTTGTTCCTTTATCAATTTCTATCGGGAAACATTCTTTTTTAAAATTGAGGGCGGCATTACAAATCGGGGCTGTGTAATCTTCTCCCATCGACAATACTTTTGGAACTTCACTTGTTGATAACCATGCTGGAACAGCTACCGAAGTTAACGGAAACCCCAAAATCGTCCACATCATTGCATCTTCAGCATGATCAACATCTTTTGCACCAACAATCAAAAAAGTTGAAGCCGTAGAAACCCGGGGGATATAGTCTATAAAAAACTCATATTCAGAGACATTTCTTTTTTCGGGGATGTTTACCGATAAATCAGTCTTGGTTCTCGGATGATAAAGGCTTCGTGGCACTGACCTAAGAAGGTGTTGAGCTGTCAGGTTCTTTTCTTCACAAGCTTTATTCAGCAATAATGTTGCATTTTCAAAGCGATTAAACCCAAAACCTTTACTAAGATCCCCGCTCATTGAATGGTTTGTTCTGATAATAATTCCATCTGGTGCAATATCAGGATCATTAGCATCATATTTTACATATTTATAATTTCCGGTTTCATAATAAGCGGCTCCACCAGAAGCATCAATTACTCCAAAATTTGCATTCACTCCCAAAGGTTTTGGCAATGTATCAAGAAAATGCTCAAAATCTTTGATTGAAGCACATACCATTAGGGCTTTCTTCATAACAGCTCCCTCCTGATCCTTATACTTAGTAGTATCTCCAACATTATTGTTATAAGCGGCCGAGTTAATAATCGCAAATCCTGTTTCGTTATATCCACCCCAAACAGCTTTATTCCATCGTTCTTCAGTAGCATTAACAACACCCATGTATTTATATTTCCCGTCACTGAAGAGCATAAGGGCATTATTCATTTCCTTTGTATCCCTATTTTTAAAAAGAATTGATTTACCATCGATGGTATGTTTACCCGAGATGATAAAAGTTGTACAGGCCATTGATTCTATTGAAAGAAACAAAATGAGGCCTGAAAGAATCAGGAAACTAAATTTTTTCATTTTCTTTTTTTTAAATTTTAGTTACACAACAACAAAATTATTAATTGATTTTCAGTTCTGTTTTGGAAAGTATACTTAAAATTTTATTCCACAAAAAGGGCGCAAATTTTATCTAAACAACGTTTGCTTCCGGTCAGGACCAACAGAAATTACAGTGATCGGAACCCCTGTTTTTTCCTCAATATATTTAGCATAACCATGTAATTCGGCAGGAGCATCCTTAATATCTTCCAACTTCTCAATATTCACGTTCCAACCTTTGAGTTCATCCAATTGCGGGGTGATTTCTTTAGCCAATCCATCGTAAGGAATTTCTTCAGAAATTTTGCCTTCACATTCGTAAGCCGTACAAACTTTTATGGTTTCAAAAGGACTTAACACATCGGCTTTCATCATCAATAATTCATCCACTCCATCCAACATGATGGCGTATTTCAGGGCAGGCAAATCCAGCCAGCCACAACGGCGCGGACGACCGGTAGTAGATCCAAACTCACGGCCAATATCACGCAATTTATCGCCTTCTTCGTTCAGCAACTCCGTTGGGAAAGGGCCACTGCCCACGCGGGTGCAATAAGCTTTAAAAATACCATACACCTTGCCTACTTTCTTTGGGGAAATACCCAGCCCGGCACAAACCCCAGCAGTAATGGTATTTGAAGAAGTAACAAAGGGGTACGAACCAAAATCAACATCCAGTAAGGAACCTTGGGCTCCTTCAGCCAAAATAGATTTGCCTTCATCCAAAGCTTTATTGATAAAATATTCGCTGTCGACAAATTTCAGTTTCTTAAGATCTTCAATGGCTGCAAACCATTTTTGCTCGTATTCGGCATATCTTAAGCCATCCAGTTCTTGGTTCTTATAATCAAAATTGTAAAACTCCAGGATTTCAATATGCCTGGCTTTTAACTTATTGTATTTCTCTATGAAGCGATCCGAACAGGTGTCCCCTACCCTAAGTCCAAGGCGGGCTACTTTATCGGTATATGTCGGACCAATTCCTTTAAGCGTAGAACCTATTTTATCTTTTCCCTTGGATGCTTCGTATGCCGCATCCAACAAACGATGGGTTGGCAAAATCAAATGGGCTTTATTGGAAACCATCAAATTTTCGGAAGGATAAATCCCTTTTGAAAGTAAATTCCCAATTTCTTTTTGTAAAATATACGGGTCGATAATTACACCATTACCGATAATATTGCTCGTATTTTTATTGAAAACACCTGACGGGATGGTATGCAAAATAAACTTATTTCCTTCAAACTCGATGGTATGTCCGGCGTTGGGGCCACCTTGAAAACGGGCTATGATATCATACTTTGGGGTAAGAACATCCACAATTTTCCCTTTACCTTCGTCACCCCATTGAAGGCCTAATAAAACATCAACTTTCATAGATTGTTTAGATTAATTGGCAAATATACAAATTACTCTATTCTTCATCGGCAACAGTACCATAAAAGGTAAGCGAATGATGCGATATTTTTACACCGAGCAATTTTTCAACATCTTGCTGGATTTCCTGTAATCGAGGATCACAAAACTCCAATACTTTACCAGATTTGGTATCTATGAAATGATCGTGCTGCTTAAATTTGAACGAACGCTCAAACTGTGCACAATTATTTCCAAACTGATGTTTGGTTACTAAATTGCAGTCAAGCAATAACTCAATTGTATTATAAAGTGTTGCCCTGCTCACACGGTATTTATTATTTTTCATCCGTATGTAAAGGGTTTCAATATCAAAATGCCCGTCGGTAGCGTAAATTTCCTTAAGGATGGTATAACGCTCCGGGGTTTTACGATGGCCTCTTTTCTCCAAATATTCGGTAAAAATTTGTTTTACGGTTTCAGAAGTATCGTTTATTTTCTCTTTCATAACCCATAATTTAAATCAACCGTAAAAATAAGAAAAATTATTTATTAAGATTTGTTATAAATAAAAATAATTAAACCAAAGATTCAAACGTTTGAAATTCAGTTTTTTGAAAAGGAATTAATCAACACTAAAGCGGTCAATTCGGTTGATTTTTTTGATTTGCCTGATTTTTTTCAGTTTCTCGATAAGATCGTTAAGGCTGTTTAAATCATTCACATACAGCATAACAGTTGTATGGGTAACGCCTTCTGAGGTGTCGAGGTGAAAAGAACGGATATTGAGCAATAATTCACTGGAAATAATGGTGGTAATTTTATTGATGAACCCAACGCTGTCAATGCTTGTGATTTTTATTCCGGCAAGAAATGAAACAGTTTCTTTTTTCCGCCATTTTGCCTTGATAATACGGTTGCCAAATTTCGACATATCCTGAATGGCAGTCGGGCAATTGGTTCGGTGAATTTCAATAATATCATTTTTATGGATCATCCCGATCACATCATCGCCCGGAATGGGGTTACAACAGGTTGAAATCTTATATTTCAAATCGCTTATCGAACCTTCCAGCAATAGTTCTTCGGGATGTTTTTTAATATTTTCGCGAATCTCATCAGAAACATCACGAACCGAATTTTTTGAGCGGATAAACGGAATAGAAATATTTCTCAGCCAGCTTCGTCCGCTATCAATAAAAGCGGCCTTTAAATCGCCCAGGTTAATTTTCTTTTTAGCAACAAGGAAATATAAATCAATGGAGCTGGGTTGCCCGATTTTTTGCTGCAAAATGGATTGGTTATGCCCTGTGAATTCAATGCCAATCTGGTCAAACATTTCAGCCAGTTTTTCCCGGCCTTCTTCTTTAAAGGTTTTTCTAAACTCACGAATAGAATGTTTTATCCTTGATTTGGCCCTGGCAGTAACAATCAGTTTGAGCCAGTCTTCTTTGGGACGCTGGCTTTTTGAAGTAAGAATCTCAACCTGATCGCCGTTTTTTAAACGATAACTCAACGGAACCAGTTTATGATTTACCTTGGCCCCAATACAATTATTCCCGATCTGAGTGTGAATATAGTAAGCAAAATCCAAAACAGTAGCCCCTTTTGGCATAGAGCGGAGTTCGCCATTGGGAGTGAACACAAAAATCTCATCCGAGAATAAATTCATTTTAAAATCACTCAAAAAGTCGAGTGCATTTTCATCGTCCCCCTGAAGAATTTCACGAATACGGTTCAGCCACATATCCAAACCGGTTTCTCTTTCTTCGTTACGGTATTTCCAATAAGCGGCATAACCTTTTTCGGCAATTTCTTTCATACGTTCCGTTTGAATCTGAACCTCCACCCACTGTCCGGCATGGCTCATTACGGTTGTATGAATGGCCTCGTATCCATTGGCTTTGGGGATCGATATCCAGTCTTTCAAACGATCCATTTTAGGCCGGTAATGATCGGTAACAATGGAATATACTTTCCAACAATCAATTTTCTCCTGGTCGCCTTCGGCATCAATAATAACCTGTATTGAAAAAGAATCAAAAACTTCATCAAACGAGACTTCCCTGATCTTCATCTTGCCCCAGATAGAATTCACCGATTTTTCACGGGCCTGCATTTTATACTTAATATTCTGCTGATTGAATAGTTTTTTTAAAGGAACCAGAAATTTACGGACAAATTTTGCACGTTCTTTCTGGGCTTCTTCCAGTTTTTCGGTAATGGAACTGAATATCTCGGGTTCTAGATATTTAAGGGCAAGATCCTCCAGCTCACTTTTAATGCTGAACAATCCGAGGCGATGCGCCAAGGGAGCATACAAATAACTGGTTTCCGAAGCAATTTTCAGTTGTTTTACATGCGGCATAGAACCCAGGGTACGCATATTATGCAAACGATCGGCCAGTTTAATCAGGATGACCCGCACATCATCTGAGAGGGTGAGCAGCATTTTTTTGAAATTCTCAGCCTGAATAGAAGTTGTTTGATCGTCAAACATTTCTTCAATTTTTGTCAGGCCATCAATGATACGGGCAACATCTTTGCCAAACATCTCCCTGATATCATTAAGGGTATATTCAGTATCTTCCACCACATCATGAAGCAATGCACAAATAATGGAGGTTGTTCCCAAGCCGATTTCACCGGCCGAAATCCGGGCAACTTCGAGGGGATGATATATGTATGGTTCTCCTGATTTACGGCGCACACCATTATGAGCCTTTACCGCAAGGTTAAAAGCTTTACGTACCAGTTTCTTATCTTCCGGGTTTTTTCGGGTATACCAAACCCTCAGTAAATTCCGATACCTTTTTATTATCTCCTTATTTTCAATCGCCTCGTCAGGTATATACATAATCCCTATTTAAAAAATTACCCCAAGTAAAATTACAAACAATTACACGTAAAGCAAAACACACCGGCAAGATTTACCTGTGAGTTTTCAACCGCCTGTTAATAACCATCTATGCACTGGAAACAGAACCTTTTCATGAATCAAAAGATTCTGCTAACTAAACGAATATTGAAGCCTGAAGCTCAAAAAGCCTCCAACTTCAATATTCCGGTTTCCAAACAGTTAATCCAAATTTTACAGAAAATATAACTGTAATAATTATAAAGATTTAACCATTAATGAAACAATAAAAAATGGCTTATTTATCAAAGTCCATGAGCAAACCAATCAAATCGACAACACGGTTCGAATAGCCCCATTCGTTGTCGTACCAGTTCAGGGTTCTGATAATACGTTTACCTAAAACTTTGGTGTACTCAGGATCATAAATACTCGAGTATGAGTTTCCTACAATATCAGACGAGACATATTTTTCTTCGGCATATTGCAGGATGTTTTTCATGGCTTTTGATTTTGACGCGATACGAACAGCTGCGTTCACATCTTCAACCGTGACATCTTTTTCCACCTCCACAATCAAATCAACCACCGATCCGTCCGGCACAGGAACACGTGAGGCCATCCCATCGAGTTTACCGGCCAATTCCGGGATTACTTTTCCAACAGCAATAGCTGCCCCAGTAGTTGTAGGAATAATATTCTCAGCAGCAGCACGCCCCCGGCGCCAGTCTTTATGCGGCACATCTGCCAGGCGTTGGTCGTTGGTATAAGCATGGGTTGTGGTCATCAAACCTTCCTTGATTCCGAAAGCATCGTTCAATACTTTGGCCATCGGTGCCAAACAGTTGGTTGTACAACTGGCATTCGAAATGATTTTATGCTCCGGTTTTAAACCGTCATCATTTACACCAATTACAATGGTATAATCAATTTCGTCTTTTGCAGGAACCGTAAGGATTACCCGTTTTGCACCGGCTTTCAAATGCGGCTCCAGTTTTTCGCGTGTACGGAATATCCCGGTTGCTTCAATTACAATATCAATGTCCAATTCGCCCCAAGGAAGTTCTTCCGGGTTTTTGATACTCAGCATTTTCACCTTTTCATGAGGGGTTACCAGGTAATCATCTTCCAAGGTAATATTCTGTCCAAATCCCATCATCACCGTATCGTATTTCAGCAAATAGGCCAGAACCTGGTTATCAAATAAATCGTTTACAGCAACGACATCTATATCTTTTCGGCTATTCAAAATACGAAACACCGAACGTCCAATTCGTCCAAATCCATTAATAGCTACTCTCATTTTGCACCTCCTTTCTCATCAATTTTTTGATATGCATGGATCACATCCATAATACGGGCAGCAACAGCCAAAGAAGTATGATACCAGGCAATGGTTTTCAACATTCGTCCCGGCGATTTCATCATGGCCTGTTTATCAAAAATTACCGAATGAAGGTTTCCGACAACATCTGTCGATACAATCGGATCATTTGTAACTTCAATAATACCAGAAAAATGTTTAGCCTGTTTCTCCATCTCAGCATTTACCTGGTCGATGGTTACATCCGGGTTTTTCAGTACAAAGTTTAAATCCAATAACGAACCGTAAGGAACAGGCACATTTAATGCCCCGCCTTCAATCCGGCCTTTAAATTCGGGCATAATATGCTGAATCCATTTGGGCGAAGGGGTTTCGTTAGGGATGATATTTTCGGCCGCTGAACGGCTTCTTCGGAAATCACTTCCCGCCCTGTCGCGCAAAGGCTGATCGGAAGTATATGAATGGACCGTGGTAAGCATCGCATAATCCACACCAAAAGCTTCATCCATGATTTTCAACAAAGTTGCAGCTGCATTTGTTGTAGCCGAACCGGGAGAAATCAATTTGTCCGACGATTTAATGGTATGGTCGTTCACGCCCATTACCACAACACGGTCAATTTCATCTTCCGGCAAATGGGTAATCATCACCCGTTTTGCACCAGCCTTCAAATGTTTTTCCATTTGTTTGGCGGCTTTATATTTACCGGTTCCATCAATAACAATATCCACATTAAAAATATCCCAGGGGATATTACCCGGTTCTGCAACATTTAAAAAACGGGCCTTTGCGTTTTTTGAAACCAGAAAATTACCTTCAAGTTTAACATCCAATTGATGTTTTGATTCTGAGACTAAGAGATAATGTAGAATCTCCGGCTGTCCAATGTCGGCAATGGCAACAATTTCAATTAAGTTGTCTTCCAAAGAAAGCCGATAAATGTGACGCGGAGTCTCACCAAATCCCATCAGTCCTACCCTGATTTTTTTCATTTTGAACTCCTTAAATTTTAGTAAAAAAATATAAAATGAAATGCAAGCAATCAAAGATACTATATTTCGGACGCTTTTTTTTAAAAAATAAGTTAATTTTTTGTACTATTTTTGCGGCAATGAACAATATCCGGAATTTCTGTATTATTGCCCACATCGACCATGGTAAAAGCACTTTGGCCGACAGGCTTTTACAACACACAGGCACGGTTTCTGAACGCGATCTGCAAGAGCAAGTTTTAGATGATATGGAACTGGAACGCGAACGCGGGATCACCATCAAAAGCCACGCCATCCAAATGAACTATAAATACGAAGGAGTTGATTACAAACTGAACCTGATTGACACCCCCGGCCACGTGGATTTTTCGTACGAAGTATCACGCTCTATTGCAGCCTGCGAAGGGGCTTTGCTGGTGGTGGATGCCACCCAGGGAATTCAGGCACAGACCATTTCCAACCTTTATTTAGCCATTGACAACGATTTGGAAATCATCCCGGTATTGAACAAAATGGATTTGGACAATGCCATGCCTGAAGAGGTAAAAGATCAAATTGTTGATTTAATTGGCTGCGACGAAGAAGATATTATTGAGGCCAGCGGAAAAACAGGCATGGGTGTTGAAAGCATCCTCGAACACATCATCACCAAAGTAAAAGCTCCGGTGGGAGACCCGGAAGCTCCGCTCCAGGCTTTGATTTTTGATTCTGTGTTCAACTCTTTCCGCGGAATTATTGCCTATTTCCGGATATTGAACGGAACCATTAATAAAGGGGATTACGTAAAATTTGTAAACACCAAAAAAAAATACGATGCCGACGAAATCGGCTACCTCAAGCTAGAACGCGATCCGCAAAAACAACTCTCGGCAGGAGATGTCGGCTATATCATCAGCGGCATCAAAACTTCCAAAGAAGTGAAAGTGGGCGATACCGTTACGCATGTTGACCGCCCCTGCGATAAAGCCATTGAAGGGTTTGAAGAAGTTAAACCCATGGTGTTTGCTGGGATTTACCCGGTTGATGCCGACGATTACGAAGAACTCCGTGCATCCATCGAAAAACTTCAACTGAATGATGCCTCTTTAACCTTTGTGCCTGAATCTTCGGCAGCATTGGGCTTTGGGTTCCGCTGCGGGTTTCTTGGATTGCTACACATGGAAATTGTACAGGAACGCCTGGATCGTGAATTCGACATGAACGTAATTACAACGGTTCCGAACGTTTCCTACAAGGTTTTCACCAACAAAGGCGAATCCATGGAGGTGCATAATCCGTCCGGCTTACCCGAAGAAAAATACATCCAGCGCATCGAAGAACCTTATATTACGGCACAAATCATTTCTAAATCCGAATACGTTGGTTCGGTAATGAAACTTTGCATCGACAAGCGGGGAACCCTAAAAAACCAGGTGTACCTGACCAGCGACCGCGTGGAAGTGACTTTTGAAATGCCCCTGGGCGAAATCGTTTTCGATTTTTACGATAAGCTGAAAAGTATCTCCAAAGGATATGCTTCGTTCGACTATCACCAGTCGAGCTACCAGCCGGCCAAACTGGTTCGCCTGGACATTCTGCTGAACGGCGAATCGGTAGATGCACTTTCCACCCTGATCCACCGCGACAACGCTTACGATTTTGGTCGCCGGATGTGTATAAAATTAAAAGAGCTCATCCCCCGCCAGCAATTTGACATTGCTATCCAGGCGGCGATTGGCGCCAAAGTAATAGCCCGCGAAACCGTGAAAGCGGTTCGTAAAGATGTTACAGCCAAATGTTACGGTGGTGATATTACCCGTAAACGCAAGCTGCTGGAAAAACAGAAAAAAGGGAAAAAACGTATGCGCCAGGTAGGTAACGTGGAAGTGCCTCAACAAGCGTTTTTGGCAGTATTGAAACTGGACTAGTTTTCGGGAGTTCTCTTTATATTCAAGTAGCTTTTATACATAATCAACTATCCACTGTAAATTTTATTGTGCTAATAAAATCATTTGACAACTTACTAAGCTGTTACATAAAACAAAGGGGCATCAAAAAAAATTTAAAGTTATTTATTTAACCAATTGATTGCTCTCTCAACAATCCATTCTGAGATTTTGGAACTTGACAGTAATCCGGATTTACTGAAAACGACATCCTTTCTCTCAAACAGTTCCATGCAATTTACTGTCCGCCCCATCATAGTAATACTGGAATTTTCAGCCATTCTTTCAACACTCATCGATAAATACATCCCAAGAACAATCACTCGTTTTTTATGTTCGCTTGCTTTTAAAATCACATCAACACCTTTAATGCCAAAAGACTGTCCAATGCCAACAAAGGCTTTATCAAAATACTCAATCCCGGTTTTCCCAAGTATATAATTCCCGGTTTTAGTGCTTAATTCTTCCCAAAACGGCATAAAATGATCATCACCGTGGGATAATATGACCAAGGCTTCATCTTCAGGATTTTCTGATAATAAACGGAGCTGTCCCAATAAAATATCCCGGATTACGGTTCCATAATCTAACGAAGGGCCAAGCGTTATTTGAATGGAAGATTTTACCAATTCAATCCCTTCTTCTTTAAGCTCCTGAACATTTTTCTCACAATAATGCAAGCCAAGTATGGTTGGAAGATCAATGAGAGAATGAGAAGACGGAGCAATAAATAAAGGCAGAGCAAATATTTTCGTCACTCCCTTGTTTTCCATGTCTTTGACCACAGAAGCTATTGAGGGTTCAGCAAATTCCATCAGTGCCACCCTTACTTCTTCAAAGCCGCCAATTTGTTTTTGTTTTAACAAGGTTTTTACCTGAGCCTCCAGAGCAAACACTGGTTGGTTCCACTGTTTTGCCGGCGACCCGTGAGCAATAATTAACAATCCGATTTTTTCATTAGCAAAAGAATTCATAGCAATTAAAGTCATTAGAATTATAAAAAGGTTTTTCATAAGAGGAAAACAGTTTAAGGTTTACTAAAAGTCATGCCCAATATAAAGTTAACGAAAGTACAAAGACTTATTGTTACCATTTAGCATTTGATGCAGATTATAAAGGGTTCTAAATATTGTACGAAATTTATATCGGTGAAGGATTCTTACTTTTTCATGGCTTCGGTTTTTAATTCTTTTGGCATTTTTTCAATGGCGTAACGCAGAGCCGTACGTGGCATAAGGTCTTTCTTCGACAGCACATACTCAAACACCTCTTGTTGATAAGCCTGGCTGGCTGCCTTCAACATCCAGCCATAGCCTTTTTGCACGATGTCGTCCTGGTCAAGGAGAAGAATATCTGCAATCTCAAAAATATCTTTCAGAAACATTCCTTTCCGTGCCGGGATAATCAAGGTTACCGCCGAAGCCCTTTTGACAAAACGCTTGGAAGATTTTGCCCATTTTTTTAATTCATTCACGTATTCAGGGTACATCATTACAAAGTTCCCGACGGTATGGTTGCAGAGGGTGTCGCAATCGGCCCAGTTGTTGACATAGTTTTTCACCCAACGCTCAAAAACAGTGAAATCGGAAGGCTCGTAGTTTTTGTGCAGAGCTTCTGTAAAGATGCAGGCCACAACGGCTTCTTCCAGGTATTTTGATTTCCAGAGTTTTTCACAAATTTCAAAAATTTCCTGCTTCGAAAGGTCTTTCAGTTGTTTATAAAATCCGGTTCCTATTTTCCGGACTTCCGGCATTTTTATCCCGTAAACCAGGGCCTGTTCCCCTTCTTTAAAAAAACGGCTTGAAGCCTCAATTGCTTTCCGGTCGGAACGGGCTTGCAATGCCCGGCGTATTTGTTGTACAATTTTTTCTTTCATGGGGTAAATTTCAATTTTCGGGGATTCTGCCTGGTATCATACAGCCTCAAAATTTCAATTCGGGTTTCTTTTTCTCTATAAAATAAAGTATTCTGTTTGGTTACCACACATTTTCGCACCTGAAATTTTTTATTAATAAGTGGAAATTGTTGAGGAGATTTAGCTATTTGGCTTGATACAAAATCAATCTTAATTAAAAAACGCACAATCACTTTTTGGTTCCAATTCGCAGCAAGGTATTCCAGAATATTTTCCAAATCCTTTTCTGCTAACGGAGACCAAATAATATCCTTAGGCATCGTATTTATCTTTATACTTTTTCATGATTTCTTCATGAGAAACACCTTCACCATCATCCATTAGCATAATGCTGTCAAGAATGCCTTTTTGTTGTTCAGGAGTTAAATAGTTCCATTCTTCCAAATCATCTTTGCTATTGATAAAATTCAAGAGTACTCCGTAAGCCTCTTCCAGTTTATCACTTGCCAATCCATCAATTTGTCGGAACAATTTTAATTTTAATTCTGCAAGATTCATTATTTATCCTCTTTTTTTCAAAGATAAGCTAAAGCCTTATTTATTTCAACAAAATACTGTCCTAAAAAACTAAAGAGCAGTACAAACGTCTCACTCATGCTTTTTCTGTTTTTACAAGGGTACTCACAAATAAAACTACAGCAATTTTCTTAAACTTCTTACTGTTTCAGATACTGTTGAGTCTATCTTGGAATTTTCAATTTCATAATCCCAAGTTTTAACCACAGTAAGTGATTTAATACAAAGATCTTTATCTATAACCCCACTAGTAGTGACACTCACGCCAGCATCATCGCCACAACTTCCCGAAGGCAATAAATTTATTTTATTAACAACCTCACCATTTTGGTTATATTTATAAACTTCAAAGTATAAGAAATCGCCAACGAAGCCGTGGATCACAGCTACTTCATTATAGGTTCTGTATAATATTCCATAAACAAAAGAAAACTTCTCTAAGTACTTTTCTGCAATTAAATCCGGAATTTCAACCTCCTTATAACCAATTAGCCTACTACATCTAAAATGTAATGGAAATTCAAACTGAGGCAAATAACTTAAGAACTCCACAAATTCTTTATCCCATACAACATTCTTCTTACTTTCAATATCTTTAATCAGCTTAATATTGGCCTCATCAATCCTAGATAGATTTTTTATAATTACAGAGTTATTATTTCGTGGTTCATACCATTCAAATTGTGAAAAATAATTATTTAAATCTTTAGATTCAAAAACATATCCATAACGCGCAAAAATCTCATTTCTTAAAATTCGTAATGTATCAGGGTTTAAAGTTGTCAATAATGTTGAATCAATGGCGATTGACAAGTCAAATTTAACGCCATCTCCTGAACAAATAACAGACAACTTTTGTTCATTATAACTGGAACAACTGAACAAAAACGCTAAAAGTAAAAGCAAAAAATATTTCATAAGCATATTTTATAACACATCTATATTATCAATATTTTATTTTGCCGGGGAGCAGCAAATCCATCTGTTCTATAAAATTAAAAAAATTTCTGCCCACTGTAACATTTTATTTAACCGCTTCGTCCTATCTTTGAAAATGGAACCAAAACCTTTGAATGACAACTGCGGAGTACAATAAGTGTGTTGACCAGTTTTCGGACGGTGTGTACCGCTTTATCCTCAAAAACATGAAAGACGAGGACAAAGCCAAAGATGTGGTGCAGGAAACATTTGTACGCCTGTGGGACAAAGTAAAGGATGTTAATTACAAAAAGGCAAAATCGTATATCTACACCACGGCTTACCACTGTTTTATCAACGTGGTACGCTATGAAAAAAAAATCAGCCCGATGGAGGAATACCATCAGGACAGGGAGACAACAAAAAACGGATATTCCGACTTGAAAGAGGTGCTGAACAACGCCGTAGACAAGCTGCCGGAAATACAACGCTCAGTTATTTTGCTGCGCGATTACGAAGGTTACTCTTATAAAGAAATCGGGGAAATCACAAATTTGAACGAATCGCAGGTAAAGGTATACATTTACCGCGCACGCGTCTTCCTGAAAAAGTATTTGGTAGATATGGATGTTGTGGTATAAAAAGGGAAAATGAAAATAAACAAACATAATTACGAAGAATTCCTGGTTGACTTCATGGATGGAACACTTGATCCGAACATGAGGCAGGAATTATTTATTTTCCTTGATGCCCATCCAGATATTAAAGCCGAGTTCGAAGGCCTGGAAGTTGCAAACCTTACCGACGAAGAAAACATTGTTTTTGAGGATAAAAATGCTTTAAAGAAAAATATCGCTTCGCCTACAATTAATATTAACGAAGATAATGCGGGAAAGTTTTTCATCGCTGCTGCGGAAAATGATTTGTCTGCTTCGGAAACTGCCGAACTAAACGAGTTCATCAAACAAAACCCGGAACAGGAAAAACATTTCAGGCTGTACAAAAACACCAAAGTTGAGGCTGATCTTTCCATCACCTACGCCCATAAAAAAGCTTTGAAAAAGCACCCCTTTGTTATTCAAAAAGGCTGGTATTACGCCGCCGCGTCGGCAGCTGCCATTTTATTGCTTTATCTCGGCATTTCGTTTATGAATACCGAAAAACCAGCAGGTCAAAACACGCTTGCGGATCAACCCAAAGAGGTTCTTACTAAAATGAACCAGCAGCTCACAGCGAAAAAAATAGCATCAATTCAAAACACAGAAATTGTTATTGCAAAGCGGACCATCACTAAAGTTAATTTTGAACATTATCAGCAACGGCTATTGGCAAAAAAAACTGGAATTAAGAAACTTAATTACACGCTCAACCCAAACATTCAGATTGCCTCATCATATAAGCAAACTTCTTTTCCGACGAAGTTCCCGCTGATGGATTTTGAACCCATAATAATTGAGCCCAACTCTCTTCTGTTGGCAGACGCAGGCGAAGCACACAAAGATTCAAAATTTAAAGCCGTTTGGAAAGGACTGTTTTCACAAATGAAAAGTGAAACCAGAACAAGCGAGCGAGGCATAGAAGATAAACCGAAGAAAAAAGTCGGGCCATTATGGGTACTGGCCAATATTGGGCTGCAACGGGTAAACGAAGTAACCGGAACAAACCTGGTAATAAACAACAAAAGCAACGAAGAAAAAATTGCCGAAGAAAACAGGAGCACGGAATATATCGCAGGGAAACCGGCAAATTAAACATTGGTTGTAACATTTGTTTAAAACTTCACGTCGTAGAATAAAAATCAAAAAAATAAATAACAGGATTATGAAAAGGATAAAAATTATAAGTTTAATCACATTGGTTGTTTACACACTGGGGGTTCAAACCTATGCCCAAACAAGCAATGATTTGATAAAAGAAGAAAGAAGCGTGGCAAATTTTCATTCGGTAGTGTTTGGAGAAACTGCCATTGTTTATTTCACCACGGGAGAAACCACAAAAGTGATCGTTGAAACAACGGCCAACAAAATTAAAGACATCCGAACCGAAGTTCAGGACGGTATATTGACCATTAAAAACATGAGCTTGCGCAGCCCGTCTGCCTTAAATATTTACATCACTGCTCCAAGTTTAAAATCGATTGACGGATCGGGTGCTTCAGAGTTTTATACTAAATCGGCGATCACTACTGACGAGCTATCTGTTCAATCGAGCGGAGCCGCAAAAATAGAAATGGAGGTAAATGTTCCAAAGCTTACCATTAAATTGCACGGTGCTTCGGAAATTTATTTAAAAGGCGAAACACAGTCGATGGAAAGCATTGTAAACGGCAGTTCTATTTTAGACACCAAAGAGTTGGCCGCCAAAAATGTTGACATTAGTGCTTATTCGAAAGCAGTAGCCGACATTAACGCAAGCAAAAACCTCCACATTAAACAACAGGGAAATAGCCAGGTAAATTACACAGGCAATCCCGAAGCCGTCACCAAAGACCGCATTTCGGCTCCCGGAAGAACATACCGTGGCGATGCTGAACATTGGGACGATTATGAATACTCAAGCCGCAACGGTCGTAAATTCGGCAGCTTAAATATCAATATTGGCGAACACAATGATTCTACCTACATTCGTTTTGGTCGTCATGAGTTTATTGTTGACGAGTACGGCAATGCCCGTTACCGCAAGCATTACTGGAATAGGTTTAACGGTCACTGGGGCGGTGTTGATATCGGGATCAATGCTTACGTTACCCCCGATTTCGACATGGATTTTGGCAACCGTTATGATTTCCTTGACCTGAACCTAGGAGCCTCCAGCCGTTTCGATTTAAACGTTTTTGAACAAAACATTTCCCTTTCAAAAAACAATCACTGGGGATTTGTAACCGGTTTGGGAATGGAGTTCAGGAACTACCGCTTTGACAATAACATTACTTTAAACCCCGATAAGGACCGCATTGACGCGTACAAAAATTTTGATGTCGACCTGAAAAAAAATAAACTAACGGCTTACTACCTGAATATTCCGTGCTTGTTTGAATACCAAACCAACTCCTGGGGCGACCGCCGAAGTTTCCACGTATCGGCCGGCATGGTTTTCGGCTTAAAAGTGGCTTCAAAAACAAAAATGGTTTTTAACAACAAAGATGCAGAATACACCATGGTTGATTACGAATTTTTAGACGACCCGGCTTATGAACCGATTGCAAAAACAACTCCGGATGATAAACGCAGAGTAAAAAACCATAACTCTTTCCACTTAAATCCGATTAAAGTGGATGCCATGCTTCGTTTTGGCTGGGGATGGTTCAACTTTTACACCACCTATTCACTTACAACCATGTTTAAAAAAGGCGAAGGCCCCGAAGGGTTTAAACTATATCCAATTTCTTTTGGGATCACACTTATTAAATGGTAAATCCCTACGTTTTGGTTTTATTGAAGGCTTTCCTTGTCGGGGAAGCCTTTTTTTGTGTTCGAACCGAAGAAAAACCACCATCATCAAAAAATCCTCAGTTTTTCTTAAATTTGTATTTCTTCCTAAAATAATCCAAATTAAAAAAACAAGCCCATGTCAGGTCACAGCAAATGGTCAACAATCAAACGAAAAAAAGGAGCCCTGGATGCTAAACGCTCCAAAATCTTTTCAAAGATTATTAAAGAAATAACCGTAGCGGTAAAAGAAAGCGGTCCCGATCCGGATGGCAACCCACGTTTACGGCTGGCTATTGCGAATGCAAAAGGGGTAAGCATGCCCAAAGACACCATGCAACGGGCCATTAACAAAGGAACCGAAAAAAACTCGGCGGCTTTCCAGGAGCTAACTTACGAAGGCTACCTCAGTCATGGCATCGCGGTTTTTATCGAGTGTACCACCGACAACCAACAACGCACGGTGGCCAACATACGATCGATTTTTAACAAATTCAACGGCAATTTAGGAACCAATGGCTCGCTCAATTTTTTGTTTGACCGCAAAGGCATATTCTCCATCCCGAAAGGAAACCTTGACGAAGAAGAATTTGAACTGGAAATGATAGACGGCGGTGCCGAAGATATCGACCTAAACGAGGAAATGTTTACCGTAACCACTTCGCTGGAAGATTTTGGCAACATGATGAAAAAGCTGGAAGAAATGAACATTGAACCCGAAAATGCCGAACTGCAGCGCATCCCCCACGAAACCATCACCCTTGAAACCGAAGAAGCCCTAAAAATCATGAAGGTTATCGAGCTGTTTGAAGATGATGACGATGTGCAAAATGTCTTCCATAACCTTGAAATTACAGACGAAGTGATGGAACAACTTTAAATATTTGGGTATTCAGAATAAACAGGTTCTACATATATAAAAAAAAGGATTAACTCTACGTTTATTACATTTAGGTAGAAAATCCGGTTCATAACTTGTAACTATCAGGCCTTTACAATACATTTGCTACAACTTTAGTATTACCCCTAAAAATATGTAAATTATGAAAATTAAAAAGTTAATGGTAAGCACCATTACCATGGTTTTGGCATTTATACTAACCGGATTTGTAAATGCTCAAAACGAACCCATCACAAAAGCAAACTATCGTTTAGCCGAACGATTCTCACCGGACAAGGTAAGGAAAATGGTTTTCACTACCGAAATCAGGGCCAACTGGCTAAAAACCGGCGACAAATTTTGGTATAACTATAAAACCTCGGAGGGAGAGTTTTACTACCTCGTTAACCTGGAAAACAAAAAGAAATCATATCTTTTTGATAATCATGAAATGGCCCGCATGCTAACCTTAATTACAAAGGACCCGTATGATTACAAACACCTGCCTCCCATCAATCCTAAATTTAAAAAAGATGATACCGTTTTTCAGTTTGATGTAACCAGCACCCAGGATGAAGAGGAAAAAGAAGAACCAAAAGAAGAAGTAAAAAACGATTCAACCATAAAAGAAAAAGAAAAAACAAAAAAACCGAAACCTGAAAAAAAAGGAAAGAAGAAAAAAGTTTACCATCTGGAATATAATCTTCAAACCAAAAAATTGTATGAAATTGCAGACTGGAAAGAAGAAAAAGAAGAACCCCGCTGGTTAAATATTTCTCCCGACAGTGCTTATTGCGTGTACGCTAAAGATTTCAACTTTTATTACATGGACAAGGAAAACTACCTGAAAGCCATTGAAGATGAAAAAGATTCGACCATTGTTGAGCATCAGCTAACCACCGACGGTCTAGAATACTACGAATATGGCGAAGGATACTCCGTAAATATGAACGACGAGGAGAAAAAAATAAAAGAGGAAAAAGAAAAAAGAAGAGGAGCTTATGTTGTTTGGGCTCCAAACTCTAAAAAATTCGCGTTCACCAGAAAAGATGAACGTCCTTTAAAATTTTTATGGGTCATCAATTCTTTATCAAAACCAAGACCAACCCTTGAAACCTATAAATATCAAATGCCGGGCGAAGAAGACCCCACCGAGATTGAACTGATGGTCATGAATATTGAAGACCAAAAAATCGATACCATTGACGTAAAACAATTCAACAACCAAAGGGTTTCAATTTGCCGAAAACAAAGAACTCCTAAAGAAAGGATACAAGATTTCACGCCACTGGTATGGTTATCAAATAATTCAAACGAATTATATTTTGAACGCCAAAGCCGCGATCTTTATAAATACGATTTTTGCGTTGCCAACCTCGAAACCGGCGATATAAAAGTGTTGATTGAAGAACGCATGAACACTTATGTTGAAACCCTTCAGCCCATTATGGTTGACGGAGGGAAACAATTTATCCACCTGTCTGAACGCGATGGCTGGGCCCATTTTTATTTGTACGACAACAACGGAAACGTAATCCGCCAGTTAACTTCCGGCCCCTGGCACTGCAACGGCTTAACCATGTTTACTAGGGATAACCCAAACACCATCGAATTTGATGCTAAAAACAGAATGTTATACTTCACGGCAAATGCCCGCGAACAAGATGAGGATCCATACTTCAAACACTTCTACAAAGTAAGCCTCGACGGCGGATCCCCCATTTTGTTGAATAAAGGAAACTACATGCACAAAGCCTATATGTCGACTTCTTATAAATATTTCTTAAACAATTATTCACGGGTAAACACGGTTCCTAAATCCGAAATCAGGGATATAAACGGACGTACAATAATGCACCTGGAAGAAGCCGATTTAAGCAATCTTTTTGCTGCCGGTTATAAATTTCCGGAACCATTTGTTGCCAAAGCCGACGACGGTATTACCGACATTTACGGGGTCATGTACAAGCCTTTCGATTTTGATTCGACTAAAAAATACCCGGTCATTGAATACGTGTACCCCGGACCACAAACCGAAGCCGTTGACAAATCGTTTAATCCAAGAATGGATCGCACCGACCGCATGGCACAACTAGGATTTATTATGATTACCCTGGGGAACCGTGGTGGACACCCGGATCGCTCAAAATGGTACCACAACTACGGTTATGGTGATTTACGGGATTATGGCCTGGCCGATAAAAAATACGTATTGGAACAATTGGCCGACCGCCATAAATTCATCGACATTGAGAAAGTAGGGATTACTGGCCACTCGGGCGGAGGATTTATGTCGACCGCAGCTATTTGCCAATACCCCGACTTTTATAAAGTAGCCATTTCTGCTGCCGGAAATCACGACAACAGCATTTACAATCGCTGGTGGAGCGAAACCCATCACGGGGTAAAAGAAGAGATCAACAAAAAAGACGGCATGTCAAAATTTATTTATCAAATTGAAACCAACCCGCAAATTGCCAAAAACCTGCGCGGAAAATTAATGCTGGTAACCGGCGACATGGACGATAACGTTCATCCCGGAAACACGTTCCGCATGGCGAAAGCTTTGATCCGGGCAAACAAACGTTTTGATTTCTTTATCATGCCGGGTTCGCGCCATGGCTGGGGCGATAATAACGAATACGGTTTCTGGCTGTATGCCGATTATTTCTGTCAGCACTTAATTGGCGATTACTCTATCAACACCGACATTTTTGAAATGCGCCGCGAACACAAAATGACACCTAGTAAAACAAGATCAAAATAAGATATTCCATCCTCAAACCGAAAATTATTCCAGAATTTGAGAAGCCCGCTTTCAGCGGGTTTCTTGTTTTAGGACCTCTCCATAATTTTTTATTAAGAACCCGGCAGCAATATAAGAAAAGGCAACAACCTCATAAAAAACACATTGAATCAGAATTTTTATACTTTTATAAGTGTTCTTTAATCGTAATGTAAATTTGATAAAAAAAAACTCAAATGCGATAATACCTGTTTGATTTTTTATCGTCTTTACAATAGAGAAATAGCACGCGTGAATTAAGTTCTTTCTCCGGAACCAGATTTTATGAAGAAGATTGATCTAAAAAGTGATAAAGATTTGTTAACTCATATTGCAAATGGGGACGAGCAGGCATTTAATAAGCTATACTATAAGTATTGGGATCGCATTTATAATTACCTTTTCAGTATCACTAAATCGAACGAAATCACCGAAGAACTGGCAACAGATGTTTTTTTGAGGATTTGGGTTAAACGCGGGCTATTAAAAGAAATCAAAAACATTAACGGTTATATTTTCAAAATTGCACACAACAAAGCCATGGACTTTTTTAAATCGGTGGCCCAAAACAAAAAGTACCAGGAAATTATATGGGGATTATCAGAAAGGCTGGCTACTTCAAGTGCCGATTATTCTCTGTTAATGGAAGAAAGCCAACAGGTATTAGAAGAATTGATTAAAGAACTCAGCCCGCAAAGAAGACTCATTTTTGTCCGGAACAGAATAGACGGACTTTCGCAAAAAGAAATTGCCAAAGAACTGGGTCTTTCAACAAACACGGTTAAAACAACCATCGCCAATTCAAAAAAATCAATCAAATCTTCTCTGAAGAATAAATTTCCCGAAGGCTATCTCGATTAATCGTTACTCAAAAATCAAGGAAATAGCAAAATAATTAAAACTGCAATAATACCTGATTCTATTTTTTGTCGTCTTACATAAAAAAATGATTTATGTCCATAAACAATATTCGATACAAAAAGTTATTTAAGAAGTACCTAGATAACACGCTAAGCAAAGAAGAGTTTTCTGAATTTTGGAAACTAACCCAAAAAGATGAAGACAACAGCACTCTGGAGTACCTTCTGTCAGAACTATGGGATAAAAACAAAAGCGAGCCCTATAATTACCGGGGAGCTACAAAAGACCGGATATTTAAACAAATCATAAAAAAAGAAAAACAATTATCGAATAAAGCAGAACGCCCTCTTCGCAAGAGCAATTTGATTTACAAGGTTGCAGCTTTTTTTATAGTCCTTATAGCCGTGGCATCCGTGGTATTGCTTAACATCGCCCCTAAAAATAACATTGTAGGATCGGGATATAAAACATCCTTAAAATACGACATTGCTCCCGGAGGGAACAAAGCGACCCTGACATTGGCCGATGGTAAAATCATTGTTTTAGACAATATCGACAGCGGCATGGTTTCTTTAGAAGGGAAAATCGCTATTGTTAAAGAAGAAGGAAAACTCATTTACAAACCAATAGTTATTAATCAAAACAGAACATCAAACCTGCATACAAAGAACCCTTCTTTGCCGGTTTCATACAATACAATCAACACCCCAAAAGGTGGCCAGCAAATGATTGTTTTGCCCGATGGCAGTAAAGTATGGCTCAACTCGGCTTCGAGCATGAAATTCCCGACACAGTTCAACGATTCGGTTCGTAAAGTTGAGATAAACGGAGAAGCTTATTTCGAGATTCAACCGAACAAAGAGGTTCCGTTTATTGTTTCGTCAAAAGAATTAAAAATCAAGGTTTTGGGAACACATTTTAACATCAACGCTTACGAAGACGAACCCGAGAAAAAAGTTGTCCTGTTGGAAGGTTCGGTTCAAGTTTCATCCCCATCAAATGAATTAAACCAAATTATTGAACCCGGACAACAAGCATCTTTAGACGGATCAGGGAAATTAAGTATCAGCGAAGTTGATGTAGAAAATATTATTGCATGGAAACAAGGGAAATTTATGTTTGAAAGCATGGACATTGAAAGCATCATGCGCCAAATATCCAGGTGGTACGATATTGACGTTGAATTTGAGAAAAACATTCAGCAACGATTTAACGGAACCATCTCAAAAGATGTAAGCCTGATAACCTTGTTAAAAGCTCTTGGCGAAACCGAGGAAGTTAATTTCAAAATAGAAGGACGAAAAATAATTGTTTTCTAAAAATGATATATGAACCTAAGAAAGGAGAAAAATATGGCGAAATGAAACACACCAAAAAAAGACCGGCCAAAAACATTAAGAATAAATACTTGCAAATAAATTCAAAATTATTTCAGGCCGATCAATTAATCAAATGAAATTAATTCATCACTTACAAATTTATGAAAATTATGGATTTTAATCTTAAAATTTTTAAGTCAGGCTTAGGACCAAACAGCTTGACCAAAATGCGAATCGGGATCATGACCCTAATCATCCTAATGACAAGCTTTCAAGGCTTTGCGGGGAGCAATTCGCAAAAAATATCCCTCAAGGGAGATAACATCAGCTTAAAAGAGATTTTTAAACAAATCAGTAAACAAACCGGGTATGATTTCATTTATACCGATGATGTTATTGAAAAAAGCAGTAAAATTACGATTGACCTAACAGACGTTTCTTTAGAAGAAGCATTGGAGGTGTGTTTTAAAAACCAGCCATTAACCTATTCGATTGTTGAAAAAATGATCGTCATTAAACTAAAAAAACCGGCAGAACTCCAAGAGCTTAGCCTGATAAAAGTTACAGGGACCGTTTCAGATGTTGAAGGAAAACCTCTTCCCGGAGCCACTGTTTTAATTAAAGGTACAACTAAAGGAACCACTACTGATGCCAATGGGAATTATACCGTAAAAGTTCCCGAAGGTTCTGTTTTGGTTTTCAGTTTTGTGGGGTTTCATAAACAGGAGATTACCGTTTCTGCTGAAGACACAGAAATTAATGTAGTGATGGAACAAAGGGCTGCAGAATTGGAAGAAGTTGCCGTAATCAGTACGGGTTACCAAAAAATTAAACCAGAACAAAGCACCGGAAGTGTTGCCACAATGCGGGTAAAAGAATATGACAGCCGCATCAACACCACTGGTTTTCTAACCAGTCTTGAGAACAGGATACCCGGCCTGCTAATTAACAATGATGTTGAATTCGAAGGGAACAGCCTTTTCCAGATACGGGGTGTTTCCACCATTAATGGGAATAGAGATCCTTTGATCGTAATAGATGGTTATCCTACCGAGCTCTCACTAGACATGATTAATCCCAATGAGATTGAATCGGTAACTGTTTTAAAGGATGCAGCCGCCGCAACCATTTATGGAGCCCGTTCATCCAATGGGGTGATTGTGATTGAGCGCAAAAAAGCCAAAGCAGGGAAACTCCTTGTTAATTTTAGGGCTACGGCAGGCTTTACCCCTAAAGAAAACTATGATCGTTACCGCTGGGATAAGGATGCCTCTAATACATACCTTAATGCTTATCGAACCCGTAATGAGAGCAAGATTCCCTCTTATGTTTGGACTTATATTACACATCCTGTATTTGGTGCTTATTATCCCAAGCCTGCCCCATATCTTATAATGGCTCAACAGGCTGCAGGCATAATTACAGAAGAAGAGGCCGAACAGCAATTTCAGGAACTGGGTTCTTACAACAATACCGATGATTATGCACACTTATTTTTACGTACAGCTTCAACCCAAACCTATAATTTGGATATTTCAGGCGGGGATAAAAAGCTACTCTACTATCTCACGGCTAATTATACTGCCAGTGATTTATCAGAAATCAAAAATGATGAAAGCCGTTTTATGCTTTCCGGCCGGGCTACAATGAGGTTCTCAGATCGTTTCTCTTTAGAGTTGACCACTGATTTTATGAAATCAAAAACAAATTCTGTACCTATACCCGATATTAATACTATTTATCCCTATGAACGTTTTAATGACGAAAACGGGAATCCCCTTCCTTTATTTTATGGATCCTATGCAAACCCTTATTATAACGAACATATCATGTCGTTAGGACTGCTCGATAATTTGTATTACCCGCTGGTAGATATAAATGAGATTAGTACTAAAAGCTATACTATTGATAACCGTATTACAGCTAATTTTAACTATGATATAGGAAACGGCTTTGATCTTAATTTCGGGGGAGTATATGAAACCTCCCGTACAGATGTAAAGTACCTTGCCGGTGAAAATTCATCCGTAGCTCACCAGTATGTCAATTATTATACTGAAAACGGTGACGACGGTCTTTTTTTAAATATTCCCAAGGGTAGTTTTTTGAATCAACAGACAGCCAATACGGAAAGTTATACCTTACGTGCCCAGTTAAACTATGATAAACAGATCAATGAAGATCATTCATTTAATGTAATATTAGGCGGGGAAATGAGGGACGTACTTGAAAAGTCAAACACAGCCTCTTATTTTGGTTATAGCGACCAAACTTTGCTACAACAGCCTATCGATTATTATACTTTATTGAACAATTATGGAGCAGCCTATGCAGGGGTAAACCCCAGGCTATCTTATAGTGATCTATTTAATCAGGGGTATGAAGACAATCGATATGTTTCCATATACTCCAACGTGGTATATGCTTATAAAGGAAAATATTCTTTTACTGGGAGTATCCGTATTGATCAATCCAATTTGTTCGGTACCGACCCTAAATACCACTACAAACCATTATGGTCTATAGGAGCTGCATGGAATATCCATAAAGAAAACTTTGTGAAAGATGTAGCCTTTCTCAATTCTTTGAAACTTCGGGCTGCGTATGGCTTTAACGGCAACGTGTCTAAAGAATCTTTACCACAAGTAATAGCTGAGGCCGATTATAATTATTTTAATCCGGAATCAATTATTCCTATGCTCACTCTTTTATCTTATGCCAATAACGAATTGCGCTGGGAACAAACCCGTAATTTCAATATAGGCCTGGACTATGATATTTTTAAAAACATTAAAGGTAGTATTGATTATTATAACAAAAAAAGCACGGATATTCTGGCATACAACCAGATTGATGCTTCAAAAGGAGGAACTTCTGCAATAATAAACCAGGCATCCATCCGTAACAGTGGATTGGAGATCAGCCTACATGCCGACTGGATCACCCGCAAAACTTTTAATTGGAACACAGGACTTGTCTTTTCTTATAATAACAGTAAAGTACTAGAGGTATACAATGACCAGCCTGCTGTGGAAAGTGCTATAGATGGCAGTTATGCCGGTTACACCGAAGGATATACTGTTGGAGCTATATTTAACTACCGCTATGCAGGACTGGACTCATCTGGAAATATTTTGGTTTACGATGAAAACGGCGAACCTAAAGAACTTTCTGATAATACTACTAAAAGCTATATTGATTATTCAGGAAGCTCTATTCCTGCCTTTAATGCAGGTTTAAGTAACCGTGTAGATATGGGGAACTTTTATATTTATTGTATGATAAATTTTTATGCTGGCTTTAAGGTAAGAACAATTGTGCCGGATGCAGAAGAAGTAAGGCCATTGGAAGGAGCTAATAATTACTGGAGGCAGCCGGGCGACGAGACAGACCCTGACGTCTTGCCATCTTTACTTTACCCATCCTCTACTCATTTAGGTTATACTGACAAATATATCGTTAATGGAGCCTATTTTACCCTTAGTGATTTGACGGCTTCTTATAGCCTTCGCGACAATAAACTCATAAAAAAAGTAGGAATCTCTAATTTCGAAATTAGACTACAGGCCTCTAATCTATATACGGTAGCATTTAACAAATATAATTATAGCATAGCAACCGGAAGTTATGCCAAATCTTATTTAACCCCTACTTATACAATAGGCCTCTACGTTAATTTTTAATTTCAATGGATATGAAAAAAGAAAAAACAATGAAAAATTATATATATAAATGCTTTGTACTTGCGTTGCTTTTTACATTTGTATTTGTTTCCTGCGATAGATACCTCGATGTGCAACCTAAAGGGGTACAAGTGTTAGAAACGGTAACGGATTATGATTTATGGCTGAATAGTTTCCATCTTGAAACTTCCCTGTCAAACGACTTAAATTTGCTAGCAGATAATGTAGATAACCTGAGTGTTTCAAATCCTCCCGAAAATTACAACGACCGAGTATATACTTGGGCTTCACAATTTTCAGAGGACATGAAAGAATCGCCTAGGTTATGGGATAACTTTTATAAGAGAGTTTATTACTTCAATACGGTAATTCAAGAAATTGATGATGCAACGGGAGGTACAGAAGAACAGAAGAAAAGCCTGAAGGCAGAAGCACTGCTTGGAAGAGCTTTTGAATATCTATACCTGGTAAACCTGTATGGAAAAGCGTATAATACAAATACGGCTGATGAGGATTTGGCCGTTCCTTTTGTAACCTCTAATGATTTGAGCACCCCTACTCCATACCGCGGTACAGTCCAAGAAATTTATGATAATATCATCACTGATATCAATATGTCTATTTCTGATTTGCCTCAAGACAACACTAAAAATCGCTTTCGTGGAGGAGTAGCCGCTGCATATAGTGTACTGGCCAGGACTTATCTGTACATGGGAAATTATTCGCAGGCAGCCCAAAACGCTCAATTGGCACTGGATAACGGCTCGGATACAATAGTAGATTATTCTTCAATGATTGAAATGGATATCCCTAATTTGATGATAAGCCCGGATGCCATTTATTCACGGTATAGCAGTTTACATGATTATATAATATCTCCAACGCTTACTTTTCTAAAAACTTTTGATACAACCGATTTGCGTTTGCAGTTCTATTATAGCGGGCTCGGGGACTACAGTTTTATAATGAGAGAACAAACTAAATACCGGTCGTACGGTGTTCTATATAATAATGATTATCCCAATTGGGGAACCTCCGTTGCTGAGATGAGGTTAATCCTTGCCGAAGCGGCTGCCCGTGCAAATGAATTGAGCACAGCTTGTGATGAATTGGATTTAGTGCGTAAATGCCGTTTCCCCTCAGATACTTATGTGAAATTTGAATCTGATGTACAGGAGGAAGTATTGCAAAAAGTATTGAATGAAAGAACCTTTGAGTTTGCATTTAATGGGATGCGTTGGTTTGATATGAGACGACTGGATGCCGAAGGCCGTATGCCGGTAATTAACAGGTATGATGGTTCTGAAAGTGTTGTAGCAACTTTGTCCCCGGGCAGTAATAAATACACCCTGCAAATTCCTTTACAGGTATTATATTTCAATCCTGACTGGCCACAAAACCCTTGGAATGAATAAAATACTGCATCTATTAAATCAAGAACAAATTTAGTTATTGATAATAAAGAGGCTGCTTAAATTCATTGGACAGCCTCTTTATTAACATTTTCTTTGTTAAAAAACATAAAGTTAAAGCAATGCTATGTAACTCATAAAAAATCATATTTACTAACAACAGGATGCACATGAAAAAACTTATCTTATCCATTATATTGATTTTCCCTATTTTTTTAATGGCACAAAAAGGGGAATACACCGTGAAAGGTAGAATAGAAAAATTGGATCCATCTGCAAAAATATCTCTTGTGTATCAGGAAACACGTAATATTATAGATACTACGAAGGTGCAGAACGGACAATTTAGTTTTAAAGGTGTTGTTAATGAGCCGATAATGGCGAATCTAATGATTAGGTATAAGGCCAAGGATCATAATTATTATGTAACCGACCTTATTGATATTTATTTGGAACAGGGACAAATATTAGTATTTGGCAACGGGGATTCTATAGCTAAAACAAAGGTTACCGGAACAAAGCTAAATATGGATAATGAAAAGCTTAAAATAGCTTTAAAACCGTCTACCGATAAAATGGTAACTTTTTGGGGGGAATATGCAAAATTACCTCTTGATGAAAAAGATAGCAACACTGTTTGGACAAAATATGACTCAATACTTTGGGAGCAGAAAGATGTATATGCATCTTTTATAAAAAGGAACCCAGATAGTTTTGTATGCATAGCAGCACTAAAACGATACGGAGGAACAATTCCTATTTATTCAGAAGTTGCTTCTTTATTTGAAATTATTTCTGTTAATGTAAAAAATACAATAGCTGGGAGAGAATATGCCACAGAATTAGAAAAACTAAAAACAACATTAGTTGGGGCAATAGCACCAGATTTCACTCAAAATGATCCGGAAGGCAATCCAGTTAAGCTTTCATCATTTAAAGGAAAATATGTGCTTGTTGATTTTTGGGCATCATGGTGCGGTCCATGTCGTAAAGAAAACCTTAATATAATAAAAGCTTATACAAAATATCACGATAAAGGGTTTGAAGTATTGGGCGTATCATTAGATAAAGAAAAAGACGCATGGGTGAAAAGCATTAATAACGACAAATTAGCATGGAAACATGTTTCAGATTTGAAGCTCTGGGACAGTAAAGTTGCTGTTTTATATAGTATTAAATCTATTCCCCAGAATGTATTAATTGATCCTCAAGGTGTGATTATAAGCAAAAATCTAAGAGGAGAAGACTTACAGAAAAAATTAGCAGAAATATTTAAAAATTATTAAAAAATTAAACAAAAGAAAGCCCATCAATTGATGAGCTTTCTTTTTATTTTTTTACAAGCACCTTATTATTTTCTGTTGTCAGTATTTCCCAACCATCATTCAGGTACAGCACCCAGCCATCGCCGCTAAGTTTTCCTTTTTCCTCCTTTAAAGGCAGGCTCACCAAAAACTTCGAACGTTCTTTATCGATCATGGTATAACCACTTTCAATTTTCAGCAGTCCCCATTCGTCGGTAATATTTATGGGAGCCTTGTAAAACGTACCAACTTCCGGGATTTTAATATCGGAACCGGGCGCGAATTGATAACGTAACTTTTCACTGATTTTGCAACCCAATACCGGATCGTCAAGAAATTTTTGTTTCAGGTTTTCGACATTAATTTCGGGAGATTCTTCTTCCTTTTTAATTTCAACTATTTCCAGGTCGCCCAAGCGTTCGCCGGAAACAGCCATCCAGCCAGGATTAAGTTTCAAAGTCCAGCCTTCACCTTCCATTAAATCAGGTTTAATCTTCAGGTTCTTTGCCGAAACCCTTACCCCCGACCAGTTAGTGTTTACCAGAGCCATCCCCCCGTTCACTTCCAGCGTGCCCCAAAGGTCTGTCATTTTCAGGGTTGGGTAAACCGTACCCTGCCCCTCAAACGATTTTATATTGCTCGGATTAAAGGTAAAATTCATTTTTACCAGTGCAAACTTCACCACCGGGCCATTCACAAATTTTTCCGTCAGAGCCTTGTTAAATTCTATCCGCTCTGTTTCCAAATCATTTTCGATTTGATAAACCTTATCATAATTATAATTCAGCTTTTTTGCTTCCGCCATTTCCTGCAAATTTTCAGGGATTTTCACGCTATAAGCTCCTTTTAGCAATGCTGAAAGATCCGTTTCCGGCTTTAGTTTTTTGTTCCATTTTTTATCTTTCTGATAAAGCAAATAACCGTACAGAGGTCCCGATAAATAAGCAAAAGAACGTACGTAAGAAGTCGCCATTTTATAATGCGTGATATTGGATTTAAAATAATCCAGCTGAGACTGCTTATTCAAATGACTTAATATAAAGCCCGTGTATTCGGCCACACCCTCGTTCAATTCGAGATTTAGCTCGTTTTGTTTTGCCCCGTCAAATAAACGTTGGCGGTAATTCCTGAAAACCAGCGCATCGGTTATGGCTTGTTTGCGTTCTTTCCCTTCCGAGAAAACGGCTTTCTCTAAAGCGTTCCATTCCATTTTAAGCCAAATGCGCCCCCACATTTTATCCAAATGAAGGTTGTTTGAGGAACGCGGAGATAATCCGATTTCATCCTGTATGCGGTGAAAATGCTCATGCATCATCAGATTTTTCCTGCTCAGAGGATTATCCTTGTTTAAAGCATCCCAGTTAATCATCAGCCAGCGTTTCCCGCCCCAGTTGATCGCCGTATTTGCAATCCCAGTTCCCGGCTCAAGTTGTCCAACATACACCTCCCCTTCTTTTTTCAATTTCCCTTCGGCATCCGCTTCGTTGGCCACAATGAAACGGGTTTTGGGTTCAACAAACATCATGGAACCATACATATTTACGCCCCAAAGCTGTGAATGGTCACGATCGGCCAAATCTTTGGCTTCCATAAAAAACTTCCGGGCAAGTTTCAAGTCGACCGGGAATTCGCATTCGCCGGAAGACTGTGCTGCTTTTAATCCCGCCAGGACTAAAAAAGTAATACCTAAAATAATTGCCGGTAATTTTATTTTTTTATTCATTTTTTTTAATTTTCGGGTTATGCTGCAAACTTATTTGATAAAAACGCATGGCGGGTTAATGCTATGTTAACGCAGTGTTAATGGTGGAAAATCAAAAAATTAAATGTTTAATTTTGCTTATGCATAAAAAAAGAATACGGGCCTCCATTGTTTTTCTTTCGCTTTCGATGCTAACGTTTATCGGCATTTCCGGGTATTTGATTTATAATACCTACAAACTGGAACTCAATAAATTTGACCTTGCCAGCACCCCCATCGTATCCGCTTCGTTTTTTAATGCCGAAATGAATTACCAGCCATTCAGGTTTTTTGCCGAAGATTTTGACAAGCTTATTGAAAACAAAGAGTCGATAAGCAACGAACAATACCAGGAGATGATTTACAGGCTAAAAGAAGCTTTTATTTTTTACAGCAAAACGGATTCGGTTATCCGGGAGAAACTGCTCGAAAAAGGCATGGACATTGAAATGGATGTCGCGATAAGCCTGGCTAAAATCACCAGCCATGAGACCAACACTTACCAATATTCGGAAGATGCCAAACGGTTAGGGGAAATTTTACTTTTCGGGAAAGCAAACTTAATTGAAACGGGCAACTACAAAAGTTTCAGTAAATGGGTCGGGAAATATTACATGGAAATCCGTATGTACTACGAATACAAGAACATTGCTCAATATATTTTAAACAAGATAAAATGGTTTATTGCCGGGCTTGTTTTGGCCACCTTTTTCTTTGCAGCGATTTTTACGTTTACCATACGAACCATCATCCGCCAGAAAAAACTGGCCGACATCAAAAACGATTTCATCAACAACATGACCCACGAACTGAACACTCCCATCAGCACCATCAAAATTTCCGGACAGAATTTGAAAAAAGACGAAATCAAATCGGCTCCCGGAAAAGTTGAAGAAATTGCCGAGGTTTTGCTCCGCCAAAATAAACGCCTGGAGAAAATTGTTTCGGGAGTGATGAAACTTTCGGTTCATTCCAAGCAAGAAGATTTTCAGGTCCAGCAAACTAATTTCAAGGATTTTTTATCGGAATTGATCCGGGATTTTTCGGCCACAAACCCGGACGTTAACATCCAACAAAACCTCACCGATGAAAACCTCACGGTAAATATTGATCCGTTTCACATGGGTTCGGCCATTTTAAATATTCTAGATAATGCCGTGAAATATTCCGGGAAGGATAAAAAAATAATGATTTCGACCGAACATGGCAGGCAAAAACTGATTCTCAAAATCCGGGATTTCGGCATCGGCCTCGCCAAGGCTCACCAGTCGTTCATCTTTGATAAATTTTACCGGATTCCAAAAGGGAACATTCACGCGGTAAAAGGGCTGGGCCTGGGCTTATACATTGTTAAACAAATTGTTGACACCCACGGCGGAAAAATAAAAGTGGACAGCAAAGCCGAAAAAGGAAGCACATTTATAATTGAAATCCCTTTGTAAAATGAGCAAACAAAAAATATTATTGGCCGAAGACGACCAGGATTTAGGAAATGTTTTAAAGCAGTACCTCCAAATTGAAGGCTTTGAAGTGGTTCATTGTTTAAACGGGAACCTGGCCCTAAAATCGTTTAAAGAACACGAATTTGATTTGTGTATTTTAGACATTATGATGCCCGAAATGGACGGGTTGAGGCTAGCCGAAAAAATCAAATCACTGAAACCGCAGATACCGTTTATTTTTCTCACGGCAAAAAGCATGAAAGAAGACCGACTGACCGGATTAAAAATCGGTGCAGACGATTACATCACCAAACCTTTTGAAGCCGACGAACTGGTTTTACGGCTCAAAAACATTTTAAAACGGTCAAAAATCTCAGGGCCGGAAGAAGCCTTGATCCTTGAAAATTACCAACTTGATTTTGAAAACCTGAAATTAAAGCACCCGCAACAAGACCAACTCTTAACTTTGCGGGAAGCCGAACTGCTTAAATACCTCATCCTGCACAAAAACCAACTGCTTAAAAATGCCGAAATCCTGGAAAATATCTGGGGCGAAGACGATTATTTTATGGGGCGCAGCATGAATGTTTTTATGAGCCGCATCCGGAAATACCTCCGCTTTGCCAAAACCGTTACCATTGAAAACATCCGCGGGGTGGGCTATATCTTGAACATAAAAAAATAAAACTGCCCAAAATTGAGCAGGTTCATCCACTAAAATTAATCAATAATTATAATTCTCCTTTAATCAATTTGTAAGTATCCTGGGCAATAACCAACTCCTCATCGGTTGGAATTACAATTGCTTTTATTTTTGATTCGGGTTTAGAAATAATCACTTCTTTACCCCTTACCCCGGCATTTGCGTCTTTATCAAAGTCTAAACCAAGGAACTCAAAATCGGTTAAAATAGCTTCGCGGGTTTCAGGTCCGTTTTCGCCAATACCACCAGCAAATACGATAATATCAACACCTCCCATGGCAGCAGCATAAGCCCCAATATATTTTTTCACACGATAGAAATACATTTTCAGGGCCAGATCGGCTCTTTTATTTCCGGCAGCCTGGGCATCTTCTACTTCACGCATATCCATCGATACCCCTGAAATACCCAACACTCCACTTTTTTTGTTAATCAACGTATTGGCTCCCTGAACATCCAGATTTTCTTTATCCATGATATAAAATAAAGCTCCCAGATCCAAATCGCCCGAACGGGTTCCCATCATCAGGCCTTCTACCGGGGTTAAACCCATTGAAGTATCCATTGATTTTCCGTTTTTAACGGCTGCAATAGAAGCTCCGTTTCCTAAATGGCAGGTAATAATTTTTGAGTTTTCGTAATCGAAGCCCAAAATTTCGCACGCTCTTTTTGAAATAAAACGGTGACTGGTTCCGTGGAACCCATAGCGGCGAACACCATGTTTTTCGTACATCTCGTAAGGAAGCGCGTACATGTATGAATAATCGGGCATGGTTTGGTGAAAAGCCGTATCAAACACTCCACATTGCGGAACTTCCGGCAACAAAGCTTTGATGCTTCTTATCCCGATTAAGTTCGGTGGATTGTGAAGCGGTGCAAGATCAATGCATTCTTCCATTTTCTCGATCACTTCATCGGTAATATTCACACTCGAATTAAATTTTTCTGCTCCATGAACCACACGGTGACCAACAGCTCCAATTTCATCCAACGATTTCAAACTGCCATGATCTTCACTGGTTAAGATATCCAATGCTTTTTTGATTCCTTCCTGGTGATCCGCGATGTGCTCTTGCAATTTATACACATCACCATCATTACGTTTGTTTTTAATCAACGATTCTTCAAGACCAATCTTCTCAATAACTCCTTTTGCAAGTACCTCTTCGTTTTCAATATTAAATAGTTGATATTTAATCGAAGAACTCCCACAATTTAAAACTAAAATTTTCATTTTTTATCTATTTTTACTAATCAAGCTAACGCTTTATTAGCCATAGGGTTACTACTGTTTTTTTTATAACAATGACCCTAAAAAAGGTCATTTTTCACAAAAAATGCCACAAAATCAACATGTTTTGAAAACGCAAAATTACGGATATTTTATACATAAATTATTCAAATTCCCAATGCATTTTCCCCATAAGTTCAAAAATTAGAATAACTCTAAATAGTCTATCACAAAACCCAAAAATCAACTAGTAACCTGAAAATTAAAGCCTTATTATAAATAAAATTTTTATTAAAATTAGCTTAATTTTCTAATTCACTAAGCAGGTGTTATTTAGAGGGATTTTATTTAGAATTTTACTCAATTTTTGTTATATTTGAGTTTAAGGTACAAATTACAACTAAAAAAATAAAATTTTTTACACTGATTTGTTAATCATTTAACAAATATAAGAGACTGAAAATCAGAATTGAAATTATACACACATTATTCAACCTAATCTAATAAATATTATGACAAACAAAATTACATCCTTGAGTGAATACCTTCAAAAGTATCAGGAAAGTGTCGCAAATCCTGAAGCATTTTGGGGTAAAATTGCAGAAGATTATTTTTGGCACAAAAAATGGGACAAAGTTCTGGAATGGGACTTTACTGGGCCTGATGTAAAATGGTTCGTAGGTGGTAAATTAAATATCACCGAGAATATCTTTGAACGCAACCTGTTTATGCGTAAAGATCAACCCGCTATTATTTGGGAACCAAATGATCCTAAAGAAGATAATGTGGTTCTAACATACCAAGAACTTCACGAAAAAGTATGTCAGTTTTCGAATGCTTTATTGGATCAGGGAATCAAAAAAGGGGATCGTGTAACCCTCTATTTGCCAATGATTCCCGAACTGGCAATTGCTATGCTTGCCTGTGCCCGTATCGGTGCAATCCACTCAATCGTGTTTGCAGGATTTTCAGCCAACGCTTTAGCTGACCGTATCATTGACGGTACTTCAAATATCATTATAACTTCTGATGGCGCTTACCGCGGAACCAAAAGCATCCCCCTAAAAGCCATCGTTGACGACGCATTAAAAAGCTGTCCAACCATTGAAAGATGTATTGTTTACAAACGTACCGGCGAAGACATAAACATGCAGGATGGCCGCGACATTTGGTGGCACGATGCCATTGAAGGCCGGGGAACTGATTGCAAAGCCGAAGTTATGGATTCAGAAGACCCTCTATTTATTCTTTATACTTCCGGTTCAACCGGAAAACCCAAAGGGGTACTGCATACAACCGCAGGTTACATGGCCTGGACCGAATACACCTTTAAAAATGTATTCCAATACAGCGATGGAGACATGTGGTGGTGTACGGCCGATATAGGTTGGGTTACCGGACACTCTTACATCGTTTATGGGCCGCTATTGACCGGGGCTACTTCAATTATGTTTGAAGGTGTTCCTACCTGGCCCGATGCCGGACGTTTCTGGGAAGTGGTTGAAAAATACAAAGTAAGCCAGTTCTACACCGCTCCTACCGCTATCCGTGCACTGGTAGCACAAGGCGATGAGTTTGTTACAAAATACGACCGCAGCTCGTTGAAAGTTCTAGGAACCGTGGGCGAACCAATTAACGAAGAAGCATGGCGTTGGTACCATGATGTTGTTGGTGAAGGCCGTTGCCCTATTGTTGACACCTGGTGGCAAACCGAAACCGGGGGTATCATGATTACTCCTTTGGCCGGGATCACTCCTACCAAGCCAAGTTTTGCAACACTTCCATTACCTGGCGTACAACCCGTTTTGGTTGATAACGAAGGAAACAAAATCCAAGGCAACAGCGTGGAAGGAAACCTGTGTATTAAATTCCCGTGGCCGGGTATGCTACGCTCAACATGGGGCGATCACGAAAGATGTAAACAAACCTACTTCTCTACCTATCCGGGATTATACTTTACCGGCGATGGTGCAAAACGCGACGAAGAAGGATATTACCGTATCATGGGGCGTGTAGATGATGTTATCAATGTTTCGGGCCACCGTATCGGTACCGCCGAAGTAGAAGATGCCATCAACCAACACCCAAAAGTAAACGAATCGGCAGTAGTTGGATACCCGCACGAAATCAAAGGCCAGGGTATTTATGCTTACGTTACCTGCGAAGAACTTTCGGATGCAGAAATGCAAACCATTGAGAAAGAAATCCGCGACATGGTTAACAAACAAATTGGACCAATAGCCAAACCCGATATGATCCAAATTGTAAGCGGACTGCCTAAAACCCGTTCAGGGAAAATCATGCGTCGGATTCTCCGCAAAATTGGTGAAGGCGATGCTACTAACCTTGGCGATACTTCTACTTTACTTGATCCAGGAGTGGTTGAAGAAATCATTACCGGAGCCAAAGTTGAGGTAAAACGATAATTTCGGTTTATCGACAAATTAACAGACAGGGCGAAGCCGGAGCAGCTAACATTTCGGCTCGCTCAAAGTCTTACAAAATACTAACCTAATACAAAAATTTATGGAAAAAAAAGTAATGAATAGGAACTTCGTAATCCTCGGAGCAATTCTTATTCAATTAGCCCTCGGTGCTATTTATGCCTGGTCGGTGTTTACACCTTCTTTGGCAGCTGCCGATTGGACTAAAACAGAAACCCAGTGGGTATTCTCCATTGGGTTGGCATCATTTGCTGTGTTTATGGTGCTTTCGGGCAAATTAATGCCTAAAGTTGGCCCGCAAAAACTGGCAATCTTTGGTGGATTGTTGCTTGGAGCCGGCTATTTATTAGCCGGTATTTTTGGTGGAACCGACTTCTGGACATTGTTAATTCTTATCGGGTTAATTGGTGGTGCAGGTATTGGTTTTGCTTACGTTGTACCCATTGCTGTTGGAATGCGCTGGTTCCCCGATAAAAAAGGAATGATTACTGGACTAGCCGTTGCCGGATTCGGATTTGGAGCCCTGCTATGGATCAAATTAGCTGGTTCATGGGGACATTTTATCGCCGACATGGGATTATCAAGCGTATTCACCATTTATGGAATTGCTTTTGCAGCCATGGTAGTCATTGGTGGACTATGGATGAAATTTCCTCCGGCCGATTGGAGCCCTGCCGGATTTAAAGCCAAACAAGCTGCAAGCGGAGCTGCCGACAAAGCTGAATTTAACAGCAGTGAAATGTTGAAAAAAATCCAGTTTTATTTAATATTCTTCACCTTTGTATTTAGTGCCGGAGCCGGTTTAATGTCCATCGGCTTAATGAAATTATACCCCATGGAAGCCTTACAAAAAGCCGGGTACACCCCAATTGAAGCAAGTGCTATTGCAGGTACTGCCATGGCCCTTTTCTTTAGCTTGGCAAATGGTCTTGGAAGAATACTATGGGGGCTGTTGAGCGACATACTTGGACGTAAACTATCAATCATTATCATGACGGCTACACAGGGAATCATCGTTATTTTATTCACCTTTATGGCAGGAAATGAAATCTTACTTTACATTGGAGCAACCCTGATCGGATTCAACTTTGGTGGTAACTTTGCCTTGTTCCCAACCATTACAGCCGATACTTTTGGAGCGAAAAACGTAGGACAAAATTATCCTTTCGTTTTCCTCGCTTATGGCGTTGGCGGTATTGCCGGACCAATTCTTGGCGGCATGATGGGCGATGTAGGAAACTTTGCTATGGCATTCACAATATTAGGTGTTTTTGTGTTAATCGGAACGGTACTTACCATCATGGTAAAACCAGCACAGAAAGCCTGATTTTCATCTCTTACTAACCTAGTGAAAAACCCGGTCGAATGATCGGGTTTTTTTATCACGCAACCCAATAAAGTTTTTTTGCATACTTTTGTTAAAGCATCAAAGCTTTTTTCAACATCCTTCAGACATGAAAAATTTAATAAAATTCAGCTACCAACTTATCATTACTGTGTTAATAATCGTAAGCTGTAATAAATCGGATGACAATTTAAATACCGGAAATGTGAAGCTAACCAACTACTCCCACTCCGAATGTAAAAGCGGGAATAAAGAAAGCCTGGTTCCTGAAAGTTTAGTTTTAAAAGCTATCAGTTCGAACCAACTTTCCATTACACACAAAAACACAGTATTTAATTGTTGCCCCGGCGAAATTAAAGCAGAAATTAATGTTGAGCAAAACTTAATTACCCTCCGGGAATACGAAACGGAAAGTTTGTGCGATTGCGTTTGCCCTTACGATCTTTTTTTAACATTATCCCAACTCGTGCAAAAAGAGTACACGATTAAAATTATTAAAGCAGGCCTAAACCACTTTGAATATACATTTATCTTCTCTCCCGGCCTTGATACCAGCATCCCTGTAAATTAAACGATTTTAATACTTTTAAATAAGGATAAGTTTGCTAACTTTGTGTTAAAAATTTCACAACAACCTAACAATCAATTACATTAGCAAACTAAAGAGATAAAGATGGGGATTCGCAAATTAAACAGCATTTTCAGACCACAACGTATTGCTTTGATCGGGGTTCCAACCGACCCCAAAAGCGTGGGAGGTATTACTTTAACAAACCTGGTTAGCGGAGGATTCCGCGGAGTGGTTTACCCGGTTAATCCGAAATATGAAGCCGTAATGGGTATTCCGTGTTACCCAAACGTAAAAAGCCTACCTAAAACGCCCGATCTTGCGGTAATCACTACCGGGTCAAAATTGGTTCCCCAGTTAATTGAAGAATGCGGCGAAGCCGGTATTTCCGGGGTTATCATCATGTCGGCCGGATTTAAAGAAATTGGCGAAGCCGGTAAAAAACTCGAAGAACAAGTAAAAAGCATTGCCGATAAATACCCGGACATGAGAATCATTGGCCCCAACTGTATGGGAGTAATTGTTCCCGGAATGAATATGAATTTAAGTTTTGCCCGAACCATGCCAAAAAAAGGGCACGTTGCTTTTATCTCACAATCGGGGGCACTTGGAAGCTCACTCATCGACTGGGCCCAGGAAGAAAACCTCGGGTTCTCTAATTTTGTTTCTATCGGGAACGCCATGGATATAAGCTTTGGCGAACTCATCGATTACTTTGGACAAGATTCGAGCACTAAATCCATTGTGCTTTATGTGGAAACCATCAAAGATGTTCGAAAATTTATGACCGCGGCTCGTGCCTTTGCTCGCAAAAAACCCATTGTTGTTTACAAAGCCGGACGATTCCCTGAATCGGCCCGTGCAGCATCTTCACATACCGGAGCTATCGCCAGCGAAGATGCCGTTTACGATGCGGTATTCCGCCGTGCCGGGATGGCCCGCGTTTATGATATTGCTGATATTTTCAATTTTACCGACCTGATCGGCAGGAAAAGAATTCCCAAAGGAGGCAACCTTGCCATTGTTACCAATGCCGGAGGCCCCGGCGTAATGGCTACCGATTCGCTCATTGCAAACGGCGGAACCCTGGTAAAACTTTCCGAGGAAACCATTCAAAAACTGAATGGAATTCTGCCCCCGTTTTGGTCGCACGACAATCCTGTGGACGTAATCGGAGATGCTGATTTTATGAGATACACTGAAGCAACGAAGATTGTTTTGGACGATCCGAACGTTGATGCGGTTCTAGCAATTATGACCCCGCAGGCCATGACCCAGCCTACCGAAACAGCCCGGGAAATTGCAAAAATTTCGGAAACAAATTCCAAGCCGATCATGGCAGCATGGATGGGAGGCAAAAGCATGAAAGAAGGAATCTCGATTTTTAACGATGCCGGGATTGCCGTTTACGAAACCCCGGAGCATGCCATTGAAGCCTTTATGACCCTGGTAAATTATTCCCGAAACCTGGAGGTTCTTTTTGAAACACCTAAAGATGTTCCGGTTCGATTCAATTACGACCGTAAAAAACTTCGCGAGGAATTCAATACCCGAATGAAAAACAAGGGCAAGGTTCTTTCCGAAATTGACTCAAAAGAATTTTTAGAAACCTACGGTATTAAAACAAATAGAGCCAAATTAGCAAGAACAGAACGGGAAGCCATAACCATTGCAACCAAACTGGGGTATCCCCTGGTGATGAAAATATCATCGCCCGACATCAAACACAAATCAGAAATTGGAGGGGTCGTGATGAATATCGGGGGCGAAAAAGGGCTGGTTTCGGCCTACCGCAACATCATGCGAAACATTGGAGATAAAATGCCCGAAGCTAAGATTGACGGTGTTACCCTTCAACCCATGCTTGATTTAAGAAATGGCGTAGAAATCAACCTGGGAATTTATAAAGACCCGTTATTCGGAACTGTATTATTATCAGGGATGGGAGGAGCCGCCGCAGATTTGATTAAAGACATGTCGCTGGGGTTCCCGCCATTAAACGAACGTCTGGCCCGCTTAATGCTGGAGACACTCAAAATTTACCCCATGCTTAAAAGCTATCGCGGTCAAAACCCCAAAAACATTGATAAGTTGATTGAGGTAATGATCCGCCTGTCATACCTGGCTGCCGATTATCCCGAGATTGATGATTTGGCTATCAGTCCGGTGCTGGTAACCGAAACCGATGTAGTAGTTTTAGATGCCAGGGTTGAAATTGACCGTGAAATCCTGGAGAAACCAGTTCCAAAATACTCGCACCTGGTATTGCATCCGTACCCCGATAAATATGTGAAAACGGACCGCCTGAAAGACGGAACCCAGGTTATTTTCCGGCCGATTAAACCTGAAGACGAACCCCTGTGGCTCGAACTTTTGGGAAGCTGTTCGAAAGAATCGATTTACTCCCGTTTCCGCTATAATTTCTATTTTGATTCGCACGAAATTGCAACCCAGTTTTGCTACATTGATTACGGACGGGAAATTGCCATCGTTGCCGAAATCATGGAAGAAGGCATTCGGAAATTAATTGGCGTGGGACGAATGATTGCCGACCCGGATCATGAGATTGCCGAATATGCCGTGCTGATTACCGACAAATGGCAGAAAAAAGAATTGGGGGTAATGTTTACGGAATATTGTTTGGAAATTGCCAAAGACTGGGATTTAAAAACCTTCTACGCCCAAACAACCAAAGACAACCATCCCATGATTACCGTGTTCCGTAAAATGGGCTTCAAACTAAAATTTAACTCGGACGGAACCGTAGATGTGTTCCGTGAACTTAAAGAAGAAGGAGAAGCTGAGCAATAAATGACCTTGGACGAAAAAATATTTGAAGCTGCCGAACACATTCGGAAAGCCAGGTATGCTGTTGGATTCACGGGGGCAGGTATTTCGGTGGAGAGCGGCATACAGCCTTTTCGCGGAGAATCGGGACTGTGGAACGAACACGATCCTATTTTCGTGGAAATCGAATATTTTAAGCACAAGCCCATGGCCTCCTGGCAAAAAATAAAGGAAGTATTTTATGATAAAATCCGTAATGCCGAACCAAACCTGGCCCACATTGTGATGGCCAAAATGGAAAAGCGGGGCTTTCTCGAATCCTGCATCACGCAAAACATCGACAACCTCCACCAAAAAGCCGGATCGAAACACGTTTACGAACTACACGGAACCCTGCAAACTTTAAGCTGCCGCGAGTGTTCTTCGGAATATGATTTGAGTTTTGCCGATTTGAATTACCTCCCCCCTACCTGCTTTGTTTGCAAAGGGATTTTAAAACCCGACATGGTTTTCTTTAATGAACCTCTACCGAAATTTGCGTTAAAAAGAGCACAGGAAGAAACCCAAAAAGCCGATGTTTTAATAATCATCGGGACCAATGCCGAGGTTTACCCGGCCAACGAACTTCCGGTAAAGGCCAAAGAAAACGAATGTTTTATCATTGAAATCAACATTCAGAAATCGGAATTTACCGATACGATTACCGATATTTTTTTGGAAGGAAAAGCAACCGAGATCATGGAAAAAATCGGGAAGCACCTATATTTGCTCGATGAATAGGACACAGATCACACGGATCAAACAAATTTATACCGGTGTGCCCATCTGCAACATCCGCATCATCCGTGTTCTATAAAGCTTAATTATCTAATTTCTCACAAATAGAATCAAAAATTTCTTCAACCGAACCTACGCCATTTATTTTAGCCAGCTTGTTTTGCTTATCGTAATATTCCAATAAGGGAGAAGTTTGGTTTTTGTAAACACTCAGGCGGTTGTTGATGGTTTCTTTGTTGTCGTCTTTGCGGCCTTCAATTTCGGCGCGTTTCAGCAGCCTTGAGATGATTTCCTCGTCGGCAACATCCAGCGAAATTACCTTTGAAATTTCGACATTCAGTTTTTGCATCAGCTCATCCAAGGCTTCGGCCTGAACAATGGTACGTGGAAATCCGTCGAAAATAAAACCTTTTACCTGCTTGTTTTCGTCCATCACTTTGTGAAGGATTTCAATCAATAAATCATCGGAAACAAGCTCACCCCGTTCGATCACATCTTTTACCTTTAACCCGAGCGGGCTTTCGGCTTTGATTTCGGCACGTAAAATATCACCGGTTGAAACATGCTTTAATTGATACTTCTCAGCAGTTTTAACGGACTGGGTTCCTTTACCGGAACCGGGGGGACCAAATAATATTAAATTAAACATCCATTTTACAAATTAGGTTATTAGAAAATCATCAAACAAGTTACGTAATCTATTTGAAAAATTAAAACCGACACTTAAAAATTATTTTTAGGGCTGATTATTCATAAAGAAAATAAAGAAGCAATACAGTGCTCTTTCAAAAATCATTAATTTTGTAAAGCTGTAAAAAAAATAATGATGCAAGCAGACACCACTCAAAATTTTATTAACCAAAATCGTGTTCTTGCACAGGATAGCATTGACACCGGGACAACTACAGCTAAAAAATTTCTTACCGAAAAGCCCAGCCAAAATTTCGAAAGCAAACATCTAGATAAGCCCTCGGGTGATGGGATTACGGCGATTTTTATTTTTGCCTCGCTCATCATTGCTATTTCAAATGTTGTTTACCGAAGACGGTTCAGGGATTTACTAAGAGCCTTTTTAGCCCGAAATTATTCCAACCAGCTAATGCGCGACGGCGATATTTATAAAGAACAGGTGGGGGCATTATTGCTTATCTTGTATTTGATATCTGTTCCCTTGTTTTTTTCCTTATGCATACTTCACTATTTCCCGGATTATCATTTCGAATTAAAACCAGTTATTATTTTAATTTTATTGGCATCGTTTGCTGCTATTTGGTTATATCGGATCGGATTTATAAACTTCACATCCATTTTATTTAAAACAAATAAAGCTTCAAAAGAAGTAGCCACTCATATTTTCATTTTCAATTTAATTTCCGGAATTTCGGTGCTGCCATTTTCGATACTCTACTTTTACTCAGAATCTTCAACCTTTTTGATTTTTGGATTAATCATCTGGGGCCTAATCCAGATTTATCGTTTTATTAGGCTATTTGCAATAGGATTGTCATACGCAATTTTTTCTGGTTTGCATTTATTTTTATATCTTTGCAGCCTCGAAATTATACCGATAGTAATTATGCTCAAAGTTCTAAGCATTTTCTATCTGTAGTGTGAAAACCAATTTTTGAATTAAAATCCTGGAAAATTGAAAGTAAAAAACATTCTTGTTTCTCAGCCTGAGCCGTTAGATCTCGAAAAATCTCCTTATGGAGAAATCGCGAAGAAATATAAATTTACCATTGATTTCCATAAATTTATAAAGATTGAGGGCATACCTGCTAAAGATTTTCGCAAAGACAGGGTAAATATTTTAGATCATACTGCCGTAATTTTAACCAGCCGTAACGCGGTTGACCATTTCTTCAGAATTTCTAAAGAAATGCGCGTTGAAATTCCAGACACTATGAAATATTTCTGTATTTCTGAATCAACAGCTTTTTATCTTCAGAAATATGTTCAGTACCGTAAGCGCAAAATCTTTCACGGCAAACAAAATTTCGCCGATTTGATGGAGCTGATCACCAAACATAAAGATGAAAAATTCTTATTGCCGTGTTCAGATATTCATAAAGCAAGCATGACCCGTTTGCTTGATAGTGAAGGTATCAATTACAGTAAAGCAATCATCTATAAAACCGTAGCAAGTAATCTTAAAAATGTTAAGATTAACGAGTACGATATGTTGATTTTCTTTAGTCCTTCGGGAGTTGCATCTTTATTTAAAAACTTCCCCGACTATCAACAAAACGAGACCCTGATTGCCGCTTTTGGACCTACAACCACCAAAGCCGTAAAAGATTCCGGGTTGACCTTAAACATTGAGGCTCCGACCAAAACTTCGCCTTCAATGACCATGGCCATTGAAGAATTTATTCAAAAACAGGCAAAAAAGAAGAAGTAAGTCTTTTTTTTGTAAATTAGACTATTGCTAAACTCTTTTATCCGCTTGATGTTTACGTTCAAAAAACAAGAACGGCTTTGTAAAAAAGCAGCCATTGAAGATCTATTTTCAAATGGACGGTCGTTTTTTTTATACCCCCTGAAAATTGTTTGGATAACAGTTGAAGAAAAACGCAAATACCCGGCACAGGTATTAATCAACGTTTCTAAACGCAATTTCAAACGGGCTGTTGACCGAAACTATCTCAAACGGATCATCCGCGAAGCCTATCGCAAAAACAAACATTTGCTGTACGAAGAACTAAACGGAAAACAAAAAAACCTTAACTTAGCTATCCTTTACTCAGCGAAGGAAATAATCTCCTATCATGAGCTTGAAGAAAAAATAATAGAGGCACTGAAGCGTTTAATAAAAACTCATGAAAAAACTGCTAACTAAATTTTTTATTTTGTTGATCCGTTTCTACCAGGGAGCCATTTCGCCTTATTTTGCCCCCTCGTGCCGCTATACACCAACTTGTTCAGAATACGGCGTTCAGGCATTAAAAAAATACGGACCATTTAAAGGAGGTTGGCTAACCCTGAAAAGATTCTTATCTTGCAATCCGTGGGGTGGATCGGGCCACGACCCGGTTCCATAAATTAAATTGAAGAAAAAACTATGAAGAAAAACTTTGTTAAAACACTTGTCATACTCATTTTTACAACACTGGTTTTTGTTGTTAATGCACAAAATGAAAACAATTTTAAAATTGCAAAGAACCTGGACATATATACCAGCTTGCTTTCCGAATTAAACATCAATTATGTTGATAGCGTTGACATTGATGATTTGGTTCGAACCAGCATTGACGAAATGTTAAAAAAACTCGATCCTTATACATTTTTTATTTCTGAAAAAGAAACCGACGATTTTGAATTTTTTACAACCGGGGTATACGGCGGAATTGGTGTAGATATTTTGCAACATGATAAAAAAGTAATGGTTGGCGGAGTACGGGAAGGTTTCTCGGGTCACCGCGCCGGACTGAGAACCGGGGATGTTTTCCTGGAAGTTGACGGGAAAGATGTACGCAAAAAAACGTCGGCCCAAATAAGCGACATGGTTAAAGGAAAACCAGGAACCCCTCTTACGATAACAGTTAAAAGACCGGGGATTGACGAACCCATTGTTGTAAGCCTGAAAAAAGAAACCATTACAGTAGATAATGTTCCTTATTACACCATTATCGATAACAACATCGGGTATATCCTGCTTTCTACATTTACTTCCGATGCCGCCAAAGAAGTAAAAAAAGCCTTTATGGATTTAAAAAGTGTTACCGAGCTAAAGGGGCTGATTTTAGATTTACGGGGGAACGGTGGCGGATTAATAAACGAAGCCGTTGAAATTGTAAACATTTTTGTGGATAAGGGCCAGGAAGTGGTCAGCACAAAAGGAAAATTGAGCGACCGGAACTTAACCTACTACACGCATTCAAAAGCGATTGACACTGAAATCCCACTGGCAGTACTCATCAACAGCAACAGTGCTTCGGCTTCAGAAATTGTTGCCGGGGCCATCCAGGATTTGGACCGTGGCATTTTAATTGGCCAACGGTCATTCGGGAAAGGCCTGGTCCAAAATGTAGTTCCATTAAGTTATAACTCGCAGTTAAAAGTAACAACCGCAAAATACTATATTCCAAGCGGCCGTTGCATTCAGGCTATTGATTATTCGCACAAAGATGAAAACGGTTATTTTACGACCATTCCCGATTCATTGATTTCGGAATTTGAAACAAAAAGCGGACGAAAAGTTTACGATGGCGGCGGTATTGAACCCGACATTAAATTGAAACCCCGGATTTTAAGCAATATTTCGGTTAGCTTGTACACCCGTTTATTAATTTTTGATTATGCGGTAAAATATTATTACAAAAATCAGCACATTAAAAGCGTTAAGGACTTTGAATTTACCGATAAAGATTACCAGAGTTTTCTAAACTATTTAAAAGATAAAGATTACGATTACACCACCAAATGCGAAAAATCAGTGGATGATCTCATCGAAAACGCTAAAAAAGAAAGCTATTACGAGGCCATTAAAGATCAGTTAACGGCGCTTAAAAAAAGTATTAAACACAACAAAGAAGAAGATTTGACAAAACATAAAAACGAAATCATGAAAATCCTGGAAATGGAAATTGCAGCCAATTTCTTCTATGACAAAGGAAGAATCCAGGTTTCGATGCGGGATAATGAGGAACTAAAAAAAGCCACAGAAATACTTAAAGCTAAAAATAAATACCAGGCTTTATTGCTTCCTACTAAATAACAAATTCATATTTTGTATTTTTATATCAAGAAATCACAGGCATGAAAACAAAAGCAATAAATATCACTTTTGAAGAATACGATCATCTTGATGAATTAAACCCGCAAGACAGGGCACTGATTGAAGAAGCAACCCGGGCTCTTGAAAAAGCCTATGCCCCTTATTCGTTGTACCATGTGGGTGCTGCACTGTTGCTGGAAGACGGAAAAATAATTACCGGGAACAACCAGGAAAACGTAGCTTATCCTTCGGGACTTTGTGCCGAACGTGTTGCCGTGTTTTACGCTTCATCTCAATTCCCCGATAAAAAAATCAAAAGTATTGCTATTACCGCCAAGGCCGATAATTTTATCATCAAAGAACCCGTTGCTCCTTGTGGAGCCTGCCGCCAGGTAATTTCAGAATACGAAGGAAAGCAAAACGAAGCCATACGGATCATACTAAAAGCCGAAGAAGGAAAAATTTTGATTTTTAAACGGGTGGAAGATTTATTACCTTTAATGTTCAAGGCCGAGGAACTAAAAAAATAACCATGCAACACATCACAACCAAAATATGTAAGACCAGTGATATCGGGGTAAACGACAATCTATTTGGCGGAACCATGTTGCAATGGCTGGATGAAGCCGGCGGGGTTTTAGCCGCTTCGCTATGTTGCACGCCCAACATGATAACCTTGAAAATGGATGAGGTGATTTTTAAAAAACCCATTAAGGTAAAAGAACACATCCACATTTACGGCACGGTTGAACACGTGGGAACTTCCTCGTTAAAACTTTGCCTTGAAGCCCGGCGATTTGATTTTGAAAACCACACCGAAGAATCGGTTTGCACCACCAAAATGCTTTTTGTAAAAATTGATGAACAAGGCAATACTTCTCCCATTGATTCTGCTTTAAGAGAACGGATTATTGAAAAACAAAAAGGTTGCCAATAACAATTAAGCGAAAGTAAAAAAAGCGTTCGCAAAGAAATTCCAGATGGTAACCACCCCTATTGCAAACACTTTCGAGACATAAAAATTCAGTTTAAATTTATTGATTACAATATACAGGATCAGTGTGTTTATTGCCAAACCAATCATCGATATTATAAAAAACTCAAAAAACTCGACGGCAATTTCCGGATCGGTACTATGAAAGGTCCAATAGCGGTTCAAAAAATAATTTGACGTAGCCGCCAGGGTAAAACCAATAGCATTGGAAACATACTTCTGAATTTTAAGAATTTCCTTACACAGGTAAGTAAATCCAAAATCAACAAAAAGCCCGGAGAAACCAACAATCCCAAACTTTAGGAATTTATACAAGAAAGCCTTGGTAAAGATCTCCGACATTTTATTTGCTATCTATAACCTGATCCTTGGTATCCATCGGAATTACTTTTGAACGTTTTACCGACTTATTCTTATCAAATGCCATCCGGTAAGTAATATGACGCTTGGCAAATTTACCTCCCACGGCCTGGTGCAACTGCTGCATTTTCGGGTTAAAATCGCCCACCCAGCTCAATTCAACTTCTTTATAATGCTGGTGCGACTTTTGTTTCATCACTTCGTTCATGTGCCAGAAAATTCCAGATTCAACCCCAAATTTCTGGAATTCGGGAACAACGCCCATAATGGTAATACGGGTACGGTTAATCATTTTTTTCTTCCGGTAATACAAAAAGCGAAGTTTATTCCAAAAATGAAGTTTCCCGTTCAGTTTTTTAAATATCTGGTTCGCATCAGGGAACATCACCAAAAACGCAATCGGCTGATCGTTATTATATACAAACCAGATAAACTGCTCGTCGATAATGGCTTTGGCTTTGTCAAACGATTCAAGTAAAATTTCTTTTTTTAAAGGTGTAAAGTTTTCATGAAACTGCCAGGCATTATCATAAATGGTTTTTAAATCGGTAAGGTATTTATCAATATTTTTTATACGAAGATGCTCAAAATGGTAGTCGGGTTTTTTACGAATCCAGTTGGCGATTTTCCAGAAACGTTCCGGAAAAGGAACGGTCAAATCTAGGTGATTGGTTACCTGCTCAAAGAAGGTTTCAAAGCCATAACTTTCAAAAAAGTCTTTATAGTAAGCTTTATGATAGTTCATTCCAAAACTTGGCGAATATTGGTAACCTTCTACCAACAAGCCCCAAAAATTATCATTTTCTCCAAAATTAATCGGCCCGTCCATAGCTTCCATGCCACGTTCTTTCAACCACTCAACACATTTATCAAACAACATAACGGCCGCATCCCGATCATCAATACATTCAAAGAAGCCCATTCCACCGGTTGGTTGGTCAAAAGTATAAGCTTTCTTTTCATTAATAAAAGCAGCTACCCTTCCTATCAGTTTATTATTATCATCTACCAATATCCAACGGGTAACATCACCATGTGTAAAAAACACATTTTTTTCCGGGTCGAATACAGCATCTATCATCGAATCGAGCGGGCATACCCAATGCTCGTCGTCTTTATAAATAACACGGGCAACATCTAAAAATTTTTTGGAAAGTGCTTTAGAGTTAACTTCAATTAGTTTCATTGTATCTAAATGTCTTGATTTATAATTCTCATGCAAATTACAAAATTATATAATGATTTCAATCAAGAATATTTTTATGCTGATAATTCTGATTATATTTGCAACAAACAGTAATTTACGTGAAAAAGGTTTACCAACTTGTTTTAATATCTTACGCAGGGCCATTCATCATGACCTTTTTTATTGCATTATTTATTCTTGATATGCAATTTTTATGGAAATACATTGATGAACTCGTTGGTAAAGGACTGGAATGGCACTTAATTGCCCAGTTGATGTATTATGCCAGTGCAACTTTTGTTCCCCTGGCTTTACCTCTTGCTGTTTTATTATCGTCATTAATGACGTTTGGTAATTTGGGCGAACACTACGAATTGGTATCCATGAAAGCATCCGGTATTTCTTTACGAAGAATCATGATGCCCCTGATTATTTTCTCAATTTGTTTAAGCATCGCTGCTTTCTATTTTTCAAACAACATTTTGCCGGTGGCCCAGCTTAAATTCCAGAATAGGCTTTACGACATCCGCCATAAAAAACTAACATTTAATATAAAAGAAGGTGTGTTTTACAAAGACCTTGACGGTTATGTAATACGCGTGGGTAAAAAAGATAAAGACGATGTACATATTCACGATGTTTTGATTTACAACCATACCAAACGATTGGGGAACATTGACGTAACCGTTGCAAAATGGGGGAAAATGGAATCAACAAGCGACGGTCAATATATTTTTTTCACCCTTTACGATGGTTATTCTTACACCGAAAATGTAGAAGTAAGCAATTACAAAAAAAACCGCCCCGACGACCGAACCAAGTTTGACGAACAGGTTATTCGTTTCGATTTATCCTCCTTTGAGATGAACCAAACCGATGAAGATTTGTTTAAGCACCATTACCTTATGCTGAACCTTTCTCAACTAAGCCATACCATCGATTCACTCAACACAAAACTTGATGACACAAAAACAAGTTTTAAAGAAAATTTAAATGTTTACAACCGTTTAGAAGAAATAGCGATACTAACAGAGGCCGGGGCTTTGAGTCAACTCCCAAAGGTTGACAGCGGATTTCAAATTCTTGGAAGAAATTCGCTCGAAAAAGTCAAAACAAATGCTTTAAGCGGGGTTCAATTCAAGCAAAGAAACATTGAAAACAGTTTGCGCGACTGGGAGAAAAAAGAAGAAAAAATCAGAAAACATATCGTTGTTTATTACGAAAAATTCACCCTATCATTTGCCTGTCTGGTGCTATTTTTTGTAGGTGCCCCATTGGGAGCCATCATCCGAAAAGGGGGACTTGGGCTTCCGGTAGTGTTTTCCGTCATTTTCTTTATCATTTTTCACATCATCAGCATTATGGGGAAAAAATACGTGCTGGCCGGAGCCATGCACCCCATACTGGGCATGTGGCTGGCCTCGATATGCATGTTGCCTCTCGGTATTTTTTTAACATTCAAAGCCACCACCGATGCGCCCTTACTGGATGCTGATGTTTGGCGCAAGAATTTTAAAACCATCATTGGGCGGTTCTCAAAATCAAAAAACCGGGAAGAAGAATACTAAATTCAACCATTACGCTTTGCTTTTTCTACTAATATCAAAAAGAAAGGTTGTAATTTTACCATAGAATTTAAACAAAAAAAGTTGTCAAAAATTAATTAAGGGTCATACTGAAAACTTGGTTCAGTATCTCGAAAAATTGCTTATGGAAACAGATTCTGAAATGAATTCAGGATGACAAGCCAAACAATTAATTTTTGACAACTTTAAACCCAAAATACTAAATTGTAATATTTTCAAATGTTAGACGATAAAAAAATCATTTTTTCGATGGTGGGGGTAAGCAAAATTTATCCGCCATCCAAACAGGTACTCAAAGATATTTACCTCTCTTTTTTCTACGGAGCCAAAATCGGCATCATCGGTTTAAACGGTTCGGGAAAATCAAGCTTATTAAAAATCATCGCCGGGGTTGATAAATCTTTCAACGGCGAAGTTGTTTTCTCGCCCGGCTACCGCGTTGGATATCTTGAACAGGAACCGCAACTGGACGATTCGAAAACGGTAAAAGAAATTGTTCAGGAAGGCGTTCAGGAGGTTGTTGATTTGCTTAAAAGATACGAAGAAGTTAACTTGAAATTTGCCGAACCCATGAGCGACGACGAGATGAACAAACTCATTGAAGAGCAAGGCAAACTCACCGAGCTGATTGAACAAAAAGATGCCTGGGAACTCGACTCCAAACTGGAGCGCGCCATGGATGCCCTGCGTTGCCCCGAGGGAGATATGCCCGTTAAAAACCTGTCGGGAGGCGAACGCCGCCGGGTGGCTTTGTGCCGTTTGTTGTTGTCCGAACCGGAAATATTGCTACTGGATGAGCCCACCAACCACCTCGATGCCGAGTCGATAGAATGGCTCGAAATCCATTTAAAAAATTATAAAGGAACCGTGATTGCCGTAACCCACGACCGTTACTTCCTCGACAACGTAGCTGGATGGATACTCGAACTGGACCGTGGCGAAGGCATTCCCTGGAAAGGAAATTATACTTCCTGGCTGGAGCAAAAAAGCAAGCGTTTGGAAATGGAAGAAAAATCGGCCAGCAAACGCCGCAAAACCCTGGAGCGTGAGCTCGAATGGGTTCGGATGGCACCAAAGGCCCGCCATGCCAAATCAAAAGCACGTTTGAGTTCGTACGAAAAAATGATGAACGAAGACGTGAAAGAAAAAGAAGAAAAATTGGAAATTTTTATCCCCAACGGCCCGCGTTTAGGAAATTCCGTAATCGAGGCCCAAGGTATTTCCAAAGCTTACGGCGATAAATTGTTGTTCGAAGATTTGAACTTCACCCTCCCCCCTGCCGGGATTGTCGGGGTAATTGGCCCCAACGGTGCCGGAAAAACCACTCTCTTCCGCATGATTATGGGCATGGAAACGCCAGACAAAGGCGATTTTAAAGTGGGCGAAACCGTGAAGGTCGGGTATGTCGATCAGTCGCACGAAGAAATTGACCCCGAGAAAAATGTATGGGAAATTATTTCCGGGGGAAACGAAAATATTCAACTGGCGAACCGGGTGATGAACTCCAGGGCCTACGTGAGCCGTTTCAATTTCAGTGGCCAGGATCAGGGCAAAAAAGCCGGGGTGCTTTCGGGGGGCGAACGCAACCGCATGCACCTGGCCATGACACTCCGCCAGGAAGCCAACGTATTGCTGCTGGATGAGCCCACCAACGACATTGACGTGAACACCCTGCGTGCGCTGGAAGAAGGTCTCGAAAATTTTGCCGGTTGTGCCGTGGTCATTTCCCACGACCGTTGGTTTCTCGACCGGATTGCCACGCACATTCTGGCTTTTGAAGGAAACTCGCAGGTGTATTTCTTTGAAGGTTCTTACTCCGAGTACGAAGAAAACCGCAAAAAACGCCTGGGCGACGGAGGGCCGAAACGCATCAGGTACAAAAAACTAAAAGCAGATTAATGGCTAAACTTTTTCGGGCATATTACGATTCTCCGGTCGGGATTCTTGAATTGACTTCCACAGAAAAAGGATTGTGTGGTTTGTATTTTATGGAACACAAATCTTTGCCCGAAAATCCAAACGACATTTTACAAAAAACAGCCGGGCAGCTGGATAAATATTTCAACGGGAGCCGCAAAAAATTTAACCTTCCATTGGATATACAGGGAACCGATTTTCAGAAAAGGGTTTGGGATGAATTGTTGAAAATCCCCTTTGGTTCAACCAAAAGTTATATGAGTATCGCTTTGTCTTTGAAAAACCCAAAAGCGATCCGGGCGGTAGGTACGGCCAACGGGAAAAACAAAATCTCCATCATCATCCCCTGCCACCGGGTAATTGGAAGCGATGGAAGCCTGACCGGTTTTGGCGGCGGATTGCCCCGTAAAAAATGGTTGCTGGAGCATGAAGCAAAATATGTTCAGGGAAATTTGTTTGAATGATGATTTATGATTAAAAATTCACTTAATGAAAACGCTTAAATTATTTTTTATAATACTGTTTTTAATCCCGATTTCTATCAAAGGATTTACTAAAGAAATTAAAGGTCCAGGGATTATAAAATTTGAATGTTACAATACTCCTACGATAAGCTTCTATGAAACTATCGATTCTAAAAACCCTATTCATTCTATTGAAATTTATAATGACCAAAAATTAAATGGGTTAGAAATAAAAACTACTGAAAAAAACACATTGAATTGGCTAAAGCCTCTACACAAGGATTTAGATTATGACATTCTTCATTTTCAATGCTCTCAAATTAAAGGAAATTGGTATCAGATTGTAGTAAATGAAGAGACAAATCTTAAGTATTGGATCAAAAAAAGTAATGATTTTGTTTATGTAGCTTGGGAAAAATATATTTTAGACAATTTTGGGATATTTCCAATTGATCCGGAAAATAATCCAATCTTAATTGAACCTGATGAAAAATCAGAAAAAACTAAAACCCAACCTATAAACTATTTAATTGCTACAGAAACACATGGAGATTGGCTAAAAGTCAAATTTGATTTTGAATTTTGTGAAGATGAAAAAATTTTAAAAGAAAATGAAAACTTTGAAGGATTTATTCATTGGAAAAAAGGAACTAAACTTTTAATTAAATATTATCTACTACTCTAAAGATATGATTAAAATCGACAAAACCCTTATCGATCCATTACTCAAAGCCGGGGGGGAATCTCCACGGAAAAGAAAAAATTACAATTTCCACCCGGAGGCTTCCGATCCCATGCACCGCATGTTGCACGCTTCCAATACCGGCACTTACGTGCAGCCACACAAACACGAAAACCCCGATAAAACTGAGGCTTTCGTCATATTAAAAGGGAAAGTGGTGGTGATTGAATTTGACGACGAAGGAAACATTACCGATCACATTATCATGCAAGCCGACAGCGAAAATTATGGCGTTGAACTGCCGCCCCGCGTCTGGCACATGCTGATTACCCTGGAAGACAACAGCCTGTTTTACGAAGTAAAAAACGGTCCCTGGAAGCCTTCGGACGATAAGTTTTTCGCGCCCTGGGCACCCAAAGAAGGCGAAGAAGGCTGCCAAGCATACAATGAAAAAATACTGAAACAACTTCAACTTTTATAAAAGCCGAAATCTTGCTACTTTTGCAATTCGTTTAAAAATATTGAAAATGGCACAAAAACCAAGCATCCCAAAAGGAACCCGCGATTTTTCGCCCACCGAGATGACCCGTCGCAATTACATCTTCGATACCATCAAAGAAGTATTTAAATTGTACGGCTACCAACCCATTGAAACCCCTTCGATGGAAAACCTTTCCACCCTAATGGGAAAATATGGCGAAGAAGGCGACAAATTATTGTTTAAAGTATTGAATTCGGGGGATTTTTTGAGTAAAATTCCGGAGGATGAATTTGAAGATTCCGAATCGGCCCGTTTTGCAAGTTTGATTTGCGAAAAAGGCTTGCGCTATGACCTCACCGTTCCTTTTGCCCGCTACGTTGTACAACATCGTAACGAGATTTCGTTTCCGTTTAAACGCTACCAGATTCAACCGGTTTGGCGTGCCGACCGTCCCCAAAAAGGTCGCTACCGCGAGTTTTACCAATGCGACGTGGACGTAATCGGGAGCGATTCATTGCTGAATGAAGTGGAGCTGATCCAAATTATTGAGGACGTTTTTAAACGGCTGAAAATAAAAACAGAAATCAAGCTGAATAACCGGAAAATCCTGGCCGGAATTGCCGAAGTGATCGGACAACCAGACAAGATTGTTGACATCACCGTAGCCATCGACAAGCTGGACAAAATCGGTCTGGAAAAAGTAAATGAAGAATTGCAGTCTAAAGATATTCCGCAGGAAGCCATCGATAAACTTCAACCGATTATTTTGCTGGAAGGAACACTAAACGATAAATTTGAGAAACTGAGCGCAATCCTGAAAAATTCTGAAATCGGCATGAAAGGGATTGAAGAATCTAAAACTGTGATAGCACACCTGGAACGGTTGAACATAGAAACTCCCTGGGATTTAGATTTAACCCTTGCCCGCGGACTGAATTATTACACCGGAGCCATCATCGAGGTAAAAGCAGCCGATGTTAAAATTGGCAGTATTTGCGGGGGTGGCCGTTACGACGATTTAACAGGGATTTTTGGCTTACCCGATGTTTCGGGCGTTGGAATTTCGTTTGGTGCCGACCGCATTTACGATGTGCTGAACGAACTCGACCAGTTCCCGGCCAACGAACAATTTTCGACCAAGCTGATGTTTGTGAACTTTGGCGAAGCCGAAGCCAACCACTGCATGAAACTCATCGCGGAAATCCGTAAAAACAATATTTCTGCCGAGCTTTTCCCCGAAGCTGCAAAAATGAAAAAACAAATGACCTACGCTAACAACAAAGGCATTTCGTATGTGGCACTGATTGGCGAAGCGGAAATTACCGGAGGTTTCATTACCTTGAAAAACATGCACTCGGGCGAACAAAAACAAATCCGCCTGGAAGAATTAATTAAAGAACTTAGTTAAAAACAAACCCTGCGAGGGTTTAAAATCTTCGCAGGGTTCAGGATATTTTTTTTTAAACCCACAAGCTAAATTGTGGGTTTTTCTATGTTAAATTTCTCTTTCAATTCCTGAATCTGGTCATCGTTTAAAGGATTGATCCGTCCCATTTTATTGGCATAATTAATCACCCTTGCCGAAAAATCAAGCACTTCCATACGGTCGTACAAAGCATACAAACTTTTGGCCCTGATTTTTGCGGTTCGGTTCTCACCAATAATAAGCGAAGAAAACAGATCGTCCTTAAATTTGGGTTCACCCAAAATAAGATAGCTCTCTGGAATGATGCGGCTCAACAAATCCAAATCGTTTTTTATTAAATGATAAAACGAACGCAACTCAAGTTCGGCAAGAAATCCTGCCTTATTTTCTTGAATGTTGATTTTATTGGGGTTCAAAAAATGCCTGGCACGTTTCTCATAAAAGGCTACGGATTGGTCATTTTCTTCATCAAAAGAACCCAAAGCCGGAATTTCTAATTCAAAATGATCCCCGATTTTTTCATTCAGCAGCTTTATTTTTTGCACCGCTTCTTCCATCGATTCTCCCACGGCAATCACCCCGTGGTTTTGCATAATGGCCACCCCGGAATCTCCATCCAAAGCATCCACAATATTTTGCCCCAATTCGTCGCTACCGGGAATGGCATAATCGGCAAAGCCACAATCGTATTCTTCAATAATTTTGAAAAAAGTATAACAAGGCCTGAGCACACTCAAGGCCACCAGCGCGGGAGGATGAAGATGGCAAACAGCCCTTACCCCGGGAAAGTTTTTATAAATTTCGAGATGGAAAGGAGCCTCCATGCTGGCACGATTTTGGTTAAGCGCATTGCCTTCAGCATCAAGAAGGGCAAAATCTTCCGCGTTCAAAAATCCTTTATCAATTTGCGAAGGGGAAATCCAGATATTTCCATCCAGCTCGCGGCAAGAAATATTCCCGCCCGAAGCCGTGCTTAATCCTTCACGGTAAAGCTGACGGATGCAGTTTTTTAGTACTTCTGCCTGAGATAAATCCATTAGTCAAAAATCATTTTATAATAACGGTCAATGCTTTCTTCCAGCTCATCCACCGAAATGTATTTGCTGAACCGGCGGGTTTCTTTCCCGTCAAAAAACAGGAGAATGGTCGGGCTGGCGAACACGGAAAATTGGGCTGATATTTCGGGCGAACCTTCGGCATCAATCAATTCCATTTTCATTTTGGGGAATTTTCTCTCCAGCAAATCAAACACTTTGGGGCGCAAGCTGATGCAAGGGGCACAGCGATCCGTTGAGAAATAAAGCAAAACGGCTTCATTGTCTGAAATAAGGGATTTTATATCTTCCATTTTTAAACTCATCAATCGGGTTTTTTACAAAATAACACATTATTTTCCTACCCCCATTCAAATTATTATAATTACATTTATTTCAATAAATCACTAAAACAGATGAAGAATTTCCTTTTAATCATTTCTATAATCCTATCATACAGTTTGCCAGCTCAAGTTAATGAAGATTCAAACTATTTGAAAAAATTCTGGGAGAATAAAATCAAACCAATTATTGAAAACAACAAAGAAACTGTAATAAACTATATTGATTTCCCATTGCTAGGTGATTGGGGACATTTAATAGGAAAAACAGAACCTGTAGAACAATTAGGCGAATCCCATTTTCGAGAAGGATTTGAAAAATTATTTAATACGGATATTATTAGAAAGCTCAAAAAACTCAATTATCAAAATTTGAGATCATACATTGATGAATCCGGAAAATCTATCATCTCCATATCAATAAACTCTGACGAATTTGATGAACATGAATCAACTTTGCTTCTAATATTTCACAAAATTAGTGGTGAGTATAAATTAAAAAGAATTATGTTCGCTGGTTAATTATTTATATATTAGCACACTCGTTAAAATAAACGAAATTTAAAATGAACTGGATTTTAAAATTCAAAATAAAAGTTAACCGTACCGCGCTCTGCTAAATCTGCGGCCAATCGCTTCTGACTTTTGATTGGCTCACTTGTCAGGATCATTCAAAACATTTCCAGCTTATTTATTTCTTACTCACTTTTTTGAAAGGTTCTGACCAGGAATACTCATTTACATTATTATTTCTCAAAACAAGACCAATGAAAATACATATCATTAGCCCGGAAAAATTAACTTTTAAAGGCATTTTCAATATATTAAAAGAACCGCACCAAATTCAGCTTTCCGACGAATCGAAAAACCGCATCCAAAAATGCCGCGATTACCTGGATAAAAAAATGGAATCGCAGGAAGAACCAATTTACGGGATCAACACCGGCTTTGGTTCGTTGTGTGATGTTCAAATTTCGAAAGAAGAATTGAGCACCCTGCAAAGCAATTTGGTAAAATCGCATGCCTGCGGATTTGGCGACGAGGTTCCGCCGCAAGTTGTTAAACTGATGCTGATCCTGAAAATCCAGTCGCTTTCTTACGGCCATTCCGGGGTTCAGCTTTGTACGGTTCAACGTCTGGCCGATTTTTTTAATCACGATATTTTACCCGTAGTTTACCAGCTGGGTTCGTTGGGAGCCTCCGGCGATTTAGCTCCATTGGCACACTTGTCTCTTCCTTTGCTCGGACTGGGTGAAGTGTACTACAAAGGCGTGAGAACTTCAACCAAAGAAGTGTATAAAGAATTAGGCTGGGAACCCATCAGGCTTCGCTCGAAAGAAGGCCTAGCCCTGCTAAACGGGACCCAGTTTATGAGTGCTTACGGAGTTTACAGTCTGCTAAAAACCTTCCGTTTGTCGCAGCTTTCCGACATTATTGCCAGCCTTTCGTTAGAAGCTTTTGACGGACGTATTGAACCTTTCAACGATTTGGTTCATCAAATCCGTTTCCACAAAGGACAAATTGATACAGCCAAGCGCATCCGTAATTTGCTCGAAGGAAGCGAAATTATTAATCAGGCAAAAAAACACGTTCAGGATCCTTATTCATTCCGCTGCATTCCGCAGGTTCACGGGGCTTCAAAAGACTCGGTGAATTATGTGGCTTATGTTTTCTCTTGCGAAATTAATGCCGTTACCGATAACCCGACGATTTTCCCTGATGAAGATTTGATTATTTCCGGCGGAAACTTCCACGGGCAACCCTTGGCACTTGCCCTGGATAATTTAGCCATTGCCACGGCCGAACTGGGAAATATTTCGGAACGCAGAACCTACCAATTGCTTTCCGGAAAACGAGGATTACCGGCATTTTTGGTGGCAAAACCGGGATTAAATTCAGGCTTTATGATTCCGCAGTATACCGCTGCATCCATCGTAAACCAAAACAAACAGCTTTGTACTCCATGTTCTGTCGATTCTATCGAATCATCACAGGGACAGGAAGACCACGTGAGCATGGGAGCCAATGCCGCAACCAAAGCGTTGAGGGTGGTTGAAAACCTGGAACGCATTTTAGCCATCGAATTATTTAACGCGGCACAAGCACTCGAATTCAGGAGACCTAAAAAGTCGTCGCCTTTTATCGAAGATTTTGTAAAAGCATACCGTGAAAAAGTTGATTTTATCGACAACGACAAAATTATGAATACCGAAATGAACGCCAGCCTTGAGTTCATTAAAACCATACCGCTCAACATTCCGGATGTTTTACGGGAAGATGTTTAAAAGAAATAGTATTAACCTAAAATAAAAATTTATGACTTACATTGTAACAGGAGCAGGACTAACCATTGAGGATGTGGTTGCTGTTGCCCGTCATGGGAAAAAAGTAGAACTCCACCCGGATGCGATCGAACGCATAAAAAAATGCCGCAGCATGTTGGAGAAAAAAATAGAAGCCAACGAAATCATGTATGGTGTGAACACCGGTATTGGCGAATTTTCGGAAGTTGTACTGAACGACGAACAAGTTAAAGATTTCCAGAAATACCTGATTTATAACCACGCTGCGGGCATTGGCGAAGCTATGCCGCTGGAACATGTTCGCGGGGCAATGCTGGGCCGGATTAATGTTCATGCACACGGCAACTCTGGTGTTCGCCCAGAAATTACCCAAACCCTGGTTGAAATGCTGAACAAAAACGTAACCCCTTACGTTTGTAAAAAAGGTTCAGTAGGAGCTTCCGGTGATTTGGCCCCGATGTCGCAAATTGCGTTGTTGATGATGGGCGAAGGGAAAGCTTTTTACAAAGGCGAATTGCTGGAAGGAAAAGAAGCCATGAACAGAGCCGGAATTGAAATCCCCGGTTTAAAAGCCCGCGACGGACTGGCGACCATCAACGGTTCAAACGTATTAACCGCCATGAGTGCCATCTTCTTATACGATGCCAACAACTGGCTTAAACAAGCAGAGATTGCTGCAGCCATGTCGTTAGAAGCCTTAAAAGCAAACATGAAACCCTATACCTCAAAATTGCACGAAGTCAGGGGGTTTAAAGGAGCAATTCGCTCTGCAAATGCCATCAATAAATTGGTTGACGGCGGCGATTTGAAAGAACAAAAAATTAAATGCAAAGTTCAGGATGCCTACTCTATGCGCTCTACGCCTCAGGTGATTGGTGCTGCACATGATGCCCTGGCTTATGCCCGTTCGCAGGTTGAAATTGAACTGAACGGTGTTGGTGACAACCCGATTTTCTTCCCTGACGAGAACCTTCAGTTATCCGGAGCTAATTTCCAGGGAAGCCCGGTTGCCGTTCCGATGGATATGACCGGAGCTACTATTACCATGGTTTCTGTGATGTCGGAACGCCGGATGAACCGTTTGAACAACCCGGCTTTGAGTGTTGGACTCCCGGCTTTCTTAACTAAAGGTGCGGGAATGTTCTCGGGATTGATGTTGAGCCAATACACGGCCGACATGCAAATTGTTGAACAACGGATTTTATCAGCTCCGGCATGTATTCAAAGCATCCCAGCTGCTGCCGACCAGGAAGATTTTGTTTCGATGGGAATGAACACGGCCATAAAAAACAACCAGATTTTGGATAATGCTTACGGAATTTTAGGAATTGAATTTATGGCCGCTGCCCAAGCTCTCGATTTCAGGGAATACACTTTTGGGAAAGGGGTAACAAAAGCCAAGGAAGTGATCCGTAAATACGTTAACTTCCTGGATATTGACCGTCCGCTATTTGACGACCACAACGCCATGAAAAAACTGGTTGAAAGTTGCGAAATACTCGAAGAAGTTGAAAAAGTGATTGGCAGTTTAGAATAAAAAAGGAATACATATAATAATGTAAGCTCCCCAAATCAGGGAGCTTATTTTTTGAGGTAAAATTCTTACTTTTGATGCGGCATGGAAAAACCTGTTTTTATAGATACGCGAAAAAAGAAGCGACCAGAATTATTAACACTTCTGTTAATTCTTACATTTATCAGTAGTGGAATACATAGTATTGCATATTTGTCCGTCGTTTTTTTAAAAGATCTACTACTACTATCTTATGAGTTAAATAGCATGGACACTATGGAGATCGTTGAATTTCTCAAAATGCCAGCAAGCTACTTCCAATTAAATTTACTTTTCACAATTACGGCTTTAGCAGGAGCAATATTTATGTGGATCTTTAAAAAAATAGGATTTCATATTTACAGCTTATCAAAAATAGCATTACTCTTTATAATGACAATATACACCCCATTTAACACTAACTTTCTGTTTCCAATTTTAACAACATCCTTATTTATTTTATTATATTACAGGCACATTAAGTATTTATCGTAATGAATGAAGAAAAAACGAAGAAAAAATCTAAATCTGGATTTAATGCGCTATGCATTTCGGCCATAACATATCATGTTATTATTGCAATGGTTGCTTTGGCCGGTTTACTCAATTTAAATTATTTAGAAAACGCTTTTGCACTTTACAATAACAACGAACCTTCATTACTTTCTTTCACAGCTCTTATGATACTTTTACTGGGTCTAAATATCACATCTGTAATTTATTTAATCCTTTTACTTTCACAACAATTAAAAGGGATTGCATTATATATTGTTTTATTAATTGCAAATATTTTGGTTAAAACACTCTCTTTTTCGCTTAACTGGTATGAAATATCATTACTTATAGTGTATGTAACCCTATTTACCATTGCATCAAAAAAGAGAAATTTTCAAAAACCAAGCCACTCCCCTTCTTAATTGTTGACGGATTGCATTTATCATTGTTTTTTACAATCATCTTAATTCCCGACAAGAAACCTAAAACAAAGTGTTAATATCCGCGAAAAAAGTCCGGTTATGGCTCTTTCCCATCCGAACATATACATTAAATTATAATTAAAAACAATCTTTCACAAAAATTTTATTTGCAATACATTTGAAATAAATTAGTCTATTATTAGGTATTTGACAATAAATTTTCATATTTTTACTTAAATCTTAATTTTTATTAAAAATTAAAAATTAGTGTTAATATTTTGTTTTTAAGAATTGATTTCATAATTTCGAACCGATTTAAACACATTATTGACTAAATAGTGTATTTAATACAGTGTAGTGTGCTATTGCATTACTATGAATATGACCAAAATTTTTTATTATTAACCAATTCTTTTTATTATGAGAAAATTTACAATCTGGCTATCATGCTTGTTTCTAATTGCAAGTATGGGGTTCGCCAATGCGCAAACCAAAACTATTACTGGTAAAGTAACTAGTTCCGAAGATGGTTTACCAATTCCGGGTGTAACTGTTATGGTACCAGGAACAACAGTAGGTACTACTACTGATTTTGATGGTAATTACTCATTAGCAGTTAACCAAAGCGTTACAACTTTGAGATTTTCATACATTGGTATGGAACCTCAAGATGTTGAAATTGGAGACCGTACTGTTATTAATGTTGTTTTAGCTCCATCTTCAACCACCCTTGACGAGGTTGTTGTGGTAGGTTATGGTACTTCGACCAAACAATCTTTTGTTGGTACCATTAAGAAAGTTACCAATGAAGAAATGAAAGCTAAATCAGTATCCAACCTTTCACAATCGTTAGCTGGTGAGGCTGCCGGTGTACGTGTTATCAACACTTCCGGACAACCTGGTTCTGCTGCGACCATTCGTATCAGGGGGTTTGGTTCAGTTAACGGAAACAGGGCTCCATTATATGTATTGGACGGGGTGCCTTATACCGGAGACATTGCTGCAATCAACCCTAACGATATTGAGTCTACCACAATCTTGAAAGATGCAACCGCTACTGCAATTTACGGTTCCCGTGGTGCCAATGGTGTGATTTTGATGACTACCAAATCTGGTAAAATTGGAAAATCCGAGATTGAAGTGGACGTAAAAACAGGTATTAACGTTAGTTCAATCCCAAGACACAGTGTTATTAAAGACCCTGAACAGTACATCGGTTTAGCTTGGGAAGGATTATATAACAAAGGGGTTGCTGAAAATTCACTAGACCCAATTGCATATGCAAATGATAATTTATTTACCCCAGCCACTGAACAATACAATTTATGGAATGTAGCAAGTGTTTCTGAATTGATTGACCCCGTTACCCACACTGTTAGGGATGGCGTTACCCGCAAATACAACCCTGAAAACTGGGAAGACTATGGTTTTCAAAGCTCTCAACGTTTTGAGGCTAACATTACCATGAAAGGTGGTAGCGAAAAAACCAAATACTTTACCTCTTTTGGTTATTTAAATGATGTCGGTTACATTATTAATTCTGATTATGAAAGATTCTCAGGGGCAATCAATCTTAAACATATTGTTAGGGATTGGTTGACCGTGAACACCAAAATGACCTATACCGGTTGGGAATCTAACAATAACGGTCAAAGTGAAGACTCTGGTAGCATTTTCTGGTTCGTAGATAACCTACCCCCTATTTATCCTCTTTTCTTAAGGGACGAAGCCGGTGACATTGTTCAAGATCCCATCTGGGGCGGACCTCAATACGATTATGGTGTAGGTAGAGCATTTGGAGCATTGACCAACTCTATTGCCGATGCACATTTTGATAAAGATTATACAAAATCTCACTCGATCAATGGAAACTTCGGGATTAATATCCGCTTTACCGAATGGCTCACCCTTGAAAACACCTTGGGTATGCGTTATACCAATACAGTTCGTACTATCTTTAACAACCCTTACTATGGTTCAGCTGCAGGACAATATGGTTACGTATATAAAAGAAGGAGGCAATATTCTGATTATAACTTCCTGACCCTGTTGCGTTTCCAAAAATCATTCGGAGAGCATAATTTTGAAGCCCTTGCCGCCCACGAAAGCAATGCTTGGGAAAGAGAAACCGCAATCGCCAGTAAATCAAAACTCGCCCATCCTGACATTGATGACCTAGCAAACTTCATCATTAACTCTGGTCAGCCTACCTCTTATACCGATAAAGTGAAACTGGAAAGTTATTTTGGACAAGTTAACTATAATTACCAAAATAAGTATTATTTGACCGCTTCGATCAGGCGGGATGGTAGTGGCCGTTTCAGAGATGGTAAAAGATGGGATACTTTTGGATCAGTTGGTGGTTCATGGATACTCAGTGAAGAAGAATTTATGCAAAGCATTAGCTTCGTTGATTACCTAAAATTCAAACTGAGTTACGGACTTATCGGTGAACAATCTGGTGTAGGCTACTATCCTACCATTATCGAAAACTGGGTTGGCAACATTAACGACGGCTACGATGTTACGGAGGGTGAAATTGGAAATCCTGAACTTACCTGGGAAACCTCAAAAATGTTCCAAACCGGCGTTGAATTTAGCATAGGCAAATATGTTGATGCAAGTATCGATTATTACATTAAAAACACCACAAACCTATTGTTTGACCGCAAGGTAGGACCATCTGTAGGTTATGAGCAATTAACCGTTAATGATGGTAAAATGAGAAACTCCGGCCTTGAATTTGATATCACAGGACATATCATTAATACCAATGACTTTACTTTAGATTTGACCGTAAACGGAGAAATCCTTAAAAACGAACTCACTGACATGCCAATAGACCCTGCAACCGGGGAACAAAAAATATTGGATATCCAAGGCAGGTATGGAAGATCGGCCGGACACTCACTATATGATTACTATTTAAGGGAATGGGCTGGCGTTGACCCTGCTGACGGGGTAGGTATGTGGTACATGTATTTTGATGATGCAAACAGCAATGGTATTCTTGATACTGAAGAAGCAACCATTACTTCACTACATGAATATGTAAGTCAAAACCCTGAAGCCGTGATTGCTAAGAAAACGACTAAAGATTATGCTACTGCAACCCAAAAATACATTGGAAAATCTGCCATCCCTAAAGTTAGTGGAGCTTTCAGGATCAATGCGACCTACAAGAACTTTGATCTTAGTGCCCAATTCATTTATGGTTTAGGTGGGTATGCATACGATTACCTATATGCATTGTTAATGGACAATGGTACCGTTGGCAACAACAACTGGCACACAGACATCCTTAACAGGTGGCAAAAACCGGGCGATATTACCGATGTTCCTAGACTTTCTAACAACTATGATACAAATGTTTATAGAAATTCAACCCGTTTCTTGGAAAAAGCTGACTTTTTAGCTTTGAACAACCTAAGGATCGGTTACACATTCCCTAAAAAACTCATCAACCGCTTAGGTATTAGCTCATTGAGCATCTATTTGGCAGGCGATAACCTGTTCTTGTTAAGTGCAAGGGATGGTTTCAACCCGTCCACTGCAGAAGAAGGAACCTCAAGTACGTACAGATATTCTCCTTTGAGTACCTATACTGTAGGTTTAAACGTGAAGTTTTAATTAGCTAAAAATGAAAAAAACAAAGATTATGAAAAAGTATATTATAATTATCACGGCCCTTTTACTTATCGTCGTTACGGGCTGTAAAAAAGACTTCCTGGATGTTGAGCCCACTCAGTTCATGACTGACGACCAGTTAGCTGAAGCCAGTGAAAACAATCCAGATTTGATTGCTGGTACCGTTACCGGTTTATATTCTCTTATGGTTCAAACCGGAAGTGCAGGAACCAACCTCAGACACTACGATTTTGGACAAAAGAATTACGATATATTCATGGACATGCTTTGTGGGGATGTTGCTTTATCGGTTAGTACCTACGGATGGTACCGTGATTTAACCGAACTCACTTCTCCTGTTGACTTTACCATGGAAGAAAATAAACACCCTTGGGTGTATTATTATAAACTTATCAGGGGAGCAAACAAAGTAGTGAAAGCTTTAGGCGGTAATGATGTTGTACCGGAAAATCAAACAAATCAGTACTTAATGGGGCAGGCTAAAGCGATGAGAGCACACTCTTATTTCTACCTGACTCAATTGTTTACAACCGACTACAACCCTACAGATGAAATTCTTCCGATCTATAACGATCCGGAAGTTCCAAACCAACCTAAAAGCACAACCGAAGATGTTTTCAACTTTATTGTAAGCGATTTGACATCGGCCATTGAACTATTGGATACATTTAACCGTGGTTTCTTAAACGAAATCAATAAATATGTTGCCGAAGGTATATTGGCTTACGTTTATGCTTATATGGGCGAAAACACATTAGCCATGAACCTTGCAAAAGATGTGATTGACAATGGCGGCTTTCCTATTATGACCGAAACCGAAATTGTTTTTACCGGTGACGGAAACCTTGGTGGTTTTAACAGTGTATATGATAACCCCGGATGGATGTGGGGTATGGATCTTACCATTGACATAGGCTTAGACTTGGTCTCATGGTGGGGGCAAATGGATGTATTTACTTACAGTTACCAATGGGCCGGCGATCGTAAAGCCCTTGATGCTGGATTATACGACCTGATCCCTGCAGATGATATTCGAAAAGGTCAATTCAATTATAACCCAGGTAATGGTTATCACCTGCTTCCTTTAAATAAATTCTACGATCCACAAAGAGTTATCGGAAGGCAAAGAGATGTTATTACCGATTACCATTATATGAGAATTTCTGAGATGTACTTGCTCCATGCTGAAACTGCCGCCAAAGCAGGAGGACATGAAGAAGAAGCAAGGAACAGCCTGAAAGCATTGGTTTCATTAAGGGTACCTGATGCCTCTTATATTGATGCACTTACCGGACAAGATTTATTGGATGAGATATATCTGCAAACAAGAATTGAACTTGCTTTTGAAGGTAAAACCTACTTAGCAATGAAACGTAATCATGCTACTGTTGTTCGTGGATCAAATCACTTGTCATATGTTGGCGTTGCAATCCCTTACGACGATCCTAGGTTAACGTTGAGTATTCCTCAGGCTGAAATTCTGAACAACCCTCATATTTTTGAAGGTAATAAATAAGTAAAGTATATTATTTACAGCTGGTGAGCAATTCGCCAGTTGTAAATATCTTCTAACGATAAAAAAATAGAATTATGAAAAAAATAACATATATATTAATATTATTGGTTGCAGTTATTTCTTTTAATAGCTGTAATGAGCGAGATATTCTTAGTACCTCCGATATTAATTACATCAATTTCCAGGCAGATAATGCCTTTGGCGTCGACCCATTGGTTGGTGAAAACACCCTTGAAATCAAAGTTTATACTACCCAGATTTCAGGTTCAGACAGAACTTTCACTCTAAATGTAGCTGATGGAACTACTGCTAATGCTGCAGGTTATACAGTACCTACCAGCGTTACCATTCCGGCAGGTTCAAACGTTGGAACATTTGAAGTTACTGTTGATGCATCCAACATTGATACAAAACTTGAAATTGAAATTGTTCCTGTTACCGGACTATTTATTGGAAACTCTATTGAGTTAGACATTTATGCCGTTTGTGGTGCAAACGAAGTATTTCTAATTATGAGTCTTGATGACTGGCCGGAAGAAACCACTTGGGAAGTTTTAGATGGTGGTGACAATGTTGTTGCAAGTGGCGGACCATATTCCTCAAGTAACATTGTTGAATCTATTTGTTTAGCTGATGGAACCTACACTTTATGGTTATACGATGTCTATGGTGATGGTACAGGACCTATTTCTATGGAGCTTAATGGCGTTGAGTTTTTCTCTGTAGGAGAATATGAGTGGGGTTCTTCTACAAGTACAACATTTACTGTTCCATTAGTTTTATAATTCAAAATCCTTATAAAATTAAAAAAGCCGGTTTGTAAAACTGGCTTTTTTATTGCACAATATTAATACAAATTACCTGTCATTTAAAAAATTAACTGCAGATATCTTATAATTTCGGCCTATCGGGATTTTAGTATTACCAATCTCAACATTTGAAGCTGTAAAAGCTTTTACCTTTTGCTTGTTTACAATAAAAGATTTATGCGTTCTGATAAAAAACTCCTTGGGAAGTTGCTCATAAAATTTTATCAAGCTTGACTTTGTAACGATTTGTTCGGTACTTGTAACAACCTTAATATATTCGCGCATCCCTTCAACATATAAAATATTGGATGGATTTACCCGGTACGTTTTATTATTATCTCGAATAAATAGATCATCAACAGGAGTTATACGATTAACTTCAGGTTTAATTGGGTTTTGACTAACACCCCCTTCCAAATATTTATTAATAGCTTTACAGAAACGTTCAAGGCTAATTGGTTTCAATAAGAAATCCAGAACATCTAAATTAAAACCATCGATTGCAAATTCTTTATAAGCAGAAGTAATAATTACTTTTGGAGCTTTTGTTAATGCTTTTAAAAAATCAATTCCATTAAGTTCAGGCATCTGTATATCCAAAAAAATTAAATCAATATCATTTGCCCGAATAGCATGTAATGCATCAATTGCATTTTCACATTCAGCAACAATTTTGAACTGCTGAAAGTGTTTCAAATATTTTCTTATTAGTTGTATTGCCAATGGCTCATCATCAACTATTAAACATTTAATAACCATATTGTAATATAGGACATTTTAAATAAATTTCAAAAAAATCAGTTTCATCTTTTATCTCTAGAAGATACTTCTTCTCTCCAAAGTAAATATTTAATCGCTTTCTGGCATTTTTTAACCCAATACCTTTTGAATAGTTCATATGATCTCTCTGATCGATATGGCTTTTATTATTTTTTACAAAAAAATGAAGTGTTTTCCCTTTTACACTAAGTTTAATCTTAAGCCACTGCCCTTTAATTGCTTTACTGGTTCCATGCTTAAAGGCATTTTCAACAAAGGTGAATAATATTAATGGAGGCACATAAACATTACTTATATTTTTAGGAAATTCACACTCCAAATCAAGGTTAGAATATCTTAATTTTTCAAGTTCTATATAACCTTCTATTAAATCTATCTCACGCTCCAACAAAATAAATTTTGTATTACATCCATACAAGGTATATCTCAAAATATCAGATAGTTTCATGATAGATTCAGAAACTTTCTCATTTTTGCTTTCCAATGATAACGTATAAATATTATTTAACGTATTAAACAAAAAGTGGGGATGTATCTGACTTTTCAACATATTTAGTTCCGTCTCAGTTATCTTAGATTTTAGCCTTTCATTTTCAAAATAGCTTGTAATATAATACTTGAAATACTTAATTGAAACAAAAATAAATATCTCTGTTTGAATCATTATAAAAATTCGAAAAATATACTCTGGCCTAAAACAGATAGTCTTATATGCTTCAATAAGTTCAGGATCAACAATAGGAAGAAAAATATAGCGTGTAACAAAAATCTCATGTAAAATCAGAACATAAACCAAAAGAAAGTAGAGAGCAATAAACGACAAATACTTTTTATTTTTAACAAAACACTTAGGAATGATATAGTAAACCAAAAGATATATCCCAGCAATCAAACCCGGCAAGACAGCTAAGTTAGAAAACAAGTTATTTCTATAATCACCAGAATAACCTGATCTAAGCCATATGGGGTAGACAAAAAGAAAAAAAAACCAGAAGAAAATATGATAAACGATTCTTCGCCTTTTAGTATTCATAATATACTATTCTCTAGATTCTAAACACTTTATTTTTGTTCAAAATTCGGTAAAATTTCAATATTTTTTTTATAGATTTCTATATTAAACCGCTATTACTATACTTTCAACATTTTTTCAGTCACTTTCTCCTCTTTTATTAAAACAAACGACCTACACGATTTTATTGCATAAAAAAATTACAATTATTACCGTCCCTTATAATACGTATTTCGTCTTTTATGTTATTAACAACCTCCTTGATTGATTTAATTTTTTTTAAAATCAAAGCCAGAATACATTAGCATCAAAAGTACAAGGGCATGTATTAAAAGATAAAAGAATTGGTTAATAATATTTGGTCATATTCAATTAATCACTGTTTCACATTTGAAATACTCTTCATAAGTCTTTTAATACTGCCTTTATACTTTACAGCCCAAAATTTAATCTGCCAAAACACATGTGTGTTTTGATACGGAGTGAACTAAAAGCTTAATATTTAATTCACTGCCATTTGTGTAAAGTGAACGAACATAAAAAACACAACATGTTAGGAGATACCGTTCGGATGATGCTCAATTGAGGCATCAATTTATAAGGTATTTCTTTAAATAACAAGATTTGATTTTAGGCAATGTGTTAATCAAAAAAATAGAAATTTCATATTTGATTCGTAGTCATTGCACTAATCAAATATACATTAATTATTTATTAACCAATTTTTTTTATTATGAGAAAATTTACAATCTGGCTATCATGCTTGTTTCTAATTGCAAGTATGGGGTTCGCCAATGCGCAAACCAAAACTATTACTGGTAAAGTAACTAGTTCAGAAGACGGTTTACCAATTCCGGGTGTAACTGTTATGATACCAGGAACAACAGTAGGTACTACGACTGATTTTGATGGGAATTACTCATTAGCAGTTAACCAAAGCGTTACAACTTTGAGGTTTTCATACATTGGGATGGAACCTCAAGACGTTGAAATTGGGACCCGCACTGTTATTAATGTTGTTTTAGCTCCATCTTCAACCACCCTTGACGAGGTTGTTGTGGTAGGTTACGGTACATCTACCAAGCAATCCTTTGTTGGTAGTATTAAAAAAGTAAGCGGCGAAGAGATAAAAGCGAAGTCCGTATCCAACCTTTCCCAATCATTGGCTGGTGAGGCTGCCGGGGTACGTGTTATCAACACTTCCGGACAACCTGGTTCTGCGGCCACCATCCGTATCAGGGGATTCGGTTCGGTAAACGGTAACAGAGATCCATTGTACGTATTGGACGGGGTTCCTTATACCGGCGACATTGCTGCCATCAACCCTAACGATATTGCGTCTACCACAATTTTGAAAGATGCTACCGCTACCGCTATTTATGGTTCACGTGGTGCAAACGGGGTGATCCTGATGACCACTAAATCTGGTAAAATGGGGAAATCCGAAATTGAAGTGGATGTAAAAACCGGTATGAACGTTAGCGCAATACCAAGACATCACATTATCAAGGATCCTGAAGAATATATCGGGCTTAGTTGGGAAGCTATGTACAATAAAGGCGTTATCTCTGGATCACCCGATCCTATTGAGTATGCAAACAATAATCTATTCAGTGGAGCAGGTATCAATTCAAAATATAACCTATGGAACATTACAGATGTTGCTGACCTGATTGATCCTGTTACCCGCACTGTAAGGGACGGCGTTACCCGCAAATACGATCCTGAAAACTGGGAAGATTATGGTTTCCAGGGCTCTAAAAGGTTGGAAGCGAATATCACCATAAAAGGTGGTAACGAAAAAACCAAATATTTTACTTCTTTTGGTTACTTGAATGATATTGGGTATATTATCAACTCTGATTATCAAAGGTACACTGCTACAATTAACCTTAAGCATATTGTCAGGGATTGGTTGACCGTAAACACTAAAATGACCTATACCGGTTCTGAATCTACCAACAATGGTCAAAGTGAAGACTCTGGTAGCATTTTCTGGTTCGTGGACAACCTGCCTCCAATCTTCCCTCTTTTCTTAAGAGATGATGCTGGTGACATTGTTCAGGATCCTATTTGGGGAGGACCTCAATACGATTATGGTGTAGGTAGAGCATTTGGAGCATTGACCAATTCTATTGCCGATGCCTATTTTGATAAAGACTATACCAAGGCAAACTCTATTAATACCAATTTTGGGATCAACATCCGTTTTACCGAATGGCTCACCTTGGAAAACACCCTGGGTATGCGCTATACCAATACTGTTCGTACCATTTTTAACAACCCATTCTATGGCTCAGCTGCCGGACAAGGTGGTTCTGTATGGAAAGTGAGGAGACAATATTTTGATTACAACTTTCTGACCCTGTTGCGTTTTCAAAAATCATTCGGGGAACATAATTTTGAAGCCCTTGCTGCCCACGAAAGCAATGCCTGGGAAAGGGAGACTGCAACAGCTGGTAAATCAAAACTGGTTCATCCTGACATTGACGACCTGGCAAACTTCATTATTACTTCAGGACAGCCTAATTCCTATACAGATAAAACAAGATTGGAAAGTTATTTTGGGCAAGTTAACTATAACTATCAAAACAAATATTATTTGACCGCTTCGATCAGACGCGATGGTAGTGGACGTTTCCAGGAAGGCAAAAAGTGGGATACCTTTGGTTCTGTTGGGGCTTCATGGATACTCACAGAGGAATCATTTATGCAGAGTATCAGCTTTATCGATTACTTGAAATTTAAAGCAAGTTATGGTTTAGTTGGTGAACAATCCGGTGTAGGGTTCTATCCTTCAATCATTACATTCGATGTTGGTAACGTGAATGATGGTTTTGATATCCGTGAAGATCAAATTGGAAACCCCGACTTAACCTGGGAAACCTCAAAAATGTTCCAAACCGGTATCGAATTTAGCATTGGAAAATATGTTGATGCCAGCATCGATTATTACACAAAAAACACAACTAATCTTATTTTCGATCGCCGCGTAGGACCTTCTGTAGGTTATGCTTTAATAACTGTTAACGACGGGAAAATGAAAAACTCCGGTCTTGAATTTGATATTACCGGACACATCATCAACACCAACGACTTCACCTTAGATCTAACGGTAAATGGTGATTTTTCGAAAAACAAGCTCATTGATATGCCAATTGACCCTGCTACCGAGGAACAAAAAGTATTGGATATCCAAGGCAGGTTTGGCAGGTCCGTCGAGCATTCATTATTTGATTATTATTTAAGGGAATGGGCCGGTGTTGACCCGGCAGATGGTAGAGCCATGTGGTACATGTATTTTGATGATACAAACGATAATGGTATTCTCGATGATGAAGAAGCAACCATCGCTTCATTACACGAATATACAACTGCAAACCCGGAAAGCATAATCAATAAAACGACAACCAAAACTTATGCAGATGCAACCCAAAAATACATTGGAAAATCTGCTCTCCCCATAGTTAGTGGAGCTTTTAGAATTAGTGCAACCTACAAAAATTTTGATTTAAGTGCCCAATTTATCTATGGCCTTGGTGGATATGCATACGATACTCACTATGCAGGATTAATGAGCAATGACGTGATTGGTGGTAACAACTGGCATTACGATATCTTTAAAAGGTGGCAAAAACCAGGCGATATTACAGATGTTCCAAGACTATCTAACAATCACGACACTAATGTAAACTCATCCTCAACCCGCTTCTTGGAAAAAGCTGACTTTTTAGCTTTGAACAACTTAAGGATCGGTTATACACTCCCTAAAAAACTCATCAGCCGTTTAGGTATTAGCTCATTGAGCATCTACTTGGCAGGCGACAACCTGTTCTTGTTAAGTGCAAGGAATGGTTTCAACCCAGCAACAGATGAAGCCGGAGAGTCTGATATGTACAGATATTCTCCATTGAGCACCTATACTATTGGATTAAACGTGAAGTTTTAATTAGCTAAAAATGAAAAAAACAAAGATTATGAAAAAGTATATTATAATTATCACGGCTCTATTGCTTATCGCGGTTACGGGCTGTAAAAAAGACTTTCTGGATATAAAACCGACAGAGTTCTTGTCTGCCGACCAATTAGCTGAAGCCAGTAAAAATAACACAGAAGTTACTGCAGGGACGGTCACAGGTTTATACTCTTTAATGGTTCAAGAGGGTACTGGCGGATCAGGCGACCCAGTAAGCCACTACGATTTTGGACAAAAAAATTACGATATTTTTATGGATATGCTTTGCGGAGATGTTGCTTTATCGGTTAGTAGTTATACTTGGTATCGAGAGTTAACAGAATTTAGCATTACTACTGATTTTACACAAAGTGAAAATTATTATCCATGGAGATATTATTATAGACTCATCCGATCTGCAAACAACGTAATTGCTACCTTGGGTGGTAATGACGTGATTCCCGAAAACGAAGAAAGTCAATACTTAATGGGACAAGCTAAAGCAATGAGGGCACACTCTTACTTCTATTTGACCCAATTGTTTACCATTGAGTATGATCCTGCAGATTATATTCTACCGATCTACACTGATCCGAATCAAGCGAATCAAGCTAAAAGCACAACTACAGACATTTTCAATTTTATTATAAGTGACTTAACAGAGGCCATTGATTTACTAGAAACCTTTAGCCGTTCAGCAAAAAATGAAATTAATAAATATGTTGCCGAAGGGATATTGGCTTACGTTTATGCTTATATGGGAGAAAACACGTTGGCTATGAACCTTGCAAAAGATATAATTGACAATGGAGGATTCCCGATTATGACTGCAGATGAAGTTACTTATGATCCTAATAAAACAGATGGAAACGAAGAAGACCCTCAGCCTATTGAAGATGTTATTGGCGGATTTAATGATATATACCAAAACCCTGGATGGATGTGGGGCATAGATCTTACCCTTGACATAGGCTTAGACCTAGTATCATGGTGGGGCCAAATGGATGTATTTACTTACAGTTACCAATGGGCCGGAGACCGCAAAGCCCTTGATGCCGGATTATACGATCTTATCCCTGCTGATGATGTTCGAAAAGGACAGTTCTTTTATAACCCTGGTCACGGTTATCACTTGCTTCCTTTAAACAAATTCTACGATCCACAAAGAGTTATCGGAAGACAAAGAGATGTTATTACCGATTACCATTGGATGCGTATTGCTGAAATGTACTTGCTCCATGCTGAAACCGCTGCTAAAGCAGGATTTGAAGTGGATGCAAGAAACAGCCTGAAAGCTTTGGTTGAACTAAGGGTACCGGATGCTTCTTACATTGATGCCCTTACCGGACAAGATTTATTGGATGAAATCTATCTTCAAACAAGGATTGAGCTTTCTTTTGAAGGTAAAACTTACTTGGCTATGAAACGTAATCACAAAACCATTATTCGTGGAGCCAACCACTTATCACATGTAGGTGAGCCGATCAATTATGACGATCCAAAATTAACCTTCTGTATACCTCAGTCTGAGATCCAAAACAACCCTCATATCTTTGAAGGAAATAAATAAAAAGTATGGTATTTACACCTGTGAGCAGGTGTAAATACCTTTGTTTACTTAAAACTAAAAAAAGAATTATGAAAAAAATAACATATATATTAATTTTATTGGTTGCGGTTGTTTCTTTTAATAGCTGTAACGAACGTGATATCCTTGGCACTTCCGATATTAATTATATCAATTTCCAAACAGATAACGCCTTTGGTATCGACCCATTGGATGGAGAAAACACCATTGAATTTAACGTTTACACGACACAAGTTTCAGGTTCTGACAGAACTTATACCCTGAATGTTGTGGCTGGTGGGACTTCTGCTAATGCTGCAGGTTATACAGTACCTACCAGCGTTACTGTTCCGGCAGGTTCAAACGTAGGAACATTCGAAGTTACCATTGAAGCATCCAATATCGATACAGAACTTGAAATTGAGATTGTTCCTGTTACTGGATTATTTATTGGAAACACCATTTCATTGGATATTTATGGAATATGCAGTTTGAACGAAGTATTTCTAATTATGAGTCTTGATGACTGGCCGGAAGAAACCACTTGGGAAGTTTTAGATAGTGGTGACAATGTTGTTGCAAGTGGCGGACCATATTCTTCAAGTAGCATTGTTGAATCTATTTGTTTAGCTGATGGAACCTACACTTTATGGTTATACGATGTCTATGGTGATGGTACAGGACCTATTTCTATGGAGCTTAATGGCGTTGAGTTTTTCTCTGTAGGAGAATATGAGTGGGGTTCTTCTACAAGTACAACATTTACTGTTCCATTAGTTTTATAATTCGAAATCCTTATAAAATTAAAAAAGCCCTAAGGAATTAGGGCTTTTTTTAATGCTTCTTTATATCTCATTAATGAGACTATCTATCAATAATTTATACCGTTTCAAGTTTAAACTATCCACCGGCTTTACCGATGGTGATTTAACTCTTAGCAGAACAAGCTTTCCCGTTGCTGTAAAAACAAAATTGCAGGTCGGCCACCCCAATACGTAGTCAATTATCTGATTTCTATTTTATTTAAGCAATACTAAATATACATTCCACAGAATAGAACATCGCCACATCTGGTTTTTATGATATTTTATAAGTCGTTTATATTACAAAAACACCTCTTGATTGATTTATTTTTTTTTTGATTTAAACCTAGAATACATTAGCTCTATAAAGTATAAAAGGCTGGTATTAAAAATAGCTTTGGTTTAGGGATATTCGGTCATGTTTGCATTAATAATAAAGTTCATATTTGTAATACTTAACTAAGTTTTAATACTGGCTTTTTTATTCTTTATCTATAACCTAAAATCTAATCTGTGGTGAATGTATGTGTATTGTAAAATAATTACAAATTTGTATTAAACAGTGAATATTGAATAATAAATCCCAAAAGGGAAAAGTCATAAATAAATAAAAAGATTTGGTTTTAGGCAAATTTGCATTAAGAGCATTAAGAATTTGATTAATGTTTGATTTCTGGTCATTACAATAATCAAAAATGCATCAATTTTTATAAACCAAATTTTTTTATTATGAGAAAATTTACAGTTTGGCTAACATGTTTGTTTATGTTTATAAGCATAAGTTTAGCCTATTCACAAACAAAAACCATTACAGGTACGGTAAAAAGTACGGATGGCTTACCCTTGCCAGGTGTAACAGTTTTAGTCCCGGGAACAACCATTGGAACTACTACTGACATTGAGGGAAAATATTCTATTACCATCCAGGCAAATCATGCCTCATTGAGATTTCAATATGTTGGCATGATCTCCCAAGACATTATAATTGGGACAAATACAGTTATTAATGTAGTCTTGGAAGAAGACACCTTCCAACTAGGCGAAGTCATCGTTGTTGCCTATGGTACCTCTACAAAAGAAGCCTTTACAGGTTCGGCAGCAGTTGTAGACGAAAAGAAAATTGCTTCAAGAGCAATTACTTCTCCAATCGCTGCTATTGAAGGTTCTACCACAGGGGTACGATTCATTTCTCCATCAGGACAGCCTGGTTCAAACCCTCAAATGATAATTAGAGGGGTAGGTACCCTAAACGGTATTACTGACCCGCTTTATGTTGTAGACGGAGTTCCTTACGGTGGATCTCTTTCAGACATTAACCCTGAAGACATTAAATCGATGACCGTTCTTAAAGATGCTTCTTCTACGGCTCTTTATGGTTCTCGTGGTGCAAATGGGGTTGTTTTAATTACCACAAAAAGTGGTTCAAAACAGGAAGGATTAAAAGTAAGTGCCACCATTTCAAAAGGATTCCTAAGCCCGGGTATGCCTTTCTATGAGAGGGTCGGAGCAAAAGATTATTATGAATTAATGTGGCAAGCCTATAAAAATTCATTGATAAGGGTTGAGGGCTTATCTGAAAGTGAAGCTGCTACACGAGCATCAGATGGAATAGCAGACCGTTTATCTTACAACCCATTTAACGTAGCACGTGATCAAATTGTTGGCACTAATGGAAAAATTAACCCAAGTGCTCAGGTAATTTTACCAAACCTGGACTGGTATGATGAATTACAACAAGTTGGCCGTAGAGACAATATTTCTGTAAACGTATCAACCGGTAATGAAAAGTTTGATCTATATTTTTCTACTTCTTATTTAGAAGAAGAAGGATACATCATCGAAACAGCTTTCAACCGCTTAAGCTCACGCTTTAACACTAATTTCAGGCCTAATGATAAATTGGCTATGAGTGCTGGTTTGAACATTGCATTATCTAAACAAGAAGGCCCCTTCTCAAGGGGGACAAATTATGCAAACCCATTCTTCTTTGCTGGCGAAATGGGGCCAATTTACCCAGTTTATCTTGCAGCCCCAACAACAGGAGAATATATTCTAAATGCTGCTGGTGAAAAGCAATTTGATTTAGGTGGAGGTTATAATGAATACGGTATTCCCGGTCGCCCAATTAATATTGACCGCCATGCTGTAGCTGAAGTTCAATACAATAACGACAAACGTAAAACCAATGCAATTGGCGCACGTTACAATGTAAATTATCAAATTATTGATGGATTAAAACTTCAGGCAAATCTCGGTATGGATATTCAGGATTACATGAAAAAAGAATATGAAAACCATATTGTTGGTGACGGTGCTCCTAATGGACGTTACAATGAAACACGTTTCCGTAGAAAAACTGTTAACTTCAACCAATTATTAACTTATATCAAACGTTTTAACAACGGTCATAATGTAGATGTAACTTTAGGACACGAGACCTATGATTATGAATTCTCAACAATGAGTGGAATGAAAAACACTCAAACAGCTGTTGGTATTTCTGAATTTGATAACTTCTCTCAAACTTCAGACTTATCAGGTCATACCAATGAGGCTGCAACTGAAGGTTATTTTGCCCGTATTAATTATAACTACAAAGACAAATATTATTTAAGTGCGTCTGCCAGAAGAGACGGTTCTTCTCGTATTGCTCCTAACGTCCGTTGGGGTAATTTCTACTCTGTAGGTGGTTCCTGGCGTATGGATCAGGAAGATTTTATCAAAAACATTAAATTTATTGATGCCCTGAAATTAAGAGCTTCATGGGGACAAGTTGGGCAGGATAACTTAGGTGATCCATACTTATGGCAAGCACGTTATAGTATTCTTCCGAATGCCGGATCTCCCGGTATTTTCTGGTCCGACTTAGGGAATGATGCTCTTACTTGGGAAACCACTGAAAGTTTTGATATTGCCCTAGAGTTTGCAGTATTAAGCCGCAGGTTGGAAGGTTCTATTGAATTTTATAAGCAAACACACTCTGATTTATTGTACAATGTACCAATTCCTCTATCTAATGGTTTGAATGCAGGGCCTGCTAACGCTGCAACTTTATATAATCAGGGTATAGAGATCTGCCTTACTGGACGTATCATCAATAAAAAAGACCTTAAATGGGATATGACCCTTCAGGCTTCTTCAAATAAAAATAAAATCACCCAACTTCCCGATCCATTCGTAGATGGTTCAAAACGGTGGGAAGAAGGACGCTCTAGATACGATTTCTTTATTTACCACTATGCTAGTGTAGACCCTGATAATGGTGATGCATTGTACTACATGTGGGATGAAGTTGAAGAAGGCGTATTTGAAAAAGTACTGAACGAAGATGGTTCTTGGGCAACTACCAACGATTGGGATGAAGCCGGCAAAGGTTATGCTGATGCTAGCCCAATACCTGATGTTTACGGTTCTATCAGAAATGAACTTACTTACAAAAATTGGGAATTAAGTATATTATTCACCTATGGTATTGGTGGAGATATCTTGGATTATGGATATGCGAACATGATGCACGAAGGCGACTATGGCTCATCCTTACACCCGGATCAGTTGGGCGGCTGGAGAAAGCCAGGTGATATTACCGACATTCCCCGTATGGAAAATGGGAATCTCAATCTTCATCAAACCATGTCTACCAGGTTCTTAACAGATGGTTCTTACTTAGCATTAAGAAGTTTAAACCTTGCTTATACTTTTAAAAATAAGGTTGTTAAAGATTTAGGATTCAGCAGTGTAAGAGTATTCTTTGCTGGTGAAAACTTATTCTTAATAAGTGCTCGAAAAGGACTAGACCCTCAATTCAATTTAGCTGGCACACCTGATGCCAGAGACTACAACCCTTCAAAAGTAGTTTCATTTGGTTTAAATATAAATTTATAAGATTAGAAAAAATTTAAAAACAATATTATGATACGTAGATTAAGTATATTATTATTAACAGTGTCATTGATATTCTTTGTAGGTTGTAAAAAAGATTTCTTGCAATTAACACCTACAGATTCTATCTCGGCTGAAAGTGCTCTTTCTTCGCCTGAGAATATGATGCTGATTTTAAACGGACTACATCGTCAGATGTATTGTCAAAACCCCTTACCTGGTGCTGAGTGGAGCAGAACCGGACAAAGCCACTTCATGCCTATGTACGATGCTATTTCCGGAATTATTATTCACACATCTCCAGGAAACGGCTGGCACAAATCCGATCTTCAATGGTTAGATCACACCAATGCAACATATACCACACCTCGTAACTTATGGTACCAGCGTTACCACTTCATTGCTAGCTGTAATGCCATTATCAATAAAGTAGAAGATGCTGGAATGGTAATTGATGCCAACATGAAGAATATCCTCGGACAAGCATATGCCTACCGCGCTTGGGCATACCATGTACTTGTATCAAGCTTTGCTAAAGGATATTTAGTAAGTTCTGACCCTTCATCTCAACCCGGAGTACCACTACTATTTGCAACAACATCTCCTTACACTAGTGAACCCCGCTCATCAGTTCAGGCTATCTATAATCAAATTGAAGATGATATTGATCAAGCCATTGCTTACTTATCTGACGGAGCCAGTACTCCTGCTAATAAATCTCACATCTCATTGAATGCAGCATACGGAATCAAAGCCCGTATTGCTTTATCAAAAGGAGATTGGGCCACTGCAGCTACCAATGCTGTATTAGCCAGAGATGGATATCCTTTAATGGACGAATCTGATTATAAATCAGGGTTCAATACTTATGATCTTTCTGAAGTAATTTGGGGAGGACACGTAATTAACGAAGAAACAAATTACTACGCTTCTTTTTTCTATTATGTTGGAACAAACTTTAATGGATCGCAAAACAGAGCAAATCCTAAAATGATCAATAACGCTGTTTGGGAAGCAATCCCAGAAACTGACTACAGAAAAGATCTTTGGTTGCCAAAAGCACCAAACACCTATTCAGCTGCTTCTAACGGAGAAGGTGGTAGCTGGGAATCTGATCCTAACTATGATAACGCAGCTGATTGGGAAGCTGCAAAAGTAGCCGTCAGAACCGAATACGGAATGACCTCTGCCTTCAATCTTCACCCGTATATGAGTGTAAAATTTTTGAACAAAAACCCTTCGACCATTGATCCAGATGATGTAATTTACATGCGTTCTTCCGAGATGTATTTAATTGAAGCTGAAGCTTATGCTATGCAAGGATTCATCACTCAGTCACAAGATGCATTAGATATACTTGCTTCTGAAAGAGATCCTGATTTTGATAAAACACAATTTAGCACCCAGGAAGAAATAATGGCTCAAATCAAATTCCAATGGGAAGTTGAACTTTGGGGAGAAGGTTTTGGATACTTCAACAAAATTCGTTGGAACGACCCCATTGACCACACTAATTCAGGTGCTTCACTAGTGCTGTATAATGATGGCTTCCAACAAAACAAGCCTTCTGTAAATGACAATTGGATTTTCAAAATTCCTCAAATGGAAATTGATGCTAATCCAAACCTAGGTCCAGAAGATCAGAACTAAAATTATTTGATAATAAAAAAAGGCTTTCAAATTTTGAAAGCCTTTTTTTATATCTCGTTAATAAGACTATCTATCAATAACTTATACCGTTTCAAGTTTAAACTATCCACCGGCTTTACCGATGGTGATTTAACTTTCAGCGGATCAATCGCTTCTCCATTGCGGTAAAAACGAAAATCAAGGTGCGGTCCGGTTACCAAGCCTGTTGCCCCAACATAGGCAATGACATCGCCCTGCTTAACTTTCTTGCCTACTTTAATGCCTTTTGCATATCCTGACAAGTGTAAGTATTTTGTGGTATAAGTTCCGTTATGTTTTATTTGAATTTGCTTTCCCCCTTCCCGGGTCCGGTAAATCCGCTCTACTACCCCATCGCCAACGGTATGAACAGGCGTTCCCACCGCAGCAGCATAATCAACGCCCAAATGGGGCCTACGGTATTTTAAAACCGGGTGCAAACGGCTGTGCGAGTAGCGCGAACTAATCCGCTTATACGTGAGGGGAGCCTTTAAAAAAGCCCGCCGCAAACTATTTCCTTCTTCGTCAAAATAATCGCCAACACTATCCTGAACAAAATAAAAAGCATAATGATTGTCGCCCACATGATTAAAGCGCACGGCTAAGACATTGCCCAATCCTACTTTTTGCTCATCAACATATAACTCCTCAAAAACCACGTTGAAAGAATCATTCTTCTGCAAGCCAAAAAAATCGATGGTCCAGGCAAAAATTTCAGACAATTCATTGGCCAGGTTGGGATCGGCTTCTGCCTCAACCATTGCGTTCCATAACGAAGAAGTTATCTTTCCGTGTAGTTGATTGACCTGTGTGGTAATTTCTTTTTCGCCTTTATGCACATGAATCGAATCCCTTAAATCAAAAACAACATAAGAAGTAGGCGTTGCTTCGTACACAAAATATTGAATTTGATTGCTCGAATCGTTTTTACAAAGCACCGAATAATTTCGGTTCCGTTTTAAATGCCTGACATCAAACACCGGTTTGGCCCTGCGTGCAGCCAAATCAATATCGGCATAACTTACCCCGTATTTAACTAAAATCTCCGAAAGAAACTGGTTTCGTTTTACCTTATCCCGATAAACTACCAAAGAATCAACCACAATTCCATACTCCATTTCGGGTTCATACACTGGTATTTCTGTTAAATCACTTTTGTCTTCCGTGTGTGTCATCCTATACCAGGCATCAATAAAAAACAGAATACCAAAAGTGATGACTACCAGAACCAATATTTCGACTAAACGTTTATTCATTTTCTTTTTTACTATTTATTAAATTTATAAAATCCTGAACCACACTATCCGGCACTTTGCAAAAATACCTTCGTACACAAAAAACCCATCCCGAAAAATTCGTGGACGGGTTTTTACATATTTTTATTTAAAATTATTTATTCTGGTTTGCAAACGCAAGTCCTTTGCGAAATGCTTCTAGGTTTTTTTCAACAACATCTTCGCCTTTATTGCCAAAAATTTTGCGGATTGCATTTTCCAAAACATCAATTTCAATATCAAGGAAAGGTGCACTGGCTCCCAAAACCACAATGTTTGCAGATTTTGGGGAGTCCAAATCCTTTGCAATTTGATCAGCATCCAGGGCAATATAACGATCCAACGATTCAATTTTTCCCATCAGTTCTTCCATGGGCGGATAATTGGAGATGTTTACAAATGGTTTCACATTTGTAACCAGCCAGCCATCTTTCGAGAGCATGGGCAAATACCTTAACGATTCCATGGGTTCAACCGCAATAATAATGTCTGCTTTACCGGCCGGAATTAAATCCGACGCAATTTCCTGCGAAGACAAACGAAGATGCGACTGAACATCCCCACCACGCTGGCTCATCCCGTGAACCTCGGCTTGCTTTAAAAACAACCCGGCATCAATGGCTGCCGTGCCAATGGTTGCCGCAATTGAAAGAATTCCCTGGCCGCCTACGCCAGCTAAAATTATATCTCGTTTCATTTTTTTACTTTTTACGTTCTTCTAATTTTTTCGCGTTATGTTTTGCCCGCATGCGCTTATTCAGGGTTTGAATACATTCGCGCTGAGGAATAATCACCGAAACACCTTCGTATTCCAACTCTTTTTTAATGATGGAAACATTTTCGTCGTGCCATTTACGCAATGGTTTTAACACATGAAGATGCTCTCTTTCCATTCCTAAACCAAGACATATCGATTCGATGTGCCCCAAGGCTGAAGAAGTTTGTCCTCCCGTCATTCCTGTTGTTGAATTATCTAAAATAATAATGGTAACAGGCGTGTTATTGTTAATTGCGTCAAGCAAACCGGTCATTCCTGAATGTGTAAAAGTTGAATCTCCAATAACACCAACCGAAGGAACCAAACCGGCCTCAGCAGCACCAATAGCCATGGTTACCGAAGCGCCCATATCTACACAAGAATTAATCGCTTCCAAGGGTTTTAAAGCTGCCAGTGTGTAACATCCAATATCTGAAAATACACGACCCTTGGCATATTTATTCAGGGCTTCGTTCAGAGCCAGGAAGGAATCGGTATGCGGACATCCATCGCATAATTTAGGCGGGCGACCCGCTAAAAATGCTGGAATATTTTCGCCTTCTTCCACAGCCATTCCTAAAGCCCGGGCAATAATGTTCGGGTTTAGTTCGCCTTCTCTCGGAACCGTTCCGTCCAGCCTTCCTTTAATGGTTTTTCCTTTATTTAAAAAGCCTTTAATCATGTCTTCAAGCAACGGATAACCTTCTTCCAAAATCAAAAGCTCATTACAACTTTCATAAAGTTGGTTAACCATTTTTTCAGGAACCGGGTATTGACCAAGTTTTAACACCGGATAAGGAACCTTCCGGTCTACGAAATTCTCCATCAAATAGTTGTAAGCAATCCCGGTAGTAATAATTCCCAGCGATTTATCTCCGCCCTCAATGTATTCATTAAACCCCGAATTCAAAGCTTCTTGTTCAAAGATAGCCTGGTTCTCCAAAAGCATTTTATATTGTTTCCGGGCAATGGCAGGCAACAACACATATTGTGTAAGATTTTCGGGCAGTTTCATTTCGTTTTGAGGCAAAACCTCTTTACGCTCCACCCCTGCCCTTGAGTGAGCCAAACGGGTTGTAATTCTTAAAAGAACCGGAATTTTCAAACGTTCCGACAGTTCAAAGCCATAGCGAACCATATCATAAGCTTGTTGCTGATTACTGGGTTCCAAAATCGGCATCATCGCAAACTTTCCGTAAAAACGGGAGTCTTGCTCGTTTTGAGAAGAGTGCATCGACGGATCATCCGCCGCCACAACAATTAAACCACCATTGGTTCCTGTAATTGCCGAATTTACAAACGCATCGGCAGCTACATTCAGTCCAACGTGCTTCATGCACACCATGGCACGTTTGCCGGCATACGACATCCCAATAGCTGCTTCCATGGCCGTTTTTTCATTCGCCGACCATTTTGATCTTATCTTAAGTTCTTTTGCTTGTTTTGAACGTTGAACATATTCCGTAATCTCGGTTGAGGGCGTTCCCGGGTAAGCATAAATTCCCGACATGCCCGCATCTATACCCCCTTGGGCAATGGCTTCATCACCCAATAATAATAACTTTTGCATTGCAGTATATGTTTGTTTTTAGTTAGTTTTAACGAGCTCTAAATTAGCCATTTTTTTTGAGTTGGGAACTTATAAAATCATTCTTCATTTATTTTAGAATGATTAATTTTGCCACTTGAAACATGAACTTTTTAGCACACATCTATTTATCGCCCGAGAACAGCGAAATAATTCTGGGAAACTTTATTGCCGATTCGGTAAAAGGAAAAGCCATTGAAAACTATTCTCCGAAAATTAAACAGGGAATTTTACTGCACCGCGAAATTGACAGCTACACCGACCAGCATGCTATTTTTAAACAAAGTAAAAAACGCCTGGCTCCAATATACCGGATGTATTCGGGGGTGATTGTTGATATTTTTTACGATCATTTTTTATGTAAACTTTGGGATCAATATTCTGATAAAGATTTAAAACAATTTGTAGCTTCAAACTACCAAATGCTGGTAAAAAAATATAAGATCCTTCCTCCACGCTCAAAAAAAATACTACCCTACATGATTGCCCAAAACTGGCTGGCAAATTATTCCAATCTAAAAGACTTGCGAAGGGTTTTCAAAGGAATGTCCAGGCGAACCCCGAACAGCAGCAGAATGTTGAATGCCGTGGATCATCTTGAGCAGGATTATAAATTATACCAGGAAGAATTTCAACAGTTTTTCCCCGAGCTCAAACAGTACGTTAAATCTTTAGAATTGTACAATAATATTTAGAAAAACGTGTTTTTTAGAATAAATTTGGAGGTTTTAACTTTGCCTCGTATTTTTGATTATTCAAATGCACCCTCATGACTAAAACTAAGAAACAAGAAATCCTTGAAGAACGAATAGAAATTTTAAAGAACACCAATATTTTCAACGGTTCTGACGAAAAAACACTGATCGACATTGCCAATGCTTTAACCGAAAAACAGGTTAAAAAAGAAAAAATAATTTTACGAAAAGGCGATGAAGGCAAAGCAATGTTCATCATTGTAAAAGGGAAAGTCAGGGTGCACGACGGGAACCACGTACTGAGCCGTCTGGAAGCCGGTTCAGTTTTTGGCGAATATTCGCTGATTGACGAAGAGGTTCGTTCGGCTACAGTTACTGCCGAAACAGATTCGGAATTACTCAAACTCTCGCAAGAAAAATTTTACGCTCTGGTTTCTGAAAACCAGGAAATTTTAAAAGGGGTTTTAAAAGTTTTAATTGGCCGCATGCGCGACATGAACACCCTGGAAGAAAAACTAGCCAAAAGTTACCTTAAAATACAGGCGCAAAAACAGGAAATCGAAGAACAGCACTCAAACATTCTGGAGCAAAAAGATTTGATGGAAGAGCAGAATTACGATCTCTTGAGCCTGAATGATGAAAAAAACCAGTTAATCAGTGTACTGGTTCATGGCCTGAAAAACCCGTTAACCAGCAGCATTTGCATTGCCGAAATATTAAAAGAGGAAATAACGGACGAAGACCATCCGCATTTTGAGCATGTAAACACGCTTTACCAATCGCTGGAACGCATGAAAAAAATGATTAACGAAACGCTCAACCTCAATAAAATTGAATCAAAAACCCTCCATCTTCAGCTAGAATGTATCGAGGTCAGCAAAAGCATCAAAAATGTTGTCAGCCAATTTGGGTTTCCCATACAGCAAAAAAAACTAAATATCGAACTCGATTTAGTAAAATCAGTGTCGAAACTCAACAGCGTTTATATTTACCAAATCATCGATAATTTAATGTCGAACGCGGTAAAGTTTTCCCCGGTTTCGGGAAATATTTTTATTAAACTTGCTCATAATGGTAAAAATATTTTACTGGAAATTAAAGACGAAGGTCCGGGTATTTCGCCTGATCAAATTAATTGCTTGTTCGATCAGTATGAAAGGCAAACCGATTGGAAAAATGAAAACCCCAATACCGGTTTAGGGCTGGCTATTGTTAAAAAATACGTGGAAGCCCTAAAAGGCCGCGTTTGGTGCAAAAGCGAAGAAGGCAAAGGCAGCAGCTTTTTTGTTGAACTGCCACGGATAGATTGTAAGGATCAGGCATAAATTGTTGCCACTATTTTTCGGCTTCCACCGTGATCCCTGAACTCGCATAAATATATTCCCTGCCAGGTTCCCATGTTCAGTTTATGATTTGTAATAGGAACACTCACCGCATTCCCTACCAGCGAAGCTTTGATATGAGCCGGCATGTCGTCGCTCCCTTCCATGGTATGAATGTAATCCAAATCGTTTTCGGGAACCATTTTATTAAAGGTTGTTTCAAAGTCGATACGAACACTCGGATCAGCATTTTCGTTAATGGTTAAAGCCGCTGATGTGTGTTTAATAAATAATTGAAGAACTCCCTTTTCAGGGAGCTCTCCAATTAAATTTAAAACCTTAGACGTAATTAAATGATAGCCCCTTTGATACGGGGGCAATGAGAATTCGATTTGTTTAATCATTTTCTTTCAGTTTATCTCCCTTACTATCAATGCCTGCTATAGATTCCAGCATATCGGTTGTTAAGGATTTCGGGCGTTCGAGCGGATAGCCCAAAGCGCGGTCCCAAATCAGGTTTGCACAAATACCAATGGCGCGTCCAATCCCAAACAAAACCGTGTAAAAATCATATTCCTGAACGCCGTAATGCCATTGAATAACCCCCGATTGTGCATCAACATTGGGCCACGGGTTCTTAGCTTTACCATGTTCTTGCAAAATTGGAGGAACCACTTTGTAAAGCATATCCACGTATTTAAAAATCGGATCATCCGTGATATGTTTTAAACTGAACTCACGCTGCAATAAATAGCGGGGGTCTGTTTTACGCAAAACAGCATGCCCAAAACCCGGAATAATTTGCCCTCCGTTGAGGGTTTCCCAAACAAATTGCTGAATTTCAGCTTCAGTAGGATCAGCACCACCCATTTTATCCATCATCTCGTGCAGCCACTGCAACACTCCCTGGCTGGCCAATCCGTGTAAAGGCCCCGCTAAACCATTTATCATTGCCGAAATTGCAAGGTAAACATCAGAAAGCGAACTCCCCACCAAATGTCCGGTATGGGCACTTACGTTTCCTGCTTCATGATCGCTGTGGATAATAAAGTGCATCCGCATTACATCATCGTAGGGTTTTTGCTTTCCCATCATAAAAGCAAAATTTCCGCCATAATCAAGATTGGGGTTGGATTGAATACGTGCACCATCTCGGTATAATTTCGCGTAAGTATAGGTAGCTATCTCAGGCAATTTAGCCAACAGATTCAGGGAATCTTCATAAGTGGTATCCCAATAATCTTCTTTTTTCAATCCAGCCGCATACTTTTTATTAAAAAACGATTCACGGTGCATCGAAAGAATTGCCGTTGAGAAAATTGTCATCGGGTGGCTACAACACGGAAAAGCATCAATCAATTCATAAATATAACGGGGCAATATCCTGCGTTTACTGAACTCGTCCACCACATCCCCAATTTCATTCTCCGAGGGAATATCACCCGTAAGCAATAAATAGAACAAGCCTTCAACATAGGGCATCTCAGCTCCTTTGGGCTTGGGGAGTTTTTCAAAAACATCTTTTAATGTATATCCCCGGTACCGGATTCCTTCTTCCGGATCGAGGTAAGATATATCCGTGACCAGGCTTTTCAGCCCTCTCATTCCGCCAAGAATTTGGGAGATTGTAACCTTGTCAACAACCACGTCTCCGTACTCACTATTTAAGCGTTCGGTTCTTGGTCTCCATTCTTGTATCTTATCGTATAATTTTTCTTTTAAACCAGCCATATTAAGTATCTTAATTGTACATAAATTTAATAAAATCTCTAAAGGTTTTCAATGATCGCATCGCCAAATTCTGAACATTTCAGCAAGGTAGCATCTTCCATCATGCGGTGATAATCGTAGGTAACCTTTTTTTGTGCGATGGTTTTCACCAAAGCATCCCAAATTAAATCGTGAACCTCATTCCAGCCCATGTATTTAAACATCATGGAACCGGATAAAATTACCGAACCGGGATTTACCTTGTCCAGGCCGGCATATTTTGGAGCCGTTCCGTGCGTAGCTTCAAAAATTGCGTGGCCGGTAACATAATTGATGTTGGCCCCGGGGGCAATTCCTATACCTCCAACCTGTGCAGCCAAAGCATCCGACAAATAATCGCCATTGAGGTTCATGGTAGCAATTACATCAAACTCGTTGGCACGGGTCAGCACCTGCTGAAGCGTAATATCAGCAATGGCATCTTTTATCATCAATTTATTTTTCCATTGCCCGTTTCCGTGTGTTGGCATCAGTTTGAGCGCAATTTCCACCTCCTCACGTTTTTCTTTCTGCTGATCCGTGGTCATCATATGATAGCCCGGATCAATCATTTTAGCATTCTCCTCTACGCCTAACCCAGGGTCAGCATCTTTGTTTGAAATAATCCAGCTTTCGCGTTCGGTAACAACTTCATCACGGAACTCCTCAACAGCAATTGCATATCCCCAATTTTTAAAAGCTCCTTCGGTAAATTTCATAATGTTTCCTTTATGAACCAGGGTTAGCGATTTACGGTTTTCTTTCAGGGCATATTCAATGGCAGCTTTGGCCAAGCGGTAAGAACCTTCTTTTGAAATCGGTTTTACACCCAAGCCGCTGGTTTTTGGGAAACGGATTTTTTTCACCTTCATTTCTTCTTCCAGAAAACGGATTACTTTTTTTACTTCCGGCGTTCCTTCGGCCCATTCAATACCAACATAAATATCTTCCGTATTTTCCCGAAAGATCACCATGTCAACGAATTCGGGTTTTCGAACCGGGGACGGTACACCTGTGATATATTTAACAGGACGAAGACACACATAAAGGTCAAGTTTTTGCCTCAACGCAACATTTAAAGAGGTAATTCCACCCCCTACCGGAGTGGTTAACGGTCCCTTAATTCCAACCAAATATTCCTTAAACGCATCCAGGGTTTCCTGAGGCAACCACTCCCCTGTTTTATTAAAAGCGTTCTCTCCGGCCAAAACTTCTTTCCAGTAAACTTTACGTTTTCCGTCGTAAGCTTTTTGAACCGCAGCATTAAAAACCCTTACAGAAGCAGCCCAAATATCAGAGCCGGTTCCATCGCCTTCAATAAAAGGAAGGATGACGTGATCGGGTACGTTTAATTTTCCATTCTGAATTGTAATCTTTTCTCCATTCATCTTAGTGTTTTTATATAGTATTATTTAGATAAGTAGTGTACTTATTTGAGGGAAAATGACTTGTTATAAATTTACAAATAATATTTGAATCACAAAAGTAATTTATATCAATTCTACATAATTTTAAGAACGTATTTAAATTAAGAACATCAGCAATAATTAAACACTAAAAATCAAATACTTAAAAAACAGAAAAACAACTTTTTATCATAATCTTTATTGTTATTTATGTAGCAATAAATTAGAGTTCAAGTATAGCTAAACCGGGAAAAAACAAGAATTATCTTCTGAATTCACCGATTGATTTCTGTAATCACCGATTTTTGGGGGAACTAACCGATAAATAATTTTATTTAAAACCTACATCAAATATATTTGTATAAAACTTAAAGTTTATACTATGGAATCATATCACAGAGGATTATACAGAAGTTCTAACCAGGCTATAATCGGCGGAGTTGCAGCCGGAATCGCCGAAAACCTCAGGACAGATCCAACCCTGGTTAGAATCATTTTTGCCATTGTAGCTTTATTTGGCGGCGGCGGACTGTTAATCTACATTATTTTATGGATCGCCCTACCGGCATACGAAACCCATCACGATGATTATTCAAAAGATTCATTTATGAATGACAACAATAACTTTAACAAACCTGAGAATTCTGAATTCAGGAAACACGATTCAGGTCAGGGAGGATTAATTGCCGGATTAATAATGATCTCTATCGGATTAATATTTTTGGCCGATCGGTTTCTGCCACACGTACATTTTCACGACCTATGGCCCATTGCATTACTTGTTGTAGGAGCCGTTTTAATTAAATCTGCATATACAAAACCAAAACAGTAAGCCATGAAACAGAAAAATTTATTTTGGGGAGGAATTCTTGTAACCCTGGGTGTACTTTTTATATTAAAAAACCTTGAAATTGTATATTTTAACTGGTGGTCTATTCTGAGTTTATGGCCTGTACTTTTGGTTTTGCTCGGCGTGATAATGTTGCCCATTAAAAACTCAATTAAAACATTTTTAACCATTATTATTTTAGGTACAACAATAGCCTTGATTTTTACCCGCACCGACTACTACGACCGGAATTACCGTTGGTATTGGCACTACGGAGACCGCTGGGATGAATGGGATTCTAACGATAAAGATTATAACGACGAAGAACAAAACGATAATTATTTTTACGAACCTTTTGAAGCAGGGATTAAAGAAGCAACCCTGAATATTGATGCGGCATCCGGGGAGTTTATCATTGAAGATGCGAGTACTCATTTATTAGAGTTCGACCAAAAAGGAAATGTTGGCCCATACATTTTTTCAACCAACAAAAACGGCAACCATCAAAATTTGACCATCAACATTGAAAAAAGAAGGTATTTCAAAAGGAAAAAAGTAAGAAACTCGGTTAAACTTAAACTTAATGAAGAACCTGTTTGGAACTTTAACGTAAATACCGGGGCGGCCTCTATTGACCTGGATTTAACTCGGTTCAAAACCAAAACCATAGATATTGACGACGGAGCCTCTGAGGTTAATATAAAACTAGGATCAAAATACAACAGAACGAGCGTAAACATTGATTCGGGCGTATCGTCTATTGAAATCCGGGTTCCGAAAGAATCGGGTTGTGAAATTGACACAGACACTTTTTTGTCATCAAAAAGTTTTAAAGGATTTTCAAAAGTACGGGGCGGCTTGTACCAAACAGAGAATTTCGGTTCGGCAGAAAATAAAATTTACATCAACATCGACGTTGCCATTAGCAGTTTAGAAGTTATCAGATACTAGTTTTTTTATGTTAAACAGATTGTCAATCCCCGTGCTGAAGGATTGAACAGGTAATTAAAAACATCTGCCGGTTGGTGGGTGTTTTTTTATTCTTCAACCTCCAGTTTAAAACCTGTTCCGTGCACGTTCGTAATTTGAATTTTAGGATCGTCTTTCAGGTATTTCCGAAGTTTCGCAATAAAGACATCCATGCTGCGCCCGATAAAATAATCATTTTCGCCCCAAATGGTTTTCAGGGCAACTTCGCGGGCAAGCAATTTATTTTTATGGATACATAACAAACGTAACAAACCGGCTTCTTTACGGGTAAGGTTTTGCTCGCCCTTTTCAGATTTCAGCAACATGTTATCATAATCAAAAGAAAACGAACCAATTTCAAAAATATTTGCCATTTCTTCGGGTTCTCCCTCGGGCGAAACCATTGAGCGTTTTAAAATCGCCTTGATCCTGAGGCTTAATTCCTCGGTGCTAAAAGGTTTGGTAATATAATCGTCACAGCCAATCTGAAAACCTTTTATTTTATCTTCCTTCAAAGATTTAGCGGTTAAAAAAATAATCGGAATTTTTTGATCCAGCAAACGAACTTCTTCGGCCAGGGTGAAGCCGTCTTTTTTGGGCATCATCACATCAAAAATACAAAGTTCAAAGGCCCTACGCTTAAACATTTTCAAGCCTTCCTCCCCATCTTTGGCCCGGGTAATTTCATAATCCAGCATTTCCAGGTAATCTTGTAAAACAAGGCTCAGATTAGGGTCGTCTTCAACCAGAAGTATACGTATTTTAGATTTCATCACTTTTAGAATTTAAGTTAGCTTTAAACGGAAGAAAAATCTCAAAACGGCTTCCTTTTCCCAGTTCAGAGTGCAAAGTAATAGCACCACCATGGGCTTCAGCCATTTTTTTGGTGTAGTACAGCCCAATTCCGAAACCTTTTACATCATGGATGTTCCCAGTAGGAACCCGATACAATTTTTTAAAAATTTGTTTTTGGTGTTCAGAACTGATTCCAATCCCATTGTCTTCAACAATTATTTTTATTCCATCTTTAACATTTTTTGTGCTCAAAACAATTTTAGGCACTTCGCGCGAATATTTTTTTGCATTGTCCAGCAAATTTGAAATCAGGTTTATCACATGCACCCGGTCTGCCACAATCACCGACTTTTCAGCATCAAGCTTCAACGTCAGGGTTCCTTTAAGTTCTTTCAAACTCAAAACAAAATGATCGCGTAATTTATTAATCACCTTGTGCACATCCATTTCTTTCGGTTTAATTTTCATGTCGCCTTTATCCAGAACCGAAATTTGGAGCACTTGTTCTACCTGGTTCTTTAAACGGGCATTTTCATCAAAAATAATATGTGCGTATTTACGGGTTTTATCGGGCGATTCATAAACATTAGGGCGCAACAGCATTTCACTGGCCAGTGAAATGGTTGAAATAGGCGTTTTAAACTCATGTGTCATGTTATTGACAAAATCGGTTTTCATTTCCGATAATTTTTTTTGGCGCATCAGGGTTGAAACCGTAAAATAAAAACTAAATACCACCACAATCAGAAAAAGAGCCGATAAGGAAAGCCAGCCAGCCATTTGAAGCAATAATTTACTTTTTTGATTGGGGAAATAAATGCTTAAATAATAATCGCCGGGTTTGTAAACACAATCTAAAGAAACCTGGTGAGAAGAATTTATTAGTTCTTTTCTATTATCGGCATAAGCCCCCATTTTAAAGTGAGCGCTTTGCTTATTATACACTCCATAAACATAATCCCGGTTTATCTGAAAACATTTAATTTCTTTTTTAAGCAATTTTTGCAACGTATTGGCATCAACAACATCATCAATGGTTTTCAAATCCATTATACAATTGCAGCCTTTTACTTTCATGCGCTGCATAGTTGAATCGTTATGTATTTCAAGCAATTGGTTAACCACGCTCTTCATGGCAATCATAATGGCATTATTAAACTGCTCTTCCTTAAAATTAACGGCCTTCTTTACCCAGTAAAGTTGGGTAAATACAACTCCTACTAACGAAAAGGAAGCAATAATAATGAGTAATTTATAATGATTTTTTTTCATTCGGATTAATTCAAAGACTAAAAATACGAAGTTTATAGAAGTCTCAAGTTATTCGCTTTTACAAAGATAGAATATTTGCAAACGGCTGGTTTTTGAATTAACAAATCATTAACAGTATTTAACAGCCATTTAACAAGCATTAGGGATAACATGCTGTAGATTTGCTTCAAACAAAAATAATAACAAATTCAAAAAAATTTAAACACATGAAAAAAATCGTATTAGGACTTGCCGTTATTGCTTTTATCATTGCCGGATCAGTAAATGTTGCTGCCCAAGAAAAAACAAAAAAAGAAAAAGCCAAAACAGAAGTAAAAGCAGAAAAAAAGAAAACATCCTCTTGTTGCAGTAAAACAGAAGTAAAGGCCGAAAAAAAGACCGATCATTCTTGTTGCAGTAAAGCTGAAAAAAAAGAAGACAAATCTTGTTGCAGTGAAACAGAAGCTTGTTCCTCAAAAGATAAAAAAGCGAAGAAAACAACCGATAAAAAGAAAAAAAGCGATAAATAAAATTGGTCTTTCTATTTATATCCAAGGCTTCCATTTTATGATGAGAAGCCTTTTTTGTTTAACAAATTTTTGACTTTATTTCTATCTTTGAAAAAATTTAAGCCTATGCAAACTGCTCATATCAAATACCTCGGAGACCTACGTACCGAGGCCGTTCATTTACAATCAGGCAACAAAATCATTACCGACGCCCCAGTAGATAACCAGGGAAAAGGCGAAGCTTTTTCGCCCACCGATATGGTTGCCACAGCCCTGGGGTCGTGCATGATGACCATCATGGGCATTAGTGCCAACACCCATCATTTTGATTTGGTTGGAACCGAAATCAAGGTCACCAAAATCATGCAATCCGATCCGCGCAGGATTGGGGAAATCAGGGTAGAATTGTTCTTCCCTCCAAATAATTATTCTGAAAAAGAAAAGAAATTAATCAAGCTGGCAGCCGATACTTGTCCGGTAGCAAAAAGCCTGCACCCCGATTTAAAACAAACCATCATTTTTAATTACCAAAATTAATGTTTGAAGAAATTAACCCCGGACTGATCCGGATCGAAGAAAAAACGGTAAAAGAAGAAGACACCGCCGCTGCTTACGGCTCCGGACTGGTTGAAGTTTTTGCCACCCCAGCCATGATTGCTTTTATGGAACACACCGCCATGCACTGCGTAAAAGAACTGCTGCCCGAAGAATTCTCAACCGTTGGAACCCACGTAAACGTAAGCCACAGCAAAGCAACTCCCGTTGGGATGAAAGTTAGCTGCAAAGCCAAACTCATTGAGGTTGACGGACGAAAATTGGTTTTTGAAGTTTCAGCCAAAGACGAAGAAGGAGAAATCGGCTCGGGAACCCACAGCCGCTTTATTATCGACGAACAAAAATTTATGGAGAAATTCAAAAAGTAGTCAGTAAAAAGTATTAAGTAGTTAGTAGATAGGCGAAGCAACAATGAGGCAATAAAACCATGCATTTAAAATAATTGGAACACGGATGACTCGGATAATACAGATTAGATTTCATCCGCTAATCACTCTTTATTTTTAGTATCGATTAAAATAGTCACTGGGCCATCGTTAACCAAAGCCACCTCCATCATGGCTCCAAATTCACCACTCTGGATTTCTCGTCCGGCATCCGCCCCGATTTGCGTTTTAAACTGCTCGTACAACGGAATAGCAACTTCCGGTTTGGCGGCATAAATGTACGAAGGGCGGTTTCCTTTTTTGGTGCTCGCATGCAGGGTAAACTGGCTCACCACAATGATTTCGCCATCCACTTCCACCACCGATTTATTCATCACCCCGTTTTCATCATTAAAAATCCGAAGGCGGGCAATCTTCCCGCTCAGCCATTCAATATCTTCCTGGCTGTCGGCTTCCTCAATGCCTAAAAGGATCAGCAAACCTTGCTTGATGTAGGCAACTTTTCTCCCTTCAATGCTTACCGAAGCCTCTGAAACCCGTTGTATAACTGCTCTCATTTTTTAAATTTAGGAACCCAAAGTTAGCAAAATCATTTGTTTCAGACACAAGACGCAAGTATCAAGACCAATGAAAGTTGTAGAAGCAATGAAACAATCGAACAATAAAGTAAAAAGTATTAAGTAGTCAGTAGATGGACAAAATCTACAATAAAACAATTCTTACCTTTGTAAAAAAGCTTGCATAATGACAAAACTAAGTGTTAACATCAATAAAATAGCGACCATCCGCAATGCCCGCGGAGGCAATTTACCGGATGTGCTAAAAGCCGCCATCGACTGCGAACGATTTGGCGCGCAAGGCATCACTGTTCACCCACGCCCGGATGAACGCCACATTACTTACCAGGATGCCCGCGACATTAAACCCGCCATTGGCGTGGAGTTTAACATCGAAGGGAATCCCGTGCCCAAGTTCATGGATTTAGTGCTGGAAGTAAAACCCCACCAGGTAACCCTAGTCCCCGATGCCCCGGATGCCATTACCTCGAACGCGGGTTGGGACACCATTAAACATCTTGATTTTTTAAAAGAAGTAATCGCCGAATTCAAAAGCAAGGGAATCCGCACCTCTATTTTTGTGGATGCCGACCCTAAAATGATTCGCAATGCCGCCAATACCGGAACCGACCGCATTGAACTGTACACCGAAAGCTACGCCAAAAACTACCCGCTAAATAAAGAGGCAGCCATTAAAGATTTTGTAATTGCTGCCGAAGCAGCCAACGAAGTTGGGTTGGGCATAAATGCCGGCCACGACCTGGATTTGCACAACCTGAAATACTTTGCCCAAAAAATCCCCAACCTGCTGGAAGTTTCCATTGGCCACGCCCTGATTAGCGACGCCTTGTATTTTGGCTTGGAGAATACGGTACAGATGTATTTGAGGGAGTTAAGAATAAATTAATATCCTTCTGATATCTAAAAAGATACAAGATGGAGAAAAATAAATTATTTTCATTTCAATCATTTAAAGATAATTTAGAGATTATTACTTTTATTCATTTCGATGCAAAGTACTACTTCAAGGACGTAGAATATCTAAACAATCCTGAAACATCCCAAGAAGCACTTTCAACGGGTTACCCAATTATTCGCAAAATTAGGATTGCATTCTGGAGACTTGGGATAATAGAGATAGCAAAACTTTTTCAAGAATCAAATAACCAACATTATAATTTGATCCAGTTTTTAAAGAACTTAAATAAAAATTATGAAGAATATGATTGGATAAAGGAATTACCAGAAAGTCAAATATCCCAGTGGTTAGAAAAGTTTAATTCAAATGAATTATTAAGTATTCGCAATAGAATTAGTATTCAAAGAGATAACTATTTTGCTCATTCTGACAAGAATCCCAAAATTGAACTAAAAGATTCCAAAATAACTTTCGAAGAAATAAATCATACTATTAATTTTACTGAAGATATTATGACCAAATTAAATAACTCTTGCCTTCAAATTCATGTTGATTTTAATATTGATGGAGTAGAAAAAGTTGGAAATTTGCTAAAAATGATTTCATATTACAACACTAAAAATTAAATTAATGATCCCGAAACTAAAATCCAAAAATGAAACTATTCTACAGAAGCTTTGGCGAGGGGAAACCCTTTATTATTTTGCACGGCTTGTTTGGGCTGTCGGATAACTGGGTTACGTTTGGCAAACGGATTGCCGGGCTGGGTTACCGGGTTTTTATTCCCGATCAGCGGAACCACGGAAAATCACCGCACTCAGAAGTGTTCAACTACCTGGCCATGACCGACGACCTGTATGAATTTATTGATGAACACGAAATTGAGAACCCTATTATTTTGGGGCACAGCATGGGCGGAAAAGTGAGTATCCGCTTTGCGTTGGAGAACTCCGAGCTGGTTCAAAAAGCCATTATCGTAGACATCAGCCTGCGGCAGTACCCCAAACGGACGTCACACGAAAAAATCATCGATGCCATGCGCCGCATCAATTTCGGCATGGTTTCTTCGCGCAAAGAAGTGGACATGCTACTAACCGAACGCCTGCCCGATTTCAGCCTCCGCCAGTTTATCATGAAAAACCTGTACTGGGAAACCAAAGAAAAACTGGCCTGGAAAATCAATTTTGAGGGCATCTGCAAAAACCTCGACGATTTGTTTGACGGGGTGGACACCATCGATAAATTTGAAAAACCGGCACTTTTTATCCGCGGCGGGATTTCCGATTATATCCTGGACGAAGACATCCCGGTAATTGATTACAATTTCCCCAACAACAAACTCATTACCATCGAAAACACTTCGCATTGGGTTCATGCCGAAGCACCCGAAGAATTTTTCAAGATTGTGAAAGACTTTATTAATTAGATGAACCGTCATTCCGAACTTGTTTCGGAATCTCTCACTCCAAATCAGATACTGAAACAAGTTCAGTATGACAAAAAGTTAAAGCCTGCTTGAGGGAGCAGGCTCTAATGATTTTAGCTCTAATTCCCGGATGTGCACCATATTCGAAAAAAGTGTTACCCAAACAATCGAATTCGCCCAGACTCCGGGAAATCCGGACATTTTACTACTGTCACCAAAACGCCGGAAAATTATCATTCCGACATTATCCATAACCCAAATAATTGTGCCATATTTTTTAAAGGGCTAGATGTGAATTAATTATTAACCATTTTGAAGAATATCCAAAATAGGAATCCGAACATAAACGAACAGTTTCGTTCAATACCGAACATAAATAAGATGAAAATGAAGGAAAAAACCTAGGTGTCCATTTCAACTTTACGCTTTTTGTAAACCCGCTTGGCAATGGCAATACTGAGTTCATACAAACCAAGCAAAGGAATACAAACCAGAATCTGACTAAACACATCGGGAGGGGTAATAATGGCCGATAAAGTAAGAAGAATTACCAACATATATTTACGGTTGCGCTTCATAAACTGGGGAGTGATTATCCCAACTTTAGTCAGGAAATAAACTAAAATGGGTAATTCAAAAACCAGCCCTACCGAAAAAGTTACAGAAACCACCGTACTGATGTAAGAACTCAACGAAATGCGGTTCTCCACAAAATTGCTGATCTGGTAGGTTCCCAAAAAATTAATGGTTAAAGGAACAATCACAAAATAACTGAACAGCACCCCAAAAATAAACAAGAGTGAACCGTAAAAAATAGCTCCGCCAGAATATTTTTTCTCATTTTGATGCAGTGCCGGACGGACAAAACTCCAGACTTCAAACAAAACGTAAGGAAAGGCAACAATAAGCCCGGCCACAAAAGAAATATACATGTGAATCATAAACTGCCCCGACATTTTAATATTCATGATTTCCAGAGAAAGGTTGTCGATGCATAAATTGGGGATATTGAGAATATCAGCCACCCGGCAAAACAACTGGTTGGTGATGAAATTGGAATCTTTCGGGGCCAGAATAACCATGTCGAAAATAATATTGCGATTTAAAAAAGCGATGATAGCCATTAAAAAAACCGCAATAAACGAGCGGACAATGTGCCAACGAAGTTCTTCGAGATGTTCCCAAAACGACATCTCTTTTTCTTTGCTTTTTTTCTTTTTATTTGAAGTGACTTCGGGCATGGTCTCAAATTTAAATACAAAGATGCAAAAAAAAAAGCTACCATTTTCAGGCAGCCCTTTTCCGTAAATAATTAAAACCTATATATAAATGATTTGGGTGTTTTCACCGCCACATTTTCCATAAAAATCGCCTACGGTGAGCACTTTTTTCACGTGTTCACAAAGATCATTTTTTGCTAATTTAAACATATCCATCGCCAGTTTACAGGCATAAATTTCGCCGCCACCGGCGATAATCATTTCCAGGAATTCCCCAACCGGTGGAAAGTCAAGCTGATCCAAACGTTTTTTCATCATCTTCGAAACCAGCAAGTGTACGCCCGGGATAATGCCTAAAAGCCGGGGAATCTTTACCGCCGGATTTCCCAGAATATTAGCCTGAAGCTTATTCATTTTCCGTTTACTGATTACATCAATGCCGTAAAACGTAAAAAACAGTTTAGCTTCAATGCCTTCCATCACCGCCCCGTTTGCTAAAACCAAGGCGGCATAAACATCCTCAATGCCTCCTTTTGAACAAATGATGCACACTTTTTTTAAGGTATTTTCTGCTTCACTCATGCTTCTATATTTTTAATACCAGATTCCAGTTACTGGCATCTGACATCCAGCTTAAATACAACTTTCGGGTTTGGGAATACCGGATACTTTGGCCGCTTTTTTTAAAGGAGCCCCCGGAAACAAGCGATAAAATCCCTTTACATCAACAATACCCGATTTACCAATAGCCCTGATGGTAACAGCTTCACCCTTTAAGAATTTTTCGCGTATAAAATCAATAACTTCAAAATGCTGCTCACTCAGGGAAATATTAACTTCTTTCGCAAGCTCCAATGCAATTTTTTTGGTCCATTGCAAAGGATCAACAAAATAACCATCATCGGTTAACTCAACATTTACACCCGCAATTTGTTTCCTGTCCATATTGTAATGATTCTGTACAAATATCTGAATATTTTATATATTTATATAAAATAAAAAATACTTAACATCAAAATCATATCAAAGCCTATATTTGTGATATGCATTATAATATTCTACACAAATAGAAGACTTAATGAAAATCGACCTAAAAACAGACCCTTGTAACTGCAAAGCATGCATTTACAAAGACACCCTTTTTAATAAACTAAATGCAAAAGATTTAGATTTAATTGATAAAAACAAAAAAGAGATTGAATTTAAGAGGGGTGAAATTATTTGCGAAGAAGGCACCGAAATCAAATCGTTTATGTATTTAAAAAACGGCCTGGTAAAACTTTTTAAAAGTAATTTACACGATAAAGATCAAATTGTCAGCATTGCTAAACCACTTGATTTTATAAGTTTTCTAAGTCTTTTCTCGCGATCGACTTATAAATTTTCCATTTGTGCTTTGGAAGACACGATAGTATGCGCCGTAGATTTGGAAGCCTTAAAAAAAGTCATTCAGGGAAATGGGAAGTTCGCGCTGGAAATACTCTACAAAATGAGCAAAATGTTTGACGAGATTATTGAAGCCCGTTTTGAGATCAACCGAAAACATTTACGCGGGAGAATTGCTTACATCCTCCTTTATTTTTCAAAACACATTTACCAGTCAAACAATTTTCACATGCCCATATCAAGGCGTGAAATTGCTGAATTAATACAAATGACAACTGAAAATGTTATCCGGATTTTATCAGAATTCCGTAAAGACGGAATCATAAAAATTGACGGGAAACAGATTCATTTACTGGAACCCGAACGACTCGAAAGCATCTGCAAACTAGGCTAGCATCCTCCTTCTAGCGCTGTTTTTTTCGTTTTACGAACCGGAACAACGGTTTCGTAATCGGTTGTTTCCTGGGGCAACGATCCACCAGACATGGATTTCATAACTTCAATGAAATTATATTTGGGCTCTTCTGCAAAATATTGCGGGATTTCCGGCTCCCAAAACATATCATAGGTTTCGCCCGAATAATAACCATAACCGCCCATCATAATTTTCACATTGGCATACCCCATTTGTTTTAAAAACATCCAGGGACCATTAGCTTCAGACTGACCCCAACCATATACCACAACCGTAATCGAATCTTTCATCATCTGATCAAAAAATTCAATGTTTTTATCAGCCAAAAATTTCTGGAATGGAATGTTGATGGAACCATCTATATTTCCTTTTACATACTCATATGGGTTGCGAATATCTACAAATTTATAACCGGGCGTTTTATTATCAACAATTTCCATGGCTTCGTCGGGGGTTATTTCATCCTGGTAAGACAAAACCTCCTCGAGGGTTTCCTGAATTGTAGCACCATAAACAAAATCAGGACGGCTAAGTGTTATAAGACCAATTAAAATAATTACTGCAAAAGCAACAACGAGCAATAAAAAACGGTTCGATTGAATATTAATTTCTTTCATTTTTTCATTTTTTTAATTAGCAGCCGCCTTCAACAGCGGTTTTTTTCTTTTTGCGGCTTACAATAACAGGTTCGGCTATAGCATTGTCAGAATCAACTTGGCCTCCTCCGGTAAAATACTGGCTTGCCCCCCGTCTGAAATCGTATAACTCAAACTCATCACCAGAAGCTGTTTCAGCAGGTTTTTTAGGTTTAATAATGGTTTCGAACCAACGGTTCAGACCGCCTTTCATCACGTACAAATTATGATACCCCATGCGTTTTGCCAACATCCAGGCTTGCTCGGCATACAAATCGGAATTAGCAAAAAACACAATGTCCATTCCTTCTTGCGCCAAATAATCTTTCCAATCAGGATTTAAAATATCTTCTAGCGGAATATTTGCCGCACCGGGTAAAGAATACTCCTGGTAATAATCGGCCATGCGGACATCAATCAAAAACAAGACCGGGTCCTGATTAATCAATCGTTCAGCAACCCTATCCGTAGAAACATAACGTGTTTGGTCAAACAACTCAGCCAACAGTTGATTAGGGGCTGTTTCCTTTGTTTTTTGTTTTTCCGGCAACAACAGCAATCCGGCTCCTAAAATTAGCATCAGGACAGCAGGAATAAGGTATTTTATACTTTTCATATCTTTTTAATATTCAACTTTTTTAACTCGTTTTTGAATGATCCCGGTTACATAAAAGGCCGTTAAAGCAATCATGATTAAGCCAACAACAAACCATGAAGCCGGAATTCCAAGCGATTCATACACCTTAACCGGGCCTAAATCGCCAGCCGAATAAAGGTTCTCAAACAATGGAAATGCCTCGGAAAAAATCAGGATACCAATGAACATTCCGCCGGTATAAACAATAGCATCAATTTTACCAATGGCTGCACCGCAAAAACTGGTTCCCGGACAAAAGCCGCCCATAACAAAACCAACTCCCATGATAACACCACCAACAATTGCCGAAGTAAGAAAAGTTGGGTTAATGTAGATTAAACTCAAATCCATCCATCCCAGATAATCGAAATAGAGTAATCCGATCATGGCTGTAATGGCAGCGGTAAAGAACACCTTCAATACCACAAAATCATAACCATAGAAAACACCAGCCAGTTTTCGGGAAGAAGAAAAGCCCGAAGATTCGAGAATAAAACCAAATGCCACGCCGATAAGTAAAGCAATAACATGGTTCCATTCGCCGGAAATAACACCTTGAGGAATAAGTGGTCCCATATATTTCTATTTTTTATTTACTATTTTTTAATGATGATTAAATCCAGTTTTTTCGCAAGAAATAAGCCGCAACAAAAGCAGTTCCGAAAATTCCCAGCATTGAAACAAAACCGGCTGTTGATAAACTTGCCATTCCACTCAAAGCCGCACCACTTGTACAGCCCCTTCCCAACTGCGACCCAAAGCCAAAAAGCATACCGCCCAAAGCGGCAAAAATCAAGCGGCGATTAGCCGTAATCTTGGGGGAATGTTCAACTTTCAATTTTAACCGACCCGCCAAAGCACCTGATAAAAAGGCTCCAGCTAAAACTCCCAAAACTTCAAACACCAACCAGTTATTCATCGGGTGGTGATTATCGCTAATAAAACGGCTCATGTAGGCCGATTCTTCGGCATGTTCAGGGGTAACGGTATGAACGGCCGAAACTACGGTACTCTTAACCGCACCACTGGCTCCTAATCCACGACCCGTGATATAAAATGTGGCCAGCAAAAGCAAGCCCAGCAAAAAGCCACCGAAATAAGGATTTAAATATTTTTTACTACGATCCATTGTCTAAAAAAATTTCAGATTAATACAAGTAACGGGTAATTTGCCCGGCTTCAACCATAATAAAGCGGAACATTAATCCACCAAATAAAATCAAAAAAGCAGGAATACCTACCGGGATTTTATACCCACGGAGTTCCAGGATTTCAAGTACAGCAGGGAAAATCAAGCCCAGAATTACCACAAAAACCCAGAACGATACGGTAAACTGTCCGCCTAAAAATAATTCGGCAGCTTGTATTTGCACCGCCGAACTTGCCAAAAATCCCATGAATAAGTGAACGATGAAAAATAATTCGACACCTATTAGTATCAAGTCGATTTTGCTCATCATGGTTCTTTCAAAATGATTTTTCGACATCCACATGATGGTCGCCGCCCCGGTTGACATTCCCGAAACCAAAAATAAAGGTCCTAAGATAGAAGTGTTCCATAAAGGGCGGGCATTAAAGGCCGAAAGCAAAATTCCGGTATAGATACCTAAAATCACGGCTAAAATTATCAATGCCCAGGCCATGGGTTTACGATTGGCAATGGCAAACTGCTCAAACTGCTTCAACCATTTAAATTTCCAATCCCAGCCCGGAATAAGTTCTTTGATGTAGGTTGCACACCAAACAAATGACAAAGGCGTGATAATCATCAACACCCAGGCACCCCACGACATGGGCGATTCGAGGCGAACCGTAGTATACAATTGCCAGAAAAACATCTTGTGTTTTAAATCGAGAAAAAGCGCGACCAAACCCAAAACAAGTGCCACAGGAACCAAAAAAGTTGCCCATTTTACCGTGGTTGGCATTTCTTTTTCTTTTCCAAGAATGGTATATAAAGCGGCGAAAAATAATATTCCGGCAGCCAGGCCTCCCAAAAACAAATACAATGGAATTTGCCAGTGCCAGATATTTAAGTAAGGATCAACATTGGGGATGTTCCTTCCGCTAACAAAAATTTCTTCTCTCATATCTTTTCTGTTTTAAATCAAATAAAAGATCTGTGGTTTTGTACCTGCTTCGGGCGCAAGGGTTTTATACTTGCGGTTCTTTAAAGCCTTGGAAACATCGCTTGAAGGATCATCCAGATCGCCAAAATACATGCAGTTTGTCGGGCAAACCGACACACAAGCCGGCAATTCTCCTTTTTGAACACGATGAATACAGAACGTACATTTATCAACATATCCTTCGGGATGTGAATAACGGGCATCATAAGGACAAGATTGAATACAAGCCCCACACCCGATACATTCCTGAGGGCTTACCAAAACAATACCGCCATCTTCGTAATGACTTGCCCCGGTAGGACAACAACGAACACAGGGTGAATTATCACAATGGTTACATCTTTCCGAGCGGATTTCGATTTCTAAATTAGGATAGGTTCCATCCATTACCTCCACAATCCAATCGCGGCAATACCCATGAGGAACATTATTTTCGGTTTGACAGGCAACCACGCAATCGCTGCAACCTACGCATTTTTTCGTGTCGATGGCCATTGCATATCTCATGATTCAATCTCCTTTCCGGGATCTTCAGTACGGAAAGTCACGAAATTGCCACGCATTCCGGTTCCTCCCATAATCGGATCAACCATAACATTTGTAATTAATTCTGAATCGCTGGCACCTTTACCAAAGGTATTTTTCAACAGTTTATTGCTATGCCCAAAACCGTGAACCATATAAACAGAGTCCCAACGAATACGTTCTGTTACCCGCACTTTTATCGGAAAGGTAGAAACTACCCCATCCTGGTTTTCCAGCCATATATCCTGCCCATTTTCCAGCCCCCACTGATTGGCTACTTTCGGGTTAATCCATACATTGTTTTCCGGCATCAAATCAACCAGATTTTGATTGTTTGCCGTACGGCTAAAAGTGTGCATGGGAGCACGGCCATATATCAAACGATAGAAACCCTTTGGAGGCTGTGGGTGTTCGGTGAATTTGGGTATAGGATCAAATCCCAAAGCCGCCAATTCGGTCGAATAAAATTCAATTTTCCCGGTATTAGTGTTGAAGTTGTAATCTTCACCTTCTCTCAGATAAAGTCCACCCGATTGGCGATCCAGTTTTTTAACACCTAAAACTTTCATCTCATCCAATGACGAGCCCATTTCTTTCAACTGCCAGTCCAACACTTCGGCATAATCTTCCCAGGGGAAATATTTGCTTAGTCCAAGTTTATCACCCAGTTTTTTAGCAATCCACCAGGCGGGTTTGGTTTCGTATTTCGGGGGAACCGCTGGCGCACGCAAAGCAATGTGAGGCTCACGATGCGGCGAATCGCGGAGATCGTCATACCGTTCCAGATAAGTGCACTCAGGAAGAACCACATCGGCATAACCTGTAATTTCCATCGGCATGGTATCAACCACCACCATAAATTCCAGCGCATCCATGGCCTCTTTTAAACGAGCCTTATCAGGCATGGTTAACGGGAGATTTGTTCCGGCAACCATCCAGGCTTTTAATTGATGCTTATTTCCTTCCGAAGGAATGGTAGCATCTACAAAAGCATTAGACACTGAAAGTCCGGCTAAAGGATATCTCCCATCCAGGGTTTCTTTCCAGCTCCACTTTGTTGTTGGATATTTGGGCGTAGGATATTTGGGTAGGTGCACCGATTCTTTAAAATAAAACCCTCCCCGTCGACCCCATGAACCTAATAATCCATTCAAAATAGCAATAGCTCTTGAACGTTGCGAGTCATCGCCGTACCAGGTAACATGGCGACCTGGGTGAACAATAACTGCCGGGGAAGCATCACCCATTTCGCGAGCGGTTTTGCGGATTACATCCGGTTTAATGGTAGTAATTCCGTAAGCCCATTCAGGGGTCATATTTTTCACATGTTTCTTCAACTTGTCAAAACCATACCCGTAGCGTTCCACATAATCTCTATCATAAAGTTCTTCGTAAATAATCACATGAATCCAGGCCAGCAACAAAGCTAAATCTGTAGATGGTTTAATGGGGAGCCAAAATTTAGATTTACTTGCTGCCGTGGAAAAGCGGGGATCAACAGTGATAATGGTTGCCCCTTTATCAATGGCATCAGACATTTCCTGCACCTGTCCGTTGTGCATATTCTCACCAATGTGCGAACCAATCAGCACCATGCACCTGGTATCGCGAATATCGGTAGGTTCGGGGGAGCCAACCGCTGTACCAAAAGTTGTCGAAAATCCAACCTCACGCGGACCACGGCATTGTGCATAAGATGGTGCCGCAATATTGCTTGAACCAAAAGCTTTCAACAAATGTCCAAAATGTTTTCCGGCCGAACCATGATTAAACAAAGCCACACTCTCGGGGCCATATTTTTCCTTAACCTCGTTCATTTTTTTGGCAACAATTTCTAAAGCCTCGTCCCAGCTTGCTCGTTTGAATACCGATTTCCCGTTGGCTTGTTTGGTGCGAACCAAGGGGTATTGCAAACGATTCTTGTCGTTGTACATTCCTATTCCTCCGGTTCCACGCGGACAAAGCCTCCCGTTGCAATGAGGGTCATCTTCGTTACCAAGAATTTTTGTGATATCGCCCTGTTTGGTAGTATACGTCCATCCGGCACATTTCCAAAAGCACACCTCGCAATAAGTGGCAGTCCTGATAAATTCACTGTCATCAAGCGGAGCAGGTGCATCCACTTTAAATAAAGAGGCGGCATTTACTTTTGAAACAGCACTTGCTGCAATCGCAGCACCAGCCGTACCCAGAGCTGATATTTTGATAAAATCTCTTCTGGTTTTCATTAATAAATTTTGTTTAGTTTGGCCAATAAATATATATCTATATAACTATATATTTTAAACAACAAAAGTAGCTTTTCTATTGATATACAAATCAATATCTGATTGGGTTCAAATCAAGAAAAAAAATGTAATTCGTCATGTTTTCTGTTATTTCTTCAACAACAAACATGGTAAGAATCAAATATCAACCAAGAATAACTATTTTTGTATAGATCAGCTAAATGATGAAAAAAAAGATAAACCGGAAAGATTTTTTAAAAGCGATCATATACCTGATGCTCTTTCCCCTTTTATGGGTGTTGAACCGCATGTTTAAGGATCATCAACGTTTTGGGGTCAGGCAAAAAGAAATCCGTTTAAAAAACAATCTGCCACAAGGATTCAGTATTTCCGACGAAGTCATTCTGCACAAATCAGAAAAACAGTTAAACATATATTCTTCCAAATGCACGCATTTGGGGTGCAAAATAAACCGGGTTGACGGAGAAGAATTGGTCTGTCCCTGTCATGGCTCACGCTATAACTCGTTGGGCGAACCAATTAAAGGGCCTTCTTTAAAAGCATTAAAAAAGCTGGATTATTCCATCGAAAATAACGAAATTGTAATTCGATTGTAAACGGATGAAAACTCTTCAAAAAATAAAAACTTTTGTTTTTTTCGATACTTACGGATCAATTAGCATTGCTAATTTTTTGGTTTGCGCCATTAGCGGGATTTTTCTGGCAATTCCGTACGATGTAAACAATCCTTACGACTCCATTTCTCTGTTGCTGATTACAAATCCTATGGCTTCGTTCATGCGGAATATACATTATTGGAGTGCCCAGTTTTTCCTCGTTTTTACTTTGCTTCATTTATGGGAATATTTAAATCCCAAAAAAGATTTCCGCTTAAAAAAAGGCGTTTGGCTAAGGGTGGTTATCTCTATTATTTTCATTTTCTACGTGATGCTCTCCGGTTTCATTTTAAAAGCTGACGCCGATAGCGAGCAGGCCCGGAGAATCATCGAAAGCCTGATTACATCTATCCCGCTAATCGGTTACCTGCTAAATTATTTATTCATCGGGCCGGAAGAAAGCTACCAATTAATTTATGTTCATCATATTGCTACCGCGTCAATCTTCGTTGCCATCATTACTTTTGAACACGCCCGAACCATCTGGGCAAAAAGAGAAACCATCTTGGCAGGCATCGGAATTGTGCTTGTTTTCAGCCTGCTGTTCCGGGCTCCTTTACACGATGGCTTGAACCCCATTGTAAAAGGCCCCTGGTATTTTGTCGGCTTCCAGGAAATTTTACATTGGCTGACCCATCCAGCTTATAGCCTGATTTTTATTTTGCTCCTACTGGTTATCATTTATTATTTCCCCTTTCTTAGATACCGAAGAGCCAAAATCATCCGAAAAACATTTTTGTTTTTGTTTATCGTTTATATGGTTCTTACGGTGATCGGGTATTTCTTCAGGGGCGAAAACTGGAACTGGCGTTGGGAATTCTGGAAAGCAGAAACACCCTTTTCCGTTTTACTTCTCAAATCCGATCCGGTTTTGGAACATGCCACAAGCATCCCCTCCACCCTCAAAAAACGGGAGAGCTGTGTGATTTGCCATGAGGGGATGCAGGGATTCTCGCCAGCTCATGATCCCAATGCGATTGGTTGTGTAAGTTGCCACCAGGGAAATCCGTTCAGTATCGACAAAAACCAGTCACACCGAGGGATGATCCTTATTCCCGGAAACCTGGCCGATGCTGACCGAAGTTGTGGTACCGCCGAATGTCATCCCGACATTACAAACAGAATCCACAAAACCATTATGAGCACCCTCAGCGGAGTGGTAAGCGTTGATAAATATGTGTTTGATGAAATCGATATTCCTGATGGGCATTTTCATGTAGCGAACCTTAAACAAAGTGCAGCCGACAACCATCTCCGCGATTTGTGTGCAGCCTGCCACCTGGGCAATCCAAAAACAGAAGCCGGAAAAATTACCCAGCTTTCCAGGGGCGGTGGGTGCAATGCCTGTCATTTAAATTATAGTAAAGAAGCCCTGGCTGAACTTAATTTCTTAAAGACCCATCAACCCGATTCCATTGTTTACCAATTCCATCCTTCGGTATCATTGAACATCAGCGACGAACACTGCTTTGGCTGTCATTCACGTTCCGGAAGGATTTCGACCAACTACAAAGGCTGGCACGAAACCCAGCTGAATAAAGAAGAGGTTGAGGGAAATGAAAAATACGTGATGCTGGAAGACCAGCGGGTATTTGAAAAAATGACTGCCAATGTTCACCATCAATCCGGCATGTTGTGTGTCGATTGCCACACTTCTTACGAAACCATGGGCGACGGAATGCTTCACACCCATAAAGAAAATCAGATGCAACTGGCCTGCGAAGATTGCCATTTTCCGGGCAAAGCCCAAAGCATTCACGTCAGCGAATTGGATTTCGAGAACCAAAAAATTATCGAGCTAAAAAAATATACCCAGAAGTATTTCCTAAAAATTTCCAAAAACGGCAAAGCCATTCCAAATACCTTCATTGATGAGGATGGAAAACCCCAGCTAATTTCAAAAGCCAGTGGAGAAATTTTTCCGTTGAATCCGCCTTCTCCCAGGTTCACCAAAGATAAAGAACACAGCAATCTAAGCTGTAATGCGTGCCACTCGGCCTGGGTTCCGCAATGCATTGGCTGCCACAATTCGTTTGAACAGGACACCCGGACATTTGATTTGCTCGACAACAAAATGATTAGCGGAGCCTGGATCGAACATATCGGACAATATTTTGCCGACCCTCCTACCCTGGGCATTGAAGAAGGCGATCATAAAAAAGTACTGACGTTTACCCCGGGCATGATCCTTACGGTTGACAAAAGCAATTACACCGGAAAAGAAGAGACAATTTTCAAACGCCTGTATGCTCCGGCCAACGCCCACACCACGATAGCCACAGGACGAAGCTGTAAGTCGTGCCATAACGAACCTTTAGCCATTGGCTACGGCAGAGGCGAGTTGATTTACGAAATTAAAAACGGCAAAGGGAAATGGATTTTTAAACAGCGCTTTGCCAACAACAAATACGACGGTTTGCCCGAAGACGCCTGGATCGGCTTCCTTGAAGAAAGCAAAGAAGCAAGAGCCACCCGAACCAATATGCGCCCGTTCAACCTGGAAGAACAAAAACGGATTCTTACCGTTGGAGCCTGCCTGACCTGTCATTCAGAGGATTCGGAAATTATGCAACAAAGTTTGATTGATTTCCTGAAAGTACTGGAAGAGAGGAGTGAGAAATGTATTTTACCGGATTGGAAATAATTTAGTTGTCATTCTGAAAAAATCTTTTACGATTTTATCCAGAATCTCAAAGCAAAAGATGCTGAAACAAGTTCAGCATGACAGTCTATATAATTTGCCATTTGCCATTTTCAAACTTCAGGCGAGAAATATCAAAATTAAATTTATTTTTTTTCCGTTTGAATTTCAGGATTTGATCGGCTTTTTCAATCAAAGGCTGGTGTTTTTCCTGTTCAGGATTTTTTTTGTTTCTGCAAATCAGAAAAAGCGATGGCTTTACAAAATTCCGCAGCCCCCCCGATTCGCAAACAATGGGCGTGTTTTTTCCAAAATCTGCTTTTAGTTTTTCAATGGCATGGCCGATAAAGCGATCTTCCGCCTCAACATAAAACACCCTCGAAGCTCCGGCTTTCAGCATGCGGGAACTGTCTTTTGTGCCTTCTTTATCAAACTCTTCGTAAATGCTAAAATGCGGGTGGATATACTTCTGCTGAGCTTCCTTGCTTTCAGTATGTTTGTGGGGCGAAATCTTCAAGCCAATCACCAACTGTGTTTTGCTTACATTTTTTATAAGCTTGCGGGCAAGGGTTGTTTTTCCTACATTTTTCCCGGTTCCGGCGATAAGAAGCAAATTATTCCATTGAGGCAGGTTCTTCTCCCAAAGCTGTTCGGCTTCTTCAAGTTCTGCTTTTGTATTCAAATTTTTAAATAACTGAGGATTGTAAAAGCTTTGCTTTTCAGAAATCAACAGCTTTCCAACCCTGAGTATTTTAAAGGCACTTGGGATTTTGAAATTTTTATTTTGGATGAAGTGTTCAAACACCGGCAACACGTTTTTGTGGTAAACGGCACACATGGGTTCGTATTTTTCTTCGCCATGCCAGGGAACCGCCACATCTTTTCCCTTTGCATTCTCAATTAACGCAAGGAACAAATCTTTGGATATAAAAGGCATGTCGCACGAAAGCACCAAGTTGAGATCGGTTTTTGAGTGTTTTAGTGCCGAAAAAATCCCTCCCATCGGACCACTGTTTTTGTGAATATCGGGAATGACTTTATAGCCTAAAAAATCGTAAGCATTGGTGTTTTCACTGATGAGGATTTCATCGCAAACCTCCTCCAAAACCCTGATGGAGTGCTCAATTAAATGGCGACCGCCAAAGCGCACCAAACCCTTTTCCACGCCCATGCGGACACTCTTCCCTCCTGCTAAAATAATTCCGGTGATGCCTGATTGATTCATACTTGTACAAAAATAGAAAATTTGGGGATTAGCAATTTGACTTTATGCTTAAGATGAAATGTTGGCCGGAACAGCAATAAGCAGTAGCCTGTTAAAACATTTACTACCACTGCCTACTGCTCTCATTTTAAACCATGGTTTCGCACACTTCGGCTAAGCTCAGTGCCCGTTCAGCCACTCAAAAAACTACACCTGTTTCAATTTCCATTTCCCTTTACGGAAAAAATAGATGGCCAGCATAGTGAGTATGCTTTCGGAAATTACTATCGAAGTAAAAACCCCTTTTTCTTCAAAGCCCAAGGTAACCGCCAGAAAATAAGCCAAGGGTATCTCAATCATCCAGAAAGCAACCAGGTTGATGATAGTCGGGGTTCCAGAATCGCCGGCACCGTTAAATGAGTTTACCAACACCATTCCAAGCCCGTACATAATAAAACCGTAACTCATAATACGCAAACAACTGGCTCCTACCCGAACAACCGCTTCATCTGCGATAAATAGACGGATAAAGATATCAGGCACCGCAATAAAGAAAATGCTGATAATTCCCATCATCACCATGTTGATACGCCCGGTATACCAAACGGCACGCTCGGCGCGTTCGGGTTGCTTGGCACCAAGGTTTTGCCCGGCCAGGGTTGCAGCCGCATTGCTAATCCCCACAGACGGCAACAAGATGAAAACCATCACACGGATGGCTATGGTGTACCCGGCAACCACTTCGCTGCCGTAACCGGCCACGATTTTCACCATCACAATCCAGCTTGAGGTTGCAATAATATACTGGCCAACAACCTTAAGCGATAGACTAATCAATCGCCAAATTAATTTCAGGCGAATAACAACATCTGCCCATTTCAGTTTGATCCGGTGTTTTCCGCTAAATAAAATATAAAACTGGTAAATAACGGCAAGCCCCCGTCCAATGTTGGTTGCAATAGCAGCCCCGGCAATTCCCATTTCAGGGAAAGGCCCAATTCCAAAAATCAAACACGGATCGAGAACAATATTTAAAATATTGGCCATCCACAAAACCCGCATGGAAATGGCTGCATCGCCCGCACTACGAAATACCGAGTTGATGACAAACAACAACATGATAACCGAGTTGCCGACAAACATAATTTGGGTATAACCCGAAAGATCGCCAATCATATTTTCTTTGGCTCCCATGATCCGCAGAATATCTTCTGAAAAAATAAATCCGGGGACACCGATCAAAAGCGATGCAAACAAAGCGGTAATAATGGCCTGAAAAGCTGTTGAGGCTGCTTCGCGCGGTTTGTGTTCGCCAATACGACGCGAAACTATGGCGGTAGTTCCCATGGCAAGTCCTATTCCAACAGCATACACAATGGTCATAATCGATTCGGTAATGCCTACGGTGGCAACTGCATCAGATCCTAATTTCGACACGAAAAAAATATCGGCGATGGCAAATATCGATTCCATAATCATTTCCAGAACCATGGGAACCGATAAAAGAAAAATGGCTTTAGGTAAGCTTCCTTTGGTAAAATCCTGATCAGTCCCGGCAATGGCTTCTTTCATGCTTTGCCAGATACTGTGAAAATTCAGATTCTTAAAATATATGTAGTATGTTTTTATAAAATTTAATCCCATTTTCGTTTTCGTTTATGTAATTCTTCTAATAATTTTCTTTTCATTTCTAAGTTTGAATAATCGTCTGTAAACAAACTTGCCGGCACCGATGCCCTACGAATAATTGTAAAAGTGCTCATAATTTTTCCTCCTAATTTTGATTAATGAATAATAAATAATTGAAAATGTTTTGTGGTGGTAAACCACAAAGGAAGTTCAGTGAAACCAAGAAGATTTAGGTTTTGAACTTAAAAGACTGGGTATGTGACTACAATAATCATAAAGAAACAAAAATAAGAATTATTTTGAGACGTTTCTAAATAATTTTTAAATTTTACAAAAAAAGTAATAATTGGCTGTTAGCTTTTAGCTGTTAGGGTTCTTGATACTTGTGTCTTAAATCTTGCTTCTATTTAAAGAACAAACACGAATCGCCGTAACTCAGGAAACGGAAATTATTTTGCATGGCGAAATCGTAAGCTTTTTTCCAGTCGTCGCCAATAAAGGCCGAAACCAGCAAAAGCAAAGTACTTTTGGGTTGGTGAAAATTGGTAATCAAGATATCGGCGATTTTAAATTCATAGCCCGGGGCAATCATCAGCTGGGTTTCGCCCCTGATTTCCTCCAGACTGTTTTTTTGCATAAAGGAAAGAACCAATTTTAAAACCTCCTCAGCAGGTTGAGAAAGCTGGTATTTTTCCTGGTAAGGGTCCCACTGGTTAATTTTAAATTCTTGGTTGCCGTCCACCCATAATTTCACCCCGAACCAATACAAACTTTCAAGCGTGCGAACCGTGGTGGTTCCCACAACAATTATTTTCCGGCTTTGATAATGAAGCAGGTTTTCGATGGTTGCCTTTTTGATGATAATTTTTTCGGTGTGCATTTCGTGCTCTGAGATTTTTTCGGAAGAAACCGGTTTAAAGGTTCCGGCACCCACATGCAAAATCACCCGGTCGGTTTTTATATTTTTTGCCGAAAGCTTTTGAAAAACATGATCGGTAAAATGCAACCCGGCAGTTGGTGCAGCCACCGATCCATCGTGACGGGCATAAATAGTCTGGTAGCGGGTTTTATCTTCTTTTTCAGCCTCGCGGTTTAAATAGGGGGGCAGGGGAACCAAACCAACCGATTCCAGGATTTGAGAAAAAGTGCAATCCGCATCCCAGCTAAACTCAACCAGATGGGCTTCGCCTTCCATGCCGCTTCGCTTGGCTGAAAAGATAACTTTTTTACCTTCAATTTCAAGTTCGATTTTTAAAGAACCCTTCTTCCACTTTTTAGCGTTCCCGATAAAACATTTCCAAGCTACCGGACTCTTTTGCTGAAAAGCCAGCTGGATTTCGGAGGTGGGTTCAAACGGTTCCAAACAAAAAATTTCAATTTTTGCTCCTGTTTCTTTGAAGAACTTCAAACGCGCCTGAATGACTTTGGTTTCGTTAAAAACCAGCAAGCTGTCCTCAGGCAAGAGCTCGTCAATAGCATTAAAAACAGACTCGTGGATTTTCCCTTTTTTATAAACCAGCAATTTTGATTCATCCCGTTTTGGCAAAGGGAATTTGGCAATCCGTTGCTCCGGCAGATTGTAATTATAATCTTCGATATTAATTTGCCCGGGATGTTTCATGGGGTGCAAAAATAATAAAAATCAAACTGAAAAAGCTGAACAAAGCCTTCGGCAGCCATCTTAAGTTTTCTAAAAAAAGGATTATTCCCGTATTTTACACTGCAATAATCCATATAAAAATTGATACGGATCATGAAAAATCCTATTTGTTTTGTATTTTTGTGTACCTTAAGTCGGTTATATGAATAACTACGAAAACACTTGCGCTAACTTTTCACACTCTACTTCCTGTTTTGAACAACTCACGGAAGAAGAAAAAGAACTGATTGAAAAAAGTCAGGTAACTGTTGTATATAAAAAAGGTGAGATCATCAGCAAACAAGGATCATTTGCTTCGCATATTATGTTTCTAGAAGAAGGATTGGTAAAAGTTTATCTGGAGGGGAACCCGCGCAACCTGGTTCTTACGATTACTCCGTCAAACCATTTGCTTGGCCTGCCATCCATTTACGAGGGAAACAATATCTTTTTATATTCGGTTTCAACCTATATTGATTCAACCGTAAAACTGATTGACATCAACATCTTTAAACAACTCATCCACCAAAATGCTAATTTTGCCTCTCAAATAATTAACATCTTAAACGAAAACACGGCCCAGACCTATGGACGTTTTTTCTCTTTGACCCGGAAACAACTGCATGGCCGTTTAGCCGATATTTTACTATGCTTGTCGCAACGCATATTCAAGTCGCAGGCTTTTGACCTGCCCCTTTCACGAAACGATTTGGGCGAACTGACCAGCATGTCGACTGAAAGTGTTATACGGATTATGAAAGAATTTAAGGACGATCATTTAATTAAAGTCAGCGGAAAAAGAATTGAGATAGTTAACTACGAGAAGATGCAGAAGATTAGCGAAGTAGGATAAAAATTCACCCCCATGAAAAAACAAATCCCCAATTTATTCACCGCCTTAAATATGTTTTTTGGGATATTAGCCCTTATTGAAGTGTTTCATGGGAACATCAGCAACGCAGCTTTTTTACTTCTTTTTTCATTAATTTTTGACTTTCTGGATGGATTTCTGGCCCGGATGCTAAACGCCAGAAGTGAAGTAGGAAAACAACTGGATTCACTGGCAGATTTAATTTCTTTTGGGTTGGTTCCGGGAGCCGTAATGTTTGCCTTAATTGAATTAACAAAAGTAAGATTTGATGTTGGGGACGTAAATATTTTACCATATTTCGGTTACCTCATCACTATTTTCACTGCCTTCCGTTTGGCCAAATTCAACACCGACAAAAGACAAGAGAGCAGTTTTTTGGGATTGCCAAGCCCTGCAAATGCAATATTTATTCTATCCTTTGGGTTAATGAATATTTATTTTTTCTCCGATTCTGTTTTGTTTGCCGAATTGACCACTAAGGTTTGGTTCCTTTTAATTTTAACACTTATATCGTGTACTTTGCTGGTCGCCAATTTACCCTTGCTGGCACTTAAATTTAAAGCAAACGACGCTTATAAAAACCGCCCGCAAATGGCTATAATTTTGCTTTCAGTCATATTAATTATAACCATAAAAATAACAGCCATACCATTTATTATCATGGTATACATTTTAATCTCTCAACTTTACAAGGAAAAAATCTAGCGTCTTAATTCGAAGTTTTCACCCAAATAGACTTTACGCACGTGTTCATCTTCGGCAAGTTCTTCCGAAGTTCCGGCTTTAAGGATGGAACCTTCAAAAAGCAAGTATGAGCGGTCGGTAATACTGAGGGTTTCATGCACATTATGGTCGGTAATCAGTACGCCAATATTCCGCTCTTTTAACTTAGAAACAATAGATTGAATATCTTCAACTGCGATGGGGTCAACGCCGGCAAAGGGTTCGTCCAGCAAAATAAATTTAGGATCGGCAGCCAAAGCCCGGGCAATTTCAGTTCGGCGGCGTTCCCCCCCCGACAAAGTAATCCCCTTACTCTTACGAATTCTATTAAGCCCAAACTCCTCTAAAAGAGACTCCAGACGTTCAGTCTGCTCCTGTTTCGAAAATTTGGTAAACTCAAGGGTAGCCTTTAAATTATCTTCCACACTCAGGTGACGGTAAACCGATGCTTCCTGTGCCAAATAGCCAATACCAAGCTGCGAACGCTTATACATTGGTTCTTTGGTAATATTGATATCCTCCAAAAAAATCTCTCCTGAATAAGGTTTAATTAAGCCAACAATCATGTAAAAGGTAGTTGTTTTCCCGGCTCCGTTAGGACCTAACAAACCAACTATTTCACCTTGTTCTACCTGTATAGACGCACCTTTTACTACCGTACGCTGACGATATTTTTTGACCAAATTTTCTGTTCGGAGTATCATAGGCTGATTTTAGAGGCGAAAATAAGTATTTCTTTTGAATTTTAAATAAGACCTTCTTTTAAAATATCATGAATGTGGATGATGCCCAAATATCTTTCGCCATCCATTACCGGAAGCTGGGTAATATTATTTGCCCTCATAATATCAAGGGCTTTCACAACAAGCTGATTTTCGGAAATGGTTTTGGGATTTTTTGTCATAACATCTTTAGCCGTGAGCTTTGAAATGTTGGCGTGATTATAAAACGTTCTGCGCAAATCGCCATCTGTAATAACCCCCACCAGTTTCTCATTTTCAATTACCGCAGCGGCGCCCAATCGCTTGGAGGTAATTTCCATAATCACCTCATCCATGGTTTCATCTGGTTTTACAAGGGGCTTTTCATTCTTGATATAAATATCAGAAACCCTTAAATAAAGTTGCTTACCTAGTATTCCGCCCGGGTGATATTTGGCAAAATCATCTTTAGAGAACTCCCTGATCTCAAGCAGGCAAACAGCTAGAGCATCACCCATCACCAACTGTGCTGTGGTGCTGGTGGTTGGAGCCAAATTATTGGGGCAAGCTTCGCGTTCAATCGTCGTATCTAAAACATAATCGGCTTTGCGAGCTAGGTACGATTCGATATTCCCAACCATGGCTATCAATGTATTCCCCATATTTTTCAACAAAGGAATTAAAACCTTTATTTCAGGGGTTTCACCGCTTTTCGAAATACAAATAACCACATCATCTTTTCGTACAATTCCCAAATCACCATGAATGGCATCGGCGGCATGCATAAAAATGGCAGGGGTTCCGGTAGAATTTAAGGTTGAAACAATTTTATTGGCAATATTTGCACTCTTACCAATACCGGTAATAATAACCCTTCCTTTAGATTGCAAGATAATTTCAACGGTTTTCACAAAATCCTCGGCAATCAACGATTTCATGCTTTCTAAAGCAGCAGCCTCAGCCTCAATTGTTCTGACAGCACTTTGTTTAATTTCTTCCTTTGTTTTCAATTTTTAATTTTTTTTAAAATTTAAATTGTACAAAAAATCTCTTTTTGTGTTATATTTGTATATAGGGTGAAACTTTTTCTAAATTAACACTCATAAAACCCATTGGCAAATTGCATTTTACAAGCCGTTGGTTGACTGAGTAAAGGTACAAATTTATACAAAAACAACTTAGGTAGGGAAATGGTTGATTTCGAAGACAAGCAGTTATTAGATGTGCTGAAAAAGTTTTTTGGGTTTGAAAGCTTTAAAGGCAACCAAAAGAACATCATAAAAAGTGTTCTGGCAGGGAAAGATACATTCGTTATTATGCCAACCGGTGGTGGGAAATCTATGTGTTACCAGCTTCCGGCGTTGATTAATGAAGGAACCGCAATTATTATCTCTCCCCTTATTGCATTAATGAAAAACCAGGTTGATTCGATCCGTAATTTTGGAACCGAACAAGGCATTGCCCATTTTTTAAATTCATCGCTTACCAAAGCGGAGATTTTGAATGTAAAAAACGACTTAACACAAGGGAAAACCAAGCTACTTTATGTTGCTCCCGAATCGCTTACCAAACAAGAAAATGTTGATTTTTTAAGAACCATAAAGATATCGTTTTATGCCATTGATGAGGCTCACTGCATTTCGGAATGGGGTCATGATTTCCGTCCCGAATACCGCCGCCTGCGCCCCATCATTGAAGAAATTGGGAAAAGAGTTCCGATTATTGCTCTAACAGCAACTGCTACACCAAAGGTTCAACAAGACATTCAAAAAAACCTCAACATGCTGGACGCAAATGTTTTTAAATCTTCGTTCAACCGCCCCAATTTATATTACGAGGTTCGCCCAAAGGATAAAAATGTTAATCGTGAAATCATCAAATTTATCAAAAGTAAAACTGGAAAATCGGGCATTGTATATTGTTTAAGCCGTAAAATGGTGGAAGAGATAGCCGAGACCCTCCAGGTTAATGGAATCAAAGCCCTCCCTTATCATGCCGGACTTGATGCCCAAACCCGGCGGAAAAACCAGGACATGTTTTTGATGGAAGAAGCTGATGTAATTGTCGCAACCATTGCCTTTGGAATGGGCATTGACAAACCGGATGTCCGCTTCGTGATTCACCACGATATTCCTAAAAGCCTGGAAGGTTACTACCAGGAAACCGGACGTTCAGGACGGGATGATGGTGAAGGAAACTGCATAACTTTTTATAGTTACGACGACATCCAAAAACTGGAAAAATTCATGAAAGGTAAACCTGTTGCCGAACAGGAAATTGCTAAACAATTACTGCACGAAACAGTTTCTTATGCCGAATCGGCCGTATGTCGCCGTAAACAACTTTTACATTATTTCGGTGAAATTTACGAGCAAGAAAGTTGCGGTAATTGCGATAACTGCCTGCATCCAAAAACCAGTTTCGAAGGTCAGGAATTTATTTCCCTTGTACTAAAAACAATCCTGGCTGTAAAACAACAATTCAAGGCCAACCACATCATCAATATTTTAATAGGAAAAAACAACACCAACATCAAACAATACAAACACAACAATATTGAATATTTTGGCGAAGGCTGCGAAAAAAGCGACAAGTTTTGGAACGCTGTAATTCGTCAAAGCCTGATCGCCAGACTTTTAGTTAAAGACATTGATAATTACGGTTTGCTTAAACTCAGCCCGGAAGGATACAAATTTATTGAAGAACCTTATTCGATTAAGCTAACCATGGATCATGACTACGACAACCCGGAAGAAGACGATGTTGTTGCTACCGGGGGAGCCGTGCACAAAACCAGCACAACCGACAAAGCCCTGTTCTCCATGTTAAAAGATCTACGAAAGAAAATATCGAAAGATGAAAATCTTCCGCCTTTTGTGATCTTCCAGGATCCTTCGTTAGAAGATATGGCCATACAGTATCCGATAAGCATGGAAGAACTAACCCAGATTACAGGGGTTGGTGCCGGAAAAGCTAAAAAATACGGAGAACCGTTTATTAAGATGATTGCCGATTATGTTGAAGAAAACGAAATCATGCGTCCTAACGACATCATGGTTAAATCGGTAGTAAACAAATCCGGATTAAAAGTTTACATCATACAAAACATCGACCGTAAAATACCACTCGAAGACATTGCTTTTGCGAAAAATTTAACCCTCTCCGAATTGTTGACCGAAATAGAACATATCGTATCTTCGGGCACAAAAGTTGACATTGATTATTATATTGACGAAAACATTGACGAATACCATCAGGAAGATATTTTTGACTATTTCCAGGAAGCCAACAGCGACTCTATTGAAGATGCATTGGACGAACTTGGTGAAGACGAATATAGCCTTGAAGAAATCAGAATGATGCGCATAAAATTTCTTTCTGAAATTGGAAATTAAAATGAAGAAAAACCTGTTTATTTTTTGCCTGTTTGTCCTTTTATCGGCATGCCACACCCCATCAAAGGAAAAAGAAGACATTGGTTTGCCCAAAGAACAAATTGTTGATTTAATGATCGATGTCCAACTTATGGAATCCATTTTTGCCACGCACCGGGAAATTAAAGGCCCGATTGAACAAGCCCAGCTATTTCAGGAAGTTTTAAAGAAACATCAAATTAGCCAATCTAAGTTCGATTCTATTCGAACATTTTTGGAAAATAATCTTAATTATTACAAAGTAATTTTAGACAGCATGGCCGTAAAAATTGAAAAAATGGACACCTTAGCTCTGCCGTTGCTTCAATATACTGATACAACAAAAAAGATTAAGCTGGACGGACGAAAATTCCGAAAAGACTAAGCATTTATTTTTTCAAATACTTTATTTGCTAGCCTACTGGCTCCAAACCTGAATAAATGGGAATTTATCCATTCTTCGCCCAAAACATTTTTAATCAAAGCATAATAACGCAAGGCTGTTTCAGGTTCAGAAATGCCGCCTGCCGGTTTTATTCCAATTTTCAATCCGGTTTCCCGGTAATAATCTTTAATGGCATCCAGCATCACCAAAAAAGCTTCTTCGGTGGCTGCCGGTTGGATTTTACCGGTTGATGTTTTAATAAAATCAGCTCCGGCGTAGATGGAAATGTCACTGGCCCTTCGAATATTTTCAGGAGACTGCAACTCACCGGTTTCCAGAATCACCTTCAAATGCACTTTGCCACACACATTTTTTATGGTTCTAATTTCATCAAACACCCGCTGAAAATTTCCTTCCAAAAAAGCTCCACGAGAGATGACCATATCAATTTCATCTGCTCCCTGAGAAACAGCATACGCAATCTCAGCCAGTTTAACTTCCATTGGTGATTGTCCACTGGGGAACGCTCCCGCCACCGAGGCAACATTAATTTCCGTTTTCTTCAATAAACTTTTAGCCAGATTTACAAAAGGCGGATATACACAAACCGCTGCCACACCTGGAATTTGTTTCTCGTCATTTTTATACGATTGTGCCCGCAAACAAAGTTGATTGATCTTTGCATCGTTATCACTACCTTCCAGCGTTGTTAAGTCAATTAATCCTAAAATATCACGATAAGCTTTTTGCTCGTCGATCAATTTCAGCTCCTGATTAACAATTAATTCTATTCTTTGCTGTATATCCTCTGTTGAAATATTCCAATTTTTTGTAAAAATGTTCATATCAATTTTTTTGATAAAAATACTGATATTTCAGAAACTGATATTGTAAAAACCGTTAGATTTTAGTTTCAGATTGCGTATATTTGTTTTAAGAATTTCTAATTCCCCATCATGAAAAAAAAAGATTATCCGCTGGTATCAATCATCAGTGTTAACTTCAACCAACTAAAAGTTACGGAAGAATTCCTCGAATCATTACGAAAAGTTACCTATCCCAAACTTGAAATCATCATTGTTGATAATGCTTCTAAAGAAGACCCGACGGCTTATCTCACAAAAAAATTCCCCGAAATAATTTGTCTGAGAAGTGAAGAAAATTTAGGCTTCGCCGGAGGAAACAACCTTGCCATCCGCCAGGCTAAAGGCGATTATTTCATGATGCTAAATAATGACACCGAAGTTGATCCCGGTTTTTTAGAACCTTTGGTAGATGCCATGTTAGAGAACCCCAAAATTGGGATGGTCGGATCCAAGGTTCATTATTATTACGAAGAAAATACCATTCAGTTTGCCGGTGCCACGCCCATGACACGTTTTACGGCAACCAGTCATTTCATCGGAAACCGCGAAAAAGATGAAGGACAATACGAAGAGCAAAAACCAACCTCTTTTGCTTCGGGAGCAGCAATGATGGCCAGCCGAAAAGTTTGTGAAGAAGTTGGTTTGATGGCTGCATTTTTCTTTCTTTATTACGAGGAACTCGACTGGCAAGCCCGCATCCGTAAAGCTGGTTACGAAATTCATTACATCCCAAAATCTTTGGTTTTCCACAAAGAGAGTATTTCCGTCGGGAAAAAAAGTTCTTTACAAGCCTATTGGAAAACAAGAAACCGTTTGCTTTTAATTCGGCGAAACAACAAACGCATAGAAGTTTTTATCAGCTATTTATACATTACATTTATTTCTACACCTTGGCAAATTGTAAAATATTTCTCGCTATTCAAATGGCGTTCATTAGTCGTTTTCGGAATTGCTACCGGCTGGCATTATGTAAATATGTTCAATCGAAAACGGATCTACCAAAACGATTATCTGTAAACAACTATCCACTTTCGGATGATTAATATTTTTCGGATAAAAATTTCTTCCTGAAGCATTGTGTTTTCAAGGGTTATAAAAACAGTCACAAAATTTCCCAGAACCCCAAACCACTGATATTTAAGCATTCCTGATTTTTTCACAAAAAACCTGCTTCAATCGTTTGAAATTAACCGCTTTGGTACACGAATTGCGTATAATAATGCAATTAATATCAATATATAACCCGAAAATATTTTTAAACATGAAATTCGCGCTTAAAATCAACACACAAAAGCAACCAAAACACTACAAGTACTACAAATGCGACAGATGTGGATATATTTCTATGGTAAAAAATTCGTATTGCCCAATTTGTGAAAAAGACGGTTATAAGCTGAAGTTGAAGTAACAAAACGTGAAAATTAATCACATATATACGCAAAAAGAATTAACGGAGTCTGGTTTTGTGCCCGGCAAAGGACTTAAAACCGACACGGCAGTTTACAAAAAACAAAACAAAATATATTTATTTGAGAAAATAAAGCAGGATGAATTGAGGTTACATAGCATTATAACTGAAGCATCCTATTATTTATAGCTCGCAGGTTAGACAAATTTTTAGTGGCTTAGACAGATGATTGAAAAGGCTCTTCGGTTTCGGGGGGCTTTTTTGTTTGACACAGATCTTCTTTATGCAACCTCAAAAAATCACTTGCACACCTAATTGCAACCTATTTTGTGTTTATAACAGTATTTATTGCTATAGGCAGGTACATGAGGTTATAAATTAACACATCGAAAAAGTAATAGCAAGTCATTAGTTGATATAGAAGTGGGCAACTCTAAATAGCCAGAAGTGACGAAGTGACGAATATTTAACAAGGTAATATCCATAAAACTGTGTAAATGATCAAATCACGGGGTTCAAGAACTCGGTGATTTTTTTGTTTTATTAACTTTAAACACAGTTTTAGATTATGGAAAAAGAAGATTTATTGAACAGTGACTTCTTGAAGAAGTTCAAAACAGAAGAAGAGTTATCCAGTTTCTTAAAAGAACTCCATACCCGTGGGTTAGAAAAAATACTGGAAGCCGAAATGGACGTACACCTTGGTTATGAAAAAAACGATGTAAAGGGCAATAATAGCGGCAACTCGCGCAATGGCCTCACAACCAAGAATATCAAAACAGAGTTTGGAGAATCCAGTATAAAAGTCCCCAGGGACCGCAGCAGTAGCTTTTCACCCATCATTGTCCCCAAGCACAGCAATAAGTCATTGTCTGTCCAAAACCTTGTAGTATCGCTTTACGCTAAAGGGATGAGCCTATCGGACATTGAAGATGAACTCCATGAAATTTATGGTTTTAAACTATCTACTTCAGCCATTTCAACTATTACCGAAAAAGTAAACCAGGATGTTTTGGACTGGCAAAACCGTCCTTTGGACAATTTGTATTTTATTGTTTGGATGGACGGTATCGTTTTCAAAGTCCGGGACCAGGGAAAGGTCATCAACAAAACCGTGTATCTTGCCGTTGGGCTGAACAAAGAAGGCCGGAAAGAACTCCTTGGTATCTGGCTTGGCAAAAACGAAAGTTCATCTTTCTGGATGGGTGTCCTGACGGATTTAAAAGCCCGGGGCATAGAAGACATCCTGGTTACCGTAACCGATAACCTGAACGGGTTCACAGACACGATAAAGAATGTTTTCCCACAATCAAGCACACAGATATGTGTGGTGCACCAGATCAGAAACAGTGCAAGGTATGTGGTCTGGAAAGATAAAAAGGCTTTTGCTTCGGACATGAAGAACATTTACAATGCCCCCACAAAACAGGCTGCTAAGGCGGAACTGGACAAGTTCAAAGCAGATGGGAAGACAAGTACCCTTATGCCATTAAAAGCTGGGAAAACAACTGGGACGAGCTTACGGTCTTTTTTGATTTTCCTTTAGAGATCAGAAAAATTATTTATACCACGAACTTAATTGAAAACATGAATGGGAAAATCAGAAAGTACACCAAAAACAAACTGTCGTTCCCTAATGACCAAGCGGTCATCAAATCAACCTATTTGGCTTTGGGACAGATCACAAAAAAATGGACCCAGCCCATCCAAAACTGGGGGCTGATACTAAACCAATTTATGACTATATTTGAAAAAAGGGTTCGGATCTAAAAAGCCAAACCCCGTGAATGTTCATTTACACAAAATTTTGGATAGTGTCAAAGTAAGTAAAAAATAGCACTATCTCATTTACACTGTTTATGAGATAGTTGCTAGAATCTGCTTGCTTTTAGCTCAGTTCTTTGTTAGGGGCTGGTTTTATTAATTTCCTCTATTATTGTCTTTATTTTTAGATAGTTTTTATTTCCACACATCACAAAATATTCTTGAGTAGCCAAATTGAAAGTGCATTTTTTACACCTATAAAGTTCCACACTTTTATCTTGAAATCTATCAAGTACCATTGGACACTCATTAATCTTAGGATTGTTTTTATATCCAACAATTTTTTTACTATCAACAAATTCAACAATTTTATCCATTATCAGTTGATGCTTAAGCAATAGTTCATCTATTAAATCCTCATCTTTTATATTGCAAAACCATGTTTTGTTATTAATATTTTCAATCACATTTAATTCTAAGTCTTTTTCATCAACTGTCCTATCCATCTTTGACAAATCTACCTCAATGACGGGAATCCCAATATTTTCAATTTTTTCCTGTTTCTCAACTTTAATTTTGCTGGTTACTGCTATTTCAATAATAATCGGTTTACCTTGAATAGTACATTTTAAATCTGGGACGATATCATGTAATTTTTTTTCAAGAACAACATTATCAATTTGATATGTCTTTGGAATAATTGTCCCAAGTTGTTTCGTATTTATATTTTTATAATAAAAGTCATTTAAATTGAATGTGTCAAAGATAGGTTCTCTAAAAGGTAAAGTTATCTTTCTATTCTTCTCAAGTATTCTCTTGCCGTCATAATGTATTGAAGTCTCATAAGCATATTCGCATTGTATCTTACTTTTATGAGCGAAGTGATTTTGTGGTTTAATATTTTTACCCTTTTTAGCAATTAATTGTTCTCCACATGCAGGACATACACAGTTACATTTTAAGCCACTCTCCACTTCGGAAATATGATAATTTTTCCCGTTTCTAATTCCATTTTTCAATATGTGACGATGGTCTTTCATTAACTTGCCCCTAACGTATGTATAAACCAATGTGTGTTATTTCTCATATAGAAAAAGGTTGTGTTACATAATTAAAAAATGACTTGAAGTTAGCCTAAGCACCATGCACTATTAGCCATTGTTATTGCCTAGCAATTCATCTAATTCATAATTTGTACTTCTTCCTCCACTTTCTCCTTTTCGTAAAACACCTTTGTTTATTAAATCTTGAATGTCTCGATGGGCTGTATCTTGAGAACATTTATTTATTTTTCCCCATTTTGATGTAGTTAATTTTCCATCAAAACCATCAAGTAATTTATTTAGTGTTTTTTGTTGTCTTTCATTAAATATTGTGGTAGAATGTATTTTCCAAAATTCAGCTTTAAACAATATTTTCGATAAAGTTTCTTCTGTTGAGTTTATAGCATCTATTAAACATTGTAAGAACCATAAAACCCATTCCGTAATATCTGTTGTCCCTTTCTGTGCTTTTTCAAGTTTTTCGTAATATTGTTTTCTTTCAACTTGTATTTGGGCAGACATACTGTAAAATCGTCTTACACTTTTATCTGAACGAGCTAATAGCATATCTGTTAAGGCTCTTGTTATACGACCATTTCCATCTTCAAAAGGGTGTATGCTAACAAACCAAAAGTGAGCAATTGCTGCTTTTAATACCAAGTCTAAATTATCTTCATTTTCAAACCAATACAGAAATCTTTCCATTTCAGATTCAATTCTATCAGAACTTGGAGCTTGATAATGTACTTTTTCTTTACCCATTGGACCTGAAACAACTTGCATCGGTCCAGTGGTATCTTTCCTCCAAGCAGCAACAGTTATTTTATATAAATTACTCCAACCTGATGGAAATAGGGCAGCGTGCCATCCAAATAATCTATCTTTAGTTAAAGGTAAGTTATAACGTTGAGTTGCATCAAGCATCATTTCTACTACACCTTCTATATATCTTTCAGATTCAACTGCTCCTGCAATATCAATTCCAAGTCTCCGAGCTATTGACGAGCGTACTTGTTCTGCTTCAAGAATTTCTCCTTCAATTTCAGACGATTTTATAATGTCTAAAGTCAATGTGTTTAAAACAGCTTCATTTTGTAAACCAAAGCCTAAAGATTCCATTTTCCCAAGCAATTTTCCTTGAAGGTTTCTTGCTTTTCCAAGTTTTTGTGTTACTTGATTATGGCTCCAAGTAAAATCTGTCCAATTTTCTTTCTCGTGTAAATATATTTTCATTCTCCGCAATATTTGCAACAAATATAATGCTTTTTCTCCGCATATTTAATATTCTCCGCAAGAAATACTGAAATTAATTCATCTAATCTCCGCATTTATACTCATTTGCTTGCTTGGCGATAATGTATAAACCAAAATATCTTATTTCACTTACAGCAAAGAGATGTGCAACAGTTACCATTGTTGGGCAACGTATTTCTTATATTTATCATTTATTAATTCAATAAGTTCTTCAAAATCACACTCTAACCAATTAGAAGTTAAACTAACAGGAGTCCCATGAGAAACATTATTCATTTTTATCAAGAACCTTTTAAATCCAAAAGTTCTTGAAATCAACTCGTCAGGATTCTTTATAAAAATTAGGAAGAATAAAGGTCCCCTTACTGGATTATGAATTTTAAATCCTTTTATTTCGCCCCATTTGATTAACTGTCCACTATTTGGTCCAATATTGATTTTAATCCCGTTTTTATTAATGATAACCCCAGTTTCTAAATTTATAATCTTACGAATCCCGGAGATAGTTCTTAGCCCAAATGTAAGAATCAACAAAGAGCAACAAATTAGTAGAAATGTCTTATTGAAAGCAGGTGGGAGCAATAAAACTTTATCTGTCAAAAACCATGTAGTTACTCCTAATAAACCAATCACAATAATAATTTGTAGTATGGCTTTTGTCTTACTAATCCCAATCTTTATGGTGTCTTTATCCTTATACATTTTGTCATACTAATTTTTTCATTTTTTGAGTCTGTAGCCTTCCCTAAAAATCGGACAGTTTAGGATTAGACAAAATGTTTAACTTTAAAATGTCATTATGAAAAGGATTAAATTCAGTGAAAGCCAGATTATCAAGATACTGAAGGAGTATGAAGCTGGCAGGGAAGTAAAAGATTTGTGCCGTGAATATGGCATATCAAGAGCTACATTCTATAACTGGAAGAAAAAGTATTCCGGGATGGACAGCCATCAATTAAAGAAATTAAAGGAACTCGAGGAAGAAAACAGACGTTTAAAACGTATGTATGCAGACCTAAGCCTTGACCACCAGATGTTAAAAGATGTACTTGGAAAAAAGTTCTAAAGCCCTGTGAGAAGAAAGAACGGGTAAGCTATTTACAAGAGGAATATCGAATAAGTGTAAACAGGGCGTGCTCAGTAGTTGAATTACATCGCTCCATGTGGTATTATCAAAACAAACGGGATGACACAACAGTTATTGACAAGCTCAATGAATTTGCAGAAAGGCACCCTACACGTGGTTTCGATGAATATTATAACCGTATACGCAATGAAGGCTTAAAATGGAATAGAAAGCGTGTTTTAAGGGTTTACAGGAGTATGGGATTAAATATCCGTAGAAAACGAAAACGGCGGTTGCCTTCAAGAGTAAACGAACCTCTAACAGTACCCACTACACTGAATCAAACATGGTCTGTTGACTTTATGAGTGATGCATTATCTTATGGAAGAAGAATCCGTATTTTGAATATTATTGATGATTATAACCGGGAGGCCCTTGCTGTTGAGCCAGGTTTTTCATTCCCTGCAGAACAGCTGATTCGTGTGATGAAGGAAGTAATTTTCTTTAGGGGGAAACCTAAAAGTATCCGAGTGGATAACGGCCCTGAATTTATATCAAAAGTATTTACTAACTGGTGTGAGTTAAAGGGAATCGAAATTAAGTTTATCCAGCCGGGAAAACCTGTACAGAATGCCTATATTGAACGTTTCAACAGGTTGTTTAGGGAAGATATTCTTGATGCTTATTTATTCGATAATATTAGCCAATTAAAGATACTAACTGAACAATGGATGGAAGATTACAATACTAATCACCCACATAGTTCTTTAAATAAAATGAGTCCGAAAAAGTATGCAGAAACCCTTTCTCAGGAAGATATCTTCCTGAGAAAAAACAACAAAATAACAGATAAATGTCTAATTTAGTGTTGTCCAAAGAAGGGGAAGGTTACAGTTGGCAATAAAAAAATAAATGACTGCTATATAACTGACAAGGATACAGTTCAAAACTCTTTGAATTTTTGGAATAAAATTAGAACTAAAGATGAACTCAACAATGATATAAAAGAGATTATAACAACAAACCGATTGCTCAATGAAGAAAGGACTAATCAATTTCATATATATGTACAATCACAATGGGAAAGAATTCACAATTGCAAAAAATGCTTCCCTGATAATCTTCTTGATGAAAAACCACTTTATGAAGCTGATAAATCTTTGTTAACTCCTGATTTTATTTATGAATTACCAAAATCAGCTGAAAAAAAAATTTACAATGAAACATATTTTTCTCTAAATAAGGGTGTTAATTTAAAAGAAATTGAAAATCCTCATATATCAGAAGAAATGCTAAAATATGGACATTTTAGAGGTAAAAACAAACATTTCTTCTATTATATTAAATATCCTACTTTCTTTAAAAGTAATGAAGCATTAATTGTTAAATGGACAAAAATAATTAAGGCTAACTACTTTGATTCTACCATTAATGAAAATGACAGAATATTGCTAATTATTCCAGACAAAAGCACAAGTGGACATTTTGCCTTCACAATCAATAAATATGTCTTTAATGAATCGTGTAATATTATTTCCTTTAATCCGCATGAAGAAAATATTTCAAATTTTGAGAAATTTTTTTCTAATTGGTTATTCAATGCTGGCGAAATTAAGACTCATATATTTTATGTTGACAATCTCTTAGCTAAAGGGAATTCAGCATTAGCAGTGCATGATGCAGTTAAGCTTGTACGACAAAAAAATCATCCTGGAGAAGACATAAACATGCCTGGGTTAGCAGGAGTATTTACAATGATTAACAGACTTGATATTTACGATTTTGAAAATATTAAACGTAAAATAAGAAGAATAAACAATAAGAAACATAATGATATTTTTTCATTCTCCTCATTAAATTTCCCTGTAATACAAACAATTACTGATGAAAAAGGAAAAGAAACTGGCTGTTACCTATGTAATTCTTTAGAAAATTACAAACTATTAGCCAAAGAATGTTCATTGGATAATATCAGACAGTACATTACTGAAAAAAACTTAAGTAAGCGTGAAATAAGATCAAAATATGAAGAATCAGGAACAAATAATACGGATGAATTAAGAGAGATGCTAAGAATGAAAAGACTATGTATATCTCATTTTCTATTTCAATCATTTAATGACAGTTCCATTAATGACTATTTTACTAGAAATTATAATGAAAATGATTTTTGTAGGTTCAGGATAGTATTTAGAAATAACTTTTTAAAAGATTATGGCAGTGATTTAATCAATGATTTTGAATTAAAATGCATTTTAATTAAAGTATTGTCAGAACCTCCTTTTATAATTTATCTCAAAATAAAAAAGACCATTTTCAGATGGATTCTACATGAAACACATAAAACATTAAATAAAATTAGTAAGAAAATTGAAAACAGAGAATATAGTGTAGATGAATTGCATTACTTAAGGTTGTTGATAAAAAAAGGTTCTCAAATCAATGTTAATTATATAATATCATCTGAGAGCATACTACAATTATTGAAGTTGTCCGCTTTTGAAGATATACTGAAAAGGGATTTAAAAACATTTAATAATTCTAAATTACAAAGGTTTTTAAATTTTCGTTTTTTGGTCATCTCTTCAATTAAAGAATCATTATATAACAATGAACCAAAAGCTATTAAACTTGAGGAAACTTTAACTGATACTGAAATAATTGAAAAATCAAAAATTAATACATTCTCAAAAAGATTATATGAATCGTTAATACTTGAGAATACCGGAGTTATAAGACAGGCCTTTAAAGCAAGTGAATACTTATTTGAAAATACAAAATTTGAGTATAGTAAAAAAGAACCCAAAATTCTTAATGAGTCTGTATTAGAATCTACTCTTAATAGATTCTTAAAAAAAGGAGATAATAAAATTGAAAATATTAATAGATTTATTTTTGCTCCGGAACTTATTATTGATGGTTTCTCAAAGATAAAAGCAAGGCCATTTATATACTCTTTAAGTTTGTATCGATATCTTAAAATATTATCTTCAGCCATACCTGATAAAAACGAAAATATCTCTGAGAGTTCTGAATATTTATTGAGTCAATTATGTAAAATCTTAGATATAGACACTAGTTTTGGCGGAGCTTTTTTACTTCTGAAATACCAAAATATTGGAGACAATGGCTATGATAATCGAAACTTACATGTTATTTCTAAGTATGGAGAAAAGGCTAAGAGCTTAGTCGAAAAACTTGAAGAAAGCAATAACTCATTCTCAAAAGAATTCTTAAAAGGATACGAGTTTAAAATTGAATCTTTGGATAATAATAACAAATATTTTTGGACAGTAATTGGGGCGTTGAAGTCTGGAAATGTTTGGAGGTTTCAAGAACATCAGCAAGATATACCAATCAATCCAACGAATTTCTTTTCAGAATTTGAACATGGAGCAGATTTTAACAGATTTTATTTCATCAGAATTTGTAAATGGCTTGATAATTCCAAGAATAAAAATAAATCCATTATAATTCCTCAAGCAGTTATTGCATTTTTTGATAATCGTGAAATTGAATTTAAACCCCAAAACACAAGATACGCACTATCTTTAAGAAATGAAATATCTGATTTTATATCCAACAATTTTGAGAATGATGCGTTTAAATCGTGGATAGAAAGTGAGAAAAGAATTGAAGAATATGTGAAAAGATATGTAAAAAACACACATGGAGTTTACAAAAGGCTAAATAAACTCACTAATTTTGCTTACGAAAATCCAAATCTTTTTGCAGTTTACTCAGATATTTTTATTGGACAAATTCATTACTCTCTTTTAGTTAAGAAAAAAATTACGTATCAGCCTGAAATAAAAGATTTAAATGAATTATTCGATGATGACTATATTAAATTAATTAAAGGCTTCTTCAAAGTAAATTCCTTTAATGAATCCAATATTTCACTAGATACGAATTCATTTAAAAACAAGGAAATCTATTATAACAGATTTACAAAATTTATCTTTTTTCAACTTCTAAACAACATATCTTCTTACACTATTAAGAATAAGAGAATTGAAGCCATTGTGTCAATATATGTTATTGATGATTATATTGTTGTTGAAAATACTAAGTCAAAAATCACAGACACTGAAATTGAAAGAATTAATAATATTCTTCAAAATAAGATTATTCCTTTAGAATCCATCTCGTTATATGTAATTAATCAATTTTGTATAAACATGTGTAGAAACCCACGAATTAATTTATCAATTATAGTCAATAAAAAAGACGAAGATACTTTTATTGTTAAACTTCCACTAATCGTATAAATTAAATAAAATGAAAAAAATTCTTGTTATTGAAAATGAAGTAGATGATTTTGACGATATCAAATCTAATTTACGTGAATGGGATATCTACCCGAATGACTTTTCTGAAATTGGCAGCTTTGATTTAAAATCAATAAGTCAGTTTGTATTAAAAGCATTAAGTGAAAATACTGATATTGTCGCTCTCATTATTGATATATCGCTTATAAATTATAAGGATGAAACAGGGCTAGAATTAATCAAAGTTATAAGGAATAGTAATGATGATACATTAATTAACAAAATTATTCCAATATTTTGTTATTCCCGTCATGATGATTTGAAAGAGGCAGCTTTAAAAGCTGGAGCTACAAATTTCTTTTCTAAGGATTCCTTTACGAATACAAATGATTCAAGATATCTCTTCTTAAGACAATCATTACATGCATTGGCTTTCTTGTATCTAGATGCTATTGACTATGCCCAAAGACTTTCAAATTTTGACGAAATAATGGAAAAATTAAATGAAAGTCGAGTTGATAATAAACTCATTTTAAATGCAGTGCTTCAACTTTTAGAATTTGATGATTTGGACAAATTGATAGAAAGTGATGAAACAGAAAGTGAGCTTTCTCAGAGACTTGGAGAAGAAACATTGCAAGATTTAAAGAAAGTCAAACTTAGTGAACAAGATAAAGAACGACTAGAAAACCAATTAAATGATATTGCAGACATTATTGGCACAATACCAGGATTAAGTCCGTTTGCTGGTATTTTAAAAGGTATTAGGCTATTATCAAAATCTTTATGGTAAGATTAGCTACAAAATGGTCAAGCACATTTGCAATTCGCACAAGACACCTTATAAATCTAAAATTGCAAAAAGAACTTACCTACTTGCTATCAAACATAAATGAATTATCTATAATAATCACATAAAAACTGGAAGTGAAGTGCTTTGAAATCCGCACTTCACTCGTATTAAAACACAGTCTACTTAAAAACCGATCCTATTACATTCCCTTTAAGTTTTTACAAGATGATTATTGACCTGTAACGACATTTTTTTCTCTTTAAAATCATTTAAAAGAATCCCCTTCCAGGGATAATACTGAGTGTATAACTTGTTTAATTCTATAAGGCTCTCACACTTATTAATAGCCTATCTTGCAGATTCTATACTGTAACCATTTCTACACCAATTAAGGATTGTTTTACCCGTAGAAGGGCTAATTTTAAACTCTCCTTGATTCATAAAAAGACCTGTTCTATCCTTTTGGGAAGTTGCATAATTCTTTATATTAAGATCAAAAACCAGTGTAAATTCAAAATCAATTCCATCTCTCTGGATAGCCTTTAATCCTACCTTTTCTGGGACATATTTTCCTTCTTTATTGTTTAGTACATAATCCTGCTTTGTTCTCATGGTAGAGATAATATGGGCATCTGTTTGCAAGATTTTATCAATAAAAAGTTTATACCTGGGGGTAACTTTGGCCCAATTTGCAAATGAGTTTCCAACTAACCCGGCATGGTATTCTAGAAGATACTCCCAACCATGAGAAATACTATCCATAATGATAACCTCCATCTTTGATTCTAAACAAGCATCTATAGCTTCTATGTAAGCTTCTGGGGTATGTGGAGGCTTAAGGTTAAGGACATAGTATCTTCCCAAATGGGCATATAGGTTAGAACTTCCATTCTCTGTATCTATAACAGCTACTTTAGAGAAGTCTCCATTTGTTAACCCTTCTGCCAACAGAAGGCTTGAATATGTTTTTCCAGACCCAGCAGGGCCTTGAAGAGCCATTTTAATTTTAGCTCTTTTTCGTTCTGATTGTTTAAGTTCCATAAGTTTATTATTTAAAATTTTAAAGTAAAAAATGAATATCACCGTTTCACTTCTATATCTACTAGCTAAGCAATTCCAAAAAGTTAATTATTAAATCGTTTTCTACATCGTATAATGTAGAGGGGAAATAGGACTTATAATTAAAAGGAATATTCTTCTATTTTTTTTTTGATGGGCCTATAATAAGATCAGTAAAAAAAGCAGAAGATTTTTTTAAATTAATTTCTGTAAGATTTTAAAGTAAACTTGAAATAAAAAACCCTTGTGATTTCAGACAAGGGCTTAATTTTCTTTAACAAGAAATGCAGAATCTATCTATACATTAAAAGTAAACACAGATGAATTTTGCATATTATTTAACTAATAAATTCTTGATATATTCTCATTAAGAGAATAGACCATTGAAGGTTCAATAAACCCTGATTGCTATAGATATAGTCAATTCACAGCCTTATATGGCAACAACTTTACTAAATATTGACAAATTTAGATATAACAAGATGGGAGATAGATTATTCAATGCTAGTTTAGTATCTGAGAAGATATCATCTAGTAAGAGCTATACTATGATTAAGAGCTATACTATGATGTTGGGAGTTTTGATTCGTCGAAGTAGGTTTTTACAAGATATTTCTAAATATATTCAAATTGCAACTAGTGGTAGGTTTTATGAAGAGTTTGGCGATTTATTAATAAGAAATAATTTGTTAAACACCGATCAAATAAGCAACATAAGGGAACATGCTAAGAAAATAACGTTTAGGACATTATTTAGCAAAAACTATTATGAAAGCTTTGATAGATACATCATGTTGTTTAAAGAGGCGTTTCCTAATGTTTTAAGGATTTTTAGAAGAACTAAAAGAATACACCATAGAGCATTAGCTGTTGCCTTACAGAGTTTAGAAGCGGATATTGTCCTAAATAAAGCATGTAAAATTATTAATGACAATTATCCTGAAGTACCTATATTCACACTACATGATTCTATAATAACAACTGAAGAAAATGTTAATCTTGTAAAGGAGATTATGCATAGGACTCTTGAACACTACATTGGATATCCTCCGGTATTAAAAGAAGATAGGTGGGAATAACCTACCTATCTTCTATATTATATAACTTATCTTTTAACATTTTAATATGTTCACTAACTTTCTTCTGTACAATCTTACCATAGTGATTCTGGGTTATCTTTATACTCGAATGTCCTAGGATTTCAGATACTATTTCCATAGGTACATCATTAAAGAGGAGAACTGTAGTAGCAAAGGTTTTTCTTGCCACATGGTGTGTTAACCTTTTATTGATACCTATGATGTTAGCAATTTCTTTCAGATAAGAATTAAACCGCTGGTTACTTATTACAGGTAATAAATCATCACCATTACGGTACTTGTCAATGATAGATTTAGCTTTGGGCAGTAAAGGTATTTGTAGAACCTTATTGGTCTTCTTTCTTTTTATTTGAATCCAAAGCAATTTATCAAATCCCTTTACAATATTATTTGACCGTAAGCTTGCCATTTCCTGGTAAGGTAATCCCGTGTAGCAACAAAAAACAAACATGTCTTTTACCTGTTCCAACCGTTCTTGTTTAAACGTGTACCCTTCCATACTTTGAAGCTCTTCTGGGGTCAAATAAACCACTTCTAACAAGACTTTCTTAGGTTTATATAGTAGAAATGGGTCACCTGATAAAAACCCCTCAGAAATGGCCAATTTCACTATTTTACGAAGTCTTTGTATGGACTTATTAATGGTAATCTGCTTTTGTCTTTTTTCTACTTTCAGATAGGTATCAAACTCCTCCAGGAACTTTAATTTTAAATCTGACAGCAAATAGTCTTTTTGTTTATATTCATAGCGTATAAAGTCTGAAACATGTTTTTTTGCTTCTAGAAATTTTGGATATGTTGATTTAGAATATTCAATACCTACCAGCTTTTTCATTTTAGCATTATGCAGGTCAAAGACTTCCAGTAAAGTTTTTTCCTTAGTATCATCTTCACCTTTATACAATCTATAAATATCTTTAACATCAAATGATTCCTTATTGACTTTTAACGTATAAAAAACCTGGTTTATATTTTGTTTTATAAGGTTTAGTTGAAGGTTCAGTAATTCACTTTCTTTTACCTTTGGGTTAACAATTTGCATACTACTTATCCAAAGATCAGGGGTGACAAAATATCCTGTAGCAAATTCAACTCTTTTCTTTTTATAGGTAATTCTACATATAATAGCAGCTTTACCTTCTCTATTTAGCCTTGCTTTCAATACAATGAATAAGGCTTTTAAAGCTTCATTTTCCATAATAAAATAACTTAAAAAGATGCACACCTCGGGAAATTAGTTGCACACCGAATTTCACACCTAATTGCAACCTATTTTGTGTTTATAACAGTATTTATTGCTATAGGCAGGTACATGAGGTTATAAATAAAAAAACAATGGGAGATGTAAGGAAATCCAGGAATATCAATGTGTTTAGGAGGTGATAGATAAGAAACTACTAAAAAAACAAAGACCCCACACTATTGTGTGAGGTCTTCTTTGTAGCGGGGGCCGGATTTTTACTAAAGTAGTTAATCCACTAAGGTTCTACATCTTACATCTTCATACTAAACATGCACACCTAACTTCACACCTCTGAATGATTACTAAAGTATTTTCTCATTTTCTTGAAGTACTTATTCATTTTCTTTACAACTTTTTTTACCCAAACCAAGATTTCTGCATCTGTTGTATAAAGAAATAAATATGCTCCCAAGCCTAATAAAATGACCAGTAATATTAAAATTAAGCTATAGGAGATCTCCAATCCAAAGACATCAACACAATAGTAATTCAATGGGAATTCCAGTTGCTTTTTAAAAACAAATGGTTTACAATCTCGCATAGGAACTTTACCTATGTAAGCAATAAGCATTCCTACTACACTGAATAACAGTATTTTTACTGATATTCTTTTTTCTCTTAATGTTTTCATCGTAAATTATTTAAAAAAGTTAATCTTAAAATGATAGTAATCTTGTCCTGACAGCAAATACCAACTCACAAAATCAGGCTTGATATTCTCTCTTCCAAGGAGAGTGAGAGGTAAAAAAAAGCTATATTAAAATGTAGATGTAAAACGACATTTCTTTTTATATCCCTCATTTACCCCTCTTAGGGGGAAGAACACACCGGGGTAATGTTCCATTTCCTACAATAAACACTCATCATTGAAACTGTAGTATGATTCCTTGGTAATAATCAAATGGTCAAGAAGGTTAATATCCAGGTGCTCTCCTGCAACTTTGACCTTTTTTGTAATTGATTTATCAGGTTCACTTGGCTTTAAGTTCCCACTGGGATGGTTATGAACCAAGATGATGTTTGAGGCATTACATTTAAGGGCTACACCAAACAATAGCCTGACATCAATGATACTTGAGTTTATACCACCTCTTGAGAGTTCATGGATACCTATTACAAAGTTCCCGTTATTAAGAAGGATCAACTTTACAACCTCCTTGTATTCTAAGATACCTGCATCCCAGTTCTTGAGAATAAAACCATAAACATCCTGGCTGCTTTGTATTTTTACCTTCACAGGGTTTAGGTTGGTATATGAGACTTCTATTTCTGCTATATCCATAGTGTTATATCTCTGCCAACTCAAGGGTTTCTTCTACATCAGCATTTTCATTATCTTGTGAATTGGCAGGGATAAAAACATAGGTATGATCCAGGATCATCTTCTCCCCTGTTTTCTTACTGAAGTACTCATAAGGTTTACATGGAACCTTATGGATTTCTCCATCAAGTTCAGAACCTATTAACAGCTCACAGGCTGATTTATCAAATGTAGAGCTTACAAAGGCTTTTTTTGACGTGGCAAAATACTGCCCCGTATTTTCATTTTTAACCATCTCTACACCTCCGTGTAGCTCCAGGACATAAAACGTCCTGTTCTCTGTTACCCTTTCTTTAAAGTTTACAATTCGTACCATGTTATTAAGTTTTAATTAAGTGAATACCAAACCATCATTCTGCTGTAGAAGGAGTATCAATTCAAATTGATTATTATGCCAGGCTAAAAATCAATAAAGCGATATGGCTTGGTGGGGGGTGTTTCCTCCCCAAAAAAGTAGGGGGGCTTAGTCTGTGGGGGATTACGTTTGCACTATTTTTTTCAAAAAAATTTTATTTTAAAAAAAATTTTCCATGTAAGAGCTGAAAATAATTTTGTTATTTATCCATAAACTCACTAATATTGTTTTATAAAGACATAACGAAATAGTTTGCTCTATTCTTAACGGAAAAATCGGCAATTTAAACCAATAAGAGGCACATAGAGTGAGTAGTCACGCATATAGCGTGGGTTACTTGTCATGTGCTTAGGTATGCCGATACCTTCCGTTAGATAAGTATTCCCCACGCTATTTTTTTTGAATAATGCCAACTGGGGACTGGCACAAAAAAAACTTTATGAAGCATTTTATAATTCTCTCCGTTCTATTGGCTTTGACAACCATTTCTAATGCCCAGGGATATACAGTAATCAGAAACAAAGAAGATATTTACACTTCTACCGGGCCACTCCTTTTATCAAAGCATAAAAAACTACCTGTATTGTTTATTTCATTTAATAAAACCTATAATTCCATAGAGAAAGAAGTTGTATATGATGCAGATATTCTTTTTCATAGTAAATATAAAAGGAAAGCAAACATAGGTGATACTATTAGAATAGAATTAGGAAATGGGCTTAATATTATAGCACAAAATAAATCTTGTGATTTTGGGATTTATTCAGGAAACATTGACAGGTATTCAAATGTATTTCATATAGCATTAACAGGGGAACAAATAAAGCATATTGCTGAATCTGGAATAGTAAAAGTTGTTGTCTCTAAGAATGTGTGCTTTAAAATAAAGGTCTTAAAAAGGTTTAAGAAAGATGTTCGAGAACTAATTGATTTTAGGCTTGACAATATTAATCCCAAAGTGTTTGAGTGTATGGAAGATTTTTAATACAAATCAACCGCTCTTTTTAATTAAAAAAAAATAAAACATCTTAGTGTAAACTGATATATAGTTACCTAAAATTAAGCTCCTTTTTCTATTGTAGGAATGAAAATAATTCATAGAAATTAAGGGTTTTACATTTTTAATTTTTATATTTACCTCATTAGAAGGATAATGCTTACTCCCCAGCATTGTGAAAGGTGGCTTAAATATTTAACAAGTTGTGTTATGCTTTAAGTTATTTGAAGACTAATTTGAATTGTGTAATACAACCTTTTGCTATATGAGAAATAACACACATTGGTTTATACATACGTTGGCAGCAAGCTTAAAAAGACATTGTGCTATATAAAAACATAATACATGAATGAAAGATTAAAATGTTTTATTTCTGCTTCTTTTGAGACAGATACTTCACAGATCAAAAATATTCTTGCTGAGAATAACGTGGACACTTTTGATTTGTATGATTTTTCAATTGGAGATTCAATTCAACAGATTCTGAAAAGAAAAATTAGACAAGCAGATTTCGCATTATTTATTATTTCTTCCGAAAATACAAATGTAATTTATGAAATGGGTGTTTGTGAAGGAATTGGGAAACAACATTTTATTATTGTCGAAAAAGACTATAAAACCCCATTTTACATAGAAAATAAGTTGTTTATTAGGGCAAATCTTCAAGACAGAGAGTTCCTTCAAATGTCAATTCAAAAGATTTTGCAAACTGTAAAAAAGAAGGAGCCCAAATATAGGAAAGTGACTAATGAAAAGAAATCAGATAAATTATCATACAGTAACGATGTTAAAGAAAATCTAATTTCATATAAGAATCAATTACTTAATTTGAGAGAATTTGGACGTGGGCTTGAATTGGAGCATGTCATTGAAGAAGTTTTTAAAACACTTCGATTAAATTATGTTGAAAATAGCACAAGCAAAGATAAAGGTGTTGATTTTGCATTATGGAGTGATGAACTAGGGAAAATAATAGGAAACCCTATTATAATAGAAGTTAAATATGGTAATTTATCTCAATCTACAATTAAAAATACTGAACTACAACTACGAAGCTACATTGATAAAACGGACGCTAAGGTAGCTATCCTAATTTATCTTGACAGGAATGGACAAAGGTTTAAAATTCAGTCTTCTCTGACCCCGCTTATAATAGCATTTGATGCTGAAGATTTCGTAAATGATTTATTAAATAACTCCTTTGAAAGCTTAATCTTGGGACAAAGGAATAAAATCGCCCATGGCATAGAATAATGGCGAGATATTCACAACCCAAAATAGGAAGACTTTTAAATGAGTCAGATAATGCTCCTAATACAGCTGTCAAAGGTGCCAAATTAGAGGAGCTAGTAAGATACCTGTTCTGTAAAATTCCAAATGTAACTTTTTATGGAGCCAATATATTGGATGGATTCAGGGCTCATGAGTTAGATGTAGTGTTCAATAATGACACAAGGCATTCGGATTTATATTTTCTTGACCATGCAATAATCACAGAATGCAAAAATACCGGGCATAGAACAACTAGTGCTCAAGTTGGTTGGTTTGTGCGTAAACTACAAGACAGAATAGCAACTTCGGGGATTTTGATAACTCTTAGTGGAATAACTGGAGAAGCAGATGGAAATAATAATGCACATAGCGAGATTATTAGTGCATTGATTAGGGATGGTATAAGGATTTTGGTTATTCGGAGAACTGATATATTAAATTTTCAGACAACTGATGACTTAGTTGCTCTTCTTCAACGAAAACTAATGAAATTAACAATAGAAAGAACAATAGAATAAATATTTCAATAAAGAATAATAACTTAAATATTATAACAATAGCAAAAAGAACAGTTTTCAATGATGAAGATAACAATGAGCTTGAGTGTTATCTTAATGATAAAGGAAAAGTGTATATGAGCATAGGTCAGATTGGAGAAGATATTGCTTATAGTGGTTTCATAACTCTTGATAAGGAGGATGTGAAAGAATTAATCGATATCTTGAAAGATTTAGAAAAAGAGATGTAAAAAAGCCAGCTGCCAACACGCGGTATAGTTAATACGGGTTTCAGTGGTTTTCGAGCGGTATCACCCGCATCAATTTTGGGTGGTAATTTGATGAGTTTGAAGCCCGTAATCCCTTACGAAATCATACACTAAACGTTGTGTTTCATGCTTAAATACTAATTAATTACCAATACAAATTGAATATATGGCCGTCTTCTCATTTTTAGTCACAGAAATAGCAATTGATTTGGGTGCTGAGAGTACAATAATAGTATATAATGATCAAGTAGTATTCGATGAGCCTTCACTAGTTGCAATTAGTAAGTCATCAAATGAAGTTATTGCCATTGGTGCACGAGCGGAGGCATATTACTCAGATCAAAACAATTATGTTGTGAGCCCAATAGTTGATGATGCCATCACTAACTATCGTCTAGCTAAATTCATGTTAAAAGAGATGATCAAAACTGTCTTTCCGAGAAACCCTTTATTTGGGAGAAGATATAGAGTTGTTCTATCATTTCCATTGGGTTTAGATGATGTCGACAAAATGAATTATTATGATTTCATTAATTCTTTAAATTTTAAATATGTTAAGCTAATACCCGCTCCACTAGCTCAGGCTATAGGAATAGGGATTGATGTTTTAGAACCTTGTGGAAACTTAATCGTTGATTTTGGAAAAAGCTCAACCAGAATTGTGGTAATCAAATCTGGAAGCATTCAATTATATAAAGTAATAAGAGTTGGAGGTGATTATTTAACAACAATTCTTCTTAAGAAATTGTCTGAAGATTATAAAATAATTTTAGATCAAAAATTGGTTGAAGAATTAAAAACTCAAAAGGGTTTTAAGGGTGATACTAATGAAAAACAAATAATATATGGGAAAGATTTCTCTAATAAAAATAAAAATATTTCTATTAACTATAGTGAAATTTTGGAATATCTTGATGAACCTCTTGCAGAAATTGAGAATTCGGTTATGAAAATATTAGAAGACCTTACACCTACTTTATATAATGATATAGCTAGCACTGGAATTTATTTAGCTGGTGGTGGTGCATTAGTTAAGGACATAGATAGACGCCTACATTATAAGACTAAATTCCCAGTTCATATGGCGGAAGACCCAAAAAGAGCATGTATAAGAGGGGTTGGGATTTCCTTGAAAAACTGGAGCAAATTTATTTTTTTATTTAAACCGATTAGCTAATTTAAATCAAATAACAATATGCCTATGGAATTATCAGCTATACTGGGATTACTAAAACAAGCACTGGGTTTAATATTAATAGCACCTAAACTACTCACAAATCTAAAAAAGACAACAATTCCTCGTACTAAGCATTCTCACTATAAAGAATTAAGAAAAAGGTTTTCTAAGATGCCTTTTATTTATAGAGATATGGAAGGTCGATTATTAGATGATTATGTAAATATTAATTATGGAGAATTTCATTTAACAGATCTTGGATTTAAGAGCAATTATTCATCCTCTCATATTAGAGATTCAGTTACAAAAAAATTATCTCATCAACTTGCAAACGCGTCAAGAGTTTTAATACTTGCAAATGCAGGTATGGGTAAAACAACATTTCTTTCATATTTAACGGTTGCACTCTCACTGCCTAAAAAACAAAGAGTCAAGAGAGAGTTATTTAATATTAAAAAGAGAATGTTTCCAATTTTTATAAAATTAAAAGTTTTGGATAACACTCAACCAAGACCAATACTATCGTATGTTCTTTCTAATTATAATTATTTCCGTGGAAAAAGAGGAATTAAAAGACTAATTAAAATAGCAGAATCTGAACGTCTCATCCTAATTATTGATGGATATGACGAAATTATCATACCAGACAATGCTAATGAAAGTAACATAAAGAAAGATTTGAATGGGTTATTTGACGGAAAACCAAATTTCAATAATGGAGAAAAAATCAATGCAGATATTAGGAAATTTTATAGAGCCCTAAAACATAATAGGATATGGCTCTCAAGTCGAAAAGAACATTACTTAGCTAACAGATTAGATTATGAAATAAAACAAGTAAATTTAGGCAGAACACCCCAAATCTTCACAATTGAACTTTTCGGTTTAGTAAATAGATTAGAATTAGTAAAAAAAATATTTGATAAATATAGAAAATCCTCAAGTTTTTTTGAAGATAATTTGAGTGAAGATGTCTTTATTTCATATATTCAACGCACATACGAAGAGGACGTAATTCAATTGTCAAGAAATCCCCTTTTTTTAACAATAATGTGCTATGTGTATATTCAACAATTTCAACCAGAAGAAAAAGCTGAATCCGCTAACAAAGGCTTAATATCTCTAAGAGAATTATTACTTATCTGTATTAAACTACTTCTAAAAGATATTGATGATCAAAAAGTGCGAGGACTATCGAAGAGGATTAAACGTTCACTTGAAGAACAGCGAGGATTATATTTTACTCAGAAATTAGAATTTTTAGGTTACTTTTCATCCCAACTTTTACAACATAAACCAAACAAAGGAAGAATTGTATACTCGAAAGAGGATATAAAAAATCTTGCAGATTATTATTTCAAAAATTCAAATAATGACTCAACAAACGTTGAAATATTAAATTCTATCCGTCAAGATAAGATGTCTAGTATTGTCAACCAACTTATTTCACAAGGAATATTTGTTATAACCGACTATTCGAAAAATAGTATTCTATATGATTTTCCGCATCTTAGGATTAGAGAAGTACTTGCAGCAGATTATTTTGACACCATTGAGCATATAGACGAATTAATTGAAAATCTCGATAATAAAAACTACCGCGAATTCATAATATTTTTCTTTCAAACCTCTACAAAATATACTGAAAGAATTCTAAAAGAGATTCTTGACTCACAAGGAAATTATCAGAATAATTATTCCATTGAATTGGCTATATCATGTCTAGGAAATGTGCCACTCAATTTTAATCCATCTCAAATAATTGAAGAATGGATAAAGAAGATTGTATTATCAGATTCAAACTTTCTAGTACCTAAAGAACTTCTTAAACATATTAGAGTTAGCCCAAATTTTATTCTCTGGCTTAATAAAGAAATAGATATTGGGTTTAATAAAAATATATTAAACTCTTTATATTTCTATTTAAGTATTCTTTATAATGTCCATCAGACTTTTTTTATTGAACGAATTGAATCTGAATTTAAAAAAATAGATGTAAAGAAAGTTCAAAAGAATGATATAATTCAATGTTTAATTTTAATTGATCCCATTCTTTTCATAAAGTTATTCCATAAATATAAATCAAACTACATAGAATTATTATTTAACTCATTAGTAATGTTGAATAAAAAGTTAGATGGGAAAGAGGAATGGTTTCAAAAACTTTGTAATGATTGTAATGGAAAAGAACTTGCTCTTTTATTTACAAAAGCAAATAAATATTATCCAAGGTTACTCCCAAAGGTTTTAGGATTTATATCACTGACAAAAATTTCAATAAAAGACATCAAATCAATTAAAATTCAAAATAATAACACTCAAACTGTATATCTTTTTTCTCATAGAATTAATGAAATGATTAGCTCTGAGAGAATGAGAAATGGACTTTCTAATATTAAAGAGAGTTTATATGAAGACTTATCTTTTCTATCTTCACTTACTAAACCATCCTTTGATGAAGTATCGAAAAATATGTATAGAAAGTATAAACTAGAAAAAGGAGAAAAGGCACAAGAAATAAATATTGATGAGTTTAAAAAAAATAATAAAGCTAGCATAACACAAGAACAAAATAATATTTATACTAAAGAAATCGCAGAAATAAATAATTACATTCTTAATACAATGTCCTGGGATATAAAGAAATGGAGAGAATTTATTACAAACCTCTGACTTTTAAAGCACGAAAACACAACAACGCTAACTGTTGCACAACTCTATTATGGGAAAATAATTCATTCAGATTAGCATTTTTTATATAAAATTTTTATATTTACTTCATTAATAGGATAATGCATACTCCCCCAGCATTAAGATGAATCTTCGCACAAGGTTGCGGGATTGTTGATTTATTAGTGACTATGATATTAATGAGAGAAATACTGCCTGCCATACATTTATACGACATTACAGGCAAGTATAAACAAGATAGTATAATTACAATATAAAAAATTGGGTAGATGTATAATCTTGCTAAATTATTAGCTGAAAGTCCAGAAAAAATTGAAAGGCTAATAATTCTTTTTTTCAAGCTTCTAATTACTCTTTATATTGGAATTACTTTATTTGGCTTAAACATTTCAATTTCTGGTTTTATCGAAAATCCAATTCTAGAGGATTATACAATTACAAAATTCATTCTCTTTTTTATCTTGCTTGTAGTAATATGGTTTACTGTATGGAGTTTAATTTCAGAGCTTATATTTGGCGAATTGCTAATATGGATTATTTCAAAAATTGGAAGTCGTAAATTTCTATTTAATGATCTACTTGCACTTCTTAAAGTAATTGAAAAAAACGACAAAAACATTTCCCCAAATGTTAACGTAATTGCATTTAACAATTTATTGAATAACTTTAACGAAGATGATAAAAAGAAAATAAATGAGAATAAAAGCAGAATTAGACAATATTACCTTGTTGTTACAGTAACATTTATAAGTTTATTGTTTGCAAAAGATATCAACTTACCTTGCTGGTTTATATGGTTTAGTGGAATTATAATTTTTAACCTACTGATTATTAACGCATTATTAAATAAAATACATAATTACTTTGAGGAGAATTTTGATGAAATGAAAAAGCATTTTGGACGATTAGCCTATATGCAAATGGTTGTTAATGCTATTGAACAAAACCCTTTCTTTAAGCTTCATTACGAAAAATCTGTTAAGAGATCAAAAATTCATTTAAAACTTAAAACAAAAAGTGTAACCTTACCTAAGATTTATAATTTCCACCCTGTTTATCATTGGAATGAATTATTGACAAGAGAAATTGTTAATAACGATATACATCAACAGTCTGGAAAAAAAATAACTTCTAAAAATATCGGGAAATATTATGATGTTGTTGTTTGTAATATCAAACCAGATGATGATGATATGAAAAGGATTTATTCTAAACAGGATTTTGCTTATTTATATTGTGAAAATGAGGAACAAATTCATAAAAATCTTGAAGTGTTTCTATTTAAGGTTTCTAATGGGTTATATAGAATATACTAAAATAATATGGAAGACAAATGAATATTATAATCTTTTACAAATGCCAGCCTGTAACAATGTGTAAAAAGCATTGGACAGACAATGCTATTTTATAATTAAATACTAATATAAACATATTAGCGGTTTGAAAAGCAAGAGCTTTGAAACACCCAACATTTCATACACAAATCGTTGGCCATAATACGAAAAAGCATAATGCAATTAAAAAACTTAAATTCAACAAATGAAAAATATTGACAACTTTCTTAGCAACTTTGATTCAACATTAAAAAACCACATAATAGAATTTGGGAAGGAACTTTCAAAGGTTGAAGCGGATGTATTTATTTTAATGGCTCGTAAAGCAGCTTGTTTTGTGGAATGTTTGGAAGTTCTCGGATTAACTAGACTTAATGGAAAAGTAACCACAGATAGAGTTCTAGATATGAATTTAAACTGGCTAAAAGAAAAAAAAGTGGTATTAATAGATGATACAATAATCTCAGGCACTACTATTCATGATGGTCTAAAAACATTAGAGAAAGCAAAAGTTAAAGAAGCATCAGTAATGGTATTTTGCATTGATAAATATTGGTATTCTGATGATTTAATTAAGTTTAATGGAAATAGTTGCCTACAAAATCCATATTTAAAATTGGACCATGCTGAGTGCCTAAAATTTTGTTCAGATATTGTTAAAGCTTTATCCTTATATCCAAGACCCTATTCTATAGATTTTCCAATTTACCCAGATATTAGAATCTCATTTAATCAATTTGAGGGTTATTTTTCTAAAACACAATGGAATATACATGAAAATACTAGTGAGCAACAAAGACAAAATCAAATAAAAGTGTTCGCACTTACACCTGATATTAGCACTATTAAAAAGTTTGAAAAAGCACTGGGATTTGAAATATCAAAGGTCGCTCATTTAAAAATCAGATTCTATTGCAATCAAAATATTAGTAAAAAGAATGAGTTTACTGCCGCTCCTAACAAATTACGAAGAACTTCAAGTCAAAGAAATCAAAGAATTCAAGTTAATTATTTACTTAAAATACATCCACTTGTTTTATTTGAGCCTTTAGATAAAAACATTGTTGAAGAAATTTTCAACCTTGTTAAGATAAATACAATTAAATCATTAAGTTATTCCAATAGTTTTCAGACATTATCTTCAAAACAAAGATTTATACAATACTACTTTTCTTATCAGTTAATAACATTTTGGGAAAAGGAATTTGAAAGTTCTCAAAATACCAATATTGAATTATCAATTAGTAAAAGATCCTTAGATTATATTTTTATCAATGGTAATCAATATGATATATCATTATCTGATCTATCAAAAATTTCATTAAATAAAATTAAAATTCCAGTTAAGGAAAGAGCATTAATAAAAAATGAAGAAGTTACATATATCAATCCTATTAAAATAAATGCTCACTTAACTAAAAAGTTCACAGATCTTTATCACTACCAAGAGCTCCCTGCTCGTAGACTAGTAAAGAAATACGGCATTAAAGCATTTTCAAAAAAAGAGTATAAGGAGAAATTAAATAGATTAAAGATTGGAATGTCTTTTCAAGATTTAGTCAATGATCTTGAAGATTTACTACCGGACTTAACATCCCGAAAAAAAGCTGTTTCTCATTTTCTAGATATTGCGATTGATAATGGATTAGTGGTACCAATTACTTGCGTAGAGAATAATTACGTCTATAGGGCATACAGACATGGGGAAGACGTGATCTGGGGAGAAAATAATGATAGACTCATAGGATACCTTTTTAAAAATTTCAAAGATGCAATCAATTCTAAAGAATTGGCAAAAGTATGGTTTGAAAAGCTTTTTGTTATTTTTCTTAAAGTAGGTATTCAGAAGAATATTCTATTTCCATATGATTATGACACATCTCCATCTGAAGACCTTAATATTGTTGGTGTTAGAAGCTATTTATTTGGTCAGGTTGCAATATCATATTCAATTTCACCCAATATGAGTCCAGATTTTTTACCAATTATTGATAATGACAACCGAGGTTTTTGGACATATGATAGATTAAAGGATGACGGTTTTATTGTTGAAAATAGTTCAAAATTTACTATTGACACAGATTCTTTAATTGACTTATACAGTATTAAAAACCCCGATAAATTCGATGATGAACCTACTGATTTTACAGATAAATCACAATTTATTGCTGAAGATATTGGTGATACGTTTGGGATTTTAAATGCAGAAGGTATATTAACCCAGAGAGATTTAGTACTATTTACATCTTGCCTAAATCCTTCAGATGCCTTAAACTCAATTACTGCAGAAGTTAATCTTTTTCATGAGAAATGGTTAAAAAACAAAAATTACCTATTAGAAAATAGGATTAATAAAGATAGCGCTGATTTTATTTTAATATCAGAAAGTTTAAGAAATCCCGAAAAGAATATTTCATGGACTGCTATCAATGGTGGAGTTTTTAAGTTTTTAGGATTTAAAAACAGAGAAGGTTTCTCACGAATTGAAGAAATTACGAGTAAGATTAAAACAAGTTTTAGTAAAAAGGAAGCAAATTATATTTTAAGGTCTTGGTTAAGTTATTGGTCATCCAATACTGATTGGCAGGATGAAAGGATCCCTGTTGTGATAAACCTAATTAATGAATTAGGTAAATGGATTATCTCAACTTGTTTCTATTATTATGCTATTGACCTTATTATTTTAGCTATTGCTCGAATAAAGGGAGATGAGGCACAGCATATTAATGCTATAAATACTGAAATTGATTTGTTATTAACTCAAATTAATGATTTACAGTTAAGGATAGATAATTTACAAAAGCAATCTAAGTTATTTCAAAGTGGCCAAATTGATTTTGATCTAGAGGGAAAACTCCTTCCAATGCGTGAAGAATTAAAGAAAATTTTAAATATTAAGGAAAGGAAAGAAGCTTATAAAACTCAGTTAGAGCATAATATTGAGAACACACAAACTAAACTAAGGGGATATGCAATAAACATGAATGAATTTTATAATGATAATTGTTTAATTGAAGAACAAGAGGAAATAACATCATTTCTAACAGATAATCCTATAGAAGAATTAAAGGTTTTACTATATGAAAAATTAGAAAAGCTAGATCAATTAAAAGATTCATCAAATGAATTGCTTCAGCAATATAGACTTGCAATTCCAAGGTGGGGAAAAATATCTGAATCTCTCGCATATAAATACGTACTATTTATTAAACCTATAAATACCAAGAGAATTAAATCAATTAAGCATCATTTAAATATTGCTTTGGATCAACTCGAAAAAGCTATTTACAAATACGATATTGAGAAACAAAATACTTCATTTCGCCTTCTTCCAATTCATTTAACAGATAATAGATTAGTGATGATAGTTGGAGGGTACAATGCAGGAAAACGATTGATTGATATATTTTACCACATAAGTAATACAATTGAAGGACTTCAAAATGAGAATAGAGAAACTATAAGATGTAATTATTATTTAATAAATAAGTTAAGCAAACGCTACGAAATTAAAGTAAGAATTAAAACAAATAAGCTTGAAAAAGATTTTATTGATTTTGGTGATTTTAAAAAAATATTAAAGCATATTGAAAAAAGAAACTCTGACTGTGGAATTTATTTGATGCGAGATGCTGAAAGTAATTTTATATTCATTGAACAGGTAACAGGAACAAAAGAACAGAGTTGTCTTTTAATAGAACATTCTAATAAACCAGAAGATCTAAATAAAAGCAACATACATAAATATATAAAAATGGATAGTGAATTTAAAAATGTCGATATTGGTATAATAACAATTGTTGAGCCAGAAGCAACCGCAATTAAAGATATACTTGAAAACGGTCGAAGAATTTTGAAGAAACCGACAAATAGATATTATAATGAAGGTTATATTTCAACTTCAAATAATAAATATAAAGTTGTAATGACCAAACAACTTAATCAAGGACAAGAGTCTGTTATTTCAGCTTATACAGCTTTAAAAGAACAGTATTCCCCCAAATTTTTAATTCTTTTTGGAATTGCTGGTGGAATACACCCCGATTTAAAAATAGGAGACGCTGTACTAGCAAATACTGTCATTGGATATGATAAATCAAAGGATCAAGGCCAAGAAGGATTATCAAGAAGAGGCATCACTTATAATATGGAACCTGAGTTACTAAGAGAATTGGGGAATTTTGAAGATACTTATGGTGAAAATCCATCTTTTCAATCACATGTCAATAATGAAATATTTAGTACGTATATTGGCCCGATTGGTTCTGGTAGTTCTGTAATTGGTAGTGGACTTTCAAAAATTAGAGAATGGATAAAAAAATTTAATGACAAAACATTAGCTGTAGAAACTGAAGCTGAAGGATTTTGTAGTTTTAACTATGAAGAAAAGCTTGATAGAAACGAAAGCAAACATATATTGATTGTCCGAGGCATCTCTGATACCGCAGATAATGACAAAAATACTGATGAAAAAACAAGAAGGAAATTAGCTTCACAAAATGCTGCTCTTTGCCTAGTCAAATTTCTGGAATCGGTAAATGACATAACTAACATCTAATACTATCGCCGACATTTTTTATAAGTAATGGCAGGTAAGGACTACTTAAGCTGCCACCCATACAATTTACTTAGACCAAACAAATAATAAGAGAATGGCAAATATTATTAAGATAGAAACAGATAAAGAAAAATTTATTAGTACCCTACAAAAAGGTGTTCAATCTGCTAACTTAAATTTTTTAATTGGCTCGGGGTGTTCAGACCCTGCAATTAGTACTCTTGGAACTACTGAAAAAGAAATTCAATCTCTTTTAGAAAACAGCAAGATTGAAGATGCTGAAAAAAAGACATTTGAATTTCTAAACCCTTTTGTTGATTCAACAAGTCAAATTGTTAGTGATGCTGAGCTTGATGAAAAACATCAAAGGACTTTTGATAATTACAAATCTTTTATTGAGACAATTACCAAGTTACTATTTGAGAGAAAAAGCAATATTTTACATAAACAGGCTACCATATTTACAACAAATTATGACCTTTTTATAGAGAAGGCATCTGAAAATCTTACATCTCAAATCATCATAAACGATGGATTTCAAAGAAATTCATCATTGAAACAGAATTTCAGTTTTTCTGCATCTACTTTTTTCAATGTCTTATATACTACAGGAAACTTATATAATTATCAAGTTGAAATCCCAGCAATCAATCTAATCAAATTACATGGTTCATTAAACTGGGAAATAAAAGATGAAAAGATTATTAATTCATTTGATTTTCTGAAAAGAGCAGAAGAATTAAAAGAAGAAACAAACATGGCAAAAGTTGTTGAGTTCAATAATTTATTTTCTCTGATTCTTCCTAAAAAAGATAAATTCAAAGAAACCCTTCTAAATCAAGTTTATTATAATATGCTTCGCATATATGCCAACGAGTTGGATAAAGAAAACACTTTGCTTATTGCAGATGGATTTTCCTTTGATGATGAACATATTTTAGAAATCACAAAAAGAGCTTTAAAAAATCCAACACTAAAGTTAGTAATATTCTGCTGGGCTAAAAGACCTAGAAAATACGAGAAAAAATTTGCTGAATTTAATAATGTTGAAATAGTTTATTCAGGAAATGAGAATATAGATTTTAAGAAATTCAACGAAATATTAATAGATGTTTTGCCTAAAGAAAAAACACAAATTCAAAAGGTAGAAATAGTTAAGGTAAAACAAGATGAAGAATAAATTAATAAAAGACTCTATTTTACGTGTGGGTGAGGTTTCCGGGATAGATGGCAGGAAAGTTTATATATCATTGGACAAAAATAAAAATGCTTCTGAGCTATTTTTTGGTGGTACAATATTAAAAAATATAGCTGTTGGAAGTTATGTAGAAATACGCAAAGGATTTCTTTCCATTATAGGAAAAGCAGAAGGGGAAAAACTTGTTGACGATTATTCCACTAAAAATGATAATGGTAATAATTACCAAATAATAGATAAAAACAAACGAACGTTAATAATAGTTCTTTCGGGTTATATAAACCTTGACGGAAAATTTATAGGAGGGATTAAAGAATTTCCGCTGATTGGGAATGAAGCATATATCTTAACAGATGAAAAAATCCATAATATCCACAACCTATTAAAAGAAGATACACCACTAAAAATAAATATTGCTAAAACAGAAATAGAAGAAGTATCCATCAGTTTTCCAATTGATGGTCTTTTTAACAGCCATATTGCAATCTTTGGAAATACAGGCAGTGGTAAGTCTAATACCCTAGCAATTCTTTATCAGGAAATGATAAAAACACTTCAAGCAAATCACAGTTTGGAAAATAGTAAATTCTTCATCTTCGATTTTAATGGTGAGTATGTTAAAGATACTTGCATTACATCAGCTAAAAAAGTTTATAATCTTTCAACACACAATGATGGTGGTGATAAAATCCCAATGACTTTCTCAGAGCTAATGGATATCGAAACGCTTTCAATTTTGCTTGAAGCAACAGAAAAAACACAAAAACCATTCTTAAAAAGGACTTTAAACCATTTCAAGAAAGTAAAAGAGAGTACTGATGAAGAAGGAAATAGTGATTATTTAAGGTATTTTAAAAACATTATGAAAAGCGATATTAAGAATGTTCTTCAAATGACAAATAAAGATACCGCTTTTAAAATTCTTGACTATATAGAGGAAATACTTGTTTTCTTTGTTGATGAAAACACCAAACAAAAATTGCGAGACGACGTCAAATTTCACGAAACGAATAAATACTTTCATCTAGAAAACAATGGAAAGGATTATGAGAATAAATTTTCAGATAATTATGATAAAATTTATAATACAATTATATACAAAGAGACAGATAAAATAACCAAAGACTCTCTAAATAGCCAAAATGAATTGAATCAATTTTTTATTTTCTTGTTATTACAACTCATTAATGATTTATATCGCTACAAAGTACAAGTTGACCATATTATACCTGTAATCAATAGATTCAAAGCAAAACAAAAAAGTATTGAGTATATATTTGAAATTCGTGATGAAATTAAATTATGGAACAATCAAAGTGTTGTTGTAATTAATCTTATCAATGTCAATCTTGATATGAGAAAAACCATCCCATTATTGCTTGCAAAAAACATTTATACAGCACATAAGAAAAATGAAAATAAAAAAACGTTATCAATAATTATTGATGAAGCACATAATATTCTTTCAAAAACATCTTTTAGAGAAACTGAAGACTGGAAGGATTATCGTCTTGAAACCTTTGAAGAAATAATTAAGGAAGGAAGAAAATTTGGAGTTTTTGTTACAATTGCAAGTCAACGACCTAACGATATTTCAGAGACAATTATTTCACAGGCTCACAATTATTTTATTCATCAACTTATAAATCAAAGAGATTTATTAACAATTGGGAATGCAGTTTCATACATTGACAAGATAACGGAAGAATCAATACCAACTCTTTCAATTGGCACTTGTATTTTTAGTGGAATTGTGACACCTATGCCATTAAAAGTAAGAATAGATGAGTTACCTGATAATCAAAAACCAGATAGTAAAACAATAAAATTTGAAAGTTTTATAAATAGCTAGATAAGGTATCCCGCCAGTACTCACTGGCGAGAAGAACCTCAATATGTGGAGCAATTTTCAACACTATCTCAAAAAATTAAACAGGAACAATTACATTCCCTTTAAGTTTTTACAAGATGATTATTGATTTGTAACGACATTTTTCTCTCTTTAAAATCATTTAAGAGAATCCCCTTCCAAGGATAATATTGAGTGTATAACTTGTTTAATTCTATAAGGCTCTCACACTTATTAATAGCTTCTCTTGCAGATTCTATACTGTAACCATTTCTACACCAATTAAGGATTGTTTTACCCGTAGAAGGGCTTATTTTAAATCCTGCCTGATTCATAAAAAGACCTGTTCTATCCTTTTGGGAAGTTGCAAAATTCTTTATGTTAAGATCAAAAACCAGTGTAAACTCAAAATCAATTCCATCTCTCTGGATAGCTTTTAATCCGACCTTTTCTGGGACATATTTTCCTTCTTTATTGTTTAGTACATAATCCTGCTTTGTTCTCATGGTAGAGATAATATGGGCATCTGTTTGCAGAATTTTATCAATAAAAAGTTTATACCTGGGGGTAACTTTGGCCCAATTTGCAAATGAGTTTCCAACTAACCCTGCATGGTATTCAAGAAGATATTCCCAACCATGAGAAATACTATCCATAATGATAACCTCCATCTTTGATTCTAAACAAGCATCTATAGCTTCTATGTAAGCTTCTGGGGTATGTGGGGGCTTAAGGTTAAGGACATAGTATCTACCTAAATGGGCATATAGGTTAGAGCTTCCATTCTCTGTATCTATAACAGCTACTTTAGAGAAGTCTCCATTTGTTAACCCTTCTGCCAGTAACAAGCTTGAATATGTTTTTCCAGACCCAGCAGGGCCTTGAAGAGCCATTTTAATTTTAGCTCTTTTTCGTTCTGATTGTTTAAGTTCCATAAGTTTATTATTTAAAATTTTAAAGTAAAAAATGAATATCACCGTTTCACTTCTATATCTACTAACTAAGCAATTACAAAAAGTTAATTATTAAATCGTTTTCTACATCGTATAATGTAGAGAGGAAATAGGACTTATAATTAAAAGGAATATTCTTCTATTTTTTTTGATGGGTCTATAATAAGATCAGTTAAAAAAAAGCAGAAGATTTTTTTAAATTAATTTCTGTAAGATTTTAAAGTAAACTTGAAATAAAAAACCCTTGTGATTTCAGACAAGGGCTTAATTTTTTTTAACAAGAAATGCAGAATCTATCTATACATTAAAAGTAAACACAGATGAATTTTGCATATTATTTAATTAATAAATTCTTGATATATTCTCATTAAGAGAATAGACCATTGAAGGTTCAATAAACTTGGAGTAATTTTTTATTTCACCATTAATTCTTGGTGAGTATCTATCCAAATTTGTAGGGTGAGTAATTGTTTTTTTTAAAGCTGAATAAAAACTCCTCTTTAGTTGAATATCATTTTTACTTGCTACATCTGGGATAAAACCTATTACTTTTTCTCTTAATATATTATCCTCAGAATTCAAATTAATAATTAGGATTCTAATAGTTTCCAATTCTCTTGAGGACAAATTGAAATCTCTATGATTCAAAAAATATTTTATACTTCCATTTTCTTCCTGAATACTATCAATAATCATTTGTCTATATCTAGACAACTGCTTATAATAATTTACAATATTTGAATTATGATCATCCTCAGTAATATGATGTGCATATGACATCATTAATAGTAAATATGTAGTTTGATTAAACACTCCATCAAGATACTTACCATTTTCATCTTTAAATTCTTCATTCAATAGAGTGTCATACATTTTTTGATATAAGAAACTTAAAATCTCTTGACAAAACAATACTTTATGTTTGCTTATATGTTCCTTATCAATAAATGTTTCTTTTTTCTCAAAAAAATAATTATTCAGATTGTTATACCAGTCAAAAAATGAATGCTGTCCATAGTCCTCAATTTTTACTATTTCATTTAAAGTATTCTGAATCCCATCAGTAATTATAATTCTATCTATGGTAAATCCAACAAACTTACAATTCATAAATTGATTTGTAATAGCAGAATAAACAACAAAAGAAGATAAATCAGCTCCAAGAAATTTAAATTTTCTTGAAAGGTACTTTTCTCCATCTCTTAACTTGAAAAAATTATATTCAGGAAATACTAACTTCATTAAACCATCTCGATTAGACTTTTCTACCATTTTTATTTCATTTTCATGGTTTGGATATAATTCTTGATGATAAAAATGAAACAATTTCAGTTCTTGTCGATTGAACGATATGAACTCTACAAGTTTATCATCTTTAACATTATTATTTTCAACATAGCTATAGAAATTAACAAAACTATTAATTTGATCTTCAGTCATATTATATCCAGATTCATCATTGAATTCAGTAAGAGATTTAATATCAAACTTATCTGGCGGTGGTAAAATCACATGAATATCTCCTTTCTTTCTTTGTCTGGCAAAAGCTTGAATTATTGAAGTTATACCATCAGAAAAAATACCATATTTGTTCCCAAATCGTGTCTTAGTTTGCAATGTTGGGAGTATTATGATAAATGCATGATTATCCTTTTCAATACTTATTCCTGTTTTAAAATTAGTCCCCACATTGCACATGCTAGGATCAAAAGTCTTAGTATAAGTTGATTCGTTATCTGAAATGCAAAGATTTACTTGTCCATATTTTTTCTTTAGGATATCTCCGATCAAACCCTTAGGATCATGAATTTTTTCAGCAAGTTTTTTTGAATAAGACAGTATATCAATTAGTTTATTTTCAGAAACCAATTCTTCAATTAAATCTTTAATCTTATTGGGTTCTTTAAAATAATTACTACTATCAAAATGTAAATAGAGATTACTTAAACTACTAACATTAGGAATTCTTTCTGATTCAAAAATAACAACCTCCCTATTAGTTAGTTCTGCCAAATATTCAATTACAACCTTAGAGGCATTATTAAATGTAGCACTTAATATAATATTCTTAAGAATTGAGCCATGCCATTTCCAGAGGTTAAATATACATAGCTCTGTAAAATTATGTATTGCATCATGAATTTCATCATATACAAATACTACTTTCTTTTTTTCTCTAGCACAAAACTCAGAAAATTCTGTAAGATAGATTCTTTTCGCTTTTGCATTAATAAAAGCATCTTCTCCTGGATTTCCTAACAAGCAATTTACAGTTAAAACATGAACCCTTTTATCCAAATAATTAATAGCAGAATCTCCAATAGACTCATATCTATAAACCTTATTTTCAGGGATTCCTTCACGAATAATATTATTCCAATACTGATTTACTAAACTTACAAATGGAGCTGCTACAATTATAATATAATCCTCAGATTCATCAAAAAAGCGCTTTATTAGTTTAATTATTGCATATGATTTTCCTTGTCCTACTGCTGCATTTACAACAATAGTATTCTTTCTCTGTAGTTCAATTTTTCCATTCAGTGAAGATTCTATGTATCCTCTCTCATCAGGGGAGATGATAATTTTTTCTACTCTTCCTACTTGATAAAAAACCAAATCATGAGGATTAACTTCCTTAAAGTCAATAGGGTATCCTTCAAAGTATATATTAGGTAAAACCATAAAAAATAAAAATATAATTAAAAATGTATGACTATAAATATAGCCATACATTGCTAATTACATTAAATTATTTCAAAATTTTATTCAACCTCCTCATTTGTTCACTAACCTTCTTCTGAACAATCTTACCATAGTGATTCTGGGTTATCTTTATACTCGAATGTCCTAGGATTTCAGATACTATTTCCATAGGTACATCATTAAAGAGTAGAACTGTAGTAGCAAAAGTCTTTCTTGCCACATGGTGTGTTAACCTTTTATTGATACCTATGATGTTAGCAATTTCTTTCAGATAAGAATTAAACCGCTGATTACTTATTACAGGTAATAAATCATCACCATTACGGTACTTGTCAATGATAGATTTAGCTTTGGGCAGTAAAGGTATTTGTAGAACTTTATTGGTCTTCTTTCTTTTTATTTGAATCCAAAGCAATTTATCAAATCCCTTTACAATATTATTTGACCTTAGACTTGCCATTTCCTGGTAAGGTAATCCCGTGTAGCAACAAAAAACAAACATGTCTTTTACCTGTTCCAACCGTTCTTGTTTAAACGTGTACCCTTCCATACTTTGAAGCTCTTCTGGGGTCAAATAAACCACTTCTAACAAGACTTTCTTAGGTTTATATAGTAGAAATGGATCACCTGATAAAAACCCCTCAGAAATGGCCAATTTCACTATTTTTCGAAGTCTTTGTATGGACTTATTAATGGTAATCTGCTTTTGTCTTTTTTCTACTTTCAGATAGGTATCAAACTCCTCCAGGAACTTTAATTTCAAATCTGATAGCAAATAGTCTTTCTGTTTATATTCATAGCGTATAAAGTCTGAAACATGTTTTTTTGCTTCTAGAAATTTTGGATATGTTGATTTAGAATATTCAATACCTACCAGCTTTTTCATTTTAGCATTATGCAGGTCAAAGACTTCCAGTAAAGTTCTTTCCTTAGTATCATCTTCACCTTTATACAATCTATAAATATCTTTAACATCAAATGATTCTTTATTGACTTTTAACGTATAAAAAACCTGGTTTATATTTTGTTTTATAAGGTTTAGTTGAAGGTTCAGTAATTCACTTTCTTTTACCTTTGGATTAACAATTTGCATACTACTTATCCAAAGATCAGGGGTGACAAAATATCCTGTATTAAACTCTAGTCTTTTCTTTTTGTAAGTGATTCTACACTTTATTGGGGCTTTATTATTTCTATTTAACTTTGTTTTAATCAGAATAAACAAAGTCTTTAAAACTTCATTTTCCATAATAAAAATTTTAAAAATGGTACACCTTGAAAAATATTAGGTACACCGAATTGTACACCTATTTGCAACCTATTTTGTGTTTATAACAGTATTTATTGCTATAGGCAGGTACATGAGGTTATAAATAAAAAAACAATGGAAGATGTGAGGAAACCTAGGAATATCAATGTGTTTAGGAGGTAACAGATAAGAAACTACTAAAAAAACAAAGACCCCACACTATTGTGTGAGGCCTTCTTTGTAGCGGGGGCCGGATTCGAACCAACGACCTTTGGGTTATGAGCCCAACGAGCTACCACTGCTCCACCCCGCAATATATCTTTAGTTTATTATTACCTCGTTTTGCGAGTGCAAAGATATATTTTGTTTCTTTGTTAACCAAATAAATTATTATAAAATTATTTCATTTTTATGTCGCACAAAGCAGGATTTGTAAATATTATCGGTAATCCAAACGTTGGAAAGTCAACCATCATGAATGCCCTAGTGGGTGAAAAACTAGCTATTACAACCGCAAAAGCACAAACTACCCGCCATCGTTTAATGGGAATTGTAAACGGAAAAGATTTCCAAATTGTTTATTCCGACACCCCCGGAATTGTCGATCCACACTATAAATTACATCAATATATGATGAAATTTGTGGAAACAGCGATTATTGATGCCGATGTTTTCCTCTTTGTTACCGAAGTTGATGATAAAGAAATTAACGAGGCAATCTTAAACAAGATAATTGAATCAGAAATTCCGATCGTTGTTGCCATCAACAAAATCGATTTGTCGGATCAACCAAGAGTAGTAGAGCTGATCCAACAATGGCAGGAAAAAATTCCAAGAGCCAAAGTAATTCCAGTTTCGGCCATCAAAAATTTCAACCTGGACACGGTTCTGAAAAGCCTGAAAGAAAACCTTCCTGAGAACCCGCCATATTTTCCAAAAGACGAGCTGACCGATAAAACCCAACGTTTTTTTGTTTCTGAAATTATTCGCGAAAAAATACTACTGAATTACCAAAAAGAAATTCCGTACAGCGCAGAAGTAGCCGTTGAAGCGTTCAAGGAAGAAGAAAAAATTACCCGCATCATGGCAACAATTTTTGTGGCCCGCGATTCGCAAAAAGGAATAATCATCGGGCACCAGGGAAGTGCCATCAAGAAACTTGGAACCGATGCCCGCAAAGACATTGAAGAATTTGTGGGCCAGAAAGTGTTTCTAGAACTAAGTGTAAAAGTTGTGAAGGACTGGCGCGACAAAGACACTCACTTAAAACGTTTCGGCTATATCCAGTAAATATGTAATTTTGCAAAAAAATAAATCAAAATGGGAAACACAATAGCAATCGTAGGCCGCCCAAATGTAGGCAAATCCACTTTTTTCAATCGTCTCACCGAAACCCGTGATGCTATTGTTGAAGAAACCAGCGGCGTTACACGCGACCGCCATTACGGCAAATCGAGCTGGAATGGCATTGATTTTTCAGTGATCGATACTGGCGGTTACGTGATCGGTTCCGACGATATTTTTGAAGAAGAAATCCGTAAACAGGTTGACCTGGCAATTGACGAAGCCGAAATTATTTTGTTTTTGGTGGATGTTGAAATTGGCATTACTGGCATGGATGAAGATGTGGCCAAACTTCTTCGCCGAAGCAGCAAAAAAGTTTTTCTGGTAGCCAACAAGGTGGATAACAATGCCCGCATCGCGGATGCTCAGGAATTTTACTCTTTAGGATTGGGCGAAGTGTATTGCATTTCTTCGATAAACGGCAGTGGCACCGGGGACTTACTGGATGACGTTGTCAAAGAATTTCCGGAAGATTCTGAAGAGGAAGAAGAACTGGATATTCCCAGGTACGCCGTAGTTGGCCGCCCGAACGTGGGAAAATCGTCCCTGATAAATGCTTTGATCGGGAAAGACCGCAATATTGTTACTCCCATTGCCGGAACCACCCGCGATACTATCAACACCCGCTACAACAGCTTTGGTTTTGATTTTATGCTGGTAGATACGGCCGGCCTCCGAAAAAAAGGAAAGGTTACTGAAAATATCGAGTTCTACTCGGTGCTGCGTTCTGTCCGAGCCATTGAGAAATGCGATGTTTGCCTGCTTTTGATAGATGCCAATGAAGGATTTGAAGGGCAGGATTTAAATATCTTCCACCTGGCTCAAAAGAACCGTAAGGGGATTGTTATTATTGTAAACAAATGGGATCTGATCGAAAAAGAAACAAACACCCACGTTGCTTTCGAAAATAAAATCCGTGAACGCATTGCCCCGTTTAAGGATGTCCCGATTGTGTTTATCTCGGTGCTGAATAAACAACGGATTTACAAAGCCCTGGAACTGGCCCATGAAGTTTACAAAAATAAATCACTGAAAATCTCCACTTCTGAGCTTAACGATTACATGCTCCCGATTGTTCAAGCAACCCCGCCTCCTTCGGGTTCAAGAGGAAGGTATGTTAAAATCAAATATTTTACCCAGCTTCCAACGCAATTTCCTTCGTTTGCCGCATTTTGTAACTTCCCAACCGAAGTTAAAGAAGCTTATTACCGGTTCCTGGAAAACAAATTGAGAGAAAAGTATAACTTTACCGGGGTTCCGATTCAAATATATTTCCGTAAAAAATAAAAATGGAAAGCATCCGCATCGACAAATGGTTATGGGCCGTACGCCTGTTTAAAACAAGAAACCAGGCAGCCGATGCCTGCCGTGCCGGAAAAATAAAAATCAACGGCATGCCCGTAAAACCTTCGCGCGAAATTTTGACAGGGGATGTTATCACGGTTCAGGATAACCCGATTGCCAAAACGGTGGAAGTAAAAACTGTTATAAAGAACCGGGTTGGAGCCAAACTGGTGTCCGAAAATATGATTGACCACACCCCTCAAGAAGAATACGACAAACAAAAAATGATGCATGAAATGAACTACGAGCGTCGCGACCGGGGAGCAGGCCGTCCGACTAAAAAAGAACGCCGGATTATCACCAAACTAAAAAACAACAAAACTTAAATAGCATGAAACGTCTTGGAATTATCTTTTTTGCAAGTATCATCGTTTTGTTCCTTTTCAATTGCAGATCGGACAAAGGAACTTCCGACACACCACAATCGATTAAAATTGCATTTTACAACCTCGAAAATTTATTCGATACCATTGACGACCCCAATACCGAAGACAGCGAATTTTTGCCCGACAGCAAACTAAACTGGGACACGAAAAAAGTCAGCAAAAAAATCGAAAATATATCCAAAGTTTTGCTGGGAATAGGAAAAACAAACCCGCCCGAAATTATTGGTTTGTGCGAGGTTGAGAACCAGAACATCCTGACCGATTTAATCCAGCTTTCGGATCTTAAAAAACATAACTACCAAATCATTCACAAAGAAAGCCCCGATTTCAGGGGAATTGATGTTGCCCTGATTTACCGCCAGGAAAAATACACTCCCATCAAAAACGAATGGATAAAAATCAATTTCCCGTTTGACCCAGACTACACCACCCGCGATATTTTATATTCCGAAGGGAAACTGGTCAATGGCGATACGGTTCATATTTTTGTGAACCATTGGACCTCGCGCTGGGGCGGACAAGAAGTTACCGAAGCCAAACGGATTTATATTGCCAAGCTAATCAAAAGCAAAACCGATCAGATTTTGGAAAATAATCCCCACGCGAACATCATCATTATGGGCGATTTAAATGACAACCCAACCGACAAAAGTTTAACCGAAGGTTTGAAATGTATCAGCCTGAACGGTTCGGCAAAAAACAATAAATTATACAACCTCTCTGCTCCAAAATACAGCAATGGCGAGGGAAGCCTGTATTACAAAAGCTGGGATTTGTTCGACCAGATGATTGTAAGCGGCAACCTTTTGAACAAACAAAGCAAAACGTCGGTGCATGGTTCAACCCATAATATTTTTAAAGAAGATTGGGTGCTGTTTACCGATAATAAAGGAAATAAACGTCCGAGCCGTACAGCATCGGGAGGAAAATATTACGGGGGCTACAGCGATCACCTGCCGGTTTGGATAGAATTAGATTTTAAACAAAACTAATAATTTACACGCTTTATAAGTCGACCGGTTTCATCAAACCAGGTCCACTCCCTGACCCGTTCGCCATGTTTGTAATAACCATTGGAGCGGGTCGTTCCGTTTTTATTCCAGGAAGTTGAACGCCCGTCTGGTTCTCCTTCAAAGAACCAATCTTCGTTTGCTTTCAAACCGTTTTCGTAATAAAAAATCCATTGACCGTGTTTTTGGCCATCTTTAAACGAACCGGAAACCTTCATTTTCCCGCTTTCATAAAACAGCTCCTGTTTTACCAATACCTTACGGTGTATGCTTTTGTAATAATTTACATTTTTCTCCTGCCCGTTCTCATAAAACTCGTTAACCATCCGGATGGGTTCCGGCTGGCACGAAACAAACATCAAAAAAACTAAAATCAACAAACTTCCTCTTCTCATCTTACTCACGATTAAATAACAAACGTTGTCCTTTTACACGCTCATCAAAGGTTCCATTGCGATATACCAAATGCCCGTTTACAAACGTACACTGAACTTTCGAATGGAAGGTTTGTCCTTCAAAAGGTGACCATTTGCATTTGTACAAAATATTTTCTTTGTCAACCGTCCACGTATCGTTGGTGTTTACCACAACCAAATCGGCATGATAGCCTTCTTTGATAAACCCACGTTTTTCGAGCTGAAAACAAACCGCCGGGGCATGGCACATTTTCTCCACCACTTTTTCCATCGAAATTTTTCCTTGCCGATGCAACTCTAGCATGGCCACCAGCGAATGCTGCACCAAAGGCCCTCCCGAAGGAGCTTTAAAATAAGTGTTTTCTTTTTCTTCCTCGGTGTGAGGAGCATGATCCGTTGCTACCACATCCAGTTTGTCATCTAAAAGAGCCTGAAGCAAAGCATCACGGTCCGACGGTTTTTTAATGGCAGGGTTCCATTTAATTTTTGTCCCGTGGATTTTATAATCTTCGTCCGAAAACCATAAATGATGGGCACAAACTTCAGCCGTGATTCGTTTTTCTTTTAGTGACTTTTTATTGTCAAACAAACCTGTTTCTTTTTCGGTTGAAAGATGCAGCACATGCAGGCGGGTGTTGTGTTTTTGAGCCAGTTCAACCGCAAAAGACGAAGACAAATAACAGGCTTCTTCGCTCCTGATTTCAGGATGTTTTTCGAGGGGAACCTCCTCGCCATATTTTTGTTTAAACAACTGAACATTCTTCTGAATGGTAGGTTCGTGTTCACAATGAACCGCGACCAACAGTTTTGCATTTTTAAAAATCCCCTCCAGGGTGTTCGCATCATCCACCAGCATATTCCCGGTTGAAGCACCCATAAAAACCTTGACCCCGCAAACAGTTCGCGGATCAGTTTTTAAAATTTCTTCCAAATTATCGTTGGAAGCTCCCATGTAAAACGAATAATTGGCCAGCGATTTTTGGGCAGCCATGCGATATTTTTCTTCCAACAGCTCCTGGGTTAAGGTATTTGGAACCGTGTTTGGCATTTCCATGAAAGAAGTGATGCCTCCTGCTACTGCCGCCTTGCTTTCGGTTTGCAGATCGGCTTTATGGGTCAGACCCGGATCGCGAAAATGAACCTGATCGTCAATCACTCCCGGGATCAGAAAATTCCCTCCGGCATCCACATATTCGTAACCTTCATGCAAAGGAGTATCGCAAAAATCAACCCGTTCAATCAACGAAATTATGCCGTTATCGATTAAAACGCTTCCGTCAAAAATTTCGCCTTCGTTAACAATACGGGCATTTATGATTTGATATTTTTTCATGTATTAAATGTTGGAACACCGACGAAACAGATCATACAAATTTACACTGATTGTATTTGCGATTGTCAGTGTTCTGTTTATTAAAAGCAAGATACGAAAATAATAAGTATTTAGCCAACCCTTTTGATACGGCCAAACATCCCGCGCATGCGAAGGCTGATTACTCCCAAAATCGCTTCTTTAAAGATACTGGAGTTCATTTTTGATTCGCCTTCAACACGGTTGATAAAGATGATGGGGACTTCTATGATTTTAAACCCCAGTTTCCAGGTAGTATATTTCATTTCAATCTGGAAAGCATAACCCACAAATTTTATCTTCTCCAGGTTAATGGTTTCCAAAACTTTTCGGGTATAACAAGCAAATCCGGCCGTCGCATCCCTTACTTTCATGCGGGTAATAAAACGCACATAAGCCGAAGCAAAGTACGACATCAGTACTCGCCCCATAGGCCAATTTACCACATTAACCCCGGTAATGTAACGCGAACCCACGCTCATATCGCCGCCTTCAACGGCACAAGCATTATACAGTTTGGTTAAATCTTCCGGATTATGCGAAAAATCGGCATCCATCTCAAAAATATAATCATACTTGTTTTTCAGTGCCCATTTAAACCCGTGAATATAGGCTGTGCCCAATCCCAGTTTACCCTTGCGTTCTTCGATATGAAGTTGCCCGGAAAATTCCTGCATCAACCCTTTTACAATATCCGCTGTTCCGTCGGGCGAATTATCATCCACGATCAAAATATGAAATGCCTTTTCCAACGAAAATACCTTTCGAATAATTTTTTCGATATTTTCTTTTTCCTTATAGGTTGGTATGATTACAATGCTATCTGACACGTCTATAAAAATTTAGAGATGCGAAAATACAGGAAACCCAAATAAGAAAAAAATTTTTTCAGAACTTTTAACACAAGTTGCCAAGAACCACATCTTTTTAAACTATTTGGGCTTAAAGTGTGTTTAAAATAGGTTGTAAATAGTCAATAGCCTGATTGATTTTGATAACATTATCAAAAGCAAGCGTGAGCTTTTGGTTCTTTTCGCGCATCCTGCATTTAGACGGGTTGCTTTGTACATATTTCAGCACCTTGCCAAACACCTCCGATTGGTAATAGGGCGATTCCTGGTTGCTGATGAAATAACCCGTCATCCGTTTGTTTTTCAGGAGCAGTTTTTCAAAGCCAATTTCTTTGGCGATCCAACGCAAACGAATGGTATTAATCAGCTCCTGGGTTTGTTTCGGGATGGATCCAAAACGGTCGATCAATTTCTCGCGAAAGGCTTCCAATTGTTCTTCATCCTTGGTGTTGTCGAGTTCTTTATACAGGCTCAAACGCTCGGCAATTTGGGTGATATAATTATCGGGGATCAGTAACTCCAGATCGGTTTCAATCTGACATTCTTTTACAAATTCGGTTTGAATTTCATCTTTATACAAGTCTTTAAACTCGGTTTCTTTGAGTTCCATCAAGGCTTCGTCCAGGATTTGATTGTACATTTCGAATCCAATTTCCGAAATAAACCCGCTTTGTTCGGCTCCTAAAATATTTCCGGCTCCGCGAATATCTAAATCGCGCATGGCAATATTGAAGCCGCTGCCCAGCTCTGCAAATTCTTCGATGGCTTTCAGGCGTTTACGGGCTTCATCGGTTAAGGTTGAAAGCGGCGGAGACAACAAATAACAGAAGGCTTTTTTATTGGTTCGCCCTACCCTGCCCCGTAGCTGGTGCAAATCGCTCAAACCGTAATTTTGCGCTTCGTTGATAAACATAGTGTTGGCGTTCGGAATATCCAAGCCCGACTCAATAATCGTTGTCGCTAAAAGAACATCATAGAGCCCGTTCACAAAATCCATCATCACATTTTCAAGGGATTTACCATCCATTTGCCCGTGAGCCACTCCAATGCTCACTCCCGGACAAAATTTCTCGATCATGTGCTTCACATCCATGATGTTTTGAACCCGGTTGTGAACAAAAAACACCTGGCCGCCACGCTGAACCTCATACAAAATTCCATCACGGATAACCTCTTCAGAAAACATCCTGATTTCGGTTTGAACCGGATGGCGGTTGGCCGGCGGGGTGTTGATCACCGAAAGATCTCGGGCTCCCATCATCGAAAACTGAAGCGTACGTGGAATTGGTGTTGCTGTTAGCGTTAGCGTATCAACGTTTACCTTGAATTGTTTTAATTTTTCCTTGGTAGAAACCCCGAATTTTTGCTCCTCGTCAATAATCAGCAGGCCTAAATCTTTAAACTCAACGTCCTTGCTTACCAGGCGATGGGTTCCCACCAAAATATCAATTTGGCCTTTCCGGAGTTTTTCAAGGGTTTCCTTTTGCTTTTTCGCCGATTTAAAACGGTTAATGTAATCAACCGTACAGGGCAAATCTCCAAGCCTATCGGAAAATGTTTTGTAATGCTGCAAAGCCAAAATGGTGGTCGGAACCAAAACCGCCACCTGCTTGCTGTCGGCTACCGCTTTAAACGCTGCACGGATGGCAACTTCCGTTTTCCCAAATCCCACATCACCGCATACCAAGCGATCCATCGGAAAATCCTTTTCCATATCGGCCTTAACATTAGCGGTAGATTTTAGCTGGTCGGGCGTATCTTCATAAATAAAAGATGCTTCCAACTCGTGCTGCAAATAAGTATCGGGCGAGTAAGCAAAACCCGATTGCGACTTGCGCTCTGCATACAATTTTATCAGCTCTTTGGCAATATCTTTTACCCGGTTTTTGGTTTTGTTTTTCAGCTTGCTCCAGGCGTTTGAGCCCAATTTGTTCAGCGCGGGTTCAGTGCCTTCTTTACCCACATATTTTGCAATGCGGTGCAGCGAATGGATGCTAATATAAAGCAGGTCGTTGTTTTTATAAATTAAGCGAATGGCCTCCTGCTCCTTGCCGTTATTATCTATTTTTTCGAGCCCGTCGAAACGCCCAACCCCATGATCGATATGGGTTACATAATCGCCGGGTTGAAGGTCGTAGAGTTCTTTAAGGGTTAGAGCCTCCTTGCTTTTATAGCCCGATTTCAGGTGGAATTTATGGTAGCGTTCAAACAACTGGTGGTCGGTAAAACAAGCCAGTTTTAAGTCATGGTCAATGAAACCTTCGTGTAAGGAAAGCACCACCGACTCAAACGAAATCTTATCCGTCTCCTCCTGCCTGGCCTGGATGTCTTCAAAAATGGTGTACAAACGGTCAATCTGGCGGGGGTTGTCCGAAAGAATAATATTTTGAACCCCGGCTTTAGCATTGTTTTGAAACTCTTTAATCAGCAAATCAAAATTTTTGTTGAAGGATGGCTGGGGGCGGGTGTTAAATTCAAAACTTCTTACCTCCTTAAAAAACAACTGGCTGCCAAACTCCAGCGTGTTCAAGCCAATAAGGCTGCCAAAAAATTGTTTAGCATTGATAAACAGTTCCGAGGGTTGCAAATGTTTCACTTCCCCATCCAGCTTGGCAAAGGTTTCTTCAGCTTTTTCATATTCCTGGTCGAGGCGTTCTCCTGTAAAAATTACGTTGTCGATCCAAACATTGGTCGATTTCGGGAGATAATCCAGGAAAGCTTCTCGCTTCTCGGTAATCAGTCGATCCTGCACATTGGGGACAATTGAAATCCGGCTCAGTTTTTCCAGCGAAAGCTGGGTCACCGGATCAAAGGTCCGGATAGAATCTACCTCATCGCCGAAAAATTCAATACGGTAGGGATTGTCATCCGAGTACGAAAACACATCAATCAAACCTCCACGAACAGCAAACTGCCCGGGTTCCACTACAAAATCAACACGCTCAAAATCGTATTCCATAAACACGTCAATGGCAAAATCGATGGAAATTTGCTCGCCGATTCTTATCTTCAGGGTGTTTTTGACGAGGTATTTTTTGGTGATCACTTTTTCGGACAAAGCTTCGGGATAAGTTACAATAGCCGTTTTCCGGGTGGTGTTCCCGATACGATCCAGCACTTCGGTTCGCAACTGAAGATTGGTATTGTCAGTACTTTCAATCTCGTATAAACGTTTGTACGAAGTGGGGTAAAACAGTATTCTTTTGCGAACCACGTTTTCGCCGCGTTCCCCAAAAGTATTTTCCAAATCGTTGGCAAAATAAGCAGCACTCTCTTTATCGGGCAACACAAACAAATTCAAATCGGGCAGCTCCTGAATTAAATTAGCTGCCATCAACGAAAGCGACGAACCAATCAACCCTTTCAACTGAAGGTGCTCCGCTTCTTTCGACTGTAAAATCGTTTTGATTTCAGCAACGCGCTTATCCTGATTGTATTTCCCGAGTAATTCTTTAAGTTCCAAAACCGCTCATTTTGAGCTGGCAAAAGTACAAAAAATCATTTGTAATTTATTCCGATCTCCAGACAAATAAGCAAGTCATCCTGAACAAATCCAAAGGATTGTTTCAGTATCTTTTCAAAACATTTAAGATTCCGAAACAAGTTCGGAATGATAGGTTTAAAATAACGTCAATAAAATTTATTTTTATATGTTTGCAAAATGTTTGCGGAACCCCTCTCCCGAAAATCGGGAACTCCTTCAAAAAGGGGAATTATTGTAAAACAAAATTTTAAAAAATCCAGAACAATGAAAAATGCGATTGCTATTCTTTGCGGCGGCGGCCCTGCCCCGGGCATTAACGCTGTTGTAAGCTCTGTTTCAAAAGTGTTTCTAAAAGACGGTTACCGTGTGCTTGGCTTAAACGGCGGGTATAAAAGTTTATTTGCCGACCAACCCAACTTCCGTGAAATTGATTTTGCTTTTGCCGATGATATTTTGAAAGATGGTGGTTCGGCCTTGCAAATGAGCCGTCACAAACCCAAAGATACCGAGTTCAGCACCAAGTTTTTTGAAGAAAATAATGTAAAATTACTGGTGACTGTTGGCGGCGATGATACGGCTTCTACAGCCAATCGTATTTCTAAATTTTTGAACGAACACGGGTTAAACGTGAAAAACATCCACGTACCCAAAACCATTGATAACGATCTTCCGTTGCCCGAGGGTAGCCCTACTTTTGGCTACCAATCGGCCAAAGAAGAAGGAACAAAAATTTGCTCGACGGTTTACGAAGATGCCCGCACCAGCGGGAACTGGTTTGTGGTTTCAGCCATGGGCCGCGAAGCCGGACACCTGGCTTTCGGTATTGGCGGTGCCTGCCACTACCCCATGATTATCATCCCGGAAATGTTTACCAACGTTCCGGTAACTTTTGAAGCCATCCTGAAGCTGGTAATTTCGGCTATGATAAAACGCAAAATTATGGGCATTGATTACGGTGCAGCCATTATCAGCGAAGGCGTGTTCCATTTTATGACCGACGATGAAATAAAATCCTGTGGCATTGAGTTCAGCTTTGACGACCACGGCCACCCCGAACTTGGAAACGTGAGCAAAGCGCATATTTTTAACACGTTGTTACAACGCAAAACCAAAGAACTGGGATTAAATATCAAGAGCCGCCCGGTGGAAGTGGGTTACGAAATCCGCTGCATCCGCCCCATTGCGTTCGATTTGATGTATTGCAGCATTTTGGGCATGGGCGTGAAACATTTGTTTGACAATGGCAAAACGGCTTGTATGGTTACGGTTGATCCAAAAGGTGACGTAGCTCCACTTTATTTGAAAGATGTGGAAGGCCCCGACGGAAAAATCAAGCCCCGACTGGTGAACATTAACTCACAAAAAGCACAGATTATTTTTAACGATGGCCTGCAATACATTAGCGAAGCCGATTACGAAGCCGCCAAAGCTTACGTAAACAATCCGGAAGCCTACGACTTTAAGAAAATTTTGAAGTGGTAAAGTTGTAAAAAACGAAATATGAAAAGACTCGCTTTTACGTGGGTCTTTTTTTGTACATTTGAACTACTCTCTCTTCAACATGTATGATAAAAACCAAAAAAACTATTAGAGCAATAAGAAGAATTCCTAAAAATTCTTCACAGAAAGAAAACTTCTTTAATGAGTTTGAAAAACTTGATATTTTGGGAATAGTTGAAGGGAAGCTTCACAAAGGTTTAAGTGTTTATAGAAGTAGAATTAATAAAAATAATGATTCTTTTACCTCTATTAAACAAATCTCTTATCCTCCTAAACCTTCTAATTTTTTTGGCAGAGCAAGCAGCCCTGGAAATCAAATGTTCTATGGATCATATACACCAACTGATTCAGGAATTAATCAGATTAAGGAAGCTTATGTAATAAATGCTTATGAAATCTCATTATTCCTTAGAGACCCTAAATCATCTGGTAATATCAAAGTTACAGTAGGAAGGTGGGATGTTATTAAAGATATTAATATCGCAGCAATTATTTTTAGCCCTAAATTTATAAATCAAACTTTATTCGTTCAAAATTTGAATAATCAATTTAATGCACAGTTACAAAAGCATCCAGAATTTTCAAGGAATACTAGAATTTGGAACAAATTTATTGCAGAAGAGTTCTCAAAAGATGTTGAGGAGGATAAAGATTTTGAGTACGCAATTTCTGCCTTTTATTCAGAATTTTTAATCAGTAAAGGATTTGATGGAATAATTTACCCATCAGTAAAACTAGATGGCAGGGGCATAAACATTGCTATCTCAAAAAAAGCAGTTGATAATAAATTAAATTTATATGGGGTTGCTGAAGGAAGATTTTATAAATCAAAAAAAGAATCCGTTCTGTTTTTTGAAACTGAATGCATTGTCAAAGATCCAAATAGTTTTAAATACCTAAAAGTAAAAGATGAAATTTAAGAATTCTTCAAAATCTTATCAAAAAGCACCTTTCCCAATTTATAATACGATTCGTTGGTCCAGCCGGCCACGTGCGGGCTTAACACCACTTTATTTGATTTAAACAGATATTGCATGGCCTCGGGCAGGTTTGCGGTTTCAATTTGCTCAAAAGCGGCTTTTTCAAATTCCAGCACATCCAGTCCGGCACCCAGCACTTTTCCGCTTTCAAGGGCATCACACAAATCGGCAGTATGTAAAACCCTGCCCCGGGCTGTATTCAGCAGAAAAATATTTTTTTTGAATTTATCCAGGTAAGCGGTGTTCACCAAAAATTTGGTTTCCTCCGTTAGCGGAACATGCAGGCTCAAAATATCGCACTCCTCAAATAATTGCTCCATCTTGGCTTCCGTAACAAACTGGTTGGAGTAATTGAATTTGTACTTGTCGTAAGCAATTACTTTTGCCCCAAAACCACTGATTTTTTCAGCAAACGCGCTACCCATGTTTCCGTAACCCACAATGCCAACGATTTTGCCTTTAATTTCGGTTCCCCAGTTTTGGTTACGCAACCATTGCCCACGGCGGATTTCTGCATCGGCTTTGGCAATTTTGTTCATCACGGCCAACAACAAACCCAGGGCGTGTTCGCCCACAGCATCTCGGCTTCCCTCGGGAGAATTAAAACATTTGATATTTTTGCTTTCGGCATACTCCACGGCAATGTTTTCCAGCCCGGCACCGGATCGCCCGATAAACTTCAAACACGAAAAACGTTCGATCAAATCCGGCGTAATTTTTTTACTGCGAACAATCAGCCCCTGGTAAACCGAAAGGTCGGCCTCCTCATCCTGCAAAATATCAGGCAAGTAAAAACACTCCCAACCGGCCTGGTCAAACGATTCTTCCAATACCGGGTGACAGGCATCCACGAATAAAACCTTTGGTTTGTTCATACAAAAATTTTTACAAAGATAAGATTTACACCGAAGCGTTAAAAATTCATAAGATGAAGCTGTCAAAAGTTAGCTGAAATGAATGTCATACTGAACTTGGTTCAGTATCTCAAAGTATTGATGATTAGCATAAATAGATTCTGAAATAAATTCAGAATGACAAACTAAACAATTAACTTTTGACAATTTCGATGTAAAAAGCAGAAGGCTTACATTTTTCTAATCCAAATAATTGTCTTAATTTCGAGCCTTTATTTTTCTCACAAAAAATGGCTACAAACAAAAGGGTATCAAGATATTATCAAAATCTAAAGAAAGGTCCGGGCATGTGGAACAGGTTGGTTAGGGTAATTTTACGAAATAGGTTTAACAATTTAATCATCATCGGAATACTGACGATATTCATGGGCTACATGGCTACAAAGGTGAAGCTTTCGTACGAAATGACCAAGATGCTTCCGGCCAGCGATCCCACCAGTATCGCTTACGAAGAGTTCCGAAAACAATTTGGCGAAGACGGCAGTGTATTTTTTGTCGGCTTGCAGGATTCCTCTCTTTTTGAACTGGAAGAATTTAACGAATGGTACGACCTCAACGATAAAATCAAAGAAATTGAAGGCGTACACCAGGTGGTCTCCATCGGGAAAATTTTTCGCTTAGAAAAAGATACGGTGGGAAAGAAATTTGATTTCAAAGCGGTTATCACAAAGAAACCGGAGACTCAACATGAACTCGACAGCCTGAAAAAAGAAATTTACGGCCTCCCTTTTTACAATGGTTTGCTTTTTAACAAAGAAACCAACGTAAGCATGATGATGATTACGCTGGACAAAAAAATGCTGAACACCAAAAACCGGGTTCAGTTAATTTACGACATCCGCGATACCTTTGACGCTTTTGGGAAAAAGCACAACATAAAGCTGCATTATTCGGGCCTGCCCTACATCCGCACCATCACTTCGAAAAAAGTAGAGGTTGAGCTGCAATTCTTTATTTACCTGGCTTTGGCCGTTGCCGCCACCATTTTGCTCATCTTTTTCCGTTCTTTTTCCATCGTATTTTTCACCATACTCATTGTAATCATCAACGTAGTTTGGGTGTTTGGAACCATTAGTTTGCTAGGCTACAAAATCACCATGCTGACGGGAATTTTGCCCCCGCTGCTAATTGTTATCGTGGTAGAAAATTGCATCTTCCTGCTTAATAAATACCACAACGAATATATTTCGCACGGAAACAAAATCAAGGCTCTATCAAGGGTTGTAAGAAGAATCGGAAATGCCAACCTGCTGACGAACACCACTACGGCAGCAGGTTTTGCAGCATTTATCGTAACCGGAAACAAAATTTTGGTTGAATTCGGGATCATCGCTTCCATCAATATTGTGGTGGCTTATTTATTGACCCTTTTCCTCATCCCTATTGTTTTCAGCTACCTGAAAGCACCCGAAAAACGCCAGATCAAACACATGGATAAAAGCAATGTAAGCAAAATACTGAACCGTGTTGTTTACATTGTTCAACACCACCGCTCGCTGGTTTACATTATTTTTGCCGGAATAATTTTTGCCGGAATAATGGGAGTTACCAAACTTAAAACCTCCGGGAACGTGGTAGACGATATTCCTCACCGTGATCCGTTATATGTCGATTTGATGTTTTTCGAACACCATTTTAAAGGGGTGATGCCGCTGGAAATCACCATTGACACTAAGAAGAAAAAAGGGGTTTTAAGAATGTCGACCCTGCAAAAAATTGACGAACTACAAAAAATACTGGCAACTTATCCCGAACTATCCGAACCACTTTCGTTGGTTGAGGTGGCTAAGTTCTCCAAACAGGCTTTCTACAACGGTGATGAAACAATGTATGAGTTGCCCAACAATCACGAAAAGAATTTTATCTTGGAATACATTCCGAAGCTGGAAGGCAGCGATGAAAAAAGCCTGCTAAATTCATTTGTAGACAAAGATTTGAGCATTACCCGGATCAGCGTGCAAATGGCAAACATAGGTACCAAGGACATCCAACGAATCATGGATGATCTTCAACCAAAAATTGACAAGCTGTTCCCTGCAAGCCGTTACAATGTAAATGTTACCGGAACCAGTGTGGTCTTTCTAAAAGGAACCAATTACCTAGTAAAAAACTTGGCAACAAGCTTGCTCCTGGCATTAACCATTATTGCCGGATTGATGGCTCTTTTATTTACCTCGGCCCGGATGATCGGTATTTCATTAATCCCGAACCTCATCCCGCAACTCATGACAGCCGGGATGATGGGCTACTTCGCCATTTTTATCAAACCGTCAACCATTTTGATTTTTAGCATTGCCCTCGGAATTTCCGTTGATAACGCCATCCACTTCCTGTCGCGTTATCGTTTACAGCTAAAACTCAACAATTGGAACATTAAGGAATCGGTGATTGCCGCCTTGCGCGAAACAGGTTACAGCATGATTTATTCTTCGGTGGTTCTGTTTTTCGGCTTCATCATTTTTGTTTTCTCAACCTTTGGCGGAATCCAGTCGATGGGCTACTTAATTGCATTTACTTTGCTGGTGGCTCTTCTATCGAACCTGTTTGTTTTGCCTACACTTTTATTATCTTTAGACAAATTAATTACAACAAAACATTTTAAAGAACCGCTGATTATTCTGTTTGACGAAGAAGAAGATATTGATCTGGAAGGGCTAGAAATTGAAGGAACAGATACCAGAGGAATTGCTTAACCCGAAAAATAAATAAAATGAAAGGTATTATTCTTGCCGGTGGCTCCGGAACCCGTTTACACCCCTTAACACTAGCTGTTAGTAAACAATTGATGCCTGTTTACGATAAGCCGATGATTTATTATCCGCTATCGATTTTAATGATGGCAAACATCAACGAAATTTTAATTATTTCAACCCCGCAGGATCTGCCGAATTTCAAAAAATTATTGGGCGACGGATCAGCCTTAGGATGTCGTTTTGAATATGCCGAACAGGCCATACCAAACGGACTTGCACAGGCTTTTGTGATTGGCGAAGAATTTATTGGCGATGATAAAGTTGCTTTGGTTTTGGGCGATAATATTTTTTACGGTCGTGGGTTGCAGGAACTGCTTATGGAAAGTAACAACCCGGAGGGGGGAATTGTTTTTGCCTATCATGTTAATGATCCGGAACGCTACGGGGTCGTTGAATTTGATGATAAGCAAAACGCAGTTTCCATCGAGGAAAAACCCAAAGAACCAAAATCGAGCTATGCTGTACCGGGATTGTATTTTTACGATAATTCGGTGGTTGGAGTGGCAAAAAACATTAAACCCAGTGCCCGTGGCGAATACGAAATTACCGATGTTAACAAGTATTACTTAAACCAGGGAAAACTAAAAGTGGGCATTTTAAGCCGTGGTACGGCCTGGTTGGATACCGGAACTTTCGAATCGCTTTTGCAGGCCGGACAGTTTGTGGAAGTTATTGAAAGTCGCCAGGGATTAAAAATCGGCTGCATCGAAGAAATTGCTTACCGCAAAGGATTTATTGTTGCAGAACAACTTCGGGAAATTGCCGAACCTTTGGTAAAAAGCGGGTATGGAACCTATTTATTGAATTTAATTAAATAGCTGTTATTGGAATGCAAAAATTTGAAGCTTTACTGAAAGAGTTTAACGAATTTATCAACGCTCAAAAAATCGATTGCGAACCGGCTGAACTCAGCCAACCCATTATCTATACTTTAGCTCACGGCGGAAAACGCTTTCGCCCGGTGATGGCTTTGTTGAGCTGTGATTTTTTTGGAGGGGATTACAAAGAAGCCATCAATACGGCCATGGGCATCGAAATTTTCCACAACTTCACACTCTTGCACGACGACATCATGGACAATGCACCTATTCGCCGCGGACAGGATACCGTTTATAAAAAGTGGGGTTCAAATATTGCCATACTCTCAGGCGACACCATGTTTGCCCTGGCTTACAAATACATCACCCACACTAAAGTTGAGTTTTTAAAACCCATTCTGAAAGTGTTCAACCAAACAGCCATCGAAGTTTGCGAAGGCCAGCAATACGACATGAACTATGAAACGCAGGACAATATAAGTATTGCCGATTACATGAAAATGATCCGCTTAAAAACTGCTGTATTTTTAGGCGCAAGTTTAAAAATCGGTGCTATCATTGGCGGAGCTTCTCAAAAAGACATCGACCATATTTATTGTTTTGGCGAACACCTTGGAATGGCTTTTCAATTGCAGGATGACTTTTTGGATGTGTTTGGAGATGAAGCTAAATTCGGCAAAAAAACCGGTGGAGATATTATCACCAATAAAAAAACCTATCTCTACCTCAAAGCTTTTGAACTAGCCGAAGGCGAAGATTTGCAAACCCTAAAAAAACATTTCATCCCCAATCATCCAAACAACGAAGAAAAAGTAAAGGTGATTACCGAGATGTACAAAAAACTGGGAGTAAACAAACATTCCGAACACAAAATCAACGAATACTACAAAAAAGCCATGAGCTCTCTCGAAGAAATTGAATGCAATACCGATGGCAAACTTGAACTCAAATCGTTGGCTGAACGACTAATCAAGAGAGATTACTAATCAAACGTATTAACCAATCTTACTTATTTTCAAAAGGGATTTTTTTTGCAGGATTTCGATTTTCTTTAAAGTCACATTAATTATTTTAGCCTGTTTAAAATCATTTAATACCCGGCTGATATTTTCGCGCGAAGTACCTATTAATTCGCCCAATTCATGACGGGTAAGAGGAACCTCAAAACGATCATTCTCAAAAATATGATCGGCAAAATAAAGGAGTGTTTCGGCCAATATGCCCGGAATTTGCTTTTGAGACTGGTTCGTAAACTTACTAAAATCCAATAATTCATTCTGGCATAAATTTTCAATAATAGAATACGCAAACCGGCCATTCTGGCGAATCAATTCTTTAAACCTTTCGGCTTCAAAAAAACAGGCCGTACTATCCAACAATGCAGTGGCCGAATAGTTATTGATGCGATCGCCCAGGGTTGTAGGAATACCCAAAAACGAAGGGGCTTTAATAATACGATAAATGCGATCTTTATATGGTCCCTTGGCATGTGTTTTTACAATGCCTGTTTTCAAATAAACAACATTTGAGGCAATGGTTTTTTCTTTAAAAATCAATTCACCTTTTTTAAAAGGAACCGTCACACAATTTCCGGCAAGGCTCTCAAATTCTTGCTGATCTAAAGATTTGGTTAAATCAGACCGAACCTTACAGTTTGTACAATTTAAATTTACCAACTTATAATCCTTTAATGATTGAAAAAACAATGCTAATATACTGTTCAAAAATACAACAAAAATCAATATGTGATCTATATCACATCGCGGATTGTAGAATCTCACACCAAAGCAGGGTCTGCATATTATAATCACTTCTATTTTTGCATAAACATATCTACATACATCTAAGTTTAAATAATTACACTGATGAACACAGATTTTGAAAAAGAGTTTCTTAAGCTTCAGAAAAAAGTAAACAAACTCGAAAAAGGCACCAAAGATCAAATGACCATTGTCGTTTTTTCCGGTGAACTCGACAAATTGCTAGCCGCCCTTATCATTGCAACCGGGGCTACGGCTATGGATACAAAAGTTAAATTGTTTTTTACTTTTTGGGCCACCGCTGCTTTACGCGATCCAAAGAAAAAAGTTAAAGGAAAAAACTTTATGTCAAAAATGTTTGGCATGATGCTCCCCAAAGGAAGCACAAAAGTAAAACTTTCAAAAATGAATATGTGCGGCATGGGCACAACCATGCTTAAATCATTAATGAAAAAGAAAAATATAGCCTCCTTGGAAGAAATGCTTAAAACAGCCGGTGAGTTAGGGGTAGATATCAACATTTGTGAAATGTCGATGGATTTGATGGGATTCAAAAAAGAGGAAATGATTGACTATCCAAACATGAACATTTGCGGCGTAGCGACCTTCCTTGCAGATGCAGAAGAAAGTAAAACACAATTATTTATTTAAAATAAAACTCCAATGAACGAACAAGAATTAAGATCATTAAGTGTGGCTAAAACCGTTGATGCCAGGGGAACAGCTTGCCCCGGACCATTGTTGGCTGCAAAAAAAGCGATTGGCGAAATTGAAGAAGGTGAGATCATGGAAATCCTTTCATCGGATGAAGGAACCAAAAATGATATTCCTAAATGGTGCAATAAAAAAGATCACGAATTTTTAGGCATCGTTGAAGAAGACAGCCACTCACGACTTTTCTTAAGAAAAGCTGAAGATTAACATATAAACAAACGACTTGGATTTTATATCAGGGAAAGTAAAATTCAAGTCGTTATCGTAACACAAGCCTTTATAAACCCTCAACTACCTATGGATAATTACCATCCAAAGATTTTGGTTTTTTCAACAGAAAAAATTTCCGACCCGGGCATCGACCAGGCCGGACTACAAAAACTCCATTATTCCACAGCAACTTATGTCATTAGCCTGCCATGTTCCTCGGCGATTAAAACAAAGTGGATCATGCATGCTTTTGAAAAAGGCTTTGACGGGGTTTTTATTGCTGCCGACGGTGAAGAATGTGCCTACAGCAACAAATGTCAGGAAAAAACCAACGACATCATTTTAAAAGCGCAACAACTGATGAGCGCGAATAACATCAATCCAAAGCGGATCAGGATGGCTGCAATTTGTTCGGTTTGTTCAACTTCGTTTACCAACCATATCGAAAATTTCAGCAACATTCTTAAACGCCTTGAAAAAGAAAAAGAGGAACATCAACAAACAAAATAAGCTTATAGCCCGATGATGACGAACACAAACTCAAATACACGTTTTGATGTCATGGTAATTGGCGGAGGAATTGCAGGCCAGGAAGCGGCACTCAACCTTTCAGGAAGCGGATATTCCGTAGCCCTGGTTGAAAAAGACCGTAGCATAGGCGGGAAAATGATACAGTTAAGTAAAGTTTTTCCCACCCTCGACTGTGCAGCTTGTATTACCACCCCCAAAATGTCGGAAACGGCAAGAAACCAGCATATCACATTATACGACAATACCGATGTAAAAAGCATACTGAAGGAAGAAATAGGTTTCCGGAGTAAATTAACGGTAAACCCTCGTTTTGTAGATGAAAGCTTGTGCACCGGATGCCAAGACTGTGAAGCCGTTTGCCCACAAATAAAACCCGATGAGTACAATCATGAAATGGTGGGCCGAAAAACGGCATTTATCCCGTTTAACCTTGCAAACCCAAGAGTTGCCACCATCGATATTGAGGCTTGTTTAAAATGTAAACTTTGCGAAAAAGCATGCCCGGCAGATGCCATCAATTTTTCGCAAACCGAAAAAGAAATTGAGCTGGAATGTAAATCGGTTATCCTGGCAACCGGTTATAAATTATTCGATGCTGCCAACAAGCCCCATTACGGCTTTGGTTCATTTGCCAATGTAATCGATTCAATGCAGATGGATCGTTTAATTGCCCCTACCCGCCCGTATAATTATGTTCTCCGTCCGGGCGACGGCAAACAACCCGACAACATTGCCTACGTTTTATGTACCGGATCGCGCGATTCAAGCCTCGAAAACAACAAAAACTGTAATGGTTCATGCAGCAACAACCCGATTTGTTCACAAATTTGTTGCATGTATTCGCTAAAACAGGCCCAACTTTTAATGGGAGCCTTGCCCATGGCCGATGTTAGCATTTATTACATGGATATACGGGCTTTTGGTAAAGGCTACGAAGAATTTTTCCAGCAAACCAAATCCATGGGTGTTGATTTTATCCGGGGAAGGGTTGCCAAAATCACGGAGAAATCAAAAAATGGGGACCTTATCCTGCGATACGAAGACACAGAAAAAGGAAAGCTCAAAGAAGCCAAACATGATATGGTCGTACTATCTGTGGGAATTTTGCCAAATTCGGGGATCAAAGAACTTTTCACCAATGCAAAACTTGAACTGGATGAATTTAACTACATCAAACAGGTTGACGAACTAATTTGTCCTTCAAAAACAAGTATTGAAGGCGTATTTGTTGCAGGAACCGCCTCTGGCCCCATGGATATTCCTGACTCAATATTATCGGCAGGAGCCGCCACAACAGAAGTAAGCAGCTTTTTACAGAAAAACTTATAAATCCGGGAAAACAAAATGATGATGAAAAAAAGAATAGGGGTTTATATTTGTCACTGCGGAGGAAACATCTCCGATTATGTAGATGTAAATACCGTAAAAGAATCGGTAAAAGATGATGCATCAGTAGCCATTGCCAAAAATATTATGTTTGCTTGTGCCGATTCGAGCCAAAACGAAATAGTCAACGATATAAAAGAACAACAACTGGACGCGATTGTCGTGGCCTCCTGTTCCCCAAAACTACACCTGCACACTTTCCGGAATGTTGCAAAACGGGGCGGGATCAATGAATACAATTATGTTCAGGTAAACATCCGCGAACAATGCTCCTGGGCTCACTCCGACAAGCCCAAAGATGCCACTCAAAAAGCCATCGGGCTGGTTAAATCGGGCATTAACAGGGTAAGGCATTCAGAGTCACTGTTTAACATACAAATTGAAGCTAAAAAAGCTGTTGCCGTTATAGGTGCCGGAATTGCCGGGATAAAATCGGCCATTGAGCTGGCAAGAACAGGCAACCGGGTTTACCTCATCGAAAAGGAACACTTCATCGGGGGAAGAATGGCACAATTACAAAAAGTTTTTCCGGGAAACGCCAATTCGCGTGAGCTTATTTCAACATTGTATGAAGAAATAAAACAGGAAGAAAACATTCGGTTGCTAACAGGTAGCGAAATTGAAATGCTCAGCGGAAGCGTTGGGAATTTTAAACTAAAAATTAAAACGCAGCCCCGGTACATCAACGAGAACGCCAAAAACGAGGAAATCGAAAAATTTGTCAACCAATGCAAATTTGAGTTCCCGCATGAATTTGACCATGGTTTGAGCAAGCGGAAATGCATTTACAAAAACTACAAAACCGCCTGTCCCGATCATTATGTTTTCGATATAAACACCCTCGAACAAATCGAGGCGTCAGATTTAGAATACATTACACACCTGATAGACATTAACCAACAAGTACAAAACGAAGAAATTGAGGTTGGGGCAATTTTGGTGACCACCGGCTTCGATTCGTACCGAGCCACCGACAACGAGTTCGATTATCAGAACCATAAAAACATAATTACGCTGGCAGAGTTTAACACTTTACTGGATCAATCAAGAGGAAACATCATTTTTAATGATAAAACCATTAAAAATATTGCTTACATCTATTGTGTTGGTTCGCGCCAGAAAAAAGGAGAACGGCAATATTGTTCAAGGTATTGTTGCTCATCAACCATCGGGACGGCAATTCGTTGCAAAACGGAGTTTCCAGAGACCCAGTCGTTTCACCTGTACCGCGATATCCGAACCTACGGAAAACAGGAAGTTTTGTACGAACAATCGTCATTAAATGGCGATATTTACATTCGCTACAACGAAAAAAAACCTCCGGTACTGGAAGTCGGCAATAAGCACATCAACATCAAAGTAGAGGATTTGCTAAGTGCTAAAAAAGAATTGGAATTTAATGCCGATTTAGTGGTACTTGTTACGCCGATGGTTGCACGCGAAGATCATAAAACCCTGGCGGAAATCCTTAAAATCCCGATAGGAAACGATCATTTTTATAATGAAATACACCCCAAACTGCGCCCGGTAGAAACCGTTATAAACGGTATTTTTATCGGCGGGAGCTGCCAGGGACCAAAAAACATTTCCGAATCAGTAAAGTCAGCCCTTGCGGCCTGTGCAAAAATCAACGCCCTTATCAATAAAGGAAATATTGAGCTGGAACCCGTTATAGCACGCATTGATGCCGAAAAATGTACCTGGTGCGGCAAATGCGAAGAAGTTTGTGATTACAACGCCATTTTCAAGGAAAAGTTGGGAAATAAAGAAATCGCACAGGTAAACAAAGCCGTATGTGCTGGCTGCGGAATTTGTGCCCCGGTTTGCGAAAATGATGCCATAGAAATCATCCAATTTACCGACCACGAAATCATGGGAATGATTGACGGATTCACTGCCGAGATCAAAGAACAAAGCACAAGCACAGAAGAACAAAGCCCCAAATCAAACAAAACAATGCGAAGGCTTCCGGCAAACTGGAAAAAAATTGCAGAAGTTATCTCCGATTCGCCCAAAACCATTCCTGAAATCGCCGAAGAACTTTCAATGGACAGCCGCGAAATAATGTACGAGGTAATGACCATGAACAAATTCGGGAAAATTGAGGTCATGGGCATGGACGATGATGATGAATATTATTTATACCAAAATAAATAACACATGGGAAAGATTAATCCGGAAGTTTCGAGAGAATTAAAAAGATACGGAGCAAAAGAAATTACAGCTTGTTATAATTGCGGGAACTGTACCGCCATTTGCAGCTTATCGGACGGCGACAATTCCTTTCCGCGCGAGATGGTCAGGAATAGTGTTTTAGGATTGGAAGATGAAATAAAAGGATCGCTTAAACCTTGGCTTTGCTATTATTGCGGTGAGTGCAGTTCAACTTGCCCCAGAAATGCCAACCCAGGCGAATTAATGATGGCCCTGCGACGGTGGCTCAGCGGAAAATACGACTGGACCGGATTGTCGGCAGTGTTTTATAAATCACTGGCAAGCATTCTTGTTGCATTTGCTGTGATTGTCTTAGGGGTTGTTCTTTTTGCAAAAAGCACCGATTTTAACCTGGCAGCCATGCTCCATTACGGCCATCTTTTTGAACAAACAGCCATTGGCGGGGTATTCCTGATTTTCTTGTTGCCCGGTCTTTTCAGGATGTGGAGAAACGTTATTCTCAAACAAAAATACAACATCCCGCTGGCGAAATATTTTACGGTTTTACCCGAACTATTTATTCACATGTTTACCCAAAAACGCAGCCTCGGGTGCGACGATAACAAACTACGATGGCTGGAACACCTCATCCTGGTTTTCGGTTATATTTTGTTGCTGTTTACAACGGTAGCTTTAAATTGGTTCGGAACCGGTAGCCTGTTTGTCATTGGTTTTGGTTATCTTTTAAGTGCCATTGTTTTCATCATCAGCATTCATTTTTCGTACAGCCGGAGCCGTAAAAAAACAGAAGTAACCAAATTTTCAAGACCTTCGGATTGGTTCTTTGTGATCTGGCTCTCGTTAATTGGGCTAACCGCTTTTTTAGTGAGGCTTTGCATCGACCTGAACATGCTCAACGAGATGAAATGGGTTTACATCATTCATCTGGTTATCCTTGCCCAATGGGCTTTGATTATTGTTCCTTTCGGCAAATGGACCCACTTTTTATACCGCTCGTTTGCCATGTATTTCCAAAAATTAATCAGCCAGGCAAAATAAAACTTACAAACAATCGAAAAGACTTTTTATTTCAAAACGACGATCATCATTAGCATTTTTAATGATGATCGTTTTGCTTGAACCGGGAGCCAAATCAAAGAAATTATCAGAGTATTGCAACCCAACTTCGTTTGAACTGACAAACACACTTTTTGCAAAAGATTTTGCCATAATGGTCATCTGTAAACTATCCTTTATTTTTTCAACACGATACGACAGACCCGGATCTTGCAAAGCCAATTCCTTGGGTTCAGCAAACGTATAAATATAGCTTGATTGCTTTTCGCCTTTAATTGAAATTTCAATCTCAGCAAACAAATCATTTGAAAAACGTTCTTTGCTAAAGTTTGCCAAAACCTCATTGGCATTTTCTTTGGTAATCAGCGAATATTCCTTGACCCACTGCAGTTTGCCCGAAAAATCTTTCACTGTTAAAGAAACCTCCACCGCGTTTTCGTTAAAATCATCGTTTAGCAAATACAATTTAAAATAATCGTCTTCTTTTTTAAGAACCGGCAAAATGGGTTCGTATGCTTTCTTCACCCAGTAATACAGGGCTTTTTTATTATCATAATAATCGATGGAACTCCACGACGGACAAGGCCAACAATCGTTTAGCTGCCAATAAATGGTTCCCATACAATGCCCCTTTTTGATGCGGTGAGCCAGCACCGCCGTTTGAATCCCATAAGCCTGGGTTAGCTGGCTCAGGTAAACAAAATCTTCAAAGTTTTTGGGTTCGGAAAAATATTGCACGGCAAACTCCCTGATCCGCTCGTTGCCCACGTAGCTTTTTTGGTGGTGTTTCATCACTTCCGAATCCAGGCTCAACTGCTCATCCGAAGCAAACTTTTTAATGGTGCTCATCTCGGGGAAAGACTGGAAGCCGTACTCGCTGTTGAACCGTCCGATGTATTTTTCAAAGCCCGAAAAATCGTCGGCTCCGTGCCAAACGCCCCAATAGTGCATGCTTGAATGATTGAAATTTTCGAGCTTGCCCCAGTTACTCAGCGGCGAAGTATGCACGTAATTCACCCCCGGCAACACCTTAAATAAGGTTTCGGGGATAGTATCGTTAAAAAGCTTCACCTGATCGTTCCAGATTTTTGCTGAGTCTTCCTCGCTCATATCATACTGCCCCTGCCAATCCCAATTAAACCAAGCCACTTCAACTTCGTTGTTTCCGCAAAACAAGGCCAGGCAAGGGTGGTTCCCGATGCGTTTCGCCACATCTTCTACTTCACTCACCACGTTGTGAATAAAATCGTCATCGGCCGGATAAGAGCCACAGGCAAACATAAAATCCTGCCAAACCAAAATCCCGTGTTCGTCGCACAAATCGTAAAAAAAATCCGATTCATAAATTCCCCCGCCCCAAACACGCAGCATGTTCATGTTGGCATTTTGGGCATCCTGAACCAGCTTTCTTTTCTGATCTTCGGTAACACGGTTCAACAAAATATCCTGCGGAATATAATTGGCTCCTTTTATAAAAAAATCTTTCCCGTTCAAGCGGAAGAAGTAGGATGTCCCTATTCGATCCTTTTCCTGAACCAGCTCAATGGTACGGATTCCAAACTTTTGGTTTTTCTTATCGAGCAAATGATTGTTGCGGAGCAAGCGGATTTCAACATCGTAAAGGTGAGCCTCTCCCAGCCCGTTGGACCACCAAAGCTTAGGGTTCTGAATTTCAAACGTAAAATTCAAATCCGCTTCCGAATTAATTTTCCGGGACGCTAGCAACTGGTCGCTGGCAGCATCATAAATCTCAATCTGCAGATCGGAATTTTTATTGTCAATAAATCCCAATTCAAAACGGGCAGTTACGGTTGCTTTATCTTTCTCAATTTTTTGGGTCGAAAAATATTGACCTTTCAAATAAGTATTATTATGCACTTCCAGGTAAACCGGACGCCAAATTCCGGCGGTCACAATCCGCGGAGCCCAGTCCCAGCCAAACTGAAACGGAGCCTTCCGAACATAGGCACTTTCTTTTTTCGGACTCGGATCATTACTGGCCGGCAACACCCGAAAATTATTGCCGTATTTTTCCTCCAAATAATTAAACGGCGATTGAAATTTTACAAGCAACTGGTTCTTGCCAAGCTTAAGAAAAGCTTTACAATCAACCTCCCACCGACGGTGCATGTTATCGGCTTCAAGAATTAAGTGGTCGTTCAGATAAACTTTTGCATAAGTATCGAGGCCTTCAAAAACCAAACGGATTTTACGATTCGAAAGCAGGGCTTCGTCAGCTTTAAAAACTGTTTTATAATCCCAGTTATCCTTCCCAAATTGCTGCAGTTCATTTTCGTTTTGTCCATAAAAAGGATCGGGGATGATTTTGTGATCCAATAAATCGGAATGAAGCAGGCCGGGAACCGTGGCTTTTTTCCAGGGTTTTTCGGTACTGTTTTTAAACTGCCAATTTTGGTGGAGAAATATTTTTTCCTGAGCAATGAGAGGGTTCATAACCAATAAAAGATTTACAAGCGTTAAGAATCTGAAAAGCATAGATTTTCAATTAGATAATAAATATAATGTAATTTATCGGAACAATTCAAACGCCTAATTTAGGAAATTTGCGCTTTATACTCCTCAACTTCAAAGCTTAATTCTTCCCATTTTTCCATGGCTGTGCTTACGTTTTTTTTGAGTTGATCGTAAGATTTGTACAATTCGCCCGAAGAAATTTCATCGGCATATTTATCCGGGTTGGCAAGTTTTTCATCCATTTTGGCAATGGCTTCTTCCAGCGATTGGATTTCTTCTTCCACCTTTAAAATTTGGGTATTTATTTTGCGGATTTCTTTTTCCAGTTGTTTCTTTTGCTCGTAGCGGATTTTATTTTCAGAGGCTTTAGATTTATCTGATTCCGTTTCAAAGCGTTTTTTTTCTTCCAACGCTTTTAACGAATCCAGCTTTCTTTTTTCCAGGAAATCATAAATATCGCCCAGGTGTTCTTTTATATTTTTATTTTTGAACTCAATGACTTTAGTCGTCAGGCCCTGGAGAAAATCCCGGTCGTGCGAAACAACGATGAGTGTTCCTTCATACATCAGCAAAGCGTTCTTTAAAATATCTTTCGAACGCATATCAAGGTGGTTGGTAGGTTCATCCAGTATCAGTAAATTAACGGGGGTTAGCAACAGTTTTGCCAGTGCCAAACGTGATTTTTCGCCACCCGAAAGCACCTTTACCTTTTTATCAATGGCTTCACCGCCAAACATAAAACTGCCCAAAATGCCCTTGATGTTTTTGCGGATATCGCCCACGGCTATATCGTCGATGGTTTCAAACACCGTTTTTTCGGCATCCAGCATCTCCATTTGATTCTGGGCATAATAACCCACCAAAACATTATAGCCGATATTCAGCTGCCCTTCATGTTCCAGCGTTCCCACAATAATTTTTGCCAGGGTGGTTTTTCCTTCTCCGTTTTTGCCAACAAAGGCAATTTTTTCTCCTTTTAAAGCAACAAAATCAAGGTTTTTAAGCACCTGGTGTTCGTCGTAAGATTTATTAAGCTGACGGGTTTCCACCACAACTTTACCGGAAGAAGGCGCCGGGGGAAATTTAAAATGAATACTTGAACGGTCGATGTTATCCACCTCAATTTTATCCATTTTTTCCAGTTGCTTTATTTTGCTCTGAACCTGACGAGCCTTGGTGCTCTTATAGCGGAACCGCTCAACAAACTGCTCAATTTGTTTGATTTCCTGCTGCTGGTTATTATAAATGGATTGCTCTTGTTCCAGGCGTTCTTCGCGCATTTGCACATATTCCGAATAAGCGGCTTTATAATCGTAAATCCGTCCTTTTGAAATTTCAACGGTTCGTTTGGTAATATTATCGAGGAAAGCCCGGTCGTGCGAAATAATGATAACGGCCCCGCGATAATTAACCAGGTAATCTTCCAGCCACTCAATAGATTCAATATCCAAGTGGTTGGTCGGTTCATCCAGCAACAAACATTCCGGCTGGCGAAGTAATATTTTTGCCAGCTCCACCCGCATTTGCCAGCCATTGCTAAATTCGGGCAAGGGGCGGTTCAAATCATTTTGGGTGAACCCCAACCCCTTGAGAACCTTTTCTACATTGGCTTCGGCGGTTTCGCCACCAAACAGGCTAAAACGTTCGTTTTGCCGGGTAAGTTCATCTACCAACTGCAAATATTCTTTCGATTCGTAATCGGTTCGCTCAGAAATTTCACGGGTCAAAAACTCAATCCGTTTTTCTATTTCTTTTATTTCATGAAAAGCCGTTAATGCTTCTTCGTAAATCGAACGCTTGGAATTAATGATTTTTTCCTGGGGCAGGTAACCAAAAGTAGCTCCCCCCGGAAAAATAACTTCTCCGGAAGTAGGTTCCAGTAATCCGGCAATAATTTTCAATATGGTTGTCTTCCCCGCTCCATTTACTCCAACCAACCCAATGCGGTCGTTCGGGGTAATCAAAAAGCTCACGTTTTCAAATAAAACGTTGCCCGAAAAACGAATCGAAATATTACTAAGCGTTATCATAACTTTTACTGATGTGCAAAGATATTATTTTGAACGGAACCTAAATTTTTAATGATATATTTGTGCTGCAAAATTTATGATTTCTAAATTAAAATCCACGGCAAACTCCTGGCTCATCCTTTTTGTGTTGATGCTGATTTGGGGAAGTTCCTTCATCTTGATAAAAAAAGGATTGACGGTATTTTCCAGCATGCAGGTAGGAACCTTACGCGTGGGGATTGCTTTTTTGGTGTTGCTTCCGTTTGCTTTTTCACGCTTAAAGCATTTAAAGAAAAAACATTGGATTGCTTTAATTGCAGTGAGTTTTTGTTCGGCAGCCCCGGCATTTTTGTTCCCCATGGCTCAAACAGGCATTGACAGTGCCATTGCCGGAATTTTAAATTCCACCACCCCGTTTTTCACCCTAATTGTCGGGATATCATTGTTCCGTTTAAAAGTGAAATGGTTTAATGTTATTGGTGTTTTTATCGGGCTTATCGGTTCTGTAGGGCTAATCAGCGTGAGTGGGCAAGGCGATTTTAATTTCAACATGGGTTATGCTATTTATATTTTAATTGCCACAACACTTTACGCTTTTAACGCCAACATTATTAAGAATTTTTTGGAAGAGCTCGACTCCCTGACCATTACCATTTTTTCATTTTTTATTTTTGGGTTTCCCGCTTTAGCTTATTTATTCGTGGGAACCGACTTCTCTCATAAAATCATTCACCACCCTCATTTTTGGGAAGGAATGGCCTATGTTTCAACCCTGGCTATTGTGGGTACGGCCGCTGCCCTGGTTGTTTTCAACTACCTTATAAAAATTACTAATGCGGTGTTTGCATCCTCGGTAACCTACCTGATTCCGATTGTTGCCATGGGCTGGGGACTAATTGATGGCGAGCGCTTCATTGTAATCCAGCTTCTTTGGATTACACTTATATTGGTGGGTGTTTACCTAGTGAACACTAAAAAACTCAAATTGAAAAAATTAAGATAATTGGCCTTCTAAAAAATTTATAACTAATTGCTTTGCAAATAGTAAAATTTTACTAATTTTGCACTTCCAAAAAAATAGGAATTTTATAAATAATTTAACAATGTACGCAATCGTAGATATCGCCGGTCAACAATTTAAAGTAGAGAAAGATCAGGAGATCTTTGTTCACCGCCTTGAAGACAAAGAAGGTTCAAAGGTGAAGTTTGACGAGGTTTTATTGTTGGATAACGACGGTCAAATAAGCGTTGGAACCCCTTATGTTAACGGGATGTCAGTTTCAGCCACCGTCTTGTCACACGAGAAAGGTGATAAAGTAACCATTTTCAAAAAGAAAAGAAGAAAAAGCTATCAGAAAGAAAATGGTCACAGACAACAATTCAGCAAGATCAAAATCGAAGAAATTGGAAAAGTAACCGCAGCAAAAAAAGCAGAAGTCGCTAAAGAAGCGGAACCAAAAGCTGAAAAAGCCGTAGAAAAACCAGAAGCTGCCGAAGCTAAAAAAACAGCTCCTAAAAAAGTGGCAGAGAAAAAAGAAACAACAGCAAAAAAAGCGGCTCCTAAAAAAGCGGCTCCTAAGAAAAAAGCTGAAGATAAGAAAGAAGAATAAAGAACGTAAAATTTTAAAAATATAGTATTATGGCTCATAAAAAAGGTGTCGGTAGTTCAGATAACGGTCGTGAATCCCATAGTAAGCGATTAGGCGTAAAAATTTACGGCGGTCAGTTTGCACAAGCCGGCAACATTATTATCCGTCAAAGAGGAACTCAACACAACCCTGGAGAAAATGTAGGTATAGGAAAAGACCATACTTTATTTGCTTTGGTTGACGGAACCGTTGAGTTCAGAAAGAAAAGCAACAACAAATCGTATGTTTCTGTGGTTCCACTTGAAAGCGAAGTGAAAAACTAAGAAACGTTACGATTCAAGACATTTGAAAAATCCCGATTCTTTCGGGATTTTTTTGTTTATAAACCTTAGAAATCACTTATTTTTGTAAAAAATAATTTAATCATGTTACAGCTTAGTGTTATCAAAGAAAACAAAGAAGAAGCAATCCGCTTACTGGCCATTAAAGGGTTCACCAAAACCGAAATTTTAGATCAACTGATTGATTTGGATGAAAAACGCAAATCTACCCAAAAGCAACTGGATGATTTTTTAACCGAATCAAATAAAATGGCCAAAGAAATCGGGATGCTTTTTAAAAGCGGAAAAACCGAAGAAGCCAACCAACTAAAAACCAAAACCACTGAGCTGAAACAATCGACAAAACAATTGAGCGAGGAACTGGAAAGCATCCAAAAAGAATTGAACAAACTGATTTTGGAAGTCCCCAACCTTCCCCACCCTTCTGTTCCTGCAGGAAAATCGGACAAGGATAATGAAATTGTTTTTGAAGAAGGAGAAATCCCAACATTGATTGAAAATGCAGAACCTCACTGGGAACTGGCAAAAAAATACGACATCATCGACTTTGACTTGGGTAGTAAAGTAACTGGGGCAGGGTTCCCATTTTATAAAAACCAGGGTGCCCGTTTGCAACGCGCCTTAATCAATTTCTTTTTAGACGAAGCTTACTCAAAAGGCTATGCCGAGTACCAAACCCCTTTGTTCGTGAACGAAGATTCGGCTTACGGAACTGGTCAGTTGCCCGATAAAGAAGGCCAAATGTACCACGTTACCGAGGATAATTTTTATTTGATCCCCACGGCCGAGGTTCCTTTGACTAACATTTACCGAAACGTTATTTTAAAGGAAGAAGATTTCCCGGTAAAAATCTCGGCTTATTCAAACTGTTTTCGCCGTGAAGCCGGTTCTTACGGCAAAGATGTTCGCGGCTTGAACCGCCTGCATCAATTTGACAAGGTAGAAATTGTTCGGGTTGAACACCCGGAAAATTCTTACAAGGTTCTTGAAAACATGAAAGACCAGGTAGCCGATTTGCTTCGTAAATTGGAACTTCCCTTCCGTATTGTAAAACTTTGCGGTGGCGATTTAAGTTTCACCTCTGCCCTAACCTACGATTTTGAAGTTTACTCTGCCGCGCAAGAAAGATGGCTGGAAGTAAGCTCTGTTTCAAACTTTGAAAGCTATCAAGCCAATCGCATGAAATTGCGTTTTAAAGACAAAGACGGTAAAACCAAACTGGCTCACACCCTAAACGGAAGTGCCCTGGCATTGCCCCGGGTTGTTGCGGCATTGCTCGAAAACAACCAAACCGAAGAAGGCATTAAAATTCCGGCAGCACTTCAAAAGTATACCGGGTTTGAAATAATACAATAAAAGGGGAAATTACAAATAACTATTTACAAATCTTAAATAAATCACAATACTCAAATTCCAATGTTCAAAACGGTAGGTTTATTGATATTGGTGCTTAGAATTTATTTGTTATTTGGCTTTTGGAATTTGTTTTTTAATCATTCTTATCTTTGCAATCAGATAAAACAAAACCATATATGGTTCGTCCTAAGAAATCACTCGGCCAGCATTTTTTAACCGATGAAAACATCGCCCGGAAAATTATTGAAAGTCTTACTGAAACCGGCAACCTGGTTGAAGTAGGCCCGGGAAAAGGGGTGCTTAGCAAATATCTCATCCAAAAACCGGAACTCAACACCTACCTCGTCGAAACGGATGAAGAATCGGTAGAGTATTTGGGCGAACACTATCCTGATTTTACAGAACGCATCATCAGTGCCGATTTTTTGAAATACCCCCTGGAAGATATCTTTGGAGAAGAAAAATTCAATATTATTGGGAATTTCCCTTACAATATTTCTTCACAGATTTTCTTTAAGGTGTTGAAATACCGTTCTCAAATTACCGAAGTGGTTGGGATGATTCAGAAAGAAGTAGCCGAGCGCATTGCCGCTAAATCGGGGAATAAAACCTATGGTATTTTAAGCGTTTTACTACAGGCTTATTTTGACATTGAATATTTGTTTACCGTAAAAGAAGGCGTTTTTTTTCCGCCGCCAAAAGTAAAATCGGCGGTTATCCGCCTTAAACGAAATAATGTAAAAGCATTGGATTGCAACGAAGAAAGCTTTTTTAAAGTAGTTAAAGCAGGGTTCAACCAACGCCGAAAAACCCTGCGGAATGCCCTGAAAGCTTTTGATTTTGGAATGACCGAAGAACTCGGCGAATTGTTAACCAAACGCGCAGAGCAATTAGAAATTAAGGATTTTGTAAAGATTACTCAGGCAATAAATTGGTAATATCCATAAAACTGTGTAAATGATCAAATCACGGGGTTCAAGAACTCGGTGATTTTTTTGTTTTATTAACTTTAAACACAGTTTTAGATTATGGAAAAAGAAGATTTATTGAACAGTGACTTCTTGAAGAAGTTCAAAACAGAAGAAGAGTTATCCAGTTTCTTAAAAGAACTCCATACCCGTGGGTTAGAAAAAATACTGGAAGCCGAAATGGACGTACACCTTGGTTATGAAAAAAACGATGTAAAGGGCAATAATAGCGGCAACTCGCGCAATGGCCTCACAACCAAGAATATCAAAACAGAGTTTGGAGAATCCAGTATAAAAGTCCCCAGGGACCGCAGCAGTAGCTTTTCACCCATCATTGTCCCCAAGCACAGCAATAAGTCATTGTCTGTCCAAAACCTTGTAGTATCGCTTTACGCTAAAGGGATGAGCCTATCGGACATTGAAGATGAACTCCATGAAATTTATGGTTTTAAACTATCTACTTCAGCCATTTCAACTATTACCGAAAAAGTAAACCAGGATGTTTTGGACTGGCAAAACCGTCCTTTGGACAATTTGTATTTTATTGTTTGGATGGACGGTATCGTTTTCAAAGTCCGGGACCAGGGAAAGGTCATCAACAAAACCGTGTATCTTGCCGTTGGGCTGAACAAAGAAGGCCGGAAAGAACTCCTTGGTATCTGGCTTGGCAAAAACGAAAGTTCATCTTTCTGGATGGGTGTCCTGACGGATTTAAAAGCCCGGGGCATAGAAGACATCCTGGTTACCGTAACCGATAACCTGAACGGGTTCACAGACACGATAAAGAATGTTTTCCCACAATCAAGCACACAGATATGTGTGGTGCACCAGATCAGAAACAGTGCAAGGTATGTGGTCTGGAAAGATAAAAAGGCTTTTGCTTCGGACATGAAGAACATTTACAATGCCCCCACAAAACAGGCTGCTAAGGCGGAACTGGACAAGTTCAAAGCAGATGGGAAGACAAGTACCCTTATGCCATTAAAAGCTGGGAAAACAACTGGGACGAGCTTACGGTCTTTTTTGATTTTCCTTTAGAGATCAGAAAAATTATTTATACCACGAACTTAATTGAAAACATGAATGGGAAAATCAGAAAGTACACCAAAAACAAACTGTCGTTCCCTAATGACCAAGCGGTCATCAAATCAACCTATTTGGCTTTGGGACAGATCACAAAAAAATGGACCCAGCCCATCCAAAACTGGGGGCTGATACTAAACCAATTTATGACTATATTTGAAAAAAGGGTTAGGATCTAAAAAGCCAAACCCCGTGAATGTTCATTTACACAAAATTTTGGATAGTGTCACTTATTTAAATCTTCCCCCCTAATAATCTCGAGTATTTTTTCATTTTGGATGATGACCATCCCATGGCGGTCGTCGGTAATGCCGTCTTCCAGTTTATAGGGATAAGTCGGAACCGGGCCCTTCATCACCGTGGGAAGGTACTTGAAGAACAGCCCTGGGTTTTCGCTCAATGCCTGCCCGGCCTCCATGATGTGCGTCGAGACGATAAACGTGCCCTTGCGCTTTGAAAAAGCATCGATAATGGACACCGTACCGTCGTAAGCGTCCTTTACATTGGTGCCCTTGAACAGCTCGTCAAAGATGATCACCAGTTGTTTCTCCGAAGCAACTTCTTCCGCCACGTGTTTTACACGCAACACTTCCGCATAAAAATGGCTGTAGCCCATCGCCAAATTGTCCGGCACGTTGATCGAGGTGTAGATGCCGTCGTGCACCGAAAAAACCATTGATTTCGCCGCTACCGGGAACCCCATGTGCGCCAGGTAGACCGCTACCGAAAACGATTTCATGAACGTGGACTTGCCCGCCATGTTCGCCCCCGTGAGGAAGAAAACGTTCTGGCTGCCACCGATCTTGATGTCATTGTCAACCGCCCCTGCAATCATCGGGTGGTAAAAACCCTTCAGGTCGATTACTTTTTCTTCTTTCGCAACCGCCCTCGCATACGTAAAGCCCCGTTCCCGGGAAACATCCGAAACCGCGACATAAACGTCCATCTCAAAGATCTCCGTGAGCAGTTCTTCGATCTCTTTGTTCAACAATCCCCGGAAGACATAATCCATCGTAAGCACCTTGGCGAATGTTAAAGGGGACTGCCCGGTGTGAGCGTAAGCCTGTTCAAACTTTTTATGGTTCAAAAGGGCTGCGATCTTTTCTGCCTTTTCTTTGTAAGGCGTGTTCTGTGATTCTACCACAAGGGTTTTCGCCACTTCTTTCAGCCGGTCAAACACCGCGATGGTTGTTTCCAGCCCCTCACGGATGAACCCGTATTCCTTTTCCTTGGCAATAAAGTTCATGAACTTTAAGCGGCACAGGCCCATCCCCGCTACAAAACGGTTTTTAGGCCCTGTGTTCCTCAGGTAGTTTTCTACCAACTCGTATTCTTCCTTGCTAAACGGAAGCGATATCTTGGCTTTCTGGAAAAACGAAATGGTCCCACTGCGCTGGTTGATCGCTCCTTCGTCCGTCAACGGGTGGTTGAACATCTTCTCCAATAACCGCCCGCCACCGCTGGTGACCGTATGGTTGAACAGGCTGATGATCGAGTTGTTTTTAAAACGGCCCAACAAGTTCAAGTCGTCCAGGGTCTGTCTGTCTGTTACAAATTCCATGTCCTAATCTTTTTTTAATATCTCCAATATCTTTTCGTTGTTGATGATCACCATCCCGTGGCGGTCGCCCGTGATCCCTTCTTCGACCTGGTAGGTATAGCGGGGAACGTTCCCCTCCATTACCGTCGGCAGGTAAAGGAACTTGATGTTGTCCCTGAGTTTTTTCAGCTCTTCGCCCGCTTCGATAATATGCGTGGAAATGATGAACGTACAGTTGCGCTTGCCCGCAAAGGCATCCGCCACCGCAATGGTCGCATCGTAGGCGTCCTTTACGTTCGTCCCACGGAACAGCTCGTCGAAGACAACGATCAAACGGTCGTTCTGGTTCACGCTCTCGGCAACCTTTTTTACCCGCGATACTTCCGAGTAAAAGTGGCTCAGCCCCAGGTTCAAATTATCGGCCAGGTTGATGGTGGTGAACATCCCGTTCTGTATGCTGAAACGCATGCCCTTGGCCGGTACCGGGAAACCCATGTGCGCCAAATAAACCGCGATACTGAAGGTTTTCATGAACGTAGATTTGCCCGCCATGTTCGCCCCGGTCAAAAAGACCATGTTGTTGTTCTCATCGATCTTGATGCTGTTCGCAACGGCACCCGGGACCAGCGGGTGGTATACTTCGTTCAGCTCGATCAGGTTGCCGTCCGTGTGTTCGATCTCCGCAAAGCTGAAGTTATAAGTGTTCGCCGCTTCCGCTACCGCGATGTAAACATCGAAACCGTAAACATGGTACAGCAGTTTTTGGATCTCCTTGTTCAAGGTGAAACGCAATAGCTTGTCGTAATGCGCCGTTTTTGAATACGAGAGCTTGTTGGGCTTTTTCTCCAGTTCCTTGAAGAACGAAAAGTCCGGGAGCGCCAGGGTATCCTGGATGGCTTTTACGTCTTTGTTGAGCTCGCTTACGGAACCGTTGTCCCCCAGCTTTTCCAAAAAGGATTTTAGGTCAACAAAAAAGGAAAGCGTCGCGATGGTCCCTTTGTTGATCTGCTGGTAATCCGTATCGCTCCCGATCAGGTTGTTGAACTTGCGCTGAAGGTTGTCTTCGTGCAATGAAAGCCGCGTGCGTTCGTCAGTGTTGCCCAAATAGTGCTCGATGGTGTCGAAAACGCTCGCCTGGAACGGGAAACCCATCTGCTTTTCCTTGAAATAACGGATGGTGTTGACTCGCCCCGTGATCTCTTCTTCCCGGGAACGGGGGTAAAGGAACATGTCCTTCAGCATCGCGGCCCCTCCACGCGTCTTCGTCCGGTTGAACAAACCGTAAATGTCTTTCTCCCTAGCGCCCCCGATAATCTTTAAGTCCCCTATCGTCTGGTGGTCTACCTTAAATGACATACTTTCCTCCTTTATTTATTATATTCTGTTTTTAGTCAGGGTATGATTAATTTGTAAATTCATGCCCTGACTTTTGGGACAAGTCCAAATTGAATATTTAAATGATCTTTAATGTGTTAATCATTTATTTAATGTTTTTTTTGAATAGGTTAAGGTTAACCTTAATCTTAGCCTCTATCTACCTCTTCTTCTTAACCAGATTAGAAGGAATGCCAGCCCCAGTAATGCAGGGATGATTATCTTATACAAGGCATTTAAAAAAGGTTTATCGCTTTTTTCGATGTATAATTCGTTATCCGTTGAATGGGGCCGACGAACATCGATAGGAACTTCATTATTAGACAACCAGAAAAACATCCCCGTAGCCATCCCAAAATTTTCTTGAGGCTTCATTCCTCTTCTGAATGATGAAAGTCCATCATTACTAAAGTAATCGGCATCTCCCAAAATCATAATGCGTTGTTCTTTTTTACCTACTTTGCGGGTTAACGCTAATGCAGTGGTAAGTCCTCCTAAAGTTTCTCCTTGTTTAGGATCATAGGTTGCCACATCATCTACAAAATCTGTTGTTTGCAACTCGTTCCAAGAACCAACAGAATCAATTTGCGCGATGTTTTTTACCGCATCCGAGATCAATACCGGGATATAGTTAAATTCACCCGTGTTTTCATAGGAAATAGCTAGGGTTCCCTGCATACTAACAATTCTATCCATTCGTGCAATTTGCTCAAACTGGTAGGCCAGTTTTTGAGCTTCTTTAGTAAATTCAGTCGTTATTAAATCCATTGCAAAGCCTTTATTGTGCTCAACCACCTGGCCTTCCATGAATTTAACCCCAAAACGTTTTACCAAAGGGTTCATTTCATCCTGACGTTTACGATCAGCAGCAATGATAAGGTTTCCGCCATGGTCAATATAGTCATTCAGGTTTTTTATTTCCTGGACCGAAAACATTGTTTTGGGTTCTGCAATTACAAGGATGTCGATGTTTTTATTAACAGGTTTTGATAATTCACATGCTGTAAAATCAAATCCGTTGTTTATCAAGGACCATCTGAATGGTTTTTCTTTAGCCAGGCGAAAATATCCCCGGGATCCAAAATCATTTACATCCCGCTCTTCATGCCCTGTTACAAAACCTACCATGGGTAATTCCATGACTAATTTTTTAAAAGCGGCTGTTATTTGCGATTCATAAGGATATCTATGGGAATCATCATAAACACGTAAACAAGCCGTTTTCCCATCTTCAGTTGCAATTTTAGATACATAACGGTTTAATTCAGATTTAAGGTCAATTTCATCCATATAATCTTTGCCAGGTTTAAAAATTTTACTTTTTAACCCAAAATTATCACAAGCTTTTTTCATAGCCTCTTCTTGGGTCAATCCCTCATATCTTCTGTTATGACTTTTTAATGCGTATTCATCTACCGGAAGGTCATAGTAATATTTGTATTTTAATTTCATGTTCGGGTAGAACCTGTAATATCTTTCATACCTGCTCATATTGGTTTTTTCGTGAATAGGTAAAGCCTCGTCATAAAAAAACCGCTCAAAAATATTTGCATAGCTTGTAATTGTTATTTTCCCTTTCAGTTGGGAGATCACTTCCTGGCTATTTTTAGTTAAAGTATTTCTTTTGGTTTGTGTTGAATCATGGTATTTCATTAAAGAGGGAATTGTACTCATGTATCCGATCAGGGCAACAATCATAAAAGTGCCTGCATACCTTGTAAAGGAAATATACCTCGGGCTTTTCTCCCGTATCCCTTTTAAGCGGAATATCGTAAAGGCAATAAACAAACCGGATACTAAGATAAAGTACAATATATCTTCACTACAAATCAAGCCTCTGACAAAAGTTCCGGCTCTTCCACCAATAGACAACCAATAAGTTATATCCCTTACAAAATCAACACTTTGCCATAAATTTCCAACTTGTCTCAAAACAAAGAGTGTCATAAAAGTTCCGATGGCTGCCACCACTTGGTAAGAAGTCAAGGAGGACATAAACAAGCCAATGGCCGAATAAGTGCATATTACCAAATACAGCCCCAGTATGCCTGTTAAAACCCATGGAAGATCGAAATCTTTAATAGCAAAGAATCCCAAAAGCATTGCAATAAACAGCAGGAATACTATGGCTAGACCAAATACCATCATGGACAGAAATTTTCCCAATACAATTTGTTTATTGGAAACAGGTGATGAATAGAGCAACTTTATGGAACCCGAACTAAATTCGCGGCTTAAGAGCCCCATGGTAAGCAAAGGAATATATAAATATAAATAAGACTCAATCGTACCAATGAGTTTTACATATACCATACTGGTTATGTTTGAAGAAGGATTTCCTAATCCTGCGTATACCATAATGCTATTTATTGTTCCCATCATAGTTATCCCGGATTGGATTGCAAACACAATCAGAACAAACCATGCGATGGGGGAATAGAACATCTTCTGAAGTTCCATCCTCGCTATCTTTATTATCATTTTCATATCTTTAAATCTTTTTTAGTTTTTCGACAATGCCGAGAATACATCATTTAATGAATTCTTCTCTGCCCTGATTTCATCCATACGCCAGTTATAGGTTACACTCTCCTGAACGATACGTTCGGTGGCACCTCCCAGGTTTGCAAATTTCAAACGATAGTCCGGGCCACCCAATTCTTCGACGCTCTCCACACCTTCTATCTTCATTAATTCATCAACTGAAGGCATCTCCAACAAACGCACAAATATGGTGTTGGGGGTTAAGTAATTATCAAATTCTTCGGGTTTTCCCGAGAATACCAGTTTGCCATGTTCTATCATCAGGATATGGTCACAGATGGCATGGACTTCTGTAAGAATGTGGGTTGATAACAATACCGCCCGTTCTTCGGCGATTTCTTTGATCAGTTTACGGACCTCTATAATCTGGTTCGGGTCCAGACCGTTGGTGGGTTCATCCAAGATGATAAAGGCCGGTTTATGGATAATGGCCTGGGCAATCCCGACCCGCTGCTGGTAACCACCCGATAGGTTCCTCAGGAGCCTCTTCTTAAAATGCGTAATAGCACATTTTTCCATCACTTCTTCTACCGCTTTTTTAACTCCCTTTTCAGGGATCATGCGCAAATAGGCACAATTAATTAAATATTCTTCTACCGTTGTATCCGTGTACAATGGTGGTTTTTGAGGTAAAAACCCGATTTGTTTTTTTGCCCCGATCGGGTCTTTTGAGGTGTTAATTCCTTTAATATAAACATTACCCTGGGTTTGTTTCAGCACCCCACTCATAATATTCATGGTAGTGGACTTTCCCGCCCCGTTGGAGCCAAGCAATCCATATATACCCTTGCCGGGTATCTCGAAGCTCACATCCTTGACTGCCCACTGGATACTGTAACGGTGGGACAGGTTTTCTATTCTTACCAGTGATTCTTTCATAAAGTTCTTCCTTCCTTAATTCTTATTAGACATTCTATTACTTACTACTGCTTGGTGACAGTAAGGCTTCTGGGATAAGTTCATTATGCAATTCGTTTACCGTCCTTTGCGGCGTAACCAGATTAAAAGAAATGCCAAAGCTATTAATGTCGGGATGATTATCTTATACAAGGCACTTAATAACCATACATCATTATTTTCAAGATATAGTTTGTTATCTGTTGGAAGAGGCCGGCGGTCATCTATTGGAACTTCATCCCCGGATAACCAAAAGAACATACCGGTGGCCATTTTAAAGTTTACTGCATAAATTCCTCTTCTGCGTTTTGACAGCCCTTCATTACTAAAATAATCAGCATCTCCCAAAATCATGATGCGTTGTTCTTTCTCACCGACTTTACGTGTTAAAGCTAATGCTGTGGTAAGAGAACCTAAAGTTTCTCCCTTTTCAGGATTATACCTAGCTATATCGTCTACAAAATCTGTTGTTTGTAGCTCGTTCCAGGAACCCACAGAATCGATTTGTGCGATATTTTTTACCGTATCAGAAACTAATACCGGGATATAGTTAAATTCACCTGTGTCTTTATAGGAAATAGCTACTGTACCCTGCATACAGATAACTCCTCCTGCTTCTACAATTCGTTCAAAATGGTAAGCCAGCTTTTCACCTTCTTTAGTAAGTTCAGTCGTTATTAAATCCATTGCAAAGCCTTTATTGTGCTCAACCACCTGGCCTTCCATAAACTTAACCCCAAAACGTTCAACCAAAGGGTTCATTTCATCCTGACGTTTACGATCAGCAACAATGATAAGGTTTCCGCCACGGTCAATATAATCATTCAAATTTTTTAACTCCTGATCTGAAAACATTGTTCTCGGTTCTGCTATTACAAGGATATCGACATTTTTATCAACAGGTTTTGACAATTCACATGTTGTAAAATCAAATCCGTTGTTTATCAAGGACGATCGAAATGGGTTTTCTGTAGCCAAACGAAAATAACCGCGAGAGCCAAAATCATTTACATCACGTTCTTCATGCCCTGTAACAAAACCCACCGTAGGTAATTTCATGACTAATTTTTTAAAGGCCGTTGTTATTTGAGATTCAAAAGGATACCTCATTATATCATCAAAAACACGTAAATAAGCTGTTTTTCCTTCCTCTGTCGTAATTTTACTTACATAACGGTTTAATTCGGATTCAAGGTCAATTTCATCTAGATAATCCTTACCCGGTTTAAATCGTTTACTGTTTATTTCATAGGCTTCACAAGTTCTTCCCAAAGCTTGTTCTTGGGTTAGTCCTTCAAAGCTTTTGTTGTAATTTTTTAAAGCCTCTTTTTCTACCGGAAGATCATAGTAATAGTTGTTTTTAAATTTCATGTTTGGATAAAATCTTAGATACCTATCATACATGCTCATATTATATTTTTCGCGGATAGGAGAACCATAAGCATAAAAAGACTGGTCAAAAATATTTGAATAGCTTGTAATTGTTATTTTACCTTTAAGTTGGGAGATTACCTCTTGGCTGTTGGGGGTTAGCGTATTTTTCTTGGTTTGTGTTGAATCATGGTATTTCATTAAAGATGGGATCGTACTAATATATCCTATCAAAGCAACAACTACAAAAGCACCGGCATACTTCATAAAAGAAATATAACGGGGCCCTTTTTCCCTAATGCCTTTTAGGCGGAAGATGGTAAATGCAATAAACAATGCAGAAACCAAAATAAAGTACAATACATCCTCGCTACAGATCAACCCCTTTAAAAAGGTGCCACATCTTCCTTTAATGGATAGCCAATAGGTAATATCACGTATAAATTCGATATCTTGCCATAAATTCCCAAGTTGTCCCAAAACAAAAAGAGATGTGAAAGTTCCGATGGCTGCTACTATTTGGTAAGAAGTCAATGAGGACATAAATAGGCCGATGGCAGAATACGTACATAGTAATAAATATAATCCTAATAAGCCTGTTAGAACAGTTTGGGAATCAAAGTCTTTAATGGCAAAAAATCCAAAGAGCATTGCAATAAACAGTAAGAATACCATGGCCAGGCCGAATACCATCATGGACAAAAATTTTCCCAATACAATTTGTTTATTAGAAACAGGGGATGAATAGAGTAACTTTATGGAGCCTGAACTAAATTCGCGGCTTAAGAGCCCCATGGTAAGCAAAGGAATATATAAATATAAACTATTACCAATCTGGTAAAAAAGATGTCCATATACAATATCGGTTATTTCTTTAGGAGGATAACCCAATCCTGTGTATACCATAACCTGATTTATTTCTCCCATCATTGTTATACCGGATTGGACTGCAAATATGATAAGAACCAACCATGCGATGGGAGAATAGAACATCTTCTGAAGTTCCATCCGTGCTATTTTAAATATTATTTTCATACCTCTAATTTTTTTAGTTTTTTGACAATGCAGAAAAGACATCATTCAATGAATTCTTCTCTGCCCGGATCTCATCCAAACGCCAGTTCTGTTTTACACTTTGCATAACAATACGCTCTGTTGCTCCGTTTAGGTCTGCAAATTTCAAGCGATAATCTGGACCACCTAATTCTTCCACGTTCTCTATACCCTCTATCTTCATCAAATCATCAACTGAGGGTATTTCCAACAAACGCACAAAAATGGTATCCGGCCTTAAGTAATTGTCAAATTCCTCGGTCTTCCCAGAGAAAACCAACTTGCCATGCTCGATCATCAATATATGATCACAAATAGCATGAACTTCTGTAAGAATGTGGGTGGACAACAATACCGCCCGATCCTCAGCAATTTCTTTGATCAGTTTGCGCACCTCAACAATCTGGTTCGGATCCAAGCCATTGGTAGGTTCATCCAAAATAATAAAAGAAGGTTTATGGATGATCGCCTGGGCAATCCCTACCCGTTGCTGGTAACCCCCAGAGAGGTTTCGGATCAACCTTTTTTTAAAATGGGTAATGGCGCATTTTTCCATGACTTCCTCTACCGCTTTTTTTACTTCCTTTTCAGGGATCATGCGCAAATAGGCACAATTGCTTAAATATTCTTCCACTGTTGTATCCGTATACAATGGCGGTTTTTGGGGCAAAAACCCGATTTGTTTTTAGCTTTTATCGGATCTTTCGACAGATTGATCCCTTTAATAAATATATTGCCGTGGGTTTGTTTTAGCACCCCGCTCATAATGTTCATAGTAGTGGACTTGCCCGCCCCATTGGAACCAAGCAATCCGTAGATCCCTTTATCGGGTATCTCGAAACTCACATCCTTGACCGCCCATTGGACACTGTAACGGTGCGACAGGTTTTCTACTCTTACTAAATCTTTCATAATATTTCTTTACTTAAAAGTGATTAAAAAATGTGCTGCTTACTTCTTTTGATGACAGTGTAAGAGGTAATTTTGAAATAAACCTTGGGTATTAAGCAGCCTAAATAATTTCAGGGATACTGTTTTAGGAAGCTGCCCAAAATATGGGCAGCTTCTTTTAACTTCCATTGTGTTTTATTATTCTTGCTTTCGCTTATTCTTCATCCCATTGATTCTGAGTCCAGTCTGAATGGAAGTATAATACCTGTATGGGTATTTGCAGAGTGTATTTATTACTGCTTGGGGACAAGGTGGCGATCACATTATTCCCAGCATCATGCCTGTTAACTTCCGGCATACGGCCTTCGGCATCCAGTCGTCGCATATCAAACCAGCGTAAGCCACAATAAGGGAATTCGAAAGTCCTTTCTTGTAAAACTTTTTGTAATATTTCTTCCTGGGTATGGCCAGTCGACTCTAATTTAACATAGTCTGCTTCCCGAAAACGGCATTTTCGAACCAAGTCAAGTTCATCACAGGCTGCTTCCAGTTCATTGTCACGGGCGGCCACTTCGGCAAGGATTAAACGCATTTCAGCTACTGAGGGACCCCAGTTTGTGTGAGCATCGGGAAAAACATAATCTCCATTTATAACTCCTGATACACCAGCCGTTTGGTATTTTGTTTCTCCTCTTGTTGTAAAACTATAATCCCCAAGATCACTATAATAGAATTCTAAACGCAAATCTGTTGGGTCAAAGGATTGAAGAAAAGCAAGTGTAGGAATTTCTTCATCTTTTGAACCCTCAAAATACCGTGAATAGATAGCATCTGTCCTACTTTGTAAATCAGGGATATCGCCTGCATGAGCCATTGTCGAATAATCCAGTACTTCATTTGGCCCGTTATCTAATGCCAATTGTGCATTTTGGGCAGCTTTTGTATAGTCACCCATATACAAGTAAGCCCTGGCCAATATGCTGTATGCTGCAGCTACACTACCCCGGTATCGATTCGTACTATTATCCTCTGGGAGATCGGGAATGGCTGTGGTAATATCAGCAATAATGTAATCATAGATTTCCTGCACGGTACTACGATCAGGCACTTCGTCTTCTAAATCATTAGAGGTTACAAAAGGGACGGCCAAATCCTCCTCTGCTGTATTTACATCATATACTTTTCCATACAGGTTGACCAAGTAAAGGTATTCAAAGGCCCTACCCAACAGAGCTTCTGCTTTCAGACTTTTTTTCATGTCTTCTGAACCCGATGCCTCATCTATTTCTTTTAATACCGTATTAAAATAATAAATAGACTGGTAATGATTACTCCATATCAAGGGAGATGTTTTTACGTCCACTGAAAACTGGTCTTGCCAAGTGTATATCCGGTTGCTGCTACCGCTTGTAGTTGGGTTTTGAATCGTTGGATTGTCTATGTTATCTGCCAGTAAATTCATTTCACATGCAAAGGAAGCCTCAAGATCAGTGCTATTTAACCATAAGTCGTAATCTTCTACGGTTTCTAATAATTGAACCTTTTTAGGTTGCAGATCGAGGTATTTGTCACAAGAGGCCAATAAGAATGCACAAAACAAAGCCGACACAAACCATTTATATATATTTTTTTTCATCGTTTTTAACTTTTTTATTTTTATAAAAATTAGAAATTAACATACAGTCCTACTGTATACGTAGGGGTCAGGTACGATTTGGCATAACTACCGGTGGCTTTACTGTAATTATATTTATTAAGCCCTACCGTATATAGGTTGTGACCCTGCAATCTTAGTTCAAGATTAGAAATACCTGTTTTCTTCAACCATTTGCTATCGCGAAAACTATACGAAGCTGTAAGATCACCAAGGGTAAAGTAAGCCCCATCGACTATATATTTATCTGTATTGGCTAACTCTTCAGCATCATCATAAAATATTGATGGAAGAACATCCGGATTAGCCTCATCTCCAGGTTCTCTCCAGTAATTACCAGCTCCTTCCAGTGGTCGCATTTCTGTTGGATCGGGCACAGGCACCCGTACTTTAAAGCCACCATAAAAATTGATCATGCAATACACATAAAAACTCCCTATGTCTACCCGGTTGCTTAAACCTATGTTATAGGAAGGTATAGAATGACCTGCATAATAAACATCATTTTTAGAGCATTCATAAGCATCTAATACTTTAGTTTCATCATTTTCATCATAAATTAAAATCTCCCCATCAGAATTTAAACCGGCATAATGATAATTAAATAAAGATCCTACCGCATATCCTTCTGCATAATCGGCAAAACTACCACCTAGATAATAGTGGCCAGAATTGTTTTCACGGTTCAAATATTTACTATACACCTGCAACACCTTACTGCTGTTATGTGAGAAAATGAAACCAGTGTTCCAGTTAAATTTTTTGCGGGAGATCCAGTCAGCATGCAGGCTGATTTCCAATCCATTATTCCGGATAGATGCCTGGTTTATGATTGCAGAAGCTCCTCCTTGTGTGGCGTCGATCTGATTATCTGCCAATATATCTGTACTTTTCTTGGTATAATAATCAATACTTCCTGTAACATTTCTGAAGATAGTATAATCCAGACCTATATTGAAATTACGGGTTTGCTCCCAACGTAATCCGCTATTCGCAAAAGATAAAAGCCGAAGCATGGGTATACTTACCGAACTTAAATTATTAAAAGAAGCCTGAGTAATTACCTGTGGCAAAGCATTTTTAGCCACATTTCCGTTAAAGCCATAAGCGGCTCGAAGTTTTAAAGATTCAACCCACTTTATATCCTGCATAAAATCTTCTTTGTGAATGTTCCATGCAGCCCCTAACGACCATAAAGGTTTATATTTATATTTTGGATTGGTCCCAAACAAATTAGATTGCTCAATACGCATGCTTCCCGTTAAGGAATATTTTCCTTTATAAGCATACACTACATTGGAATACATGGAAATATAACGATTTTCCTCATAATCCTGTGTAAACAAATTACCGTAATATAATCTGGAATTATCTTTCGCATAGGTTGCTCTAAAAGAACTTAAATCATTATAATTATATTCAAGAGCCTGATGCAATAAAGTTTGGTCATTGTAGCCAAAATAAGCTTCCGAGCTTGCTTTGTCAAGCACATCCCTTAGTTCTCCCCCAAATATCAAATTGAGTGAATGGTTTTTGTTAATTTGTTTATCATAGTTTAGCTGAGCACGTATGGTATAACTTTCTCTACTGCTTTTGCTTTGTTTTAAAATACTGCCTTCGGGAATGATAGAACTAATTTGACCAGATCTTAATGTAGAATAAAAGTTGAAATACTGTTTAAATTCCGATGAATTTTCACTGGCTAAATGTTTTGTATCTGTACGGGAGGTTTCGTACACTCCTCCAAATTTAAGACTAAATCCGTTTCCTATGTTATAGTGAAAGTTTGCTGTAATGCGGTTATTAACAGTCTTGATCTTATCACTGATTTCGTTGATATCTACCAAGGGGTAATACATATTGTCCTTCAATCCCAGAGCCATCATTGCATCATTATAATAAGGATTAGCATTGGATCCGTTAAATACAGGAAGCGGGTTGCCATCTTCATCCTCAAAATGCTCATATGGATAAATGGTATTAATGTGCGGGATAGGGACTGAATTTGATTTTGTTTGTTGGAAATCAGTGGTTAAATCCAGCGATAGACGATCTGAAAAGTTTATCGTGCTGCGTCCGGAAAGCATAAAACGGCTATTATCATTTTTTATTTCCGATAAATCACTGGCCGTATAATTGGCGGTGATATAATAAAGTGCATTTTCATTACCACCAGAAATATCCAGGTTATAGGTTCGTGTAGAAGCTATACGAAGGAACAAACGACTATAATCTTCGGCATTATTATAAGCTCCTAATTCTCTAAGTTCCTGAACGAGTTGTGTAGAATCGATTATTCCGGCAACCTGCTGCATTCTTAAAAGAACCGGAGTTTGAAAATCATACATATATCCGGCTCGAGAATCGCTTATTATTGGCCAAAAATTATGGACAAATAAACTTGCATTTTCTGCCAAACTATAATCAATGGTTATATTAGAAGCATCATCATCCCAACGATAGCGGTCATAATTTTCTTTAGGAGTAAACCCTATTGTGGTACGAAAATTAACGTTTACTTTTCCGGCTTTGGCTTTTTTTCGTTCAATGACGATAACACCATTGGATGCACGGACGCCATAAACTGTCGCTGCTGCAGCATCTTTCAAAACCGTGACAGACTCAATCTCATTTGGATTAATCATATCTAATGAGAGTTCAGTTGGATAACCATCTACTACGATCAATGGATCTTTGTTTCCTTTGATGGTAGAAATACCCCGTATCTGGAAAAGACTGTTTCCTTCAAACTCAACATCATTGTTAATGAGCAAGCCGGGGATACGGTTTTCAAGTCCGCTTAAAAAGTCAGTGGTATTGATCCGGCTATCGTATTCTTTTGTCCGCATCGTGGCAACACTTCCGGTGCTTTGTTCGGGTTTAATTAGCTGGTAACCGGTACTGATTACGGTAAATTCTCCCAACTCTGCAGCCTTTTGCTCCATTACCACGTTTATTTCTGTATTTTCAGGAGAAACAGAAATCCCTTGTTTGTGAAACCCCACGAAACTGAAAACCAAAACAGAACCTTCGGGAACTTTGATGGCATAATTTCCATTCGCATCAGTAGTGGTTCCTTTTGTTGTTCCCTTAATTAAAACAGTAGCTCCGAGTAATGTATTGCCGCTTTCATCCACAACACGCCCCCTGACATTAACATTCTTTTCATCTTTCTCATCTCCTTTCGAAGAAGATTTCTTTGTAATAACAACTGTATTACCAACAATTTTATAGGTAAGTGGTTGGTTCTTAAAACACAGATTCAACACTTTTTTAATATCGGCATTCTTTACATCAATGCTTACTGTGTTTGCCAGTTTCAGCACTCTATTCTCATACCAGAAAAGATAATTACTCTGTTTCTTAATTTCCTGAAAAATTTTCTCCAGCGGAGCATTTTCTTCCTTTAAAGTAATTCCCTGGGAGTATGCAAAAACACTTAAGTGTAGGGAAATTACCAAAAGTAATATCGAAGGCAATTTCATAATGTACATTGTTTTAATGAACATATTACGCCTTAGCGTATTTTCTTTTTTCATAAATTTGTTTTTGGGTTAAACATTAAATTGATTTGATTTTGCATAAATTATTTCTTGGATAACCCCTCTTTATCTCCGGGAGTGTTCGTAGCACTTCCGGTTTATTTATTTTTAGAGGGTTTATGCTGTAGTAGTATTTTTTCTCCTATCAGACCTCCTTTCTTTTCAATCTTATTATTTGCTTTATCATCATTCAGTAGCTTTAGGCAGAATCTGTTGTTTTACCATCCACCAATATAAAGAGCCTACCTAATAACTACTAAATGTCTACTTATTAATATTTATTCTTTGTTTTCCAATTATCACATTACAATAATCTTTCGTCCTTCAATACGGAATAAAATATTGCTGAACTCAAGTATGCGTAGTACTTCTGAAAGATTCATATTTCGTGAAATTTCGCCTGTAAAAATCCGCTCAGGCACCTTTCCTTCATATTCCACTTCTACATCATACCAACGTTCAATTTCGCGCATGATATCCTGAATGCTTGCATCTTTACATGAGATGAGCCCGTCTTTCCAGGCAACAATACTTTCTGTATCTACTTTTGCTACGGTTAATTCTCCACCCTGATTCTGAGACGCCTGTTCTCCGGGAGCAAGAATCCTGGAATCCAAATAAGCAGCGTTTTCCTCTGATACATTAGAAAGTGAAGAAACACTAACACTACCTTCAAGCAGGGTGGTTTTTATAACAGCTTCATCTTCATAAGCATTGATGTTAAAGTGAGTCCCTAACACTTTTATTTCGGCTTTGCCAGCGATGTTAACGATAAAAGGTTTCTGCAAGTTTTTTGCAACTTCAAAATAACATTCGCCTTTTATATCAACCCTGCGTTCTTTACCAATAAAGGCAGAAGGAAAGGTAATAGAAGAAGCTGCATTTAGCCATACTTTGGTCCCATCAGACAAGGTTAGCTGATATTGCCCGCCCCTGGGGATGGTTAATGTATTCATCTCAAAACCTAATGATGCAGAATCATTATATACGAGCTCTCCCTCGTCCATTTTAATAATCGCTGTATTTTCCTGTTTTGCAATACTTCCGGCTTGCAAACTATCCAAAAAGAGAGTCTTTCCTCCAGCTAAGGTAAGGGTGGCTTTATTGGTGCCCGGAACAATATCATTTTTAAATCGTTCAGCCTGAGTAGGAATTGTTTTAGAGAAAGGATTAAAAATCAAATATAATCCACTCGCAGATAAAATTAAAAAAGCTGCAGCAGCAACCCAACGACGATATCCGGTTATTTTTTTCATTACTGGCTGTTGTTTGCTTGCTGAAATTTGCGTTTGAAGCTTGAAAAGTATTTCTGAGGCTTTTTTATCAGGAAGATTTACTCCTTCATTGGCTTTGTCCAGCAAGCTGGCCAATACATGTTCTTCCATTTTTTGATCATATTTTCCGCTACGGATCATAGCAAATAATTGATCTTCTTCTTCCTGAGAAGTCAGGTTTAGCTTATATTTTTCAAGCAGTTTTAGAAAATCTTTTTGTTCTTTTGACATAAAATATACGGCAGATGGTTTCTTTATAGACAGATGGGAAAAGAAGGCGGAGTACAAAACAATTTAAGAATTTGTTGAAGAGGGTTTTGTGCTGGATAGATATTTTAGAAAAATAATTTGTCGTTTATTTTTCAAATTAAACCCTGTTCTGTAAAAAACTCCCGAATAGATCGCAAGGCTCGTGCCATATGTGTTTTAACAGTATTGGGCGAAATAGAAAGTTTTTTCCCTATTTCTTCATAGGTAAGTTTTTGTTCACGTGCAAGGGTATAAACCTCACGCTGCTGATCGGAAAGCCGACCGAGTACTTCTTGCAAAAGATCATCATACTGAGCCTGACGAATCGGATAGTCAGCATCCTCTCCTGTTTGAGGAAGCTCGCTTACCCATTGCTCACGCACAGAAGATTCGTAAGCCATGCGTCTAAGATAATTTATGATGTAATTCCTGCAAAAAGTCATAAACCACGCATCAAAATTAATCACTTCAGGAAGCAATCCTTTTTTATCCCACAATCTCAAAAAAGTATCTTGTACAATTTCTTCGGCCAAAACTTGTGATTTTAAATATTGCATGGCTACACGATATACACGGTCTTTGTACAATTCAAACACTTTCGCAAAAGCATCGGTATTGCCTTGCGACAATAACAACAGCATCTCTCGCTTATCATCTAATTTGTTTAAAATCATACTTATAACCGTGCAAAGGATTACTTATTGCATACAAACCTACACAAAAATATCTAATCTCATTATCACTAAATTATAATTTCTTTCATTCGATTTGGGTTTAAAATAAAGGAAAAACATTGGAAATATTATTGGTACAGATATAAAACCGGCTCATTTTTCATATTAAAAATTCCGGTTTCAACTTCACATTTTTTAAACATCATATCGAAATGTCATCATCAAAGCAACGCCTAATTTTTTGTCCGTCCCAAAATTTAGTCGGTCATAAGCTTTAGTACTTCCAGAGAAAAAGATTCTTCAATTTTTGAATATTCATTTGGGAATCTGCTTTAAATACCACAACCTTCTTCTTTTATATTCTCTTTAAAAAAGATGGTTGGGGTTAACCCAACCATCTCCAAATTGCTTTATTAACAGCTTTTTCTACCTAGCCCAATCAATATTCGATTTCCCTTTTGAAGCCCTTTTAAGTAGTTTTAAAAGTTCAGGGTTGTGTGATACAGCTATGTTCTTCATCGTATTACCATAACATAGATTAAGACACTCTTCTGTCTTAGGGTTCAAATTTTCTGAGAAAGCTGTTTAATTCGGATTTGAGCTTGCAACAAGAAAATGAACAACAAGTTATGTTTTTATTGAGTTTTCAGATAACAAATATTATTCCTCGAAAAATTCTTTTAACTTATTTTCCAAATCACTTCCTCTCACATTATGCCCGATAACTTTACCTTCCCTGTCAAGTAAAATTGTATAAGGAACTCCCGACATCCCATAAGCAACCCCCAGACTTTTAGCTACCGGACAATTCCAGCCAGTTAAACTTGAAACATGGTGCCATGGCAATTGATCTTCTTTAACAGCTTTTATCCATTTTTCCCTGTTATCATCAATAGAAACACTAATCACGTCAAATCCTACTTCATGATACTTCTCATATAATTTTCGGACATTTTTATTTTCGGCCCGGCAAGGCCCGCACCATGAAGCCCAAAAATCGACCAAAACAACATTGCCTTTAAGCGATGAAAGGGAAATTTGTTCTCCCTCCGGATTAGGCAGGGTGAAATCCGGCGGAACTTTCCCAAAATCGGTTTGCCGTAAAATCTCGCACCGCTCTTTTAAACGGTTTGTGTACCAGTTTTCCGGCGTATTCGGATCCAAACCGGCCAATAATTCTTTCATGTCTTTATAAGTCAAATGCCCCGTACCCGCCGATAAAAATTCAGGGGCAAGAATGGTATTGTTATGCTTTCTTGCAAAATCTCTTCTGAACTGATAAAAATTATCGTATTCTTTATTAAGACTATCTATTATTTGCATTTTTACAGAAATATCTTGGGTCGTTTTCTTTTCTCTTTTTAGCTCTGCCATTTTCTCTTCAATAGGTAAAACAGCTTCAAGATATTCATTATAGGCATCATTGGAAGGAGTCCCGGAAGTCTTTATTTTTTGGGGATTTAAAATATTCCCTTCGATTATAATTTTTCCCGGTTCCAAATAAAATGTTGCAATTTTTTTTGAGCCTTGTTTCAGATATACTTTATCACCAATAAAGCGTTCTTCTTTCTTAAATTCAAATATTCCATTTTTTGAAATTGTTTTCTCTAAAACGGTTCCGTCAAAATATTTCACCATTAGTAATTCTCCGTTGTTTAATCCATCTATTTCTCCTTTTATTTCATAACCTTCTTTTTGGAAGCCACAAGACCCCAACACAATAAAAGACAGCACGAACAAGAGTATTTTTTTATATTTCATATCTAGTTTTTTCATTGTTGAATATTTAATAATTTGCTTAGTTCCGGGGTTACACTAAATATATGCAGAAGCAACCCATTTTTAGTTCAGTAATAAATATTTAGAAAAATTTTTATTAAAATATGATAAGGATGCTTCGCACTTTCCCCAAAAAGTTTATAAAATTTTGAAGCATCCTTATACAAGATCAGGTTACAAACAAATATTAAGTTTGTTTGGGTTTATTCGTATGTAACTCCTGAAATACTTCTATCATTATCCTCCAACTCAGGGTTTGTTTCTATGTATTTATAAAAAATAGGCAATACAAACCTTGGGTCATCTGCAGGAACTGTAATTTTTAAACTGCCCAAGTAATGGGTCATTGGAATATGCAGGCGTTTGATATCGTACAGCCTCAACTCTTTCCCATAGAGCTCCCTTCTTCTTTCCTTTAAAACAGCATCAAGTACAGCTTCCTGGCTATTTCCAAGTGAAGCTAGGGTGACCTCCTCATACGTTCCTATTCTATAACGTTTTAATGCAAGCGTATTTATGTCATTTAGGGCTTCTTGTAAATATCCAAGCCTTGCATTGCATTCGGCACGGGTCAAATACATTTCACAGGTTGTTACAGAAATGTTATAGGCTCCATCTGATTTGGTTCCGTCAATTCCATAGCGATAGGTTGGGTAGTTCCCATAATACCTGAAATTATAAGCATAATTAGATATTTTTGAAGTACAGGTTGAGTTCCAGCCATAAAACCAAAGGGTTCTTCTCAGGTCATAGTTTTCATATTCAGCCCCATTCCTTGAATATCCCGGGTAAATTTGGTTAAAAGTGGTTGTATCAACGAACATATATTGATATGATCGTATTCCTTTTATGGTTGTTTTATTCAAAAGCATTTCCTGGTCAGTCGTACGGGATATCTTGTTTATTTTGGTATAATAAGGATAAGCCGTCCCCTTATAATAACCTGTAGTATCATATTCATAATTCAGGTCATACAGAAAATCACGTATCTGTAAACTATTATTCGCATTCGTCAGGGCTTTTTCATAATCGCCCATGTATAAATAGGTACGTGCTAAGATTGCATAGGCGGCTGTTTTTGTGGGCCGGTGCTTGTATTGATCAACATCATCAGGTAAATCAGGGACTGCTTCTGTCAGATCCTTTAAAATAAAGTCATACACTTCCTGTATCGTATTGCGTTCCAGACTCGGTAAAGCTGCCGGTTCGGTGACAATGGGAACCCCTAAATCAGTAGATGCTGTTGTAGGATCATAGGCTTTTGCATAGCCATTAATCAAGGCTAAATACGCATAAGCACGGTGGACTTTTGCCTCTGCAATAAGCTGGGCTTTCAATTCAGGGTTATCCGTTACTTTTTCAATCTCAGTAAGCATAACACTGATAAGCGAGCCAATATAATAAGGCATTTTCCAGTTATTATCATCTTTCAATCCGTCGTAAAGCCAAACATATTCTTTAAAGGTAAATAATTCTTGAAAATGTATACGTGTTGACGTCCAATCGTCCCAATTGGTTGAATCAAGCGACACGTCATCCGAAAGCACATCAACCATACCCGCTGTCTGAGTCAGTGAATATTGATAGCGTTCATTATCAGCATCGTCTAACAATTTACGAAAATCTGTAGTAGTTTTTGCAACAACTACTCCTTTTGGAAGAACTTCAAGAAATTTATCTTCATTACAACTTAGCAATGCAAGAAATATACAAGAAGGGATTAATAAATATATTAATATTTTATTTTTCATAATCATCTTTTTATTTTTTTAATTAAAGTCCTAATCTTAAGCTAAATGAATACTCGGGTCTGTATCTTGTCACAAATCTCACAGCACCATAAGTTGAACTGCTATAAGGAGGATTTGCCGGATCAACACCAAGATTATTGGCGACCCACAGACATCCTAAGTTACGGGCTTCAAACGAAAGCACAGCACTTCTTAGCCATGTGATTGTAGATATAGGGAGTTTATAAGAAAGGCTAATACTTTGCAGACGGATATGGCTGGCATCCTGTGCCCTTTTATCGCTATAATGTTCCAGATAGGATGCAAGAGTATTCACATTGGAGGTTGTAATTCTTTCATTTAAAGAATACATACTAGCTGTTTCTGCATCATCGGCCGACTGCCAGCGGTTAACCATGAGTTCGGGGAGCCAGGTAAAGTAGTTGCTGGTACTTGTATACGTACTTGCCATATTGCTTGCCGGGTAATCACTGAAGAAGGTGTGCCCGAATTTATAGCTCAAACGGATAGTTAGTTCAAAATTTTTATAGGTGAAAGAGTTGATAAATGCGCCATACACCTTAGGATCTCTTTGCCCAACAATTGTTATAATGGAATCTTTATCCATTGTAGAATAAGAAGGGGCATCAGTAACAGAATACACCGTATTTTCTCCATAATAAAATTGCGGCATCCCGTTTTCATCATAGCCCGCCCATCGCATAGCAGCTAAATAACTTACTGGCTGATCTTGTAAATGGTAATAATAAGGCATAGAAAGATAAGATGTCCAGGTAGAGGCTACCCCAGTAAAATCGGAAGCCTTGTTTTTATTTGCTCCCAGACTAAAAGTTGACCTCCATGTAAAATTTTTGTTGTTAATTACCGTAGCCACTAAGTCTAACTCAACACCATTGTTGTCAATAGTACCAGCATTTGCCGTGGCCCTGTTATTCTGGAATCCGTAAGTACCATTAACAGCAGTCTGAACTAAAGCATCCGTGGTATGTTTTTTATAGTATTCCAAACTTCCTTTGAGCCTACTCTTAAACAGAACAAAGTCTACCCCAAAATTAATTACCTTGGTCTTTTCCCAGGTCAGATTAGGATTGGGCGCAGACTGTACTGCCAAATAAGGAAGAAAATTAACTGGATCTGTCCACGAGTATCCATAAATATAAGGGCTGGCACTTTTATCAACGTTTCCGTTAAATCCATAAGAAGCCCTTAATTTAAGGTTATCCACAAAATCTACTTTGAAAAACGGTTCTTTACTAATGGCCCAACCAAAACCGATAGACCATTGGGGCAAGTCCCTGTATGAAGGAGCTTGTCCATATAAGTTTGTTTTATCTTGCCGAATACTCGCCGTAAAATCATATTTTTCTTTAAAAGTGTAACCTATGTTTCCATATTTAGATACATAACGGTTGTCTTTACCAACAAAACTTGGGGCATAATATACACCAGGAATCACCTGAATATTAGGATAGGAAGACGAAAGCCCGCTCATCTTAGGAGTAAATGTATCTGAGTAATTTATGCTTGAACTATAGGTAAGCGATTGGGGATCGTATCCATAATAACCATAGGGTATGCTTTCACGGTAATCTTTCCGCCATTCAATCCCTGCCAAAGCAGTGATTCCATGAAGCCCAAATTTTTTATTAAAGTTAAACTGCAAACGGGTATCATGCGAATAGGCAAAAGTCCTGGTTTCCGCAAGCATCCCTCCCGGAGGTACAGGATAGGTTCCGTCCGGTCTGGCATAATTGTTAACCATATTTCTAACAACCCAAGTTTCTTCATTATAATAAGAACGATCCAAACCGTTCACATGTGTATATTGATAAGACATTTCTATGCTTAGGGGTTCAATTGGATTAAGTGCCAATTTCCCGCTCAACCGTATATTTGAATTTTTAGAAGAATTATCCCGGTTGTCAATTTCCCTTTTTAAATTCCAGTCCCAATCATAAGGGAGGTTATATTTTGCTACGGTATCCTGCCTATGACTTGTCGGGAAATTATAGTACCTATCGGGGTAAATATATTGTATCATCGGCAGATAATCTCCGTTATCATCCAATATACGTGAATGCTGGGGAATGTTGATCAGATCATTATAATTACTGGAACCTTCCAAGTTCACCCCATTATTTTCCTCCTTTGAAATAGAAAGGTTCATCCCTACCGAAAATTTCAACCATTTTGCAGGAGAATAGCTATCATTAATATTTGCCAGGAAACTATAATCGGAGTTCCCCTTGGAGTAGCTGCTGTTGGATATTGCCGTAAGAGAAGTCCTTATTTTATGAGTGTTCCCACCACTTTGCATCGAAATATTAATTTTCTGTTGTGACTCAGGGCGCAGGAATAAGGCTGAAAATTCATCCCGTACATCCAGGTGTAAAAGTTCCTCCAACCTTTCATTTCCATAAGTTTCTGTGATATTACCGACTTTCATATCCACTAATGTTTGCATCACTTCGGGAAGTTCATAGGTATCATAATAAGTGGTCATAAGATTGTCGAACCAATCATGATCCAAAACCATCCATTTGTAAATATCAACCGCTTCTTCACTTGAAGCCCACGGAACTTTTGACAAATTAGGTTTGGGTTTAGTGACATAATCAACCGAAATATTAAAAGTAGTTTTTCCGAAAGTAACTCCCCCTTTCTTGGTTTCAATAACAATAACACCGTTTGCAGCCTGGGCCCCCCAGATAGAAGCTGCTGCCGCATCTTTTAGCACCGTAACACTCTCAACATCATCGGGGTTAATGGTGGTCCAGGGATCGGAAATATCCGGATCCAATGGGAATCCGTCTACAACAATAAGGGGATTATTATCTCCAAAAGTGCTCATTCCTCGAATTACGATACTTCTGCTGTTTTCTCCGGATGGATTTTGATCCTCTTCATAATTGGGCTCAAAATAAAGTCCGGGAACCAAGTCTTCGATAACATTTTTCAGATTAAAACTATTACCCCCTACTTTTTTTAGTTCTTCAGCCCTAATTGTTTTGAAAGACCCTGTAGCTCTTTCTTTTGGAAGGGTTTGATAACCATTTATAACCACTTCTCCTAAATTTGTAGCAGTTTCATTAAGAACAATGGTAAAATTACGCTGTTTTCCAACCGTTACTGTTTTTGTTTCAAAGCCAATAAAACTAATTCTTAAAACAGTAGCTTCTGACGGAACGGCCAATACAAACTCTCCCTCATCATTAGTGGTAATACCTTTGTTGGTTCCACTAATTATAATCGTTGCACCAGGCAAGGGGGCACCATCTTTGTCGGTAACCTTTCCTTTAATTGTTATATCAACTTTTTCTTTAGATTTGTTTTGTGGCGCAGGCATAATCGTCACATAATTGTCTGTGATTTCATAAGTAAAATTGCCACTTTTAGCCTGGATAAACTGAAGGATTTCTTCCATGGTTTTGTTTTCCAAATCCACGGTGATTTTCTTTTTCAGGTCAATTTCGCTGTCCGAATAAAAAAACAGCTTATCGCATTTCACCGCTAATTCATCCAGTATTTCTTTTATACTGGCGTTTTCCATTTTCAATGTAATTTGCTTTTGATTGGTTTCGGAAGCCCAGGCTTGAGAAACAGCAAAAAACAATAGAAAGGAATAAATACTCGTAAAGAATAAAATTCCAGGACGAACTTTCTTATGGGAAAGCCACTTCATTGTCTTTGTTTTTTTCATAAATTTGTTTAGTTAAATTAATACTTGTCTCTGTTTTACAGAGACTTTTATTTGACTTACCGGAAGCTGTGTTCGGCAACTTCCGGTTTTTTTGTTTTATTCCTTTTCTTTAATCAGTAAAGCTTCCTCTGAAATTGAGAACCTCACGCTGGATGTTTTTTCAATAAGTGCAATAAAATCGTCAAGAGGTTTATTCTTATTAATGGCCCCTGTAAACCGGATGTGTTTCATATACTCGTTATCAAAGAATATTTCGAGCCCGTACCAACGATGTATAAGGCTCGCTATTTCTTGCAGCTCAAGATTGTTAAAAATGTATACTCCCTGAACCCATGAAGTAAAGAGAGCAGGGTTTACATTTCGTTTGTTAAAAGAACCGTCCGATCCCATGATGGCTTGTTCGCCGGGAGTAAGAATCAAAGACGTCTTCTCTGAAGACAAATTTTCCATATCCCCGGTAACGTTAAAATGAGAAACCTGAACAGAACCCTCCAGCAAGGTTGTCAAAATTTCCGCTTTATTTTCGTAGGCAGAAATGTTGAACTTCGTTCCCAGAACCTTAACATCCGATCGGCCATTTACATCAACAATAAAAGGATGTTCGCTGTCTTTAGCCACTTCAAAATAAGCTTCACCTTGAAGGTAAACTTTTCGTGTGTTGCCTTTAAAACAAATGGGGTATCTTAATTCTGTTTCATTGTTTAACCAAACTTTCGTCCCGTCTGAAAGGCTTAGCCGATAGCCACCATTTAGTGTTGAAGAAGTTTTTAAGGTATTCAATATTTCCTCTTCAGTTTTTTTATTGTTTATTTCTTCGGGGGTAGTATATATGAGCTGGCTATTTTCATTTTTGGTTCTTACCTCCTCGTAAATTTCGAGTTTAGCTCCCTGCGATTTTTCAAGGTCAATGGTTTTTCCGTCATCCAAAATCAAAACCGCTTTAGCATGCTGAACCATATTTCGCTGAACCAAGCGCTGATATTTATTGGATTGCTGGTTATTATATAAAAAATAAGCTACTGCTAACGGAAGCACAAACACCGCAGCCCAACGCCCAACTTTGCACCATATTTCCCTTGAAGTTTGTTTTGGAGAAATCCGTTGGTGTAAAATTTTCTTTGATTTTTCCAGATCAATGCAATCGTATAAAGCAAACCGTTCTTCAATATTCTGAGCACTAATAATACTGTGATATAACGAAACATTCTCATCCGATTCAGACACCCATTGATCCAGTTCAGCTTTTTCGTTTTCGGTAAGAACATCCAGCTGTTTTTTTACTATTATTTCCCGTATTCTTAATATTTTATCAATCATAAAAGAGATATATTATATATAATGTTTTAAAACGAAAAAGGAGGTATTCGGAAAGTAATATTTTTTACAATCCCAACAAAATAAACAAAAGGAGCTCGTGGTCTTTCATTTTTTCGCGCAACATTTGATACCCAACTTTTTTATGGGTTTTTACCGTATTTTTTGAGATTTCAAGCATTTCTGCTATTTCTTCGTTACGGTAGCCTTTCATGCCAAGTATGATTACGTTTTTACGTTTCTCTGACAAGCCTTCAATTCCCTGATAAAGCAAGCGGTATACTTCTTCGGTGAGAATACGTTTCTGTAGATCTTCTTCGGTTTCCAATATTTTGAGCTGCTCTTCCGAGTATTTATTGGCAATTTTCTGATGGCGTAACAAATTGAGGCAATTATTCTGGATCGATTTATACAAATAAGATTTTAAGGAAACACTATTAGTAAACGATAGTTTTTTTTCCCACAAATAACAAAAAAGATCCTGCACAATATCCTCACTGCTTATCTGATCGTTTAAAAAAGAATAAGCAAAACCGACCAATCCTTTATAATATTGGTCGTAAATTTTATCAAAAATTTTCTTGTCAATAATGATATTGTCCAATTGGGCTTTTTTACCGTGCATTAATTCCCGAAAATTGGAGACTAAATTAAATAAATTTTTAGTTAAGCAATGGGAGATAAGTCAAGATGTTTTACAAGTCCCTGAATTTGAATAAAATAACCTGGTTTAGGTTTTGCAAAATAAAATTCAGGTCTTACTAAAAAGAACTTCAGCCGCCCAAAATGAATTGGACAAGCTGAAGTAAAGGATGTTATTGAAAAGGGAATCTTTAGTCTTAGTTTGCTTCGATTATTCCGCCTGTAAGCCGTAATAATTCGGTGTGTGTATCCAGCAAATTATACATGGCTTCGTACTGACTAATGGCCGTATTCAGGTACAACAACTGAATATCACGATAATTGAAAGAATTAATCGCCCCCACTTTAAATTTTTCGGTGGCAATCTCCAAATTCAATTTTGCACTCTCTAAATTAGCTTCCGAAACATTGTACAATTGCTTGTTAATACTAAACAAATCGTACAAATTAATCAGCACGTTGTTCAGTTGAAGTTCCATTTCTTCGATGCTGATTTCGCCAATACGTTCGTCAATTTTCGCCAACTGAATGGCACTACGGGTATTCCCGCCATCGAATAAGGTAAAGTTTAGCGAAAGGTTGGCATAAATATTATAATTGTTGGTGTATGTTTTTCCGTAAGAACCCTCACTTTCGTATTTCGAGCGGGTCATTGTATTATAGTGGGCTGCCCCGGTATTCAGCACCAGCGAAGGGAGCATCCCTCCTTTTTGGAACTGAACCTCTTTCTTTAAAATTTTTTGATTGATGTATTGGTTCTTCAAGGTTTGGTTGTTCGCCATCATTTTGTCCATCAAATCGCCCAGCACATAATTATTTGCAATAACCGGAAGTTTATCCGTCAGCTCAAAACGTTTTACCGATTCTTCGCCCAACAACTGATTTAGGTTCAGGATAGCATTTTTTACATTTAACTGCTGGAGCAAATAATTTATAGAATCGCTTAAAAAAGCATTCTTGGCCTGCAACACATCAAAAGTAACCGAACTCCCGAATTCTTTCTTTTGCATCTCGTAATCGTAACGATCCTTTGAGATTCCTTTTAGTGATTCCATAACATTCAATTTTTCTTTTTGTAATTGAACATCATAATAAGCCAAGATAATGGCTTGTATGGTATTCTCAATCACTACCTGTTCATTCCCTTCGGAATATTGCTGCAAAAGATCCAGTTTTGCCTTTGAAATATTAACCCTGAAACCGCCAAAAACGGTCCAATTTACATTCACATTCGGGGAAATGGCATGGGTAAATGTTTGGCTGCGTTCGTTAGTAGTTGTGGGATACATATCGGCATAGCTATTATTAAGCGAAGCACCAAGAATAATGGCAGGATATCTGCCGGCAGTTCCCCAGGAATTATTAATATCGGCTTTTTCAACATTCAGGCCGGAGATTTTTATTTGAAAATTATTTTCGAGCCCCAGTTGAATGGCCCCACTCAGGCTCAGGCTACGTTGCGCCTGAACAGGAAGTGCCATCACACCAAATAAAAAGCTTAAAAAAATGATTATTTTTTTCATCTCTAATATTTTATCAACTATTAATCAATTACTTTTTTACTGTAAATAAGTGTTTTTTCCACCTCTTCCGGTTTCCTAACCCGACCATCATAAATCCACAAAACAAAGCGTTTAAAATCGTTCAAAACCAGGATAAGTACAGGAAACAGAACCAGAATAAAAGCGGTTCCTATAAACACACCATAAGCCAACGAAACAGCCATCGGTTTCAGGAACTGCGCCTGAAAACTTTTCTCGAGAATAATCGGGTAAAGCCCTACCGTTGTTGTAAGCGTGGTTAAAACAATGGCCCTGAACCTTGCAATACCGGCATTAAACACCGCTTCCCTAACTTTGAATCCTTCAAGTAACAGCGAGTTATATTTTGAAAGGAACACCACCGCATCATTGATAATTACCCCGGAAAGAGCTACCATTCCCCAGGCACTAAGCATTGAAAGAGGCAAGCCTTCGATGCCATGACCCCAGGCAACCCCTAACCAAGCCAGAGGGATCATCATAATAATGATAAGTCCCTGGGAAGCAGACTTAAAATGGATCATAATGATGACAATAATAATCATAAAAGCTATTCCGAAATTGCTGACAAGATCCGATTGTGTTTCTTCACTGCTACGTTGTTGACCTTGGTATTCTACTCTAACACCACGGTATTTTGATAAAATCGGGGGCAGTATTTTGGTTCGAACTTCCTCAAGAATTGGAGGAACAGGTTCCAAAGGATCAACCATATCCGCATTTACCCTAATCTCGCGTGAACCATTAAAGCGTTTAATATTTACCGGACCACGTTCAACGGTATATTCAGCCAGCTCCGAAAGCGGGAACTCACCCATTGCTGTCCGGATACGCATGTTATCTAACTGGCCAATATTCAAACGGTCGGTTTTAGGGTAACGAACCCAAACCCGAAGTTCATCTTTGCCTTGTTGCAAACGCTGTGCCTGACCTCCAAAAAATCCCTGACGGACCTGGTTGGTCAAAGTCATTTCATTCAAGCCTAAGAAGTAAGCTTTGGATTTCAATTTAAGACGAACTTCTTGTTTACCAACAGCATTATTTTCAGTAATATTATTAATGGCAGCAATATTTTTCATCCCCTCCATCAACTCAATTTTCGCCTTGTTGAGTTCTTCCAAATCTTTGCCCAGCAAACTGATAGAAACCGGGGTGCCAAAAGTATTTCTTCCGGCCATGGTCAATTTTTCGGCTTCGGGGATTTTCCCTGTTTTTTCACGAACCCGGTCAACAATTTCATAACTGCTTATCTCAGCACCTTCCAGGTCGCGGAGCAACACAAAAATATTCCCTGCATGTGAACCACTTTCCTCTCCGTTAAACGCATTCCCAAGGTTCACAAAGGTAAAATCTATAAAATTTGCCGTATCGTTAAATTCTCGTTTTAAATCTTCATTAACGGCCCAAATGGCATCATCAATCTTATTCAATTTTTCAATGGTGTTGCGTTCGCCCGAACCGGGTTTAAAAGCCAAATCAACTGTAAATTGATCGAATGGAATAGAAGGGAAAAACGTTGATTTTATAATTCCGCCCTGCAGCAAACCAACAGTAATGAAAAACAGGGCTATCGGCACAACGGCAAAGATATATTTGTACCTTAAAATAAATCGTAAAGATCGTCCATATAATTTATCACGCATCAACACCAGGAATTTTTCCAAGCTGGCCCTGATTGTTTTGGCAAATACCGTACGGTTATTCGAACGCAAAATATGCTTGCTCCCTAAGTGAGCAGGCAATACAAAGAAGGCCTCCAGCAACGAGAATCCCAAACTAAAAACTACCACAAAGGCCATCTCGTACATCATTTGCATCCTTCCCGAAGTAATAAACATTAAGGGCAAAAAAGCGATAATGGTGGTTATTACTGAAGTAAATACAGCCGGGAGTACTTCCATCGTACCATCGATAGCCGCACGTTTGGGGCTTTTCCCTTTTTCGAAATGTGAAAATATATTTTCGGCAATTACAATGCCGTCATCCACCAAAATACCAACCACCAAAATCATCCCGAATAACGAAACCATATTAATAGTAATCCCTGCTTGCGCGGCAAGAATAAACATTGCCAGAAATGAAAATGGAATCCCAAATGCAACCCAAAGCGATAAGCGAAAACTTAAAAATAAAGTTAATGTTACAACAATCAACAACAAGCCAATACCACCGTTTTTATACAATAAATTTAAACGGCCACCCAGCATGTCAAAAAAGTTAAAAGTTACATACAGGGTAACATCCGAGTGTTTTTGGTTAAACTCCTCAACATAATCCAAACAAAAATCTTTGATCTCTTTTAAATCTTCTTCAGGTAATTTATTAATATTAAAGGAAATTGAAGGCTTGCCATTCATTGTTGTACCACTTGCCACGTCGGCAAATTGCAAATGAACTTTGGCAATATCTCCGATACGTAAGTAGCTTCCATCCGGATTTGCTCTCAGAATAATGGATTCAATTTTTCCCGGATCAACACTACGCGAACGTAAACGGATTAATATCTCTTCTTCCTGCGATTTAATTTGTCCCCCGGAAATATCCCTGTTATTGAATGAAATAGCCCGTTCAATTTCATCAAAAGTAATATTATAACGGCGAAGGTTTTCTTCCGGAACCTCAACCGATAACTCCAGCGAGGGATATCCCCCAACTGAAATTTGCGACATTACCCCTGAATTATACAGATCGATTTCGATCTCGTCGGCATATTTTTTTAAGGTCTGCAAATCAACATCTCCCGAAATACCCAAGAACATGGCAAAAGTTGAATTCCGCTGTTTAAATACAATGGGTTTTTCGGCATCCACAGGCATCGAGCTAATGCCATCAACGGCATTTTTAACTTCCATCAGGGTTTCATCAATATCGTACTCACCGGTAGTTTCAATTTGAACACGGCTAAAATTTTCAGAAGAAGTAGAATTTATTTCTTTAATCCCGGCCAGTCCACGAAGAGCTTCTTCAATCCGCACGGTAATTCCTTCTTCCATTTCTTTAGGAGAGGCTCCCGGATAAGAAACAGACACCACAATATTCCGGGTTGAAAATTCAGGAAAGAACGACTTCTTCATTTGAAACGCAAGGCTAAAAAGCCCGGCCAGCATGATTACAAAAATCACGATATTGGCATAAAAGGGATATTTTACAAATAGGCTTACTATTTTTTTCATCTTACAAAATTTCTTTTACAGATTTTTACCAATGGTGAGACTGAGCTTATTTCAAAATCTCAACTTTCATTCCTTCACTAACACTAATTAAAGGTTCAACCACCAAAGTTTTTCCTTCTTCTACTCCGGAAAAAATCAATGTTTTTTGGTTTATTTTATGAACGCGGATGCCCTGTTTTTTCAAACAACCATTTTCAACAACGTACACTTGATTATCGTCAAAAACTGCACTACGCGGCATTTCCATAACATTCTCAATGGGTTCACCGGAAAATTCAGCATTCAGATACATGCCTTCAAAAAGCTTTACTTTTGACTGAGGATAAATAGAAACAAACACGCTGGCCGATTGGGTTTCGGGTTTTACAAAATCCGAAATACGGACAATTTTAGCTTTCAAAGGCTCATCGGAAACAGGGGTAAAAACAAGTACCTCATCGCCAATATTCAGCCATTGAACATCTTCGGTTTTCACCGGAACCTCCAGTTCCATGCGGCTGGTTTGAATAATTGTTCCTATCCGGCTCCCGGTATTCACGGTTGATCCAACTTCAATATTAACCCCGGTAAACGAACCACTAAACGGCGCGCGGATTTCATATTTATCGAAGCGAATTTCCGAGCTTTTAATGGTAAAATAATCGTTTAAGATGCTCCGGCTAGCCAAAAAGGTTTTTTCTTTATCCGATTTTACCGATGGAATTTCAGGCAATTTCTCAGCAATATCAATCGCATTGAAGAAATTTAACCAAGCCTTGTAATTTTCCGGGTAATCAATTTTTAAATCGGGCAATGCATTTGCCAGGGTATTTAAAAAACGACTTTTCGAAGCCATCAAATTATTTTTGGCTTCGCCATCAAAAACTTTCGCCAATAAATCGCCTTTTTTAAATTTTTGTCCTTTTTTAAGCGGAACATCTCCATTCAACACCTTTCCCTGAACTTCAGAAATAACATCTACGGTATTCAGTGAACCCAAACGGCCACCTTCTTTTACCATTGGTGTTATTTTTTCATACTTTACAGGTTTGGCTTTCACAAATATTTTTGCTTCAACAGGCGGTTTTTCTTCAGGTTTTTCCTTTAGGCTTTTAAAATAACTCATTAAACCAAAACTTCCACCCAATATTGCAACAATTGCAATCACTATAATTGTAAGTCGTTTTGAACTCATAATATCTTTTTTAAATGCTATTTAAACTTATTTTTAAAATTGCAACAAAACTAGCCCTATGACATTTCTCTAAAAACCCAAAATCGGTAAATGAAGGGTTTTAGTCGGTAAATGAAGTAAAAAAGGAAGTTGCTGTTTGGTCATCAAATAAATTCACAAATTACCTCCAAAAATAATTGTTGGGAAGTCTATTACAGTGAAAATTAACAGCTTTTTAACATAAGAGGGAACCATACGGTTCCCTCTTATAAAATACTTTAATGGCTAAAAATTAATTCCAATCGGGTAAACTCCCGCTAATACTCGGAGCCCCGTATTGTTTTAATTCTTCTTCAAGAGCTTTAAGTTCAATTTCCTTAATTTTTTTAATTCGGTTATAAACCGGGGTGAACTGTTCAACAATACGATCATAATTATCTTTCATACTTTGAGTTGTACTTTGTGTATTTCCTCTTTGGTATGAAAACAATTTACCTAAACGGTCGTTAATGCTTGGAATGGCCGGCCAATTTTCTTCATCACTGGCTTTTGAAGGTTGCCCGTTAAATTCCCACATCACATCATCCAAATCTTTGGTTAATTTATCAGCTTTAACCATTAAACCAACCGGCACATTTGGAATATTGCTTATAATTTGTTTGATCTCACCAACACGTTTTACCAATTCTCCGGCAACATTTTCAGTAGCACTAACCGTAGCATATAACTTAGCCGATTTTTGCTGGAAGGCAAACATCGCCTCACGATCTTCGGCTGGTAAAGTTACATTGTTCAAAGGTTCAACCTTAAACTCAACCGGACCGGCAAGGTTCGTAATTTCGCCCCTCACATACTGATCGATGGTTACAGTGTATTTGCCCGGAAGCACCAGGAAGATCCCATTAGAATTCTCGGTCGGGTTAAACTTATTATTTCTAAACCTTACCCATGGAGCCGCTGCTCTCAGGTTCCAGGTGGTGCGGTTAATTCCTTTTGAAACACCTTGTTTTATGCGATGTATTTCTTTGCCTGAAGCATCTTTAATTGTAAAAATTAAATACGGTTTAACCTCGTTTTCTTCCGCACGTAATTCATCCATGCTGGGGATTGGGATTTTGGCTTTTTCTTTAAACAACTTGGCTTCTTCTTTTTTACGTATTTGTTTCAGTGTTTGGGGAGCCTCTTTAATGTAATAGGTAAAGGTTGCCCCAAATTCAGGATTATTGCCAAAAAATGGGGTAGAACCCTGCCCGTACTTTTTACTGGTTTGGATATAAGCCAAGGCATCTGGTATTTCAAATAAATAAGCATCTTTTTTAAAGAAAGCTTCGTTCAAATACCTGAGTGGTGCATAATTATCCAAAACGTAGAAACCACGGCCAAAAGTAGCTACCACAAGGTCGGTTTCACCTTCGTGAATGGTCATATCTGGAATTTGAATATCCGGGATACCAGCACTTAATCGGGTCCACGACCCCCCACCGTTAACCGTGAAATAAACACCGAATTCGGTTCCAACAAACAACAAATCAGGATTTACAAAATCCTGCTCAATGCTGTGAACCGATCCTTCCGGAAGGTTTCCGGTGATTGAGGTCCAGGTTTTACCTTTATCGGTACTTTTTAATAAATACGGTTTAAAATCATCTCTTTTCAAATTATTGAAAGCAGCATAAACCACATTGGCATCAAATTTAGAAGGAAGAATATCGCTTACATACGTATTTTCTGGAACACCGGGGAAGGTTTTTGTTTGGCTCCAGTTGGCCCCGTTATCTTCGATAGAAGAAATCACGCCGTCATCGGTTCCAACAAATAATAATCCTTGCTGAACCTTCGACTCAGCCAATGAAACCCCCATCCCGTACAAAGAGGTAGAAACATCTTTAGCAACCGCATCTATGCTCCAGTAATGATCCATTACCGGCCAAGTATTACGATCAATTTGGGCGGTAATATCATCGCTGATTACCTGCCAAGTATTTCCGCGGTCATCGCTGCGGAATACTTTATTTGCCGCCATGTACAAACGGGTGGGGCTGTGAGAACTTACAATAAACGGAGTGTTCCAGTTCCATTTATAGGTTTTTTCGCCTTTGCGTGGCTGAGGTTTAACCCCAATGCTTTCGCCACTTTTCTTATCGTAGCGGTAAATGTTTCCGTATTGATATTCGGAGTAAACAATATTTGGATTGCCCGGTTCAACTGCCTGGCAGAATCCATCGCCACCCAGGGTAACAATCCATTCTGATTCGGGAACACCATTGCTTGAAATATTTTGATTAGGTCCTCCCTGACTGTTGTTGTCTTGCGTTCCGCCAAAAATCCAGTAGAAAGGTTTCGAATCATCAACAAAAACACGGTAAAACTGGGTAACCGGAAGGTTTGATTTGAAAATATAATTTTCGCCGGCATCATACGATTCATAAACTCCGCCATCGCCGCCAATCATAAGGTGATTGGTATCGTCCGGGTCGATCCATATCGCATGGTCATCCACATGGCGGTCTTTATTACTTAATCTCTTCCAGGTTTTGCCACCATCTTCGGTAAAATGAGAATAGGTTTCAACCGAATAAACTTTATCAACATTTTTAGGATCGCAATAAATCTCGTTATAATATTGTCCGCTAGAGCTGTGGCTGCTCATTTTTTGCCAAGTTTCGCCACGATTGGTTGAACGGTAAAATCCGCCATTATCTTCGGCAGCTTCAACGATTAAATAAAGAACGTCGGGGTTCACCGGGGAAATAGCAATTCCCATACCTCCGAGATGAACACCAGGAAGCCCTTTATTGATTTTCCGCCAGTTTTTACCACCATCGGTAGTTTTATAAACGGTTGACTCGGGGCCACCGCCAATTTTGGTGAACACATGACGGCGACGTTGCTCGGAAGTGGCATACAAAACCTCCGGGTTGCGCGGATCCATAAGCACATTATTGATACCGGTATGTTCGGAAACTTCCAAGACTTTGGCCCAAGTTTTACCACCATCAACGGTTTTATAAAGGCCGCGTTCGCCGCCCGATCCCCAGATAGAACCTTCGGCAGCAACATAAACGATGTCCGGATTTTCGGGGTTAATCACGATTCCGCCAATCTGACGAGAATCTTTCAGCCCCATGTTTTTCCAGCTCTTTCCGCCATCCATACTTTTATATACACCATTGCCATAACCAATTACACGCTGGTGGTTGTTTTCGCCGGTTCCCAGCCATACTACATTGTGGTTAGTGGGGTCAATTTCAATACAGCCCATGGCATAAGCTCCGTATTTATCAAAAATGGGGGTAAATGTGATTCCGTTATTTACGGTTTTCCACACGTGACCACTGGCCACCGCAACATAGTATTCGCTATGGTTTGACGGATTTACCGCAAAATCGGCGATACGCCCGGAGGCAAAGGCAGGGCCAACACTCCGCCATTTTAAACCGCCAATATCGCCCGGTTTTATTTCAAAACCTTTGTTATCACTTTTGGATGTAGATTTTTTTGCTTCCGCAGGGACAACAAAAAGCATTCCCACAAGCACAATAGCCAGGGAGAAGAATCTGATTCGGGTTTTCATATTAAAATGAATTTGGTTAATAAAATTATCAATCGTTAGTTTTTCTTAGTTCAGGGAAATCAAAGTTATTATTTTTCAACTAATAATAAAATCGGACGAAAGCATTATCGACCAGTAGCACAAGAAAACAGACAAACCATACTTTGCCAAGTAGCCAAAATTTATTACATTTAATCCTTAATTATGAAATAATAGTTGATTTTACTCCCCAAAAATCAATGAACATGAATTTATCCTGGCAGGATGAATGAAAGGGATTGTATAAAACTTGAAAAAATGGCGACTACGAAACGCAATCGCCCAGATTAATTCTACGGCTTATAGCCTTGTTGTGAATTGTCTTTCGATTACAAATATATAAAAAATAACGCAATATGAAAAAAATTGGTCTTGATTTAGGTAGCTCTTCGATAGGATGGGCAATTAGAGAACATGATGAAATTATAAAACATGGAGTAATAACCTTTAAATCCGGGATGATAAAAGGACAGGGAGGATATTCTTCCCCAACCAAAGATAGAAGAAACGCTAGGTCGAAACGCAGATTAATACAAGCAAGAAAATATAGGAAATGGGAATTATTAAAGGTATTAATCAGAAACCAAATGACACCATTAGAAAATAACGAGTTAGAAAAATGGAGCAAATACAAGAAAGGTGAAAAAAGGGAATTCCCAGAAAATAAACAATTCCTTCAATGGTTGGCTTGTGATTTTACATATATATTAAATGGTATTAACTATAAAAATCCTTATGAGTTGCGTATTAAATCAATAGATAAACGAGTAACCCCTCATGAATTTGGAAGAGCATTGTATCATTTAGTTCAAAGACGTGGTTATAAAAATATTGGGGAAAATGAAAACGAAGAATTTGATATAGAATTAGCAAAAAAGGAATCAGAGACAAAGACTCAAATTGAAAGAAGGGAAAAAGAAGGATTTGTTACTGCTTTGTCAAATAATAGAACTATTGCAGAAGCTTTACATAATGAGTTTTTAGAAAAAGGGAAACGGGCAAGAAATCAATATCCTTTGAGACGAGAATATAAAACTGAACTTGAAAAAATTTGTGAAGCACAAAGATATGATATTTCAAAAAGCACCCAAGGAGATTATGAAAATGAATTTGTTCAATCTGTTTATAAAGCCATCATTTGGCAACGACCTTTAAGAAGTCAAAAGGGAAACATTGGAAAATGTACTTTAGAACCAACAAAAGCAAGATGTCCAGTTTCACATCCCATTTTTGAAATATTCAGAGCTTGGTCATTTATAAATACTATTAAAACTATAGAAGAAGACAATAAAAAGGAATTTCTACCTCAAGAATATAGAGTTAACCTTTTCAATAATCTATTTCTAACCAAAGATAAAAATTTCAAATTTGAAGAAATGAAAAGTTTCTTAAACAAACAGTTTGGGCAAAATAAAAGATACAATTATCCAATTAACAGCAAAACCGGAAAATATGACACCTCAGTTTCAGGAATGCCTGTTTGCAAATGGCTTGTAAAAATATTTGGTGAAGAAACTAAATCCGGAATCGAAGAATTGCATAAATACAATATTACAAACGCACCAAAAACAAAAAATGGTTACTCAATATACGATTTATGGCATATCCTCTTTGATTTTGACGAAGGCCATATTCCCAAATTTGCAAAAGAAAAACTCTGTATAGAAGATGAGCCAAGAAAAGTTAAAGGAAAGGATATGTTTGAAAGTCCACTTCTATCATTAAAAAGAAAAATGCCTACTGGTTATGCCGACCTAAGTTTAAAAGCAATGAGAAGGATTATTCCATTCTTGAAAGAAGGCTTTTTATATAATGATGCTGTTATACTTGCCAAAATTCCAGATTACCTTAATAATGATTGGGAATCTAATAAAACACTTATCTATTCACTGCTTAAAAAAAGCAATGAAGAATATAACTGGAATAAAACAATTACCACAATAGCGAACAACCTTATTGATACACATAAAGGATTGCCTTCACACGAAAAATTTGCTCATAAAACCTTTGATTACAAATTGGATATAAGTGATTTTACTGATATAAAACAAGCTTGTGAATCTCATTATGGTGAAAAAACATGGGCATACATTGAAGATAAACAAAAAATAATTGATGAAGTAGCAAATCTTTATCAAGAATATTTCACTGATAATAAACGATCTTACAGAAAAGTACCATTAGCAACAAACATATTTAAAAACCTTTTGATTGAAAACAATATTATTGTTGCTGATGAATTGTATCATCATTCAAACAGAGATAATATTTATGGTGAATCCGAAAAATATGTCAACAAAGATACTGGAGCTATAACCGAATTACTGCCAATACCTCTTATCGACAGCATTAAAAACCCAATGTTTAATAAAGCTTTGAGTGTTTTAAGACGACTTGTAAATACCTTAATTATTAATGGCGAAATTGATGAGGATACAGAAGTAATTGTAGAAGTGGCAAGTGATGAACTTAATGACAATAATAAAAGGGCAGCCATCGAACGATATCAGAGGGAAAGAGAATCGAAGAGAGGAAAATATCGTGAATTCCTGCAACAGTATAAGGATGAAGAAAAAACATCACTAAATGTTGAGGAAAATATCCCAAAATTCGAGCTTTGGACAGAACAGATTTTTGAAGCAAAAGATATTGAAGCAGAAAAGTATAAATCAATAAATGATATTATTCTTGGACAAAAAGATGCAATAAAGCGATATGAACTTTGGATAGAGCAAAAAGGGCAATGTATGTACACAGGCAGAATAATTTCAATTTCACAGTTATTTTCAAACGAAATTGAAATTGAACATACTATTCCACGAAGTATCTTGCCAGACAACACAATGGCAAACCAAACTGTATGCTTTTCAATGTATAATAGTGATATAAAAAACAATAGAATACCAACTCACTGCCCAAATTATGAAAACAATATTGAAGGAATTGGAACTTCTATTAAACATAGGTTGGATAAATGGGAAACTGTGCGGGACAACTACAAAGACTTATATGAGAGTAAGTTAAATCCATCAGGAAATGAGGATGAAACAATTAAAAACAAAAGAATTCAAAGCAAACATTACTTCAAAATGCACTACGATTATTGGAGGGATAAAATTGAGCGTTTCACCGCAGAAGAAGTTAAAGATAGCTGGGCAAGAAGGCAGCTTGTAGATACACAAATGGTTAGTAAATATGCAAGGGAATTTTTAAAAACATATTTTAAAAAGGTATTTGTTCAAAAAGGTAGTGTTACCGCAAATTTCAGAAAAATCTATAGTTTCCAGGATGAACAAGAAATTAAATCCCGAAACAAACACACGCACCACGCTATTGATGCTGCTGTATTAACATTAATCCCAACAAGTAGTAGCTATCGGGACAGGCTTTTAAAACAAATGTATGAAATGGCTGAAAAGAAACAAGGACAATTTACTTGCAAGCCTTTAGATTATACAGACTTTTCATCACAAAAAATAATAAATCAAATTGAAAATAATACTTTAATTGTCAATTATCAAAAGGATAAAATCATACAACAAACATATAGGAACGTAAGAAAGAGGGGCAGGTTACAATACCTAAAAAGGGATGGGAAATTTGTACTTAATGAAAACGGGGATAAAATTAAGCTCAAATCAGCAGGAGATTCTATAAGAGAATCGTTGTACAAAGAATCATTTATTGGCAAAATTAGAAATGTTGAGAGGGATGAAAAAACTGGAAAACCAAAGAGAAACAAGAATGGTTCATGGCAATTTAAAACTGGTAAGGATGAATTTGGATGGGTTAGAAGAAAGAAAATAGAAGAGGCAAAAGTTGAAGACATTGTAGATCCTGATATTCGCAATATAGTTAAAGTCCAAGGAACAAACAGCATTGATCCCCAAGGAAATAAAATCAGGCATATAAGGGTAAAAGTAAAAAAAGGAAAAGAAGTAAAAGAAAGAGAGAATTTTCGTTCAAAACATGAATATAAAAACATGTATTATTCAGAATCCGACTCAATCCCTTATGCTGTAATGTTAGATAGTAAAATTGAACGGAAAATGATTCCTGTTTCGTCTTATGAAGTAGCTATGGTTTATAAAGAGTATAAAGAGTTTAATGCATCTTCTTACATACAAATGTTTCATCCTGAATTATCGGGATTCAATGAAAGTAAACTTTTATATGTTGGGCAAAAAGTCTTGGTTCTAAAAAGTGATGAAGAATATGAAAATAGGAAGGATATAGATTTTCAAATTAATAGAATGTATAGAATAACACAGTTTGATGAAGGAACAAACAGCATTTATCTGAAATTTCATTTAGAAGCATTAGATGATACAGCGATTGGGGATAAAATCAAGAATATAAAAGACAAGATTTTATTAAAAATAGAGCAAGATCATAATTTACCAATTATTGTTGAAAATGAACAGGAAATAAACACTAAAAAAAGAAAAAAAGATTATGAAGATAAAAGGTTTAAATTTTCGAGTCCTGAAAAAGATTTTCGGCTCAAAAGACTTGCAGGTATTATTGGAATAGAGGATGTTAAAAAATTAAAAAGAAAACATTTAGACAAATTCAGGAAATATCATTCAACTATTGAAATAGAGGGGGAAACACCATTATTAAAGGTCTCTACCAAAAACTGTAATTTTTTGTATGAAGGCTATGATTTCGAAATTTCAATTCTAGGAGAAATTAAATGGTTAGATATTGATCTTTAAAAAACACTTCAACCAAATCATAAAAATTGGTGAATAATAACTTAAAAGAATAGTCAGGGGGTGACTTTGAGTCACCCCCTGACTAGAACCAAAAACCTAAAAAAATGGATTTCGAAAAAGGCCATATTTACCACATTTACAACCAGGGAAACAACCGGCAAAAAATTTTCTTCAATAGGGAAAACTATTTGTTTTTTCTGTCAAAAATCAAAAAGCACATCCTACCCTATGCCGATATTTTTGCCTGGTGCCTGATGCCCAATCATTTTCATCTAATGGTGCTGGTTAATAAAATAGAGATAAGAAGTCATAATAGTCAAGGGGTGACTTGGAGTCACCCCTTGACTAAACCAAGGTCACTCAACAACTCCATCGGAATTATGCTCCGATCATATACCCGGGCGATTAATAAACAAGAAAAAAGATCGGGATCCCTTTTTCGCGAAACGACCAAAGCCGAATGTTTAACCTGCACAAAAGAATCGCCCCCAAGCTGGTTCATGAATAACGGAACAGCTCAGATAAACATTAGCCTACCCGAAAAACAATACCCCCAGCTTTGTTTTAACTATATCCACCTGAACCCTGTCAGGGCAGGTTTGGTTAAAAACATTGACGATTGGGAGTTTTCTTCGGCAAAAGATTATTTCGGCTTACGGGATGGAAAAATAATTAACAATAATAAAGCAAACGAATTTTTAAACATTAACCAAATCCGGTCATCCAATGACTAAACCATACCAATAAAAATATGATTAAAAGAACACTTTACTTTGGTAATCCCTGTTATTTAAAAAAGAGCCAAAACCAATTGGTGATGGAATACAAAAACCCCGAATTTGACCGAAGAACGGTTCCCATCGAAGACATCGGGATCATCATCCTAGACAATTCGCAAATAACCATCACCCAAAGCTTACTGGCGGCCCTTTCCGAAAACAATGCAGCCATATTAAACTGCGATCAAAAACACCTGCCCTTTTCATTAACACTTCCCATGGCCGGGCACCATGCCTTTACCGAAAAAATCAGGTCGCAAATAGAAGCTTCGCTTCCCTTAAAAAAACAGTTATGGCAACAAACCATCATTGCTAAAATAAAAAACCAGGCCGCGCTGATTAAGCTCAGGGGAGGCGACCCCAAACGCCTGGATTATTTAAGCGGACAGGTAAAAAGCGGCGACAGTGAAAATGCCGAAGCACGGGCAGCAAGCATTTATTGGAAAACTTTATTCGAAGAAACAGACACTTTTAGGCGGCAACGTTTTGGCGAACCGCCAAACAACCTGCTCAACTACGGATATGCCATACTGCGTTCGGTAGTGGCCCGTTCTTTAACCGCCAGCGGGATGTTGAATTCTATTGGCATCCACCACCGCAACAAATACAACCCCTATTGCCTGGCCGATGATGTGATGGAACCCTACCGCCCTTATGTTGACAAAATTGTGATGGAACTGGCCTGGAAACTGGACAACATTGACGAACTAACCAAAGAAATCAAAGCCGAACTCTTGCTTGTCCCAACCGTTGAAGTCAGCATTGATAACTCAAAAAGCCCGTTAATGGTTGCCATGCAACGCACAACAGCTTCTTTAATGAAATGCTTTGAGGGAAGTGCCCGAAAAATTTTATACCCCGAGATGCAGAACCAACATGAATGATAACCGATTTAACCAGTACCGTATTTTGTGGATATTTGTATTTTTCGACCTGCCGACAACAACCAAAAAAGAGCGTAAAGAACACGCCCGTTTTCGCAAGAACCTGCAAAAAGACGGCTTTGCCATGTTGCAGTATTCTATTTATATCCGCCACACAAACAGCCGCGAAAATGCCAACGTCCATATAAAAAGGGTAAAATCTTTTTTACCAGAAAAAGGGGAAGTGATTTTATTTACCCTAACGGATAAGCAATTCGGGATGATGGAGTTTTTCAAAGGCAGCAACGAAACCGACAAGCCCCCTACCCCGCAACAACTGGAATTGTTTTAGGAAGCCAGTCAGGGGATGACTTAAAGTCACCCCCTGACTAAACAAAAAAAACCGCCCTCTTTTCGAAATTGAGAGCGGTATTTAAGCTGATTTTTTTGATCCTGTTATAAACCTAACTTACTGGTTTAATGCCTACAATCACTGAAATGTTGTGTCAAAGATCGTAAAATCACAATTTGAAAGCAATTCACAACTATTTTTGTTTCTACATTCGTGAGCCTCGGTTGTGTCAAAGATCGTAAAATCACAATTTGAAAGCAATTCACAACCTTGCAATGTATTATCTACGTAATCTTTGGGTTGTGTCAAAGATCGTAAAATCACAATTTGAAAGCAATTCACAACGGAATTACCAAATAGTATAATAGATCATTTGTTGTGTCAAAGATCGTAAAATCACAATTTGAAAGCAATTCACAACGCATTGCTTATTACCTCTTGGAATGCCATTGTTGTGTCAAAGATCGTAAAATCACAATTTGAAAGCAATTCACAACAGGATCGTTATTAAGTATTCCTATTTTTTCGTTGTGTCAAAGATCGTAAAATCACAATTTGAAAGCAATTCACAACTGGTAATCTAAGTTTTATCCCTGATCTTGTGTTGTGTCAAAGATCGTAAAATCACAATTTGAAAGCAATTCACAACAGGATCGTTATTAAGTATTCCTATTTTTTCGTTGTGTCAAAGATCGTAAAATCACAATTTGAAAGCAATTCACAACTGACAACGCTGATGATCTTCAATGATTTAAATGTTGTGTCAAAGATCGTAAAATCACAATTTGAAAGCAATTCACAACGTAAACTTTACTGACTTCATCATAACCAGTTGTGTCAAAGATCGTAAAATCACAATTTGAAAGCAATTCACAACGCCGTGTTTGTGCAGGTTAGAGTTTTTGTAGTTGTGTCAAAGATCGTAAAATCACAATTTGAAAGCAATTCACAACACAGGCAGAAGCCGAAAAACAAGTAAGGATGTTGTGTCAAAGATCGTAAAATCACAATTTGAAAGCAATTCACAACACAATCAGCTCTTGCCACGAAAGAATTCCTACCGTTGTGTCAAAGATCGTAAAATCACAATTTGAAAGCAATTCAGGATTTACGGATCCCTATCAGCAAAATAGCAAAAATCGTTTATCAACATCGGTTGCTCCAGCTTCAACAGGTAAAGGGTTTTATTTTTATATCCGCAAGGGAAAGTATAAAACACTTTGTAAACGGCATCTTTTTTCTGCAATTTCTCAAGCTGCTCGCGGTCAAAAATAAAAAAAGTATTTTTGCGGTACATATTATTGTGATAAACCGGCAATATTTCTTCGCGTTCGCGGGTTAGATAAAACATAATGTCCTCGGTAACATAGGTACATAAGTAAGCCTCTTCGTTTTTTATAAGCTTACCAACTTCAATGGCATCATTCTTCATTTTTACTTCTTTCAGCGATTCGACATAAACCGGCTGAAGAATTAAATTAAAAGCAATTCGTGCAACAATCAAGATATTAATAAAAACCAGTAAGCGCTGCGACTTTAATCGGGAATATAATATTGTAAAAGAAGCTGTAACTGCAATCAGCCCGATACTAATGAACCAGATATGGGGGATGTCGCGGGTTTTTTCAGAAAACGGGGCCAACATCAACCCGATCATAAGGGCAAATGAAAAAGCAAAAAACAACATTTCAAGCACTTTGGTTTTTACAAGATCTTTGTTTTTATATTCCTGGTAAAACGAAAGCAAAACGAAATATATCATCGGGAAGAACATAATAAGGTATTTCATGTTTTTGTTGGTCCCAACCGACAACCAATAAAACAGTATATTGAACACCAGTGCCCAAAACGTAAACTTCAGTAACTTATCCGAATGAATAAACGATAAGAATTTACGGTTAAAAACAAATACAATCAGCAATGCCCAAGGAAGCAAATTATACAGCACCCGTAACGGAAACGTAATAAAATGCACAAAAAACTTTGATAAACCTCCCGATACAGAAACAACCGCTTTTTGACTGGTTTGGGTAAAAAGAGTTAAAAAAACATCGTCAAAGGAAACCCCGGGGTTCTGATAAAAATAAACCAGGTAATAAGAACCCACAAGCAATAAAAAGACCAAAATCCCGGCAAGATGATAAAATGAAAACAGCATTTTAAACCGCTTACTAATTACAAAGAAAACCGTTAATGTAACCGCCTGAAAAGCAATTGCGGGAATGCCTTTAATCATAAAAGCCAGTGCGGCAAAACCATAAGAAACAACAAATAACAACAGGGGTTTGCCGTCTTCATAAAAATGATAGATGGCGTAGAAAGAAAGAATTAAGAACCAGGCCATGGTAAAATCAACCAGCCCTACGGAACTATACCCAAAAAACACACATCCACCTGTTAAAAAGAAAAAGGCATTGAGTAGAGCAAACTGATTGTCGTAACGTTTCCGTAAAAACAGGAAAATTGTGATCCCGATCAACAAAATGCTTAATATAACGGGAATCCTGACCAAATATTCATTTTGAGTTCCGAATATCTTAAAAACAGCCAAAATAAACCAATTGAACAAAGGCGGTTTGTTAAAATACAATTCACCGTTGATAGTCGGAGTAATGTAATCACCAGACAACAACATTTCCAAGGATACAATTCCGCGCAAAGCACCATCAAAACGAAGAGGCATCAAACCAAGATTTATTAAAAAAGCAGGGATAATTAAAATTGATGCGGTTATAAATAGAAAAACCTGCAGGTTCTTACGTAAAAAGATCAGGAATTGGTTCATAATGAATTTACTTAACACAAAATATACTTAACCTTTTCTAAAATCTTCAATGCTTTTATAAAGTTATTAATTTGAAATCAGATTTTTAAAAACAGATGCATGAAATAAAACACGAACGTCCCTAAAAACCATTATAACAATTTAACATACTGATACTTATTTGTACTTTAAATTTGATTTAAGATTGCATTTAATGATTATAAAACAATGCAAAACCGGATTTAATTGGGGAGGAAAGTTATCTGGAGAATATGGTTTAAACCGTTTTTTTAACATAAACCAGCCACCGGATAAATTAAAATTATCCCGGCGGCTGAACTGTTTTGTTTATTTAAATTTCTTCAGAATATCCTTCACAGCATCTTTATGAATAGTGAAATCCATCATTTTAAGTTTGATATAGTCTTCGTGGAAAAAGTAAAATCCAAATTCAGGGGCATCATGGTCGTTATTTCTCGAACCGCTGCTCGAATCTTTAATCAGGTACCAGTTTTCGCCGTCTTTTTCCAAATAACCAATCAAGTGCATTCCATGATCGTCGGTAGTAGTTTGGTTTGAGAAACGAAACTGGCGGGCATCTTCATCAATGTATTCAGAAGGGATATCATAACTTGCAACCAAGGCCACCTGTGTTTTCCGGGAGAAGCCTGATTCGGAAACATCACCACCAATGCTCATCGAATAACCTTTTTTAATGGCTCTTTTAACAATATCCATAAATACATCAAGCGGTACGTTATAATAATCTTCGCTGTGCCACCAGTTATCGGCAACTTTATATTCAACCTGTTTCCAGTAAGGTTCTTGTTTGTACGAAATGATTTCCACGTAATCATCAGGAACAATTTTTAAATATTCGTTTAAATACGATTCAGGGGTGTACTCTTTTCCATCAACCATAAAAGCCACAGGAGGTTTGCCAATGTGGTGATTCATGATGCTTTTAATGGTTTCAATAACAGCTGCTTCATTCCAGGCATTGCTTTCTTTTACCGAATTCAAATAGCTTTTCATTTCTTTATACATCGCATCGTGAGAATGATATTCACGTCCGTTGATTAAGCCGGTGTATGCACTGTAAGGAACCGCCCCGTATTCTTTAAAAATCCGTGATACGGCATTTCCTTCAGAACCCTCGGCAAATCTTGAATTTCCTCTTTTCTCGACAAAACGTTTTGCTTTTTCAACATATTCCCAGTAAGCGATAAAAATTTCTGAAAGTTTAACTTCTTTATTACTCAGGCGTTTTACTTCCGATTCAAAAAAAGAAATGGTTGAATAGGCCCAGCAGGTACCCGCATTTCCCTGTGAAATAACCGGGTTGGCCCATATCTTTTTATATAGGTCTACTTTGTTGGGTAAATCCAAACCCGAATGATCCATCATAAATTTCTTTTCTTTCTTCTGCGGATTCATTTCTTTTTTAACCTTTGAAACATCCTTCATAATAAAATTTTGATAAAAGCCCGCTTCATATTCTTCAAAAACGGCTCTATCTTTTTTTTCCTGTGCGCTTACACTAATGGCAAATGCTGCAATAAAAAACAAAATCAATATTCTTTTCATAAGTAAAATTTTTATAAAATGCATGTTATCTTTCAGTGATACTATTGCTTGTCAGCAAAAATTTCTTTTGAAATCTCAAATAAACAAAGGACTAACAGTAAATTCTTTACAAATTACTGTACTAATTTTAAATCGGCCAAGACAATAGCCGTTATTGCTTCAATAATTACCGGAATCCTCAGTGCAACACAGGCATCATGTCGGCCTTTAACTTCGAGGCTTTCTATTTTCCCCTGTTGAAAATTCATGGTTTCCTGCGCCTTCCCAATCGAAGAAGTTGGCTTCACCGCCACCCTAAAAACAAGTTCGTTTCCATTGGTAATTCCACCATTGATGCCACCAGCATAGTTTGTTTCGGTACTTCCTTTTTCATCAATAATATTATCGTTGTGTTCCGATCCTCTCATTTTTGCCGCTTCAAAACCAGAACCAAATTCAATGCCTTTGGTGGCCGGAACCGCAAAAACAAGGTGAGAAATATACGATTCTACCGAATCAAAAAAAGGTTCGCCCAAACCAATGGGCAGATTATTTGCCCGGCACTCTACAATTCCGCCAACGGAATCGCGATTTTTTATGGCTTCATCCAAAACGGATTCAAAATCGGTTGAACCGCCAATTTCGGTTAAGCGGGCACAAATACTAACGTCTCCCAGCACTTTTTTTGCCACAACCCCGGCAGCAACCAATCCAAGCGTAAGCCGCCCCGAAAAATGACCGCCACCCGTATAATCGTTAAAGCCACCAAATTTATGCATGGCTACAAAATCTGCATGACCCGGACGGGGTGAGTTTTTCAGGTTTGAATAATCCTTCGATTGGGTATTTTTATTTCTGAACAAAATAGTTAGTGGAGCACCGGTTGTTTTTCCTTCAAACACCCCGCTAAACAATTCAGGGCTGTCGTCTTCTTTTCTGGGCGTGGTTCCTTTAGCACCGGCTTTTCTCCGGCTCAAATCTTCAATAAAATCTTCTTCTTTAAGTGAAATCCCGGGAGGGCAACCATCTATAACAATTCCTACCCCGTTTCCATGCGATTCACCAAATATACTGATCCGGAATATTCTGCCAAAAGAATTCATAACTTTAAATTTAAATCGCAAAATTACAGAATTATTTAATGCATTTTTATGCGACTATTAATGCAAAAACATAATTTCCGTCTACAGGATTAACCCCAGACAGTTGTTTGCTGCCATCCACAGTTTCATGCATGTTGATAATGCATTTGCTGTTTTCAAAAATTTCGGCAATAAAAAAGATTTGAATCTCCGAAAAATCCGTCACTTTGTTCCCTTGCAATTTAAGGGCATCCAATGCCCATTTAACATACTCAGCATTATTCACATGACCGTTTTCGTCAATGGCACTATAAGGAACCGAAATCTCGGCAATTTTTTCCGGCTTGGCAAAACGTTTCGGGTTGACCCTTTTTATACTTTCGGTGGTTGCCCGTTTTTCGATGCTCGGCAATTCAAAGCCCTGCTCATAAATATTAACCGGTCTCCGGGTATTTGCATCAAGAATAACCCACTCGCTGGTAGCCGTAATTAGTTCTTCACCCTTGTCGTTCAACAGCAAAAAATCGCGCAAACCGTACAAACGGTTATAGCCAACGGGCCAGGTTTGCAGTTCAATTTTATCAGTCCATTGGGGAAGGTTCAAAGCCTTTATCTTCAAAGAAGAAAGCACCCAAATCATATTTTTCTCAACCAAAAAACCGTAACCAAAATTCAGTTTTTCAGCATTCAAATAAGCCGCCTCCTGCAATAATAGCAAGAGGTTGTGAATCCTCAGCTTTCCATCAGGGCCACATTCGTACGATTTTACGGTATGATTTAAGCTTGTAATTAGTTCCATTTTTAATTAAAAATCAATTCAAATTTATATTAATTGCGATTCAATAATTTTTTCAAAATATCGGTACGGTTCAGTTTCTGCAAAGTATTCCGTATCCATTGTTTGTTTTCGTTTTTGTACCAGAAAAAAAACTTTCGCTGGTTCAGTTTATCCTGTTTACTACGGGCGGTATAAACCGGTTTCATAGTGTAGGGGTCAATCCCGGAATAATAAATTACCGTGGCCAAAGTCATGGGCGTGGGTGTAAAATCCTGCACCTGTTCCAGTTGAAATCCCAGGTTTTTGGTTTCGGCAGCCAGTTCAGCCATGTCTTCCAATTTGCTGGCCGGATGGCTCGAAATAAAATACGGAACCAACTGCTGTTTCAGGTTAAAGTGTTGATTGACCCGGTCAAAAATTTTCTTGAACGAATAAAAATGCTTGAACGAAGCCTTACGCATTTGTTTTAAAACCCGCTCGGAAGTATGCTCAGGAGCCACTTTTAAGCGTCCCGAAACATGGTTCTTCAGCAACTGCTCCATGTATTCGTTGTAACGGTTTTTCGTGGCTTCTTCTTTGGGACGATCCACCAACATATCGTACCGAACCCCGCTTCCCACAAAAGCTTTTTTTACTTTCGGGTGAACCGAAGCTTTGCGGTAAATATCAATCAAAGCCGAATGATCCGCATCCAGGTTCTTGCAAATATTCGGGAAAATGCAGGACGGCCTGACACACTTATCGCACAAGTTCTGATCCATGCCTTTCATTTTGTACATATTTGCCGAAGGCCCGCCCAAATCGCTGATGTAGCCTTTAAAATCGGGCATTTGGGTAATAGTTTCCACTTCCTTCAAAATAGATTTCCCGGAACGGCTGCTCACAAATTTTCCCTGGTGAGCCGAAATGGTACAAAAACTGCACCCGCCAAAACAACCCCGGTGCATATTCACCGAATGACGGATCATCTCGTAAGCCGGAATAGCCCCTCGTTTTTTATATTTCGGATGAGGCAAACGGGTATAGGGCAAATCGAAAGAAGCGTCGATTTCCTGCTCGGACATTACCGGGTAAGGCGGGTTCACCACCACGTATTTTCCGCCAACTTCCTGAATAATTTGTTTGGCTTTTACTTTGTTCGATTCCTGCTCGATCACTTTAAAATTAGCCGCAAAGGCTTTTTTATCTTTCAGGCAATCCTGATGAGAATTTATTTCGATAAGCTGGTCTGTTTTTTCAAAACCGTCAGCAATAAAAGCGGTCTGCGGAATATTTTTTAGCTGTTCAACAGGAACGCCTTTGTCCAGCAATTTCAGGATATCTTTAATCGCCTGCTCTCCCATTCCGTAAACTAAAATAACGGCTTTGCTCTCCACCAAAATGGAAGGCTTGAGTTGATCCGACCAATAATCGTAATGCGTCAGCCGACGTAAGGAGGCCTCTACCCCACCAATAATTACGGGCACTTCCGGGAAAAGAGATTTCAGTATTTTGGAGTAAACAATGGTTGTATAATCGGGCCTGAAACCGGCCTTACCGCCAGATGTGTAAGCGTCGTTTGAGCGCAGACGTTTGTTGGCCGTGTAATGGTTCACCATGCTGTCCATACAACCGGCACTAATGCCAAAAAACAAACGGGGTTTGCCCAACTTTTTAAAATCGCGCAAATCGTCGCGCCAGTTGGGTTGTGGAACGATAGCCACCTTATAGCCTTCGGCCTCAATAATGCGGGCAATAACGGCATGCCCAAACGAAGGATGATCTACATAAGCATCGCCCGAAAATAAAATCACATCCAGCTCCTCCCAGCCTCTTTTTTTTACCTCATCGAGGGTGGTGGGGAGCCAATCGTTTATCGTATAAGCGGATTCGAGCAACATGCTGCAAAAGTACGATTATTTCAGGGGATATAATTCCATAAGTAATTTTCTTCTTTGGTTATCCTTCTGAAGGATGGTATAGACTAATAACTATTCCAAACTGAAGATCACCAGCTAATTTCAGCAGTTCAGGTTCTATATATTTTGATTGTACAAAAAGTTCATGAATAGCAGATTCAATAGCAAAATCAATCTGAGGTGGTTCATCCTTAGTCAATCCAAATTGATAAACTGTAATAAGTTTATCATAATTTCTTTTTAGGAATTTTAATACATCTTTTTTTTGTAAATCAAATTGATCAAAATCTGCAAAACTTAAATCAAATTTGCACCCACTATTAGAATATTGAGTTGCATTTGGATTCCTAAATTTAAGCTTTTCTCCCTTGATGTGTTTTTCATAAGGAATTAGACCTGTGGATTCTAAAAATTGATCTACATTAAAGATTTCTCCTTCTATTCGTAAAACACAACTCATAATTACGCTCCCTTACAAACCTTCTTAATCGACTGGGTAAACGAACCAATAATCCCTTTTTCGGTAATAAAGCCAGTGATGTATTTTTTAGGCGTTACATCAAACGAAGGGTTCAGCCCCTCAGAGCCCGGCGAAGCCACAAGAAATTTGGTAAGGTTGCCGTTATTATCGACCCCGGTTTGAAAAATAATTTCTTCGTCGCTGCGGAATTCAATTTCAATATCATCTCCGTTTTTACATTCCAGATCAAAGGTTGATGTTGGGGCGGCGACATAAAACGGGACGTTATATTCTTTGGCCAAAATGGCTTTTTCGAGCGTCCCGATTTTATTGGCAGTATCGCCGTTTCGGGCAATTCGGTCGGCACCAACAATCACCAAATCAACTTCGCCTTTGGCCATAAAATAAGCGGCAGCATTATCGGGAATGATACGGTGTTCGACACCTTCGTTATGCAGTTCCCAGGCCGTTAAGCGCGAACCCTGTCCACGGGGACGGGTTTCATCTACGTACACAAACACTTCGCGGCCGTCTTTATGCGCCATGTAAATGGGCGAAAGGGCGGTCCCGTAGTTTACAAACGCTAGCCATCCGGCATTGCAGTGGGTCAATACCCGGGTTCCGTCAGGGATCAACTCCAGTCCGTTTAAGCCGATAAGACGCGAATCGCGGGCATCTTCATCAGCAACTAACTGAGCTTCTTTCACGGCATCTTCTACCGAGTTTCTCCCAGCACGGAAGACGCGTTCGACCGCATAAAACAAATTACGCGCCGTTGGGCGGGTGGCCGAAATATCTTCACGAGCCTGCATCAGGTAATCCCAAAAACCATCCTCGGGAGCTTCCAGAAAAGCCTGTGCCATGGCAAACCCTGCGGCAGCACCAATAGCCCCGGCTCCACGGACAATCATGGTTGAGATGGCAAAACAGGTATCGAAATATGTTTTGGATTCGTAAATTTTAAAATCGAAAGGAATAAGGTTCTGGTCGATCATAAAAACCGACGAATCTTTCATCCAAATGGTACGATATTCCTCACCATTAACTTTCATGAGATTTTATTTAAACGTATAACGAATTGAAAAGGCAAAACCATCGGCCCATATTCCCGAATAACCAATAAGGTTAAACGAGGGTTTCCAATCGAGCGAAATATTGATGGGTGTCCGGTCGAACGTATACGACAGGCCTGCAATTGCATCCACCCCAATAATGGTTAAGCCATCGTTGTATTCGGGTTTCCACCAATGGGGTTTATGAGTACTCCCACTGTTCCAGTGCCCCAAATGGCCACCAAATCCGTAATACCAGCTAAAGCCGGGTTCTGCAAATTCTTGTTCAAACTCATACAAGCCGGTAATAATAAAACCACCCCATCGGAAAGCAAGAATTCCTTCAATAGCATCATAGCGGTTTACAAAATGTTTGACAGTAACCCCCTGGGAGGCTCCGCCCCTAAGCCCCACAGCCGTGTAATAATCCTGGGCTCCGGCAAAACCAGCCATTAATAAAAACAATCCGACAAAAAATAATTTCTTCATAGTATTTTAAATATTGCTTAATTCCTTCAATGTTAGCCACGCCATGGTTCCCATTCCGGTTTCCAAACTTTTTTCATCCACGTCAAAAGTCGGGGTATGCAAATTGGAATCAATTCCCTTTTTAAAGTTTGCAATTCCCAAACGATAAAAACAAGCCGGTAATTTTTGTGCAAAATAAGCGAAATCTTCGGCGGTCGTACGTAAATCAAGTTCCACTACATTTTCTTCGCCTAAATATTCAATGGCATTTTTAAAGGCTCTCCCGCTTACCGAAGCATCATTTACCAAAAACGGGAAGCCTTTATCAATGAACACATCACAATCGCCACCAACTGCTTTAGCAATTGAACAAGCCTTATCTTTGATTAAGCGGTGAGCTTCTGAACGCCATTTTTCGTCAAAAGTCCGGAAGGTTCCTTTCAGTTCCACTTCATTAGGAATCACATTATAGGTTCCATCGGCAACAAAACGACCAAAAGATAAAACCGTAGGCATATTAAAATGAGCTCTTCGGCTCACAATTTGTTGAAGAGAAGTTAATATTTCCGCCGCAATTACTACCGGATCGACCAACAGATGAGGCATTGCAGCATGTCCTCCCTTACCTTTTACCGTGATATTGATTTCATCGGAAGAAGCCATGTATTTGCCTGCCCGCAATCCAACTTTTCCGGCTTCAATATCGGGATAAACATGTTGCCCAAATATAATGGTCGGGGCCGGATCGTTCAAAGCACCTTCTTCGATCATGAATTTGGCTCCCCCGGGATTTTTTTCTTCGGCAGGTTGAAAAATCACTTTAACAGTTCCTTCAAACTCCTCTTTTAATTCATTTAAGATTTTTACCGTTCCCATCATGGAAGACATGTGAACATCATGCCCGCAAGCATGCATCACGCCTTCGTTTTTCGATTTGTATTCAACTTCATTTTCTTCTTTGATCGGCAGCGCATCCATATCGGCACGAAGGGCAATCACTTTTTTTGAAGGATTTTTTCCTTCAACCAGGGCAATAATTCCGGTATTAAACACCCCGGTTTTATGAGGAATTCCTAATGTTTTTAGGAAATTAGAAATGTACTCAGCGGTTTTAAACTCCTGGGTTGACAATTCAGGGTTTGCATGTAAATGTCGACGAAAGCTGATAATTTCCTCTAAATAGTCAGATGCCAGATTTTTAACTCTTTTTTTTAAAGCGTCAATCATAATTTTTATTTGTATCAAAATTAATGAAAAATAAAGACGGATAAAAATAAAGCATTTGGCTTGTTGTGAAGTTTTTAAGCAAACGACTGGAGATCACAAAGTTTTTTGTAAACGCCGTTCAGAGCCAATAGTTCTTTGTGTTTGCCACGTTCAACAATTTCTCCTTCGCTCAACACCATAATTTCGTCGGCATGCTGAATAGTGGATAAACGGTGTGCAATAACGATGGAAGTACGGTTCTTCATCAAATTGATTAAAGCATCCTGAACCAGTTTTTCGGATTCGGTATCAAGAGCCGAAGTGGCTTCATCCAAAATTAAAACGGGTGGATTCTTAAGCACCGCCCGGGCAATGCTGATACGTTGGCGCTGCCCACCGGAAAGTTTCACACCACGGTCGCCAATATTCGTCATATAACCTTCGGGCATTTGCGAAATAAACTCGTGGGCATTGGCCACTTTAGCTGCTGCAATTACGTCTTCTTCTTTTACATTTTCCATACCCAAAGCAATGTTGCCCATCACCGTATCGTTAAAAAGAATGGACTCCTGGCTGACAATTCCCATTAACGAGCGCAAATCGTCGATAACCAAATCGCGGATATCAGTTCCATCCAAATAAATACCACCTTCAATGCAGTCGTAAAAACGGGGCAATAAATCTACCATGGTTGATTTACCTCCACCCGAAGGGCCTACCAGGGCAATAGTTTTTCCTTTTTCAATTTTAAGGTTTATGCCGGTAAGAACCTTTTTCTTTTCGTAAGCAAAAGCAACATCTTTATATTCGATGGTGTTTTCAAAATTTTCAACCGGAACCGGTTTTTCTTTCTCTGCAATTTTTTCTTCGGCATCCAGTACTTCCTGGATACGTTCAACCGAAGCAGCTCCTTTTTGCACATTATAAAATGCACGGGTAACCTGCTTAGCAGGGACAATAATTTGAGAAAAAATCAAAATGTAAGTGATAAATAAAGCAGCATCAAGTGAGCTTTCAGGACTCAACACAATCCTTCCCCCGTACCACAATACAACAACCATCACCATTGAAGATAGTATTTCACTTAAAGGGGAAGCCAAATCGCGCTTGCGGTATAAGCGAATCATGGTTCGGGTGTAGGTTCTATTTTGTTTCCGGAATTTTTCATCAGAAGAATTAATAGCCGTAAAAGCTTTTATAATCCGCAAACCGCCCAGGGTTTCTTCAATGGTCGACATTAAAATCCCTAGCTGTTTTTGCCCACGAGTAGAGGTTCTTCGTAAACTTTTACCAATCCGGGCAATAACAAATCCGCTTAAAGGCAATAAAATAAGCACAAAAACAGTTAGTTGCGGACTCATAACCAACAGGGCGATTAACATTGAAATCATCATAATCGGTTCGCGGAAAAGCATTTCCAGCGAACTCATAATGGCCCATTCAACTTCCTGAACATCAGAAGTCATACGTGCTATAATGTCCCCTTTTTTTTGCTCACTAAAATAAGCCAAAGGCAAAATCAGGGTTTTCTTATAAAGCCTATTACGAAAATCTTGAACAACACCATTACGAACCGGAGCCAGGAAAAACATGGCAAAATACCGGGCAGCATTCTTTAAAAAGAACACAATCACCACAAAAATTGAAATATACATCAATACTTTCAATTCGCCATGAACCTCAACCATTTCGGCCACGTAGGGATATAATTTAGCCTTGATCCATTCCGTAACATTCCCTATTCCAACTTCTGTGATCTCTACTGATTCATCTACTTTTGGAACATCTTCCGTCTTAAATAAGATATTCAATACCGGAATAAGAACCGTTAATGAAGCCAAAGAAAAAATGGCATACAAAAAGTTGAATAGGATATTCATCAATGCATACCATTTGTATGGTATCACATATTTAAAAACGTGTAGCAGACTTTTCATCAAGACAAAGATATAAAATGCTTCTAAGCAAGCCGACACCCTTGTGTTAATATTGCTTAAAATGCTAAATTTGTGGAATGGAATCAAAAAGACAAAGCCGGATCAATAAATTACTGCAAAAAGATATCGGAGAAATCTTACAGCAGGATACACAAGGATTGTTTAGAGGCATTATGCTTACGGTAACCAAAGTTCAGGTTACACCCGATTTAACCCTCGCTAAAATTTACGTAAGTATTTTTGCTTCCAACGACAACCAAGCAACCTTAAACAGTTTGAGAAAACATGCCGGCGAAATCCGCTACCAATTATCGCAACGGATCAAGCACCAATTACGGGCCGTTCCTGAATTGCAGTTTTACATAGACGATTCGCTGGATTACATTGAGAACATCGATAATCTTTTAAAGGATTCGTAAACTTGAATTTCCCCTTATACATAGCCAAACGATACCTGATTTCGAAGAAATCGCACAACATTATTAATATTATTTCCGGAATTTCCGTTGCCGGAATTACCATCGGAACCTTAGCTTTGATTGTGATTCTTTCGGTATTTAACGGCTTTGAAGGATTGGTAACCTCTATGTTTAATGCCTTTAACCCCGATATTTTAATCACACCCGAAAACGGGAAAAACTTTTCCATGCAAAATTTTCCGAAAGAAGAAATCAAAAAACTGGAAGGCGTGGTTTATTTTACCGAAGTGATTGAAGAAAATGTATTGCTCCAATATAGAGACAAGCAGTATATCGCTAATATAAAAGGTGTTTCGGACGATTACCTGAAAATGAACCATGTAAAAAACTACATGCTCGAAGGCGAAGCCGTGCTGAATAAAAACGGGCTGCATTTTGCATTGATCGGAAGCGGGGTGTCTTACTACCTCGATTATTTCCAGAGCGGAGCCGGAAAAGCCATCAGCGTTTTCGCCCCGGGCCGAAAAGAAGGCTACAACCTGAATTTCAACAATGCTTTTAACAACCGGAATATTTTAACAGCCGGGGTTTTCAGTATACAGCAGGAGTTTGACACCAAATACATGATTACCGATATTGAATTTGCCCGCGATTTGCTGGAGCTTGACAATGAAATCAGCGCAGTTGAACTCGGCCTCGAACAAGGTTCAGACATTGAAAAGACAAAAGAAAAAATCAAGCAAATTTTAGGCAAAGGGTTTAAAATACAGAACCGTTTTGAGCAACAACAACTGCTCTACAAAATCATGAAATCCGAAAAATGGGCCATCTTTTTCATCCTGACCTTTATCTTAATCATCGCGACTTTCAACGTGATCGGTTCTTTAAGCATGCTGATCCTCGACAAGAAAAAAGACATACAGGTATTGAAAAGCATGGGTGCAAACAACCGTTTAATCAAACGTATTTTCCTTTTCGAGGGTAGCCTGATTTCAATTATAGGGGCTCTATTCGGCTTGTTTTTAGGTGGTCTGATTTGCTGGTTGCAACTGGAGTTTGACTTAATAAGTTTAGGCGAACCCGGATCAAGCTTCGTAGTAAATGCCTATCCGGTAAAAATGAAAATCCTGGATTTTTTAGCCGTATTCGGAACCGTTTGTTTTATTGGTATTGGCGCTGCCTGGATTCCCGTCCGCCAAATTTCACAAAAGTATTTGGATGTGAAATTGAGTTAGAAAAAGAAACAAAAGTCCTCTATCTTTTTCACCTCTTGCATCCGTCAGATAAATCTGACGGTAATATCTACCAAAAAGAAATAGAGCCTATTACCGTTTACTTTAGTAAACAGATTTAAGAGCTAAAAGGGAAAGAGACTTTAGTCAAATAAATATATTTATGATGTGAAGTTGAGTTAAGAAATATAAACCTCCAAAATCTTCGCCTGCTTCATCGGCTGAATATGGACATCATTCAACAAAGCCGGGATCAACACGCACTCACCGGGTTTTACCTGTTCAAAACCACCTTCGTATTTTAAAATAAATTCGCCTTCAACACACAAATGAATAACAAAACTATCGAGAGGGGCATAATCTTTTACAAGGCCACTGTCCAGGTTCATTAAATTGGTAATAAAAAACGGCGATTTCACCACCGAGCAGGTTTCGTTTTTCACCTCCCGGTAATCGGTTTTGTATTTTTTCTCCACGGTAAAATCAAAAGCATCCAAAGCTTCTTCCACGTGCAAATCGCGGCTTTTACCCTCAGCATCCACCCGGTCCCAATCGTAAATGCGGTAAGTGGTATCGGAGGTTTGCTGGATTTCAGCCAGCAACAATCCTGGACCGATGGCATGCACCCGTCCGGCCGGCATGTAAAACACATCACCATTATTTACTTTTTCATAATTCAAAATGGATTTCAGTTTACCGTCGTTAAAGTCGTTGAGGTATTGTTCTTTGGTCAGTTCTTTTTTAAATCCGCTAATCAGTTCCCCGTTTTCTTCGGCATCCATGATGTACCACATTTCATTTTTTCCTAGGCCAAGACCGCGTTTTTTGGCCAGTTCATCATCCGGGTGAACCTGCACCGACAACCAGTCGTCTGCGTTTAAAATCTTTACTAAAATCGGGAACTCGTCTCCGTATTTCTCATAATTTGCTTCTCCAATCAAATCGCCCATATACACTTCCACCAGCTCGTTGAGTTCGTTTCCGGCCAAAAATCCATTGGAAACCACACTTTGTTCGTTCGGAACCCCCGACAACACCCAGGCCTCGCCACAGTTTGGCAAATCGCCATAATCAAGCTTCAATACTGATTTTATTTTTTGTCCGCCCCATACCTTGTCTTTAAAAATGGGCTTAAATTTTAGAGGATACAGCGTATTCATTTTTCGTACTTTTGGTTCAAAGTTACATATTAAAGATTAAGGAATGAATAAGATTGCTGTATTTTGTGGCTCATCCATGGGTTATAATGACGTTTACCGGGAAGCGGCAAAAAATTTGGCGGAAGTATTTTACCGCGAAAACATCACTTTGGTGTTTGGCGGATCCAATCTGGGATTAATGAGAATAATGGCCGACCGCCTGATGGAACTGGGCGGAGAAGTGATTGGCGTGATGCCCCACTTCTTGGCTGAAAAAGAAATTTTTCATGAAGGGATCACCAAACTGCACGTGGTAGAAACCATGAGCGAGCGCAAAAATTTACTGGCCGATCTGGCGGATGGATTTATTGCCCTACCCGGCGGACTGGGGACCCTGGACGAATATTTTGAAATGCTGACACTGACCCAGCTAAGGATTCAAAATAAACCCGTTGGCATATTAAACACCAACGGATTCTATGATAAAATGAGGGACTTTTTTGACCACGTGGTTCAGCAAGGATTTATCCGTGAAGAACATCGTCAAAGCTTTTTAATGAATGAGAAGCTCGAAGAATTACTCAAACAAATGGAGGGGTTTAAACCCATTGAAACCCAAAAATGGATTGCCGACATTAAAAAAGAAAGCTCCAATTAAACCGGATTTTTTAACTTTAAAGAAATGAAGAAAGCCCTGTATTTTGAACAAAAAGAAAAGCAAAAGGTGCAATGTTTGTTGTGCCCGCATTTTTGCGTTCTCAAAAACGGGCAAAGCGGAAAATGCCGGGTTCGGAAAAATGTAAACGGCGACCTGCTCTCCGAAAATTACGAACGTGTTTGTTCGCTTTCGGTTGATCCCATCGAAAAAAAACCGCTTTATCATTTTCATCCCGGCAGGGATATTTTATCCATCGGGAGCGTAGGCTGCAATTTAAAGTGTAAATTTTGCCAAAACTATCAGATCTCACAAACCAGCGTAGATGAATACCCCTACCTGAAAAGTTATACTTCCGAGGAAATTATAAAAGCAGCCAAAAATTACCCCAACAATATTGGCATTGCATACACTTATAACGAACCGGTGATTTGGTTCGAGTATATTTTAGAGACGGCAAAATTGGCTCACGAGAACGGGCAAAACAATGTACTGGTCAGCAACGGTTTTGTAAATCCTGCTCCTCTGGACGAATTAATCAAACATTTTGACGCTTTCAGCATTGATTTAAAAGGATTTACCGAGGATTTTTACCGCGATTTCACCGACTCAAAATTGGAACCGGTTAAACAAAATTTGGTAAAATTGGCTCAATCGGGCAAACATTTAGAAATTACCAATCTGGTCATCACCGGAATTAACGACGATGAAACTATTTTTGAAGAAATGGTAAACTGGATGGCAAAAAACTGCGGACGAAAAACCGTATTTCATATTTCCCGTTACTTTCCCATGTTCAAAATTGACAACCTCCCCACCCCGCAATCCAAACTTGAAAAATTGTACAACATTGCCAAACAAAAACTGGATTTCGTTTACCTCGGAAACATCAAAACCCCAAACGGACAAAACACCTCTTGCCCCAATTGTGGAGAACTTGTCATCGAAAGAACCGGCTTTACAACCAACATTATTCAACTAACCAATGAAGGCTTGTGTGCAAAATGCAATTATCAAATACTTTCTAAATGAGCCTCAAACATTTGTTTTTACTATATAAAACCTTTCTAAATAAGAAAGATTTCATAAATTTGTAAATCATTAATTTTAATGAGCACGTATGAAAAATTATTTTAAGCCTCTGTCAATTATCGTTTTATCAGTTTTTTTAATGGTTTCATGTGTAATACAACAAAAAATTGATAATCCCGAAATAAGTACCGACGAATTAAAATCACACATCAAATACCTGGCTTCCGAGGAGCTGGCCGGCAGATATCCCGGCACAGAAGGCGATCAGCTTTCGGCTGATTATATCGCCCGTCAGTTTAAAGATCTTGGGTTGAAACCGCTCACCAAAAATTATTTACAGCCATTTGAAGTAGCTACCAGTGTTGGACTCGGGGAAAATAATTTTTTGGTTTACGAAGGAGATTCGGCCGTTTTACGGAAAGATTTCATCGCCTCTTCTATTGCCGAAGATGCTGCTTTAAAATCGGGAATCTGCTTTGTGGGCTACGGCTTCGATATAAACACCAACGAAATTCAGTGGAACGATTACGAAGGCATGGACGTAAACGGGAAATGGGTTTTGGTTCTTAAAGGCGAACCGGAAATCGATAGCTTGCAAAGCCCCTACATACGGTTCAGCAAAGATCACTTCAAGGTAATGACAGCCAAAGATCACGGTGCCGCAGGCGTTCTTTTTGTGGCCGGGCAACATTTTTCGATGCGGGATGTGCTGGATGAACCTTCACGAAAAACAACCACGGCAGGCATTCCGGTCATTCAACTCAGCCGGCAGTTTACAAATAAAATTCTGGAGGAATCCAAGATTGAAGATTTGGAAAAAGAACTCAACACCAAGCGTAAACCCCTAAGCTTTGCCCTCAACAAAACCCTTGAGGCCCAATCGGACATTGATATCAAAAAAGCAAAAACATACAATGTAATCGCCTATATTGAAGGAACCGATGCGGCATTAAAAGATGAATTCGTGGTTATTGGCGGACATTACGATCATCTGGGCATGGGTGGCGAGGGAAGTTCTTCCCGCAGGCAGGACACCATTGCCCCTCATTACGGTGCCGATGATAATGCTTCAGGAGTAGCGGCTCTCATCGAATTGGCTGAAAAATTCGCAGCTCAAAAACAAAACAAACGCAGCCTTGTGTTTATTGCTTTCGGAGCCGAAGAAATGGGACTTCTGGGATCGGAATATTTTACAGAAAAAGAAATTATTGATTCCGGTAAAATTTCGGCCATGATTAACCTTGACATGATTGGCCGTCTGAAAGCTGATAACTCCCTAAGCATTGGCGGGGTTGGTTCTTCAAAAGAAGCCTTAGAAATTTTAGAAAACAACCTACTTGCCGGGCAATTTAAAATTGGCACCAGCAACGAAGGCTACGGCCCTTCCGATCATGCTTCATTTTATAAAAAAGACATCCCGGTATTTTTTATCAGTACCGGGGCACATTTAGATTACCACACCCCAGCCGACACCTACGACAAAATAAATTTCCCGGGATTGAAAACCGTAGGGGATTACGTTTATGAGCTGGCAACTGCTGTGTGCAACCGCGATGCTAAGCTAACTTATCAGGATGCCGGGCCAAAAACAGGCAAAGTATCCCGAAAAAGAATGGGAGTAACCCTTGGGATTATGCCCGACTATGCCGGAAAAACAAAAGAAGGTTTACGCGCCGATTTTGTAACCAAAGGCAAACCGGCATACAAAGCCGGGATGAAAGACGGCGATGTGATTATTGCCATCGAAGGGAAGAAAATCAAAGATATTTACGAATATATGTACCGTTTACAAAGCCTGAAATTTGGGCAAACCATTACGATTGAAGTGTTGCGGGACGGAGAAAAAATGGTGTTAATTGTTCAATTATAAAGGCATGAAAAGAGTATTATTGTGGATTTTAGCTTTAGTTATCACCCTCTCGGCGATATTTTATCAACGCATTACCGGACCAACGTACAGTAAAAAAGCAAAGCTGGAAATCAACCAAAACAAGTACAAGTTTAAGTTGCCCCGGACACATTCCAGTTCGAGCGATTGTGAAATCCGTTTAAACATCCCCGATCAGAAAGTTAATGCGAAACTTTTTTACCGCAAATATCCCACAAACGACAACTGGACAAGCCTTGAATTTACCCGCGAAGGTGATCTTTTAAAAGCAAGCTTACCAAAACAACCGGCTGCCGGGAAACTAGCCTATTTTCTGGAGTTAAACTCTGCAAACGAAAAAGCATTTCTTTTTAAAAAAGAACCCGTTAAGATCAGGTACAAAGATGATGTTCCGCCGGCAATTTTAATTCCGCACATTATTATAATGTTTATCTCCATGATTTTTGCGAACGTTGCCGGAATTTTTGCCATTGCCAGAATCCGAAGATTCAGGTTCTACACCAATGTGAGCCTTTTTCTGCTAACCATCGGAGGAATGATTTTAGGCCCCTTGGTTCAGTTTTATGCTTTTGGCGATGCATGGACCGGAGTTCCGTTTGGCTGGGATTTGACTGACAACAAAACCCTTATCAGTTTTCTTTTCTGGGTACTGGCGGTAATCATGAACCGTAAAAAAGGGAAACCGGTATACACCATCATTGCGTCTATCGTAACACTGATTATTTTTTCCATTCCGCACTCAATGTTTGGTTCGGAGTTAAACCCGAACACGGGGGAAATTGTGCAGGGCATAATTTTGTTTTATTTTTAACGGATGAAAATCCGAAAAGCAGCTGTTGCCGGACGGTTTTACCCGGCACGTAAAAAAGAACTGGCAAAACTTTACGATCAGATTTTACTGGCCGAAAAATCGAAAATTGATTATTCGCTGGCCGAAAACGAAATCATCGGTGCCATTGTACCCCATGCGGGCTACGTTTACTCGGGCTATCAGGCTATTCATTTTTTTGAGATTTTAAAGAACCTCCGCACAACATTCGACACCGTTGTTATTGTGAACCCCAACCACACAGGTTACGGTGATGAAATTTCGCTGGATGATAATTTTCAGTGGGAAGGCGTGTTGGGAAACACGCTTCTGGATCATGAACTAATGAACGAACTCGATTTCCCGAAAAACGAAATGGCCCACAAATTTGAGCATTCGGGCGAAGTGATGCTTCCGTTTTTGCAGCATGTGCTGGATTATGAATTCAAAATTTTACCGATCACACTTTCGGTTCAAAACCAGGAAAACGCAAAACAAATTGCCGACGAAATTTACCGGGCTAACCAAAAACTTCAAAAGAAAATTTGTTTTATCGCTTCTTCCGATTTTTCTCATTTTGTAAGTCCACAGCAAGGCGAAAAGCAGGACAATCCAGTGATCGAGGCCATACTAAACTTTGATGCAGAAAGCATCGAAAAAGAGATACGGAAAAACAAGCAAAGCATTTGCGGTTACGGCCCCATCATGTCGCTGATTGAATATTCGAAATTGTGTTCGGGCGAAAGCAAAAATAAAATCCTTCGCCGGGGACATTCGGGCGAGGTCAGCCCCTCCAGCGAGGTGGTTCATTATTTGTCGGTATTATTTTATCAAGAAGCTAATCAATCATAAATTCTTTTAAGTAATTTTGCTTTTATGATTATCATCGGAATTACAGGAACATTAGGTGCCGGAAAAGGAACCATTGTTGATTATCTTGTTACACAAAAAGGCTTTAAGCATTTTTCGGTTCGTGAATTTATTGTTGAAGAAATTGAACGCCGTGGAATGGAGGTGAACCGAGACAGCATGACCGAGGTGGGGAACGATCTCCGTGCAAAAAATTCACCCGCTTACATTGCTGAACAACTCTATTACAAAGCAAAGACATCAGGTAAAAACAGCGTTATTGAAAGTCTTCGCACCGAAGGGGAAATTCGTTCGCTGCAAAGCAAAGGCAATTTCTATTTGTTTGCTATAGATGCCGATCCTAAAACCCGTTTTGAACGTGTTCAGGTCAGGGGGTCATCAACTGATAAGGTTGATTTTAAAACGTTCCTGGCGAACGAAAAGCGTGAGATGCAATCAAATGACCCGAACAAACAAAATTTATCGAAATGTCGTGAGCTGGCAGACTTTGTATTAAATAATGATGGAAGCATTGCCGAACTCAATAACCAGGTAGAAGAAATCATCAACGAAATAGAAAGCAAATAAAATGGCAGAAAAAAAACATGTACGCCCAAGCTGGGATGAATATTTTATGGAATTAGCTGACGCCGTAGCCAAGCGTGCCACCTGCGACCGTGGCCGGAGCGGCTGTGTAATTGTACGAAACAAACAGGTTTTGGTGTCGGGCTATGTAGGTTCACCCAAGGGTCTCCCCCATTGCGACGATGTTGGGCACCTGTTTAAAAAAGTGTATCACGAAGACGGCAAGATTACCCAGCATTGTGTTCGCACCGTACACGCCGAACAAAATGCTATTTGCCAGGCTGCCAAACTTGGCATTGCCCTCGAAAACTCAACCCTTTACTGCCGCATGACCCCCTGCCGTACTTGTGCCATGCTGATTATAAATTGTGGGATTGTGCGCGTGGTTTGCGAGAAAAAATATCATGCCGGAGCCGAGTCGGAAGAAATGTTTAAACAAGCCGGGGTTGAACTGGTTTATTTTAGCGAAGAAATTGAAAAATACGAAGGTCAGTAAATGCTCCCTAAAATTTATTTACTTTCAGATAATTGAAATTTAATAAATTCTACAATCTCATCCATTGCCTGTTTTGCTTCTTTAAACAGCGGGCTTAGCAATGGATAACAATGTACCATTCCCTTTCCTTCCGTAAACTTAGCATCAACACCGGCAACCTTTGCTTTTTCAAAAAATTGTTTCCCATCGTCAAACAACTCATCATCTACAGCAGAATTAATAAACAGGGGAGGAAATCCTTTCAAATTGCCATACAAAGGAGAAATCAAGGGATTTCTCGCATCAGCATCCCCAATGTAGTGGTGGCTAAATACCTTCCACGAATCTAAAGGAGCGACGGATTTTTTGTTTTTGCTTACGTAAGATTCACCAGACAGTGTCAAATCTGTCCATGGAGAAATTGCAACCGCCGCTTTGGGTAAAGAAATTCCTTTTTGTTTCAGGGTCAAAAGCAAAGCAAAGCTTAACCCGCCACCAGCTGATTCTCCCATTATCAGAATATTTTCAGGACGAAAGCCTTTATTCAGGACTTGCCGGTACACCTCCAAAGAATCGTTTAAAGCATATGGAAATGGAAATTCAGGGGCAAGCCGATATTCAAAAAGTAAATTTGTTATCCCCGTAAGATCCGCAACTTTAGCAACAACGGTTCGGTGATCGTTACACGAACCCGAAACATAACCCCCTCCATGAACATAAAAAATCAACTTTCCCGGTTTTGCATTTAAGGGTTTGATCCATTCGGCTTTAAACCCGCCAATCATTTCTTTTTTAACTTGAATGCCTTCGGGCAGCTTACCAAACCTGGCCGCACCTTTTTCGCAAGCGTCCCTGAACGCATCAATGGATGTATTTAAATCAAACGTTCTTTTTCTCAGTTTTCCTTGGAACAGATGCCGGTGCCTGAATAAATAAGTAATTAAACGTGCTTTAAAACTTAGCATTTTTCTTGTTTTTTTTCGAACGCAAAAATCTTAAATAAAAGATTGAAAACACTTCACCTATGTTAACTTTTACGCCCAAATGTTTTTTTCCTGATCCGGCTCAATGATTGCGGGGCAATTCCCAAGAAAGTAGATAAATGTTTTAACGGGATTTTTTGCATCAAGCTTGCGGGGTATTCTTCAAATAATTTTTGATACCTCGCTTCGGCAGTCATGGTTTTGGCTTCCAAATAAAAATTCTCGGAAAATTCCTGAATCTCATTTAAAAGCTTACGGATAAAGGTATTCCAGGCTACAATTTCTTCAAGTTTTTTATATTGCTGAAACGAGGTTTGCCAAACGGTGGTGTCCTCCAATGCCTGGATACCCTCGTTAGAAAGGGTTTGGTTCCTGAAACTCAATTTCGAAGTAAAACAATAAGGAGCCAACGTAAATGTTTTGGTAATATCTTCGCCATCTACATCATAAAAAAACCGTAACAGGCCCTTCTCAAGAAAATAAAAATGATTGCAAATACTTCCCGGTTGAAGGATTAGTTCATTTCTCCTGAAAATCTTTTTTTCAAAATGCAGTTCTATTTTTTGCCAGTCAGCGTCTGACAATTGGATATAATTTTCGATGAAAATTTTAAAGTTCAGCAAAAGGCTTTTATTTAAATTTTACTTCAATGTTGTCGAATAATTTCAGAAAAACATTTAACAAAACTATCATTTTTATTGCATTACTAAATGTATTTCTGTTTGGGTTTGTGCTTTCAAAGAATTCCTTAAATTTACCGAAAACTAAATTCTGTGCGTAAAAAATTTATTATTGTATTGATCGCCATCTTTGTTGGCAGTATTTTTTTAAGCCCCGAATTAAAGGCAAATGAAGAGATAAAGGTTGAACTCCCGAAGATTATTGTTCAAAAAGTACCCTGTAACATTAAAATATTTTTGAGTGACGAGCTGGCTCAAAAGTACGGGGAAACCCCTCCTGTTTTTTTTATTAACGGCAAAGAAATAAAAGCCGAAATCAATAATAACGAACTAATCATCAAACATTCTTTTACTAAAAAACAGGCTTTATACATCCAGCTCGACGGCTTCGACTTCAAAAAAAATATAAATCCCATCCCCCTCTGGATGTCGATTTTGCCCCCACTCATCGCCATTATGATGGCCTTGTTTTTACGTGAAGTTTTTGCTTCGCTTTTTATCGGGATTTTGGTTGGAACCACGATTATTTATTATTACCAGGGAAGCACGTTTTTCATCGCTATTTTCGAAGGGTTGTTTGCCCTGATTGATACTTACATTTTGGAATCACTGGCCGACAAAGGGCATCTTTCTATCATTATATTTTCGATGTTGATTGGCGGGATGGTCAACGTTATTACCAAAAATGGCGGGATGAAAGGAGTGGTAAACTTTTTATCGCGCTACGCTAAAAGTGCCCGTTCGGGGCAATTTGTTACCTGGCTGTTGGGAATTGCCATCTTTTTTGACGATTATGCAAACACGCTGGTTGTGGGCAATACCATGCGTCCGGTTACTGACCGCTTGCGGATTTCGAGGGAAAAGCTGGCCTATATTGTCGACTCAACAGCCGCCCCGGTTGCAGCCATTGCTTTTGTAACCACCTGGATCGGAGCCGAATTAAGTTACATCCAGGACGGGATAAACACCATCGGGATTTCCGAAAGTGCTTATACAGTTTTTATGAACTCCTTAACCTACGCATTTTATCCCGTTTTTGCCCTGATTTTTATTCTGATCCTGTTGTTTAGCCGCTCGGATTACGGTCCCATGTACACTGCCGAGAGGAAAGCACGCAAACACGGGGTCATTGTTGGAGATAACGAAGGCTTTTCGAATCAATTAAACGAATTAAATATTGACGAAAAAGTCAAGGCTCGTTGGTACAATGCAGTTATCCCGGTTTTGGTTATCATTTTCGGAACCTTTGCAGGTCTGTTTTATACCGGTTGGGATCAAGCGGTTTGGAACAACCCAGATTTAGGTTTCTCAAAAAAATTATCGGCCATTATTGGCAACGCCGATTCGTACCAGGCCCTGCTTTGGTCGTCCATTTCAGGGGTTTTAGTGGCTATCGGGTTAACACTGGTTCAGCGCATATTATCGTTAAAAGAAACCATCGACAGCTTTATCAATGGTTTGCGAACCATGCTTACAGCTATCTTAATTTTGACATTGGCATGGTCCATTGCTTTGGTAACCGAGCATTTGCATACCGCCGATTTTATTTCACAAAGCATGCTGGCCTTTTCATTATCGCCTTATCTGGTTCCTTCCTTAACCTTTATACTGGCTGCCTTAGTTGCTTTTTCTACTGGTTCGTCCTGGGGAACCATGGCTATTCTTTACCCGCTTCTTTTGCCAGCAACCTGGCTAATTTCAAACGAAAGTGGGTTAAGCTATGATGCTTCGATTTTAATTTTCTACAACGTAGTATCTGCTGTTTTAGCCGGATCTGTTTTAGGCGATCATTGCTCACCCATTTCCGACACCACTATTTTAAGTTCACTGGCCAGCAGTTGTAATCATATTGAACATGTAAGAACACAATTACCATATGCCCTTACTGTTGGCGGAGTAGCCGTTTTTGCAGGAACATTGCCTTCGGCTTATGGAGTTCCTTCATGGATATTATTCCCTCTGGGGATTGGTATTCTTTATATTATTATTCGGATCTTTGGAAAAAAAATTAAACCATCAACCATTCAAAGTTAAACTGACATATGACCTACATTGAAATTATTGCACTTATTGTTTCCGGTATTTTTGTGGGATTTATCAACACATTGGCCGGTGGTGGTTCTATTGTGTCGTTACCGGTATTAATGATGCTTGGATTACCGGCCCCGGTTGCCAACGGAACAAACCGAATTGGGATCCTGGTTCAAAACATCACCGCCGTTGCAAGCTTCAAGCAACAAAATGTATTAGATTGGAGAAAAGGGATCTTATTAGCTATTCCGGCAGTTGTTGGTTCGGTTATAGGTGCCTGGATTGCCGTAGATATCAATGAAGACGTGTTTGAAAAAGCCATTGGCGTGATAATGTTGGTCATGCTTGTTTTTATCTTGTTTAAGCCCCAGCGCATGGTTTACGGGAATAAAAAACTGGTTGAAAAGAAGCTTAATATCTGGCAACTTTTGTTGTTCTTTTTTGTTGGCTTATACGGAGGGTTCATCCAAATTGGCGTGGGCTATTTTTTAATTACCAGTCTGATTTTGGGCGTAGGATACGACCTGGTTAAGACCAATGCTGTAAAAGTACTTATTGTTTTAATATACACTCCCTTTGCTTTAATTGTATATGTTTTAAACGATCAGGTAAACTGGGCCTACGGTTTAACGTTAACCATAGGAACATTCGTAGGAGCCTTTATCGCTTCACGATTAGCGGTAACAAAAGGAGTGGTTTTTGTTAAATGGGTAATTATAATTGTAATCTTACTTACCTCATCGCACCTCTTCGGTCTTTTTGATGTTAAAGAAATTTTAAATGTAGTTGCAAAATAACTTTAAGATCACAGAAGTACTCTCAAAATAGACCACACCCCCAAAAAACATTTTTTGTGTAATAATTTCCACTGTTTATGTGCAAAAATATATCGTTTATATAATATAAATCAAATTAACATATATATTTTTTTCACTTTTGAAAGAAAAAACCTATTTTTAGCTGGTGAATAACCAGATTAATTACAAATTTCTAATTATCAAATACAAATTAATGTACAAAAGTCCTTTATACAAGATTCTCGTATTTTTTTTAGTCGTGAGTTTTAATTCCTTATTTGGGCAACATTCTCAAGATAAAGAGTTATTAAAGTTCACGGAAAAATTTTACGGTACAGACGACCGCATGCAGAATGGAACCCTATTACCTTATCAGCAAAAAAATGACATTGGTCACGCTTTTTTTGAAATGTATGATTGGTACAATGGTGAAATCTATATTAATGGCGGGGCGTTTAAAAATATTTTATTAAAATACCATATTTTATCCGACGAGATTTATTACCGCGGACAAAACGAACAGGGTGTCTCGGCAATGTTAAAACTTAACAAAGATTTGATTGACTCTGTAAGATTACACAACCACTTATTTATAAATACCGAACGTGTTTTAAACCTCGAAGAACCATTAGGATTTGTAGAAAGCGTTTATAACGGAGATTTTTCTGTATTTCTAAAATACGAAATAGCTTTTTCTGAGGAAAGGTCTGCAACAGGCATAACCCGTATTTTCAAAAAACCAAAATATAAAATATATATATTATTTGATGGGAAGCTGTTTTACATTAGTAGTAAAAAAGAGTTATCCAGCTTCTTTGGGCAAAACAAGAATCAGGTTATTCAATTCTTAAAAAGAAACAGAATAAAACTGAACAAAAGTAATTCAATTCAATTAAACACTTTATTTAAATATTGCGATGAAATATCATCAAAGTAATTTTAGAACCGTTGTAAAGCTTTTTATTTTTATTATTAGCTTATTTTTTGTAACCCATTTGTATAGCCAAAAAAATTACATAATTACAAAAGATTATGATAATTTGAAATGGTCCGATTTTGTTACTAAAGTCGAACAAAACTATGGTCTCCAATTTTTTTACGATGAAAATGTTAATCCAGATTTGATCGTCAAGTTTCAAGAAAACAGTATTCCTTTAGTAGATTTATTACAAAACACTTTGAAGGTGTACGATTTATTTGCATCCATAGATGATCTTTCAGGAAATATATTCATCACAAAAAATATTGCTTTAAAAACCAAGCTTCCTGAAGGGTTCATCCCTAAAGACACCATCGCAAAAGAAGAAATCGGCAAGGTTGAACAAGAAAAAGCAAAAGAAGAAAAAAAAGACTTTTTAAAAACAACCAAAAAATTCATTGCCGAAAATTATACCGTTGGAACCAAAAAACAAGGGGTTAATAAAAAATATGCAACCATCAGTGGTTACATTTTAGATTCAAAAACCAAAGAGCCCGTCATTGGAGCCACCATTCTTGATAAAGACAACAATAGCGGAACGGCAACCGACAAAAACGGATATTACGAATTAAAGGTAAGAACCGGAAAACACCGTTTCGAAATCAGCAACATTAGCAGTTTAAAAAAGACCATTGATGTTCAGGTATTCTCGGATGGGAAAATGGATCTTTTTCTGGATGAAAAAGTTGTTTTTCTGGATGATGTGATTGTTAGGGCAGAAGCCGAAAATAAAGTAAGTGGAACCCAAATGGGGATTGAAAAACTTAAGATAAAAAGTGTTAAGAAAATTCCTTTAGTATTTGGAGAAAAAGATGTGATGAAGGTAGCACTATTGTTGCCAGGTGTTCAATCAATTGGTGAAGGTGCTTCCGGGTTTAATGTAAGAGGAAGCCCAACCGACCAAAACATCTTTTACATAAATAATGTGCCTATTTACAACACATCGCATGTGGCTGGTTTCTTCTCGGCCTTTAATTCAGATGCGATCGATGAGTTCACGCTATACAAAAGCAATATACCAATAAATTATGGCGGTCGCTTGTCATCTGTGTTTGATATTAAAACCAAAAACGGATCACAAAGCGGAATAAAAGCCAACGGCGGTATCGGAATAATAACAGGACGATTGATGGTTGAAGGACCGATAAAAAAAGACAAAAGTAGTTTCTTGGTCGGTGTCAGGTCAACATATTCCGACTGGGTATTAAGAATGGCAAAAAACGAGAACCTGAAAAACAGCAATGTAAACTTTGCCGATGCCTTAACGAATTTCACCTTTCAATTAAACCAAAACAACTGGTTAAATATATTTACCTATTTCAGCCACGATAAATTAGATTTAGCAAGCCGTTCAAAATACGCCTATCAAAATTATGGTGCTTCGATTAACTGGAAACATTTCTTTAAAAAGAAACACAGCTTAGAATTAAGTTTTATTCATAGCGGTTACAATTTTGACGAAGAAAACACAGAAATTGCCAGTTTCTCATACGAACACCGAAATAAAATTAGCCATACCGAACTTAAAGCCAACGCTGAAATAAATTACAACGAAAAACATAAATTTAACGCCGGTCTTAATGCCATTTTGTACAATATTGACCGCGGAAACCCAGAACCTTTAAATGAAGAAAGCAGTTTTAAAGCTCTAACATTGGGAAAAGAAAAAGGGTTGGAAATAGGTCTTTTTGTAGGGGATGAATTTAAGGTTTCAGAAAAACTGACAGTAAATGGCGGTGCCCGTTTTAATATCTATTCATATTTAGGCCCCCAAAAAGTTTATGAGTATGAACCCGGGCTGCCTATGAATGAAGAAAATATTATTGACACCCTCAATTTCGGAAGCAATAAGTTTATAAAAACCTATTCAGGGCTTGACCTGCGGATTGCAGCCAATTACCTGATAAACGACAACTTATCAATAAAAGCTTCTTATAACCGTCTGCACCAATACATTTATATGTTATCAAACACCATCGCGGTTGCCCCTAACTATAAATGGAAGTTATGTGATTATAACACCAAACCCCTTATTGGCGATCAATTTTCTGCCGGTATATTTAGCAGCCTGTTTGGAAACAGATACGAATTCTCTGTTGAAGCATTTTATAAAAGAACCAAAAACCTGGTTGAAATTAAAAACGGAGCCAGCCTTTTCTTGAACCAATATGCCGAACAAAGTATTGTTCAAGGAGATTTGGATGCCTATGGAATTGAATTTATGTTTAAAAAGAAAGTAGGAAAAACAACCGGCTGGATTAACTACACATACTCAAAAACCGATGTACAGGTCGATAGTGAATTTTTTGAAAATCAAATAAATTCAGGGGAAAAATTCCCTTCCAATTATGACAAACCTCACTCATTAAACATGGTTTTAACGCATGATATTTCACGGCAAATTAATGTTTCCACCAACTTTGTTTATTCAACCGGAAGACCCATTACGTATCCAACTTCTATTTACTTTTTAGATGGCACACAATATTTGAACTATTCGGTTAGAAACGATTATCGTATTCCGGATTACATCCGCATGGATATGTCTCTTACCATTGAAGGGAACCTGAAAAAAAACAAACTGGCACATGGATCATGGACCATTTCGGTTTATAATTTACTGGGCAGGAAAAATGTATATTCTGTTTATTTCACAAAAACAGATGAAAAGATCAACGGTTACAAAATATCGGTATTTGGTGTACCTATCTTTTCGATAACCTATAACATTAAATTAGGGAACTATGAGAATTAAAAAACATAATATTAACAAATATCATTTTTCATTCCTTTTAGTATCGTTTTTATTAGCAAGTTCTTGTGTTGACCAATATTGGCCCGATTTAAAAGGTAGCGACGAACAAATTGTAGTTATTGATGGGAAAATTACTAACGAACCAGGGCCTTATACGGTGAAACTTTCCTATTCATCTACATTGCAAAACCCTCATTTTAACGGGATTAGCGATGCAACTGTAGTTATAGAAGATGATGAAGGAAATGCAGAAACACTGACCGAAGTTTCATTTGGGGTTTACCAAACCGCTGAAAACGGGATACAGGGAACCGTAGAAAGAAGCTATAAAATTTCTGTTACCGTAGGCCAAGGGAAACATTTTGAATCGGATTTTCAGAAATTGTTAGCTCCTTCTTCTTATGAAACCATATCTGCAAAAGAAGAAATACGCATCTCTCAATACGATGAAGAAGAGTACGAAGAAGGTTACCAATTTTACGTATCTCCGATCATAAACTCAAATGAACAAACCTTTTTGTATTGGGAAATTATTGAAACCTATGAATACCATTCGAGTTATCGAATTCACCGGGTTTATAACGGACATAAACCCGGAACGGAATTTGGTGCGGATGAAAATTTTAGATTACCAGAAGCGGATACGCTATTTAGATGTTGGTTAACTCAACCTGTAAGCGAAAAATATGTATTTAACACTGCTCAATTGGAAGAAAGTTCTGGCAATAAAATACCATTGCATTTTGTCAGGTATAACAGCGAAGAGATGAAATACAAATATAGTATCCTGGTTAACCAATACAATATCTCTGAAGGAGCTTACACCTATATGAAAAACCTGGCAGATCAGCAGTTAAACCAAGGAGGTTTATATACAACCCAACCTTACCAGTTGCGGGGGAACATTAAAAACACTGAAGATGAAAATGAAATTGTTTTGGGGTATTTTCTTGTAGGAAGCAGTGAGCCCAACCAAAGCAAACGTTTAACAGTAAAGGCACCACAGGGCAAGAATATTTGGGAAAACCTTAAATGTAGTGGTGTTGAGGCTCCAACTGGACTCTTTTACGATTATGAGATACGCTATTATAATAAACCGGATCAACTCCCATTGTATCTTACATGGGTAGGAGGAGGCTCAATGTTACTTTATCGTTATCCGGAGTATTGTGTGAATTGCACACTAGCTGGAGGAACCAAGGAAAAACCCGATTATTGGGACGATTAATAGATACAGCCTACTGCAGGCAATAAAAATTATAACAAAGGATTCTTATTTTACTTGTTTTTAAGCCTAATTATACGCTTTATAAGAAAATAATAAGAACAAAAAATAATGACAATAAAACTCCATAACATAAACAGATATTGGGTCTTACTTTTGCCCGGATTATTTTTGCTGATAAACTCTTGTGTCGACCAATACTGGCCCGACATAAAAGGTAACGATGAACAAATTATTGTTATCGATGGAAAAATCAGCAACGAACCGGGTCCTTATACCGTAAAACTATCGTATTCGTCTGAACTACAAAACCCTCAATTTAATGGGATTAGTGGAGCTACTGTTATTATTGAAGATAATGAAGGAAATGCAGAAACACTGACCGAGGTCTCATTTGGGGTTTATCAAACCGCAGAAAACGGGATACAGGGAGTCATAGGGAGAAGCTATAAAGTCTCTGTTACTGCAAGCCAGGGCAAACATTTTGAATCGGATTTTCAAGAATTATTGGCCCCTTCTTCTTATGAATTAATTTCTGCCGAAGAAGAAATCCGGATATCACAAGATAATGAAGAAGAATATGAAGAAGGTTACCAATTCTACATATCCCCTATTTTAAATTCACCGGGAAAAACTTTTCTTTACTGGGAAGTCATTGAAACATATGAATACCATTCTTTCTTCCGGATTCACCGAATTTATAACGGGCATAAACCGGGAACCGTACTTGGAACAGCAGAAAACTTTAGGATGCCTCAAGCGGATACCCTATTCAGGTGTTGGCTAACCCAAGCCGTAAACGAAAAATTTGTGTTTAATACTACCCAATTAAAGGAAGGCTCTGATAATAAAATACCATTACATTTTGTCAAATATAACAGTGAAAAGCTAAAATACAAATACAGCATCCTAATTAATCAATACAATATTTCTGAAAAAGCTTACACTTACATGAAAAACCTGGCGGATCAGCAATTAAGCCAAGGAGGATTATATACAACCCAACCTTACCAACTACGCGGAAACATAAAAAACACTGAGGATGAAAATGAAATTGTTTTGGGGTATTTTCTTGTAGGAAGTGGTGATCCCAGCCAAAGTAATCGTCTAACTGTAGTTACGCCAGAAGGCAAAAATATTTGGCAGGACGTTGGATGTAATTATGAGGGAACAGAAGAAGGTTTCTATTATTATTTCGATCGTACGTACCAAAACCATCCGGAAGAATGGCCGCTATACCTTACTTGGGATCAAGAAAACCCTCTTCTGCTTCATCATTATCCGATAACTTGTGTAGATTGTACACTAAAAGGTGGTTCTGAGAAAAAACCGGAGTACTGGGATGATTAATATTTAATACAACATGATTAAAAAATAAACGACATATAACCGATTTATGAAAAAAAGGATTCTTATTTTACTTGTTTTTGCATTCAATTATTCGTTTGCACAAATAAATAGTGATAACAAATCATTATTGCTGACCGAAAAACCCATTGAAAAAGTTATGCTAAATACCGACCGGAATTTATATCTAAACGGAGAAACAATTTGGTTTAAAGCCATTTGTCAAAATACTGGCTCGGAAGCAAAAGATTTTACAAGTAATATTCTGTATGTTGAATTGTTTAACGATTCTCAAAAAGCAATCGCTAAATACAAATTCAAGATTTCAAATAATGTTGTAAATGGGGCTTTTCAAATCCCGGAAGAATTCATTTCGGGACATTACCAACTCCGAGCTTATACCCAATATTTGAAAAATTACAGTATTGATTACTTCTTCAACTCCATCATTACCATTGTTAATCCGGAAGTTCCTTTAACACAAAATAATTCATTGCCTATTGACAGTATTACCGTTTCTGAAAAAGCGCCTGAATATCCTGAAAAATACAATACAATAAGGGTTCAGACAAATAAAGAAAGTTTTACTCAAAGAGAAATGGTAAACTTAAGCATTTCAATGGATAATAATGCTTGGGTTAATGAAAATTCGCTTTCTGTTTCTGTAATAAAAAAGGGAACTTATAAATCGCCTTATTTACCGGGCAAATTACCAATTAGCCAAACAAATCAAAAAATATCGGAAAATCTTGTTTGGGTTCCTGATATCAGAAATACAAACATTAGCGGCATTGCTATTGACAAAGAAAATAACACCCCTAAAGCAAATGTCCCGGTATTTTTATCGGTCTTTAAAAATAACCCTCAAATACATATCACTAATACCAAACAAAACGGGGAATTTATTTTTTCTATCAATAACCTGGAGAACAAAGCAAATATATTTTTAACACCTTCAAATAATTTAACAGAGAATACCATTCTTAAAATCAATTACGATTTTTCCACAACCTATCCTCAAAACATTAATAAACCTCTATACTATTCTGATGATTGGAAATTGCTCATTACAGAAATGTACATTAATCATCAGGCTACAACCATTTTCAGAACCAATATTCCGGTAAAAGTTAAAGGATTTTCAGATTACCCGATGAACTTACCAAAGCCGGAAACTCAAATTATAATGGCCGAATACATTGATACGCCCACCTTAAAGATGGTTATCGACGAAATTCTTCCAAATTGTATTTTACGGAAAAAAGACGGACAATATAGGCTCGTTGTATTTGATGCCAAAAAAACAAATTATTATGAGAACCCATTAATCCTTATCGATAATATTCCTGTTTTTAACGTTAATAAGCTCCTGGAAATTTCACCGGCAAATATTGAAAAAATAGAAATCAATTACTCGCCATTCATGTTAGGAGGCAAAACCATTGAAAGCGTTGTAAAATTTACAACAAATACGGATAATTTTGCGGAGATGGAAATGCCCGTTGGATCAACCTTTTTGGAATACCAAACCGTTTCTCCTGCGTATAATTTTAAATCAATGGTTTATAACAAAGCGGTAACACGCAGTAAACATTTGGCTGATTTCAGAACAACACTTTACTGGGAACCTGACGTAAATATTAATTCCCCAATTTCATTCTACACTTCCGATCATTGCTCGGAATATGAAGTAATTGTACGCGGATGTACCATGGATGGAACCCCTTGTTACGGCAAAACAAGCTTTACCGTTACAAAATAATTATTTAATCTTTCGGTATGATTTTATATGCTGGATATACCATTGGGGGTTAACTAATTTTGCTATGTTTCGCTTCCTTGTTTTTGAATCATAAAATGATTTTACAATCTGACTAAAATAGTTTGTTAAACGGGTTATAAAATATTTCTTCAGGATAAAATTGCGGTATTGTTTTGGGTGATCCTGATAATAAAACATTTTTTTAATAAATGAATTTGCTTTTTTATTCGTTTCAAACTTCAAACATTCAGGATTTCCCAAAAGCATTGAACTTAACGCAAGATTTGTATTTAAAACCTGAAAATATTTCCCATATTCCGTAATAACCCCAAAAGAATCCTCTAATTTAGAGAGAAGAAACAAATCATAAATTTGCCGAAAATTAAAATAATATTTCTTATAAGCTGCATCGTTAAGCTGGGTATTCAGAATATTATGAAGAATTTGATTACCAATGGAAGGGATAAATGTATTTTGGGATAACTTTAATTGAATTTTAGAAGGATTAATATGATTAAAACCCAAATCTTTTTCCCATCTTTCTCGCAACACATTCTGGTGAACTTCCACAGCAGCAACTTTGTTTTCATTTGTTAAACGCGGATAGTGTTTTAATGTCAACAAAATATCATCTTCATACATCCGAAGCGGAACATAACCGTTTTCAATTAATATTTCTCCTGTTCTCTTCATCTCAAGCGGTTCAACCAAAAAATCAATATCACCAATCATCCGCTCTCCAATATCAGCATACAGACCATTCAATAAATGAGCCGTTCCTTTTAAATAAATAGGTTTAATAGAATACTTATTTAAGAGCCCTGATATTTGATTGATTTCCGCTAAAATCTGTTTATTCCGCTGACGATTTAATTCAGTGATGTTTTCAAAATGATCAACTAAATCTTCAGGAAGGCTTTTTAATAAGCCTGATAATTTTAAATTAATGTATAACGAAGGAATAATAAGATGATTACTGGCAACCCAGTTTAACTGCTCCCAATCAACCTCGCCCGATTCCATGATCGTTTTAATTTTTTGAACCTTCTCCAAATCATGGCGTAATGTGAGGCACTGGCCAGTAAAAAGTAATAAATCCTTCCTATTCATCACTGAAAATTGATTTTATAACTGCAAGCATTTCATCATTATCAGAATAAACGAGTTTATAGCAAGGAGTCCTTTCTATCCAATCCAAAAATAAAGTTACGTTTTCCCGTTTTGTTGAAATCCAGGTATCAGGAATTAACTTTTTCAAAGCATCAACTTTCGAAAGTGACTCTAAAGAAACCGACGCATTTTGTTGGTAATTGATAAATATCAGTGCCTTAGATGAGAAATCTTTTATTGGTAAATCATCGTTACTGCTAATATACCTGTATTTTTTATTCAATGCCACATTATGATATTGCCTGGCATTTTCCAGTTCAGGAAAAGCTTTCGACAACATATCAATTGCTTTTTCTTTAACTGAAAGAGCCGCCGGGAAATAATTGATTTTTTGTACATTATCCAGCGGAACAAAATCATCAGCCAGTAATCCATAACCATTGGCCATTAACACAGCTGCTGTGGTACTTTTTCCACTCCCTGAATCACCGGCAAATAAAACACAAGATTTACCATTTGTAATGGCAGAAGCATGCAAAACACCCAACCATTCATCTTCCGGTTTGTTATGGATTTTGCTTAACAAAACCATGGAGAATTTACCCGATAAATAATGCAAGTTCTCCTGATCCCATTGCCCAAAAAATTCACCATCAGCCGTAATGGCAAACATCTTATCAACTAAAAAAATATTGACAAAATGATCTGTTTTAGGATTATGCTCTATTGCCAGATGACTAAATTTTGGATGGATTAGATCTTTTATACCCTCATTTTCATATAAAACCCTGAACACTTTGCCCGAAACCTCATAATATTTACAAACACCACTATCAGGCTGCATACAAGAGATGTTATCACCAAAACCCGTAGCCGCTGACTTAAAAGAATCCTGCTGAATTTTTAACTGATCAATAGAAGAAAGATAATTATCGGCCTGATTAGCTGTATATTTAAACTCTTCACGAACCCAATTTAAAATCTCATTTTTATTCTGCCCACGATAAAGCTCTGACAAAATAAAAGCATCGTATTTTTCCATCACCACATATTGGTTAGATTTTGGAAACCATACGATGCTTTTATCTTCAATATCTCTTATAAGAGGAGTTCCCTGTTTATACTTCAAAGCAAGTTTTTAGGCAAATTTACCATTATTATCTAAATCTTTCATCGATTTTTTGTTTTGATTTGGGGCTGCTTTACCACTCCATCCCGGGTCCGTTGGGCTATCGGCCTGTGATTTCTTCGGGTGTAAAATCAAAAATGTAGCCGCTGCTGTTAAGGCTGCATATTTCCCCGTTTTCTCTATCGCTTCACGTCTGCTTATCTTTTTATCGGTGTTTTTCATAGTATTCTTTTGTTTAGGTTATTTGATCCAATTGATTTTTTGACTGTAAGTTGTTTTACCATTGATAAGTTTAACAATATAAACGCCATTGTTCAAACTTGGGATGTTCACCGTTGATGAACTTACATTGGTTTCAAAAACCGTCCGACCCGTCAGGTCAATGATGCTTAAACGTATCCCTTCTGTAATCTCCCCTCGGACCAGCAAACTTGAACTTTGAGCTTGCGGGATGATCTCATATTCCCCGTCATCTAATGCTGATAATTGATCTAAAGCTTGTTGGGAAGTGTGCAAATAAAAACGGCCCGTGTTTTCGCCAATGTTTACTTGGACAGTATAGCTTTGTTCTCCATTTAAAAGGTTGAAAGATTTGTCCTGTTTGTCTTCAAGGTAAACTTTGATGCCTGTTGGGAGATTGCTTGTTTCAACAGAAAATTCAACCGTGCTTGTTGTGCTGTTCAGTTCTATCGGGATTACCGCATTTTCAAAATCATCGCTTGGCAGACATTGCAGGGCAAAGCTTACACCGTTGTCATCTATCAAACGTGATGAAAGTACAAATTCATCTTTTGTACCATTGAACAGACCGGCATCGTAACCCGGATCCAAACCTAAAGTGGTTCCTTCGATAAAACGGAACTTAGTGGTTTTGGTTTGTTCGCCATTATCGGCTTTTAAGGTTACATTGGCATTGACCGTGTTCGATTTAAAAGCAGCTGTCGGCTGGTGCACCTGCATGGCCGTGGTAAAGCTGGCCATGCCACCGCCATCTTTGGATTTTACAAAAAACGCCTGCCCCACCGGGATGTAAGTGGCATCGCTTGAGTTGTTGATGATCTCGTATTGGGAAATGGAAGGGTCCCAAAAATAAAGGGCGACATAAGATACATCCATCACAGATGTATTAACATCGATAAAGTTATTGCTGGCATCGGCCAAGACATTGCCATAAAGTGACGAAGGGTAAGGGTTGCCCAAGAGGTTCCAGCCATTGCCCGAACGGGTGATGGAAACGTCTACCTGGGAAGTGTTAAACCCTCCTTCAAAGTTGAGCACCCCATCGCTTTGGATGTTGGTCTCGTAGCCCATGCCAGGGGACAAGTTACCGGCAGCCGCTACAGTGCCCGTGGTATAGGTGGTCCAGGTGTCAGTAGCTTCATTATAAATCCCAAAGCCATACTGTGTATCATTGGTGGAAAAGCTGTTGTTGCTGACCATGTCCTGCACGCTCTCGCCGCTGACCGGTACCGATGTAAGGTGCCAGGTAGCTCCGCCCATGTAACGCTGCACCGTGGCCGTCCCGTTGACCGTCAGATTGCTTTGGCCGATCAACGAGCCCGTACCACTGGCATTGCTCTCGATGGTAAAGTTGTTGCAGGTCAAAGCCGACGATAAGGTCGGGTAAGTGCCCAGCCCCGCTGGGATGATAACATTATCAGTCGCAGTAGGTACTGATCCAGAATCCCAGTTATCACCGGTATCCCATGAAGACCCGCTACTGCCATCCCAGCTAAATGAGATATATTCATACGCCCCAATTGTAGGTGGATCATTTCTGGATTCTCCGCGTTGATCGATAGTTATTTCTGTTACACTTTCTACGCCTATCACGGTTGTGCCATCTTCAACTTTTACCCAGTTACTGCCATCGTAGAAAACATATTTTGTTCCACTGCTCTCGTATTCGCCGGTTTTTACACCTGAATTCACAGCGATACTGTTAGAGGCTAATGCAACTGTTTCTGTATCTCCTCCGTTATCGGCTAAAACTGGTTTGTAAATTGAATTGGCAGATACTTCCGTATAATCGCTAAACAAAGTCTCACCATATCCATTGGTATAACTATAATTCGTATTATTGCTTCCCGATAAGGCAAAGCCGCCAATAATATTATAATTACCATAAAAAGTTGCACCGGAATTGTAAACATCTTCATAAGCACTACTTTTGGCATTGTACGTTACAATTGAGTTTGTTAGGGAGATATCATTTGTTGCTGCGGCATCTTTGTATGCATAAATACCACCTCCATTGCTACCGGTAGTATTTCCGGTTACCGTACTGTTTATTAGTATTAAATTTAAGTCGCCACCTCCAAACATAAAATCCTCCATCCCATAAGCATAAATACCACCTCCATCTGAATCAGCACTATTGTTTGAAATTGTAGAGTTATTAATTGAGAATTGATCAGTATTATAATCACTTAATGTATATAATCCTCCTCCCTTACCAGTTGATGAATTATCACTAATTACACTCTTCGTAATAGTAACAGACCCATTACTTGAGCAATAAATACCACCCCCATCAGAACCTGCTCCATTATTTGTAATTTCAGAACTAGTTAGGTTAAAGTTATAAATCTGAGAATGAATTCCACCACCGTAATTACCAGCAGTGCAATTCTCAACGATTATATCGGATGCTGTTGTTGGACAATATATAGCTAATCCACCACCATTACTCGTTGCGCTGCAATTTGAAATAGTTGTTGATGTTATTATAAGTGATTCTCCATTGTATATTCCACCGCCATTTTCGGTTGCCTCTGTATTAGCAATTGTACAATTATTCATAATAAGCGGAGAATTAAAAACATAAATTCCGCCTCCGCTTCGAGCCTTTGAACCTTCTATGGTAACATTAGTGAGGGTGCATGAATTGAGATTATACAAATGTAGAGTTCCTCCGGAGTGATAACCAGTACCTCCTGTGACATCTCCTCCTTTGAGAGTCATATTACTTAAATTAATTGTAGTGTATGTTCCGGGGTTAAACATAAAGACCTTATAACTTGACACCCCCGGATTTGTAACCTGAATGGTTACTGCTGTTCCGCTTCCCGCTGTATTCGCCCCATCAATGTTAAACGATCTGCCAGGAGCATCACTATATAAAACCGCTATTTCTGAACCTAAGGTAATTGTTTCATTCCCTGAAGAAAGATTAAACGTAATTTCATCACCATCACTACAATTTGCAATAATATAGCGGAGAGTTCCCGTGCCCCCATCATCCGCATTGCTTGTAACAACCCAGGTTGCCAGGTGGTAATCATATCCCGCGACAGCTATAGTACCTGCTTCAATCGTTCCCTGGTGGTATTCCAAATTCCAATCATTTCCAACACCTGTAACGTTTGTTGAAGCCGCGACATCCGCGCCAGTTACTTCCGCCAGTTGGGAGATAAAAGCTTTTCCGGTTTCGCTTTCAGCTACCTTACAGCCATACAGAAGAATATCCGCATCAGGGGTAAGGGAACTCTGCCATTGCGCAAATGCAGAAGAATGTTCGTTTATATAATCAGCATCTATCACTGCCCCATTAAGAACAATATACCCGTCGTTACCATGGGAAATTACATGAATCGCGGAAACATTTCTCTTTATTGCAAGATATTTCGTAATCTGATCAAGTGCATTGCTATCCAAATCAAGATATACTACATCAACATTGTCACCGAGAGAATCCACGATGCGCCGGGAGTCCTTTACAGAGGAAGAGATGAAAGCCACTTCTTCACTCATGGCATAAGTTGCTGCAAAGGCAGCACTGCTCATCAAAAATGTAATTAATAAAAATAATGTAATTTTCTTTTTCATAAGTTTCTCTAGTTAGGTTAATAATTCTAATACAGTTCTCTGTTATTGAATAAGTTTTTCATTTATTAACATAAATTCTATATATGAAACTAGTAAATATAGTTCATTTAAAAAATGATATTCTAGGTAAATTACCTATTTTCAGATTTCTAATCCTCAAATCCATAAGAATTTAGCTTAAACAAAAAACCACCCCTGTTTCTATTATAAAGCAGGGGTGGTTTTATTTTCAACGAAATTTGTAAGCTATGCCTTGTTGCTTACATTCTCCTCTGGTTTTTTGGTTTGATCCGGGCTTGTTTTTGCCCATCCAGGGTCAGTCGGGCTATCGGCCTGTGATTTCTTCGGGTGTAAGATCAAAAATGTAGCCGCTGCTGTTAAGGCTGCATATTTTCCCGTTTTCTCTATCGCTTCACGCCTACTTATCTTTTTATCGCTGTTTTTCATAATTTATTGCTGTTTAGGTTTTATTTGATCCAATTAATTTTTTGACTGTAAGTTGTTTGCCCATTGCTCAGTTTAACAATATAAACGCCATTGTTTAAGCTTGGGATACTTACGGTTGCTGAACTCACATTGGTTTCAAAAACAGCGCGGCCCGTTAAATCAATAATGCTTAGATGGCTACCTTCCGGAACGTTTACACAGATCAACAAACTTGAACTTTGAACTTGGGGGATGATCTCATATTCGCCATCATTCAGTTCTGTCATTTGATCTAATGCTTGTTGGGATGTGTGCAGGTAAAAACGGCTCGTGTTTTCACCGATGTTTACCTGGGCGGTATAGGTTTGATCTTCGTTTAATAGATTGAAAGAGTTGTCCTGTTTGTCTTCAAGGTAAACCTTGATGTTTGAGGGGAGGTTGCTTGTTCCCACCGAAAATTCAACCATGCTTGTACTGCTGTTCAGTTCAATCGGAACAATTACACTTTCGAAATCATCAGTTGAAAAACATTGCAAAGCAAAGTCTATTTCATTGCCTTGCATCAAACGTGAACAAAGTTTGAATTCATCTGTTTTACCATTGAACAGACCCGCATCATAGCCCGGGTCTAAACCTAAACTTGTTCCTTCAACAAACCGGAATTCGGTGGTTTTTGTTTGCTCCCCATTAACAGCTTTTAAAATAATATTGGGATTGACACTGTTGGCTTTAAATGTAGCCCCGGTTTGGTGGGTACGCATGGCCAGGGTAAAACTGGCCGTGCCGCCCCCCGCTTTTGATTTTACAAAAAACGCCTGGCCGCTGGGGATGTAAGTGGCCGCACTTGAATTATTGACAATATCATATTGCGAGGTGGAAGCGTTCCATAAGTAAAGGGCCTCGTAAGCATCATCAATAACAGCTGCGTTAATATCAAGGAAGTTATTGCTGGCATCGGCCGGGGCATTGCCATAAAGCGAACAAGGATATGGGTTCCCTAATAGGTTCCAGCCATTACCTGTTCTTACCATCGGGACATCCACCTGGGCGGCACTCAAGCTTCCTTCAAAGCTGACAATTCCGTTTTCGCTTCTGTTTGCTTCATAACCCTGCCCTGTTGTTAAATTACCAAGGGTAGCAGCGGTAAAGGTTGTCCAGCTATCGTTTGCTTCATTATAAACACCCAGGCCATATTGGCCCTCATGGGTTGCAAATGAGTTTCCGGCAGCAGTTATAAAACCTTTGATCTCTTGCTCAACAACAGGAACCCCAGTCAAGTGCCAGGTACTACCATCTCCGGTCATATAACGCTGAGCTGTAACATCACCTGAAGAAGTTCCGTTTATAATTAAAGACCCGGTATTTGATGCATCCGATTGGATGGTTAAGCTTCCACCGGAAGCTACGGTTAAATCGCCACAATAAGCCGAAGCGTCTGCAGCAATAACAGCCGTTGCAGCTGCAGGAACAGTTACATCATCGTTTTGGGCAGGCACATAACCTCCACTCCAGTTACCGGCAGTGTTCCAATCAGCGTCTACGGTTCCTTCCCAGCTAAAGCTTTCACCTTCACCGCTCAGGTTAGGATAACCGCTATTGTATGCAGCAGCCATTGACCATACGGTGTTAAAATCCCAAGCGGCATTGGTAAACGTGCTACGGGTTTGCATTTCGGCGGTTGTTTTTGCAATGGTTCCGCTTTTGCCATATTTAGTTGAATCATTTACTGTTGCGCTTATATCATAAAAGTTGTTAGAAAATATAGTGTCAGTGGCACTTGCACTATAAGAAGTTAGATAATACCTGATAAATCCTCGATTACCAGCACTGTAACAATTACTAATAGATAGAGAGCTTCCTCCAGTTGCTTGTATAAGCATATAGCCATAAAAACCGCTACCATAAGTTCCGGCTGCATCCTCAAGTCCATTTATATCAACAATCGCATAGCAATCTGTAATAACTACATCACCATCATACTTCCCATAAGTGGCTCCTATAAAACCTCCAACTCTTCTTAAATCGGTATTTGAAACATCAGTAATTAATGAATTATCAATTGTACCTGTGGCATAACAGTTACTAATGGTTGCATGATAACTCAAACTGCCCATAAAGCCCCCTAAATAGCGGCTGGCACCTGCATATGTTGCATCCCAAAGCGTTAAGTCAACCTCTGTATAAGAATTAGTAGCATGTATATGAGCTTTAGGTGAACTGAATGTATCTGAACCGATTAAACCTGCAGCCCTTGTATTCCCATAAACAACTCCTTTTGCATAACAATTATCAACATAACACTCACCCTCCAGTACGCCAATAAGCATAGCTACACGTTCGTTTCCATATATGTATGCATCTTCTATACCCAAATTTTTAATGATCGAACCCTTGCAATAAGCAAACAAACCAACACCTTCGGCAGCATCATCATCTGGATAATACATGTAAAGGTTTGCCACCTTGTAGCCCTGGCCATCATAAGTACCTGTATACATAGAGGTAGAATTACCGATACCGGCAAATCCACTGGTACCAGCCCCATCAGAAGAACCATCACCGTCCCAGTCTACATTTTCTTCGTTGGCGTCAAAGGTAATATCTGCCGTTTGGATAAAATATTTGGCCCAATCGGTAGAGTGGTTAGACAGATAAATCAAATCTGTTGCATTAGCAATTTGGTAAGGATCCCCTTCGGTCCCTGAACCTCCGCTATAAGTTTGCGTAAAAGCTGCTGCAGAATAAAGCAGAAGCATTAAAAAAAGAGGATAAAATTTTTTCATAATGTTCATTTTCAGTTTGTAATTAAGGAAAAATACTCGTTAGTTAATGCATAGCAAAACACATGCCACCCAAATCTATGCATCTATATTACAAACACTTAAAGATACAAACAGGTTTTCACCCTCTTTTTTTTGAGATGTTTCAGCACATTATTTTTAAGAAAACATGCAATTTCTGCACACTTTATGGTAGTTTTGAATGATTTGAAATAAAGAATTTTTTAATTCACTCATTCTTTGATTTTTATAAAAACAACATTGAGGAATAAGAATATTATGAGCTATACCTCCTTGAGATTTTTCAGCACATCATATTGAGAAAATATACATTTTACATATTCTAAATATTCCCTGCAAACCTCAAAATATTAAAGCATATTTACAATGTTTATCTATACTCCCAATAAACGTATAATTATTCAAAAAATATCCTTCTACGATTATTTTCCCCAATTGATTTTTTGATTGTAAGTTGTTTGTCCGTTGCTCAGTTTAACAATGTAAATGCCATTGCTTAAACTTGGGGTGTTCACCGTTGATGAACTTACAGTGGTTTCAAAAACCGTCCGGCCCGTCAGGTCAATGATGCTTAAACGCATTCCCTCTAAAATCTCTCCACGGATCAACAAACTTGAACTTTGAGCCTGCGGGATGATTTTATATTCGCCTTCTGCAAGCTCTGATAATTGATCCAATGGCTGGGATGTGTGCAAATAAAACCGTCCGCTGTTTTCGCCAATATTGACTTCAGCGGTATAGATTTGTTCTCCGCTTAAAAGGTTGAAAGAGTTGTCCTGTTTGTCCTCAAGGTAAACCTTGATGTTTGACGGAAGGTTGCTTGTTTCAACAGAAAATTCAACCGTATTTGTAACAGAATTCAATTCAATCGGGACGATTACACTTTCAAAATCATCGCTTGGTAAACATTGCAGGGCAAAAGCCACCCCATTGTCTTGCATCAAGCATGATGAAAGTACAAACTCATCCTTCGTCCCGTTGAACAGGCCGGCATCATAGCCCGGGTCCAAACCTAAGGTGGCCCCTTCGATAAACCTGAACTTGGTAGTTTTGGTTTGCTCTCCGTTATTGGCTTTGAGGGTTATATTGGCATTGACCGTGTTCGATTTAAAAGTCGCTGTTGGTTGGTGGACCTGCATGGCTGTAGTGAAGCTGGCTGTGCCCCCGCCATCTTTGGATTTTACAAAAAACGCCTGTCCTACAGGGATATAAGTGACATCGCTCGAGTTGTTGATGATCTCGTACTGGGAAGTGGACGGATCCCAAAAATAAAGGGCGACATAAGATGCATCCATCACAGATGTATTAACATCGATAAAGTTATTGCTGGCATCGGCCAGGACATTGCCATAAAGTGCCGAGGGGAAGGGGTTGCCCAAAAGGTTCCAGCCCCTGCCTGAACGGGTGATGGCTACATCCACCACCGAAGTGTTCAAACTTCCTTCAAAACTGAGTACCCCATCGCTTTGGATGTTGGTCTCGTAGCCCATGCCAGGGGACAAGTTACCGGCAGCCGCTACAGTGCCCGTGGTATAGGTGATCCAGGTGTCAGTAGCTTCATTATAAATCCCAAAGCCATACTGTGTATCATTGGTGGAAAAGCTGTTGTTATTGACCATGTCCTGCACGCTCTCGCCGCTAACCGGTACCGATGTAAGGTGCCAGGTAGCTCCGCTCATGTAACGCTGCACCGTGGCCGTCCCGTTGACCGTTAAATTGCTTTGCCCGGTCAATGAGCCCGTACCAAGGGCATTGCTCTCAATGGTAAGGTTGTTGCAGCTTACAGCAGATGAGAAAGTGGGGTAATTGCCCAGTCCGGCTGGGATTGTAACATTGTAAGTTGATGTGGGTACAGTGTTCCCGTCCCAGTTTGTACCTGTGCCCCAATTGCTACTTTCACTGCCGTCCCAGGTAAAATTGCCGTACGAAGAGGAGGCCGTCCAGTAAGAAAAGGTCCCGATCCCCGAAAGGGTAACCGTATTATCGCCAGTGTTTACGGTAGAGCCTTCCTGGCGTTCCCAGCTGCTGTCATCAGAAGATTTGTAAAGTTTTAAATCGGCTTCTGTTTGCCCGTTCAGCTCACCATCAAGGTAATGGAAAACAAGCGTGGCATCAAGTCCCTCGTTGTTCGTCGGGCTTATCGCGTACTTCCGGCTTATGCCGCTGGGGTTGGTAGCAGCACTGTGGTAACGGGTAACGGTAGTACTACCCATATCGGCCGTGGTGGTGATCTCTGCGCCCAAACCCGCAACGTTTTCATCGATATTGCTTAAATCGCGGGTAGTAGCAATGGAACCGCTTGTGCCGTAAATGTTTCCCGAACCCTCAAGCAGGTGCCCCGTACTTCCCAGATCAATGGTCTGGCCGTTAAGGTCAAGGTTGCTTTCAAGGAGCAAATTTCCATTTACGGTTAAACCTGAGGAAAGGATCGGAGAAGAAGTTGATGACACAATAAGGTGGTTAACGGTTGGTGAACCCGAAACAGTCACCTCATTGTTGCCCTCCCACTTATAAATCCCAACATTATCGCTTGAAGTTGGTATGCCATCGGTCCAGTTGGAAGCAGTTAAATAATCGCTGCTGGTTGTACCCAGCCAGGTAGTAAAGGCTTCTGAATCTGCCCAACCTGCGCTTCCTGTTATTGTTCCATTATAGCCGTTGCCTGTAGCATCGTATGCCGTGGTTCCGCTGGCTTCGTTTAGGCGGTAATAAGCAACCAAACCGTCTTCATCACCATCGAGGGTAAGGCACATATTTTCACGAATTTCTGTTGCGGAACGAACATCGTTCCATATACGTACTTCGTCAATTTCCCCTTGAAAGTATTGGTCTGCGCCTGCTGATCCCAATATCAGTTGCTGACTTGTTGAAGTAGCATACCCATCGGGCCAACCATTGTCCGTTATTAATATCCCATTTTTATACGCTTTTAGATTATCACCATCGTATGTTGCAACTAAATGATACCAAATATCAGCCTCAAGTGTACCGAAACTTGCGGAACACCAGCCGGATGCATATCCATCGGGGCCATCTTCAAGAGCAATAGAACCTCTATAATTCACATCATCGTGATTCCAGTTTATCTGGAAATTCGCACCACGGAATATAACCCTTGAAAAACCGCTGGTTGGGGCGTTATCTCCTTTTACCCAACATTCCACCGTCCAGGAATCAAGTTGTGTCGTGTAATTTGTAGAGACATAGTCATCTGTCCCGTCAAAATCGAGAGCAGTGTTATTGGTTGGTTGGTTGTATGCATTCACTGCCCAATTACTAAAGCTGTTTATTCCTGAAAGCGTAATGGTATTATCAGCTTGTGAGACAATGCCTCCTTGCTCGCTCCAGGTTGTACCGTCGGTTGATTTGAGCAATTGGAAATTCGCTTCATTTAAACTATTCAGCTCGGAATCGAGGTAATGAAATTCCAAAGTAGCATCCAAGCCGGTGTTTGTGCTGGGTGAAATTGCGTACCGTCTTAAAATACTGGATGATATATTTCCGCTTGCCTGGGCATGCGTGCGGGTAATACTTGTAATTCCCATATTGGCAGATGAAGTGATTGTTGCACCCAGTCCGGCAACATCCTCATCGATATTACTTAAACTGCGGGTAGTAGTAATGGAACCGCTTGTTCCTGAAAAAACTCCATCATCTTCAACCAACGTGGCAGAGCTGCCAAGCGTTATGGTCTGTCCGCTTAAATCCATATTTTTTTCTAAAAGTAAACTTCCGTTAACCGTAATTCCGGAAGAAAGAGTTGGAGTAGAGGTAGATGATATTAGCAGGTTGTTAACTTCAGGTGCTCCACTTATGGTTGCTTCATTGTTGCCGTTCAAATTATAAATTCCGACATTACTGTTTGAAGTTGGTACGCCGTTTGACCAATTTGATGCGGTTGACCAATCGCTGCTTGTTACTCCCAACCAGGTAGTAAAGGATTCCGAATCGGCCCAGTCGGAATTTTCGTCCATATTGGTAAGTATTCCGGTATTGCTGCTGCTTGTAGCATCGTATACAGTTGTTCCACCGGCTTCGTTTAGACCGTAATAAGCAACTAACCCGCTTTCATTGCCCTCTAGCGTACGTGTCATGTTTTCGCGAATTTGTGTTGCTGTACGAGCTATATTCCAAATTCTTACTTCATCAATTTTGCCGCTAAAATATGTATTAACTTTACCGATATACGTAATACCTCTTGTAGGGTAATTACCGGCATCAATTGTAGTTGTAAATTTCAATATACCATTTACATAAAAAGAGTAATTGGTGCCGTCGTAAGTAACAGCAATATGTGCCCATGTATTTGGCTCAATAACATTATTAACAGTATGGGCATGCCATACTGAACCATCGCTAAACCCAAATTGCATATTAGTTGCGTCATAGACATATATAGACGGCCCCCTATCAAATGTACTTGTAGGTTGGCTTCCCATAATGCCATGATAATCTCCATCGGCGGTATTAGCGGAATATATCCAGGCTTCTTCTGTAAAAGAAGTGATATTATTCCCTGAATTGTATAAGGCTTCGGAAGAAAGATTTACGTAATCATCCGAACCGTCAAAATCGAGACATTTTTTAGAACCAAATATATTGGAAGTGGCTGTCCATTCGCTTCCGGTCATGTTGGTCAAAGTTCCAGTATGGCTTCCTTTTGAGTCGGTCAAAGTAGTTCCCGAAGTTGCATTGAATTTATAATAAGCTACCAAATTAGTTTCACTTGTAGGATCGGAAAGTTCCTGATACATGTTTTGGCGGATTTCTGTTTCGGTGCGCGCGTCATCCCAAATACGAACTTCGTCAATTTTGCCGCTAAAATATGCATCAACTTTACCGATATAGGTAATACCTCTTGTGGGGTAATTACCGGCATCAGTTGTGGTTGTAAACTCCAATATACCATTTATATAAAGAGAGTAATTGGTCCCGTCGTAAGTAACAGCAATATGTACCCATGTATTTTGTTCAATGACATCTTCAACAGTATGGGCATGCCATGTTGAACCATCGCTAAACCCAAATTGTATATCAGTTGCGTTATAAATATAAACGGAAGGGCCCCTATCAAATGTACTTGTAGGTTGGCTTCCCATAATGCCATGATAATTTCCATCGGCGGTATTACCGGAATATATCCATGCTTCTTCTGTAAAAGCAGTAATATTACTTCCTGTATATAAGGGTTCGGAAGGAAGATTTACATAATCATTTGTCCCGTCAAAAGTCAGGGCGTTGTTTTGAGCCATGATGCCTAAACAAGGACTAATCAAAAAAAGAATAATAAAACGGAATTATCGGTTAATTGGTAACATACAATTTCGTACCAATGTTATAAACATATCATCTTTATTTCGATTATTGTATTTAAACACAAATTCAGCGACATATTTTGGCAAATATTCAAGGCTTACATGATGATATTGCCCGACTAAGCCCCGTTTAATAATAGACCAAAAACCTTCGATTGAGTTTGTGTTTATTCCTTTGTAGCTCCACATTTTTTGGTGGTCAATTTTAACATGTTCAATTATGCGGTTCATCTTTTGATATCCACGATATTCGTCCGTGACTAAAATCGACTTTTCCCGATCAACGTGTTTTTTGACAAGCTTTTTAAGTTCCTCATGTGTTAGCCTACTCATTACCTCGGCAATAACATTGCCATCACGCTGAACTATACCTGCAACAATCGGTCTATCAGCACCACGCCCCCGCTTTGGTTTTACAAGAGGATAGTTCTTTTTATATGCAGCCTTTGAAGTTCCAAAATCTTCTCTTAAATCATAAAGCTTTAAATCTAAATTTTCTTTTTCGGTTTCCGAAAGCAGCATTTTAGCATTTTTCCGCGGTTTTCCACCCAGAAAAGTTTCATCCATTTCGACTACGCCCTTTAATTTCAAAGATTCGTTTTCAATAGTCATTAATTCACGTAACTTATGGTACATCCGCCAAGCTGTTTCATAATGGATTCCGAGGTTACGTTCCAACTGTTTAGCCGACATCCCCTTTTTAGCATCAGTTATCAGGGCAATGGCATAAAGCCAGGTTTTTAGAGGAAGCCTTGTGTTATGAATATTTGTATTGACGGTTACAGAGTAGGTTTTATCACACTCCTTACAATGGTAACGAAAGTCTTTATTTCGCTTAGAGTGTTTTTCAGAACCACAATAAGGACACTTAACCTTATTTCCCCAACGAACACGCTCAAAGTAATTGATTGCGCTTAATTCAGTTGGGAAGTTATTTGTTATCTGGATTAGATTCATTTTCTACATCTATAAACTTTAACCTTTCAACCTCAGTATTATGAACTAAATCAAAAGTTTTAGCATCACGATAATTAGGTATTTCATATAACTTTTTAGATTTTTCAATCAAAAAAGCATGATTATTAACAACATCCTGTATGTTTCTCAAGATATACTTATTACTTTTAAATTGAGAAAGGTTATTTAAAAGTTGGTTTATTTCCTTTTTCTTAAGATCAAAATCTTTCTTTTGATTTTCAAGAACCTTTACAAATTCAGATTTCAAATAATCTTTAAACAATTTCATTATATAGCTAAACGATAATCCGAAAATGACTAATATTAATAAAGGAAGCCATAAAGCCTTAAAACTTGGATTTGTAATTACCCCATTAATATCTAAAAAGAAAAATGTTATTGTTGTCATAGCATTAAATAATAATTGCATTAAAATGTTTACTTTTTTCATATTTATAAGGATTTAAGATTTAGCCTTAAATTTATAAAAATTTTACACTAAACCATTAAACCGATAATTCCGTAATAAAAAGTAAGGGTTTTGAGCGTAACATATTATTAATTTTTACGATTAACAAAAAAAAATTAAGTAAAAACATTTACACGAGCTATATGTAAAAATACAATAAATATAATCAAATTTTAAAGGGTTTTTCTAAGTAAATCACCTACTAAAAAAACATTTTACCTCTTACAAATTAAGACAAAAAAATCACCCCTGATTTTATCAAACAGGGATGATTCCATTTTCAACGAAATTTGTAAGCTATGCCTTATTAATTACATTCTCTTCCGGGTTTTTGATTTGGTCCGGGCTTGCCTTTGACCAACCCGGAGAGTCCGGTTCTGTGCTACCAGGACTATCAGCCTGTGATTTTTTAGGGTTTAGAATCAGAAATGTGGCCGCCGCCGTTAAGGCTGCATATTTCCCCGTTTTCCCTATCGCTTCCCGTCTGTTTATTTTTTTATCGGTGTTTTTCATAGTTTTGTTTAGATTATTTGATCCAATTGATTTTTTGACTGTAAGTTGTTTTCCCATTGATAAGTTTAACAATGTAAATGCCATTGTTTAAGCTTGGGACATTTACCGTTGACGAGTTTACAGTCGTCTTAAAAACGGTTCGACCCATCAAATCAATAATGCTTAGATGGCTACCTTCCGGAACGTTTCCACAGATCAACAAACTTGAACTTTGAACTTGGGGGATGATCTCATATTCGCCATCATTCAGTTCTGTCATTTGATCTAATGCTTGTTGGGATGTGTGCAGGTAAAAACGCCCGCTGTTTTCACCAATGTTTACCTGGGCAGCATAAGTTTGGGTTCCGTCTAATAAGTTGAAGGAGTTGTCAAGTTTATCTTCAAGGTAAACCTTGATGTTTGACGGAAGGTTGCTTGTTTCAACAGAAAATTCAACCGTATTTGTAACAGAATTCAATTCAATCGGAACAGTTACACTTTCGAAATCATCGGCAGGAAAACATTGCAAAGCAAAACCGATACCGTTGTCTTGCATCAGGCGTGAGCAAAGTTTGAATTCATCTGTTTTACCATTGAACAGACCGGCATCATAACCCGGGTCCAAACCTAAGGTAGTTCCCTCGATAAAACGGAATTCGGTTGTTTTTGTTCGCTCACCGTTATTGGCAATAAGCGTAAGTTGCGAATTGGCAACATCCGATTTAAAAACAACATCCGGCTGGTGAACCCGCATGGCGGTTTTGAAATTCGCTGTTCCGCCTCCTTCTTTTGATTTTATGAAAAAAGCCTGCCCGCTCGGGATATAAGTGACAGCACTTGAATTGTTGACAACATCATATTGCGAGGTAGAAGCGTTCCATAGGTAAAGGGCGACATAAGACGCATCCATGACTAACGTATTAACATCAATAAAGTTGTTGTTGTTGTTATCCTCGGGATCATTGGCATAAAGAGAGCAAGGATAAGGGTTGCCCAAAAGGTTCCAGCCATTACCTGTTCTTACCATCGGGACATCTACCTGGGCGGCACTCAAGGCTCCTTCAAAACTGACAATCCCATTTGCACTTCTGTTTGCTTCATAACCCTGCCCTGCTGTTAAATTACCAAGGGTAGCAGCGGTAAAGGTTGTCCAGCTATCGTCTGCTTCATTATAAACACCCAGGCCATATTGCCCTTCATGGGTTGCAAATGAGTTTCCGGCAGCCGTTATAAAACCATTGATCTCTTGCCCAACAACAGGAACCCCGGTCAAGTGCCAGGTGTTGCCATCTCCGGTCAAATAACGTTGAACCGTAACATTCCCTGAAGAAGTTCCGTTTACAATTAAAGATGCGGTATTTGATGCATCTGATTTTAATACAAAATCAGTTGTACCGGCATTGTTTGTCAGGGCTCCGTTTACGGTAGCAAAACCGGAAAGGTTCACTTTGCCACCCAGATTTATTTTAAGTCCGTTGCTTGCTACCAGGTAATAATCCGAAGTGATATTCAGGCAGGCCTGGTCATCCACAACAAGCTGAGCATAACTGCCAACCGGGATCATACTTACAATTACCAACAGTAGACAAACTAAATATTTAATCATTTTTTTCATCTTATATTACGGTTTATAAACAACAAAACTGAAAGCAAAATCTTCTGGATTTCCGGAGCTGTCACGTGTATGTATAATAAGTTTATTAGAATCATCATCACTAGAGATGAAACCACATGTTAATCCGGTTGTTACTAGAGTGGCATTACATATATAGTTATAATATACATAATTTTCACCTGAAATTGTTATAGAATATTCTCCTTTTCCTGTTCTCGTCACACTAACATTACCGGAGTTTGCATACAATTGGCCAAAATTATATACCGTTCCAAAGGCAATAGGTTGCATAACGTCTTGCCATGTGGCATTTCCACTGGCATCGGATGTCAGTACCTTATCTGCACCCGGGCTTCCTCCGGTAATTTTCAGAGTCCCATTAATATCCACCTGATTGGTTGAGAAATCACCGCCGATAAGTGGTGTAGTGGTATTGGAATTGTCAATATATAATTTATTGTCTCCGGTTTCGTTATACCCGGCATTAGTTCCAATAAATATATTTCCATCTCCTTCTGAGTTATACCCGGCAGCTTTTCCAACAGCAACATTTTCAATCCCTGTTGTGTTTTGACTTAATGCATCATAACCTATTGAGGTATTGTCATCACCAGTAGTATTCTCGGTAAGACTTCCATACCCAAATGCAGAATTCCTGTTACCTTCAGTATTTGCATCCAGGCTTCTAGAACCAAGAGCAGTGTTATAACCTCCGGTACTATTCAATTTCATTGTTTCAAAACCGATAGATGTGTTGTATAATCCTGTTGTATTCCCGGTGAGACTTCCGTGTCCAAATGCTGAGTTACCAACACCTTCGGTGTTTGCATCAAGGGTTTTAAAACCAAGGGCCGTGTTATGGGTTCCGGTGGTATTTAATTTCATGGCTTCATAACCAATACCTAAATTATAAGAACCTGTATTGTTTGCCCCCGCATTGGTTCCCATAAAGAATTTTGTACCATCATTGGTTGCATCGCTCAAATCATTAATGGAGGTAGCACCACCCGAAGAAGGCGTTTGCCAGGAAGCCAAACCATCGGCATCGGAAGTCAATACTTTGCCATCTCCGGGAGTCCCCCCGGTAATTTTCAGGGTTCCGTTAATATCCACCTGGTCGGTTGAGAAATCGCCTCCAATGAGTGGAGTAGATGTGTTGGAATTGTCGATAAACAATTTATTATCGGCTGTATTGTTTTCTCCAGCACTATATCCAAGGAATACACAACCGCTAATATCATCCCCTGTTTGTCCATAACCGGCATGGTAACCAACAGCAGTATTCTGGCTACCATCTTCATTATAAAACAGTGTACCATGTCCCAGACCAACATTATAACATCCGGTATTATTATGATAACCCGACGAATTACCTATATTTGCATTACTTGCACCCGTTACACTAGAATACAGGGTTTGAGATCCAATAGCAATATTTCCACTTCCCGTATTATTATATAATGTAGAGTATCCTAATGCCAGATTTCCATCTCCAATTACATTGGAATACAGTGCTTGATAACCAAGAGCAGTGTTGAGATGTCCAGTTTGGTTCATATGCATGGCTTCATAACCAATTCCTGTGTTGTAGTTACCTGCTGAATTATTTGTCCCGGCATCTGTACCCAAAAACATATAAGTACCATCGTTTATGGCATCGCTCAAATCATTAATTGATGTAGCACCGGTAGCAGTTTCCCAGGAAGCCAGCCCATCGGCATCGGAAGTCAACACTTTGCCGTCTCCGGGAGTCCCCCCGGTAATTTTCAGGGTCCCGTTAATATCCACCTGGTCGGTTGAAAAATCACCTCCTATGAGTGGAGAAGATGTACTTGAATTGTCGATAAAAAGTTTATTATCGGCTGTATTATACGCTCCTGCCCAATATCCAAGCAATACACAGCCACTGATATCATCACCCGATGAGCCAGCACCATGACCAATAGCAGTATTTTTGTTACCTGTTGTATTGTACAACAGTGTAAAATTTCCCACACCAACATTATAATCACCTTCAGTATTACCATCACCCGATTGGTAACCAATATTCGTATTATTAGTCCCTGATGTATTGTTCCCCAAGGCATAGCCAAGCGCAGTATTATAATTTCCTGTTGTATTTTTTTCTAAAGCCGCCCTGCCAATTGCTGTGTTGTAATCACCTCCTGTATTTTTGGTGAGGGCAAGACATCCAATTGCTGTATTAGCATATCCTTCAGTATTTGCAGTAAGGGTTTGATAACCAAGGGCGGTGTTGGCGTGGGCCGTGGTATTATTCTTCAATGCTTCATGGCCTATACCGGTGTTATAAGTACCTTCATTGACTGATCCAGCATCTGTACCTATAAACATATAGGTACCATTGTTGATCCCATCCACCAGGTTGTTGATGCCTATTTCACCGATAGTGCCTATTTCCTGCCAAGCGCTAAGCGTGTTATTATAATACCAGAAACTCTCGGTATCACTATCATATACCAATAATCCACCCTGGCTTGTAACTATAGCATTACGTTGTACGGTAGTAACCCGTGGCACCAAAAATCCCTTGGAGGTACTTTGCAAATCGAGAATGGCCGAAGAATCGGGTTCGTCGCCTGTTGTATTAATGGCTACCTGTGCGTAGCCTGAAATTGCCATTAAAGCAATTAATAATGTAAATAAAACTGTTTTTTTCATTTTTTTCATGGTTAATTTATGTTTACAATCCTTGATATTTTTTCTTTACCAGACTGAATTTTAATCTTAACTTTTCCTTTATAATCGTCAATATCCAGCTTGATAAAATTTGTGTTGACAATGTCTTTTTTTACTAATAACGAAAACTCTTTATCCATTCCCCAAACCAGGATGTTCCCCTCCCTGATAATTTTTCCCAGAACAATAAATATTGATCTTTCAACTACGTTAATTATACACTGGTTCATCTGTCGATATTTTTCAGCAAACATAGCGTGCAAACGAAAAAAGGCCAAAAACATAAGGGCTGTAAATGGTATGCATACGATCACATCGAGGTATGCAAACAACAAAAATCGGGAATACTCATACTACATTATCATCACAAAATCAAAGATTTAGAAAAATGGGGGCGTGTAGAATAAATTTAATTTACTATATTGCAGTTAGTATATGTAAAACCCAATATGATGAACCACAATTCCCGGATTAGCAAATTTGTCTTTTTGCTATTTCTTATCTTTTCATTAAGCCCAATTAATGTATTACATGCAACTAATATCGACAGTTTGCAAAAAGTATTAAAGGGCCAAATCGGAATAGATAAAGCGAATACATTAAATTATTTAAGTGAGTGCCTATTGGCTAAAAATCCTAAACTAAGCCTTGAATATGCCCGACAAGCATATAATATTACCGAAGGGATTGATTATGAAAATGAAATTACGGCTATCTCCAACCTGGTAGAATCATTTCTTAGGGTTGACAAATACGATTCTTCGGATATGTTTGTTGAAAAGGGTTTGATATTGAGCCGGGGCAAACAGGATACATTAAGGATGATGCATTTTCTTACCGACATAGGCTGGACCTACTACTATCACGGAGATTACAACAAATCCCATGAATCCTTTAATGAGGCAATGGTATTGTTTAATTCCTTCATTGAAAAACATCCCAAACACCCCGGCATACATGTGTTAAATTATGCCAAATTATTAAACAACAAAGCAACCATATTCACCAGGCAGGGATATTATGATTCGGCCATTGTTTATTTCAAGGAGTCTCTCGAGTATCGGCAAAAGCATAATGCCGGGGCCAAATACCTTGCCCCAACCTACATCAATATTGGAAGCGTTTGTTATAAAAACGAAAACTATGATCTTGCCCTGAAATACTTTAAGGATGCATTGATACTCTCTATCGAAATAAAAGATTCGGTAAAAATAGCCTCTTGTTATAACAATCTGGGGCTAGTATACAAAGAACTAAATGATACAATTTGTGCTTTGGGAAACTATAAAAATTCTCTTAAAATAAAAACAGAAATTAAAGATATCCGGGGACAAATCCTGGTTTTGAACAGCATCGGAACTTTATATTTAAGTTTGAATGAACTAAATAAAGCAAAACAAAATCTAACGAAAGCCATTGAATTAAATCGTAACGGCAAATACCAAAGTGCCCTTGCCATAAGCCTGCACAACCTGGCAAATTATTATTTAAAGATAAAGCAACCTTCCAAAGCAATTAATAATGCCCTTAAAGGTCTTGAAATCATGAAACAAATTGGCAAAAGAGGAGCATTGGAAGGAGTTTACAAACTGCTTTCAGAAGCTTATGAAATGCAAGATAATTATCATACTTCATTGCAATATTACAAATTATTTAAATCTATTCACGACAGTATATTTAATGCAAACAGCCGTGAAAATTACAACAAACTTCAATTGCAACTCGAAACCACCCAAAAGGAAAAGAAAATAGAATTACTTAAGAAAGAACAAGAAAAACAAAAACTCAAACATCAAATTCTAAAGAACAAGCAAACAGCCATCTTGATAATTGCCCTGATAATAATTGTGCTTGCTGTTGTGATTACATTCGGTTTATATAACCGACGGCAAAAAGACCGCCAGATACATAAACAAAAAGAACTGGTACATAAAAAAGAGAAAAAACTAGCAGAGGTTGAACTTGAAAGAATCAAACTTAAGGAAGAAGAATTGCAACAATCCATATTATATAAATCAAAGCAATTGAGTACCCATGCCCTACATATGGTTCAAAAAAATACCATGCTTTTAGAAATACAGGATGAACTTAAGAACCTTGCAAAAAAATCGGATACCGATGATAAATCCCAATACAAACGAATTTATCAACAAATAAAACTGAGCCTCAGAGCCGATAACGATTGGGATGTATTTAAACTGTATTTTGAAGATATAAACAAGAACTTTTATACCAACCTAAAAAAAGTAAACCCCAATCTTACCACATACGAGCTCAGGTTGTGCGCACTCATTAAAATGAATATGAACAGTATGGAAATGGCCTCGGTATTAAACATTGCCCATAACAGCATAAAAAGTGCAAGATACAGACTTAAGAAAAAATTAAAACTGGATATAGATGCGAATCTGGAAGAATTTATCAGGAAGATAGATTAGAGAGATTCATCAATTTAAAATGAAATTGTCAAAAGTTTAAACAAGAAAGCACCCCTGCTTTATTAATGGAAACAGGGGTGCTTCTTTTCTCAACGAAATTTGTAAGCTATGCCTTGTTGCTTATTTTTTCTTCTGGGGTTTTTACCGTTTTTGGTTCTGCTTTTGACCAGCCCGGCTGATTCGGGCTATCGGCCTGTGATTTCTTGGGACTTAAGATTAAAAACGTGGCCGCTGCCGTTAAAGCCGCATATTTTCCTGTTTTTTCAATGGCCTCCCGGCGAGTTATTTTTTTATCGGTATTTTTCATAATGTCTTTTTGTTTAGGTTATTTGATCCAATTTACTTTTTGGGTATAGCTTACGCCTTCTCCTACAAGTTTCACCACATAAATTCCGGTAGCCATATCCGGTAAGGAAATTTCGTTGGAAGAGCTTTGTTTTTCAAATACCAGTTTCCCTGAAATATCGTAAACCTTAACAAAAAGTTCCCCGTCCAAAACACCTTTAATAGTCAAACTTGAATTCTGAAGATTTGGAACAATATCATATTCTCCTTCTGTAAGCTCTGATAATTGATCCAAAGCTTGTAGGGAAGTATGCAAATAAAACCGTCCGCTGTTTTCGCCAATATTGACTTCAGCTGTATAGGTTTGATCTTCGTTTAAAAGATTGAAAGAGTTGTCCTGTTTGTCTTCAAGGTAAACCTTGATGTTTGAGGGGAGGTTGCTTGTTCCCACCGAAAATTCAGCCATGCTTGTACTGCTGTTCAGTTCAATCGGAACAATTACACTTTCGAAATCATCAGTTGAAAAACATTGCAAAGCAAAGTCGATATCATTGCCTTGCATCAGGCGTGATGCTAGTACAAATTCATCTGTTTTTCCATTGAACAGACCGGCATCATAGCCCGGGTCTAAACCTAAACTTGTTCCTTCAACAAACCGGAATTCTGTGCTTCGGGTACTTTCACCATTATCCGCTTTTAAGATAATATTAGGATTGGCCGTGCCCGATTTAAAAGCTGCTCCTGTTTGGTGAACGCGCATTGCCGTGGTAAAGCTCATCGTTCCCCCGCCAGATTTTGATTTTACAAAAAACGCTTGGCCATTTGGAATATATGGAGTCCCCGTTGATGAATGGTTTAAAATATCATACTGAGAAGAAGAAGAGTTCCAAACATATAAAGCCACATACGAACCTGTATTGTCAAATTGATCTTCATTTACGGTAAGAAAATTATTTGTTACATCGCCCGTTGAATTTGCATTTATTGAACATGGATATGGATTGCCCAAAAGGTTCCAGCCATTGCCCGTTCGAACTATTGGAACATCTACCTGGGCAACACTCAATGTCCCCACATAACTTATATCCCCATCGGCACTTCTGTTGGTTTCATAACCCACACCTGCTGTTAAATTGCCTGCAGCCGGGGCTGTAGCAGTGGTATAGGTGGTCCAGGTATCATCATTTTCATTATATGTTCCCAGCCCATATTGTGTAATATTTGTTGAGAATGAATTTCCTGCATCCGTAACTAAATCATTGATTCCCTGACCAACAACCGGCACCCCGGTTAAATGCCATCCTGTTGCAGCACCGGTCATATAACGTTCAGCTGTAATATTTCCTGTAGAAGTTTCTGATACAATTAATGAAGCTGTATTTGAAGCATCGGAACTTAAAACAATACCCGAATTACCTGCATCGTTTAAAATTGCTCCGGATACGGTAAGAGAAGCTGATGAATTTACTGTTAAAGAACCACTAGAAGTAACTCCCAAGTCTTTTACAGTATAAGAACCATCTACGGTACAGCTTCCGTTTATCACAACATTTGTTGAAGAAGAATTTGGCACGCCGTTGTTCCAATTTCCAGCTGAAGACCAGTTCGCGGTTCCAGTAAATGTTGTACCGGGACCGACATTGTATAAAGCGATGCCATAGCTTTGACCAATATTGGGAGTAGTTACAACATATTCATCGTTTGTTCCATCAAGATCACATCGGTAAATTCTACTATTTCCCGTATCTGTCCAATATAACTTTCCATTAATGAAATCAATATCTAAATCTCTAGCTGTAATACTACTTGAATAATTTAACAAAGTAGTGGCATTTAAGCCATCCAATTCTGCCCGTCCAATTAAATCTCCCGTTTGCTCAATCCAATACACATAATTATTAGCTACATCTAAGGCTATTCCATAAGGATTGTTCAGCCCATCTACTATTGAATAATCAATATTAGTTCCATTTAAATCAGCTCTATTTATATCATCTGTAGATTGATCAGTCCAGTATATTTTATCATTTATTAGATCTAAGGCAATTCCATATGGCTGAGAGATTGACGAAATTATTTTTTCTATATTAGTTCCATTCAAATCTGCTCTAAATATTGCATTTTCGCCTATATCCGTCCAATACATTTTCCCTCCAGCTACATCTAATGCTATAGATTTTGGATTACTAATTCCAGTCGTCACTAAATTAATTGAGTTTGATCCATCCAAATCGGTTCGAACAATTTTATTAGCCCCAGTTGTATTGTCTACATAATAAATATACTCATTTATTTGATCAACGGCCAAACCTCTTATTGTTGCAACAGAAGATACTAATTCTGAAGAAATATTACCTCCATTTAAATCAGAGCGTTTAATATTATCATTGGTAACATCACTCCAAAAAATATAAGACTGAGCAAACAATCCGTTTGCCAGAAATACAAATAAAATGATTTTTAGAAATTTTTTCATAACACTAAATTTTAATTATACACTTTCAAATTTTTTGCCTTTGTTTAAGCCAAGGCCAATAATACGGCCAACCGAAATAAAGCCCTGGCTGGCATATATAGAATCGATTCTTATTAATTGTTTGTTTTTACATATTACAAATACACCCTGTTTATCATCAGCATAATAAATAAGGCCGGGATCATCCGGTAAATTATGATCAACATTTGCCGGGGTAATTTGTAATATCCGGTATTCGTTGCCATTAAGTTTTGTTATGGCTCCTTTGTTCCACGGATTTCCTGCATTTACCGTTGCCATAATTTCTTCCATCTCCATGGTTTCCCAGTTTATGCTTACATCTTTAATTTGTGGTTTAGGGAATTTTTTTTCTTTATTGTTAGGTTGTTTTATGAGTTTATGCCCCGGATCGTTAATCAATTCAATTGTTTTATCGAGCTTCATGCAAGCATAACCCACCATTTTTTGATACAAACTGGCATGGGTATCGGCAGGAATCAACGGAACTTTCTCCTGAATAAGAATGGGCCCCGTATCAAAACCTTCATCCATTTTATGAATACAAAGGGTGGCTTCTTTTTCCCGGGTTTTTATTTGCCAAAAGACCGGATCGGGGCCACGGTATTTGGGCAATTCTCCAAAATGAAAATTATAAAAACCTTTGAACGGAATATGCAACAATGCTGTTTTTAAAAGAACCGGATAACTCATTACAAAACAAACATCTGGCTGAACAGATTTTACAAATTCACTCAATGATTGCTCTTCATTAACAGCAGGGGTAAACAAATTTTTATCTTCAATATATCCGGAGTCTTTTATATCTTTTATAAACTCTTTTTTGTAATCCGGAATAACGATACCCGCCAACATTCTCCTGCTAATGATTTCATGTATCAAAGGAGAAAAAAATTCATTACTTGTAAAAATCAATATTTTCATACTAAATGCATAAATAGGTGTTTAACCACCCGCCCAATTCTTTATTAAATGAATGTAAGAGTTCCACATCTCCAGCATCCGGAACAATTTGTTTTACAGGCTGGTTCAAGCCACCCGAAATATTTGCTTTTTGCAGGGTTTTACATAAAAAATATTCACTTTCAAAGCTGTTTAAATCTTTATCAAACGTTAAATTCCCTACCGGACTTTCAAAGACTTTATCGAAAAACAAATCAGCTATTTCTGATTTGTAATTCCATCCTGATTTAATTAAATGGCTAATGATGATGCCCGAACAAGAAGCAATTAGTGCAAAAGGAGATATGTTTCGTCTGGTTTTCTCCTTAAATATCTTTTCATAGTTAGCATAGATTTGATGATCGGGTTTGTACCAGGAATTAACGCTATATATTTCATCATAAGAAATATTCTTTAAAACATCTTGCTCAACCAACATCGAGCTTGATACAATCGGTATTTCAGCATTAACCCCGTTATTCAATGTTTTTAAAAAATCGACGGCATCCCACCCACTGTAAGAAGCAAACAGAAATTTCGGATTAAATTCCAATAAACGCTTTAATTTTAAATCAACGTCTTTATCCCCGTCTTTATGACTTACATCAATCCCTTTGATCTGGGCATTGTATTTTTCAGAAGCCAAATTTACCGCAGCTGAAAAAGGATAACCGGCATCAAAAAAGGAAACAAGGTTTACATATTCTTCTCCAAACTCCTGAAAAGCCCATTTTGCTGCTAAATACGTAGCATTAAATAAATTCAGCGAACAATGCACAATAAACGGACTTTTATCTGCTTTTAATAAAGGGACCTCTCCTGCATTACACATTATCAAAGGAGTTTGGGTTTGCTGAATCAATGGACGAATAGCTGTAATTGACTTATAGCCCATCCAACCCGTTAAAAGATCAACATTGTTTCTGGTAATTAATTTTCGGGCTGCCTTTTGAATTTCTTGTGGAGAGCCAACTCCAATTTCTTCCTCAAAAATTTCAAGTTCTGTATTTAAACCCAGATTTAAGCCTTGAATATAATCGGCTCCCAGATAAGGATAAAATTCTGAAGAAGGGATTAGTATACCTATTCTCATATTATTACTATCAGTCTATAAAACTTAAAGCTGCCTGATTAAATCAGGCAACTCTTTTTTAAAAAATTATGTCGGCCTCTGCGGATAGTACCCGGTATGACAAATGATAAAATTCATTGCTAAATAAGGTTGCATGTTATAGTGAGGTTCACTACTTCCTGAATAACCGACTGCTACTTCAATGCCATTAACATCAACATTTAAGCCCGATGTATCCACATGAATGGCTTCTATGTTTAGCATGCTGTTAGCATCTTTAGCATCAGCATAAAAGCCTCCTTCATTAGACTCAAATCCAAGAAAGTTATTTGCCGGAGCTGATTGATCGCCAGTTTCGTTATTCACAAACATTTTTGCTGTAGCATGTCCACTTAAACTACCTGATCCTCCCTGGGTAGCTGCAGCATGGTCATGTTTGGGCATTTCATTAATTTCAAGAGTTACGAATTCAAGCCCTCCCTGCGAAGCAAAGGGTTTGTTCGTTAAACCGGGACCTGTTCCGTGATGAATAAACGCCCGACCACGTAAATCTGGCAATTTAAAGGTATTAACCCCATCACCGCCAAAATTTGTCCCTAATAAAGAATATAAAGCACCAAATTGATTAATTGGTAAGGATTGTCCTTCGCAATAGAACCAATTTCGCGGAGCAAAATGCCCGGCGAAGCCTCTGATTTCTGCTACTGTTCCATCCATAATATTTAGTTTTAATTTATTTTACTTGATTTTTAAAAATGTTATTTATGGCCTCATTGGATACATGCCTCTTACGCAAATAATCCAACTCATTGTCAGATAAGGTTGCATATTGGAGTGATAGTCGTTTCCTCCAGTTTCCCCAATTGCAACATTAATTCCGCTAACATCTACACTAAGTCCTGATGTGTCTACATCAATTGCACCTCCATTTAAAGCACTGTTAGCATCTTTAGAACTAGCATAGAATCCTCCTTCGTTAGATTCAAACCCCAAGAAATTATTATTTGGAGCCGATTGATCACCTGTACCGTTATTTACAAACATTTTCGCCGTGGCATTACCGCTTAAGCTGCCTGATCCTCCCTGGGTAGCTGCAGCATGGTCATGCCTGGGGATTTGAGCAACGGTTAATCTGATCTTTTCATAACCTCCCCGTTCTCCAAGGTATCTAGGATATAATCCCGGCCCTGTACCTTGATGAATAAAAACCCGGCCTCTTAAATCAGGCAAACAGAATGTGTTAATTCCGTCACCTCCATAATATGTTCCGAGTAATGAGAAAAGAGATGGATTATCACTAATTTCGATTGTTTGACCGCTGCAATACGCCCAATCTGCAGGAGCAAAACTTCCAGCAAAGCCCCTTATTTCTGCTAATGTTCCTTCCATAATTCTTAAATTATCTGGTTAGTAATTATTTTAAGTTCTGCTTGGGAACAATCCTTCAGTACAAACAATCCAGTTTATTACCAGATAAGGTTGCATATTGTAATGATATCCATTCCCGCCAGCATCATCAATACTAACATTAATCCCTGTAACATCAACTTTCAAAGCTGAAGTATCTACAGTAATAGCATTAGGGCTTAGCACACTGTTAGCATCTTTAGCTTCGGTGTACAAACCACCTTCGTTGGATTCAAAACCAAGAAAATTATTTGCCGGAGTTGATTGATCGCCTACTTCATTGTTTACGTGCATAGTTGCTGAAACATTTCCGGATAGACTGGCAGTTCCTCCCGTTGTTTTAGCAGCATGATCGTGTATTGGCATTTGATCCTCAGTTAGTCTAATACTTTCGAAACCGTTGATTTCGCCAATAAATTTTTGGGTGAGCCCCGGTCCTGTACCCACATGAACAGGAACACGACCCCGTAAATCAGGTAATTTAAAATAGGTTCTGGCATCCCCACCAAAATTGACCCCCATTACGGCATATAAAGCCGCATATTCATCAATTTTTAATGTTTGCCCATTACAATACATCCAACCTGCAGGTTCATAAGAACCGGTAAACCCCCTGATTTCGCCTAAATAACATGAATCTCTCATAATAAATTAGTTTTAGTTAATAAAATAGTTAATTATTGTAAGTATTTATTAAATAGACACATAAAAGCAACAGGTAAAATACCTGCTTATTTAATGGGGAGTGAATAAGAACACGTACAAAATGAAAACAAGAAAATGTTTTCCCAACCTGATAATTATAAAGCTAGTATAAAAACAAGCCTAAGACAAGTTATTAAGCAATAAGTTTTGGTCATGGGTGAAATTTACGTAATTATACGTAAGTGGTTATACTTAAAATGGTTGCATAAATTGCATCGGCATCAAAACCGCATTCTTTTTGTAATTCGGGCAAGCTTCCGTGTTCAACAAATTTATCGGAGACCCCTAAACGTTTTACTTCGGCAGTGTAATTATGATCCGATTTAAACTCTAACACCGCACTACCTAATCCACCAACAATGGTTCCATCTTCAACCGTAATAATTTTGGGGTGCTTTTTAAAGACATCATGCAATAATTCCTCATCAATGGGTTTGAGGAAACGCATATCATAATGGGAGATTTCTATATTTTTTGTGGAAAGTTTCCGGGCAGCTTCGGTTACAAAATTACCCGCATGGCCAATAGAAACAACTGCAATATCTTTCCCCTCACGAAGTTTCCGTCCTTTGCCAATTTCAAGTTTTTCCAGAGGAGTTTTCCATTCAGGCATAACACCCCGTCCGCGGGGATAGCGAATAGAAAAAGTTCCGTTACCCGGAAATTGAGCCGTATACATCAAGTTTCTTAGTTCCTGCTCGTTCATTGGAGCCGAAACAATGATATTTGGAACTGAACGAAGATAAGCTAAATCAAATATCCCATGATGGGTGGCTCCATCTTCGCCAACAAGCCCTCCCCGGTCTAAACAAAACACAACGGGTAATTTCTGCAAGGCCACATCATGAATTACCTGGTCAAAGGCTCTTTGCATAAAAGTAGAATAGATATTACAAAATGGAGCCATCCCCTGGGTCGCCAATCCGGCCGAAAAAGTAACGGCATGTTGCTCGGCAATACCCACGTCGAAAACCCGATCCGGCATTTTTTCCATCATTAAATTTAGCGAACATCCGCTTGGCATAGCCGGGGTAATTCCAACAATTTTGGGGTTTTGTTCAGCCAGTTCAATAATGGTTTTGCCAAAAACAGTCTGATATTTTGGAGCTTGTTTTTCAACACATTTTTGCTTGGTAATTTCACCTGTCTTCCGGTTAAAGGTTCCCGGTGCATGATATTTGGTTTGATCGTTTTCGGCCAGCGAAAAACCTTTTCCTTTTTTAGTAACCACATGCAATAATTTGGGCCCCGGAATTCTTCTCAAATCTTTGAAAACACGAGCCAAGCGTTCTACATCGTTGCCATCAATCGGACCAAAATAACGAAAGCCAAAAGATTCAAAAAGATTACTTCGTCGCAAGATGGTTCCTTTAATGGCATTTTCAATTTGGGAAGCAATCTTCTGATGATTAGGGCCATATTTGGCCGTGGCTTTTCCCAATGCTTTCCAAACAAAATTCCTAAATCGGTTATAGGTTCGCGAAGTCGTAATATTTGTAAGATAATCTTTTAAAGCTCCAACACTTTTATCAATGGAAATCCCATTGTCATTCAAAATTACCAGCATATTGGTTTTTGAAACGCCTGCATTGTTCATGGCTTCCATGGCCATTCCGCCAGTCATGGCACCATCGCCAATAACCGCCACATGATGGCGATCGGTAATTCCTTCCAACTTAGCGGCGGTTGCCATTCCTAAAATAGCCGAAATAGAAGTTGAAGAATGGCCAACCCCAAACGAATCGTATTCGCTTTCACTCATTCTCGGGAAACCGCTAATTCCTTTGTAGGTACGATTTGTATGGAAGATGTCTTTACGACCCGTAAGAATTTTATGGGCATATGCCTGATGACCCACGTCCCAAACCAATTTGTCATCGGGGGTTTTAAAGGCATAATGCAAGGCAACAGCAATTTCAACGGCTCCAAGGCTTGCTCCTAAATGTCCGGGGTTTTCGGCCATCACATCCAAGATTAAATCCCGGATATCCTGGCACAGCTCAGGCAATTGGTCTTCCGATAATTTCCGAAGATCCTCAGGATCATTGATTCCGCTTAATAATATGCCTTGTTTGGGAGTCACAGCCTACAAAAGTACAACGAAAAAATATATAAAAAAGGGAAAACTTAAAGTAATCCCAATTCCAGTTTGGCTTCATCCGAAAGCATTTCCTGATCCCAAGACGGTTCAAAAGTTAATTCTACCTCAGCACCTTTTACTTCAGGAATAGCTCCCACGCTGTCTCTCACTTCCTGCGGAAGGCTTTCGGCTACCGGGCAATTTGGGGTGGTCAGGGTCATTAAAATACGAACTTCAAAATCGTCGTTGATTTTGATCTCATAAATCAGGCCCAATTCGTAAATATTTACTGGAATTTCCGGATCATAAATATTCCGTAAAACTTCTATTACAAGTTGCTCTACTCTTTCTTTTGTGATTTCTGCCATCATTCAAATTTTATGCTTGCGCAGATTTTGTTTTGAACGCCAGAGCGTACATTTTCATTTGCTTAATCATCGACATCAGGCCGTTGGAACGGGTTGGCGATAAGTGTTCTTTTAATCCGATTTCATCCACAAATGCGAATTCGGCATTCAAGATATCATCCGGGCTTTGATGGTTCATTACACGGATCAAAATATTGGCAATTCCCTTGGTAATAACCGCATCGCTATCGGCGGTAAATGTAATTTTCCCTTCTTCATAAACCGCATGCAACCAAACCCTCGATTGGCAACCGGAAATCAAAATGTTTTCAACTCTGTATTTCGGGTCAATCAGCGGAATTTCCTTTCCCATCTCAATCAGATAATTGTATTTATCCATCCAGTCGTCAAACATCGAAAACTCCCCGATGATCTCTGCTTCTATTTCTTGTATACTCTTGTTTTCCATTATCCAAACATTTCTTTTACCTGCAAAACCGCTTGTATCAAACGATCTATTTCTTCTTTGGTGTTGTACATGGCAAAACTGGCACGAACCGTTCCCGGGATTTCAAAACGATCCAAAATCGGCTGGGCACAATGATGCCCGGTTCTTACCGCAATGCCCAGTTTATCGATAACCATCCCTGCATCGTAAGGATGAATATCGCCAATTAAAAATGAAAGAACGCTGGCTTTGTTTTCGGCTTCGCCAATAAACCGGATGCCTTCAATCTTTGCCATTTCAGCGGTAGCATACTGCAGCAACTCATTTTCGTAAGCTGCAATCTTTTCGATGCCAATTTTTTTTACGTATTCAAGCGCAGCATTCATGCCTAAAACAGCTTCCACGTTTGGGGTTCCGGCTTCAAATTTAAAGGGCAATTCATTAAAGGTTGTTTTTTCGAACCTCACCTGATCCACCATTTCGCCACCCAATTGGTAGGGCAACATTTTGTTCAGCCATTTTTCTTTCCCATAAAGAACGCCAACGCCCATTGGGCCGTAAAATTTATGGCCGGAGAAAGCGTAAAAATCACAATCCAGTTCCTGAACGTCAATCCTGAAATGAGGAATGCCCTGAGCACCGTCAATCACCACCGGAATGTTGTACTCATGAGCCTTTTGAATGATTTCTTTGATCGGGTTCACACTTCCCAACGCATTGGAAACATGAGCCACCGAAACCAGTTTGGTTCTTTCGTTCAACAACTTTTCAAATTCGTCAAACAGAAATTCGCCTTTTTCGTTTACCGGAACAATTTTTAATTTGGCTCCTTTTTCCTCGCAAATAATTTGCCACGGAACCAAATTTGAATGGTGTTCCATCGCCGAAACAATCACTTCATCGCCTTCTTTCAAAAACTTTTTTCCAAAAGATTGAGCTAGCAGATTCAAAGCATCGGTGGTTCCTTTGGTAAAAATCAATTCGTAATGATTGGCGGCGTTGATGTATTCCTGAAAGTTCTTGCGGGCATCTTCAAAGGCCACGGTCGAAATCTGGCTCAAATGATGTACTCCCCGATGAATGTTGGCATTATCTTCCGAGTAATATTTTACAATGGCATCGATTACGGCCTGTGGTTTTTGGGTAGTGGCCGCGTTATCGAAATAAACCAGATCGCGATTGTAAACCTTCCGCTTTAAAATGGGAAAATCCTCGCGAATTTTATGTACGTCAAATTCCTGCATGAGAGGAAACAAAATTATTAAATTTTACTCAGATCAATGTTGAATTCTATTTCTTTTTCGGGATGGCTGCAATGAAGCACGCAATTTTCGCAAATTGACAATTCGCCACGCAAACGTTTTTTTACCATGTCGTCAATGCGTTCGCGGAGCGGTTCTATCGAAATAAAATTGCTCACCTCGGCAACAAAAGCATACAGCAGTAACATGCGGGCGTTATCTTCGGTAATTCCGCGAGAACGGAGGTAGAACATGGCATCTTCATCCAGTTGCCCAACCGTTGCGCCGTGGCTGCATTTTACATCATCAGCATAAATTTCGAGGAATGGTTTGGTATCGATAGAAGCCATATCGGTCAGCAAAATATTCTTATTATTTTGGAACGCATTGGTTTTTTGGGCATCTTTTTGAACCAGAATATGCCCGTTAAATACGCCCGTGGATTCTTCGTCCAAAATACCTTTGAAAAGCTCGTTGCTGGTACAATTCGGAACAGCATGATCGATAAACACCTGGTTGTCCACATGCTGGGTTCTATCCATTAAATAAACCCCAAACACATTTGCATTGGCTCCCTGCCCTTTAAACTCAACATACACATTGTTGCGGATCAAACCACCATTCAACGTAATCGCATTAGTTGAAACATTGCTGTTGGCCTCTTGCGTAAAATAGGTTGAACTGATAAGGGTGGATTCGTTATTAAAATTTTCCAATTTGTAATGATCCATCTGTGCGTTCTCACCAACAAACACTTCAGTAACCGTGTTACTGAAATTAGGCAATTGATTGGTGGTATCATCGCAATGCACCAGGGTAAGCTTGGCATTTTTGCCCAAAACAATCAAATTGCGGTTTTGCACAAACACCCCTTTTTTGTAATTGATGATGTTCACTATTTGGATGGCTTTATCAAAAACCACGTTATCCGGAACATAAATAAATACGCCATCCTGAACCATGGCAGTGTTCAAGGCAGATAAGGAGTTTTCTTCAATTTTACTGCTTTGGTTATAGTATTCAAAGAACTCAGGCATTTTTTTCATGGCCTCCGAAACAGAACCAATGACTGTGCCGTTATCCAGGGTGCGTAAGTCTGCGCCACCATTTACGATAAATCCATTCAACAACGAAAGAATATCCGTGTCAAAGTCGTGAATATCACACTTAAAGAGCTTGTTAAGGTCAACGTCTTTTGTATCAAAATCGGACAGATGGAAATAGTCTTTTTCAAATGATTTGGTCAAATCGGTGCCTTTCCATTTTTCTTCTTTTGTTGTTGGGAAGCCTTTCTCTTCAAAGGTATTGATGGAACGCAAACGTCTTTCCGCAATGCAAGCATGGTCGTTTGCAAAACGATCCGACTGATACTCTTTGAAAAGGTTCAAGAGTTTGTTTTGTAGTTCAATTTGTTTTTCACTTACTTTCATCTCAAATCTCCCTGGGCTTTTATTCAAATTCCTGTTTGATCCAGTCGTAACCTTTTTCTTCCAACTCAAGGGCCAGACCTTTTCCACCGGATTTCACAATACGTCCGTTAAACAAAACATGCACAAAATCAGGAACAATATACTCCAGTAAACGCTGATAGTGGGTAATTACCACAAAAGCATTTTCTTCTGTTTTCAACATGTTTACCCCGTTGGCAACAATGCGGAGGGCGTCAATATCCAGTCCCGAATCGGTTTCGTCCAAAATAGACAAGCGTGGTTCCAGCATGGCCATCTGAAAGATTTCATTTTTCTTTTTCTCGCCACCGGAAAAGCCTTCGTTTACCGAACGGTTGGTTAATTTCGAGTGAATCTCAACCAGTTTCTTTTTTTCTTCCATTTTTTTCAGGAACTCCCCGGCAGGGATTTGATCTTTCCCTTGGTACTTCCGGTGTTCATTAATGGCCGTACGCATAAAATTGGTCATGCTCACGCCCGGAATTTCTACCGGGTATTGAAAACTCAGGAAAATTCCTTCGCGGGCACGGTCTTCCGGCGGCATTTCCAAAATATTTTTTTCTTTAAAAATGATTTCACCTTTTGTAATTTCATAACCCTCACGACCCGTAATGGCCGCTGCTAGGGTACTTTTACCTGTTCCGTTAGGTCCCATAATGGCATGAACCTCGCCATTGTTTACGCCTAAATTCAGTCCTTTGATGATTTCTTTTCCATCAATTGAAACATGTAAATCTTTTATATTCAGTAACATTTTTTTGATCTTTTCTGTGTTTAACCTACACTACCTTCTAAGGTAATTTGTAATAATTTTTGCGCCTCAACAGCAAATTCCATCGGCAATTTATTCAACACTTCTTTGGCATAACCGTTTACAATCAAACCAATGGCACTTTCGGTTTCAATGCCTCGTTGGTTACAATAAAACAATTGATCTTCCGAAATTTTTGAAGTAGTTGCTTCGTGTTCCACCACCGAAGATTTATTATCCGTTTCGATATAAGGGAACGTATGTGCTCCGCATTTATCGCCCAAAAGCAAAGAATCGCATTGAGAGAAATTTCTTGAATTTGTGGCACGTTTGGTAACTTTCACCAATCCGCGATAAGAGTTCTGGCTTTTACCAGCAGAAATCCCTTTTGAAATAATGGTGCTTTTGGTATTTTTCCCGATGTGAATCATTTTGGTTCCGGTATCGGCTTGCTGATAATTATTGGTTACCGCAACCGAGTAAAACTCCCCTACCGAATTATCGCCCATCAAAATACAAGAAGGATATTTCCAGGTAATAGCCGAACCAGTTTCTACCTGAGTCCAGGAAATTTTGGAATTTATACCTTTACAAATACCACGTTTGGTCACGAAATTATAAATCCCGCCTTTCCCATGTTTATCGCCCGGGTACCAGTTTTGTACGGTCGAATATTTTACCTCGGCATTATCCATGGCAACAATTTCTACAATGGCAGCATGAAGCTGGTTTTCATCACGCATAGGAGCCGTACATCCTTCCAGGTAACTTACATAGCTGCTATCTTCAGCAACAATTAAGGTTCGTTCAAATTGCCCGGAATTTGCCGCGTTAATACGGAAATAGGTAGACAACTCCAAGGGACAACGCACCCCTTTTGGGATGTAGCAGAACGAACCATCGCTAAAAACAGCTGAGTTCAAAGCAGCAAAAAAGTTATCGGTATAAGGAACGACAGATCCCATGTATTTTTTCACCAAATCGGGGTGGTTTTGAAGCGCTTCACTAAAAGAAGAAAAGATAATGCCGTGTTTCGAAAGCGTATCCTGGAAAGTGGTTTTCACCGATACACTATCCACAACTGCATCCACAGCCACGCCCGAAAGGCGTTTTTGTTCTTCTAAAGAAATACCCAATTTGTTAAATGTATCCAGTAATTCAGGATCAACTTCGTTCAGGTCTTCCAATTCTTTTTTAGCTTTGGGAGCCGCATAGTAATAAATATCCTGATAATCGATTGGGGGAATATTTAGATGAGCCCAATTCGGCTCTTTCAGGGTTTGCCAGTAACGAAAAGCTTTTAAACGAAACTCCAGCATAAATTCCGGTTCGTTTTTTTTGGCAGAAATAAAACGAATAGTATCTTCTGTCAAGCCTTTTGGAGCATATTCAGTTTCTACATTCGTTACAAAGCCATACTTGTATTCGCCCTGCGTAACCTCATCCAGTATATTGTTTTTATCTTCACTCATTTTGTTGTTCAATCTTACCTATTTGTATTAAGTTTAAATAAGAATAGGGTTGCAAAGATACGCAAAATATAAAAGTTAAACTAAGTTTAGCTTGAGATTATTCCTAATTTTGCAGCCGCAAATAAAAGTTGTAATTTTAAAAAAATTAGTCATTCAGAAACTTATGTTAGAAGACAATATTAAACGTACAGAACTGTCAGAATTGGGAGAATTCGGTTTGATCGACCACCTGACCGAGCACATCAAACACCATCACAAAAGCACCCTTAAAGGCGTGGGTGATGATGCTGCAGTAATCGATTCAAAAGAAAAGCAAACGTTGGTCAGCACCGATTTATTGATTGAAGGAGTACATTTCGATTTAACTTATATGCCGCTTAAACATTTGGGATACAAATCCGCCGTGGTTAATTTTTCCGACATTTATGCCATGAATGGCGAACCCAAACAATTGGTCATCGGCTTATCTGCTTCGAACCGTTTTTCGGTAGAAGCTTTGGAAGAAATTTACGCGGGCATTTACCTGGCCTGCGAGAAATACAAAGTGGACATTATTGGCGGAGATACCACTTCCAGCCCATCGGGTTTATTTTTGGCAATCACCGTGATTGGTGAAGCAAAAAAAGATGATGTTGTTTACCGCAGCGGAGCCAAACAAGGCGACTTGCTCTGCGTGAGCGGCGACTTGGGAGGAGCTTACATGGGTCTTTTGATTCTTGAACGGGAAAAGCAGGTGTTCAAAGCAAACCCGAACATGCAACCCGATTTGGCCGGGAACGATTATGTATTGGGACGCCAGCTAAAACCGGAAGCAAGAAAAGATATCATCGAAAAATTAAAAGAAAAAGGCATTAAGCCAACTTCCATGATTGATATTTCGGACGGGCTGGCATCTGAGATTTTACACCTATGCAAACACTCCGATTTGGGATGCCATTTGTACGAAGAAAAAATTCCGGTTGATATTCTAACCGGGCAAGTTGCCGAAGAATTCAAAATGGACAGCACCATTGCAGCCTTAAGTGGCGGCGAAGATTACGAATTACTGTTTACTGTTTCGCAAAAAGATTACGATAAAATTAAAGATTGGCAAGACATTTCTGTAATTGGTCATATGACCGATAAAAACGACGGCAAATACATGATTAGCCGTTCAGGAACCAGCATTGAGCTGAAAGCCCAAGGCTGGGATGCCATGAAAAAAGAAGAAAAATAAGCATTGAGTATTAACAATCCACATATCGATCAACTCAAGAATATTATCAAAAGTCTGCCCAACAAACCGGGCGTTTATCAATATTTTGATAAGGGTGAAAAAATCATTTATGTAGGCAAAGCGAAAGACCTCAAAAAACGGGTTTCTTCTTACTTTAACAAAGATCAACATCCTTACGGAAAAATTAATGTTTTAGTTCGCAAAATAGCCGACATTAAATTTATTGTTGTCGACACCGAATATGATGCCTTACTTCTTGAAAACAATCTGATTAAGAAGTATCAGCCACGCTATAATGTGATGCTGAAAGACGACAAAACCTACCCGTGGATATGTATCAAAAACGAACGCTTCCCGAGGGTATTTTCTACCCGGAATTTAATCAAAGACGGCTCGGAATATTTTGGCCCTTATGCTTCGGTAACCATGATGAAAACGGTGCTTGATTTAATCCGGTCATTGTATCCTTTGAGAAACTGCAAGCATCATTTATCGTCTAAAAATATTGAAGCCGGAAAGTTTAAAGTGTGCCTAGAATACCATTTAGGAAATTGTTTAGGTCCCTGTGAAGGGAAACAAACTGAGACGGATTATAATAAAACCATCACTGAAATAAAATCCATCATCAAAGGAAACATCAATGCCGTGGCGGGCGAATTGAAAAACCTGATGAATGAGTACGCAGCCCGGCAAGAATTTGAAAAAGCCCATGTGGTAAAAGAAAAACTGGTTTTGCTTGAACGCTACAAAAGCAAGTCGACCATTGTTAATCCGAAGATTCACAACGTGGATGTATTTTCTATTCTTTCGGACGAAAAATCGGCTTATGTAAATTTCCTGAAAGTCATCAATGGGGCAGTTTTACAATCGCATACCATCGAGTTGAGAAAAAAACTGGATGAAACCGAAAGCCATCTCCTGGGAATTGCGATCGCCGAACTAAGGCAACGGTTCAACAGTGAATCGAAAGAAATAATTTTACCCCTCGAATGTGATTTGGATATACCGGAAACCACTTTTACCATCCCCCAACGGGGCGATAAAAAACAATTGCTGGAACTCTCCGAAAGAAATGCAAAATATTACCGGCTGGAACAACAAAAACAAAAAGACCTGGTTGATCCGGAACGGCACAGCAAGCGGATTTTAAAACAGCTGATGAAAGATTTGCGATTAACCGAATACCCCGAACGTATCGAATGTTTTGACAATTCAAATTTTCAGGGCGATTATCCGGTGGCAGCCATGGTACACTTCCGCAATGCCAAACCCGATAAAAAAGAGTACCGCCACTTCAACATTAAGACGGTTGAAGGCCCCAATGATTTTGCCAGCATGGAAGAAATCATTTACCGCCGCTACAAACGATTGCAGGACGAAAACAAAAAGCTTCCAGAACTGATTGTAATTGATGGCGGGAAAGGGCAATTGAGCTCGGCCATAAAAAGCCTAAAAAAACTTGATTTGATTGGAAAAATTGCCATCATCGGCATTGCCAAAAAACTGGAAGAAATTTATTTCCCGGGCGATTCCATCCCGATTTATATAGATAAAAAATCGGAATCATTAAAATTGATCCAACAATTACGCGACGAAGCCCACCGCTTTGGGATTACCCATCACCGTAAAAAAATAGAGAAAGGAACCATTAAATCAGTACTTACCGAAATTGAAGGCATTGGATTTAATACCGCTCAAAAACTCTTATGGAAATTTAAATCGGTTAAAAAAGTAGAAGAAGCCAGTTTGGAAAAACTGACCGAAACCATTGGACAATCCAAGGCAAAAATAGTTTTTGAGTATTTTCATAAAAAAAGCCCCAATTAGGGGCTCATTTTAATGTAAAACAAATCTTACGGGTAATTGAAACTGCACCCTTACAGGTTTTCCTCTTTGTTTGCCCGGAGTCCAGCGAGGCATCATCTTCACAACCCTTACAGCTTCTTCATCACAACCGCCGCCTATACCTCTTACAATTTTAATATCTGTAATACTTCCATCTTTTTCAACAACAAAGGTAAGATACACAACTCCTGAAACGCCAATTTCAGCAGCTATTCTGGGATACTCAATATTATCCCCTAAAAACTTAAATAGTTCTCTTGCTCCCCCAGGGAAAATTGGGTCATCTTCTACGGCAATAAATATCTTATTCTCCACAATATTTTCCTCTGGTAGCTCATAATTCCATTCATCTGGATTAGCATTTCCTGTCTCCTGAAATGCTTCATCTAACCACGAATCATCAATTTCAAGTTTCGTATCATCTTCAATTATATTAATAATGGCATGCGACTTAGGCGCTGGTAGTTTGGGCATTTTTTTGATTTCAGTATTCGGAATATCATCTTGAATAACATCAACACTATAATCCATAGGAATCACAAAAGTTCTTTGATCATAAGATTTCCACTCAAAGGCAGAAAGGGTCACAAGCAGTGTTAAAATAATACCGATTTGAAAAAAGATGAATCGTTTGTTTTCCAAATTGGCCCTGGGTGTTTTTTTATTTTTCATCTGTTCTTAATTTTTTAAAAAAGCCAGATGGAACTTGCATGTAAAAATCTCACTTTAGCTCAGCAAACATGCTCGTTTCATAACAGCAGTTTTATAGGTTAATACTCTATTTTGCTGAAATGTTATTTGGCCAAATAAACATCCCTGCCCAAATAAAACAAAGACCGTTCCAAAAACAAAAAACCCTCCCGAATATTCGAGAGGGCTATAAATTTTAATGTAATTTTTTTACTGAAGAACGAATTTCACCGGTAAGTTAAACTGTACCCTTACTGATTTACCACGTTGTTTACCTGGTGTCCAGCGAGGCATCATTTTAATTACACGTACGGCTTCTTCGTCACAGCCACCGCCAATACCCCTGCTTACTTTAATGTCGGTAATAGAACCATCAACTTCTACAACAAATGTTACAAATACCCTGCCCTGAATACCACTTTCGCGGGCCATGATTGGATATTCAATATGTTTGTACAGAAATTTATTAAGTTCTGCTTCGCCACCAGGGAAAGAAGGCATGGATTCTACAACAACAAAGATATGTTCTTCTTCAATTGTTTCCTCCGCCATTTCAATCGGAACAAATTCTTCCATCTCCGTATCCATATCGATTTCGGCATCGATTTCAAGTTCGTCCTCTATTTCAACATCGTCTTCAACAATGTTAATCACCGTTACCTGTTTTGGTGGAGGTGGTGGAGGTGGTTTTACTTTTTGTTCTGTAATTGGAATGATTTCTTCCGGAGTATCATCCACTATTTCTTGTACCAGTTCGAACGTTCTTTTTTCGTAGGTTTTCCATTCGAAAGAAGCGAATACAACTAATAATGAAATGACTAATCCAATCTGAAGAAATATAACTTTCTTTGATTCAAGATCAGCTCTTGGTGTCTTTTTTGCATTCATAAGATAATCGGTTTTAATCAATTATTTAACAGCAGCTAATTTATTAAAAAAATATTAGGTTAAGCTACTTTTATTATTATTTTTTCGTTCAAAATACAAAATTAATACATAAGCCAGTGCACATCCTACTGTATTTGCCAAAAAATCATAAATATTTCCATTTCGGCGGACAAATACATAATGTTGCAAAATTTCCATGACTCCACCAAAAAATACCGCAAAAAACATGCCCCACAATAATGGCTTCATACTTATAGATTCAAACTGGCGGATTAACCCTCGCGCAATTAAGTAAAAAAATACAAAATACAGGAAAAGATGAACAAGTTTATCAAGACTTAGCCAATCTGCAAAAGAATGGACCTCAGGAAAATAATTACCGGGTACAGCAGAAAGAATAACGATAATTATTCCCCACACAATACCCGGCCAAAAATTTCTTAAAAATCTCAATTTAAACTTATGCTTCGATAGATTCTTTGTACTGCTCAGCCGTTAATAACTCATCTAATTCGGCAGGATCAGCAACCTTTATTTTAATGATCCATCCTTCACCGTAAGGATCCTGATTAATGGATTCAGGGGCTGATTCAAGGTTTTCGTTAAATTCAAGCACTTCACCAGATACAGGCATAAACATATCAGAAACTGTTTTTACTGCTTCAATCGTTCCAAAAGTTTCTTCTTTATCAAGGGTTTCACCTTCTGTTTCAACTTCAACAAAAACAATATCTCCCAATTCTTTAGAAGCAAATTCGGTAATTCCAACAAAAGCTTCTTCGCCTTCAACTCTAATCCATTCGTGATCTTTAGTGTACTTCAAATTTTCAGGTATGTTCATTTCAATTATGTTTTTATAGATTATTCGCCAAATTTACATCTTTTTTTATCAATTAAATAAAACAATTTTATTTTTATAATGCTGCAAAAACGTGAAGCTTATGTTATTAATTAAGGAAAAAACGTAAGCTAAACCCTCCGGTAGTTGTTGCGTTCGGGTATTGCGAACTAACAAACGGGTTATTAACCACCCTGTCGAAATATAAACGAAGGTTGAATTTTTGGCTAACCAAATAATCGGCAGAAAAGTTAATGGACAATATTTCCTGTCCGGCAGAAATCTGATTAATATTTTCATCCATCCGGCGAAGTGTTGTTTTGTTTGAACGCAATGAAAAATCAGCCTTAATGTTCAAATCGCTCTTTACTTGCCTTGTTCTTCCATTATTACCGCTGATAGTTCTAAACCCAAGATTAACATTCTTAATACGGTAACCCAGTCCTATTACCAATTCGTCACTTTTCATTTCGGTCAACTGGTTATTGGCAAAACTAAACGACAGGTTTCTTGATTTTTTGATTTCGAAACGGGTACTCAAACTGTTCTTCATCACAATATCAACACTTATCAGTGGAACAAATTGCTCGGTAATTGAAATCTGGGAAATGTCGTATTCGGGAATCAGGTTGGTGCCATTTTCATAAAAAGCAGCCGGAAAACCATTTAACATTATACGTTCGACATTAGACACAAAATTACCGATGTTGTAAGAAGCACGATAAGCATGAGAAATGGTGATATTTCTGAACAACTCTTTTATAAATGGGATACGGGTCAGCCCCGAATATGTTAACCGCCAATTAGGTAAGGGAATAGATGGGAATTGTTTCAGTTTCACGGATTTGGGGTCTTTACCGGAATAAGCCGCTAAAAACGAATACATCAGTACATCTTGTGCATCGGGCCCGTAACCGGTAGGAAATTCTGTTAAGGTGGTAATCCCGTCACTGTTAATTACCTCGTGTATTTCGGTTCCTCCCAAAATATTGGGGTTCATGTCTGCCAAACGGTCTGCAATAACCTGTCGGTTATTCCTCATGTCTTCAAAAGCTTTTGATCTATCATCGCCAAATACATCGTTAAAAGCAGTGCCTAATGCCAAAAACGAAATACTGAAACTTCCGTTATCGGTTGGTGAATAAGATTGGAAATAACCATTTTCATCGGCCCTGAAATATTCCTGGTGATTAATGGAGTAGGCCCTGTCGGCAGTCAACTCAACTTTAAAATCGGGGAAAGGTTCAAATGAGACGCGAGCCGAAAAATTTGTAGTTCGTTTAGTAAAATAACTTTGGTTTAGTAAAGTATCGGTTGTTAACCAGCCGTTTCTGATGGCATCATTGCGAATATCCCGTTGATCACCAAATACAAACCCAATACCAGGGGCTAATTTCGACGGACTGCGATCCTGTAAATCGGGAAATGCAGCCAGGTCGGGGCTGTAATTTCTGGCATTGCCCAATATTGTTGGTTCGGGTAAAAAGCCCGGCAAAAATGTTCCGGCTGTTTTGGTATAAGTAAACGAAGCTCTCTTAATTCCAGTAATAACATTCATGGCTACTTTCAAGATTTTTTCGCCAATAGGGTTTTCAGGTCTTACACGCTTAACAGAGTCATTTTTACTTTGTCCCGCATTCCTTTGGAACCCACCTCCAAATCCAGGTCCCCCACCTCCTCTTCTGCTTTTTCGTTTAAGGTTTTTTAAATAAGGAATTTTATCATATAACTGATCAAAGTTGAAGTTTCCGGTAAACTGAAATTGCATTGAATTTTCAATTTGATTTCCCAGGCGGTCTTGCGTTGATTTTGGCGAAGCAGTCCAGTTGTATGTACTCAGGTATTTTGCATTCGAAGTGACCCAATTAAAAACAGGGAATTTATTAATCGGCAAGTTATAATTTACCGTTAGCGCATGATCGTATTGGTTAAGCGTTCCAAAGTTCTTGATTTCTTCCCAAACAGCTTTACGGTAAGCATCGTATTCGGGGGTTCCTTTTTCGGGGTTACCCGAAGGCTCGTCAATATAAGCGGTTGCACTTGATCTAAAATCGATGCTAAGCGATTGGGACAAATCAAATTTCATGTTAAAATCACGGTTCCAATCCCACTGTTTGGTATAATATGTTTGCATCGGAACATCGCCGCTACTTTTATTGCGATACCGGAGTTGATTATACTCCCGATACATATCCGAACTGGCATAAATTTGTTTCGGCAATAAATAAAAATTAAAATCTTTTAAAATCCTCAAGTAGGGCGATTTTGAAAATAACTTCACATTATTTAGTGGCTTGTACTGCTTTGGGTTCCCCCTGAAATTATAAGTAATGCCACCCCGGTAAGTTCGCCTTAAGTCATGTTCAATATCAATATTACGGGCATAAATTTCGGAATAGGCATAATTAAACGTAAAGTTTTCAATATCATAAACCCGTGCTTTTTTGCTGCCGGTTCGTTCTTTACGAACATTAACAAAATTAATATTCTTGCGTTGCTCTACATCTTCAACAATTTTCAATAAAGAGTCTTTTTCCGCCTGGTTTTTATATGAATCTAATACATCTTTTAATACCACATCGGGATCGAGCGGGTTATATTCAGGAACAATTTTAGTTTTAGAATAATCAAAGTGAACCGGAATTTTAACCCCCGATTTTTCGGGGAAAAATTTACCAAGTTCTATATCGGCACTAAAATCAAAATTTGTTGATTTTTCTTTTTGTGTTTCGTTTACTTTTTGTTCAATGCTCCCAAAGCCGGGGGTGCTATGGCTGCCACTTACGGTAATCCGCCCAAGGTCGGCAAGGTTAGCAGAGAAACGGGCAGTTGCAGCCCATCCTCCTTTGCTCCGGTAATCAGATAAACGCAACTCATTGATCCAAATTTCAGCACTCTTAATTTGGCCATCATCATCGTCTGAGAAAGAACGCTGTTTAGGATTTCGTATCCCAACCAAAAAGGCCTTAACATCACTTATGCTCGGAACCCCCAGAATGGTAATTTTGTGTTCCCCATTTTGAACCACATAAGGCGAAGAAGTTGTAACACCGGTATTCGGTTCACGCATAGCTACATTCCGATCCAGCTTAATTTTTACAAGCTCTTCTAAATCTATTTCAAAGGCATTTTCATCGGGCCAAATCAAATCTGCTTCAGCAAACGAAGTACCCCATGGTGTAAGTTTTAACGGGATTTCATATTCGTAATAATTTTCATTAAAATCCGATCCCATCCGGATAAAGAGCGTAAGGTCGCCATCTTCAAGATCATCTGTTTCACTTACTTTTTCGGCATGGGCATACATTTTCAATTTTTTGTACTGACGAAAATCAAAATTGGTGGTTTTAAAAGCTCCGCGGGCATCACCATCCAACAAATTTTCAACTTTTAACACCATCGACTGTTCATTTTGCCGAACAATATTGGTGGTTGAAATATTTTGCTCACGTTCTATTCCCGGAGGAATGACATAAGGGATTGGGGTCCGGCTACCGTTTTCTTCTATGTTTACAGCAGAAATATCAAGCGTTGTTTCAACAGTGCCAGAATTGGCAACAAATTCTCCCGGGCGAAGCAGCGATTGCCTATAGCGTCGCCATTCACTACGAACCAACTCGAGTGTTGCAAAACGAAGTACCACCGGACGTTTGAACCCGCGCATAAAGGTTCGCATAAAACGAATAGATTTAAAATCTTCTATCGAACCAATCACATCATCAGGACTGTTGATCGGGATTTTAAACTGGTACCATTTCACCGATTTGGTTTCTCCGTTTGGTAAAGTGTGGGTGGTTGCTTCAAAAACATCGGTAATATAATTTTGCCCCACCTGCATTTGCGAAGGATCTAAATTTACCTCGTACTGATAATAACGTTCACCTTCACTCAAAGTGTTATCATTATTAATATCCTCAACATTTGGCAAAGAAGATGAGGATGTTGGATAGGATTCGGGGTTTAGCTCATCACTCGGCGAGTTCCCTTCCGGGTTGTTATACAATTTATAACGCTCTAAAACACTGACAAAACGGTCGTCGCCGTCAAAGTCAGTTCCCCTGAAATAATGATAATCATCATTTGAAGGATCATTAACAGCTTTTTGATATGCCGCTGAACCTGTACCAAACAGCCCGCTGATTTTTTCAATATAATTATGTAAACCTCCACCAGCCTGACTATAAAATTTTAATTCGTCGTCAGAAGACAATCCGTCATAACCCACATCCTGATATTTTCTTGAACCGGTTGTAAAAGTTCCAACAAGTGATTGAATAGAAGGAACACGCCCCCAAATAGTAGTATCTACATCTACCACAAGTTCGTTTTTAGGTAAACCATTTTCAAAACTTTTGCGCGAATCGCGAAGAATATCTTCCGAAATATCGCCCAGGTTAAAATAAAGTTTCCCTGAGTTTGTTGCATCATCAACAAAAGGATCCATTAACCAAAACTCGATGTATTCCACATTTTGAGATTCAAAATCGGGAAAATCAATTTCGCGCATCATCCCGCCCCAACGTGTTTCAGGCGATCTTAAATCGCCCTGGTTATTAATACCGGCCGAAATACCGCCTATGGGGTCTACATCAAAATTGTATGGCCCTTTTTCCTGCGGGTAAAATGCCATATTTAAAACAGCTATATTGGTAGGGATTCCGTTTGGAATATCTTTATTGGGGAACACCTCATTCTCCAAAACCTGGCGTACCGAATGTTTCGACAATTCTTCATTGGTAACATTCGAAGGCCGATAATTGGTGTTACGGTCGTAAAACAACGGATCGATGACATACCATGCAAAACGGGCCCGGTTCATACCATATTCTAATTCTTTGTCGGGAGCAGCCTCGGGAAATAAATTTGTTTGTCCCTGGGGCGTACTTGCCAGATTCCAGTAAATATGGCTCTTTAAATCGATCGAAGATTTGGTTCCTTCAAAATCATCAATATAAGAAATTCCGGTTTCCCCAATAACATTGGAATGACCCGGGATAAAGTGGGCAAATTCGCCCTCAATGTTTACCCGCGAAGGAGCATTGGTTTTGATTAAAGGAATTTTATTTACCAGTCGGGTCAAAAGTTTGGATTCTTCTTCATAATTAAAGTTCAGTCCCCAAATGGTATTCGAAATCGGGTCGTCGCCATAATTTGTTTTTTGGGTTATCGGCCGTTCATTTAAATTGATGATGGTTGCCCCGATGTTGGTTCGCTCATTAATTTCATGATTTACGTGCAGCCCCATGTAACGTTTTGATTGCATGTTGAACATGGAGTTGCTTTCCATGGAAATATTGATGGGTGTCCCGGAATTTAAAATTCCTTCATTTAAAAGGATTACCCGACCCAGGGTATAATCAACAATATAATCCAGGTTTTCTGTCAGCGGGATTCCTCCGGCGGTAACCTTCACCGATCCTTCCGGGATATTAAAGGCATTCAACGAAATTTCGTTGCTGGTTGAAGACTTGAAAAAACCTTCGAGTACGTATTTATTTTTTTCGGGGTATTGTTCGGCCCCAGATTTAGTCATGGTATAAAGCGAGTCGTAAGCGTATTTGTCGGCAAGATCCGGGTTGGAAAATAAATTACGGATATCTTTCCCAAAAGGTTCAAGTACGGGAAAAAAGATCCGTCCGTTGGCCGACTGGATGGTCCCACCGTTGGTTGCTGCATTATCAATAAAGTCAAACAAACCGTCGCCCGGAGGGTTCATGTTCTGATCGAGCTTATCCATACCCAACAAACGGATAAGCGGAATCCCTTTTACCTCTTCACCGCCTTCAGAAAAATAAGCCGTTGGGACTCCTTTCTCATCTCCGGAATATAAAATATTAAAAATGAAATCATCGGGATTAACTTGATAAGCCTGCATCGAGTATACATTCTTCATCATCAAATCCCACATTGGATTTTTGGTGTTGACAGCCGTACTTTTCAGCAATTTCACGATCAAGTTCTTGGGGCTGTTGATACCCTGATCCGAAAATTCCCCAACCTGGTAAACTTTACTGTCGCCAAGCACCGTATATTGAAAAGCCACTGCCAAAGTTTGATCCGGCCCCAAAGAAGTGTTCAGCGAAATAAAACCAAGCTTAGAATTAAACGTGTATTCGGAAGGGCTCAACTTACGGGCACTTTCCACTTTTTCAAAATCTTCGCCCTGCACAAAATAATTCGAACCACCGACATTTAAAGGATCGCTTTGCAAATATTTTGTAACACTGTTAATGTCGCGAACCTTGGCCTCATCCATATTTTCAATCAAATCATTGCTTTCATTAGAGGGCAAACGACTTGATTTAGAATTGATATTGGAATTATACGGATCAAATTCGCCCAAATCGGTAAAAGCAATAATGTTACGGTTTTCGCCAACAGCCGCACCAATATTGGTAACCCAAACTTCTACACGGGTAATAATGATTTTTGAATCTATAAAACGTAAATCCCTTAAAGCATAATTATAGCGGTTTGTTGTTTCACCATTTACATTAATATCTTCCCTGAAATATTGCCCCAGGAAAAAATGCCGGTTCTCTTCGTAATCCAGAGCTGTAAGGTTGAACTCATTGGTTTGGGCTCCTCCCTGAACCGTAATGGTGGATGTTTCGCTTTCCTGCTGGGAAAATACTCCGGTTACGGTTGTTTTTCCAAAACGCAACTTGGTTTTAACGCCAAACAATCCCTGGCTTCCGTTAATCAGGGTAGTGGGCAACGAAAAATTAACATCACCAGCCTCTATCAACTGGATGATTTCATCTTCTTCCCCTTCATACCGCAACTTTAAATTATTTTCAAATTCAAAAGTTGATTCGGTATTGTAATTGGTCTTGAACTCAATTTTGTCGCCAATTTTAGCCACCACACTCATTTGAATTTTTTCATTAAAATCGAAACTAGTGGTACGCCGTTGACGAACATCCAAGGTTTCATTTTTACGGTGATTGGATAAAAATCCAAAGGTTAACTCTGCCGAACCCTGTGGGCGGATCTCAATAAGATTGCTTCCAAATACATTTTCAAAAAGGTTGCTCCCAACGTAAATTGAAGGAATAATTCCATCCTGCACACCCGCCCTGGTAGCCAGCTGCGATTTTGATTTCCAGAAATCGAATTTGTTTCTTTCGGCAATGTATTCCTGGTATTCGTCAAAACTCATTACAATCGGGGGAGCACATTCAATATTTCCGATTTTTTGTTTCAGGATGTATGTTTTGGTTTCCGGATCATACTCAAAAATATGACGGATATTTTCGGGTTGGTTTAAAAAAAGCGAACGCTGATTGCGGAAATTCAAGAAATTTAAATCATCGCCGTTTACTTTAATAGGTGTTTTTTTTGTTGTATCCGGGGTATATTGTGCATAACCATTGCCATAACAAACAACGATGAAAATCACCCAGCAAATAAATGACTTATATGTTAGCTTTTGGTTCAAACGGACATACAAATTTTTGGCACAATCAGGATTACATTCTGTTACAACAACTTTAAGGCACTTTTAATTAAATCTTCGACGCTGGCGTTATCGCCTTGTTCTGCTAATATTTTATCAAGCATACGAGAGGCCGTATTTTTGTTAAAGCCTAGTATTATTAAACCTGATAACGCTTCATCCCTGATGGTATTGTGTGAAATTGTAAGATTTTGGGGCTGTATTTCTTCTTTCCCAAGTTTATCCTGAAGATCGACAATAATTCGTTGAGCTGTTTTACCGCCAATGCCTTTTACGCTTTGCAAGGTTTTTACATCGCCCGAGGTAATTACATTAAATAAATCATCGGGGGTCATTGATGATAAAATCAACCGGGCCGTATTGGCTCCAATGCCCGAAACAGAAATCAGGTTTCTAAACAAAATCCGCTCTGTTTCTGTAAAAAAACCATACAAAAGCTGTGCATCTTCCCTCACCACAAAATGGCACAAAAGCTTACAGTTTTCGCTTTCGCCAATTTGCGAATATGTATTCAACGAGATATGGATCTGATAACCAACCCCATGAACATCCAGAGTAACAAAAGTAGGGGTTTTCTCAACAAGTCGTCCTTCGAGGTATGAGTACATTCTTTAATTTTTAATGGCTGTATTTCGGTTTAAAAGCAAAAATACAAATTTATATGAATTGTGTTCGCCAAAAAATCAGATGCAAAATTAAGTTCAATATACAAACTAATTTTTAATGAATATATATAGAAAAAACGGTGTTAATAGCGATGATTTTATTCCTAAATTTGTTCCCGATTGTTTGTTAATCTATTCACAGTAAATCAAGTATAACATGGATAATTTATTCAGAAAGGATGCCTTGAATTATCATTCTCAAGGTAGACCAGGCAAGATTGAAGTCATTCCAACCAAGCCTTATTCAACCCAAAGAGACCTTTCATTAGCCTACAGCCCGGGAGTAGCAGACCCATGTCTCGCAATTAAAGACAACCCGGAAGAAGTTTATAAATATACTGCCAAAGGCAATCTGGTAGCTGTTATCTCAAACGGTACAGCCGTACTTGGCCTGGGCGATATTGGTGCCGAAGCCGGAAAGCCGGTAATGGAAGGAAAGGGATTGCTGTTCAAAATTTTTGCCGATATCGATGTATTCGATATCGAAATTGATGTAAAAGACATTGATAAATTTGTAGAAACCGTGGTTAATATTGCCCCTACTTTTGGAGGAATTAACCTCGAAGATATTAAAGCTCCGGAATGCTTCGAAATTGAAGACCGAATTAAAGAAGCTGTTGATATTCCTGTTATGCACGACGATCAACACGGCACGGCTATTATAACCACAGCTGGATTAATAAACGCCGTTAAGATAAATAAAAAGAAACTCGAAAACCTGAAGATTGTAGTAAATGGTGCCGGGGCAGCGTCCATTTCTTGTACTAAACTGTACATTGCGTTAGGTGTTAAACCCGAAAATATTATCATGCTTGATTCGCGTGGAGTTCTTCACAAATCAAGAACAGACATGAACGCCATTAAAGCTCAATTTGCAACCGACAGGGATGTTCACACCCTGGAAGAAGCCCTGAAAGATGCCGATATGTTTTTAGGGCTTTCTGTTGCCGGGGTAATGACCCCCAAAATGCTGTTATCAATGGCGAAAGATCCGATTGTTTTTGCTTGTGCAAACCCGGTTCCTGAAATCATGTATGAAGAAGCCGTTGCTACGCGTAAAGATGTAATCATGGGTACCGGGCGTTCCGACTATCCAAACCAAATTAACAATGTACTAGGATTCCCGTTTATTTTCAGGGGAGCCATGGATGTTCGCGCAACAACCATCAACGAAGAAATGAAAGTTGCTGCGGCTAAAGCCCTGGCAGACCTTGCCCAGTTGCCGGTACCGGAAGAAGTAAATATTGCTTATTCAACCAATAACCTAAAGTTCGGCAAGGATTATATTATTCCGAAACCAACCGACCCGCGTTTAATTGAACACCTTGCACCTGCCGTTGCAAAAGCAGCCATGGATAGCGGCGTAGCACGCAAACCTATCGAAGACTGGGATGCTTACCGCGATGAGCTCAGAAAACGTTTGGGAATCAGCAATCCATTGATCCGCCAAATTAAAGCCCGTGCCAAAAACGACCCTAAACGGGTGGTATTTGCAGAAGCTGAAAATTATAAAATGCTGAAAGCTGCCGAGATCGTACAAAATGAAAAAATTGCGATACCAATTTTATTGGGTAGCGAAGATGTAATCAGGGATTTGATCCAGGAAAACGACCTGGAACTGGATGGAATAACCATTATCGATCCAAAATCAGATGCAGAAAAAGAAAGGCGTCATCAGTTTGCTCAAATGTATTACGAAAAACTGCAACGCCATGGCGTAACGGTTACTTCGGCCAAAGACAAAATGCACCATCGAAATTACTTTAGCCCGATGATGGTTCAAAACGGTTTTGCCGATGCTATGGTTTCAGGCTTGACCCGAAACTATCCAGATACTTTAAAGCCTGCGCTGCAAATTATTGGGAAAAAACCGGGAGCAAATTTAGTAACCGGCATGTACATTATTAACACTAAAGAAGGACCTATTTTCTTTGCCGATTGTACCATTAACAAAAACCCATCGGCCGAAGAACTGGTTGAAATCACACTTCAAACAAAATACGCCGTTGAACAATTTAAAATTACCCCGCGTATTGCCTTTGTTTCTTACTCAAACTTTGGCTCAAACGATGGACGTATTCCTTCATTGCAGCGCGAGGCGGTTTCCATTCTTCACCGCGACTATCCCGACATGATCGTGGATGGTGAAATGCAAGCCAATGTAGCCCTTAACCCGGAAATGATTGAAGATAATTTCCCATTCTCTAAATTAAAAGGGGCTCCGGCCAACGTACTCATTTTCCCATACCTGACGGCTGGTAACGTGGCTTACAAACTGATGCAGGAAATGGGTCATTACGAAGTAATCGGCCCGGTAATCAACGGGATGAACAAATCGGTTCATGTATTGAACATGGGTAGTAGTGTGAACGATATCGTGAACATGGTTTTAATTTCGGTACTCGACGCCCAGTGTGTTGAACAACGCGAAAACAGAGGAAAATAAATTTATTTCACATATTTTTAAGAGGCAGCCCCGAGAATTCGGGATTGCCTTTTTTATTTTTAATAAAAGAGAAAGTTCAAAAATAATTAAATCACAAAGCATAAAATTCAATCTAAAAGTCAGTTAACAATCCTCCCGGCAACAATTTAAATATGTTATTTTTTTAACAATCAGATATTTATATATTTGTATTTACTAAACAAGAAACACAAAAAGTTCTAACTAAAAGTTACTCATAATGAATAAGATTACCGTTGTTGGTGCCGGAAATGTAGGTGCCACCTGTGCCAATGTAATTGCACACAAAGATTTAGCCCGCGAAGTTGTTTTGGTCGATATAAAAGAAGGGGTAGCCGAGGGTAAAGCACTCGATATTTGGCAAACTTCATCCATCAATCATTTTAGTACACGCTTAACCGGTTCAACCAACGATTACCTGAAAACCAAAGGTTCCGGGGTAGTGGTTATTACCTCAGGGATACCGCGTAAACCCGGGATGTCGCGCGACGATTTGATAAAAACCAACGCCAAAATCGTAAAAGAAGTGACCGAAAAAGTCGTGAAATATTCTCCCGACGCCGTTATTATTATCGTTTCGAATCCTTTGGATGTTATGACTTATGCCGCTTACAAAGCAGCCAACAAACATTCGAGCAAGGTATTTGGCATGGCAGGCATTTTAGATACCGGCCGTTACCGCGCTTTTATCGCCGAAGCCTTGGATGTTTCGCCAAAAGACATTCTCTCGCTCTCATTGGGGGGACATGGAGATACCATGGTTCCGCTTCCACGTTATACCACGGTAAACGGAATTCCCATCGAAGAATTACTGGGCAAAGAAGAAATTGATAAAATTGTTGAAAGAACCCGTTTTGGCGGTGGTGAGCTGGTGAACCTGATGGGAACCTCTGCCTGGTATGCCCCGGGTGCTGCTGCTGCTCAAATGGTGGAAGCCATTGTTGACGACCAAAAACGCATCTTCCCGGTTTGTGCATGGTTGCAAGGAGAATACGGACTCAAAGACATTTACATGGGCGTACCTGTAAAGCTTGGCAAAAATGGAATTGAAGGAATTTTTGAGCTCCAGTTGAACAAAGAAGAATCCAAGCTGTTAAATGAATCGGCCGATGCCGTGAAAAAAACAATGAAGGTTCTTGATGACATGAAAATATTCTAACAATTTTATATCTCCGATATAAAAGGCATTCCACTTGTTTGGGATGCCTTTTTTCATTAAATTTACTCAACCAAAACAAATTTTTCGTTAATGAAAAAAATAGTTGTTTTAAGCGGATCTGGAATCAGTGCCGAAAGTGGGGTTAAAACTTTTCGCGAGGTGGATGGTTTATGGAGAAATCACCGCATCGAAGAAGTTGCCAGCCCCATTGCCTGGGCAAGTGATCCCGGAATGGTGTTGGAATTCTACAATATGCGCCGGAAACAACTATTTGAGGTAAAACCCAACGCGGCACATTATGCCCTGGCAAAACTGGAAGAAAAATACGAGGTGCAAATCATCACCCAAAACGTAGATGATTTACACGAGCGAGCTGGCTCGAGCAAGGTTTTACATCTTCATGGCGAATTAAAAAAAGCACGAAGCACGGCCGATCCCTCTTTAATATACGAACTCAAAGACTGGCCCCTGAATTTGGGCGATAAGTGTGCAACAGGTTCGCAATTAAGGCCACATATTGTATGGTTCGGCGAAACGGTTCCAAACATCGAAATCGCGGCACAAATTGCTGCCGAAGCGGATATTTTTATGGTGATCGGGACTTCGCTGGTGGTTTACCCGGCTGCAGGATTGATTGATTATGTAAAAAATTCGGTTCCTAAATATTTGATTGATCCGAATGCTGACGAACGGACTTATCCCAATTTAACCACCATCCGGAAACAGGCCAGTAAGGGCGTGCCCGAAATTGTTAATGAATTAATAAATAATAAAGTATGAAAATTTTAGTTATTTGCACCGGAAACTCCTGCAGAAGTCAAATGGCTGAATATTTTCTAAAGTCGTTTGATGCAAATCTAGACATTTATTCAGCCGGATCGAATCCGGAGAAAAGAGTTAATTTAAGAACCATCAAAGTAATGAAAGAAGCAGGCATTGATATGTCAGATGCAGTTCCTAAAAATGTAGATGAATTCATCACTGAAGCTTTTGATTACGTAATTACCGTTTGTGACCACGCCCGCGAAAGCTGCCCGGTTTTTATGGGAGTGGTTAAAAATCGCCTTCATATAGGATTTGAAGATCCGGCCCTTGCCCGCGGCACGGAAGAAGAAGTAATGGCCGTGTACCGAAAAATCAGGGATCAGATTAAAGAAACCTTCTATCAATTTTATTTAAAAATCAAGCAATAAGCTATGACTGAACATCAACGTTACATACTTACCAAAGCTCAAAGATACTGCACCTACCAGGAACGGTGCTTATACGATGTTAAAACCAAGCTTGACGAATGGCAAACCCAGCAAAAAGTAGCTGAGGAGATCATTGCCCAGCTTATTCGGGATGATTACCTGAATGAAGAACGCTTTGCCCGAAATTTTGCGGTGGGCAAATTCCGGCAAAAACAATGGGGGAAGAACAAAATTATTTATGCCCTAAAACTTAAAAAAATTCCCGATTTAATTATCCAAATCGGGCTGCAGGCCATTGATGACGAAGAATACATGCGGACTTTGGTTGATATCCTGAAAAAGAAATCAAAAGAAATCAAGGATAAAAACCATCATCAGCGAAATTACAAACTGGCGGCTTATGCTATTCGCAAAGGTTTCCGCTCGGGACTGGTTTGGGACGTGGTTTATCAACTGGTCTGACAAATTTCCGTACATTTGTCCCTTTAAATTTGAAACATGGTTACAATTGAAGCAATTAAAGATTTGCAAAAAAGGCTAGGTGCCTTAAGGAGGTATCTTTGACATTGATCAAAAGCAAAAAGAAATAGAGGAAGAAGAAAAACTTACCCAGGAAGAAGGGTTTTGGAACGATCCGAAAAAAGCCGAGCAACTTCTCAAAAAAATAAAAGACAAAAAGCTGTGGACATCTGCTTACGATAAAGCAACACAAAGCGTGGATGATCTTGTGGTGATCCATGAATTTTTTACCGAAGGCGAAGCTTCGGAGGAAGAAGTGGATCAGCAATACGAAAACACCTTGAAAGCAATTGAAGAACTGGAATTCAAAAATATGCTTTCGGGCGAAGAAGATAAGCTCGGTGCCATTGTAAATATTAATCCCGGTGCCGGTGGAACCGAAAGCCAGGACTGGGCACAAATGCTGATGCGGATGTACATCCGCTGGGGCGAACGAAATAATTTCAAAGTAAAAAAACTCGATTTCCAAGAAGGCGATGTTGCCGGTATAAAATCCTGTTCGCTTGAGTTTGAAGGTGATTTTTCCTTTGGGTATTTAAAAGGCGAAAACGGGGTTCACCGCTTGGTGCGCCTCTCTCCTTTTGATTCGGCAAACCGCCGACATACGTCTTTTGCTTCGGTGTACGCCTACCCCGTAGTTGACGACAACATCACCATTGAGATTAACCCCGCCGACATCAGTTGGGATACCTTCCGTTCGGGCGGACCCGGCGGACAAAATGTAAACAAGGTTGAAACCGCGGTTCGCCTCCACCATAAACCTTCCGGAATTGTAGTAGAATGCCAGGAAACGCGTTCGCAGGGGCAAAACCGCGAAAAAGCCATCCGCATGTTAAAATCGCAGCTTTACGAGATAGAACTACGGAAACAACGCGAGGCTCAAGCTGAAATTGAAGGCAACAAAAAGAAAATCGAGTGGGGGTCACAAATCCGTTCTTACGTGATGCATCCTTACAAAATGGTTAAGGATCTCCGCACCAATGTTGAAACATCAAACGTACAGGCCGTGATGGATGGCGATATTCAGGAATTTATCAAAGCCTATTTGATGGAATTTGGCGGCAATTAAACAGGCCGCTTTTCTTTAAAAGAACAAAAAAATATCTAAGCTGGAAGTAAAAAAATTCCATTTCCAAATTCCGAATTCCAAACTCCGCATTTAGACAAATCAATCTGGTTACGCTCACGGCAGCTTTCTGTTCTAACATTTAAACCCAAACCACATAAATTAAACTTTTTAATTAACTTTGAGTAAAAATTGCCAAATGATCAAAATATACCACAATCCCCGCTGCCGCAAATCAAGAGCCGGTCTGGCTCATCTCGAAACCAAAAAAGTCGAGTTCAAAATCAGGGATTATTTTAAAGAACCTTTTTCTGAAATTGAACTGGCAGATATTTTAACCAAGCTGGGTAAGAACCCGCAAGATATGATCCGCACCCAAGAGACGATTTTTAAATCCGATTTTAAAGGCAAAGATTTTTCGGATGAAGAATGGATCAAAATTATGGTTCAGAACCCAAAGCTCATTCAGCGACCGATTGTTGTAAAAGATCATAAAGCTGTTTTAGGACAGCCACCCGAACAAATCGACCAATTATTTTAATCCTTAAAATTTATCGCCATGAAAAACCGACAAAGTTTTAAAAACCTCGCCATTTGGGAAAACTGCCTGGAAATGGTGAAAAGCATTTATATATTGACCTCCGTTTTCCCGGAAGACGAAAAAGAAGGCGTTGTCAGGGCGATGAAAAAAAGTGTGATCCAGGTTCCGGGCAACATTGCCAAGGGCATGCAATCAAACAATGCAGAAGCTCGCCAACAACATCTCGAAAATGCACTAAACGAACTCACCGAAATAGAAACCCTGCTCATTGTATCTCAAAAACTCGATTTTATTGACGAAAACGATTTTGAAAGCTATTATGAGAAATGCCAGACCCTAAACATGCAAATTGATGGATTAATTCAAAAATTCAACAAATAATCAACCTAACAAAATTACACTTATGCCCACACCCGAATTTAAGTATCAGGAGCCTTTTCCGTTGGGAGAAGACAAAACCGAATATTATTTATTAACCAAAGATCACATCAGTGTATCCGAGTTCGAAGGAAAAGAAATCATTAAAGTTGAAGCCGAAGGATTGACAAAATTGGCCAATGCTGCTTTTCGCGATACTTCGTTTATGTTGCGAACCCAACATTTGAAGCAGGTTGCCGCCATTTTAGACGATAAAGATGCCAGCGAAAACGACAAATTTGTTGGCGTTACTATGCTTCGCAATGCGGAAATTTCGGCCAAAGGGAAACTCCCGTTTTGCCAGGATACCGGAACCGCAACTATCGTAGCCAAAAAGGGCCAACAAATATGGACAGATGGCAATGACGAGGAAGCCCTGTCGAAAGGCGTTTACATCACCTATACCGAGGAAAATTTGCGTTATTCGCAAACCATCCCACTCGATATGTACAAAGAAAAAAATTCGGGCACCAACCTTCCGGCACAAATTGATATTCTTGCCACCGGAGGTGCCGAATACAAATTTTTATTCGTTGCCAAAGGGGGTGGTTCGGCCAACAAAACCAGCCTTTACCAGGAAACCAAGGCCCTGCTCACCCCGGAGAAACTGGAAAACTTCTTAATTGAAAAAATGAAGACTTTGGGAACCGCTGGTTGCCCGCCTTACCACATTGCTTTTGTAATTGGGGGAACCTCTGCCGAAACAAATCTGAAAACGGTTAAACTCGCCAGCGCAAAATACCTCGACAACCTTCCAACGCAGGGAAACGAGTATGGACAGGCTTTCCGCGATCTTGAACTGGAACAAAAAATACTGGAAGCTTCCTATAAATTAGGCATAGGGGCGCAATTTGGCGGTAAACATTTTGCGTTGGATTTACGCATCATCCGCATGCCTCGCCACGGAGCAAGCTGTCCGGTAGGCATGGGTGTTTCCTGTTCTGCCGACCGCAACATCAAAGCCAAAATCAACAAAGACGGTATTTGGGTAGAAAAACTGGAAGACAATCCCGGTAAATTCATCCCTGAAAAATACCGCCGCGAAGACGAAAAAGGAGCCGTTGAAATTGACCTCAACCTCCCGATGAAAGAAATTTTAGTCGAACTGACCAAACATAAAGTGGGAACCCGTTTGTCGTTAAACGGAACTATTATCGTGGCCCGCGATATTGCACACGCCAAGCTTAAAGAACGCATCGACAGTGGCGAAGGACTGCCACAATACGTTAAAAATCACCCGATTTATTATGCGGGTCCTGCTAAAACCCCGGAAGGCATGGCCTCCGGTTCATTCGGGCCAACCACTGCCGGACGGATGGATTCGTATGTTGATCTGTTCCAAAGCCATGGCGGAAGCATGGTGATGATTGCCAAAGGAAACCGCAACCAGCAGGTTACGGATGCCTGTAAAAAACACGGCGGGTTTTACCTGGGAAGCATCGGTGGGCCGGCAGCTATTTTGGCACAAAACAATATCACCAACGTTGAGTTGCTCGAATATCCCGAACTGGGCATGGAAGCCATTTATAAAATTGAAGTGAAAGACTTCCCGGCTTTTATTTTGGTGGATGATAAGGGGAATGATTTTTTTAAGATGGCGTAAAAATTAACATACCAAAGGGTGTCGCCTTAAAGCGACGCCCTTTGACATTTTGCTTCCATTGAATGACAATCTCATTACTACTACAAATATTGGCTCCAATAATCACTATAAAGATTCTTACTTCTCAAAAGCTCATAATGGGTTCCTGATTGTTGAATTTCTCCTTCTTTAATAATATATATTTTATCACAAACCTGCTTAATAATATGAATGCGATGAGTGATATACAATACACAAATATTTTTCTTATTTTTCAAAAGTAAACTTGTAATAAATTCTTCAGTTTCTTTATCCATCGCTGAAGTTGCTTCATCAAGTATCAAGAATTGAGGATTCTTGTACAGAGCTCTTGCAAAAGCAATAATTTGCTTTTGGCCTCCTGATAAATTTATACCCTCCTCACCTACAATCGTTAAATATCCTTGGGGGAAGCTATCAATAAATTTATCAAAGCCATATTCCACTAAAAACTTCAATACATTCTCACCTTCCTTGCTAACATCATCTAAACAGATATTATCCAAGATCGTTCCATTAAAAATATGAATATCCTGGGGAACAACTCCTATAGCTTCACGCCATAAATTTGTAGAAAGATCATTTAAAGATTGGACTCTATTTATAACAATTTTTCCTGATTCTTGAGCATAAAATTTTTGAAGGATATTTGCTAAAGTACTTTTTCCACAACCACTTTCTCCTGTTAATGCCACGATTTGACCTCTATTAATTCCAATATCAATATTTTTGAGCAGTTGCTTTCTGCCTGGAAATCGAAAAGAAAGATTACTAACTTGAATGTTTTCAACTTTAATCTTTTTAGGTTCAAATTCATCCTTTTCTTCAGGACGAATATTCGTAAACTCAAACATCCTGTCAAAAGCAACTTTAGCTTCGTTTAATGGGACAGCAATTAAAGCTAAATTACTAACCGATGGCAACAACGAGGATGAAATCCCAATAATAGCCATCAACTCACCTAAGGTCATCAATTCTGTATAAACAAGATGTGAAGTATATGCTAAAATCACAATCAAAAAAACAACCCCGGCAAATCCAGACAAAAATCCTAATCGTATGTTTATTTTTCCAAGATTAAATAATTTATCCTGAAAGTTTCCATAAATATTTTTATTTAGATCGGAAAATTGTTCATGACGGTTAAAGTTCTTGATTACTGAAATTCCGCTCATTGTACTAACATAATTACTCTCGCTTAAAGCATAAGCTCCCATTACATCGCGCTGAGAGTCAATAATCTTTTTATTGAAACGATAAATAATTAAGAAATAAATTGGTAAGCTAAAGACTGTTATTAACGCAGCTTTCCATGAATAGAAAAACAAGAATACAATTGAGGTCAACGAGATTAACAAATCTATTACAAAATTTCCCGCAAGTTGAGTTATAACTTTCTGAATCCTACTCGTATCATTTAAGCGGGCTACCAGCTCCCCAATTTTTCTGGTATCAAAAAATGGTTTTGGTAGATAAAGCAATGTCGTATAAAAGAAATCAATAATACGATTATTAAAATTCCTGCTCTGCATCACAAGCAAGTATTGACGTAAGGCTGAAAATCCGACTCTGAAAATTAAAAGAAGACCAACCAAAATAATGCTAAGAAAAAGTTTTTGTAAATCTTTTGATGGCAAAATATCATCAATTAATTTTTGCGAAAAAACTGCCATAATCATACCTAAGGCAGATATTACTATACCTATTGCTACACTAACACCCAAAATTCCATAATCTTCTTTTATTAGGTTTATGATCCATTTTCTTTTTTCACTTTTATTTTCTGACTTTTTTATAAAATCTTTATTAGGATTTAGAGTTAAGCAAGTTTTTGATATCCAAATCGTATTCAATGCTTCTTTGGTATAAAAAACTACTCCTTTTGCAGGATCACCAATAATGAATTGATTATTCTCAAATCCATAACAAACTACATAATGCTGTAATTTTTTATCTATCAAAACATGTAGAATTAAAGGCGTTCCATGATCTATAATAGACTGAATATCTGCTTCATTTCCCTCTGCATCAAATCCGATGCTGTTTGCTGCCTGGTATAAACCCAATAGGGTAGTCCCTTGTTTAGAAGTCCCACTCAATTCTCTTAGCTTCTCCAATTTAATTTCTCCGTCATAAAAATTGACTAAAGATTTTAAACAAGCAACACCACAATCTGACTGATCTTGCTGAAGTATAAAAGTCTTTTTGATCTTTTTGATGCTCATCTAATTCTCCAGGTATTTTAATAGTGCCTCGATTTTCACTTCCCCCTTAAACACTTTAACTAACTCTTGATTTCTATTGTAAATAAACGAGGTAGGTATTGGTGTGTGGCCAAAAATTTCTTCAAATTTATATTCTTTATCATGCAAAAAAGTTATATTGTCATGATTTAGTTTGTATTTTTCTTTAAAATTAATAATTGAATCAACAGCCTCATATGAAATCATTAAAAGCTGATAATTTTCAAATCTTTTAAAGTTCTTGCTTATTTCTTTAGCCTCATATTGGCAATGATCACATTCTGAATGGAAATATATTATCAAACAAGATTTTCTATTCTTTATACTATCAGATACAAACAAGCCTCCTCTTGAAACATTTATAAAAGAAAATTTAGGGGTTGTTTGGATTTCAGTATAATTAGATTCATCAATATTTATTACTATGATATATGATAACATAAACAGTGTAAGTATAAACAATAAAGATATTATAACTATAATTGTTTTTCTTGACATTGTTACTAAAGTATTCATAGTTATTGTAGAAAAGTTAATCTAATTTGACTGATAAATAATAGTTTGCAAAAACACGGTAAATATGATCCAAATTAATAATCCCGCACCATAGAATACTAAAACAAAGCTTAAAGAGCTCTTAAACTTTAAAGATGTAATAGAATGAATACCAAAAGTTAAGATAAGAATATGCAAAAATTCAGAAATGTTTATACATTGTAAAGGATAATATAACCAATAAGGCAAATTACTTTCTCTAAAAAATATAAGTAAAGATTGATAGTAGTAATTATTATTTATGCTTGCCCAGTCCCCATCAATCAAATCTCTCAATCTTAATATAACTGCTAAAATGTAGTTTATTGCAAATATCATCTGAGCTTTTAATGCGACTTCAAATAGCTCAAAGAAACTCACTTTAAATTCTCGAATTATCTTGCCAAGATAAAACAAACTAGTGATTAAAGTCGAAGGAATTAAAATTCTGAAAATTGCAAATGGATAGTTTAACCATTCTTTGTTGCGATCAGCAATAATAAAACTTTGTACTTGTTCATAACTGTTCTTTGCATCAAACGATTGATGATAAAAATCATCCGTAAATACAAATTTAAATTCAATAGTCAATGCCACAAAATAGATAGTTACAATAACTCCAAAGACAATCCATATATTTATTTTCAAATATTTACTTAATAAATATTTCATCTTTTTTAACTAAACTAGTTTAGATCAGCATTCGTTGAATACTTTATTTATATTCTAAAATAGAACAATGAGAAAATATTATTCTTATGACTGAAGTATTATCAATCAACAACCTCAATGGAAATACCAAATGCTGCATTTAAAATTTCATTATTTTTATGTAATTTTTGCAACGCTTCCATGTCTTTTTTTCCCCAATCCTGACCATAAGCTGCATGTCTCATCCAGGTTATTTTTTCATGTAGTTTAGTAGTTAATAATACAGATGTATTTAGATGATATTTCTTATCTACTACAATATTACTTGTAATTTCATCGACAAGGCCTAGCCATTCAATACCAACAAAAACACCTTCTTTTGGTAAAATAATATTATGTTTTGAGATATCTACTTTTAATTTATCTTTGAACTTTTCATCCAAAATAATAACTACATTTTCGACCAATAACTCTTTATCGGGCTTCCCATCTACAGAATCTTTAGTATATAAATGAACCCTGACAGCTGTTTTGAAATTTTCAAACCTTTTATCTTTAATCAGTTCTTTTTGTTTATTTTTTGGGGAAATATGATGTCTTTTTATTTCATAAACCACTTCTTTAATAAAAGCAGATTTGTATTCTGTATTATTAATATATACGGCTATCTCCGATCTTGAACGCCCAGAAATACTTATATTACTTGCTTTATTTATATATCCTAAATTTTTGGTATCCGATTTTAGTTTTGTATTTGCAAAAATCGTTACTTCATTCAATTCATAAGTATTTTTTACAAGAAACAATGTATCCTCTTGTAAAAGATTCAAGCTTTCTATTTTTACAATTAAAGATTTATATCCAACCATTGAAATGAACAAACTATCGGAATTACAATCAAATTCTAATTCAAAACATCCTTTTATGTTTGAATAAGTCCCTTTGGGTGAATGAATTATGGATATATTTGCATATTGAACTGGTTCTTTAGAAACAGAATCAAGTAATTTACATTTTAATAAATGTTGGGCAAAGCAATTAGAATGAAGAAAGATAACTAAAATTAATATAAAATTTCTTTTCATATTTTTAAAAAATAAATGGGGAACATATGTAAACTCTACGCTCCCCAAAAAATCTAAAATAACTAACATTCTTCAACTCTATAATCATAAGCATCAACAATCCAAAAGACTTGATGTTTGTAATTACATATCTGCCACCCATTAATACAATTACTACAAGTTCCTGTTGGACTCCACCCCCAAAATTTACCACCTTCGATAGATTCCATTTGATTTAATTCTAATGTTTTCATGATAAGATAATTTTAATTAATAAAAAGAGATGTCATTACAAATGAAATAAATCTCACGGTAAAAATTTTACCGTTAATTACTATCTATGAAATATTTAACTGTTTGTTTACAATACTTAATGTTATAACCCTTTTGTCGAAGTGCATTTACCATATTTCTTGCTGTTTTATCACAACAACCAAATTTTTGAGCAATTTGTTTTGGGGAAGAGATTTGCTTTTTGTCAATTAATTCAAGCAAATAATCTAAACGTTCAGAATAAGTAATATAGTCCATACAAAATTATGGTTTTATACAATAAAACAATTAGGGGAGTATTGTTGATTCCAAATATAACTCAAAAGTTACCCGTAAAAACCTAAGAATTGTTAAAAATTATCCGCCGGTATATTTTTTAGTCCCTTCATCAAATAAACAAAACCATAACCCGCAACTTTACCGCCACGCATGATGGGGAATTTTTTGTGCAAAGTTATTTCTTCAAAATATTCGGAGAGGGAATAGGGTTCTTCAAAATTATGGGAAGTGGTAATGTAATACGCATCCATGCCCAAGGCAAAACCTCCACGGTATTGGTTGATCCAGGCGTATTTATGGATGTTTTGCAAAGAACCAATGCCTAGTAATTTCAACTCCAACGGACGAGCCACATAATAATCCAGATGCGCTGCCGGAAACCAGTAGTTTGATAATAAAATAACACTCTCATCCACGGTTCCGTTTTCAATATCCTGTTTCAAGACGGGTTCAAACTTTTCTTTAATCTGTTTCCAGCCGTACATATCCATGCTGAAATCATTTTTGCCCAGGCGTTCGTCAGCGGAGTGATTATCCAGTTTAAACACACCATAATTGATTTGCAAAACGCCAAGAAACAAAGTAATCAGGAGCAAAGCTGCTGCCAGAACACCCGGCCAGTTGAATATTTTTTTGGGGAATTTCTCAGCCAGGTAGGCCGCCGGAAAAACCAGAAGCACCATGTAAGAAGGGCTGGTCCAGTGAGGTAGAGTTTGGCGGAACAGCGAAAATCCAAGAAACAAAAAAATAAGCGGCAAAGTGGTCAGTAATAAAATTCGTTGGTATTCTTTGGCAAACTTAAGTTTCCCTTTGAAAAGAGCGATCAATCCAATCAGCGTCAACACAAACAAAACGGGGTTATTATAAACCACCTGTCCGAAAAACTCACGGAAAAAATAATCCAGGTGCAGACTCGAACCACTAGCATCTACACGTTCAGAATGAAAGGTAAAACTGATAAAATCATTTCGGATGTTCCAGATTAAAATAGGCAGAACCAAAAACAAGGAGATCAACAAAGAAACATACAGCTGCCATTTTCTGAACCATTTTTGTTCAAAGATCAGGACATACAAGCCAAAGCCCACCCAAAGAAAAACGCTGGTGTATTTTGAGAGCATCCCCAAGCCAAGCGTAAGGGCTGCCAACAGCAAATATTTCCCTTGAATTTTTTCCGCATTTTCTTTGGAAACCACCTGAATCAAAAAATAAATACTCAACATCCAAAACAGGCTTTGCGGGGTATCGGGCAAAATAAAAATCCCGGTGATCACAAAACAATACACCGAAGAGGTGTACAAAAAAGCGGCAATAAACCCGGCTCTTTCGTTATAAATTTTCTTGGCAATTAAATAAATCAGCCAGGTGTTTACCGACATAAAAACCACCGAAGCCAAACGAATAAAAAACTCGGAATCAAGCCAAAGATTTAAGGTAAATAATTGGATCACAAAACCCACCATGGGCGGATGATCGAAATGGCTCCAATCGGGATAAAGAGCATAGGTCCAGTAGTAAACCTCGTCGTTGCCAAACTCAATGATGCCGACAATAAATGCACGAATGGCCGCCGAAACCAGGATCAGGAGTAAAAGTTGTTTTTCAATTTTAGTGAATTTGATCATTTCTTACGTAAGGAAAATCCTCTTTTTACAATGTGTACAAACACAAAAATAAGGAATACTTCCAAAACGACGATGAACAGGCGGTACAACCAGGTTTTAAACTGATTTACTCCTTTCAGCTCAAGTGGGGCGGGTTTCCCGAAGCTGGTCCGGGCAACCGGATTTAAAAACATCAGGGTAGAGTCGGCAAATTCAAATTCAGTTCGGATGTAAGTATCTTCTTTTTGCAAAGGGTAACAAAAACTGGAATCGTTTAAAATTTCTTTTTTCACAACTCCGCCCTGCCCTACAAAACGTGTTTCTTTTGAAGATTTATCCAAAGCCACAAAAACAGAATCATTTCTCACCTGAAAATCGATAAGCTTTGCCAAATTTTGATGGCGTTCTTTTTTCACTTCCCAAGCTTCGTCCCGGTTCCGGAAAAGACGCACACCATAAGCATTTCCCTGTTTCATTGATTTGATGATTTCATCGCCCGTAAAATCAACCACATTAATTGCGGTGATATAGTTCCCGGTCAGGTTCGGACTGAATACATTGTGCGAATCATCATTGGCCTGAATAGTCACGTAATGCCCGGTAGAAAGAGCCATGTCCCAGCAATCAATGGCATCGCCAAAAATACTGTGAGCCTCAATGCCGTCGTAATTCGTAATACGGTCAAAGTCTTCCACCCCACGACTGCCACTAAGATCAGGATGCGCCAGAAAGATCAATTCATTATAAGGACGAATCGTATTTATAATATTTTGTTTATGATGAATATTCTGGAAGAAGAAATAATCCATCCACTTTACTTTTTGGGAACCAATGGCAATCAGGTGTCTCTTTTTAATATTGTAGCCGTGTTCATAAACCCTTAAATATTGCGGTTTTTCTTTCCCAGACTCGTTAATTTTCATGTAATCGGACGTGGCAATAATGTCGTAACCCAGGTACGAATAAATCGAATCAATGGCATTGTTCGAGTTTTCGCTGCCATCCGTCACTCCTTTCCAAGCATAAGACTGCACCTGAAAATTAGCCTTGTGCCAGGCGGCAGTATCCATGCCCTGGTATGGATTATACCACTTAGTGCCCTCGAAAGGTTTAGGTTCAGCAAAATTATAAATCTCGGTTCGTAAATAAGGAATGGTAAATAAAATAATAATCCCTAAAATCAATAATAACAGGAATTTCAGAATATAATAAATCAGTTTTGAGAGAAATCGAATCATAGTTCTTTGTTTATTTTCAACAAAAATATATGTTTTTATGTCAGCATAAACTAAATAAATCATAAATAAATGCTAAAAAATTCCATTTTTTGGAAACCTTTTAATTCTTGTTCTGTATAACAAAGAATTCCATTTTTGGGAAACTGTGTCAAACATACTATTTTTATCTAAAATATAAACTTATGAGCTCTTTTAAAATTTTCGTTGTTGAAGATGACGAGTTTTACGGCGAAATGCTGAAACATCATTTACTAAAAAATCCCGATTATGAGGTAGAATTGTTTTTAAATGGAAGCGACTGTATAAAAAACCTTTATAAAAAACCCTCGGTTATTTCATTGGATTATTCCCTACCGGATATCAAGGGAAACGAGGTATTACAAAAAATCAAGTCGTTTAACCCGGACACTCCTGTTATTATTGTATCGGGACAGGAAGACATTACCACTGCCGTTGAATTAGTAAAAGAAGGGGCTTATGATTATTTCGTAAAAAACGACGAAACTAAAGATCGTTTGTGGAAATCCATTGCAAATATCAAAGAAAATTTAGGACTCAAAAGGGAAATCAACGAACTGAGAGAAACCCTTGGTAAAAAATTTGAGTTCCGCAAAGCCATTAAAGGAAACAGCCCAGCCATTAAAGGCATCTTCAACCGGATTGAAAAAGCCGTTGAATCAAACATCACCGTTTCGTTAACCGGGGAAACCGGAACAGGAAAAGAGCTGGTGGCCCGTGCCATTCACTATAATTCTGCCAGGGCAAAAAAACCGTTTATTGCCATCAATGTATCGGCTATCCCTTCTACCTTGATTGAAAGCGAGTTATTCGGTTACGAAAAAGGAGCCTTTACCGGAGCCAATAGCCGCAAAATCGGGAAGTTTGAAATTGCCAATAAAGGAACCCTTTTCTTGGATGAAATTTCGGACATGGACATGAACATGCAAAGCAAGCTTTTGCGGGTGCTGCAAGAACGCGAATTTTCGAGGATTGGCGGCAACGAAGATATTAAAACAGACGTGCGGTTAATTGTGGCAACCAATAAAAACCTGGCCGACGAGGTACAAAAAGGAAAAATCAGGGAAGATCTTTATTACCGGCTGCTTGGATTGCCTATCGAACTACCTCCACTGCGCCAGCGTGGAGACGATATTATTGTTTTAGCTAAATATTTTCTGGAAGAATACGCCAAAGAAAACAAGCTGCAAATACCTTCCATTTCAGAAGCAGCTATTGAAAAACTGAAAAAATACCCCTATCCGGGAAACGTCCGCGAACTGAAGGCCATAATTGAACTAGCTTCTGTTTTGGCCAATGAAAATATTATTGGGGACAACGATATTAGTTTCAATTCGGCACACGGAACCAGCGACTTCCTGATTGAAGAAGATACTTTGCAGGGATATATCCACAAGATTATCAAATATTACCTACAAAAAAACAATAACAATGTATTGCTTGTTGCCAAAAAACTGGATATTGGGAAATCAACCATTTACCGCATGATTAAAAACAAAGAAATTTAACATGGTTCCCGGAAGATATAATGTAAATAAAATAACAGCCTTTATCGGAGACGATAAGGCTGTTTTACATAAAATGATTACTATTTTTCGGGAAAACACTCCGGGTATGATTACCAAAATAGAAGAGGGACTGGCAGAAGAAAACTATGAACAAGTTAATTTTTACGCTCACAAATTAAAATCTTCCATTGATAATTTCAGCATTATTCAGCTAACCGAAGACATCCGTTTGATTGAGAAATACGCGAAAGAAAAAACCCAGCTAGACAAACTTCCTGTATTAATTGAAAAACTGAAAACGATTCTTCAGGAAATTATGGAAGAAATTGAAAGAGATTACAATAAATAAACGAATCTATTCAGGGGGTGGCTTAAAGTCACCCCCTGAATAGTATTATAACGGAATATTCCCGTGTTTTTTCGGCGGATTGGATTTGCTTTTATTTTGGGTCATCTCCAAAGCCTGGATCAATTTAAACCGTGTTTGTCGGGGATAAATAATTTCGTCGACATAGCCTAGTTCAGCTGCTTTGTAAGGACTAGCAAACGTTTCACGGTAATCGCTCACGGCCTTTTTCTTATCTTCTTCCGATAAGGCATTACGGAAAATAATATTCACGGCTCCCTCCGCTCCCATCACGGCAATTTCAGCGGTTGGGTAAGCAAAATTTACATCCGCTCCAATGTGTTTGCTCGACATCACATCGTAAGCACCGCCATAAGCTTTACGGGTAATCACAGTAATTTTAGGAACCGTAGCTTCTGAAAAGGCATACAACAATTTGGCCCCGTGTTTAATAATTCCTCCAAACTCCTGGGTGGTTCCCGGTAAAAAGCCAGGAACATCCTCAAACGTAAGGATCGGGATATTAAAAGCATCGCAGAAGCGCACAAAACGCGCTCCTTTCAGCGAAGAATTTATATCCAAAACGCCTGCCAGGTGAGCCGGTTGATTGGCAACAATACCAACGGTTTTTCCACATAATCGGGCAAAACCAACCACCATGTTCTGGGCAAAGTGCGGTTGAATTTCAAAGAAATTGCCATCATCAATTACACCTAAAATCAGTTCATGAATATCGTAAGGTTTGTTGGGATCGTCAGGGATCAAATTATCAAGAGCCTTATTTTCCCTTTTAATATCGTCTTTGCAAGGTTTTACCGGGGGGTCTTCCATGTTATTGGACGGGAGAAAACTAAACAGTTCCCGGAGCATCATCATGGCCCGTTCATCGTCTTCCGCAACAAAATGAGCCACTCCACTGGTTGCATTATGGGTCATGGCCCCGCCGAGTTCTTCCTTGGAAACTTCCTCGTGGGTAACCGTTTTAATTACATCCGGACCGGTAACAAACATATAGGACGATTGCTTCACCATCATGATAAAATCGGTCATGGCCGGAGAATAAACGGCTCCGCCGGCACACGGGCCAAGGATGGCCGAAATTTGAGGAATCACCCCGGAAGCCATTACATTGCGGTAAAAAATATCGGCATACCCGGCCAAGCTGGCAACGCCTTCCTGAATACGGGCTCCGCCCGAATCATTCAAACCGATAACCGGGGCTCCCATTTTCATAGCCAAGTCCATGATCTTTACAATTTTGTCGGCATTTGCCCGGCTAAGGGTTCCTCCAAAAACCGTAAAGTCCTGGGCAAAAACATACACCAAACGTCCGTCAATTTTTCCGTAACCGCTAACCACGCCATCTCCCAAAATCTTGTTTTTGTCCATGCCGAAATCAGTGGCCCGGTGGGTTACAAATTTGTCGAGTTCTACAAAAGTTTCCGGATCCAGCAATAAATTTATCCGCTCGCGGGCCGTTAATCTTCCCGCAGCATGTTGACGGTCGATACGATCCTTCCCGCCTCCCAAATCAGCAATTCGCTTTTTTTGCTCAAACAGTTTAAATTTTTCATCTAAGGTTGACATAAGCTAGTAAGTTTTATCTTTATTCGATGTAAATCAAAGGCTGATGACCATCCACGGTATCGCCTTCATTTACTAAAATATCTTTAATTAATCGGTCTTTTTTAACCTTGTATTCACTCTCCATTTTCATGGCCGAAATAATGATTACCGTATCGCCAGCTTTTACTTTATCTCCTATCTTCACAGGGATTTTCACAACTTTCCCAGGCATTGGCGTAGATATCACATTGCTTTCATTGTCATCACTTTTTTTGCGGCTTTTCAGGTACTTGGTTTCTGCATCAATAATCTCGACGTCAAAGGTTTCGTAGAGGGTGTTCACTTCATATTTTTTGCAGGAACCGTTTTCAACCAGTTCTATATTGTAAGAAATTCCATCCATAATGATCGAATACACTCCCTTTTCAACCATTACAATATCAACATCAAATTTTTTTCCGTCCAGTGCAATTTTCACTTTATTATCACAACGGTTCAGGAGTTCAATGGTTGAGGTTTTATTGTTTATGCTAATTTCGTATGACATCGCTCTTAAAATTATAGTCGTAAAATACTTTTCTTGCGGCCAAAGTCTTTCCAATTGTTGCCCAAATTATGGGAGGATTGCTTTGGGTGAACACATTCGAGTTTATCCAGAAAGTCGATAAAAGCAGCAATGGCAGCGACCTCCTTGAAATTAGCCACGGTTTCTCTTTTCTGCATCAAAAAATCGTAGTTTTTTTCGATGAAGTGGGTGTTGTAATTTCCCTCAATAAAATCAGGACAATCCAAAACACGTTCTAAAAATTTAATCGACGTTTTCACCCCCGTAATTTTGTAATTATAGAGCGCGCGGCGCAAGCGGGCAATGGCTTCTTCACGCGAGTTCCCCCAAACAATCAGTTTCGAGATAAGGGGATCATAATACATCGGTATTTCGTAACCTTCGTAAACATAACCATCGTGACGAACCCCAAGACCCAGCGGCTCGGTAATATGTTTAATCACTCCCGGGCTGGGCATAAAATTATTGTCTGGGTCCTCGGCATAAATCCGGCATTCGATGGCATGCCCTTGCTGGGTAAGTTCTTGCTGTTTTAATTTCAAGGCTTCGCCCGAAGCAATTAAAATTTGCTGTTTTACCAAGTCCACGCCAACCACACGCTCAGTAATCGGGTGTTCCACCTGCAAACGGGTGTTCATCTCCAGAAAATAATAATTCAAATTATCATCCATGATAAACTCAATGGTTCCGGCTCCTTCATAATTTACGGCTTTGGCCGCAGCCACGGCATGTTTTCCCATTTCTTCCCTGATCTTTGGGGTCATCAAAGGAGAAGGGGTTTCTTCCACCACTTTTTGATGGCGCCGCTGAACCGAACATTCGCGTTCGAACAAATGAATAGCATTGCCATGTTGATCGGCCAGTATTTGAAACTCAATGTGATGTGGCGATTCAATGTATTTTTCGATGTAGATTGCATCGTCATTAAAAGCCGCCATCGACTCTGACTTGGCGGCATTAACGGCACTTTCAATGTCTTTCTCTTCTTTTACCAAACGCATTCCTTTTCCGCCACCACCGGCAGAAGCTTTAATCATTACCGGCAGACCAATTTCTTTAATGATCTTCTTTGCTTCTTCCGAATCACTCAGAGCTTCAGTGGTTCCGGGAACTACTGGCACACTGGCTTTTAACATGGTTTGGCGAGCCGTAATTTTATCGCCCATGGTGTTAATGGCATAAGCCGAAGGGCCAATAAAAATAATGCCTTCTTTTTTGCAGCGCTCCGAAAATTCGGCATTTTCAGATAAAAAGCCATAACCCGGATGAATGGCATCGGCTCCAGAACGCTTGGCGACAGCAATAATTTTATCAATCACCAAATAACTTTCGGTAGAAGGTGCGGGACCAATATAGTAGGCTTCATCGGCATATCTCACATGCATTGAGGTACGGTCGGCTTTTGAATAAACTGCTACGGATTTTATTCCCATTTCACGGCAGGAACGCATGACGCGTATGGCTATTTCTCCCCTGTTAGCTACAAGAACTTTTTTAATCATAAAACAGATAATTTTTTTTGCTCGCTTAGACGGCGTAAATATAAGTCTTTTTTGCATTGCCCTCATTGTTAATAAATTAACGGTAGTTTTATAACTAATCAATTAACAATTCCATGGATAAAAAAAATTTCCCATTTTGAAACTATTCATTCAACAAATTCGTATATTATGAACTGATTTTGTGTTGATTAATTTTTTTGGCACAATACTTTCAATTAGGTATTTTTGAAAAAAACAACTCGTATGAAAACTTATAGAAAAATCACACTCATTATTATCAGCATTATCACCTTATTTACATATAATGCTTGTCAAAAATTTAATCAGGATGTCCCTAGTAATACCGAAGCAGATTTCACAGATTTAAATATTAGTCCTGATTTTAAATTCACCAGCAATGAAAAAATCACGCTGAATCTATCCGTTACCCCCAGTATTCAGGATGAAGCCCCGCATATCTTTAAAGTCTTTAATGCCGACCCAGAACGTGGAGGGAAGCTGATTTCTCAAGGGATGACCGACGAATTATATAATTATAATGTTACTTTCACTTTACCGGAATATAAAGATTCTATTTTCGTTGAGAACTCTAATGCCAACGGGATTTATGAACTTGTAGGGATAAAAGTAACAAGTAATACTATTAACAGAAGTTTCAACACGTATCAGTTACTAAACGGAAAAGTTTCAAGCCTGAAAAGAGCCTATGCTGATCCGAATTGTGGCAACGATTGCGATGAAGCTATTTCAGGAACATACGGTAGTCTTGAATTAGACAAACTTGATTTTTGCGTCCCGGAAGGAAGCACTCTAACCGTAAATGGCGAATTAAAATTTAAACGTAATGCAACCATTGTAATTTGCGGTACAGTAAATCTGGGCAATATAGCAAATATTAACAACCGTGGAAAAATTTATGTCAGTAAAACAGGTTCTCTTAATTTTTCGTACGGTTTAAATTTGCCTTCTAAAATTGAAATTTATAATTGGGGAACATTAACATCCTTTGGAAACACCATAACCGATGAAACCGCCCAATTCTACAATTTTGGGTTAGCTAATGTAACCGGAAGCATGATAAACAGAACCAATAAATTCCAAAACGAAGGAACACTAAATGTAACCGGAAATTTCATTAACGAATCAAACAATCAAGGTTCTAATTACGGAACCATCAATGTAAACGGCAATGCCATGTTCCAATCAAACAGCATATTCTACAATTATTGCAGACTATCTGTTACCGGGAACATCACCCTTGATAAACATTTAAGGAATGAAGGTTATGTAGAAGTTGACGGAAACTTTGTTATCAACGGATCAGGAAAATACGAAACATACACTGGTTCGCTGGCCAAAACAACAAACCTGGTTTGTAACGGGATGATACATGGCAATGGACAAGGTTATTCAAAAATTGAAATTTCGAACCAAACCATCCTTAACTCAGGAGCAAACATTGTAAATAAAATTGATTTATGTGATGCTAACGGAATAGAAACCAATAATGCCAATATTCATCCAAATGTTGTATACTGCGAAACAACCATTCCTGAAAGCAATTGCAATCCGGGTTCAGGCGGAAATACCGGAACTGACGATACGGATGGTGATGGTGTTCCAGATGTAGACGATCAATATCCAGAAGACCCGGACAGGGCTTTTGACAACTACTACCCGAACCAGGAAGATTATTCAACCTTTGTTTTCGAAGATTTATGGCCAGGCCTTGGCGATTATGACTTTAACGATTTAGTTCTCGATTTCCAATACCATATTGTAACCAATGCCAACAATAAAATTGTAGACATTATTGCTAAATCGCATGTTAAAGCTGCCGGTGCAACCCTAAACAATGGTTTTGGGATTTCATTCCCCACAAACTCGGCAAACTGCCAAAGTGTGAGCGGCTACACCCACGCACTAAACAACCTGAACATTAATGCGGCCGGTTATGAAAATGGCCATAATGGCGAAACCGTAGCTATTTTCTACGATGCCATCAATACCATTTATAACAACTCTATTTTTAACACTTACGAAGACAGGCCATATATTGAAACAGATACCATAACCGTTACCACAACCTTTAGCAATCCTGAAATGAGCCTAGGTAACGAACCATATAACCCGTTTATTTATGTCGACCAGGAACGCGGTAAAGAAATTCACCTGATTGATAACGAACCGACCGATTTGGTTACAGCCTCATACTTTGGCACCTTACACGATAATTCTATCCCGGCAAGCGGCAGGTATTACGTTACCGAAAACAACCTGCCATGGGCGGTTGAAATTCCGGACAGCTTTGATTATCCGATTGAAAAAGCACAAATCGTAAACACTTACTTAAAATTCCGCGAATGGGCTACCTCTTCTGGAACATTGTATACCGATTGGTATTTAGACAAACCAGGATACCGCGAAGTAGACAATATTTACGAAAAACCTGAATAAAACGAAAAAGCCGGACGAAAGTTCGGCTTTTTTGTTGTGATCCCGAAGGGATTCGAACCCCCAACCACCAGAACCGGAATCTGGCATTCTATCCAGTTGAACTACGGGACCATATTTATTTTCAATTGACAATTTTTTATTGATTATTGCCAAAAGCAAAGAGCCAATAGCTAAAAGCCAATTTTATGCAAAGTTAATAATTCATTAAAACGATTTTATGGATTAAAAGTTTTATTTTTGAAAGATCAAATAAAAATTTACACTCATGTCAGAAAAAATATTAGACCACGTATCTCCCGGGGTAATCACCGGTACCGAGGTACAAACTATTTTCGATATCGCTAAGAAAAACCATTTTGCCCTTCCAGCGGTTAATGTTGTAGGAACCGATTCTGTTAACGCCGTTCTGGAAGCAGCAAAAGAAGTAAACTCTCCGGTCATCATTCAATTTTCGAACGGTGGAGCCGCATTTTATGCTGGTAAAGGCGTTAGCGGCGAAAAAGCTGCTATTGCCGGGGCAATATCCGGAGCCATGCATATTCACCAATTGGCTGAGCTTTATGGCGTTCCGGTAATTATTCATACCGACCATGCTGCCCGTAAATTATTACCCTGGATTGACGCTTTGTTAGATGCCGGTGAAAAGCATTTCAAAACCTACGGCAAACCTTTATTTAGCTCACACATGCTGGATCTTTCGGAAGAACCACTGGAAGAAAACATCGAAACCTGCAAAAAATACTTAGAACGCATGAGTAAAATTGGGATGACCCTCGAAATTGAACTTGGAATTACCGGCGGCGAAGAAGACGGGGTAGACAATACACACATCGACAGTGCCCGTTTATACACCCAGCCTTCTGAAGTAGCTTACGCTTACGAACAATTAAGCAGCATCAGCAAACGCTTTACCATTGCCGCTTCCTTCGGGAATGTTCACGGGGTTTACAAACCCGGTAATGTTAAGTTAGAACCGGTTATTCTTCACAATTCTCAAAAATACATCCAGGAAAAATTCAACACCGAAGCCAACCCCGTGAATTTTGTGTTCCATGGAGGTTCAGGTTCGCCACAAGAAAAAATCCGCGAAGCGATTTCTTATGGTGTTATCAAAATGAACATTGATACCGACACCCAATGGGCATTTTGGGATGGCGTTAAAAACTACGAGGCAAAATACCACGATTACCTCCAGGGACAAATTGGCAACCCGGAAGGAGAAGATTCGCCAAACAAAAAATATTACGATCCGCGCAAATGGTTACGCGAAGGCGAAGTTTCTATTATAAACCGTTTGAAAGTGGCCTTTGAAGATTTAAATGCCATGAACCGGAATTAATTCAAAAACTTTTGATGATACAGAAAAGTGTCCCCGATCTGAGTCGGGGGCACTTTTTAATTTTTCTTGGTTTAAACTCTTCTATAAAATATTTTAAATCGAAGAAATCATATCACGGGGATGCAAGCTCAATACCGGGATGGGCGAACGGTTCACCATTTGTTGAGCATACGGTCCCAATAAAATATTAAAAGCCGAACGTTCCTGTTCGGTCATAATAGCAATCAAATTTGCGTCAATTTTACGGGCATATTCTAAAATAGTATCGGTAATATTACTGGCTTCAACCTTTTCCAGTTTATTTACAATATTTTCCTCGTCTAAAAACTCAACCATTTGCTGGGCATATTTATCAACGCGCTTTTTAGTTGATTTAGAGCCATCGGTATACAATGCCAGTACATGTACCTCGGCATTAAAATAAGACGCAATGATGCTGGTAAAAATAATTTTTTGCCGGGTTTCAGGCGTACTGTCTACCGGAAAAACAATGCGTTCCAAATCACGATCAATAGGAACATTGGCACGCAAGCTAATTACCGGGATATAGGTGGATGAAATCAACCTGTTGGCATTACTTCCCATCCAAAATTCATCAAAACCGGATGAACCGTGAGAACCAATAACAATCAGGGAGGCACTTTTTTCATCGGCAGCTTTTACAATTTCGCGATAAATTTTTCCCTGCCTGATTTCGTATGTTAATTCGTTCGGGAAGCCAATTTTATATTTTTTAATCAACTCATCAAAACGATGACCGATTTCTTCTTCAATGTTCTTGGATTTGTACGACATCAAAATCTTTTCCGAATCAGGATGTCTCACCCAAACCATGTTCACATCTACTTTTGCTTTTTTGGCAATACTGATCGCATGCTCTAAAGCATTAATCGATCCTTCCGAAAAGTCAATACCTACAAAAATTGCGTTCATACCGTTTTATTCATTCAAGAGTTTAGGAAACTTAATTTTATCTGGAGCTACAAAAGCATTTGTATATCGGCGGTGTATTCTTCGCAAAAAAGCTTCGGCTTCTAAGCGCGTTCTAAAATCTCCGACCCTCACCTTATAATAAGGTTCTTCAAAAACAATATACGAAGAAACATTCGAATAACGGCTGTCAAAATCATCTTTATACCACATCGCGCGGTTTTTAGAATTGTTCCCCGATTCGAAACAAATTTGAATACGGTAGCCATAAATCCCGTCATGTTCCTGGTGTTCCAGGTTAATTTGCTGCGCTTTTTGGTGTAAGCTAACCAGACTGTCCACTCTAGGGTCCTGAACAATCATTTTCTCTTGTGCCTGCAACACATTTGCAAATACAAAAACAATTAAAAGGCTGGTAATCGTTTGTTTTATCATATTAAAATTCATTATTTGGCCTTACATTTAAAACCGGAATAATTGAGTTACTGATTAATTGCTGGGCATTGGGACCCAAAAAAACATGAGCCTTTGCATTTCCCTGTTCAGTCATAATTGCAATTAAATCGGCATCAATTTTTTTGGCATACTCAACCAAAACACCCGTAACGTTATCCGATTTTACTTTTTGCTCTACAAATTTAATTTTATTTTCTTTAAAAAAGGAGATTGCTTTTTGTTCATTGGCATCAACTTTTCGTTTCAGAGCCTGGATTAAGGTTGGGTAAATCGAAATCATATGAATCTCGGATTTAAACACCTCAAGCATTGTCTTTAAAAAATCCAGTTTTTGGAGAGTTTCCGAGCTGCTATCAATAGGGATAACAATTTTTGATATGCTGTTTCTAACTGGGAATTGTTGCCTCAGCGTAATTACCGGACAAGGCGAATGGGTCACAATCCGGTAAGCATTGCTTCCAATCCAGTACTCTTCAAAACCGCTAACGCCATGGGTTCCTACAACAATCAAATCTGCTTTTTTAGCTTTGGCCAGCAAAGAAATTTCCTGGTATACTTTTCCTTTTCTGAACTTATAACTTAGTTCTCCTTTTAGTTGATCCTGGTATTTTTCGATAATTCGGTCCATGTTAAGGCTAACGTCTTTCCGGGGTTCGGGTTTTTCAAGGTCAAAGTCAAAATCATGGTGTTTTGAATTATCAACCCAAACCAGTTGAACATCGGCTTTTACCGGGTTGGCAATAGAAATGGCATATTCTAGGGCGTGGATGGAACAGGTGGAAAAATCGGTGGCGACAATGATCTTTTTCATAAGCCGGTGAATTTAGTGTGGATTACTAATTTAAATAAAATCCCAATAGAATTCAATTTTTTGAATGGAAATCAATTTACAGCTGCGTTCAAACATATTTCTTACTTTTGTTATAAATGATTTGCGAATGAACGAGAACCTTGATCCATCAAAAGAACGCCTGAACCAAACCGAAAAAGAAATCGAAAAAGTGTTAAGGCCCAAGGAATTTTCTGATTTTACCGGCCAAAAAAAGGTGACGAATAATTTGAAAATCTTTGTAGAAGCTGCCCGTCAACGTGGAGAATCATTGGATCATGTGTTGCTGCACGGTCCTCCGGGACTGGGAAAAACCACCCTCTCCTACATCATTGCCAACGAATTAAGTGTGGGCATCAAGGTTTCGTCCGGACCGGTGTTGGACAAACCCGGCGATTTGGCCGGACTGCTGACCAACCTGGAAGAAAACGACGTATTGTTTATCGATGAAATCCACCGTTTAAGCCCGGTTATTGAAGAATATTTGTACTCGGCCATGGAAGATTTCAAGATTGACATTATGATTGAAACCGGCCCCAATGCCCGCTCGGTGCAAATCGCGCTTAGTCCCTTTACCCTGATTGGAGCAACCACACGCTCCGGCTTGTTGACAGCTCCTTTACGTTCGCGTTTCGGGATTAATTCCCGCCTGGAATATTACGATTCGGAAACCTTGCAGAAAATCATTCGTCGTTCGGCTTCCATTTTAAAAGTTGAAATTACTTCGGAAGCCGCACTTGAAATCAGTCGCCGAAGCCGTGGCACCCCACGGATTGCAAACCTTTTACTCCGCCGGGTGCGTGATTTTGCTCAAATTAAAGGCAACGGGAAAATCGATCTCGGCATTTCCCAGTTTGCCCTCTCTGCCTTAAACGTTGACAAACACGGTCTCGACGAAATGGACAACCGTATTTTGAGCACCATCATTGAAAAATTTAAAGGCGGGCCGGTAGGCATCACCACCATTGCCACTGCCGTTGGCGAAGAACCGGGAACCATCGAAGAAGTATACGAACCCTTCCTCATCCAGGAAGGTTATTTGATGCGAACCCCACGCGGCCGGGAAGCCACTCCCCTTGCCTATCAACACCTGGGAAAGGTTAAAAGTAACGATCAAGGCCGTTTTTTTTAAAATGAATTCCCCGGCAGAAATAAGTCAATTTATCAAGACCCAAGCCAAAGAACTTGGCTTTGAAGCCTGCGGAATCAGTAAAGCAAGGTTCTTAAAAAAAGAAAGCGAAGAGTTTAAAGAGAAACTACAAAAAGGCTTTCATGGCGATTTAACATATCTGGAAAACAATCTGGAAAAACGCTTTGATCCGCGTTTGCTCCACGAAGGAACCCGATCGGTGATTTCGGTTTTACAAAACTATTATCCCGAAAAGCTCTTACCCGAAGAAGATAATTTCAAGATTGCCAAATATGCCTACGGAAAAGACTACCACATCGTTCTTAAAAACAAATTAAAGCAATTGGTTTTTGCCATTGAAAATAAAATAAACCGTTCGCTCAATGCCCGGGTTTTTGTAGATTCTGCTCCTGTTTTGGATCGAGCCTGGGCCGTAAAAGCGGGTCTGGGATTTATTGGCAAAAACAGCATCCTCATCCGAAAAAATACAGGTTCCTTCTTTTTTATCGGGGAAATTTTGTGTGATTTACCTCTGGAATACGACCGGGCTTTTGAAACCGAACACTGCGGAAGTTGCACCCGCTGCCTGGATGCTTGCCCGACCGGGGCAATTGTTGCCCCGTATAAACTGGATGCCCGCAAATGTATTTCTTACCTCACCATTGAACACAAAGGTAAACTGCCGGAGGATTTAAAAGATAAATTTAACGACTGGATCTTTGGCTGCGATATTTGCCAGGATGTTTGCCCCCACAACCGTTTTGCAAAACCTCATCACGAAGAGACTTTCCTGCCGAATGAAAAATTATTTTCCATGAACAAAGAAAAATGGAAGAATTTAACCGAAGAAGAATTTAAAAAACTCTTTAAACAAAGTGCCGTGAAACGAACCAAGTTTGAAGGATTAAGGAGGAATATTGATTTTCTATTGAGATAAATGGTATCAAAATTGCATAAATTCAAATTAGTTTTCCTAATTTCTAAAACAGAATAATACCATGAAAATTGCATCAGCCATACTAATACTTCTCACCTCAATCCCGGTCTTTGCAACAATCCAAATCCCAGATAAGTTAATTTTTGAATCAGATACTTTATATATAGATGTTTATCCATTTGGAAACTTAATGGATTCGGATAGTACAACTCGAAAAAAAGTATACGGAACAGATGAAGAATTTTGTATTTCAACGGGCTGTTGGAGAGGTCATGTTGGGACATGGGAACTCGAAAATGACAGCCTATTTCTTATTCATTTAGAGAGTGGTTGCGAAGATTTTGATTTCCCACTAGAGTGGTTTTTCCCTAAAGAAAAAATTAAAAATAGTAAAGTATTTGTTTCTTGGTTTTCGGGAGATATAAATATTTCGTTTGGTGAATTTTTAGCCTTTGATGTATCAAATTGGACAGATGTTTATTCAAAATCACTTGAATCAAAAATCATTAATGGAGAAATTAAACAATTAAAAATTTCAAAACGGGATAATTGTGAAATTGCATCAATAAAGGCTCAAAGAGATTTCTACTTAGGAAAGTATTCATTTCATTCTTTGGAATTTTTCCCTCCCCAAAGCACTTATACTTATGTTTTAAATAAGTATTATAACATAAAATGGCATTTTACTGACTCCCTTAAATATTATGCTTGCTATGATTCTATAATGGAACAAAATCTTAAAACTATCTATGGAAACAACTTTCTTGATAAAGCTAAAAAGCTTGCTGATAGTTTGGTAGATAATTCTGAAAACTGGATTTCTAATGCAGAATTTATAGGTGGGGAACGGGAACTTTTAAAATTCTTTTCTTATAAATTGCAAATAGATTTTAACGATACTTCAAAAATTAAAACAAAGATATTCATTGAAATAGAAATTGATTCTACAGGGAAAGCAGTAACCCCAATCATAAGAAAAGGAATCAACGATAGTATAGATAAGAAAGTTATCGAAATTATTAATCAAATGCCAAAGTGGAAACCTGCCTATTTGTACGGAAAACCAATTAAACAGAAGTATTTTATTCCATTAAGAATAGATTTTCAATAATGTAAAAACATTATTTCTCACGCTCGGTGGTAAATAAAATCAATTGAATCAGCGATTTTTTGTATTCGGTGTCGGGGAAAGCATTTAAAAAATCAAGGGCTTTTTGGCGGTACTCCAGCATTTTCTGACGGGTATATTCCAAACCACCACTTTCTTTTACCTTCAAAATAATATCGCTTACCACTTTGGGATTAGTACTTCTGTTTTTAATATTAAAAATAATTTTCCGGCGTTCGGACCAAGCTACATTTTGCAATAAATAAATAAGCGGCAGGGTCATCTTACGTTCTTTAATGTCAATTCCACCGGGCTTTTCAGCATCCATATTTTGTTCGTAATCAAACAAATCATCTTTGATTTGAAAAGCGATGCCAATATTCTCACCCATCTGGCGAAACTGTTCAACGATTTCTTCACCGACTCCCACCGAAGCCACTCCCACAGCACAGCACGAAGCAATCAGTGAAGCGGTTTTTTTTCGGATGATCTCAAAATAAATTTCCTCGTTAATATCCAGTTTGCGAGCCTTTTCAATTTGAAGAAGCTCTCCTTCGCTCATCTGTTCCACGGCTCCGGAGGTAATTTTCAATAAATCAAAATCATCGTTTTTCAGTCCCAAAAGCAAGCCACGCGAAAACAAAAAATCGCCCACCAAAACAGAAATTTTATTCCGCCATAAAGCGTTCAACGAAAAGAATCCACGGCGTTTGTACGATTCATCCACCACATCGTCGTGAACCAAAGTAGCCGTGTGAAGCAACTCAATCAAAGAAGCCGCACGGTGGGTTCGCTCGGAAATTTCGCCCTGCATCCCGGCCGACAAAAACACAAACAAGGGGCGCATTTGCTTGCCCTTGCTTTTTACAATGTAGCGGGTAATGGTATCCAGCAAAGGCACCCTGCTTTTCATCTGATTCCGAAAAATCCTTTCAAAAGCTTTGAGTTCGTTACTTAGCGGAGATTTTATTTCGTCAAGTTTGCTCATATAACTAAACGTAAAATTAATACAATTTCAGGTTTAAACTAAGCGAAACATTCTTATTTAAGGAATTAAACTAATTTTGCAAAAAAGATGAACAATGTCGGGATTTTTATTTCATGAGATTATTTTTGGACCGGTTCGCAGCCGTCGCCTGGGCCATTCACTGGGGATCAATTTACTTCCGTTGAAAAAGAAGTTTTGTTCGTTTAACTGCATTTATTGCGAGTGCGGATGGACCCCGGAAGATGACGGGAAAAACACCCTGCCGAAACGCCGGGAAATTTCCGAAATGCTGGAACAAAAACTGATCAAACTCAAAGAAAACGATCTCCCGACCGATTCCATCACTTTTGCCGGAAACGGCGAGCCAACCATTCACCCGGAGTTTGATTTGGTCGTAAAAGATACCATCGCTTTGCGCGATAAATATTTCCCAAAAGCGGTAACAACGGTTCTTTCAAACTCAAGCATGATTCACCAGCCCAATATTTTTGAAGCCCTGAAACTGGTGGATAAAAACGTGTTGAAACTGGATGCCGGTTCGCAGCAACAATTTGAACGGATCAACTTACCACATAAAAAGCTGAAAATAAGAGATATTGTTGAGAACCTTACGAAATTTGAAGGAAATCTAATCATACAAACCTTGTTTTTGAGAGGTTCTCATAACGGCCAAACCATTGACAACACCACCGAAGAAGAGCTAACTTTATGGCTTGAACACCTGAAAAAAATCAGGCCACAGTCGGTGATGATTTACCCCATTGCCCGTAAAACCCCAGCCCAGGATCTGGAAAAAATTCCGAGGGAAGAACTGGAAGAAATTGCCGTACGGGTTCACCAATTAGGCATCAAAACCGAAGTTTATTAATGCACAAATACCCGGTTAAAATATTAGTGGCTTTGGGCGAAGCAGTGGATGGCAACAAAGCCATTCACGACTGGCTGGCAAAAAACGGCTATCCCGAGTTGGCGGCTTTGAGTACAGCCATCCGCGGTAGCGATGAATCGGTGCAGTGGTTGATACGTAACAAATTCCATCACCTGGCGGCTTTGGATGCGGCCATTGCCGAAGACCGCAAAGCCTACGACTGGCTCAAAAAATACAATTACCATATTTTAATCGTCTTTGCCGATGCCTGTAACGGAAAAAGCGAAGCCCTGGAATGGTTCAAAAAAAACCAACTGGATGTTTTTAACGTGCTGGCACAAAAAATCAAAAAGTTTAAAGACGGGATGACGTTTGATTACCACAAAATTCATTTTTAAATTTTCAAATAACAAATTCCAAATTCCCTTCTACATTTTACATTGAATATTTTAAATTCTACATTTTTCTTACCTTTACCCTTGCAGAACGAAATACTTCTACAGCATTGTGACTTACCCTCGTACAAAGTACAGGGTTGATGATTTTTGATATATTATAGAACCTGTAAATAAATTTATTGGGGAACTGAATGGATAAGAAATTCAAATATAAATTTGATCGTTCACTAAGTATCTTATTTAAATACTATTATGGGTCAACCTGTATTGAAGATATAGAATCTTCTTGGGAGTATGCCTTTGAAAATGGTTTAATCCCTAAAGAAACGAAAGGATTTATTTTAGATTATCGGAAATCAAATTTTAATATAAAAATCAAAGAACATACTGCAATAGCGGATTTCTATAAAAAACACCTAGACGTATTCGGAAATTTAAAAATTGCCATAATTACTGAAAAGCCAAAAGATATTGTAATTCCAATATTAGTTAAAATTGCCGATGAAGGCTATAGCTCAAAACCTTTTAGCACTATTGAATCTGCTATTAAGTGGGTGTTGAGTTGAGAACTTAAACAACACAGCAAAAACATTCAAAAGAAACTAATTATAGAATACTCTTATACCGGAAACAAAGAGGGTTTCGAAACTGAAAACAAAAACAAAAATGATTTTCAATGACAAGTATTGCAATAAAATTAAATCTTCTAATCATAACATCTATCTTAGCCTTTCAGCCAGCTTACTCTCAAATTAATGAAGAAGTACGAAATACTAATTTAACAGGTACAAGCAAAACCGTATCATTTGAACCGGTTTATTTTATTTTGGGAACACTAAGCGATTATATGGGGCGTTTTCGATATGTCGACAGAAATAAACAAGTTGACCAGTATTACCCATTTGAAAAGTCATTGGTTGATTATTTAACCAAGTACATTAAAAATGAATTAAATATTGTTGTTGATACTATTTTTGAAAAATCGCATCACAGTAAAATGTTTTCCAATGAACTCTCAAAAACATTGAACAGCTTTTACGGAGAAAAAGATGAACTATTAAACAACAAAATTAAAACAAAAAACCAGATTTATTCTTTTCTGGCAGGGGTATATTACAGATACGGCGAAAAAATTGACTCTTCAATTTATAAAATTCATTTTGCAAACTCCCCAAAACATCAAAACTGCTACGAGTTCCTCAAACAAATTGGTTGTGAAAGCATCTTTTATAAGTATTTAAGAAATATTCCAGCACAGTTTATTTTATACTTTGAGGCAACCAGCGAATTAAAAAAATATTTGGACTCCATAGAACAGGAAAGGCTTATTCTTAAGAGATCATTTTATAAGCAAGTTAAAAAAATGACGTCAAAAAAAATAACAAAGGAGTTTCAAAAATTGAAGAATAAAGAAACTGAAAAGATTAAAAATGCTTTTAAAAGATAAAGCTTCTCCCTACCTTTATTGTCATTGATTAATGATTATGGAAATGTATAAGAATAACTCTAAACAAATGGTGTACAATAAAATTATAGAACTATGAAATATATAATCCCACTACTTCTCATCGGACTATTACTAGGTTCTTGTGATGCAAAAAAAGAAACTAGCTCCACTAACCCTGAAAACTGGAAGCAAAGAACAATTAATTATACCTTAAGCGACTCTCTTAAACCGGGGACGACTTATCTCTCGGTTTATTCTCAAATTTATAGCATGACAGAGCACAGAACCCATAATTTAACAGCAACAATAAGCATGAGAAATACGAATAGGTTTGATACCGTTTTTATCCAAAAAGCAGAATACTATAATACAAAAGGAGAACTTATTAGGACATATTTGGAAAAACCAATTTTTATTACGCCATTGGAAACGGTTGAAATTGTAATTGACCAGACTGACCAAGAAGGTGGCTCTGGAGCCAATTTCATATTTGAATGGAAAACAAAATTCAAACGAACCATTTTTTGAAAGTGTAATGATTTCAACTTCTGGGCAACAGGGCATATCATTTACCACCCAGGGGAAAAAGATAGATATATAAAACCGTTAAACAACCCCATAAAAACAAAGCTTATGAAAAAATTGCTTTATATTCTTTTGGGGCTTCTCATTCTTTCCTGCGACAAAAACAATGAAAATCATCCCGTAATACAAACAGATTATATTTCCGGCGTCGACATTTCAAGTTTCCCCGAAATTTCATTAAGCAATCCCGTGTTTTATGATCTGGATGGGAATCAAAAAAACGTTTTAGCCATCCTCAAAAAAAACGGAATAAATACCGTTCGCTTACGCATGCGGGTGAAACCGGATGACGGGCATTGCAGCCTGGACGAGATGAGACCTTTTGCACAAATCCTGCAAAACATGGGATTTAAGATTTGGCTGTGCGTGCATTATTCCGATACCTGGGCCGATCCCGGACAACAAGAAACACCCGCCGCCTGGCAGGGGGTTAGTTTCAATGCCTTAAAAGACAGTGTTTATAATTATACCAAACGCTTAATATCAAGTATTAATCCAGAATATATCCAAATTGGCAATGAAATTAACTCAGGATTTTTGCATCCCCAGGGACACATTGATAATCAAAGCCAATTCCTTGAGTTACTCAACGAGGGGGTGAGAGCGGTTCGGGAACATTCTAACAAAACTAAAATTATCATGCACTTTGCCGGAACGGATGCCTCAAACTGGTTCTTCAACCTTATCAGAGACGTGGATTACGATATCATCGGACTTTCATATTACCCCCTATGGCACGGGAAAAGTCTCACTCCCCTAAAGAACACCCTTTCCGGGCTGAGCCAAACTTATGGCAAAAATATTTTAATTGCAGAAACCGCCTATCCTTTCACTTTGGAGTGGAATGACTGGACGAATAATATTATTGGCACTGAAGATCAATTGATTTTACCGGACTACCCGGCAACTCCCCAGGGACAAAAAAACTTCATTCATAAAATAAAAACCATGGTCTCTGAAATTAAAAATGGGATTGGATTTTGTTATTGGGGAGCCGAACTCATTGCCTGGAAAGGAGAACAGGCCACAGATGGCTCCTCTTGGGAAAACCAGGCTTTGTTTGATTTTGAAAACAAAGCTCTTCCGATACTGGAAGAATTTAAGATTCTACCTTAAACCTTATTTATTTACAACAGAATTTGCTATTTTTACTCTTGCAGAAAAGAATACTCCTCCCCCGAACACAATGTGAATTTTAACAGGATAGTGAGAAACAAATAATTGGATGACTATACTTTTAACATAACGCATTATTAGCAAACTAAAAAACAAGAAAAATGAGCGATATCACATTAACAACATCTCAACTTGAGCAAATTAAAAGAGACATGAACGAACAAGTAGAGATGCTATCTGATGCCGAAGTAAATGCATTGGCCCAGAAAGTAAATAAAGCTATAAACCTTCCCTTTTTAGGAGAAGAAAAAGAATTTACGGTTTTTGTAAAACTTATTAAATGGATAGATAAACAGCTCTATCAACTATTGCCAAACGAATACTATAAATTAGTAAAAGATGCAACCGACGGAGTCTCAAAAGAAGAAGCATTAGAGATAGAAAAACGGTTAACGCCATTGATTAACAATGTAGTTAATATCCCTATATTAACAGAAAAACAAGAAGGAAGGCTAATCAGTTTGGTTCTTAAATTAATTATTAATGCAATGATTAAAGGTTTTAAGCTTGAAGAAATTGAACCAGCGGCATAATTATATCTACTTTATTGCAATATAGCCTGAATTGTATAATAGAAACCTAAACAAGCTTCTTTACCAAGAGCTCAACCCTAGACGATGCTTATAAAAATAATAGATTTTAGCTCTAGGATATACAATTCCCAATATGGTCTTTAAAAAAATGTTGCTTAACAATTATGTTTAACCTGTTGCCTTATTTCTGGACTAAACAACCTTAAAAATTATGGCTGATTTCTATTTAATTACTTGATTTTTACATACTAAATTGTATATATTTAAATATGATTAAAATAAAACCTTTATAAAGATTTAGAATTATTATGAATAGAAAAAAAGAAAAACCATCAAATGCCATTAATATTATTAAGGCTTTTAGCGATACTACAAAGCTACTAAAAGCTAAGTCTGATGTTCTGGAGAACATATTGGCTTCCATAGGAGATGGTTTGAGTATACAGGATCTGAATATGCGTATTCTCTATCAAAACAAATTCATAACTGATAATTTCGGATCCAACATTGGGGAGTATTGTTATAAAATTTACGAAGGACGGGATGAGCCCTGTGAAGGCTGTCCGATTATTGAAGCGTACAATACTGGTAAAACACGTAAAGCATTGCGAGTAGGGATTACAAAAAACGGAGAAAATTTCCGTTTTGAAAACATTGCTACTGTACTTCGAAATGATGAAGGGGAAATAATTGCCGGGGTAGAAGTGATTCGGTTAGTTGAAGAGAGAGAACGGGCTTTGGAAAAACTGGAAGAATCTCTTAAAGAACTTGAGCAATTAAGCACAAAACTATCACAATCGAACAGCATGAAGGATTTACTGCTCGATATTATCACCCATGATGTAAAGAATCCTACCGGAACAATCCTTGGTACTGTTGAGTTATTGAAAGAAGACAGCATAGACAACAATTTATTCAAAATAATACAAAAAAGCTGTGAGAATCTTTTGAAAACTATTTCTAACGCCACCACGCTTTCTCAAGTTGCCATGGATGAAGATCTGATAACAGAAGAATTTAACCTTCATGAAATGATTGAAGAAATAATAATTGGGTTCCAGCATTCATTAAACTACCTTAATATGTCAATAGAGAATAAGATCCCTTCCTGTCAGCTAATTTATGCTAATCCAATTATCGAAGAAGTATTTTCCAATTACATCAGCAATGCCATCAAGTATGCTACATCCGGTAAAAAAATTACAATCGAGTGTATGGAAAATGGTAAATATCTGGAAATTTATTTTAAGGATTATGGGGAAACAATTCCCGCAGATAAACAAGAAGAAATATTTCTCAGAAATCTTCAGTTGGCAGATACAAGGGGCAGAGGACTTGGACTGTCAATTGTAAAAAAAATTGCGGAAGCACACCATGGCTCTGTATGGGTAGAAGCTAATATCCCCACAGGCAACTGTTTTGCAATAAAATTACCGCATAATTAGTACAGATTACAAAATTATTTCCTGAAAAGAAAAGGAGCAAATATTAGGGTAATGCTTCCTTCTTTTTGCTAGCAAAAAGAAGGGGGTAAAGGTTTTATTATCAAGAGTCAATCTACTTGGGATTATTATCTTTCTTAATATCATTATTGAAAAAAATACAAAAAATAAACCAACAGAAATCTTTTGCGTTTTTAACGAGATATCCATCATCTAGCTCACTTTTCAATGGTTCTTAAAATATTTTGTAATTCGTATTTCCAAAAACTTTTCTATCCATTCAAAAATCCCTGAAATTCACTATCTTCCCCTTCCAAATCAAAAACGCCTAACATGAAAAAATACGCCTTCTTTTTTATAGCCATTTTATTTATTGGTTGTTCAACCAAAACCGATTACAGCAAACTAAGCGAGCAGCAACGCTGGCAAAAACGGGCCGAAAACGTGGAGATCATCCGCGACGATTTCGGGGTCCCGCACATTTACGGGAAAACCGATGCCGATGCTGTGTTCGGATTACTATATGCCCAGTGCGAAGACGATTTTAACCGTGTTGAACGCAATTATATTTGGGCCATTAGCCGCCTGGCCGAAGTAGAAGGCGAAAAAGCCCTGTACAGCGACCTCCGCGCCCGTTTATATATGACCCGGGAAGAAGCCATAAAAAACTACGAGAACAGCCCAAAATGGCTCCGGGAACTATGTGTGGCCTTTGCCGACGGAATCAATTACTACCTTCACAACCACCCCGCGGTTCAACCCAAATTACTGACCCATTTCGAACCCTGGATGCCCATGTATTTCAGCGAAGGCTCCATAGGCGGCGACATCGAAAGGATTAGCACCAATAAAATTAAAGCCTTTTATGGTCAGCAAATTGCCGAAAAAACAACGGCCTCCTTATACAAATATTTCGATTTAAAAGATGATGAACCCCGCGGTTCAAACGGGTTTGCCATTTCCGGAAAACTCACCCAATCTGGCAATGCCATGCTGCTGATTAACCCGCACACTTCCTTTTTTTTCAGGGGCGAAGTTCACATGGTGAGTGAAGAAGGACTGAACGCTTATGGTGCAGTGACCTGGGGTCAATTTTTCGTCTACCAGGGGTTCAACAGTAAAACCGGCTGGATGCACACCTCTACCGGCACAGACATTATTGACGAGTTTGCCGAAACCATTGAACAAACCAAAAACGGCCTGGTGTATAAATACGGCAACGAACAGCGTGATGTTGAATCTTATAAAACCACACTCCGATTCAAAACAGGCAGCGGTTTTGAGGAAAGAAGCTTTACCTGTTACCGAACTCACCACGGTCCAGTAACTCATGCCGAAGGCGACAAATGGATTGCGACCGCTTTAATGTGGGAACCAGTAAAAGCTCTCCAGCAATCGTACCTGCGGATGAAAAATTCAAACCACCGCGAATTTAAAACCATGATGGATCAGCGAACCAATTCGTCCAACAACACTGTTTACGCCGATGCCGACGGAACCATTGCTTATTATCACGGGAATTTTATTCCGATCCGCGATGTGCAATTTGATTACACCAAACCCGTTGACGGAAGCAACCCCAAAACCGACTGGCAGGGTCTGCACACGGTTGAAGAAAATATTTTCGTGGTGAACCCACCCAACGGCTGGATTCAAAACTGCAACTCAACGCCCTATACTTGTGCAGCAGAATACAGCCCGAAAAAAGAAGATTACCCGGCTTACATGACTTCTTTCCCCGAAAATTACCGGGGCATCCATGCGGTTGACCTTTTATCAAAAGCTAAAAATTTAGACCTGGAGAAACTTATCGAACTGGCATACGATCCGTTTTTGCCGGCAGCAAAAGTTTTGACTAATGGTCTACTGGAAGCCTGGGAAGAATATCCCCATAAATCGGGCGAAGTAAAAAAAGCCATGGAATTGATGAAGAATTGGGATTGTAAGGTTTCCAAAGAATCCATCCCTATGACCTTGTGTTTTTATTATCACCAGCAATATGTAAAAGAAGGAATTTTACCCCGCATGTACTACATGGATCGTTTTAAATACATTGGTTCCGGATCACCCAAAAACGAACGCATAAAAATCTTTAAAAAAGCCATGAAAAGCCTGGCTGAAGATTTCGGGAGTTGGCAAACCCCTTGGGGCGAGTTCAACCGATACCAACGAAACAATGGCGATATTTACCAGCTTTTTGATGATGCCAAACCCAGCATCCCGGTAGGCATGGCATCCGGACGTTGGGGAGCCCTGGCTTCGTTCGGAGCAAGAAAAGGAGAAAACACCAAGCGGCAATACGGTGTTTCGGGAAATAGTTTTGTAGCCGTGGTTGAGTTTGGCGAAAAAGTGAAAGCAAAATCAATGCTGGCCGGAGGACAAAGTGGCAACCCTAATTCTCCTCATTTCAGCGACCAGGCACAACGCTATGCCGATTGTAAATTTAAAGACGTGGCTTATTACAAAGAAGATGTTTTAAAAAGAGCCCAAAAGAGATATCATCCGGGGAAAGAATAAGAAAATTTAACTCTTTGTTTAGGGAATCTGAAATTGAGGTTTTGTCAAATAATTTATCTTTGCCCAAAACAATTCATCCATGAAAAAAATACATTTAATTGCACTCGGCTTATTGGCAGGTATCATCTTAGCTTTGGGATGGCCCATGAGAGGGATTCCGGTTTTGCTGTTTTTTGGCTTTGTTCCGCTACTTTTCGTGGATGATTATTTGCTGAAACACCGCCAGGATTTTAGCCGGTACAGTATTTTCTTCATCCTGTTTCCGGGCTTTCTACTTTGGAATTTACTGGTGGGCTATTGGGTGATTAACTCAACCATAACCGGAGGGATTGTTGCCCTTGTTTTCAATACGTTTTTAATGGCGACCACTTTTACGGTTTACCATATTGCCCGACGTCAAATTTACACCCCCAATAAAGGACAGTTTTTATTGATTTTTATTTGGATCACGTTTGAATATTTCCACCTCAACTGGCAAATTTCTTTTCCCTGGCTGAACCTCGGAAACGGATTTGCAATGTGGAACAAATGGATTCAATGGTACGAATTTACCGGCGCACTGGGTGGAAGTTTCTGGATTTTATTAATCAACATTTTATCTTACAAACTACTTGTTAAGTATAAAGAAACCCGAAAAATAAGCCGTCTGTTTCTAGTACACTTTTCAGGAATTATTTTATTGATTATTATCCCGCTTTTTATTTCGCTTTTTATTTATTCAAATTACGAAGAGAAAGAAAACCCGGTAGACATTGTCGTTGTTCAGCCCAACCTGGATCCGTATAGCGAACAATACGGATTGGCACCCCGAACCGTGATGAATCGCATTTTTGATTTAGCCGATCAAAAAATGGATCAGGATGTTGATTTGGTTCTTTGCCCTGAATCGGCTAACCAGGAAAACATGTTTGAAGACCGCCTGGAAAGTTATGTTTCCAACAGAATGATCAGGAATTACATCAACCAAAAACATCCCAATACCGGTTTTATCATTGGTGCTTCAACCTTTAAATCTGTTTCCGGGGAAGATACGCTGGCACGACCGGCTCGAAAATTCAGAAACCGTCCCGGCTACTATTTTGCCTACAATGCTGCCATGTATTTTAATGCTTACGAACCCGTTCAATTATACCATAAATCAAAATTAACCACGGGAGTAGAAACCATGCCTTCGGCCCGGATTTTACGTCCGTTGGAAAAACTTGCCATTGACCTTGGCGGAACCGTAGGCACCCTGGCCATTGATGATGAGAGGAACAGCTTTACTGTTAAAGATTCGTTAAAACTGGCAACCATTATTTGCTACGAGTCGGTTTACGGCGAATTTACTTCCGGATTTGTAAGAAACGGAGCCCAGGCTATTTTTGTCATCACCAATGATGGCTGGTGGGGCAATACCCCCGGCTACAAGCAACACTTTTCCATGTCGAAAATGCGGGCCATTGAAACCCGGCGTTCGGTTGCACGTTCAGCAAATACAGGCATTTCGGCCTTTATCAATCAACGCGGGGATGTGGTTCAACAAACCAACTACTGGGTTAAAGATGTGATCCGTGGAAAAATCAACCTGAATGACAAACTAACTTTTTACACCCAAAACGGGAATTATATTGCACGCATTTCTGTTTTAATCAGTGCTCTATTTTTATTGATTAGCATTTCGATGGGGGCATTAAAAAAGCGCAAGTCGATATAACCTGCGCTTTTGAAACATACTGGTTTCCCAGGTAATTATTCGTACCGGATGGCATCAACCGGGTTACCGCTTGCTGCCCGTAGTGATTGATAAAAGATGGTTACAAAGGCTATGATTACCGCAATAATGGTGGCCAACACAAATACAATCCAGCGACCTTCAACCTGGTAAACAAACTCCCTCAGCCAAACATCCGTGTAATACCACGCCACAGGAATAGCAATTACTGCAGCTATCAGCACAAGAAGTACAAACTTTTTAGATAATTGTACAATGATTTCCCGCACACTGCTGCCAAAAATTTTGCGAATACCTATTTCTTTGGTTTTTTGGCGGCTCATAAATAAAGCCAAACCATATAATCCCATGCAGGCTATGATAATGGCAACAATGGCAAAATTGGTGAACATACGGGCCGTGTTTACTTCTTTCGTGTACTCACCTTGAATAGATTGTGATATAAACCAAGACTCAAAATCATAAGAAAAGTCATAATCTTCAATAAGTTCATCTATTCTCATTTTTACACTTTCAATTTTTTCAGAGTTTATTTTAAGACCAATGGCACTATAATACAAAAACTTGTTGGTGCAATTTAACATTGTGGATGTTATGGGTTGATGCATTGACGCTCTATGAAAATCTTTCACAACCCCAATAATTGTATATTTATTTTGATTTTCTTTATCGGTAAATGTTTTTCCCAATGGGTTCTCAAAACCAAGCATTTTAACCATGGCCTGATTAATGATTACATTATTTTCTTCCGTTGAATTTAACTCGGAAAAACCTCTTCCATCAATAATTTCCATTTCCAATAAATCGGTAAAGGCGGCATCAACTTTATAAATAATGATGTTTTTATCCTGATCGATTTCCTTAAAGTGATAAGTGCCTATCATGGTATTACCAAAAGGGAATGTTGCAGAAATTGAGATATTAGAAACTTCAGGTATTTTAGTCAACTCTGCTTTTAAGGATTTCGTCAAAGAAATCAGCTTTTGTTGATCAGGTCCAGATCGCCTGTCTTTTGGTGAGATATCAATAATCAGTACATTTTTATCGTTAAACCCTAAATCTGTATTGGTTGAGTGTATGATTTGCATATAAATAATGCCGGTACAACTTAATAAAAAGATAGTTACAGCAAATTGAAATACAACTAATATATTCCTTATCCGGCCATGTATACTTCCAAAAACAAATTTCCCTTTTAATGAATTTACAGGCTTAATTGAAGAAAGGTAGAATGCCGGATAGGTTCCTGCCATAAAGCCGGTAAATAATGCTATACATACAAACGAAAGAGTTAAGGACCAATTTGAAAAATAGTTAAAACGTAATTCTTTTTGAAGAATAATATTAAAGATCGGAAGTAAAATTTCGGCTAAGGTTAGAGCCAAAATCATTGAAATAAAACTAAACAAAACAGACTCAATAAGTAATTGTGAAACTAGTTCTCTACGATGAGCCCCCAATACTTTTCGCATACCAATCTCTTTCATTCTACGAATAGATTCGGCGGTATTAAGATTCATGTAATTGATACAGGCAATTAACAGTACAAAAATTCCAATCACACTAAATAAGATGATACGATTCAAATCACCACCTCCACCATGATACAGGTAAATATCTTCCATAGGTTGTACATCAAAAAAATACTTTGTTTCATTTATATCTTTTAAATAAGTATCAATAATTTGAGGAAATTCTGCAGTTAATGTTTCCACTGAAACTCCTTCTTTCAATTTAATATACGTTTTAAACGATTCGTACCGAAAACCCCATCCATCTTTAGATGGGGTTCCTAATTTTCGCTTCGTAGAGAATGAGCATAAAATGTCAAACTGAAAATGAGAATTTTTTGGCACATTCTCAATAACAGCACTAATAGTATAAGAAATATTATTATCAGATTTGATTACCTCTCCTACCGGATTAATATCCCCAAAAACTTTATTTGATATCTCTTCGGTAATGACTAAAGAAAATGGGGTTTCCAAAGCAGTAGATTTATCTCCATATTTAAAATCTAAGGTAAAAATATCAAAGAAGGTAGAATCAGCATAATTCATTTCTTCTTTAAATGAATTATCTTTATAAAAAATTTTGAATCCCGTTTTTCTTGAAACCCTAGTTTGCGTCTCAACAAAAGAATAAGTTTCTTTTAAGTAAGGCCCCATTAAAGAACTAACGTCAGCCCCCGACATTATAAATCCATGTACATGAGCTTCTCTATACAACCTATATATCCTATCAGAATCTTTATGGTACTTATCATAACTCAAATCGTTACTTACGTATAAAACAATTAAAGAAGTGATTGCCAAACCAAAGGTTAGCCCCAGAAAATTGATGATTGAAAAAGTGGGGTTTCTTTTTAAATTTCGGAGCGCAATCTTAAAATAATTTCTAAGCATAACACAATGTATTAATTTTTTTTATTGTTAAAGCCAAGTTCAATGCCAAAACTATAATAATTTGTTTTTATGACACTTAACAATTTTAGACAGGATTATAATGTGTAAAATATTTACATAAAGTGTAAACATTTTACACACATCAAGATAAAAAGTTATATTTGAACCTCTATACATCCATAAACTTATGATATGAACAAAGGGAGTTTATTAATCGTTGATGATAATGAAGAAATACTAATTGCTTTAAAACTTTTTTTAAACGAGTATTTTACAATAACCACAGAGAAAAATCCAAATAAGATCCCTTCGCTGCTCAGGGAAAAAGCCTTTGATTTATACATCCTTGACATGAATTTTTCGGCCGGAAAAAACAGTGGAAACGAGGGGCTTTTCTGGATGCAGGAAATACTAAAAAGCGATACTGAAGCCATTATCATTTTTATCACAGCTTATGGCGATGTTGAACTTTCGGTAAAAGCCATGAAACTGGGAGCAACTGATTTTATTCAAAAACCCTGGGAAGACGAAAAATTGCTGGCCACAGTTCAATCAGCCTACAAGCTTCGAAGATCTAGGGTTGAAATAAAACAACTAAAAGAAAAAAATGAGTTGATTTCACGTTCTAATATTACTGAATCGTCAATGATTATTGGACAATCAAAAACAATGGCTGGGATTATGGAAACCATTAAAAAGGTAGCTCAAACCGATGCTAATATCTTAATTTTAGGCGAAAACGGAACTGGTAAAGAACTTATTGCCAATGAAATTCACCGACAATCAAACAGGAACAATGAAGTTTTTATTAAAGTAGATGTTGCCGCCCTTACCGAATCGCTTTTCGAAAGCGAACTTTTTGGCTATAAGAAAGGGACCTTTACCGATGCCAAAGAAGACCGCATGGGACGCTTTGAAGCAGCTTCGGGAGGCACACTTTTTTTAGATGAAATCGGCAATATCAACATGAACCAACAATCAAAATTGTTAGCGGTTCTTCAAAATAAGCAAATCATCCGTTTAGGTGAAAACCTGCCTCGTGATATAAACATCCGATTAATTGCGGCAACTAATAAAAACCTGCAACAAATGGTTTCGGATCATGAATTTCGGGATGACCTCCTTTACCGCATAAATACTATTCAAATCGAAATCCCAGCTTTAAGGGAACGCTTAGAAGATCTCCCAATATTTTTAGATGTATTCTTAAAAAAATATTCTGAAAAATACCAAAAGCCTTTGCTAAAAACCAACAAACAAACCATCAAGTATTTGCAAAATTACCATTGGCCCGGGAATATCCGTGAATTTGAACACCTGGTTGAAAAAGCCGTGATTATGGAAGATGCTTCGATTTTTAATTTTTCCTTAAGAACCGGAATATATGTTAAAGAGAATCAATCATTAAACCTAGAAGACAATCAGAAGAATTTGATTTTAAGAGCCATAAAAAAGGTAAACGGGAATTATTCGGCCGCAGCTGAAGAGCTCGGGATCAGCCGGAAAACATTATACAACAAATTAAAAAAGTATGAACTTTAAAGGGTTTAACCTCATCATCGGGTTTAGGGTTATTTTAATAACAATTAATTGCTTCGTTTTTATTTGGGCTTTTTATCAAAACCACCTCAATGTGGCCAAATTCACTTTCGGGGCATTAATCATTATTCAAACCATTTTATTGATTGCCTTTATCAATAAGCGGAATTACCGCTTTTTCCAGTTCATGGAACTTATCAAAAACCAGGAGATGATGGAGCGTTTTGATGAAATGGAGGGCCCAAAATCACAAAAAAAACTGGCAACTGCTTATAACGAAATTATTAAGTTAATCGCCAATTTTAAGTTTGAAAAAGAAGGGGAACATTTATACTTTTTACAAACCCTTGAAATTATCGGAACTTCCATACTGTCGATCGACGAAAACGGAAATATTGATATTATCAACAAATCTGCACGTGAACTATTAAATATTGAAAAAACAAAAACGCTCAACCAGCTAAAAACAAATCACCCTGAGTTCATTACAAAGCTTTTATCACTAAAAAACGACGATCAAATTATATATCGTTTTCAGACACTAAATCAAATCAAAATATTAAATATTCATTGTATTACATTTAGGAATTCTGATAAGTTTATCCGCTTATTTTCATTCCATGATATAAGCACAGAACTTGAAAATGAAGAGCTGGATGCCTGGCAAAAATTAATCCGGGTTTTGCGTCACGAAATTATGAATTCCATCACCCCGATTAACTCACTTACCAATACAACCATCCGCTTGTTATCTAAAACAAACACCACCCCTTCTTCGGAAATTATAAAAAGTGCCCTGGAAGCCCTACATGCCATTGAAAAAAGGAACAAAGGATTGTTATCCTTTGTAGAATCGTACCGGACATTAACCAATATCCCAAAACCACATTTTCAAAAAATTGAGTTGGGTTCTTTAGTAGAAGAAATTAAGATTTTGTTTAATGAAGCGTTTTCCGGGAAAGGTATTTCCTTTCAATTCTCGATAAATCCACAATCACTTAGCATTAAGGCTGATGAAAAATTAATAACGCAGGTTCTGATTAATTTGATAAAAAACGCCATTGAAGCAAGCGAAAATACAAAATCGCCAACGATTGATTTTACGGCTTTTATTTCCGACAAAAACGAAACAAAAATCCTGATTTCGGATAACGGAAAAGGGATTTCTGAAAGTGATGTCGAGAATATTTTCATCCCGTTTTACACTACTAAAGAAAAAGGCTCAGGAATTGGGCTGAGTCTTTCGAGGCAAATTATGCGGTTACATAAAGGTAGTATTTCTGTAAGTACAGTCCCCGGCAAAGGAAGCACTTTTACTTTAACTTTTTAGCTATTCATACCGCAGTGAATCTATCGGGTTCCGGGTTGCCGCTCTGTACGACTGGTATCCCACAGTTATAATTGAAATCATAATAGCTAAAGCTGCCGACGCCCAAAATACCCATACACTAATTTTCACCCGATAAACATAATTATCCAGCCAATTCGAAACAAAATAATAAGCCACCGGCCAGGCTATTACATTTGAAATCAACACCCAACGAAAAAACATTTTCACAAATAAATAAACCATTGAAAATACGGAAGCTCCAAAAACTTTACGGACTCCAATTTCTTTGGTTTTCTTTTGCGCAGTATGAGAAGCCAGCCCAAATAAACCAATACTAGTAATAAGCAAAATAATTACCGTAAAAGCTAGAGCCAACTTGCTGTTTCTGATTTCATTTTTATAAAAACCCGAAATACGTTGAGAGAAATAACGTGTTTCAAACGGGTGCAAGGGTGAGTAGCTGTTCCAAACATTAGCGATAAACCGAACCGTTTCTTCTTTATTTTCGGGACGTATTTTTATAATTATATACGTATAATATTCTTCAACCATTATAAAAAACAAGGGAGATACACCATAAGTAAGCGGTTTCGAATTAAAATCTTTCATAACGCCCAAAACCCTTCCCGTAGTATCATCAGATTGAAACTGGCGGCCAACAGGATTTTTGAAATTCATCATTTTAATGGCCGCTTCATTCATCACATAATGATTCCCATCGGTTGAAAAATCCCTGGAAAAATCACGGCCTTCAAGCATTTCAAGCCCCAAAGTTTCTACATAATCCTCATCAACAGCTGCAAAATTAAAATGCGCCAGTTCTTCATCTTCTTTTCCAACCCATGTTAAACCACGCATTCCGTAATTAATATTATTCGGTAATTGCGACCCACGTGCAACATTAACCACGTTCAGGTTTGCCAAAAGTTCGTTTCTAAACGATTCGTATTTTTTCGTGATATTATCATTTAAATAATCATACAAAATATTTTCTTTGTCAAAACCCAATTCCTTATTATTGATATAATTAAGTTGCAAGTAGATAAACAAGGTTGCAACAATTAAGGTAATTGAAACCGAGAATTGAAAAATCACTAATATTTTCCGAAAATTTGTTTGTCCTTTACCGGATTTGTGTTTGCCCCGAAAAGCTTCGATGGGCTTAAAAGAAGACATCAAAAACGCGGGATAACTTCCGGCAAGCAATGTTGTAACAATTATCAGTATAATAATAACCGGGATAAACCAATTACTTAAATAAGGAATAAAAATATCTTTTCCTGATAGTTCATTAAAAAATGGCCGCAATAATTCAACAATCATCATTGAAACAAGCATGGCAACAAAAACCTGGATGAGGGCTTCGACCAAAAACTGAAATGATAATTGTTTGCGAAAAGCACCTACTACTTTCTTTAAGCCAATCTCTCTTGATCGCCGCTCTGAAATCGAAGTTGCGATATTCATGTAGTTTATGCACGAAACTATAAGAATTAAAATCCCTATCAACGAGAAAATATAAACATACTGAATACGCTGGTTTTTAGCTTCCACATTATACAGGTGGAGGTTTGCAACAGAAAGATGTTTCATCTCTGTAAAACGGGTATTCTTTGATTCTACATCATAGTTATATTTTCTATATAAACGTGTTATTTTACGATCGAGGCTATCCACACGTTTAACAGCAGGAGCATAAATATAATTCTCCAAAAAATGACTGAACCAATCGTTATAATCCGGGGTATTTTTGTGCAAAGGGTCGATCGGGATGAAAAGTTCATGCTGCAAAGTAATTACTCCTTCCGGTTTTTTAACAACCGCACTTACCACATAGTTTCCGGTATTTTCTATTTCCAAAACCTGATTGATGGGGTTTTCATTGCCAAAATATTTTTGGGCAATGTTTTCTGTCAAAACAATACTTTTGTTTTCTCGCAGAGCCGTATTAGCATCTCCATAAACAAAATCCATCTGAAAAACCTCAAAATAAGAAGTATCAACAGCTACTAAATTGTTTTCATAAAAATGTTTTTCTCCAAAGGTTACCAACCTTGGCCATTGCCTCACCCTGGTTATTGCCTGAACCTCGGGAATTTCATTTTTTACCGCAGTAGCATAAGGATAAGGAAGTTGAGCATTTATTGAATTTCCATTTCCGGTTGGGGTTACTTTATGTGTTAAATAAATATGGTCGGCATTTTGAAAACACTTGTTAATGCTTATTTCGCTTTGAACCCAAAGCATTATCAAGATAAAACAAGCCATCCCAACGGAAAGATTAATAATACTGATCAAGGCATAAGATTTTTGCCTTAAAACATTACGTATGGCTATTTTAAAAAAATTATGGATCATTTTTTCAAATTTAATTATTCGTATTTAATTGAGTCTACCGGATTTCTTCTTGCGGCCCGATACACCTGAACACTAATTGTTAACAGTGCGATAATTAAAGAGATCAGTCCTGCAAAAATAAAATAGGTCAAATCCAGACGAATGCTGTAAGCAAAATTTTCGAGCCACCGTTTGGCAAGAACCCAAGCTACAAAGGATTTCATAAAAATCATGGTGATAGAATAAATTGAAGACCCTAATATTTTACGTATTCCCACTTCTTTGTTTCTTTTTACCACCATATAAGCAATAAGACCCAGTAAGCCCAAACACTCGATAATAATTGCAATTACAGATAGGATCAACGATAAACGCCCTATATTTTTTTCATTGGCATAAGTTTCTTCAATCCGTTTGTCAAAAAAATTATACTCCAACACGTCTTGGGGGATGAAAACTATCAAAATTGAGTTCATCCTGAACCCAAAGCATAACTAAAATAAAACTGGAGAGTCCGATGGTCAATCCCAGAATATTCAACAGTGAAAATCCTAATTGTTTCTTAAAATTCCTGACTGTTATTTTCAGTAGATTTCTAATCATTTTTACATTTTTAAGTTATTCATACTTCAACGCATCCACGGGATTGGCTCTTGAGGTTTTTATAGTTTGATAACCTACTGTAATCCATGCAATGATAAACGACATGATAGTAGGTAGAGCAAAATACCACCATTTAAGCTGGCATCTTTCAGTAAAATTATTTAACCAATGATCAAAAAAATACCAGGCTATCGGCCATGCAATGAGATTGGCAATGATTACCCATTTTGAAAATCCTCGTGATAGCATTAATGCAATTGTAGTTGCTGATGCCCCAAATGTTTTTCTGATCCCAATTTCTTTGGTTTTTTGTTGTGCGATGTATGAAGCCAAGCCTATTAATCCCAAGCAGGCAATAAAAACAGCCAGGAAAGAAAATGCCAAAACAACTTTTTTTGTTTGCATTTCATTCATATAAAGCGAGTCGTATTGCTCATCCAAAAAAGCATAATCAAAGGGGAAACCTGAAGAATATTGATCCCAAACACGGGTCAACTCATTAATCATTCGTGTCTGATTTCCATGTCCAACACGCACTGCAAAATATCCAGACGGATTACTTCTACTATTTATATTTAAAATAGCCATGGGGTGTACTTTCTGATGTTTTGATTCATACCGAATATTTTTAACAACCCCAATCACATGCTTGAAGCCTCCAGATCCAAACTTAAGACGCTTTCCTAAAATATCTTTAAAGCCTATTAATTTTTCAGCCTCTTCGTTAATAATGATAGCCATGGAGTCTGTTCCGTATTCTTTCGAAAAATACCTCCCCTTACTAAGGTTCAGTTTTAGCACATCATCAAGCTTCTCATCCGAATAAAAAGTATTTAAAGTAAAACGCCCATCTCTGCCTTCTGCCATGCAGCCCCTATTACTCAATGATATTCCTGGAAAGCGGTTTGAATAAGCTACTTCTTGCACAAATGCCAGATTTGCAATGTCATTTTTAATTACTTGTATTGAATTTTTAATTGTGCTGGTATTCTTAATAATGATTACTTTTTCCTTATTAAATCCTAAATTTTTATTTTGTAAAAGATTCAGTTGATTTGAAATGATAAATGTCCCCACAATTAATACAACTGAAATCACAAATTGAAAAATAACCAGTACATTTCTCAACCATGGAGATTTTCCAACTTTTTGCCCACCCCCTTTTAATACCACAATAGGGCGGAATGCAGACAAAACCATTGCCGGGTAAATTCCTCCAAATAAACCTGTAAAAAGAATAATGCTTGCTAATCCAATGAAAAAACCCAGATCGGTATAATTAATAATCAAGCTCTTATTTATCAATTCATTATATAAGGGTCTACTTAATTCAACAAGCATCATGGCAAGGATTAATGATATGAAAGAGAAAAATATCGATTCTAATAAGAATTGCCGGATTAATTGTTTTTTTCTTGCTCCTACTACCTTTCGTATTCCTACTTCTTTTGCCCTCTTTATTGCTTTTGCAGTTGACAAATTGATATAATTTATACAAGCAATGATTAGAATAAAAATTGAAATAATAAGCAAAATATATACAGATTCTTTGCGGCCATTCGTTTCGAATTCACCTCGTATATTTGAATTTAAATGAATAGTTGTAAGGGGTTGCAAATACATATCCCATTTGTTTCCTCTCGCAATAGCCTCACTACGTCTACCTTTGTATAGATATTTATCAACAAATCCGGGAAATTTTGCATCAATCGTTTTATAATCCACATTGTTATGAAGCATTAGATAAGTCCGATACCCACTATTACCCCAATCGGAACTATTATAATACCCGTCATAACTAATTAATGATACAGCAATTTTGAAATGAAAATGAGAATTTTTTGGTAAATCTTTTACCACAGCAATTACCCTATAATTTGTTGAATCTTGACTAATTATTTTATTGATAGGATCATCATTTCCAAAATATTTTTGGGCAGTGCTTTTTGTAAGTACCGCACAATAAGGTTCATTTAAAAGATTAGATGTTTTACCCTGTATAACCGGAATCGTAAAAATATCAAAAAATGTAGAGTCTACCACAAAAACGTTATTCTCAACAAATTTTTTATCTTGATATTCAAATTTATAATTCCATGTTGCAATTCGGGTTATTTTATCAATTTCAGGAAAATAATCATACAAAGCTTGTGCATAGGGAGCAGATGTCCAAGTTTGATGAATTTCAGTTGTTCCGAATAAGGCATCAATTGCAATACGATGAATTCGATCTGCATCTTTATTAAACTTGTCATAACTAAATTCATTAAGCACATATAAGAAACCGATTATACTTACTGCAATTCCAATGGTTAATCCCAAAATATTCAATAATGAAAAACCCAATTGTTTTTTAAAATTCCGGATGGTTATTTTTAATAAAGCACGAATCATTGCATAAAGTTTTACAATGTTTTCTCAAAGCCTATGCCAACAAATATAAAACATTGGTTTACTGAACCTTAAAAAAATTGTTGAAAAATAAAATAAAAAATTAGTGTCTGTTTTTAGTACACTTATTGTCTTTTGTTATTACATTTACTATATTTGATTTACATGCAAAAAACAGAAGCAAATATTCTTATTGTTGATGACGACTTGGACGTGCTGGTCAGTGCCCAGATGTTCTTAAAACAAATGTTTAGCCTGGTCAAGGTTGAACAGCACCCCGAAAAAATCCCCGGGCTTTTAGAAACCATTAACTTCGATGTCATCCTGCTTGACATGAATTTCTCCAAAGGAAAAAACGACGGAGAAGAAGGGATTTATTGGCTCAACCGTATTTTAGAACTTCAGCCGGATGCCATTGTTTTATTTATCACCGCTTATGGCGGGATTGATTTAGCCGTTCAATCGGTAAAACTGGGTGCCATGGATTTTATTGTAAAGCCCTGGAAAAACGACAAACTGCTGGGAACCATTTATACTGCACTCCAGTTGGGTTCGTCAAAAAAGGAACTAAAAAAAATAAAATCAACGCAGGAAATTATCACCCAGGATATCAATCAGCATTTTGAAGATTTTATTGGAGAATCGGTTCCTATGAAAAATTTATTCGAACTGATTGAAAAGGTTGCCAATACCGAAGCCGAAATACTGATTATGGGAGAAAACGGCACCGGAAAAGAATTGGTGGCCCGTGAAATACACAAACAATCGTCCCGTATCAACGAAGCTTTTATCAGTGTTGATTTGGGAGCCATACACGAAAACCTTTTCGAAAGTGAACTGTTCGGCCATGTAAAAGGTGCTTTTACCGATGCACACGCCGACAAATCCGGACGGATAGAAATTGCAAATGGCGGCACTTTATTTTTGGATGAAATCGGAAATTTATCGGTTCCCCTGCAAATGAAATTACTGAGTGTCTTACAGCAGAAAAAAGTGTGCCGCGTGGGCAGCCATAAAGAAATCCCGGTAGATTTCCGCCTGGTTTGCGCCACCAATATGCCCCTCAAAGAAATGATAGTAGAAAAAGCATTTCGCGAGGATTTGTATTACCGGATCAACACCGTGGAAGTAGAAATACCGCCCCTCCGGGAGCGGGAAGACGACATCCCCTTACTGGCCGATTTTTTCCTGAAAAAATACAGTAAAAAATACCACAAGGAAAAACTCAGGATATCGCAAAGCACGATGCTGAAATTACAAAAATACCATTGGCCGGGTAACATCAGGGAGTTTGAACATACCATTGAACGGGGGGTGATTTTAAGTGAGGGGAACCTTGTGAAACTAACCAGCATTTCGTCGGATTACAGTATTGCAAAAGCAAAAAACAGGGAGGAAAACCTCAACCTGGAAGAAATGGAAAAGAAATATATTTTACGGGCATTAAGCAAAAACAAAGGAAACGTAACCCACGCAGCCAAAGATTTAGGAATAGCCCGAACCGCACTTTATCGCAGATTAGAAAAATATGGACTTTAAAAAATTTAGTATACGTGTTGTAATCAGGGTACTAATCATATTAGGGCTGGCTCTCCTTATCGCTTATTTTGCTTTCAAACAAGATGGCAACCAATTGATATTTACCATCTTTGTTTTCGCCTGCTTACTCAGCATTGCCGTTGGAGAAATGATTTGGTTTGTTAACCGGACCAACCGCGAACTTTCAAAATTTTTACTGGCCATTAAACACGCCGATTATAGTATTTATTTCCCGGAGGAAAAGAAAAAAGGTTATTTAACAGAGCTTTACAAAGCCTTTAATTCTATCATCGATTCATTTAAACAGCTCAGTGGAGAAAAGAATGTTCAGAACGAACTACTGCACCAAATCCTTTCACAAATCAAAATCGGGATTATTTGTACAAACGGTAAAAATGATATTGCTTTAATGAATAAAGCCGCCGAAAACTTTTTAGGGGCATTTAAAACCAAAACGTGGTTCCAGCTAAAAGCAAAAGCGGCAAGCTTTACTTCAAAAATTGACGAACTAAAACAAGGTGGCAGTAATATTATTGATATAGAATCGGGGTCAAAACCCAGGCAATTATTCGTACAGGTAAATCACAGCCGACTATTTGATGAAGCCCACCGTATCATCACCTTCCAGGATATTAAGCAGGAAATTGACCAAAAAGAATCGGAAGCCTGGATACGGTTGATCCGGATTTTGAATCATGAAATCATGAACTCGGTAACCCCCATTTCGAGCCTTACCGAAACTATTTTGATGATACTGGGGCAAGACGAGGATAATGTAAACACTGAGAGTTTAGACCAGGAACAAATCTCCGACGTTATAAAAAGCGTTAAAACCATTCAAAACCGTAGCGACGGTTTATACAATTTTGTAACAGAATACCGCAAGCTCACGAAAATTCCAGCTCCAAAGCTCGAAGAAGTTTTGGTGCTTGATTTGCTCAAAAATGTTTATCAATTATGGAAATCGGAACTGGAAAAAAATAACATCAAAGGTGAGTTCCAGATTAGCGACCAGGATTTGCAAATTTATGTTGACCCGAATTTGATTGAACAAGTGCTGATAAACTTATTAAAGAACGCCATCCAGGCAATGAGCGATGTTGAAACCCCCTTGCTCACCCTGACGGCTTACGAAGAAGATGACAGGACTGTAAAAATTGAAGTCAGCGACAATGGTTGCGGGATCCCGGCAAAACTATTGGATGATATTTTTGTTCCGTTCTTCAGTACCAAAGAACAAGGCTCTGGTATCGGTCTGAGCCTTGCACGTCAGATTATGCGAATGCATAATGGAAATATCTCCGTTGAATCGGTTCCCGAAGAAGGAACAACCATTTCGTTATCTTTTTAATTACTCGTACCTCAAGCTATCTACCGGGTTCCGGGTTGCCGATTTAATTGACTGATAACTTACCGTTAATAAGGCTACGATTATTGAAAGAACCGCCCCGAAAACAAAATAATACCAACGTAAATGAATCTGGTACGAAAACTCGTTTAACCATTCGTTCATAAAATACCAGGCAATGGGACAAGCAATAACATTTGCAATCAGTACCCATTTCAGGAAATCAGCGTTTAATAAACGCAGGATATTAAATACACTGGCCCCGTTTACTTTACGAATTCCGATTTCTTTGGTCCGCATTTCGGTTAAGAACGATGTTAAACCAAACAAACCAATACAAGCCACAAAAATGGCAATTAGCGTAAATACGGTAAACAACTTGCCCATTCTCAAATAAGAAAGGTACTGGGCTTCATAGTTTTCTTTTAGTGAAATATAATCGAACGGAGTGTTATTGGTTAATTCGAGCCATTTATTTTCTATTTGCTTTAATGCTTCATTATAATAGCCGTCTTTTAGTTCGAACAGCAACATATCACCGCCCCCAATTAAATAATGCAACATAAATGGTTCTACTTCATTCAGTAATGATTTAAAATGAAAATCTTTTATAACCCCTACAATTTTAAAATTAATTGGATTCTCACTACCTAGCTGTTTAATGTTTTTCCCCAAGGGTTCGTCCCAATTCATAACTTTGCAAAGTCTTTCATTCACGATTACTTTTGCTGAATCTGTACCAAATTCTTCCGAAAAGTTCCTACCCTCGACAATTTCCATATCCAGGGTTTCGATATAATCATTATCAACCACAAAACTATAGATAATAAGTGGGGCGGTTGTTTTTAAACCTTCCGGCACATAACCCGAACCAGACATGCTTAAAGACGGGGCGGCATTGGAAACCGAAACATTTTCGACCAGTGATAATTGTTTAAATTCATTTTTAAAGTCTTTAATCTTGGATTGAAAATTTGCATTTCGAACAGGAATAACAACCCTGTTTTCAAGATCAAAACCCAGATCTTTATTTTTAATAAAATTTAGCTGTTCGTAAATAACACCTGTACAAATAATTAAGGCAACAGCAATAGTAAATTGCAGAACCACTAAGATATTCCGTAGTAACGATTTTTTCTTTCCCTTAATTTTATCGCCTTTCAAAGCCGCAATGGGGGAAAACGAAGACATGTAAAAAGCCGGATAGCTACCTGCAAATATTCCAACAAAAACAGATACCACAACAAAAAACAATAATATGTTTGAGAAATTATTATAAATCTGGCTGCCATTAGTTCCTATCAAGGTGTTAAATTCAGACAGCACGCTTTCGAGAATAACAACCGCCAGGAAAAAAGCAATACTGCTGAACAAAACCGATTCGCCGATAAATTGCCGGATCAACTGTTTTCTCAAGGCTCCGTGAACTTTCCGCAAACCAACTTCTTTAGCTCTTCTGAACGAACGGGCCGAAGCCAGGTTCATATAATTGATACAGGCAATGAACAGGATGAATAAAGCGACAGCCGAAAACAAATAAACGTAGGTAATATCGCCACTCGGATCAATCTCATACTCTAACTTAGAATACAAGTGAATATCGGTTAAAGCTTGCAAAAACAAATTGAAGGTAATATCCATTTCCTTGAGATCGCTCATATAACGATCCTGAAAATCGGGAAATTTGGCCTGAAGTCTATCAATATCGGTATTGGGTTCCAATAATAAATAAGTATATAATGAAATACGCCCCCAATTATCGGGGAAAGAATTTGACATTAAAATATCAAATTGCAAATGGGAATTTCCCGGAACATCTTTCATTATACCGGTAACGGTATATTTTACCACCCCGTTAAAACGAATGGTTTTTCCCAAAGCATTTTCATTTCCAAAAAACTTTTCAGCAACACTTTCGGTTAGCACTATACTATTTCTGTTCATCAAGGCTTCATCCCTGTTTCCGCGAACAAGCTCAAAAGAAAAAACCTGAAAAAAGCAAGAATCGGCAAATAAAATGTTTGATTGGTAAAATTTACGGTCTTCTATTTCCATTAAAAATTTTTGTCCACTATGATTTAAGCGGGTAGCCGCCAAAACTTCAGGGTAATCTTTAACCAAAGTCGGCCCCATGGCACTTGCACTTACCGACAAATTCATTGCTTTTCCACCAAAATCAGCATCAACGCCCAATCTGTAAATATTCTCGGAATGTTCATGAAAACGGTCATAACTAAGTTCGTGAAAAACATAGGTTAAAATCAACATACAAACGGCCATACCAATAGCCAGGCCACCAATGTTAATAAGCGAATACGATTTTTGGCGGAGCAGAACCCGAAAAGCTGTTTTCAAATAATTTCTTATCATAGCTATAAATTTTTATTATTCAAATTTTAATGTTTCTACCGGATTGGTATTGGCATATTTAACCGACTGCGTTGAAAGGGTCAGTACCGAAATTATCAACGTGATCAAACCTGATAAAATAAAAGCATACAAAGGAATTGAAATACGATATGTAAAATTATTGAGCCAGTTATCGAGTAGGAAATAAATAATTGGCCAGGCAATAATATTGGCAATCAGAACCAGCTTTGAAATTCCTGCAGAAAGTAAAACAACAATCTGCGATATTGAGGCCCCAAAAACTTTTCTGACCCCAATTTCCCTGATCCGGTATTTTGCAATCAAACTGTTGATGCCATACAAACCCATGCACGAAATAATCAGGGATATAATAGTAAGAGACAAAATAAGTTGCCCTGTTTTATTTTCAGATTCATACATCTTCAAATATTTTTGCTCCACTTCTGATTTTTCATACGGATAATTCGGGTATAATTCACTCCATTTATTTTCAATAAATTTATAGGCAGCGTTTCGTTGTAAAGGGTTGATCCGCAATGAAATTTGATCGTATTCAGTATCCAACGAAAACACCAGGGGTTCAATCGGATGATGAAGTGATCTAAAGTTAAAATCCTTTATAACCCCGACAACCCGTCCCATTTCTTTTTCTCCCCACATCGACAATTTTTTCCCTATGGGGTTCTCATCTCCAAAATATGCTTTGGCAGCCGATTCATTAATTATATAAGCTTTTGTTGGATCAAGGCGGCATTCAGCCGGGAACGTTGTTCCTAAAACAAATTTTATTTCATAGGTCTTTAAAAAATCTTCATCCGCCAATATAAGCCATGCCATATCAGAATCAATCGTTGTATCTTTTTCATACCAAACGGTTTGATGAAACGGACGATCGCCAACCGAAAACGAATTGGCCGACACATTGACAATATTTGCATTTACATTAAAAGCATTTTTTATATTCTGATGATTTAGTTTCATTTTAGTATCATGCAAAGGAATATTTACAATATTACTTCTGTTATAACCAATATCCTTATTTTCGATATACTGAAGCTGATCGTTAACAATCAGGAAAGACGTTATTAATCCGATGGAAATGACAAACTGAATGATTAGCAAAACGTTTCTGAAAGCTACATTAAATTTACTGCCTTTATACCCAGACCGTAATACCTTCAACGGCTGCAATAAAGAGATAACAAACGAGGGATAACTTCCGGAAAGGATGCCAATCCATAAAATTAATCCAAAAGCAACCATCAAAAAGTTTGTATCAAAATAGCTAATCCCAATAGCGATCTCAAAATAATTATTTAGTTGAGGAATAATGGATTCAATAAGTACATAAGCAAAAACGAGGGATAAAAGGGCAAAAAATACTGATTCTGTTAAAAACTGCACACAAATTTTAGCCCGTGTGGCTCCGGTTACTTTACGCAAACCAACTTCTTTGGCCCGGGTCAAGGATGAGGCAATAGATAAATTGGTATAATTAATAGAGGCCACAACCAAAATAATAATCGCCACAAAAACATAAATCATGAGGTAAACTTTATTGACCGGGCTTTCCAGGTTTCCCCTTATCACTTCCGTATGAATATTTCGCAAAGGCTGAAAATATAGTTTCTCAAACGTTACCTCGTTTGTGTATTGCTCAAATTCGGCCTTGGCATATTTTATTACTTTCTGATGAAAATCGGCAATATCTACCTGATGAGAAAACTTGACATAAGTAAAATAATTTACGCTTCCCCAATATTTATCCAAGCCGGCAAACATGCTATTTTTAGTCCCCCTGAATGTCGCCAGCAAATCAAAATGGAAATGCGAATTTTGTGGAACATCCTTTGCAATTCCGGTAACAAGATATGTTTTTCCGTCAAAAATAATGCTTTCGCCTACGGCATCGGTTCTATTGAAATATTTTTGGGCTGTACTCTCTGTAATTACAATTGAAAAAGCATTTTTCAGAACCTGTTCAGGACGACCATATAATAATTTATAATCCAGCGTTTGAAAAAAAGTACTATCTACAAAATAAAAACGGTCTTCGTAATAGAAATTCCCCTTCACCTCAACCGTTTGCTTCTCCGACCAACTAGCCCGGCCAATGCGGGTTATATTTTCAACCTCAGGGAAACTTCGTTTTAATAAGGGTCCCATTGCCTGGGCAGATCCTACATAAGAATCGTTCCAACAAACCCGGTACACCCGCTTGTAATCTTTTTGAAAAGTATCGTAAGAAAATTCATAATCTACGTAAAGCAAAATAATTGTAAAAGCGGCAATACCTACCGATAATCCTAAAAAATTTATAATAAAAATCTGCAGATTCTTTTTATATGAACGTAAAGCTACTTTTAAATAATTTAGAAACATTGTGGATCAATTTTTTCGAACACTAATTTCAATTAATATGCCACAGATATAAATTGTTAATCTTTAAGCTTTTACAAATTAAGGCTTTATAAATATGTTCACTTTATGAACACATCCTGTTCATTTAGTTTACAATTAACAATATTTGATTATTTTTATGCCTATGATTAATGCTAGTATACTAATAATTGACGATAATATTTCCATTCTTAAATCATTGGAAATACTTTTAAAAAAGGAGTTTCAAAACATTGAAACCTATAGCAACCCCGAACAGATTCCGTCCTTACTGGAATCAAATAATTATGATTTGATTTTGTTGGACATGAACTTTAAAACCGGCATCAACTCGGGGAATGAGGGCCTGTTCTGGTTAAAAAAAATCCTGGCCATCGACCCAGAAGCTGTTATCATTCTTATCACAGCTTATGGCGATATTGAACTGGCTGTTAAAGCCATTAAAACCGGAGCTACTGATTTTGTGCAAAAACCCTGGGATGCCGAAAAACTTTTGGCCACCCTGCATTCGGCCTACAAACTAAAAAAATCGAAAAACGAAATAAACCGACTCAAAAACAAAGAACAAATCTTGATTGAAAACACCAATAAAAACAACTACCAAATCGTTGGGAAATCAAGACCTATGTTCAACCTTTTCTCAATCATCAACAAAATTGCCCCTACCGAGGCCAACATCCTGATACAGGGCGAAAACGGCACCGGAAAAGATTTGATTGCACACCATATCCATCAACTTTCCAAACGATCAAATGATATTTTTATTTCGGTTGATATGGGTTCTATTAGCGAGAGTTTATTTGAAAGCGAACTTTTCGGCCATACCAAAGGAGCCTTTACCGATGCCAGAAATGACCGCATCGGGAAAATTGAAGCCGCAAACGGCGGTACTTTATTCTTGGATGAAATTGCCAATCTGCCCCTTTCGCTGCAGGCTAAATTGCTCCGCGCCATACAAGAAAAGCAAATAACCAAACTGGGGTCGAACCAGCCTGTTAATGTAGATGTAAGGCTCATTACCGCCAGCAACAAATCGATTGAACAATTATGCAAAAACGGCTTGTTCAGGGAAGATTTGTATTTCCGTTTGAACACCATAGAAATAACGGTTCCCCCGCTGAGAGAACGACAGGAAGACATCACTTTAATCGCCGAGTTTTTCCTTCAAAAATACCGCGACAAGTATGAAAAACCCAAGCTCCGCTTAACCGAAAATGCCACCAAAAAATTGATGAGCTACGCCTGGCCGGGAAACGTCCGCGAGCTGAAACACAGCATTGAAAAAGCAGTGATCCTGAGTGAAAAAGAAAGCCTCATGGCCGATGATTTCCATTTTAAAACAGCCTTTGATGTACCCAAAGAAAAAAAAGTTCCTAAATTATACGAACTCGAAAAAGAAGCGTTGATAAACGCCCTTGCCCTGCACAATAATAACTTGAGCCAGGTGGCCAAGGAAATGGAGATTTCAAGGACAACGTTGTACAAAAAAATCAAAAAATATGATTTATAACCGGTTTTTAATTCACACTTTTCTCAGGGTGGCATTTATTTGCCTGAATGCCTTTCTGATCGCCTATTTCTCCGGCATGGAAAAAAGAGTGTTTACCCTGATTTTTTTAAGCCTCATTATTTTATACCAAATATGGAATCTTTATCGTTACGTAAGCCGCACTAACCGAGAATTAGCCGATTTCCTTTTTTATCTAAAACACGGTGATACCGGCTTTAGCTTTTCCACCGAAAAAGTTGAAGATGTTTTCAAAGATTTAAACAAAAGCTTTAATGAAATTATCAACGATTTTCAGCGCCTCAAATCGGAAAAAGAAAAAAAAGATGTGTTTTTGCAAACAACAGTTGAACACATTGGCGTAGGCATTATTTCATATTCTGAAGAAAAAGAAAAGATACAGATTTTTAATAAAGCTGCTGCCGATTTATTAGATGTCAATTCCTTATTGTATTTGAAAGACCTTGACAGGGTCCAGAAAGATCTGTACCACGAGATTAAATCAGTTAAGCCAGGACCTCCGGTACTGGTAAAAATAAAACTAGGGAACCACCTACGGCATTATTCAATTAAAACAACCATCACTAAAATTGAAAATAAAGTAATACACCTGGTCTCCATCCAGGATATCAAATCGGAAATGGAAGAAAACGAGCTGAATTCATACAAAAAGCTCATCCGCGTAATGAACCATGAAATGATGAACTCATTAACGCCCATCACTACCTTAACCAGTTCGATTAAACGGAGTTTTCTCGATAACAATAGCGTTAAAAACATCGGTTCTTTAAACCAGGAAGAAATTGACGACACGGTTACAAGCATCGAGTTAATTGAAGAACGAAGCAAGGGCCTTATCTCCTTCATCCAAAAGCACCGCGAACTGACAAACATTCCCAAGCCTTCTTTTAAAAATGTGGACATCCGTCAATTGTTTCAAAACACGGCCGATTTATTTCAAAAAGAATTCGAAGAAAAATCAATACAATTTGAAAGTAAAATAGAAGAAGATGTAGGTATTTTATTTATCGACGAAAACCTGATAAGCCAGGTACTCATTAACCTGGTTAAAAATGCTGTTGATGCCGTTTGTGATAGTAAGTCAAAAAAAATCACCTTGCAACTTCATCAAAATGATTTTGGCAAAACCGAAATTTCAGTTAGTGATAATGGTTGCGGCATAGAAGGCGAGATAAAAGAAAATCTTTTTGTGCCTTTCTTTACAACAAAAGAACACGGTTCAGGAATCGGATTAAGCCTTTCGCGCCAAATTATGCAAATGCATAAGGGGAAAATAATTGTAGATTCTGAAACAGGCAAAGGAAGCACATTCCGTTTAATTTTCTAGATTAAACACACCTCTGTCAAAATAAATCAGTTATAATAATTCATTATTTTCCCCGAAATTAACTGAAGTGAAATTTCGGCCAGTTTAGCCTGGTAATGAATTGATAATAATCGTTCCTGGGCATCCAGGAGGCTTTTTTGAACTTCCCGTAGATCAATGCCCGAAAGGCTTCCAAGTTTATACCTTTCAAGAGCTATATCCAGGTTTTCAGTAGCAGTTTCCAGATTCTGTTCTTCCAGCTTAATAAGCCTCAAATAATTGCTATAGGCACTAAAAATAGTCATCAAATCGGCTTTTATCCCCTGCTCCACTTCCAAATATCTCAATTCTTTATTTTTCAGTTCAATTGACGAATTGTTAATGCTCCGTTTTTGGTTAAAACCATCAAACAGGTTCATCTCCAGGGTTAATCCATAATTCATCCCATAGACATTCTGGTTCTTATAAGTGCCGGAAGAATAATTATTCCGGGAATAGCTGTAACCCGAAGAAAAACTAAGCGACGGATAGGTTCGTGAAGTAATAATTTTATAATCATATTCTGAAACCGTTTTGTTTTTTGATGCAATCAACAAGCTTGTATTTGATTGCATGGTTTCATCAAGGAGTTTATTATACAGGAGCATAATGTTTACTTTTATCAGGGTATCTTTGGTAAGGAACCTTTCACTCATATCCTCGACCCCCATTAATTCGTTCAGGCTGATTTGCGCTGCCCTTACCGTTTCCCATTGACGGGAAAGAGCCGAACTATCGGCATTCAGGTAAACACGCGATTGCAACACCTCTAATTTTGAACTGGACCCGAGAAGATAACGTTCTTCATCAATACGTAAGCGTTCTTTTGAAAGAGCTACAGCATATTTTATATTGCTCAGCAATTGCAACTGGAGGATATAATTATAATAGCCCGAAGTAATATCTGCAACCAAATTTTCAACCGCCAACTGGGTATTAAGCTCGCCAAGTAATTTTAATTCTGCTAATTTTTTATAGATTGTACGAACACTAAACCCATCAAAAATAGTCCAATCTAGCGACAACCCGGCATAAGCAGTAGTATTATGTATACCGTTTGAGGTTTCTTCTCCCCCTTCGGTCAAATTACGAGTGGTATTATTCAACGTACCATTATAGCGGCCACTAACATCAAGAGACGGAAGATATCCGGCATTGCCAGTAGTATAATTATTTTTTGCAATGCTTTCTAGGTTTTTAGCGATAAGTATTGAAAAGTTTTTTTCAAGACCGGCTTCAATGCAATCATCCAAGCCGTAAATTTTTTGCGCATAAGAAGAAAAAACAGCAAAAACCATCAACAAAGTCAGCAATAACAATCTTGTTTTCATACAATCAATCTTTAATTTCAACACTTTCATTTTCCTCTTTTTTAACTTCGCTCGAAATAAACATATAAATGGCAGGTACGACGTAAAGCGTAAGAAATGTTGATATCAACAAACCACCAATTACAGATACACCCATTGCTATACGGCTTTGGGCTCCTTCACCTAAACCAAGAGCCAAAGGTAAAATTCCTAATATGGTAGCCATACTGGTCATCAAAATAGGCCGTAAACGGGAAGCTGAAGCATATTTGATGGCTTCAAATTTTGCCATTCCGGCTTGTTTCCGCTGATTCGCAAATTCAACAATGAGTATCCCGTTTTTAGAAACAAGACCGATCAGCATAATAATCCCGATTTGGCTGAAAATATTCATGGTAATATTAAAATACCACATAAAAATCAAAGCTCCGGTAATAGCTAGCGGAACTGTCATCATTACAATTAACGGATCTTTAAAACTTTCGAATTGAGCGGCAAGCACCAAAAAAATCAGGATAATTGCCAAAACAAAAGCAAACATCAGGCTCGAAGAACTTTCTTTAAAATCTTTGGAATCACCACTCAGGGCAGTTCTAAATGAATCGTCAAGGACTTCATCGGCAATTTTATCCATCTCATCCAGTCCTTCACTAATGGTTTTGCCTTTTGCCAAATTTGCCGAAACCGTTGCCGCAACAAAACGATTGTAACGGTAAAGCTGTGGAGGAGCCGTTTCTTCCGAAAAAGTTACCAGATTATCAAATTGAATCATTTTCCCAGCATTATTTCTTACATATAACGATTGAAGATCAAGTGGTTTATTTCGATCGGAACGGGCAAGTTCGCCAAATATCTGGTACTGTTTTCCGTTCATAAAAAAGTATCCAAAACGCTGACCGCTCAATGCCAGTTGCAAGGTTTGCCCTATATTTTGTGTAGAAATGCCCAAAGAAGTTGCTTTTTCGCGGTTAATGTGGATACGCAATTCCGGCTTTGTAAATTTCAGGTTCACATCGGCCTGATGCAACACAGGGTTATCCATTGCTTTTTCCATAAATTTCGGAATTACTTCCCTGAGTTTATCAATTGATGTTGCCTGAAGAACGTATTGAATAGGTCTTCCTGAACGCCTCCCCCCAAATGTTGATTGTTGACTAACAAAGGCTCTTGCCTTGGTTTTGGTTCGCAAAGTGCTCATCAGGTCTTCGGCAATCTCCTGTTGAGACCGTTCTCTTTCAGAAGGTTTGGGCAAGGTTAGCCTGAGAAATCCAGATCCCCCTCCCCTTATCACATTAATAGATTCTTCTACTTCCGGTATTTTTTCTTTTATTGTGGCTTCTATATCATTGGTATAATCCAACATGAACTCATAGGTTGCTCCTTCAAACGCAGAAGTGCTGACCGAAATCTGAGAACGATCCTCCAATGGAGCCATTTCAGCAGGGATGGTTTTCCATAAAAATATGATTAAGCCAAAAGAAACCACAACAATGACAATGGCTATCCATCTTTTATTAAGAAAAGATTCGAGGCTGTTTTTGTAACCCTCATTTAGTTTCTCGAAAAAAATTTCTGTTTTACGATAAAACCAACTGTGCCTTTTTTGTTTCCGTAACAATTTTGTTGAAACCATAGGGGTTAACGATAAAGCCAAAAAGGCCGAAATAGCAACAGAACCCGCCATTACAATACTAAATTCCCTAAAAAGCCTCCCCGTTAATCCCTGTAAAAATACAATGGGGAAAAACACTGATATCAGGGTAATAGTTGTTGCAATAATGGCAAAATATATTTCTTTCGATCCCTGCAATCCGGCTTCAATCGGTTTCATGCCCGATTCTATCTTTACATATATATTTTCCATAACAACAATAGCATCATCAACCACAATACCAATAGCCAAAACCAAGGCCAGCAAGGTTAAAATATTTATGGTGTAACCGGCAAGGTACATAATAAAGAACGCCCCAACCAGCGAAACCGGAATAACGAGGATAGGAATAAGCGTTGCCCGCCAGTTTCGCAAAAAGAAATAAATAATAACCACCACCAGGAAAAATGCAATGTAAATGGTTTCTTTTACTTCTTTAATGGAAGAACGGATATATTGTGTATTGTCAAATCCTACTTTAACTTTAACATCTTCCGGCAGGTCTTTTTTAATATATTCTAAACGGCGATAAACTTCATCTACAATATCAATATGATTGGAACCGGGCTGCGGAACAATGGCCGTTCCTACCATAGGCACGCCATTCCTTTTTAAAATACCACGCAAATCCTCCGGACCAAGTTCGGCCCTTCCAATATCTTTAAAACGCACAATCTGATTTCCAGACTGTTTAATAATCAAATCATTAAATTCTTTCGGAGTAGTCATCAATCCCAGTGTTCTAATGGTCAACTGGGTTGTGTTCCCTTCAATAGAACCAGAAGGGAGTTCTACGTTTTCGCGAGAAATGGCACTCCTTACATCCATGGGCGTCAGTCCGTAGCCAGCCAGCTTCACCGGGTCAATCCACAAACGCATGGCATAGCGTTTTTGCCCCCAAATCATTACGCCACTCACTCCCGAAACAGTTTGCAGTTGTTCTTTCAGGGTAAGTTCAGCTACTTCCGAAAGTTCAAGCAACGAACTTTTTTCACTCTCCACGGTCAAAAACATGATCGGGCTTGCATCGGCATCGGCTTTTGAAATAATCGGAGGATCACAATCACGGGGAAGCTGCCTCATCGCCCTCGAAACTTTATCCCTAACATCATTGGCGGCGGTTTCCATATCAACCGACAGTTCAAACTCAACGGTAATACGACTTGATCCCTGGCTACTTGTACTGGTGAGCGATCGAACGCCGGGTATCCCGTTAATAGATTGCTCCAAAGGTTCGGTAATTTGTGTTTCGATAACATCAGAATTTGCCCCGGGATAAGACGTACTAACAGAAACCACAGCCGGGTCAACACTTGGAAATTCACGGACACCCAAATAGGTCAAACCAACAATCCCGAACAACAATATAACCATAGCCATTACTGTTGCAAGAACAGGCCTTTTTATACTAACTGAAGAAAGACTCATAACTTTAAGTTTACAACATTAATTGACGTTTACAATTGAATCGAGGACTATCGGAAGGTTTTGTCGCAATTGCAAAACCCCGGTAACCAAAAGGGTATCTCCAAAATTCAGCCCACTTGTAATTTGTATTTGGGATTCGGTACGCAAACCTGTATTCACTTTTACCGCATGAGCCTTGCCCGATCTGTAAACAAAAACTTTTTCACCATCCATTTCAGGAATTAAAGCTTCGGATGGAATGGCAATGGCATCATCAATTTGCGACATTTGTAAAGTAATTGATGCAAAACGCCCCGATTTAAGTTCTTCGTTTCGATTAGGATATAATGCACGTAACACAATGGTTCTCGTATCTATATCCACTTTAGGATCGACGGCATAAACAGAAGCCTGGAAATTATTGGTTTTCCCATCTACTTCAAAAGTTACGGGGTAACCAATTTTGATTTCTTGGGCATATTTTTCGGGAATTGAAAATTCAATTTTTAACGGGCTGATTTTAATCAGTTTTGCAATTTTTGTTGATGGAGAAGCATAAGCCCCCTCACTGAGGTAACGCAATCCAATAATCCCATCGAAAGGGGCACGAAGTTCCGTTTCGGCAATACGAGCCTCTATCAATTGTATATCGGCATTTATAGTTTGCAGCTCGGTAACAATCTGATCATAGCTTTCCTGGCTGATAGCATCCTTATTGAGCAACGAACGCTGACGGAATTCTTTGGCTTCAGAGAGTTTTTTTTGAGCAAGAAGTTTTTTCAACTGAGCCTGTAAAGGGGCATCATTTATTTTGGCTAACAAATCTCCTTTTTTAACACGTGTTCCTTCAGTAAATTTAATTGTTATGATTTTGCCGGAAGTTTCAAAGCTTAAATCAACTTCTTCATCCGGTTTAAGAGTACCCGTTGCCCTTACAAATTCACTAAGCTTTTGAGGGGTAATAAAATATCCGCTGACATTTAGTAACCTTCGCGCAGGAGATGACATTGAACTGCTACCTTTGGAAGCTTTTGATTTTGAAACCAACAATGGTTTCACTTTAGGATATAAAATAATGCCCAGCAATACAATGATTATGATGACAGTCACAACCAATTTAAACGTTATTTTCATTTTAATTTCATTTAATCGGCCAGCCCAAAATGCCCGTGCAACCCGAACACATCTCGTAAAGCCCCCTTGTTAAAAATTATTTTACAGCACACTGCAATTTCTTTAGTTTTGAATTAACTTATCACATAAGCTAAACCCTCAAAAACACAAATTTAGGCAAATTTTCGATTACCATACAGATATATGAAATACTTAAAACACAAGATAAATGAGGTGTTTTAAAGCTATTCGACATACCCTAGATCAATTCCCACAAATAAGGGTTTCTGTTATACAAAAAAGATGAAGCTAAAAGCCTCATCTTTCATGTTTACCTATTAAAACAATAAAATTATTCGTACTTAATAGCATCAACCGGATTGTTAGAAGCGGCTTTTATAATATGATAGCTAATCGTTATCAGTCCCACCAAAATTGCAGAAACTCCGGCAATCACAAAAATGGTCCAGTCAATTTTTTGGTAATAAACAAAGGTTTTATCCAGCCACTTTGTAAACTGCCACCAGGCAAATACGCAAGCCGGAACAAAAGCAATACAGATTAACACGAAAAATTCTTTTGTAAGCAGCCCCAAAACAGAAGGCAACGAAGCTCCAACCACTTTCCTGATCCCTATTTCTTTGGTGCGTTGCTCGGTAATAAACGACGATAAGCCTAACAACCCAAGCAAAGCGATAAGTATGGTTAAAGCAGAGGCTATTTTAAACAAGCGGCTAATTTTATTCTCGCTATCGTACATTTGTTTAATATCCTGATCCAAAAAAGAATAATCAAATTCGCGGTTTGCACCAAAGCTGTTCCATTTTTCCTCAATAAACCGTAAAGTTTCTGCTTTATTTTGGTCTTTTATTTTTATCGCCATCCTGAATTGAGGTTGATCTGTATAAAAAAATACCAGGGGCTCAATTTTGTTATGCAACGATTTAAAATAAAAGTTCTTCATCACCCCAATTACTTTTGCAGTGGGTGCTGGGTTATTCGGGTCCAGGTTAACTCCCATTTGAATTTTTTTGCCAATGGGGCTTTCCTTCCAGCCGTAGGTTTTAACGGCTTCCTCATTTACAATACAAGCCAATTCTTCATCGGTTCCCATTTTAGGATCAAAATCCCGGCCTTCAAGAATTTCTATATCAAAAAGGTCAATAAAATCATGATCGGCCCGGTTAAATATAACGGCAATTTCTTTCATAGCACCATTTTCGTCTTCAACCCTCATCACCGTTACACTTCTAACATTCCCGGGAACAAATATTGTTTTTGTAACTTTTTCAATATTTGGGTTGGTCAAAAGCTCGTTTTTAAAGGATTCGGCTTTTCTACGAAAACTTGTATCCTGCAAATCAAGCACAACCACATTATCTTTATTAAAACCGAGATCGGTATTTTTTAAAAAATTCAATTGGTTCGAAATAGCCAGAGTTCCTATTAACATCACAATTGCAATCCAGAACTGGAAAACAACTAAAATTTTACGGAGCATTCCTTTGTTTTTTCCGCCCGTAATAATGCTTCCTTTTAGAACCTTTACCGGCAAGAAATTGGAAAGGTAAAAGGCCGGATAACTACCCGACAACAAACCAATAAACAAGGCAACCACAAAAATGATCCCGAAAACTTTTAAACTCTCCAATCCATTTAACGTAATTTTCTTATCAACAATGGTATTGAAATCGCCCAACAATAAATAAACCAGCAAAAAAGCAATTATCATTGAGAAAAGGACCAATAAAACAGATTCGCTTAAAAACTGGCGGATTAATTGGGGTTTAAGAGCCCCTAAAACTTTACGCAATCCTACTTCGCGGGCTCTTTTTGAAGAACGGGCCGTTGCCATGTTCATATAATTTATGGCTGCAATCAGAATGATAAAAATACCTACTGCAATAAAAATGTAAACAAAAGCAATATTGCCCGTTGGCAAGTCGCCATTTAGTTTCGATTTCAGGTGAATATCAGCCATTGGCATACTCAACAAATCAAATGAAGCATTAATTTGATCGCCAAGGGGTTTCATGTATTTATCGTAAAATGGCTGAAATTTTTCATGAATGGACTCCATGCTTGAATTTTCGTTCAGCAATAAATAGGTAAACACCCCGATGTTCCAGAAGCGGCCGGGTTCCATGCTATTAAAATTATCAGCCCCTTGTTGTACTGCAATGGTACTGGCCGAAGCCAATCCATCAAATTTTAAATGGGAATTCGCAGGCAGGTTTTCTATCACTGCAGTAATCATATAATTAACACTTCCGGAAACAGACAAGAACTTTCCGATGGGATTTTCATTGCCAAAATACTTATGTGCAATTTTCTCCGTAACAATCATTGTATTAGGTTTGGTAAGAGCATCTTTTTTATCGCCCAACAGAACCTTGTGCGTAAAAAGATCAAACAATGTTGAATCGGCGATGTAAAAGCTTTCTTCATAACTTTCACGGGTTTCTGATTTCACCAAAATATTTCCCATATCTGCAAACCGGCAAAACTCTTCCACTTCAGGAAATTCTATTTTAAAAGCCGGCCCCATCGGTATCGGGACAATGGCAAATCGCTCATTGCGGTTGGCGATACTAAAATCGGAAGCAATCCGATAAATTCGTTTATACTTTTCATGGTGCTTATCATAGGTTAGCTCATCATTTACATATAAAAAAAGAAAAATAAATACAACGAAACCAATAGATAAACCCAGAATATTTAAAAAAGTATAAAATTTGTTACGGAGAATATTCCGGTAAGCTGTTTTAATATAATTTAATATCATATTGAAATAATTTGGTTGATGATTGTTAGACGGTTTTCAAGTTAAAAAATTACATTTAGTTAGAATTATTATTCCTCAAATTTTTTCTTTCTTTATTACCTGAAAAATATAAAATTAAAATGATTCTGAGGATCAATGCAAATAGGCTATAATCACTAAATAACAAACCTATAAGAAAACTTGATTAAAAATACATTGCTTGGGTAAATATCAAACAATGATTCCACATCGTCAGAAAAATTGAAATTTCTAAACTCATTTCCATATCTACCACCCGACCGACCTTGCGACCAAACTAAAAACAAGGTTGAACCGGGAGTATATTCCCAACGGATTACCAAATTAGAATTGAACGCAAACGAATTAAAATCAGGATTGTCAAAAGAATAAGTTTCTCCATCCTGATGAATGGTGAACTTATCGTTGCTTTCGCTATACGTTAACTCTTGGGGCATAAATTCATGAAAACGGTCAAAATAATTATCAGCCGTTGAGTTGGTAACTTGTTTAAATGCAGAATACTTACCGGCATAAATAAACGGCTGGGCATAATATTGAATACTTAAATCGGGGGTAATACAATAATTGATACGGGCTGAAATCCTGAATTGCTTGCTATCAATGGTTCCCAAAAGATACTGATCGGAACCGTTTACTACATAAGTACCAAGGTATTGAAGAGGATTCTTATTAATTGAAAACGAATTATTCAAAGATATTGACAATGCTGTTGATGCCCGAAAATTAACATCAAAACGATAGGTCTGGCTGTTTTTCACATTATGCTCTCCGATTTCGCCTGATACTTTAAAGTAAAAAACCAAATTTTTACGTTCGTCGGTTTCAATGCCAACCTGGCCACTATACGACGAAGGGGAAATAAGGCCCGGTCCCCCGCGTAATGCAAAGCGGTTTCTGTATTCGCTGTTTTTATTTATACCGGCATCAACGCTCCAGTAATTTTTAAACTTTGAGTCTATACTCAATCCCAAACCCGATGAATTATGCGACATATCGAACCCCCAGCTGTTCCAATTATTAAACCCAACATAAAAATTATTAAATATCCCTTTGGGTTCTACAATTTGATACGAAATAGAATTACTGTTTTGAATTTCGTCCGAGTTTCGGATAAAGCCTAATCCATTAGAATCAAAGCCTGGCGAGCGAAAATTCAGCGAGAAAGAATAACGCCAATTCCCATTTCCTACTTTCGCAAAACGAAAACCTCCGCCCAAACCACTTAAATGGGTTAAAGAAGTGTCTATTTCTACATGATCGGCATCGGGCCTTTGATAATAACGTGTTTGTAGTTCTTGTAAATTCAGAATGGCTTCTTTACTTCCAACAACATGGCTAAAAAACCCAACCGCTTTAATCATAAATGTTTGGTCTCTCCAATAATGCTGAAAATCCAGTCCACCGGTATATTCACCATCGGGCAGAACATAAAATTTTTCTTCATTATTATTCCGGTTCGTTGCAGAAAAAGCCCCGCCAAGACTCGTATTCCCGTTATTAAAATCCTGGATAATCCGGGCCATAAAGAAATTGGTAAACGGTTCAACCGAAGATTCTATATTATTTTCTCCATCGCTAAAGTCAGCATTTGTTTTCGGGGTAATACTTTCCAAAATACCAACCGACAACCCATTTTTTGTTTTCCCCGACAATTTAAATGCCGCCAAAATATTAGCGTTATCGGGCATATCGGAATAATAATCATCCAGTCCCAAATCACTACTGCCAAGATGTGGCCGACGGCCAATTCTCCGGGAATAAAAAAGGTTCTCGTTTCCAAAACCACCACCTGCTGTTATCGGGAAGCTGAAGATGTTTTTCCCTTCAATAAAGAAAGGTCTTTTTTCCTGGAAGAAAGTTTCAAAAGCAGATAAGTTAACCTCGGAAGGATCGGCTTCTACCTGCCCAAAATCAGGATTAATGGTAAAATTAATGGTAAAATCATTTGACAAACTGACTTTGCCGTCCACACCGGCAGAAATACTGTTATCCGTTCCATCTTCATAAGGATTGCCATCTTCGGGTAAATAGTTTTCCGATTTTAGAACCGTATAAGGCATGATTTCGATGTCAAGTTTGGGCTTAATTCCTTTTATTCCGCATAAAGTACCCCATTTGCTAACCCAGCCTTTTACATCGCGCGCTACACTTTGCCAGGTTGAACGTTCGTCGAACCGAAAAATATTTCGTTGAATTTGCAGACCCCATTCATAATTTTCGAGCTTAGCAAAACGAAGCTGTGATAAAGGAATCCGGAACTCGGCATTCCAGCCTTCATCATCAATTGAAACTTTAACATAATATACGGCATCCCAACTAGTATCATCACTAGCATCATTGGTCGTGATTAAATCCCGTTTCACACCCACCGCATTTACCCCAAAATTATAAGCGGTTAAGTTATCGTTATAGCTGTCAAATCCTATCGTTATCCAATCTCCTTCATTTCCGTCGCGGCGCGATAAACGCCTAACAATTTTGTCGGGTTCATCATCCAACATTTTTATGGCAACATACAAATTATTGTCGTCATAAAGAATTTTAAACATGGTTTGAAAAGAAGGAGGAACCTCACTTTGTGGATAGCGTTGAACAAAATTATTCCCCCAGGCAACTTTATCCCAAGCTTTATCATCTAAAACACCATCAATTTTAGGAGGATGAGTGGTACGCTGAGAAGTATAAATTTTATCCTGGCCAACACCCGGTTTTAACAAAAGAAGAAAAAAAACAATAACTAATCCAATTTGAGGATATAATTGAAACTTCATTAATTAAGTTGGTTTAACACAGTTCGCAATTTTGAATCAAAGGCATTCTCAAACAAAAAAACAGCTCAAATCCATGGCTGCAAATAAAAGAATAAATCTCTGAAAAGAAAAACCTTTCAGAGATTATTCGACATTATTAGGTTTTTGTAAAACAAAAAGTTAAAAAATAAATACAAAAACGAAGTTATTCATATTTAAGCGTATCAACAGGGTTCATTCTTGCAGTTTTCATTGCCTGCGAACTTACGGTTAACACCGCAATAAGTATTGATAAAACAGAAGTTATAAGAAAAACACCCAAATTAATATTAACACGATACGCAAAATCACTCAACCAATTATCTAAAAAATAATATGCTGGTAAATAAGCAATAATATTTGCAATTACGATTAACACTAAAAACTCTTTCGAAATCGAATTGATAATAGATATAATTGAGGCCCCCAATACTTTGCGTATTCCAACCTCTTTTGTTTTTTGCTCTGTGATATACGAAGCCAGACCAAACAAACCCAAACAAGCGATGATAATTGCCAGGATTGTAAAATAAGTAATAATGGTTCCCATACTCATTTCGGTTTTATACATATTGTCGTAAGATGTATCAAGGAAAAAGAAATCAATAGGAAGGTTGGGAAAAACAGCTTCCCATGAATTTTCAATTTTTGCCAGGGTTTCTTTAATATCACCGGGATTAATCCTTACACTCATGTACCTGTTATATTGAGGCATAATTTGAACAATCACTGGCTCTATATCACTATGCAATGAGGCGTAATGAAAATCTTTAAGCACACCAACAATATTACCCGACTTAGGCACTCTCAATCCATATAAATATTCAAACCTGGTTCCAACAGGGTTTTCTAATTGAAAAGCCTTAACACCGGCTTCGTTAATCAAGAAAGCCGACTGTTCATCTGTTCCATATTCTTCAGAAAAGTTTCGGCCTTCAACAATTTCAAGCCCAAAAGTTTCAACAACATCAACATCGGCATTAATGACACGCATCCCGATAATATCCTCTTCTTCATTTCCTTCAATATTTTGTTCCCGCAAATCAGGGAAACGAACCGAAAGCATGTGTACTCTTTCGCCGGGAATAACCGAGCTGCTTGTTGCACTTACAATGGACGGTTCTTTACGAAATTCGTTTTTTAACGATTTTATTTGTTCCGGACGAATAGTATTGGTCAAATTTAAAACAACAACCTGTTCTTTATTAAAACCTAAATCTTTGGTTTGAATGTACCTTAATTGTGTGTAAACAGTGATGGCTCCAATAATCAGCAAAACAGAAATCGAAAACTGAAAAACCACCAATCCTCTTCTGAGATAAAGTGTCGACTTATTGCTGCTTCCGGAAATAGTATTAGATTTCAGTACCTTTAAAGGATTGAATTTTGATAAGAAAACAGCCGGGTAGGATCCTGATAAAAACCCGACAACAAAAAACACTATTATCAATAACTGCAACAGGGGCATATTTTGAAACACACTTAAAATCAGGGTTTTCGAGGTAAAGATATTAAAGCCAGGAAGTATTAGTTCAACAAAAAGCAAGGAAAACAAAAGAGCCAGTAAACTCATTACATACGACTCACCCATAAACTGTTTGAAAATGGTTGTTTTATTTGCTCCCAAAACTTTTCTCACACCAACTTCACGTCCGCGACGAGCCGAACGGGCCGTAGCAAGATTCATATAATTAATACAGGCTATAAGTAATACAAATATGGCAATGATAGAAAAAATATAAATGTATTGAATATCGCCATTGACTTCAATTTCTTTTTCAACATGTGACTTTAAATGAATATCCGTAATCGGAACAAAAACAAATTCTCCATCAGAACCTTCCGGAACATTTGCATCCGGCCCCGAAACAATAAGGCCAAATGTTTCCCACAAGCGGGCATCCATTTTTTCTTTCAGTTTTTTCTTAGTTTCCTTATCAGGAAGCCTGATATAAGAATAGTAAGCAAACGGGCCTCTTCGATCAATCTGAGCTCCCTGAGCCCTGGCATCATCAAGCGGAATTAAAATATCATAATGAAAATGCGAATGAACCGGAACATCTTTGGTTACCGCTGTAATTTTATAGTTCCGTCCGTTCAACTTAATTACTTCACCAATCGGGTTATTTTGCCCGAAGTATTTTAGGGCAACAGATTCGGATACAACTGTTTTTGAAGGGCCGGCTAAAGCTCCTTGCTTTGATCCGTTAATAATTTTGAAAGAAAAAACATCAAAAAATGTTGAATCAACAGCAACTACATTGTCTTCACGAAACGAGAGCTCTTTATATTCAACAACCTGCTGGCCATACACAAAATTCATCTTACAGGCTGAAACAACTTCGGGAAAATTCTCTGTAACAAACGGGATTACATTTCCGGTAGTAGCTGCCCAATGCATCGCCTGACCTTCGAAATAAAGGTCATATTCCAAACGGTAAACATTATCCGCATTATCGTGAAACCGATCGTAATTAAACTCATCCTGAACAAACAGGAAAATCAGTATGCAGGTTGCCAATCCCAGGGATAATCCCAATATATTAATCAACGAATAACCCCAATATTTAAAAAAATACCTAGCAGCTATTACGATAAGGTTCTTAATCATAAATAGATTGTTTTTGGTGTAGTAAATAAATCTTTTTTACGGAAATCTATAATAGATTTTGCCAACAATTTTCCACCCATCATCAAACTTGTAAAGCGATAAGTAATCAATAAAAATAGATTTTCCGCCTTTACTTAGTTCAATCTTTGCCACAGCGGCATTTCCGGTGATATCAATATTTAAAAACTTTACATAGGTTGTATTTTCTTCGGTCAGGGGTTCTGTTTGTTTTGCCTTACGTCGTTTTGCGTATTCAATCCAGTTGTAAATCGGCAATTTTTCAACCATGTTGTTTTTAAAAATCAGCAAATTAAATCCGGGATGGAAGCCATCTTTAATGGCATCAATATTTTTCAGGTTTTGCAAACCATCAACATACGAAGTTTGAATGACCGTTTTAATAGCTTCTTTTTCAACGTCGGTCGATTGAGCAAAAACAGGCATAACAAATGCCAGGCAAATAATTGCAACAAATAGTTTTTTCATGGCGTTAACGTTTTTGGGTCGTTAATTTGGTTTATGATTTTTTTCTAAACATTAATGGTATATTTTCATCGGTTGGAGCCCCAACTTCAACTAATTCCCAATCTTTATCATATTCCGCAATTTTATGGCGGAGAACCTGAACTTTTTCTTTAGGTGGAACATCGTTGCCTTCCCAATCCAACAATTCAACACGGTATTGCAAGGTCTTTTTTCGACCATTGATACGAACATCTATTTCTACATTTTGTTCAATATCTACATCTGGTATTAAAATAACGACTTCTCTCATAGCTTTGGTTTTTAAGTTAATAATTACTCGTACCTTAATGCATCAACCGGGTTTGCATTAGCCGATCTAACAGCATGATACGATATGGTTACAATGGCAATGAATAATGCAATAAAAACTGCAACAACCATATACACATATGGCATAGGTATCCTATATACAAAGGATTGAAGAAATTGGTTAGAGATATAAATTGCCAAAGGTGTTGCTATCACCCCGGCAATTATGATTAAACTAATAAAGTCTTTGATAAGCAAGAATAAGATTTGTGTAACAGATCCTCCCATTACTTTACGAACCCCTATTTCATTGGTTCGTTGTTCAACAACAAAAGCTATTAAGCCATACAAGCCCAAACAGGAAATTAATATAGACAGTATGGCAAAATAAGTAAAAATGCTTAAAGTGTTTTTCTCCTGGCTATACTCACGGGAAAGGCCTTGCTCAACAAAAGCATAGTCGAAACTTGCATCGGGGAAAAACGATCTCCATACCTTTTCAACATAGGCGACATTTTTCTTTTGGAAGGCTGCAATTTCTTTATTATCTGATCCAATGGGTGGATCAACAAATTTAATTATCATTGCTTCATTTCTGGAACGATCAACCCTGAAAAACGCCGGTTCAATTTTATTATGCAACGAATAATAATGATAATCTTTTACCACCCCGATAACGCTTGCATTTTGAGCCGAATCATCAACATAAACACGAAACTGTTTCCCGATCGGGTCATCCCATCCAAGCTCAGCCACAGAAATCTCATTTAAAATAACCGATAGCCCCTTCATATCCCGGGCATACTCCCTGCTAAAATTTCTTCCACGCACAATCGGGATTTCCATCAAATCAAAATACTCGGGATCAACCGCACAAATTCTGTAAATCAACCTCTTTGAAACAGTATCATTAACTTCCCTGAAACTTTGATTGCCCGAAGCCCCGGTTACTGAAGCAGCCCCGCTTACCTTAATTATATCAGGGTTTTGTAAAAGTTCGGCACGAATAACATCAATCTTTTTATAATCGTTTCGGGAATCGAAAAAATTTACACGCATTACATTCTCATAATTATACCCTAAATCTTTATTTTGCGTATAATTAATTTGTTTTTGAACAACCATGATAACAAAGATCAGTGCTACAGAAATGGTGAACTGGAATACCACCAAAATCCGGGTTAATAAACCGGTCTTCCCTTTCACGCTTCCTTTGGTTCCTTTTAAGACAATAATGGGTTTAAATTTTGACAAATAATATGCCGGGTACAAGCCTGTAACTAAGCTTACAAAAATCAAAATCCCAACAAGGCCAACGTTAAACAAGGGGTTACCCAAAAAATTAATAGATAATTCGGTGCCCAGTAATTTATTAAACGTAGGCAAAAGAAGCTCTACCAAACCCAGCGACAAAATAATTGAAAGAAGTGTTAATACCACCGATTCGCTGTTAAACTGATAAATCAAACTCATTCGGTTTGCACCAATAACTTTTCGCATCCCTACTTCTTTTGCCCGTTTTATCGACCTTGAAATGGCAATGTTTATAAAGTTGATACAGGCAATAAACAAAATAAGGAAAGCAACAATTGAAAAAATATAGATTATTTGTATATCACTTTGGTTCACCTGCCACTGGAATTTTATATGCCCCGATTGCAGGTGGATTTCTTTTAACGGCTGCAAATACAAATCAAAACGATAGCCCCCATCTTTTTCATCCTGCTCAGTGTATTTATTTAAAAATTCGGGGAATTTAACTTCAAGGGCTTCAATATCGGTATTTGGAGAAAGCTCAACATACGATGAAAACGAATTACTCCCCCAACCCTTTGTCCATTCAAACAATTCTTCGACAGTAACAAATGACGCAATAACTTTAAACTGGACATGAAAATTTTCGGGAACATCTTCAAATACCCCAGTAATAATAAAAGTTTCGGTTTTATTATACGTTATCACTTTACCAAGAGCCTCTTCGGCAGAGGTAAAATATTTCAACGCTGTTTCTTCTGAGAGGAGAATTGATTTCGGTTTTGCCAATGCATCTTTTGCATTGCCGTGAATCAATTTAACATTAAACAAATCAAATACTGAACTATCTGCAAAAACAACCCTGTTTTGTTTAATAATTTTATTATTAATTTCAAAAGGGACGCTTCCTAAATTCCAGACACGAAGGAAATTAATAACCTCAGGAAAATCTTTCATCATCGTTGGAGCCAAAGGAGCCATGGTTACAGCTACATGTTGATCGCCCACCCCTTCGGCATGCTGAATCTCGACCAAACGATACAGGTTGTTTCTATTTTCAATATGCTGATCGAAAGATAAATGATACTGAACGTACATCATAATCATTAAAAACGATGCAATACCGATGGTAAGGCCAGCAATATTTATAAAAGCGTAAGAACTGTTTTTGCTTAAATTTCTGAATCCAATTTTTAAATAATTTGGCATATTTTTCAAATTTATGTGATCTTTATTCGTATCGTAAAGCATCGACAGGATTTGAGTTTACCACCTTTAAAGCGTGAAAACTCACTGTAATAACTGAAATTATAATTCCTATCATGCCCGAAAATATAAAGGCCCAAAACGACATTGTAATTCGATAATAAAAACCGGATAACCACTCATCCAATAAAAAATAAGCCAAGGGCCATGCAATTACATTGGCAACAATAACCCATTTCAAAAACTCCCGGTTCATTAAACGTATAATTGAATTCCCGCTGGCACCAAATACTTTCCGAATTCCTATTTCCTTTATCCGTTGCTGAATCATATAAGCAGCAAGGCCAAACAATCCCATACAGGCAATAAACACAGACAAAACTGTAAAAGCAATTAATAGTTGTTGGATTTTTTGTTCATTTAAATACAAACTATCATAACGGCGAGTAAAGAACCCTGCCGAAAACTGAATATTGGGGAAATTAGATTTCCAAGTTAATTCGGCTGTTTCCAAAACATCATCATCTGTTCCAGTATATTTAATTGAAATATATCCTTTATTGTCGGCATCAAAATAATGAACCAATGGTTTTATTTCCTGGCTCAAATCGTGAACATGATAATTGGAGACCACTCCAATAATTTGCTCACGAACATTCGACTCATACCCATAATGTATTATCATTTTTCCAATAGCCTCAGCCGGATTTTTGAAGCCTAACATTTTAGCAGCACTCTCGTTTATAATACATTTATTTTGCAAATCAGATAAATGCCTGTTCGCAAAACTATCTCCTGCCAATACATTAATTTGGTAAGTAGAGAAATAATCTTTTCCCACCTTATAAGTCCAAAAATATTGTTCTTCTCCCGGATTAGCCTCGCAGCTATACCTGTTGTCCGAAAAAGATGTGAGTGTTGGAATACTTGTTGAAGTAGTTACCCGGTTAATTTTTTTATTCCGGAGCAATTCATTTTTAAAAGCCTGGTAGTGGTTGGAAACAAAACTTCCGCCTGAATTCACTAACAATATATTTTCTCTTTCAAAACCCAAAGGTTTATCATGAAAATAGCGAAGCTGAATATTGGCTGTGATTGCCCCAATAATCAAAGCAATGGAAATACTAAACTGAAGGATGACTAATATTTTTTTCAAACTCAGCTTTTTTACCCCCCTAATCTCCACTCCTTTTAGTGCAAAAATAGGTCTGTAAGAAGAGAGGTAAAAAGCCGGATAAATACCGGATATAAATCCGGTAACAAATACAATAACCAAAACAAAAAGCAGGGTTTCAGTATTTAACAGAGAAAACAAACTAATTGATTTACCGGTAAACCGATTAAACATTGGCAATGTTAATTCAATAATCAAAGCCGAAACACACAAAGCAATAACCGACAAAATAATGGATTCGGCTAGAAACTGAAGTACAAGTTGTTTTTTAGCGGCTCCCATGGTTTTTCTCACACCAATTTCTAATGATCTTTTACTGGCTATGGCAACGGAAAGGTTTACATAATTAAAACTTGCCATAAATAAAATAAGTAGTGAAAAAAAGGAGAATAAATAAATCAATCGTACATTTTGATTGGGTTCTATGGCCCAATTCGAATTATTATTAAAATGAATACTGGTTAACGGTTGTAATTTCAGTTGGAGCTGAGAAACGGGTTCTGATTTCCCCAACAGCTCTTTGCGGGCAGGATTGATATAGGTATCAACCATTTCCTGTAATTTTTGTTCAAATTCATCAATATTCACTCCATCCTTTAACAGCAAATAAGTATAGAGTTTATTATCATTCCAGGATGAATTTGTCCGAATATATCCCAATTTTTTCAGGCTTGAAAAAGAGGCCAGCATTTCGAAATGAAAATGGCTGTTTCTCGGAATATCTTTCATAACACCGGTCACCAAAAAACTTACATCGTTTCCGGAAACATCAATATTAATGATTTGATTGATGGGGTTTTGGTCGGGGAAATACTTTTTTGCAGCTTTTTCGGTTAAAACAAGTGTGTTGGGTTCATTCAAAACATCAGAAACATTACCTTTAATAATGGGTAAACTAAATACATCATAAAAACTATGATCTGCAAAAAACACCTTTTCCCCGATGTAGGTTCCATCCTCTAATTGAACCTTTAATATTTTCTTATAAAGCCTAACAATTTTATCAACCTGTGGGTATTCTTCTTGTATTTTATCGGCATAAATAGCAGAAGTAACTGGTATCAAAGAGGTTTCTCCGTTTCTAAAAAATTCTCGTTCGAGCCTGTAAATTTGATCTGATTTTTCATGAAAACGATCCCAGCTAAGCTCATTAAAAATCCATAACGCAATGAGTATAGAAGCAGCCATTCCAATACCCAGACCAATGATATTAATTACTGAAAAGCCTTTGTTTTTCTTCAAATTCCGAAGAATAAGCATGAAATAATTCGTATTCATTTAATCATACTTTTTACATTTCCTTAATAAAAAAACTTCTTTCCCCTGCTATGATCAAATCATTACTAAAAGAAAAGAAGCTTTTAAAGAAACAAGTTAATTCTACTTTGCTAAAACAATTATTTATAAAGTAGTGGAGCTTTTAATATTTTCATTAATAATTTGACCGTCAAATAATCTAATAACACGTTGAGCATACTCAGAATCTCTTTGAGAGTGAGTTACCATAACAATGGTTGTTCCTTTTTGATTCAAGCTCTCCAGCAAGTTCATTACTTCTTCACCGTGAGCAGAGTCAAGGTTACCGGTAGGCTCATCCGCAAGAATCAAAGCCGGGTTGGCAACTACAGCCCTTGCAACGGCAACACGTTGCTGCTGACCACCTGATAATTGGAGCGGGAAGTGTTTTTTACGGTGAATAATTTGCATTTGTTCTAAAACTTCTTCAACGCGTTGTTTGCGTTCTTTGCTTGAGTAGCCTAAATAAATTAACGGAAGTTCAACATTTTCAAAAACGTTTAACTCGTCAATCAGGTTAAAGTTTTGGAATACAAAACCGATGTTGTGTTTTCTCAGGTTGGCTCTTTGTTTTTCAGAGTGTTTTGAAACTTCATTTTCAAGAAAATGATACTCACCACCACTGGGGTTATCCAACAATCCCAAAATGTTTAACAACGTTGATTTCCCACATCCCGAAGGACCCATAATAGCTACAAATTCTCCTTTTTTAATTTCGAATGATACTTCGTTTAAGGCAGTCGTTTCTACTTCATCGGTACGGAAGATTTTAGAAAGGTTTACTGTTTTAATCATAATATTATGTTTTTAAATGATTTTAAATATTGTTATACTATTTATTCCTGAATATTAATTTGTCTTTGTTTCCAAACGAATCGTAAGATGATACGATTACTTTTTCGCCCGGTTGCAATCCTTCCATCACCTCATAATAATTGGTGTTTTGGCGATTGATGCGGATGTTACGTTTGGTTGCAAACGATTCGCTTTCGTCAACAACATAAATCCAGTTACCTCCGGTTTCCTGGAAGAACCCGCCACGTTTGATAATGATTGCATCGGTTTCGCTGCTGAATTTCAAGCGCAACTGAATGGTTTGCCCCCATTTAATGCTTGGCGGATAAACATTGTCTACAAAGTAAAGGTCAACACGGAACGAACCATTACTTACATCGGTATAAATCCGGTCGATATATAATTGGTAATTTTTGCCTCCAAAATCAAATTCTGCTTCCTGCCCCCTGTAAACACGGGAAATGTAGCGTTCATCAATATTGGCCTGCAATTCAAATCCGGTTTGCAAGTCAATTTGCCCCAGGTTTTCACCCATATTTTTTGTTTCACCAAGCTCAAGGTTAAATGATGAAAGTTTTCCATCTGCAGGAGATTTCACATAAGCATTTTCCATGTTTCTTCTAAGTAGAGTCAAGTTAAACTCCATGCGTTCCAAAGAATTATTAATTGCTCTTATCTGATTCGTCGTGGAAATCGAATCCAGGCGTCGCAATTCTAGCGATAACTCAAGTTGTTTAATAGTATAATTAAATTCACGTTGGGCATCTTCAAATTCTTTGGTTGAAATTACACTATCCTGATGCAGTTCTTGCATACGATTAAAATTGGCTTTGTTTAAATCAATTTGGCGATTAAGCTCAACAATTTCTTTCATTCGGTTAATCGTATTACGCTCCAGCGAAGTTTTGGTATTTTGCAGGTTATTAATCCCATCCAAAGCACGGGTTTCCTGCTCCATATAACTCAGCTCCATATTGGCATTCATTAATTTTACAATGGTATCTCCTTCTTTCAAATAATCACCATCATTTACATAAATTAATTCGACCCTACCTCCTTGTACAGCATCAATCTGAATTAAATCTTTAGGAGCAACCACCCCATCAATCGGTATAAATTCCTGAAATTTATCGGCTAATACAGGCGCAATGGTTAACTGATTTTTATCAACATATAATTTACTTGAATTGTCACGTAAAAACAGCAAATAAAAAATAAAAAAAGCAAAAGCTGCTATCGCTACAATCGTCCCAATTTTTTTAGGCGTCCATTTTTTCTTTTCTATAATTCTATCCATTTCGTCAAAAGGTTAATTTTAACAGTTTTTAACTAAAGTTGTGCCATTAATTATAACTCATTGATTTTTAATATACTTTTATTGGTAAAATGACTAGCAAACGAATAAATTGTTCAATATCGTTCATTTTTTTGTACATATACGAACAGATTTCATACCTTTATCGCACAAAACCAAATTTTTGGCACAACACCTTATTTTATGGATAAATTAGATGCTAAAATATTAATCGTTGATGATGATCAGGATGTTTTGCTGGCCGCAAAATTATTTCTAAAACAACACATTAATATAGTACATACCGAAACAAATCCCGAAAATATTCCGGATCTGATCCGTAACGAAAGTTACGATCTTATCCTTCTTGATATGAATTTTACCCCCGATGCGACCTCCGGCAAAGAAGGCTTTCATTGGATGAATAAAATACTGGAAACCGACCCCACGGCCGTTGTAATTTTAATTACCGGTTACGGTGATATTGAGCTTGCCGTTCAGGGAATTAAAGAAGGGGCGACAAACTTCCTGCTAAAACCTTGGGAAAATAAAAAATTACTGGCTACAATTACCACCACCCTTGAGTTGCGCAAATCAAAAGTTGAACTGGAAGATTTACGCACCAAACAAAAAGTACTGATTGCCGATTCTGACCAGGCATACAGTAACCTTATCGGCCAGTCGCCAAACATGCAAAAAGTACTTTCTACCGTACAAAAAGTAGCAATTACCGATGCAAACGTTTTAATTTTAGGCGAAAACGGGACCGGGAAAGAACTTATTGCCAGAGCTATTCACCGCGCATCGAACCGAAAAGACGAAGTTTTTATCAGCGTTGACTTGGGCGCAATCAGCGAAACTCTTTTCGAGAGCGAACTGTTCGGATTCAAAAAAGGTGCTTTTACCGATGCCAAAGAAGACCGCGCCGGACGTTTTGAAGCCGCTAATAAAGGTACTATTTTTCTGGATGAAATCGGGAACCTTTCGTTTTCGCTGCAATCAAAATTATTGAGCGTTATCCAAAACCGCAAAGTGGTTCGTTTAGGAACCAATAAAGAAATTCCTATTGACGTCCGCCTGATTTGCGCCACCAACATGCCATTGTACCAAATGGTGAACGACGGAAAATTCCGCCAGGATTTGCTGTACCGCATCAATACCGTTGAAATTCAGCTTCCGCCATTGCGCGAACGCGTTGAAGACATTCCTTTGCTGGTTGATCACTTCCTCAATATTTACTGCAAAAAATACAAAATGCCTTTGAAGCGTCTCAATCAAAGCACTCTGTCGCGCCTCGAAAAACATAACTGGCCGGGCAACATCCGTGAATTGCAACACTCGGTTGAACGAGCTGTAATTATGAGCGAATCAAATATGCTGGAACCCCATGATTTCTTCCTATCGCAATCAGAAGAAAATAAAGATGTCGACATGATTCCAAGCAATATGAATTTAGAAGAAACAGAAAAAATGTTGATCCGGAAAGTGATCGACAAACATGGCGGAAACATCAGTAAGGCTGCAAAAGAGCTGGGGCTGACCCGGGCTTCACTTTATCGTCGAATTGAAAAATATGATTTATAAAAGGTTTCGTTTCTTAGTTATACTTCGTATAATCGTTTTAACGATTTCAATATTTTTACTTTTCTATTTAACCGATCAAACAAAATATTGGGTTAGTGCTTTTATTTTAGGAACATTTATCATTGCTCAAATTATCAGCCTTATTCTTTTCGTTGAGCGAACCAACCGTAAACTTGCCAAATTTTTGCAAAGCATCAGGCATTCCGATTTTGTAAGTTCTTTCTCCGACAACGGGATGGGCAAAAGTTTCCAGGAACTAAACAACGAATTTAACGAAGTAATCAAACAATTTAAGAAAAACCGCGCCGAAAAAGAAGAACATTTTAATTACCTACAAACGGTTATTCAACACGTAAGCATCGGGATCATTGCCTATCGTAAAGATGGGAAAGTTGACAGCATAAATACGGCAACCAAACGCTTGTTACGAATCACAAACCTTCGGTTTATCAACGACCTCCATGTAGTAAAAGAAGATTTACCGGAAATTTTTATGAAGCTAAAAGCCGGTGACAAAACCTTGGTCAAGCTTTTCGTTGAAGACGAACTGGTTCAGCTAATGATTTATGCAACAGAATTCCGCATGCGTGGCGAAGAATTTGTTTTAATCTCGCTACAAAACATCCATGCCGAATTGGAAGAAAAAGAAATTGAATCGTGGCAAAAACTCATCCGGGTTCTAACACACGAAATAATGAATTCCATTACGCCCATCTCGTCACTGGCTTCAACGGTTCAGGAAATGCTATTTGAAAGCATAGAAGAACGGCTCAAACTAAAAGCAATGGATGAGGATGATGTACAAGGCGTTGACAGTGCCCTGCGAACCATTCAAAGCCGCAGTCAGGGCTTGCTGAATTTTGTTGAGATTTACCGGAACCTGACCCGGATACCAAAACCAAATTTCCGCTATTTTGAAATTTCGGACTTATTTAACCGCGCCGAAGACCTGCTCAAACCCAAACTCGAAAAATTTAATGTACAACTCAAAATCCGGGTATTTCCAGCAGATTTAAAACTTACTGCCGATCCTGATTTAGTTGACCAGGTCATCATTAATTTAATTTTAAATGCCATCGATGCCGTTAAAGAAACAGAATCTCCGATCATTGATTTGTTCTCAACCAAAAAAGATAACGGCCGGACTATCATTGAAGTCAGTGATAACGGAAGCGGGATCAAACCCGATATCTTAGATAAAATTTTTATGCCTTTTTTCACGTCTAAGAAAACAGGATCGGGCATTGGCTTAAGCCTTTCACGGCAAATTATGAGCTTACACAAAGGCTCTATATCCGTAAAATCTAAACCCAACGAAGGAACTACATTTACACTAACTTTTTAAATACTAAATCAAATGAAAAACGCAAAAACAATCTACGACATACACCCGAATTTAAACAAACGGTGGAGCCCCCGGGCTTTTGAAAATAAAACGGTTGAACCGGAAAAAATACAATGCTTATTTGAAGCTGCACGTTGGACCCCCTCAGCATTCAATGTCCAGCCCTGGAGTTTTATTTTAGGGCTAAACAAAGATGAAACCTATCAAAAAATTTATGAGTGCCTGGTAGAGTTCAACCAAAACTGGACCAAGTTTGCGCCGGTTTTGGTCGTTTCGGTCGGACAAAAAATTGCAAACGGAAAAGAAAACACATCCTATCGCTACGATGTAGGGCAATCGGTTGCCCACCTCAGCTTTCAAGCCATGGAAGAAGACTTATACGTGCACCAAATGACCGGTTTTGATCCTGAAAAAGCCCGGAAAAATTTCGATATTCCCGAAGAATATGAAGCCATTTCTGCTTTTGCTATTGGCTATTTGGGCGACCCCGAAATACTGGAAGGTGGCATGAAAGAAGCTGAATTAGCCAAAAGGGAAAGAAAAGAATTTAAGACCCTTGTGTTTGAAAATAAGTTTGGACAACCTTCTGAATTATTTAGGTAATGAAAAAAATACACCTTCAAATAAGCATGGTAACCATGCTTATTTTTTTAATTTCGTGCGGAAACACCAACAAGAAATCAACCCCAAAACAAGAAAAGCCAATGGCTGAAAAACAAGTAAACGTTCCTGATTTTAACGCCGATTCAGCCTATCGGTTTGTAGCAGATCAGTTGGCTTTTGGCCCCCGTGTTCCTAAAAGCCAGGCTCACAAAAAATGTGGAGATTATCTTGAAACAAGCTTAAAAAAATACACCCCGCATGTAATCCGTCAGGAGTTTCAAACCCGTTTAGCCGATAAAAAGATTGTTACAGGATACAATTTCATTGCTTCTTTTAAACCGCAAAGCAAAAAACGGATTTTACTTTGCGCCCATTGGGATTCACGGCCTTTTGCAGATAAAGAAAAGGATGCTTCAAAGCATAAAATGCCGATTGACGGCGCCAATGATGGTGCCAGCGGTGTTGGCGTTTTATTGGAAATTGCCCGTCAACTAAGCCAACAGGAAGCCGAAATGGGCATTGATATTATTTTCTTTGATGTGGAAGATTCGGGGAGTTACGGCTCGAACGATTCATGGGCCCTGGGTTCTTTACATTGGAGCAAAAACCCGCACACGCCCAACTACCGGGCCCGCTACGGGATTTTATTAGACATGGTTGGCGTTGCCGATCCTCATTTTGCCTACGAATCAACTTCTAATTTTTATGCTCCGGATATCCTGAACAAAGTTTGGAAAGCAGCGGCAGAATTAGGCTACCATAAATATTTTGTGGATGAAAAAACGGGGGGGATTTACGACGATCACGTTCCAGTTAACGAAAACATGGGCATTCCAACCATTGACATCATTCATTATGATAAGGAAACTGCAAGCGGCTTTTTCCCGCACTGGCACACCTTGGGTGATAACCTTGAATCGATTGACAAAAACACCCTGAAAATTGTGGGGAAAACGCTTCTTAGCGTAATTTACCAGGAAAAATAAAGATTACTGGAACTTATCAAAAAAATGTTTATCAGGGACGTAGTCGAATAACCATTTTTATCACACTTCGACTTCGCTCAGTGTGACAAAACCTACAACAATTCGTTTGCCAAGTTTGCCAATTCCGAACGTTCTCCTTTTTCCAGTTTTACATGGGCATAAATCTCATGGTGCTTGATCTTATCGATCAGGTATGACAAGCCGTTTGACTGTGCATCCAGGTAAGGCGTGTCTATCTGGAAAACATCCCCGGTAAAAATAATTTTGGTATCTTCCCCGGCACGGGTAATAATAGTTTTAACCTCGTGCGGCGTCAGATTCTGGGCCTCATCCACGATAAAGCAAACGTTAGAAATACTTCGTCCACGGATATAAGCCAATGGCGTAATCACCAGTTTTTCCTGCTCCAAAGCATTGGTAATGGCCTTGTATTCTTTATCGGCCTCGTGATACTGGTTCTGGATAAATTTCAAATTATCCCAAAGCGGCTCCATATAAGGGTTAATTTTATCCTTAATGTCTCCGGGCAAATAACCAATATCTTTATTGCTCAACGGAACAATCGGGCGAGCCAAATAAATTTGCTTAAACATTCGGCGTTGTTCCAAGGCTCCGGCCAAAGCGATTAAAGTTTTTCCGGTTCCAGCCACCCCCTGAAGCGTAACCAATTTCACATCCGGATTAAAAATAGCATGCAGCGCAAACACCTGCTCGGCGTTGCGAGGCATGATTTTGTAGGCCGGCCTTTTTCCCACCCGCTCAATTAAATTAGTTACCGGGTTATAAAAAGCAAGAGCAGAAGTCCGCTGATGACGTACAATATAATAATGGTTCGGAATTGATTCTTTTAAGCGGAGATCTTTCAGGGTGCAGGTTCCCTCACCATAAAGCTTATCGATGACTTCCTTATCAACATCTTCTATCAGCGATTTACCGGAATATAAAGAATCCATATCCTTAATTTTACCGGTTTCATAGTCTTCGGCAAGAATGTTTAACGATTTTGCTTTTAAGCGTAAATTAATATCCTTAGTAACAAGAATGATGCTTTTATCCGGGAATTCTTCCGATAAAGAAATAGCAGCATTCAGTATTTTATGATCCGCTTTGCTGTCGCCAAATATTTTTGTAGCATCTAATTTAGGAGTGTTTTGGTTCATGATTACCTTAAAATTCCCTTTTCCTTTGCCATTAATCGCGATCCAGTTTTTCAGGGTATATTTCCCCGCCAGCCGGTCCATGTTCCGGATAAACTCACGGGCCTCGAAATTTTTAATATCGTTCCCTTTTTTAAAATTATCAAGTTCTTCCAACACGGTAATCGGGATGGCTACGTCATTCTCTTCAAAATTATTAATTGCATTGTGGTCATAAAGAATAACCGAAGTATCGAGCACAAAAATTTTTGCTCTCTTTTTTTTACGTTCTACCATATTAAATTCTTTTTCGACAAACGATCATGCCAACGCCTGCGGTATTTATAAATCAAATGAACTATTGTAAATATAACGATAAAAAAATACTTTTTACAGCGTTTCATGAGAAGTTATTGTAACATCATTGTTCATAAATTTAACCCAGTTACGAATGGCTCAAATGATTACCTTTGTTAGAATCTGATAAAATTTTTAGCATGCCGGAACAAAAAAAACTTTTTCTGCTCGATGCCATGGCTTTGATTTACAGGGCCTATTTCGCTTTAAACAAGAACCCCAGAATTAACTCCAGAGGACTAAATACTTCGGCCATTTTAGGCTTTGCAAATACTCTGCTCGATGTAATCAAAAACGAAAAACCAAGCCATATCGGGGTGGCTTTCGACACCATGGCTCCTACCATCAGGCATGAAGATTTTTCCGAATACAAAGCCAACCGCGAGGCCATGCCTGAGGATTTGGCAACCTCCATCCCCTACATCAAAAAATTAATCGAAGGCTTTAACATTCCCATTCTCTACGTCGACGGTTACGAAGCTGACGATGTTATTGGAACCCTCGCCAAAAAAGCCGAGAAAGAAGGCTTCGAAGTATTTATGATGACCCCGGACAAGGATTTCGGACAATTGGTTTCCGAAAATATCTCCATGTACAAACCGCCACGCATGGGCAACAAAGCCGAGATTTTAGGGCCCAAAGAAATTTGTGCAAAATACGGTTTAAAAGAACCCGAACAACTGATCGATATTTTGGGTTTATGGGGCGATGCTTCCGATAATATTCCGGGGGTGCCGGGCATTGGAGAAAAAACCGCTTCAAAATTGATTGGAGAATTCGAAAGCATAGAGAATATTCTGCAAAACACGGATAAACTAAAAGGCAAGCAAAAAGAAAACCTTGAAAATTTTGCCAACCAGGCCATCCAATCCAAGATGCTGGCAACCATTATCCTGGACGTACCCATCGAATTTAGAGCAAACGAACTGGAGTTGAACGACCCCAATCTGCCGGAACTCAAAGAATTGTTTGACGAACTCGAATTCCGCCAGTTTGCCCAACGTTTGTTTACCCTGGAATCGCTCAAACAACCTACGACTACTAAGCAAGCCGTTGAACCCATGGGCGATTTATTCAGCGGGCTGCCTGAAAGCGAGCAACTCATAAAAACCAAAAACACCCTGCAAGATGTCGACCATGAATATATTTTGATTGATTCGGAAGATAAAAAGAAAGAACTCATCGAGAAGCTGCTTCAGCAAAAATCAATTTGCTTTGACACCGAAACCACCGGAACCGATCCCAACAATGCCGAGCTGGTTGGAATATCGTTTTGCTACGCCAAAGGAAAAGCTTTTTACGTTCCCCTGCCCGACCGCTTCGAAGATTGCAAAGCAACATTGGAAGATTTCAAACCCGTGTTCAACACTAAAACTATTGAAAAAATAGGACAAAACCTGAAGTACGATTTAAGCGTACTAAAATGGTACGGTATTCAAATCCGGGGGGAAATTTTTGATACCATGATCGCCCATTATTTGCTCGAACCCGATCAACGTCACGGCATGGATTACCTGGCCGATGTTTACCTGGATTACAAAACCATCAGCTACGACACGGTTACTGAAAAACGCCGCGGACATCAGCTCGGCATGCGCGAGGTTCAGAAAAATAAAATCAACGCTTTGGTTGATTATGCCTGCGAAGATGCAGACATCACCTTCCAACTGGCCGAAATTTTCAAACCTCAACTGAAAGAATCAAATACGCTCCAACTTTTTGAAGACATAGAAATTCCGTTGATCCCCGTGCTTGCTTCCATGGAAAAAGAAGGAATCAAATTGGACATTAAAGCTTTGAAAAAATACTCGGAAGAGCTGGAAACAGAAGTCCTTAAAATCCGTGATAAAATTTATGAATATGCCGGAACCGAGTTCAACATAGCTTCTCCAAAACAGTTAGGAGAAATTTTGTTTGAACGCCTGAAAATAACCGACAAGCCAAAAAAAACCAAAACCAAACAATACTCAACCAGCGAGGACGTGCTTCAAAAGTTATTGAAAAAACACCCCATCATCCAGGAAATTTTGGATTTCCGCTCGCTGACAAAACTTAAATCAACTTACGTTGATGCTTTACCGGCATTGGTAAACCCCAGGGATAATCACATCCACACTTCATACATGCAAACGGTAGCTGCTACCGGGCGTTTGAGTTCGCAAAACCCGAACCTGCAAAACATCCCGATCCGAACCAATAAGGGTCGCGAAATCCGAAAAGCTTTCATCCCTCGAAATGAAGATTATACCTTGCTTGCCGCCGATTATTCGCAAATAGAACTCCGGATCATTGCCGAACTCAGCAAAGACAAAGCCATGCTGGATGCTTTTATTAACGGGCTCGACATTCACACTGCAACCGCTTCAAAAGTATATAGCATTCCGTTAGAAGAAGTGGATAAAGAAATGCGCCGCAATGCCAAAGCCGTGAATTTTGGGATTGTTTACGGAATTTCAGCCTTTGGCTTATCCGAGCAACTGGGCATTGCCCGCAGCGAAGCAGCCCAAATTATCGAGCAATATTTTATCCAATATCCCGGCATTAAAAAATTTATGGACAACGCTATCGTTTTTGCCAAAGAACACGGGTACGTGGAAACCATCATGGGCCGCCGTCGTTATTTGAGGGATATAAACTCCAACAACGCCGTGGTTCGTGGTTTTGCCGAGCGAAATGCGATCAATGCACCCATACAGGGTTCTTCGGCTGATATGATTAAAATCGCCATGATTAACATTCATGAAGAGTTCGAAAAAAAACAACTGGAATCGAAAATGATACTGCAGGTGCATGATGAGCTGGTGTTCGATGCTAAAAAATCAGAACTGGAAATTATCCAACCCATCATCGAAGAAAAAATGCGGACAGCCATCCCGATGAAAGTGCCAATTTTGGTGGAAATGAATACCGGAACAAACTGGCTGGAGGCACATTAGGAATTTACTTCTCGGTTTTCTATTTTTTGGCACAATATTGGTTTTGTTTTAAGTGGGTCCACAATATTTTTAAACTTAAAACAAACAGCCATGAAAACAATACATAAAAATATTAGGGAAAAAAGCTTGAACAAAAAGCTATCGGTATTTGTTTTTTTAACTTCATTGTTTATTCTTTCATCTTGTGATATTGACGTTTTTGTTGAAGATGGTCGTCCGGGAGATGCTTATTTCGCCTTAACATGGACCGAAGATGAACCGGATTATGTGGATGCCGGAACCAATGCCATTCCTTCCGTTTTTTACTGGAACGACTATTACTATATTCGTCCGGGAATTTATGTTTTGTACTACGATGGCATTTACAATGATGGTTATGGTTATATCGATTATGCTTGGGAAATTGAGTACGAAATTTACATCAACCCCGGAGAAAAAGGGAGTATTTATTACGGCGATGGAGGCGATGGAGAAGACAACTATTTCTCGTTAGATTGTAACCCTTACGGACCTTATGTTTATCTCGATTACAAGTCTTCCCCGGCCGAACAAAGCTTCAAAGTATTGGAAGAAACAGAAAATAAAATTATTATCAAAAAAGAAAACACAAACTATAGTCTGAAAGCCACTTACACTAAAGTATCTAAAAGAACCCACGAATAACAGGGGGCGGTCAATCCCCCTCTCCATATATATCCTCCGGCTTGCCTTATGGCAAGCCTTTTTTGGTTTTAATAAAAAGTATAATTTTGTGAACCGAGGTTCACCTCGCTAACTTAATATTTAAAAAAAATATGAAACTTTTTGCAATAGAAACCGGAAATTTAAAACTGGACGGAGGAGCCATGTTTGGCGTGGTTCCTAAGGTAATGTGGAACAAAGTTTACCCCGCCGATGAAAACAATTTATGCAACTGGGCCATGCGCTGCCTGCTGATTGACGACGGCGAGCGACGTATTTTAATTGACAACGGGATTGGCGATAAACAAGATGAAAAATTCCTGAAACATTACTACCTGAACGGCGATGATACGCTTGAAAAATCGTTGGCAAAATACGGTTATACGCCGGATGATATTACCGATAATATTTTAACACACCTTCATTTCGATCACTGTGGGGGGAGCATTAAATATGATGAAAATAAAAACCTGATTCCTGCCTTTAAGAACGCAACTTATTGGGTAAGCAAACCACAATTTGAATGGGCCACCAATCCCAACCGACGCGAAAAAGCCAGTTTCTTAAAAGAAAACATCTTGCCCATACAGGAAAGCGGACAGCTCAAACTGGTGGAGGAGGAAGGCGAAATTATCCCGAATATTTACGCCAAAATTTTTAACGGACATACCGAGGGGCAAATCATTCCGCATGTTAACGTAAACGGTAAAACCATTGCTTTTATGGCCGACTTATTGCCGGCAACGGTTCATGTACCCATGCCTTGGGTGATGTCGTACGACACTAAGCCGTTGATTACGCTCAAAGACAAAGAACGGTTCTTTAAAGAAGCCCTGGAAGAAAATGTGATTTTGTTTTTCGAACACGATTTGTACAACGAATGTGCTTCTATCGAAATGACCGAAAAAGGGGTTCGGGTAAAAGAAACGTTTACGCTTTTTGAATTAGGATATTAATGTAATTACCCATTGATCGGTATTTGCAATACCAATCAATGGGGTTATGAAAAAAGGCATGTTTTCTTCTTTTTTATTGGACAATAGTACTGTTGGCCAGTTTTCGGGAATAATCTGTCTGTACCAGCGTTACCAATACCCAGTATCTGTCCTGTTAATTAGTCACGGGGTGAATTATATAATTCACCCCGTGACTAAGAGGAATCCCCCGGAAACTGCTGGAAAACACAAACATGATTTTCCCGGCAGTGAGTGGGCTTCATTTCTAACAACCAAATTGAAGTATTGTTTAGACAAAGAGTTCAGCTTTTTAGTTAACTTAAATATTATAGAGATGAAAAAACTTTACATTATTTTTGTGTACCCACTTCCACCTTAACATCCACTTCCTGTGGTGGAAGGCACTGTTCATTGGTGCAAGCCATAAACTTAATGCAGCCACGGAGAATAGCTGTTGTATCTTTTTTTAGTTTTACTTTTTGAACAAAATCCTGCTGCAATCCAATCTCTTCCACTGGCCCGTCCAATAAGATGAGCGGATTTTCTTCAAAAGAGAAACGGGTAGGTACACCCATACCACCCATTACCTCCAGGGAATAGATATGCCAGGGCGATTGTACATTTGGCCTAAAATGGACCTGATAGGTGCTATCGCTGATTTGTTTGCATTCAACGTCCCATTTTACCACTTCCTGACTTTCGCTTATAAAAGACAGGAATAGACATAAAACACTGATTATTATTTGCTTCATTCCTGCTTATTTTTTTTCACCTAACATCAGGTACACATAGCCTTTGTGGGCCAGTGTGCGGTACTCCTTTTTACCATAGTAATTTTTAAATAACATTTCCCGGGTCACCAGGTTCCTTTTACGGGCCTCCTCACTGTCAATTCCAAGTTCTGAGATATTTCTTTCAGCCCGCTCCATCTGATCTTCTATCATCTTTTTGTAGCCTTCACTATAATAAGCCGGATTTTTTTTCATAATTCCCGTTTCATATTCCCAATTCCAGGAAAGATCATAATTAAACACCCCATCGATTGTAGCTACACTGGTACCGATCAGCAGATCATTGATGCCATCATTGTTCCAGTCGGTTACATAAGCCTGAAGCCAACTCCCGGGGAAAGCTTTACCGCCATCTTTAGTTTCAAACAGTGGCACTCCGGGTTCAAAACGACGTCCTTCTTTGGTTTTGACACCCCTGAAAAAAGTAACTGCAGCTTTGCCTTTACTTGTGTAACAGTCAGTGACCATCAGATCCAATACGCCATCCTGATCCCAGTCTGTTACCAAAGGCACGGTATTACCAGAACCGGCAACTGGTAGTTTTCGTTTTTCTTTATAATCTTCTTCTTTTGTATAGGTATGTATTTTCAATGGGTTCCCATGCACATCCAGTAAGAGTTCCCTGCAGCCAAATTTTGGCTCGGTTTTAGTCCCTATGTTTTTGCTTAAACGTAAACCGGCCCCTCCGACAACCATGTCCTGAAGGCTATCCCCGTTAAAGTCCCCAAAACTGACTGAGGAGTAATTCCAATAGTACCAGCTTTCCGGGTCTGTGATCGGTAAATCATTTCCATAACGCGGATGTTTATCACGCTGTTCCTGCTCTATTTTTTCCCCCAGTGAAAAGCCATGCTCACTGCCCTTAAACCAGGTCACATCCCCCGGGTAATAATGGCCGGTAATCATATCCTGATATCCGTCATTGTTCAAATCTGCAAATTGCGGCCTGAAAGACATGCAGCACCATAAATAGACCGATAAGGGTGTGCCATTGCTATCGGTGCCTTCAGCGGGCATGGCGTACTTAAACTCATCGGTAAATTCAGGAGCGCTGTCCGTCCCCTTATTCAGGTATACGCGGATAAAATTGCCTAAATTATTATCGTTAGCCAGCTCCATACCGCTTGCAAATTCGCCGATGAGCAGATCCTTTTTCCCGTCACCATTCCAGTCGAAAACTGCCGGGGCAGCCCAGCCATTCCCTTCTCCCATCACAGGTTTGCACTCCCCCTTAATTAACATGGGCTTAGCCAGCCTAGGAGCGCCGGGGATGTCTGGCTGTATCAACTCCGGGAAATCTTCAGTGCCCTCATTCTCTTTATCAAAAAATACTTTTAGTCCAGCCAAAGCTATGAGCATGATAACCAATGCCCAGATTAAAAATCCGGACATTGGTTTTTTCATTGTGTTGTTTTTAATTCCCTTACTCATCATAACCTGGGTTTTGCTCCATGTTACTATTTAACAATTGATTCTGGGGAAGCGGGTATAGGGCTGCCGTTGAAGTCCAACTTGATTTTAACGCGCCTATAACAGCATCCACCCTGCCGGTACGTTTCAAATCCAGCCAGCGGTGGCCCCACTCGGTGAATAATTCTATCCGGCGCTCCTGTTCCACTGCAGCCAATGCATCCGCTTTAGATAAAGTCGTTGATAAGGCCGGTAAGGGATCGGGAACTTCGGTAGTAGCATCTGCCCTTGCCCGTTCACGTAAAACATTCAGGTCTGCGATACCGTCAGCAATTTTTCCTGTTTGCTGTATCCTGGCTTCGGCACGGATGAGGTATTGTTCTGCCAGCCGGAATACCATCTGGTACTCTGTGATGGGACTACTGCTTGCTGCTTTATGTTTATATGTAATATAGTTGGTGGTACCGGTAATTTCATTAACCCAATTAACTCTGCGCATATCACCGGCTTCAAAGCTGTTCAGCAGCTCCTGCCGGAGCACTACATAATTTTTCGTAATAAAAGCAATCGCATCTCCGGAATTGTTCTGGTCATTACTTAACTGCCATATTGCTTCAGTGCTTTCTTTTAAGAATACATTATCCAAATCGGGTAAGGTATAGGGGCCTGCATTGATACAATTGCTTGCCTGGATCTCTGCATTGACCCAATCACCCGTATACAGGTACACCCTGGCCAATAAAGCCGTTGCGGCACCCCAGTCTATCCGTACCCGTTCAATGCTGCCGGTATTATAGCCGGGTTCTAACAGGTTTTGAGCTTCTGTCAGATCGGTGATCACCTGCTCGTACACATCAGCGACCGGCGTTCTCTCAGCTACATTGTTGACCCGGTAATCGGTGCTTAGGAGCAAAGCCACATCGCCAAACAGGTTGGCCAGGTAAAAATGACAGAAAGCACGAACCACCCTGGCTTCCCCTTCAAATTGCTGTTTGAGTTCCAAAGATAGTTCCGTTGAATTGTTCACCCCCTCGATCACCGCATTGGTTTTGTAGATGGTCTCGTACATCTTGCCCCAAAGGTCTCTTATGTTGATGTTAGTAGAAAGCAGGGTGTTATTATTAAATAGAGAATAAGACGTGCCACTGGACGTATTCACCGTTTCATCTGCAGAGAGGGCCGATAAAAAGGTTATACTCTTGATGCCTCCTGTAAAGGATGACCAGGTGCTTCCCCCGGTTAAGGTATAATAGAGTCCCCGTACGGCAGCCTCGGCTGTTTCCTGGTTGGCAAAAACGGTTGTCCGTTCCAGCTCAGTGCGTGGCGGGTCAATTTCCACGAATTTGCTACATGAAGACACCAACAATAACAGTAAGATATAATATTTTATTTTAAAAATTTTCATAATATCAATAATTTAAAGGTTAAAGTGTTATGCGAATACCCCCTGTTATCAGCCTCAGGGGCGGCAGGGTTTTTGTCCCGGTTTCAGGATCCAGCCCCTGGTAGCTTGAGATGGTCCATAGGTTTTGACCCTGTATATACAGGCTTAAGCCCTGGAGGTGCAATTTCCGGACAGCCTCCTCAGCAAAGGTGTAAGAGATTGAAAGATTTTTAAGCCGGATATAAGAGGCATCCGTCAGAAAATGATCACTACTTTGCATTCTCATGTATGCAGTCCAGGGAGTGCCGGAATCTGTTGAGAATTTTTGGGTATCAGCGATATCCCCGGCTTCTCTCCAACGATCCAGCACAGAGCTTGGCTGGTTTTCTATCATGATTCCCGGGGAACCTTCTCCGAAATAATTATATCCTTCCTGTTTTACAAACTGGAACAGTATATCCAGTTGAAACCCTTTATACCGGAAAGTATTCAACAGGCCGCCGAAAAATTTTCGTCCGAAATCTTTGATAACCGTCCGGTCACTGCTGTTATAGGTTCCGCTACTGTCCACATCCAGAAAAGTATAGAGGCCGGTTTGCGGATCTACCCCTGTATAGTGGTACAACGTTCTTATATTCAGGGGCTTTCCAATTATATGGGTGCGGTTATAGCTGGAATTTGCCTCCAGATTGGGGAAATCGACCAGCTTATTACGGGGAATAGATATATTAAAGGAAGTTTTCCACTGAAAGTCTTTACGCAGAAAATTCGTAGTATTTAATTCTATTTCTATCCCCGTGTTTTGTACCGTAGCCGGCAAATTGTCGAGAATATTGCTAAAGCCGGTGGTAGGGGCCAGCGCATACTTGACCAGTTGGCTGGAAGAACGGTTTTTATAATAAGCTGCCTGCAAAAAGATACGGTCTTCCAGAAAACCCAGTTCAACAGCCGCTTCAAACTTTTTATTTATTTCCCAGGCATAATCGGCATTATACAGGCGACTGGGATTTAGTGCAGAATTGTCCTGGTACGTATTGTTGGTTGTTGTGGTGTAAGTATCCAGGTACTGGTAGTCTCCAATCTGATCATTTCCGGAGGTCCCATAGCTGGCGCGCAGTTTACCAAAGCTCAGAAAACTCAGATGTTCTTTAATAAACGCTTCTTCTGAGAAGATCCAGGCTGCACCGACAGCCCCGAAATTGGAAAATTGCTTGTCGGGCCCAAAGCGGCTGGAACCATCCCTACGACCGGTGAGGTTAAATATATAGCGCTTTTTGATCGTATAATTCAGCCTGCCAAACAAGGCCTGGTAACGGTATTGGCTAAAATCTGATGAAGTCGTAATCTGTGTAGCCGCGCCAATGTTTTTCATCAATGCTTCATTGGCAAATCCACTTGCAGACTGATAGGTACTTTGTGATTCCTGGTTCATAAAGGTAGCTCCCACCAGTATGCTTAAGGCATGCTGATTTTTGAACTGCACTTCATAATTGAGTTGCGGCTCTATGATCCAGTTTTGAGTATTGCTTTGAAAAAAAATAGTGTAATAACTATAATAAATAGCATAATAAGGGTCGAACATACTTTTGGGCATTGTATTGAACCCGTTCAGCACGGTATTGGTATAGCCTATGGAAGTTTTTAAAATTAAATTTGGAAGTAAACGGTAACTGGCATCAATGTTTCCTAAAAAGCTGTTTGTACGTGCCTCATATTCGCCTTTAAGATAAGACAGGGGATTTGTCCACGAACCCTTACCGTATGATAATGGGGCCCAGTTTAAAGTGCCGTCATCATTGTACAGGGCCGGGGCAAGCGGGGCCAGGGTCAATGCCTTGGATGTCAGATCTGTGCTTATCAGGTCGGAAAAGTTTACAGCATAGTTTACCGAGGCATTGATCCTGAATTTCCTGTTTGCAGAGGTATTGGTGAGGCTGAGATGGGTGGAGATCCTTTGATCGGAACCATCGCCCGGGAAAACCGTCGTCTCACGGTGATATCCGCCCCCGACTGAAAATTGTGTCAACTCATTCCCGCCCGATACCGATAACTGTACATCGGTGCTTTTGGCAGTATTTCCTAACAATACCTTTTGCCAGTCGGTATAGCGGGTGCTGTCCCAGAAACCGTTTAAGTCATAATCGGAATCACCCGGTGTAGCCCCTGCATTGGCAAAGGCTTCCCTTCGCATCTCCAGATATTGCTCAGTATCGAGCAAATCCATATAACGGGTCAGGTTTCCAATCCCATAATACACATTCAGGTCAATTTTTGTCTCCCCCGGCCTGCCTTTTTTGGTGGTGATCAGGATGACGCCGTTGGCGCCGCGTGAACCGTAAATAGCCGTAGCATCGGCATCTTTTAAGATTTCAATGCTTTCAATATCCGCGGGATTAATACTGCTTAACGGGCTTGTTCCATTTAAAAAAATTCCAAATAAAGAATTATTAACAGGCGATAGGGAAGTAGATGAAAAAGGGACCCCGTCAATGATATACAAGGGGTCATTCCCGCTGGCGATACTGTTCTGCCCGCGTATGCGCACCTGGAAATTTCCTCCGGGCACACCGGTCTGCTGGGTAATATCCAAACCAGAAACATTGGCCTGCAATGTAGAAAGTACGTTTTGTACCGGCTGTTTTTCTATTTCTTTAGCTGTAACCTTGGTGATATTCCCTGTGCGTTCTTTTTCTTTGACAGAGTAATAACCGGCATTAATGGTTACTTCTTCCAATTCTGTAGCTGCTTCCTGCATTACCACATTTATCTCTGTGTTTTCAGAAGAAGCAACAACTTCCTGTTTTTCAAAACCTACAAAAGAGAAAACCAAAATAGTACCTTTAGGAACTTTAAGGGTATAATTTCCATTAACATTGGTAGTAGTTCCTTTAGTTGTTCCCTTAATTAAAACAGTAGCTCCTGGTAATGGATTTCCATCTTTGTCGGTGACTTTTCCTTTCACCTCAATTTTTTCAATCATTGCCAACTTATCTGTGGCTCCAGATTTTTTAATAAGGATAATGTTCTCATCCACACTAAATGTTAAATCCGTTCCCTGAAGACAGATCTTTAGTACTTCCTCAACAGATACATTGGATACCTTTATGGTAAGGTTTTGAACAGATGCAATATCACTGTTCTTATACAGAAAGTAATACTCACTGTGCGTTTTAATATGCTCCATAACGGTTTCCAGATTCACATTCTTCATCGAGAGCGTAAAATGCTGTTTTTCAGCGTTAGCAGAAAGCTGAATGATGCAAACAAATAGAAAGAGCGTCATTAGTCTCATAATCCACCGTTTTTTTTTCATTTCTCTTTTAGAGAAAAAATAGTTTCGTTTTTTTTTCATAAATTTGTATTAGTTATGATTAAACAATATGGCAAGCAGTTGATAGCTGCATAGCCGTTTAATTAAGAGGCAAAAAGTGCGTCAACACTTTTTGCCTTTTTTTCATTTTACCACAACGGTATGATCCGTTATTTTAAATTCTATATTTTCAATTTTTGTAAATACTCCCAAAAGATTTTCGGCATTATCATATCTTTTGAGCCTTCCTGAAAACACAATATTTTTGAATTTGTCATTATCATAAAACACCTCAATATCATACCACCTTGAAATAGTATTCATAATGTCTTCTAATCGTTGTTTCTCAAAAACAAACAGGCCGTTTTTCCATGAAATGAATAAATCAGTGTTTACAATCTTCGTAGAAAATTTCTCTTTTCCTTTATCATAAATAAACTGTTCAGAAGGGGAAAGAATAAAAGATTCATTATCTATTCCTGCAATGGCACGAACTTTTCCTTCTACTAAAGTAGTGGCAATATAACTTTCGTCTTCATAGGCCCTGATATTAAACTTGGTGCCCAATACTTCTACCCTGGCACCATCAGTAATAACAATAAATGGTCTACTCTGATCATGAGCAACTTCAAAATAGGCTTCCCCTTTTACCTTTACAATTCTTTGATCTTTAAAAAACTCCAGAGGGTGTTCAAGGCTGCTTTCTGAGTTTAACCAAACTTTTGTGCCATCTGAAAGCACCAATGAATATTCACCCCCACGAGGAACCACTTCTTTTACCATTTGTTCTTCTGTTATTTCTTTCTTAGCATTTGTACTTTTATAGACTAATGATTTATTTTCATTTTTTATTATAGTTCCTGATAAATCTTTGATTTCAAAGTCTTTTGCTTCCAAATTAATAATCTTACCATCTGCCGTATATAAAAGTGCTGTTGATTTACCCGGCTCAATGGAACCAGAAAGCTGATTATTTGTAAATGACGATGGGATGTCGTAAAGAAGCATTACCGCTATAAAAAGGGGAAATAAAATTGCTGCGGCAACAGAAGCATATTTATAAATTGATCTTACCCTTTGTTTTCTAATGTGTTTTTGAATATTAGCAAATCTGTTTTGATCTGCAAATTTTTGATAGATCCCAGATTTTGCGATATAAGAATCCTTTCTTAATAACTTATCAAATAATAATTTATTTTCTTCTGATTGCTCTTTCCATTTAAAAAGATCATATTTATCCTCATCTGAAATAGATCCTTTTAAATAAGCATATATTAAGTCGGCAATTTTTAAATTAGAATTTATCATATCTGAAAAATTTCAGCGTTATTTGATAGTATAACACAAAAATGCCACGACCATACTAGTCAAAAATCATTATTTTTATAAAAGGATTGATTTACAGATACAAAATTTACCAATGACAACTGCTGTCACCATGAACTTGTTTCAGGGTATCCCTATTAATAACAAGATCCTACGTTTTTTTAGAATGACAAACTCATTTGTCATGATCTTATATTAGTCAAATTTTTCTAGTAAGCATAATGTATGTGTTATAGAAAAAACAAAAAGACCCAATCTTTAAGCTTTTCTTTGAGAATTTCCCTGGCTCTGGCTCTTTGATTTCTAACCGTATGTTCAGAAACATTCAAGGCTTGTGCAATTTCAGGAATACTCAAATCCATTAAGGTAAGGTTAAACACTCTTTTCATGGCTTCGGGTAACTGATCAATTTCATTTTTAATCATACGATGTACTTCTTCTTCGATGATGAAATGATTTTCCTCTATTGGGATATTATCATTAAGTTCTACGTGTTTATATTTTTTTTGATCTCTTAAATGATTTAGGCAAGCATTTCTGACCGATAAATAGAAAAAAGAACGTATGGAGTAAATAGAGTCAAAATCTTTTCGTTTGTCCCAGACTTTTGTATAAATAATTTGGACAATATCTCCGGATACCATTTCATCTTTAATGAAATTAAACGCATAGGAACAGAGTGAAGGGAAGTATTTATCATAAAGTAGTTTCAATACTTTTTCATTTCCTTTCTGAAGTCCCGAAATTATATTTTGATCATCCAAATTCATTCACAAGATGTTGAGCAAATATATAAAAAATTAAAGACCTCTTTAATAAACCAAAAGATTGGCAAATGCAATGAAAATCAGATCAAATCCCTGATGAGAATGAGAATAACCAATTCAAATAATATTTATAATGGCAAGCATTTCACATGAGCAAAAAAGGGGTTCTGGTAAAAGACACGTTTAAATTAAATGAGCTAATTTAATTTGTTTTTGGATCACACGGGCTTCCAGTAAAGCATGAAAATTAAATTCGGTTTTGATGGTTTTCTTTTGCAGGAAGCTGATAAAATCGTACGTATTTAAATTCGACAGCATTTCATAGCCGGTCATCGGGCAGCCGCCCAAACCGTTTAAAACCGTATCAAACCTACGGCATCCGGCAATATAAGCTGCATTTAATTTATCGTACCAATCTTCTTCCCGGGCATGCAGGTGAAATCCGAATTCAACACCTAGGTATTTGGGGATTAAAAATTCATAAATTTTCCTGATAATCTGCGGGTTTGATTCGCCGGTTATATCAGAAATCGGGATGGTTTTAATGCCCTTTGAAATCAGCTTTTCAAGCCATTCTTCAATAATTTCCAGGCTCCACGGATCGCCATAAGGATTGCCAAAACCCATGGCAAGATAGACAACCAGTTCTTTGCCGCTTTTTTCACAAATTTCAATGATTTTATCCATGGTTTTTTCTGCCATTTCAAAATCGGCATTGATGTTTTTTTGCAGAAAAGTTGGTGAAACCGAGAATGGATAAATAATTTGGCTGATGGCATCAAATCCGGCCGCTTTTTCGGCTCCCTTGGCATTCCCCACCAAAACCATTAATTTGGATTTTGTTTCTGTCAAATCCAACCCCTTAATGACTTCCTCTGTATCGGCCATTTGCGGAATGGCTTTTTCCGACACAAAAGAACCCACATCAACCGCATCAAATCCAACTTTTAACAAGGCATTTATGTATTCTATTTTCTTTTCCGTCGGGATAATTTTTTCTATTCCCTGAAATCCGTCTCTTACTGTTTCTATAATCTTTACCATATTTTCAAATATACAAAAAATGGGCGTCACTTAAAAGCAACGCCCGATAAACAATACATAAAAACTTCTTAGGCTCTCCCCGATAATTCTTTTGGAACGCGGCCGTTTTTAATCGATTCGGAACGTAATTCACGCCCGCAAATGCGTTCAACCATGCGCCCGATTTCCAAAACTTTATCCACATCCAGCTGGGTATCAATGCCCATTTCGTCCATCATCACCACCATGTCTTCGGTAGAAATTAAACCAACTTTATTGGGGTCGTTATAATAATATGAACCCGTTCCGGAAACCGGCACCCCACTTACAAAATTTGCAGGCTGTCCGCCAATGCCTCCCATGGTCGACTCGTAATTGGTCATTCCTGCTTGCAGGGCAGCTAAAACATTGGCCATCCCCCACCCACGGGTTTGATGGAAATGAACAATGTGTTTCTCTGGATTTGGAATCGCATCCAGCAACATTGAGTAATATTTATAAACACGATCGGGCGAAGCAGAACCGTCATGATCGGCATGTTCTACATCGTTGCAACCTATATCGAGCCAACGTTGAGTAAATTCAATGGCTTTCGACATTTCGGTTGGCCCCTCAATGGGGCAGCCCCAGATGGTACTCACGGTTCCGTTTACTTTAATACCGGCATCGTGGCATTTCGGGATCCATTCTTCGCACATTTTAAAATAGTCGGCAATGTTTAATCCCGAATTTTTAAACTGGTGTGATTCGCTGGTCGAAACCATCACCAAAATACGATCCGGGCCCCAACCTTCTTTCTTCGCATTAATGGCACGTTCAATGGCACGTTCGCGAATGGTAACCGCCGTTACGCTCACTCCGGGCAATAAATCTTTTACCTTTTTGCTTTTATGCAAACGCTTCATTAAATCGTCAGCATCGGCAAATTGAGGCATCCCGCGCGGATTTCCAAAGTTGGTCGATTCAACATGCTTAAACCCGGCTAACATGAGTTGTTCCAACACCCAAAGCTTGGCTTCCGTTGGGATGAACTTTTCCTCATGCTGGAAACCATCCCTCACCGTGATGTCTCCAATAGTTACTTTTTTCGGATAATTCATAATGTGTAATTTTTATTAAAAATATGTTAGGTTAATTTTCGTTATCTTTGAGTCTTCACTGACATGTGGGCTCTTAAATACAATAAAAATTTAGTTCTGCTTATGACAAGTTCTGTTAAGGAATTAGCAATTCAAAAATTTTTTAAAACAAATTATTTTGATTATTATTGCATTACTGAGTTGTTAATCGAATAACAACTCAAATAAAAGTACAAAAAAAAATTTATTCAGGCTATTTATTAAAATAAAATGTTCATCAAAATACATATACAGTGTTTAAATTAGAATCAAAAATAGACGTCAACTCCGAGGAGTTTAAGGCGAACAAAGAAACTTTTTTAAAGATTCTGAAAGAATACAAAGAAATTCATAAAAAAGTAACCCGTGGCGGCTCACCAAAAGCCATCGAAAAACACAAATCCAGGGGAAAATTACTGGCCCGCGAACGCATCGATAAATTGATCGATCCAAACACGCCGTTTTTAGAGTTTAGCTCGCTGGCAGCCTACGGCATTTTCAACGACGAACACCCATCGGCCGGAATTGTAACCGGTATTGGCTTAATCCAAGGTCGTGAAACCGTGATTATCGCAAACGATGCAACAGTTAAAGGCGGCACCTACATTAAGGAAACCATCAAAAAGCATTTGCGAGCCCAAGAAATTGCCATGGAAAATGAGTTGGCCTGTGTTTACATGGTTGATTCGGGTGGAGTCTTCTTACCCGAACAAGCCAACGTTTTTCCCGATAAAGATCACTTCGGGCGTTTCTTTTACAACCAGGCAAAAATGTCGGCCATGGGATTGCCACAAATTGCCATCGTAATGGGATCGTGTACTGCTGGCGGGGCTTACGTTCCAGCCATGAGTGATGAAACCATTATTGTTCGGAATCAGGGAACCATCTTCCTGGGAGGTCCTCCATTGGTAAAAGCGGCAACCGGCGAAGTAGTAACCCCTGAAGAACTGGGTGGTGCCGAGGTTCACACCTCGATTTCTGGCGTAGCCGACCACATTGCAGAAAACGACACACACGCCCTTCAAATTTGCAGGAACATTTTTGAAAACCTGGATAAAAAACAAAAACAAATTCTGGATCTGGCCCCAATTGAAGAACCGGCCTATGATCCTGAAGAATTGTACGGTATTGCACCCATCGATTTCCGAAAAATGGTTGATCCCCGAGAAATAATTGCCCGTATGGTGGATGGCAGTAAGTTCCACGAATTTAAAGAACGTTACGGAAAAACCCTGGTAACCGGTTTTGCACGAATCATGGGTTATCCGGTGGGTATTTTAGCCAATAACGGGGTTTTGTTCTCTGAAGCTGCCCTTAAAGGGACTCACTTTATCGAGTTGTGTACCTCCCGAAAAATTCCGTTGGTTTTCCTTCAAAATATTACCGGATTTATCGTGGGTAAAGATTTTGAACGCAAAGGGATTGCCAAGGATGGAGCCAAGCTAGTTCATGCTGTTTCTAATGCCAACGTTCCAAAATTCACCGTGATTTTTGGTGGTTCGTTTGGTGCCGGAAACTACGGAATGGCCGGTCGGGCTTACGATCCACGCTTATTGTTTATGTGGCCGAACGCTAAAATTTCGGTCATGGGCGGAATGCAGGCAGCCAACGTGCTCATCACCGTAAAACAAGATCAATACCGCGCTAAAGGTCAAGAAATGCCGCAGGAAGAAATCGATCAACTTCGCGAAAGCATCATAAAAAAATACGATCACGAAGGTTCGGCATATTACAGCACCGCCCGTTTGTGGGACGATGGCATTCTTGATCCGGTAAATACACGCCAGGCTTTGGCACTAGGTATTTCAGCTTCGTTGAACCGCCGGTTCGACGACCAAAAATATGGCGTGTTCAGAATGTAAACCAACCTTTTTCGCATGAAAACATTCCAACATATTGAGTTCGAACTCACAGATAATATTGGTACACTTTGGTTAAACCGCCCCGACAAACACAATGCAATGAATGCAGAAATGATCGGCGAGATCATTGAATGTTTTGAGGAGATTAATGAGATGGAGGATGTTCGTATTGCGGTGTTGAGAGGACGTGGAAAATCATTTTGTGCCGGTGCTGACCTTAATTATATGAAAGGTATCGCCGAATTCGGCTACGAAGATAACTACCAGGACAGCCTTCGCTTAGCCGGGGCGTTCAACGTGATCTATACTTGCAAAAAGCCAACCATTGCAGTAGTTCAGGGAGCAGCTATCGGGGGAGCCAATGGATTACTGGCTGCCTGTGATTTTGTGTACTGCACCAACGATTGCAAATTTGCATTCTCGGAAGTAAAACTGGGCATTGCCCCGGCAACCATTTCGCCTTACGTGGTAAAACGCATTGGCGAATACGGTGCCCGCGATTTAATGCTAACCGGAAGAAAGTTCCTGGGCAAAGAAGCAGAAGCCTGCCGACTGGCCAATAAATCGCTTCCGGCCGAAGAGCTTGAAGAACAAGTGGCTCAAACCATTAAATTTTTAATAACCAGCGGCCCGGATGCCATGGCAGCATGCAAAAATTTGATCTATAATATTTCAAACAAATACACTTTTGAAGACTCCATAGATTACACGGCCAAATTGATTGCCGAGCTAAGGACTTCAAAAGAAGGACAGGAAGGAATGGCTTCTTTCCTGGAAAAAAGAACACCCGATTGGGTAAAAAAATAAGAACATAAATCATTTGATATAATGGCAAAAAAACAAATTAAATTCAGTTTGGTATATCGCGATATGTGGCAATCGTCAGGGAAATATGTTCCGCGTGTGGATCAACTGAAACGAATAGCTCCGGTGATTATTGATATGGGGTGTTTCGACCGTGTTGAAACCAATGGAGGAGCGTTCGAACAAGTGAATTTATTATACGGTGAAAATCCAAACAAAGCGGTGCGAGAATGGACCCAACCCTTTAACGATGCGGGCATCCAAACACACATGCTCGAAAGAGCCCTGAATGGGATTAGGATGTTTCCGGTTCCGAAAGATGTTCGCCGGTTAATGTATAAAGTTAAAAAAGCCCAGGGCACCGATATTTCGCGTTCTTTTTGCGGGTTGAACGACCACCGGAATTTAGAGTTATCGGTAAAATACGCTAAAGAAGCCGGAATGATTTCTCAAGCGGCCATGAGTATTACCCACTCCAAAATCCACACGGTTGAGTATTACCTTGAACTCGCCGACCGCATGGTTGAATACGGTGCCGATGAAATCTGCCTGAAAGATATGGCCGGAATTGGCCGTCCGCACACGCTCGGCAAATTGGTAAAAGCCATTAAAGATAAATACCCGCACATCGTGGTTCAATACCACGGTCACTCGGGTCCCGGATTTTCGGTTGCATCCATGCTGGAAGTTGCCAAAGCTGGTGCCGATTACGTGGATGTAGCCATGGAACCCCTGAGCTGGGGAATGGTTCACCCCGATGTAATCACCATCCAAGCCATGATGAAGGATGCCGGATTTGAAGTGAAAGACATCAACATGAAAGCCTACATGGAAGCCCGTAAACTGACCCAGGAATTTATCGATGATTTTCTGGGGTATTATATCAATCCAAAGAACCGTTTTCTTTCTTCATTGATGGTAGAATCAGGGCTTCCCGGAGGAATGATGGGAAGTTTGATGGCCGATTTAAAAGGGGTTCATGACGGAATTAATTATTCATTAAAAACTGCCGGAAAAAACGAAATCAGCGAAGATGAACTGCTGGTAAAATTGTTTGACGAAGTAGCTTATGTTTGGCCGAAACTGGGTTATCCGCCATTGGTAACACCTTTCAGCCAATATGTAAAAAACGTGGCCCTGCTGAATATTGTTCAGTTTTCGAAAGGCGAAGAACGCTACTCCATGATGGACGAAAATACCTGGAACATGATTTTGGGCAAAGCCGGAAAATTACCCGGACCTTTAGCTCCGGAAATCGTTGACCTGGCAGATAACAATGGTTTGAAATTTTACGAAGGAGTGCCACAGGATGCTTATCCTGACGAGCTGGACAAATACCGGAAAGAAATGGAAGAAAACGGTTGGGAAACCGGGGAAGACGATGAAGAACTTTTCGAATTTGCCATGCACGAAACCCAGTACAGGGATTATAAATCGGGATTAGCCAAAACCCGTTTTGAAGAAGACATTGAAAAAATGCGTTCACAATCACAACAAACAACCTCAAAAACAACCGTTGCCGTGAAAGAAAAACAAGCACCAAATCGCAATAATTATAACAAAGACAAAGTAAATTATCCGGTGGCTATGGCCGTGTACCTGCTTTACTCGCTAAACACAGAGCTTACAAAAAAAGAACCCTACCTTGTTCCCGAACATAACGTATGGAACGCCATCGGTTACTGGCGCAACCTTATGAACGTAAAAGTAAACTATGATGAAAAAGAATACGAGGTAGACATCAACAAGAACAATAAGGATGAGTTCCAATTTGTGATTGATGGTGAAGAAATAAATGTAAGCCTGATCTTTGTCGACAAAGGCGAAGTGGATTTTAAACTGGGCGACAACACTTATTTTGCATCGATTGCAACGGCAGATGAAGGTTCGAAAGTAAGCATTAACGGCAGTGATTTTATCATGAACCGCAACGATCTTCTTTCGGGCGAATACGAAGCTGGCGATGGAGACGAAATTGTTGCCAGCGAAGAAACACACGTAATTTCGCCCATCCCGGGACGTATCTTCAAAATCAATGTAGCCGAAGGCGACGAACTGAAAAAAGGCGAGGTAGCCATTGTGATCGAAGCCATGAAGATGGAAAACAACATTGCCGTAAAACGCGATTGTGTTATCAAATCCATCATCGCCCAACAGGATGCTATGGTTGAAGCCGGGGCAGCCTTGATTGAAATTGAATAGTCTAATTTGGAAATCCTGTCATTCTGAATTTATTTCAGAATCTAAACGTGTTTATTCGAGATTCCGAAACAAGTTCGGAATGACAAAATCAGATTAAGATTATAAAAACAACACATAACATCGAGCAAAGGGAGATGAATTACGTCCCGCCTTTGGCGGGACAAATAACCAATTACCAACAGCTACTTAATATCGTTTGCTGTAGAACCATCTTTTAAAACTAACTAACCTAAAAATATAGATTATGGATTTCGAATTAAGCGAAGAGCAAGAAATGATTCGCCAATCGGTACGTGATTTTGCCGAACTGGAGATTCGTCCACTTGCCAAAGATCTTGATGAGAAAGGTGAATTCTCCATCGATCTCACCAAAAAAATGGGGGAACTGGGATTATTTGGGATGTATCTGCCCGAACAGTATGGCGGACAAGGTTTGGATACCCTCTCGTACATCATTGCCGTAGAAGAAATTGCCCGTATCGACGGCTCACAGGCAGCCACTTTAGCAGCCCACAATTCACTGGGAATTGGCCCGCTTTTTTATTACGGCACCGAAGAACAAAAAATGAAATACCTGCCAAAGCTTTGTACCGGCGAGGCTTTGTGGGGATTTGGTTTGACCGAACCCACGGCCGGTTCCGATTCGCGCGGAACAAAAACCAAGGCCAAACTCGAAAACGGTGAGTGGATCATCAACGGTTCTAAAATATTTATTACCAACGGAGCCTCTGAAATTTCCATTGGTTCAACCGTTCAAACAGTAAGTGCCGAAGAAAACGGCCGCAAAGAGTTTACCTGCATCATTGTTGATGCCGGAACCCCAGGATTTAAACAGGTTGCCATGCATGGCAAAATGATGTGGCGTGCTTCCGACACCGCCGAACTTTATTTTGACGATTGCAAAGTGCCGGAAGAAAACCTACTCGGGAAAGTGGGCGAAGGTTCAAAAATTATGTTGAGCACCCTCGACAACGGACGTTTATCGATCGCCGCCATGGGACTTGGCCTGGCACAGGGAGCGTTTGAGCTGGCCTTGAATTATTCGCGCGAACGCAAACAATTTGGCGAACCCATCAATAAATTCCAGATCAATGCTTTTAAACTGGCAGATATGGCGACCAAAATTGAATTAGCCCGCAATCTCTTGTACAAAGCCTGCTGGCTGAAAGACAACAACAAGGCTTTTGCGAAAGAAGCAGCCATGAGTAAATTGTACTGCTCAGAAATTGCCAGAGAAGTAGCGGATGAAGCCTTGCAACTGCACGGCGGCTACGGGCTGATGAAAGATTACGAAATCGAGCGCCATTACCGCGATCAGCGCTTGTTGCAGATTGGCGAAGGAACCTCCGAAATTCAGCGGTTGGTGATTTCCCGGTATATTGGATGTTAATTTGATAATGTGCTGATGTGGTGATTTGAAAATTATATAATCAATGGAACTACCTTCGCTAGAACTGGTAAAAAAAGCAATGGCCCCAACTATTTGGGATTTTGGGAATGAAGTTTTATATGAACTTTGTAAAGATAATTTTTGGCATACAGATGATAAAAAAATTACAGCAAAAGTTTGGTTGATTGGTAGAGCTTATGCTGCTGCAATTGAGAGAAGAAAAAGTAAAGATACTGATGATAATGATCAATTTTATGAAAATAGAGTTATATCCTGTTTCAAGAATTCTTTGTTAGACTGTAACTTAAAATTTTTAAGAAAAGAAAAAGAAATAACCGAAAATAATATGATTAAAATTTTAGAAACACATCATCAACTAATAACTGACATTAAAAATATTACCAGCCTTAAAAAACGCTCTTTGTCTTCTAAATATTTACATTTTCATTTACCAAATTTATTTTTTATTTATGATACTAGAGTTGTAAATGGTCTTAGAAGGTTTTATAAGAAGGTTCCAAAAGAATTTTCATTTTTACTTAAAGATGAAAATATTGATAAAAATTATTCCATATTTTTCATTAAATGCTTTGATCTTAAAAATAGAATTCGGGAAAAATACAATATTCTTTTAACTAACAGACAATTAGATAATTTATTGATAAAATAAATTCATTTTCAAATTAGCACATCAGCACATTTTCAAATTATAAATAATGGAGAACACTGATAACGCGGATACAACCGATTTACGCAAGCTCTATCTGTGAAAATCTGCGGCATTTAAGTCCGTATGTTCTATTTTATTTATACTCCTGAATCTCCAAATCGCCTTTCACCACGCGTAAGCCGTTTAGAGCAATGGCTTCAAAATCGTTTTTACTTGGATAAAGGGCAATCGGGGCAATTTTATCAATACGTTTCGAAACATTTTCAAGAAAGCGTTCGCTATTAAATATATAACCGGAAAGAATAATGGCATCAACATCCCCTTCAAGCACGGCATACATCGATCCTATTTCTTTGGAAACCTGGTAGGCACAAGCATAAGAAACAAAAATGGCTTTTTCGTCACCCGACAATAAACGCTGATCAATTTCATCCAGATTATCGGTTCCTAAATAAGCTTTATAACCTCCACCCCGGGTAATCAAACGGTACATTTCTTCTTCGGTGTATTTACCACTATAACATAGTTTGATTAACTCTCCACTTGGCAGAGAACCGGCACGGGCAATACCAAACGGACCATCACCATCCAACGACTGGTTCACATCAATAACACGCCCGTGTTTATGTGCACCTATCGAAATACCCTTGGTTCCCACATAAACCACGATCAGGTTTAAATCTTCGTATTCTTTTCCAATGGATTTGGCATACTTCCGAGAAAAATGTTTATGGTTTAAGGCATGGAAACGTGACTTACGTGGCAAACTTGGATGTCCACTCAAACGGGCCACCTCGTCAAATTCATCCACCACAATCGGATCAGCCATTAAGGCCTGTATTCCCAAATCATCAGCCATTTCTTTGGCAATCAATCCACCTAAATTAATAGAATGAACGCCTAAAATATTGGCCTTCAAATCCTCAACCATTTTATCGTTGATCCGGTAAATTCCCGATTTCACCGGCTTAATTAAACCCGAACGCGACATAATGATATCAACTTTCGAAACGTCTATTTCATTTTCTTTCAAAACATTTAAAATAGCTTCTTTCCGGTATTGAAGTTGATCCTGAATTTCATTAAACTTATTAAGGTCTTCTTCCGGATGTTTGATGTTTTTTAAAAATGACATCTCCGAAGAATGATAAATCGCTACAAAAGTTGATTTTTCTTCCGGATAAATTACGAGAATTTTTTTCGAATACATGTAAACAGATTTTAGTGGAACGACAAATAATATGCAAAACTACGGCATATTACCAAAATTAAGAAATTTTACATATTTCTCCTATATTGCCCGCCAACTTTAAATAATGCATTGGTAATCTGCCCAATAGAACAATATTTGGCAGCCTCCATTAATATTTCAAATACATTTTGGTTGTGGATAGCCGCTAATTGCAGCTCTCTCAACCAATGCTCTGATTCTTTTTCCCAGGTTTTGTGTAACTGATTCAGCATGTGAATTTGATATTCTTTTTCGGTTTTTGTTGCACGGATCACTTCTCCCGGCAATACCGTTGGCGAACCCTTTGACGACAAAAAGGTATTTACACCCATAATGGGTAATTTTCCGCTGTGTTTCAGGGTTTCATAATACAACGATTCTTCCTGGATTTTGCTTCGCTGGTACATGGTTTCCATGGCTCCCAACACTCCGCCTCTTTCAGTAATCCGGTCGAACTCCAAAAGAACGGCTTCCTCAACCAAATCAGTAAGTTCTTCAATAATAAACGAACCCTGCAAAGGGTTCTGATTCTTTGCCAGTCCCAACTCGTGATTGATAATCATTTGAATGGCCATAGCCCGGCGAACCGATTCTTCGGTAGGCGTGGTAATGGCCTCGTCGTAAGCGTTGGTGTGCAACGAATTACAGTTATCATAAATGGCATACAGTGCCTGAAGCGTGGTCCGAATATCGTTGAAATCAATTTCCTGGGCGTGTAACGAACGACCTGAAGTTTGAATGTGGTATTTCAATTTTTGCGAACGCTCATCGGCACCGTATTTTATTTTCATGGCTTTGGCCCAAATCAAGCGGGCAACACGACCCAGTACCGAATATTCCGGATCGATACCGTTCGAGAAAAAGAAAGACAAATTCGGGGCAAACTTATTGATGTCCATTCCGCGCGAAGCGTAGTATTCCACGTAAGTGAAACCATTGGCCAACGTAAACGCCAGTTGCGAAATTGGATTGGCCCCGGCTTCGGCAATGTGGTAACCCGAAATGGAAACCGAATAAAAATTGCGCACGTAATTCCGTATGAAATATTCCTGAATATCGCCCATCAATCGCAATGAAAAATCGGTTGAATAAATGCAGGTGTTTTGCGCCTGGTCTTCTTTTAAAATGTCGGCCTGAACCGTTCCCCTTATCCGGCAAATCGTATCGGCCTTGATTTTTTCGTAAGTTTCTTTTGGCAGAACCTGATCGCCGGTTACTCCCAGCAACATTAATCCCAGCCCGTCGTTTCCCTCCGGGAGCTTGCCCTGGTATTCGGGGCGTTTTGTTCCGCGGGTTTTATAAATTTTTGCGATCTTGGCTTCCACCTCTTTTTCCAATCCATTTTCTTTAATGTAAACTTCACATTGCTGATCAATAGCAGCATTCATAAAATAGCCAACCATGGTTGGCGCCGGACCGTTGATGGTCATGGAAACGGAAGTTTTCGGATCCGCCAGGTGAAAACCAGAATACAATTTTTTGGCATCATCCAAGCAACAAATGGAAACCCCCGAATTCCCAATTTTTCCGTAAATATCCGGACGGCGGTCGGGGTCTTCGCCATAAAGCGTTACCGAATCAAAAGCCGTTGACAGGCGTTTTGCTGGCAATCCCAACGAAACATAATGAAAGCGGCGATTGGTCCGTTCAGGGCCACCTTCGCCAGCAAACATACGGGTGGGGTCTTCACCTTCGCGTTTAAACGGAAACACACCCGCGGCAAACGGAAATTCGCCCGGAACATTTTCCTTGAGTACCCATTTCAAAATATCGCCCCAGGCATCGTATTTCGGGAAAGCAATTTTCGGGATTTTCAAATGCGACAAAGACTTGGTATGGGTCTCCATACAAATTTCTTTATCGCGAACCTTAAATTTATATTCGGGAGCCTTAAATGCTTTTTTCTTATCCTCCCAAGAATTTAATATTTCGATGTTATGCCCGTCAAGGTCGCGCTCAACTTCTTTATAAGCCCGTTCAAGGTCTTGAATTGAAGCCTTACTTTTTTCAGAATCAAGGATTTCTGTTGTTTTTTTCAGTGCATACATTCGCTGTGCTACAGCCGCCTGATCGTTGGCCCACTTATTATAAGAACGCACGGTGTCAGAGATTTCCGACAAATAGCGTGTCCGGTGCGGCGGAATAATAAAAACTTTCTCCGACATTTCATCGGTGGCTTCCATTTTCGATTGAAAATCCACCCCGGTTTTCTCCCTGATTTTTTCAATCAGAGCCTTGTACAATTGATTCACACCCGGATCATTAAACTGAGAAGCAATGGTTCCATACACCGGCATGGCTTCCGGGTCCTCATGCCATAATTGATGATTGCGGGCATATTGTTTTTTCACGTCACGCAAAGCATCCAAGGCACCACGTTTATCAAATTTATTCAGGGCAATAATGTCAGCAAAATCAAGCATGTCAATTTTTTCCAGCTGGGTAGCCGCCCCGTATTCCGGGGTCATCACATACATCGAAAGATCGCTGTGATCGATAATTTCGGTATCCGATTGCCCGATGCCGGAAGTTTCTAAAATCACCAGGTCAAAATTGGCTGCCTGTACAATTTGCTCGGCATCTTTTACGTATTTCGACATGGCCAGGTTCGACTGACGCGTAGCCAGCGAACGCATATACACGCGTTCGTTAAAAATAGAATTCATACGGATGCGGTCACCCAAAAGGGCTCCGCCGGTTTTACGTTTAGACGGATCAACCGAAATAATGGCAATGGTTTTATCTTCAAAATCAGCCAAAAAGCGGCGTACCAATTCATCCACCAAACTGGATTTCCCAGAGCCTCCGGTTCCGGTAATTCCCAATACCGGGGCTTTGTGTTTTTCGGCCCTAGTTTTTATTTCTTTTAATAAATCTTCAATCTCGGCAGGATTATTTTCAGCAGCAGAAATTATTCGTCCAAGCGTTTTGGGGTCTTTTTCCAATACCCCGTTTAATTTCACGTTAACTTGTTTTCCAGTCGGAAAATCCGATTTTTCCATCAAATCATTAATCATTCCCTGTAGGCCCATTTCACGGCCATCGTCCGGCGAGTAAATCCGGACAATACCATAATCGTGCAGCTCTTTCATTTCTTCGGGAAGGATCACCCCTCCGCCTCCACCAAAAATTTTGATGTGTTCACACCCCCTTTCTTTCAAAAGGTCATACATATATTTAAAGAACTCTATATGACCTCCCTGGTAAGAGGTAATGGCAATCGCCTGAACATCTTCCTGAATGGCACATTCCACAATTTCCTGAACCGAACGGTTGTGCCCAAGGTGGATTACTTCTGCTCCTGTAGCCTGTATTATGCGGCGCATCACATTAATGGCAGCATCATGACCATCAAAAAGGGACGCTGCCGTAACAATCCGGATGTGATTTACAGGCTTGTAAATCTCCTGTTTCAGCATAGTAAGAATTTTTATTTATTAGGTTAAAGCAAATATAGTGAATCCCTGCAAATTTCAAGCAATAAAGCGTTTAGAAAGCTCTTCAAATAAATCTCAAATTATAAGATTAAAATCCTGCAATTTATTGGATCTACTTCTCTCCATAGAAAAAGTTTGAAGTTAGAAGACCGAAGCTGGAAGTTTTTCCATAAAATTACTTCTGACTCCTATCTTCCGGTTTTCTGCCAACATATTGTTACTTTATTGAAAATCATTCAAGTTTCTAATACAATTTACTTTCAATGTATAGTAATTTATTTAGTATCATTCTTAATGAATAAATCTATAATATTGCAGCGTTTTTAAGTAATTTAGCACCATAAACCTAAAGATGAACGACTTATGATTAAACAGTTGATATTTGCCGCCGCATTGCTTATCACTTTGGGCATTTTTGCATGGACCATATGGAGGATATTTTCTTACCTGAAATTTACCAAACCCTATCCTATAAAAAACATCCCCCGCCGTATCGGCATTATGATGGAGGTAGCCATTGGGCAAACCAAAATTTTCCGCCGACCCATTATCGGCTTCCTGCATGCTTTGGTATTCTGGGGATTTCTTGTGATCCTGATCGGAAGTATTGAGATGGTGATTGACGGGCTATTTGGTACCGAACGCGTACTTTCTGTGATGGGCCCGGTGTATGATGTGCTGTTTGCTACCGGCGACATTTTCGCCTTTATCATTGCTTTAGCGATCATTGTTTTCCTTTTCCGCCGCCTGTTTATGCACATCAAACGTTTTTATGGTGTGGAAATGAAAAAAATCTCAAAATTAGATGCTAACCTGGCCCTGACCATTATCCTTGTGTTGATGATTTCCCTTTTAGGCATGAACACGTTTTACATTTTGCATGCCCAACAACTCAACCAGGAAGTATTGGGTGTTTTCCCGGTGAGTGAATTTTTCGCTTCGCTTTTTGTTGGAATGAATGCAAACAGCGTTTACCTCTTGCACGAAATCAACTGGTGGGCACACATTTTATTGATCTTTTTATTCGCTAACATATTACCTTATTCTAAACACTTCCACGTATTTATGTCGGTTCCGAATGTCTTTTTGAGTCGACTACAACCTTTGGGATATTTAGAAAACATGCCGGCTATTACCAAGGAAGTAAAATTAATGATGGATCCGAACGCTGCTTTTGCAACTCCTGCCGAAGGCGAAGAGGAAGAAGAAGTTTCGCGCTTTGGCGTGTTGGATGCCGACGATGCCACCTGGAAAAATTACGTGGATTCATTGGCTTGTACCGAGTGTGGGCGTTGTACTTCGGTTTGTCCGGCAAATACTACCGGCAAAATGCTTTCACCTCGTAAAATCATGATGGATCTTCGTGCCCGGATGAAAGAAAAAGGACCGGGATTGGTAAAAGAAGGTAAAGAATACAGCGACGGAAAATCCTTGATCCGCGATTATATTTCGGAAGAAGAACTTTGGGCCTGTACCACTTGTAATGCCTGTGCACAGGAATGCCCGATCAACATCAACCACCCGAGCCTGATCGTAGATATGCGCCGTTACCTGGTGATGGAAGAATCGGCTGCCCCGGGCGAGTTGAATGCTATTTTCAGTAACATTGAAAACAATGGAGCACCTTGGCAATTCTCTCCCGAAGACCGTATGAAATGGGCCGAAGATATGAACCTGGAAGTTTCAACCATGGCCGATAAAATGGCTGAAGGAAAAACCCCTGAATATTTATTTTGGGTGGGTTCTGCCGGAGCTTTCGACGATCGCTACAAAAAAGTTAGCCGTGAGTTTATCAAAATACTGAACCATCTTGGGGTAGATTATGCCGTATTAGGAACCGAAGAAACCGACAGTGGTGATGTTGCCCGCCGCGCCGGAAACGAAATGCTTTTCCAAATGCAGGCCATGATGAACATTGAAGTTTTGAACGGGTACGAAGTGAAAAAAATCATCACTTGCGATCCGCACGATTACAATACGTTTAAAAACGAATACCCTGAATTTGGCGGTAAATTTGAAGTAATGCACCACAGCCAGTTTTTGGCACAAAAAATAAAAGAAGGAAAATTAAAACTGAACGGTACTTTTGAAGGGCAAAAAATAACCTTCCACGATCCATGTTACTTGGGACGAGCCAATGGCGAGTACGCTGCCCCACGGGAAGTGTTGAATGCTTTATCGGCTCAAAATGTTGAGATGGCCCGTTGCAAAAGTTTTGCCCTGTGTTGCGGAGCCGGCGGTGGACAAATGTTCAAAGAAGCCGAAAAAGGCGATAAAGAAATTTTTATCGAGCGTATTGAAGATGCCATTAAAACCAAAGCCAATATTGTGGCAACGGCCTGCCCGTTCTGCATGGTAATGATGACCGACGGTATTAAATACAAAAATAAAGAAGAAGAAATGAAGAATTACGATATTGCAGAATTGGTTTCGCAATCGTTAGACTTATAAGATATTCAAGCAAAGGTAAAAAGCTGTTTTTTTTAAAAAAACAGCTTTTTTATTTATACAATCTACATGTTTTATATTTATATTTGTGCATATAAATTCTGTGTAGATGATTGAATATTTGTTGGAAGAATCGGGGATATTTGTTGTAAAATTCTCCGAAACAGTAGAGATAGAAGAAATAAGAAGATACATTATACAATTTGAAAAACTCACCAACCTGCCTAATAACATTTTAATCCTATACGATTTAAGAGAAGCCCAGGTAAACCTTAAAAAAGATGATCTTAAATTTCTTAATGAGTTTGCCGAAAAAGCAAACCGGAAATATTCATCGGTTAAAACAACCTTTCTTGTGGATAAACCAAACATTACAGCCATCATGCTGATGTTTTCTCACAAAACGCCCTCAGAAAAAATAAACCGAAAAGTTTTTTCCACAGAAATAGCTGCCCGCGAATGGCTAACACAATAACTCCGCCCGGAAAAACATATTTTTCCACCTGATTAAAAAAATTTTACTTCTTAAATTTTCAATTGAAAATTGCACCTCGAAAGTTGTACATTGTAAATCAAACCTTGTTTTTTCTTAATTTTACCTTTGCAGAACGGAATGCTTCTCCCTGGTTTCACCAAGGCGAGATGATCGATGATTTTTTATTGAAAAGATATAAATGAAATAACACACACTAGTTTATACAGATATTGTGCAACATTATAAAAACCAAACATCTATAAAAAGTATTAATATTATTATTACTTTCATTGCCTTTCAGATTTCTGTTTGTAATGCTCAGCTGACATTCAGAATAGATGAGAATATTTCATTCCCAGACTTGAGTGTTAAAATATCAAAAAATATAAGTTTTCCGGATATAACAGTAAAAATAGGAGAAAATGTTTCTTTTGAAGATTTTACTGTCGGTATTACTTCAAATAAAAATGAAGCAGATTTTATTATTACTGAATCAAGATATCCTGATTTAAGCATAAAAGCTTCTGAAGATGTTTTACACCCTGATATAAGCATAAAAGCGGGTGAGACAGTTTCTTTTCCAGACGTTACAATTAAAATAAAAAAATCCGGGACAGTTGGTTATACTGTTTTTACAGAAAAAGCATACATTTCATTAAGAGAAATTGTTATTGCCTTACTTCCTGCTATTAACAAGGAGTTAGATTATAAATATGAGAAAATCCCGATATATACTCAAAAGAGCAATAGTTCAATTAAGAATCACAATAATTCAGATAGCAATCACACTAATTTTATAAATGCTTTGAGAGGGGCAAAAATATTTGCCCAAGATGATAAAAATACATATCTCGGAAAAATAGCGAGTGAGTATGATTCTGAATCTATTTTTAATGAATATGGAACTTATGGAAGTGAATATAGTTCGTCCAGCATTTGGAATGAATATTCGACATTTGGAAATGAATATAATTCATTATCACCTTTTAATGATTATAGTTCCAAACCTCCAAAGATTATTAAGGATGGAAAGATAATCGGATATTTAACAACAAATGAATCAATTAATGGCGGTGTTTCGCCACATATATTAAAGGGATTAAAAGACAAATTTTGAATAAATAATATCGATAACGATATTAGATTTACGATTGCTAATTCGCAATTGAAAATTGCACCTCGAAAATTGCACATTGCAAATCAAACCTTGTTTTTTCTTAACTTTACCTTTGCAGAACGGAATGCTTCTTCCCGGCATTAATGGAATGATGATTTGTTATTGATTATTTTTAATTAATCCTTGCACAAAGTTGCAGGAAAAATTAATACGTATTGAGATATACAAACATTAGTTTATAAGTATATTATGTGTAATAAAAAATTGAAACAATTAGTCATAATTTTCATTCTTGTTTTTGCAGGAATGAGTTCTTGTTCACAAAAAACAGATGTTGATATTAAAAGAATCGACGGGTATGTGGAATATCTAAATAGTATTAAGACACCAGCCAAAGATTATGTTTTAAATAAATTTCAAACGAACGACATTGTAATCCTTGCTGAACGTTATCACATGGAAGAAACACAATATGATTTGATAAATGAAATTGTAAATGATGATTATTTTATTTCCAACGTTGGAAACATATGTATAGAAATTGGCACTTCAAATTTGGCAGACAGCCTGAATAATTATCTAACGACTTTCAATGGGAAGTTAACAAATGGAGAACATAAACTCATAAAATTCCAAAGAGATATTTCTTTTTATCCATTATGGAGTAGAGAAAGTTATCGATTGTTTTTACTAAACTTATTGGCTCTGAACAAGTCTTTAGACGATCAGAGAAAAATTAATTTGTATTTATGTGACATAGAATTTGACTGGAATAAAATCCATACAAACAAAGACTGGGAGCAAGCCGTTAACAACAATAGAGACAGCATCATAGCACAAAATATCTCTAAGCATTTTGACAAAATTCAAAAATCACCCCGAAAAAAAATGTTAGTTATCCTGAATGAGGCTCATGCAATAACTAACACGGAGTGGATTGACGCGTGGCACAAAAGAGCAGCTCAATATTTAGCAGAAAAATATGGGAAAAATAAAATTACTTCGATACTTATAAATAGTGTAACAACGAATGAAAAAGACGAAGATATATTTTTACAAAGTGGATATTGGGACGCCGCGTTTAATATCTCAGAAAAAACGGATGTTGGTTTTAACTTCAATAATTCACCTTTTGGACAAGATAAGTTCGATTATGCAATAGGAAAAAACAATCAATTGTTTTGTTATAAAGACATCTTTACAGGATTTGTTTTTTATAAACCAATAGCGCAGCATCGACTTAGTACAGGAGTAAACGGAATAATTGATTCAAACTTTCGTAACGAATTTCTAAGACGTATAAAAATATGTAATGGAGAAGAATATTACGAAAATTTGAGAAGGGACAATCATCTAGTTGGATGGAATAAAATAGAGTATTTGCAATATGACAATCTAAATGAAATGCTCATTGAAATCAAAAGATTAAAAGAAGAATATTTAAAACAAAAAACTAAATAAAATCCCAAAACCGCTCGGATGACTAATTAATAATAAACCGTTTTGGTTCCAGATTTATTTCTTACTTTTATAATTACAGAACGGAATGCTTCTCCCCGGCATTGAGCGATTGATGATTTTTTATTGAAAGATATAAGTGAAATAAATACAATTAGTTTATACATAAGTTATGGTGCATAAAAAATATCATACCATGAATAAAACTTCTTGGAGACATCATTACATACCAGAGTTCTATCTTGATGGATTTACGTCAAGCAATGGTATGTTTAAGATTTATGATGTTAAAGCAAAAAAATTTAAGAAGAATGGAAAAGAATTTTCACCGAGGACTCAATTTTTTGAAAAAAATGGCAACAGTTGGATTTCCGAGGATTTGATTGATGATACACAAGAGACAAAATATAGTAAAATTGACAACAGAGTTGCCGAGGTATTCCAAAGAATTCATAAATCTAATGCTCAAGATAAATTTAATATAGATAATGATGATATTGCATTACTTCAATATTTCGTTGGAGTTATGTATTGGAGGACCCCGATAAACTACTCTGAAATAAAAGATATTATTCAGAAAAAGGAATTAAAAGAATTAGGACTTGTTTTAAAAAAGATTGACGATTCTTCGCCCTATGATATTAAGGAGTTTGAGGAAAGAATAAAAAATGATTCTAATTTCTTTAAAATGATGAAATTTTGGTTCCCAAATATCTCATTTCATGAGATTTTTAATTGTTCAACTCCTTTACATATAATTCCATTCTTTAAGACTTTTCCTTCAGTATGCAGTGACAACCCTGTGATTTCAAAAGAGCCGAAACGATTTAGAGTTTATAATGATGATTTTATTTTTCCATTAAGTGATACAACAGTATTTTTACGAGGAGAAAAAGTAAAAAAGCTTAATGGAGTTACCAAAATGCTGATTGATACTTTACAATATAAACAAGCACTTGAAATTGTGAGCTGTACTGATGAAAAATATTTGGAGCAATTAGACTCTTTTTATGACAAAAACTTCAGTGATTTAAAGGAGCTTAGAGAATTGATTTTTAAACAAGTATTTGAATAATTACGTAACCAAACAATGTATAAAAATAAAACTATAATGAAAACAATAAAGATAATATTCAGAATAATATTAGTGTTAGTCATTTCAAGCTGTGTTTCAAAGTCTGATTATGATAAATTAAAAACTGAAAATCAAAAACTAAAGAGAGAATTAGAAGAATGCGAGCACGGTGCAGAAAAACTGGCCACAAAGATTGAAATGGCTTATTCAGGCAAAGATTATACTCTAGCAAGAAAAAACATAGAGTTATTAAAAATAAAGCATCCTGAATTTTATAAGGTTAATGAATTTGAAACATTACTATTAACCATCGAAAAAGAGGAAAAAGAATTTATAAGACTTCAAAATTTGAATAACACAGGAATGTGGGAAATTAGATACTTTGTTGATGACTTTGGCGAAAAAACAAATGATGGTTATATTACATCAAAATCATTACTTAAAGGTACTTTTAGTAATAGCGCCACTCAAAACTCAAGTTTATTAATTTATCCATTAATATCAAAGTGGGATGAATTTAAAAAACTTGGATATAACATCTCTTTTCAACTATATGAATATTCAAGAAACAATCCTGTTAAAGGTGAAGGTAGTTATAAAGTTTTGGTACAGGACAAAAATGGGAAAAGGTATAACCTAGAGGGGGATATAAGAAGAGGTGGTGATAGATTAATAATTAAAATATACTATATGGATAATACAAATGGGCACAATAGAATACTACATAAGATTCTTTTAATGGGTGGAGAAATTAAATTTGTAATAAAAGAAAAAGATGCTTTAGGCGTACCTTCTGAGTATAAGTTCACAATTGAAAATGCAGATTATTATAACAACGCTATAAGGTTATTAAATGAAGTGAAATAACGCAGCATAACAAAGAACTGAGCTTCCAAACCGTTGTCACTCCGCTCGGAGGAATAGTATATTCCTGACACTATCCAAAATTTTGTGTAAATGAACATTCACGGGGTTTGGCTTTTTAGATCCTAACCCTTTTTTCAAATATAGTCATAAATTGGTTTAGTATCAGCCCCCAGTTTTGGATGGGCTGGGTCCATTTTTTTGTGATCTGTCCCAAAGCCAAATAGGTTGATTTGATGACTGCTTGGTCATTAGGGAACGACAGTTTGTTTTTGGTGTACTTTCTGATTTTCCCATTCATGTTTTCAATTAAGTTCGTGGTATAAATAATTTTTCTGATCTCTAAAGGAAAATCAAAAAAGACCGTAAGCTCGTCCCAGTTGTTTTCCCAGCTTTTAATGGCATAAGGGTACTTGGCTTCCCATCTGGCTTTGAACTTGTCCAGTTCCGCCTTAGCAGCCTGTTTTGTGGGGGCATTGTAAATGTTCTTCATGTCCGAAGCAAAAGCCTTTTTATCTTTCCAGACCACATACCTTGCACTGTTTCTGATCTGGTGCACCACACATATCTGTGTGCTTGATTGTGGGAAAACATTCTTTATCGTGTCTGTGAACCCGTTCAGGTTATCGGTTACGGTAACCAGGATGTCTTCTATGCCCCGGGCTTTTAAATCCGTCAGGACACCCATCCAGAAAGATGAACTTTCGTTTTTGCCAAGCCAGATACCAAGGAGTTCTTTCCGGCCTTCTTTGTTCAGCCCAACGGCAAGATACACGGTTTTGTTGATGACCTTTCCCTGGTCCCGGACTTTGAAAACGATACCGTCCATCCAAACAATAAAATACAAATTGTCCAAAGGACGGTTTTGCCAGTCCAAAACATCCTGGTTTACTTTTTCGGTAATGGTTGAAATAGCTGAAGTAGATAGTTTAAAACCATAAATTTCATGGAGTTCATCTTCAATGTCCGATAGGCTCATCCCTTTAGCGTAAAGCGATACTACAAGGTTTTGGACAGACAATGACTTATTGCTGTGCTTGGGGACAATGATGGGTGAAAAGCTACTGCTGCGGTCCCTGGGGACTTTTATACTGGATTCTCCAAACTCTGTTTTGATATTCTTGGTTGTGAGGCCATTGCGCGAGTTGCCGCTATTATTGCCCTTTACATCGTTTTTTTCATAACCAAGGTGTACGTCCATTTCGGCTTCCAGTATTTTTTCTAACCCACGGGTATGGAGTTCTTTTAAGAAACTGGATAACTCTTCTTCTGTTTTGAACTTCTTCAAGAAGTCACTGTTCAATAAATCTTCTTTTTCCATAATCTAAAACTGTGTTTAAAGTTAATAAAACAAAAAAATCACCGGGTTCTTGAACCCCGTGATTTGATCATTTACACAGTTTTATGGATATTACCATATTCCTCCGCATTAAATCAATGAACCTGCTTGCCGCAGGCAAGTTTTTAATTCATACGACTAAAATCGCTACACTTATCAAGCTCTATTCCGTTTGTTAAAACAAACGGTAATTTTTCCCTTCTTAAATCCCCAACCCCATGGGGTGTCGCCTTAAGGCGACACCCCGTAGTCTGCTTCGATGATCGTATCTCAAGAATTTACCGCTGCCTTCCTTCCAGGCACTTTGCAATATCATCCAGGCGAAAGCCTTTGGCCTGCAACAAAATCAACAGGTGATAAACCAGGTCGGTTCCTTCGTTGATAAACAAATCATCGTTTTCGTCTTTGGCTTCAATGATAAGTTCCACGGCTTCTTCGCCCACTTTTTGGGCAATTTTATTGATCCCTCTTTTGAAAAGGCTGGAGGTGTACGACTTTTCGCTCGGGTTTTCTTTGCGGCTGGCAATCACTTCTTCCAATTTGGAGAGAAAACCGTAAGAGGCCGTATTTTCTTTATCCCAACAAGTATCCGAACCCGTGTGGCAGGTCGGCCCCACCGGATCAACCATAATCAATAAGGTATCATTGTCGCAATCCACGTCAATGCTTATCAAATTCAAAAAATTCCCGCTTTCTTCACCTTTGGTCCACAAGCGTTTTTTTGAGCGGCTATAAAAGGTTACCTGCTTTGTTTCTTTTGTTTTTTCGAGGGCTTCCTGGTTCATGTAGCCCAGCATTAATACATTTTTAGTGGTTGCATCCTGAATGATGGCAGGAACCAGTCCATTATCTTTTTCAAAATTGATTTCCATAACTAAATTCTTATTTCAATATTTTGGGTTTTTAAAAACTGTTTTAATTCGTTGATCGGGATTTCATTAAAATGGAACACGCTGGCTGCCAGCGCAGCATCGGTTTTTCCGCTGATAAAAGTATCGGCAAAATCCTGCATTTTCCCGGCTCCTCCCGAAGCAATAAGCGGAATGCTGAGCTGATCGCTGAGTTTGGCTAAAGCCTGATTGGCAAAACCCTGTTTGGTTCCATCGTGATTCATGGACGTAAAAAGGATTTCTCCTGCCCCGCGTTTTTCAGCTTCACGAGCCCAATCAAACAGGTCGATTTCGGTAGGAACACGTCCGCCTACCAAATGCACTTTCCACCTCCCTTCCAGCTCTTTGGCATCGATGGCAACCACCACGCACTGGCTGCCAAATTTGGCCGAAAGTTCATCGATCAACGCAGGGTTCTTTACCGCCGAAGAATTTACCGAAACTTTATCGGCTCCCGATTGCAGCAAAATTTGCACATCTTCAAGGGTGGAAATTCCCCCACCCACGGTAAACGGGATGTTGATTTTTTGGGCAATGCGTTCCACCAGTCCGGCAAAGGTTTTACGGTTTTCTTTGGTCGCCGTAATGTCAAGAAACACCAATTCATCGGCTCCGTTTTCCGAATAAAATTGTGCCTGCTCTACTGGATCACCGGCATCAATCAAATCGACAAAATTTACCCCTTTCACCGTGCGTCCATTTTTGATGTCCAAACAGGGGATAATCCGTTTAGCTAACATAATTTTGTAGTTCTTTAAGTGAAATTTTATTCTCGTAAATGGCTTTGCCAATAATAGCCCCGTCAACATTCAAATTGAGCAGGAGGTTTAAATCTTTTACAGAGCCCACCCCTCCGCTGGCAATTAGTTTCATGGCCGGATAACGGTTCCGGATGTTTTTGTACAAATCGTTTGAGGTTCCCTGCAACATGCCGTCTTTGCTGATGTCTGTGCAAATAATGGATTTGATCCCTTCTTTTTCGTAATCGCCAATGAAATCGTAAATATCAATATCGGTTTGTTCTTTCCACCCGCTGATGGCAATCTTTTCGGATTTTACATCGGCTCCCAGAATAATTTTTTCGCTTCCGTACTGATTTATCCAGCTTAGAACCTGGGGCTTATTTTTAACAGCAATACTTCCCGCCGTAACCTGGGTGGCCCCGTTTTCGAAAGCAATTTTTAAATCTTCGTCCGATTTTAAACCTCCGCCAAAATCAATTTTTAAATTGGTTTTAGAAGCGATGTTGTACAAAACTTTCCAGTTGATAATACGGCTCGATCTTGCCCCGTCCAGATCAACCAGGTGCAGGTATTTTATGCCGTGATCCTGGTATTGTTTCGCCATTTCCAAAGGGTCTTCCGAATAAATTTTTTTAGAAGCATAATCGCCCTGTTCGAGGCGAACACATTTTCCTTCTATAATATCTATTGCCGGGATGATTCTCATAATTCAATAAAGTTTTTAAGGATTTGCTGCCCCGTTTCACTGCTTTTTTCGGGGTGAAACTGGCAGGCGTAAAAGTTATCTTTTTGTATAGCTGCCGAAAATTCAAGAGCGTAATCTACGGAAGCAATGGTAAAGGGACTCAAAGGCACGTAATACGAATGCACGAAATAAACGTAATCTTTTTCGTTCAGGCCTTTAAACAAAAGGGATTTTAAATTATAAATCCCGTTCCAGCCCATTTGAGGCACTTTCAAATCGGTTTTAAATTTCAGCACTTTGGCAGGGAAAATACCCATACACGAAGTGTTTCCTTCTTCCGTTGATTCGCACATGAGCTGCATCCCCAGGCAAATTCCCAAAAGCGGTTGCTTCAATTTGGGGATGAGTTGATCCAGTCCAAAATTTTTCAATTGCTGCATGGCAGAACCAGCTTCGCCCACTCCGGGCAAGATCACCTTATCTGCCGATCGGATAACTTCCGGATCATGGCTAAATTCGGCTTGATAACCCAAGCGTTCCAATGCAAATTTTACCGATTTTATGTTCCCGGCTCCATAATCTATAATCACTATTTTCATTTACAACATTCCTTTCGTTGAGGGCAATACCTTAGAATTTACATCGCGCCTGACCGCCATTTTTATGGCTTTGGCAAAAGCTTTAAAAATTGCTTCAATTTTGTGGTGTTCATTATCGCCTTGGGCTTTGATGTTCAAATTGCATTTTGCGGCATCGCTAAACGATTTGAAAAAATGGAAAAACATTTCCGTGGGCATTTCCCCGATTTTTTCGCGATTGAACTCCGCCTCCCAAACCATCCAGGGACGGCCGCCAAAATCAATGGCTGCACGAGCCAGGCTGTCATCCATGGGCAACAAAAACCCGTAGCGTTCCATGCCGGTTTTATTTTCCAGGGCAATGTCAAAAGCTTCGCCCAAAGCCAAAGCAGTATCTTCGATGGTGTGGTGTTCGTCCACATCCAAATCGCCCTGAACATTTATTTTTAAATCAATCATGCCGTGCCTACTCAACTGCTCCAGCATATGGTCAAAAAAATGGATCCCGGTGTAGATGTCCGATTTCCCGCTTCCATCAATATTCAGGTCAATGCGGATGTCGGTTTCCTTAGTTTTGCGGCAAACCAATGCCCGACGCAAACCAAATTTTAAATATTCATAAATGGCTTTCCAGGAATTGGTTTGTAAAGCAATCACCTGATTCGACTCCGCTTTATCTGGAGAAATATACAAGGCTTTGGCGCCAAGATTTTTAGCCAGTTGAATATCAGTTAAACGGTCTCCGATTACAAACGATTTTTCCAGGTCATAATCGCCTTCCAGATATTTGGTAAGCATAGCCGTTCCCGGTTTGCGGGTTGGCACATTATCTTCCGGAAAGGAACGATCAATCAATACCTCCGAAAACTCCACTCCCTCGTTTTTAAACGACTGGATAATCAGGTTTTGAACCGGCCAAAATGTATCTTCCGGGAAAGAATCGGTTCCCAGGCCATCCTGATTGCTTACCATCACCAGTTCATAATCCAGTTCGTTGGCAATTCTCGACAACCAGGTAAACACCCCGGGGTAAAATTCCAGTTTCTCAAAACGGTCCAGTTGATAATCTTCCGGCGGTTCTATCACCAGCGTTCCGTCGCGATCTATAAACAATACTTTCTTCATTTTATAATCTCTTTTAGATTAGCAATCAGTTTACTATTTTCTTCTTCCGAACCAATGGTTATCCGTAAACACCCCTCGCAATGCAGTTGGTTTGAACGATCCCTGAGCACGATTCCCCTTTTTTTCAATTCATTAAAAACTCTTGAAGAATCCCTGAATTTTACCAGCAAAAAGTTGGCATCGGAAGGAAAAACTTCCAACACATCATCAAACAATTTAAGCTCCATGGTTCGTAAATTCTTCTGGAAGGATATCGATTTCAGACTGCCACGGTACCATTCCATACACTTCAATTTTTCCAGAGCCGTTTGCTGAGAAAGGATACTAATATTGTAAGGCGGCTTGATACGGTTCAACACTTGCAGGATTTTTTCATCGGCAAAGGCTATTCCTATCCGCAAACCAGCCATGGCCCAGGCCTTTGAAAAAGTTTGGCTGATAATCAGCTTAGGGTTTTGGAGTAATAATTTTTTGGCACTTTCTTTTTTGCTGAAATCAACGTAAGCCTCATCCACCAAAACAATGCAATTCAAACTATCCAGCAAATACTGCAATTCTTCATTCGGGATAGAATTACCGGTGGGATTGTTGGGCGAACACAAAATCAGCAATTTTGTATTTGGATTGACCGCCCGGAGAATCCCTTCAACATTCAGACTAAAGTCTTTGTTTAGCGGAACTTCATTAATGGTGATATTGTTGATGTCGGCCAAAACCTTGTACATCCCGTAAGTTGGCGGACAAATAATTACATTGTCCTGCCCCGGTTCACAAAAGGTTCGAAACACCAGATCCAGAATTTCATCGCTCCCGTTTCCCAAAAAGATATTCTTCACCGCAATATCCTTTACCTTGGCAACCTCTTTCTTTAGCTCAGTTTGATAAGGATCGGGGTAACGGTTGATGCCGTTATCGTAAGGGTTTTCATTGGCATCAAGGTAAACTTCGGCAAGCTCAGTAAACTCATCGCGTGCCGAAGAATAAGCCTTTAATTGTTTTATATTTTCACGAATTAGGTTTTCCATGATTTATTCGTTTGATTGTTTTAACCTCAGTGTAACCGCATTTTTGTGCGCCTGCAAACCTTCCTCCTGAGCCATAAACTCAATGAATTTTCCGATTTCATTAATGCCTTCTTTTGAGATTTCCTGGAAGGTGATTTTTTTACAAAAACTATCTAGGTTCACCCCGCTGTACATTTTTGCGAATCCATCGGTTGGCAAGGTGTGGTTGGTTCCCGAAGCATAATCACCAGCACTTTCGGGCGTATAATTTCCAACGAAAACCGAACCGGCATTGACCACCTTATCAATGTAAAATTCATTGTTCTCCGTTGCCAAGATCAAGTGCTCGGGAGCATATTCATTCACCAAATCAATGCTGGTTTGCGGATCGGCAATGCAGATAAATTTGGAGTTCTGAATGGTTTCTTTCGCGATTTCTTTCCGTGGTAAATCTTCGATCTGAAGGTTAATCTGTTCTTCAATTTTACCGATCAATGCCTCGCTGTTTGCCACACAAATCACCTGGCTGTCGGTGCCGTGTTCGGCCTGCGACAATAAATCGGAAGCCACAAATTCCGGGACACAACTGTCGTCGGCCACCACCAATAATTCGGAAGGACCTGCCGGTATGTCGATGGCTATTCCACGGTTCAAAGCAATTTGTTTGGCCACGGTTACGTATTGGTTTCCGGGGCCAAAAATTTTATACACCTGCGGGATGCTTTCGGTTCCATAAGTCAGGGCGCCTATCGCCTGTATACCGCCAACTTTAAACACCTGGCTCACACCGCAAATTTTTGCCGTGTACAAAATGGCCGGATTGATGTTCCCGCTTTTATCGGGAGGCGTGCATAAAATAATTTCTTTGCAGCCCGCAATTACCGCCGGAACCGCCAGCATCAGTACGGTTGAGAACAAGGGTGCTGTTCCGCCCGGAATGTAAATCCCAATTTTTTCAATGCCACGGCTCTCCTGCCAACACAAAACTCCCGGCGAAGTTTCAATCACTTTCATCCCAATTTTTTGCGATTCGTGGAATTTTTGGATGTTTTCTTTTGCCAGCAAAATCGAATTTTTTAACGCTGCGCTTAGCTGATTTTCCGACTCGTTGATTGTTGATTCGTCCACTTTAAAACCGGCAACATCAACATGGTCAAACATTTTTGTATAGTAGTTCAGAGCCTTATCGCCATTTTTTTGAATATCGGCAAACACCTCCTTAACCAAGCCTTCAAGGTCTTCGTAAGTTTTTGTCGGGCGCTTTAACAGTTCAGCCCAATCTTCTCTTTTAGGTTCTATGATTCTTTTCATTTCAAACATTTTTAGATTACCATTTTTTCAATCGGGATCACCAAAATGCCTTGTGCCCCGGCGGCTTTCAGTTCATCAATAACTTCCCAAAACTTGTCTTTCTCAATCACCGAGTGCATCGAGCTCCAGCCTTCTTCGGCCAGGGGTAAAACCGTTGGGCTTTTAAGTACGGGCAAGATATTGCTTACTTCTTCAATTTTTTCATTGGGGACATTCAGCAAAATATAACGGTTGTTTTTTGCTTTCAGAACCGATTGAATGCGAAAAATCAAGCGGTTCAGCAGTTGTTCTTTTTCGGGGTTTAAATTCGTTGCTTTTGCCAGGCAGGCTTCCGATTTCAGGATGGTATAAATCTCCACCAAACCGTTTTTAAACAAAGTGCTTCCGGAGCTAACGATATCGCAAATGCCGTCGGCCAAACCAATGTTGGGGGCAATCTCCACCGAACCGGAAATCACATGAATATCGGCCTTAATATTGTTTTCTTCCAAAAAGGTTCTTACCGTATTCGGGTAGGAAGTAGCAATCTTTTTCCCCTGGAAATATTCGATGCCCACGCCTTCAAACTCTTTAGGAACTGCCAGCGAAACCCGGCATTTTGAAAACTGAAGATTGGTGATTTTTTCCACTTTCTTCTGTTTCTCAAACAAAAGATTTTCGCCAAGAATGGCTACATCCACCACTCCGTCTTCCAGATACTGTGGGATGTCGGAATTACGCAGGTAAAGCACTTCCATAGGAAAATTCTGGGCCGCAGCTTTCAACTGATCCTTTCCGTTGTCAATTGAAATACCACAATCTTTCAGCAGTTTTACTGAATCTTCATTCAGGCGTCCCGATTTTTGAATGGCAATTTTGAGTTTTGTTTCTGATACGCTCATTTGTTTTTTAATTTCTGCCTGAGCTTATCCGTTGGGAAGAAAAAACAAATCCCGCCGAAAACTCAGGCGGGATTTGTTATTAGATTATCTTTTAATTACACATAACATCAGCTCCTCGCCCGGCGGCCAGTATGATGATGAAGATGATGTAATTGTTGAAAATTCATTTTTATTCTTGTTTGCTGCAAAACTATGCAATTTTTTTAACATGCAAAATAAATTTTTAAAAAAACATGTGTTAAATTTAAAGGAAAAACAATTGAAATACGGCAGTTATACGGTTGTAATACAATGGTAAACTTCTAAGTTTTTAAATCGTTAATCGGTGTTCGCTGTTCTTTTGATTTAAGAACAAGGATTAACAATATTTGATTTCAGATTTATTTTTTACTTTTAAAATATAGAATGAACATGTTTCTTCCCGGTCTAGCCGGGGCGAGATGGTTGATAATTGAAAGATATAAGCGAAATAAAACACATTGGGTTATGTATATATAACGTTAACAATGCCCACTGACAAGTATTATATATAACAAATACAAAAAAATGGATGATTTTACTAATGATATTATTGAAAATTACAAACGTTTTGACGAGGACAACAGACTAAAAAGTTCCTATGGAATTTTAGAAGAAGAACATACTAGACGGTTAATTATTGAAAATATTAAATTTTCACCTTCTATAATTTTTGATATTGGAGGTGGAACTGGGCATTATTCTTATTGGCTGGCTAAATTGGGGCATACAATACATTTTTCGGATATTGTACCGAAACATGTTGAGATATTTAAACAAAGACACTCGACATTAAATAATATTGCCTCAATTCGTGTTGAAGATGCCAGGAATCTATCATACAAAGATTGTCTGGCAGACCTAATAATCCTAAATGGCCCATTGTATCACCTAACAAATAAAAAAGATAGAATAAAAGTATTAACAGAAGCCAAAAGATTATTAAAAAGTGGAGGTCAATTATTCGGATTTGGTATTTCTAGATTTGCAGGACTGAACTATGCCTTGTCATCAGGAGAGGTTTTCAACGACAATTATTATGAGATGGTAAAGTCAGAAATTCTAACAGGTAATAGAAACAATACAGATTTGAAAAACAAGACCTTTATCCAAGCATATTTTCATTTGGTTAATGAACTTGAAGATGAATTTAATGAAAGTGGATTAAAAGTAATAAAATCATGTGGCGTATTAGGACAATCATGGAATATCCCAAATATAGACGATGCAATTAAAGACCAGGTAAAAAAAGAACGACTTTTAGAAATTGCTGATTTGATGAAGCATTATCCATTATACAGTCCTAAAATATTAACGATTGGAATTAAAGAATAATTTAAACAAGAGAACTGCACCTAACACGTGATATAACTGGGTTTGGCTCGATTCGACACAGTCGAATCTCGTTTCTGCCCCATCCCAGTCGGACAGTCATATTCTCGTCTGACCGCCACAACCTCATACCACCACCGTCAAATACAATTTAAAAAAATGAGAATCGAAAAAATCACCCATAACAAAAAACAATACCTTGATTTATTGCTATTAGCCGACGAGCAAGAGGATATGATTGACCGGTATTTGGAAATCGGCGATATGTTTGCACTATACGACGATGACCTAAAAACGGTTTGTGTTGTTGCAGCCATAGACAAAGAAACCTGCGAATTAAAAAACATAGCCACATACAAAAAATATCAGGGTAAAGGATATGCTAAGGCTTTAATAAAATTTGTCTCAGATTATTACAAAAACAACTATAAAACAATGCTCGTCGGAACAGGCGAAACCCCGGCAATATTGTCATTTTATAAAAGTTGCGGATTTAAAAAATCGCATATCATTAGAAATTTTTTTATCGATAATTACGACCACCCCATGTTTGAAGACGGGATACAACTTATTGATATGGTTTACCTGAAAAAAAAGTTATAAACTTTTTCAAGCGACCCAAGAATCTTCTCTAACAAAACCTTACGAACATTGATCTTGTCGAAATATTTGTTTCAGAACAGAATGAGGCTTCGACACGCTTAGCCTCCAAGCATTTTCCCGCATGATTAAACATTTTCCCACTTCTTAAATCGTTAATCGGTGTTCGGTGTTATTTTGATTTAAGAACAAGGATTAATATCTACCTACCGAACGGGCAAGAATGATGATTTCAAAAACTTTCATTTATCAATCATCACTAAAAAATCGAAAATAAAAAAGGAGTCTCTACTAAGAGCCTCCCTTTTTTCATTATAAATCTATTAGGGTTATATTAACCACATTTTGAATATCCACACGATTTACAGGTCAAACATCCATCCTGGTACACCAGGCTGTCTTTGTCTTTACACTCCGGACAGGTTGATTTTTTCAAAGCCGTACCATCCGGGATGTATTTTTTCAGTCCACGGATAACCCCGTTTTTCCAGGTATTGATCGATTCTTCATCCAGGGTAAGGTTCGAAATCAAATCAACCACAAACGGAAGCGGCATACCGTGACGAAGAATTCCGGAAATCAATTTGGCATAGTTCCAAAACTCTTTGTTAAACGAACGCGATAAACCTTCAACGGTAACTTTGTATCCTTCTTTATCTTTAAACTGAAAATCGTAACGGGTGTTTTCCTGGTCAATTTTGTTTTTAATGATCCATCCTTTTTCTACCCAGGGTGGCAAATAAAATCCGTCGGCTTTACCGGTAAAAATTTCATAGGGTTTACCATCCATTACGCCCACTACGGCAATCCATTTTTCGTAATCGTTTTGGAAGCGGACAATCTCGGCATCCAAAATTTTCGGGCGTGGCGGTGCTTTGGTTTCTTTAAATACTTTGCCTTCTTCTTCGTCTTTTTTATCGTTGCTTACCAAAACTCCCGAGCGCGATCCATCGCGGTAAATGGTCATTCCTTTACAACCGCTTTCCCAAGCTGTTTTGTAAATTTCACTAACCAGTTCTTCGGGCGTTTCTTCTGGGATATTTACGGTAACACTAATGGAGTGATCCACCCATTTTTGGATAGAACCCTGCATTTTTACTTTGCTTAACCAGTCAATATCGTTCGAAGTGGCTTTATGATACGGAGATTGCTCAACAAGTTTTTTCAATTCTGCTTCCGGATATGCTTCCACTTCTTTCGGATCGTATCCGTTTATTTTTAACCATTCTACAAATTTTGGATGAAACACCAGATATTCTTCCCAACTGTCTCCTACTTCATCAACAAAGCTAATGTTTACGTTTTTATCGTTCGGGTTAACTTTACGACGGCGTTTATACGAAACCATAAACACCGGTTCAATGCCCGAAGAGGTTTGGCTACAAATACTTACACTACCGGTTGGCGCAATGGTCAACATAGCAATATTACGGCGGCCATATTTCCCCATTTCCTCGTAAATACTTGGATCGGCTTCTTTAATACGGTTGATGAACGGATTGTTTTTTTCACGTTCAAGATCAAATATTGGGAACGCCCCTCTTTCTTTTGCCAAATTCACCGAAGAACGGTAGGCCTCAACAGCTAATAATTTATGAACCTCAGTAGAGAAATTAATAGCAGTGTCCGAACCATAACGACAACTCAGGGCTGCCAGCATATCGCCTTCGGCGGTGATGCCGATTCCGGTACGACGCCCCTTCAAGGTTTTTGTGCGAATATTTTCCCACAATTTGCGTTCGATACGTTTTACTTCTTCATCTTCCGGATCCGAATCAATTTTTTCTAAAATGCCATCAATCTTTTCAGCTTCCAAATCAATAATATCATCCATAATGCGCTGTGCATAATGAACATGTTTCGAAAACAAGGCTCCATCAAAGCTGGCTTCTTTGGTAAACGGCTGGTCTACATAGCTGTAAAGATTAAGTGCCAGCAAACGGCAACTATCGTAAGGGCACAACGGAATTTCTCCACAAGGGTTGGTAGATACCGTTTTAAACCCAAAATCGGCATAAGTGTCTGGCACAGATTCGCGGGTTACCGTATCCCAGAAAAGAACCCCTGGTTCAGCAGATTTCCAAGCATTGTGGATAATTTTATCCCACAAATTACGGGCATCAATTTCTTTAACAATCTTCGGATCGGTTGAATCGATGGGGTATTGTTGAGTATAAGGGGTGCCGTTAATCACGGCTTTCATAAATTCATCGTCAATTTTTACCGAAACATTGGCTCCGGTAACTTTTCCCTGTTCCATTTTAGCATCAATGAAATGCTCAGCATCAGGGTGTTTAACCGAAATGCTCAACATTAATGCTCCACGGCGACCATCTTGTGCCACTTCGCGGGTTGAGTTTGAGTAGCGTTCCATAAACGGAACAATTCCAGTAGAAGTCAAAGCACTGTTTTTTACCTTGCTTCCGGCAGGACGAATGTGTGATAAATCGTGACCAACTCCGCCCCGACGTTTCATCAACTGAACCTGTTCCTGATCCACTTTCATAATTCCGCCATAAGAATCGGTATTTTCATCACCGCCGATAACAAAACAATTGGAAAGCGATGAGATTTGGAAATCGTTTCCAATACCAGCCATCGGGCTTCCCTGAGGGATGATATATTTAAACTGCTTTATTAAATCGTAAACTTCTTCTTCGCTTAATGGGCTGGGATATTTTTTTTCTATTCGGGCAATCTCTTTCGCCAAACGACGATGCATATCGTCTGGTGTTAATTCATAAATATTCCCATCCGAATCTTTCAAGGCATACTTGTTCATCCACACATTTGCGGCTAAGCTATCCCCCTCAAAATATTTTGTTGCTGCTTTTAAAATTTCCTCATGCGAATACTTTTTCAATTCCTCTTTTTTAAAAACAGGCATTGCCATCGTTTCTTGTTCTTCTCTCACTTCGTTCTCGTTTTCAAATTTTGGTGGTTCAGATTTTAGTTGTGGCCTGATTCTTTTTTCTAAAACCTCATCGTAAAAATTAGTATCCTTTTTTGGTTCCAGGTCTTTCTCAGTACTGGCAAAAAGATTGTTCTCCATGCTCTCGTTTTATTGCTTAGTTAAAAAAATGGGTTTTCGTAAATGGCTGACAGTTAAAGAATTAAAAATAAAAAACTCTTGTTTTTTTATAGTAGCAATATACGACCAAAATACGCCTCAATGATATTTTTTTATTAACAGCGAAGAGTGGAAAAAAAGTTAATACCCTGAATCAAAAACGCCTATAGGCGTTAATAATTTTTTCATAAAAATTTAATCTTTTTTCTTGCATATTGGTCTGAATTTTGGTAGCAAGAGGCAGACACTCCAAGCCAGTTGTTTTCAGAATGTTTTAAAACCTGCTGTAAACCTTCAATAGAAATTTGCAATAATTTTTTCGGGGTAATTTTCTTATTCTTTTTATTAATCCGATTTTGTTAAAAATTGTTGTTCTTTTTCATTTTGAAATTTCTCCAAAAATTCTTACCCATAAAAACATAACTTCATTTAATTTTACCTCAAAATTAATTAAATCTATTTTTATGATTCAGATAAAACAATTTTCTTTTAATGCTTTCCAGGTAAACACCTTGGTTCTGTTTGACGAAACCAATGAATGTATTATTATAGATGCCGCCTGTTATGAAGATTTTGAACGAAGAACACTCGTTGACTTCATTGAGCAAAACAAACTAAAACCAGTGAAACTAATCAACACACACTGTCATATCGATCATATCCTGGGGAATAATTTTATTGGCGAATATTTTAACATCGGGCTGGAAATTCATAAACAGGCTGAGCCTTTCCTTACACAAGCTCCTCAACATGGACTAAGTTTCGGTTTTTCGGTTGACCCCATCAACCCACCTGCCCATTTTTTAAAGGAAGGCGACACTGTTGAATTTGGAAATTCAAAACCTGAGGTTCTTTATACCCCCGGCCATGCCGATGGAAGTATTTGCCTATTGAGCCGTGAAGATAAGTTTGTGATTGTGGGCGATGTTTTGTTCCAAGGCAGCATTGGGCGAACCGATCTTCCGACCGGAAATTTTGATTTGCTAAAACAAAGCATTCAAGAAAAGTTATTTACGCTGGATGAAGACATTCGTGTTATTCCCGGGCACGGCCCCGATACCAGCATTGGTTCTGAAAAATATAACAACCCGTTTGTCGGATTGGAAAGTTAAGCCTGAATTTCTTCCAATATTCGGCTAATATCAATTTTTTGCATACAATCAAAATGCCCTTTGGGGCATTTTTTGTACCCGATTTTACTACACGGCCGGCATTTCAAATCGTTCACCTGAATAATACTCATTTTGTGTATTTGATCGTACGGCAGGTAAGGGTACATCCCAAACTCCGGAACCGTGTTCCCCCAGACCGAAACAATCGGTTTTTTGAAAGCCGCGGCAATATGCATTAATCCGGTATCGTTAGTAACAATATGATCAGAAATTTCTACCAGCGAAGCCGACTGGTTCAGCGTAAATTTTCCGCAAGAATTCATCACCCGTGAACCAAAATGCCCGGCAATTTTTTCGCCTTCTTCTTCATCTTCGGAGCCTCCTAAAAGGATAAAGGGCAAGTTTGTTTTCCCGATAAGTTCGATCCATTTTTCGGTGGGAAACAACTTGGTTTTATGTTTTCCGCCAATTACGGCTCCCACAAAACCATCCCTGAATTCAACCGGCAATTCACTCAATCCCATCTGTTCATCTTCGGGAATAAAATAATCCAGGCCCTGTCCATCATTTTTAACCCCTAAAAATTTAATCGTGTCCATGTACCGGTCCACGATATGAACATCGGGCAAACGATTAATTTTAAACTTAACCAACAACCATTTTTGTTTATTAAGCTTTTTGAAACTCGAAACAGGCCTTCTTAAAACGGTTTTGAGATGAAGTGTTCTTAAGTTTTTATGGAGATCAATAATGTGATCAAATTTTTCCTTTTTCAACTCGGGCAACACTTCGTTGATGTGATGTTCGATACAATGAATCTTATCAATGTAAGGACTATTTTGAAGAACAGTCAAAAATTTCTTCTTGGTCAGATAATGAATTTCGACTCCTAGAAGCTGTTTTTTCAAGCAGCGAACAACAGGCGTGGTTAACACAATATCGCCAATAGAACTGAACCGGATGATTAAGATTTTCTTCAAAACATTGTTTTATGCAAATATAATAAATGAGCACAATCAAAATGTTATATTTTTGCAACATGATTTTAACCGACAGCCATACCCACTTGTATTTGGAACATTTTGATAAAGACCGCAAGGAAGTAATCAACCGGGCCATCGACAGTGGGATCGAATACATGTTGCTGCCTAACATCGACAGTAAATCGGTGGAAGGAATGTTGGCTGTTTGCGAAGATTTTCCGGAAAATTGTTTCCCGATGATGGGCCTGCATCCCACCAACGTGAAAGAAGATTTTGAGAAAGAACTGGAAAACGTTAAAAAGTGGCTGGACAAAAAAAACTTTGTGGCTGTTGGCGAAATCGGGATCGATTTATATTGGGATAAAGCTTTTTTCGAGCAACAGGTGATCGCGTTAAAAAACCAAATTGATCTGGCTAAAAAGCACCAGCTCCCGATTGTCATCCACGCCCGCAACTCGATGGAAGAAATATTTGAGGTTTTGAAAGAGGTTCAAATCCCCGATTTAAAAGGCGTATTCCATTGCTTTAGCGGAAATTTGGATGATGCTTTTCATGCCATCGACATGGGGTATTATTTAGGAATCGGCGGAGTGATCACGTATAAAAAATCAAATTTGCCCGAAATTGTTAGGGAAATTGAACTCGAAAGCATCTTACTCGAAACCGATGCTCCGTTTTTAAGCCCGGTTCCGTTCCGTGGCAAAAGAAATGAAAGTGCGTACATTAATTATATTGCTGAAAAAATTGCAGAAATAAAATCCGTCAGCATTCAGGAAGTGGCAGAAATAACAACGCAAAACGCGAAAGAATTATTTAATTTTTAACGAATGAACAACAACGCAGCGATTTTGGTTATTTATACCGGTGGAACCATTGGCATGATCCAGGATGGACAAACCGGAGCATTAAAACCGTTTAACTTTGATAATGTTTATGAACAAATCCCGGTTCTGAAAAACTACCCGTATAAAATAGATTTTTACACCTTCGATTCACTGATTGATTCCTCGAACATGCATCCCGATTTTTGGATTAAACTGGTTGAATTGATTGAAAAAAATTATGAAAACTACGACGGCTTCGTAATCTTACACGGATCGGATACCATGGCATATACGGCCTCAGCACTTAGTTTTATGCTTGAGAATTTGAACAAACCGGTAATTTTAACCGGATCGCAATTGCCGTTGGGTGTTACCCGGACCGACGGGCGCGAAAATTTCATCAACTCTATTGAAATTGCCGCGGCTTATTCTGACGGAACCCCCATTGTCCCGGAAGTAGCCATTTATTTTGAAAATCGTCTGCTTCGTGGCAACCGGACCACAAAACTAAATGCCGAAAACTTTAATGCCTTTGTTTCTGCCAATTACACCAATTTGGCCGAAGTTGGCGTACACATTAAATACAAACAAAATTACATCCGCAAACCCAATTTCAAAAAATTAATTACTCACAAAAATCTGGATTATAATGTAAGTATTCTTAAATTATTCCCCGGAATTAGTGAAAACACAGTAAAAGCAATCTTGAGCACACCGGGTTTGCGAGCGGTGATTTTAGAAACTTTTGGTTCGGGCAATGCCCCAACCGACAAATGGTTCATTGAATTATTGGAAGAGGCCATAAAAAAAGGGATTATTATTGTAAACGTAACCCAATGTAAAGAAGGAAGTGTTGAAATAGGAAAATATGAAACCAGTGTTGATATGGGGCGTATTGGAGTCGTTGGAGGATACGATATTACTACAGAATCAGCTATTACAAAACTAATGTACTTATTGGGGAACGACTTTAACAAGCATGAAATTGAACAATTAATGCAAACCTCATTACGAGGAGAAATAACAATATAATGGGAAACTATTATTATTTTTATAAATTTGCGAACCTATTTAATTAATAATGGAGAGGTGGCCGAGCGGTTTAAGGCGCACGCTTGGAAAGCGTGTGTACGCCAAAAGTGTACCGGGGGTTCGAATCCCTTCCTCTCCGCTAATTTGTAAAATATAAAAATTAACCGAAAGAGAACAGGTGAATTAAAATAAATATTTATATTTGCCTTTCTGTATTTTATGTAATTGAATTAAAATTAATTGAATTAAAAAATAAAGTTTGAATTATTAAGAACAAATAAAAGTTTACTATGAAAAAATTAATTGCTTTATTGACATTAGCAGGAATGCTAACTCTTGGATTTTCAAATATCGTTGTTGCTCAGGATGATGAGGCTACAACAGATAATACTGAAATGACAGCTGATTCTACAACAATGGAAGAAGCCCCGGCTTCTACTACATTAGATGAGAATCTTGATGAAGAAAAAGGTTTCCAACAAATTTTGAAAGAGCAATTTATTGCTGGTGACTGGAGATTCATGGGTATTGTACTTTTAACCCTTGTTGCCGGTTTAGCTCTATGTATTGAAAGAATTATTTACTTAAATCTTTCTACTACAAATAACCAAAAATTGTTGAACCAAGTTGAAAGCGCACTTGAAACCGGTGGTTTAGATGCAGCCAAAGAAGTTTGTAAAGACACCAAGGGGCCTGTTGCAAGTATTTTCTACCAAGGACTTGACCGTTATAACGAAGGTTTAGAAGTTGTAGAAAAATCAATCGTTTCTTATGGTTCAGTATTAATGGGTCGTTTAGAAAAAGGGTTATCTTGGATTTCTTTATTTATCGCTATTGCCCCTATGCTTGGTTTCATGGGTACCGTTATTGGTATGATTGTTGCATTTGATGATATTGCTGCAGCAGGAAACATTTCGGCTAATATTGTAGCTAGCGGTATGAAAGTGGCTCTTTTAACAACTGTATTCGGTTTGATTGTTGCGGTTATTCTTCAAATCTTCTACAACTATCTTATTGCAAAAGTTGATAGTTTAGTAAATGATATGGAAGACAGTACCATTACGTTCATCGACATTCTAACCGTTTACAAATCAAAAAACTAACAAACCATGACTAATACATTAAATAAATTTTTACAAATCGGTCTGGTAGTCATACTTGGCCTCACGCTGGTTTTCTTTGCCCTATTTTATATCAACGGAGAATCACAAAGTGACTTAGTAATGTATTGGGCATATATATTATTAATAATTACCGTAGTTTTACTTTTAGCTTTTCCAATCAAATTTTTCATTACAAACCCCAAAAAAGGGCTCCGATTTTTACTTGCTATTGTGGCTTTTGTGGCTCTTTACGGAATTTCTTATGCATTAGCATCAGGAGATACCAACGCCGATGTATATGAAACAAATAAGATCACCGCAGGTGTTTCAAAAATGATTGGTGCCGGTATGATCATGACTTACATTATTGCTGGATTAGCATTGTTAGGATTGATTTTTGCCGGAATTTCTAAAATTTTTAAATAATAATTAAAAAGGATAAAAACTATGGCAAGAAAAACTCCACAGGTTAATGCTGGTTCAATGGCAGATATCGCATTTTTGATGCTGATTTTCTTCCTGGTAACAACAACCATGGAAGTAGATACCGGTATTATGCGTCAATTGCCGCCACCATTACGAGGTGATGAGGAGCCGCCTAAAGTTAAAGATAGAAATATCATGAAAATTCTGGTTAACAGCTCAGATCGCTTGTTAATTAATAATAAAATTGGTGATATTCGAACTTTAAGGGCAGAAGTATTTGACTTTATGTCAATTCATCAAAATGATGATAACTACCCAGAGGTGGCTCTAAAATATGTAGAAAACTTAGGTGATGTTTGGACAACTAAAGGTTTGATTTCTTTAAAGAATGACCGGGGTACTTCGTACGAAATGTATATTAAAGTACAGAATGAAATTGCGGCGGCATTCGAAGAAATTAAAGACAAGGTTGCCATGGAACATTTTGGCAAAAAATTTGACCAGCTTCTATTTGAAGAACAAAAAGATGCTGTCAACGAAGCTGTGCCAATGCGTGTTTCTGAAGCTGAACCGGAAGATATAGGAGGAAAATAATATGTCAAGATTTAAACAAGCAGGAACCAAAGAAGTACCGGCAATTAGTACTTCGTCCTTACCCGATATTATTTTCATGCTTCTATTCTTCTTCATGGTAACGACTACCATGAAACAAGCTGACGTATTTGTTAAGGTGAGTCCACCTTCGGCTACTGAAGTTGTGAAGCTTGAGAAAAAATCGCTGGTTAGTTATATTCACGTTGGACCTCCGACCCAAGCCAAATATGGAACAAATTCAAGGATTCAGTTAAACGACCATTTTGCAACGATTGAAGAAATCCAGGATTTTATCATTAAAGAAAGAGAGGCTCGGAATGAAAATGAAAAAAAACAGCTAACAACCTCTTTAAAAGTTGATAAAGCTACCAAAATGGGTATTGTTACAGATATTAAACAAGAACTCCGTAAGATCGGTGCTTATAAAATCAACTACTCCAGTACAGAAGTTAAGAAAATGGATTTATAGCAATTATTCAAATATGCTTCTAAAGGGAACACTCGGTGTTCCCTTTTTTTATGCGGTATTTTTCTTGACGGAACGTTGCTTGTATAAAACATAAAAAGTAAGAAAAAACAACATTGTAAAAAGCAGAATCACAAAAGTATTATCGGATTTTCCTATCTCTTCAACATTCATTTGCTCGTAAGTATAATGAACAAACAAAACCGTGGCATTATTTAAAAAATGAAGGATAATCGGGATCCATAAGGAGGAGGTAAACACAAAAGCATATCCCAAAACCAAACCCAGAAAAAAGCGCGGCAGAAATCCGTAAAATTGAAAATGGAAAGCACTAAATAAAACCGCTGACACAATGACCGCAATATGGATTTTTGAGAAGCATTTCTTAAAAAAACGGATCAATACTCCCCTGAAAAGCAATTCTTCGCCTATCGCAGGGATCAGAGCTATCATAAAGAAATTAAACAATATCGCTCCAACCGATTGAACATTTAAAAATACCATGATCTGCCTTGAGGCTGATTCTTCTGCGTTTTTCATCCAGCTTTCAATGCCCGACAGAAACTCCGGTAAAACCATTTGCTGGTTCAAATTACCCAAAATGCCCAACAATGGCAAGCTCACGTAAATCAAAAGAACCGACAAAATAAGTTGTGCCCAGGTAAAACGGGTATTCAGTTTCAAATAATCAAAAACTTTTCGATGGATCAAATATGAAAAAAACACAGATGGGATGATAAATACGGCTATCTGGCTCATCGTTTGGAGATATTTCATATAATTTATATGGCTTTGGCTGGAAAGATCGTTTAATGCCCGGCTGGAAAAATCAAGGACATCAGCCCCCAAAAAAGGAAGTGCCAGCACCATAGCGAACAGCGTTGTAAATAAAAGCGACAATAAAAGGATCAACAATAAGGCTAAAGCCTGAACAAAGTTTGATGACCTGGCCAACAGTGGTTCTTTTTGAAACATTTCCATAAACGGTTGAATTAAAGCGCAAATTTAATAATTTTGCACTCCAAAACACGATTACTTGGTAAAGATTGGAAACATAGAACTTGGCGATTTTCCCATTTTATTGGCCCCGATGGAAGACGTTACCGACCCTCCGTTCCGCTGGCTTTGTAAAAAAATGGGAGCCGATGTGATGTATACCGAATTTATTTCTTCCGAAGGTTTGATACGTGATGCATCAAAAAGCGTAAAAAAACTCGACTTTGAAGAGTTTGAACGCCCCATTGGTATCCAGATTTTCGGGCATAATATCGAGTCAATGGTTGAAGCTACCCGCTATGCTGAACAGGCTAATCCAGATTTGATCGACATTAATTTTGGTTGTCCGGTTAAAAAAGTGGCTTCAAAAGGTGCCGGTTCAGGCATTATGAATGATATTCCCAAAATGGTAAAAATGACGGAAGCCGTTGTAAAAGCAACAAATTTGCCGATTACCGTAAAAACCCGTTTAGGTTACGATGACGAATACAAGGAAATTGTTGAAATTGCCGAGAAACTCCAGGATGTTGGCATTAAAGCCCTGACGATTCACGGACGAACCCGAACCATGAAATACAGCCAAAAAGCCGATTGGACACTTATTGGCAAGGTAAAGAACAACCCCCGCATGCACATCCCCATTATTGGAAATGGCGATGTAGTTGATGCCCAAAGTGCAAAATATTTTAGAGATACTTACGGAGTGGACGGAATTATGATTGGCCGTGCTATTTACGGAAACCCATGGATCTTTAAAGAAATTAAACACTATTTAAGAACCGGGGAAATTATTGAGAAACCGGACATTCACGAACGGGTAAAAACATGCAAAACACACTTTGAACGATCAGTTGATTGGAAGGGAGAGCGTACCGGGGTTCTGGAAATGAGAAAGCACTATTCGTATTATTTCAAAGGCTATTTTAATTTTAAACCCTATCGCCAAAAGTTGGTATCGTTTGAAACAAAAGAGGAAATTTTTGATCTGCTAAACGAAATAGAAAAAAACTACTCCGAATAAACGCCTTGTTTTAACTTCCCGTTTTCAAACAGATCCCTTAGATCTTCTCCTTTATTCAAATCAAGAAAACAGGTTTTAAGACCAACTTCTTTTGCAGGGGCAATGTTTTGATAAGAATCGTCAATAAAAAGGGTTTCAGCAGGATTGAGTTTGGCATCCGAGATAACAAATTCATACGGAGCTAAATCCGGTTTCCGGCAGTGAATCTCAAATGAAAAATAGGCTTTTACAAATAAATCATTAAAAGAAGCATGGCCTGTCATGTCCTGAAATTCTTTAAGAAAAACCTGGTAATGAATATTATTGGTGTTGCTCAGCAAATAAATATTATAAGTATCTTTTACCTGGTTTAACAAATCTAAGCGTTCTTTTACAAAACCAATCAACAAGGCATTCCATGCCGCATCAATTTGGTTGTCACCAACATTTTCGGGAAAAGATTTCTTCAATTCATTACGAAACTCCTGGTTAGAAAGCTCTGCTGTCTCTAATTTGTCAAACAATTTATCCTGAATTGCTTTTGAATACAATTGGTCAAAATTTCCCAGTCCTAATTTGTGAAATTCCAGCATGGATCGCTGAAAATCAATGTCATAAATTACCCCTCCAAAATCAAATATTATGTTGCGTATCATTTAAATTCAAATATTTTCATAGATTTATTGAAAAATATAGGCAAAATTATATAAATTTGCATCCACTTTTTGAAAAATAGGAATTTTAAACAATTCTTATTCCGGGCCTATAGCTCAGTCGGTTAGAGTAGTTGACTCATAATCAATTGGTCCCTGGTTCGAGTCCAGGTGGGCCCACACAAAAGGAGATTCGTTTTGAATCTCCTTTTTTAATGCCTTACCATTTCTTACAACTTGATTTACTTCCCCCGCCATAAAAGATAGCAATCCCGATAATGAAGCCTAAATCGTACAATTTACCAGTATTACTCACTTCGTAAACAGTTACACTATCGTTAAACAAACTAATAACAAATGTAAATAGCGAAATAAAGCCGTGCCAAAGCCCCATCCAAAATCCAGCAGGACTGAAATCAAATTTTTGATCGCCGGCGGCACAAGAGCTTAATAAAAGCACAGAAAAAATAACAAAAAGAACCCATTTTGAGTTTTGAAAACGTTTCATAATGATGAGATTTAGGATTTAACAAAAGCTATCCTGTCAAAAATAGAAATATTATTTTGTTAAGAAAAGTTAAGCCTCTATTCCACAGAAATATATTTACTTAACTTGCGTTGAATTTAAAATAGCAGTAAGGTTCTGCCAAGATTTAAAAATTGTATATTTGCAGTCAAAATAGATATTCATGAGAAATTTAATTGTAACCTTAACTTTTGCATTAATCACAAGCGGGTTGTTCGCTCAAAAATTTAATACAGATCCGGATAAAAAGATTGATTTTAGCGTAGATGTGTTTTATGATATTTGGCAAAATTTACCTGGAGATGCCAAAAATAAAGGGATATCTTTTGGTAACAGTTTCCAGGCAATGTATGAGCGGCATATTTGGAAAAAAGATGGAACATTCAGATTAGCTTTAGGAGGAGGTATTACAACCCATAAATTGTCGATGGACCAATATATCAGGGACATAAAAGATGTTATTGAGTTCACTCCTATCGATGACGCTGTTGATTACAAAAAAAGTAAATTGGTGGTTAATTATTTGGATTTTATTGCCGAATTACGTTTTAAAAGCCCATCAAAGATTCGTTTTGCAATTGGTGCACGGGTAGGCTTAAAAATAGGTAGCCATTTTACCTATAACGGACAACGTGTTAATTATAGCTCGGCAAGTGATGCGATGGTAAAAGCATCGGATTTTGCAGTAGAAGAAAAAGTTATATTCAAAGGTGTTGATCCTCTTGAAAAAATTAAATTTGGACCAACAATCAGGCTTGGTTACAAGTTCTTCAATCTCTATGCTTATTATTCGATAACTAAACTATTTGACGAGGTTAACGGACCACAGGTTTATCCCATTTCCATTGGTATCACGTTTAATCCCTTCTAGAAATTTAATAATAAAAAGCTAAGGCAATCATAATAGCTATGCCGGATAACAATCCGGCATAAACTTGTGCTTGTGTATGAGCATTTAATTTTAACCGGGCAAATCCAATTAATCCGGCAGAAATAATGGAGAGTAATAAATAAATCGGGTTCAATATTATTGATTGTAAAGTCAAGCCTAAAATCATTCCAAGCATCCCTCCTATGGCCAACATGTGAATGCTGATCTTCCATCTTAAATTCACCACAAAAGCAAAAGCAATTAAAATAGTTGCTCCCAAGGTAAAATATTTATAAATAGGTGAAATTTGTGTCCCTTTTAATACCAAGTAAAGAACAAAGTTAAACCAAGTCATAATCATATACGGCAGAACGCGTTCTTTACGGCTATTCATTTGCAACGACTTAACTCGTTTCATGCTTTTTAACAAGAAAATCATCGCCAAAGGCAAAACCATAGTGATCATAAATACAATCAACAAAAGGCGCAATTTTGATTCTTGCGTAAGAAGCATGGCATAATAAGCCTTTTGGTTGAACAACATCAAAAAGCCGTAAGTAGGCATTAAAACAGGATGAAAAAGATATGAAATGAGTTTTGCTAATTTAGTTTCCATGAAAATAAAATAATCTATAATTCTTTTCGTAAACGAGCCACCGGAATGTTTAATTGCTCACGGTATTTGGCTACGGTTCGGCGGGCAATACTGTAGCCTTTTTCTTTTAATATGCTGGTTAATTGCTCATCGGTAAGCGGTTTGCCTTTATTTTCGGCTTCAATACAATCCGACAATATTTTTTTGATTTCGCGGGTTGAAACTTCTTCGCCACTATCGGTTTGCATCGATTCGGAGAAAAAGCTTTTTAACAAAAAGGTGCCAAAAGGAGTTTGAACATATTTACTATTTGCAACCCGTGAGATAGTTGATATATCAAGGTTCACAATCTCAGCAATATCTTTTAATATCATCGGACGGAGGTTGGTATCATCGCCCGTTAAAAAATATTCCCGCTGATAGTTCATAATCGCATTCATGGTTATATAAAGCGTATTCTGACGTTGCTTAATGGCATCAATGAACCATTTGGCCGAATCAATCTTTTGCTTCACAAACATGAAAGCTTCTTTTTCCTTTTTCGTTTTCTTGCTTTCCGAATACGATTCGAGCATATCCATGTAAGTACGGCTCAAATGCAATTCCGGGGCATTCCTCGAATTCAAACTAAGTTCCAGAGTGCCATCATTATTATGGATGATAAAATCAGGCATAATATAATGATTGGTTTTGGTGGTTTCGCTTAAGGAATTTCCCGGCTTTGGATTGAGTTTTAAAATAATATTGATGGCTTCTTTTAGTTGATCCTCGGTAATGTCGACTTTTTTAATAATTTTTTCGTAATGCTTTTTGGTGAACTCATTAAAATGGCGATCAATAATGTGGATGGCCAATCGAACGCTTCCATTCTCTTCGTCCATTTTCCGGAGCTGTATCAACAAACATTCCTGTAAATTTCGGGCACCCACGCCTGAGGGTTCAAACTCCTGGATAATCGAAAGGATTTCCAAAATTTCCTGACGGGTAGTAATCACGTTTTGGGTAAACGCCAGATCGTCAATCATGGCATCCACATCGCGTTGCAAATAGCCCGAATCATCAAGGTTCCCAATAATGGTTAACGCAATATTGTACTTATTTTCATCCAGATGGCGAAGCCCTAGTTGCTGAATCAAATTATCGTGAAAAGTTAAACCACTTACAAAAGGTACTTCCCTACGATCGTCATCATCGCTGTAATTGTTTGAAGAAAGTTTGTAAGAAGGAATGTCATCCTCATCCAGGTAATCGGCTACATCAAATTCGTCATCGGAAGAGCTTTCATATTCGTCGTCCGACGATTCATCAAAATCGTTGTCTGAATCGTGGTCCAAATCATCTTCCAAATCTTCGGTTTCACCGGATTCTTCCAAGGCAGGGTTCTCTTCAATCTCCTGTTTTATACGCTGTTCAATGGCTACAGAAGGAATCTGTAAAAGCTTCATCAGCAAAATTTGCTGTGGAGAAAGCTTTTGCAAAAGTTTTTGTTGTAACCGTTGATTTAACATGGCCGATCAAAATTTATACCAAATTCTACTTCTACGAATATACGAAGTTTTAGAAGGTGAACAAATTAAAATTCGGCATTTTGAGGGGTTCTCGGGAACGGAATTACATCACGAATATTACCCATACCCGTAACGAACAACATCAGGCGCTCAAAACCAAGGCCATAGCCCGAATGTGGAACGGTTCCAAATTTCCGGGTTTCCAAAAACCACCACATTTCTTCTTCCGGAATTTCCAATTCCTTGATACGTTTTTGCAGTTTTTCCATGTTTTCTTCACGCTGCGAACCACCAATGATTTCACCTATTTGCGGGAACAATACATCCATTCCGCGAACCGTTTTTCCGTCATCGTTTTGCTTCATATAAAAAGCTTTGATTTCTTTCGGATAATCAATGATGATGACCGGTTTTTTAAAGTGTTTTTCTACCAGGTAACGCTCGTGTTCCGACTGCAAATCAATGCCCCATTCTTCAACTAAAAACTGGAATTTTTTCTTTTTATTGGGTTTGGAATTACGAAGAATCTCGTAAGCCTCGGTATAAGTAATCCGTTCAAAATCGTTGTCCACCACAAAACGAAGCTTCTCAATCAACTCCATGGAACGTTCTTCTTCTTTCTTGTTTTTTTCTTCGTCTTGCAAGCGTTTGCTAAGAAACTCAAGGTCTTCCATGCAATTGTCAAGGGCGTACTGAACTACGTATTTCAGGTGTTCTTCGGCCAAATCCATGTTGTCGTTAATGTCGTGAAAAGCCACTTCCGGTTCCAACATCCAGAACTCGGCCAGATGACGCGTGGTGTTTGAATTCTCAGCACGGAAGGTCGGCCCAAAAGTATACACCTGTGACATTGCCAGGGCAGCCAACTCAGCTTCCAGCTGACCCGAAACCGTTAAATTGGTTGGTTTCCCGAAAAAATCTTCTTTATAATTTACCGAACCATCCTCATTTAAAGGCGGGTTTTTCGGATCAAGTGTAGTTACACGAAACATCTCTCCGGCTCCTTCGGCATCCGAGCCGGTAATAATGGGCGAATGGATGTTGTAATAGCCCTTGTCGTTAAAAAACTTGTGGTTGGCAAAAATCATGGCATGACGAATACGGGTAATCGCCCCGAAAGTGTTTGTGCGAAAACGTAAATGCGCTTTTTCACGCAAAAATTCCAGGGAGTGTTTTTTGGGTTGCAACGGGTATTCATCCGGATGAGCTTCGCCAAGCAATTCAATATTGATGGCACGGATTTCGTTGATTTGCCCGCTACCCTGAGATTCAACAATCTCTCCATCGATAGAAACAGAAGCCCCGGTGGTGATCTTCGCCAACATTTTTTCATCATTAAACGTATTTAAATCAACAACTACCTGGCTATTATTCAAACAAGAGCCATCATTAACAGCGATAAACGCTACATTTTTACTACTCCTTTTGGTACGTACCCAGCCTTTGATGTTCACCTTTGAACCAAAAGCTTCGGATTTTAAAACTTCGTTGATTTTTGTTCGTTTCATTCGTATTAATTTTTAATAAACAGATCGAATGGAACTCGCATGCGATAAATGAATCTTATTTAGCAACACGCTCGTTTCATGATGAATTTAATTTTTTTTGCAAAAAAACAAAATTTGTGCGATCTATACACAAACATTCTATTAAAAAGCTGCAAATTAAATTTTTACCTTTGCTACACTTTATGACTGCAAAATTAGACATATTTCCCATAAATCAATGGATGAATGAGATAGATCGTCCGTTAATTATCGGTGGCCCGTGTTCGGCAGAAACCGAAGAACAAGTATTAACCATTGCCCGTGCTTTAAGAAAATCAGGAAAAGTAAGCGTTTACCGGGCTGGGATATGGAAACCACGCACCCGCCCCAATTATTTTGAAGGCGTGGGCGAGAAAGGTTTGCAGTGGCTGCAAAAGGTAAAATCCGAAACCGGGATGAAAACAACGGTTGAAGTGGCCAGCCCGCAGCATGTTGAACAGTGCCTCAAACACGGAATTGATATGCTTTGGATTGGTGCCCGAACTGTGGTGAACCCTTTTTCGGTGCAGGAAATTGCCGAAGCTTTGCAGGGGGTGGATATTCCGGTTCTTATTAAGAACCCCGTTAACCCGGACATTAAATTATGGGTGGGAGCCATTGAGCGGATGAACCAAAGCGGCATTCGTAAAATTATGGCGGTTCACCGGGGATTTTACACCACCGGCAACAAGCAGTTTCGTAACCCGCCGGTGTGGGAAATTCCGATTGAATTGAAGCGGATCATCCCTAACATTCCGGTTTTGGTTGACCCGAGCCATATTTGCGGAAACACCGAAAACATTCCGTTCATCGCCCAAAAAGCCATGGATTTGGAAATGGACGGTTTGATGATTGAGGTGCACCACAAGCCTAAAGAAGCACTTTCCGACCCCGATCAGCAACTCACCCCGGATGAACTTGAAAAGCTCTTAAAAGAGCTGGTGATCCGCGAAAAATCGGGTGACAAGGAATTTGAAAACAAACTAACTGAACTCCGCACCCAAATTGACGAAATTGATGCCGACCTGCTCCAGATTTTGGGCAAACGCATGCAGGTGGTGCGCAAAATCGGCGAATACAAAAAGGACCACAAAATTACCATCCTCCAACTTAAACGCTGGAGCCACATTATTGAGGACCGCCTGAAAACCGGGATTTCTAACGGCCTGGAAAAAGAATTTTTATTGCAACTATTGGAGCTTCTCCACACCGAAAGCATGCGGATACAGACGGAGATTTTGAATTCTTAGCGATTGGCTTTTAGCTATTGGCAAAATTCGGAGATCAAATGCTGTTAATCCTTGTTCGGTGTTGTTTTGATTTAATCAGACAGAAAAATATTTTCGATTCAGTGAAGACATCAATCTTGGTCAACTATTTATCATCACTTATAGTCTTGTTTAGTAAGTCTTTTAACTGAGCTAACAAATATTCTGGTTCTGGAAAAAATTTTTTTGAATATAACCAATTCCTTCTTTGTCCAATTGAGAAAGTCCCCGTATTAACTTTATAACCAGAGTTTACATAATAATTTGAGGATTCTAAAATCAGTTTAGCATCATCCTTTTTAATTGTCCATTGATGTCCCCCTCTACCAACTCGGTTATCTTCAAGGTGGCACTCAAGCCCTTTAGATGTTATTTTTAATATTGTTTTTTGTTTAGATGTTTTAAAAACAATTAATTGCTTAGCTGAAAAATCTTCATCATTATTGGCTTTCTTATCATTAGGTTCTGGTTCTTGTTCAGGAGTCTTTAAATACGTACGCCATGCAAAATAAGCCATAATCACTGCTGTAAGAGTCGTTAATATATTTGTAAATACAGCGACCCAATCTCCAAAATGCATATCCTCAAACATTTTACTAAGATATAATTCAAATAAGACTTTCAAAACAATATTATACATAAAACAATCTATTATCTACTTTTAAGAGAAACACTTCTGTTTGTAACAAAGAAATTTATTTCTTTTTCCATTTTCCGGCGCCACCAACTTCAAATGCGCCAAAGCCTCCTGAAAGCCCATTGAATTGACCAACAGGGATACCCTTTTTATTGAACCAGGTTATCTGGAATATGCCTCCCACTTCACCGGCACCTTGTGCATGAAATCCGGTGGTTTCCTTAAATAAAGCTTCCCAACTTTTATAAGCCGTATACATAAATCCAAAACTTTCGTATACTGCGCCACCTAATCCCCATACCGTTGCGTCAAACTCCCATGGTATTTCTTCAAAGCTTTCCGGTTCACAAGAAACCCTTCCCCAAATTGCAAGGACTCCAATTTTTGCTTTTGACGCAACAGGATCCGGAACATCGATTTTATTTGCCGAAGCAAGAAAATTCTCAAGTTCTGCTTCGTCAACTTTACCTTTAAATGCTTTTAAAGTAGCGGCTCTGCAAGCAGCTAAAAATTCTGCGTTGTTTATTAAATCTTCTTTCATAATGTTAATTTTTAAGTGATTTTTATAATAAGCTACGCCCGTACGGCGAGAAAAAATAAACCATTTAAAACATGCCTGTTTTATTAAAAATCAACATTGCTATGCCAGATGTCGGGGAGAAATTTCCATCTAAAAACATAAATATAAGAAAAATCTGTTAGGATAAAAAGCATAATCCGAAAAATAATTTATAAACGCAATCAATATGTTATGAAAATTTCAACAGATTATTTGCACCATAAACTAAAATTTTAATACTTTCGTTGTTGTTGTATAGCAATGTTATTCCTTAAAAAAGGATAATTACTTTTAAATGGTCAACTTAATTAAATTCGATATTATGAAAAATCTCAAACAATCAACGGTAAACATCATGAGTGCAATGTTTATTATGGCATTGCTTTTTACGGTTACCCCAAAATTTAGCTATTCACAAGTAAGTTTAGAAGGAAACATCTATGGTGTTGGACAAGACAAAATGCTTTACACTTGGGACAAAGGTTCATGGAAAAAAACCTCGAACAGTGGTGATATTATTTCTGTAGCCATTATGGAAGACGGAACCATTGTTGCTGTTGGTAAAGACAAACAGCTTTACATCTGGAACAGGGATTCATGGAAAGTAGTTCCGAACAGCGGACATGTTATTTCTATTGCCGTAATGAAAGACGGTAAAATTCTTGGCGTGGGAACCGACAACAAAATGTACATCTGGACGCAAACCGCCTTATCTACCCTTTGGAAAGAAATTCCAAACAGCGATGGCGTTATTGCCGTAACCGTGATGAAAGACGGAACCATTGTAGGTGTTGGCAAAGACAAACAAGTCCACATGTGGACCGGTAAATCATGGAAAGTAATCCCGAATAGCGGCGATGTGATTGACGTTGCTATTTCGTTGGATCAAAAAATTGTAGGTGTAGGTGCCAACAACAGCCTTTATGTTTGGACCCAAACTGCGCTTTACAGTGCTTGGGAAGAAATTCCAAACAGCGACGGAGTTGTTGCTATTGCTATTAACTAACACTGTTGTTTCCCAAAACAAAAAAGCACGAAGCTTTGCTTCGTGCTTTTTTGTTTTATAAATCAAGTTTCGCAAAAACGAATCAGTCTAAAGACGAAATAATATTTTCCAAAGTATCCCTTACCATTTTTGCAAATCCGGCCAGCTCTTCATTTTCGATGGCCATCATAGATGCAATAGGATCAATAGCCGCAACTTCAACTTCATTTTCATTCAGCTCCTGGACAATAACATTACAAGGTAACATGGTTCCTATTTTGTCTTCTTTTAACAAGGCTTTATGCGCCAATCCGGGATTACATGCCCCCAGTATTTTATATTTTCGGAAATCAACATTCAGTTTGTCTTTTAATTTATCGTGAATATCAATTTCTGTTAATACTCCAAATCCCTCTTTTGCCAGAGCGGCTTTCGTTTTTGAAATGGCAGTTTCAAAATCAGTATTTAGTGTTTTTTCAATGTAGTATTTCATAAGATGTTTTTTATATTTTACCGTTTATTTAGAGATTTTTCAGACTTATTTCGTGTGATAACAATCACTGTTTCTTTATGTAAAGATAATAAATTTATCAATGTAAATATATTAGATGTTTGATGTATAAAAGCAGAAATTGATTTGCAATATGCGATTTTCAATTGAATATTTGAAAACGCTGATTAAAGATTTAAGAAGTGTGCCATTCCCTGATATAGGTTGACTCAAAAAGCAAACTATGATGAAATCGAATGCACAATTAATCTGAAAAAAGCGGGTATATTCAGGAGATTTTAAGCGAGAATTAGTAAACGAGTTTGAACAAGGGAACTATCATTTTAGGTTATTACTAATTTTTGAGCATAAATTCACTATAAAAATTATTCCTAACCTCAAAAAATTTTATTAGGCAATAGAAATTCGTGTAAGATAATTTTTGTTTTTATGATTGTAAAGGAATGGAACAAAAAAATGTTATTTCATTTTCATTGGTTACTAGTTTAATTTCCCCCTCTAATAATGTAGCTAGTTTTTTGACCAAAGGTAAACCTATTCCAAGACCTTCTATAAAATCATCGTTATGATAATTTTGCTTTTCAAAAATCTCAAAAATCTTCTCTTTTTTATCTTGAGGAATTTGGGCACCATTATTTTTCACAAAAAAGATAATATTCTTATTTTCTATTTTATACCCATAAAGAACGTTATCATTATCAAAAGAAAACTTTACTGCATTGTCGATGAGATGATAAAGGATATGTTTAATTTTACCCCCATCTGTCAATAGAACTAGTGAACGATCAGGATTTACATAATTAACAGATATGTTTCTGTTAACCGCTGATACTGCCAAGTCAAAATATTCTTTAAGATATGAAAAAATATTTTCAACATTAATTTCTTCTATTTCAACCTTTATTTCATCACCGGAATTTAGAAGTGCCAAATCAATTAAGTCATTTAAAATCAATAAAAGCCTATCTGCACTTTTCCTGATAATATCGTAATGTGTTTTTTGTTCAGGATTATTATTTTCAATCTGCAAATCAGATATTAATTCGAGAAAGCCAAGAAATCCATTCATTGGAGTTCTTACTTCGTGAGAAAGGTTGTTTAAGAAAGATTGTTTTACTTTTTGTGAAATTATTGATTGGTCATATAATTCATTGATTTTCGTTTTTAAGCAAGCTACAACATCTTGTTTTTCAACGATTCCAATAAATTCACGTTCTTTAAATACAGCCAAGGCAGAACATTGACTATTTTCAAATTTATCAAGACTTGAGAATATAGTATCCTTACTACAAAGATTTTCTTTCTCTGTTAAACAATCAATAACTAATTTATGAGGCCTCTTAATTAAATCAGAAGTTGTTAAGACCCCCTGAAAAATTTTGTTGTCATCAATAACTACTACGTATCCTTTTTCTGAAATTTTTTTTTCAAGCGCATTTGTTGCTGAAAATGAACCAACAGTAGGATATGAATTTAGAATAAATTTTTCTAATTCCATCAAAATTCTCCTTCTATTGCTTCGTAAAATATTTTTAACTTAAAATCAACCTTTAACATCTCACTTTCTGATACAAAAGGAAATACTTTTTCAGAAAGAATTTTGAGAACGACTTCCTTATCCATTTTTTTTAAAACTCTTTTATTAATAAAAACAGCAGCGACTATAGGATGATTGTCAATATTAAAAACATCAAACTCATTTGGCACTAAAAATTCAAAAGATTTGGAAACTCCAATTCTTCCTTGAGGGCATTTTCTCCCCAAGACTAAAATATCTTCAAATGGGGGCAATCGAATTTCTTCAAAACTTAATTGAATAGAATACTTTTGAGTAGAAATTGCTTTCATAACCTAAATTTAAAAATAAAAAATAAACTGCCAAAAGATATTCTATCTTTCAGACTTCTTCAATAACGTAAAAATATAAAATTTATTGGAAATTAATACATCTTACATCCAGCGCCTGCGCTTAAAGTAAAGCACCATGGTTATGGCAATTACCACCATGGCAACCATTACCACCCAAAATGCATTTGCGCCTTCGTTGGCAAAGGGCAGCCACTTTAGGTTCATGCCGTAAAGCCCGGTAATAAAAGTAAGGGGCAGCAAAATAGACGAAACCATGGTCAGTACCTTCATAATTTCGTTAATCTTATTGGCCTGCAACGAGTCAAAGGTTTTGGAAAGACCCTCGATGAGTTCTTCATAATCCTCGGTCATATCCCACATGCGTTGGTAGTAGTCGAGAATATTACCCCAGTAATCTTCCATATTGTCAGCAAAACCTTCGATAGAACCGGTTTCAAATTTATGAAACAGCCGAAGTTGGGGCTTAAAAATGGTATTTAACAGGATGATATTTTTACGGGTAACCGAAATCTGTTCAATGGTTTTCTCTGCTTTTTTGTTGAACAGCTCCTGGCTGATAAAATCCAGCTCGCTGCCAATGCGGCGCAGCAACATCAGCGATTCTCCCATGACCCGGTCCAAAATACGGTATAACAGGGCATCCGAAGTCGCAATATCAAATTCTTCGTTACGCTCTTTTTGTTCTTTGGCTTCCTGAAACATTTTTGAAACCATCCAGTGCGATTGTCCAATGGTGATGATATAGTCTTCACCCCAGAAAATCTTTACCTCTTTGGGGTGCAAGAAAGTCCCTTTTTTATCAAAACTCGGAAAATGAAGGATCAGGAAATAATAATCGTCGTAACTATCAATTTTCGAACGCTGGTTTACCGTCTTACAGTCTTCTATATCCAAGGGGTGAAAATGAAAATTATCCTTTAAATACTGAAGGTTTTCTTCTGTTGGATTGAGTATGTGGTGCCATTTTAAGGTACCTATTTTAATGGTTTCAATCATGATCCCTCCCCTTTTTAGCTATTTATAAACTGTTTTCTACATCCTGGTAATTGGTTTTGTTGGGCAAAAATAACAAAATAAATGTTAACTAAGCTTTAAATGCAAGATTTCTCAGGCACACAAATAGGCTTAAACCCTTTTTCCAAGAAAAAGTTTCATTGGTAATTTATAGTGAAGCAGTGCCCCCGGCTACGTACCTAATTGTCTTTCCACTCAAAAGTCTCAATCAGGTGTTCGATATCTTTTTTTATGAACCCAATGACCGGCGCCATGGAATCGTTGTTAGGGACAATATTAAAATACAGGGCTCCACGCAAAAAATGCCTGGAACTATCGGTTACAAAAAACTGGTAGGGCGAAGCAGCTCCACTCCCGCTAATCTCGTAAATCAATCCGAAAACATTTTTCTCAGGATCAAAAATCACGCGGTTATCGATAGCACTGGCCTTGGGAATGTGTTTGAACGCCATGGTACGGCTGTCTTCCATAAAATCGATCAAATTCCCGTTAACGGGTTTGTAGCTTAAATGCAGGATCCCTTTAAAATCGGGGAAATTAATATTGATCCAATTTTTTTCATTAGGCGAATGAATATCGGGAGTAATCTCGGTATAAACGGGATATTCAAAAGTGTAAGGAAAAATAGAATCCAGTTTTTGATAGCTCTGTTCCGGGAAATCGATGCGAAAATAACCACGAGGCTTAGGGATGTAATCGCCACCGCTACAAGAAGCCAAAACAGCAAACAGCATCACGACAGAAACAAACAAACCTCCTTTTTTCAGCATCATCACCCCCTATTAACTTTTTTCTTTCGGATTTATTATAATCAAAATTTCTTTGATCCGACGATTATCCACCGACTTGATACAAAATTCAAAATTTTTGTGGGTTATTTTTTCTCCCTGCTCCGGGATTTCACCTTTTAATTCAAGAATTAGACCACCCAAAGAATCAGCCTCGCCTTTCACTTCATCAAAAACTTCATCATCTATTTCCAAAATTTTACAAAAATCGTTGATGGTGGTTTTGGCTTCAAACAAATACGTGTTTTCATCTACTTTCGAGAAAACCGTTTCATCTTCATGCGTATCAAATTCATCGCTGATTTCGCCTAAAATTTCTTCAATAATATCTTCGAGGGTAACAATTCCGGAGGTTCCGCCATACTCATCAACCACAATGGCAAAATGGATTTTCTTTTCCTGAAACTCTTTCAGCAGATCGTTAATTTTCTTGTTCTCGGGCACAAAAAAGGCCGGTCGCAATAATTCGTTCCAATTAAAATCGGAAGGTTCTTCCATATGAGGCAATAAATCTTTGATGTAAAGCATGCCTTCAATTTTATCAATACTCTCGCGATAAACAGGAATGCGCGAAAACCCGGCTTCTAAAATCAATTTATACACCTCGTTAAAGGGCAATTCAATATCAATGGCCGTAACATCCGTTCTCGATTTCATAATCTCGGTCACGTCAATATCGCCGAACTTAACAATTCCCTGCAAAATTTTTCGCTCGTCTTCCCGAATATCTTCTTCGGTAGTAATTTCAATAGCTTCGGATAATTCACTACGCGAAATCCGGGGACCTTTTTTCAATTTCTTTTTCTCAATAAATTTGGTAGAATGAACCAGAACCGAACTAACCGGATAAAGCAAACGCAATAAAAAACGCAGGGGCCTGGCCATGAAACGGGCAAAAGTTAACGATTGTTGCGAAGCATAAATTTTGGGCATGATCTCGCCAAAAAACAAGATTAAAAAAGTAATCACCACCACCTGGATCAGAAAAGCCAATACCGGGTATCCCTCAAAATTAAACAGCAAAACAGCGATGTATGCCGAAAGAATTACAATGGCTACATTCACAAAGTTATTGGCAATTAAAATAGTAGCCAGTAAGCGGTTGGGGGTATCCAATAATTTTTGGACAATATTATCAACGCCTTTTTTATGAACCTTGGGATCGTCGAACTGCGAGGGCGATAAGGAAAAATAGGCAATCTCGGAACCCGAAATCAAAGCCGAGAAAAGCAAGAGCACCACCAAAACTATCAGACTCAGCAAAGCTTCTACACTAAACGATTTAAATATGGGATTTGCGACTATTGCAGCCAGGCAACTAAGGGGATCGATATCAGGGTCTTCCAAAATGATCTAAATATTGGTTATCGCCACAAATTTACAAAAAAAATATCCATGGAAAAAAGCAAGAATTACAACTTATCCATGGATATTTAAAATTTCTTTAGAACGGAAGATCATCTTCCGGGGCAGGAACATCATCCATTGCCGGGGGTTCGGCAACCTGTGAACCGCCGTTTACCTGGTCTCTTTTGCCGCCAAGCATAGTCATGTTATCGGCATAAATTTCGGTGGTATAGCGTTTATTGCCGTCTTTATCATCCCACGAACGGGTTTTGATTTTACCTTCAACGTAAACCTGGCTTCCTTTGTTCAGGTATTTTTCGGCTACATCGGCCAAACCACGCCATAACACCACGTTGTGCCACTCGGTTTGATCTACACGATTACCGTCTTTGTCTTTATAGCTCTCGGTTGTAGCCAACGAGAAACTAACTTTTTTCACCCCGTTTTCAAAGGTGAATGTTTCTGGGTCTTTCCCCAAATGTCCTAATAAAATAACTTTATTTACTCCAGCCATATTGTTATAAATTTAATGAAACAAAAATAATAAAATCGGGCAGGATTTGTGCCGGATTAAGAATTAATACCAAAACCATCAAAACGTCCCACAAATTTACCCAAATTTATTCTGTAATACCCTCAAACAGATGATTTTCGATATAGGAAGCCATTAATTTCGACACCGGATACGTTTCTGTTTCTGTAATTTTTATACTCACAGAACCCGGATCAAGCTTAAGTTTTCCAACATTCTGTACCTCTATTTTATAAAAAGCAGCCTTAATATTTTTATGGCTCAACTGGTGTTTTAAAAGAACCGGCCCCGAAATTGTAAAATCCTGCTCATTTAGTAAATTCTTAAATTCTTCGGAAACAATCAACTGCTCCGTTGTAATTTTTTCAGTTTCGTCAATGGATGGGAAATCGTACAAATTTTTCCAGATTCCAGTATTACTTCTCTTCCGGAAAACGATATTATTTTCGTCATCTGTGATTACAAAATAATTAATAAAAAAATCTTTGGGTGATGCTGCTTTTATTTTTACCGGTAAAAGCTCAACCCTGTTTTGATTATAAGCCCGGCAGGCATCTTTCAAAAAACATTCTTCACATGGCGGATTTTTAGGAACACAAAAAAGAGCCCCAAACTCCATCATCGCCTGGTTGAAATCGCCGGGACGATCGGGCAGAAAAATCTCATCAATCGCTTTTTTAATTTCCTTTTCGCCAGACGTTGAATTAATGGGTTCGTCAATCCCAAATATGCGGCTAATGATACGCATAACATTCCCATCAACGGCCGGGTAAGACAAATTAAAAGCAATGGAAGCGATGGCTGCTGCCGTGTAGGGGCCCACCCCTTTTAGCTTCAGGATTTCATCATAAGTTCCGGGGAATTTCCCGCCCCATTCATCGCAAATATATTTGGCCGAAAAATGAAGGTTCCTTGCCCGCGAATAATAGCCCAAACCCTGCCAGTATTTTAACACCTCTTCTTCATCGGCTTTTGCCAACAATTCTACATCCGGAAAGCGATCAATAAACCTCAGGTAATAATCCATTCCCTGATCAACCCGGGTTTGTTGCAAAATAATTTCTGAAATCCAAATTAAATACGGTTCATTAATCTTCCGCCAAGGAAGTTCCCGCTTATTCAAATAATACCACTCCAATAATTTCCTACCTGTATCTCTCATATTTGGAACAAATTTATATAGAGCTTATTAGAAATAAAAAAGTTTTTTAAAGTTTTATATTCAAGCAAATTTATTTTATCTTTGCTGCCCAAACAAAAAAACTTATTATCAAATCATTAAAAGTATTAGAACATGACAAAAGCAGAAATCGTAGCAGAAATTGCTAACAAAACTGGAATAGAGAAAGTAGCCGTTCAAGCTACTGTAGAGGCTTTTATGGATGCTGTTAAAGAATCAATGGTTAAAGGAGAGAATGTTTACTTAAGAGGTTTTGGTAGCTTTACGATAAAAAGAAGAGCCGAGAAAACCGGAAGAAATATTTCTAAAAACACAACCATCATTATTCCGGCTCACAATATTCCTTCTTTTAAGCCTGCAAAAACTTTTGTTAATGAGGTTAAAAATCACGTTAAATAATTTGTATTATGCCTAGCGGGAAAAAGAGAAAAAGACATAAAATGTCCACCCATAAACGTAAAAAACGTTTAAGAAAAAACAGACATAAAAAGAAATAAGCTTTTCTTTTTGACTATCTTTATGATCACATGGGCGGCTTGTTTCATGTGATCTTTTATATTTTGATGGTACCGTTCCTATATTCTTATTCTTCGTTTTTTAACTTTTAATGATTTAAAAAACATATAAAATATACGTAATGTGGATAAGGAATTAATAATTAACGCAAATTCATCAGAGGTTGAAATTGCACTTTTGGAAGACAAATTCCTTGTTGAGTTACACAAAGAAAAGAACAATAATAATTACGCCGTAGGCGATGTTTACCTGGGCAGGGTGAAAAAAATCATGCCCGGGCTCAATGCCGCGTTTGTTGATGTAGGCTATGAAAAAGATGCTTTTTTACATTATTTGGATTTAGGACCGCAGGTAAGGTCGCTTAATAAATATAGTAAGGAAGCGCAAACCAAACATCCGAATGCTAAATTGGAGCTTGCTAAATTCAAGCTTGAATCCGACATCGAAAAAACCGGAAAAATTACGCAGGTTCTTTCTTCTAACCAACAAGTATTAGTACAAATTGCAAAAGAACCAATCTCTACGAAGGGTCCCCGGATTTCTTCCGAGCTATCATTTGCCGGACGATTTTTGGTGCTTGTACCCTTTTCGAACCGAATCTCCATCTCCCAAAAAATTAAAAACGCAGATGAGAGAAACCGCCTTAAACGACTCATACAGAGTATCAAGCCAAACAACTTTGGGGTAATTATCCGTACCGTGGCCGAAAACAAAAAAGTGGCCGAACTGGATACCGACCTCCGCAACCTGCTTCACAAATGGGAATTGCTAACCAAGCGTACCCGAAAAGCCAAGGCCCCGCAGAAGGTTGTAAGCGAACTGGATCGTACATCAACCCTGCTTCGCGATTTGATGAACGAATCATTCAATAACATTCATATAAACGATCCGGTACTTTACGAAGAAATTAAAAACTATATCCGTACCATTGCCCCCGACAAACTGGATATCGTTAAACTTTACAAAGGCAAAAAAGATATTTTTGAATTTTTTGGCATTGATAAACAAATTAAGGGTTCGTTTGGTAAAACCGTTACTATTAAAAGCGGTGTTTATTTAATTATTGAACACACTGAGGCCATGCACGTTATTGACGTGAACAGTGGCCACCGGGTTAAAAAGGATAACAGCCAGGAAAAAAATGCCTTGGATGTGAACCTTGAATCAGCTACCGAAATTGCACGCCAGTTAAGGCTTCGCGATATGGGTGGTATTATCGTGATCGATTTCATCGACATGCACGAAGGGAAAAACCGCCGTGCTTTGTTCCAAAAACTAAAAGATGAAATGGATAAGGATCATGCAAAACACACTATTCTTCCGCCAAGTAAATTCGGATTGGTGCAAATAACCCGTCAGCGGGTTCGCCCCGAAATGAACATAAAAGTATTGGAAAATTGCCCGGTTTGCGATGGCTCGGGAAAAATCAGGCCAAGCATAATCATTACCGACGAAATCGAAAACAACATCCGTTATTTGATTCACGATCAGAATGAAAAAAGCTTAAAACTGGCCTTGCACCCGTTCATCCATTCGTACATTACAAGAGGAATGTTTTCCATTCGCTACAAATGGTACCTGAAATATAAAAAATGGATCAAGGTTCAGGCCATGCCATCGTATCATTTACTGGAATACCATTTCTTTAATGCCAAAGGCGACGAAATAAAGATGTAATTTATTTGATATAAAATCGATCAGAGAGATGCGGGTTTTTTATGTTCAACCCGCATTTTTTATATTTTTGCAGCATGGAAACAGTAGTAAGCGGAATTAGGCCCACGGGCAATTTGCACCTCGGAAATTATTTTGGTGCCATCAAGAATTTTTTGCGTATGCAGGAAGAAAACAATTGCTATTTCTTCATTGCCGATTATCATTCGTTAACCACCCACCCAACGCCTGAAGATTTGCATGGCAATGTAAAACAGGTATTGGCCGAGTATTTGGCTTGTGGGTTGAACCCCGAAAAGGCAACCATTTACGTACAAAGCGATGTACCCGAAATCATCGAGCTTTATTTACTGTTAAATATGAACGCTTACCTGGGTGAGCTCGAACGCGTAACTTCGTTCAAGGATAAGGTTCGCCAGCAACCCAATAACGTTAATGCCGGATTGTTGACCTACCCAACTTTAATGGCTGCCGATGTAATCATTCACAAGGCTTCAAAAGTCCCGGTAGGAAAGGACCAGGAACAAAACCTGGAAATGATGCGAACTTTTGCCCGCCGCTTTAACCGCATGTATAAAGAAGATTTTTTCCCGATCCCGTCGGCTTATAATTTTGGCGAAGCGTTGGTGAAAATCCCCGGTTTAAACGGAAGCGGAAAAATGGGAAAATCGGAAGGCGAAGGCAATGCCATTTTCCTGAACGACGATCCGAAAGTATTGCATAAAAAAATCATGCGGGCGGTAACCGATAGCGGGCCAACCGAAATGAACCAGCAAAAACCCGAACCCATCCAGAACCTTTTCACCTTGTTAAAAGTAGTTTCTACTCCGGATACGGTGGCTCATTTTGACGACTTATACAACAAATGCGAAATTCGCTACGGCGATTTGAAAAAACAGCTTTCGGAAGATGCCAATAAATTTATTGCCCCCTTCCGCGAGAAGATCAACGACATTTATAACAATAGCGAATACCTGCGGAAAGTTGCACAACAGGGAGCCGAAAAAGCCCGTGAAAGTGCTTCAAAAACCATCAAGGAAATCCGCGAAATTATTGGGTTCAGAGAATTCTAAAACAAACCATGGAACATCAGATAGACAATACAAAACCGGTCGTTGAAAAAGCCGTACTTATTGGGGTAGCCACCCGTGAGCAAGGACCTGAGCGCATCAAAGAATACCTTGATGAGCTAGCGTTTTTGGTAGATACCGCCGGCGGTGTTCCTGTAAAACGTTTTATCCAGAACCTCGATTATCCCGACTCGCGAACCTTTGTCGGGAAAGGTAAGCTGGACGAAATTGCAACTTATATCGAAGACGAAAAAATAAACCTGGCGGTGTTCGACGATGAACTTACGCCCTCGCAGTTGCGGAATATTGAAAAAGAATTGAAGTGCAAAATCCTGGATCGAACCAACCTCATCCTTGATATTTTTGCCAAACGGGCCCGTACCGCCCACGCCCGCACCCAGGTTGAACTGGCGCAATACAATTACCTTTTGCCTCGCCTGACCCGAATGTGGACCCACCTGGAACGTCAACGTGGTGGAATTGGAATGCGTGGTCCCGGGGAAACAGAAATTGAAACCGACCGCCGGATCATCCGCGATAAAATTGCTTTACTGAAAAAGAAACTTGAGCAAATCGACAAGCAAAAAACAACCCAGCGAAAAAACCGCGAAAGCCTGATTCGGGTTGCCCTGGTTGGCTACACCAATGTTGGCAAATCAACCATTATGAACCTTTTGAGCAAGTCGGAAGTGTTTGCCGAAAACAAACTTTTTGCCACGCTCGACACCACGGTTCGCAAGGTGGTGATTGAGAACCTCCCGTTTTTGCTGACCGACACGGTTGGGTTCATCCGCAAACTGCCCCATGGCCTGGTTGAGTCTTTCAAATCAACGCTCGACGAGGTTAGGGAAGCTGATGTGTTGATACACGTGGTGGATATTTCGCACCCCGATTTTGAAGAACAAATTAATATTGTGAACCAAACCCTGGCAGATATTAACGTAATTGACAAGCCTACGCTTTTGGTGTTCAATAAAATTGATGCCTACACTTACATTGAAAAAGAGGACGACGACCTTAGCCCGGTGACCAAAGATAATTATACGCTCGACGACTGGAAACGCTCGTGGATGGCTAAAATGAACAACCCCTGTATTTTTATCTCGGCCAAAGAAAAAGAAAACTACCCCGAATTCCGCGATATTATTTACCAGCATGTAAAAGACATGCACGCCAAACGCTACCCCTACAATAACTTTTTGTATTAAATGATTGGATGACTGATTCGTTGTTTTTATTTGTTATTTGATACTTGAATTTGGGAATTTCAAAATCACCTTCTACATTTTACATTGAATATTTTAAATTCTACATTTTTCTTACCTTTATCCTTGCAGAACGGAATGCTCCTCCCCGGCATTGTGAAAGGTGATTTAAATAGATAAATAAACACACATTGGTTTATACATACGTTAGGCGAGATTTAAGTAAACTCTGTACTATAATTTATGAATTCTAAAAATGAAATAAATAACGAGTTGAACAAAATTATATCAGGAATTGAGAAAGAAATTTCACAACTCATTAAAAAAAATGAAACTGATTATTTCTTGTTCGCCTTAAAAGGTTTGGTTCGCTATACAAGCACACTCTTTAAACGCTTAACAACGGAGCAAAATATTCCAATTGAGTATATAGCTTTTTCTGCGAGAAATCTTTTCGAATGTTATTTATTGGTAGATTTCATTATAAAATATCCTTCTAAAGCCAAAGATTTTATTAGTCAAAAACCCTACGAGGAATTAGAAATCAATGAGGGTTTTTTGTCTTTAAAAACTGAAAATACATCAGAAACAGCAATCAAAATGATTCATGACCGAGTCGACTACATTAAGAAGCTTATTAAAGACTACGAACTAACTCCTGCAAGACATTGGAGAGTCAGTCACCTAGCACTTGAAACAAACAATAAACTCGAATACGATGCTTTTTTCAAACTACATTCAAAATATGTTCACCCATCGGCATGGATTATGAATAGCTACGATTATGAATACGATAATCCAGTTTTTAAAAGTCTCTTTTTATCACAAGGTCAAATTTATGCAAATCGTATTGTGAAGAGTATTAAAAAATATCAAAACAAGTAAACCATCGCCTAACACGCGCTATATTACATGGCTGGATCGTTGACTCGCCGGAACTTTGTTCCGTCAAAAATTTCTTATCTTTCAGAAAACAAACGGTTCCAAACCCGCCACGAAATATAGCGCGAGACCGTTGGATCACATTCAGCTAAACCCAACCAAACTCCTTTGTATTTTCTACTTCTTAAATCGCCAATCGGTGTTCTTTAATCGTTAATCAAAAAAACAATCCCCTTTCCACGAATTATTCTCCAATAGGTCGGGAGTTGAAATTTATATTTTACTTAATTTTAACCCATGTTTATCAAGGTAGCCCTTATTTTTTCAATTTTGTTGCAGTTTACAGCCACTGTTTTGGCTATTTCTTTAATCAAAAAAACAAAATACAACATATCGTGGATACTGATTTCCATTGCCTTGGTATTAATGGCGGTTCGCCGCATTATCGAACTGGCTCCGTTTTACCACAACAACGAAACACTACCAGAAGTAACATTTGGCCACTGGTTGGGAATTTTAACGTCTTTGATTATCCTGATTGGCGTATTTTACATCCGAAAAATTTTTAATTTCCTTGAACACCTTGATAAGCTGCGCGAAGAATCAGAAAAAAAAGAACTAAAAACCATCATCCGCACCGAGGAAAAAGAACGCCGTAATTTTGCCAAAGATTTGCACGACGGTCTGGGTCCTCTATTGTCTTCCATAAAAATGCTGGCTTCGGCTCTTCTTCAAAACAACCAGGACCCGAAAAACAAAAAAATCATTGAAAACATGAATGTAATAGCCGGCGAAGCTATTTCATCCATCAAAGAAATTTCGAGTCACCTAAGCCCCCATATCCTTGATAATTTCGGGCTGACCAGTGCCCTAAAATCGTTTACCGAAAAGGTAAATGTTTCGAAAGCCATCAAAATTAAAATCGATTCAAACATTAAAGATCAACGGCTGGATTATAATGTTGAGGTGATTTTATACCGGGTCATTTGCGAGCTGATAAACAATACCTTTAAACATGCATCGGCCAAAAACATCAAAATTAAACTGCATTTAGAGAACCTGCTTTTAAACGTTCATTATGCCGACGACGGCAAAGGATTTAACACCAAAGAGGTGCTCTCAAAAACAGAAGGGCACGGTTATGCAAATATCGTATCGAGGATTCGCTCGATAAACGGACATCTGCAATTTGAAAGCCAGCCGGATGCAGGAACGAATGTTGATATACTTTTAAAACTGAATGAAAAAAATTAATATCATTATCGTCGACGACCACGCTTTATTCCGCAGCGGATTAATAACATTGCTGAGCGATGTGGAAGAAATCGGCAATATTTACGAAGCTTCCAACGGGAAAATCTTTCTTGAAATGCTGGATGAATTTGAGATTGATATGGCACTGATGGACATCAGCATGCCCGAAATGGATGGCGTTGAGGCAACCATCAAATCGCTCAAAAAACAGGAAGATTTAAAGATTATTGCCCTGTCGATGTTTAGCGAAGAAGAATATTATTTTAAAATGGTGCATGCCGGTGTGCGGGGCTTCCTGATTAAAGATTCAACCATCAACGAAGTACAGGAAGCCATTCGTATCGTTAATAAAGGGGGCAACTATTTCTCTCAGGAAATTCTTTATAAACTCATAAAAAACGGGCACGAACTAAAAAAAGCAGAAGAAAGTCTATCCGAAAGGGAAATCGAAATTCTTACCTTAATCTGCCAAGGTTTTTCGAACCAGGAAATCGCGGACCAGCTTTTCCTCAGCAAAAGAACCGTTGACAAACACCGGGGAAACATCCTCACCAAAACCAACTGCCGGAATACGGCAAGCCTTGTTGTTTATGCCATTAAATGGGATTTAATAAACCTGTAAAACCATCCCTCTAAGTATTTATACCACCCCAAAATGGGTATTTAAGGGGTTGTTTGTTAAGTGATTGAATTCTAATTTAGTCGCCTATTTTAACTATTTTTTCACGAGAAATCATGCCAACATTATTTGAACAACTACAACAGGATATTCGTTTTGTTGAAGGATTAAAATCCTGCATGAATTGCGGCGTTTGTACAGCCATTTGTCCGGCTGCTGATTTTTATAATTATGATCCGCGGATGATCGTCGATCAGCTTCAGAGCAGGGATGAAGAAAAAATTGAAGCCCTGCTGAAAAGCGAAACCATTTGGTATTGCGGTCAGTGCATGTCGTGCAAGACCCGCTGTCCGCGTGGCAACGTGCCCGGCCTGGTTATAACAGCCCTGCGTTATCTGTCGCAGAAAAAGGGATATTTTACCGATTCGGAAAAAGGCCGCCAGCAATTTGCCATCAAACGTACGGTTGGAGACAATATCCTAGATTACGGTTATTGTATTTACCCCGATACGGTAGTCCCTGATATGCACCCTGAGCAAGGTCCCGTTTGGGAATGGATTCACCAACATTTGCCCGAAGTATACGAACGCATGGGCGGAAACTACAAAAAAGACGGCCCGGGAGCGTTCAGAAAAACATCCGAAGAAACCCTAAACGAATTGAAAAAAATATTTGAACAAACCGGCGGGCAAGATTTGTACGATCGCATCGAAGATTTTTCGGAAAAGAAAGCCGGTGAAATGAATATGCAGTTTGGCGAAGGCCTGGATAACGAATATTTCATACACACTTACACCTACAACAGCGAAAACCATTACCGTGATGAACAAAGTTGAGAAAAAAATAATTTGGAAAGATTACCAAAAAGAAATCCCCGACGACCATTACTTTTTTGTTAGGAGTTGTATTCGTCAGAATTTTTTCCCCGCTTCTGAAGCCTTTTTTCTGGATTTACTTCAGAACCATTTGAAAAAGGATATTTTTGAAGATCCCCGGCATACAACATGCACAGGCATCGGTTACCATGCCGACGTTGTTCCTTTTCAAACCATTATGACTGTAGTGGCCAGGCATTTTGCCCTAATGACAGAAGCCGGCTACGAACACATGGTTATTTCCTGTGTAACTTCTTTCGGGATTTACGAAGAAATTTTAGAAACCTGGAAACATTTTCCAGAAATCGAGCAAAAAGTCAGGAATGATTTAAAAGCAGCCACCGGGCGCGAATTCAAAAAACCCAAAACCATTACCCATTGTTCGGATATTATTTACAAATTCCGGAACGAAATAGCCAAGCTCAATAAATACAGCCTGGTTAACAAATTTACCGATGAACCTTTAAACGTGGTTGAACACGTGGGGTGTCACTATTCGAAAATGTTTCCGGCTTACGGGGTGGGAGGAGCCGAATTTCCACAGGTTCTTTCCGGCATGATAAAAGCCTGGGGCGGAAATGTAATTGACTATCCCGAACGTCGCCATTGCTGCGGCTTTGGGTTCCGCCAATACCTTGTGCAAGCTAACCGGGGATATTCAGTGGCCAATACACAAAAAAAATTCGAGTCGATGAATCCTTACAAACCCGATTTGGTTGTTTGTAATTGCCCCGGCTGCACCATGTTTATGGATAAATGGCAATACACCATTGCCGAACTGGAAGGCAAAACATACGGAAGAGAAAAAATAGGCATTCCGGTTTTGACCTACGAAGAACTTACGGGTTTGCTCATGGGGTATAACCCCTGGGACCTAGGATTGCAAATGCACCAGGTACAATCAGAATTATTGTTCGACAAGATCGGCATCCAATACAACGAATACGAAAAATACAAAACCCTGGAAGGAGAAGACATCGGGTGTCCAAAAGTTCCCGATCTATTAGCTATTCCTGCTTATTCAAATACAAAAAACTAAATTTCTGTGGAAAACAAAATAACATCCGGTAACATTGGAGTCATCGGCGGCGGGGTAGCCGGCATAGAAGCTGCTTTCCAGCTCGATAAAATGGGATACTCCGTAACCTTGATCGAAAAAGAAAAAGAATTGGGCGGACACGTGAAAGACTGGTTTCAGTTATTCCCTAACCGGAGGCCGGGAGATGAAGTCCTCAGCCAGTTAAAGGAAAAACTCCAACAGTCGGGGGTTGACGTTAAAACCGCTACTCACATAACTAATGCCCGGCAAAACGGCAACGGCATTGATTTATCGGATCAACAAAAAAACAATTACAATTTCGACGCGATTGTTCTTGCAAGCGGGTTTGATTTGTTTGATGCCCGCCTGAAAGAAGAATACGGCTACGGCATTTACCGCAATGTGATCACTTCGCCCGAACTGGAAAAAATGTTTAAATCGGGACAGATGGTGGCTCCGAGCGAAAAGCCCCTAAAACGGGTCGGCTTTGTGCATTGTGTTGGTTCGCGCGATGAAAAATGCAACAACCACCATTGCTCAAGGGTTTGCTGTATTACCGCGGTTAAACAGGCGATTGAAACACGTACGCTGAGCCCCGAAACCGAAGTAATTTGTTTTTACATGGACATGAGGATGTTCGGGCAAAATTACGAAGAGCTGTACCGCGAATCGCAAGAAAGCTGGGGGGTCAGATACATCCGCGGAAGAATATCGGAAGCCGCCGAAAATGCAGATAAATCGATACAAATTAAAGCAGAGGACACCCTGACCGGAATTCCGCTCAAGCTAAATGTGGATCTGCTGGTTTTACTCATCGGCATGTTGCCCTCCGAAGATACTTCACAGCTAGGCAAAAAGCTAATGTTAAACACTGAAAAAAACGGTTTTATCATGGGAAAAGATCCCCATTGCCATTCGAATCTGACGAACAAAGAAGGTGTTTTTTTGGCCGGAACATCATGCGGCCCGATGAACATCACCGATACGATCAATCACGCACGCGCTGCCGCTTTAGAAGTTGACCAATATTTAAAACAAAACTAATGGGAAATTTTGGGTTTAAAATATCAAAAAGCCGTCAAATTGATTATGATAAAAATGATCTGTCGTTTTATCATTATCTGGTTAGCCAGGAACCCTCTATTTTAAACTGTATTGCTTGCGGTGGCTGTACGGCAACATGCACCAGCGGAAGCTCAACCTCTTTCAATTTCCGGAAACTTCATTTGTTGCTATCGCGGGGCGAAACCCAAAATATCAAAGACGAAATTTCAAAATGTATGCTTTGCGGGAAATGCACTCTGGTTTGCCCGAGAGGCGTGAACACCCGCAAAATTATTTTTGCAATTAGAAGATATGTTCACGAAAACGAATTTCAAATATAATCGATCAAGCCATGAAATATTTTGATCCTTTTATATTACCATTTACCATCGGACTATATTTTATTTTTATATTCCTTGCCGTTAAATTTTCGTGGTGGATTATCCGCCTGGATCACAACAGCAAGCAAAAAATAAAGCAGGGTTTGTTTAGCCTGAAAACCCTTTCTTCCGTGAAGGAAATTTTTATGGAGAGCCTGCTGCACCGGAAGATATTTAAGGTAAACCCGGTGTTGGGATACATGCACATGAGCCTGGCTTTCGGGTGGTTCCTGTTAATCGTATTCGGCAAGTTGGGAACTTTATCATACACCGGCGATTTTTTCAACCCCATTCATTACGCTATATTTTTCAAGTTTTTTGAACCTGCGAAACCGGTATTTTTCTATTCCAGAACCTATGCCTTTTTAATGGATTTTCTCCTTCTTTTTATTCTTTCCGGAGTAGCCCTTGCCATCATCAAGCGGTTCAAATCAAAATTATTTGGCTTAAAAAAAACCAGCAAGCACCGGCTGGGCGATAAAATAGCTTTGAGTTTTTTATGGTGGATATTTCCTTTGCGTTTACTGGCCGAGAGTTTTACCTGCGGGGTTTACCATTCCGGGCATTTCTTAACCGGAACCTTAGGCACTTTTTTCGCTTCATTTTTGCCGGTAGAACAACTGATGTACCCGGCCTGGTGGGCCTACAGCCTTTCGCTGGGACTCTTTTTTGTTGCCCTTCCCTACTCAAGGTACATGCACATCCCTACCGAAATGCTTTTGATTTTTCTCCGTAATTATGGAATAAAAGCAAGTCAGAAAAACCCAAGTTTTAACGAGATAGAAGTATGTTCCTGCTCCAAATGCGGGATTTGTATCGATCAGTGCCAGCTAAGTGTTGCCGGGGAAAGAAATGCGCAGCCTATTTACTTTTTGCAAGCCGTAAGAAACAAAGAACTTAAGCCGGAAATAAGCATGAATTGCCTGCAATGCGGCAAATGCGAAGAAGTTTGTCCGGTTGATATTGAGATTAAGGATTTGCGCTTAATCAAACGAAATTACCTGACAAGCGATTTATCCGAATACGACTTTCTGCCCGAACAAACCGCCCCTCACGCAGACGTGATATACTTTGCAGGCTGTATGACCCACCTCACCCCCGGTATCAAAAATGCCATGATTAAAATTTTAAAAAACGCAGGGGTCAATTACTTTTTCATGGATGAAGCCGGCGGCCTGTGTTGTGGACGACCGTTGAAACTCGCCGGAGAAATAAGGTCGGCACAAAAACTGGTGGATTATAACCGCGCTTTGATAAAAAAATCAAGGGCCAAAATTTTACTAACCTCCTGTCCCATCTGTTATAAAATTTTTAAGGACGATTATGATTTAAACATTGAAGTGTTGCATCATTCCGAATTTTTATGGCGGCTCATCCGGCAAAAACAACTGCTTGTAAACTTGCATACGACAAAAATTGCCTATCACGATCCTTGTGAATTGGGACGTGGAAGCGGTGTTTATGAAGCCCCGCGCAAGTTGATCGAAAAAGTGGCCAGCCTGGTTCCAACCGGAACAAAACCCAATTTATCGCCCTGTTGCGGAAACAGCTTGGCAAACCTGCAATTGCAGCAGAAACAGGTGGATTTAATCACGCAAGATGCGCTTAACTCCTTGCTCATAAATAAACCAGATATTTTGGCAACCTCCTGCCCGCTTTGTAAAAAAACATTTGCAAAATTCTCCGATACTCCGGTAAAAGACATTTCCGAACTCGTCGCCGAATCGGTTTGGATGTTACGGCAAAAAACATCAGCGAACAAACAAAGTAGCAAAAAAGAAGCTGTTTTGGAAGATTGTTTAGCTGAAACATAGAGTTAGATATTTATTATCTGGGTTTAAATGTGTGGGGGATCAAACATGGATAACGTCCTCGGTTGATCCCCTTTTTTCTAACTTTATAAAACAAACCGAGATGCTTCTTCTCTAGTCTCCCAAAGCGAGATGAAAGGAAATTAAATAGGTATTAAAAGTTGTGTTATAAGAGTATTAAAAAACTAAAAGAAAAACATGATTAACAAAGAAGATAAGATTCGGCAAGCAGATGCTAATAATAAATGGGAAAAAAGAAAATACAGCTCCTTGATATCTGAAATTTTTCCTAATGTATTAGAGATTTCCCTAAATTTATTACTTGATTATCCCAATGCATTTGATATCCATAAGAAACAGCTTACTTCTAAATTTAATCCATCAGACAAAGCCTATTTTGAGATAAGTTGTATAAATAAAGACTGTTTATATTCAGATTTAAACTTAGATAATGAAATTAGAGATACGATAAATAAAAACCTTGACTTTTATAAAGGACATAAAATCTGTCATGGATGGAATACCTTTAAATGTTATGAGAGAAGACAAGGAACATGTATGACAAGTTTAGATTTTGAAATAAAAATAAAATATAAAAATGCCCCGCTCGGAGGAATTGCAAATTCCTCCGCATTAAATCAATAAAAAAAGGGGTGTTGACTTAAGGCGACACCCCATGGAAATATCCTATAAAGAATAATTTATTCCGCTTTTGCTGCTTTAATGGCTTCAATCATTTCAGGGATCACTTTTTGAACATCACCAACAATACCGTAATCGGCTGCTTCAAAAATCGGCGCATCTTTATCGGTATTCACGGCAACAATCACTTTTGATGAGCTTACCCCGCCCAAATGCTGGATGGCTCCAGAAATACCAAAAGCAAAATACAAATTCGGCGCAATAATTTTACCGGTTTGTCCAACGTGCTCGCCATGCGGGCGCCAATCTTCATCCGATACCGGACGGGAACAAGCTGTAGCTGCACCTAGCAATTCGGCCATTTCTTCAATTGGGGCCCAGTTTTCAGGGCCTTTCATACCACGACCACCGGAAACAACAATTTCGGCATCGTTCAACAATACTTTACCGGTTATTTTATTGGTTTCTTTCACTTCGGTTTTAAACTCAGCGGCTTCCAATGCAGGGGCAAATGCTTCGATTAAAGCATCTTTTGCATCTTCAACCAAGCCAAATGAGTTTTGTGCAAGGGTTACAATTTTTTTATCGGATTTAACCACCACATTTGCAAACGCTTTACCAGTAAAGGCTTTTTTCTTCACGGTAAACGGATCGTAGCTTGAAGGAGCTTCGGTAACTCCAGCCACCAAGCCAGCTTTTAACTTAACCGATACCCTCGGGGCAATGGCTTTTCCGGCATTGTTATGCGCAAAAACAATCACCTGCGCAGCTTCTTTTTCAGCAGCTTCGGCAATCACCCTGGCATAAGGGGCATTGCTTAATTTCGCCAATTGAGCATCGTTTACATTTAATACTTTTGAAGCACCGTACTGACCCAGACTTTTAAGCTCGGCCTCGTCAACATTACCGATGGATAATGCAACAACCTCAGTGCCTAATTGTTTTGCCATTTCGTTGGCATAGGAAACCAATTCAAAACTTAATTTTTTGAACTTACCCTCCCAATTTTCTGTATATACTAGAATTGACATAATATTCTATTTTTAGTTTCTTAATTTCTTTTTTTAGGTATAATTAAATTTGAAAATGTGTCTATTTGAAGATTTGAAAATTATTTTTTTGATGAACCAATAATTTTGGACAAAATCTTGATAATAACCAATAATTCATCGATTAAAGAGTCATCCGAAGGATAAGATTCAGCATGCTTACATATCTTCAGCCAATACATTGTTTCATCAGCTTCTTTGGCCCCAATTTTCATTTTATGTATAAAATCGGCTTTACTTTCAGCATTTTGAGCCTCATTAACCATCGCACCAATTGATGTTCCCGAACCCAAGATCTGTTTCGCGATTATAAACTTTCTTTTTGCTTCTAAAATTTCAGAAAACTCAATGATTCTAAGAGCAAATTTAAAAGTTAAATCAACGATGATATTTTCTTTGTCGTTCCTCATCAGTGCATTTTCAAATTATCTCATTTTCAAATTAGCAAATTAATTAAAGCACTTTTGCTTCATTTTTAAGTAAATCAACTAATTCTTTCACGTTACCGGCATCAACCATTTTACATGCAGCTTTAGGAGCAGGAAGCTCGTAACTTGCAAATTCTGTCAGGGCATCCACCTCAACGGCAGGAACAACGTTCAAAGGTTTTTTACGAGCCATCATAATTCCACGCATGGCAGGAATTCGGGGTTCTTTGGTAATCCCTTTTTGAACAATTGCCACAAAAGGAGTTTGAACTGCAACGCTTTCCGAACCACCATCAATTTCACGGGTAACGGTTACATTGCCACCTTCAATTTCCATTTTTGAAACCGAAGAAACAGAAGCTATATTTAAGAACTCGGCTAACATTCCGCCTACGGCCGAACCATTATAATCACTGGCTTCGATACCCGCCATGATGATGTCAAAATCTTTGGCTACTTCGGCTAATTGAGCCGCTACAAAATAAGCATCTTTTGGATCGGCATCCACACGGATGGCATCGTCGGCACCAATGGCCAAACCTTTACGCATAGTTGGTTCAACATCAGTTCCACCAACCGTAGCAACCGTAATGCTTGTAATGGCTCCGCCGGAAGCTTCTTTAATTTCCAATGCACGGGTTAGTGCCAACTCGTCCCATGGATTGATGATCCACTGTACGCCCGTTTTATCAAAAGCTGTATTATCGCCGGCAAATTTAATTTTAGTAGTTGTGTCCGGCACATTGCTTAAACAGATTAGAATTTTCATTTTATAAATAGTTATTTGTTATTTATTGAGTGCAAATATAAGGATTAGTTCATAAACTCATGGTTTCATTGGTTCATTGTTGCATGGTTCAATTGTTCGATTGCTAATGTTAATCTTTTAAAGCAAGATTAGTATATTTAATAAGTTGATTGATTTGTTTTGGTAAATTCTCTATTTCTCTTTTAATTTCTAAATATTGAGCATCATTGATAATCTTTCTTGCTTTTGCTTTATCCAACCAATCAATTGATCGTACAAATTGTTTACCTATAGTATCTTTTTCAAAATAACTCCATTTAGCTACTAAAGCCCAAATCTTATTACTTAAATCAAATGCAGATTTATAACAATCAATATCTTTGACTGATAAAAACTTTTTATCCATAAAACTTGTTATTTAACTTCAATTGAACAATTGAGCAACTTAATCCCTCAACAACGAGCGCGAAATCACAATCCGTTGAATTTCAGAAGTCCCTTCGTAGATTTGGGTTAGTTTGGCTTCACGCATCAAGCGTTCAACATGATATTCCTTCACGTAACCATAACCACCATGAATTTGAACTGCCTCGGTGGTTACTTCCATGGCAATATCTGCGGCATATTGTTTGGCCATGGCACTGGCTACGCCGTAAGGCTGTCCCTGATCCTTCAGCCAGGCGGCTTTATACACAAAATTCCGGGCAGCTTCCACTTTCACAGCCATATCCGAAAGTTTAAAAGCAATGGCCTGGTGTTCGCCAATAAGTTTCCCAAAGGTTTTGCGTTCTTTCGCATATTGAACCGCTCGATTTAAAGCCCCGGAAGCAATGCCAAGAGCCTGGGCGGCAATTCCGATTCTTCCCCCTTCCAGGAGTTTCATGGCAAATTTAAACCCAAACCCATCCTCACCAATGCGGTTTTCTTTGGGAACCTTAACATCCTGGAACATTACCGAGTGGGTGTCAGAGCTACGCATTCCCATTTTATCTTCGTGAGGGCCAAGACTGATCCCGGGCGAATCTTTTTCCACAATAAAAACATTAATACCACGATGGCCCTTGTCCGGGTGTGTTTGGGCAATCACAAGGTAATAAGAAGCAGAGTTGGCACTGGTGATCCAGTTTTTGGTTCCGTTAATCAAATAATGATCGTCTTTTTCTTCGGCAGTGGTACGTTGCATGGTAGCGTCCGAACCAGCTTCGGGTTCCGACAAAAGAAAAGCACCGATAGCCTCGCCGCGGGCAAGTGGTTTTAAATATTTTTCTTTTTGTTCTTCAGTTCCGTAATGATCAATTCCGTAAGTTACCAACGAATTATGTACCGACATAATCACACTCACCGAAGAATCAATTTTAGCAAATTCTTCAATGGCCAACACGTATGACATCGTGTCCATACCCCCGCCATCATATTTCGGATCAACCATCATTCCCATAAAGCCAAGATCGGCAAGGTTTTTCATATGCCGCGCAGGAAACTCGGCTTTTTCGTCACGCTCAATAACATCCTGTATTAGTTCTCGTTCAGCATAATCGCGTGCCGCCTGCTGAATCATGATTTGCTCTTCAGTTAAATTAAAATCCATGATATATTTTTTAGGTTAGTAGATTCACCCATAAATATACAGATTTTTATTTGTTAACCACTTAACAATTAAAAATCTATAATCTTTTTGGATGTTGCTTGCAGGACAGAAAAAGTCACACTGAGCGTAGTCGAAGTGTGACATCTGATACGGAATTAAAAAGAAAGTTGACCAAGTTCGGCTTTAGCGGTTTCAAACTCCCGGATAATTTCGTCAATAATATCAGCCGCCGGTTTGATTTCATTAATAATCGCTGAGATTTGCCCGATCTCCAGTTCACCATCATCGATATCGCCGCTAAACATCCCCAACTTGGCACGCCCCCTACCTAAAAGTTCGGCCAGTTCTTCTTTTGAAGCTCCTTTAGCTTCCAGTTGCTCAACTTCATTTAAAAATTTATTTCGTATCAAACGAACCGGAACCAGACTTTTCAAGGTCAGTTTTGTGCTGCCATCTTTAGCGGCTAAAATTTGCTGCTTAAAATTGTCGTGCCCGGATGATTCTTCCGAAGCGGCAAAACGACTCCCAATTTGAACGCCATCGGCTCCCAAAGCCATGGCAGCCAGCATGGTTCGCCCGGAGCCAATCCCCCCGGCTGCTATCAACGGAATATCAATTGCTTTCCTGATTTGAGGAATCAAAGCCATGGTCGTGGTTTCTTCAAAACCATTGTGTCCGCCGGCTTCAAAACCTTCGGCAACGATGGCATCCACGCCGGCCTCTACACATTTTAGCACAAATTTTTCGTTGGCTACCACGTGAACCACTTTAACGCCTTTTTCTTTCAACAAAGTCGTGTACTTTTTCGGGTTCCCCGCCGAAGTAAAAACAATTTTCACCCCTTCTTCCAGAATATTATTCAAGTGATCGTCGGTTTGGGGATAAAGCAAAGGAAGGTTCACCCCGAAAGGTTTAGCGGTTGCTTTTTTGCATTTTTGGATGTGTTCGCGCAAAACATCAGGGTACATGGAACCGGAGCCAATGAGCCCAAGCCCTCCGGCATTGCTCACGGCAGAAGCCAGTTCCCAGCCACTGCACCAAATCATCCCCCCTTGAATAATGGGGTATTTTATGTTGAACAGTTGGGTGATTTTGTTTTTCATAAATATTGAATTAAATTTTGAGAAGCCCCCAGATTTTTTCTGCGAAAAAATCCGTCCCCCTATAAATAGGGGACAAAAAAGGTTAACTATTTTTTTATTCCATGAAACTTAACATGGCTTCTACGGTATTGTAGGTACCATCCCAAATTTGAGTAATGTCGGCGTCGAGCATGTAACAAGGTGTGGTGAACACCAGTTTTTCGTCATCCACCACCACATCGCCATGATCGGCAGCAATGTGGGTCCCGCCCATAGCTTCAATGGCCTGGACCGTTCCTTCGTCTTCACCAATGGTTACCCGCACATCACCAATGATTTTGGTAATAATTGCCGGGGAAATGCACAAAGCACCGATTGGCTTTTTGGCTTCCAACATGGCTTTTACTGCTTTTTCAACATCCGGGTTTACCTCTGCATCCGGACCTTTAAAAGCTATGGTAGAAAGGTTTTTGGCAGCTCCAAATCCCCCAGGGAAAATCAAAGCATCGTAATCTTCAGCTTTGAACTCGTTCAGATTTTTGATATTACCACGAGCAATACGGGCAGCTTCAACCATTACGTTACGGCTTTCATCCATTTCTTCTCCGGTGATGTGATTGATCACATGGTATTGGGCAACATCCGGTGCAAAACACTGGTAATCGGCACCCAGCTTTTTAATGGCCAACAAGGTTAAGGTAGCTTCGTGAATTTCGGCTCCATCAAATACGCCACAACCGGCTAATACAACAGCAAATTTTTTCATTATCTATAAATTTTAAAATTTCGGTTTTGAAAATCTAATTTACGAAAAAATATAGGGTCGTCCGGAAGCAAAGAAAATTTTCAAACTATCGCCTCCAAAAAGACGGCACAAAAAGGATAAACAAGGAGATCAGCTCCAAACGCCCGGCAACCATTAAAAACGGGAGAAAGACTTTTCCCAAATCGGATATTTGTGAAAAGTTGGAAGCAGGCCCCACACTTCCAAGTCCTGGACCAATGCCTCCTAGGGAAGTCGCCACCGCTCCCATCGAAGTACTTATGTCTTCACCCAAAATCATCATAAACAGGGTTCCCAAAACAAAGGTTAAAATATAGAGGTAAACAAAAGCACTCACAGACTCGATCACACCTTCGGAAACGGGCCTTCCATTATAAAATATTCGTTGTACCGACGAAGGGTGAAGCAGTTGTTTGAATAGTATCTTAAATTTTTTCAGAAAAATCAGGTGCCTTAAAACTTTTATTCCCCCACCGGTAGAACCGGCAGAGGCTCCAACAAACATCAACAAAAACAGAAGCATCCAAAGCGGCTGGGGCCATTGCAAATAGTCAGCCGTTGCAAAACCCGTGCAGCTTACAACAGAAATCACCTGAAAAAACGACAATCTCAAAGCCGGTTCAATCTGGTATCCCGAATTCAGAATTAAATAAACCGCAATAAATACCGACGACAGAAAAATAATTATGCTAAACAATCGAAACTCCTGATTTTTAAATACCTTTTTGATTTTTCCGGTAAATAAAAAGTAATACAGAAAAAAGTTGATGCCCGACAAAAACATAAACCCCATGATGACATACTGAATATAAGGACCATAGCCTGCAATACTTGAGTTTTTGGTTGAGAATCCCCCGGTGGCAATGGTAGCAAACGAATGGCAAATGCTATCAAACCAATTCATGTCTCCTAAACGAAGCAACAATGTTTCCAAAAGCGTTAGGGAAACATATATAAACACGACCCGCTTGGCAGTGTCAATAATCCGGGGCCTGATTTTCTCCGCATAAAAAAACGAGGTTTCGGTATAAAAAATCATGGCTCCTTTATTTTTTGACAAGGGAAACAAGGCAACCACCAAAACAACAATTCCCATTCCGCCGATCCAGTGCGTTTCGCTGCGCCAAAACAAAATTCCTTTTGAAAGGCTCTCAATATCATTAAGAATGGATGATCCGGTGGTTGTAAATCCTGAATACGATTCAAATATTGCATCAATTAAATTGGGGATGGAACCGCTAAGATAAAACGGGATCGCTCCAAAAAGAGGCAGGACAATCCAGGCCAGACTTACCAGCAAATAACTGTCTCTTTTCCCAATTCTTCTCAAAAGGTTCGGTTTCGAAAGCATAAACAAAAACAAGCCACAAAACAATGTTATACCCACAGAGAGGGACAACCAACGCATTTCGGTTTCTTGATAAAAAATAGAAACCCCCAGCGGAACCAGCATAAATAAACTTTCGATAATCAGCAGGCCCCCTATTATTTTTCCAATATATCTAACATTAATTAATTTCATAAACCATCATAATATGATGAACAAACCGACAAAACTGTCAATTATTCAAAGTGTTTGTAATCAAAAAAAATTAAGATTAGCTTATAAAACAGGGGGGCGAGAGATCGGATCGATTGAGGTAAAAAGAAAGCTTAGTTAAAGGTATAACTTCATAAATTACAATGGCTTCTCCAGTGTAAAAAACCGAATACTCAAAACTTAACTTTTGGAATCTTAAACAATGGAAGTCTTTTTTTATGTCCTCATCTTCATCGTCTTCAACTTCAAACAAAAAATCCGAAGAGATAATTGTATCTTCACCAGAAGACAAACAGGATTTTCCAAATATATCCTGAGGGATAGAAACCTGATATAAATCCTGATACCAATAAACCCCACCAAAGAGTAAAGATATCAGAAAAATCTTCAATAATAGTATTTTGTAAAAGCGTTTCATTTTCACAAAATTTCTGCAAATATAATAGATTTAAAACGGGAAGTCTATATTTTCAACAATTAGTCACAGGAAGGATAAGATCCCGTGACTAATTGCCAATCAATTTATTCAGCTTTTTTATAAATCATGGAAACTACGGTAATATCATCACCGCCCATGTTAATGGTCATTCCATACGGGCGATCCGAATTAATTTCAATTTGTGCAGGACCGGCTTTCCCGGTTAGTTGTTCCCAAATGGTTACAGCCTGGTGAACCCCAGTTGCCCCGGTAGGATGCCCCCAACCAATTAATCCGCCTGTTGTGTTGATCGGAATTTTACCATCACGGGCAGTATGTCCGTCGGCAACAAATTGAGCCCCTTTGCCCGGTTCGGCAAACCCTAAAGCTTCAACACCAAGGATTCCGGCAATGGAGAAACAGTCGTGCGTTTCGATGGTTGCCAGGTCATCAATGGTAAGCCCGGCCGATTCAAGAGCCTGATGAGCCGCTTTTTTGATGGCTGTAACTTCGGTAGGATCCGGCGGATCGTTGGTAATATTTCTAACCACCTGCGCCCATCCAACAATTTCAATGGCATCTTTTTTATCAATGTCCAATTTTTCCAGGCCTTCTTCCGAAGCCATAATTAAGGCAGAGGCTCCATCCGAAACTTTAGAACAATCGAGCACGGTCAGGTTATCGACAAAGGTTTCACCATTTAATTTAAATTTATCGTAAAGGGCGTACAAATCTGGGACTTTGTTTTCGTACTCCTGGGCGGTTTCGCACAAACGCGCATTTTCAATGGCGTTTACAAACCAGCGTTTCATTCCTTCACGGGCATATTCTTTACCGTATTTTTCATAGTAAGCTCCGGCACGGTTGCTAAACTGTCCGGGGAAGAAAAAGGCATGGCCCTCTTTTCGTTTTTGGAACCATCCGGCTCCGGCTAAAACATCCGCGCCGTAAAGGGCTTTCATGGTGTTTTGAACCTCCACGCCAACCACCAGAACAGAATCAGCGGTTTCGGCTAAAATGTTTTTCAGCCCGGTGACCAATGCCAGTCCTCCCGAACCACAGGCACCTTCCACGCTAATGGCAGGTTTGTATTCCAATTTCTCATCAATGTACGGGATGAAACCCGGCAGGTTGGCCTGCTTGTTGAAACGGGCAGCCATAAAATTTCCGATCACACCTTCGTCTATATTTTCAACATTATTAATTTGAGCGATTGCGCCTTTTCCGGCAGTTTCAATATAATATTCCAATCCGGGGCGTTTTTTTTTCGGATTGAACTCACTCCGTCCGGTTCCCATAGAAACAGTATTAAATCCGGCAGCTATATATACTTTTTTTCGTAGTTTTTTCATTTCTCTTTTTTTAAATTCCTTAATAAAATTTTAAAATAGGTCCCTGTTTATTAATCGTCATTGTTTGTTTCCGGTAGAGTTGATAAAATTGTTCAGTTTAACTCCCAAGGAATTCAATTCATTCAGTAATTCATCAGCGATTTCTTTTTCTATCAAATTTCTGTTCGAAGCTTTTTGAACCCAGGTTTTAGTTTCAAATAATGAACCCCGGGCAAAATAATAAAAGTTCTTAGCATCCTTAAAATGGTATCTGCCAAAACCCTCAGAAATATTAGCAGCTATTGAATCGACAGAATCAACGATTTGTTTTCCTATAGAAAATTTCTCAAAGTTTTCCCATTTCATTACAATATCCCAAACTTTATTTCCTAAAGTCATGGCGATTTGATATATGTTTAAATCTTCGAGTTTCATACTATGAATGTCTATTGAATGACCATAAATGTCAACTAATTACAACAAACTAAAACACAAAATAATCATTTATCGGCCCATAGGCGTGGAAGAATCCGGTAAGCATGACAGTATTTACATCAGCTTCATTGTTTGCTACTCCGGAATTAACCAGATGATGCCCAATCTCATTGGAGCATTTTCCGTAATCCATCGCTAATTTGGCACCAAAATCAGGCATTGATTTCATGGTTGCAAAGAACTCGGCAAATACCTGGTCTTTATCTTTACGACGAACCGTTGATTTCCAGTTTACCTTAGGATTGGGGTGTTTCCCCAGCTTTTCATCACACTTATCCTGAAAATCTACAATGGCAACGTAATTTTTTGCTTCGGGATCATAAATTGCTACCGGGCGACCTTTTTCATATTTCAGGAACCCATCTTTTTGTGAACCATCCGAATTTTGCCCGCCTTTCACTCCTTGGTCAAAAATTTTATCCAATAAATCGCTGTGCAGGTCTTCATCCTCAAGGAAGGGGTTCATCACGTTCATGATAAATCGAACCACATCAATGCCTACATAATCAATCAACTGAAAAATTCCCATCGGGCGAACCAGGTAATCCTGGGCCACTTTATTCACGCAATAAACAGCTTCTGTAAATGACATTTCCTGCGACAGGCGTTCGGCTTCTTTGATGCCGTGCAAAGCATCGCGCATAAAATGGCCATTGCCGATAAACCCGGCAAAGTCGTTTGAAGGAACAATGATTTTTCCCAATTTCTTCGCATAATCTTTAGCAAAATCTTCCATTCCGGCAAACGGATTCTGAGGAAGGATCAACTCGACCAATTTTTGTACTGCCGGTGGGTTATAAAAATGGAATCCCAAAATCCTTCCACCAAGCTTGGCTTCGTTATCCAAAATATTGATCGGCACCGAAGATGTATTGGTAAAATACCAGGGCTGGTTCGGGTTATTTTCGTCAATTTGCTTGAATATTTTGACCTTTAAATCCTTGTTTTCAGCCACGGCCTCAAAAATGATGCTCGACTCGTAAGCCACCTCTACCTTGGTAACTGGCCGAACAATGCTCAACACATCAAACACGTATTGGTTCAGCACCTGTTCGTTTTCAATTAAATCAGCACGATCGGCATACATTTTACGTAACCAAACAATTTTTTTCTCAGCAATTTTAGTTACCTGTGTTTTCAAATAGCGTTGTAATCCGGCCAATCCTTCATGCGAAAGATCCATGGCATTGAGGCAAAAAGTGATGTTTTTGTTTTCGGGTTTAAGGCTAAGATCGGCCATTTCAATAGCGGTGAGCAACAAAATACCGCTTCCCATCTTTCCGGCTGCGCCTAAAACCGTTACATTTCTTAAACGTTCGTCGTAATTCATAAATCGTATAATTTTATTTTTAGGTTATTATTCTTTTAATTGTTTTTTTGTCTTTTTATAAAAAGTGTTATTTGCTTGCTTCGCAAGCGACATTAAATGGTCATTTATTGTATCGTTTAATGTCTATCAAATAAGGCTTCCTTACCAATTCGGCTTTCTTTTTTCCAAAAAAGCTTTCATCCCTTCTTCGCCTTCGGCTTTGAATTGTGTTCCAAAATAATCGGCTTCCAGTTCGTTGGCATTTTCAAAATCCATCTGCATACCATGACGGGTCACATACTTCACTTTTTTAATCGCCTCCGGCCCTTTTGACTGAATGGTTTTAGCAATTTTTATCACTTCGTTCATTAAGTTTTCTGGTTCAACCACTTTCTGAACCAGACCAATTCGCAAGGCATCTTCTGCCCCTATCATCTCGGCTGTCATTAACAGGTAAAGCGCATCGGCCAAGCCAACCAAACGGGGTAAACGTTGGGTTCCGGCATAACCGGGGATCATTCCCAAATTTACTTCGGGCTGGCCAAATTTGGCTTTTGAACTGGCAATACGAAAATCGCATCCCATGGCTAATTCCAATCCTCCGCCCAATGCAAAACCGTTAATAGCGGCAATTACAGGTATTTCCAATTTTTCAAGGCTCGAAAAAGTGTGTTGTCCCAAACGGGAAAAAGCAGTTCCTTCTTCGGGGGTTTTATCCACCATTTCGGCAATATCTGCCCCAGCTACAAACGCTTTTCCTTCGCCGGTAATAATTATAACGTCAATATCAGGGTTTTCTTTGGCCTCGCCCACAAAATGATCCATCTCGTTAAAAAAACGGGTATTTAAAGCATTCATTGCTTCCGGACGGCTAATGGTAACGACAGCAATTCTATCGTTAGTTTCAATTTTAAGGTTTTTATATTCCATTTCTATCGTGTAAATATTAGGTTACCCAAATATAAGGAAAAAAGAGAGATTTTTTGTTAAATACTGATTATTGGATAGTTCTATTTGTTAAACTGTTAACTACTAAAATTTTGTCCTCTAATAAAAATTAGACTTGCCGTTAAATTGATGTTAAAAATCTTTGTATTCACATTATTATATATATTTTTGCATGGAATGAAAAAATTGATTCCAAAAATATGGGTAAGCATATTATCCCTGATGGTGTTTGTTAGCACTTCGGGATATTATACTTTTCACCATCATTGTAGTTATTACAATAATGTGCAAAACTCTATCTTTTTGGAAGTAGATTGTTGTCATAACTTTGCTTTAGGGCATATTCACGAGCATAGCAATCACGACTTACAATTTAGTAAGCCAACGTGTTGCAAAACAAAAAGTGAATATCAAAAGTTGAATTTCCCGTTTGAAAAAATAGATTTTCAAAAACCTCTAATTCCTGTAAAATTATTTGCTGCGATTGATTTTGAGAACCAGTTGCAAAACAATATTGAAGAAAAACTTAATAACCAATATACCTATCCAATTAAAGGACCACCCTTAATTGGAAAACAATTTTTATTTTTTACCCAACAACTAAAACTCTCTCCTCCTGTTTGTTAAACGAATCAAGGATAATTATTCTATTGTCTTATTTATTCATTTAACAAATCATGAAAAAATATATCAATTTATTTATAATATTGATCATTGTTATGGTCAACAATGTTTTTGCCCAGCAATTTGTAGAAGGAAATGTATATGAGTTGGACAAAAAAGGGGAGGAAATTGGTTTGCCCGGGGTAAATGTGTACTGGTTGGGTACAACCTTAGGATCGGCAACCAACATTGACGGGTATTTTAAGCTCAATTTCCCGGATAACAACAACCGAAGTTTAATCATCAGTTATATCGGGTTCAAAAAAGACACGGTTCATATCGCTGATAACTTCAAAAATCCATTAAAAATTATACTAAGCAGCAGCCAGCAACTGGAAGAAGTTGTCGTAGCTGAAAGGGCAATGGGAACACATATTAGCAGAATAAAGCCTATTGCTACTCAAATTATTACTACGGCCGAACTGTGTAAAGCCGCTTGTTGTAACCTGGCAGAAAGTTTTGAAACCAATGCTTCGGTAGATGTTTCTTATTCGGATGCGGTGTCCGGAACCAAACAAATCAAAATGTTGGGCCTAGCCGGGAAATACAGCCAGTTGATGACCGAGAACATCCCGAATTTCAAAGGTCTGGCTACAACTTACGGGCTGGATTATGTTCCTGGTCCCTGGATGGAAAGCATTCAGATTTCTAAAGGAACGGCTTCCGTAAAGAACGGTTACGAGTCGATTACCGGACAAATTAACATCGAGTTTTTTAAACCCGAAAACAGCGATCCCTTTTTCTTTAATGCCTACACCAACGATTTGGGAAAGCTTGAAGCCAATGCCTACACAACCATTAAACTGAGCGAAAAAGTACAAACCTTGTTATTGCTACATGGCGAAGACCTTTCGACAAAAAAGGACAAGAATGGCGACGGGTTCATGGAACATCCGATGAAAGAACAATTCAACATTTTTAACCGATGGAAATATACCGGCAAAAACGTTCACATTATCGCCGGGTTCAAAATTTTGGGAGAAGAACGGAACGGCGGGCAAATGAGTTACGACGATTCAAAACCAAGAAATACCTTAAACGGTTATGGGATGGGGAGCAAAAGCAACCGCTTTGAAATGTTCACAAAAACAGCATTTATTTTTAACAACAAAAAATCGAATATTGCTTTTATTAACTCGTTCATTTATCACGACCAGAAATCGTTTTATGGGTTAAACGATTACAAAGGACGCGAAAACAATTACTACGGAAATTTGATGTTCCAAACTTATTTTGATAAAGAATCGAAACATCAAATCACCAGCGGGTTGAGTTATATGGTCGATAATTTTGATGAGACCCTGAACGATTCCACTTTTGTCCGTAAAGAAAGTGTTCCCGGGGGATTTGTGGAGTACACTTATGTTGATCCCGAAAAATTTTCACTAATACTTGGGGCAAGAACCGATTTCCATAATATTTATGGAACACTATTCACGCCCAGAATACATCTAAAATATAACTTCTCAGAAAACACCATTCTAAGAGGTTCTGCAGGCAGAGGTTTTCGTACGCCCAATATCATTGCCGAAAACATTTATTTACTGGCCGGATCAAGAAAAATGAACATTCTTGAAGAACCCACGATGGAAGAAGCCTGGAACTTTGGGCTAAACCTGACACAATATTTTAAAGTATTCGACAAAAATTTAAGTATTAACCTTGATTTTTACCGGACTGAATTTGTGAATCAAATAGTTATCGACAGGGATCGGAACAGCTCTAATGTTTACATCTATAACCTGGATGGGAAATCGTATTCAAATAGTTTACAAATTGAAAGCAAGTATGAGCTTTTCAACCGCTTCGATTTGTTAGTTGCTTTTAGGTACAATGATGTAAAAATGACGATCAATGATGAGTTAAAACAAAAACCACTGGTAGGTAAATTTAAAGGCTTAATCAATATGTCTTATGCAACGAACCTAAACAAATGGCAATTTGATTTAACAACCCAGTTGAATGGGAAAAGCCGTTTACCGAATACTTCAAGTAATCCGGCAGAATATCAATTGAGGGAAGAATCGCCAGCTTTTACGGTGATGAATGTTCAAATTACTAAGTTCTTCAGAAAGTGGGAGATTTATGGAGGAGTTGAAAATCTTACCAACTACACCCAGGACAACCCCATACTGGCTGCCGACGATCCTTTTGGTGAATACTTTGATTCATCATTGATTTGGGGGCCAATTACAGGCAGGAAATTTTATGCAGGAATCAGATACAGAATTAAAAAATAAAAACTTATGAAAACACTTGTAAAATCAGTATTTATTGTATTTGCTTTAGTACTTATCAATCAACCTGAAGCATTGGCAAAAAAAGAAGTAAAAGAAATTAAAATCCTTAGCAATCCCGATTGCAACCATTGCAAAGAAAAACTTGAACACAATTTAAAGTTTGAAAAAGGGGTCACTACTGTTAATGTGGATATTAAAACAAAATACATTACCATTAGTTACCGCCCTGATAAAACAAATCCAGATAAGCTACGCCAGGCTATTTCAAAACTTGGTTATAATGCCGATGATATAAAAGCACAAAAAAAAGATGAAGGCCACTAATATGTTCTCATTTTTCTAAACAAACTATACAAAACTCGTAAATACCGCCCTTTGGCTCACCATATTAACCATTAGCCAAAGGGCTTATTTTTTGAAACTCGGATGATGGAAAAAATGAGGAATGGAAAGAAAAATAAATTTGATTGGAGCCTCTCATGGGATTTGAACCCACGACCTGCTCATTACGAGTGAGCTGCTCTACCGCTGAGCTAAAGAGGCATGGTGCAAAATTAATACATTTATTAATTCAATCCTTTTACTTTTGGTGTTCCGGCAATAAAATCTTTTAAATAATAGGGTTCAAAATAAGCCACGTCTTCAAATTGTTGCTGCCCGTATTTTTTTGTGGCAATCTCAATCATGTAACGGGAAGAAATCTCAAATTCATCCAAGAACCTGGCATTGGGCTGATTCGCAAAAACTTCCTTGCATTTAGCGGCTCCATCCCCGGCAAAGTAAATCACCTTCTCTTTTAAAGAATCGGCAAAAGAGTTTTCATCAATAATTTGTGCCTCTATACCTCTCTCTTCTTCATTATTTTTATCAAAAACCGCCGAATAAACTTCCATGCGGCGGGCATCAATCATAGGACAAAACAAAACATTTTCATTGTTTTGAGCCATTCCCCAGGCCATACTTTGAAGCGTGCTAACAGCAATCAGGGGTTTTTCCAGAGAATAGCACAGTCCTTTTGCAGAGCTCACTCCAATACGTAAACCCGTATAAGAACCCGGCCCCATGCTAACTGCAACAGCATCCAAATCCGCATACTTCCAATTCACCTTTTTCATCAGCTCTTCTATAAAAACACTCAGCATTTCGGCATGTGAATTGGAGACTTTACTTTCGCGTATTCCAACCAATTTCCCGTTTTCAGATAAAGCTACTGAACAAATTTTAGTAGCTGTTTCGATGTATATAATTTTTGCCATATTATAAAAAGAGACGCTCAAGGCGTCTCTGATTTACTATTTATCAGTTTTAAATAATTCTTCTTTCGGTACTTTTTCAACCGGATCTTTATCTTTCAACCGCTTAGAAACAGCACGGTACGGAGCTACAATTACCTCCTGCCCTTCTGTTAAACCTTTGGTAATTTGAATATAGGTATTATCCTGAACCCCGGTTTTAACTTCAACTTTCTTTGCGATTCCGTCTTCATAAACAAATACCACTTCTTTTGACTCAGCTTCTTGTTGTTTTTGTTTTTCCTTTAACTCTTTGCTAAGTGTCTGGTCTTCCAGCACTTCTTCTTTTCTGGTAGTTACCGCTTGTATTGGCAAGGTTAAAATTCCGTGAGCCGTTTCGGTTTGTATTTCAACGGTTGCAGACATTCCCGGGCGGAATGGTGAATAATTAGGGTTGTTGGCCGGAACCATATCAGCATATGATTCGGTCAAAATCCGAATTTTAACTTCAAAGTTTGTTACCTGATCTACACTCACACCATCAACATTTGCCGAAGTTGCAATCTCGGTTACCACTCCTTTAAATTTTTTCTCTAAATAGGCATCAACTTCGATGATACAGGTATCGAACATTTCTACACGAACAATATCATTTTCGTTAACCTCTACATTTACTTCCATGCTTTGCAGGTTGGCAATACGCATGATTTCGGTACCGGCAGAAAATTGTGAAGCTCCCGTTACACGCTCGCCTTTTTCAACATTCAATTTTGAAACTTTACCATTATTGGGAGCATATATATTGGTTCGTTCAAGGTTTTCTTTGGCTTCTTTTAAAGAGGCTTGAGCACTACCCACCGAAAACTCGGCCGCTCTCATATTTTCTTTAGCTGCGGTTACATCGGCTTTTGCCACTTCAAACTGCGAAGTTGCAGCATCCATATCGGCATTTGAAATAACATCCTGTTCAAATAATTTTTTATTTCTCTCGTACGAAAGACGGGCATTTAAAAACTGGGCCTCGGCCTGAACAACCCGTGCTTTGGCATTTGCAAGATTCGCTTTTTGCGTATTTAAGGCGGCTTCAGTTCGCTCGTAAGTTGAGATGTAAATTTCAGGATCAATCTTAGCCAGTAACTTTCCGGCTTGTACTTCATCTCCTTCTTTCACATACAAAGCCACAACTTCACCAGAAATATAGGGGGTGATCTTTACATCAACTTCGGGCTGAATTTTCCCATTGGCAGATACGGTTTCAACGATGGTGCGTTTAGTAACCAGTTCCGTACTTACTTTTGTTCCATTATCAGAATTTTTCTTGTTTATAACTAATACAATTAGCAGAATAAGAACGACTACGGCTAGAATAATTAAGAGGGTTTTCTTTTTCATCATTTATTAAATTGGATCGAAATGAACGGTAAAAATAACAAATATTATACACTAAGTAAAAGCAGAACCCTCTTAAATATTAGCAAGAGGGTTTAAAAATCAAATATCTCTTTTGAAGTATGATGTATTATTATTTATTTTCAAGTGTAAGCGGGATTCCCATGTAGAAATCCAATATTTTTGTTTTAAAAATATAATCATACTTGGCCGAAATCAAATCCGATTCGGCTCTGGTTAATTGCGCCTTGGCTGTATTGTAATTTAAAGAGTTTTCCATGCCCACGTTGAATTTTTTCTCCATGTATTTAAACGATTCCTGGAAAGATGCTACCGATTTCAAATTTGCATTATACGTTTTATAAGCGGCAATAGCATCAGAATAGGCTTGCTCAATATTTTTACGAACCGTATTTTTTGTAAGTTGTAAATTATGTTCGGCGTTTATTGCTGCTAATTTAGACCGGCTAATATTTGAATTTGTTGACCAACCATTGAAAATTGGGATGTTCATTGCCGCTTGTAAATACTCGCTTTTATTTTTTTCAAATTGATCTTTAAAAGCTACTGTACCAATTTTTATTGGTTTTCCTTCTTCATCTCTCACATAATCACCAGTTATTTCATCTATTTGATAAATAGCATCCTGATCACTATAACTTGTACCCCATCCACCATTAAGTGAAATTCTCGGGCTCCATCCTCCTTTTGCAATACTCACCCCCTTTTTTGCACTCATCAATGTATACTCGGCACTTTTAATTTGAGGAAGACGATTTACAGCTGTATTGTAAACATCTTGCGAAGGAAGTATTTTTCCGACCATTGACACATCAACCTGGGGTTTTTCAATTTCAAAATCTTTACCTGCTTCAAGCTCTAACAATTGCTTAAGATCAAGATAGGCCAGCGTTAATTGATTTTGCGCATTAATCAAATTAACCTCTTCCTGGGCTTTTTGAGACTGGATTTCCAACAGGTTTCCTTTAGGAAGCGTTCCGGCTTTAACCATCTTTTCGGTATTATGGATCTGGATTTTTGTAACCTCCAACTGTGCTTCGCTTTTTTCAACCAATTCCATACTGTAAAGAACATTCAGATAACTGGCAGCAATCCGTAATGAAACGTCATCGCGAATACGATCCGATTCATATTTACTAGCCAAATAATCAAAATGAGCCTGCTTTATGGTATTAAATTTTTGAAATCCACTGAAGATTGTCAGACTACTGGATACACCAAAAGAAGCTTGCTGAGTATTGTTATTTACATAGCTGTTTGTTTTACTATCAATTGCACGTCCCCAGCCAAAAGAGTATGATGTATTAGCATTAAGATCTGGAATTAAATCAAGTTTTCTTTGGGTTTCAGTAACTTTATTTGACTTAGCATTAATCTCACTCTTTTTTATTTCAATATTATTTTCAAGTGCATGCTCAATACACTCTCTCAACGTCCATGCTTTTTGTGCAATAATACTTCCGGAAAGAAGCAATGCAAACAATAAAAGGAACAGGAATTTTTGGTTTTGTTTCGCCCAATTAAGGAATAAGTGTCGTCTCATTTTTTCAATTTTAATATTTGATGTCCAAAAATAGCTAAAAATATGCCACATTTTTAACTTTTTAACTATCAACACATTGATTAATTCATGTTATCTATTTGACGCAACAGGTGTACGCTTAGTTACAACAATTGTACGGATTTGAACAAAGCTCAATTTATAAAGAAAAACCCCGGGTTCAAAAAAATAATTTACCTTTTTAACTAACTTTTACCCAATAAGTATCTTTTTCCAAAAATTCGCCTTCAGAAGAATTACAGGGTTGATTTGTTATTTTGCTTTTTTTAATATACCGTGAAATATTAATATTGGGGGGAGAAAATTTAACCAACAAATAACCAATAACAGGTGTTAAAACAATGCTGCATAATACAGCTGCTGTTCCACCTATCTGATGCTTCACCCCTTCCATGCCAATAAAAACTACTGCGATAATATAAAGTAGGGAAGAGTAAATAATGAGTTCCATGATTTAGTATTTTTATACTCCATATCATTATCAAAGTATGTGCCAAGTACTCAAAAGAACTATAAATAAAGTATTTTACAAAAAGAAAAACAAACACACCATTTTATTTTACAGGCATTTATCCATATTCGGAGAAGATATACATCATAAACCACTAAAAGTTTTCGTCATTTCTAATATCTTCGCAGATTAAATGATGAAAGCTTTTTACACGATAATAATTATATCAATCCTTATAATTTGGGGGTGCAGATCTCCTCAAAAAGAACCTGTTGCCATTTCGGGAGATGAGTTTTACGTTGATTTGAACCAGGAAAAAATTGACAAAAAAAGTAAGTGGATTGATGACATTTTCGAACGCCTACATAAACGTCATGGTTTTCATGGTGCAGTTTTATATGTTGAACGTGGGAATTTAATTTACAAAAAGGCTTTTGGCTATGTCGATATACGTGATAAAAAGCCAATTACACTTAATTCGGCATTTCAACTGGCTTCGGTTTCTAAAATGTTTACAGCCATTGCCATCATGACACTTTATGAAAACGGATATATTAATTACAATGACGATATTCGGAAATACATTCCTGAATTCCCATACGAAGATATTACGGTGCGGATGCTGTTAACTCACCGTTCAGGCTTACCAAGATACATGTCGGTTGCCCACGATCACTGGAAAGACAAACGATATCCTTTAACCAACGATGAAATGCTGAAACTTTTTATCAAGCATAAACCCCACCCCTATTTTAAACCGAATAACGGATTTCATTATTGCAACACTAATTACGCATTATTGGCCAACCTTGTAGAACAAATTAGCAACAAACCATTTGATGTGTTTATAAAAGAAACCATTTTCGAACCATTGAAAATGGACAGCAGTTTTATTTTAACCATTCCCAAAGACAGTATGATAGCCGCCTACATCACAAAAGGAATTCCGGCTTACCGGTACCGGGGCTGGCGTCCTATCCGTCAGCGGAACGATTATTTAAACGGTGTGGTTGGCGACAAAGGCGTGTACACCAGTATTAACGATCTTTTCAAGTTTGAAATGGCTCTATATGAAGGGAGTTTATTAAAAAAAGAAACTTTGGCAGAAGCCTTTAAAAAAGGGAGTCCCGATTCGCGCCGACGTAAAGATAATTATGGCTTTGGCTGGAGAATCAGAAATTCGATGGATAGCACGGTTTACCATTATGGCTGGTGGAAATCTTTTAGGGCGTTTTATATACGCGATATGAAAAACGAGAAAACCATTATTGTTTTGACCAACCGAGAAAAAGGCCCCGGGTCAAATCATTTTTGGGGAATCATTAAAAACACCGAAAACGATCTTTATCCGCTATGCTGGATAAACGACAGTTTAATTTACGACCAGCTTGAAACCGATACCATGCACATTGATTAATTCAATGCCCGGATCAGCTTTTAAATATTTCCGCAGTTTGGTGATGTAAACATCCATGCTCCGGGCGTTGAAATAACTATCGTCAAACCATATTTTTTTCAGGGCTTCGCTGCGATCCAGTACCTCATTCAGGTTTTCACAAAGCAAGCGCAATAACTCGGCTTCTTTGGAAGTCAACTTTTGATTGTCTTCCCCAATAGAAAGTGTTTGGCGGTTATAATCAAAGGTAGAATTACTCAGTTTATAAACATTTGTTTTTGTTGAACCGGAACCATCGCCTGAAACCCTCCGAAGAATAGCTTTCATGCGAACCAACAATTCTTCCATACTAAATGGTTTACTAATATAGTCGTCGGCCCCAACATCAAATCCTTTCAATTTATCTTCCTGTAATGTTTTAGCGGTAAGAAACAAAATAGGGATCATTTTATCCTTTTTACGAATATCCTGAGCCAGCGTAAAACCATCCTTCACCGGCATCATCACATCTAAAATGCAAATGCTGTATTTACCGTTTTTAAATTTCTCAAAGGCTTCTTCCCCGTCTACGCAGAGGTCGGTAGGGTAACCTTTTGCTATCAAATACGATTGAAGAATTGTTCCTAAATTTTTATCATCTTCTGCCAATAAAACTTTTTTTTCGCTCATAATTTTATTGTTTTAAATCGCCAAAAGGCATAAATATCACAAAAGTAGTTCCTTTATTCAATTCGCTGTTTACGCTAATTTGACCCTTGTGTTTATCCACAATGGCTTTTACATAATTCAAACCCAGACCAAAACCTTTAAAGTTATGAATATTCCCGGTAGGAACACGGTACAATTTATCAAAAATTTTCTTTTGATTGATTTTGCTGATCCCGATCCCGTTATCCTGAACCATAATATTTACACCTTCCGAATCAACTTCTTCCGTCGAAATTAATATTTCGGGTTCGTTCAAATTATATTTGTTTGCATTATCTATTAAATTTAAAATCACGTTGGTAAAGTGCATTTTATCGACTTTAAGTTTTACACCTTTCGTGTTTAAATCCAATAAAATCCGGCCATTTTTCCGTTCTACCTGCATTTTAATTTTCTTAACAGCATCGCGTATCAACTCTTCCAAATCAATCCACTCTTCACGTAACCTAAGTTCTCCTTTTTCAATGATGGCTGTTTGCAATACTTTTTCCGACATGCTTTTTAAGCGGCCATTTTCCTCGTTAATAATTCCAATATAATTATCAAAAAGGGTTTCTGTTTTGGCGATGTCTTTATCTTTTAATGCTTCACAGGCTAAGCTAATTGTTGAGATGGGTGTTTTAAACTCATGGGTCATATTATTGATAAAATCGTTACGCATTTCTGAAAGCCTTTTTTGCTTGAAAACGGTAGAAACCGTGTAGAAAAACGCAAAGATGATGGTCAAAACCAACACCAATGAAACAATCAGCAGAGAAGCCATTTGCCACAATAAAAAGTTTCGTCTAAATGGGAAATATATGATAAGAAAGTTTGTGCTTTTTCGGGAAGGACTTGGGAACAACCCACAAGAGTAGCTTAATTTATTATTTAGCAATCTTGAAGGATACTTTCCCGTTTTCTGATACACCATTTTATTACCGGTAATATTAAAAACACCATATTCAAAAGCTATCCGGATGCCTCTATGCTGAAGCTCAACATCAATTAACGAATCCAAAACAGCCTGATCAATCCTTTCTTGTATCGTTTTGGTTATCCGTTTATTCATTAAAACATCAAACATTTCTTCCGTCAGTTTCAAATTTCTATTGAACTGATCAAAATCTGAACGGGTACCCAGTTTCTTTAATTCCAATATTTTTGAATCCAAATCCAGGTAATTAAAACGGCCAGGATTACTACTGATAAAATCATTTTTCTCTTTGAGCTCGGCTTCTTTTTCAAGGATATCTAATTTCAAAACAACATTTGAAAGAGCCTCGATTACTTTTTGATCAAAAGCTACCTGCTTAACATACATGGCATTCCTGATCCAATATACCTGAATGCTCATCAAACCAATAAAGGCAATGCTAACTAAAACAATAACAAGTATAATCGACTTCTTATTCATATTACAAATGTAGCCCTTGAGACCATTGGGACAGAAGTCTTTAACATTCTTTAACGTTTGTTTGTGTCTGTTAACAATTCAATCAATCTGGCTGACCTATCTTTGTAACGTTAGAATTAATCATGATAGTAAATTTTTTTCATAAATAACACATACATTTTAAAGGTTGAGTTTTGGTTTATATTTATTTGTTAAGCGGTTGGTAAACAACCGCTTTTTTTATGCCATAAATTTTGAAATATGATTATTTTTATGCCATAAATTTTTCACGATGGCTCATTTAAAAATCGACTACACCAAAACATTAAATTTTATCCGTAAGGAAAACATTCTTGCTTTCGAAAATGAAAGCAAAAATCATTTAAAAAGTTTACTTGATAAAACCGGGAAAGGAAATGATTTTCTGGGTTGGATTAACCTGCCGGAAGATTCTAAATCGCTTTTAGAATCAATACAAAACGACGTAAACGAAATTGCTAACAAAGCCGAAATTCTAGTTGTTATCGGAATTGGGGGTTCTTATCTTGGAGCCAAAGCAGTAATTGATGCCTTGAACCACCATTTTTCAAACTTCAAAAAAAGCGACACTCCGCACATTTTATATGCCGGGCATAATATTAGTGAAGATTATTTAAATGACCTGCTGGAACTCTTGGATAGTAAAGAATACGCCATCACAGTAATTTCTAAATCGGGAACCACCACTGAACCGGCAATTGCATTCCGGATTCTTAAAAATCATCTGGAAGAAAAATACGGCAAAGCCGATGCCCAAAAACGTATCATTGCTATCACAGATAAAGAAAAGGGAGCTTTAAAAGAACTGGCAAGACAAGAAGGTTATCAAACCTATATTGTTCCGGATGATGTTGGCGGAAGATATTCGGTACTGAGCCCCGTAGGATTACTGCCCATCGCCGCTGCCGGATTTGACATCGAACAGTTGCTGAATGGGGCACAAGACATAAAAAACCTCATTTTTGATGAGAACACAAACGTTGAAAATAACCCGGTATTGGTTTATGCCGCGGTTCGAAACGCCTTATACAACAAAGGCTTCTTGACCGAAATAATGGTAAATTATGAACCCCGCCTGTTTTACATCACTGAATGGTGGAAACAATTATATGGCGAAAGCGAAGGAAAAGAACAAAAAGGGATTTTCCCTGCCGGGGTAAGCTTTACCACCGATTTACATTCCATGGGACAATACATCCAGGATGGCTTACGCAATTTATTTGAAACGGTTATATCTGTAAAAAACAGTAAAAACCAACTAACAATACCCGAAGATGCCACAAATTTAGATAAGCTGAATTACATCAAGGGGAAACGTATTTCGGAAGTGAACCTCCAGGCAGAGATTGGAACAAGCCTTGCACATATAGATGGTGGGGTTCCAAACATCCGCATTGAGATTGAAGAAATCAACGAATATAATCTCGGGCAACTGATTTACTTTTTTGAAACAGCCTGTGCCGTGAGCGGATATATTTTAGGGGTTAATCCTTTCGACCAGCCGGGTGTAGAAGATTACAAACGAAACATGTTTGCCTTGCTTGGCAAACCGGGATTTGAAAAAGAAACCAAAGAAATAAAAAAACGATTATCAGAATAAAAAATGAAATTTCAGGAATTAATTTTACAACGCCAGAGTGTTCGAAAATATACTGACCGAACCGTTGAAAAAGAAAAATTAATGATGTGCCTCGAGGCTGCACGAATGGCTCCTTCGGCCAGTAACGGGCAACCTTGGAAGTTCATTATTATTGATGATCCGGAAGTAAAAGAAAAAGTAGCCGCCGAAACCTACGACATGCTAACCAAATTCAATAAATTTACTCACGAGGTTCCGGTGTTAATTGCCATCACCCTTGAAAAGCCACCCTTAAAAAACCGTATCGGCGGACGGATCAAGAAAAAAGAATGGAAACTGATTGACATTGGAATTGCTGCCGAACATTTTTGCTTACAGGCGGCAGAACTTGGTTTGGGAACCTGCATGCTGGGTTGGTACAACGAAAAACCCATCAAAAAAATCTTGAATATCCCCGACAAAAAATCGCTGGCCTTACTGATCAGCTTGGGATATTTTGAAGAAAATTACAAGCTTCGCGAAAAAATCAGGAAACCGATGGAGGAAATTACCTCTTTTAATTCGTACTAAATTTTTTCAAAATCCAATCTTTCATTAATTGTAAAACTTCCTCTGAAAACGAAACTTCAATGCTTCCGTATTCATTGGGAAGGCCTGTTTTGCTTGGTTGAAACAAATGGTTGAGCCCTTTCAATTCATGCAGTTCATAATCTTCTAACCCGGATTTTTTAAAAATTTCATCAAAGGCTTCAAGGTTTGGGGCGGCAAGCACCTGAACATCTTTTTCTCCGTTCAAAACCAGAACAGGACATTTTAAATGTTTTAAAAACTGAGCCGGGTCTGTTTTTAAATAAAACCGCATCCAGTTGTAAGTTACTATAGGAAATTTTTGGTTCAATTGCATAATTTCTTTTTGGATCACATCTTGGTCCAGTCCTTCGATTTTTTTGTGTTCGGAATAAACTTTATTAATCTTTTCCCAGGCCTTTTGATTATTTTTTTCTTGAATTAAGATCTCGGAAAAAGCCGATTGCCATTCAAGTTCTTTATCAATAATTTCTTTAGGAACTCCCTGAACCTCCATGATTTTTTCAACTTGGAGGCGGATAATTTCTTTTCCAGGCAAAGCAGGTCCGGCTAAAGAAATAAAAAAACCAATCTCTCCTAAACGCTCAGCAGCAATAGCAGCAATTAACCCTCCTTCGCTATGACCGGCAAACCCGATCTGTTTTTTATTAATCCGCTCATCATTTTGCAGAAAACGATAGGCCGCTTCGGCATCAAAAGAATAATCGTAAGTGGTGGTATTAAACTGACTCCCGCCTGATTTTCCAACGCCCTGATCATCACACCTTAAAACAGCAATCCCGTTTTTGGTGAGATAATCGGCAATCACCCAAAAAGGCTTGTGCCCAAAAATTTCTTCATCACGGTTTTGAGCCCCCGATCCGGTAATTAAAACAACGGCAGGAAAAGCACCTTCTCCTTTTGGAATCGTTAATGTCCCGGATAATTGATGCCCGCCATTCGTATTTTTAAATGTAACCTCTTGCACAGAATAATTAAACGGGGGCTGGGGTTCTTGCGGACGGTTTACGTTTAATGCGTTTTCTTGTTTCTCAAGGCTCAAATCAAACACCTGCCCGTTTTGGCTCCAGGTTCCTTTTATAATGTTATCCTCCAACGTTCCTTTATACTCGCCCCTAAGCGCGGGAGCTTTGACAATTAACTGATTGTCGATAAACGAAACCTCACCCATCGGAATTCCTTTTGCACCCTGATCGGGGCTGTCCATTGTTGCTTTTAAAGTTCCCTCTTCGTTAGAAATATTAAAAACCAAACGCAATTCAAATTCTTGAATTTTCAATTTCCCTAACCAGGAACCCGTTATTTTAGTGGCTTGAGGGAAAACCTGCAAACCCAATAAAATGATGAATACAAAAGTTAATTTTATTTTCATGATTATGTTAAGATTGATTCTATTACCCTAGGGAAATGTTCATACTCCAACGCATGAACAAGGCTTGCAAGGTTATCGGGAGTATCGGACTGGGCAATTTTTGCTTTCGCCTGAAAAATGATTTTGCCTTCGTCGTATTTTTCGTTCACATAATGAATGGTGATGCCTGTTTCTGTTTCCCCGGCAGCATGAACCGCTTCATGAACTTTTGCTCCATACATTCCTTTTCCTCCGTACTTAGGTAAAAGAGCCGGGTGTATGTTAATAATTTTGTCGGGGTATTGCTTAATTAAATTATCGGGGATCAACCATAAAAAACCAGCCAATACAATAAAATCAATATCGTATTTTTTTAAAATATCCAAAACATTTTCCGAACGATAAAAATCGTCACGGCTAAACACAACCGCAGGAATATTCAAATTTTTGACTCTCTCCAAAACATAAGCATCCGGATTATTGGTCAAAATTAATTTAACATTTACCGCATTGTGGTCTTTAAAATATTCGGCAATATTTTGGGCGTTGCTTCCGCTTCCGCTGGCAAAGATGGCAAGATTCGTCATTTTTCTTTTTTAGATATGTTGTAAAATCTTTTTCAAAATTATATTTTTATCTCTATTAATTCGTTATGGTTAAACAAAAAACAAAACCAGATTATAGCAAACATTTGTTAATCCGCTCATTGTGAAAAAGTAAAGTTAAATATATGAGATTTTCTTTGTTTTTTTTTGATTTAATTTATTTCTTTGCACCCTGTTTAACCAAAAATTTGAAAATATGTCTGATACTAAATCAAGAGTAGTAGCTATTATCGTTGACAAACTAGGCGTTGACGAAGCAGAAGTAACACCAGAAGCAAGTTTCACTAACGATCTTGGTGCTGACTCACTAGATACAGTAGAACTTATCATGGAATTCGAAAAAGAATTCAATATGGCTATTCCCGATGATCAAGCCGAAAAAATTGGTACAGTAGGTGACGCTATTACTTACATCGAAGAGAATGTAAAATAAACAACTTAATTCATGGAATTAAAACGTGTAGTAGTCACAGGTCTTGGTGCCCTGACTCCATTAGGTAAGAATGTTCCCGAACTATGGGAAGCATTGGTTAATGGAGTTAGTGGTGCTGACGACATTACGCTTTTTGATGCTGAAAAATTTAAAACCCAATTTGCCTGTGAGGTAAAGGATTTTAATGTAACCGATCATTTGGATCGTAAAGAAGCCAGAAAGCATGACCGTTATTCCCAGTTTGCGATGGTTGCTGCCGACCAAGCTGTACAGGATGCCGGGTTTGATTTAGAAAAATTAGATTTAGATCGCATAGGAGTAATTTGGGCTTCGGGTATTGGTGGTTTAAAAACTTTCCAGGATGAAATTATATCCTTTGGAGAAGGTGACGGAACCCCAAGATTCAATCCTTTCTTTATTCCCAAAATGATTGCGGATATAGCAGCCGGACATATCTCCATTAAATATGGTTTTAGAGGTCCCAATTATGCAACGGTTTCTGCTTGTGCTTCATCAGCCAACGCTTTAGCAGATGCTTTCAACCTGATTCGTTTAGGAAAAGCAAATGCATTCGTTACCGGTGGATCTGAAGCAGCAATTACCGAAGGTGGTATTGGGGGATTTAATGCAATGCACGCAATCTCAACCCGTAATGATGATCCTAAAACAGCTTCCCGCCCGTTTGATAAAGACCGCGATGGTTTTGTATTGGGCGAAGGTGGTTGTGCCATCATTTTCGAAGAAATGGAACACGCCCAAAAAAGAGGTGCTAAAATATATGCTGAAGTTGTTGGTTGTGGTTTATCAGCCGATGCACATCATATGACTGCTCCACACCCTGAAGGATTAGGAGCTCAAAACTGTATGAGGTTTGCTGTTGAAGATGCAGAATTAGAATTAACTGACATTGACCACATCAACACTCATGGTACTTCAACACCTGTTGGCGATATTGCCGAACCAAGAGCCATTGTTAATTTATTTGGCGAACATGCTTATAAAATCAGCATTAATTCAACTAAATCAATGACAGGGCACTTACTGGGTGCAGCCGGAGCTATCGAAGCTATCGCTACTGTTCTGACCGTACAAAACGATATTGTTCCTCCAACAATTAATGTTCAGGAAATTGATCCGGAAATTGATAACAAACTCGATTTCACTTTACACAAAGCAAAAAAACGTGTTATCAACGTTGCCTTAAGCAATACTTTTGGATTTGGTGGTCACAATGCGTCTATCATCTTTAAAAAATTCAAGTCATAAGTTCGGATTTTGATTTTTTTTAAATTCATACGTACTTATTTCTCTGAAAACAGAAATTTATTATTCGATATAAAAAATATTTTCGGGTTCTTTCCCGGAAATATTTTTTTATATAAGCTGGCATTGCGCCATAAATCGGCGGCCAAAGAAACCCTGCATGGGTTCCGTTTAAGCAACGAACGCCTCGAATACTTGGGAGATGCAGTATTGGGTTCGGTTGTTGCCGATTATCTTTTCAAAATTTTCCCATATAAAGACGAAGGTTTTTTAACCGAAATCCGCTCGCGCATTGTTAGCCGCAGCCAGTTAAACAAGCTGTCTTTTAAGCTTGGGTTGGATAAAATGATTATGGTTTCAAGCGATTCACGTGTTCAGTCTAAATCTTTTAGCGGAGATGCCTTTGAAGCATTTATCGGGGCAATGTATATCGACCGGGGATACAAATTTACTAGACACATCATCATCGAGCATATCATTAAGGTACACCTTGATTTGGATGATTTGGTTCAACAAGACATGAACTATAAAAGCATGTTGATTGAATGGGGCCAAAAAAACAAGCAAACCGTTGAATTTAAAGTCCTCGACGAACTGGGCGAAGGCTTTAAAAAACAATACCTGGTAGAAACCTGGGTGGATGATAAAGGTATTGCCAAGGCCCAGGATTACTCCATTAAAGGAGCTGAAAAACTCGCCGCCGAAAAAGCCTATAACAAGCTCGAAATTTCGAAGGAACAGGAATAGTTTTCATTGGAAATTTAAAAGTTATTTGTGTTTTGGTTTTTGTAATTCGTAATTTTACAAAATCATGGTAAAAAAGCTCAGTTTAAAAATTGATTACACCAATGAATATTCTTTTATCGGCATTTCCTGCCACTTAAAAGACTATCGCTTAAGTTTTTTTATCAACCAATATTGCAGGCTGCAACTCAAAAAAATTGACGATTTTACCCAACAGTCTGCCGAAAACAAACCGCTCTCCTACCCTTTGTTTTACTACCATTCACAAGAAACAGACAATCGGTTTTGCCTGATTTCGAACCATCATTCCGAAATGAAATTAATCCCCACCCTAAAGCAGTTTGATTATTTTTTGCTGATCCAGAAAAACATGCAAAGCGAGCAGAAGAAAGAATTGATAGCCAAACTTAAAAAAACACCGAACCTCCTGGCCGCTTACGAAATCGAGCTAAACAAAATAAAAAATGTAAACCAGTTTATGGCCGAGCTGGAACTGCAATTGATTGATTATTTGAAAAAATATTCGGAATAAGTTTATGATTCCATCAATATTCGAGTACAAACAAAAAAACCCTACGAGGGTTTCAAAGCCCTCGTAGGGTTAGAATTTATATCAAAATATTTTTTATAATGCCGATTGAAACTGCTTCAAAAAGCGTTTGTCATTTTCAAAAAACAGGCGGATATCATTTACCCGGTACTTGAGCATGGTAATCCGTTCAATGCCCATTCCAAAAGCAAAGCCGGTGTATTTTTCACTGTCGATGCCACAGTTTTCCAAAACATTTGGGTCAACCATACCACAACCTAAAATTTCTACCCAGCCGGTGTATTTACAAATGTTACAGCCCTTGCCACCACAGATGAAACAAGAAATGTCCATCTCGGCCGAAGGTTCGGTAAACGGGAAATATGAAGGGCGCAAACGGATTTGGGTTTCTTTGCCAAATAATTCCTGAGCAAAATAAAGCAGGGTTTGTTTCAGGTCGGCAAACGAAACGCCCTCGTCGATGTACAATCCTTCAACCTGATGGAAAATACAGTGTGCACGGGCCGAAATAGCTTCGTTGCGGAATACCCGTCCGGGAGAAATGGTACGGATGGGCGGCTGAGTTTTTTCCATCACACGCACCTGCACCGAAGAGGTATGCGTACGCAAAGCCAAATCGGGGTTCTTTTCAATAAAGAAAGTATCCTGCATATCACGGGCCGGATGCTCTTCCGGGAAATTCAAAGCCGTGAAATTGTGAAAATCATCTTCAATTTCCGGTCCTTCGGAAACGGTATACCCAATGCGGCTAAAAATATCTATGATTTTATTCCGGATAATTGACAAAGGATGACGGCTTCCGAGTTCTTCAAAATCAACGGGCAAGGACAAATCTCCTTCAACACTATCGTCAGTTCCTTTATCTTCAATCGCTTGTTGTAAACCATTAAACTTATCCTGTGCCGTGTTCTTTAAATTATTCAAAGCCTGACCCATTTCTTTTCGAAGTTCGGGAGCTACGTTTTTAAACTCGCCAAACAAAGAGGGAATCAAACCTTTTTTACTCAAATATTTTAATCGGAACTGCTCCAGTTCTTCTTTGCTTTCGGTAGTAAATGTAGCAATTTCCTTAAGTAGTTCTTCTATTTTAGTTTTCATTTTGTTTTTTGATAATTCTGATCTTCATTAATACATCTTCTACCGGAACATCGGGCATTCCTTTTTTTACGGTTGTTTTAACCGCTGCAATTTTATCAACCACGTCCATGCCTTCAATCACTTCGCCAAATACCGTATAACCACCATCTAAATGAGGAATTCCACCAACAGTTTTGTACACCTCACGTTGCTCTTCCGGAATTTCGTACCCTGAACGGGCTTCAGCAGCAACAATTTCATTTTCAGCATAGGTTCTTCCTTGCGAAATATAAAACTGTGAACTTGATGAACGCCTTTCGGGGTTTACATCATCTCCCATCCTGGCAGCTCCCAAAGCTCCTCTTTTATGAAAATACTGCGGCAAAATTTCAGCTTCTATGGTATAACCCGGGTCATCACGTCCATCGGCATTACCTCCACCCTGAATCACAAAATTTTTAATCACACGGTGAAATGGAGAATTTTCAAACCAACCTTCTTCAATCAATTTAAGGAAATTATCACGGTGTTGAGGAGTTTCATTATAAAGCATTAAAACAATATCCCCATAGTCGGTTGAAATTTCGATGATCGCTTCCTCATAATCTTTATACGAATTACTACATCCGCTGAAAAACAAAGCAATAAATACAATAAAAATGATTGATAGTTTCTTCATAACATTAGATTTTACAGCTTGCAATATTACTAAATATAGCGAAGGAAAGAAAGTGAAGCGGAATATTTTATTGAGCTTCAAGGTAGCAGGCACGGCAAAGCGGCTCGTAATTTTCTTTTTCGCCAAGAAGCACCAAACTGTCGTCGGTGATGGTGCGGTGCGAAAATTGAGCCAGGTTCCCGCATTTCATGCAGATGGCATGAACCTTGGTTACATACTCTGCAATGGCCATCAAATGAGGAATGGGACCAAAAGGTTTACCTTTAAAATCCATGTCCAGCCCGGCAACAATTACCCGGAATCCGCGATTGGCCAATTCGTTGCAAACATTTACCAGTTCCATATCAAAAAACTGAGCCTCGTCGATGCCAACAACATCGGCATCAATATCGTACAACAAAATTTGAGAAGCAGCCTGAACAGGAGTACATTTTAAAGCATTTGCATCGTGTGAAACCACATCTTCTTCCGAATAGCGGGTGTCAACATCCGGCTTAAAAAGTTCTACTTTTTGTTTGGCAATTTTGGCCCGTTTCAAGCGGCGGATCAATTCTTCGGTTTTGCCCGAAAACATAGATCCACAGACCACTTCAATGTAGCCCTGACGTTTCGATGAATTGGAAGTTTTTTCTAAAAACATACTTTGGCTAATTTACGATATTCAAAAGCCTTGCACCGCAAAATCAAACGGGAGTTATTAAAAATTTTGCAGACTTTATTCACAGTTTCTGAAAGTTTTAAAACGCTTTACAGAATAAGATGTTAAATTTGTGGCAAAGAACCATTATGTCGAAACTATACATTGTTCCAACACCCATCGGCAACCTTGAGGATATTACACTTCGAGCCTTAAGCGTATTAAAAGAAGCCGATGCTATTCTTGCCGAAGATACCCGCAAAACAGGCATCTTGTTAAAACATTTCGACATTTCACAAAAACTGACTTCTTATCACCAGCATAATGAACACAAAATTTTACAGGGCATTGTTCAACGGATGAAAGACGGGGAAACACTGGCTCTGGTTACCGATGCCGGAACTCCGGCTATTTCCGATCCGGGGTTTTTGCTGGTTCGCGAATGTATTGCCAACGAAATTGACGTTGAATGCCTGCCCGGAGCTACCGCTTTTGTCCCAGCTCTTGTAAACTCAGGATTAGCTGCTGATCATTTTGTTTTTGAAGGGTTCTTACCGGTAAAAAAAGGCCGACAAACCAAACTCAACGAACTGGCCGAGCAAAAATACACCATGATATTTTATGAATCACCCCATCGCCTAATCAAAACCCTTACCAAATTTGCGGAGATTTTTGGAGAAGACCGCCAGGCCTGTGTGTGCCGCGAGTTAACAAAAATCCATGAAGAAAATGTCCGGGGTAGTATTTCCGCTTTGATTGAACACTTTAACGAAAAACCTGCCATTAAAGGAGAAATCGTAATTATCGTCGACGGGAAAAAATAAAGTGTTCGATCCTGTACAAAACAGTCAAAAGCGTACGAAAATCTTTCAAATTTACAAAATGTAAAATCTGGTTATTAAGTAGTTAGATTTCTGGCATGGAATATGATAAATAGTTTTTAGCATTGACTTAAAATTGTTATCGAATCACTGTTCATAAATTAGTTCATACATACACACAACCCTTGCTTGGGTTTATAACAAAGCAAACGAATCACAAAATATATTAATAGGGATTTTGTGATCATAATTTTATGTTAGTTAAATATTTGGTGTAAAAAGTCCTTCGAATGAAGGACTTTTTTATTTTTATATAAAAAACCCGATGAGCTATACTTACGACTATCCACGCCCGGCTGTAACGGTTGACATTATAATTTTCAAAAGCGGATTGCCAACAAAAGTATTATTGATTGAACGAGGGAACCCGCCTTTTAAAAGCTGCTGGGCCTTTCCGGGAGGATTTGTCGATGAACATGAAGCCTTGGAAAAGGCTGCCCATCGCGAACTGGAAGAAGAAACCGGGCTCAAAAATATTGAATTAAAACAATTACAGGCTTTTGGTGATCCGGGGCGCGATCCCCGTGGACATACCGTTTCTGTAGTTTTTTGGGGCATTTTAAACGATAAGCAGAAAATAAATGCCGGAGACGACGCTTCAAAAGCGCAATGGTTCGAAATCACCAGACTTCCCGAATTGGCTTTCGATCATGAAAAAATTATGAAAATTGCATTGCAAAAATTAAGTGCTTCAATTACTGAATAAGCAAGTTGCAGCCACGGATATCGCTGGCATCAAAACGACCCAGAATTTCAAAAGAAGCATCCGGGTGTATTTTCCCCAAATCCTGGGTCATCAGAAAAGAACAAGAATTTATATTGGCCAAATCAATAATATTTATTCCACCACTTTTCCCTTCCTCCAGATACGAAAACGGATCGTTGGCATCCCTGATTAACACCTTCATCCAAGGCGGGGAATAAAACCTCCCTTCGCCTTTCGAGTAAGCCTGCGATAGCAATTCTGTCATCCCGTACTCGGAATGAATTTGGGCTACATCAAATCTCTCGCAAAACAACAAATGCAGCTCTTCCCGAATCATTTCTCTTCTTCGCCCCTTCATGCCTCCGGTTTCCATCACCACCAAATCGGGGTGATTAATTTGATGGTTCTCGGCCAAATCGAGCAAGGCGAAACTAACCCCTAACAATAAAACCTTTGCGTTTTTTAGTTCAGGCGAATGAATAAGCTCAAGCAGTTCTTCAAGGTTATTCAAAAAGAAGCCGCTTTTAGGATTCCCGCTAAGTTTAATCAGGTGTTCGACCATGTAAATTAAGCTGGAGCCTTCGCGCTCAAGATAAGAAGGCAACAAAGCCAGCACACAATAGTCCTGCGGGTTCCCATAAAAAAGCTCAAAAGCCTTTTTAAAACTGGTTTCATAAAGGTTCAAATCACCAACATAATGTTTGCTTTGAACCATCCCCGTGGTTCCGCTGCTCGAAAAAATAATTTCTTCAGATAAACCTTCAAGTAAAATTTTATGATGCTTGAAAAATTCAATGGGCAGAAAAGGAATTTCAGATTTTTTTTGCACCCCCGAAGGATTGATCCCCAGGCTTTTTACATATGCTTTATAAACCGGGTTGCATTCCGATTGAAGCCTGAAAATATCAAGAGCCAGCTCTTCAAATGCTTTCTCATCATTCACCTGAAAAACCTGTTTCGATAAATTCTCTAAATTCCTTATCATATCACAAATTTAATGATTTGTGGCATATTTTAAATTTGTATTTTTATGCTGCATTTAAGAAGTGGGCAAATCATAAAATAAAGTCAGGTGTATTCGAGGCAAGATAAATTTCAATCCAGGCAATATATTATCCGTACGATCTTTATCGTGGTTGCCATCATTTTCCTGGTACGCTTGCTTTTGCTGCAGGTCATTGACAACGATTACAAGCTTTCGGCACAGAATAATGTATTACGTCACATTACCAAATATCCTGCCCGTGGGTTGGTTTACGACCGCAACGGCGAACTATTGATTTACAACGAAGCTTCATATGATTTAATGGTGATCCCACGGCAAATAGGCGTTATAGACACCAGCCTTTTATGCCAACTCATTAAAATTGACAGTGCTGATTTTTGCAAGCGGCTGGCCAAAGCCAAAAGCTACTCGCCATACATCCCCAGTATTTTTCTGCAACAAATTTCGAAAGAAGATTATGGTTTTCTGGAAGAACAACTTTATAAATTCCCAGGCTTTTATGTACAGTCACGGACCTTGCGGAAATATCCCAAAGCAATTGCCGCCCACCTCTTGGGCTACGTGGGCGAAGTTGATCCGAAAGAACTAAAAAACGATACTTATTATGAACAGGGCGATTATATTGGCAAAAGCGGAATCGAATCGTTTTATGAGAAAGAACTCCGGGGTGCAAAGGGTTTGGAAATAAGAATGGTAGATGTGTTCAACCGTGAAAAGGGGAGCTTCCAGAATGGGAAATACGATTCGGCAGCTGTTTCGGGAACCGACCTGCACCTGACCATTGATGCCAATTTACAGGCGTATGGCGAATATTTAATGCAGGGGAAAAAAGGAAGCATTGTTGCCATCGAACCTAAATCCGGCGAAATTCTAGCCATGGTTTCCAGTCCTACCTACGACCCGAATTTATTAATCGGACGAATCCGTAACGAAAACTTTTCAAAACTGAGCAGCGACACTTTAGAACCTTTGTTTAACCGGGCTATCATGGCTCAGTACCCCCCGGGATCAACCTTTAAACCGGTAAATGCCATTATCGGATTAGATGAAGGGGTTTTACATTCTTATACCAAATATGAATGTGCCGGGACCTCTGCAACACCCATTGTTTGCAGCCACAATCACTACTCTCCGCTGGATATGGAACACGCGATTGAACAATCGTGTAACCCGTATTTTTGGAAAGTTTACCAGTCTATTATTGAGCAACCCAAATTTGAAACCATACAGGAAGGTTATGCTAACTGGCGCAACGATGTAATGAAATTCGGGATTGGCGAACGCTTGCCCGGTGATTTAAAAAGACAACGAAAAGGTAATATCCCGGACTACACTTATTTTGACAGGTACTATGGGAAAAAAGGCTGGCGAGCCATTACAAACCGTTCACTATCGGTAGGACAAGGCGAAATTGAACTTACCCCCTTACAATTGGCAAATGTTGCAGCTATTTTTGCAAACAGAGGCTATTATTTTCCGCCACATGTGGTAAAGGCTTTTGGAGAAGATAAAGAAAGAAACCTTAATTATATTAATAAAATTGAGACGGGCTTTTCGGTGGAGTATTTTGAAGAAGTCATAAAAGGGATGCAATTGGTTTACGAAGGAGAACATGGCACGGCCCGTTGGTATAAAACGCCATCCATTAAAATGTGTGGCAAAACCGGTTCGGCCGAAAACCCTTTTGGCGAAACACATTCAGTATTTATTGCATTTGCACCAGCAGATGATCCGAAAATCGCTATTGGCGTATTGGTTGAAAATAAAGGATCGGGGGCTACTTTTGGTGCCCCTATCGCAACCCTGATGATGCGAAAATATTTAATGAAAGAATTATTTGAAACACCTTGGTTCGAAAAAACAATTTTAAACGAATAAAAATAAGCATTGAGAGAACGAAAATCCATATTCAATAACATTGATTTTTTTACCATTTTTTTGTATTTGGTAATGATTACTTTTGGATGGATCAATATTTATGCCGCCGATTCTGATGAGCTCTCAACCAGTATATTCAATTTTGAAAAAAGCTATGGAAGGCAATTTATTTGGATATTAGCAGCCTTGATATTGGGATTTATTGTTTTGGTGATTGACGGTAAGTTTTTCTCAACCTTTGCTTATGTGTTTTATGCCCTGAGTGTTCTTTTACTGATTGCGGTATTAGGAATAGGAGCAACCATTCAGGGCTCACGTTCCTGGATTCAAATTGGCGGGTTCAGCATACAACCGTCTGAATTTGCAAAGTTTGCGACGGCTTTGGCCCTGGCAAAATACCTTTCCACAATTCATGTTAGTATTTCAAAATTTAAAGATTTAATTAAAGCCGGGGCGATTATTTTCTTTCCTGCGGTTTTAATTCTTTTGCAGCACGATACCGGTTCGGCCCTTGTTTACATTGCTTTTATTTTTGTTTTATTTCGGGAAGGCCTATCCGGAAAGGTGTTAATTTTCGGGCTTTCCGCTATTGTTTTATTTATCTTCACCCTATTATTAAACAAATATATTCTTATCGGAGGATTATTGGTTTTACTTTTATTGCTGATTTTTGTTATTAAAACCACCAAGCGCAACCTGTTTTCAGTGTTAATAATTTTTATTTTTGGAGCCTCCTACATTTACAGTGTTGATTACACTTTTGAAAATATTTTACAGGATCATCAACGTAACCGGATAGAAGTTTTAATTGGTAAAAAAAGTGATCCACGAGGCGTGGGATATAACGTTAACCAATCGAAGATTGCTATTGGCAGTGGGGGGGTATCGGGCAAAGGGTTTTTAAAGGGAACCCAAACCAAGTTTGATTTTGTTCCGGAACAAAATACCGATTTTATTTTTTGCACAGTTGGCGAAGAATGGGGCTTTATGGGAAGTTTATTTGTAATCGGGATGTTTGTCATCCTTTTATTCCGGATAATATCCCTGGCCGAACGCCAACGGTCCCAATTCAGCCGGATTTATGGTTACGGGGTAGCCTCCATATTGTTTTTCCACTTTACTGTTAACATCGGGATGACCATTGGCATGGCTCCTGTTATCGGAATTCCTTTACCCTTCTTTAGCTACGGAGGATCTTCTTTATGGGCCTTTACTATCTTGCTTTTTATTTTCATTCGGCAAGATGCCAGCCGCCTGGAGGTATTTTAAAAAAAAAGCGACCCTTTGGATCGCTTTATTAATTTGAGTAAAATATCTTAATAAAATTTTTCTCTTTGTTCTTCAATATCAGATACTCCTTGTAAAGCTTCAAGCACTAAATTCTGATACATTTTAGTCATAAAATTAGCGGCTAACTGCGATTTAAACGTTTCCAATTTAGCAGTAACTTCTTCTGTTTTCAACTCTTTCATTTTAACAACATAAACTGTTCTTTCGCCTTTTAGCTTAGCAATTTCACCAGCTTTCAAACCAAAAATTTCTCCAACAACTTCCGGTTCACGGCCATGAGTGCCTAATACTGCAAGGTTATAGTTTATATCAGCATTTTCAGGAATAGCAACTAATTTTTCTCCTATTTTATTGAAATCATTAATATCTTCAATTTGCTCCAACAGGTAATCCAATTTTTTCTCACGAACAACAATTGGTTCTATTTCACCTTTAACCGTTTCAAAATCTTTATATCCTTCCGAATTGATCCCGGTAAGTATAGCAATTACATATTTTTCGTTATCAAACTCAAAAATTTTCGATAAGCTTTCTACTTTGGTATCATCATCAAAGGCCCAACGTACAATTTGACGGGGATATTCTAAATCGTAAACACTGCTGGTCATACGTTTCATACCAGAAAACGAACGTTTATTTAAACCCAATTCGTTAGCCGTTTTATTAAACTGTTCGATGGTTGTATTTTCGGCAGCAAATTTACTGGCCATGGTGTAATAATCCTGATTGGTTTTACGGCTCGGCTCAATAGCACGGTCAATAATCGCCAACTGGTATTTACGCTGAATGTTTATAAAGCCTCCAACATAAACAATATGGTATCCAAAAGGAGTTTCTACTTTAATGGTTGAACCTACCGAAGATTCTATAAGAGGATTTAGAAATTGTGGCACCATGGTATAATCGGCAAATGTTCCCAAATCACCTTTATTTGTTTTTGCTGAAGGATCATCAGAAAACTCAACCGCCATATTTTCAAACTTTTTGTGGTTTCTTTTTACTACCCGAAGAATACTATCGGCCAACTTATTTGCTTCTTCTTTAGTCCGCATATTAGTTGAGCGGGCAGCTTTATCATAAGCGATTAAAATATGAGATGCTTTAATTGAATCCGGACGAAATTGCATATCCATGTATTTGGCCATGTAGTAAGTCTCATTATCCAAATAAGGTTTAAAATAATTGCCAACATCTACTTGTTCAATGTAAGTTGCAATATGAACCGGAAGATCTCCTTTTTTATAATAAGTGCTATCGTAACGATTGTCGGATACCGAATTTACAAACATAATAGGATCTTCGGCCGCTAAAAATTCTTCAAATAATTCGTTTACTTCTTCCGTAATGCGGGTACGATCTTCAACCGAAGGAACCACATCAAAAACAACATAGTCAACAGAGCGGGTTTCTTCTTCTAATTTAAAATCTTCTTTATGCTTGTTATAATAATTTTTCAGTTCCTTTTCAGTAACTTCTCCAACATCATTAATATTTACCGAGGCAGCTCCTTTGGCTAGTAACTCAACAGAGGCTGTTTGAACATTGTATTCGGCCATTCTTTGAGCAATGCTTTCTGGAATGTAGTAGCCTTTTCTGATTAGGTTAAGATACTTTTTATTGATCTGATCTTTAATAATGTTCTGTTCAAAATCGTAATATTGTTTACGGGCATTTACATCCATCCGGTCAAGGCTGGCCAATACATTTCTTACATCATTGGGATTAAAAACCCCGGTTTGAGGATTTGTAAAGTATTGACGAACTAAGTAATGAGGGTTTGAGCCCATTAATAATTCTTCCAGTTCTTCGGCAGAAATGCTCAATTTATCGTCAGACAGGGTCAAGCCAAGCTTCACAAATTCTTCGGTTAATATAATTTCACTTACCAGGTTATCCCAAATTTGTTCCCTAATCAAAAATGATTCCATTTCGGAAAAAGACTGCCGGTTTTGTTGTTGCTTTTGCAACTGCATTGTTTCTTCCACTTTATAGCTAAATTCTTTGTAGGTAATTTCCTCCCCATTTACTTCACCGATGGTATTACTTGTACGCGATTGAGTTTTAGAAATATCTCCCAATACAAAAGCAGCAAGTGCTACTCCAATAACAATTACCAGTAAACCCGAATGTTTTCTGATTTTTCCAATTACAGCCATTTTTAATCTTTTTTAAAATAGTTCGCAAATGTACAAAGGAAAGTTAAGATAAAAAAATAAAAAAAAGCTTAATAATAGGCTTTTAGCTCAAATCTATGATTTATTAAGGGTGAGTTTTACCAAATCAATTTTGTGGCCCTCGGCTTGTATAATTTGAAACAAAAATTCATCAATCCGAATAACTTCTTTCTCTTCAGGAATACTTTCGAAATGATGAATAATAAAACCGGCCAAGGTTTCATATTCTTCGGTTTCAGGAATATTTAGTTCGTATTTCTCGTTCAAATAATCTATCTCGAGGCGTCCGGCCAGTAAATATGTTTTATCATCAATTTGTTTTTCTATCAAATCTTCAACATCATGTTCGTCTTCAATTTCGCCAAAAATTTCTTCCATAATGTCTTCCATGGTAATCATCCCCGAGGTTCCGCCAAACTCATCAACAACCACAGCTACACTCTTTTGTTCTTTTATCATCATCGACAATACTTTGTTGGCCAGCATGGTTTCAGGAACAATAATAATAGACTTCAGGATAGATTTAATATTTTCGGGCTTTTTAAACAAATCAAAAGAGTGAGTATAGCCAATAATATTATCAATGCTTTCGCGATAGACCAAGATTTTTGAATGGCCCGTATTGCTCATGATTTTTTTCAACTCATCCAGCGAATTATTTTCTTCAACAGCAAAAATTTCGGTACGGGGAATCATACATTCCCGCAATTTCACATTACGAAAATCGATGGCATTCTGAAAAATCTGCATATCCTGCTTAATCTCGCTTTCTTCATTTTCTCCATTGGTGATATCTTTTACATACTCGCCCAAATCAATCGGACTAAAAGAATATTTTCGAAAATCTTGCTGTAAGCGAAACACCCTTCGTAATAAAAACTCTGAAATACCAGTTATTACATAAACCAAGGGATAAAGAATAATATAAAAAAGATAGACCGGAAGCCCAAAAAAATTTAAAATACGGTTGGGGCGTATCCTGAACAAAATTTTAGGAATAAATTCGGCCGTAATTAAAATCAAAAAAGTTGCAATAATAGTTTGTATTAAAAGAATCCAGGCCTCACTGGCAAGAGCTCCCGGCAAAGTTTTCAGCAGCCAGGGTTCTAAAATTTCGGCCATGGCAATACCGTAAATTACCAATGCAATATTGTTTCCTAATAAAAGCGCACCAATAAATTTTGATGGTTTTTGCACCAAACGAGAGAGCAATCCTGCGGAAAATAAACCACGGCTTTTATCAACTTCTATTTTTAACCTGTTCGAACTTACAAAAGCAATTTCGATGCCCGAAAAAAAGGCTGAAAAAACCAAGGTTATAAATACGACAGACCAGTTGTTCATAGAAAACATTTAATCATGTAAAATTAATGTTAATTTTCAACTTCTTCCTCTTTTACCTGAACCTCACCAGTAGGGTCTTTAATTTCGTAGCGGTCAAAACGATCGTCCGAATGCAAACCCGTGCCGTATATAATTTCAGAAGTAGTGATAACTTTAACTTTCGTGTTGGAAAAAATAATCTTTTTCCGTTGATCCCAATTTAGTTCTTCAGTATTTAACTGTTCTTTTTTCAGGAGGTTCTTTACAATAACATTTTTACGGGCAATTAAAAGTTTCCGTTTATCGTAACTTACCCCATAATCAGCATCCAGGGTTGATTCTTCCACCCCTTCACGGTTATAAAAAACAATTGAAATCCCTTCGGGAAATACCGTATATGCATCCTCCACATCAAAAATATGAACCAAATCGCTAATAATTTTGGCTTTCAAATAACCGGAGTCGGTACGGTACATCACAACATCCTTAATAATTTGACTGGGAATGGAATCAGAAACGGCAAAAGCTTCTACGGTTTTTAAATCATTTCGACAAGAAAAAAGCATTGCTATGAAAACCATCACAACAATGCCTTTTACTAACATATTTTTTTTCATATTTACCCAATAATTTTATTGAGCAGGTGCGGGACGAACCGTTGTAGTTTCGTTAATCCAACCGCCTACTTTATAAGTTTCCCCTTCTTTCAAATCATAAAAGAAAATGGTTTCCATGCTTGGGAAATACTTTGAGTAATCGCGAATACGTTTATTGGCTACTTCTTTAATTTCTTCATCAACACGCCGGGCTTGTTGGTATTTATCTACAGCTGCCCAATATGCTACTTTCGATTCTAAATCGTTCGAGCCTATACTTTTAGCACTTTGTGCATACATATCGCCAATTAAAATATAAGGTTGTCCGTTGTTGGAATTATACTCCAACGATTTTCTTGCATTTGAACGGGCAACAGAATATTTTTTAAGTTGATAGTTGCACGATGCCAGGTAATAATAAATATCAGCCAACTTATCTTTATCTTCCAGGGTAGTTGCTTCATTCAAATAAGTAATTGCTTCTGTATAATTACCTTCCTGCAAATATACACGGGCAATAAAATAAGCAGCCTCGGGAGATGGTTCAAGCTTATAAAGCTGAAGGGTGGCATCCATAAATAATTGACTTTCTTCACAATCCCTTTTATCAAGAACTTCAGTAATTTCTTTTAAGAATGCTATATCATTTTTGTTTTCTTCAAATTTTTTGGTATAGATCGCAACCAAATCCTTACAAGTAGCAAAAGGAGTAAACATAGCCTCAACATTGCTTTTAACATTCATCCACAATTCTAGCCGACTTTGTTTGCCTTTATATTTTTCAAGGTTATAATCAATAATTTGGTTTACCTCATCGTAAGTCTCAATAATTAGTGAACTCTCTGCAAGCTCTGCTTTAACGATTCTTGTAGTAAGACGGAAATAGACAATAATAATCGGTCTTTCTGCTGCGTTTTTAGTCAGTTTTACCGATTCTTTTAAAATGTTATATGCTCCTTCATAATCAGAAGTTCTGTATTGATGATAATCAACTCCTTTCCGGCCTAAATTTCGCCCTTTATTTCCGAAATACTCAATACGCTGATCCCAAATCATCATTAGGGTATCAATATATTTTTGCTTCATCTCTTCGGTTTCAGCTTTTTTAATAAAATGCTTCATCATGTCCATACCATTCAGATAAGCATTTTCTGTTGCTCTCGGGCAATTAAAAAATATCCACCGCCAATATTTAATAGCATCATTAATGGTTTCACTTTCTCTTCCACTAGCTTTCCATTGGTTATAAAATTCTGTATAAAGAGAAATATTGGTTAGACATTTTATACTATCTTCAGGGGTCTTCCCATATTTAGGGCCTTTATTTACTTGCCCGTTTACCGGTGTAAAAGCACCCAGGCTTAACAGGGAGACAAATAAAAATGAAAAAATTATTAGCGTTTTTACTTTCATGATATTTGGTGTTTTAATATTTTATATTAATTGTGATTCTGCAATATTAATTCTCTAATTTAAACTTAAAAAATGGATTTTAAAAATTAAATCATTTTGTCAAAGTTCAAGTCCCAATTATTTGTTAAAGAACACTTCAATGATAAATTCATCCCAAAACTTATGCCAAACTCAATACTTGAAAAAATATTTTACTTTTTTTCAGGTTCATTAAATTTCAAAATTTCATTTAAGCCCAATATCACTATATTAGGGAGTGCAAAGATGTTATTTTTTAAGCTTTTATCAAAATAATTATGGTCTCCGCCGCTTATAATTATTTTTAAATCTTTATAATTGCCCTTATATGAGCTTATTACACCATCTATTTCAAAATTTATCCCATTAATTACACCTGATAAGATGGATTGGGAAGTCGTTTTCCCTATCAAATATTTTATTTGTTCCGGTTCAAGCAATGGCAATTTATCAGTAAATGCATTCAGGGATTTTAAACGCAAGCGGATTCCCGGCGAGATAGAACCGCCAAGGTATTCTTTATCTTTGGTAATCAAATCGTAAGTGATACAGCTTCCAACATCAATAACCAGTAAATTTTTATTATCAAATTTAGACGACGCAGCCACCACAGCACAAATCCTATCGTTTCCCAAAGTTTCCGGAGTACTGTATTTATTAATGATCGGAACCGGGGTATTGCTATTGAATTTTATAAAATGAAATCTTTCAGATAAAAAATCATCAATGGCCAACGGATAATCTACCACCGAAGAAAGAATGGATGAAGTTATTAGCGGATAAGATTTTACAATAGATTTGAGTTGATTCAGGTCAAAATCGCTGAACGTAAACAATTCAACCATTTTATTTTTATCAAAAATAGCAGCTTTTTTAAGGGTATTCCCAAAATCGAGAATAAGTTTCATAGGTTGTTTTCAAAAGTTAGAAACCTCAAAATTACAGATACAATAACAAAATAAACCTATTTTTTTCAAAAAAAGTTTAGGCATTTAAAAAAAATGCCTTAAATTTGCGCCACTTTAAGCGGTACCATAGCTCAGTTGGTAGAGCAACGGACTGAAAATCCGTGTGTCCCTGGTTCAAATCCAGGTGGTACCACCCACAAAAAATCAAGCCCTGATTCATTTATTGAGCCAGGGTTTTTTTATTGCATATATTTACATCTAATTGAGAACCTTTTTCTGAATATATGAGCCAAAAAAATACCATGCCCCTAAAAAAAATATTTTCAGGTTTCCCCATTATTGGTATAGCCTGTCTTATCATTATTTTTAACCCTGAATCCAAAACCAAACGCAAGGATTTTGAAAATTTTCTCCAACAGGAACATCTGGCAACCAATTTTTTTTCTGATGAGATGCTTAAAAATACGCCTAAACCTACCCATCCCGATAAAGCCGCTATTCAAAATTATTTTATGACTATCGATCCAAGCGAAAAAAGGGTTCCTACCGAACGCTTAAACAAAGCTCTTCTGGAAACAAAAAAAATAGCTTCAACAAATCTAAAAGCTGTTTCTGCAGACATTCAGTGGGAAGAAGTGCCTTCCAATATTGCAGGCAGGGTTCGCGCATTAATGTATGATCCGAACGATGCCGCTCATAATTACCAAAAAGTTTGGGCAGGAACAGCTACCGGGGGATTGTGGTACAACAACAATATAAATCTTGAAAACTCACCCTGGCAAATTGCAGATGACCTTTGGAGTTCGTTAGCCGTAAGCTGTATTACTTACGACCCGAATAACACACAAATTTTTTATGCCGGAACCGGGGAAGCCCAAACCGCGCTTACCATTTACAGGGAGTCATCAGGAGTAGGAGTAGGAATTTACAAATCAACAAATGGCGGGCAAAACTGGGAGCTTTTACCTTCAACCGCCAATTTTAAATATATTACAAATATTGTTGTCCGAGATGAAAATGGCAACAGCGTAATTTATGCCGGTGTAGTTTCGGGCTTTTACAAAGGAGCAAACCACGAAAGCATGCCCAGCGACGGACTTTACCGTTCAACCAATGGCGGTCAAGACTGGGAACAGGTACTACCCAACATCGTAGGTTCAAACGTTCCTTACGCCCCGGCTGATGTAAAAATTGGCCCATCCGGGAGAATATTTGTTGGAAGTATGCGAAACCTCGAAGATGAAGGGGGATCGACCATACTTTATTCAGACAGTGGAAAAAGTGGGAGCTGGACCATTTACAACGAATACGAAACCATTATTAAAAACCACGATGTTGAAAACATCCCCGGAAGGGTTCTCATAGCCCCTGCCCCATCAAACCCAGATATTGTTTACGCTGCATTAGGGGTCGGTTATATAAATTCATGGGATCAATTAAAAAGATCAAAAGGGAAATACATCCTTAAATCAACAGATGGGGGTGAAAGCTGGCAAAGTGTTAATACCCCTACACTTGAAGATTATTTTTGGGCCACTATTGCCTGGCACTGCATGGCCATTCGTGTCAATCCGAATAATGAAAACGAAGTATTTATCGCCGGTCTGGACTGCTATAAAAGTACCAATGGAGGCGCAAGCTGGAACAAAATTTCCGACTGGCGGGGTTCCCGCTATCAGTACATCCACGCAGATGTTCACAATTATGCTTACCATCCCTCAAACCCCGAACAAATATTGGTTTGCACCGATGGAGGGGTATTCATGAGCAATAATTCTTCCGCAAGCATACCCGATTTTAACGAACGGAATTACAGTTTTAATTGTCTTCAGTTTTACACCTGTGCAATTCACCCTACGGCCAGTACACCTTTTTACATTGGTGGTTTACAAGATAACGGAACCATTTATTATGAAGGCACACCCATTAACGGAGAAAGCGGACTTAGCGGTGGCGACGGCGCGTATTGTTTTATCGACAAAAACAATCCCGATGTTCTCATCAGCTCTGTTTACCACAATTATTATTTTTTCTTCAACAATTCAAATCACCTGGGAGTTAATACTGAATACTATAATAATGGTTCTGGAATATTCATTAACCCGGCCGATTACGATCACAACTTAAACATTTTATATGCAAATGCCGTGGCATTTAATTTAACATTTCAAAATCAATTGGTTCGTTACACAAACATCACTTCTAATGTAGGTCAGGGAGCCACGGCCATTACCATTACCGAAGATGTAAACGTTCCGTTTTCGCATATAAAAGTATCGCCACACACAACTAATTCTTCAACACTTTTTGTAGGAACCGAATCGGGACGCTTGTTTAAAATTGAAAATGCTCACTCCAGTCCTGTCACAACTACCGAAATAGGCGATGTCAATTTCCCTGCCGGGAACATCTCATGTGTTGCCATTGCAAACAACGAAGAACATTTGTTGGTAACCTTTTCAAATTACGGGGTTTCTTCAATCTGGCAAACCTATGACGGGGGAACTACCTGGGCAGAAAAAGAAGGGAATTTACCCGATATGCCAATTCGATGGGCAATATATCACCCCAACGATCCTAAAATTGCACTTATCACCACAGAACTTGGTGTTTGGTATACCGATGAACTCGATCAAGCAAGCCCTGAATGGATTCCGGTAAACGATGGACTGGCCAATGTAAGGGTAGATATGCTTGCCATTCGCGAATCAGATCATAAAGTTCTGGCAGCAACACATGGACGCGGATTGGCAACCACCACTTTTGGACCAGTCGGAATTGAGGAAACGGTTGAAAAAGAAAGCGATTTGCTGCTGATTCTTCCCAATCCTAACCACGGGCAATTTGAGCTCATTTTTAATGCGCCCCAAAATGGCCAGGCAGAATTATCCGTTTATAACCTTCAGGGACAAGAAGTTTACCACCAACAAATTGGAAAAATCATAAATACTTATTCTCAACAAATTAATTTAACAAACCAGGCAAAAGGCAATTACATTGTTCGTTTTAAATTGAATAATAAATTCTATACAAAAAAACTGGTGATTTATTAAACAATGGTCAATTTATGAACTTATTTGTAACTAGCATAAGAACCATTGCTATTTTTGTACCAAAAAGAAAAAACATGAGCCTGACTATCTTTTCCGACGAGTATTTCATGAAAGAAGCCCTGAAAGAGGCTCAAATTGCTTACAACAAAGACGAAGTTCCTGTAGGCGCCGTGGTGGTATTGAATAATAAAATCATTGCCCGTGCCCACAACCTCACCGAAACCCTGAACGATGTTACCGCCCATGCCGAAATGCAGGCTTTTACGGCTGCAGCTAATGCTTTGGGCGCAAAATACCTAAACGAATGCAACCTGTATGTTACGCTAGAACCCTGTGTTATGTGCGCCGGAGCTTCTTTCTGGACACAAATCGGGAATATTATTTATGGTACTTCCGATCCTAAACGAGGATTTCAAACAGTAGAGAAAAAACTACTGCACCCTAAAACCAAAATTAAAAAAGGAATATTGGAAAAAGAATGCAGCCTATTATTGAAATCATTTTTTGAGAAAAAACGATAATTTATTTTTTCTTTTCAGGAGACTGTTACCCTAAGCTAATATCAACAAAACAACCATTTTTATCAGCATTTTTTATAGTTCGGGATTTTAAACCTTGATCGTTTTACAAAAAAAATCACTTTTAAAATCAAACAAAAACATCATCCTTAAACAGTTATAGAAACAAGAATCTATTTTAAGCAAAATTTTTAATAGAGAAATTTTTCTTTATTAAAAAAGAACATACATTTGTAGAACTATTTAAAGAAATTTTTCTTTATTAAAATAAAAACTATGGCTAACACAAAAGAAAATAAAAGTTTAATTGGAATTCCCGAGCCTTCGTTAAGACGTTTGCCCCTGTATCTTTCCTATATCAAAAGCGAAACTTTTTCTGAACGTCAATTCGTGTCGGCTCCCCATATTGCAAAAGACTTAAACCTGGATCCCACACAAGTTACAAAAGACATTTCATACACCGGAATCACCGGAAAAACCAGGATTGGGTACGATGTTAATGAGCTAATCAAAAAGCTGGAAGATTTTTTGGGTTACAATAAAAAAAATGAAGCTTTTTTAATTGGTGCCGGAAATCTTGGTTCAGCATTAATTAAATACGGTGGGTTTGAAAAGAGCGGCTTAAAAATTATTGCTGCTTTCGATAACGACCCAGAAAAAATTGGTACAGAATACGAACACATTAAAATCTTACCTGCCGAAAAATTTAAAAACCTGACGGAACGCATGCATATTGAAATAGGAATTCTTTGCGTCCCGGCTGAAGTTGCTCAAGAATATGCGAACCTAATGGTTGATTCCGGCATTAAAGCCATTTGGAATTTTGCCCCAGTTCCAGTAAAAACAAATAAAGAAACTATTGTAGAAAACACATCGATATATTCAAATTTAGCAGTTCTGCTAAAAAAATTAAATGCTTAACATTCATCATATTAGAAAAGAAGACGGATATGAGTACACAGGTAAAGGAAACAAATACAAAGATCAGACAATTTGAAAAAGTGCTCAGAATTATTGAGGAAAACAATCATGACAAAGCACGTTTAATCACCATTTTGCAACAAGTACAACATGAATACCGCTATCTGCCCGAAGAAGTACTAACTTTTATTGCAACTTCGCTTGATATGCCCGTAGCAGAAGTGTATGGAGTGGCTACTTTTTATGCTCATTTTACCCTTGAAGCCAAAGGAAAATACGTAATCAAAATTTGTAACGGAACGGCTTGCCATGTAAAGGGAAGCATGAACCTGCACGATGAAATAAAAAAACAACTAAACCTGGATGCCAACACCAATACTACGCCCGATATGCTTTTTACGGTTGAAACAGTTAGCTGTTTGGGAGCATGCGGATTAGCCCCGGTAATGGTTATCAACGAAGATGTTTACGGTCAGGTAACACAAAACAAACTGGTTGAAATTTTAGATAAATACAGAAAAGCAGAGGGGGAAGAATAATGCAAAAACAGTTTCAAGAATTAGCTACAGTAGCCAAAAATTATGAAAAAGCTACTGAAAAAATACAAAAACGCATTATAATTTGTGCCGGAACCGGATGTATTGCCAACGGGGCACTCAACGTTTTTAAGACACTAAAAGAAGCCCTGGAAAAAGCAAATTATAATGCTATTGTTGAACTCGACAAACATGAATGCGGCGACAAAAAACAAATTCATATTTCGGGCAGCGGATGCCAGGGATTTTGTGCCCAAGGACCACTGGTTAATATTTTTCCCGATAAAATTTTATATGTAAAAGTTCGTCCTAAAGATGTTCAGGAAATTGTAGAAAAAACCATCATCAACGATGAAATAATTGACCGTTTGCTTTATGTGAACCCGTCAACCAAAGAACATTGCAAAGGGCAGGAAGATATTCCTTTTTACAAACGACAAAAACGCATTGTGCTTGACAGGTGTGGAATAATCGATCCTGAAAACATTAATGAATACATTGCTTTAGGAGGATACGCTGCCGCCGAAAAAGTGTATAAAGAATGGTCGCCCGAAAATATATGCCGGGAAGTAATTGAAGCCGGGTTAAGGGGCCGCGGAGGTGGTGGATTTCCTACCGGGAAAAAATGGGAACTTACCCTAAACGAAAAAAACGAAAAAAAATATGTGATCTGTAACGGTGACGAAGGCGACCCGGGTGCTTTCATGGACAGAAGTTTAATGGAAGGCAATCCGCACAGGATTGTTGAAGGAATGATGATTGCCGCCAAAGCAATTGGTGCTAACGAAGGTTTTGTATACGTTCGTTTAGAATATCCTTTGGCTGTTGAAAGAATGAAAAAGGCCATTAAAGATGCAAAGGAAGCTGGTATTTTAGGCGAAAAGATTTTTAACTCGGAATATAATTTTGATTTACACGTGATGGAAGGTGCCGGTGCTTTTGTTTGCGGCGAAGAAACAGCTTTAATGAGTTCTATTGAAGGGAAACGCGGAATGCCCATGCCCAAACCACCATTCCCGGCACAAAAAGGCCTGTGGGGAAAACCTACTGTAATCAATAATGTAGAAACATTGGCAACAGTACCGCTCATCTTCCGACACAATGTAAAATGGTTCCGCCAAAATGGAACCGAAAACTCACCGGGAACAAAAACCTTTGCATTAACCGGACACGTAGCCAATACCGGCCTGATTGAAGTTCCTTTCGGGACAACATTAAGAGAAATTGTTTACAACATTGGTGGCGGTGTTACCAACGAACAAGGCGAAATCATTAACGAAGGGTTTAAAGCGGTTCAAATTGGAGGGCCTTCCGGGGGCTGTTTAACTGAAGACGAGCTGGATCTTCCTCTGGATTACGACAACCTGATTAAAGCAGGAGCCATGGTAGGTTCCGGAGGACTGGTAGTCATGAACAAACAATCATGCATGATTCAGATTGCAAAATATTTTATGGAATTTACCCAGGAAGAAAGCTGCGGAAAATGCGTTCCTTGTCGTGAAGGAACCAAACAAATGCTTTCAATGCTCGAAGAAATCACCGAAGGAAAAGCTGATGAAAGCATTATTCCAAAACTTGAAAAACTTGGGCGTGTAATCAAAAAAGGAAGTTTATGTGGATTAGGAAAAACCGCCCCAAGCCCGGTAATTTCTACCTTAAAAAAATTCAGACAGGAATACGAAGAGCACGTAATCCAAAAATATTGTTCAACAGGAAATTGCAAAGCTTTAACGGTCATTAAAATCGATGCTGAGAAATGTATCGGATGTACTGCCTGTGCCCGAAAATGCCCGGTAAACGCCATCAGCGGAAACAAAAAAGAAGCACATAGCATCGATCCGGCAGTATGTATTAAATGCGGGGTTTGTGCAAAAGTATGTAAGTTCAATGCCGTTGTAGGATTTTAATTGTTCACTAAAATGCCTTTAAGAGAAGAAAAAATGGAAAGTAAAAATATAATGACGATTGATGGAATTAAAATTCCATTAAATGGAGAAAAAAACATTTTGGAAGTAGCCCGCAAAGCAAATATCGAAATCCCAACCTTTTGCTACCACTCCGATCTAAGTGTTTATGGTGCTTGCCGCTTATGTTTAGTAGAAGTGGAAGGGCGTGGAATTATGGCTTCGTGTGCCACACCGCCCGAAGCAGGTTTAAATGTAAAAACCAATACCGCCGAAATCAGGGAAATCAGGAAAACCAATCTGGAACTGCTATTAGCCAATCACAAAACCGATTGTCCAACTTGTGTACGAAGCTCAAACTGTAAGCTTCAGGATTTAACCCGCCGTTTGGGGATAGAAGAAATCACCTATAAAAAAACAGATAAAATCGAACCCATCGATAACTTTTCACCAAGTTTGGTTCGCGATCCCAATAAATGTGTTCTTTGTGGCGATTGTGTGAGGGTTTGTAAAGAAATCCAATCGGTAGGAGCTATTGATTTTACAAAAAGAGGTTCGAGTACACGGGTTGAACCGGCATTTGGGAAAACCCTGAATCATGTAGAATGCGTATACTGTGGTCAATGCGTAAGCATTTGTCCTACAGGTGCATTGCAAGTAAAATCAGAAATTGAAAATGTTTGGGCCGATATTTACAACCCGGAAAAAGTAGTAGTAGCACAAATTGCTCCTGCCGTTCGTGTAGCACTCAGCGAAGAATTTGGGTCAGAACCAGGGCACATCAGTATCGGGCAAATTGTTGCGGCCATGAAACGCATGGGGTTCAACCAGGTATACGATACTTCTTTTGCAGCCGATTTAACCATTTTTGAGGAAGCAAGCGAGTTCATCAAACGCAAAACTGAAAATGGAATATTACCCCAATTTACCAGTTGTTGCCCTTCATGGGTTAAATTTGCCGAGCAATATTATCCATCATTGTTGCCCAACCTTTCAAGTTGTAAATCACCACAACAAATGTTCGGAAGCATTGCCAAAGAAATTCTTCCTGAAATTCTGGGAATTAAAAAAGAGAATCTTGTTTTGGTATCGGTGATGCCTTGCACGGCAAAAAAATTTGAGGCCAAACGCGACGAATTTATCCACGATGGAATGGCCGATGTTGACCATGTAATCACTACAATCGAACTTGCCAAAATGATTTCCGAAACTGGCATACAGTTTAACAAACTGGCTCCCGAATCCTTGGATCTTCCGTTAGGATTCAAAACAGGAGGAGGTATCATCTTCGGAAATTCAGGAGGAGTAAGCGAAGCTGTTTTACGTTTCGCCTACGAAAAAATGACCGGGAAAATTTTAGAAAATGTTGACTTTAATGTCGTTCGCGGCAGCGAAGGATGGCGCGAAGCCAACATTAAACTTGGCGATACCGAGCTAAAAATTGCCATTATTCACAGCCTGGCAAATGCCCGAAAAATTTGTGAAATGGTCAAAGCTGGCTTATGTAATTATGATTTTATTGAAGTAATGTCTTGTCCGGGAGGATGTATTGATGGAGGCGGACAGCCCGTAAACTGGGATGTTGACTTCAAAGAACGTCGCACCACCGGTCTTTACAATGCCGATAAAATGCTTCAGTTGCACAACCCCCAAGACAACCCATACATTAAGGATCTTTACAAAAATACATTGGGCGAAATTGGCGGCCATAAGGCACATAAGCTTTTGCACACAAATTATCATTCGAGAAGAAGAATTGAAGAAAACAACATCTCGTTGAGCGAAGGAAATACAAAAAAAATAGAAATCAAGGTTTGTATTGGAACTAACTGCTTTGTAAAAGGAGCCCAGGAAATCCTGACCAATTTAATGGATTATGTTTCTGAAAAGAACCTGAATGAACTGGTTGAATTCCGGGCCATAAACGATCATGTGGATGTAAAAGCTACTTTTTGCATGGAAAAATGTTCACAGGCACCTATCGTGTCTATTGGGAGCACAATTATTGAAAAAGCAACAACTGAAAAAACAGTCAGGATACTGGAAGAAAAATTAGGTCTATTGGTCAATATTTAAAATTGGTTATGTGTATAATTTAAGGGCAACGAAGCTAAATAATCTCCCGGCTTCCTGCCCTTAAAAAACACAAACAATGAAAAATCAACATTCTAAATTCAGTTGTATTTTTAGGTGTAATTTTGCAACGATCTTTAAAATGTATGATAAAAGGAGGAGAAAATGATTAAAGAACAACTCAAACAAGTAGTTTATACCAACCCTGCTAAATGCCGCGACTGTTACCGCTGTGTCAGGGTTTGTCCCGTAAATGCTATCCAAATAGAAGATGGGCAGGCTAAAGTTATTGGCGAAAAATGTATCGCTTGCGGAACCTGTGTAAACGAATGCCCCCAGGGAGCCAAACAATACAAAAACGATGTTGAAAAAGTGCTTTCAATTTTTGACAACAATGAAATGGCTGCTGTTTCAATTGCCCCTTCTTTTGTTACGATATATAACGAATGGGAACAAAAACGGCTCCCTTCGGCTTTGCGAAAATTAGGTTTTAAATTTATTGAAGAAACTGCCATTGGCGCTTATTATGTAGCCCGGGAAAGTCTGAAAATAATTCAAAACAGCCCAAATCGTTCACATATCACCTCCTCCTGCCCTGCTGTTGTTGAGTATATTGAAAAATATAATCCTGTAAATATTTCAAAAATACTGGAGGTTCATTCACCCATGATGGCTCATTCAAAAATGCTCAAAAAAGCCCATGGAAAAAATATGAAAGTTGTTTTTGTAGGCCCTTGCATTTGCAAAAAACAAGAAGCCGGGCGAAACGAAAACCAAGAATTTATTGATGCGGTTTTAACTTTCGACGAATTAAACCAAATTTTCGACCTCCGCAAAATTAAACTACAAGCCTGTGAAGAAAGCAGTTTTGACAAATCTCCCGGAAGCAATTCCCGTTTGTTTCCGCTTGAAGGAGGCTTGTTAAAAACCGCCGACATTGAAACCGATATGCTTTCACAAAACATTATTGCTGTAAGTGGTTTTGATGAAATAAAAGAAGTGCTAGGAACATTAAATGACTCGGAAAATCAATACATCATCGAGCCTTTGTTTTGTAAATCAGGTTGCATCAATGGCCCCGCCATAAGTAAAGAAAAAAATGTATTTGAACGCCGCAACGAAATTATTAACCATAATAAAAATAATAATGCAGCAAAAGAAACCGCAATTCCTGATATTAAAACACGGTTCAAAGCACAAACGGTTCCTCAATTAAAAAAATTTGATAACAACGAAATATTAAAAGTTTACGAAAGAACCGGGAAATCGGATCCCGAAAACCGTTTAAATTGCGGGGCCTGTGGCTACAAAAACTGCGAAGAAAATGCAAAAGCGGTAATCGAGGGAATGGCCGAAATAGAGATGTGCATGCCATATATGCGCCGTATTTCCGAACAAAAACACGAAACCATTGTTAATGCATCACCCAACGGAACCGTTATTGTCGACAAAAACTTAAACATTTTAAACATTAACCCGGCTTTTAAAAAAATGTTCAGTTGTTCCGAAGCCCTGATCGGGAAACCGATTTCGTACATTATCGATCAGGATCCATTTGAAAAACTTATTGCCAAACCCGATCAAATCATCAAAAAAATGGTTCATTATAATGCTTACAACATTATATGCCATCAAATTCATTATGCCCTTCCCGAAGAACAAAGTTATGTGGGTATTTTTGTTGATATTACCAATGTTCAGCAAAGCCAAAGCAAACTAAACAAAATCAAACAGGAAACAATTATCCAGGCCCAAGAATTGATGGAACACCAAGTTTTAATGGCTCAGGAAATGGCAAAATTCCTTGGAGAAAATACAGCCAAAGGCGAAATACTGATGAATCAATTAATTGAAGTGATTGAAAAAAACAAATAAAATGAGCTACCTCCACATCGACATTCTTAGTAAACAAAGCTCCAAAATTCCGGGGAATCCTTGTGGGGATGTAATTGGCTACGAACGCAATAATATCTCAACCACTTTAATTTTAAGCGATGGGTTAGGTTCAGGAATTAAAGCCAACATTGCCGCCAATATGTGTGTAAGCCGGGGATTAGAATTAATCCGTAACGGAGCTTCTTTAAAAGACACTTTTTCCAGCCTGGTAAAAACCATGAACAATGCCTGGGGAACCGATAACCCATTTGCTGTTTTTAGCATTGCACGCATCCTTAGAAATGGCGAAACCAGTATTTTAAGTTACGAAAGTCCTCAGCCTGTTTTGGTTAACCATTACTCCGGGAACATATTAAAATCCAAGGTTTCTACACTTGGCAAAGCTATTATTTACGAAAGTCATTGTGTATTAAAAATCGGTGAAGGCATTTTATTGGTCAGCGACGGTATTACCCAGGCCGGACTGGGAAACGGGCTAAACAACGGGTGGGAAATTAAAGGAGTATCTTCATATATTACTGATAAGTTATTAAACAAAAAAGCTGGAATTAAAGATGTACCCCATTTGGTTCATGACAGAGCCCGGGAATTATGGCGACAAAGCAAGGGAGATGATTGTAGTGTAGCGCTGGCTAAATGCCGACAAGGAGTTGTTTTAAACATTTTTAGCGGCCCGCCAGCTGATAAAAAAAACGATGCATCTTTCGTAAAAGAGTTTATGGATGCCGAAGGAATCAAAATAGTTTGCGGGGGATCAAGTGCTAAAATAGTGGCCAGAGAATTAGGACAAGAACTCAAAATAAAAGAAAATACCGGCAATAATATCAGCCCCCCGGAATATGAAATCAAGGGCATTAATTATGTCACAGAAGGAGCCGTAACCCTTAACCAAGCCTATAACATCATTGATGAAGATATTGATGATTACAAAAATAACAGCGGGGTATTTGTTTTGGTTGATTTTTTAAAGATCGCCGATAAAATTAATTTCTGGATCGGGAAATCTAAAAACGAAGGATTTCATAACATTGCCTTCAAGCAACAGCATATTTTGGATCGGCACAAAATTACCCACCTGCTCATTGAAAAATTAAAACAAAAAGGCAAACTAATTATAGAAAACACTAAATAAGCTAAATTCCTGCCGTATTTAAGTTACCCAGGCTAACTGTAATGGTTCGTTTAATTTTCCGGTTGGTGGTTGAAGAAGCTTTCAGCGTTACCTGCAAATGCAGATTGTAAATATTCAAATCCATATCTTTGGCGGCAATTTGACCAATTTTTGAAATATCGGAATTGATAATTCCCGAGTACCGACTGATCCGGGTATTTAAAATTTCATTTTCGCCCTGGCGGATATATTTCCGGTCATAATCCTGGAACTCGTAAATGTTGGCAATTTCATGAATCGTAATCACCTGTAGGTTTTCTATTCCGTCAATATTAATCAAAAACCAGTCGTACGTATCCTGATCGATCAAACAACGGTTCAGGCTGTCTTTCGCTAAAATCCGCGCATTGATGATAATTGCACTACCGTAAAAATTATCCTCAAACGAATAAATGGTATCCTTGGTAATCGCATAGCGCAAACTAATGCTACCAATAATGTTTCTTAATTTCGGGAAAAGATGATACGCATTGTAGGTTCGAACCAAAGTTTCAAAATTAATGGCAAACAAAAGAGCATGAAGAGGCGTGTCAAAAATAACAAAGCCACCGTCTCCTGTACTGATAAAGGCATTTTCAATATCTTCTTTGGTATAATTTTGAAACACAAATTGGTTGTTTTCCAGGCAAAGAAGTATGGCTTTATCAAACAAAATTTTAAAAAGGGAAGGAACCAACGTTTGTTGCATATGCTGATACATTCCATAACGGTAAATATCAATCCCCAACACAGTTTTATGATTAAAGGACTTGGTATTAACATATTTCTCAAGCTCGGTTTTTAAATCATCACTCTCGGGAATAATGTTTACTTCATCATATACCGATTCGGCATCGTATTCCTTCAACAAATCCATGATTCTGGAAAAATCCAGTTTCTTAACCCTTTTATGCATAATGAGATATATTTAATAAAACGAATAATACAAATATAAGAGCCACTACTCTAAAATAAAAGATAAAAAAGCAGGGTTATTAACAATTGTTAATACCGCCTGTGAATACATTGTGAATAACTACCCTAAAATACACTTGACGTACAGGCATTTACAAGCGTATATTTGATTCTACCAAGTGAGGGATAAAAGGCAGGTTTACGAACCGAGGGCCGGTGGAAGAGTCCCGTAAGGGAAAAACAAACCAGTTCATGCTCAGAAGAAGGACGTACCGCAAGGGAAACCCTAAATTTGAGAAGGGATCGGAACCTGGAACAGAAAAGCAAACCGCAAGGAAAGCCAAACTGTACCGGCTAAAAGTCGAAACCCCAAGGGGTGAAAACAAGTAAGCAGTCATAATAACAGTAACTTGGAGCTACCAAAAACTACGGTTTTTGAATAGTTAACGGGAACGAATTCGGTGAGAGTTGGTTCCCGTTTTTGTTTTATTATGAAATTGTATTTTCGCCCTGCGAAAATACTAGCTGAATGAATCCTCGAATGCACGTAGTGCATTTCGGGATTTTCTTTTTTAAATGAGTTTGTGAAATCAGCCGTAAACTTTACTTTGTCACAATCCGGCTCAATTGCTTATTAATTTCGCGGCTTACCTGTTTTAAATTAATATGCTTTTGAAGCAATACCATGGCATCTTCTTCGCTGGTATTTTCTTTCATTTCTTTTTGGTTGGCAAGAATCATCTGGTCTATTTTTTTTGCCTTAAAGGAAAGCACGGAAGAAGCTACCAGTTCTTTTAAATTATCTTGCTCCTGCTTCACATGGATTTTATTTTTCGCCCAGTTGAAACTGAGTTCATAAGGATCGCTCAATAAATCTATGGCTATTTTGGCAATGCGGCTGTCCTGAAATTGAATAAAATGATTTTCATCCGGCACCACGCCCTGGCTTAATTGATGCACATATTCATCAAAAATCAACCGATACTCGGGATGTTCCAGCTTTATCTCATCATTCCTTAAGTCGTGAACGATGAACTCTGCAATTTTAACCGGAACCTCAATGGTTTTTCCCAGTTCATTTTCGGTTTCAAAAATAATATCCCGGTTGCCATAATTCAGCAATAAACGCACAATTTCTTTCTCCTGGTTATCGGCCGAAAAAACATCTTCTTCGGGTTTAAACTGCGGTTCTGCCTGTTCAGTCTCAACTTCTACATGCTCAAAGCCCTGCCCTTTATACCTTTCACTGTATTTTTTCCGAAGCGACTTGTTGAGCTCATTCATCAAGGTCTGCTCCGGAATATTCATGATGGAGCTGCATTCCCGCACGTACACCGAACGATAAATCCCATCCGGAATTACCGAAATGGATTGCACAATTTCTTTAATCAAACCCGCCCGTTTAATGGGGTCATTCTTGGCCTCTTTTAATAAAATATCCGTTTTAAACGTGATAAAATCCTTGGCATTATCCTGAACAAATTTTTCAACCTCTTCGCTGCGATGGTTGCTGGCATAAGAATCCGGGTCCTCCCCTTCCGGGAAAAGCACCACTTTTACGTTCATGCCCTCTTCCAAAATCATGTCAATCCCTCGGAAACTTGCTTTTAATCCGGCTTCGTCACCATCATATAAAATGGTAATATTGGGCGTGAACCGTTTGATGAGCTTGATTTGGTCAACCGTGAGCGAAGTTCCGGAACTGGCCACAACATTTTCAATGCCGGCCTGGTGCAACGAAATCACATCGGTATAACCCTCCACCAGATAACAATTATCATTTTTCAGGATCGCATTACGGGCATGGTAAATTCCGTAAAGAACTCTGCTTTTATTGTAAATGTCCGACTCGGGCGAGTTGACGTATTTTGCCTTGCTTTTTTCCGAACTCAAAATCCGGCCACCAAACGCAATGACCCGCCCAGAAACACTGTGAACAGGAAACATGACCCGCCCCCGGAAACGGTCGTAATAACGCCCATCTTTATTGATGGTCAAACCACTTTTTTCGAGGTATTTTCGTTTGTAACCTTCCTTAACCGCGTAATTGGTAAAATCTTCAAATTTATCGATGCAGTAACCGATTTGAAACTTCTCGATCATCGCATCTGAAATCCCACGGTTCTTTAAATAAGAAAGAGCCACCGCTTTGCCTTCTTCCGTTTCATGCAGGTTCCGGGTAAAATACTCTTGGGCAAATGCCGTTACATGGTACAAACTTTCCTGTTCGTCTTGTTTCTCTTTTTCTTCGGGGGTTTGCTCCGATTCTTCAATCTCAATACTGTACTTTTTTGCCAGGTATTTCAGAGCTTCAGGATACGAATAATGCTCGTGGTCCATGATAAAATTCACGGCATTTCCACCTTTGCCACAACCAAAACATTTGTAAATACCTTTGGCCGGGGAAACCGTAAACGAAGGTGTTTTTTCATTATGAAACGGGCACAATCCTAACAGGTTTACCCCGCGCTTTTTCAGGGCAACAAATTCTCCCACAACCTCTTCAATACGTGCGGTATCAAATATTTGCTGTATGGTTTCCGGTTTAATCAATGCGATTGGATTTAAACAGCTAAATTACAAAATTGTGTCACATAATTGTTTTTTTGTAAACGAGAACCTTACGAGGGATCCTTGAATTTGTTAAAGAATTTTGAAGAGACTTAGCTTTTTATAACTTTGTTTTCAACCAAATTACATATGCCATAAAAAAAATAATCTCCCTATTAATAATATTTTTCGTTCCACAAATTTTCGCCCAGGACCGGGTTACCGGAAGCCAGTACGCCATCCGCTCCGAGGTCATTGCCCAACACGGCATGGTCATACCAATCAGCCTTTGGCAACACAGGTAGCTCTTGATATTTTAAAAGAAGGCGACAACGCCATTGACGCGGCCATTACAGCCAACGCGATTTTAAGTTTGGTTGAACCCACCGGAAGAGGCATTGTCTGGGACGAACTCCAAAAACTACTCATGATGGGGCATAAAACCCAGTGGGATTTGGGTGGCTACGGCGGTTACCAGGCCATACGGTGGGATGCCAAAAAGGTGTTTATTTCGGGGCTTCTGAATCTCGTAAAGACGGACAGGCCGCTGGATACTAAAATTTGAGTTTTAAAAAGACACACAGGCAACCCAACCCTGCGAGGGTTTAAAACCCTCTCAGGGTTTTTCATTGTTAAAAACGTTACTTCAATTTATAACTATAAGAATTTATTCATTGGTTCAATATCGTTTTCGTAAATATCCATATATTCTGAATAAATGGTAATTTTAGATAGTTTATTTCTTAGTTTCTCAAATGCCTTTTTTTCATTTGCAGATATTTTCAATAAAGTTTTCTCTTCACCCACACCAATTGCATTATTATACAATCTTAACTCATAGGTAATATGAGTATTATCTGTTGGAAACAATCTGTTATTTATATCATCTTCACACAATGAAGTATTATTTATTAGCATTTCTTGCTGAAGTTGATCCTTAATTATATTATTGATATTTAACAGGTATTCCTTAAAGGTATTAAAGCTTTCATTGATGTATTTATATTTGAATGATTTCAGAAAAGCTGGACCAATACCATAATTACCCAACTTAACAATTATTTCCATCTTTTCAATGTTTATTGTAGACCTCACATCAAGAAAGGGTTTTACACTTGCTACACCTTGCCTTTTCGAAAGACTATAAGTACGAAAATGTAAAAACGTTGATAGTCCCAATGCAAAAATACTAATAATCACCGCAAGGTGATCACTATCAATAAGCCACCGAACTAAGCTACAATAAGCTTCTTTCATAAAAAATAATTTTATTTCAAAATAAATACGTTAACATTAAACGTGTATTTTCAAAATTATGAAAATTCAAATAAAAAAGCTTGAATAAGTAATCTCCTCACTGACTCATAAAAATCTGAACGTAAAAGAAATCTCCACTCCGCTCCTTTATCAGAAAAATCGGTTCCGATAAATTCGAGATCAGCGCATTATCTCATTGAGCATATCAAAAAAATTCATACTTTTGCACCTCTTAAATTTATTCACAGAAATATCTTAAATTAAATGAGTACGCCTACAAACAAATATCAAGAATACAAAAAACTGGATTTATCGCAAATCGGGAAAGACATTGAGAAATATTGGGAAGAACACGATATTTTTGATAAAAGCCTTGAGATACGGGAAGGGAACCAACCTTTCGTATTTTATGAAGGCCCGCCATCGGCCAACGGAATGCCCGGCATTCACCACGTGATGGCCCGTGCCATTAAAGATATTTTCTGCCGTTACAAAACCCTCAAAGGATTTTACGTAAAACGTAAAGCCGGATGGGACACCCACGGCCTGCCCATCGAAATTGCTACCGAAAAAACCCTGGGCATCACCAAAGAAGACATCGGCAAAAGCATCAGCGTGGAAGAATACAACGCCGCCTGCCGCAAAGAGGTGATGAAATACAAAGACAAATGGGACGAGGTAACCAAACGCATGGGTTACTGGGTAAACCTTGATGATCCGTACATCACTTTCGATAACAAATACATCGAAACCGTTTGGAACTTATTAAAACGGCTTTATGACAAAGGCTTGTTGTACAAAGGCTATACCATTCAGCCTTATTCTCCGGCGGCCGGAACCGGATTGAGTTCGCACGAGTTGAACATGCCGGGTTGTTACCGCAACGTAAAAGACAACACCGTGGTGGCCCAGTTTAAAGTGCTGAAAAACGACGATTCGGAATTTTTATTTGAACAGACTCACGGAGACGTATTTTTCCTAGCCTGGACGACTACCCCCTGGACCCTGCCTTCAAATACGGCACTTGCAGTGGGCAAAAAAATCGATTATGTAAAGGTTAAAACTTTCAACCCATATACAAACCAACCAATTACAGTAATTCTGGCCAAAGAATTATTTGGCAAATTTTTTCCCGAAAAAAATGCAGAACTGAAACTGGAAGACTACGAAGAAGGTCAAAAAACCATTCCGTTTAAAATCGTGGATGAATTTAAAGGCTCGAAATTGGAAGGTCTCCGTTACCACCAATTATTGCCTTATGCCCAACCTGAAAAAGGTGACGCTTTTAGGGTCTTGATTGGCGACTTTGTGACCATCGAAGACGGAACCGGAATTGTTCACCTGGCCCCTAGCTTTGGTGCCGACGATTTCCGTGTTGCCAAAGAAAACAGCGTCGGGGCTTTGACCCTGGTTGACAAGCAGGGAAAATTTACCGAAGAAATGGGTGAGTTTGCCGGACGCTTTGTAAAAAACGAATACGATCCGAATTACGATCCAAAGAGCCAGGACAGCGTTGATGTTGACATCATCGTAAAACTGAAAAAAGAAAATCTGGCCTTTAAAACCGAAAAATACGAACACTCTTATCCGCATTGCTGGAGAACCGATAAACCCATCTTATATTACCCCTTGGATTCGTGGTTCATCAAAACCACCGATTACAAAAAACGCATGATGGAACTGAACGACACCATCAACTGGAAACCAAAAGCGACCGGTACCGGCCGTTTCGGAAACTGGCTGGAAAATTTGGTAGACTGGAACCTTAGCCGTTCGCGTTACTGGGGTGTTGGTTTGCCGGTATGGACCAGCGAGGACCGGAGTGAGCAAATTTGTATTGGTTCGGCCAAAGAACTAAAGGCGGAAATTGAAAAATCGATGGCTGCCGGATTTATGAGCGAAAACCCCTTGGCAGGTTTCGACCCGGAAGATATGTCGAAAGAGAATTACGAAAAGTTCGATTTCCACCGTCCGTACATCGACGAGATTGTTTTGGTTTCGGAAAACGGGCAAAAACTGTTCCGCGAACCCGACCTGATTGATGTTTGGTTCGATTCGGGTTCTATGCCTTACGCACAGCAACATTTCCCCTTCGAAAACATGGAAGAGTTTGAAAAAAGTTTCCCGGCTGATTTTATTGCCGAGGGCGTAGATCAAACCCGTGGATGGTTCTTTACCTTGCACGCCATTGCCACCATGTTGTTCGATTCGGTTTCGTTTAAAACCTGCGTTTCAAACGGTTTGGTGCTGGACAAAAAGGGAAACAAAATGTCGAAACGTTTGGGCAATGCGGTTGATCCGTTCGAGACCATTGAAAAATACGGCCCGGATGCAACCCGCTGGTACATGATTACCAACGCCCAGCCCTGGGACAACCTTAAATTTGATCTGGACGGTGTGGCCGAAGTCATGCGTAAATTTTTCGGAACACTTTACAATACGTATTCTTTCTTCGCACTTTACGCCAACATCGACAGCTTTACTTACAGCGAAGAAGAATTGCCGATTGAAAAACGCCCAGAAATTGACCGCTGGATTTTATCGGAATTGAATACACTGATAAAAACCGTTGACGAATGTTATAACGATTACGAACCAACCAAAGCCGGCCGTGCCATTGCCGAGTTTGTGGACGAACACCTGAGCAACTGGTACGTTCGTTTGTGCCGTCGCCGTTTCTGGAAAGGCGATTATACCGAGGATAAAATTTCGGCCTACCAAACGCTTTACCGTTGTTTGGAAACCGTGGCCCAATTATCATCGCCGATTGCCCCTTTCTTTACCGATCGCATGTTTATTGATTTGAACTCGGTAACCAAACGTTACGATGTACAATCTATTCACCTGACCGATTTTGTTAAAGCTGACGAAAGCTTAATCGACAAAGATTTGGAAGAAAGAATGCAGTTGGCTCAGAAAATTTCATCCATGGTTCTTTCGTTGCGTAAAAAAACCAACATCCGTGTTCGCCAGCCATTAAACAAAATTATGCTTCCCGTGTTGGACGAAAAATTCCAAAACCAGGTTCGGGCCATCGAATCCTTGATTAAATCGGAAGTAAATATCAAAGAAATTGAGTATTTGACAGATTCAGGAATTTTGGTAAAGAAAATCAAGCCAAACTTTAAAACCCTGGGCCCTAAATACGGCAAAATCATGAAGCAAATTGCCGCAGCGGTAAACCAATTCGGTCAGGATCAGATCAGTAAAATTGAAGCCGAAGGCATCTATCATCTTGACATTGACGGACAAGCTGTTGAATTGACCATGAATGATGTTGAAATTTCAACCCAGGATATTCCGGGTTGGGTAGTTGCCAACATGGATCAGTTAACCGTTGCGCTTGACATCACCATTACCAATGAATTAAAATCGGAAGGAATGGCTCGCGAGATCATCAACCGTATTCAAAACTACCGTAAAGACCAGGGATTTGAAGTTACGGATCACATTAATGTTAAAATAGAGAAAAACGAAGAGATTGAAAAATCAATAATTGAGAATAATTCATATATTTGTTCAGAGACTTTAGCACAATCACTAGTTTTAGTAGATCAAATTAACGAAACTGAGAAAATTGAGGTCGAGTTGATTGATAATATTAAAACCCAATTATTGATCACGAAGGCAGAATAGTAGGTGCCCAAGTATGCGAGAAGTTTAAGGTTTAACCAAAACTAGTAGCCATGGAAAAGAAAGAAAGCAAAAAAAACCGTTACTCCGACGAGGAATTGGCTGAATTTAGAGAGCTTATTTTAAAGAAGTTGGAAAAAGCAAAAAAAGATTTGCAATTGCTGACAGAGGCTTACACAAACCACAATGACCACGGTACCAACGATACCTCCCCTACATTTAAGGTACTGGAAGAAGGACATAATGTTTTGTCGAAAGAAGAAAACAGCCGTTTAGCGGCACGACAGCAAAAATTCATCAACAACCTGGAAAATGCGTTGATTCGCATTGAAAACAAAACCTATGGCATTTGCCGGGTAACAGGTAAATTGATCTCGAAAGAGAGATTAAGAAGTGTGCCTCATGCTACACTTAGCATTGAAGCTAAAATGAATCAATAAAAAATTGAATAATTAAAAAAACAAAAGAAGTAATCCTGTAAAACCGATTACTTCTTTTTCATTTAGAAATATAAAATGCTTAAACGATCACTTATTATCATCTTTGCTATCCTTATTGTAGACCAGATTTTAAAATTCTGGATAAAAACCCATATGTCCCTTGGTGAAGAACTTCATGTTTTGGGCAATTGGTTCATCCTGCATTTTACCGAAAACGAAGGCATGGCTTTTGGGATGAAATTTGCCGGAAATTACGGGAAACTATTTCTCAGTATTTTCAGGATTCTTGCCATTTCGGCCATTGGATATTATTTATGGCTCATTGTCAAAAAAGGTGAACGGAAAATTTTAATTATAAGTATCTCCCTGATTTTTGCAGGAGCCATTGGCAATATTTTAGATTCGGTATTTTACGGTCAAATTTTTTCGGCCAGCAGTTACTATCAAATCGCTGAATTTATGCCCGATGGCGGAGGTTACGCACCTATTCTTTACGGCAAGGTGGTCGACATGTTTTATTTCCCGATCATTGAAACCGTTTATCCGCAGTGGTTTCCCGTATACGGCGGACAGCCATTTATTTTCTTCCGGCCGGTATTTAACATTGCCGATTCGGCCATTACCATTGGCGTTGCCATCCTGATTATTGCCCAATGGAAATCTATTCTCCGAAGAAAACAAATCACACGGGAAACAACTTGAATCACTTAAGAAAAAAATGGGATGATTCACATTTAAAAATTAAGATACTTTTTTAACTTTGCTCAAAATTTTAATATCCCGAACATGGACAAAACTAGTGTAGGTAAAATATCCCAAATTATTGGTCCCGTAATCGACGTAACCTTTGACCAGGAAGAAAAATTACCCAATATATACGATGCCCTTGAAGTAGAAGCTAAAACCGGAAAAATAATTGTTCTGGAAGCTCAGCAAGATATTGGAGAGAACACCATCAGGACTATTGCGATGGACTCAACCGATGGTTTACGTAGGGGAATGGAAGTTAAATCGTACGGAAAACCAATTTCTATGCCTACCGGCGAAGATATAAACGGCCGTTTATTTAACGTAATCGGAAAACCAATTGACGGTTTGGGTGAAGTTGACAGCAAAGTAAGGTACCCAATCCATAATGACCCTCCAACCTTTGAAAATCTTTCTACCCAAAGCGAGGTTCTTTATACCGGGATTAAAGTAATTGATTTGATTGAACCTTATGCCAAAGGCGGTAAAATCGGGTTGTTCGGTGGAGCCGGAGTTGGTAAAACCGTAGTAATCCAGGAGCTGATTAACAATATTGCAAAACAATATTCAGGCTTCTCGGTGTTTGCCGGTGTTGGCGAACGTACCCGTGAGGGTAACGATTTGTTGCGCGAAATGATTGAAGCCGGATTGGTAAAATACGGCGAAGAGTTCAAGAAAAGCATGGAAGAAGGTGGATGGGATCTTTCAAAAGTAGATAAAAATGAATTGAAGAAATCATTGCTGACCATGGTGTTCGGGCAAATGAACGAACCTCCCGGAGCCCGTGCCCGTGTTGCTCTTTCGGGATTAACCGTAGCCGAATATTTCCGCGACGGGGATGAAAAATCCGGCGGACGTGATATTCTTTTCTTCATCGACAATATTTTCCGTTTTACCCAGGCCGGATCCGAAGTATCGGCATTGCTTGGCCGTATGCCTTCGGCGGTAGGTTACCAGCCAACATTGGCTACCGAGATGGGGATCATGCAAGAGCGTATTACTTCTACCAAACGTGGTTCGATTACTTCCGTTCAGGCGGTTTACGTACCTGCAGATGACTTGACCGACCCTGCTCCTGCAACAACTTTTGCCCACTTGGATGCAACCACCGTATTGAGCCGTAAAATTTCCGAGCTGGGGATTTACCCGGCGGTTGATCCCCTGGATTCAACCTCACGGATTCTTACCCCGGACATTGTTGGCGACGAACATTACAACACAGCACAACGGGTAAAAGAAACCCTTCAGCGTTATAAAGAATTACAGGACATCATCGCCATTCTTGGTATGGATGAGCTTTCGGAAGAAGACAAACTGGTTGTACACCGTGCACGCCGTGTTCAGCGTTTCTTGTCGCAACCATTCCACGTTGCCGAACAATTTACCGGATTACAAGGCACACTGGTAAGCATCGAAGATACCATCAAAGGATTTAACATGATTATGGACGGTGAAGTGGATGAATATCCTGAGGCTGCTTTTAACTTGGTTGGAACCATTGATGAAGCCATTGAAAAAGGTAAGAAAATGCTTGAAGAAAGTAAATAATCATGAACATTGAAATTATAACGCCCGACAAAACACTTTTTGAAGGAACAGCAAGCCTGGTTCAATTGCCCGGTATTGACGGTTCTTTCGAAATTTTAAATAACCACGCCCCTTTAATTTCGGTTCTTGGAAAAGGAAAAATAAAAATCAAGGACGGAAATAAAGAACCTGAATATTTTGAAGTCAATGGCGGGGTGGTCGAGGTGTTACAAAATAAGATTTTAATTTTAGCAGAATAAAAGCAAAAAAGCTCCGAAAATCCGGAGCTTTTTTTAATCCTCTTTGCAGCTTTGGTCACAAATGGGCGGTGTTTTGGTTTTTTTACACATGCACCACATTACTTCTTGCTTTTCTTCGAAAGTTACAGCACAGGGGTCTTTGCCCGAACCTTTATGAGAACCATCGCAAAATGGCTGCGTTGAACTTTGCCCGCACGAACACCAGTAATACTGGCCGGCTTCCATACTCATAATTTTGGATTGAATATCCTTCTCTGGTTTGTCTGACATAATAATAGTTAAAATTAATTTAAACTCAAATTTAATAAACTTCTTCCAATTCTGCTTCTTCCGGAATGGATAAATGCCCCTGAACCATTTTCCATTGCCCGTCAATTTTATCCAGCACACCAGTAAAACGAATGCCGCTAAACTTCTTAGCTTCGTCTTTGTAGATAAAATTATAATTCATTTCCTGACTGAACCAGGCTGTTGTAGCCTGATCATTTACACGGATGTTTTGCTCGCTAATTACAATATACGTATCCGAAAAATGTTCAAACTGCTGTGTAATCGCTTTTTTGATTTGCGACCAGCCTTTCAATTTTTCATCCGAATCGGTTCCGATTAAAATAATGTCTTCATTGCCTGCCCAGATGGATTCAATCAGCTTAAAGTTTTGCTGTTCGTTAGCAACTACATATTGATCTAGCAAGGCTTTCACCTGATCTCTTTCGGCTTTAATATCAACCTTTTTGGATCCGGCATTTTGGCAAGCGGCAAAAACCAAAACAATAACGATAATAAAATAAGTTCCTTTTTTCATAGCATAATAGTTTTTTTGAATAATGCAGCTTCTATAAAAATAAGAAAAAAAACAAAAAAATCAATGCTTCAATAAAAATATAAGGGGGTTTTAAACATCTGGATTTCTAAATAAATTACGTGAAAAGGCTTCTCTAATTCAGTAAATATTTGTAAAATTGCAAACTATTTAATAACGATTTAACGTATAGATGATCAATATATTTAAGCCGGGAAAAATAAAAATTGCAGGACTGATTTTAATTGCATTCTTTTTTGTTTCAAGCTCAATTGCTGCAAACAAACATTCGGAATCTCACGATACACATGCAGAAAAAGAATTTAACGCCGGTGAGGTTATTATTGAGCACATTATTGATGCTCACGATTGGCACATTTTAAATATAGGGGATTTTCATCTATCTGTTCCGTTGCCTGTCATTCTTTACGACGAAGGAAAACTTCATGTGTTTATGTCATCCAAATTCCAGCACGGACATGCTTCATACAAAAATTATGAAATTGCCCAAGATGGAGAAAACAAAGGAAAAATTGTTAACACCAAAACACACGAAACTCCATTAGACCTTTCCATTACCAAAAATGTTTTGTCGATGTTAATCAGTATGCTTATTTTATGCTGGGTATTTATCTCGGTTGCAAAAGCATATAAAAAACGTGAAGGACAAGCTCCGAAAGGGTTGCAATCCATGCTTGAACCATTAATCGTTTTTGTTCGCGACGATGTTGCCAAAGCAGCCATTGGAGAAAAAAAATACATGAAATTTTTGCCATACCTGTTAACCATTTTCTTTTTTATTTTCCTGAACAACCTGATGGGAATTATTCCGTTTTTTCCGGGCGGAGCAAACGTTACAGGAAATATTGCAATTACAGGAGCTCTGGCATTATTTACTTTTATCCTCACAACCATTAACGGTAACAAAGCTTATTGGACACACATTGTTAACGCACCGGGCGTACCATGGTGGTTAAAAATTCCGGTTCCGTTGATGCCGATTGTTGAACTAATAGGGGTATTCACCAAACCTTTTGTATTGATGGTCCGTTTGTTTGCAAACATTACCGCGGGGCACATTATTATTTTGGGGTTCATTAGTTTGATATTTATTTTTGGAAATATGAACGTTTACATGGGGTATGGTGTATCGGTAATTTCAATTCTATTTGCTGTATTTATGGGCGTTTTAGAATTGCTGGTAGCTTTTATCCAGGCCTATGTATTCACCTTATTATCGGCCATATATTTTGGAATGGCCACTGAAGAACATCATTAAGTAAACTAATTTTAGTAACTATAAAAACAATAAACATGGATTTATTAGCAATTTTATTACAGGTAGCAACCGACTTAGCTCCATTTGCAAAATTAGGCGCTGGTATTGGTGCCGGTATCGCAGCTATTGGCGCTGGTATAGGTATCGGACAAATCGGCCGTGGTGCGGTTGAGTCTATTGCACGCCAACCCGAAGCTGTAAGCGATATTCGTTCTAACATGATTATTGCTGCTGCTTTGATCGAAGGTGTTGCATTTTTTGCTATCGTTGTGTGTCTTTTAATTTTATTCTTGTAAAAAAAGACCTCATTTGCCTTTGCATTTTAGCGGTTGGCTAAAATGCAAGGGTTTTTATCATTAAAAACAAACATGTTATGGAATTAGTAACTCCCGGATTAGGATTATTTGTTTGGATGCTTTTTGCATTTTCAATTGTATTTTTTATCCTCAAAAAGTTTGCCTGGAAACCAATTTTGAAATCATTGCACGATCGTGAAGATTCGATTGACGAAGCTTTGAATCAGGCCAACAAAGCCCGCGAGGAAATGAAACAATTGAAATTCGACAATGAAGCTTTACTAAAAGAAGCCAAAGAAGAGCGCGATGCTATTCTTCGTGATGCCCGTAAAATAAAAGAATCAATCATTGAAGAATCAAAAATTAAAGCCAGCGAAGAAGCCAGCCGTATTGTTGAAAGCGCAAAAGAAACCATTGAAAACGAAAAAATGGCGGCCATGACCGACCTGAAGAATCAACTGGCTACCTTATCCATCGAAATTGCTGAAAAGATTTTGAAAGAAGAACTTTCGGCCGATAAGAAACAAAAAGAATACGTTCAGAAATTAATCGACGACGTAAAATTTAACTAGATGAAAGAAAGCAAAATAGCAAACCGTTACGCCAAAGCTTTGTTTGACTTGGCTCTTGAACAAAAGGTGCTGGATCAGGTGAAAGAAGATATGGAACTGGTGGTATCGGTATGCCGGCAAAATAAAGATTTCGTCATGATGCTTCAAAGCCCGATTATCTTCACGGACAAAAAAGAAGCCATCCTTAAAGAAATCTTTGAAAAAAAATTGCAACAAATATCCTTTTTCTTTTTATTGATTATCACCCGCAAAAACCGCGAAGCTATTTTGGATGAAATCGCGCAGCAATTTGTGATTATTTATAAAGAATTTAAAAATATAACAATGGCCAGGCTCACTACTGCTGCTGAGCTCGACAAAAACATAAGCGACAAAGTAATTTCTCTTTTGAAAGAACAAACCAAAGGCGAAATTGAACTGGAGCAGGAAATTGACAAAGATTTAATTGGCGGTTTTGTTTTGAGTTACGACGACAAACAATACGATGCCAGCATTAAAAAACAGATCAAAGAACTGAAAAAAGATTTTGATCAGAATTTATACATCAGAGAATTTTAAAGACAAAAAAATAACATCATGGCAGAGATTAAACCCGCAGAAGTATCCGCAATATTACGCCAGCAACTGGCCGGATTTAAAGACGAAGCCCAACTCGAGGAAGTAGGTACGGTTCTCCAGATTGGTGACGGTATTGCCCGTATTTATGGTTTGAATAATGCTGAAGCCGGAGAGCTTCTTGAATTTGAAAAAGGCGGACTTAAAGCTATCGTTCTGAACCTGGAAGAAGACAACGTTGGTGCTGTACTTTTAGGAGAAAATCAGGGCATTAATGAGGGTGAGAAAGTAAAACGTACCGGACAAATTGCCTCGATTGAAGTTGGTGAAGGCATGCTGGGCCGTGTTATCAATACCTTGGGCGAACCCATCGACGGTAAAGGTGAAATTAAAGGCGAACGTTTTGAAATGCCTTTGGAACGCGTTGCCCCGGGTGTAATTTTCCGTCAACCAGTAAACGAGCCGCTGCAAACCGGATTAAAACCTATAGATGCCATGATTCCAATTGGACGTGGGCAGCGTGAGTTGATTATTGGCGACCGCCAAACCGGAAAAACAGCCATTGCCATTGATACCATTATCAATCAAAAAGAATTTTACGACAAAGGCGAACCCGTTTACTGTATTTATGTAGCAATTGGTCAAAAAGGTTCTACCGTTGCTCAGATTTATAAAACCTTAGAAAATGCAGGAGCACTTCCTTTTACAACCATTGTTTCAGCAACAGCTTCTGATCCTGCCGCAATGCAATTTTATGCACCATTTACGGGTGCTGCAATTGGAGAGTTTTTCCGTGATACAGGCCGTCCGGCTTTGGTAATTTACGACGACCTTTCTAAACAAGCCGTTGCTTACCGTGAGGTTTCCCTTTTATTGAGAAGGCCTCCGGGACGTGAAGCTTATCCGGGCGACGTGTTCTATCTTCACTCAAGATTATTGGAACGCGCAGCAAAAATCATCAACTCAGACGAGGTGGCAAAAAACATGAACGACCTTCCGGAATCGTTGAAAAATAAAGTAAAGGGTGGTGGTTCATTAACGGCTCTTCCAATTATTGAAACCCAGGCCGGTGACGTTTCTGCATATATCCCGACCAACGTGATTTCAATTACCGACGGACAAATTTTCCTGGAATCTGACTTATTCAACTCGGGTATCCGTCCGGCAATTAACGTGGGTATTTCAGTATCGCGTGTGGGTGGTAATGCTCAAATTAAATCGATGAAAAAAATTGCCGGTACGCTGAAACTGGATCAGGCACAATACCGCGAGCTGGAAGCTTTTGCAAAATTCGGTTCGGAACTTGATGCCGCTACCATGAAGGTATTGGGAAAAGGTAAACGCAACGTGGAGATTCTTAAACAAGGACAATATTCTCCAATGTCTGTTGAAAAACAAGTGGCTATTGTTTACTGCGGAACCCGTGGTTTACTGATGGGTGTTCCGGTTGAAAGCATTAAAGATTTTGAGATTGAATACCTGCATTTCCTGGAAAGTAAACACCGGGATGTTTTGGATAATTTAAGGGCCGGGAAACTGGAAGACGAGGATTTAAAAACCCTTGAAACCGTTGCAAAAGATATTTCTCAAAAATACGCCAAGTAATTATTTTGACTAAACGAAATAGTAAATAAATGCCAAGTTTAAAAGAAGTACGCACAAGGATTGATTCGGTAAAATCCACTCAGCAAATTACGAGTGCGATGAAAATGGTTTCGGCCTCTAAATTACGCCGGGCACAAAACGCCATTTTAAAGATGCGTCCTTATGCTTCAAAACTGAACGAGATACTGCAAAACTTGAGCACCAGTATTGAAAACAGCGATGAAAATGTTTACGCACAAGCTCGTCCCGAAGAAAAAATACTGTTAATCAGTATTACTTCGAACCGTGGGTTGTGCGGGGCTTTTAATGCGAATGTGATTAAAGAAACCATCCGTATTATGAAAGAAAAATACGGCCGACAAAACGATAAAGGCAATGTATTTGTTTATGCTTTCGGAAAAAAAGCGGTGGATTTTTTCACGTCAAAAGGATATAATGTAGCCTATAGAAATATTGAAATTTTCGACGATTTAAACTTTGAAAATGCAACGTTCATTGCCGAACAGCTGATGAAAGATTTTGCAGGAAAAAAGTTTGATAAAATCGAATTCGTTTACAATCAATTCAAAAACGCGGCTACACAAGCGTTGATTTCCGAACAATATTTACCCATTCAGCCTAAAGAAGAAACAGTAAAAAGTTTGGCTGCTGATTATATTTTTGAACCGAACAAAGAAGACATTGTTCGTGAGTTGATCCCAAAATCACTGAAAATTCAGTTATACAAAGCATTGTTAGATTCGTTTGCTTCGGAACACGGAGCGCGTATGACGGCCATGCACAAAGCCACCGACAATGCCGAAGAATTATTGAAAAACCTCCAACTGACTTATAACAAAGCCCGTCAGGCTACAATTACCAACGAAATTTTGGAAATTGTCAGCGGTGCAGAGGCTTTAAAAGGATAACAACCAGAATGAAAAAAGTGAAGCATGGTTCGTTTGAGCCATGCTTTTTTTTATTTTGGTAAAAAATTAAAAATGGATTTTATATGTTTAGCTTTTTCAAAAAAAAATTAATCGAACAAAGAAAAGGTAAAGAAGTTGATTACGAAAATTCTTGGATAGTTGCCAAGTTTAAAGATAAAGAAGCATTTTTAAAGACCTTCCTGAAAATAATTCCTGATGATTCTGTTTGGGCTGTTGAAGGAAAATTTGATCACAATCTAATTGATTTATTGCAGAAATATCGAATAAATGACGAACAAAAAGTATGTAAAGGGACAATCTGGCCTAAACAACAAAAAATGAAAGTTCTAATCAACAAAGAAAGCAGAAAAGAATTCATTGAAAAATTAACTTTTACTAATATTGAATGGAATATAATTCACCAGCATTTTTATAAAAACAACTTGTTTTATTTAACATCTTATGATAATCTGGATGAAGATTGTACGAGAATAACAAATGAATTAACCAAATCTGATATTGAAATTTTAATAAAAGAAGGGCTAATTGAAATTGATTAGTTAAGAAATAATTAATTTCGGTAACAAACTACCGAATTTTGTTCAAAAATATCCATCCTATTATTTATAATCCTTAAATTTGTAATGAATTAATCTAAATAAAAACCCAAAAACAATATTATTATGATTAACGCAAACGTAGAAAACGCAATTAACGAACAAATAAAAAAAGAAGAATATTCATCACGTTTATACCTACAAATGGCCTCATGGTGTGAAGTAAACGGCTTAGGCGGAGCTGCAAATTTCTTGTATGCCCAGGCCGATGAAGAACGCAACCATATGCTAAAATTTGTTCACTATTTGAATGACAGGGGCGGATTTTCAAAAATGATGGAAATTGAGCAACCTCCTTTCGAATTCAAAAACATTAAAGATATTTTTAAGCAGGTATTGAAACACGAAGAATTTATCACCGCTTCAATTAACGAAGTGTATGAAGTTACTTTAAATGAAAAAGATTATACTACCGGTAACTTTATGCAATGGTTCATCAACGAGCAAATCGAAGAAGAGAGCACCATGCGTACTATTTTGGATAAAATTAACCTGGTGGGCGATGACAAAGCCGGATATTTCCATATCGACAAAGAACTGGAAGCCATGGCTGCTGCACGCCCCGAAACCGATACGGCTGCATAAAAAAGACAATTATTATTACCCGGCCGTTCCGGAAAATCCGGAACGGCTTTTTTTTATTCTCCCTTTTCGTATAGATTTTATCTAAATATGTCTATTTTATTCCTGAATTTCTCTATACACGCATCAAAGCTCTGATAATTTTAAGTAGCTTTATTTGTTCTTTTAAGTAACTAATTCAAAAATATATATTATGAAAAAATCAGTAATAGCCTTTATTATGCTTTTAATGAGCAGTATAATAATGGCAAATTCAAATTGGATGCGCTATGCATCAATTTCTCCGGATGGAAAACAGATTGCATTCACCTATAAAGGAGATATTTATTTGGTTCCATCACAAGGTGGGGAAGCCCAAATAATAACCTACCACGTTGCACACGATTACATGCCCGTTTGGAGCAACGACGGTTCCAAAATTGCTTTTGCATCGAACCGTTATGGCAATTTTGATGTGTTTGTTTTAGATTTAAAAACGAAACAAACCAAGCGATTAACTTATCATTCAGCGGCAGAATACCCATACACCTTTAGCCCCGATGATAAAGAAATTATTTTCGGTGCAAGCCGCTTGGATGCCGTAAACCACCGTCAGTATCCTACTGGTTCACAACCCGAACTATATTCGGTAGCCGTTGAAGGAAGTCGCATAAACCAGGTTTGGACCATTCCCGCCGAGGAAGTTCAAATCAGCAAAGACGGACAAACCTACCTCTACCACGATAAAAAAGGGGGCGAAAATTATTTCCGTAAACACCATACATCTTCGATTACCCGCGACATTTGGAAATACGATGCCCAAACCGGAAAACATACAATGCTAATTACTTGGAAAGGCGAGGATCGTAACCCGGTGTTTAGCCCAGACGAAAAAAACATTTATTATTTAAGCGAAAAAAGCGGAACCTTCAACGTGCATAAAGCTAGTGTTGAGAACCCGGATCAAACTTCCCAAATCTCGGATTTTACCATGCACCCGGTTCGTTATTTAAGCATTAGCGATGACGGATTGCTTTGCTACACCCATAATGGCGACATTTACACCCAACGCGAAGGCGGTTCAAAACAAAAAATAAATATCAGCATCTTGACCGACGACAAGGAAAACAACGAACAACGGGTAAGGGTTGGTGGAAACGTCAGCGAGATGGCTGTTTCGCCCGACGGAAAACAAGTGGCTTACATTGTTCGGGGAGAAGTTTTTGTATCGGCCGTTGACGCTAAAATGACCAAAAGAATTACCAACACCCCGGCACAAGAACGTTTTGTAAGCTTTTCGCCGGATGGCAAAAAAATTATTTATGCCAGCGAAAGAAACGGGCACTGGGGCATTTATGAAACCACCAAAAAATTTGATACCGAGCCTTACTTTTACGCGGCCACCCTTCTGGAAGAAAAACCACTTATTGTTAATGAAAACGATAATTACGAACCCAAATTTTCTCCTGACGGGAAAGAAATCGCGTTCACCGAAAACCGGAATCAAATCAAAATTTATAATCTGGAAAGTAAAAAATCACGCCTTTTGTTAGGCTCCGATAAGCTTTATTACATGGGCGACGGCGACCAAGATTATTACTGGAGTCCCGACAGTAAATGGCTCTTGCTGGATTATAGCCCAATTATGGCAAACAGCGAAGTAATCTTAATGGCTGCCGACGGCAAACAAGAGATGATTAATTTAACCGAAAGCGGTTATGGTGATTACAGCCCCCAATGGGTAAACGAGGGCAAACAAATGCTTTGGTTTAGCGATCGTTACGGATTGCGTTCGTACGCCAATAGCGGCAGTCGCCAAGTGGACGTGTTCACCATGTTCTTTACCAAAGACGGATGGGATCAATTTCAGATGAGCAAAGATGAATATGCTCTTTGGAAAGAAATGAACAAAAAAGACAAAAAGAAGGAAGAAGAACCCAAAGACAAGAAAAAAGGAGATAAAAAAGAAGAGGTAAAAAAAGAAGAAAAAGAGCCCTTAAAATTTGACTGGGACGGCATGAAAGAACGCAAAGTTCGTTTAACCATTCACTCTTCAAATTTAGGCGATGCAGTGCTTTCTAAAGACGGCGAAGATTTATATTACCTGGCTCGTTTCGAAAAGAACCTCAATCTTTGGACCACCAACCTCCGCACCAAAGAAACTAAAATGTTGATCCCCCTAAATGCCCGTGGCGGAAGTTTACAATGGGATCAAAAACAAGAAAATCTTTTCTTATTGTCTGACGGAAGAATTGCTAAAGTAGACCTTAAAACTAAACAAGCAAAACCGGTTGCCATTCAGGGTGAAATTTTGCTAGATGTAGCTGCCGAGCGAAAAGAAATGTTCGACCATGTTTGGGACCGTACCAATGCCATGTTCTACATTTCTGATTACCACGGCGTCGATTGGAAAGCGTTAAAAGAAAATTACGAACCCAAATTGGCATCCATCGGCAACGATTTTGAGTTTTCTGAATTATTATCCGAAATGCTGGGCGAATTGAATATTTCGCACTGTGGTGCCCGCTACAGGGGCTTTGACCCAAACGGCGATCAAACCGCAGCCCTGGGAATTTTTATCAATTATAATTACAAAGAAGAAGGCTTAAAAATTGACGAAATCATTAAAGACGGCCCGCTGGATAAAAATCACTACAAGTTGAAAAAAGGCATGATTATTAAAAAAATCAACGGTGAAACCATTGGTTTAGAAGCAGATTTTGCAAAATATCTGAACCGCTTAAACGATAAATTTACGGCCCTCGAAATTTACGATCCGGAAACCAAAGAAACACAACAAATCACGGTTAAACCTATTTCTTTAGGAGCCGAAAACACTTTGATGTACAAACGCTGGGTTCGCACCAACGAAGAAGAAGTAAGCCGCAAAAGCAACGGGAAACTGGCTTATGTTCACATCAATGGCATGAACGACGGCCAATACCGCAATGCTTACGATAAGGCAATGGGTAAATTTTTAGATTGCGATGCGCTGATTGCCGACACCCGTTTTAACGGCGGTGGCGATTTGGTTGGCGATTTGGCCATGTTCTTTACCGGTGAACGCTTCATAGAATATGCCATCGAAGACCGCGTAATTGGTTACGAACCGGGCTACCGCTGGAACAAACCTTCACTGGCCATGGTTAACGAGGCCAATTACAGCGACGGGCACTGTTTTGCCTGTGCATACCAGGATTTAGGAATCGGGAAACTGGTTGGTATGCCTGTTCCGGGAACCTGTAGTTTTGCCGGATGGGAAATGCTTCAAAACGGAACCATCGTTTGGGGGTCTGTTCCGGTAAGTGCCAAAAACAAAGCCGGCGAATGGTTGGAAAACAACGAAACCGTTCCTGAAATTATGGTAAAAAACAGGCCCGGAGTGATTGATAACGGCCGCGATCAGCAATTGGAAGCAGCCATTAAAGAATTATTGGAAAATAAATAAACCTAAAGATTCTCTCTGAGTCTTTGTGTATTTCTCAGTGTATCTCTGTGGTTAAACTAAAATGAACCACAGAGGTTCACAGAGATTCATCACAGCGTAAACAGAATTATTTTTAATCTTAAATTTTACTTGATTTTGAGTCAATCTCATTATTTTTTGAGTTTTTTTTCTGCTTCGGCTTCCAGTTTTTTGTACCACTTTTCGCCAAACATCCGGATAAGGGGTTCTTTCAAAAATTTATATAGGGGCAAACCCACTTCCTTTCCTTTTACCCTGGCCGGATCACAAACATGCCAGTTGTGGTAATTTAAAGCCGTTTTATCGGTCAGATAGTTAATCCGGATGGGATACAAATGGCAACTGATTGGTTTTTGAAAATCGGATTTTCCTTCGTTAAAAGCCTTTTCCATGGCGCAAAAAGCAGTGCCGTTTTCAAAATATACAAAAGCACACTCCCGATCGTTTACCAGGGGGGTTACCAATTGTCCTTCGCTGTCGTAATCGTAAAGGCCGTTTTTTTCAATCACTTCTTTTCCGGCAGCGGTCATGTGTTTTTTGATCTCTTCCAAATTATCCTCAATCATGTAGTATTCATGATCTTCGAGCGGAGCTCCGGCATCGCCTTCCACGCAACAAATCCCCCGACAAGCTGCCAAATCACAACAAAATTTAGCATCCAGCAGGTGATCCGAAATCAATGTATCATTAATTATAATCATAGCTGCAAAAGTAGTTAATTTGCTAATGTACAAATGTGCTAATTTAATAATGTATGGGGGTAATATTTCTTGAGGCCAGATTTTCGTCAGAATAAAAAAAACAAGCTCTAATTTTAAAAAAAGGCTTAAATTGCAGCATGACTCCCCACTTTATAAAAAAATGAAAAAGAGAATTTGCATACTATTATTATGCCTTGTAACTGCTTTATTTTGCAACGCACAGAAGGAAACGAAAAAGGATTCGTTATCGCTATTATTTGTTGGGGATATCATGGGGCATGATGCTCAAATTTTGGCGGCCAAAGATACCGCAAACAACACCTATAAATACGACGGGGTTTTTAAATATGTGCGATCCTTTTTCTACGAACACGACTTTACCCTCGGGAATTTAGAAGTTTGTTTGGCCGGACAACCCTACAAAGGTTATCCGTCATTTTCTTCGCCGGATGAACTGGCTGCAAGCTGCCAAAGAAACGGGATCAATGTGTTGTTCACCTCCAATAACCACACCCTGGACCGGGGGGAAAAGGGTCTCTTCAGGACAATCGACGTACTGGACTCGCTAAAAATAATGCATACCGGTTCTTTTAAAGACAGCCTTGACAGGGTCGGAAAAAATCTTTTAATCATTCAAAAAAACAACATTAAAGTTGGATTCATTAATTACACTTATAATTCAAACCGAAAACTTTCCGATTCGTGTTTGCTAAATATCATTGATTCGACAATCATCCTGAACGATTTAAAACAAGTAAAACAACACGATTTAGATAAAATCATTGCTGTTTTACATTGGGGAAATGAGTACCAAAACTTTCCCAATAAATATCAAAAAAAATACGCCAAGCTATTGTTCAAAAACGGTGTGGATATTATCATTGGCACGCATCCGCATGTATTGCAAAAAATGGAGTATCAAGTTATTGATTCAACAAAACAAGAACGCTTAATCGCTTATTCGCTGGGGAATTTTGTATCGAACCAACGTAAACGCAAAAGGGATGGCGGAACCATGCTAAGTCTGACTTTGGAAAAATCGAACGACACCACAAAAATTACCCGGAAAGGATACTACTTAACCTGGATTCATACACCCACCAGAAAGGGGAAAAAAGAATTTGAGATTCTCCCTTGTTCTTTAGCCGAAAACCATCAAATTTGGGGAATTGATTCCCTTTCGATGAAAGAGATGAACATTTTTATTGACGATTCCCGGGAACTGTTCAAGAAAAATAATCTCAATATTAGTGAAATAAAAACCGGGAAACAGGTTCTAAAACAACTGCCTTACAAACGTTTCGATTTAAAAATAGAATTCCTTAAAATTCAACCGCCAAATTCCCTAAAATATCCGTCTTTCTTCGCCCGGAAGTCGAATTAAATCGCTATTTTTGCCGCTGATATTATTTTGACATAATTAATTAATTTTTAAACCCATAGGAGGATATTATGGCTTTCAATCTAAGAAACCGCAACTTTCTTAAATTACTGGATTTTACTCCACAAGAAATAAAATTTTTATTAGAGCTTTCAGCTGATTTGAAAAAAGCAAAATACGCTGGCACTGAAGTTCCCAGGTTAACCGGAAAAAATATTGCATTGATTTTTGAAAAAGCTTCAACACGTACCCGTTGTGCTTTTGAGGTAGCTGCCCTCGATCAAGGAGCACACGTTACTTATTTAGGCCCAAGTGGTTCTCAAATTGGCAAAAAAGAATCGATGGCCGACACTGCCCGCGTTTTAGGCAGAATGTACGATGGTATCGAATACCGTGGTTTTGGACAAGATATTGTAGAAGATTTAGGAAAATATGCAGGCGTACCTGTATGGAACGGCTTAACCAATGAGTTCCACCCTACTCAAATTTTAGCCGACTTTTTAACCATGATGGAACACAGCGACAAACCGCTTCATCAAATTACCTTTGCTTACGTAGGCGACGCCCGTAACAACATGGGTAACTCCCTGATGATCGGTGCCGCAAAAATGGGAATGAAATTCCGCTCGGTGGCTCCAAAAAGCGTTCAACCAACGGCCGAATTAGTGGCTCAGGCCAACGAAATTGCGAAAGAAACCGGTGCCGAGATCATCGTTACCGACAGCGTTGACGAAGGCGTAAAAGGTTGTGATTTTATTTATACTGACGTTTGGGTATCGATGGGCGAACCCGACGAAGTATGGAAAGAACGCATCGAGCTGTTGAAACCTTACCAAGTGAACAAAGAAATGATGAAAAAAACAGCCAATCCAAAATGCAAATTCATGCACTGTTTACCAGCCTTCCACAACCGCGAAACTACGGTTGGCGAAGAGATTTATCAAAAATTCGGTTTAGACGGAATGGAAGTTACCGAAGATGTTTTTGAATCGCCGGCATCCATTGTTTTTGACGAAGCCGAAAACCGCATGCACACCATCAAAGCCGTGATGGTTGCTACCTTAGGACAATAATCTAACAAAACAGAATGACTTGTCGAGACGCCCTAATAGGGCGTCTCTATTATTTTATCCCCCCCTCCTGTCATTCTGAAAAAACCAACGGTTTTATTCAGAATCTTTTGGATTTAGTTGAGAGATTCTGAAACAAGTTCAGAATAACATTCGATTAAATTTTATATTTGTTATTATCAAATATCAAAACCATGAAACAATACGAATGCCCCAAATGCGGCAACAAGCAATTTGAAACCGATACCATCCGCACAACCGGCGGTGCTTTTGCCAAAATTTTTGACGTACAAAACAAAAAATTCACCGTGGTAAGCTGCACCCAATGCCGCTACTCCGAGCTGTACAAAGGAGACACCAGTACGCTGGGTAATATTTTTGATTTCTTTACAGGATAATTCTATAAAAATGCAGAAGATTTCTGATAAGACATTCTTGAATAGTACTGTCATAGTTATCGCACTCTATTTTATATTAGATTTCTTAAGAATCGAAAATCAAACTTTATCTGTAGTTAGAGATTTGTTTTGTGACATACTAATTCTTACAATGGTTCTTTTTGCTTATTTCGGATACAGATGGAGGATACTTCTCTTTAGCTTTATAATTGGATTCATTTCTTTCAATTTATTGCTTTTTTCAAATAGCTTAATAGGGGTTGAATTCCAAAATCAATCTATTTTACTACGGCTATCTGATCACTTAGGTTTTATTTCTATTATTGTTTTTCTAGTTGGAATAACCAACCTTAAAATAAAATATCTTTACGACAAGGTATTAATTTCTTCCAAAGATTTAATAATCGTATCTGTATTAACTACAATCGCTATTCAGATTTTTATCCGAATATTTCTTTAGAATACGTCATTTTCAAACCATGAAACAATTCATCTTATTAATTTTCATTTCATTCTTTACAATCAATTGTTTTTCTCAGTGTAAAATAGACCAGGTTTTAACTGCAAAAGAAAATAAGAATAATCTAACGGAAGAAATTTTAACTGATTTCTTCGATCAATTTTCTAAGGATTGTAAGAACAATGTGGAATTTTCAGAATTTTCAAATGAAATATTATTTGCAGTAACGGAAGCTAATCCTGAACTTGTGATTGAGGTTCTTGAAAAAAGGAAAGAAAAAGAAAATTACAATATTATTCTGGGTATATACACAACTCCCATTCATGACGGAATTGATTTACATTTAATCTTAAAAAAAGTGAAAGAAGTCAAAACAGAAAATGAAACTAAAAAGCAAATTCTTGAAAATATTAAAACCGCCATTTCTAAATCAGAAAACAATCTATAAATGAAACATAATATGTATAGAATAATAACTGTTTGTATTGTATTTATCTTTCTTTCAGTAAGAAGTTTTTCACAAGACATTAGACTTTTTTTAAATAATTTCCTTGAAACTATTCAAAGTGAACATTCTCTTAAAGATTTTTTTACGGATGACTGGACATTCGTTTATCACAAAGATGACAGATGTGAAGGTTCAACTGATGGGGAAATTGAAAACTTGAAAAGTCATCAAATAGATGAAATTATTAAACTTCAAGTAAAAAATGATGGAAATGGCTGGGCTTGTGAGAAAAAAGAACCAAAAACTTTTGAACTAAAATTTAATTTAAAACAACAATTAAAAATTTGGGATCAATTAGAAATTAGTTTTATCAATGTTAAAAATGATGTTGTTTATTTAAGAGGATATGGTGAATCCGATTTTCTGAGAATTTTCATAAGAAAAAGAGAGGGTAAATTATATATAACTCACTTAGAATATAGAAGCGAGGATCCGGGATGATATTTAAACTTCCAAATTAGCATAACTTGTCCTCACACATAATTAAAAGAATCAGCATATTATTAAATCAGAACAAATGCCAAAGAAAGAAATGTCATCTAACAAAAAGAAAAAAGGATTTTGGAAATCTTTTAAAGAAGGAATAAGTGATGTTATAGATTTTATCTTAACGATCTTAGGTAAGATTTAGATTTTCTTAATTATTACATTATCATATCCCAAATTAACGAATTAAAAAATCATCAAATTTGTCCTTGCAAAATTTGCGGGATTAGCACATTAACTAATTTTCAAATTAACCAATTAACAAATTCCTTACTTTTGCAGCATGGCAACAAACGAAGATCTTTTAAAGAAAATTATTGCACATGCCAAAGAATATGGCTTTGTGTTTCAATCGAGTGAAATTTACGACGGACTTAGCGCAGTTTACGATTACGGTCAAAACGGCGTTGAGCTGAAAAACAATATTAAAGCGTACTGGTGGAAAGCCATGGTTCAGCACCACGAAAATATCGTGGGCGTTGATTCGGCCATTTTTATGCACCCCACCGTTTGGAAAGCGTCGGGACACGTAGACGCTTTTAACGATCCGATGATCGATAATAAAGACTCTAAAAAACGTTACCGTGCCGATGTTTTGGTAGAAGACCACATCGCCAAAATTGAAGCAAAAATCCAGAAAGAAGTAGACAAAGCCGCCAAACGTTTCGGCGATACTTTCGACAAAGAACAGTTTATGGCAACCAACGGGCGTGTGTTGGACAATCTGAAAAAAATTGAAGACATTAAAAACCGCCTCTACCCTGCCATGGAAAACGACGATTTGGAAGGCATCAAAAAACTGATTGAAGATTTAGAGATCGCCTGCCCCATTTCCGGTTCTAAAAACTGGACGGACGTTCGCCAGTTTAACCTGATGTTTTCCACGCAAATGGGTTCTTTGGCCGATGGTTCTAACCAAATTTACCTTCGCCCGGAAACGGCCCAGGGTATTTTTGTAAACTACCTCAACATTCAAAAAACCGGCCGCATGAAAATTCCTTTCGGGATTGCACAAATCGGGAAAGCGTTCCGTAACGAGATTGTGGCGCGCCAGTTTATTTTCCGCATGCGTGAGTTCGAGCAAATGGAAATGCAGTTTTTTATCCGCCCCGGCGAAGAAATGAAATGGTACGAATACTGGAAGGAAGAGCGCCGCAAATGGCATTTGAGCTTGGGCATTCCGGCCGAAAAATATCGTTTCCACGATCATGAAAAGCTGGCGCATTATGCCAATGCCGCCGCCGATATCGAGTTTGAGTTCCCCATGGGATTTAAAGAATTGGAAGGAATTCACTCGCGCACCGATTTTGATTTGGGAGCACACCAAAAACATTCCGGTAAAAAAATCCAGTATTTCGATCCGGAAATCAACGAAAGCTATGTTCCTTACGTAGTTGAAACTTCGATTGGACTGGATCGCACTTTCCTGGCTGTTTTAACCCATGCTTACACCGAAGAAAAACTGGAAGACGGATCAGAACGCGTAGTAATGAAGATTCCACCGGTACTGGCTCCTTACAAAGCCGCTGTTTTGCCATTGATTAAAAAAGACGGACTCCCTGAAAAAGCCCGCGAAATCATGGATACTTTGAAATTTAACTACATGTGTCAGTACGAAGAGAAAGACGCGATTGGCAAGCGTTACCGCCGCCAGGATGCCATTGGAACGCCTTATTGTATTACGGTTGATCACCAAACGCTGGAAGACAATACCGTAACCATTCGCGAACGCGATAGCATGGAGCAAGAGCGAATTCCGATAGAAAAAATTGCAGAAATAATTGAGAAAAAAATTAAAGGAAACTAAAAAAAGAGGCTAACGCCTTTTTTTTAGTTTTTGATTTATTATTGATTATTTTTTAATACTTTATCAGAAGTATAGAAGTGACAGCCTGAAAATCTGCGATGTCAGGGAGTGGCCTGCGGGGAAGGTTTGGATCAGATTTTCTTGATTTTTTGGTTCGTTTTGCATCAAGGCAAAATGAATATAAAATTATTTATTATTAAAATTCGTCATGGTTAGCCCAATACCAATGGTAACAAAGCTTTTCACAATATCCGTGGCAATTTTAATACGCGGAATAAGAATTTCTTCTTCGGATTTGGTCCACTCACCCAGCACATAATCCGATTGATAACCCCGGGCAAAATCATCGCCGATACCAATGCGCAAGCGGGGAAATTCACTGGTATTTAAATGTTCGATAATGCTTGTTAGTCCGTTATGGTTTCCGTCGCCACCTTTCATTTTCATGCGGAATTTCCCGGTAGGCAAAGCAATATCATCTAAAATACTCAGGGAGTTTTCGATGGGGATTTTCTCCTGGTTCAACCAATATTTTACGGCTTTACCACTTAAATTCATGTAAGTAGAAGGTTTAATCAGAACCAGAATTCGTCCGCGATGTTTCATTTTTGCAACCGAAGCCAGGCGACCGGGTTCAAATTTTACCCCGGCCTGCTGAGCCAAGGCATCCAATACGATAAAACCAATGTTGTGCCGGGTGTTCCGGTATTCGTCGCCTATATTTCCTAATCCACAAATTAAATACTTCATCTTACAAAAAATAAGGGTATAAAGTTATAAAAAACCTTATACCCTGTTTATTAAGAGTTCTTTAAAATCTATTCAGCAGCAGGTGCATCTCCGCCTTCAGCAGGGGTTTCGCCATCTTCATCTTCATCATCTTCTCCGGCACCAGCAACCACTGTACGGGCAGTGTAAACACCAACGATAATAGAATTCGGGTTGTCCAAGAAGCTTAATTTTTCTTCTTTTACTTCTGCTACTTTAATTTTATCACCAATATCCAGTTTTGAAATATCAATAACTACTTGATCCGGTAAATCTTCAACCAAAGCTTTTACCCTGATTTTTTTGATTTTTTGGGTTAAACGTCCACCTTTTATTACCCCCGGTGAAGAACCTTGAAGGCGAAGCGGAACTGCAATGCTTACAGGTTTACCCGGAATAACTTCCAGAAAATCCACGTGTAAGATACTATCGCTTACAGGGTGGTATTGAACATCCTGCAAAATTGCAGATGTTTCTTTTCCGGCAATGGTTAAGTTGATAATATAAACTTCCGGTGTAAAAATAATTTTTTGGAAGTCTTTTTCGTCAGCAATAAAGTGGGTTTGTTCTTTTCCACCATACAACACGCAAGGAACTTTGCCTTCCTTACGATGTTTTTTTGCATCTTTTTTCCCTACGTTCTCTCTAAGAGAACCGCTCAATGATACAGTTTTCATAATTATTTATTTTTTATTATTAAAATTGAAATAAAGAGCTGATCGACTGCTTGCTGTCGATGCGGTGAATAACCTCCGCAAACAAATCGGCAGTAGATAGCACTTTAAATTTTTCGTGTTCTTTTTGTAATGGAATAGTATCCGTTGTAACTATTTCGGTAAATGGAGAATTGACTAAGCGGTCATATGCCGGCCCTGAAAATACCGGGTGCGTGCAAAATGCCCGAACGCTTGAAGCCCCATTTTTTATCATCAACTCAGCAGCTTTGGTAATTGAGCCTCCGGTATCAATGATATCGTCTACCAAAATAATATCCCTTCCTGTAACATCCCCTACCAAAGCCATTTTTTCAATTTTGTTGGCTTTTGCTCTTTGTTTGTAACAAATTACAAAATCGGTTCCAAGGCTTTTTGCATAAGCAGCCGCTCTACGTGTGCCACCAGTATCAGGAGAAGCCATGGTTAGATTCGGAAGTTTTAATTCTTTAATATAATCGCTGAATAAGGAAGAAGCATAGAGATGATCAACAGGCACATCAAAAAATCCCTGGATTTGATCGGCATGTAAATCAAGGGTAATGATACGATTTACCCCGGCCGAAGTTAACAGGTTTGCAATTAATTTAGCCGTAATCGGAACCCTTGGTTGATCCTTACGATCCTGACGGGCAAAACCAAAATAAGGAATCACGGCCACAATGCTTTTTGCTGAAGCTCTGCGGGCAGCGTCAACCATCAACAATAATTCAAATAAATTATCTGATGGCGGAAACGTTGATTGTACCAAAAACACATCGCGCCCACGAACATTATCATTCAATCGGGTTCTAAACTCACCATCGGCAAAAACAGTTACCTCTGATTTACCAAGTTTTAGGCCGTAACTTTCAGCTATTTTTTTACCAAGATAGTCGGTTGATCTTCCTGAAAAAATGACAATATTTTTCTTCGCCATGAGTATGAGTAGTTTAGATGTTCTTTAAAGGCTGCAAAATTAGCCATAAATTATATACCCTGCAATAATAAATTCAAAGAATCTTTAAAAAATATTAGAGATTATAAGTTTTTTGAGTATTTTTGCAAACTCAAAAATCGTTCTTTAGATAAATTACAATACAAAAATACCACTTGCCCAGGTGGCGGAATTGGTAGACGCGTTGGTCTCAAACACCAATGAGGTAACACTCGTGCCGGTTCGACCCCGGCCCTGGGTACACAACAAAAAAGCTTTCTTGACAGGAAAGCTTTTTTTGTATACTTTCACCCTTTTTTAAAACTATGAATAATACAACCAATCGAATAAGAATCTATCTTCCCGTACTTTTTGCCATTATCTTGATTATTGGGATTTTTATTGGCCAGCGTTTAAATAATATCGCCGGGGTTGATCAAAATTTGATCCCGATCAAAACCAAAAGCCAATACAATAAACTTGCTGATATTATCAACTTTATTGAGCAAGATTATGTAGATTCTGTAAAGAAAGAAGATCTTACTAAAGAAGCTATAGAAGCCATCATTCAAAATCTTGACCCACATACCCAATACATCAGCCGGGAAGAATTTAATGCCATCAATGACCCCTTATTGGGCTCATTTGAAGGTATTGGGGTTGAATTTTCAGTTATTGAAGATACCGTAATGATTTTGCAAGCAATTGCCGGCGGACCTTCAGAAAAACTGGGAATTCTTTCGGGCGATCGCATTGTTATGGTAGACGACACTACTATTGCCGGAAAAAATTTAAGTACTATTGATATCATGAGAAAGCTTAAAGGCCCCCGCGGAACAAAAGTTAAAATCAGTATTCTCCGTAAAGGAAACCCCGAGTTGATTAATTATATTATTACACGCGATATTATCCCAACTTACAGCATGGATGTAGCATACATGGTTAATGATACGGTTGGATTTATTAAGCTGAATACTTTTTCGGCTACTACTTATAGCGAGTTTAGAAAAGGATTGGAAAAACTCCTTGAACAGGGAATGACCCGTTTAATTCTTGATCTTCGATCAAACACCGGAGGATATGTACAACCGGCCGTTCAAATTGCCGACGAATTATTACCGGAAGACAAACTGATCGTCTTTACCAGAGGAAAAAACCGCCCTAAATCTGAAGCAAGATCAACCAGCCGGGGAATTTTTGAGAAAGGTGAGGTTGTGATTATAATAGATGAAAGTTCGGCATCGGCAAGCGAAATTTTAGCCGGAGCCATTCAGGATAATGACCGAGGAACAATCGTAGGTCTGCGTTCGTTTGGCAAAGGGTTAATACAGGAACAGCTTAATTTACCCGATGGATCGGCTTTCAGAATGACAACAGCAAGATATTATTCTCCCATTGGGCGTTCTATCCAAAAACCTTATACTGGTGGCGATTTTGAAAATTATTATAGAGAATTTTACAATCGTTATACCAATGGAGAACTTTTCAGCATTGACAGTGTAAAAATTAATGACTCGCTGAAATTTGTAACACCCGGCGGAAAAACAGTTTACGGGGGCGGAGGAATCATGCCTGATGTTTTTGTACCGTTACAAACAAGCAATTCGGTTTATTACAATTTATTAGTAAACCAAGGGGTTATTTACGAATTTGCCTTTGAATACGTTGATAATAAACGAGAGTATTTTAATACATTTAAAGATGTAAAAGATTTTGACGAAAATTACAAAATCAGTGACAAGCTTTTAAATGATTTTATTGAATTCGCAGAAGAACGAAAAATAAAATATGACAAAAAAGGGTTCGAAGAATCAAAATACAGGATTCGTGTTTTACTTAAAGCATATATTGGTAACTTAGTGTATGATAATGATGGATTTTATCCGATTCTTCATCAAATTGACCATACTTTTCAGGAAGCCTTAAAATGCATCACATCAACAAATAATTAATCGATTAATAAACCGTAAAAAACTTAAATCATGGCTTTTGAATTACCTTCTTTACCTTACGAAATGGATGCTTTAGAACCCTACATCTCAAAGCAAACCCTTGAATTCCATTATGGAAAACACCATCTAACCTATGTAAACAACCTGAATAAATTGGTTCCCGGAACAGCTTTTGAAAATGCAAGCCTGGAAGAGATCATTAAAAAAGCCGAAGGAGGAATTTTTAACAACGGAGCTCAGGTTTGGAACCATACTTTCTACTGGAATTGCCTAACTCCAAATGGAGGAGAAGCCCCTGACGGAAAATTAGCTGAAGCCATTAATGAATCTTTTGGATCGTTTGATGAATTTAAAGAACAATTCTCAACAGCAGCAGCTACTTTATTTGGATCGGGCTGGGCATGGCTGGTAAAAAACACAGAGGAGGAACTTGAAATTGTGCAAACAAGCAATGCCGGAAATCCTATGAGAAACGGGCAAACTCCTTTATTAACATGCGATGTATGGGAACATGCTTATTATTTGGATAAACAAAACCGAAGACCGGCTTACATTGAAGATTTTTGGAGACTTGTTAACTGGAAAGCAGTCGCAAAAAGGTTTTAAAAAAGAAAGCCCTCGGTTGAGGGCTTTTTTATTATTCTACAGTAACCGATTTTGCTAAATTTCGTGGTTGATCCACATTACATCCGCGTTTCAGGGCAATATGGTAAGCCAGTTTTTGTAGCGGAATAGTTGCCAATAAAGGAACTAGCATTTCTTCGGTTTCCGGTATTTCAATTACGTAATCGGCCAATTCTTTTACATGGATATCGCCTTCGGTAACAATGGCAATAATTTTTCCTTTACGGGCTTTTACTTCCATGATGTTACTGACGACTTTTTCATAAGTCCCACGATTGGTCGCAATAAAAACAACAGGCATGTTTTCATCAATCAAAGCAATAGGGCCATGCTTCATTTCTGCTGCAGGATAACCTTCGGCATGGATGTATGAAATTTCTTTTAGTTTTAATGCCCCTTCGAGTGCAACCGGGAAATTATATCCCCTTCCTAAATACAAGAAATTTTTAACATCTTTAAATATTTCGGCAATTTCTATTACATGCTTACTCGTTTGTAGTGTTTTTTCAACTTTTGCAGGGATGTGCTCAATTTCTGTTAAAATTTCCATGAAACGGGTACTGGTCAACGTTCCTTTTCTTTGAGCAAGAGCCAGTGCAATCAGCGTTAAAACTGTTACCTGAGCAGTAAATGCTTTGGTTGAAGCCACACCAATTTCAGGACCGGCATGGGTAAAAGCTCCGGCATGGGTAGCACGGGCAATGGATGAGCCCACGACATTACAAATCCCGAAAATAGTAGCACCTTTAGATTTTGCCAACTCAATAGCAGCAAGGGTATCGGCGGTTTCCCCCGATTGTGATATTGCAATAATTATATCGTGCTCCGTAATTATCGGATTTCTATACCTAAATTCAGAAGCATATTCTACTTCAACAGGAATACGGGCAATATCTTCGAACAAATATTCGCCCACCAATCCCGCATGCCATGAAGTACCACAAGCGATAATAATAATCCGTTTAGCATTTAAAAATTTATGTTCATATTCTTTAACTCCCTGCATAGTGATAATTCCCTGATCCAATATTAAGCGTCCACGAAAACTATCCCTGATTGAACGGGGTTGTTCATAAATTTCTTTATGCATAAAATGATCAAAGCCTTCTTTCTCTAGCTGGCTCAGATTTAATTCAAGCTTTTGAATATATGGTGTTTTTTCTTTATTTTTTATGGTTTTAATTTGCAATGGATGATTGGGTTTTACCAAAGCCACTTCTTCTTCTTCTAAATAAACCACTTTTTTTGTATACTCTATAATCGGCGACGCATCAGAAGCAATATAATATTCATCATCGGCAACACCAATAACCAAGGGGCTGCCTTTACGTGCTGCCACTAGTAAATCGGGTTCTTTTTTAGATACAATTACTATAGCATAAGCTCCAATCACCTGATTTAAAGCAATACGAACGGCCTCATACAAATCAACCTCTTCGTTTTTTTGAATATCTTCAATCAAAAAAATCAGAACTTCTGTATCGGTATCGCTTTCGAACTGGTAACCGCGATTTATTAATTCCTTTTTAAGGGAATTATAATTCTCAATAATTCCATTATGAATAATTGCCAAATCTTTAGACTGTGAATAATGCGGATGGGCGTTTACGTCATTAGGTTCGCCATGTGTTGCCCACCTTGTATGGGCAATCCCGGCATTGGCATTTATATCTTTACCGTCAATGTATTTTTCAAGATCAGCAACTTTACCTTTACTTTTATAAACGTTTACTTTTCCGTTTAAGAGCGCAATTCCGGCACTATCATAACCTCTGTATTCAAGTCTTTTAAGGCCTTTTATTAATATAGGGTAAGCTTGTTTAGAGCCAATATATCCTACAATACCACACATAACTGTTCAACTTTTTGGTGAAAGAGATTACAATTTTAAGCAAAGATACGATAAAGAACAAGTTTTCTTGATGTAATAATTAAATCTTATTCACGAATTAGGCAATAAGTATTTTCCACATAATACCCCTTACAAAGTAAGAACTACGTAAAATTACTGGTTGTTAGTATGATATTAACATACAATTACACCACATAAAGATGAATACATCATCTCTACATAGTTTGATAAACTTTTAAAATCGAAAATTCCTCAGGGTAAATTTGCTTCTATCCTAAAATTTCATCGTAAAATTTATTGTACGCATCAATGTAGGTTTCTTCGGGATGGTACTCTAAATAAGGTTTACCAGACGCTTTCAAATATTCTTCTACTTCAGTATTAATAGCATCACTACCTATAATTACAGCATCCGAATAATCAATAGCAGCTTTGTTCATACTTATGTAATCAGCTCCTTTATATTGTTCTAAATCGACATCTTTAATACCTTCCATTTTAATTTTTTTAGCAAAATCTTTATTTAGGCCTTCATCAAAATCGTCATTATAAATCGAATAAATAACTTTTGTTTCAGTAAATAACGGGTTTTCGTTAAACGCTTTTTTTAGATAAATCGGGGTAATGCTGCTAAACCAACCATGACAATGGACGATATCCGGTGCCCAGCCTAATTTTTTAACGGTTTCTAATACTCCGCGACTGAAGAAAATAGCCCGTTCGTCATTATCTTTAAAAAACTTTTTATTTTTATCGCGAAGAACAAATTTTCGTTGAAAATAATCTTCGTTATCAATAAAATAAATTTGCATACGAGCTTGCTGAATTGATGCAACTTTTATAATAAGAGGGTGGTCGGTGTCATCAATAATTAAATTCATCCCTGATAAACGAATCACTTCGTGCAACTGGTTACGGCGTTCATTTATGCAACCATAACGGGGCATGAAAGTTCTTATTTCCTTTCCGCGTTCTTGTATACCTTGAGGGAGGTATCTTCCGATTTTTCCTATTGGTGTTTCTTCAAGATAAGGAGTAATTTCTTCTGCAACAAATAAAACCCTGGCTTTTTGCATAATAAGTATTTTTGGAAATGCAAAATTAGTAAAATTTTACGTATTATTCAATCAACCTTAAAGCAAACTGCCGAATCCAAAGCATTTTTGCTTCTTAGATTCAGCAGTTTATACGTCTTGATTTTAACTTCTTTTAACAAAAGTTTTACGCTATCCTCTTTTAAATAAGGCTTTTATAATCAACCACGCCATTTTAGGATTTTCTTTTAAGCGACGGGTTGAATAAGCAAACCATTGTTCTCCATAGGGAACATAAATCCGCATAGCATGTCCTTTGTCAACAATAGATTGGCGCAACTCGGGGGTAACTCCATACAACATTTGAAATTCATACATTTCTTTAGGAATATTGTATTTTTCAATTAATTTGTAGGATCCGTCAATCAATGGTTTGTCGTGGGTTGCAATGCCCGGGAAAATTTTGTTTTGGAAAATATATTCCAGATCTTCTAAGTAATGTTTATTGATTTCTTCGTATTTTTTATACGCAATTTCCGCAGGTTCAACATATATACCTTTACATAAACGATAATTGATTGGGTTATCTTCGGCATTTATATCCTGTAATCCTTTTATATCATCTAAGGTACGTTTCAGATAAGCCTGGAACACAAGACCTACGTTTTTAGGGAACTCTGCTTTTAACTTTCTGAATAAATCAATTTCAAGATCTACACATTGAGAATCCTCCATATCAACCCGGATAAAATTGTTGTATGAGGCTGCTTTTGCAACTATTTCACGAATGTATTTGTAACACAATTCCGGATCAATTAACAAACCGAACATGGTTGGTTTTAATGAATAATTTGCGTCAACATCTTGTTTTTCAATGGTGTCAATAATTTCTAAGTAGGTATCCCTGTTTTCTTCTGCCTGCTCAATTTTTGTAATAAACTCACCCAACAAATCGATGGTAACTTTACAACCTTGTTCATTTAATTCTTTTGACACCCTGATTGCATCTTCAATTTTTTTACCGGCAATATATCTTTTCGAAAAAAGCCACACAAAACCTTTAGGCATGAAAGGCAATAACGAAGCTATTAATTTGTTAAACATAAGACTATTTTTAAATCCGACAATATGTTAATTTTACACGGGACCTGCCCGAACTTTTGCAAATATATAAATTGTTTCTATCGGCTGTTATTTTTTTAACAGAAGATTGTTTATTTTTACCCTGTAATTATTAAATTGTTGTTTTACTTATTTTTAAAATATTTGGTATTCATAATTTTAATATTTAATTTTGCAGCCCAAATTTAGAAAGCTATATGGGGAAATCGACAGAATTCATGATCCCCTTTAAAGGGTTGGGCATTGGAATGCATGAGTTCACCTATAATATAAGTGAAGCGTTCTTTGGAAAGATTGAATATTCGGAGATTAAAAAAGGAAGCGTTAAAGTTGATTTGTTTCTCGAAAAACAAGAAAACATGCTTGTTTTAAATTTCAAAATTACCGGTAAAGTAGAAGTTAACTGCGATCGTTGTTTAGAAGCATTTGACTATCCGGTAGCCGGCAACCAACAATTGATTGTTAAGTTTGGAGAAAAACGGGAAGAAGAAGGAGATGAAATTCTCATCATTCCTGAAAGCGATCATCAAATCGACATTGCTCCGTATATTTACGAATATATTTATCTTTTATTACCGTTGCAGCGCATTCATCCTGACGACGACGAAGGAAATATTACCTGCAACAACGAAGTAATAAAAAAATTAAACGAATTAAAAAAACAAAACACGATAGATCCCAGGTGGGAAGCATTGAAGAAATTAAAAAATAACGATTAAATTTTTGACATAAAATGGCACATCCAAAACGAAAAATATCAAAAACGCGTAGAGACAAAAGAAGAACTCACTATAAAGCGGAAGCTCCTACGGTAGCCGTTTGTTCTAATTGTGGTGCTTCTGTAAAATATCATACCGTTTGCGGAGAATGCGGATATTACAAAGGTAAATTAGCAATTGAGAAATCTGAAATTGAATAGATTTTAATCTCCCAAAACATTTATAATGAATGTTGGACTAGATGTAATGGGAGGGGATTTTGCCCCGGCTTCAACGATTGATGGAGCCATTTTAGCCCTGAAAGAATTACAGGCATCCGACCGTATTGTATTAATTGGCGACGAAACAGCCATACTCAATCATTTGGCTGAAAGAAACCAAAATCCCGATCAATTTGAAATTGTTCACACTTCTGAAGTTATTCAAATGGGTGAACACCCTTTAAGGGCATTTAAAACCAAGGTTGATTCAAGTATTAATGTTGGTTTTCGGTTGTTAAGGGAAAATAAAATTGATACCTTCTCAAGTGCCGGAAACAGCGGTGCTATCTTAATCGGATCCATCTACGGCCTTCGAATAATTCCCGGAATTATCCGCCCCAGTATAGCCGCTATTTTACCAAAAATGAACGGCGGAAAAACTATTTTTCTTGATGTAGGCATTAATCCCGACACCAAACCTGATGTACTTTATCAATTTGGAATTTTAGGTTCGGTATATAGCCAATACATTTATAATACGAAAAACCCCAGGGTGGGCCTCTTAAACATTGGAGAAGAAGAAGAAAAAGGAAATCTATTGAGCCAGAAAGCTTATCAGTTAATGAAAGGTTCTAATGATTTTAATTTTATTGGGAATGTTGAGGGCCGTGATATTTTGTTAGATAAAGCAGACATTATTGTTTGCGATGGATTTACCGGAAATGTGGTTGTTAAACTCTTTGAAGCAATGCAGGAATTTATGAGCGAACAAGGCTTAAGCAATCATATTGTGGACGGACTGAATTATGATAATCTAGGAGGTGTTCCTGTTTTAGGAATTGACGCCACTGTGCTGGTTGGACATGGAAATTCTAACCCGATTGCCATAAAAAATATGATTTTACTATCGAAAGAGATACATAAAGCAAATTTATCAGAGAAAATATTAAACGGGCTGAAAAATTAATTTTATTCAAAAAAATTTAACTTTGCCCTTTTCAAAATTATAGAAATGACAAAAATAAATGCAGCAATAACTGGAATTGAGGGTTGGGTGCCGGAATTTATACTTACAAACGACATGCTAGCCAATATGGTTGATACTTCCGATGAATGGATTACCACCAGAACCGGCATTAAAGAAAGACATATATTAAAAGGTGAAGGATTAGGAACCTCCGATTTGGCGGTTCCCGCAGTAAAAAAACTGCTCGAAAAAACCAACACCAAACCCGAAGAGGTTGACCTGTTAATTTGTGCTACGGTTACTCCCGACATGCAATTCCCAGCTACGGCTAATATTATTTCTGATAAGGTTGGCATTAAAAACGCATTCGGTTTTGATTTGAACGCAGCCTGCTCAAGCTATATTTATGCCCTGACCACTGCTTCAAAATACATAGAATCCGGTTCGCACAAAAAAGTAATTGTAATCGGAGCCGATAAAATGTCGTCGATTGTTGATTACGAAGACCGCCAGACCTGTGTTATTTTTGGCGATGCCGGAACAGCAACTATGCTTGAACCAACTACTGAAGAAGTTGGATTAATGGATGCCATTTTAAAATCGGACGGATTTGGGCGTGTCCACCTGCATCAAAAAGCCGGTGGTTCGGTAAAACCAGCTTCGCACGAAACCGTTGATGCCCGCGAACATTTTATTTACCAGGAAGGTCAACCGGTATTTAAATTCGCCGTAACCAATATGGCAGATATTTCGGTTGAAATCATGGAAAAAAACAATCTAAAATCAGAAGATATTGCTTACCTGGTTCCCCACCAAGCCAATATGCGTATTATTGAAGCTACGGCCCGCCGGATGGGAATCAAAAAAGAACAGGTAATGATTAATATTGAACGCTATGGAAACACTACTTCGGCCACGATTCCTCTTTGCTTATGGGAATGGGAAAACAAACTTAAAAAAGGCGATAACATTGTTTTATCTGCTTTTGGTGGCGGGTTTACCTGGGGCTCTTTACTTATAAAATGGGCCTACGATCCTAAATAAGAAATTTTCAAAACAAATAATATATTAGGCGATTCCAAAATTTTGGGGTCGTTTTTTTTTATAAAATTTCGTTAATTCCGATTTCGGTAAAATTTCCTTTCCGGAATGTAATGATCGATTTGAACCCCAATCCTTTCAAAATCTCAATTGTTTCAGGAAAATAATTCATCAATTCGTGTGGTTTGTGGGCATCCGAGCTAATGGTAATCGGGATATTTAAGGCTTTAATTTTTTTAAGAACACTCTTGCCGGGAAACAAAGACATGCTTCTTTTTTTATAAATCCCACGGGTGTTTACCTCCAAAACAGCATGGCTTGATTTTACCAAATCCAGGGTTTCGTCAATCAGGTCAACGTACCATTTTTTATCCTCCGTGAAATAGCGGTCTTTATTATGCATTTTCACCTTATCCATGTGGCCAACAATATCAGGTTTTTGGGTTACAATCATCTCGTTGGTTTGATGGAAAAAAGTACTTACCGCATCTTTAATATCCGAATCAAAATTTTTCATTAAACCCTCGTCATAAGATTTATGGCTCGGGCCATCGGTAAACCAAAGGTTTTGATGTTCTTTTTTTCGAACCAAATGAACCGAACCAATAATATAATCAGGACTGATTTGGTTCTTCAGGATTGAAAAATCGTCCAGCATCCCTGGAATATAATCAATCTCCATCGAAAGATAAATCTCGATCTGGTTTTTATACACTTCTTGCAAACGCCTGATTTCATTGGCATAGTTTTGAACCTGATCTGCTTTAAGGGCAAAATCATTTTCAAAAGCCAGGGGCGCATGATCGGAAAACCCCAAGGCTTTAAATCCGTATTCAATGGCTTGTTTAACGTAAGTTTCCGGTTCGGACGAACCATCACTAAAATTTGTATGCGTGTGTAAGTTAAATAAATTCATAAGCATTTTTAATCGTCAAAAACCGGATCAATATGAACTACCTTGTAAACTTTATCGCCACGGCGAATAAGTTTTTTCACAGGAATAGAACAGTTTTCTCCTTTTTGTGTCCGGTTCACTTTTTTTAAATCAACCCTGATTTCGTTCAGGGTATCTTCATAAACCCCCGTGGTCGGGCCAATAATCATAATCTTCTCCCCCACGTTTAAGTCATGGGTTTCCATCTTCACCTCAGCCACCCCTAATTTTGAAAAATAATTGCTTACTTTCCCTACATAAATTTTTCGTTGTGTTGCTTGCGAACCGTACTTTTCCGTCCATTTGCCAAGGGTTCGACCCAAATAATAACCCTCCCAAAATCCGCGGTTATACACCGAGGCCAAACGTTTGTTCCAGTGTTCAACTTTCTCGTCATTAAAGCTTCCCGAAAAATAAGCATTCACCGCTTCACGGTAACATTCAACCACCGTTTTTACGTACTCGGGCGACCGGCCACGACCTTCAATTTTAAGCACACTAACCCCCGCTTTTAAAATTTTATCGAGAAAAGAAATGGTGTTCAAGTCTTTGGGCGACATGATGTATTCGTTGTCAACCTCTAGTTCAATACCACCGTCTTTATCTTTTACCTGGTACGGGCGGCGGCAAACCTGCAGGCAGGCTCCCCGGTTGGCCGACGAGTTCATGTTATCCAAACTCAAATAACATTTCCCCGAAACGGCCATACACAATGCTCCATGCACAAAAATCTCAATCTGAACCAACTCGCCCGAAGGGCCTGTAATTCTTTGGTCAGAAACAGCATCGGTAATGGCTTTTACCTGTTTTAAATTTAACTCCCGGGCCGTAACCATAACATCGGAAAATTGAGAATAGTACTTAACTGCTTCAATATTTGTGATGTTGGTTTGGGTCGACATGTGTACTTCCATCCCAATCGAATTGGCGTATTGAATCACGCTTTGGTCGGAAGCAATAATGGCCGTAATAGAATTTTCTTTGGCTGCATCTACGATGGATTTCATCAACGGGAGTTCATCATCATAAATAACGGTATTTAGGGTAATGTAAGAACGAATGTTATGTTTTTTGCAAATTTTCGAAATCTGAACTAAATCTTGCAGTGTAAAATTATTTGACGATTTTGAACGCATATTTAACTGTTCGATGCCAAAATATACCGAGTCGGTTCCAGCCTGAATAGCCGCAGTTAAAGATTCGTACGAACCCACAGGAGCCATTATTTCCACATCTTTTGCCGTCATTTCGTTAAATTTTATACAAAAGTAATTGTTTCATCTACAAATTGAACATTTTATTAATAAGTCATAAAAATAATCTGTTTACTTTAGCAGTGATAATTATAATTAATCAATATTTTAACCATGAAACATAAACATTTATTCTTAGCAATTGTCTTTTCACTGGCAATTCAAAGCATAATGGCGAGTCCTTTATGGATGAGATACCCATCTATTTCGCCTGATGGAAAAACCATTGTATTTTCATACAAAGGAGATTTGTACACCGTACCCAGTCAGGGTGGTGAAGCTAAAATTTTGACCATGCACGAAGCTTATGATTTTCGTCCGGTATGGTCGCCCGACAGCAAAACCATTGCTTTTGCATCAAATCGGTTTGGAAACTTTGATATTTTCACCATTCCTGCCGATGGGGGCAAAGCCAAACGAATTACATTTAACTCAACCGCCGAATATCCAAGTGGATATACCCCGGATGGCAAGTATATTCATTTCTCGGCATTTATTCAGGATAACCGCTTGAATGTTGAATTTCCAACTAGGGCATTGGATGAGCTATACATCGTTCCTGCCAATGGCGGACGCGAAAAACAGGTTCTTTCAACCCCTGCTCATTTTGCAAATTACAACTCAAAAGGCGATAAAATCATTTATCATGATTCAAAAGCACTGGAAGATGAATGGCGAAAACATAATACCCAGGGATTTGCCAGAGATATTTGGGTGTATGATGTAAAAACAAAGAAACATACCAAATTAACCAATTTTAAAGGCGATGACCGTTGGCCTGTTTTTGCCAGCAACAATGAAGATGTATATTATTTAAGCGAACAATCTGGCGATTTTAACATCTGGAAATTTTCATTAAACAACCCAGCACAATCAACCCAATTAACCAAACTTAAAGATCATCCGGTTCGTTTCTTAAGCATTGCAAAAGACGGAACCATGTGTTTTGGTTATAATGGAGAATTATACACTTACAAAGAAGGCGGAAAACCAAATAAAGTTGATATAACCCTGGTTCAGGACAGTAAAGAAAACGAAGTTAGTTTTATGCGTTTACCTTCGGGAGCATCAGAAATGAGCGTTTCACCGGATGGTGAAGAGGTGGCATTTATTGTAAGAGGTGAGGTTTTTGTAACTTCGGTTGAATACAATACCACCAAACGAATTACAAACACCCCCGAGCAAGAGCGTTCGGTTAGTTTCAGCCCCGACGGGAAAAGCCTGGTTTATGCTTCTGAGCGTAATGGCAGCTGGAATTTATACCAAACAAAAATTGTTCGCGACGAAGATATCAACTTCACAAATTCTACCTTATTAAAAGAAGAACCGCTTTTGGTAACCGATGTAGAAACCTTCCAGCCCAAATATTCTCCCGACGGAAAAGAAGTTGCTTTCCTTGAAGAAAGGATTATTTTACGGGTAATCAACTTGGAAACTAAAAAGGTAAGAACCATCTTAAAAGGCGATTACAATTATTCTTATTCTGATGGCGATCAGCATTACGATTGGTCTCCCGACGGAAAATGGTTCCTGATGGATTTCAGCGAAAAACCACGCTGGCCCATTACCGATGTTGTTTTGGTTGATGCACAAGGAAATCAAAATGTTGTAAACCTCACCCAAAGCGGATATGCCGATGGCAATGCCAAATGGATGATGGACGGAAAAATGATGATTTGGTCCACTGGCAAAAATGGTTACCGCAGTCACGGCAGCTGGGGAAATGAAAGCGATGTATACGGCATGTATTTCACCCAGGAAGCTTATGACCGTGCTTTACTGGATAAAGAACAACTGGCTCTTTTAAAAGAACAAGAAAAAGCAGCAAAAGAGAAAAAGGAAAAAGTCGACAAAGACAAAAAAGATAAAAAGGATAAAAAAGACAAAAAGGATTCAAAAGATGAAGCCAAAAAAGAGGAAGACCTTAAACTGGAACTGAACGGAATTGAAGACCGCATGCGCCGATTAACAATACATTCATCACGATTAAGCGATATGGTTTTATCAAACGATGGAGAAGAACTCTATTACCTAAGCCGTTTTGAAGGAGGTTTTGATTTATGGGTAAATAAAATCCGTGAAAACCAAACTTCATTAGTTACAAAACTAAGAGGGGGCAGCGGAAATCTTCAATTTGATAAAAAAGGGAAATACTTATTTTTTATGAATAATGACCGTATTGTTCGGTTAAATCCAACAACGAAAAAACAAAAAAGTGTTTCTTATACTGCTGAGTTCAATTTAGATAAAACGGCTGAAAAAGAATATATTTTCAATCACCTATGGCGTCAAGTAAAGAAAAAGTTTTATGACGAAGACATGCATGGTGTTGATTGGGATTTCTACAAAAAAGCATACGAAAAATTCATTCCACATATTAACAACAACTTCGATTTTGCCGAAATGTACAGCGAAATGCTAGGCGAATTAAACGCATCACATACCGGTGGCGGGTATCGTTTTGGAGATCGCAATGGCGATGCAACAGCAAGTCTTGGTATTTTCCGCGACTGGGATTATGAAGGTGACGGAATCAAAATTGCCGAGGTTATCGAAAAAGGACCATTCAGCAAAGCAAAATCAAAAATCACTGCCGGCTGTATTATCGAAAAAATCGACGGGATCGAATTAAAGAAAAACGAAAGTTATTATCCGTATTTAAATCACAAAGCGGGTAAACCGGTTGTCATTTCGGTACTTGATCCTTCTTCAAATAAACGCTGGGAAGAAACCATTGAAGCAATTAGCGGACGTCAAGAATCCGGTTTGCTTTACGAACGCTGGGTTAAACTTCGTCAAAAACAAACCGAAGAACTTTCAGGTGGACGTATTGGTTATGTCCACGTGCAAGGGATGAATTCGGCCAGTTTCCGTAAAGTTTATTCGGAGGTATTGGGTCGCAATTTCAACAAAGAAGCGATCATTGTTGATACCCGTTTTAACGGTGGTGGCTGGTTGCACAACGATTTGGCAACTTTCTTAAGCGGCAAACAATACATGATATTCCAGGGAAGAAATACAAAACCCATGGGTGGTGAACCTCTTAACAGGTGGTATAAACCATCGGCTGTTATTGTAAACGAAGGAAATTATTCTGATGCCCATACCTTCCCATTTACTTACCAGACTTTAGGCATTGGAAAAATTATCGGTATGCCGGTTCCGGGTACCAGTACATCGGTTTGGTGGGAAACCCTTCAAGATCAGACCCTGTATTTTGGTATACCAGAAGTTAAAAACATGGATATAAACGGCAACGCTCTTGAAAACAGGGAAATCGTTCCGGATTATATTGTCGACAACTTGCCAGATATAGCAGTTACCGGCCGCGACCAACAATTAGAAAAAGCAGTAGAGGTTCTTCTTAAAGAATTGGACAACAAATAAGCGATTTTAAATAGCATAAAAACGTCATTTCGAATTATTTCGGGATGGCGTTTTTTCATTTTTTAACAAAACATATCAAAAAAAACTATATATATTTTATATATTTGTGATATGAGAAGAGTTAAAACCGCCTACCTGTCGAATGATGAATGTTGGGGTATTCAAATTAATGGCCTACTTCATTGTCAAAATTGCAAATGGACAGGCATTAGTGCCTGCGAAGGAAAAAACATTGTAAAAACCCACCGGAATTCCAAAGGGTATCGGATTACCGAAACCGGAATTGATATCAACGACTACGATCCTGCTTTTGATAAATCTAAGGTAAACTGCTAAAGAAGCACCAACATCCCAAATCTTAAAAACCGTAAAATACCGGAAGAAATTATATTTTTGCGGTCGGTTATTTTTTATCCCGTTACTATATGAAAACACAAAATACTGAACAAAATCCGCTGTTAACCGAATGGAACACCCCACACCAAACCATTCCGTTCAACGCAATTAAAATTGAACACTTTACGCCAGCCTTAGATAAAGCCTTGGAAATAGCTTACACTGAAATTGATGAAATCATTGAAAATACCGATGAACCTACCTTTGCCAATACTATTTTGGCCATGGAAGAATCGGGACAACGCTTGTACCTCGTAAACAGTATCATGGAAGCTTTGGGCAGTAGTTTAAGCAGCCCCAAATTAATGGAGTGTTTAAAAGATGCTGCCCCGAAAATGGCCAAATTTTCAAGCTACATTTCGTTAAACGAAAAACTTTTTGAAAAAGTAAAAAAACTATATGAGAAAAGAAGCCAACTGAATTTAGATTCGGAAAGTTTAAAATTATTAGAAGACAACTACACCGGCTTTGTACGCAGTGGTGCCAATTTAAAAGGGAAGGATAAAAAAAGATACGAAGAAATTACGGCTGACCTTTCTGAACTTTCTTTAACTTTTGGCGACAATGTACTGAACGACACCAACGCTTTTAGTTACCACATCACCAACGAAAAAGACTTAGCCGGATTGCCCGATTATGTCATCGAAGCCGCCGCCGACCTGGCTAAATCAAAAGGCAAAGACGAGTGGATGTTCAGCTTGCAATTTCCAAGCTTTTACCCGGTTCTGGTTTATGCCGACAACCGAAAAATACGGAAAGATTTGTTTTTTGCGAACGCTACCCGAGCCAACCAAGACAACCAATACAACAACCGGGAAATCATTCGTAAGATAACTGCCCTACGCTTAGAGTTGGCAAATTTACTGGGTTTTGCAACCTTTGCCGATTATGTGCTCGATCAAAGAATGGCAAAATCGGTTAAAGCAGTAAATGATTTTATTCAGAACCTGCACCATGCATCAAAACCCAAAGCCAACGAAGAATTTGAAACCGTTAAAAAATATGCCCAAAAACTGGGGTTTAAAGAAGAACTAAAAAACTGGGATTTGGCTTATTATTCCGAGAAACTGAAACAAGAAAAATTCGGATTTAAGGAAGAAGAATTAAAACCTTATTTCCGTTTGGAAAAAGTCACCGAAGGTGTTTTCGGACTTTTTAATACGCTTTACGGCATTTCGTTTAAACCCAATTACAACATCCAGGTTTACCATGAAGAGGTGAAAGTTTATGAAGTTTTTGATGCCGATGAAAGTCTTTTGGGTATTTTATACCAGGATTTTCATCCACGCGAAAGCAAAAGAAACGGGGCCTGGTGCGGCCATTTTGTTCCGCAAAGTAAACTTAACGGAAAGGTGGTTCACCCGCATGTTTACATTGTCGGAAATTTCACCAAACCAACCAAAAGCAAACCTGCATTACTCACCCATCGCGAGGTTCAAACTTATTTGCACGAAATGGGCCATGCCATGCACGAGCTTCTTTCGAACACCACCTATCCTAGTCTTGCAGGAACCAATGTTTACTGGGACTTTGTAGAGCTTCCTTCACAAATACACGAAAATTGGTCGTACGAAAAAGAATGGTTGAACACCTTTGCAACCCATTACGAAACCGGCGAAAAAATCCCCGAACACCTGATCCACAAAATCATTGAGGCGAAAAATTTTCAGGCGGCTTCTGCCAGCGAACGTCAATTAAGTTTGGGAATGTGCGATATGGCCTGGCACAGCATTACCGAACCGATCAAAATTAGCATCAAAGATTTCGAACATGAAGCCATGAAAGATGCCAGTTTTTTCCCACGCATTGAAGAAACTTCAACATCCACTTCTTTCGGACATTTATTCAGCGGGGGCTATGCGGCCGGTTATTACAGTTACAAATGGGCAGAAGTACTGGACGCCGATGCTTATGCTTATTTTAAAGAACACGGGATCTTCAGCAAAGAAGTAGGGATGAAATTCCGTAACGAAATCCTTTCCAAAGGCGGCAGCAAACACCCCATGGAACTGTACATAAATTTCCGCGGAAAAGAACCAAGCATTGATGCTTTGCTGGAACGCTCGGGACTGAAATAAAAACCCGTACAAATTTATAGAACAGCCTGCATTTTTTGTGGGCTGTTTTTTTTATATTTAAAAATCAAATCTTATAACCATGACATTCATCAACTACAACACCCGCAAAAAACTAAAAATATTTGAAGGTATTACCGGCCCGATTTATCATTCGGAACAGGCAACCTTTGGGCACTTTACGTTGGAAGAAGGGGTTTTAGCCCCGCCCCATGCCCATCCGCACGAGCAATGGACACACGTGATTGACGGCGAAATTGAATTCACTCTGGGCGATGAAACCCAAATTTTAACCGCCGGTATGAGTGCTTACATTCCATCAAATGTTGTACACTCGGTAAAAGCGATCAAGCAAACAAAAATTATTGATTGTTTCATCCCCGTAAGGGAAGATTTTAAGGAACTGGAAAAAAATACGCTTTAATTATTCCTTCACCAATTTCAACTTTAACTCATCCAATTGTTCTTGTGCAATGGCTGATGGTGAATCGATCATCATATCACGGCCTGCATTGTTTTTCGGGAACGCAATAAAATCGCGGATAGAATCCGAACCTCCCATCAGGGCTACAAAACGATCGAAACCAAGAGCAATACCACCGTGAGGAGGAGCTCCAAATTCAAAGGCGTTCATCAAGAAACCAAATTGTTCTTGTGCTTCTTCTTCGGTAAAGCCAAGCACTTCAAACATTTTCTTTTGCAAATCCTTATTGAAAATACGAATGGAACCTCCGCCAATTTCCACGCCGTTAATTACCATGTCGTAGGCATTGGCCCGGACTTTTCCGGGATCTGTAGAAAGCAATGTAATGTCTTCAAGTTTTGGTGAAGTAAACGGATGATGCATGGCATAAAAACGTTGGGTTGCTTCGTCCCACTCTAAGAGCGGAAAATCAACCACCCACAATGGCTTAAACTCATCCGGATTTCTTAATCCTAATTGATTTCCCATTTCTAAGCGCAATTCGCATAACTGCTTACGAACCTCGTTTGCTTTTCCAGAAAGAACCAACAACAAATCTCCAGCTTTGGCATTCATTTTTTCGGCCCAGGTTTTCAATGCCTCCTGGTTGAAGAATTTATCTACAGAAGATTTGAATGATCCGTCAGCATTGCATTTTACGTAAACCATTCCCTTGGCTCCCACCTGGGGCCGTTTCACAAAATCAGTCAAAGCATCCAGCTGTTTACGGCTGTATTCGCCACAAGCTTCGGCGCAAAAACCAACCACCAGTTCGGCATCATCAAACACTTTAAATCCTTTGTTTTGAGCTACCTCATTCAACTCTACAAACTCCATCCCGAAACGGATGTCGGGTTTATCGGAACCGTATAAACGCATGGCTTCGGAATAAGGCATGCGTGGAAAATCGTCAACATCGATTCCTTTCACTGTTTTAAATAAGTATTTTGCGAGCCCCTCAAAGGTGCTTAAAATATCTTCCTGCTCCACAAACGACATTTCGCAATCAATTTGCGTAAATTCCGGTTGACGATCGGCACGTAGATCTTCATCGCGGAAACACTTTACAATTTGATAATAACGGTCGTATCCAGCCACCATCAAGAGTTGTTTAAAGGTTTGCGGCGATTGCGGTAAGGCATAAAATTCGTTTTCGTTCATGCGCGAAGGAACCACAAAATCGCGGGCGCCTTCAGGCGTTGACTTAATTAAATAAGGGGTTTCTATTTCGAAAAATTCTTGTCCATCTAAATATTTACGGGTTTCAATGGCCATGCGGTGGCGCAATTCCATGTTTTTTTTCAACGGGTTGCGGCGCAAATCCAGGTAGCGGTATTTCATACGAAGCTCATCTCCCCCATCGGTTTCGTCTTCAATGGTAAACGGAGGGATTTTTGATTGGTTCAAAACACTAAACTCCGAAACAATAATTTCAATTTCACCAGTAGGAATTTTAGGGTTTTTGTTGCTCCGCTCGGCTACTTTTCCTTTGACCTGAATTACAAACTCACGACCCAGTTTACGGGCTTTACCGCACAATTCAGCATTGGTATCCATATTAAAAACCAATTGTGTAATTCCGTAACGGTCGCGAAGATCAACAAAGGTCATTCCGCCCAAATCGCGCGATTTTTGAACCCAGCCACTAAGGGTTACTTTTTCTCCAACGTACTGAATGTTCAGCGCTCCACAAGTATGTGTTCGTAGCATAATGTAAATATTTAGGCTGCGAAATTACAAAAAATAAGGGGGATAAAAAGGGATTAAAAAAAAATTGGAAATGTTATTTATCTAAGTATTAGTGAAAATAAAAGTTGGAAGTAAAAAAGGCTTGAAGTCAGAAGTTGGAAGCGTGAAGTTAAAATACTTCCCGCTTCGGTTTTCTAACTTCAAACTTTCTCAACAAATATGAGGCTTCCGCCGTCAAACAATGGCCCGTCGTAAAGTTCAATAATTTCCATATCTTGTTTTTGAACAAAAGATTCTACTTTATCGCCATCATGAAAATGTTTTAAACTGCCGATAAAAAATATTTGATTTTTGTGAATCCCGGCACAACCACCAATAAAACCATGCTTAAAGCCTGGTAAAAGAATATCTGTCGGATCAACATAAAGAACCTTCAGATCGTACCTTTTTAATGTTTTAACAATTCCCCGGTCGGAGGTGATATAATGCTTATTCCCCAACGAAAGCAGGTTGCAACGGGTGTACCCCTGATCTACATGGATCAAATCGTAATTATCGCCAATTTTAATAATCAGCGAATCGGTATTACGAAAGTTATGAATCATATAATAATCGTCAACAACGGCATTATATTTTGAGGTTTGTGGATAAGCATCGCCTACTCCTTCTTCGCCCAAAATATAACGAAGTTGGTTTTCATTAAAAACATCCAGGTATTTTTGCGGAAGGTTAGGACTAACCACAAACTGGCCGTTTATTTGTGTAAAGAAAATATCGGGGTGTCCGGAAATGCCTTCATACACTAAATTTTCTGTTTCCAGACAAATAACTTCGCCATAATTGCGTAAGTTATTTTTAGCTTCTTCAGGAATTTTTTGATCGACAATAATTAACATACTTTAAATTCTCTCCTTTTTAAAGAATTGGTGGTTACAAATTTTACTGTTTTAAACTTTTCTTTCAGAAGGAGTTTATTTTTCGCATGATAGCCAATGGCGTAATTTAATTCTTTTGGATTTACTTTAATTTCTATTGCATCCTGATCCGTTTTTATAGCCATTAATTTTTCTCTCCAAATTTCGGTATACACCAGCTCCCGAAATGAAGGATGAAATGGCCCGGCAATTAAGTCGGTTCCATCAATAAGTCCTTCCGAAGGGTGTAAACCCACACGCAAAATCGTTACTCCAGCATTTTCAAAAAGCTTAATAAGCTTTGCCGACCATTCAATGGCCTCATCTAAGCTAAGGGGAGTATAATGTCCGGACTGATATAAATCTGCCAGTTTGGTGTTTTTGATAACCAGCGTTGGATAAATCCGGGTATTGTTTGCACCAAAGTTAATAATTTTTTTTGTAGTATCTATCGATTTTTCTTTCGTATCAGACGGTAAGCCAATCATCATTTGCAAGCCAAGGTTAAAACCAAAAGCTTTAATCATTTCCGAAGCCCGGATGGTATCTTCAACCGTATGCCCCCTGCCCGATTTTTGCAACACCTTTTCATCCATCGACTGGGCACCCAGCTCAATGGTTTTAACACCATAGTTTTGAAGGATTTCTAAAATTTCTTCGTTAATATAATCAGGACGGGTTGAACAGCGGATGGCCGAGATTTTGCCTTGTTTTAAATACGGTTGAACCAATTTCAAATAACGTTTCTGGTCATTTTGCGGAATCCCGGTAAAGTTTCCACCAAAAAAGCCAAGTTCTATTTTACTGCCGGAAGGAATGGTTTGTAAATGCCCGTTAACAATTTTTAAGATTTCTTTTTCGGAAGGCGATTTTTGTACACCACTAATTTTCTGTTGATTACAAAATAAACATTGATGAGGGCAAGCCAATTCGGGAATAAACACCGGGATTGTAAAATTTTTCCGACTCATAATTAGTTATAAATGTATAAAATAAATATTTTTGTTTCCACCTTATAACAAATGTATTGTTGTGAATATCAAAATCTAAATCCGTACCAATGAACAAAAAATTATTACAGGCAGGTTTTATTGCGATCGCGTTTGCTGCATTTTCTATTTCCTTTACCGGATGCAAAAGTAAACAATCCTCTACAACCACTCCAAGCACAAGCACTGCTTACCAGCAAAATATTGAAAAAGCAAAACGAGAATTGTTGGCTATTATTAACGATCAAGGTTCGATGAGCCTCGACGAGAAAGAATATCGTTTAAATGCCGTCAAACGGCAAAATATTCAGGACCGAGAGGTACAGGATTTAATCAAACGAGCCGAAGATGTTATTGCTGCATTAAAAGCCGATAATGAAGCCAAGACCCAAAAAGAAACCGAAAAAGAACAACAACATGTATTGCGAAAAACCATTCTTGATGGTTTCAGGGCCGTTGCCAATGCCAGTTCTTTTACACAGGCAAATATACAAATTGAAAAAGCATTGAAACTATACGCTACCATTGATGTTCCCGTGCTAATTATTATCAGCCAGGAAAATGGAGTTAAAGATTACGACCGTCCAACAACCATCAAAAAATACCTGGAGTATTTAAAAGACGTTAAAAACTTTGATAAAGATATCGAATCGTTTGTGTTGGACAAAAACGGGAAAATTACAGAAATTGAACTAATTAAAAAATAGAGATTATGTCAAAAATCAAGATATTATTTGTAGCAGTATTTTGTTTCACTCTCACTGCTTCGGCCTTTTCTCAGGCACAAATCAGCCCCGAACGTAAACGCGCCATCGATAGTTTGGCCATGGAAAAAATCAGGGATTTAAGTAAATATATTTCGATTGTTGGTAGTAAAGAAACCCCTTTTTCTGAAGCAAACCGTGTGATTGAACGCACCCTTGAACTCTTTGCCGAAGACAGCCAAATCGGGGTATCGTCATTGCATCGCCAAGAAATTAAATATTACGGTGTTCGTGATTACCTTGAACATTTGATGGCTCTGAACTACGATCGTGTAAGCATTAAATGGTTCAACATACAATACATTAGCGATTTGGAATTACAACCTGACGGGAGATACGTTGGCGTTATCACCATTTACCAGCGCTTTGAGGGCCAATCGAATGACGGACTAACTTATAAGGACACCACAAAAAAAGATATTACCGTTTATGTGGAACGAAAACACACCCAAATTGGCGGTAAGTTGATCGGTTTTTGGGATGTTTTATTAGGCGATGTTAGAGTAACAGAAACAACAAAATGAGGATAAAACTTGGTGGACTTGTTTTATTGCTTTGCCTGTTGCAGGCAACTGCTCGTCCGCAATCATTTGGCAATTTCGTTGAAGACGAAAGTATGCTGTACGCGCATACAAAACAGGTCAACCAGTTTTTCAGGAGATTTAACGGCGAAGAAGATCGCTATGGCGAACGCCTGGCTTTTAACGATAAACTTTACCGGAACCCGGCTTACCGCAAAAATTTCATCGAATTGCTTTTCGACCAGCAAAGCAACATCATTGATCCGTATGTAAAAAATCAATTTATTTACCAGTGCACGGTTGCCGAGCATCAAAAGTTTTTGGATTTTCACGGCGGAAACTGGTTTGCCGAAGTAAAAACACGGTTTGTGTACAAAGGCGTTGAAAAAGATTTGATCCTTTTTCTAAAGCTCCAGGAAGAACCGGTGGGCTCAAAATGGGTAATAACCAACGTGGTGTTCGAACCCTTTTTAACACAATTTATTGACGTGGAAAAACTACCGGCCGAAGACCGGAAATTTTTACACCCTCTGAGCCACGAACTCGATTTTATGAACCTGATTAAGGTTTTCCGCTCGAAAGCCATTTTGGAGCAATTTGCCGAACGCGAATATAAACCCGATTACCTGACGCTTTTTATTTATGAATTTCGTAACTTGAACTTGCAATATAAAACGGTTTTGGATGTGAAGTTCCATTTTTTCCAATTGGACGGATGGTATTTTGAACTGGCAAAATTTAACCGGAAAGGTAACAATTCGGGTTGGCTGATTTCAAATATCCTGAAGATCACCAAGGAAGATGAGGAAGTGCTAAGGTCATTAATTTTTAAAGAAAAATAAACAATACGCCGTTTATGAAAAAAGTCTTTGTTTACGTTTTAGCTATTGTTTTTTCGTTCAGTCTTTGGGCTCCCCAAAAAACGCAGGCACAACTCTCAAAAGCAGAAATTGAGGGTCACCAAAAAGCGGCAACCCAACTGGTAAAATATCTTGAGTTTACCTTAAATTTAATAGGGAAATCCGAAACTTCTGCCAAAGACAAAGAAACCATCATTAACGAAAGTTTTTTAAAAATTTTCCAGGACGGAAATGTGCAGGTTGAAGACGACCTGGATGAATTCCGAACGGTTCCGACCAACAAAAACGTTCAGGCGTATTTAAAAGATATTGATTTTTTCTTCCGCGAAGTTAAATTCAGATTTACCATTGAGGATGTTACGCATCAAATCAATGAAAGCAGTAATTTATATTTTCGTTTTCAAATCAACCGTAATCTCCGGGCAAAATATTTTAACGGCGACACCATCAACTCAAACAAAATTCGGTTTATTGAAATAAATTTTGACGACGAAAAACAAGATTTAAAAATTGCCAGTATTTACACCACTAAACTCAACGAAAAAGAAGAGCTGCAAAATTGGTGGAACGAAATGCCGGAAAAATGGAAAGCTTTTTTAGCCGGCGATAATTTGTTAAACGATTCCGTTAAACTGGCCGATGTTTTCAAATACAACGATTCAGCTTTTATCACCACCTCCGCAACCAATACAATCACCAAAATAGACACGTTTTTGGTGTTCAACAACAGCGATACACTATTTATCCAGGAAACAGATACGGCTCAAAAAATTCTGGAAGACACCATTGCTTTTGACGCTGATATCATTTATCAAAAACTGAAAAGAATGGTTAAAGCGAAGGAAATAATTATTCCAGACAGCTTGCAAATTGCAGGGCTCGAACCGCTTTCAAAATTCACCAACCTCGAGAAGTTGATGGTTAAAGGTAACCCGGTAGAGAGCCTCATTCCTTTACGGAACCTGATTAAGCTGAAGTACCTTGACATTAGAAATACCCACATAACCACCCTGCATCCCTTGCGTTACGCCAGTAATTTAAAACATCTCGATTTTAGCCACACTCTGATTTGGGACTTGAGCCCGGTGGCCAATTTTACATTTCTTGAAAACCTTTATTTTAACTATACGCCTATTGAAGAACTTTATCCTTTATCGAACTTAAAATACCTGAAAGATTTACGGTTCACCAATTCAAACGTGGCTAAAATGGATTCGCTGAAACGCGTTAAGAGTCTTGAAAATTTGCACATCACCTCAACGTATATCCGTTCGGTGGCTCCTTTAAAAGGGCTTGATAATTTAAAAGAAATCAGGATTGACAGCACTCTGATTGGCGACCTGTCGCCCTTAGAACAAAATGCCGGACTGATTAAAATTTATTGCGATCATTCGAACGTAACGCCAGAAGAAGCCAACCGGTTCATGACAGCAAAGCCAAGCTGCCATGTTATTTTCGAATCGGAAAAACTCAATAGCTGGTGGGCCGATTTAGACGAAGCCTGGAAACAAGCATTCAGAAAATACACTCCTTTGGATGAGGTTCCAAGTGCCGAGCAATTACACGAATTGCCCAAAATTAAAGAGATTGACATTAGCGACCAACCGACTATTAGTACGTTGGAACCACTTAAAAAACTGGTTCTGCTCGAACACCTGACGTTCAATAATACAGCGGTCAGGAATCTTGATCCTTTAAAAGAATTAAACGATTTAAAATATATTAGCGGAAACCATAGTCAGGTTCAGTTTTTAGGAGCAATTCAAAATTTAAGCAAGATTGAATACCTGGATTTCTCGAACAGCAATGTTTATGAAACGGTTCATTTAGAAAAGCTTGCCAACCTCAGGGAATTGCACATAGACAATACGAATGTTGCTTCGCTGGAATCGATTTCGTTGCTGTCTAAACTTGAAAAAGTTTATGCCGATAAAACCAAGGTGGATATTATTGAAGCTAAAAAGTTTAGGAAACGCCAGCCAAATGTTTTGCTGGTTTTCAGAACCTCGGAATTGAGCCGCTGGTGGCTGGACATGAACGACACCTGGGAAAATGTATTCCGTGAAGTTACCGGTTTTACCGACCGTCGATTGAGCCCGGAAGAACTACATATTGTAAGCACCATTGAAAAACTTAACCTGAACAATAAAGAAGACCTGAGGAACCTGAACCCGTTAACTACCTTGGAATGGCTAAAAGAATTACGATTTACCGATACCCGGATCACCCAATTGGCAGCCCTTAAAAAAATGCAAAGCCTGGAATTGATCGAATGCGGAAATAACCCGATCAACGATTTAAGTGATATTATGAAGCTTCCCAAATTAACGTATTTGGATATTTCCAATATCCCGGTTGAAGATTTCGACCAAATCCAAAACATGAAAAACCTGGAAACATTAATTTGCCCGGGTACACAAATCAAAAATTTAAAAGGGCTCGAATACCTTACCAAGCTTAAACACCTCGAAATCTACAACACCAAGGTAAAAAGTATCAATCCAATTGAGTTGCTAGACCTCAAACTTTTAAAGTGTTATAACACAGGGATCAGCGATAAAAAAATTCAGAATTTTAAAACGACACATCGCAAATGTGAAGTGATTTATTATTAAAATGAGTTTTGACTTTGAACAAATAACTTTTAAAGATTTCAGTATAAATGATTACGATGCTGTACTGAAACTTTGGAAGCTGGCCGGGTTGCCCGTAAAAGACAAAGGCCGCGATTGCCCCGAAAAAATCGAAGAAGAGCTAAAACGAGGAATTGCCCATTTCATTCTGGCTCAATACCGTTCGGAGTTAATTGGCGTAGTTTTGGTCACCCACGACGGACGCAAAGGTTGGATTAACCGTATTGCCGTTCATCCCGATTACAGAAGAAAAGGACTTGCCCGCCTGCTGGTTGAAAAAGCCGAAAAACACCTTAACGAGATCGGCATAGAAATTATTGCATGTTTGATCGAAGATTATAATCAAGATTCGCTAATAACATTTAGCAAATTGGGTTATATTAAATTTAACGGTATCCATTATTTGAAAAAAAAGAAATATCCGGAAATATAAAACCTATATTCTTTAAACTTATGAAAAAAAGAGTCTTAACAATTACATTCGTTATATTGTGTTTATTTTCATACTCACTTGAATCAAAATATCTTTTAGGAATTATAATTAACAGGACCGATAAAACCCCTGTTCCTTTTGCAACCATTAAATATGAAAGTAACAATTTGGGGGTAATATCAAACGAAAATGGTTCATTTAAAATACCCATCATTGATTCACTAAAAATGCTAGAAGTTAGATGTATTGGTTTTCATACACTTAAAATTGACGTAAGTAAGGTCAAAGCAAATAGCATTACTCATTTTTACCTGGCTGAAAAAAAATATCTTTTAAACGAAATAACAATAAAAGACAAAAAACTCAAACCAGAATCTTCCGGCGTAATTCTATTAAAAGCAATTAATAAGATTAAAGAGAATTATTTATCAATTCCAAGCCTTGTTGAAGGATATTATAGAGATTATGTAAAATATGAAGATCAATATTTCAATTTATATGAAAGCCTTGTACAGCTTGAAGATTTAGGAATTAAAAAAGAAGATTTTGAAACAACAAAAATTAAAGAGTTGTATGGAAAAATGAATGATGATTATGAAATAATTCAGGGGCTAATTAAACAAAATTATGATGAATTTTATAAAAGAATACCCGGGGCAGAAATGCGATACGTTGGGAGCAACGAACTATCCATACTTAGATTATCTGACCCTATCAGAAACTTTAATAAAGAATCATTTGATTATATTGGTTGCTTAAAAGATGACTTTCTTGAAAATCATGATTTTTATCCGGTTAGTAATATTGTTTTTGAAGACAATAAATCTTTGTATGAAATTAACTTTGAACTAAGTAGTAAATATAATATACCTACCAATATTTATAGAAATTTCACAAAATATTCTGTTACCAAAATCGAAGTAAAAGGAAGAATATATATTGAACATGAAAGTTATACCATAAAAAAAATAGTATATCGCTTATATACAACTAACCAAGCCTATGGCAAGGTTAAAGCCTGGGAACTTAATTTAGAGTATAAAACTTTTAAAAATAAAAATTACCTTAACTACTTATCATTCAATAATATTATAGAAATAATAAAACCCGGTTCGAAAAATTTTTATATAAAAAGCATCCATCCTAGTGAAAAAGGAAACATGCTTACCATCGAATTTAACAACACTCTCGATCCTAAAAACATCAAGAAAATTCAAAAATTGAAACTCAAATTCAAAAACCAAGAACTATCATTTACTTCAGGAAAAATAAAAGAAAATAAATTATACCTGAACCTTGGAAATATTTTTTTTGAGTTGCCCGAAAATGAAAAAGGGAAAAACCTCATAAATGATTTTAATATCGAATTTCCAAACTCTTTTGCAGATATTAATAATAATAAAATTAATAGCTTAAAAAGGGTATTGGCCTATCAATACAGAGAATTTTTTGTAACAGATATTCTTGACAACTACGTTCCATTGAAAGCAACAGAATGTTTAAGTAAATGGGAATCATTGATCAAACAAACAAATGAAAACGTTGACAAAGAAATAGTATTTAATTCTCCTTTACTTAAATAAGTATACATTTTTAAAAAATAATTCAACATTTTCTTGATTTAAATGTTTTTTATTTTAACTTTGTAACTCAAAGTACTTTCTCATGAAATCAATAGATAAACAAATTCAGGAATTAAAAGAGATTAAAAATCTCATGGAAAAATCCAGCCGTTTTTTGTCGCTAAGCGGTTTATCTGCAATATTTGCCGGCCTAATTGCATTAATTGGGGCTTTTATAGCTTATTATTTCATTTTAGATAATGGACGGATTTTGTACGATGAATACTTTCAACCTTTAAACAAAACCTCTTTGATTAACATTAAAATCGCATTAATCATTGATGCTTTGGCTGTTTTTGTGTTGGCAATAATTGGAGCTGTTTATTTCTCAATGAGGAAAGCAAAAAAGCAAAACCTAAAATTTTGGAGCAACACCACCAAAAGAATTCTTTACAATTTTTCATTGCCTCTTTTGGTTGGGGGGTTGTTTATTATTATTCTTATACTCCAAAACAACATTCACCTTGTCGCTTCTGCAACCTTGATTTTTTACGGTCTGGCTCTGTTAAACGCTTCAAAATATACATTCGGGGAAATTCATTATTTAGGACTTTCTGAAATCGTTTTAGGATTAGCAGCCGGAATATTTTTATATTACGGAATCTTTTTCTGGGCGGTTGGTTTTGGCTTACTTCACATTGTTTATGGATGGGTGATGTATTATAAATACGAAAAATGAAAAACATTATTTCAAATATAAATAAAGCTTTCGAAAGCCGGGTAAGGCTGGGTATCATGTCTATTCTAATGGTGAATGAAGAAATGGATTTCAATTCGTTAAAAGATCTATTAGAATTAACAGACGGAAATTTAGCCAGCCACCTTAAAGCTTTAGAAGATAATGAAATGATTGTTGTTAAAAAGCAATTTGTTGGACGAAAGCCAAAAACAACTTACAGCGCAACGCAGCAAGGAACTTTGGCTTTCAAAAAACATTTAGACGCACTTGAAAATCTAATTAAAAATAAATAAATTTTTTTACATATAAACTTTGTAATTCAAAGTACTTTTAAACACACAAAGATCATGGATAAAATCAATGAAATCAGGGAGAGAATCTCCCAGTCAATTACCGCCAAAATTTTAACCATTGGGGTTTTAATTTTGATCCTTCTGATCCCTATCAACCGAATCAAAAATTTGATTACAGAAAGGGAAGATTACCGTCAGGATGTTCTTAAAGAAGTTAGCGAAAAATGGGGAGAAAGCCAGAAAGTCGCAGGTCCAATTTTAACTGTACCAATGTTTAAGAACTGGGAAGATGAAAAAAAAGAAGTTCACACTTCCTGGAGAAACCTTCATATTCTTCCCGAAAAACTATCCATTAAATCGGAGGTAAATCCTGAAGTTAAACATCGTGGCATGTATGATGTTGTTGTTTATTCGACAAAGCTTCAAATTGAAGGCACGTTCAAAGAAATCAACATTGAAGAGCTTAACCACACCGATTTTACACCACATTGGGAAAGTGCTTACTTAACGATAGGGGTCACAGATATTAAAGGTATTAAAAGCCAATCAATAAAATTAAACACGCATGATTTTGAAGCAATTCCGGGAGTAAAAACAAATGATTTTGTTAACAGTGGATTTATCATAAATACACCTTTGGAGAAAAAGAATATTGATTCGGTGATAAATTTTGACATCAATATGGAACTAAATGGAAGCAACGACCTGCAATTTTACCCTGTAGGAAAAGAAACCAAGGTATTCATGACATCAAATTGGAACGATCCTAGTTTTAACGGGTATTATATTCCCGCTAACCATAATATTTCAGAAGATGGTTTTTCCGCAAATTGGGCAATTAATAACTTTAACAGAAACTATCCTCAATATTGGTTTGACGAATCACACCATATCGAATATTCAAATTTTGGAGTAGAGCTAATGCTTCCGGTAGATCATTACCAAAAATCGATGCGCTCGGTAAAATATGCGCTGATGTTCATTTTCCTAACCTTTATTGTTTTCCTGTTTTTTGAAATCATTAACAAAAAAAGAATCCACCCTATTCAATACCTTTTAGTTAGTGCCGGATTAATTATTTTCTACACCCTTTTACTTTCACTATCTGAACATATTGGGTTCAATTACGCTTATTTAATTTCGAGCGTAGCTATTATCGGGCTCATTGGTTTTTACACCGCACAAATATTTAAATCAAAACAAGCCAGCCTTCTATTCTTCGGAATTTTGGTATCACTTTATATTTTCCTGTTCGTTATTTTACAATTACAACAGTTGGCATTAATGATAGGAAGTATCGGATTATTTGTAATACTCGGATTAGTAATGTACTATTCCCGTAAAGTAAACTGGTACACCCCCCTTAAAAAACCAGGATTGGAAGAATAACAAAAAAGGATGGGCTTTCCCATCCTTTTCTTTTATATAACAATATTCACTATCTTCTTCGGAACCACAATAATTTTTTTAGGGGTTTTTCCTTCAATCCATTTTTGCGCCTCCTCGGCTTCCAGCACGGCTTTTTCAATGTCTTCTTTCGATAAATCTACCGGAAGGTCAAGTTTAAAACGCATTTTCCCGTTAAACGAAACCGGGTAAGCAAAGGTATTCTCGGCAACATATTCTTCTTTGAACTCCGGAAAAGAAGCATAGGTAATAGATTCGGAATTTCCCAATAAGTACCATAATTCTTCGGCAATATGCGGGGCGTAGGATGATAATAATTTTGCAAGATCGCTTAAAACAGTACGTTTATTACATTTCAAATCGGTTAATTCGTTCACGCAAATCATAAACGAGCTGACGGCCGTATTAAACGAGAAACGTTCAATATCGTCCCGGATTTTTTTAATGGTTTTGTGCAGAACCTTTAACTCTTCTTTAGTCGGTTCTTCGTCAGAAACTACAAAATTTCCTTCGGCATCATGGTATAATCTCCAGAGTTTTTTCATGAACCTGAACACCCCTTCAATGCCTTTGGTGTCCCATGGTTTGTGGTATTCTAGAGGCCCAAGGAACATCTCGTACAAACGCAAAGTATCGGCTCCGTATTTTTCAATCAAATCATCGGGGTTTTGTACATTGTATTTTGATTTCGACATTTTTTCGACCTCATAACCACAAACGTATTTTCCGTCTTCCAAAATAAATTCCGCATCTTTAAGTTCCGGTCGCCAATTTTTAAACGCATCAACATCCAAAATATCATTATCAACCATGTTGATGTCCACATGCATAGGCGTAGAAAACAACTTACGGTCCTTCACATTTTTAGACACAAACATTGGTTTTAATTCTTTAATCTCCCTGCGTTTGAAAAACAAGCCTTCTTTTTTATTCAAAATGGCATCGCGTTGTTCCTCTCCCAGATCTTCACCAGATTCTAAAATATCAATAATAGGAACCAATAATAATTTCTTATGATTTGTTACGGTATACTCCCGGTAATATTCTTCAAGTTTTTCAAGTTTGGCTTCACTTTTTATTTCGATAATGAGATCTGCTTCCTTGTTGTAAAAATCAAATTTGCGGCGACCATCTTTATAATTCCGCACCCAGTCTTTTTCCATGCCGTTCTTTTTGATGAACTCCCACACCAAATGCTCGGCATATTTTTCAGGGTTCACCCGGTACACAAAGCTTGAACGCCCCTGAATTTTCCCCTGGTTGATTAATTTTTTAAACGGTTCGTCTTCAACCACCATTCCTAAATCAAACAAGAAGTGGTTCCAAAAACGGGCATACATCAAATGTCCGGCAGCATGCTCATCGCCACCGATGTACAGGTCCACATCTTTCCAATATTCAACTGCTTCTTTCGAGAAATATTCATTTTCGTTATGCGGATCCATATAACGCAAATAATACGCACTGGAACCAGCAAAGCCAGGCATGGTGTTCGTTTCGAGCGGATATCCCTCTTCCGTTTGCCAATTTTTTGCACGAGCCAGTGGCGGTTCGCCGCTTTCAGTTGGTAAATATTTGTCTACTTCAGGAAGCATCAACGGCAGTTTATCTTCGCTCAAAGTATAAGGAATTCCATCTTTGTAATACACCGGAAAAGGTTCGCCCCAATAACGCTGGCGGCTAAAAATTGCATCGCGCAAACGGTAATTTACAGTTCCGTAACCGATGCCCATTTCTTTGATCTTTTCAATGGTTGCCGGGATAGCTTCTTTGACATCCATACCATCCAAAAATCCGGAGTTCATCATTTTTCCTTCTTTGGCATCGTATGATTCTTCCGAAATATCGCCGCCCGAAACCACCTGGACAATGGGCAAATTAAAATGTCTTGCAAAAGCATAATCGCGACTGTCGTGTGCAGGAACGGCCATAATCGCTCCCGAACCATAGCCGGCCAATACATAATCGGCTACCCAAATCGGGATTTCCTGTCCGGTTAGCGGGTTGATACAATAAGCCCCGGTAAACTCGCCGGTAATATTTTTAACCTCCGATTGACGCTCTAATTCTGAGCGATTCTTGGCCCAGTTTACATATTTTTCAACGGCATCTTTTTGTTCAGGAGTGGTAATTTTATCAACGATTTCATGTTCGGGAGCAATTACCATATACGTCGCGCCGAACATGGTGTCAGGTCTTGTCGTAAAAATCTCAAGTTTATCATCAAACCCTTTTACTTCGAAGTAGCAGGTTGCACCTTCAGAACGTCCAATCCAATTTTTTTGGACCTCTTTTAACGAATCTGTCCAGTCAAGTTTGGTTAATCCATCCAACAATCGCTGGGCATAAGCGGTAATCCGCAACGACCACTGCTTCATAAGTTTGCGCTCAACAGGATGCCCGCCACGCTCCGAAACACCTTCTTTTACCTCATCGTTAGCCAAAACAGTTCCTAAAGCCGGACACCAGTTTACCATGGTATCGGATAAATAAGCCAAACGGTAACTCATTAAAATATCTTGTTGGGTTTTTTCGTCCATGGCTTGCCATTCGCCGGCAGTGAAAGCATCGTGTTCATCACAAGCGGCATTAATTTCTTCGCTTCCGTTGATTTCAAACTTTTTAATAAGCTCGTCAATCGGTTGCGCTTTATTCAAATCTTTATCGTACCACGATTTAAAAAGTTGGATAAATGCCCACTGGGTCCATTTGTAATAGTTGGGGTCGCAGGTTCGTACTTCGCGATCCCAATCAAAAGAAAACCCAATTTTATCAAGCTGTTCGCGGTAACGATCAATGTTTTTAACGGTTGTAATTTCGGGATGTGTTCCGGTTTGAATGGCATATTGTTCGGCAGGCAAACCATAGGCATCGTAACCCATCGGGTGCAATACATTGTATCCTTTTTGACGCATGTAACGGGCGTAAATATCCGAAGCAATATATCCTAGCGGATGCCCCACGTGTAAACCAGCCCCCGAAGGATAAGGAAACATATCCAACACATAAAATTTAGGCCTGTTTTTATCAATCTCTGCTTTAAAGGTTTTATTTTCATTCCAGTACTTCCGCCACTTAGGTTCGATCTCCGAAAAATTATAGTCCATTCTGTTTTAATTATTTATTTCTCTAAAAATGATGCTTTTAAATTCAGTCTGCGAAGTTAGGAAAAATCCGCGTTTTATGTGTTGCTAAATCTGTGGTTTATAGATTTTCCAATTCGGAAAGCGATAAATCCATCAGCTCATAATCTTCCCAACCATGATAATCAAAATGCCACCATTCGCTAGGATAAACCGAAAAACCATGTTTGGCCATCACTTCAACTAACATTTTTCTGTTTTCAATCACATCGTCCGGTAAATCCTGGTAAGAAGGATTTGCTTTTTCCGAGAAATCGTCAAATTTAGTAGGCATGGGCAATTCTTTTTTGGTTTTCATATCCACAAGGGTGATGTCTACGGCACAGGCCCGGTTATGGCGCGAACCTTTCCAGGGCGCGGCTACAAAATTAGTATCGGGATAAACTTCGTAAAATCGAAGAGTTGCAGCATAAGGACGGTAAGCATCAAAAACTTTCAACCCTAGATTTTGTGAGTTTAATTCCTGCTGAACCTTTTTTAAAGCTTCGGCAACGGGTTTTCTTACATAAGCTTTGGCCGATTCATAAATAACTTCGCCGGTAAAATTATTATCCGTTGCATAGCGAATATCAAGCACAATGCCTTCGATGCACTTTTCTAAATCAAGTAGTTCTTTTGAGCCGTCATTGCTTACACTTTGTTTGTAAGCCTCTAAAGTATGGATCACATTAAGGTCATAATATTTATCGGTTTTGTGCGAACACTGGAGGTTCAAACCGAATACAAACAAAATAAATAATACGTTTCTTTTCATGGTAAATCTCTAAAAATTCATAAGATATGTTAATCCTGTATTAAAAAAGATTCTAAGTTAAATTTTCTTTGGCTTTAATTGTTTATTTTAGCTATAAATAATTTTTCATGTCGAAAAAGGAAAGCAAATACAATAAACGCCGTTTACGTTCATCCTATTTTACCACCCTGGTGAGTATTACCCTGGTTTTATTAATGTTGGGAAGCCTGGGTTTAATTATTCTTCATGCTAAAAAATTATCAGATCATGTAAAAGAAAACATCGGCATCCGGATTATGATGAAAGAAGGAACCCGCGAAGCTGAGATTATTCAGTTACAAAAGAAACTGGACGCAACCAATTATGTAAAATCAACCGAATACATTACCAAAGAAGAAGCTGCCGAAGAAATGAAAAATGATTTGGGTGAAGATTTTATCAGTTTCCTTGGTTTTAACCCTCTCCCACCTTCCATCGATTTGCGGTTACGGGCCGATTTTACCACGGTAAAAAGCATCGAAACTATCGAAAAAGAATTGCGGACGAACGAAGACGTAAAAGATATTTTTTACCAAAAATCCCTGGTTCAGGCCATTAATAAAAACCTGAAACGAATTAGCCTGATTATTTTGGGGTTTAGCGGACTGTTGCTTCTAATCGCCGTTGCTTTGATTAACAACACCATCCGTTTATCGGTGTACTCAAAACGTTTTCTGATCCGGAGCATGCAACTGGTGGGAGCCACACAGGCTTTTATCCGCCGCCCGTTTATTTTTAGGGGGATTTTTCAGGGCATTTATTCGGCTTTCATTGCCATTGCCCTGATTGTTATTATGATTTATTTCTCCCTTAAAGAATTGCCCGAATTACTGGAAATTCAAGACGTGAATTTATTTATCATTCTGTTTGCTTCTATCATTATTTGCGGAATGTTGATTTCATGGATTTCAACATATTTCGCTATCCGTAAATATTTACGAATGACAACAGATGATTTGTACTATAAATAAAAGCTGTTATTTTTGCTGAAAATTTAAACCGTGAAAAAACAAAAAAAAGATAACCCTAAGTCAAAAGATGAAATGGTAACCTTTGCCTTCACCCGTCAAAATTACCGTTTGCTTATTATCGGAATCGCTGTCATTACCATCGGGTTTTTACTGATGATTGGTGGTGGTTCAGAGGATCCGAATGTTTTCAATTATGAAATCTTTAACTTCCGCCGATTGACACTGGCTCCGATTTTAATTCTGGCCGGTTACATCATCGAAATTTATGCAATCATGAAACGGCCTAAAGAATAGGCTCTAAATCAAGATTTTTATGAATTGGATTGAAGCCTTAATTTTAGGAATAATTCAAGGCCTGACCGAATTTTTGCCGGTTAGTAGCAGCGGGCATTTGGAATTAGGCAAAGTTTTGCTTGGCGTAGATGCCGAAAAAAGTTTGATTTTCACGGTGGTGGTTCACGGAGCCACGGTTTTAAGCACCATTGTTGTGTTCCATAAAGATATTGCCATTCTGCTGAGGGGGCTATTCAAATTCCAGTGGAACGAAGAAACATCTTATCTTTTTAAAATTGCGGTTTCAATGATCCCGGTGTTAATTTTAGGATTTTTCTTTGCTGAAGAAATTGAACAATTTTTTACCGGGAATATGGTTTTCGTGGGCTCTATGCTCATCATTACTTCCCTGCTTTTGGCTTTCACTTATTTTTCAAAATCTAATACCCGCAAAATTGGTTTCATCGATGCGTTGATTATTGGGATTGCCCAGGCAGCCGCGGTTTTACCGGGAATTTCTCGTTCGGGTTCAACCATTGCCACCGGAATTATCATCGGAAACAAAAAAGAAACTATCGCCAAATTTTCATTTTTGATGGTTCTTGTTCCCATTATCGGAGCAAATTTTAAAGACTTGTTGGATCAAGGTTTGTCGTCCAAAAGTTCGGTAGGAGCAACACCTTTACTGGTTGGGTTTATCGCCGCTTTTGTTGCCGGAACCCTGGCCTGTAAATGGATGATTAACATCGTAAAACGAGGAAAATTAATTTATTTTGCCATTTACTGTTTTATTATCGGTTTAGTGGCCATCTTTTTCGTGTAAAAATTTTTAATGGAACCAAAACCCGAAATAACATCTCTCGACTTTTTAAATGGCACAACCCTGCTTTTTAACAAACCTTATAAATGGACATCCTTTCAGGTGGTGAACAAAATCCGTTACACCTTAAAACACCATGCCGGAATTAAACGTATCAAGGTTGGTCATGCCGGAACCCTCGATCCTCTGGCTACCGGATTATTAATTATTTGTACCGGCAAATACACCAAACGCATTGAGGAATTTCAGGGTCTGGAAAAAGAATATACCGGAAATTTTTACCTCGGGGCAACCACCCCTTCATTTGATTTGGAAACAGAAGTAAATGCAGAATTTCCAACAGATCACCTCACCAATGAACTTATTCTGCAAACAAGCAAACAATTTATCGGAACATTTGAACAAACCCCTCCTGTTTTTTCGGCGGTGCAAATTGGCGGGAAACGGGCCTATAGTTTTGCCCGCAACAACGAAGAGGTAACAATCAAACCCAAAATAATCACCATCTCCGAATTTGAAATTACCAACATTAATTTACCAGAAATCGAATTCAGGGTAGTGTGTAGCAAAGGAACCTACATTCGATCCCTTGCTAACGATTTTGGAAAAGCTTTAAATTCGGGTGCTTACCTAAGCCTTCTCAAACGAACCCGCATTGGAAACTTTGATTTAAGTTCAGCTTTCGAAATTGAAGAATTTGAAAAACAACTAATTCAATCATCTGAGGATTAAAAGGCTTGACAAAGGCTCTCTAATTTACTATTTTAGCGGCCGTGAACATTGGCTTTCCCCGAAAAATTATTAATTTTGCGGCTTTTTAAAATAATGTGGGTGAAAAAGATATAAAGAAAACATGAAATTATCGCAATTTAGATTTAATCTTCCTTCTGAGCTAATCGCAAACCATCCTCCCGAAAACAGGGATGAAGCTAAGTTAATGGTGTTGAACCGGCAAGATCAAACCATTGAGCACAAAATGTTTAAAGACATTTTGGAATACTTTGACGATGGAGATGTATTTGTGATCAACAATACGAAGGTTTTTCCGGCTCGGTTATACGGAGAAAAAGAAAAAACCGGGGCAAAAATTGAAGTGTTCTTATTACGCGAATTAAACCGCGAAAGCAGATTATGGGATGTTTTGGTTGACCCGGCCCGGAAAATCCGTATCGGGAACAAATTATATTTTGGCAAAGACGATTCGTTGGTAGCCGAGGTTATTGACAATACCACTTCCCGCGGACGTACATTACGCTTCTTATTTGACGGTTCTTACGAAGAGTTCAAAAAAACCATATATAGTTTGGGTAAAACTCCTCTTCCCAAGATTCATAAACGAGAAATTTTACCGGAAGATCACGAACGCTATCAAACCATTTACGCAAAACACGAAGGTGCCGTAGCAGCTCCAACAGCCGGTCTTCACTTTAGCCGGGAATTAATGAAACGCTTGGAATTGCTAGGAATTACTTTTGCCGAAGTTACCCTTCATGCCGGTTTAGGAAACTTCAGAAACATTGAAGTAGAAGATCTGACCAAACACAAAATGGATTCGGAAGAAGTAATTATCGGCGAAGAGTGTACAAAAATTGTAAACGGGGCAAAAGAAGAAAGAAAGAAAGTTTGTGCAGTTGGAACCACCTCGATGAAAGCGTTAGAAACCAGCGTTTCCATTTCAGGAATGGTGAAACCATATAACGGCTGGACCAACAAATTTATTTTTCCGCCTTATGATTTTAGCGTAGCCAACTGCATGGTCAGCAATTTCCATTTGCCACAATCATCCATGATGATGATGGTTTCGGCTTTCGCCGGATATGATTTTCTGATGAAAGCATACAAAGAAGCGGTTGACAAAAAATACCAGTTCTTTACCTATGGAGATGCCATGCTCATCATTTAACGAAATTTTTCATCCCCTCAAACCGAGGGGATTTGTTTTTATAAAATGAAAAAAAAATCGGTAATCATTGTTGCCGGAGGTACTGGTAAACGTATGGGTACAGAAGTTCCCAAACAATTTTTATTGCTCAAACAAAAGCCGGTTTTATTTTACAGCCTCGAAACATTTCATGCATTTGACCCAAATATTCAAATCATTCTGGTAATTCCCGAAACACATTTTAATTATTGGAAATCACTTTGCAAAGAACACCATCTTGATATTCCCCTCGTCTTGGAAAAAGGAGGACAAGTCAGATTTGAATCGGTTAAAAACGGTTTAAAACGGGTGCCGGACGGATTGGTTGCCATTCACGACGGAGCCCGCCCTTTGATTAATCGGCAAACGATTTTAAATTTATTTTCGGAAGCTGAAAAGAAAGGGAACGCTGTTCCGGTGCAGCCCGTTAATGAATCGGTTCGGGAAATTACAGAACAAGGGAATCACACCGTTGACCGCTCAAAATTATACCTGGTTCAAACCCCCCAAATTTTCAAATCCGAAGATTTACACAGAGCCTATCAACAAGATTTCCGGGAATTTTTCACCGATGATGCAAGCGTTGTTGAAACCCTCGGGATTAAGATTAACCTGGTTGAAACAACTTCCCCGAATATAAAAATCACCCGCCCGGAAAATTTAAAAGTGGCAGAAGCCCTTCTGTAGAAATTTTAATCTAAGAAATCCGTCGGCCTTTCCACTCGTTTTTTGTAAGCAAAGCCAGCAAGGTAATTCCGGCAGTATAAAACGGATAAAACAATTGAACCGGAAGATATAGCCACATTAATTTCTGTTTGCCGGAGAACCTACATGCCGACCAAAGGATGGGCAAATCAACAACAAATTTAAGGGCTAAACTTAACAGGAAAAGCGCAAAATAAACCGGATCAATGAAAGAGAAAACCAGGAATAAAATGATAAGCGTATTAAACCCAGCAACGATTGCGGCCAGGAACAAGGTAAAAAAATCTTTGTAAGCCTTGCTTTTCGAGGCCCAGCGTTTACGTTGTTTTAAAAAAGCACTGAAATTGTCGGTGGCCTGTGTTTTTACAATCACTTTTTTATCTTTCAAAAAACGGATGGCAGAAGCCCCAAATTGTTTCTTGATTTTATGCAGTAAAAACACATCATCGCCCGAAGCTATTTTTGCATTTCCTTCAAATCCACCCACCTCCTCAAAAATACTTTTGCGAAAAGCCAAGTTGGCTCCGTTGCACATAAACGGCAAGCTAATTCCAATGGCCCCGGCTGCCGAAGCAACCAAACTCAAAAATTCAAACGATTGTATTTTTTTAAACAAGGTATTCTCGCCATGGTAAACCACCGGTGCCGAAATCATTTGTACTTCTTCATCAGAAAAAGCATTTTGCAGGGTTTTTATCCACTCCGCTCCCACCCGGCAGTCGGCATCAATGGTGAAAATAATTGGGGTCTTTGCCTGTTGAACCCCCAGTTGAATCGCTGATTTTTTTCCGGAACATTCATTTTGAATCAGGTGAATTTGGTGAACCGGATTTTCGCTGATGAAACTTTGAACCAGTTTTCCTGTTCCGTCTTCCGAGTGGTCATCCATTACCAAAACTTCAAATTTCCCGGGCGGATAATTTTGGTTCTTTAAATCATTCAAAAGCTCAAGGATGTTTTTTTCTTCGTTCCGAACCGGGATAATTATGCTTACCGATGCTTCAACATTTTTTGTTGCCGGTATTTTTAACTTGAACCAGCCGATGGTGAAAAGAAAAATCAGCAGGAAATAAATTCCTCCGAAAAGGATTAAAACAATAAGCAATATTTGAAACAGCGTTGGCATTATTTTCGAAAAAATTTAAGGCGGTACACAAAAAAGGTTCCCACCAAAGCCGGAATAATTACATTCAGCAACCATATCGACGAGGAAGCGGTAAAAATAGCAATCGCCATTTTATCGGTAAACCCGCCGTTTTGAGAGAAGTAGAGTTCGAACAAAAATATGGCAAGGCTGCCACGCACACCAATTTCGCTTAAAGCTACCGTGGGAATAATGGTTAAAGCGAAGTATAAAGCGGTGGTTAAAATCAGCGAATAAAATAAAGACAGGTCAACGCCTAAAATCCGGAGCAACAAATAAAACTGAAAATTATACACCAAATAACGGATCAGGCTAAACAATAAAACCTTGGTTAACTCGGCATTGGAGTATTTTTTAAAAACGCCCGTATATTTTTTGAAACGCTCCCAGCTTTTCTTGAAATAGCGTTCGGCCAAAACCGAAATCAGGGAAATATTATAATAAAACAAGAGCAAAACGAAAATAAAACCCGCTCCCAACACATACACCGACCAGTTAAGATCGTACCCCAGCCAAGCTTCAATGTCCCAATAAAGCGGAAGGAGGTACATTAACGAAAGGGTCCCACAAACAAAGGTAGCTGTGATTTGAGAAAAGCTCCCCAAAATGGTAATCAACACACCTTCCCAGCGATTAGCTTTTTGTAAAATAAAGACCCGTCCAAGGTATTCGCCGGTTCGGTTCGGGGTAATAGAACTTACCGAAACCCCGGTTAACACGGCTTTGTAAGCATCAGAAAAAGAAACTTTTTCGATTTTCCGGATGAGAAACTGCCACTTTTTAGCTTCGATGCCCCAATTTACAAAAATCAACAAAATCACAAGAGCAAGGATCACAAAGAAAAAATCGGTTTGCCACTGGTCTTTAAACACCTGTACGATTTCATTCAAATCACGCTTGTGGAAAAGCTCGTAATAAATGAAGCCGTAAGAGGCCAAAATGATGATGGCTCTTAATAAATAGTTATATGTTTTACGCCATTTTTTTCTCACAAATCGTAATTTAGCAGCTAATGAAGAGCGAACGAATCATTTTAGGCATCGACCCCGGCACTAACATTATGGGCTACGGTTTGATTTTATGCAAAGGTAATCAGATCAGCCTAATTACCATGGATGTGTTAAAATTAAATAAAATTGGCGATCATGCGCTGAAATTAAAGCACATCTTTGAACATACGCTTTCGCTCATCAAACAACACAAACCCGACGAATTTGCCATTGAGGCCCCGTTTTTCGGCAAGAACGTGCAATCGATGCTAAAACTCGGGCGGGCGCAGGGCGTGGCCATTGCCGCAGCTTTATCGATGGAAATCCCGGTGTTTGAATATTCTCCCCGAAAAATAAAACAATCGATCACGGGCAAAGGAGCCGCCTCCAAAGAACAGGTAGCCGGCATGCTTTCGCACATTTTAAGTTTGAAAAAAGCCCCCAAATATTTGGATGAAACCGATGCTATTGCCGTAGCCGTTTGCCATTATTTCCAAAATAAATATGGCGAACAGGAAGAAAGTTACGGCAGTTGGAAAAGCTTTTTGGCGAAAAATCCGGAGAGGAAGATTTAGCGATTTTTGTTATTAAGTTATTTGTTGTTATTGATAGATATTTATCAAATTTCAACCTCCCTTATATATTTATCTTGATTAGTCATTTTTAAATCTCTCTAAATCTTTAATAAAAAGAGCTGGGGTTTTCCCGGTTAAAAGCTTATCTAGCCAGTATGTATCTAAAAGGCTCAATCCTAAGTCACTTACCACACCTAAACTACCTCCAATTAAAGAACTCTCTATTCCAGATATAGCACTACCTAATCCAGCTCCAATACCAAACATCCCAATAGTTTTTAGAAATTTACCACTATTTTTATTGAAAAACTTTGAATCACCTTTGATTTCATTCAAATATTCTTTTGTTATTTCAATTCCATCAACTGATTCACTTTTGTTATTTATCCATTGCCTAAAATATTTGGCAGTAGGTAATCTTCTTAACTCAAATGCTTTTTCCCATGTAAGTTTTTCTTCGACAAATAGTTTACTAAAAGCGGGAATATTTTCAATATTAAAAATCTTAGTTGCATTTTCTTTAACACTTAAAGCATTAGCTAATCCACTATAGGCTAAGTCTACACTTTCAAAAAAATTATAATCACCATAATGTTTGTATTGATAATTAGTCAATAAGATCGTATCAAAAACCTCATTAGCGATTTTGAAAAGCTTTATTCGTTCATTTGTTCCTAGCTGTTTTAGATCCTTTGAATATTTGAATTTATAGTTTTGAAGATTGTCTTTATTGTATGCATCAAAAATAAAATCCTTTACTTTCTGTGCATCCTCAATATTAGGTATTATATAGTTTTTCAATACTCGTTTCTTAAAAATTCTTTTACGATCTGGATGTATTATTAAATTATTTAATGTTTTATCTAAAGACTTTTCAATGTCTAAATCTTTAAGAAACATATCGGACACAATCAAGGGAGGTGTGCCTAATATTTTTGAATCATCATAAAAATCATCTTCTGAATCAGAACCATATTTTTTCATAACATTCCCCCCTCCCATTTGCCTTCCAATTTCACACATTAGATATGGTATCCAAATCAAAAATTTAATTTGCTCTTTTTCTAATAACTCTTCTGTTTTATTTAATCCAAATTCTTCAATAAGAAGCAAAAGTGGTAAGTTGTCTACACTTGTCTTAACAATAATATTATCAAATAACATAAATTGCTCAAATACTTCCAAAAAGAGCTTATATCTTTCTTGGGAAACATCAACATTAACAGACTCCCAAACATTAGAAGTTTTTGTTATAAATCGTGCTACAAAAAATTCAATTGAACTATTTAAAACATTATACATATAGTATTGTTGTAATTTACCATGCCTGAAGAACTTTATAAAGAAAGCTATTTCAAGAATAACAATAAATAACTAATAACCACAAATAACAATTCTCTCCTAAGTCCAATTTAAACGCAAAAAGAAGTCTAAACCAATTACATCAACTTCTGAAACGCCTGCCACCAGCGGTCGGGGATATCGTTGTTACAGGCAGTTTGGTAATCCTGGTACGAACAGGGAATTAGGTGATGGCGTTTGAATTTTACTTTTTGCTGGGTTCGTATCGGCACTTCCATCCACCAGCGGTCGCTTTTTTTGCTTTTGTAAAATACCATTTCGTCTTTTTGATCTTCCAGCTTTACGTGGTATTTGATGAAATGTTTTTTCTCCTGGTGCGGCAACTCGTTTTTGCGCTGATAAAAACCGTCGATAAAATACCACACCATTTGCGAAACCAGGTGGGCGGTTTGCCCGTTATTATCGGCTTCGGGGTTCAATTCATAAAACCCGATGGAAGTCAGTTTATCGCTCATTCCTGCGTAGCGGACAATCTTACAGGCTTCTTCGCCATAAAAACCATTGGGCGAAGCATTTTTGTTGCCCGGTGCATCCGATTGGCGAATGGCCGAAACATCAAAGCTAAACATATCGGCATTTCGCACGATGGGCTCTACCTCCTCTAAATTAGCCTGAACCTGCCCGAGACGGTACACGTCGAAAAAGAGGTTTTTCATTAAATCGATCCCCTCCTGATCAACAAAATAAGTTTGGTAACCGATATTTGAAAAGTTGAACAAGTAATTCGGCTGGTGCAAAATAATCTTGCTCAGATAAGATTGCGAATTAATTTCTTTTTCACTTTTTCCCAAATCAAACAAAGGATCAACCGAAACAATATTGATAATTTGCCCCAAATCTTCGTAAGCCTGGTAATTGGCAAAAGTCAAATCCTGGCTTCCGCCCAAAATTACCGGGATGATATTTTTCTGGATCAAATCCTTAACTACCCGGCTCAGGGCAAAATAAGTGTCTTTAACCGCGTGTCCCATTTTGATGTTACCCAAATCGGCCAGACGGGCGGTGTAATTTCCTTCAAACAGTTTGTACAAATAATGCCTGATTTGATTGGGGGCCATGGCACAGCCTTTATTTGAAACCGCATTTCTATCTTCCAACACGCCAATAATAGCAATGTCAATTCCTTCCAGATCAGGAAAATTATTGGGCGAACTAAAAGCCTTTACCACATCTCCCAGCCTTCTGCGGGTTGCTTTTTCCGAATACTCGTAACCGCTAAAATCAACGGGTTCAAAATAAATGTCAATGTCCATATTTTAGTTATTCGATGGTTATTGGGTTATTTTTAGTTATTAAGTTTTGATTTTATAAAATTGATAAAATTATTAAGCTTAATTCCTAAAACGTTTAATTTTTCTTCAAACGACTTATGAACATTTTCTTCAATCAAATGGCGTTTAAATAAAAGGGTAATCCAATGTTTTGTTTCAAAAAGCGAACCTCTTGAATGATAATAAAACCTTAACGAATCTTTATAAATATAACGGCCGAACCCTTCTGCAATATTTGCCCCTATTGAATCTGTTGATCGAAGAAACTGGTCTACTATTGAAAATTGATGTGTTTTACTGATGGATTGAAAGATATCCCAGGCCATGTTGCTTAGCTCTAAAGCTATCTGGTAAATTTCAAGATTATGTAATCCCTTGTCTTCCATAAATCTGAATGATTCATAAAATTAGGAATTATTACAATCAATTACCACAAATAACCTAATAACAAAAAGGAGTTTACTTTTTCTTTCGGGTATACTTCTTCTTAGGAGTATTCTTCGGATCGTCGGCAATTTTCAGGCATTCTTCCAGGGTCAACGTTTCCGGAGCAACATCTTTCGGGATTTTGAAATTTTTCTTCTTGATCGAAATATAAGCCCCGTAACGACCTTTCAGCACTTTTACTTCCCCGTTAAAATCGTGAATGGTATTTTCTTTGTCTTTCTGGCGTTTGGCTTCAATAATTTCAATGGCTTTTTCTGCATCAACCATTAAAGGATCATTATCTTTTCCGAGCGAATAAAATTTCTTGTCATGAAGAATATAGGGGCCAAAACGGCCAATGGCCACGGTCATCTCCTGGTCTTCAAACATGCCTATTTTTCGAGGGAATTTAAATAATTCAAGGGCATCTTCAAGGGTTACAGTTTCAATACTTTGGCCTTTTTTCAGCCCGGCAAATTTTGGTTTTTCTTCGTCATCGGTTTCTCCCATTTGAGCAATGGCACCATAGCGGCCAATTTTTACATAAATATTTTTGCCCGTTTTCGGGTCATGGCCCAATAATTTTTCGCCACGGAACTTATCCGATTTTTCGAGGGTGGCTTCAATCTGGTTGTGGAACGGCCCGTAAAATTCGCGGATCATATCGTTCCAAACTTTTTGTCCTTGGGCTATTTCGTCGAATTCTTTTTCAACCTTGGCTGTAAAATTATAATCGATGATATTGTCAAAATACTTAATCAGGAAGTTGTTCACCAACGTTCCGATGTCAGTCGGAAATAGTTTCCCTTTTTCGTAACCGGTTTTTTCCGATTTCTGATCTTCCTTGATTTCGTCATCTTTCAGGGTAATGCACCGATATTTACGTTCTGTTCCGTTGCGGTCTTCTTTCAGCACGTACTCACGCTTCAAAATAGTTGAAATGGTAGGTGCATATGTTGACGGGCGACCAATTCCAAGCTCTTCCATTTTACGAACCAGCGAAGCTTCGGTGTAACGCGGAGGATGTTGAGAAAAACGCTCCTCACCTCTTATTTCAAGGCGTTCAAGAATATCGCCTTCTTTAATTGGAGGAAGTACGCCTTCGGCCTCTTCCATATTATCGTCGTCTTTTGATTCGAGGTAAACTTTTAAGAACCCATCAAATTTCACCACTTCTCCTTTGGCAATAAAATCTTTTTTTGCTTCCGAAACGTCGATGGTTACATTTGTTTTTTCCAGAACCGCATCGCTCATTTGAGAAGCAATGGTTCTTTTCCAGATTAATTCATACAAGCGTTTTTGCGAAGCATCACCATCTATCACACGATTATTGATGTAGGTTGGGCGAATGGCTTCGTGCGCTTCCTGCGCTCCTTTACTTGTGGTTTTATATTTTCGGGTCTTTACATAATCTTCGCCGTAAAGCCCGGTGATTTCATTTTTTGCCATGGTAATGGCCGCATTCGACAGGTTTACCGAGTCGGTCCTCATGTAAGTAATTTTTCCTGATTCGTACAATTGCTGGGCGATCCGCATGGTATTGGCCACCGAATAACCTAACTTACGGCTGGCTTCTTGTTGCAGGGTTGAGGTTGTAAATGGAGCTGCCGGCGATTTTTTACCGGGTTTTTTCTCCACTTTTTCAACCGTAAAAGCAGAATCTTTACATTTTTGAATGAACTCAAGGGCTTCCTTTTCGGTTTTAAAACGGGTAGGAACCTCGGCTGTTAAACGGGTTCTGCCCTTGGCATCTTTGATAAGAAACAAACCCGTTACCCTGAAACTGGATTCGGAGTTAAAATCTTTGATTTCTTCTTCGCGTTCAACAATTAAACGAACCGCTACCGATTGAACTCGTCCGGCAGACAAAGCCGGTTTTACTTTTTTCCACAACAAGGGTGATAATTCGAAACCAACCAAACGATCCAATACACGGCGGGCTTGTTGAGCATCGACCAAAGCCTTATCAACTTTTCGTGGGTTTTTAATGGCATTTTGGATGGCGTCTTTGGTAATTTCATGAAAAACAATACGTTTTGTTTTGGCATCATCCAATTTCAGGGCATTTGACAAATGCCAGGAAATGGCTTCTCCCTCACGATCCTCATCCGAAGCCAACCAGATGATTTCAGCTTCTTTGGACAATTTTTTAAGTTCGCTTACTACCTTTTTTTTATCGGACGAAATTTCATAATTCGGAACAAAATTATTTTCAATATCCACTCCCAGATTTTTTTTGGAAAGATCCATAACGTGTCCAAAACTAGATTTAACCAAATAATCTTTCCCTAAAAATCCTTCAATGGTTTTAGCCTTGGCTGGTGACTCTACGATTACTAAATTTCTAGCCATTTTTGCTCCTTATTATTAATGTGTGTTTTAAAATGTGGTGCAAATGTATATTATTTTTTTTAAAACGATTTTTGTTTGATGTAAGATTGAGGCAAATTGGGGGAACTCTTAACACAAATCGAGGAAATATTTAAAGTCCGTAAAGAGCCTAAAGTACTTAAAGTTGAGGTGGATTTGCTGATGATATTTTATATGCTTTTTCTTAACAGAAATTTTATTTAAAAAATAAGGCCGAACTACAAACCCTAAACACTCTAGCTATTTTAAGTACTCAATATTGTTTATTTTTGCAATCGCTTAAAACTAAAAAGTATGCCTAAAAAACTATACATAGAAACCTATGGTTGCCAGATGAATTTTTCTGATTCGGAAATCGTGGGTTCCATCATGACTGAAATCAACTACAACACAACGACAGATATTTCGGAAGCTGATCTTATTTTTATTAATACCTGTTCTATCAGGGATAATGCAGAGCAACGTGTTCGCAAACGCCTGAGAGAACTGAAGGCCATGAAAAAAAAGAACCCGGCTTTGAGAATCGGAATCTTGGGCTGCATGGCTGAACGCCTGAAAGAAAAACTTTTAGAGGAAGAACAAAACGTGGATATTATTGTTGGTCCGGATGCTTACCGGTACCTCCCGCAATTAATGAATTCGGTAGAAAGCGGTCAAAAAGCCATCAATGTGATCCTTTCGGAAGAAGAAACCTATGCCGATATAAACCCGGTTCGTTTGGGAGATAACAAAATTTCAGCTTTTATTTCCATCATGCGCGGCTGCCAGAATTTTTGCTCATACTGCGTGGTTCCTTATACCCGGGGCAAAGAACGAAGCCGGAATCCCGAAACTATCATTAACGAAGCTAACGGTTTATTTGAAAAAGGATACCGAGAAATTACCCTCCTGGGGCAAAATGTAAATTCTTATCACTGGGAAAAATCGAGCGTTGATTTCCCGGATTTGTTGGCACAGGTAGCCATGATTAACCCTTTATTGCGCGTTCGCTTTGCAACTTCGCACCCGAAAGATATTTCGGATAAATTGATTAAAACCATTGCAAAATATGATAACATTTGTAATTCCATTCACCTGCCAGTTCAATCGGGAAGCAGCCGGATCTTGAAATTAATGAACCGAAAATATGACCGTGAATGGTATTTAGAGCGCATCGCAACGATAAAAAAACACATCCCCGATTGTGCCATTTCAACCGATATTATCAGCGGATTTTGTACCGAAACAGAAGAAGACCATCAGGATACGCTTTCAATCATGAAAAAAGTTGGGTACCATTATGCTTTTATGTTCAAGTATTCTGAACGTCCCGATACGGTCGCAGCCAAAAGATACAAGGATGATGTACCGGAAAAAGTTAAAACCCGAAGATTAACCGAAATTATTGACCTCCAACAAACGCTGTCGCATGAAAGCAATAAAAAAAATATTGGGCAAGTTTTTGAAGTTTTAGTAGAAGGTTATTCCAAAAAATCCAGAGAGCAGTTATCGGGTCGTAACAGCCAAAATAAAATGGTAGTGTTCCCGAAAGAAAATTACAAAACCGGGGATTATGTTCGGGTAAAAATTACAAATTGCACACCTGCAACCCTTATTGGTGAAGCCGTTCAATAGATTTATAACAGGAAATTAGAAATTCTCTTACACATTTGAAAGAGCCGAAGCCAGATTATCAAACTTATGATGGTAATCTTCCATCGAACGTCTGATTATTTCATGGGCTTCATCAATTCCGAAAGTATGGGTAATTTCTACATCGCGGGGATTCCCGGGTAAATCTTTATATGTTAAAAAGTAGTGTTTTAATCGATCTATAACAAGCGAGGGACAATCACTAATATCTTTGTATTCGCCATATACCGCGTCATTGTTCAACACGGCTATAATTTTATCATCCGACTGATTGCCGTCAATCATTCGAAAACCGCCAATAGGCCGAGCCCTTACCAAGATGTCTCCGTGTACAATTTGTTTTTCGGTTAAAATACAAATATCAATCGGGTCATTATCTCCTTGAATATTTTCATTACCGGTTTTTTCCATGCAAAATTCGGCAACTTTTTGGGCACTGTAAGTTTGCGGGATAAAACCATAAAGAGCGGGTACCGTGTTGGAATATTTTTGTGGACGGTCAATTCGAAGATAACCTGTTTCTTTATCTACTTCGTATTTAACGGTATCTGTGGTTACCATTTCTACAAAACAGGTTAATACTTCAGGGGCTTCTTTTCCGATATCCACTCCGTGCCACGGATGCGATTTGTATCGCAATCCCATTAATCGTCCGATGGGATCCATGAGTTTGTTTGGCATAATTGAGATTTTAAAATACAAAATTAATATATAATTTCACTCATATGAAATCATTTATTACATATGTAATAAAGAAATATGATATATTCATTTTTTTAGTAAGCGTACTTAAATTTTACTATTTTTGCTTTTGGAATCCTTTATTTATAACCTACAACATTAGTCATGCGAATAAAAAACTCAAAAAATAAAATCATTTTATTTCCTATTATACTTATTATTTTAAGTTCCTGCGTTCCACAAAAAAAGCTTATTTACCTACAAAATAAAGAATTGGCAACAAAAAATGAGTTTCTGAATGAACGTTCGGAAGACTATACAATACAGCCAGGAGATAATCTGTATATCAAAATAACCTCCATTGACGAAAAAACAACCATGTTGTTTAACAGTACTGATCCCAGGTATTCACAAAACCAAAATGATATTGCCGTTTATTTAAATAGTTACACTATTGCTGAAGATGGATGCATTGATTTTCCTTTAACCGGGAAAATAAATATTCAAAACCAAACCATTGAAGAAGTAAAGAATTCGATTTACAATGTTTTGGATGACTATTTAAAAGAAACTTTGATTATTGTTAAACTGATTAATTTCAATATAACTTTATTAGGTGAAATTGAAAGACCTGGGCAATATAAAGTGTACCAAGATAAAATTAATTTATTTGAAGCCATTGCCATGGCTGGTGATTTGGGGGATTTTGCCAACCGGGCAAAAGTAAAATTAATCCGGCAAACCAAAACAGGTACAGAAATTCACCAATTGGATTTAACAAATCAAGAAATTTTGGAATCCGATTATTATTACCTCATGCCCAATGACGTTATTTACGTTGAACCCCTTAAAGGAAAACAATTCACTTTTGCCAATTTCCCATACACGGTTGTATTTTCAGCTATTTCTACTCTAATTTTAATGCTAAACTATATCAAATAACCCTAATTGCCTTAAAATGGATCCAATGAATAATATCAATTACCAGGAAGAAACCATTGATATCAAAGCATTAGTGGTCAAATTTTTACGCCATTGGCATTTATTTGCCCTGACTATCACCATTGCTTTAATTATTGCATTTTTGTTTAATAAATATGCTCAACCCAAATTTGAAGTATCCTCTACAGTATTGATCAACCAGGATAAAGGCAGTAATTTTGATCCACAAGAATTGTTGGGGTTTGGTATGTTTGGTGGAAAACAAAACCTGGAAAATGAAGTAGGAATAATGAAATCTTATTCGCTGGCTCATCGTACTATTCAAAAGCTGGATTTCTTTGTTTCATATTATCATACCGAAGGGTTTATTACTTCCGAATTATACCAAAATTCTCCAATTATTGTTGAATTTGATAAAATCCACCCACAATTGGTTCGTACAAAATTTAACATTGAAATTCTTTCCAAATCTGAGTACATAATAGAATTTGAGGGAGAAGATAAATGGACCTATAAGTTTAATATTCACGAATTTGTTCAAAAGCACAGCAGTGTAAAATACAACAAAAAACATCGTTTTGGCGAAGAAATCACCCATCCTTTATTTAAATTTAAAATCATCATTAATCCCCAATATATCAATATACTGGAAGATTATTCAGACATGTATTTCATTATAAATGATATTGATTATTTAATTGGATTATATAAATTTGACATAGAACCCATCAATCGGGAAGCAACTATTGCACAATTAACGTTAAAAGGAACTAATGTTAAAAAATCGGTAAACTTTTTAAATCAACTAACCTCTGAATATCTAACTCGCGGACTAGAAAAGAAAAACGAAGTTGCTATTAATACTATCGAATTTATCACCCGTGAGCTACAAGGAATTACCGATTCTTTATCGGTCACAGAAAATAGTTTGCAAAATTACCGATCAGATAACCAAATTATGGATGTCGATTTCCAGGCTCAACAGGTGTTTGAATACATGAAAGAGCTTGAAAATGAAAAAGCTATATTATTGGTCAAATCAAAATACTACAAAAATCTTAAAAACTATTTGCAGGAAAAAAATGCAGGTAAAGAAAAAATTATCGTTCCTTCTTCTATTGGTATTGAAGATCCATTGTTAAATACTCTCGTTGAAGAACTAATTAAATTATTCAATACACGCTCTGAGTTATTGTTTAGTTCCACCGAAAAAAACCCAATGGTTCTAAGTTTAGATCAGCAAATAAAAAACACCAAGGATGCATTAACCGAGAACATAAACAATATCATTAATACATCAGATATTGCCATTAATGATATTAATGAACGCATTAGTAGTTTGAATAAGCGCATTGACCACCTTCCCACAACCCAACGGCAATTAATTCGTATCGAACGTAAATTTAAATTAAACGATGCCATGTATACCTTCCTTTTACAAAAATTACAAGAAGCACAGATTACCAAAGCATCAAATAGCCCGGATAACGAAGTTTTGGATCGCGCCAAACTTTCACAATACAAACAGGTTTATCCAAAAGGAACATTAAATTACATGATTGCTTTTATTATAGGTTTAATCATCCCTGTGATTTATGTGTTTGGAAAAGATTATTTAAATGACAAAATTATTGAACGAAAAGATGTTGAAAACCTGACTAAATTACCAATCGTTGGACAGGTATTGCATAATAATAAAAATACTGAATTGGTGGTAGCCAATGCCCCAAAATCATCCATTGCCGAATCTTTCCGGTCTATTCGAACTAATATTCAATACCTGGCCAAAGGCAAAGAAAAACAAATTATAATGGTTACTTCAGATATTGCTAGTGCCGGAAAGACTTTTATAGCTATGAACCTGGCATCAATTTTTGCACAATACCAGAAAAAAACTATTTTATTGGGGTTTGATTTACGGAAGCCTAAAATTTATCAAGATTTCAAATTATCTAATTCAGAGGGGTTAAGCACCTATTATATTAACAAAAATTCTTTGGACGAAATCATCCAAAAATCACCCATTGAAAACCTTGACTTAATCATGGCCGGGCCGGTTCCTCCTAACCCAGCAGAGTTAATAGCTTCACGCAAAACCAAGGAGTTATTTGATGAACTCTTAATCCGATATGATTATATTATCGTCGATACCCCGCCACTTGGATTGGTAACTGATGCTTTTCTACTCACAGAATATTCAGATGTAAATTTATTTATTGTACGCCAAAACCACACACTAAAACGGGTATTTGAATCTATCATTAAAGATATTGAACAAAAAAATATACCCAATTTTAGTGTCCTGATTAACGATATTAAGCTACAAAAAAACGGTTACGGATATGGTTACGGTTACGGATATGGTTATGGTTATGGTTACGGACATAGCTCTGGGCAAGGTTATTACACCGATGATGAAGAAATTGAACAAAAAAAAGGATTCTTTAAACGATTATTTTCTAGAAATTAGAGAATAAAAATAGAGAATCCATAACGTCAAAAATTTGAATTTCTAATTTTGGAAATACAATATTCATATTTTCTTGATATTCATTTAAATACCCCAGACTCTTTATTAATAAACGGTTAAGTTTAATTTTTTTGATATTTTCTCTTGACATCTAAATCAAGTTTGAGTAAGTTTGTTACTCAATTTTGCTATGCTCGAAACTTTAATAACATCGAAGACCCGAATCAAATTACTGTTAAAATTTTTCTTAAACAGTAATTCCAGTGCCTACTTGCGTAGCCTTGAAACCGAATTCAACGAATCAAGCAATGCCATTCGTTTAGAATTAAACCGTTTCGAAAATGCCGGATTATTGAAATCTAACTACCAAGGCAATAAAAAAATATTTTCAGCGAACACCGAACACCCATTATTTTCATCCATTCATAATCTGGTTTTAAAGCATGTTGGTTTTGACCGTATTATCAACACTATCGTTGAAAAATTAGGAGCCATTAAACGGGTTTTTGTTGTTGGGGATTTCGCTAACGGAATTGATACACAAATCATTGATTTAATATTTGTTGGAGAAGATATTAATGTAAACTATTTGTCAGAACTTGTTCAAAAAGCAGAGAAATTAATTGAACGCAGAATTCGATATTTAATCTATTCAGTAGAAGAATTTAAAGAATATAAAAAAAGAATAAAAGAACCAAAGCCTTTACTGCTTTGGAAAGAATAAAAGTGAAAATAATCAATACCAAGTTTCAAACAGCAAAAAACATTATGGTATTTTTTTGAAGTTTGGCTCTTGGAATTTTTAAATATGGGAATAAAAGTTATTCCCCGAAAAAATTACTAGCTGATTCAACCAAAAAATGGGACTGAAGAGGCGAAGCCGTGCCAAGAAAGTATGATTGAAAATCAAAAGTCAACGATCCAAAATCAAAATTTAATTTATCATTGGTACGCACTTTATACTAAATCCCGTCAAGAAAAAAAAGTATACCAGTTATTACAAGAACAAAATATCGAATCTTATCTCCCACTGGAAAAAAAGATAAAACAATGGAGCGACCGAAAAAAAAAGGTGGAAGAACCCATGATTCGATCTTATGTATTTGTCAAAACAAGCGAAAAAGAATATTACGACATACTGAATACTAATGGAGCTGTTCGTTATGTTACTTTTGAAGGGAAAGCAGCAGCAATTCCGGATTGGCAAATTGAAGCCATGAAAAAAATAAACGAACATCATATTCATCACTTTTTCACAGAAGAAAAATATCATCAGGGCGATCAGGTAATTATCAGTGAAGGCCCGTTAAAAGGCTTTGAAGGGGAAATTATAAAAGACCCTGAAGGGAAACAAAAAGTAATCATCCGTATTTCAAATATTGGTTATTCTTTAGTTATTGAAAGCCCTTTAGTATTTTTACAAAAACAAAGAAATTAAAAAGTGCAATTATCGTCATCAAATAAAAATTTCGCTTTAATTGGAGCCGGTGGGTATATTGCTCCCCGTCATTTAAAAGCTATTGCCGATACTAACAACAAGCTTATTGCGGCACTTGACCCATTTGATAGTGTTGGTATTATGGATAGTTTTTTCCCGGAAGCAGACTTCTTCACCGAACCCGAACGTTTTGACCGCTACTTAGATAAAAAGCGTAGGTCGGGAAAGGAAAAAATAGAATTTGTAAGCATTTGTTCGCCCAATTATTTACACGATGCACATATACGAATGGCTTTAAGAAATGAAGCCAATGCCATTTGTGAAAAACCAATTGTTTTAAATCCCTGGAACATTGATGCCCTCAAGGAAATTGAAAAAGAAAGCGGGAAAAAAATATATAATATTTTACAATTAAGATTACATCCCAGTATCATCGCATTAAAAAAAGAAATTGACGAGGGTTCAAAAGATAAAATATATAACGTTGATTTAACATATATTACATCCAGGGGAAAATGGTATTTTATTTCCTGGAAAGGAGATCATTCAAAATCGGGCGGCGTGGCAACAAATATCGGGGTTCATTTTTTTGATATGTTAACTTATATTTTTGGCAAACCTGTAAAAAATACAGTTCATCTGTTGGAACCAAGTACAAACGCCGGTTACCTCGAATTGGAAAGAGCCAGGGTACGATGGGTATTAAGTATTGATGATAAATATCTTCCAAAAAGCATTATAGAAAAAGGACAAAGAACTTATCGATCAATAAGCATAGAAGGAAAAGAAATAGAATTTTCAGGTGGATTTTCAGACCTACATACCCGCGTTTACGAAGATATTTTAAGCGGTGGGGGATTTAGACTTGAAGATGCCAGAAAAAGTATAGAAATCGTTCATAATATTAGAAATTCGAAACCCGAAGGACTTAAAGGAGATTATCATCCAATTTTAAAACATTAATTTTGAAGGATGGACAGAGAGAGAAGAATAACAATAATAGGATTGGGATATGTTGGCTTACCGTTAGCCGTTGAATTTGCAAAAAAACATCCCGTTATAGGATTTGATATTAAACAATCCAGGGTAGATGAATTAAACGAGGGCCATGATCCAACTTTAGAGGTTGAAGATGAAGACTTGCAATCGGTATTAATCCAAACTTTAAACTCTGAAGCTCAAACGGGTTTATTCCTTACAACAAATATCGAAGATATTCGGGGTTCAAACACTTACATTATTGCAGTACCCACTCCAACAGATAAAAATAACCGTCCTGATTTAACGCCCCTGATTAAATCATCCGAAACCGTTGGGAAGGTGCTCAAACAAAATGATATCGTAATCTACGAATCAACCGTATATCCCGGGGCAACCGAAGAAGATTGTATTCCTATTTTGGAAAAAACATCCGGAAAAAAATTCAACAAAGATTTTTTTGTTGGCTATTCTCCCGAGAGAATTAATCCGGGCGACAAGGTTCACCGGCTAACAACCATTAAAAAAGTAACCTCCGGATCTACCCCCGAAGTTGGAATAATTGTCAATAATCTTTATAAAGAAATTATTACGGCCGGAACCCATTTGGCTCCAAGCATTAAAGTAGCCGAAGCAGCAAAAGTTATTGAAAATTCTCAACGAGACATCAATATTGCTTTTGTAAATGAACTATCAAAAATTTTTAACCGCATGGGTATTGACACTTTGGACGTTTTGGAAGCGGCCAGTACCAAATGGAACTTCCTGCCTTTTAAACCGGGTTTAGTGGGGGGGCATTGTATTGGTGTTGATCCGTTTTATTTAGCTCAAAAAGCACAAGAGGTCGGTTATCATCCCGAAATTATTTTAGCCGGAAGAAGATTAAATGATTCCATGGGGGCTTTTGTGGCCGGAGAAGTGGTGAAATTAATGCTCAAAAGAGGAATCCCAGTTAAGGATAATAATGTTTTATTACTCGGAATTACCTTTAAGGAAAACTGTCCGGATATCAGGAACACAAGGGCTATTGACATTTATCATGAACTTAATACTTACGGTATTAATGTTGATATATACGACCCATGGGCCAGTAAAGAAGAAGTAAGAGAAGAATACAATATTTCACTACTTACTACTCACTACCCACTACTCACTAATAAATATGGCGCAATTATTTTAGCCGTAGCTCATGACAAATTTAAATCATTGGACTTAAAAACCTATAAAGAAAAAGGAACTGTAATTTTTGATGTAAAAGGAATTTTACCAAGAGATATCATTGACGCAAGATTATAAAATTTTAGATTTAGATTGAGTTTAAGATTTAGAAAAAATCATGTATAAAAGTCTTACAGAAATGTCCGTCTGGAAAGATTTATTGAATCAATCTAAAGAGTTTAGATTAACATCTCAATCTCAGCCTTAACCTTAATCTCAAAACAATGAAAATTTTAGTCACAGGAACAGCTGGTTTTATCGGTTTTCACCTTGCCAAAAAATTAATTGAACGTGGGGATGAAGTCATCGGATTGGATGCGATTAATGATTATTACGATGTAAACCTTAAATACAACAGGCTTGAAGATACAGGTATTTCAAAAGAAAAAATTGAATACAATAAAATTGTAGATAGTAATATCTATAAAAATTACAAATTCATTCAATTAAACCTGGAAGACAAAACTGCAATAGGCGTTCTTTTCAAACAAGAAAAATTTGACAAGGTTTGTCATTTAGCCGCTCAGGCCGGGGTACGCTATAGTTTGCAAAATCCCCAGGCTTATATCGACAGCAATATTATCGGACATTTAAATATTTTAGAAGCTTGCCGGTACAACAACATTAAACACCTGGCTTATGCTTCGAGTTCTTCGGTTTACGGAAATAATACCGAAATGCCTTTGTCAACTTCGCACAATGTTGACCATCCCATTAGTTTGTATGCCGCCTCAAAAAAAAGTAACGAGTTAATGTCTCACACTTATAGTCACTTGTTTGGCATTCCAACTACCGGCTTACGGTTTTTTACGGTTTACGGTCCTTGGGGACGACCTGACATGGCTCTTTTTATATTTACCAAAAACATACTTGAAGGCAAACAAATTGATGTTTTCAACCATGGCAACATGTACCGCGATTTCACTTATGTTGATGACATTGTCGAAGGAGTTATCAGGGTTATAGATAATCCTCCAGCTCCGGTTGGCGGGGAAGATGATGATCCTTCTACCTCACCAACGGCTCCGTATAAAGTATACAATATTGGGAACTCGTCTCCTGTTAAGTTGATGGACTTTGTTGAAGCTATCGAAAAATCTTTGGGTAAAAAAGCCATTAAAAACTTCATGGACATCCAACCCGGAGATGTACCTAAAACCTGGGCTGATACTATAGATCTAGAAAAAGATTTGGGATATAAACCCGACACACCCATTGAAAAAGGCATTGAAGAATTTGTAGAATGGTATCGTAATTATTATAACATTTAAATTGATTGGGATTAAATAGTTTCAAACATTCATCCAAAAACCAATCAATCATCCAATCTCTATCTAAATAATTATCTTTGCCCCCTAAAAACAATACTAAAACAGAATGAACAATTATAACCTATCAAATCTTAAACACTTAGAAGCCGAATCTATTCATATTATCCGGGAAGTAGCTGCTGAATTTGAAAATCCGGTGATGCTTTATTCTATCGGAAAAGATTCTTCGGTCATGGTTCGTTTGGCCGAAAAAGCTTTTGCACCCGGTAAAGTCCCATTTCCGCTGATGCACATCGACTCTAAATGGAAATTTAAAGAAATGGTTGAATTCCGCGACAAATATGCAAAAGAAAAAGGCTGGGATTTAATTGTTCATTACAACGAAGAAGGCTTTGAAAATGGAGTTGGTCCGTTTACTCACGGGAGCAAGGTTCACACCGATATCATGAAAACACAGGCACTATTGGCCGGGTTGGATAAATACGGATTTGATGCTGCTTTTGGTGGTGCCCGCCGCGATGAAGAAAAATCGCGCGCTAAAGAACGGATTTACTCTTTCCGCGATCGTTTTCACCAGTGGGACCCTAAAACCCAACGCCCCGAATTGTGGAACATCTACAATGCAAAGGTTCACAAAGGTGAATCTATCCGGGTTTTCCCGCTTTCAAACTGGACCGAGTTAGATATTTGGCAATACATCCGTTTAGAAAATATTCCAATCGTTCCCTTATATTACGCCAAAGAACGCCCAATTGTTGAATACAACGGAGCCATGATATTGGTTGATGACGAACGCATGCCAAAAGAACTTTCTGAAAAAGCCAAGATGAAAATGGTTAGGTTCAGAACCCTGGGCTGTTATCCATTAACCGGTGCCGTTGAATCAGAAGCCGACACCATTGAAAAAATTGTAGAAGAAATGATGACGGCAACAAAATCGGAACGCACAACCCGTGTCATCGATTTTGACCAGGAAGGATCAATGGAACAAAAGAAAAGAGAAGGGTATTTTTAGTTAGTTGTTAGTAGGTAGGTAAGTAGTTGGTTGAAAATAAAGAATCACCACGAACTACCAACAACAAACTACGAACTTACAAAGCAATGGAAAAAGCAGATTTTGAAAATTTATTGATTTGGCAAAAAGCGATGGATTACGCTGATTGTTTAATAAATATTAGTGAAAAAATTGCTGACGAAAGAAAAGGTCATTTCAGAATCTTGGAACAACTTGAAAGCTCTGCACTTTCTATTCCTCAAAATATTGCTGAAGGAAAAGGACGGAATTCAACCAAAGAATTTTTGCAATTTTTATACTATTCAAGAGGATCGTTAAATGAATCTTTAACTGTATTGTTTGTCATTCACAAAAGGAAATGGATTGAAAATTCGACTATGGAACAATCTAAACTAATGGCCTACGAATTAGGAAGCATGATTAATGGGTTTATTAACGGATTAAAAAGAAAAATTAATTAAATACTACAAACTAATTACTACCAACTACCAACTTTAAAAGATGGATATAACGAATTTTTTAGATCAGGACGAAAAAAAAGACTTACTACGCCTATTAACTGCCGGAAGTGTTGATGATGGAAAATCAACCTTAATTGGCCGTTTATTATTTGACAGCAAAAAATTGTATGACGACCAACTGTCAGCCCTCGAACGCGACAGCAAACGCATGGGACATGCCGGAGATGACATTGATTATGCACTGTTGCTGGATGGTTTAAAAGCCGAACGCGAACAAGGAATTACCATTGATGTTGCTTACCGTTATTTCTCTACAAACAAACGTAAGTTTATCATTGCCGACACTCCCGGTCACGAACAATATACCCGCAACATGGTTACCGGGGCATCTACAGCCAACCTTGCTATTTTACTGGTTGATGCCCGTTATGGTGTAATTACACAAACCAAACGCCATACTTATATCGTTTCTCTTCTGGGAATAAAACACGTCGTTGTTGCCATCAACAAAATGGACCTGGTTGATTACAACCAGGAACGCTTCGAAGAAATTTGTGCCGATTATAAAAATTTCATTACCGGATTGGATATTCCTGATATCAACTTCATTCCAATTTCCGCACTTAAAGGAGATAATGTTGTGGAAAAATCAGGGGTAATGCCATGGTACCACGGCAAAAGCATGTTAGAGTTTCTTGAGACCGTACATATAAGCAGCGACAGAAACTTTGAAGACTTCAGATTTCCGGTTCAATTTGTAAACCGGCCGGATATTAATTTCAGAGGGTTTTCTACAACCATTGCTTCGGGAATTGTCAAAAAGGGAGATACAATCAAAGCCCTTCCTTCGGGACAAACTTCAGTTGTAACCAGTATTTTGGGAGCCTCCGGCGAGCAAGAAGAAGCCTTCCCACCACAGGCAGTAACCATTACACTTAAAGACGAAATTGATATTTCACGGGGCGAAATGATTGTTCATCCCGATAATTTACCAAGGGTAGAACGTCATTTTGAAGCCATGCTGGTATGGATGGATGAAAAAGTAATGAACCCAAGAACCCAATTTTACATTAAACATACCACCAATACCACCAAAGCCCGTTTTGATGAAATTAAATACAAGGTTGATGTCAATACCATGGAAAAATCTGCGGTTGAACGCTTCGAATTAAATGAGATTGGCCGGGTGGTATTAACCACCGTAAAACCACTGTTTTTCGATCCATATAAAAAGAACCGAGAAACAGGTTCGTTTATTTTAATTGACCCGGTAACGCACAATACCTGTGCGGTTGGGATGATTATCGACAAACTACAAGACAAAGACCTGCCTTCACGCATTACCGATCAGGAAAAGGAAATGATCATAAGGGGAGAATCTTTGGTTTCTACAGAGGAACGCGAACAACAATTACGTCAAAAAGGAGCCACGATATGGATTACGGGCCTGCACGGTTCCGGCAAAAACAACCTGGCTTATAAACTTGAACGCTACTTATTTGATATGGGAGCCGTTGCCGTTTTAATGGATGGAAGTACTGTCCGTTCGGGTCTCTCAAAAGAACTGGATTATTCCCCAGCCGATCGAGCCGAACATTTGCGCAGGGTTGCTGAAGTTTGTAAAATTTTAAACGATCAGGGAATTATTTGCATCTGTTCTTTCATTTCACCAAAAGAATCAATCAGACAACAAGTAAAGCAAATAATCAACGGTACTTCTACCAACCACCAACCACCAACTACCAACCCAAATGAAAATAATCGTTTTCATTTGATCTATATGGATGTTGATTTAGAACAGTGCAAAAAGCACAAACCCGGATTTTATCAAAAAGTTGAAGAAGGAGTTTACCAAGATGTTCCGGGAATTGATGAGGAGTTTGAAAAACCTGTTAATCCGAGCATAGTGCTTTCCAGCAAAACAGAAGAAGCTAACATTCATAATATTATTTCTTATCTTAAAAACTTACTAATAATCAACAAATAATTTACATAATGCTTAATAATAAATCAGTTTTAATAACAGGGGGTACAGGATCTTTTGGTAAAAAATTTACCGAAACCATATTAAATAGATACCCCGATGTTAAACGAATTGTTATTTATTCTCGAGATGAATTAAAGCAATTTGAATTAAAACAAAAATATCCTATTGACATATACCCTCAGCTTCGTTTTTTCATTGGTGATGTCAGAGATGCTGCCCGATTAAAAAGAGCTTGTGAAGGTATTGATGTAATTATACATGCAGCAGCAATTAAGCAGGTTGACACAGCAGAATATAATCCTGACGAGTGTATTAAGACAAATGTACATGGCGCTCAAAATGTGATTGATGCAGCACTTGCAAATAATGTAAAGAACGTTGTGGCATTATCCACAGATAAAGCATGTGCACCTATTAACTTGTATGGAGCAACCAAATTAGTATCTGACAAATTATTTACAGCAGCAAATAACATTAAAGGAAAAAGAGAGATTAGATTTAGTGTGGTCAGGTATGGAAACGTAATGGGTTCTCGTGGTTCTGTAATCCCTTTCTTTATGAATAAAAGAAGCGAAGGAACACTACCTATTACTCATAAAGAAATGACAAGATTTAATATATCTCTACAAGCTGGTGTGGATTTGGTTATGTTTGCCATTAAACATCACTTAGGTGGTGAAATTTTTGTTCCTAAAATACCATCATATAAAATCATGGATATTGCAGAAGCTATTGCTCCATCGTGTGAAACAATCGATATCGGTATTAGACCTGGCGAAAAATTGCACGAAGAAATGATTACTGAAACAGATTCGCTAAATACTATCGATTTAGGTCAATATTATGCAATTCTTCCTTCTGTTTCCTTTTCTCACAAACCAGATGATTATATTTCACATCATAATGCAGTTAGGGTTCCTTTCGGTTTTAAATACAATTCAGGATCCAATACTGATTGGGAAACTGTAGAAAGCCTACGCGAAAAAATAATAAATCATGTAGATTTCAGTTTCAAACCTTTATAAAATGAAACCTATTCCATACGGAAAACAATATATCTCCGAAGAAGATATAAATGCGGTAGTTGAGGTTCTTCGCTCAGACTTTCTAACCCAGGGACCTAAAATAGCTGAATTTGAAAAAGAATTTGCCACATACGTTGATGCTAAATATGCCATCGCTGTATCAAATGGTACTGCTGCTTTGCACTTATGCGCTTTAGCGATGAATGTACAAGAGGGGGATAAAGTGATTACAACACCCTTAACTTTTGTCGCCAGTGCAAATAGTGTTCGATATTGTGATGGAGAAATTGATTTTGTTGATATTCATCCCGAAACTTATTTGATGGATTTGGATAAGTTGGAACAGAAACTAGTATCAAATCCCATTGGTACTTATAAAGGAGTTATTCCGGTAGATTTTGCAGGTTATCCGAATGATGTGGAACGCATCAGAAAAATGGCTGACAAATATAATTTATGGATTATTCAGGATAGTTGTCATTCTCCTGGCGGTTATTTTATAGACTCTAAAGGTATCCAACAAAAATGTGGCAATGGGGTTTACTCTGACCTACAAGTATTTTCTTTCCATCCGGTTAAACATATTGCAACCGGTGAAGGAGGAATGATTACTACCAATAATAAAGAACTCTATGAAAAAATATGCTTATTACGAACACATGGAATTACAAAAGATTCTGAATTATTGATTGAAAACCATGGTGGGTGGTACTACGAAATGCAGGAACTGGGTTATAATTATCGAATAACAGATATGCAAGCGGCTTTAGGTGTTTCACAATTAAAAAGAGCAAATGAAGTGGTTCTTAGGAGAACTGAAATAGCCAGAACATATAACGAAGCTTTTAAAAATCTTCCTATAATAACTCCTTTCTTTGCAGAAAATATTCTTCATGCATATCATTTGTATGTGATTCAAGTAGAAGATAGAAAAGGATTATATGATTATTTACGAACACAGAATATTTTTTCGCAGGTATTGTATTCACCGGTACACTTGCAACCCTATTATAAAAAATTTGGTTGGGAAAAAGGTGATCTTCCTGTTGTTGAAGAATATTACAAACATTGCTTGGCTTTGCCAATGTTCCCAAGCTTAACAAGTGAAGAACAAATTTATGTAATAAATTATATCAATAATTTTTACAACACAAAATGACAGACCCAGTTTCTAAAATAGGTCTCGGTACCGTACAATTTGGCATTCCTTACGGAATCAGCAACAAGCACGGGCAAACCACGGAAGTCGAAGTCAATCTGATCCTTAACTATGCCAAAGAAGTTGGAATTGACGTTTTAGATACTGCCTCCGCGTATGGAACTAGCGAAAAAGTGCTGGGCAAAAATGATTTATTTGATTTTAAAATCGTTTCAAAATTTTTGCTCCAAAACAGCATTTCAAAACAATTAAAGGAAAGCTTGCAAAATTTGAATGTCCATTCGCTGTATGGATATATGGCTCACCGGCCAATGGAAGTTGCTGATAACCCCGCAGTGTGGAACCAACTAATTCAATTGAAAGAACAAGGCAGGATTAAAAAAATTGGTTTTTCATTTAATGAAGTTCATGAAATTGAAAACATTCTTTCACTGGGCATAATTCCTGACATTATTCAGGTTCCCTTTAATTATTTCGATAACCGATTTGAACCCTATATTATAGATTTGAAAGAACAAGGATGTGAAATCCATATACGTTCTGTTTTTTTACAAGGGCTTTTCTTCACAGAAACAACTACTTTATCAAGTTATTTTGATGAAGTAAAGCCAATAATTGTTCAACTTCAAAATTATGGAGATAAATTACCTGGAGTACTTTTAAAATATTGTATTGAGAAGCCATTTATTGATAAGGTAATTTTCGGCATCAATACATTGGAACAACTTCAGAAAAACATTAAAAACATTCTATGTTCAGAATCTTTATCTTTGAACACAATAAAAATTAACAATAACATAATAATTCCATCAAAATGGCCAAGAATATAAAAAAACTATTTGATTTATCATCCAAAATAGCAATTGTAACAGGTGGTTGCGGACACCTTGGAAATGTAATGGTGAGAGCCCTTATGTTGTTTAATGCAAAAGTAATTGTTGCAGGAAGATCAGAAGAAAAGTACAAAAATATTTTTACAGAAGAAGAGCGTAAGTCTCTGACATTCCGTGAAATAGATATAATTAGTTCTGTTAGTATTAATAATTGTCTGAACAAAGTATACGAAGATTTTGGGCAGATTGATATTCTGGTTAATAATGCTGCTATTACAAGAGGGCGTTCACAAAAAAATATGACTGATGAAGACTGGTCATTTTCGATGGAAGGTGTTGCTGGATCAGTACATAAAACCATCAGAGCTGTAATACCAATTATGAAAAATCAAAACTCCGGAAAAATCATTAATATTGCTTCAATGTATGGTATGGTAAGCCCTGACTTTAATACATTATACAAAGGTGAAAATTGTGAAAATTATACAAATCCACCTCATTATGGAGCTGCTAAAGCGGCTATGATACAATTAACTAAGTATTATGCTGTTTTTTTAGCTGAATACAATATTCAAGTGAATGCGATTTCTCCTGGCCCTTTCCCAAATCTTACTATACAAAAAGAAAATCCTGCTTTTATTAAAAGGCTAAAGACAAAAAATCCATTGCATAAAATTGGCATACCTGAAGATTTAATTGGAGTCTTGGTCTTGCTTAGTTCGAAAGGATCAAATTTTATAACAGGACAAACGATTCAAGTAGATGGAGGATGGACAATATGGTAAATAATCCCTATATTATTGTTCAGGCAAGGATGAATAGCGAACGCCTTCCTGGTAAAGTAATGAAGACTATTGCAGGTAAACCATTAATAGAAATTTTATTTGAAAGATTAAAAAAGTCAAATATCCCAATCTTATTGGCAACATCAATTAATAAAGAAAATGATATATTAGTAGACTTTGCTGAAAGCAATAGGATTAAAGTATTTAGAGGAAGTGAAGACAACGTGTTAGAACGTTACTATGAAGCAGCAAAAAGTGAAAATTGTAATATTATAATTAGAGCTACAGGGGATAATCCATTAATGGATGGAATCCTAATAAGAAATGCTTACTCACATTTTTTAAGTCATTCAAATGAACGAAGTTTTTTATCAATAGGTTCAAGTAAAACATATCCATTAGGGATTTCTGTGTCAATATTTTCTCTTAAATTATTAGAAGAAGCTTTTATAAATGCAAAATTGCAAGGTGAATTTGAACATGTAACACCATATATGTCAAATAATATTCCTGGTAACATAAATAATATTTCATATAAGGGAAACATGAATAAGTATCACTATCGCTTAACTATTGATACCATTGCTGATTTCGAACTCCATCGAATTCTGATTGAAGATTATAATTGTAATGAAATGGAAATTAATGATATAGTAAAAGTATTAGACAGTCATCCTGAATTAATTAGGATTAATGAAAATATTGTGCAAAAAGAATGGAATGAATAAAATTGTAATATATACAGAAGGGGGCTTTTACCTCGGTCTTGGAAACATATATCGGATGACTGAACTTGGAAAATTGTTAAAATCAAAGGGAAAAGATGCCCAAATTACATTTGTTACTTCCAGTGAAGATTATGTTGTCAATTTAATTAAGAACAGAGGTTTTGAAGTAAAACAAACTGCTGTTAATGAAATCATAAGCTTAATAAGCAACCTTGATTTTAATATTCTTATAATAGATAAACTAGGAATTGAAGAAACATTCATAAAGGCAATAAAAGCATTAAAGACAAAAACTTTTAAAGTGGTATTGTTTGGCAACATTTCTACAGCAAACCAAATTGCCGATTTAGTTATCAATGCTATCATTGGCTCCGATTTTTCCAACAAAGCATATATTGATAAATATGGCACCAAATATTTAACCGGTCCTAAATGTCTAACAATCAGGGAAGAGTTTAAACATCACGCTTATGTATATAGGAATCAATGTGAAAAAATTCTTTTATTATTTGGGGGCACAGATCAGACAAATTATTCCTGTAAAGTGCTTAATGATTTACTTAAATCTAACATCCAATATAACATTACATTAGTTATTGGGAAAGGATACAAATTCTTAGAAGAATTAAAAGGTCTGTTAAGTGAGTTAAATAATGTTACGGTGTTAAAAGATATTAATAATGTAAATAAAGTAATGTTAGCCAATGATTTTTTAATTACTTCCCCAGGAACTGCTTTATTTGAAGCTTTATATTTAGGACTTCCTTGTTTGGCCTTATATCAAAATGAATCACAAAAGGAAATTTTTCGTGATTTTTTATTTACAAAATCATATGAAGAAATAACAAATTTAAGCGATTATATACTAGAAATATATAAAGATTATAAAAATTATTTAAAAAAAATTGATGAATTAGAAGTTGGCAAAGGGAAAAACGAAATTATTAACAACATAATAGAATTAATATGATAATTGTAATTGGCGCATCTGGATTTATTGGGACATATCTTGTTGACGATTTAATAAATCATAAGTATAAGGTTTTTGCTACCGGGCGTAATCCGGTTATTATGGAACATTTTAAAAGTAGAAATATAGATTGTTGTAATTTAGAATTATCAAATAAAGAATCTTTTAAACAATTGCCTACTAAAGACATTGAAGCCGTTATCTTTTTAGCTGCTTTATTACCGGCAAATGTTAATCAATATAATCCATATGATTATATTGATATTAATATTTCAGGAACTTTAAATGTTTTAGAATTTTGTAGAAAGAATAATATCAAGAAAATAATTTCAACCACATCATATTCCGATGTTTATAATCATTGGATCAAAGATAAACCAATAGATTCAGATATTTACAGGGATTATGTTTTAAAAGGAGATCATGCAGTATATGCAATTTCTAAAAATGCGGCTACAGATTTAATACTGCATTATAATTTAGAATATGATTCCCAGGGATCAATATTCAGATTGCCTCCAGTATATGGATACGGCCCTCATTCAGAAATTTATGTTGATGAAAAATATTATAAATCTGGTTTTCAAAATTTTCTTGAAAAAGCGATTGCAGGTGAACCGATTGAGATTTTTGGAGATAAAGATATTTCAAGAGATGTGGTTTACGTAAAAGATGTTACCAGTGCTTTCCTTGGCGCAATTAAAAGTCCTAACAGTAAAGGGGTGTATAATATAACATCAGGTGTTGCTTCAACCTTAGAAAATCAGGTAAAAGATATTATTGATGTATTTTGTGGTGGAAATGGCGTTTCAAAAATTATTTATTCTCCAGATAAACCGAATTCAGGAAAAAGTTATGTTTTCGATATATCGAAAGGATTTAGAGATTTTGGATATAAACCGCAATATGTGCCTTTTAAAAAGCTATTATTAGATTATAAAAAGGAGATGGAAAGTAAAAGATTTGAATATATAGTAACATCCCGAAAAAAATTAAAATGAAAAAACTTTTAATTATTGGTGGTGGAGAAATGCAAGTGCCTATTATTAAAAAGGCAAAAGAATTAAATCATTTTTGTATTATATCCGATCTTGATCCCAGAGCACCTGGCTTTGCTTATGCTGATGTTACCCTTAATATATCTACCTTAGATATTGAAAAAACATTAGAAATTGCAAGATACTATAAAATAGACGGTGTTGTTACAACATCTGACTTTCCGGTTAGGACTTCAGCTTTAGTTTGTGAAAATTTAGGACTAAAGGGATTAAGTAAATATGCTGCTGAAACATGTACTAATAAATATGCTCAAAGGCAAGCTATGTTAGCTACTAGTTATTATGTGCCAAAACATTTTTTATTTTCATCTACTGCTGAAATCAATAACTATAAAAATGAATTGATCTTTCCTTTAATTGTTAAGCCAATTGATTCTTCAGCAAGTAGAGGAGTCTCTAAAGTTGAAAACATTGATGAACTTTTATCTGCTTTTAATTATGCTGTTCAATTCAGTCATGATAAAAAAATCATTGTAGAGGAATTCATAGATGGCAACGAATATAGTGTTGAGAGTCTAACCCAAAATAGAAGAACACACATTGTTGCTGTTACTCAAAAGAGCACAATTGGTAGTGAAAATAAGTATTTTGTTGAAAGTAGTCATATAATTCCTGCAGACATCACACAAAGTCAAGAAAAAGAAATACATGATTATATAAAAAATATTATCCATTTCTTAAAAATTGACGACAGTGCCACTCATGCCGAAATTAAACTTAGCTCAAAAGGACCAGTAATGATTGAAATTGGAGCTAGATTAGGAGGCGATTATATTACATCTGATTTAGTACCTTTATCGACAGGTGTCGATATGTTAGGGAATGTAATTAAAATAGCCTTAAATCAAAAAATTGATGTAAATAAAACTAAATCATTATTCTGTGGAGTTAGATTTATAAATTCAGAGAATTATAAATATGCAGAAAAATTAATTGCAGCAAACAATAAAATGATTATTAGGTACGAATTAAAACCCTATAAAAAAACCTTAATAACTAACTCATTAGATAGATTAGGCTATATTATTGCTTGCTCTGAAAAACGGAAAGATTTAGAAAAGATATTGAATTTTTAAAATATTTAATGACATGTATTTAGGAAAAAATCCTGATAGTGTTTTTATAATAGCGGAACTTTCTGCTAATCATAATAATGATTGGAATCTAACGGTACGCACCCTTGAAGCTATGGCCAAATCAGGGGCTAATGCTGTTAAAATACAAACATACAAACCGGAGAGTTTAACTCTTAATATGGATACAGGTTTGTTTGCTCCCCGTACCAAGGGTTTATGGAAAGGCTATACACCGTGGAAATTGTTTGAAGAAGCCGCAATGCCGTATGATTGGCAACCAAAACTAAAAAAAATTGCAGAAGATTTAGGCTTAATCTTTTTTTCTTCACCTTTTGATAAAGCAGGTGTTGACTTTCTTGAAAATATTGATGTTTCATACTACAAAATTGCTTCAATGGAAATCACAGACATTCCATTAATTGAATATGCTGCATCGAAAAGGAAGCCCATGATTATTTCAACCGGCGTTGCAGAAATAGAAGATATTCAATTAGCATTAGAAACATGCAAAAAGGTTGGCAATAATCAAATTACATTACTAAAATGCACTTCACAATACCCTGCATCTATTGAAGAAGCCAACTTATTGACAATACCCGATATAAAAAAACGGTTTGGAGTTAATGTTGGTGTTTCTGATCATACAATGGGTAGTATAGTACCAGTTGTTGCTGTATCTCTTGGAGCCAAAGTAATTGAAAAACATTTTATTTTAGATCGCAAGTTGGGGGGGCCGGATTTTGCTTTTTCAATGGAACCTAATGAATTTAAAGAAATGGTTGATGCTGTCAGACAAGTAGAAAAAGCGGTGGGTAAAGTAACATATTATGTTTCAGATGATGATAAAAAACATCGTCGTTCGCTTTTTGTGGTTAAAGATATTAAAGCCGGAGAAAGATTTACTGAAGAAAACATTAGGTCTATCCGTCCGGGATATGGTTTGCATCCTAAGTATTTAAAGAGAGTATTGGGAAGGGAAGGGAAAAAAAATGTTGAGAAAGGAACACCTTTAGGTTGGGAACATATTTCTAAATAACAAAAATAACTCTAAATGAAATTGGGAGAGCTATAATAACGTTTTAAGCAAATTATCAATAAATTAAAAGTGTAGGTGATAATACCTATCCATTTGAACCATATAAGCAGCAGGCATACCTGATAGAAATTACAAATATTTTTTTCAATTAATTTCTCTTGTGGGAAAAGGTAAAAAATTACATTGCTGAACATCGATAAAAATTCAAAAATATTTCATTCAATATTAAATGATAATAGAAAAAGTAAAAAAACTCATAAACAATAACTTAATCCTATTTCAAAATCTTACCTATATTTCACTACTTGAAATATTTATTGTAGTTTCACCACTTATAACATACCCATACCTAATAAAAACGTTAGGACTTGAACTATATGGATTAGTAATTACAGCACAGGTAATTGCAAGTTATGCAATAATTGTTGTGAATTTTGGTTTTAGAAGCATTACTGCAAAAGATATTTCAATTCACCGAGATAATATAAACAAATTATCAGAAATTATTTCTTCTATCCTTATTATTCGTTTTATTTTATGGCTTTTTTGTTTCGTAATTTATTTCATTATTATTTCTATTATTCCATTATATAATATGCATTTACTTCTTTTTTTACTATCATTTGGCATTACATTTAATGATTTACTTTTCCCTCAGTTTTTTTTTCAGGGAATTGAAAAAATGAAGTTCATTACTTTCATAAATATTGGCATTAGTTCAATTTTTATAATTCTCATTTTTCTTTTTATTAAAGATCCAAAGGATTATTATTTAGTTCCTCTATTTAAATCAATTGGATTTATTATTGGCGGTATAATATCTCTTTATATAATATTCTTTAAAGAAAAATTGTATTTTAAGATTCCCAAATTTGACACATTAAAAATATATTTTAAAGACGCTTCTTCAATTTTTGCGACGCAAATAATATCTTCTATTAAAGATAAATTCAGCTACATTTTAGTAGGTACTTTTGTCGGAATGAATGATGTAGTAATATATGACTTAGGTGCTAAATTTACAACACTTTTAACGAAACCTGGAGCAATATTAAGTCGGGTTCTTTTCCCTAAAATAGCCAAAGAAAGAAATTTCAAACTTTTCAAGAAATCATCATTAATTATATTAGGCCTAACCATTTTAGCTGTAATCATACTAAATATATTTCTTCCATATGTAGTTAACCTATTTCTTAATAAAAAAATTGATTTATTACCACTTAGAATTTTCTTATTCTCACCAGTATTCTTATCATTAAGTTCATTTATTGCTACAAATAATATTATTGCATTGGGGTATAATAAATACATACTATATAGTATTATAGTAACCACGATTATATATGCTTTCTTTATTTTTTTCATGTATAGTATAAATATGTTACATAGTATATTTGTTTTCATTATAATAACCGTTATTTCTTACCTATCTGAGTTAGTTTATCGATTATATGTATCTAATAAAATTATAAAAAATGAAAAGGTCAGACATCTCTAATATGTTCATGCGAAATATATTTACATTTTATGTTTTCTATTTAATAAAATCTGTATATAAGTTTTTCTTTTATTATATTATTCCTGATAAAATCGCTATTCAATATAAGTTTAGAAAAAAAATGGGATATAAGCTTGATTTAAATAACCCTGTTAATTTTAACGAAAAATTACAATGGTTAAAATTACATGATAGAAAAGACGAATATACCGATTGTGTTGATAAATTTAAGGTGAGAAATTATATTAAAAAAATATTGGGGAATGAGAGTAAAAAATATTTAATCCCACTTGTTTTTTATACTAAAGATGTAAAAGACTTATGTATTAAGAATATGCCTGATTATCCTGTTATCATAAAATCTAACCATGATCAAGGAGGTTTTAAAATAATATGGAATAAAAATGAGGTCAATTGGCATGATATTCAAATGTTTTTCTTAAAACGATTAAAAAACAATTTTTATTGGAACAATCGAGAATGGCCATACAAAAATGTGGAGAGAAGAATAGTTGTTGAAAAATTAATAAATGATAATGGGAATCTACCTATGGATGTGAAAATGCATTGTTTTCACGGAAAAATTAAAATAATCCAAATATCAAGATATGATAATACAGGGATAAAAAAATTCGCTTTTTTTGATATAAATCTTAATAGGATAAAAAAAGGTGTAATAGATACAATTAATGTTAAACAATTTGGTGATATTTCTTTTAATTTTTCAAATATAAATTCAATGTTTAATATTGCTAAAAAACTATCAATGAACAAAAAATATGTAAGAATAGATTTGTATTTGCATAACAACAATATATATATTGGTGAAATGACATTTTTTCCAACTGCTGGTTATATAAATTATTTTACTAATGATTTTTTATTAGAAATTGGTTCATGGATTAATATTAATGACTAAACCACTATGGATTGGAAATTCATAGGTTTTCATTACGAATGGAATTCGTTTTAGCAAATACCAAAATTCAAACAATACTCAATTTTCTAAACATCAAAAAAATTGCCCAATGAATTCATTCAGATGACAATAAGTTTTAAATTTTAAAAAATTGGATTTTGAAATTTATTTGTGATTTGATTATTGTTATTTGTAATTTCATTTTAGAAATTTATAGAAACTGAAGTAGCTGCAATGAACCGAGCTTGCGAGCTCACCGAAAGTAAATTGCAGGGTTTTAACCATTAACTTGACAATAAAGAACTTTTCATATTAATGCAAAACTTGACATATTACTAGCAACAGGTTAAAAAATAGTCAGTTTAACCTCATTGAAGCATTAAAAATAAGCCATAACCAACAAAAATATAATAAGAATATGATAAGATCTATATTTCTTTATTTAATAATAATGTTTGTTTGTATGTGGTTGACATACTGGTCAAACAAAAATAATACTAAAAAAGGTATTTTTCTTTCATACTTAATTCTATTTTTTTTTCTGGCTTTACGTTATGATATAGGTTATGATTATAGTAGTTATGTTTATAGCATAAAGGCAATAATAAGAGAATTTAGATCGGATTCAATACCGTTTTATAATTGGGGGGATTCGGAACCTTTGTTTTCTTTTCTTTCTTTTATATTTATGGAATTCCCATATCCTCATGCTTATGTCATAGGTACATATGCGTTAATTTGGACAATTTTTATATATAAAACATTTGATTATTATAATAATCATTCTTTAGGTATTCTAATTATATTTATTATTGGTTTTGTATTTGTTGAAATGGATCAAATGAGACAAGGAACAGCAATTGCTGTATTCCTGTATTCAATTAGATTTATTAAAGAAAGCGATTTTAAGAAATATTTGCTATGCATTTTATTCGCAACCATAATACATTATTCTGCTCTAATTTTAATTATTTTTTATTTTGCAAATAAATATAAACCAAAAAAAAAGTTGTATGCTATAATAATTATATTATTATTTATGTTTTTCAACTCCAATTTGAGCACGCAATGGTACGAATTTATTGTAACCAAATATATTTCACACTATTCTTTATTTGACTATAAGACAGCTAAAGCTTTAGAACAGTTTGATACAATTAATTACAGAATACGGACAGCGTATTATTGTTTAATTTGGATTATAATTATTTACACTTTGCCTGAAAAGGACAGGGGATTAGTAAATATATTATTCATAGGAGTTGTAATATTTATTATTTCAAGTGGGGCGATGAATATAAGAAGGATGGCTAATTATCTTACTTTTACTATGAGCATATCCATCCCAATAATTATTAAAAATAAAAGATTCAAATTAATTATAGGTGTATTAGTTTTCGGACTTTTTTTGTTTTTTATTAGAGATATGATAGTGGGCAAACACCAGGGTTGTATCCCTTATGAATCAATTTTTTCAGAAGATTTTTTGTCAGGTAAATTAAGTTGGTAATACTATTAATAATTAAATCATTATAAATAATATAAAAATGAAAACTGTTGATATTTTATTCAGTTCATCACTAAACAGCACAATTGGACCAACAGGTACTTTGAGAAGAATTAATAAGAACCGTGAATATTTTTTAAGTTGCGGATATAATATAACAATTTTTACTCCCGACAATCTATTAAATAATAAACATTCAACATTTAATTCTATAAATAGATTAAAGAAATATTCTCCAAACTTAAAAATCAAACTTAGGAAATCAATAAAGAACCTTTTACCAAAAAGTTTTATTTTATCTTCATTATATCAATACAAACAATATGTGGGTATTAAAAAAATAACAAAAAAATATATCTTGCTTAAAAGATCACCAGATATCATGGTTTTTCATGACTATATACAATGTTATCAATTTAACAAGATGTGTAATAATAATAATAAAAGCAAAATAGTATGTTTTTTACACTCTGATGGAAGGCCTTTCTATATGAGATTGGAAAACTTTCCAAAATTGAAGAATACTTTAGTTGAACGGCAGATGTGGAAAATTCATAATTATCTATTAAAAAAAATAGATAAATATGTTTTTATTGCAAAAATGGGTGCACGCAATTTCATTGAATTACATCCAAATTTTGATAAAAATAAAGTTGCAATAATAATAAACGGAATTGAAGATTATACAACTAATGAACTTGCTACTATTGATTCACTTCAGATGCTAAATAATTTTAAATACAGATTTGTTTGCACAGGAACAATTCAGAAAAGAAAAGGACAGTTTATTATATTAAAAGCACTTTGTGAAATCAGAAAAGATATATTAGAAAAAATTCATATAACTTTTATAGGTGACGGTCCAAATAAAATTATGTTGGAAGAATTCGTAAAAAATAATAATTTATCAAAAAATGTTTCATTTATAGGAAAAATTGAAAATTCAAATGTATATAAATATCTTGCAAATAGTAATATATTCATATTAATGAGTTATAACGAAGGATTACCAATATCAATAATAGAAGCAATGAGAGCTGGCTTACCCATAATTACAACCAATAGATCAGGAATGCCAGAGCTAGTAAAAAATAATTTTAATGGTTTATTACTAGAACCCAATATCAACCAACTAAAAAATGTACTAAATGACATTGAAAAATATGATTGGCAAAACATGAGTAAAAATTCAAGAATCAGATTTGAAAATGAATTTATATTCGATAGAATGAAAAAAGAATATTGTGGTATGTTAAATTCAATTACTAATAGTTCAAGATTATAAAGATTTTAAGAAATTAGTATAAAAGCTTGCAAATTATGATAGGAAAATTGTACCTTCCCTAAAAATCACCGGATGCGGAGAAACTTCCTCGCAAGGAGTATTGGTGACCAAATCAATACCATATTGGCTGCAAGCGACTTCAACTTGATGAAAAAAATCCGAAAAATCAAAGAAGAAATTTTTGACTTCATTTTTAAACTAAATATCTGGATTGAAAATCAAATTCGATGCAAAAAAATTTCTTCTTTTACAAAAAATTAGGGTTTTTCAGGCTTGACTAAATAGCAGATATTCATTTTAAATAAAACATAATGAGAAAATATGGAAAAAATTTTAAAGTTTTTTTTGTTAATTTATTTTTGACATTTTACTTTAGTTTTATAGTATTATTTTTTTCTAAAAAAAGGAAACATAAAAAATATCGCGTAAATAACAATTGTTTAGTAATTGGAAATGGCCCATCGTTAAATGAAGACTTAAAAAAACTAATTGATTTAAATGAAAATTTAGATTATATATGTGTAAATTTTTTTGCAGAAACGAAATTATATACAAAATTTAAACCATGTGTATATGTATTTTATGATCCTTTATTTTGTAATTATGAAAATACTGAATCCAATCAAAGGATTATTAAATTGTATAATACTATAATTTCATTAACTACTTGGGAAATTATAATATTCGCTCCTTATGAATTTAAAAATACATTTATTTATAAAAATAATATTAATTCTAATATAACATTCCGTTTTTTTAGCAATATCCAAATTGAAGGTTTCGAATCTTTTATAATGTTTTGCATATCAAATTATTTAGCAATGCCCTCAGCACCAAATGTAATGATGCCGTCACTTATATATGCGATAAATAATGGTTATTCAAAAATTTATTTGGCAGGTATTGAACATTCTTTGCATAAAAATTTAATAGTTAATTTTGACTCAATACTATATGTTGAGCAAAAACATTTCTATAAAGAAAAAACAAAATTCAAACCTTTTATTTTAACTCCTCAACAAAAAGAACCAGCAAAAATTCATGAAGTTTTTCAGTTATGGGCTAATGTTTTTAAAGGATACTGGTTAATCAAAAAATATGCTAAAAAAAGAAACATTGAAATTCTAAACCTAACATTTTCTTCATTCATAGATGCATTCAAAAAAATTTAAATAAATGGTATTAACCCCAAAGCAAGCTTTGGAAACATTATTCCGCAGCAAAGCTATGGGGAATTATATCACTCCTTCTCGTCCGCCAAAGCGAACACGAAGGAGGATTAAAATCAATATAAATCTAATAGATGCAATAACATTTATACTACCAAGGGTATAAGTTTTAAATTATAGACAATGAATGTTCAACGTTATCGAATAGGTAAAACATCTATCTCTGTCACAAGCCCCAATGATACAATTCAACGTATCGAAAAGGCTTTGGAAAACAAAATGAATACTTACATATGTGTGTCTAACCCACGCACAGTCGTACATGCCAACAAACATACAGATTATTTGGAAGTAATGCATAACTCATACATGAATCTTCCTGATGCAGAACCTATAATCTGGGCAGCTCGTTTATGGGGACTTAAAAATGTTAAAAGAACAATGGGGCCATATTTATTTAAAGACATGCTTTCAAAACCATCTAGTGGGATTAATCATTATTTGTTAGGTGATACAAACGAGACTTTAGATAAATTAAAAAATCTATTTCTAACAAAATACAATTCTAGAATTGTTGGGGTACATTCCCCTCCCTTTTGTTCATTAGACCAATACGATTATAAGCATATAGCAAATTTAATAAATAATAGTGGGGCTAATATTGTATGGCTATCTTTAAGATCGCCAAAGCAAGATTTTTTTGCAGTAAATTTATTACCTTATTTAAATAATAAAATATGTATTGGAGTAGGTGCTGCATTTCGTTTTAATCTTGGAGAATATAAAATGGCACCTACAATTATAAAAAAATTAGGATTAATGGGATTATTCTGGGGGAAAAAAAGTCAAAAATTTTTCCCTTTTCTTTTCGGTTATTTTAAAGATAATGTACCTTATATCTTTTTACTCCTGAAAATCATAATTAAACGAATATCTGGGAAAAAATATTATGAATAATAAAGCATCAAATATGAGTAATAAAACTAAAATTGGAATTATTGGCATGGGAAGAATGGGAATAACACATTTTTCCATTATAAATCAACATCCACATGTTGAAATAGTATCCATAGCAGATCCATCAAATCTAACAACAAGCTTAATTAAAAAGTATATTAAAAATATTAAAATATATAAAGAATATGCTGAAATGATGGAGAAAGAAGTTTTAAATGCAATTTTGGTATGTACACCCCCAAATCTACATTTTGACATCATTAAACGTGCATCGGAAAAAAATATTCACGTATTTACCGAAAAACCGTTTACAACATCCGTAAATGAAGCTCAGGAATTGGCCAACATATATAAAACAAAACAACTTGTAAATTTTGTGGGCTATGTAAACAGATACAATGATTGTTTTATTAAAGCCAAGGAATTAATCGACAAAAAAATTATTGGTGATGTGGTTCGGTTTAAATCGGAAATGTTTAGCTGCACCATAACTAAATCCGATGAGGGATCTGGCTGGAGGGCTAGTCGGGAAAATGGTGGCGGAGCGGTTTTTGAAATGGCTTCTCATGCAATAGATCTTGTAAATTACCTCATCGGTACACCCGATAAAATTATAGGAACCAGCTTAAATAAAATATTTTCCAAGCATGTAGAAGATGCTGTATCTTCCACCTTTTTATATAAAAATGGGGTCTCAGGAACAATTTATATAAATTGGAGCGATATTAGTTATCGTAAACCAACTAATAAAATCGAAATTTTTGGTAAAGAAGGGAAAATACTTGCCGATCAACATGGCATTAAAATATTTTTAAAAGAAGAAAACAAAGAAGAGAACTTAAGAAAGGGCTGGAATACAATTTACATTACCGATATATTTAAAAATGTAGACTTTTATGTACGTGGCAATGAATTTACCCATCAATTATTTGATTTTGCAGATGCGATTTTAGCTAATTCTCAAAAAACATTATGTTCATTTGCAGACGGGGTAAATACCATAAAAATTATTGATTCAATGTTTAAAGATTATGAAGCCAATTGTTTGGTTTAAAACTTATAAATTTAAAAAATATGGAACCTATAGATAAAATTGTTTTTGGCGATAATCAATTTTTTGGCATTAATCATATGTCACAAGAAAAGGCACAACAGCTTAGTGAAAAATTTTTCAATATTAAAAATATTTTTAATGTATATGATATGGCTTATGAAGTTGGAATTAGAAGTATTATGCTTAATTCTAACGACAGGGCAAAAGATATTTGTGATCATTTTAAAAACCATTCGTCAAAATATAATGATATAAGCTGGTATCCTTCAATACCATACCCTCATAAATACGCTAATTTAGTGGCAGAAAAAGGTATTTTGCCGGCTGTTAACGAAATCTTATTTAAAAATAATACAGCCAAGGGAGTTATAGGAATGGTTGCTAAAGGATCTATGGCTGTACTCAGTAAAGATGCAATAAAGATGATGCAAATGCTGATTGATGTTGAAATGAAAATGTTCAAAGGTTTAAATGTCAAAGTTGTATTTCTACAAAACATTATTACTGATTTAATATTAGGATACAATATAAAAGAAGTTTTTTGTGAATATTGTAAATATATAAAAAAGAAGTATAATGCTCTACCCGGACTAATTACCCAAAATATGCCTTTGCTAAAAAAGAAATTAGAAGAATGGGGGATTTATGAAGTGGTTATTTGCAGTTCTTTTAACAAAATTGGGTATTTAATGTCGCCCAATGTTGAAAGCTATGTAGAGGCTACAAAAAATAATGATCCCGATAAATATCAATTAATGGCAATGTCTACTTTAGCTTCTGGGGCAATCCCTGCAAAAGAAGCCTATGAATTTATCAATCAACAAAAAATACAATCGGTTGTTTTTGGGGCATCATCAAAAAATCATATTTCAGAATCTTTTTCTCTTATAAATATTTAATTCAACACCATGAAAAAAACAGCTTTAATTACTGGCATAACAGGACAAGACGGTGCTTATTTGGCTGAATACTTACTAAAGAAAAATTATATCGTTCATGGCATTAAAAGACGCTCATCATTATTTAATACCGACAGGATCGATCACATCTATGAAGACCCTCACATTGAAAACCAAAAGTTTATTTTGCATTACGGGGATCTAACAGACAGCATGAACCTGACCCGGATTATCCAGGAAGTACAGCCGGATGAAATTTATAATCTTGCCGCACAAAGCCATGTAAAAGTAAGTTTTGAAACTCCTGAATACACAGCAAACGCAGACGGTATAGGAACCCTACGGATTTTAGAAGCCGTTCGTTTATTAGGTTTAACAAAGAAAACCAAAATTTACCAAGCATCAACTTCCGAACTTTACGGACTGGTTCAGGAAATACCACAATCCGAAAAAACACCTTTTTACCCGCGCTCACCCTATGCTGTAGCCAAAATGTATGCCTACTGGATCACGGTTAATTACAGGGAGGCTTATGGCATTCATGCCAGTAATGGTATTTTGTTTAATCACGAATCGCCAATCAGGGGCGAAACATTTGTTACGCGAAAAATTACCCGGGCTGTTGCAAGAATTGCTTTGGGAATGCAAGAAAAAACCTACATGGGCAATTTATCAGCCAAGCGAGATTGGGGACACGCGAAAGACTATATTAAAGCAATGTACCTGATACTACAACAAGAACAACCCGATGATTATGTAATAGCTACCGGGATAACAACAACCATCCGTGATTTTATAAAACTAACCTGTAACGAAATTGGATTGCTTGTTGATTTTAAAGGCGAAGGACTTGACGAAAAAGGAATTATTGTGGGGGTAGATGAAAACACATTTATTGAAAAAATCGGGAAAGAATATTTAGAAAACATCTCCCAAAGAATCACATCCAACAATAATGAAATTATATGTGTCGATCCCAGATATTTCAGACCAACAGAAGTTGAGTTGTTAATTGGAGATCCATCTAAAGCGATGAACAAACTGGGCTGGAAACCGGAATACGATCTTGCCGGATTGGTTAAAGATATGATTGAATCTGATATTAAACTAATGAAAAAAGATTCATTTCTTAGAAAGAACGGATACGACATCAAAAATTACTTTGAATAGCTAAATTCAATTGAATATGAAAATATTACTGGCAGGTGCATCCGGAATGGTTGGTAAAAACATTGTTGATTTAAAACCTAATAATGTTTCCTTATTTACACCGGATTTGGATGAATTAAATTTATTAAGTTATTCGGATACATTAGACTATATAAAGAAAAATAAACCTGATTTAATTATTCATGCAGCTGGTATTGTTGGAGGCATTCAGGCTAACATCAATTACCCCGTTAAATTTTTAAGAGAAAATGTTCTTTTGGGTCATAATTTAATTTGGGCCGCTTTTGAATCGGGGGTTAACTGTTTTTTAAACCTTGGCAGTTCTTGTATGTACCCTAAAAACGCTGAAAATCCGCTTCAGGAGGATTTAATTCTTAAAGGAGAATTGGAACCAACAAATGAAGGATATGCCATAGCCAAAGTATTCGCTCAGCGGTTTTGTGAATATATCAACAGAGAAAATAATGCATTCCTGTATAAAACAATAATTCCTTGTAATTTATATGGAAAATATGACAAATTTGGTTCTGAATGGGGACATTTAATTCCGGCAGTTATTTCCAAAATCCACAATGCAAAAATTCAGAATCAAAACATTGTAGAAATTTGGGGAGACGGAGAAGCTCGGCGGGAATTTATGTATACGGAAGATTTGGCCGATCTTATTTGGACAACCATTAAACAATTTGAAAAACTACCCGATTTATTAAATGTTGGGTTGGGATACGATTTTACAATCAATGAATATTATCAAACAATTTCTAAGGTTATTGGATATACCGGTTCTTTCAAACACGATTTATCAAAACCCGTTGGGATGAAACAAAAGCTGGTAGATACAACAAAGCTGAAAAACTTTGGGTGGAGCCCTAAGTATGGCCTCGAAGAAGGAATTCAAAAAACATACAATTACTTTTTAAGCAATAATTAATACACATTATGACTCAAGTAAATTACCCTTTAGCTTCACCTTCGTGGGGGAAAGAAGAATATGAAGCATTAGACAGAGTAATATCTTCCGGAAATTTTTCAATGGGAAAAGAGGTTCTGTCATTTGAACATCAATTTGCTGATTATTTTGGCGGTAAACATGCCATAATGCTTAATTCCGGGTCGTCAGCCAATTTAATTATGATTGCTGCATTATTCTTTAAAAAAGAAAATCCCTTACAAAAAGGAGATGAAGTAATTGTTCCTGCGGTTTCCTGGTCTACAACATACATGCCCTTGCAGCAATACGGTTTAAAAGTAAAATTTGTAGACATTGATTTACAAACGTTAAACTTTGATTTAAGCGCACTATCAGAAGCCATTACCGATAAAACAAAAATAATATTTGCGGTTAATTTATTAGGAAACCCCAATGATTTTGATAAAATTAATTCTTTAATCGAAGGAAAAAACATAATCCTTCTGGAAGATAATTGCGAATCGATGGGAGCAACTTATAAAAACAAACAAGCCGGTTCATTTGGTTTGATGGGAAGTTTCAGCAGTTTTTTCAGTCACCATATGTCAACCATGGAAGGCGGAATGGTAATCACTGACGATGAAGAACTATATCATATTATGTTATCCTTAAGAGCTCACGGCTGGACTCGCAACCTACCACAAACCAATTGGGTAACAGGAAATAAATCTGATGATCCTTTTGAAGAATCTTTCAAGTTTGTTCTACCCGGTTACAATTTACGTCCGCTAGAGATGAGCGGGGCATTGGGAAAAGTTCAATTAGAAAAATTAAACGGATTTATAAAACAAAGAAAAAAAAATGCGGAAACCTTTTATCAAATAATTAAAGAATTTCCTTTTATTATTCCGCAAAAAGAAATTGGAGAAAGTAGTTATTTTGGGTTTTCAATGATATTAGATGAAAAATACAACATTAGCAAAAATGATTTAATAAAAACACTAACCGACAATGGCATAGAAACAAGACCTATTGTTGGCGGCAATTTTACTAAAAACGAGGTAATTAAATATTTTGATTACGAAATCCATGGTCATTTACACAATGCCGAATTAATTGACAGGAGTGGTCTTTTTATCGGGAATCATCATTATGATCTAACCAAAGAGTTAAATCTTTTTAAAGATTCTTTACACAAGTTATTTCATTAAATTGTCGTAAATGAAAATATTAATCACCGGGATTAATGGTTTTGTTGGAAGTAATTTATTTAATGCATTACACCAACAATACAGTATTTATGGATTAGATATTGCTCCAAACAAAAATGATCAGTTAAAGTTGTTTTCGTGGGATGAATTAGAAGAAATTCCCCAAGTAGATGTTGTTGTTCATTTGGCCGGTATGGCACATGACACCAAAAATCAAACCGAATCTGAAAAATATTTCGCCGTTAACACAGAGCTAACAAAGAAAATATACAATTGGTTTTTAACATCCGGGGCTAAAAAATTTATTTATTTCAGCTCTGTAAAAGCGGTTGCAGATATTGTTAAAAACGAATATTTAACAGAAGATGTAATTCCCGAACCTAAAGGACCGTACGGAGAAAGTAAATTAGCAGCAGAAAATTTAATTTTAAAAAACACTCCCGAAAATCGTGATGTTTATATAATTCGCCCATGCATGATTCATGGCCCCGGCAATAAGGGGAATCTAAACCTTCTTTACAAATTGATCCAAAAAAAAATACCGTGGCCCTTAGGAAAATTTGATAATAAACGTAGTTTTTGTTCGATTGATAATTTAATTTTCGTCATTGAAAATCTAATCAAAAAAGCCGTTAAATCAGGTGTTTACAATATGGCAGATGATCAGCCATTATCAACTAATGAATTGATAAAATTAATTTCTTTTTCTCAAAACAAACAGGAAAAAATTTTAAACATCAATAAACGTTTTATAAAAATCTTGGCTAGTTTTGGCGATGTATTCCGATTACCTTTTAATAACGAACGACTAAAAAAGCTTACAGAAAATTATATTGTCTCCAATCAAAAAATCAAATCATCCCTCGAAATTGAGAAATTACCATACTCTGCAGCAGAAGGGTTGTCTAAAACCTTAAACAGTTTTAATGAACAATTATAAAACGCCCCAAATAATTCACGGGGGTTCTCACACCGACGAAAGGGGAATAACTTCTTTTGTAAACGATTTTAAATTTGAAGGGGTTAATCGGTTTTATTCCATTCATCACCCTGATAAATCAATCATAAGAGCCTGGCAGGGTCATACCCACGAATCGAAATATTATTATCCGGTAAAGGGGAAATGGGTTGTTGCATGGGTAAAAATGAATTTTGCAAAAGATGAAAACAAATGGATTCCTCAATATGAAATTATGGATGCGAATGACAGCAACCTAATATTTTTACCCCCTGGATATGCAAATGGGTTTAAAGCATTAGAAAATGATTCTGTTATCATTGGGTTTTCGGTTCCCGGAAAGGCTGAAGAAAAAGAAATTTTAAGATGGGATAAAAATAAATGGCTTGATTGGAATTCGTATTTTTAACATTCAGATTACACACATATAATGAGTAGGATTTTGGCGTTATTTACTTTGATTATTTTAAGCCCGATTATTATTATTATATCATTATTAATATTATTAGATGATGGCTTTCCTATATTTTTTGTTCAGAAAAGAGTAGGGGTAAATTATTCATTTTTCAAGATGTATAAATTCAGAAGTATGAAAAAAAATACGCCTAATGTGGCAACACACTTATTGGAAAATCCTGATCAATACCTTTTAAAAATTGGAAAGACAATTAGAAAATTAAGTTTGGACGAATTGCCAAACCTAATCAATATTATAAAGGGGGATATGGTTTTTGTGGGTCCACGTCCAGCCCTTTATAATCAAGATGACCTTATGCAACTTCGTATTGCAGCCGGTGTTGAAAAATTAAAACCTGGGCTTACGGGTTGGGCTCAAATCAATGGCAGGGACGACATATCTTTAAAAGATAAAGTAGCTTTAGAAAAGGAATATTTAAAATTAAAATCACTTTGGTTTGACGTTAAAATCGTCATAATGACTTTTACATCTATTCTAACAGCTAAAAATGTAAAGCACTAATATCATTATAGTAATTAAAATTTGTATATTAGTCTGATTTATATTTCCATCGGAAATAATTATTCTTCAATAAAATGATTAAGTTTTTGGTAAAATTTTTCGCTCAACGTTTTCTTTCTTGTTGGGTTGTTCTAATCTTCGATATTCTTACAATATCGCTATCTTTTGTTATTTCCTATTTTTTACGATATAATTTTAACAATCTGTTAATCAATACCGAAGAAGTAAAAATCCAATCTGTTTTTATTGTTTCTATTTACTTACTTTCATTTGCTATTATTAAGCCTTTTAGGGGAATTTTAAGACATTCCGGCTTTTATGATGCATTTTTAATTTTAAAAGCAACCCTTCTTGCCTCTATTCTACTCATTGTTTCCAATATTGTTTCAACATCTTTTGATCTTGATAAAATTTACATCATACCTTATTCTATATTGGTTATTCAGTTTTTGTTATCAATGAGTGTTTTAATAGGTAGCCGGGTGGTTGCAAAATTAATTTACATTAGAATCAGTAGGCAATTTATAACAAGTAAAGTTCCTGTGATTATTTATGGAGCCGGTGATGCCGGAATGCTTACTAAAAACGCTTTAATAAAAGATGTTGTCTATAAATATGAAGTTGTTGCATACATCGATGATAATACATCAAAAATTAATAAACGATTGGAAGGGATTCCTGTTTACCACCAAAAAAAGGTGTTAAATTTTTCGTTTATTAAAGATCACGAGATTAAGCAATTAATCATTGCTATTCAAGATCTCAATCCAGAAAAAAAGAAAAAAATTGTTGAAAAGGGTTTAGAATTAGATTTACAGGTCAAAGTTGTTCCCGCCATAAATTTATGGATAGATGGGGAATTAAGTTCCCATCAACTAAGAAATGTTAAGATTGAAGAACTACTGGAAAGAGAGACAATTGAAATCGAAAGCATTAATATTGAACGCGAACTGAAAAATAAAATCGTTTTAGTAACCGGTGGCGCCGGTTCAATTGGAAGCGAAATTGTACGACAGGTTTTAACATATAATCCCAAACGATTAATTATTTTAGATCAGGCAGAATCGCCCATATATGATCTTCAGTTCGAAATTAAAAATAATCAGAACTTTAAAAACCTTTTAAACAGAACTGAATTTATTATTGCCAATATTAAAGATAAGTTCCGAATGGATGGGGTTTTTGATTTATATCGCCCCGATATTATTTATCATGCAGCTGCCTACAAACATGTTCCTTTAATGGAAGAAAACCCATATGAAGCCTTAATGGCAAACATTTTTGGCACTAAAAACATTGCCGATTTAGCACTTAAATATAGTGTCGAAAAATTTGTAATGATTTCAACAGATAAAGCAGTTAACCCGACAAATATTATGGGTGCCTCCAAACGAATTGCCGAAATTTATACCCAGAGCCTTCGCTCTACATCAACACAATTTATAACCACCCGTTTTGGCAATGTTTTGGGATCAAACGGTTCTGTTATTCCTTTATTTAGGAAACAAATTCAAAGTGGAGGCCCGGTAACACTCACCCATAAAGATATTACTCGTTATTTTATGACAATACCTGAAGCTTGTAGTTTAGTACTGGAAGCAGGGGCAATGGGAAAAGGCGGAGAAATATTTGTTTTTGACATGGGAAAACCTGTCAAAATATATGAAATGGCGATGAAGATGATAAAATTATCGGGATTAATACCAGATAAAGACATTAAAATCATAGAAACAGGTTTACGACCCGGTGAAAAATTATACGAAGAATTATTAACCGATTCTGAAAAAACCCTTCCCACACACCATCCCAAAATCATGCGCGCCAAAGTTGATTCTCAAGATAAAGCGTTGGTCGATAAATACCTTCACGAGCTTTCAGAAATCATTATTGAAAATGATGATTTTAAATTGGTGGATAAGATGAAAACCATCGTTCCTGAATTTAAGAGCAATAACTCTATTTTTAAAAAGTTAGATCATTAAATCTTTATGAAACTTAAAATTTTAATCTTTCTTACATTAATTGCCGGAAACATTAATGTAATAGCCCAAGAATATAACCTCTACCATAATCTAAATTACCAATACAAGCTGTTAAAATCACTGGATTCTACCCCCGATTTTCATTCAGCCATCAAACCTTACCTGCATAGTGATGTCAAGCGTTTTGTAGATATAGATGCATTGCAATTAAAAAACAAAAAAGAGTTCAAAAACCCCAAAAACCTCAGACTCAAAAACAAAATTTTTAACGACCACCTCATCAATATTCAGGAAGATATTTTTAAGTTTCATGCCGATCCTTTAATGAATTTCGAAGTTGGGCGTGATTCTAAAGAAAACGCAACAACCTGGGTAAATACAAGAGGTTTTCAAATTATGGGAAGTATTGGAAAGAAATTTTCATTCTATACCAATTTCTATGAAAACCAAGCCTCCTTTCCAGCTTATGTAAAACAAGAAATTCAACGTACCCGTGTAGTTCCCGGACAAGGAAAAGTTCGAAATTATGGTGAAGGCTACGATTATTCCAAAGCCAGCGGCTATATTTCATATACTCCTTCTAAATATTTTAACATACAATTTGGTACTGGTAAACATTTCCTGGGTGATGGTTATCGTTCGTTATTATTATCTGACAATGCCTTTAATTATCCCTTCCTTAAAATTACCACTACGGTATGGAAAATCAAGTATATGAACCTGTTTGCCCAGTTCCAGGATTTAATGACCGAACACTCGACAGATTTGGGTTACAATAAAAAATATGCGGCTATTCATTATTTAAGTTTTAACGTTACAAAACGTTTAAATGTCGGATTATTTGAGGCCATTTTATTCGAGGCAAGGGATACAACAGCGAATCGGGGATTTGAAGTTGCATATTTAAATCCGGTTATTTTCCTACGTCCGGTTGAATTTTCGGTGGGTTCGCCTGATAATGCCTTAATGGGATTAAATTTTTCATATTTGGTCGGAACCAAAAACAAAATTTATGGACAATTTATCCTTGATGAATTTAAACTAAAAGAAGTTACATCCGGTAATGGTTGGTGGGCCAACAAATTCGGGTATCAGATTGGTTTTAAATCTTATGATTTCATGAAAACTAAAAATCTGTACATTCAAATGGAATATAACCGGGTTCGTCCTTATACCTATTCACACTGGACAACCCTTCAAAACTATGGCCATTATAATCAACCACTAGCTCATCCTTTGGGGGCTAATTTTGCAGAATTCTTAACCATCATTAGGTACCATAGAGAACGTTTATATCTGAATTATAAATTCATTTATGCCAAATATGGAGAAAATATCGGCGACCAAAATTATGGAAAAGACATTTTTCTATCCTATAGAACCCACGTTCAAGATTATAATAACGAAATAGGACAGGGCCGAACAACTAAATTATATTACAACAATCTTGAATTAAGTTATTTAATCAATCCTTCTTATAATTTAAATTTTGTTCTTGGCTTTACCTCCAGAATAGCGGATAACGATCTGGGAAAAGACAATACCACCCATATTTATATTGGCTTACGAACTTCAATTGATAATTTTTATTTCGATTTTTAATTAATAAAGTACTTAAAGTCCGTAAAGTACTTAAAGTGCCTAAAATCATTTAGGTCATGTTACAATTTACATGGCTCATTATAAATAATGCTTAAACTTCTCAGCCTTTAAATCTATAAACTTCTAAACATCTTTTTTAACTTAGAACTTAGAACTTTAAACTTCTAACTCTTTTCCTTTTTGTTAATTTCCCCGTAATCAAATGCTAAATTCTTATATTTGCAGCCTTAGCAAATTAAAAACGACTAATTTATTACGATTATGAGAAATCTTATTTTAACTTTTAGCATTATTTTAATCGCTGCAATAGGCTTTCGGGCTAATGCCTGTACCAATTATTTAATAACCAAAGGTGCATCTGTTGATGGTTCAACCATGATTAGTTACGCAGCAGATTCGCATGTATTATACGGAGAATTATATCACTGGCCAGCCCAAAAATGGCCCGAAGGAAGCATGATGGATATCTATGAATGGGATACTGGAAAATTCTTAGGTAAAATCGAACAAGCCCCGGAAACCTACAATGTAGTAGGAAATATGAACGAACACCAGGTTGCTATTGGGGAAACAACTTATGGTGGCAAATCCGAACTAGGAAAACAAGATGGAGCAATTATGGATTACGGCAGTTTAATTTATATTGCCCTGCAACGTTCAAAAACCGCCCGCGAAGCCATAAAAACCATTGACTACCTAATGCAAAAATATGGGTATGCCAGTTCTGGCGAATCATTTTCAATTGCTGATAAAAATGAAGTTTGGATCATGGAATTGATCGGTAAAGGAAATTATGAAAAAGGAGGTGTTTGGGTCGCTTTACGTATCCCTGACGGTTATGTTTCAGGTCACGCAAACCAAGCTCGCATCACTACTTTTGATTACCAAAAAGAAAACAATTGGGACGACCCAAAGGCAGAAGTATTTAATGCTCCTGATGTAATCTCATTTGCCAAAGAAAATAATTTTTATGAAGGTGATGATAAAGATTTTAGTTTTTCCGATGTATATGCCCCGGTTGATTTTAGTGGAGCCCGTTTCTGTGAAATCCGGGTTTGGACAATATTCAATCAGGTGGTTAGTGGAATGGATAAACACTGGGAATATGCAAAGGGCCACATCGAACATCCAGAAGAAGCCAAAGAAGGACAACCTTTAACCAAGAAAAATTTTGCTTCGAACCGCATGCCTCTCTGGATAAAACCGGAAAAATTGGTTAGCGTTCACGATATGATGATGTTTATGCGCGATCACCTAGAAGGAACTGAACTTGATATGAGCAAAGATATTGGTGCCGGACCTTATAATGTACCTTACCGTTGGAGAGGGCTAACATGGAAAGTAGACAATGTAACCTATTGCAACGAGCGTGCAACAGCAACCCAACAAACCGGATTTTCGTTTGTAACCCAATCCCGCAGCTGGTTACCCGATGAAATAGGTGGAATTTTCTGGTTCAGCGTAGATGATGCTGCCAGTTCAGTTTATACTCCAATGTACTCTTCCATTACAAAAGTACCTCATACCTACGAAAAAGGAAACGGAGCTATGATGGAATGGTCGGACGATGCTGCTTTCTGGATTTTTAACCAAGTATCAAATTTTGCATATACCCGTTACCGCGATATTCATCCCGACATTGAAAAGGTTCAATTTGAATTAGAAAAAGGATTTATTGATCTAACACCAATTGTTGATGCCGCTGCTTTGGCATTACACAAAAAAGATTCGGAATCGGTGATCAATTATTTGACCAGTTATTCTGTAAGCCAGGGAGATCGCGTAACTTACACCTGGAAAAAATTATACCAATACTTATTTATGAAATACATGGATGGTAACATCAAAACCAAACAACCATTGCCTGCCGATCATATATATGTAAGTCCTAAGGTTGAGCAACCGGGATATGGAGAAGATTGGTATAGAAGAATTGTAAAAGAAACCGGCGACCAGTTTAAAGTTATTGGAAACTCAGGACATTAAATACTAGTATTATAAACTTATACAAGAATGATCTTTAAATGAATAATTTAAGGATCATTTTTGTTTTCACACAATATTTCATTTTATGAACGTTGTAAATGAGGAAATTAAAGCATAATTATTCTTTAAGGCATTGTTTTTTTAGTATATTTGCAGCATCTGAAAGTATTTACATCAATACACAATTATAAACTAAACATAAAATTTAAAGGGTATTAAATTATGAGTCAACAAGAAAAAAAAGGTGGAATTCTTTTTAAAGTTTTAGCATTTGTATTTTTAGCCGTAGCTGTAATTGCTTTTGTTTTATGGTTCACAGCGAATGGAAAACTAACAGACTTACAAAAAGAAAAAGAAGCACAACGTGTTGAGCTTCAGGGGCAATTAGATCAAATGATGGCCGACCATCATCAACTCAAAGCTGAAAACAAAGAATTAACGGCTGAGTTAGCTGAAAAAGACAGCGTTATTCAGGAAAAAGCAGCTGAGATAAAAAAAGCTTTAAATTATAAATGGAGCTATTATCAAATTAAAAAGAAATTTGAAGCACTTCAGGTGGTTTCTCAGGATTATGTTCGCAAAATCAGTGAATTAAAAGAAGAGAATCAAAAATTATTGGACGAAAATCAAATAATTAAAGGCCAATATGCTGCCGAAAAGAAAAAAACATCTGAACTTACTAAAGTTAAAGAAGAGTTAACCGAACAGGTTGACAAAGCCAGTGTAGTTAGAGCTTTTACCGTTAATGCTATGGGTGTTAGGGCTACTTCCAGCGGCAGAGAAAGAGAAACTGACAGGGCACGTCGTGTAAACATGATTAAAGTTTGTTTTACTTTGGCTGAAAATATTATCGCCGATGCAGGCCCAAAAGATATTTTTATCCGTATTGCCGATGCAGACAACAAAATTTTGGTAAAAGGTTTGGGTGATGAATATTCTTTTAACTACAATGGAGAAACATTACAATATTCTATCAAGAAAACCGTAGATTACAAAAATGAAGCAGTTGCCGTTTGCGCTTACTGGAACAAAAGAGAAACCCAGGATATTCCTGCCGGAAATTATAAAGTAGAAATCTACTCGGAAAATGAAGTAATTGGTCACGCCAATTTCGAATTAAGATAAAACGAATAATATTGTTATATTGAAAAACCCTGTCGTTAAACGATGGGGTTTTTTACTTGTAAATTTTCCTTCTCGGAAAATATTTAGGCACTCCCAATAAATAACCAATTAATAATCCGGCACAAAATAGTAAAATTTCACTAATATTTTCGGCAATAATCAGATGAAATGATTTTGGGAATTCTACTGCGGGTGGAAGATCATTTATTGAAATAAATGAAATAACACTAATAATAAAGGGCACTTTTAACATTATAATCTAATAAAGCATACCAGAAGAAACAATTCACAAAAAACTATTTCGGGTAATACGCATATTTAATCAGAACTAATTTTTTTGCATAAAATTACGGGGTAAATGTATAAAATATGCAAATATGAAATACTTAAAGGAAATAAAATTATTTTCTTCCAAAATCAGCCGGAATTTCGCCCCAAGAAGAAGTTTCCCATTTTAAAATCTGATTTGAATATTGATTATTTTTTAACCACTCAACTCCCCTGTCAACCAACTCAAAAAGTTTTTCATTCTTTTTTGAACGCTCCAATTTTGTATTAATCTTTTTATCCCGAACCCATTTCATGGCTGTTTTAGAATCGGAATATATGGGCAGGCTTGAGTTTAATTTTTTGAGGTAAGCCAGTCCGTGAACGATGGCTAAAAATTCGCCAAGATTAACGGTTCCTTCCGGGAAAGGCCCCAAATGAAAAAGTTGCTTAGCGTCTTTTGTTCGAACCCCACGATACTCCAAAGCCCCCGGATTTCCACTACAAGCAGCATCTACCGAAATAGATTCCCAAACGGGTTTTCCTACATTTGCTTTTGGTAATTTAATTTTTGAAGAACCATTTCCGATATATAAACCGGGTTTGCTTTTAAACGCCTTCTCTGCTGAAAGTTTATCTTCAAAACTTTTGTAAAGAGCCCCGGTAAATCCGTCAATTTGTTTTTTGCAATCGGTCCAGGAAGTAAATATTCCGGTTTTTTTGCCTTTCCAAATCACATAAAATTTTTGTTTTGCCATAATATTCTCCCGGAAATTAAACGAATTTAAAGTTACGAAATGAATCGAAATTAAGCGATCTAAAGAAGTTTTTTAACGGTTTCTTTATCTTTTACTAATTGGGCCTTAAGATCCGCCAAATCGTCGAATTTGACTTCATCGCGAATGCGGTCAACAAAGAAAATTGTAATTGTTTCACCGTAAATATCTTCATCAAAATCAAAAATGTGAACTTCAATGGTAAGGTCACTGTTATTAACCGTCGGGCGAACACCAATGTTGCTCATTCCTCCGTATATTTTTCCCTGGTATTCAATCCGGCTGGCATAAACGCCATTGGCCGTAATTAATTTATACACATCATCAATTTCGATGTTGGCCGTCGGGAAATTAATCGTCCGTCCAATTTTTTTACCCACAACAACGGTTCCCGTAATTGAATACTCATACCCCAACAATTGATTGGCCAGGCTTACTTTTCCTTCATTTAAAGCTTTACGGATTTTGGTGGAACTTACCGCAATATTTTCTACATCTTGGGCACAAATCCGTTCCACTTCAAAATTGTATTCTTTTCCCAAATCGTATAAAATTGAAAAATCACCAATGCGGTTTTTACCAAAATGGTGGTCATAACCAATTATTAACTTTTTAACCTTGACCTTATCAACAATATAATCTTTAATAAACTGGTTCGATGTTAGCTTTGAAAACTCACGCGTAAAAGGAATAACAATTAAATGGTCAACACCTGCTTTTTCGAGCAATTGTATTTTTCGTTTTTGCGTATTGATAAATTTTAGGTTTTTACTATCCGGATGGATAACCAAACGGGGATGCGGAAAAAATGTAACCAATACGGTTTCGCCGCCGATTTCATCAGCAACAGCACGCATTCTTTTTATAATCTTTTGATGACCAACATGTACCCCGTCAAAGGTACCAATGGTTACTATCGGATTTTTTACTTCTGAAAAGTCACTTATACTATTGTAAACTTTCACCTTACAACTATTTTATCTTTCTGTTTACTTGAAAATGTCAGGCAAAAATACTATATTTAAATTCTTGATAAATAAAAAATTGTAAAAAACATGGCAAACACTTTCCGGCCAAAGCTTAAAATGCTTGGCATTTTAATGGCAGCGTGTTGCTCCCCCGTTTTTTGCACTGCCCAGTTTTTTGACGATTTTAGCGATCGTAACCTCACAACAGAGCCCGAATGGCTTGGTAACACCCAAAACTTTGAAATTAACGACGATTTACAATTACAATTAAACGATGATGAGGCCGGGGTTTCTTACCTTTCGACCGTGTATCAGTTTATGCCTGTTTGTGAATGGAATTTCTGGGTAAACCTCAAATTTAGCCCATCATCAAACAACTATTGCAGAATTTATTTGGCTTCCGATAAACAAGATTTAACTGACGAAAGCCTGAACGGATATTTTTTGCAACTGGGAGAATCCGGTTCGAACGATGCCATTGAACTCTTCCGACAGGAAGGTTTAAACATTTATTCCGTTTGCCGCGGAACGGAAGGTTTGATTTCTTCTTCGTTTGAAATCAGGATAAAAATCATCCGTTCCGAAAACGGGAATTGGGAAATTTATGTTGATCAGAACGGAGGAAATTTATTTACCCTTGAAGCCAACGGAACAGATAATGAAATTACAAACTCTGGTTATTTCGGCTTCTATTGTAAATACACCTCCAGTTATAGTACCAAATTTTATTTTGATGAGGTATACGTTGGCGAACCCATTATTGACGAAACACTCCCAGAACTATTAAGTATTGAAACAATTCAGGCCAACCAATTGCAGTTAAAATTTTCCGAGGCACTTCATCCCGAAAGCGTTGTTCCAGAAAACTTTTCCATAAACCAAGGTGTTGGAAATCCGGTTTTGGTTCAGGCCGATGAAGCTTTTCAAATGTTGGATTTATTTTTTGAAAATAGTTTTCGAGAAAACACAGAACACACACTCGAACTACAAAACATTAGCGATTTTTCGGGGAACGAAATGGAACAAAACAGCTTTTCTTTTTTCTATTATATTCTTGAAAATGCCGACCTGAACATTAACGAAATATTGTTTGATCCGTTGGAAGGCAGTGAAGAGTTTGTAGAAATTTATAATAAAAGCGACAAAACCCTCAACCTGAAAAAACTTTGCTTTGGGAAAATTAAATACGATTTTCCAAATCCCCCGGATACTACTTTGGTGAACCTGACAAGTACTTCTGTTTACATTCAGCCCGGAGAATATTGGGTAATAACACCTGATCCCGAGAAAGTAAAAAGCAGTTATAATTGTAACTATCCGAATCGTTTTGTAGAAACGAAAAATATGCCGGATTTAATCAATAGCGAAGGACATCTATTTCTGATTTCAGATTCTGGAATCCTGATTGACGAAGCCAAATATGAGGAAGGCTGGCATCATCCCGGTCTGAATTTTACCGATGGAGTTTCATTAGAAAAAATTCATTTTAATGCCAATGGGTTAAGCCAAAGTTCCTGGCAATCGGCAAGTATAAATGCCGGATTTGCAACGCCAACGGATCAAAATTCTCAATTTACCGAAACCTCAACCGCAAACGAAAACATTATTTTAAGCCACGAGATTTTTTCTCCGGATCAGGACGGGGTGGATGATGTTTTAGCAATTTCAATGAGTTTTAACAAAGCCGGAAATTCGGTAAATATTTATATTTTTAACAGCGAGGGGCAACAAATCAGGCACCTGGTTAAAAATGAACTGTCAGCGGTTTCAAACACCTATTTTTGGGATGGACTAAACGAAGATAACCAAACTTTAAATCCGGGAATTTATCTTTTGTATTTTGAGGTTTCTAACCTGGAAGGTGGTTTTGAAAAGGCTAAAAAAACAGTGGTTCTGGCCCGGAAATTTAATTAGCATAAGCCAGGGTGGCAACACTGATTTTAACCCCGTTTACCTGAAGTAATTTTTGTGCACAAGCCTCAATGGTTGCGCCGGTGGTAATTACATCATCAATAATTAAAAGATGTTTGTTTTCAATTTTTTGGGGTTCTTTAATCTTAAAAATTTCGCTTACATTTTCCCAACGCTTGAACCTGGATTTTTTGGTTTGCGTTTGCGAAGGAAGTCTTCGTTCTACAACCTTTATTTCAACGGGTATTGAGGTAATGCTTTCCAATCCTTTGGCAATTTCTTCGCTTTGGTTATAACCTCTGATTTGTTGTTTTTTATAATGCAAGGGGATGGGGATCATTAAATCAATTCCGTCAAACCAGTTTTCTTTTTTTAAATCCCGGGCAAAATGTTCGCCCAAATAAAACCCAATGTTTTTTTTCGACTTATATTTAAAATTATGCATCAGGTTTTGAACTTTCCCTCCTTTCCTGAAATTCAAATAAGAAGTTGCTTTTTCGACCGGAACTCGCCCCCAGAAAATTTTTTCAATGGTATTGTTGTGTTCCAAATGGAAATTTGTTTTGGGCAACTTGTACAAACACGACAAACAAATCAGGTGTTCATGCTTAAACAACGAATTTGAACAGGCTTGGCAAAGCTCGGGATATAAAAGCGAAAGTAGATCGTTGAAATAGTTGGTTCGGGGTTTCATTTTATAAGTACTTAAAGTGCCTAAAATTATAAGTTTAAAGTTTTCTTCGTATGGAGGTGAAAATTGCTAGTAATTCTGTTGCCTCATTCAAAAGAGTATCAATATCTTTTTCAGAACACCAGTTTAATTCCTTGATAATTTCTAACCAATAAGTTGTTTCACTTGCCTCACTTTCACTGATGGAAATTTTATTTTTAAAGTCAGCTTTACTTCTGGCTCGATTGGCTTCTCTGTAATTAGCTCCGATACTGGTCCCTGATTTAGTGACTTGATTTCTAACAACTTTTTTCTCAACAGTATTTGAAAGAGATGACGATAATTTAATTATGTTAATTGCAAATTGCTTTGTTCGTTTTTCTAGTATCTGACCAAATTCTTTATTTTCCATAATTTATATTTTAAAAAATAACTTTCAATTTTAGTCACTTTGAACTTATAACTTTTTCAATATTTGACTTATCATTCTAAGTGCTTTTTTCTTTTATTCCTAAAATCGAAAAATGTCACCCAGAAATGGTAATTTTGATTCTGGCTTATGAAAAAACAAATCGTCTTAAAAATTGAAAATTTAAGTATTGAGTTTCCGGTCGAAAAAGGACGATTGAAAGCTGTTGATTCAATTAGTTTTGAAGTTACCCGTGGTGAAACTTTAGGTATTGTTGGCGAATCCGGTTCGGGAAAATCGGTTAGTGCACTTTCAATTATGCGGCTGATTGATGTCCCGGGAAAAGCTTCGGCTGAAAAAATACTTTTCAATGAAGGTGAGAATTGGGTTGATTTAAATAAACTCCGGGAAAATGAACTTCGAAAATACCGGGGGAAAAGAATTTCCATGATTTTTCAGGAACCCATGACTTCATTGAACCCCGTAATAACTTGCGGAAAACAAATTACCGAAGCCATTATTCTTCACCAAAAAGTATCGAAAAAAAAGGCCAAGAAAAAAACCATCGAGCTTTTTAAAGAAGTACTTCTCCCCCGCCCCGAACACATTTTCAAATCCTATCCCCACCAGTTGTCGGGCGGACAAAAACAGCGCGTAATGATCGCCATGGCCTTGTCTTCCCAGCCCAATATTTTAATTGCCGATGAACCTTCAACGGCTCTGGATGTAACGGTTCAAAAATCCATTTTGGATCTTTTAAAATCCCTCCAGAAAAAATACCAAATGAGCATTATTTTCATTACACACGATTTGGGAGTTATTGCCGAAATTGCCCAGCGTGTTATTGTAATGAACCAAGGAAAAATTGTGGAAGAAAACGATATAAAATCCATTTTTTTAAATCCTAAATATCCTTACACCAAAGGCTTGATTGCCTGTCGTCCCAACCTAAACAGAAAGCAATCCAGGCTGTTGACCATTGCTGATTTTATACATGCCGACTCAGAATATTCGGTTGAACAACTCATAAAATCCATCACAGTTAAAGAAAAGGAAAGCGAAAAACAGCTCCTTCGGAAATATGCTTCCGGTAAATCCATTTTAAAAGTTCAAAACCTGTCTACTTATTTCCCGGGCGAAAAACAATTCTTTAAAAAAGAAAAACAATGGATTAAAGCTGTTGATGATGTCAGTTTTGAAGTTTATCCTTCCGAAACCCTCGGGTTGGTGGGCGAATCCGGTTGTGGAAAAACCACTTTGGGCCGTTCTATTATTCGTTTGGTTGAACCAACTTCGGGTTGGATTTTTTACAAAGATCAAAACATTAGTGCTTATTCCAAATCCGAATTACGGGAACTCCGGAAAGAATTCCAGATTATTTTCCAGGATCCGTATTCTTCTCTCAATCCACGAAAAACCATCGGGAGTTCGGTTTTAGAACCCATGCAGGTTTATAACCTCCACCAAAACAATAAAACCCGAAAAGAAAAAGCCGTTGAGCTGTTCGAAAAAGTTTACCTAAAGCCGGATCAATTTAACCGCTATCCCCACGAATTATCGGGCGGGCAACGTCAACGGGTATGCATTGCCCGAGCGTTGAGCCTCGAGCCTAAATTTATCATTTGTGATGAATCTGTTTCGGCTTTGGATGTTTCCATCCAGGCACATATTTTAAACCTGTTAAGCGAACTTAAAGAGGAATTTTTATTTACTTATATTTTTATATCTCACGATTTATCGGTGGTAAAACACATGTCGGATCGCATGGCCGTAATGCAAAATGGCAAAATTGTAGAAATCGGCGACACCGAAAAAATATACAACCACCCAAAAGTCGAATACACAAAAAAACTGATAGATGCTGTTCCCAAAGGGATAAATTAACTTATCTTTACAAGAATTAGTAAAAAGATTTTATGAGAAGAGACTCCAAGAAGAGGAAAAAGATTAGAGGAAAAAGTACATTTACCGCCAGCATACTCAGCATTTTTGGAAAAAACCCACAACGCCCTTACAATTACAAGCAAATTGCCAGCCACCTTGGCATTAAAGATAAAGCCAGTAAAGATTTGGTAAATAAAGTTTTACATGAACTCACCGAATCGAAAGATATTGAAGAGGTTCGCCCGGGAAAATATAAACTTTCGGCCAGGAACATTGGTCGCTTTGCCAATCAGGGTTCGTACGTTACCGGAAAAGTTGATATGAAACAAACCGGAAAAGCCTATATTATTTCGGACGAGGGCGGCGACGATATTTTTATTTCAGCCAACAATACTTCGCGAGCCTTCCATGGGGATTATGTAAAAGTGCTTCTTTTTCCGCAACGCAAAGGCCGCAAACCTGAAGGACAGATTGTGGAAATTCTTGAACGAGCCAAAGAAAATTTTGTGGGAACCATAAAAATATCCCGCTATTTTGCTTTTGTAACTCCCGACAGTTCCAGCATGCATTCCGATATTTTTATCCCGCTGGAAGAAATCAATAAAGCCAAAGATGGCGAAAAAGTCATTGCTAAAATCACTGACTGGCCCGATAATTCAAAGAACCCTTTTGGAATTGTTACACAGGTTTTAGGAAAGCCCGGTGATAATAATGTGGAAATGCAATCCATTTTGGCCGAATATGATTTTCCGCTTTCCTTCCCCAAACAAGTAGAAAAAGAAGCTGAAAAAATTCCGTTCAAGATTAGCCCGGAAGAAATTAAAAAACGCCGTGATTTCAGGGATGTCCTGACTTTTACTATCGATCCGGCCGATGCTAAAGATTTTGACGATGCTCTTTCACTCAAAAAACTGGCAAACGGAAATTGGGAAGTCGGGGTACACATTGCCGATGTTTCACACTACGTAAAACCAGGATCGTTGATCGATAAAGAAGGCTTTGACCGGGCCACTTCAATTTATCTGGTCGACCGAGTTATCCCGATGTTACCAGAGGCTTTGTCAAACGGGGTTTGTTCACTCCGGGAAAAAGAAGAAAAATTGTGTTTTTCGGCCGTGTTTGAAATGAATGATGAAGCCAATGTGTTGAACTCCTGGTTTGGCAAAACAGTTATTTTCTCCGATCGCCGGTTTAATTACGAGGAAGTTCAGGAAATTATTGAAAACGAAAAAGGTGAATTTGCCAACGAAATTTTGGTGTTGGATGCTTTGGCTAAAAAACTCAGAGCTCAACGTTATAAAAACGGCTCTATTAATTTCCGCTCAACAGATGTCCGCTTTAATTTGGATGAAAACGGTAAACCCCTTGGGGTTTACATCAAAGAACAAAAAGATTCGAACCGCCTGATTGAAGATTTTATGCTGCTTGCCAACCGGAAAGTGGCTGAATTTGTAGGAAAGAAAAAAGGAAAACAGCAAGCCAAAACATTTATTTACAGGGTACACGACGAACCCAACCCGGAAAAACTAAATACGTTTTTACAGTTTTTAAGCAAGCTGGGCTATCAAATGAAAATCAGCACCCGGAACAGTCTGGCACAATCATTCAATTCGTTGTTTGAGGACATTAGCGGAAAAGGGGAAGAAAATATGATTGAAAGTATTGCGGTTCGAACCATGGCCAAGGCCGAATATTCCACCCAAAATATTGGGCATTATGGTTTGGCTTTTGCCCATTACTCGCATTTTACTTCTCCCATTCGTCGCTATCCCGATTTAATGACCCACCGTTTACTTGAACGTTATCTTGAAAGCGGTTCTTCGGTAGACCAGGAAGAATATGAAAAAAAATGTGTGCATTGTTCGGAGATGGAACGCAAAGCCGAGGCTGCCGAACGCGAATCGGTAAAATACAAACAAGCTGAATTTATGCTGGATAAAGTGGGTCAACAATTCTGGGGCGTAATTTCAGGAGTGAGTAAGTGGGGCCTTTATGTTGAAATTGACGATAATAAATGCGAAGGAATGGTTCGCCTGAAAGATATGCAGGATGATTTTTATTATTTAGATGATGAAAATTACCAAGTAATTGGCCAGCGCTACGGTACCCAATATAAATTAGGCGACAAGGTTCGCATTATCGTAAAACGCATTGATATAGGAAAAAAACAAATGGATTTTGAGTTGGTTAATTAAGACTTTCAGCTTGTTTTTCTAATTTAGAATTCAAATCCTCTATTGATTTTAATTCATGGTTTGTTTTATGAAATCTTAAAATAACCGAATTTTTTTCATTTATAAATTTAAAACTTATAACATTCGGTTCATATTGCGAATCAACATCACATTCAATTACATAATTTTCGATTTCTTTTACAAAAACTTCCTTAATAAATTCTCTTTTAGAATTTCTATTCTTATACACTTTTTTGAATCCAATCTTTTGAAGTTCATTAAATGGATAATGGTTTAATATTTTGTTTTGATTATGAATTTCATATTTCCATTTAATAAAGCCAATAAATATTGCTAATAAAGGAAATAAGAAAAAAGTAATAACGAATATTTTTAAAAGCAAAATTTTGTCCGGAACTTCATTAGTAATAAAATAATTAACTATAATTAGTAAAATTGCTAACAAACTAACGATTAAAGAAATATTTTTAAACGTATTAAAAAGAACCTTTTTATGATCTCGGAAAAAATGAATTTTCATTAGTTTATTTTAGGATTATATTTTGTTATAAAATACCCAATCACCGGGCTTAAAAGCATGCACCAGAAAAACGACCACTCCTCTCCAATTTTTCTTTTTTTACCAAGGGTTTCGGAAATTCCAAGAGCTAGAAAATACCAAACAAAAAAGCCCATTACAATTAAAGTGTTAATCATCGCTCATTAAATTTTAATAATAAAACAGTATTAAAAATATAACCGGAATTAAAATCCCTATGGCCGTTAACCAGGCACCGCGGCGGGTAATTCCTTTTTTTCCTCTGGCAATAAACAAACCACTGATCGCCAAAATCATCAATGCAATGCAAAAAATATCGGAAAACCATGTCCAGTAAATATGCGGGTTGTAGTGGAGGTAATTCATCGGTTTAAAAATCGGGCGTTTTTTACTGAGCTCTAACCAGGCATAGCCATCGGTTAAATTAATGCTTAGCGAACCGTCTTTTAAAAATACTTTTAACTCTGTTTCGCTAGGTTTATAATGGTTACGATACGAACTGTTTACATCGTGTTCATCTAATAATTCTTTAATCCTTTCTTTGGTTAAAGGCTGACTGATATCAACCGTAAACTCATCGGTTGTGACAATAAAGTTCGGGTTCCAGTCTTTAACATGATTAATGGCAATGCCCGATAAAGCATAGATGATTGTCATCGCGAAAAAGAAATAACCCAAATCACGATGAATGGCCCGGTTCCATTTTCTCCATTTAAGTTCCATATTTAACAAGATAAAAAACGCCATCCAAAAATGAATGGCGCTTATTCATAATTATTTACATTTATTTTTCTTCGGTAACAATTTCATATTTTTCACACACAACAGAATAGAAAGAAAGATGGTCTTTTCCGCTTTCGGCTAATTGTTTGCGGTAACTTTCTATGCTTTGTTTATCACCAGTATGATCTCCTTGATCGGCTTTTTCTCCTTTTTCTCCATGGGCGTGTTCTTCGCCTTCGATATGTTCTTTTTCAACATCTTCAGCAATTTCTTTTTCCCAATCCTGAAGATAAGCTTCATCAATTCTTAATTCTTCTACAATACCAATTACTTTAAGGGTCATTCCTTCCAAATCGGTATTAAAAGCAGCCATATTTTCACCGGCAATAACTTTAATTCTTTCTTCGTTTTCGCCATAAACCAAAAACAATTTTTGGCCCCCATGTTTACATACATGCGAAACAATGCCGGATATTTCTATTTTTTTACCAACAAAAGTATCTGTATTTTTTACAAAATCGGCAAATTCAACCTTGATGGTTTTTACTTCGTTTGATTCGGCTTTTTTCTCGGTTTTTAAATTACAGGCCGCAGCAATAGCCACAACTGTAAATAAAATAAATAATTTTTTCATGAATATCTGCTATGGTTAATAATTGTTATCTACTGTTCTTCCTTCAGCAACACGTTTTGTAAACCTGGAAATATAATTTTGGTCTTTTCGAACCCATAACCTGGCTTTATCAGATCCGGGTAAAATTACATATTCTGCTGTATCGTATTTTATAACACGTAATTTTTTCGGATCGTTATTTATAAACAACTGGTAATATTTCCCGTTATTTCCCGGAATAAATTTTAATAATTTATTGTTCCCGTCTTCAAAAGACATCATCATAAAACCATTATCCATAAACTCGCAGGTTCCCGGGGTATTTTTTTTGATTATAACTTCATCAATAAGTTTACCGTCTTCAAAACGAATCTTTCCTTCGTTTACTTCGGCGGTATCGTGTGGTAATACTCTTTTCATTACAATTTTCTTCGATAAATAAAATTGTATATGATTAACGCTTAACTCTTTTTCAACCACTTTAGCATTTAATTCGCTGGTGTAATATATTTTATTAGAACAAGCGGTTAAAATTGCTATCCCTATAATAAGAAGTATTAACCTTAGTTTTTGCATAATGTAAATTTAAAAATTAAAATCATCAAAATCCTAATTATTTAATGATTTTCAATTTCTTTGAGATATCGAGCATTTTAAGAATAGGTGCTTTTGCTTTTTCTATCACTTCTTCCGATAATTTTATTTCCGGTGTTTCGTTTTTTAAACAAGCGTATAATTTCGATAGCGTATTTAATTTCATGTACGGACAATCGTTGCAAGAACAGGTTTCGTCTGTAGGTACAATAATAAATTCTTTCTCCGGAGAATCTTTTTGCATTTGATGCAAAATACCGCTTTCGGTTGCTACAATATATCTTTTAGAATTGTCTTTTTTAGTAAAATTCAGCATGGCATTGGTTGAACCGATAAAATCAGCCAATTCCAAAACCGGGGCTTTACATTCGGGATGGGCAATTAATTTGGCATCCGGATTTTCAGCTTTTAAGTTAATAATAGCTTCGGTAGAAAGAATATCATGAACTTCACAAGTTCCGTTCCATAACACCATATTTCTTCCTGATATACTGTTAATATATCCACCCAAATTTTTATCTGGAGCAAAAATTATTTTTTCATCTTTCGGTAAAGAACCCACAATTTCTTTTGCATTTCCGGAAGTACAAATAATATCCGACATGGTTTTTATAGCCGCCGAACAATTGATGTATGATATAACGGTGTGATCGGGATATTGCTCTTTAAATTTTTTAAAATCATCGGGCGGACAAGAATCGGCCAGCGAACATCCGGCTTCCAAATCAGGTAAAACTACTTTTATATCGGGATTTAAAATCTTGGCTGTTTCGGCCATGAAATGTACCCCGGCAAAAACAATTATTTTTGCATTTGATTGTTCTGCTTTTTGTGCAAGTCCCAAACTGTCGCCAACATAATCGGCTATGTCTTGTATCTCCGGAACCTGGTAATAGTGCGCTAAAATAATTGCATCTTTCTCATTACGCAGCTGGTTTATTTTTTCAATGAGCTCCTGATTTGATGCAAATGTAGCTTTTTCTCCCGAATTCATATTTTACCCTTTTTAGATATTATATTATATATATTATTTTTTTAAAATTTATTATTGTTATATAATATCCTGTTAATATCTACAATAACTTTTTAACCGTTTTCTTGACTTTTTATTTTTTACAATTTAATTAACAACTTTGTTAATAATGTTATTTAGTATTTAATTGAAAACGATGTGTTTTTATACTTATGAACAAAATTACGATTTTGATTTCTGTTAATAAAATACAATTTTATTTTTTAATTTTTTTGTTGATTTATGTTTGATATTTTGTGGAAAGTAAGGATAATTGTTCAAATACAATTTCAGTTATTAACACTTTGTTCAAAAGCCTTAATTTATTATACATTTTATAACACTAAATAAATTAAATGAACAACCAGTCTGTTAATAAAATATTGTAATGAAAATGAAGGTATTATATTTTTGTAATTTTTTATTGAAAATATGAAATCCTTAATTAAGAAGCTATTGATATAAGCAGCAAAAATTTTGAGTATTTTTGCAATATAAAAATTATTAACAATGCTCGAAAAACAAAAAATCATTCCTATTTCAAGCGATCATGGTGGATTTGAAATGAAAGAATTTATTAAAAATGAACTTGAAAAATCAGGATATAAAATCAAGGATTTTGGAACTTTTAATGAAGATAGTGTTGATTACTCTGATTTTATTCACCCTTTAGCATCAGCTGTTAATAAAGGAGAATATGAATTAGGGATTATTTTATGTGGCAGTGGTAATGGTGCTCAAATGACTGCCAATAAATACAAAAACGTCAGAGCTGGATTATGTTGGAATGTTGAACAGGCTAAACTAACCCGTTTACATAACAATGCCAATATTTTATCATTGCCCGGAAGATTTATTAGTTTAGATGAAGGATTAACTATTGCTAAAACTTTTCTGTCGACCGAATTTGAAGGCGGACGACATATTAAAAGGGTTGAAAAGATTTCTCAAACTTTAAAATAAAAGCTGTTGGAAAAAATTACCCAATTCAATAAAGAAGCTGAAGTTATTGCTTTTAATCAAAAGCATCGTGATAAAATTAATTTTAATATTTCAAAATACGATGCTGCTGTAATTAAAGGTAAACAGCAATTTAGCGATTTGGAAAAAGCCAAAAAACGTGCGGCTTATATTAAGTATAAAGTTATAAACGATTTAGATAAATATTTAATTGAGTTTGAAGATAATTTTACACAGCGTGGCGGAAAGGTAATTTGGGCGCAAGATGCTAAAGAAGCTGTTTCTGAAATTTTAAAAATTGTAAAACAAAAATCGGCTAAGCATATTGTAAAATCTAAATCAATGACCACCGAGGAAATTGATTTAAACAAGGCTCTGGAAAAGAAAAATGTTGAGGTTTTGGAATCAGATCTAGGCGAATACATTGTTCAACTGTCCGGAGAAAAACCCTATCATATTGTTACGCCGGCAATGCATAAATCAAAAGAAGATATTGCCGAATTATTTAATGAAAAATTTGATACCCCTGCTGAAAGTACCCCCGAAGAATTAACTGCTTTTGTCCGTAAAATTTTACGCGAAAAATTCCAACAAGCCGATATCGGGATAACTGGAGCTAATTTTATTATTGCTGATCCGGGAGCTATTGCTGTTACCGAAAATGAAGGAAATGGAGTTTTATCCATGTCTTATCCTAAAACCCATATTGTTGTTGTCGGGATTGAAAAAATAATTCCGAATATTAAAGATTTAGGTTTGTTTTGGCCTTTGTTGGCTTCCCATGGAACCGGACAACAGGTAACTGTTTATAATTCTATTGTAATGGCTCCCAAACAAAAAGAAGAAAAAGACGGACCGGAAGAAATGATAGTGGTATTGCTGGATAACAACCGTTCCGAATTATTGGGCAAAGAAAGGCGGCGCCGTGCTTTATCTTGCATCCATTGCGGAGCTTGTTTAAATGCCTGTCCTGTGTATAAAAATATTGGAGGGTACACCTACAACACAACTTATAGCGGACCTATAGGTTCAGTAATAAATCCCAACATGCTTGGAATGAAAAATTATATGCATCAAAGTTTTGCTTCTTCTTTGTGTGGAAAATGTACCGAAGTTTGCCCGGTTAACATTCCTTTGCATGAGCTATTATTGTTGAATCGTAAAGAATCGGTTGAAAAAGGATATACCAAGCGCATGGAAAAATTTAGCATGTCCTGGTGGAAAAAAATCATGCTCAAACGTAAACGTATGGATATGTTTGGCGGAAAACGAAAGAATACAATTTTGAAATATTTTTTCAAAAAACAATGGGGTAAAAGAAGGGAATTACCCGTGGTTCAAAACAAATCATTTAATAAACTTTGGAAAGAAAAAAATAATATAAAATAGAAAAGCCGGGATTATCCCGGCTTTTTTTATCAAAGAAATTATTAAAAATTATCTAAAATTAATGTCATACTGAACTTGGTTCAGTATCTTAAAATATTATAGCTGGTCAAAATAGATTCTGAAATAAATTCAGAATGACAAGTTGAATAATTGATTTTTAATGATTTTAAAATATATCTGAAATTAATTTAATAATTCGGCAATTTTATTTATCAGCTCTTCACCTCTTAGATTTTTAGCAATGATAATTCCTTCTTTATCAATTAAAAAATTTGAAGGAATACTAGTAATACCATATAAATTAGCAGCTTCCTCACTTCTTGAAGGAATATCACATAATTGAGTCCATGTTAATTTATCATCTTGAATGGCTTTTAACCAATCTTCTTTTTTTTGATCCAAAGAAATTCCAACAACATCAAATCCTTTGTCTTTGTAATGATTATACGCAGCTACAACATTTGGATTTTCGGCACGGCAAGGACGACACCATGATGCCCAAAAGTCAATTAAAACATATTTTCCTTGTCCAACAATACTTGATAATGCAATTGGTTGATCGTTTGCATTATTCATGGTAAAATCAACAAACTTTTGGCCAATAGCAACACTTTTTAAAATGTTTATATGTTCTTTGATTTGTGTTATGTATTTAGAATTTTCGATCTCTGGATCAAATGAGTTTACAAGTTTATCTAATTCATCTAATTCATATTTACTCATATCAACAATTAATAAATATGTTGCGGCAATACTTTTCGGATTATCTTTTATGAAATTTTTCTTCAATTCCATTATTTCATTACTTAACTCTTGAGCAGTAGTTTTAATTTGCTCTACTTTTTCATTGTTTTTTGCTTGCAGAGCAGCACGATATTCAACATTAAGTTGTTGCATTTTATCGTTGTAAGGTTTTTCCAGTTCTTTGTACTTTTTTAATTCATCTTGTGTTTTTGAACCGTTTATAATTATTTCGTTTGATTTGGCTTTATCACCAATCACTTCTATATTTGAATTTTCAACAAAAACCGGGACGGTCATGCGTTGTCCTTTAAGCTGGATGTATTGCATTTCGGGGAAATCAATTTTTGAACGTTTAAAAACTGCTGAGCCGTCAACAATATCGGCAGAATCAGATTTTACCCAATTGCCATCTATACGAGCCATTAAATAATAGGTTCCTTCATTTATTCCTTCTAGTTTTACAGAAAGTTCATACTTAGATTGGTTCATACAAGAAGCAAAGAGTATAGCTACAATGCTTACATAAAATAATTTTTTCATGTGTTTTAGATTTTTAAGATTTTTTTACAAAACTAGTTAAATGAATGGCTTTATCAACTTTATTTGTTTTTTTTAGGGCGATAAAAAATGTATTGAGATAGAATAATAATTATAATGGTAAATGCAGCACTTAATAATGAGCGTTTAAGTGTATCAAAAAGTTCATCAAAACGGAACACCTCTAAAAAGAACAAAATGATATGATGAATAACAACTAAAACAGAGGTGTAGGTTAAAAACCAGGTAAATCCAAAATCCCTGATTCCTATTTTTATTCCTTGGTCAAGTTCTATTTTAGGGTTGAGCAATTTTATTAATTTGGGTCGTAAATAAGCAATAAAAACACAAGCAGCCGTATTAATTCCCATGGTATTTAAAAAATAATCAACACCAAATCCCATAGCAAACGAAGCAATTAATAAAACTGATGGAGGGGTTTCGAGGGGTAAAAGTAAAATAAACAAAACATAAATGTAGGGATTTAAGTAGCCCAATAATCCAACATTATTAAATATATAAATCTGCAATAGTAAAAGCAGAACACCTCTAAATAGATTTTCAATAAATAGTCTATTCATTTTTTGCTGCTTTTAAAAGATTTAAAATTTCGTTTCTTTTTAAATTTTGAATTACATAAACATGATACAATGCATTAAAATCGTTGGTAAATTTTATGGTTGCACTGTTTAAATTTTCTCCTTCTTTGCTTTGATATTCGGTTATAGTTCCTATAATAATACCTTCAGGAAAAATTAATGAATTTCCACTGGTAACAATGGTATCGCCAACACTTAATTGTAAATGTGTCGGAATATCTTCGAGGGTACCATGATGATAATCAATTTCGTTCCAAACTACATTGGCCAACTGTTTGTTCTTTTTAATACGGGCACTAATTTTACTGTCTTTATGAAGAACGGACATAACCGTGCTGAAATTTTTACTTACCCCGATTACAACCCCAACAACACCGTTCGATGTAATTACTCCCATGTCTTGTTCAATACCGTGTTTTGTTCCACGGTTCAGCATGATATAATTGTTTCGCAAATGGGTTGAGTTGGAGATAACCTTAGCACCGATGTATTTATAAATGGTGTCTTTATAAAGAAATCCGGTATCACTGAATTCAAACGAATTTAATTGTTGATTTAAAAGCTGTGCGTTGGTTTCGAGCAACTCACTGTTCGATTTATTTAAGGAAAAATAACCGTTTATATCTGAATAAATCTGGTTTACCGATCCTGTAAATTGATTGGTGGAGCTAAAAATAGCAGAGCTTTGATAATTCTGGCTTTTGATAATAAGAATCAACGCAATACATTCGAGGAAAACAAAAAGAAAGAAAAAACTATGCTTCCAAAGGAATGCAATTAAATACCGCATCGGTTGTTATTTTATTAGAAAACGAATTTATATTCCTCTTATTTAATAAGGAATGTAAATTTATCAAAGTTCTTCAGCGCAATACCAGTTCCACGTGCTACTGCTCTTAACGGATCTTCGGCAACATGAACCGGTAATTTTGTTTTTTGGTGCAAACGTTTATCCAATCCGCGGAGCATTGAACCTCCACCGGCCAGGTAAATACCCGTGCGGTAAATATCGGCCGAAAGTTCCGGGGGTGTCATTTCTAGTGCGTTCAATACAGCTGCTTCAATTTTTGAAATAGATTTATCCAAGCAGCGTGCAATTTCAGTGTAGTTTACACGGATTTCTTTCGGAATTCCTGTTAACATATCGCGGCCATGAACTGGATATTCGTCCGGCGGGTTTTCGATTTCGGTCATGGCAGCACCTACTTCAATTTTAATACGTTCGGCGGTACGTTCGCCAATATTTATATTGTGCTGTTTGCGCATGTATTCTTCAATATCGGCATTAAAATCATCGCCGGCAATACGAATGGATTTATTGTTTACAATTCCGCCCAGAGCGATAACGGCAATTTCGCTGGTTCCTCCCCCGATGTCAATCACCATGTTTCCGGTAGGTTCCAAAACATCAATTCCGATCCCTATAGCGGCAGCCATGGGTTCGTGAATCAATTTTACTTCTTTGGCACCGGCTTGTTCGGCCGAGTCTTTAACGGCTCTTTCTTCTACTTCGGTAATCCCGGAAGGAATACAAATAACCATTTTTAAAGCTGGCGGAAACAATGATTTTGAGGTTCCTATCATTTTAATGAACTCACGGATCATATATTCGGCCGATTGGAAATCAGCGATAACCCCGTCTCTTAAAGGGCGAATGGTTTTAATGTTCTCGTGTGTTTTACCATGCATCATCATTGCTTTTTTCCCAACCGCAATGATTCTCCCCGTATTTCGTTCCAGGGCAACGATTGATGGTTCATCAACAACAACTTTATCGTCGTAAATAATGATGGTATTCGCGGTACCGAGGTCAATGGCGATTTCTTTTGTTAAAAAGGAGAACAAGCCCATGTTTTTTATTTTAGAGGTTTATATCTGTTTAGTGTTTAAAATGCCGTGTGCCGGTGAAAACCATTGTCATGTTATTTTCGTCGCAAAAATCAATCGATTTTTGGTCCCTGACCGATCCGCCGGGTTGAATAACGGCTTTAATTCCTGCTTTATGTGCGATTTCAACCGAGTCGGCAAACGGGAAAAAAGCATCCGATGCCATTACTGCCCCATTTAAATCAAACCCGAAAGAACCGGCTTTTTCAATGGCTTGCTTTAAAGCATCAACCCGTGATGTTTGTCCAACTCCGCTGGCAACCAATTGGCCGTTTTTAGCAAGCACAATGGTATTTGATTTTGTATGTTTTACAATGATATTTGCAAAAAGCAAATCTTCAATTTCCTGATTTGTTGGTTCAGCTTTAGTTACTGTTTTTAAATCTGCTTTGTTTTCAATTTTTAAATCTTTATCCTGAACCAAAGCACCGTTTAAAGCCGAACGAAACTGTTTATTCTCAAAATCAAACGATTTTGCTAACAAAATTATTCTATTTTTCTTTGATTTAAGTACTTCCAGTGCATTTTTTTCATAGCTTGGAGCCAATACAATCTCAAAAAATAGTTTGTTCATTTCTTCGGCAGTAGCTAAATTAATTTCGCGGTTGGTAATCAAAACCCCGCCATATGCCGAAAGCGGATCACCGGCCAGTGCATCTTTCCAGGCTTCTGTAAGGTTTTGGCGTGTTGCCAAACCACAAGCATTGTTGTGTTTTAGAATAGCAAAGGTTGGTTCTTCAAATTCTTTAATCAAACTAACGGCAGCATCTAAATCAATTAAATTGTTATATGAAATTTCTTTGCCGTGCAATTGTTCAAATACTTCATCTAATTTGCCAAAATAAAATCCTTTTTGGTGCGGGTTTTCTCCGTAACGCAATGTTTTGGATTCTTGGATGCTTTGTTTGAAAACGTCCAATTCATCTTGGTTGAAATAATTGAAAATAGCCGTATCGTAATGCGAAGAAACATTGAAGGCTTGGGCTGCATAAAATTTGCGGTCTTCTTCAGAGGTTTCTCCTTGTTTTTCTTTTAAAAGATTTAAAAACGGTTCGTACAATTTTTGGGTAGAAACAATCAAAACATCTTTGTAGTTTTTGGCAGCTGCACGGATTAAAGATATTCCACCAATATCGATTTTTTCAATAATTTCTTGGTTGGTTCCTCCAGCAGCAACAGTTTCTTCAAACGGGTACAAATCTACAATTACCAAATCAATTTCAGGGATTTCGTACTCGGCCATTTGTTTTTGATCGTCTTCTAATTCACGTCTGCCAAGAATTCCGCCAAAAACTTTTGGGTGTAATGTTTTAACACGGCCGCCTAAAATCGATGGGTACGAAGTTAATGATTCAACGGTTTTAGCCTCAACACCAATATTTTTAATAAAGTCGTAGGTTCCTCCGGTTGAATAAATGTTAATACTTAATTGATCGAGGGTCTTAATAATTTCATCCAGCCCCTCTTTATGATAGACCGAAATAAGTGCGTTCTTAATCTTTTTCAATGACTTAGGGTTTTATAAAACAATTTGCAATGTTATTAAAAATCAATGCAACAAGCAATATATTTACTTAATATTTTTATTCTCTTTAGCTTGTTATAAAAAGAATTGAACGAGTTCATAGTAATTTTTATTATATCTTTGAGAAAAACTGTAAGAATTCAATCCATGATACTTTTCCGGTTAATTAACGAGAGTTTTATTTTTGCCTTGCAGGCAATACGTGTAAATAAAGTACGCACTATGCTTTCCTTGTTAGGAATTACCATAGGTATTTTTTCGGTAATATCGGTTTTTACGGTGTTCGATTCAATGGAGCGTTCCATCAAATCATCCATTAACGAACTGGGCGATAACGTTTTGTTTATTCAAAAGTGGCCTTGGTCGATGGGTGGGGAATACCCCTGGTGGAAATACTTTCGTCGGCCTGAACCAAAAATTCAGGACATGGAAGAGATAGAACGTAGAAGTCATACCGTTGAAGCTTCTGCTTTTATGATAGGCACGAGCCGTGTGGTGAAGTATGAAAATAATAGCATTGAAGATGCTACAATCATTGCCGTTTCTCATGAGTACAATCAGGTTATGAAATTTGATGTACAAGAAGGAAGATATTTTACTCCCCAGGAATCAAAAAGTGGAAACCGGGTTGTTATTATCGGTGCAGAAATTGCTGAAAACCTTTTTCAGGGAAAAGATCCGATTGGCAAAAAACTGAAAATATTTGGGCAGAAAGCTGAAATTATTGGAATTTTAGTTAAAGAAGGAGAGGATATGTTTGGTAACACGGGCGACGATCAAATTATTATTCCTTTGAATTTTGCGCGTACAGCTGTTGATTTACGAAATATTGGAACGAATATTATTGTAAAAGCAAAACCCAATATTACCAACGAAGAAATGAAAGATGAAATTACGGGCATATTACGATCGGCACATAAATTAAAACCAACCGAAGAAGATGATTTTGCTGTCAACGAAACCGATATTATCTCGCGCGGATTTGATGGTTTATTTGCTGTTATCGGATTGGTAGGATGGATTATTGGCGGATTTTCATTACTGGTTGGCGGATTTGGCATTGCTAATATCATGTTTGTTTCGGTGAAAGAACGGACCAATCAAATTGGTATTCAAAAATCATTGGGAGCAAAAAATTATTTTATTCTCATGCAGTTTTTATTCGAAGCAATTTTTCTGGCAATATTCGGAGGGGCTTTAGGTTTGCTAATTATTTTCTTATTGGTTTTAATTATTAATATGGGAAATTTTCCATTGCAATTGGTCCTTACCCAAGGAAATATTATTTTAGGTATTGGCGTTTCAGCTTTGATAGGATTAATATCCGGTTTTATACCGGCATATAATGCTTCAAAACTAGATCCGGTTGAAGCTATGCGTTCGAATTTTTAGTTTCTAAATAATTTATAAAACCCCCAAATATCTTTATCTTTACATAAAGAAAAAACGTACTATGGAAAAACGCTGGATAATTAAGGAACAAGCCAAATCAGAAGATGTTCAGGATTTATCCGGCCACCTTAATATTGACGAATCTCTTGCCAATTTATTAATTCAGCGAGAAATCACCAATTTTGATGAAGCCAAAGAATTTTTTCGTCCGTCCCTGAATCAATTGCACGATCCGTTTTTAATGGAAGACATGGGAAAAGCCGTCGAACGTATTTCGCAGGCTCTTTCGAATGATGAAAAAATATTGATATACGGCGATTATGATGTGGATGGAACCACAGCTGTCGCTTTGGTTTTTACTTATTTCCATTCGTTTTACGAACACCTTGAATTTTATTTGCCCGACCGCTACGCCGAAGGTTACGGAATTTCTTACCAGGCCATTGATTATGCCAAAGAAAACAATTTTAAACTGGTGATTGCCCTTGATTGTGGTATTAAAGCCGTTGAAAAAATTGAATACGCCAATACGTTAGGAATTGATTTTATTATTTGCGACCATCACCGTCCGGGCGATATTTTACCTCCGGCTTATGCGGTTCTTGATCCTAAAATTCCCGGTTGCAAATATCCTTTTAAAGAACTTTCGGGATGTGGTGTTGGTTATAAACTGGTTCAGGCATTTGAGCAAAAAAATACTATTTCTTCTTTAGAAATTGAAAGTTTATTGGATTTGGTTGCAATGAGCATTGCGTCAGATATTGTTCCTTTACGGGGCGAAAACCGCATTTTAGCCTATTATGGTTTGAAGTTGATTAATACCAATCCCCGCCCGGGAATAGAAACCATTTTAAAATTTACAAATGTTACCCGTCGGGAACCCGATAAAAAAGGCAATGTTTTTAATCGAGAACTTACCATCAGTGATCTTGTTTTTATGGTAGGGCCAAGGATTAATGCTGCAGGTCGGATTGAAAGTGCCAAAGATTCCGTAAAAATATTGATTACCGACAATGTTGAATATGCTACCCGAAAAGGGGAACAAATCAATAAATTAAATACCGAACGCAGAAACCTTGATTCTACAGCCACGCAGCAAGCCCTTGAAATGATTAACAATAGCGAAGAGCTTAAAATGCGTAAATCAACGGTTGTTTATGATCCGGAATGGCACAAGGGGGTTATTGGTATTGTTGCTTCGCGTTTAACCGAATCTTATTATCGCCCAACCGTTGTGTTTACTAAATCGGATGATTTGTTAACAGGTTCAGCCCGATCGATCAAAGATTTTGATGTGTACGATGCTATTGATTCGTGCAGTGATCTTTTAGAACATTTTGGGGGCCATAAATATGCGGCCGGATTATCCATTAAACCCGAAAGGTTTGATGAATTTAGCCAACGTTTTGAAGAATATGTTTCTTCTCGTTTATCTGATGAAATGATGATTCCTGAAGTTGAAATAGATTCCTTGTTGAGCTTGAATAAAATCAATAACAAATTTTATAATATCCTGCGGCAATTTTCGCCTTTCGGCCCCGAAAATATGGCTCCGGTATTTTTAGCAAAAAAAGTTGTTGATACGGGATTTGTCCGTATTGTAGGTCAAAACCACCTAAAATTAAATGTTATTCACCGTGATATTTCCGGACTACCTTTTCCGGCTATCGCTTTTCAGCAGGGGCATCATTTAGAATATATCAAAAACGGAAATCCGTTTGATATTTGTTATCACATCGAAGAAAATGAATGGAACAATAAAATTACGCTTCAATTAAACATTAAGGATATTAAACCTTCATCAGAAAGCAACAATAGCTCTTCCTATTAAAAACAAGCCAAAAATAACTAAACAAATTCCGGCAAAATGGTTAATTCTTTGCATGATTTTTTGGGTAAGGAATCGCTTGATTTTATAAGACGCAAAACACTTTAAAATATCGGTTGCCAAAACAGTTAATAAAGCTGCTGCAAAAAAGATGGTAACCGAATATTTTTCTCCTTCGTAAGACGATGTAACACTCACCACCACCGGAATCCAAAATAACCACACAAAAGGATTGGTAAGATTCAGGAAAAAACCTTTGAGGACAAAAGTAATTTTCCAAGGAGTATCATTTTTCTTCAGTTTACTTTTTTTGTCTTTTTCAAGTTCTACTTTGCGGGTGTAGGTAACAATTCCAAATCCAATTAAAATAACACCACTGATAATTCCAAAAGCCAGATTGTTTTCGGGTTTGCTGATAACTTGCAGGGCACCAATCAGGCAAAGCCCAACCAAAACCATATCGCTAAGAAATACGCCGATAGCCAGAAAAATTCCGGATAAAAAACCCCGGTGTATGGTGGTTTGAAGTAACGCAAATAAAGCCGGGCCAAAACCAAAAAAAACGGCTAAGGTAAATCCAAGAATTATGCCTTCGGTTAAAGGCCCCATACACTTTATCTTTTTTTTTATTTATTTTCTGTCAGGAACGCTTCCCAGTCGGCTAATTGTTTAGCTTTAAGTACGCGTGGAAATTTTGTTGCCCCACCTTCTTTGCCATGTTTTTTCATGTATTGGTAAAATAAATTTACCGGATGTATTTCAACAAAAACATCTTTGATAGCTTCAATGCGCTCAACCCGGTAATCGTCGTTCAAAACTTTTAAATACGAATCGATTTTTTCACGGGCTACTTCCGGATCAAGTTTGTCATTTGTTCCCAGGAACCATTTGTGTGCAAACATTGAATGATGACGAATTCCCGAAACAGTAAACTCGTTGATTTCAATATTCATTTCGTCCTGCAACATTTTTATGGCGCGGTTCATATTTTCTTGCGAAAGGTGTTCACCGCAAATACTTAAAAAATGTTTGGTTCGTCCGGTAATTACAATTTCTTGTTGTTCTTTCGAAACAAATTTAACCGTATCGCCAATTAAGTAACGATAAGCACCGGCACAGGTTGTCATCAATAAAGCATATTCTTTGTTTTCTTCAACATCTTCAATAAAAAGAGCTTCGGGATTTTCTTTAATGTTGCCTTCTGAATCAAAATTTTCATCGGTAAAAGGAACAAACTCGTAAAAAATACCGGAATCCAAAACCATTTTCATCCCTGGTCGGTTAGCATCTCTTTTGTAGGCAACATAACCTTCAGAGGCCAAGTACGACTCATTAAATAATATGGGATGGGCAAAAAGTTTTTCCAGGCTTTTTTTATAAGGATCAACAGCTACACCGCTATGAACATAAACTTTTAAATTTGGCCAAAGATCATGAATGGTTTCCAGATTATAGTGTTCAATGATTTTTTCCAACATAATTTGTATCCATGCAGGAACCCCAACAATAACCCCAATATCCCAATGTTCGGCTTTTTTAACAATTTCTTCTAATTTGGTGGACCAGTCACGTTCTTTAGAAATGCGTTTTCCGGGTTTGTAAAAATGCTGGAACCAAAATGGAATTGTTCCGGCTTGTATGCCTGAAAGGTCTCCCTCGTAATATGTCCCGTTAAAGTTAAGGTGCGTACTTCCGCCAATCATCAGCATTCCTTTTTCGTAGAAATCGAGCGGAAAATCGTAATTAACTACTGATACCAGTTGGCGGACACTGTTTTTGCGAATGGCCCGGATCATATCGGAAGTAACCGGAATTTGTTTGCTGGAAGCTTCGGAAGTACCCGAAGTTAAAGCAAAATATTTTACCCTGCCCGGCCAGCTTACATAAGGTTCGCCATTTACTGAGCGATACCACCAGTTTTTAAACATTTTATTGTAATCAAAAACAGGAACCTTTTTTTGATAGGCGGCAATAAAATCTTTTTCCTTTAAAATTTCAGAGAATTTATAATTTTCCCCAAAAGCAGTATGTTGAGCTTTTTTTAAAAGCCTGGTTAAAACTTTTTTTTGAGCTGTTACTGCATTAAACTTACGGTGTTTTTCCGGAAGGTTTCTTAACTCGTAAGCTTTTTTAATGATTGACCCTAGAATAGGCATATAACAAATGTTTAAACAATGAGCAAAATTATAAAAATTTGGTTTAATTTAAACATCTAAAAATTTAAATGGAAAAACTGTGTCTAAATTTGTCAAAGTATTTGTTGTAGCACTATTGGTGATAATACTGATACCATTTGTATTTTTGGCGTATATTCACTTCAATGATTTCAAACCGGAAGAGCTATCTTCGTTAGAGTTATCGGTAAAAACCGATCGCTTGATTGAAACTCAAAACAAGTTTAGTTTGATTAGTTGGAACATTGGCTATTGTGGTTTGGGAAAAGAAATGGATTTTTTTTATGATGGCGGAACACGGGTTCGGGCAGATAAGAAACTAACACAGAAATATATCAATCAAAACCTAAATTTTATCTGTTCAAACGATAGCGTGGATTTCTGGTTTTTCCAGGAAGTTGACCAGGATTCAAAACGTACCTATTCCATTAATCAGGTGGAAAAAATCCAACAAAAATTACAAAACTATAATTCGGTATATGTGTTAAATTACGATGTTTCTTTTGTGCCTATGCCGCTTACAAATCCTTTGGGAAAAATTAAGGCCGGGATGATGACGTTAAGCAAATTCCTGTCGGTTGAACAAAGCAGGTATGCTTACCCGAACATTGCCGCCTGGCCTGAAAAATTGTTTTTACTGGATCGCTGTTTAATATTGACTCGTTATACTTTACCTTCAGGGAAAGATTTGGTTTTAATCAACACGCATAATTCTTATTTTGTGGATGAAGATTCATTGCGAATGATAGAATTAAACGTAATGAAAAAAGTAATGACAGCAGAATATGCCAAAGGAAATTATGTAGTAGCGGGTGGCGATTGGAACAAATACCCGCCTGGGTTTTTAGCTAAGCCAACCATTGAAATAAATCTTCTCCAGGAAAATGTAAAAGAATTAAAAGCTGATTTTTTGCCCCCGGACTGGCAATATATTTATGATGCCGATGTTTTCTCCAACCGTGATTTATTGGCTCCATTAAACGTGCAAACAAAATTTGCCGTGATTGATTTTTTTGTGCTTTCGCCCAATATAAAAGCCGATACCGTTAAATGCATTGATTTAGGCTTTAAAAACTCGGATCATAACCCGGTTAAACTCGAATTTCATTTGGTTAATCAATAAACAAATCGGCAGCAATGCCGTCGGCATATAATTTGCCAAAAGTGGTGAGATACAGACAATTTTTTTTGTGGATAATTTTCTTTTCTTCCATAAATTTTTGAGAGGATTTTAGCAGGTATTTGGCTTTATCAGTACCAAAAACATTTTCGATATGCAGCAAATCACAACCCCAGCAGGTGCGTAGTGAAGTCATTACATACTCGTTGAATTTTTGCGATTCGGTAAGCACCTCTTTTTCGTAATCAATATTTTCTGCAAAATTCGATTTGATATACGTTGAAATATTGGAGACATTCCACTGCCGACTTGTTCCGTTAAAGGAATGAGCCGAAGGTCCTAGTCCTAAATAATTTCCTCCCAGCCAGTATAAACTGTTGTGTTTTGAATAGAACCCTTTTTTGCTGAAGTTGGAAATTTCGTAATGAATAAACTCATTTTCGGCGGTTCTTTTAATGAGTTCATTAAAATGAACAATACTTTGTAACTCATCGGTGCCAGGCAGTTTCTTTTTTTGGATCAATACATTCAGGGCGGTTTTGGGTTCAACCGTTAAAGAATAAGCCGAGAGGTGGGGAATGTTTAATTTGAAAAACAATTCCAGGTTTTGAATCCATTTTTCGTTGGTCAGTGTTGGAATTCCGTAAATTAAATCAATGCTTATGTTTCCGAAACCTGCATCTTGTGAGGCTTTTACAGAATCAATGGCTTGTTGTGCATGGTGAACCCGATTCAGATATTTTAAATCATCTTCAAAAAATGATTGAATACCGATACTTAAACGGTTAATCATTGAGGCTGACAAGTCTTTAATTTTTTTGGCCGATAAATCATCCGGGTTGGCCTCCATCGTAATTTCGGCGGTTTGCGAAATATTGTGGTTTTGTACCAGTGCTAAAAAAATGTCTTCAATTTCGGTTTTGCTTAACAGAGAGGGGGTTCCCCCGCCAAAATAAATGGTATTTATGATTTCGTTATTGAGGTATTTTTTTTGTGCAACAATTTCTTTTTTCAGGGCTTCGATAAATTCATTCTTGTGTTTAACTGAAGCCACAGAAAAGAAATTACAATAATGACATTTTTGTTTACAAAAAGGAATATGAATATAAATACCCGCCATAATTAGGGGCGAATTTAGTGGATAAATATGAATTAAAGGGTCTTTTTAAGAACGATTCTGAAAATAGTTCCTTGTTCAATCACCGATGATTTTACAAATATCTTTCCTTTGTGGTAATCTTTAATGATGCGTTTTGACAAGGTTAATCCAAGCCCCCACCCTCTTATTTTACTGGTGTAGCCCGGATCAAATACCGTTTTGAAATTTGATTTGGCAATGCCTTTTCCACTGTCTTTAAAATCAAGAATAACGTATTTGCTTACGTCAATAATTTTAATTTCAAGCTTGCCAACCCCATTCATGGCATCAATGGCATTTTTACAAAGATTTTCAACCACCCACCCAAATAAATGTTTGTTAATGGGAGCCATAATGATGCTGTCTTTTTCTGGTTCAACTTTATAATTGATTTTTTTAGAGGCTCGTCGTTTAATGTATTCTATCGAATCATAGATTACTGTTACAATATTTTGGATTTCAAGGTTTGGCGGAGATCCTATTTTGGAAAAACGTTCGGTAATTTTTTGTAAGCGGGATAGATCATTTTCAATCTCTAGCAGTATTTCTTCATCGGCTTCTTTCATGCGTAAAATTTCCACCCAGGCCAGCATCGAAGACAAAGGTGTGCCTAATTGATGAGCCGTTTCTTTTGACATTCCTACCCAAACCTGGTTTTGTTCCGATTTTCGTGTGGTATTAAATACCAAGTATACAATGAAAAAGAATAAACCAATTACCGCAAATTGCACATAAGGATAATACTTAATTTGAGTTAATAACGATGAATTATGGTAAAAAATGTAGGCATTTCCGCTATTGGGTAGTTTAATTTTTATCGGGTCGTTTTCGTGATCCATTTCGTGGATCGTATTTTTTACAAACTCCGGATTTGACATTTTTACAGAATCAATGTTTCCAAAAGCAAATACTTTTTGTAATAGGCTATCTGTTACAATAACAGGTACCGAAACAGAATTTTCTACAATTTCTGAGAAAAACGATTCAATTAAATCATCCAAAACTCGTTCTAATTCTGAATAAATAGTTGATTTGCTATAATACAGGTATTGTTTTTCGTTGGGGGAAATATTAATATTAATGGACTTAAACTCCGTCAAATTAAAATCTTTTATGTTTTTAATTTGTTCTTCGCCCGGATCAACATTAACCGAACTAATAATGCTTCCGTCTTCTTTGGTAAGTATAACAGGAATGGTTGTATTATCTCCGATAATGTGTGCGTAAAAAGTAATGTCTTTGGAATTGCTTTCGCGTTCAATACGTTTGTATGTTTCAGCAAAAAGTTCAGCCCGTTTAAATTCTTCCTGTTCGATGAGTTCAAAAAACCGGTTGGTATAATTTACCAGGTTGGCTTTTCGTTGAATTGCATTGGCCCAGACGTTTACATTGGTTCGTTCATTCTCGGCAAATTGCCTTACCAGCATATTGGTAAACCATAACGAAGCCAAAACAATAATACTTGCAATCATGATTAATGCAATTTTCCAGCGCCGCTTTTGAAGATAAATGTTCAAAACAAATTATTTAAGGTGTAATACAAACGCAAACAATATAAAATTATTCTGTAAGGAATCATCTTCAGTAATCAAACCATTGACAGATCGTCTAAGGTATAAATAACCTGTGAATTTTTAAAATTTTCTTGACATGAACTAAAATTTTAGTTATAATTGTAAACTAAAACTTTAGTTACATGGAAAAGATGAAAGAACTAACCAAAGCCGAAGAACAAATCATGCAAATCCTTTGGGATATTGAAAAGGGATTTGTAAATGATATTCTGGACAAGTTACCTTTACCCAAGCCAGCTTATAATACTGTTTCTACCATTGTAAGGATTCTGGAAAAAAAGGGATTTGTATCGCATAAAGCTTATGGTAAAACCCATGAATATTATCCTTTAATCAGTAAAAAAGATTATACCAAAACCTATTTTAAAGGGTTCATGAAAAATTATTTTGAGAACTCTTACCAGAACCTGGCATCTTTTTTTACCAAAGAAAGCAAACTCAGCCTTCAGGAACTGGAAGAAATCAAACAATTAATGGAGGAAGAAATCCGCAAACAAAAAGAAAACAACAATGAATGATTTTTTGATTTATCTCATGCAATCGGCTTTTTGTTTGGCCGCTTTATACCTGATATACTGGTTGTTTTTACGTAAAGATACTTTTTTCAGGGCCAACCGTTTTTACCTAATTTCTTCCTTGTTTTTATCGTTTACATTACCTTTGTTTAAGGTTCCGGTTTTTTATAGCGATCCGGAAGTGACCTACGTGGTTATACTCGAAACTGTTAATATAACCGCCGAAAATATTTCATCGGGTATTATGAACAATTGGACCATTTATCAAACCCTGCTGATTATATATCTTACCGGGGTTGTTTTGTTTCTCATCCGTTTTATTTTTCAATTGTTTCAGCTGTTTTGGATCATTAATAAATATGGAGTAGCTGAAGAGAACGGCTTAAAAATTGTTAAGCTTGAAAAAAACTTTTCTTCTTTTTCCTATTTCAATTATGTTTTTTTGAGCGAAAGCATTACAAGTGATAAAAACCGCAATGAAATTATTAAGCATGAAATGGCTCACATTCAACAGCGCCATAGTTTAGATCTTATTATCCTGGAGCTTTTTATTGTTTTTCAATGGTTTAATCCGGTTATCTGGCTGTATAAGTTTTCACTAAAAGGAATTCATGAGTTTTTGGCTGATGACAAATTGCTTTCCAGCGGAACAAATAAATTGTTTTATCAAACCCTGTTATTAAATCAATTGGTCGGGATTCAAATCAACGACCTTACGAATAATTTTAACCAATCTTTAATTAAACAACGTTTTATTATGATGACAAAAATCAAATCGAAGGGAAAAGCAAAATGGAAATATATCTTGCCGGTTCCCGTAACTGTTTTATTGATTGCTTTTTTTGCAGTTAATTTAAACCAAAATACTTTTGCTTCCGAAACAAAAGAAGAAGTAAAAGCAACGGAAACAACAACTCCCAAAGAAGATTTGGCAAACCAGAAAGAAGACTCAAACGAGTCTATATTTATTGTGGTTGAAGATATGCCTAAATTTCCTGGTGGGGAACAAGCTCTAGGGCGATTTTTAAGAGACAATATTAAATATCCTGAAGAAGCCCGTAAAAAAGATATCCAGGGGAGAGTGTATCTCACTTTTATTGTTGAAAAGGATGGATCGTTAACCAATTTTAAAGTTGTCAGAGGTATTGGCCATGGATGTGATGAGGAAGCCATAAGGGTTGCTAAAATGATGCCTAAATGGGAACCGGGAAAACAAAGAGGAAAAGAAGTAAGGGTTCAGTTTCATTTACCGGTTAGATTTGTTCTTAATACGAATGCTAAAGTAGCTGATGATACTAAAAAAGTAGTTTTTGTTAAGGGAGGTACAGAAGAAGGTTTAGAAAATCTACTGGAATACCCGGGCGGAAAAGAAGAAGTGCGCAGATTTATTGCCGAAAACATAAAATACCCGGAAGATGCAAGAAAAGAAAAACTTGAAGGAACCGTTTTTGTTACTATTGTTGTTCGGGAAGACGGGAGTGTTGATAATCCGAGAATTAAGAACGGGGACGGAATAAGTGCTAGCCTGGATGAAGAAGCAATAAGGGTCGTTAAATTGATGAAATTTAAACCATATAAACAAAACGGGAAACCGGCAATTGCCGTGATGACTTTGCCCATAAAATTTTCGTTAAACTAATTGCAATTTTTTTTAAATAAAACAACTAAGAGTATAGTTCAATAACTATGTCGTTAGTCGAGAAAAATCAAAAAAAACCGGCTTGAAATTCAGGCCGGTTTTTTTGATGTTATTTTAATCCCCTGCTTTTTAAAAGCGGGTCAATACTTGGTTCTTTTCCCCTGAATTTTACATACATTTCCATCGGATCCATTAATCCGTTTGGCTCCAGTACATTTTTGCGATAACGTTTAGCTACTTCCTGATTAAACAAACTGGTTTCTTTGAAAGCTTCAAAACCATCGTTATCTAAAATTCCTGACCAGATGTAACTATAATATCCGGCAGAATATCCGCTTGCAAAAATATGATTGAAATACGTTGTGCGGTAGCGTGAAACAATTTCCGGGATGAGTTTTTTCTTGGCAAAAAATTTATTTTCAAATTTCTCAACATTCAAATCTTTTTCTTTGGTTTGCGAATGATAAGCCATATCTAATAAAGCCGCCGCCAAATATTCAACGGTAATAAATCCTTGATTGAACAAGCTGGCATTTTGAATTTTCTGAATCAGCTCATCCGGGATAACTTCGCCGGTTTCGTAATGTTTGGCGTACACTTTCATAACCGCGGGTTCGGTGGCCCAGTGTTCCATAATTTGAGCCGGAAATTCGGTAAAATCCCTCGAACGGAAACTTGTTTGATAGCGAATGTTTGAGAACAAGCCGTCTAGTCCGTGGCCAAATTCGTGGAACAATGTAGTTACTTCATCAATGCTTAATAATGCCGGAGCATTATCGGTTGGCTTGGTGAAGTTACAATTGATGGTCATTACTGGCTGAACCGGGTTCCCGTCGTTATAATTATATGAACGGTATGATCCGCACCATGCACCACCACGTTTGCTGGCCCGGGGATGATAATCCATATACATCACGCCAAGGTGTGTGCCGTCGGCACGTTTTACTTCGTAAGCTTCTGCATCCCGGTGAGGTTTGGGGATGTTTTTGATTTCGGTCATGGTGATCCCGAATAATTTGTTTACTGTATAAAACAAGCCTTCTTTTACTGCTTTTAATGAAAAATAAGGCCTGATTTGGGCTTCGTCAAAATTGTATTTTTTCTGGCGAACCTTTTCGGCATAATGCCACCAGTCCCAGACTGCAATTTTAAATTTTTTGCCTTCTTCTTTAGCGACTTGTTGCATATCCCCGACTTCTTTTTTGGCAACATCTAAAGCCGGCCACCAGATTTTGGCAAGAAACTCTTCTACATTTTGTGCGTTTTTTGCCATTCGGTTTGACAAAACAATATCTGCGTGGCTGTTAAATCCTAAAATTTTAGCCCGGCGAACCCTTAGCTTGGCAATGTCGGAAGCTAATTGTTTGTTGTCGTTTTCGTTGTTATTGTTGCCACGCATGGTGTAGGTTGTAAATAATTTCTTACGCAAATCCCTTCGTTTAGAATAGGTTAAAAACGGATACATGCTTGGACGGTGGGTGGTGTAAAGATATTTTCCGTCTTCCAGGCCTGCGCTTTTTGCTGCTTTTGCTCCGGCCGATTTGATGTTTTCAGGAAGTCCGTCCAAATCTTTTTCTTCCAAAACCATTTTAAAAGCATTGGTTTCAGCTAAAAGATTTTGTCCAAATTGTAAAGTTTTTGCTGAAATTTCCTGGTTTACAGCCTTTAGTTTTTCTTTTTCTTCTTCGTTAAGATTTGCCCCGCTTTTTACAAAACCATCGTAAAGGTTGGTCAGCAAATAAAGCTGATCGGGATCCAGATTCAGGCTTTCGCGTTGTTCGTATACTGCTTTAATCCGTTTAAATAATTCGGGGTTCAACCTAATTTCATCATTATGGGTCGATAATTTAGGGGCAATTTCTTTGGCAATTTGTTGAAGCGTATCATTGGTATTTGTTCCCGATAATCCATAAAATACACTTGTAACCCTGCCTAAAAACTTTCCTGCTTTTGAATAAACCGCAATAGTGTTTTCAAATGTTGGAGCTTCCGGGTTATTGATGATAGCTTCAATTTCTTCTTTCTCCAGTTTAATTCCTTCTTCGATAGCCGGAACATAATGTTCTGCGTTTATCTGGTCAAAGGGTGGCACCCCGAAAGGGGTATCATATTCATTGAAAAATGGATTGGGATGTTTGGCGTTCATTTTTTGATGACCAAAACATGTAACAATCCCAATGCCGGCTAATAAGAAAATGGCAAAAAACTTTTTCATGTTAATATTTTTTAAGTTAAAATTTTGGGGCTAAATTTATAAAAAAGCCTTGATAGTTATGTTTTTTTACAGATATAATCTACAAATGATAATTCGTAGCAGACAAATAAAAAGGTGTGCCTTTTGACACACCTTTATTTATATAATTTTGAGACTTCTAATTTAATCCCCTCGATTCAAGTAAATATTTAATTTGTGGTTCGCGGCCACGGAAATCTACAAACATTTTCATCGCATTTTCGATGCCGTTTTTAGCTAAAATATTTTCGCGGAAACTTTTGGCCGTTTCTTTATCAAAAATACCGTTTTCTTTAAAGGCTCCGTAAGCATCGTTATCCAAAACACCGGCCCAAATGTAGCTGTAATATCCGGCATCGTAACCACCAATAATATGCCCGAAATAAGTGGTTCGGTAACGGGAAACAATTTCCGGTATCAAACCAATTTTATCTAGATATTCTTTTTCAAATTTCTCTACACTGATTTCGGCAGGAGCTTCAAGAGAGTGATATGCCAGGTCTAATAAAGCAGCAGCCAAATATTCAACCGTTGCAAAACCCTGGTTAAATTTGCTGGCAGCATCTAGTTTTTGAACCAGTTCATTCGGGATCACTTCACCGGTTTGATAATGTTTAGCATAGTGTTTTAATACTTCCGATTCTGTGGCCCAGTGTTCCATAATTTGTGAGGGAAGTTCAACAAAATCCCAGGCGATATAACTATCATTATAAGTGGTTTCAGAGAATAACCCGTCTAAAGCATGGCCAAATTCGTGGAATAAAGTTGTAGCTTCATCAATACTTAGCAATGAAGGAGTGTTTTCGGTTGCTTTGGTGAAATTACAAACAACAGTTACTACTGGTTTAATTTCTTTTCCATCGGCAATGTGGTGATCTCTGTAACTGCCGCACCATGCACCACCGCTTTTGCTGGTTCTGGGGAAGAAATCCATATAAAGAACACCAACGTGTTTGCCATTGGCTTCTTTTACCTCAAAAGCTTGCGCATCAGGATGAGGTAACGGGATGTCTTCAATCCGCTCGAAGGTAATTCCGTAAAGTTTATTGGCCACCCAGAAAGCACCATCTCTTACATTGTTTAATTCAAAGTAAGGACGAACTTCGCTATCTTTAAGATTGTATTTTGCAGTCCGGATTTTTTCGGCGTAATACCACCAGTCCCACGATTTAAGTTTGAATTTGTTCCCTTCTTCGTAAATCATTTGCTGCATTTGATCCCGTTCTTGTTTGGCGACCACCAATGCTTTTTCCCAAAGCTGATCCAATAATTCGATGGCTTTATCAGGGGTGCCGGCCATCCGTGGTTCAAGGGTTAAATGGGCATGTGTTTTATAGCCCAATAATTTTGCTCGTTCGGCTCTTAATTTCATGATTTTTTCAACGATTGCTTTATTGTCTTTATCGTTGTTGTTATCTCCCCGGTGGGTGTAAGCATAATAGAGTTTTTCTCTCAGATCCCTTCTTTCGGAGTGAGTTAAGAACGAATACATGCTAGAGCGCTGAATGGTGTAAATATATTTACCGTCCAGCCCGGCGGCTTTTGCTTCGCTTGCACCGGCAGCTTTTACAGATTCTGTTAATCCGTCCAAATCTTTTTCATCCAATACCATTTTAAAATCGTTGGTTTCGGCCAATAGGTTTTGGTTAAACTGAACCCCCAGGGTTGAAAGCTGTTGATTGATGGCTTTTAACTCTTCTTTTTTATCAGCCGGAAGATTGGCCCCGTTACGGACAAAACCTTTGTATTGGTTTTCTAAAAGGAACAGCTCTTCGTCGGTTAAATCAAATTTGTCTTTGTTTTTATAAACTGCTTTTATGCGTTCAAAAACTTTTGGATTTAAACTTATTTCATCGGCATGAGCTGCAAGTAAAGGAGAAATTTCCATTTGTATCTGTTGCAGCGAATCATTGGTATTTGCGCCAGACTGACTAAAAAACACACTGGAAACTTTTCCTAAAAGCTCACCGCTTTTATCAAGGGCGACAATGGTATTTTCGTAAGTTGGTTCTTCGGGGTTGTTGATTATTTCTTCAACCTCTTGTTTGTGGATTTCCATTCCCCGTTTAAAGGCGGGCATGTAATGTGCTGCCATTATTTTTTCAAAAGGAGGAACCTGGAACGGAGTATCGTACTCGCAGAAAAAAGGATTAGGATCACTACATTCCTTTTTAAATAAGTTACAGGCGGTAAAACCAACACCTGCAACAATTAGTAATATCATTAATTTTTTCACGTTAATTGATGTTTTAGTTAATATGTTAGTTAAGGTCGAGTTTATCCGGTCCTTGTTCAAAAACAATATCTACCGGAATATTTGCCGATCCTAAACGATTTAAATCTTTTTGAAGCATTTCTTTGATGATGCCTTCTTCTTTTATCCATTTAGCAGCAGCCTCATAATTTCCGTCTCCCTGAATGTGAAGGATTTCCTGCATGATAGAAATCATAGCTTTGTGCATTTTGTCGAAATTAATAGTGTAATATCCTTTTTTGTCTTGGGTAAAAGCACCTTTTTCGGCGAAATAGTTAAAGCGCATCATGTTGGCTTTTCCGTGGGCACTGGCTGCTCCGAAACGGCTCGAGCGGAAAATCCCGGCAAAGAAAGTAACAAAATTGTCCATTACTTCACCTTCGGTTAGTTCGCCCATTTCGTAAAGTTTGGTAACCAGGTAAAGCCCCATAATGTCGGCTTTTCCTTCTTCAATGGAAGAATATTTTTCTTTTAAGGCTTCGCGAACCGTTTGACTTCCGTCGATGGTATTTTTAATTCCCATGGCGTGGCCTACTTCGTGGAACATGGTGTTTTCGAAAAATGCGTTAAACGTAACGTGTTTTAACTGTTTCGGATTGATAAGTATTTCGGCGATTGGCACCAAAATTTTATCAAATTTAGCTTTCATTGCATTTTTAAGTTGCAATTTGCGCGAACCGCATTTTAAATGAACTTCTTCGTCATTGGGTAAATTAATGGCGATGGTTTTGCTGCCTGCGTTACAATCGCCGGCATAATAAATCACATCGTAGGCGTTCATATCGGCATTGGCCCCCGGAATTTCTTTTTTGTATTCATCTTCAATCGGCAGACCTTTTTGAAGTTCGGGAAGCATGGCTCCGAATTTTGCCAGTTTTTTGCTCCAGTCTAAATCTTTTAATAAAATGAAAGATTCATTGGCTGCTTTGTAGCCGTAAAGAGCGTCTTCGTAATTTTCAATCGGGCCTACCACAAAATCGATGTTTGAATTTTTCATTTCCATCCAGGCAAAATCACTGGGTTGGTAGTCGTCGGTAATTAATGCTTCAGCGCGGAGGGTTAAATATTTTTTCAAACCTTCGTCTTCAGCCAGGTCAGCAGCTTTTAATAGTAAATCGTGTGCTTTTTGAAGTTTTTCGGCGTAAGCCTCGTGATACCAAACTACTTTTAAATCGCCGGCTTTATTACGGCGAATCAACGTATACAAACTGGTTTTGTTTGGATCTTCAATGGCTTCAAATTCTTTTTTGGTCATGTCGGCAGGATAAAAATTTGCCCCGGCCGGTTTGGTTCCGATTTCTTTGATGAACGGTTTATTTCCGTTTAAACGATCCCAGGGACCATAATTGATTTTTGCAAACTTTTTGGTGTTCTCATCGGTAATTTTGTTAAAGAACGCTTCTTTGTTACCAATGGTTTGCTCCCAATAAATTTCCTGCATAATATCAGCTATTTCAAACAAAATCGGAAGCATTTGTTTTTCTTTAACCGACAAATGGCTTACGTCAGCGGTCAATTCAAAAGGCGCGTAAATGGCTAAGCGGTTTTGGATTACTTCATCAGAAACCGGCGTTAATGCTTCTGCATCCGGAATGATGGTTTGTGAATAATAGGATTTGTCCATGTTACAAGCAGTTATTAATACGAATGTAAAAACAACTAATGAAATTAAATGTTTTGTTCTCATTATTTTATAATTTATTTGTAAAAAATTCAACAACCAAAAATAAAGATATTATTCGGAAGTTTTAAGGGATTGGTCAACAAACTGCTTTTAAATAAGAGTTTAAAGCCAGGTTTAAAAATTGAAAAACAAACGCAAAAATTTAAATGGTAATTCCCATTTGTTTCATTAAATAACTCGCGTTCATGTTTTGCGAAATCCCATCCCGAAGTTTATAATCAAATTCAAGCTTATCGCCGCTAAGGTCAACTTCAAAACATTTGTTGATAATGTTTTGGGGATAACTATCGGCCAGTTTTCCTAAAATAAGATCATGGGTGGCAATAATGCCGGAAGCATTTAAACTGATAAGTTGTTCAATAAGTTGCATGCTTCCGTTTTGCTTGTCTTTAGAGTTGGTTCCTTTTAAAATTTCATCCAGAATAATAAACAACGGTTGGCCGCTGTTAAGCATGTCAATAATTTCTTTGAGCCGTTTTAACTCGGCAAAAAAGTAAGACTCGTTTTTGTCCAGCGAATCTTTGGTTCTTAGGCTGGTGTATATCTGCACAGGAACCCACTCAAAATATTGTGCACATACCGACGAACCCATATTGGCCAAAACCATGTTTACCCCAAGGGTGCGAAGAAACGTGCTTTTTCCGGCCATATTGGCCCCGGTAATGATTATAAAGTTTTTCCAATCGTTAAAATGAATGTCATTGTTTACCCGTTGTTTTTCTAAAATCATCGGGTGTCCCATTTCTTTGGCATCGATAACAAAATCTTTATCAGCGGGTATAGGAAAACTATTTTCGGGATTGTTAAAATAAAAATTAGCCAAGCTGTTCAGGGCATCCAGTTCGGCCATACTTTTAAACCAGTTTAACAAAGCATGGCCATATTTTCTTTTCCATTTGTTTAAACGAACGCTTTGCAGTAGATCCCATAAAAAAAAAGCATTCAGCAATATTCCGACAAGCACATTCAAGCGGTTATCAAAAGCCGAAGAAATCCGGGATAGTTTTTTCAGGATTTTACTGGGCTTTTCGTTCCCGTGTTCAAAAGATTGTTTTAGTTTTTTTAAATGGTCGGCTTTGAAATCAACCTCTTCGATGATTTTCAGCAACCGGGAATATTTTTTAAGCAAATCGGTTTTTTTCCCCAGTCGTTTATGAACCAAATTTACTTTTTTGAAATTTACCCAGGTTATTGTTATCGGCACGAATAATACATACATTAAAAACAAGCGTTCGCTAATTTCGCCGAGTATGGCCAACGTTAACAAGGTAAAAGTGATTAAAGGGACTGCGAAAAGCAGTGTGGTGTAAAACCAATGATTAAAATCTGTTTTTTCTTCGAGCCAGTGTTTTATATCGTCATGATCTTCAATTTTGTCTTTTGACCGCAAACCTATCGCCCTGAATTTTTGCCGCCACTTACTTAATGTGCTTAGTTCTTCAACAGCATTTTGGCGTTCTGTGATGGCTTGTTTGTTTTTTAAAGGATGCAAAAACCATTGGGCCAGTTTATTTTTGCCCATTTCGGAACAACAGCGGTTTATAGCCTGGTATAGTGAGTTTTTCCCAAAAAGATCCAGGTCATCAGAATAAGGGTGTTCGTGGGTGTTGAATTCTTCCCCATCTTCAAATTCTTCATAATTTCCATCCAGGCTTTTAAGCTCAGATTTGTTGATGTTCCATAAAATCTCATAAAAGGATTTTTTTTCAAGAGATTTTAAATGCCAAAAAACCAAACAAGAAAAACCAATAATAAATAAACCCAATACGCTAAAAGTAACCAGCAGATTATAATTTGTTGCCAGGTAAACCAACAAAACACCCACCACAAAAGTGATTAATCTTAACACTGCAATCCGGTTTGTTTGTCTGGAAAATTTATCAAAAAGCTTGTAATAATTATCTGCCTGAGTTTTGTAAAAAGAGTATGGATTGTTCATTTTTTGTTTTTTCAAAAGTAGGGAATTGTTAAATCGGATTTTTTTAAAAAATGTTAAAGCTTGAGGTTAATTTTTTAAAGATTTTAGAACGATCGGATTTTGAATCTCGCAAATAATCAAGTAAATAGAAGGGATGTAAAAAAAGTTTTTTAAAAAACGGGACTTTTTCAATGGCAGGGTATAAACAGATAGTAGGTGAAAACCTGCTGTCATGTTAATTTCATAGTTATATCTGTTAGGTTCTGGGAAGGTTGACGATCTATAGGAGGGGGAGCCAATAGAAAATTCTTCAACTTCCCTAATCATTTTTTAAAAAATGATGACAAAAAAAGAGGCAACACCGCCTCTTTTTTTATACATATTCTTTTCCTTTTTGTTCTCGGACGTCGTCTACAAACTGTCGTATTTTTTGTTCGTCCTGTTTTTTACAAACCAATAATACGCCATCATCCTCTACCACGATATAATCGTCTAGGCCCTGCAGAACAACTAATTTATCTTTGGGTACATTCACAATACAATTTTGCGAATCGTAAACCATAACATTATTCCCAAGAATAGCATTTTGACTTTCGTCTTTTTCGCGAATGGTATAAAGTGAGCCCCAGGTTCCTAAATCGGACCATCCAAATTCCGATTGCATAACGTATACATTTTGAGCTTTTTCCATCACGCCGTAGTCGATTGAAATGTTTTCGCAAACGGGATACGTTTTATCTACGAAATCTTGTTCATCGGTGGTATGATAAATTCCGAGTCCCTCCTTAAAAAGTTTGTTTACTTCGGGAAGGAATTTTTCAAAGGCATTTAAAATACTTTTTAGCGACCAAACAAAAATCCCGGCATTCCATAAATAATCGCCACTGGCTAAAAATTCTTTGGCTTTATCGAGCTGCGGTTTTTCGGTAAATTGTTTAACCTTACGGATTCGTTCATCCAGTCCTTGCAATTTATCGCCTTCGTATTGGATGTAACCGTATCCGGTGTCGGGTCGGCTTGGTTTTATTCCAAGGGTGAGCAACCAATCGTTGTTTGAAGCTGCTTCCAGGGCGGTTTTAATAATGCTTGTAAAATCATCCTGTTTTAAAATAATATGATCCGACGGAGCCACAACGACACAGGCATCCGGATTTTGCTGGTGGATTTTATAGCTGGCGTAGGCAATGCAGGGAGCCGTGTTTCTTCGGCAGGGTTCGCACAAAACCTGGCCTTCTGAAATTCCTTCCAGTTGATCCATAACCTGTTGGCGGTAAATTTCGTTGGTTACAATCAGTATGTTTTCTTTCGGACAAATATTCAGAAAGCGATCAAAGGTTTGTTGAATGAGGGTTCGCCCGCTTCCTAAAATATCGATAAATTGTTTGGGACGCGAGGTTTTGCTCATGGGCCAAAAACGGGCACCAATACCCCCGGCCATAATAATGCAATAATAGTTTTTGTTGATTTCCATAAGGTCGATTTTTAATCTATACAAATATAAATATTTGCTTATTCATTTGTGGGATAAACCTTTGTTAAGGGGTCAAATAAATATAACTTATTATTATCCAAACATAAACATTTAATGCGTTTTCGCCGTTGTTCGATGCGCTCAAACATTTTCCCGTTGCGATACGTGAAGCGGCTTTTATCGGGGAGTTCTTCAACAAAAGTTCCGTCTTCTTGATTGGTATCGTATTTTTTGAGAACCCTTGCCATGGTTAAATTTGCATTGCTTGAAGCACTCGGGTTTTTTAAATAATTTTTCAGGGCAATTTCAACCTCATAAGGAAAAATATTTTTGGCAAAATAGGGCTGCATCAATTCCCTGAAACAATATTTCCATTCTTTCCCGTGTGGGCGAGCTTGGTGTTTATAATTTTCGAATACCACCAAATGGGCAATTTCATGAACAAGAGTAATTAAAAACGAATACGGATTTAAATTGTGATTGATAGAAATCCGATAAGGCTCTCCCTTCAATCCAGGACGGAAATCCCCCAATTTTGTATGCCTGTTTTTGCTGATCCTTAGGTGGATTTTATATCGGACAATGCTTTCAAAAATCCCTTCAACAGCATCTTTTGGAAGATATTTTTTAAGAATTTCTATGTACTGTTGCATGAAATTGATTTTGGGTTTGGTTGAATGTCCAGGTTGGGCAGTTGCATTTTTTCTTTACCCGTCGGCGTTTATATTGTGTGTTTTTGCTGCTTTGGCAAGAACAAAATAAAAATATCAAAAAGATAAAAATGAAAAAATAGTTGTTTTTCAATCGCATTTGTTTTTTATTTCAAAACTACACAAAACACAAAATATTGTTTGGGCTTTTGGGTAAAAAAATGAAATAAGCATAAATTTTTTTAATCAAGGGTTTATCGGTTAAAATGATTAAAAATTTTAAACAGATGAAAAATATCTTTTTAGTCGGTCGGTAAATATTCATTAACTTAGCAAAAACAAAGCGATTTTTATGATTAGTTCTGTTGGAAGGTATGTCTTGTTGATGCGCGAAGCTTTTCGTCGCCCAGACAAAAGTCGCGTATTTCGTAAGCAGTTGATGTTTGAGTTTGAGAGCCTGGGGATTCAATCGCTAGGGATTGTTTTGTTTATTTCGGCTTTCACTGGCGGAATCGCCGCACTTCAAACGGCTTATAATATCGATAGCCCGCTGATTCCTTTAACCATGGTTGGTTTTGTTACCCGCCAATCCATTGTTCTTGAATTTTCACCAACCATTATCAGTTTGATTTTAGTGGGCAAGGTGGGTTCGCGCATTACTTCCGAAATTGGTACCATGAAGGTTACCGAACAAATTGATGCTTTGAAGATTATGGGCGTAAATCCAGCCAATTATTTGATTTTACCCAAGATTACGGCTGCCATGATTATCAATCCTATACTTATTATATTCAGTATTTTCATCAGTTTGCTTGGTGGTTATTTGGCTTGCGAACTCTCGGGTCTGGTTACGCTGGCCGATTATTTTGCCGGCTTGCGCTATGACTTTGAACCCTTCACCATTACTTATGCATTGATTAAAACCGTGGTTTTTGCATTTTTGATTACTTCGGTTTCCGGTTTTTACGGGTATTATACCGAGGGGGGAGCCATTGAAGTGGGAAGTTCCAGTACAAAAGCGGTGGTAAACACCAGTATATTAATAATTATTTTCGATTTGGTTTTAACACAATTACTGTTGGTATGATAGAGGTTCGGAATATTTATAAATCCTTTGGCGATCATCACGTGTTAAAAGATGTTTCGGCGACCTTTGAAAACGGGCAAACCAACCTGATTATTGGGCAAAGCGGTTCAGGTAAAACTGTTTTGATGAAATGCCTGGTGGGGCTGTATTCGGCCGACAAAGGCGAGGTGATTTACGATGGGCGGATTTTCTCGCAGATGCCTGAAAAAGAAAAAATGAGCATCCGGAAAGAAGTGGGCATGCTTTTCCAGGGAGGGGCTTTGTTCGACTCTAAAACCGTTGAAGAAAATGTAATGTTTCCGCTTTCGATGTTTACCAATCAGTCGTTCGAAGAAAAACGCGAGCGGGTAAATTTTTGTTTAAAACGGGTGAACCTCGAAAATGCTAATAAATTATATCCTTCCGAATTAAGCGGCGGTATGACTAAAAGGGTGGCCATTGCAAGGGCGATTTCAGTAAACCCCAAATATTTGTTTTGTGATGAACCAAACTCCGGGCTCGATCCACGAACAGCAGGAGTAATTGATAATTTAATTAGCGAAATTACCGAAGAATATAAAATGACTACCATTGTTAACACCCACGATATGAACTCAGTGCTGGAAATAGGGACAAAAGTTATTTTTGTTCACAAAGGGCAACTGTGGTGGACCGGGGATAAAAACGAAATTTTAGATACAGATAACGAAGAATTAAGTGATTTTATATTTGCCAGTGAGTTAACCCGCCGGTTAAAAAAATGGCGCAAAAAAAACTAATAGCATGAATGTTTTAGATATTATTTTACTGGTTCCTGTTTTATGGTTTGCCTATCGTGGCTTTAACAAAGGTTTTATAATTGAACTAAGTTCATTGGTAGCTTTGGTATTGGGAATTTATGTTGCCATTAATTTTTCGGGTTTTACCGCTTCGTGGCTGGTTAAGAATTTTGAGATCAGCGAAAAATATTTAACCATCATTTCATTTATTGTCACGTTCATCGCGGTGGTATTTGGGGTGTTTATGGTTGGAAAAATACTGGAAAAATTTGTAGACGTTTTATTGCTGGGCTTTATTAACAAATTAGCCGGAGGTGCTTTTGGTATTGTAAAAGCGGCTTTTTTAATGAGTGTCATCCTTTGGATCATCAACAGCCTCGATCCGGGCGATTTTATCATTAAACAAAAAACCCGCGAAGGATCTATGTTGTACGAACATGTTGAATGGTTTGCCCCAGCCGTTATCCCGAAATTGAAATTGGAAAAATTCAATGAGATAAATATTCCTGATCCAGAAGATATTGTCCGCGGAATTTAATTTTCCAGGTCTTTTTTTATGGCTTCAATAATTCGTTCGAACCCTTCTTCGGAATACCCACATTCCTGGAGAATAACTCTCCCATCTTTACCGATCACTATGTTTCTCGGGATATATTTTGAAAAGAAAATTTCATAAACAGTCTGGTTTTCGTCCGGGCAAATAGGAAAAGTAAATCCTTTCTCCTTGTTCCATTTTATCAAGTCTTCGGCATTATGCCCCCGGCCAAAGGCTAAAATTACAAGGTTCTCATCGGTAATTCCTTCTTTAATTTGTTTCTGTATCACGGGCAATCCTTTCAGGCAGGGCGAACACCAGGTTGAAAAAAAGTTGAGAAAAATAGTTTTTCCTTCAAAATCTTTGATGTTGGCTATTGTGCCATCCAAAGTTGTGAACGAAAACGCAGGAATTTTATCCCCGGTGTTTAACAAATTATGGCTATTCGGATCGTCCGAACAGGAAAAAGAAAAAAATGAGATGAACAAAAAAACAAAAATGCTTTTTTTCATGATCGATTATTTTTCGATGGCTTTAACCCCGGGAAGTTCTTTGCCTTCAATGTATTCAAGCATGGCTCCTCCCCCGGTTGAAACGTAACTTACTTTTTCTTTTAAGTTGTATTTATTAATGGCTGCCACAGAATCTCCGCCGCCAATCAATGAAAAAGCGCCTTTAGAGGTAGCTTTGGCAATGTTTTCGGCAATGACCTTAGTTCCTTCCTCAAAGTTCGACATTTCAAAAACGCCCATGGGCCCGTTCCATAAAATACTGGCTGAACCGGCAATGACTTCTGAGAATTTTTTAATGGTTTTTGGCCCAATGTCCAATCCCATCCAGCCATCAGGAATGTCATAAGAACTACAATAATTACTTTCAGCTTCGTTTGAAAACTCATGAGCAATTTTGGCATCCAGTGGGAGGAACAGTTTTACATTTTTTTCTTTCGCTTTTTCAATGGCAGCATGAGCAGTTTCGAGCAATTCTTCTTCAATTAACGAGTTCCCGATATTTCCATTCATGGCTTTAATAAAGGTGAACATCATGCCTCCGCCAATGATTAAATTATCAACCTTGTCCAGTAAATTATTAATGATCTCGATTTTCCCGGAAACCTTTGCACCGCCCAATATTGCCGTTAATGGCTGAGCCGGGTTGTGTAAAATTTTATTAATGTTTTCAACCTCGTTTCCCATGATGTACCCAAACGCTTTTTGTTCGCCAAAAAATTGTGCAATTACCGCCGTGGAAGCATGCGCCCGGTGGGCAGTTCCAAAAGCATCATTCACGTAAATATCGCCCAAAGCTGAAAGTTTTTGGGCAAATTTTAAATCACCCTTGGTTTCTTCTTTATAAAAACGAAGATTTTCCAGTAACAAAACTTCATTTCTTTTCAAACCTTTTGAAAATTTAAGGGCCTCTTCGCCAATACAATCGTTCGCAAACAAAACATTTACGCCTAATTGTTCTTTCAGGTAAGGAAGCAAATGTTTTAACGAAAATTTTTCTTCCGGACCTTCTTTGGGTCGGCCTAAATGCGACATTAAAACAACCGATCCGTCTTCTTCCAATATTTTTTTAATGGTTGGCAGGGCGGCATCAATGCGGGTGGTGTCGGTAATTTCAAATTTATCATTCAGGGGAACGTTGAAATCTACTCTGATTAAAACTTTTTTATCCTTTAAATTAAGAGAATCAATTGTTTTCATGTTAACAAATTTATGAGGTTGAGATAGTTCAAATTTACGATTTCTGTGAATATTATCTAACTTTGTGTGATAAATTAAAGAAACATGTTAGAGTTCGAAGGTAATATCATTTCAAAACTTCCCAGTGTGCAAACATCTATTTTTGCGGTGATGAGCGGGATGGCTGTTGAACACAAAGCCGTAAACTTATCGCAGGGTTTCCCCGATTTTCCGGTGGCTCCCAAATTGATTGACCGCATTCATCACTACATGAAAAAAGGGATGAACCAATATGCTCCCATGCCGGGAGTTCCGGTGCTGAGAAAACAAATTGCAGAAACCGTTGAAAAACTGCACGGGGTAGCCTATGATCCGGATAAAGAAATTAATATTGTTGCCGGTGCCACCGAAGGAATTTTTGCAATTATTTCGGCGGTTATCAAAGACGAAGACGAGGCCATTATTTTTGAACCGGCTTACGACAGTTATGCTCCGGCTATAAAATTAAATGGGGGCATTGTAAAATATGCCGAGCTTAAAATGCCCGATTATCACGTAGATTGGGAAGAAGTAAGTCGTATGATTACCCATCGCACCAAACTGATAATTATTAATACTCCTCATAATCCTACCGGAAGTATTTTACGGGCCGAAGACATGCATCGTTTGGGCGAGCTTATCAAAAATACTGACATCATGGTTTTGAGCGATGAGGTTTATGAACACATTATTTTTGATGGAATTACACACGAAAGTGCCTGTCGCTTTCCCGATTTGGTGAATCGCACCTTTATAGTTGGTTCGTTTGGAAAAACTTTTCATGCCACCGGCTGGAAAATGGGATTTGTGCTGGCCCCGGCTCAGTTAATGGCCGAATTCCGCAAGACCCACCAGTTTGTTGTTTTTGCCGTGAACACCCCCATCCAATACGCCATCGCTGATTTTCTTAAAAATGAAAAAAACTACACAGGCGTGAGCGCGATGTATGAAAAAAAACGCGATTATTTTGTTTCCAGGTTGGAAAAATCCCGCTTTAAAGTAGTTCCTTGTTATGGTACTTATTTTCAATTGCTCGATTATTCCGAAATTTCAGATGAACCGGAAATGGAATTTGCCAGCCGTTTGGTTAAAGAATTTAAAATCGCTTCGGTTCCGATTTCATCATTTTATCACGACGGGCAAAATAACAAGCGGTTGCGTTTTTGTTTTGCCAAAGAAGAAAAAACCCTTGATAAAGCAGCTAAAATTTTATGCAAGATTTAAAACTTAGTATCATTCAAAGCGATTTAATTTGGGAAGATATTCAGGCGAATATTGATGTTTTCGATCAAAAAATAAATCAAATCCCCGATGAGGTTGATTTAATTGTTTTGCCCGAAGCTTTCAACACGGGTTTCCCGGTTGATCCGGAAAAATTTGCCGAAACCTACGAAGGAAAAACTCTTAGCTGGATGAAAGCCAAAGCTGCTGAAAAAAATACCGTAATTACGGGCAGCCTGCTCATCGAAGAAAATGCTAAATATTACAACATGTTGGTTTGGATGCAGCCTGATGGCCGCTTTGAAACCTATGCCAAACGGCATTTATTTCATTTGGGCGAAGAAGCCGACACCATTAGTCCCGGACAAAAACAATTGGTTTGTGAATTAAAAGGATGGAAAATCAAACCCTTGATTTGTTACGATCTCCGTTTTCCGGTATGGAGCAAAAACACTTTTGACGGAACAAATTTTGAGTACGATCTATTAATTTACGTGGCCAACTGGCCTTCGGCCCGGATGTACCCCTGGCGACAATTATTGATTGCCCGTGCCCTGGAAAACCAGAGTTACGTTGTTGGTTTGAACCGCATCGGGAAAGATGAGGTTGGTAATACTTATACCGGCGAATCCATAATTGTTGATCCCAAGGGGCAAATTATTTCTGATCTTCCGAAGAATAACGAAAGTATTTTTACCACTTCCCTTTCTGTAAAAATGATGAACGATTTCAGAAAAAAATTTAATGTCGGCTACGATTGGGATCAGTTTAAAATCATTTAAACCGGCATTCTTTTGGTGGAAATAAAATTTCCTGTTTTTATTTTATTATATTTGAGAATAAGAATTAATTTCGCAGCCGAAAAAAAATAAGCATAATGAATATTATTATTGCCGGCGATGGGGAGGTTGGGTTGCACTTAGCCAAGCAGTTAGCTGACGAAAACCACAACATCACTATTGTTGACCCACATGAAGATTTATTGAAAATGGTTGAATCGCACACCGATTTAATGACCATTACCGGAGATTCTTCCACCATTTCTGTTCTCAACAGGGCTAATGTTAAAAAAGCGGATTTGCTAATTTCTGTTGTTCACGACGAACACGTTAACATAATCACAGCTATTCTCGGTAAAAAACTCGGAGCCAAAAAAGCAATTGCTCGTGTAAACAGTATGGAAAATCTCAGCGAAGAAAATCTTCAGATTTATGAGAGCCTGGGGATTGATGAACTGGTTTGTCCTGAAGAAATTGCAGCTACCGAAATTACCCATCTTTTACGGCAAACGGCAGCTACTGAAGTCTTTGATTTTTCAGACGGGAAGTTGTCTCTTTTTATGATTAAAATTGAAGAAGATGCTCCGGTAGCGAACAAAACACTTAATGAAATTGCTAAAGAATACCCGCATCTAAATTTTAGGGCGGTGGCCTTTCATCGTGATTCAAAAACAGTTATTCCGAGCGGAGATGATAAAATTCTTCCCGGGGATCTTTCTTATGTAATTACCAAAGAAGAAGGCATTGACGAATTTATGACCCTGGGCGGTAAACAAAAAATTGATATTACCAATATCATGGTTGTTGGTGGAGGCCGTGTTGGAAGAACCACCTGTAAACGTCTGGAGCGGGAAATCAATATTAAACTGTTTGAAATGGACAAGGAAAAATGCATGCAACTAACAGATTTCCTTGACGAAACCTTGGTCATTAATGGTGATGCAAGGGACATTCAGTTATTGGTGGATGAAGATATTCAGGGTGTGGATGCGTTTATTGCCGTTACCGACAATTCCGAAACAAATATTTTAACCTGCTTGCATGCCCGGAAATTTGGGGTTAAAAAAACTATTGCACTGGTTGAAAACGTTGATTACATTGATATTTCCCAAAACATAGGTATTGATACTATCATCAACAAAAAATTAATCACGGCCAGTTATATTGTCAGGTTTACCATGGGAGCCGAGGTAACATCAATCAAATGCTTGAGCGGTGTTGATGCTGAGGTGATGGAACTGGTTACTAAACCGGGTTCTGCCGTTACAAAAAAACCAATAAAAAATTTGAATTTCCCGGAAGGAGCCATCATTGGGGGAATTGTCCGCGATGGCAAAAGTTTTATTGCTACCGGCGATTTTCAAATTGCTGAGAACGACAAAGTGGTTGTGTTTTCAATGCCTTATGCCATTCAAAAAGTGGATAAGCTGTTTAACTAGTATTTTGCCGTTGTTTTCAAATTGTTTAAATTCACCCCCTATTTTTTAATCTTATGCCAAACCGGGTAGAAATAAATTTTAGGTTAATCTTTCGAATCATTGGCTTTTTATTGATGATTGAAGGAGCCTTTATGATGACCGGCTTGCCGTTTTCTTTTTTGTATGCCGATTCTTCGGGGCTTTCCCTTCTGTATGCCAGCCTTATTACATTTACAACCGGGGCTTTTTTGCATTTTACACTGAAAAACGGCCATAAAAATATTTCCAAACGCGAAGGGTATTTAATTGTTACCCTAACCTGGGTTTGTACTTCTGTTTTTGGTTCTTTGCCCTTTATTTTTAGTGGAGCCATTCCTAACATAACCGATGCTTTTTTTGAAACCATGTCGGGGTTTACCACTACCGGGGCAAGTATTTTAAATGATATTGAAGCGGTTCCTAAAGATATTTTGTTTTGGAGGAGCATGACACACTGGATCGGTGGAATGGGAATCATTGTTCTTTCGGTGGCAATATTACCGGTTCTGGGAATTGGCGGCATGCAGCTTTTTGTGGCGGAAATGCCTGGCCCAACACCTGATAAACTTCATCCACGGATCACCCAAACAGCCAAGCGCCTTTGGGGAATCTATGTTTTGTTGACCTTTGCCGAAACCGTCCTGCTTATGTTTGGTGGCATGGATATTTTTGAAGCTCTTTGCCACGCCTTTGGAACCATGGCAACCGGAGGGTTCTCAACACAAAACGACAGTGTTACTTCGTTCTCGCCATACATCCAGTATATTATTATTGTATTTATGGTTTTGGCCGGAACCAATTTTACGCTCCATTATTATGCGCTGATGGGAAAATTCGGGCAGGTTTGGAAAAACGAAGAATTCAAATATTATTTAAGTATTTTGTTTTTTGTTACCCTGATTATTTCGGTTTCCATCATCATTATTTCCAACACCAATGCCGAACAAGCAATCCGGGATTCATTATTCCAGGTGGTTTCTATTTTAACCACTACGGGTTACGTTACTTCCGATTATTTGCTGTGGCCAGGAATACTTTGGTTTATCATATTTCTGCTGATGTTTATTGGAGGTAGTGCCGGATCAACCGGCGGTGGGATGAAAATTATCCGTCAGTTATTATTGCTGAAAAACAGTGCCCTGGAACTAAAACGCTCGCTTCATCCAAATGCTATTATTCCGGTTAAGTATAACCAAAAATCGGTATCGGGGGAAATTATTTACAAGGTCATGGCGTTTTTCTTTATTTATATGCTAATTTTTGCTTTTGGAACCATGGTAATGACCATTCTTGGATTGGACTTTGAAACATCCATTGGGGCTACTATTGCAACCCTTGGTAATATTGGTCCGGGCTTGGGCGATGTTGGGCCAACCGGTAATTATGCAGCAATTCCTGCTTTTGGAAAATGGTTCTTGTCGTTTTTAATGTTGCTCGGAAGACTTGAACTATTCACCGTCTTGATTATCTTTGCTCCATCATTCTGGAAAAAATAAAATGCCAAAGCTGTCTGTTGTAATCATTACGTTTAATGAAGAAAAAAACATTGGAAGGTGTTTGGAATCGGTAAAAGACATTGCCGATGAGATTGTTGTGGTCGATTCACTTTCTACAGACAGAACCAAAGAAATTTGTAAAAATTTTAATGTTCAGTTTTTTGAACAAAAATTCCTCGGATATATTGAGCAAAAAAATTTCGCACTAACAAAATCTACCCATCCTTTTGTGTTATCATTAGATGCTGATGAAGCTTTGTCGGAAGAGTTAAAACAATCGGTTCTTGAAGCAAAAAAAACGAATGGAAGTTATTGTTATACTGTAAACCGTTTAACCAATTATTGCGGAAGCTGGATCAAATACGGGGGCTGGTATCCCGATAAAAAACTTCGTTTGTTTGATAAAAATGCAGGAGCCTGGGGAGGTGTGAACCCGCACGATAGTTTTATCTTGAGTGAAAATGTTGAGGTAAAACATTTAAAAGGAGACCTGCTCCATTATTCGTATTATACCAAAGAAGATCACCTAAAACAGATCGAACATTTTACCAATATTCTTTCAAAATCGTTGTTTGAAAAAGGTAAAAAACCCCGATTTTTAAATTTTGTTTTTAATCCGGCATTTAAATTTATACGTGATTATATGTTGCGTTCGGGATTTTTGGACGGGAAAGCCGGCTTTCGAATAGCCCGCTTATCGGCTTATGCTACGTATTTAAAATATTTGAAGTTAAAACGTTTGTACAAACAACACCAGCATGAAAGTATTTAACAAAATCATTATCAGCCGGACCGACAATATCGGGGATGTTGTTTTAACGCTTCCGTTGGCCGGTATTTTAAAAAAATATTTTCCGAACCTACATATTATTTTTCTGGGCAAGTTGTACACCCGAAACATTATTTTTCTGTCGAAATATGTGGATGAATTTTTAGATTGGGATGCCTTGTCTAAATTACCCGATAACGAAAAAATTGAAAAATTCAAGGAATTAAACGCTGATGCTATCATCCATGTTTTCCCTAATAAAAAAATCGGGGAAATTGCCAAGAAAGCAAAAATCCCTTACCGGATAGGAACCGCCGGGCGGATTCACCATCGGTTCACCTGTAATAAATTAGTTTATTTCAGCCGGAGAAAATCCAATTTGCACGAGGCCGAACTGAACCAGGAATTATTGAAAGGCTTGGGCATTACCAGTATTGTTCCCAAGGAACGCATCCATAAATTTTACGGCTTTGAGGTTCCTCAAAAGGGATTCGATATTTTGGATAAAAAGAAAATAAATGTCATCATCCATCCAAAATCCAAAGGCAGTGCCCGCGAGTGGGGACTGGATAATTTTAATAAATTGGTTGAACTGCTTCCTGAAAAGAAATTTAAAATATTTATGACCGGGGTTGCCGAAGATAAGGAACTTGTCAAAGGTTCTGTACTTGATAAAAATCCCCGGGTTCACAATGTGATGGGCGAATTTTCGTTTGCTGATTTTATTGCATTTATTGCCTCGGCCGATGTGATGGTTGCCGCCAGTACCGGTCCTTTGCACATTGCTGCCGCGTTAGAAAAAATTGCCATTGGTTTGTTTGCGCCGATGCGTCCCATTCACCCCGGGCGTTGGGCTCCTCTTGGTTCAAAAGCTTCGTATTTGGTGTTGGACAAAGAATGTAACGATTGCAAAAAAAGCCTTCGTTGTGAGTGCATCGAAAGCATTACATCCGAAGCCGTGTATAAACGAATTTTGGAAATGGTTTAATGAAAGCGGGTTCAAAATATTTTGTCATCATCAATCCGAATTCCGGCCGCCAAAAAGGGGCTAGAGACTGGGAAACCATAAAATCCTTATTGCACCAAAACGATCTCGATTTTGATTTTGCCTTTACCCAGTACAGAACCCACGCCATTGATTTAAGTTTGAATTCGGTTTTAAACGGATACCGGAAATTTATTGTAATAAGCGGTGATGGAACCATGAACGAAGTTGTGAATGGCATTTTTCTGCAAAGGGAGGTTTCAACCGAAGAAATTATTTTGGGTATGATTCCGATAGGAACCGGCAATGATTGGGGACGGATGTACGGCATTGGCAACGATTATGAAAAAGCAGTTCGAATTATTAAAGAAGAACACACTTTTATTCAGGATGCGGCCGTGGTTACGTATTTCGAAAAGGATGATAAACACACCCGCTATTTTGTCAATATGGCAGGAATGGGCTTCGATGCCATGGTTGCCAATAAAACCAACGCCATGAAAGAAAAAGGCAAAGGTGGTACCCTGGCTTATTTAAAGAACCTTGCCCTCGGTTTGGTGCAGTACAAATTTAAACTTGCCAAAATTGAAGTAGACGGGAAAACGGTTTTTGAGGGTGATCTTTTCAGTGCAACCATTGCCATTTGCAAGTACAATGGCGGAGGAATGATGCAATCGCCGCAAGCTATCCCGGATGACGGATTGCTGGATTTGAATGTTACTTGTAAAGCTTCAAAGCTTAAAGTGCTTGCACAAATTAAACGCCTGTACGATGGTTCTTTGCTAAAGATTAAAGAAATTGAAGATTTTAAAGGAAAGAAAATCAACGTTTTGGCTGCTACCGAAAATCCAATATTTCTGGAAACTGAAGGAGAATCGTTAGGTCATACTCCCTTTGAGTTCGAAATTATACCACGAAGTATACGGATAATTATCAGGAAATTCTAGGTTCTTTCCAGTCGCCATTGGTTTTAATTAGCTCAATAAGCTCCTCAATGGCGTTTTCTTCCGGGATTCCTTTTTTAACCAGTTCGCGGGTTTTGTACAGGTTCACTTTTCCTTTTCCGGCACCCACGTAACCGTAATGTGCATCGGCCATTTCGCCCGGGCCGTTTACCACGCAACCCATCACAGCTATTTTTAAGCCCACCAGGTGATTGGTGGCTTCCTTTACTTTTTTCAGGGCTTCCTGGATGTTGTACTGGGTTCGCCCACACGAAGGGCAGGCAATGTACTCGGTTGAGCTGATGCGTGTTCCGCAGGCCTGTAATATTTTTTTTGTAAGCTCAATAAGATCGCCTTTATAGGTTTCGTTTTCGATCCAGATGCCATCGCCCAGGCCGTCTATTTGTAAGGAGCCGAAATCAATAGCCGAGCGGACAATAAAATCCTCTTCATTCATCCCCGAATAATCGCCCCTTAAAATTACTGGGTATTGGTTCTGATCAGAAATAAGTTTATCGAACTGAGATTTCAGCTTTGCTTTCACGTCCATCACAGGGAGGTTTTGCACCTCTTTTACTAAAACGTCCTCGCCGATAATTTGCGGAAAGTTGTTCCCTCCAAATTTCCCGACTTTTTCCGTTTTCCGTTTATTGTATTCAAAAGGGTTAATGTTGGAGAAAAAATGAATGGTTTTAGTGTCTTGTGTTCGGAACGTGTTGTGTTTTTTTACAATAGATCGAGCCACGGGAATTTCGTATTCGGGGTCTTCGGTTAGCGAAACCCGGATAGTGTCACCTATCCCCTCTTCCAGCAAAGTGCCGATTCCGGCCGCCGATTTTATCCGTCCTTCCAAATCATTTCCGGCTTCAGTAACTCCCAGGTGAAGCGGGTAATCCATGCCTTCTGCCAACATGCGGTTCGCCAGCAAACGGTAAGCCTGAACCATCACTTTCAGGTTGCTCGATTTCATCGAAAGGATGATATTTTTGAACCGGAACGCTTCGCAAATTTTTACAAATTCCATGGCCGATTCCACCATTCCCCGGGGGGTGTCTCCATACCTTGAGGTGATGCGCTGCGACAAAGAACCGTGATTGGTTCCTATACGGATGACTGTTCCGTTGGTTTGGCAAATACCCAACAAGGGTTTGAGACGGTCGGCAATTTTTTCAAGTTCTAATTGGTATTCTTTTTCGGAATATTCGGTTTTAGAAACGGGTTTCCGATCCACATAATTTCCGGGGTTAATGCGAACCTTTTCCACGAAACGGGCCACTTCTTCGGCAACTTTAGGGTTGTAATGAACATCGGCAATAAGTGGCGTTTTATAACCTTTTTCCCGGAGTTTTTTTTGAATTTGTTTTAAAGCATCAACTTCTTTTAACGAAGGAACCGTAATCCGAACCAGTTCGCAACCGGCTTCAATCATGCGGATGCTTTGGGCAAGGGTAGCCTCAATATCGTTGGTATTTGTGGAGGTCATGGATTGAACACGGATCGGATTTTGGCATCCGATACCCAAGTTTCCAACCATTATTTCGCGGCTGATAAAAGGGATGTTAAAAATGCTTTTTTGCTGCATGACCGGCCATCTTTTATGCAAAGGTAGGAATAAAGGCTTTCTTTGCTTCCGCTATTACAATAATGTTATTAAATTTATAATGTGAGAAATTTAGGTGTAATTATTATTCTTTGTGCCGTGTTTGGGGTTCAGGCCCAGCAGGTTGGCATTGGCGAGTGGCGCGATCATTTTCCATATAAAAATTGTATTGCTGTAGAAGATGCCGGCGACATTGTATGCGCCGCAACTTATTATGCTCTTTTTAGTTATAATAAAACGGATAACAGTGTCGAACGCATTTCAAAAATCAACGGTTTGTCGGATATTGGGATTCGGCAAATTGCTTACCATCAGGCATCGCAATGTTTGCTGGTTGCTTATCAGAACACCAATTTGGATCTTATAAAAGAAGACGGCATTATTAATTTAACCGATATAAAACGAAAACAGGATATCGAAAATCACAATATTAATCATGTTTTTTTAGATGGAAATTATGCTTACCTCGCTTGTGGGTTTGGCATTGTGGTGCTCGATTTGGTTCGGGAAGAAATAAAAGACACCTATTACATTGGCGAAAATGCCTCTGCGGTGAATGTGCTGGACATCACTAAAAACGACACGGCATTTTTTGCGGCCACCGAAGAAGGTATTTATTCGGCAAATGTGAACAGTCCAAATTTGGCCGATTTTAATTATTGGCGGAAAGAAACAGATGTGCCTTACCAGGACATGTCTTATAATTTGACTACCGTTTTTTCGGGCAAAGTTTTTTTTAACCGAAACAATACTGGCTTTAACAACGATTCTTTATTTTACTGGGATGGCGCGGAATGGAATAAATTGGAAGATGATTTTCCTTCGGATATTCAAGCGTTGGAAGTTTCTGGTGGAGCCTTATTGGTTAGCCGGAACGAAGATGTATTGGTGTATCAGCCAAATTTAAATCTCGATTATCGAATTTGGAATCCCTCGCAATTGGCTGTTTCTGCCAGTGATGCCCAAGCAGATGCCAATGGAAATATTTGGATCGCCGACACAAAATTGGGTTTGGTAAAAACATTTGATGAAGGAAACTCAGTTGAAACTATTTCGCTTCAAAGTCCTGATTTTGCCGATGTTTTTGCCATGGATGCACAGGGAGAGCAACTTTGGCTTGTGTCGGGAGGCTATGATAAAGATTTTAATCCCGAAGAAAACAGCAATGGTTTTGCTTCTTTTGTCGACGAAAGCTGGACCTCTTATTATTGTCAATCGTCAGATTGTAATTGGCCGGATTTATTAAACGTGCAGGATTTTGTGGATGTGGAAATTAATCCCAACGATGCGGACAATGTTTTTCTGTCCTGTTGGGGATCAGGCGTAATTGAAATTCAAGACGGGCAAATAGCTACTGTTTTTAATGCCGGAAATTCGAGCCTGGAGGGGTCTCCTGAAATTTTGGTTGGAGGGGTAATGTTCGACGGTTTAAATAATTTGTGGGTGGTAAATTCCGGGGCAGAAAACATTTTGTCGGTTAAAACCAGCGACAACCAATGGATTTCGTTCAATTTAGGTTCGAGCAATACCAATATTACGACAGACAAACTTTTTGTTGATTCATATAATCAAAAATGGATCATCCCGGATCGATCCCAATCTTTAATCGTATTTTCTGAAAACGGAACCCTTGAAAATACTTCGGATGATTTGGTAAAAAACCTGAATTCTTTGTCGGGAAACGGAGCCCTTACATCTGATCAAATCAATTGTATGGCACAGGATTTTGATGATGAAATTTGGCTGGGAACCAGCGAGGGTATCGGGGTTATTTATGCGCCCTACAGTGTGTTTGGTGGGGGGAATTTCGACATGGAACGCATCCTTGTAAAATGGGAAGGCAATGTGCAGTACCTGCTCGAAACGGAAAATATTACGGCGATAACTGTCGATCAGGCAAACCGTAAATGGATAGGAACGAAACAGTCGGGAATATTTTTATTGTCGGAAGATGGTAGCGAACAAATCCATCATTTTACCACTGAAAACAGTCCGTTAATTTCCAATCGAATTACGGATATTGCCATTCGTGATGACGGCGAAGTTTTTATTGGTACCGATTTGGGTCTTGTTTCATATCGTGGAATGGCAGCATCGTCTTCAAATAGTGGTTCAAATGTTTATGCCTTTCCGAACCCGGTTCCGGCGGGGTACACGGGTTCCATTGCCATTAAAAATTTATACCAGGATGCCAATGTAAAAATCACGGATATTACCGGAAACGTGGTTTATGAAACCCGGGCACTGGGTGGGCAAGCCATTTGGGACGGTCATAATTTTTCCGGAAGAAAAGCCCATACCGGGGTGTACCTGGTTTTTGCCTCCAACGAAGATGGTTCGGTTTCTTTGGTAACTAAAATTCTATTTGTAAACTAAAATGGTGAAATTAAACGACATCATAGAACAACTTGAAGATTTTGAGCTGGCAGCTTTATACTTTTATCGCTTTTCCGGTTTAATGGATGATTCGAAACAAAAAGTTTTAAATGCTTTAAAAGAAAGAAATATTGATGTTAATAAGATTGAAAAATATCTTCAAAAACACACACCATCTTCAACAAATCAGGATGTTTGTCCGAGATGTTTGAGTAATAAATTTTATTTGTCATTGGAAAATCAGGAGGTTACTTTTAGCCAGTCGACAACAAAATATGAAACCAGGTTTAAAACCTGTATGATTTGCTTGTATAGCGAGGATAAGGGAATTCATGAAAAAGAAAAATCAAATTTGTTTTCATTTGTGAATTTTTTGTCCAAGAGAAAATAATGAATAAATCAGGTATCATCAACACAGTATTTAACAAATGTTAGTCAAAACCCGGGGTATTATTTTTCATCAAATCAAGTATTCGGAAACGAGTTTGATCGTGAAGATTTATACCCGTGAGCTTGGCCTGCAATCTTATCTTATCAAGGGGGCGCGTTCCAAAAAATCGAAAATGAGCCCGGCTTTGTTGCAGCATTTATCGTTGATTGAAATTGTTACTTCACATAAAGAAAAAGGTGGTTTGCAACACCTCCGTGAAATCCAATCGGCTCATCAGTATAACAGCATCCCGTTTGATGTGGTAAAAAGTTCTATTACGGTTTTTATAAATGAGCTCCTGGCAAAAGCCATTCGTGAAGAAGAATCAAACCTGCCTCTTTTTGATTTTATTTTTCAAAATATGCAATGGCTCGATTTGGCACATGAAAAGTTTGTGAACTTTCATTTGATTTTCACCTTGCAGTTGACCCGCTTTCTGGGCTTTTATCCGCGTGGAATTTACGCACCTTCTACGCCTTATTTTGATTTGGAAGAAGGTTGTTTCGAAAACCGAAAACCGGTTCACCCCAATGTTTTAAAAAACCGGGAGGCCGAACTTTTTAGCGATCTTACAGACTATTCTCTCGAAAATATGGGTAATTTAAAATTGAACCACGATTTACGCAATCAACTATTAAATCAGTTGGTTCAGTATTATCAATTGCACCTTCCGGGTTTTGGCGAACTCAAATCGCTGGATGTTTTGCGGGCGGTGTTAAGCTAAACCTATTAGATATATTTCTTATAATCTTGGTCAGATGTGCTTACATGATTTACCCACCAGCCAGCAAGAAATTCAGTCATTTCAATACGAACATTTAAATTTTTCATTAGAATATCTTTATAAAAATCAGCTATTTTACGAACGAACTGTTTGTGAACCTTTATGTGCTCTTCAATTTTGGGGTAATTGTGCGATTTTAACAGCGACTCTTCGTCTTTGAAATGGGTTTGGGTATATTCTATTAAATCATTAAAATGAATTTTATATAGGTTGGGGTTCTCTTCGTCTTTGGCACTTGCAATTATTTGGTTTACGATTTTAAAAAGTTTTTTGTGCTGATTGTCGATGATTTGGTTATTTACGCTAAGATTCTCCGTCCACTTTATTTCTTCCATTTTAAGTCTTATTAAGCTGGCAAAATTCTTTGATTGTCCAAATATAAAAAATATCAATATATGGTAAACTATAGTTTGAGGTTTGTATAAAGTTGAGAGGAAGAATTTCATTCATTCTTGAAAAATTTTCGTAGATTTGAGATACTTACTACCTAACAAAATACACATGAGTCAACAAACAAAACACATTCCGATTGTGTCGGAGGGGGAGTTCCCTTTGATACAGGCGGTTGATCTGGAAGCCTTCCGCGAGCACAACCGCAATAAACCCAAAGCTTTGATCGATAAACAAATGAGCGATGCCGAAGCCATCAATCGTTTTGTAAATGATGGCGATTACCTAGGAGTTGAGTTATATGGAACCGTCCGTTGTCCCATCAGTTTGATGCGGGCTTTGATCCGTTCGGGGAAAAAAGATTTCAGGATTGCCGGACAGGGCGTATTTGAAGCCGATTTATTGCTGGCTGCCGATTTGGTTCGGGAAATCGATTTTACCTACATCGGGCTTGAGGTTTACGGGGTTTCAAACTTGCTTCGTCAGCGGGTGGAGAACGGTTCGGTTCGTAAAATAGTAGAATGGTCGAACGCGGCTCTGTCCTGGCGATTTAAAGCGGCGGCCATGGGCGTTCCTTTTGTGCCTACCCGTTGTATGCTGGGAACAGACACCCTGAAAAAATCATCGGCAAAAGTGATTGAGTGCCCCTTTACCGGGGATAAGGTGGCTTTATTGCCGGCTTTGGTTCTGGATGTGGGTTTTATTCATGTGAGCCGTGCCGATATTTATGGCAATTGCCAGATCGACGGCATCAGCGGATTTGCTTTTGAGATGGCTCGTGCCAGCAAAAACCTGATTATTTCTACCGAAGAAATTGTTCCGACTGCCGAAATCCGCAAACATCCCGACCGCACCATTATTCCGTATTACTTGGTAGATGCGGTGGTTCATGCACCTTATGGTTCGTGGCCGGGCGAAATGGCCGGGAAATATGAACGCGATGAAGAGCATTACCGTCAGTTTATCGAGGGTTCGAAAACACCCGAAGGAACAGAAGCTTATTTAAAAGAATGGGTTCACGGTTTGCCTTCTCACCAGGCATTAATCGACAAAATTGGTGAGGATCGTTTACAGGAAATCAACATAAAATAAGAACATCATGTCACAAGAATATACTCCTTCAGAATTATTGATTTGTTTGGCTTCCCGGGTGATGGAAGACGAAAGCACGGCTTTTATCGGAACGGGAATCCCTATGCTGGCCGCCAGCCTGGCGCAAAATATGCATGCCCCCAACCTTATTCCTATTTTTGAGTTTGGCGGAACCGGGGCCGTTTTGGAAAAACTTCCGTTGGCCGTGGGCGATATGCGAACTTTTAATAAAGGTATTGCTGCTTCCGGTATTTGCGATATCATGGAAACCGCCCAGCGTGGTTTTGTGGAATTTGGTTTTTTGGGCGGGGCTCAAATTGATGCCTATGGTAATTTGAACTCCACGGTGATTGGCGATTATGCCAAGCCCAAGGTGCGCTTGCCCGGTAGTGGCGGTGCCAACGATGTGGGTTCGTGTTGCTGGCGAACCATTGCCATTATGCGCCACGACAAACGCCGCTTTTTGGAAAAGATAGATTTTGTTACCACTCCCGGATACTTGGATGGTCCCAATTCCCGCGAAGAAGCCGGCTTACCCAAAGGTAGCGGCCCCTACCGCGTGGTGACCAATTTATGTGTGATGGGTTATGACGACGAAAGCAAGCGCATGAAACTATTAAGTTTGAATCCAGGCGTTACCAAAGAAGAAGTGATTGAAAACACTGGCTTTGAGCTTTTGTTTGCCGATGAAATTACCCATAACCACCCACCCACCACCGAAGAACTTAAAATCTTACGCGAACAGGTTGACCCGGATGGGTTGTATAGGTAGTAAAAATTTTTAATTTAACGCAAATTCAGAATTACACAGTTCTTTTTTGCTCCAAGGGATATGTTTAACATTATAATTATCTAAAGCACTAACTATATCTTTTGAAACCTCTTTTTCAATGTCATTGTATAGAACAAAGTTTCTTGTTTGGGTTTCTCTTGTTTGATTAATGTCATTAAATGCCATTATTGAAGACAAAATGTTATCTTTTTTTACATTATTTATTGTCCTAATTAATCTTTCTGGTTTGTTTTTTGATTCTGGTATTAAAAAATCAATATTATGATCAAAACCACTTTTTCCAGTAAGCTTAATATCTTTTGAGAAAAATACATTATTACTTCTAAAATATAATTCAACGTCTTCTTTAAATAATGAATAAACTGTTTCTTGGGCAAGATTAAATAAATCATTAACTGCTAAAATAGCTTGAAGTAAATAATGTTTTTTTTGTCCAACACTATTTAATGTTGCATCTACATATAATTGATCATCATCTGAGATTTTAACTCCAAACCCATTTAAAGCTGTTTTTAAAATACTTTCTCTTTTTGGTGTATTTATTTCTAACCCAGACATTCTTAAATCTGAAATTGTATAACCATTATCTGTAAGCTGAAAATTCCCATTATTTTTTATTAAATATATATCTAAATGATCATTATGTCTATCAAGAAAAGGAGTAGATATAGAACATATTTCCCCCTCTTCAATAGTTTTAACTATTGTATTGTTTTTTATCCAATTGATATATTCGGTAATTACGTTTTGACAATTCATTAATCAAATATTGAAAATTCAACACTTGGTAACCGTTTAATATTACAAAAGTACATTAATTTAGTGAAAATTTTTTCAATAGAATCTTCCTTGTTAATCCCAATCTTTGATATTGGAAATGCAAATTTATCATTATATCCTTCTCTGTATAAATGTATATGTGGCCCATCAAAAGTAATTCCATCAGGGTTTGTATGCCTTCCCCCATTATCATATCGAAATAATATTATGGTTTGTCTATAACGTTTATTATAAGTGTATTTTGATAGTTCAAAGCTTCCCCTATAAAAATCTAATAAAAAGATTTCTTTAGTTTCTAAGGAATTAATCTGTCTCGTCCATTTGATTGGAGCCGGTCCTAATTTTATCGAAGTTTTATAGTCGTCAAAGCCCTTTTCTTGTTTTATTAAATATTCGTATTCGCTTTGAGTAATAGCCATAATTGTAAATGTTTAATAAAATTATAGGCAAAAACTATAAAGTTCTGCCAAATCTTTTGGGGAGTACTCAAATATACAAAAAATCCACTTGAAAAAAAATATTAATTTCCCTCCTGTTTTAGGAGGGGGGGGTCGCCAGCTGGCGGACGGGGGGGTAATGCTTCGACTCCGCTCAGCATGACCGGAATCTGAGTTTTTGTCAAACCTTCCTTTAATTCCCCTCCTTGCCAAGGAGGGGAGTAAGAGTTTTAAAATTCCATTTTGAAAACCTCTACAAAATAATGCTTCAGTTTTTCCTGTACTTCGGCCAGGTCAACTTCTTTTCCGAGTTCGGCTTTTAAAGAAGTTACGCTTTTGTCAGTAATGCCACAGGGATTTATGTACGAATAATAATTCAAATCAGTATTGATATTAAAGGCAAAGCCGTGCATGGTCACGTAGCGGCTGGCACGAACTCCGATGGCACAAATTTTACGGGATTTTGGTGTTTCGGTGTCCAACCAAACCCCGGTGGCTCCGTCCAGACGTTCCGTTTTTAAGCCGTAATCGGTCAGGGTTTGGATAATTACCTCCTCCATGGCATGAATGTATTGCTTTACGCCCATTTCGAATTGTTCCAGATCGAGTATGGGGTAACCCACAATCTGTCCGGGGCCGTGAAAGGTAATATCACCCCCACGATTGATTTTGAAATACTCAATGCCGTGTTTTTCCAAGAAATCTTTACTCATCAGCAAATTGCTTTCAGCTCCGCTTTTCCCCAGAGTGAACACGGGTGGGTGTTCGCAAAACAACAGGTAATTATCGTTGATTTTTTTGTTTTGTTTTGCTTTCAGCAATTCCTGAAACAACTCTTCCTGGTAATCCCAGGCTTTTTGGTAGGATATGTTTTTAAAATCTTGGTAAATCGTTTTTTTCATAATAATCAATCATCAATAAAAAATCAACAATTACTTTACATGTTTCTCTGCATGGTACGATGACCTCACCAGTGGGCTACTTTCCACGTGTTTAAACCCTTTTTCCAGACCGATAATTTCGTATTTTTTAAATGTATCCGGGTGGATGTATTCCTGAACCGGCAAATGTTTGGTGGTGGGTTGCAGGTATTGTCCGATGGTAAAAACCTTGCACCCAACGGCTAATAAATCATCCATGGTTTGGAGGATTTCTTCTTCTGTTTCGCCCAGTCCCAGCATAATTCCCGATTTTGCAATTAAACCGGAGGCTGCAATTTGCCGGATTACTTCCAGGCTTGTTTGGTAGTCGGCAACGCTTCTGATTTTTGGGGTTAGGCGTTTAACGGTTTCCAGGTTGTGGGAGATTACCTCGGGTTGGGCATCAATCACTTGCTGTATTAATTCCTTTTTCCCCTGGAAGTCCGGGATCAATGTTTCCTGGGTGGTTCCCGGTGAAAGTTTTTTGATCTCTTTGATGGTTGTGGCCCAAATGCCGGCTCCGCCATCTTCCAAATCGTCGCGGTCAACCGAAGTCAGCACTACGTGTTTTAGTTTCATCAGTTTTACAGATTCGGCAACCCGTTTGGGTTCTTCCCAATCGGCAGCCAATGGTTTCCCGGTTTTTACGGCACAAAATTTACACGAACGGGTACAAATATCACCTAAAATCATCAGGGTAGCTGTTCCCCTGCCCCAGCAATCGCACATATTTGGGCATAGCCCGCTCGAACAAATGGTGTGTAATTTATATTTGTTTACAATTTCTTTTACACGCAGATATTCTTTACCAATCGGTACTTTTATTTTGAGCCAGTCGGGTTTTACCCGTTTTGTCTGTTTTTTCTTTTCCATCATTCATTATTCTTCCTGTTCTTCTCCCCTAATTTTAGGGGAGATGTCTGCGAAAGCAGACAGAAGGGTTTTTTGCAAAATTAACCAAAACTAACGTTATGTACTTTAAATACGCTAAATACTTTACGTACTTTAATTATCTTTGCAAAAATTTTTTAAAAATGAGCACAGTATTGAGTGAACAGGAAATAGTTAGACGAAAATCGTTAAAAGAGTTGATTGATTTGGGCATTGATCCGTACCCGGCTGCCCGGTATGAGGTAAGCGTTACTGCTAAAGAGATTCATGAGAATTTTCCGAAGGATAGCAGCTTATACCAGGAAATCAGTTTTGCTGGACGTATCATGAGTCGTCGTATTATGGGAGCGGCTTCGTTTGTGGAGTTGCAGGATTCAACCGGAAAAATTCAGGTGTATGTAAAGCGCGATGAAATTTGTGAAGGTGAAGACAAAACCATGTATAATACGGTATTTAAGCGTTTGCTCGATATTGGCGACATCATTGGCGTAAAAGGCTATGTGTTTACTACCAAAATGGGTGAAATAACCATTCATGCCACGGGTTATACCATTTTGAGTAAATCGTTGAAACCACTGCCAATTGTTAAAGAAAAAGACGACCAGGTGTTTGATGCATTTACCGATGCAGAACAACGTTATCGTCAGCGTTATTTGGATTTAATTGTGAACCCCGAGGTTCGTGAATTATTTAAAAAAAGAACGCAAATTTATAATTCTATGCGTGAGTTGTTTAACAGCAAGGGCTACCTGGAAGTTGAAACCCCGATTCTTCAACCTATTCCGGGAGGAGCCGCAGCGCGTCCGTTTATCACCCATCACAATGCGTTGAATATTCCACTTTATATGCGTATTGCCAACGAGCTTTATCTGAAACGCCTGATTGTTGGTGGTTACGATGGGGTTTACGAATTTTCCAAAGATTTCCGTAACGAAGGTATGGATCGGACCCACAACCCCGAATTTACGGTGATGGAAATTTACGTGGCTTACAAAGACTACAACTGGATGATGGATTTTACCGAGGAGATGATTGAAAAAGTAGCCATGGATCTTCACGGAACAACCAAGGTTAAGGTGGGAGACAAAGAAATTGATTTTAAACGTCCGTTCAAACGTATTTCCATGATTGATTCTATCAAGGAACACACGGGAATTGACATTAACGGAATGGATGAAGCCCAATTAGTAGAGGTTTGTAAAAAACTGGATATTGAAGTTGATCCGTCGATGGGTAAAGGGAAATTGATTGATGAGATTTTTGGCGAAAAATGTGAAGGAAATTATATTCAGCCGACATTTATTACCGACTATCCCAAAGAAATGTCGCCACTGTGTAAAAAACACCGCGAAAATCCTGAGCTTACCGAACGCTTTGAATTGATGGTAAACGGAAAAGAATTGTGTAATGCTTATTCTGAGCTGAACGATCCGATCGATCAATTGGAACGCTTCCAGGAACAACTAAAACTAAGCGAAAAAGGCGATGACGAAGCTATGTTTATCGACATGGATTTTGTTCGTGCGCTGGAATACGGTATGCCTCCAACTTCCGGTATGGGAATTGGAATGGATCGTTTAACTATGCTGATGACCAATTCTTTGTCTATTCAGGATGTGTTGTTTTTCCCGCAAATGAAACCGGAAGTAAAAGCGAAAGCGTCTACCGATGCTGATTTTGTTGTTTTAGGAATTCCTGAAGCCTGGGTTCCGGCCATTCGTAAAGCTGGCTTTAATACGGTTCAGGAATTTAAAGAAGCCAACCCCAATAAGCTGATGAATGATTTGGGAGGTCTTCGTAAAAAAATGAAATTAGATATTCCCGGTTTACGAAAAGAAGATCTGGAAGCTTGGATGAATGCTTAAAAATAGATATAAAATCCTGTTCATTTATTTGGGCAGGGTTTTTGTTTTATCTTGATAAATTTCAATAGGGTAAGCTGTAATAATATTATCCCTTATTAAGAAAGACTTTAAAATAATTTATTAAATTGAAATTCAAAGATATAAATTTTGCATTTTTTTTATAATTTATATATTTGCAGTCCAAATATTCACTAACATAAAACGATGCACATTATGAACAAATTAAGATTGGTATTAAGTGTTGCTTTTATAAGCTTTGGTTTGCTTGCTTTTTCGCAAACAATTAACGAAGCGGGCGATGCCCTTAATAATGCAATAAGCCATTATAAGGCGAAAAATTTCACTTCGGCCATAGAAGAGTACAAAAAATGTATTGAAATTTGTCAATCATTAGACAGCGATGCTGCTTATGATTTATTAGATAAAGCCGAATCGTCACTAACCAAAACATATTTAAGCTTGGGATTGGCTCAATATAAAGCAAAAAAATTCGATCAGGCTATTTCTACTTTCGAAACAGCCCAAAAACAAGCCAAAGATAGTAATAGCCAAAAAGCGGCTACACAATATTTATCACGGGTTTATAATTCAAAAGGAACTCTTTTTTTTAACAAAGATAAATTTGCGGAAGCCCTTGCGGCTTTTGATAAAAGTTTGCAGTTAGATCCTAAATATGTGAAAGCGGTATATTGCAAAACCCTGGTTTATAAAAAACAGGATAATATTCCAGCCTTTGTTGCTGAAATGGACAAGTTAATTGCGATGGGATCGGAAACAGACAAAACCGTTAGAAAAGCAAAATCTGTTGCTTCAGGATTTTTTATTGCTGAAGGAGGAAAAGCTTTACAGGTTCAAAAATATGCCAAAGCAGTTGAGATGTTAAACAAAGGATTTGCTTATAAATCCGGGAATTCTCAGGCGTATTATTTTGCCGCAATTGCGTATAACGGATTGAAACAATGGAATAAAGCCATTGAATCTGCAAACAAAGCTTTGAGTCTTGAAAAAGGAAGCAAATCAAACATTTATTTTGAACTGGCAAAAGCTTATGAAGGTGCCGGAAATAAAACCCAGGCTCGTACAACCTACGCTAAAGTAACCGATGGCCCAAATGTTGCCGCTGCAAAACATAAAATAGAAAACGAATTAAAATAGTAATCGTTTAAATATATTATTGAAAAAGGGAAGCTTTATGCCTCCCTTTTTTTATATATTTTCTACCTTTGTCATAACCTTTAACTGTTCTCAATGGAAAAATTATCTCCGAACGAACGACTTTTTATTTGGCTGATAACTATAGCCTTAACCATTTTCTTGTATTTTGTTGTAATATAATACCTGAAAACAGGAACTTTAAATTACAAATATTTCACGCTAATAACGCTGTAAAATTTTATATATTTGGTATTAGGATTATCTTATACATAGGGTGATTCATTTGTTATGACCGATACTAAAGATAAAATTTTAAATAGTTTAACAGAAAAGGAACTAATTAGCTCGCTAAAGTTTTCTAATGATTGGTATTGGGAGGCCGATGAAAAATTTTTCTTTTCCAATTTTGATGGCGAATTCACAAAAAAGCTTTTTTACGAACCCTCTGAACTTAAATCAAAATCTATTTTTGAAATTATTCCGGAAGAAGTCAGGAGTTCGTTGAAGATAGAAATACTGGAATTATTGGTCAAAAGCAAATCATTATCTTTTTCTCCTTTGCCCCGTATTTCTAAAAAGAATGAAGTTTTTTATACGCAGTTGTATTTAATGGTAAGGCAAAATCCGGCAGGGGAAAAAACATACTTCGGTTTTGAAAAAGACATTACCAATTTGGTGGTCGAAAAAAATCAAGCTCTTAAAGCAACCAAAGAAAAATCGTTGTTTTTGGCTAAAATGAGTCACGAAATTCGCACGCCAATGAACGGGATTATTGGTACAGCCGAATTGCTAAAAACATCCGAAGGCCTGGATGAAGAGCAAAAAGATTTGTTAAATATTATTGATGTTTCGGCAAACAACCTGCTCTCCATCATAAACGATATATTGGATATTTCGAAACTTGAAGCCGGTAAGATTGAACTGGAAAATGAAGCGTTCAGCATTTATGATTTGGTGAAAGATGTAATAACTATGCTTGGGGTAAGGGTGATGAATAACGAAGTTAAGCTGATTTCGGAAATTAACCCGGATATTCCTGCCACCTTGTATGGCGACGAACTGCGCTTAAAACAAATCATTTTAAATTTTGTAAATAATGCCATAAAATTTACCAAAAAGGGAAGCATAAAAATTATGGTTGATCGTTTATCGGATACTTCTGATAAAATAAAACTGAAGGTAAAAGTTATTGATACTGGTATTGGAATATCGAAAAGTGGCCAGGAAAAGCTTTTCCAGGAATTTTCGCAGGTCGATCAATCGAGGCATCGAAGATTTGGCGGTACCGGATTGGGTTTGATGATTTCAAAAAAATTAACAGAATTGATGGAAGGAGAAATCGGCGTTGAGAGTGAACAGGATAAAGGTTCTACCTTTTGGATTGAAATTGGTTTTTTGAAGAATGCTGAAACACCCAACAAAAATATAAACAATGTAAGCGATATGGATACTTCAACTCAAAAACTCAAAATTCTAGTTGCAGAAGATAATGTGATCAATCAAAAAGTAGCAATGATTAACTTACGACAATTGGGACATGAAGTAGAAATAGCGGTAAATGGCCAAATGGCTGTTGATATGTTCAAAAACTCTAAGTATGATGTGGTGTTGATGGATATCCAGATGCCGGTGCTGGATGGTTTGGAAGCAACCTTAGCCATTCGGGAGCATGAAAAAGAAAACAATTTGGAAAAAACACCTATTGTGGCTATTACAGCCAATGCTTTGAAGGAGGACAAAGACCGCTGTTTTGAAGTGGGTATGGATGATTATATTACCAAGCCGTTTAAATCGGAAGATTTGGTTAGAATCCTTTCAAAATAAGCCTGTTGTGTTTTTTATTTGTTTTGGCTAAGCTTTTAATTATATCTTTGTAAAAATTTTAAACACAGAATTATGAATACTCTATTATTTCTTGGAAGATTGGGTCCTGTTGAACTTATTATCATTGCCGTGATAGTTTTGCTTTTGTTTGGAGGTAAAAAAATACCCGAAATGATGAGAGGCATAGGCCGAGGGGTAAAAGAGTTTAAAGAGGGAATAAATCCCGATAATGAAAAAGAAAAAGATAAAAAAGAAGAATAAAATACGACAATTTTGTTTGATAGCTTGGTTTATATTTTTAAGCCAGGCTTTTTTATTTCCAAATGTTAAAAGGTGTTAAAAAAGGTTTAATGCAAAAGTCGGCGAACCAACAGATAGAAAAAACTTTATTTTTGTAAGCAGTATTAAAGCATGAAGTTAAAGGAAAAGACGATGAAGAGAAAATTAAATTTATTTTTTTTAGCTGTTTTTTTAATAAATGGCGCATTATTTGCAAGTGAAACGCAAATTAAAAAGGATACTTTGGTTCAGGATGTTGGACTGATTGAAGATTCGCCAATAGTTAGTATGTTAGATAGTTTATTAACCATAAAATATTTTAAAACCAGTTTTTTGGTCGAAGATTCAGCCTATCTGAATGTTTATAAATTTCCGGAAGACAGCATCCCTACCTATTCCGATTCGATCTATGAAACCCGTATTGAAATTTTAAATGCCGAAACCCCCATTGAACTTACTTTTAACAATGTTGTTAGAAATTATATTAATCTATATGGTGTTCGTAAGCGAGAGTTAACCCAAAAAATGTTGGGCCTTTCAAAAATATATTTCCCGTTTTTTGAAGAACAACTGGATCGTTTTAACCTCCCGCTGGAGTTAAAATACATGGCCATTGTAGAATCGGCTTTAAATCCTGGAGCGGGTTCCCGGGTTGGAGCCAAAGGGCTTTGGCAGTTTATGTATGGAACCGGAAAAGTATACGGTTTAAAAGTTAGCTCTTATGTTGATGACCGTTTTGATCCGATGAAATCAACCATTGCTGCTTGCCAGCACCTGTCTGATTTGTACGATATTTATAACGACTGGTCTTTAGCTTTAGCTGCATATAATTCGGGAGCGGGCAATGTAAACCGTGCCATTCGTTATGCCGGCGGAGTGAAAAATTACTGGGCCATTTGGCCGTTCTTGCCAAAAGAAACCAGGGGTTATGTTCCGGCATTTATTGCGGTGACTTACATCATGAACTTTGCTCCCGAACATAATTTGTTTCCGTACGATCCGGGAATGTTGTATGCTGGTATTGACACCGTTACGGTTCGCGATGTTTTGTCGTTCGATCAAATACACGAAATGCTAAATATCCCGATGGAGGATATTAAATTCCTAAACCCGCAATTTAAATTGGGAATTATTCCGGCAACTAATGGTAAAAAATATAAACTTCGCATCCCCAACGAATTTGTAGCTGCTTATTTGAACAATGAAGATTCGTTGTATAATTTTAAAAGTACCAAAGGTTTAGAGCGGGATAAATTATTGGCTCAAATTAAAAAAGCAAAAGATCGCAGCATTCATATTGTTAGGTCCGGCGAAAACCTAGGATACATTGCAAAACGTTACCGTTGTTATGTAAGCCAGCTAAAACGCTGGAATAATTTGCGGAACAACACCATTTATCCTGGGCAAAAGCTAATTGTGTACGGCGAAGCTGCCCGGTCATCGCAACCAACGAAAACCATTGCGCGATCAACCGATAAATCACACCATGTGGTTCGGTCGGGCGAAAACTTAGCTATTATTGCCAAAGCCTACAATTGTTCCGTAACCGATTTAAAAGAATGGAACAACTTAGGTAAAAGTACTATTTATCCAAACCAGAAATTAATTGTATATAAACCCCAAACTGTTGTTGATAAAAATGCGAAGTACATGTACCATACGGTTAAAAAAGGTGATACTTTGTGGGATATTGCCCGTTCGTACGACGGGGTAACTGTTGAACAGATTAAACAATTAAATAACATAAGAAATTCAAAACGATTAAAACCGGGTCAAAAAATCAAGGTTGCTGTAATTGGTTAATTGGCCCTTAATTTACAACCTATGAAAAAGATAAAAATATTTAGCCTGATTGTATTATTGAGCTTTTTGTTCAATCAATCATGTAATTATTCTAAATCGACCCTGCCTTATTCATTGGGTAAAACCCTGGAGCTTGTTGTGGTAACAAATAATAAAGAACAATGGAACGGACGAATGGGAGACGCAATTCGGGAACATTTCGAACAATTGTTTCCTGGTTTACCACAGGATGAGCCCCTGTTCCAAATTTTTTATTTGCCACAGGAAGCATTTGGAAATTTGCATAAACCCAACCATTTAATTTTTATTGGAAATATTGATTCTAAGCTTAAAGAACCTTTGGTAGAAAACAAAAAAGATTTATGGGCCAAACCCCAACGGGTGATAAAAATATCGGCACCCGATATAGAATCTTTTTTAAAGGTATTTGACGAGAAAAAAGATGGTATTACCCAGCTTTACCAAGAGCTTAGTCGCGAACGAATTATTAATTTCTTTAAAACGGCTCAGGAGCGAAAAACAATAGAAACCTTAAGAAAATCTTTCCATATAAATATGGTATTTCCGAGTGGGTTTAATGTTGCAAAACGGGTAGAAGATAATTTTATATGGATTCGTAAAGAAACCAATAGATTCAGTCAGGGGATTTTTATCTATACTTATGATTATACCAGTACCAATGCGTTTGATCTTCAGAAAATTATTGCCCGCCGAAACATATTAACTAAAACCCATGTTCCAGGTCCTTTGGACAATACCTATATGAAAGTGGCCGACGAAGTTGTGGAGCCGGTTGTCAAAAAGCTGACTTTTAATGATATGTATGCTGTTGAGGTTCGTGGATTATGGGAAGTTGAGGGCGATTTCATGGGCGGTCCATTTTTGAGCTACACTTTTGTTGATGAGAAAAACAATAAAGTTATTACACTTGATTCGTATGTTTATGCTCCGCACGATAAAAAACGTATTTACATGAAAGAAATGGAAGCAATCATGTATTCGTTTAAACTTTTAGCACCAGAAGATACAACTAATTAATTCATTTATTAACCAATACATTTTTCATGAAAAACATTAAAAAAATAATGTTAATGGTTTTTGCTGTGATTTTTATGGCACCGTTTACTTTTGGACAAAAATCAGCAGACGATATTTTAGGGGTTTGGATGAATGAGGATCAGGACGCACATATTGAAATTTTTAAACGAGGCGATAAATATTACGGGAAATTGGTGTGGTTAAAATTCCCTATTGATGAGGAAACCGGAAAACTTAAAACCGATAAAAACAATCCCGACAAAAGTTTAAAAACCCGCCCTACTTTAGGGTTGGAATTATTAACAGATTTTGTTTTTGACGGGGATGATTGTTGGGAAGATGGTGATATCTACGATCCGAAAAAAGGGAAAACATATAGCTGCTATATGAAGTTTAATGACGACGGCAAACTTAAAATTCGTGGCTATATTGGCGTTTCTTTGTTAGGAAGGACAACCTACTGGACAAACGTTAAAAATTGATTCAAGATAATAGCGATGCTTTCTGTACTATGCTTTAATCTGTCTTTTTGCTTTTAAAAAGATTAAAGAATTAGTATATTTATTTCAAATAAAAAATTTTGTATGAATAACAAAATTCATGGTTGGTGGATTCTTGTTTTATTTTTCGTTGCAATTATATGTTCATCTTGTTTGAATAATAATGGGAAGAAACTCTCGAAAAATCCTAACCAGCTCGATACCACCAATTCGGTTCTGAAAAAAATCAGAGAAACCGGAACCCTGATTGCCTTAACCGATTATAATTCGACCAATTATTTTATTTACCGGGGCGAACCCATGGGCTACCAGTTTGATCTTTTAAAAGTTTTTGCCGACCATATCGGTGTTGATTTGGAAGTTGTAACCAGCAACGATTTGGGCGAAAGCTTTGCAAGTCTTCAAAAAGGCGAAATCGATTTGCTTGCTATCGGACTGGCCAAAACCAGCGAACGTAAAGAAATAGTTGATTTTACAGATCCCCTGGATCAAACCCGCCAGGTTTTGGTTCAGCGTAAGCCTGAAAACTGGCGCAAAATAAAAACCATGGACGAATTAGAAACCTACCTTATTCGGAAGCCATTGGATTTGGCCGGGAAAACCGTTTATATTCAAAAAAACACTTCACATAAAACCCGTTTAGTCAATTTAATGGAAGAGATCGGGGACAGCATTAATATTGTTGAAGTTAACCGTGAGACGGAAGAATTAATTTCTGACGTGGCTTCTGGGGCGATTGATTATACTATTAGTGATGAAAATGTAGCTCTGGTAAACAGCAAATATTACCCGGATATTGATGTAAAAACCCCTATTAGTTTTACGCAAAACTTATCCTGGGCAGTAGCCAAGGGGCAGGATAGCCTGCTTATGCTTATCAATGATTGGCTTGCGGGCTTTAAAAAATCGTATGTTGCCGGGCTTTTGTACAATAAATATTTTGAAAATACCCGTACAATTAATTATGCCAAAAGCGAATACCATAGTATTGGGGGCGGAAAGATTTCGCGATACGATGATATTGTTAAGGAAATAAGCAAAAAATATGATTTAGATTGGCGTTTGGTTTCTTCTATTATTTACCAGGAATCGGGATTTAAACCCAATGCCCGCTCGTGGGTAGGTGCTTACGGCTTGATGCAGCTAATGCCCAAAACCGCTCAAATGTTTGGTGCCGATACGCTTTCGGGGCCTAAAGAGCAAATTGAAGCCGGTGTTAAATTTATTAAATGGCTCGATCAAAATATTCCGGAAGAAATTACTGATGCCAATGAACGGACCAAATTTGTTTTAGCAGCATATAATGTTGGATTGGCACATGTTTTTGATGCACGACGTTTAGCTGAAAAATACAACCGGAATCCAAATATTTGGACCGGAAATGTTGATACGTTTATTCTGAAAAAATCAAATCCGAAATATTACAGAGACAGCGTTGTTCGTTACGGTTATTGTCGGGGAGAAGAACCCTATAATTTTGTAAGAGAAATCCTGGATCGTTACGAACATTACAAAAACCTGATTAAATAAGTGTTACATTTCAGTTTTTAGTTGTGCCAGCCATTTGTCAATGCGTTCGTTTGTTAGCTCTGGTTGTTGATCCTCATCCAGCACTAAACCATGAAAATAGCCGCTTTCTATCGCTTCTGAATCCGTAAAATTATACCCATCCACGGGCCATTTTCCAATAAGTTTGGCTCCTCTTTTTTTGAATTCATTGCGAATAACATCCATGCTGTCCACAAAGTTTTCTGGATAAAGCACCTGGTCTCCTAGCCCGTACAGGGCAATATACTTGTTTTTCAGGTTAATTTTATTCAGTTCTGAAAACAACAGGTGCCATTTATTGTTGTTTTCAACATCTTGCCAGGTTTCGGCACCAACGGTTGAGCTTCCAATAATTAAACAATCATAATTGACCAAGTCTGTTGTTTCGATAGAAAGAATATCATAAACATCTGCTTTGGCTTTGTCAAAGCGATTGTAAATTTTCTGTGCGACTTTTTCAACATTTCCGCCTTTCGGCCAGTAAATGATTCCCAATTTTTCCATAGTAAATTGAAATTTGAAAAGAAATAATTAATTCCGGTACTAAAATATATATAATAAATCTATGACGTAAGGATTTATTAATTCTTAACAATTATTTTTTATGTTCTAATAAGAACCTTAGTGCCGTTTCTTTTACTGTTTTTTGAAACGGTTCAAATTTATAGTTAATGGCTAAGCAAATCTTCTCATTTGAGAAGTAATATTTTTTATTTGCCGTTCGAGCAGTTTCTCGAGTGACTAATGGGGGCTTTCGTATTATAAAGCTACGCATTTTTTCTAATCGCCAAACAATTCCACTCAAAAATTTATTTGCGAAAAATTTTGGTTTAGCAACATTAAGCTCTAGGGCAATGGTTTCAAAGCATTTTTTGTAGCTTACATTTTCTCCGTTTAATATGTAGCGTTCGTTGTTAATGTTGCTGTTCATTAGCTTAATCATGCAATGAACCACATCTTTCACCCCAACAAAACCGGTTATGCCTTTGGTATAAAATTTTAATCCGGTCCAAACTTTGGAAAAAATAGCCGAACTTCCTTCGCCCCAATGTCCCGGTCCAAAAATAATCGACGGGTTTACGATCACGGCATCCAGCCCTTCGGCGATGCCCCGCCAAACTTCCCGTTCCGATTCAAACTTGCTAATGCCATAGGCCGATTGTTTTTTAGAATAAACCCATTGCTCATTTTCTGTAACCATGTTTTGGGTATTATCTCGTCCTATCGCAGCCACCGAGCTTACATGACAAAGCCGGGCTTTGTGTTCAATACATAGGTTGACAATATTGGCTGTTCCTTTAATATTGTTTTCAATCATCTGTTGGTGATCCTTGGGGTTAAAAGAAACAATGGCCGCTACATGATAAACCTTGTCAATACCTTTCATGGCGTCTTCCAGCGAAAAAACATCCAGAATATCGGCCTCTGTCCATTCCAGGTTCTTTAAAAGCTCATCGGGATTTTCATGGTAATAAGAAATAATTTTCCTGACCTTTTCTGTTTTGCTGTTTTTTCGTTTAATGGCACGAACATTTTCGCCCGAATTTAACAATTCGTAAATCAGGTGTGTGCCAACCAGTCCTGTTCCTCCTGTAACCAATATCATGGGTTAAAGGTAAGCATTTTCAATTTTTCAAATTAATTCTTTAGTTCTATCTTTGTGCAAAATTTACCTTATGAGTTTTATTGAAGAGTTAAAATGGCGTGGAATGATCCACGATGTAATGCCTGGAACCGAAGATTTATTAGCCAAAGAAATGACCAGTGCTTATGTTGGTTTCGACCCAACAGCCGATTCGTTGCACATTGGCCATTTGGTAAGTGTGATGATTTTAAAGCATTTCCAGGAAAGCGGCCACAAACCTTTTGCGTTAATTGGCGGTGCAACGGGGATGATTGGTGATCCTTCCGGAAAATCGGAAGAAAGAAACCTTTTAAACGAAGAAACCCTGCGCTATAACGAAGGATGTATCAAAAAACAACTGGCAAAGTTTTTGGATTTTGATTCGGAAGAGCCCAATAAAGCCGTATTGGTAAATAATTACGACTGGATGAAAGACTATTCTTTCCTGGATTTTGCCCGTGATATTGGCAAGCACATTACCGTTAATTACATGATGTCGAAGGATTCGGTGAAAAAACGCCTGAGTGCCGAATCGAAAGAAGGAATGTCGTTTACCGAGTTTACGTACCAGTTAATTCAGGGCTATGATTTTCTTCACCTCTACCGAACCTATGGCCTAAAACTTCAATTGGGTGGTTCTGACCAGTGGGGAAACATTACCACCGGTTCTGAACTTATCCGGAGAATTGAAGGGGGCGAGGCTTTTGCCCTAACCTGTCCGTTGATTACCAAAGCCGATGGAACTAAATTTGGTAAAACCGAATCGGGAAATATTTGGCTCGATCCCGAAAAAACGTCTCCTTATGCTTTTTACCAGTTTTGGATGAATGTTTCGGATGAAGATGCAGCCAGATACATCAAAATATTTACTCTTCTTGGTAAAGAAGAAATTGATGATTTAATTGCTAAACATGCCGAAGCACCTCATTTGCGCGAATTGCAAAAAGTATTAGCCAAAGAAATTACTGTTCGGGCTCACTCGGAAGAAGAATACAATGCAGCTGTTGAAGCTTCCCAGATTTTGTTTGGTAAAGGAACCACCGAAAGCCTGAAAAAATTAGATGAACGTACTTTATTAAGTGTTTTTGAAGGAGTTCCTCAAAGCGAGGTAAACAAAGCGGAGATAGAAGCCGGTATGGGAATTATTCAGTTTTTGGTGGAGAAAACCAATATTTTTGCTTCTAACGGAGAAGCCCGCCGTATGCTGAAAGATAATGGGGTTTCGGTAAATAAAGAAAAAGTAAAAGATACGTACGAAGTTTCAGCCAGCGATTTGCTGAATGAAAAATACATTTTGGTTCAAAAAGGGAAAAAGAATTATTTCTTGGTGAAAGTTGTATAGCTGAAACTGCTTGATATAAAACATAATTACAAAACCCATCACTTAAGCGATGGGTTTTTGTATGTTCGTTTGTTTTTTAATTGTAAGCCAGGCGGGTTTCTTTATCGCTCAATGTTGGCTTAATTAATTCTTGCCATTTTTCCGATTTCCAGGTTCCCATTTTTTGGTGCGTCAAATAATATTTTTCCGGGATGGGATGTGTTCCCACCACGACTTTAACGCCAAATTTTTGTTCAATATAATTTTTGAAGTGATTAATACGGGTACATGGCGGATAACCAACCACCATTCCGGTAGCAAAATGAATCACCTCCACGCCGTTTTTTATCATTTCTTCGGGGGAGTACTCAATGTTTCCGCCGGGGCAACCTCCGCAAGTGGTATAACCGGCAATTTCAACGTCTTCATCTTTTCCGTAAATACTAAAACCTCCTTCACGGTTTTGCAATGCCCTGAAACATTTTCCTCCGGCGCAATTGTGGTAACGGTGACAAATGACGATTCCAATCTTTTTACTCATGGTTTTGTAATTTTTGATGCTCGTTAATAATATCTTTAATTTCCTGCATGCTAAAGTTATATTGTTTCCGTAAACGCCCGATGCGTTCGTCATCAGAAATACCGGAAGGAATTCCCAGTTTCTTTTTTAATTCGCTGCACGAAATTTTGTATTCCTTTGAAATTTGACCCAGGCTCATTTGCCCGTTAATATCGATGGATGAATAAGTATGTTCTTCATCGAGACTACCTGTTTTTTTCTCCTGAATCAGCAGATCATTATTTTTATTTCGGTAATGCGATTCGTCTTCGCCAATTTGAGGTTTTAATATAAAAGGAATCAAAACAATTAAAACCATGATGACTAAAAAAGCCCAGGCTAGCAATATCCGCAAGACTTTTGCTTTGATCCATTGGGTGTAAATACATACGATTTGTTTCCAGTGGAGCAAAATATGTAAGATAAGCAGAACGATTAATACAATGCCTAAAATATAATGGATTTCGCCCCATTGGTGTCGGTCGAGGTTCATGAATAAAAACTCTCGGTTTTCTCCGTACAGTTCCCATTTTTCCTGACCGGTGGGCAGCATATATTTTACTAATAAACCAATACTTAAAATAATAGCCATCACTAGTAACATGATGACATCAATAATGAAGTTTAACCTGTTTTTCCTCATAGCTTTAAATATTTATTTGGATGCCTGCCTTTATTTCGGGGCAGTTAAAGTTTTTTTGAAGTTCGGTCAACGCCTCGGATTGGGTGCAATGCGATGGGTAAATCGTGTTTATTTCTTGGCACTTTAAATATGCAATGGTTTTTTGGGTTTGTGTGTTGTTTTCTTTTAGATGCAAGCCTCCCAAAAGGGTTTTAATGGTTTGGATTCCCGTAACTTTTTTGGCGTGTTCAACAATATTGCAAATGCCCGAATGGGCGCAACCCGAAATAATTATTAATTCATTGTTTTGGATGATTGCCAGTGCTGAATCATCTAAAACATAATCCGGTTTGTTGTGTTCGTCAACAAAGGTGGTTTCTTTTGCCTCAAAGTCGTTGGTTCGGGGAATTTCTCCCAAAAAAATAATTGAATTGCTTATATTGTAAGGATTCCGGGTGTTTACCAGTTTAAATTTTTTATTCAAATCGAGATAGCAAAGGTTTAAACCGATAAAAGAATGATCGGAATTACGGTAGCGTTTAATGAATGAATAAGGATGGCAGATTAAGGTTTTGTTGTTTAAAAATTTTAAGCCGTTTCCGTGATCCCAATGCCCGTGGCTTAGCACAATGGTTTCAACTTTTTCTAAATCGACATTGAGTTTTTTTGCGTTTTCCAGAAACAGCTTGGAGTGTCCGGCATCAAGCAATAAGCTTGTGCCTTCGTGTTCGATATAAAAAGATAAGCCGTGTTCGGCACCAAAGCCTTTTAAAGCCTGGTTGTCGGTTAAAACTGATAGTTTCATTGCTTGCTGTTTTTTAGTTCAAACAAATTTCCGCTTTGGTCTTTTAGAAAAATTAAATCATGGGTGCTATTTCGTTGTATTTGTATGATTTCGTAATGTCTCTTTTTTGCTTTGTTAAGAATTATTTCCAGGTTTGTGAATGACAAACACAGATGATTACAATTCACCTGTGTTTGTTTATCTGTCAAAAATAGTTCAAAATAAAATTCATCGCTTTGTAATAAAAACACATTGACTTCTTTCTTGATATTAAAAATTCTCAAGGCCAACTCTGACGAGAGTATAAAATTTCGAGTGTTATTCATTCCCAAAATATCAATGTAAAAATTTTGGATGTCCTCAAGGTGTGTAATCGTTATTGCAATATGTTCTAATTTCATCAAAAAAATGAATAATGGATTTATGAATTTGAAATGATTTTATCGTAAGCATTTTCGGCCGCTTTAATTAAAGGGTATCCGGCTGGTGATGCTGTTAACAAAGGATGTGTTCCTATTTGAGCCGTCAACAGGGAATTTAGGTTCATCCTGTTTTGAATGATAATCCCGATGGTATTGGTTAGTTCACCGGATGAAAGTCCACCAAAAACCTCACCTCCTAAAATAATACCCGATTCTTTGCCGACAATTAATTTTATTAATTGTTTGTGGGTGTCGGCGAGGGTTCCGGGATGGCGGTCGATACCTTCAAATACCCCGGTTACAATATCAAAGCCTTCTTTTTTGGCCATGCTTTCGGTTAATCCGGCAACGCCGAAACCATTGCTGCCAAAGGCGGTAGAGAAAATAGAAATGGTTCCGTTAAACGTTTTAATGGCCGAAAGTTTGTACAGGTTCATGCCTGCAATACGAGCTTCGGCACAAGCCGTTGAGGCTAACATGATTGGACTGGGTTTGCGGGTGAAAAAGTCCCTTTTTTCAGCACAATCGCCCACGGCAAATATATTGGAATCTTCGGTACGCATGTATTCGTCTACTTTGATGTAGCCGTTTTCCGACATGGGAAGATTTGCTTTTGTTGCAAGGTTTATGTCGGGTTTGTATCCCATGGCTAAAATAACGGCATCAGCATCAATTTTTTCTCCGTTTTCGAGCTCAACTTGTTGAACCTTTTGATTCCCGAGAATTTGTTTGATCCCGTTTCCTTTGATGATTTTTAATCCACGTTCTTCTAAAATACTTTCTACTTTACTTGCAAATTCTTCATCAAAAGCCAGGCTTAAAATATGTGGTAATTTTTCGATGAGGGTAATATCTTTACCTTTTTTTATTAATTCGTCCGAGATTTCAGCACCGATGAACCCCCCGCCGACAACAACTATTTTTTTATACTCCGATAATTTGGGGATAATATTGTCGATATAGTTTTTGTTTTTCGGGATGGTGAATACATTTTCCAGATCATGACCTTTTAACCAATGAGGTACGCTGGGAACAGAGCCCGTTCCCATGACTAGTTTTTCGTAGCTCAGTTTCTGGCCGTTTTTTAATTCAACGCAATTATTTTTACGGTCGATGTCAGAAACTTCTTCATGGATGATGTTTATGCCCATTGATTCGCACATTTTTTCGGCCGGCAAAATGTTGTTGCTTGTTGATTCAACAGATCCGAACACGTATGGAATTCCACAAGGAATAAGGGTTTGAGATTGTTTTGAAATAATAGTTACATCCTTGTTTTTATAGATTCTTTTAGCGGTAGTTGCGGCAACCAATCCGGATGCACTACTACCAATAACGATAACATCTGATTTCATTTTAAAATTTGTTTAGTGTTTTGTTTTTAAAGGCTTTATAAGCCTGTTCAATGTTCATGTCGTTGGCTCCGATATAAATCTCAATGCCGATTTTTTCGAGGATTTGTGCAGCATTTCCGCCAGGACCGTTTCCTGTGATTAAAATATCCGGCTTCATTTCAAATAATTTTTGAGCTGTTTTTGGACCCGCACCATGCGCTTCGTTTTCAATTTCGCGGTTATCGAAACTGTTTATTTCCTGCGTGTCTTCGTCGTATATTAACAGGTAGTCAGTTCGTCCAAAACGGGGATCTATCATTGAATCCCACTTGTTTCCTTTGCTTGTAAATGCAATTTTCATCTGATTTTTATATTAAATGTTTAATTTTTTCAAAACTCTCTTTAATAATTTCTTTGACCTTACCATCATCGTACTCAACAATACATTTGCCCTGTATCATTGCTTTGGTGAAGCTTTCGTTGTATGGAACAACGTTCAACAGCTCAATGTTTTCTGCAATTAAATAAGCCTTGATTGTTTGGGTATATTCCGGGTTTATATCAAATTTATTAATGATGCAGCCGGCTTTTATTTTAAACTTTTTAACCAGTTCGTAAACCCGTTGTAAATCATGAAATCCTGATTTACTGGGTTCGGTAACCAGTACCACGTAATGTGCCCCCGAAAGCGATGAAATAACCGGGCATCCGATTCCTGGGGAGCCGTCTACCAGGATGATATTTTTGCCTTCTTTTTCTGCAATTTCCCGGGCCTTTTTTTTCACTTCAGCCACCAGTTTGCCAGAATTCTCTGCAGCTATTCCGAGCTTTGCATGAACCATGTTTTGTTTGTGCTTGGTGGTTGAAATATAAAGCTGTCCCACATTGTTGCTTTTCATTTGTATGGCCTGTGTGGGACAAACTTTTTCGCAATACCCGCAACCTTCACAATCGAGTTCGTCAACGTAGAAATTGTTTGCCGTTTCTTTTATCGCATCAAAACGGCAGATGTTTTTACAAATCCCGCATTGGGTACATTTTTCCGGGGCAATGTTTGCAATGAACCCGCTGTAGAAATCATTTTGTTCGAGGACATTTGGTTGTAACAATAAATGTAAATCAGCGGCATCTACATCACAATCGGCCACCACAATATCGTTTATGCCAAGGCATGCAAACGAAGCGGTTATTGAGGTTTTTCCGGTGCCCCCTTTTCCTGATATTACCACAATTTCTTTCATCTTGCTCCCTCCTGGTTTAATTCAAAAACCTGTTGTTTGATGGATTCGAAAACTGCTGGTATGCCAGGTATTTTATCATAAAATAATTCTCCTTTCGAGTATAATTCGGCAATGTTCCGGTCGTGTTTAATTTTGGCTAGGATGGCGATGTTTTCTTTCCGGCAGTATTTTTCCACTTCATCGTTCCCGATCCCGTCGCGGTTTATAACCACCCCCATTTTTTTCTTTAATTTTTTAACGGTTTCTATGGCTAGTTTTAAATCGTGAAAACCAAAAGGAGTCGGTTCGGTAACCAAAATAACAAAATCAACCTTTTTAATGGTTTCGATAACCGGGCAGGATGTTCCCGGCGGGGCATCAAATATCACAATTGCCGAATTGTTGAAATGGTTTTCAATATAATCAACACTTTGGGCAATAAGCGGAACAGCTTGTTCCTGGCCGATCATCAAACGACTTTCGATAAAATTAAGTGTATTGTTTTTAAAATGACGGAGCTCTCCTATTTTTTCGGTAATCATGGGTAGAGAACCGGTAGGGCATAATTCTGAGCAAGCAAAACAACTGTGGCACAATTGAGGGAAAACGGAAATGTGTTTTCCCAGTTGTATAATTGCATTAAAATTGCAGTTTTTCTGGCAATTTCCACAGTAGGTACAATTGTCTTCTACCCATTCAGGAACCATTTTAAATTTATCTTCGGTGTTTACCAGGTTTCCCTGGATAAACAAACCGGAATTGGGTTCCTCAACATCTAAATCAGCTAAAATTACGTCGGAAGATTTTGACAAAAACGAAGCAAAATTTGTTGACAGGCTCGTTTTTCCTGTTCCTCCTTTTCCGCTGGCAATGGCTATTTTCACTTTTTTCGTAATATGGTTTGTTCGGGAACCTTTTGTCCGTTAAAATGTTTATCAACCCAACCGGAGTTTACGTTTTTGCGTTCATCAAAATGTTTAACAAAAGGCTTGATGTCCAGAACTGGTGTGCCGTCAAAAACATCTACTTCTGAGAAGTAGAGTTTATGGTTTTCGATTATATTAATTTTTACAATGGAGAACCCGATTTTATTTGGCCGGTGCGGGCTCCTGATGGCAAAAATGCCATGCTTAACAGGCTCCAAAAATGGTTGCCCGACCAAGGTTGTTTTATCGGTTTGGTGAAAATAATAAATCAAAATAGCATGCGAAAACCCCTCCAGATCAAGAAGCCCTTCGGTAAATTCTTCCTTTAAGATACAACAGGCCTCGGTTTCGGGTTTAAAGCAACCCTGAATGGGCATGTCTTTCGTCTCTTTATAAGGCGATTCAATGAATCCGATAGGTTCAAAACATATCTTTTCCATGGACTGTTAGTGGTCGCAAAGGTTCTCTCCGGTTTTTAATTGATTGTTTAAGTAATCTGAAACTAATTGCTTGGGACTTCCTGCACCTACACCCATACACACGGCAATGTTGTTTTGTGTGAAAAGGTCTTGTGCTTTTTGGCCCATTCCGCCGGCAATAATAACATTTACGCCTTGCTCGGCTAAATACCTGGGATAAACCCCGGGTTGGTGAACCGGTGGGGTAATGCTTTGTTCGTTAGTGATTGTTCCGTTTTCGGTATCAATAATTGCAAATTTTTCGCAATGTCCGAAATGGGCGGTTAGTTCTCCGTTTAATGTTGGTATGGCAAATCTTTTATTCATGTTATTTATTTTTTAATAGTTCTTCCCTTATCATTGTTTTTCCACAGTTGGGGCATTTTAAAGTGGTGCATTTGACCCCTTTTTGATGAGGTATTTTGGTTCCGCATTTCGCGCAGATACAAAATCCTCCGGGACCAAATGCCCCGCCTTTGTTTTTTCCTTTTCCAGGATTGTTATTTTGCATTTTTCGACTCTAAATCTTTTAACCTGGATTCAAGCACAGAAATATGATCTTTGAACCGTTGGATTTCGTTTCTAAGATCACTTTCGTTGATTTCATTTTCGGGATAATTTCTTCTGAAACCTCTTCCAAACCCTAAAAATGAGCGATGATACCTGCGGTTTCTGAACCCTCTTCCCATTCTTCCGAATGACTGGGTTTCGTATCCTGCCGAATCGTACCCGGCACAATATCCTAATTTTTTTCCGCTTAATGGACCTTTACCTTCCGGCCCTGTTTTGTTTCCTGCTGGCATAATGACCTCCTTTTTTTTGATTTCTGTTTGCACAACATCTGCCGTGACCAAAACCGCCTGCCAGGTTTAAAATGTTTTTTGAATGGCAGGACGGGCATTCTGAAACTGTTTCATGAATGTTTATATTGAACAAATGTCCACAACTTTTACATCGGATGATGTTTTTTCGGAAATGAACATTGCCCCCGTCAATGAAAAGCATTTTCCCGTCGATGATTAATTCCGACACTTTTTTCCGTGCCTGTTCTATTAAACGTGTAAAAGTAGAGCGGGATATTTCCATTTCTTCCGAAGCTTCTTCGTGCGATAAACCAAGTTTATCAGCTAATCGGAGTGCTTCAAATTCATCCAATGATAAATTTACTTCTTCAAGCATGCTTCCTTTTACCCCTGTTGGTTTAAATTCGTTAAACAAAGGGGGCTCTTGTACTATCCGGTTGTTTTTTGGTCGAGGCATAATAAATATTTATACCACAAAAGTAATGAACATATGTGCAAAAAGCAATAGTGCAGTAAAATTTTTTTAGCATGAAGTTTTGCAACGATTTGCTGAATAAAAAATGTATCCTTGTTCAGAAAGGGAAGAAGAACTATTTTTCAGTGAAAGTTATATAATGATCGCTGAGCGGAGTCGAAGCGTCATTTCGACTTCGCTCAATGACCATTCTTTATTCTTTATTCTTTAATGCCTCATCAAAGATCTTTTTAATCATATCTTTGAATTTATAACTTACACCATCCTTTTCGTCTAAAACTATAATTCCTTGTTCCGCTAGTTTATTTCTAATTTCATCTGCAGCCTCCCAATCCCTTCTTTCTTTTGCACTTTTACGGATTTTGCTTAAAACTTCCATCAATTTATCAGAGAGTTCATCATTAGCTGAATTAATTTTTTCTGTTTTTAATCCTAAAATCTCAAATACAAAATCATTGAAAAGTTGCTTAAGCAAATCAATATCTTCCTGTTTCAGGCTGGCTTTGCCATCGTTCACCGAGTTGATCCATTTTACGCCTTCAAATAAATGGGCAATCAAAATCGGGCTGTTAAAATCGTCGTTTAAGGCAGCATAGGCTTTTTCTTTTAGTTTGGCGAAATTATAATCAGACGTTTCTCCGGCTTTTAGTTTGTTAATGGTTTCAACGGCTTTCAATAATTTAGTCAGTCCTTTTTCGGCAGCTACCAAAGCTTCATTTGAAAAATCAAGCGTACTCCTGTAATGCGCCTGGAGAATGAAAAACCGAATGGTCATCGGGCTATATGCCCGTTCCAAAGCTTCGTGTTCACCATTAAAAAACTGGTTAAGGGTAATAAAGTTGTTCAGCGATTTCCCCATTTTTTGCCCGTTGATGGTAATCATATTGTTGTGGATCCAGTATTTTGCAGGATCTCCGCCGTTGGCAATATTTGATTGAGCAATCTCTGATTCGTGATGCGGGAACAACAAATCCATCCCTCCACCGTGAATGTCAAATAGTTCGCCTAGATATTTGCATCCCATGGCCGAGCATTCCATGTGCCATCCCGGAAAACCATTGCTCCATGGCGAGGGCCAGCGCATAATATGTTCGGGCATGGCTTTTTTCCACAGGGCAAAATCGTAGTTATTTTTCTTCTCGCCTTGTCCGTCCAATTCGCGGGTGTTCGAAATCAAATCTTCCAGTACCCGTCCCGAAAGCTTACCGTAATCATGTGTTTTGTTGTATTTTTCTACATCAAAATAAATAGAACCATTGGATTCGTAGGCATATCCTTTTTCGAGAATGGTTTTAACCATCTCTATCTGTTCGATGATGTGCCCGGATGCCCGTGGTTCAATGCTTGGTTTTTTTACATTTAATTGATCCATGTTGGCATGGTAGCGATCCGAAAAATACTGAACTACTTCCATGGGTTCAAGTTGTTCCAGTCGGGCTTTTTTTACAATCTTATCTTCGCCTTCGTCGGCATCAGCCTCCAAATGCCCCACATCGGTAATGTTTCTTACATACCGAACCTTATACCCCAGGTGCTGAAGGTACCTGAAAATTAAATCAAAAGTGATGGCCGGGCGGGCATGTCCTAGATGGGCGTCGCCGTAAACGGTCGGTCCGCAAACATACATTCCTACAGACGGAGCTTTGATTGGTTCAAATTTTTCTTTCCTTCGGCTTAAAGTGTTATAAATGATAAGATTGTTTTCCATCGGATTGTATTTTATGCAAATTTACAAATTCATTAAAAAAGCCCACGCTTTTCAGATGGGCTTTCGTATGTTGTTTTTTGTTTTTTATTTCAAAACACCTAATTCTTTGCCCACCTTGGTGAAGGCGGTAATGCATTTATCGAGGTGCTCTCTTTCGTGGGCAGCCGATAACTGAACGCGGATACGTGCTTGTTCTTTTGGTACCACCGGATAATAAAATCCAATTACGTAAATACCTTCTTCCAATAATTTAGCAGCCATGTCTTGAGAAAGTTTGGCATCGTACAACATCACCGCGCAAATTGCCGATTCTGTAGGTTTAATGTCGAACCCGGCTTCTTTCATTTTAGCCACAAAATAATCGGTATTTTCATGTAGTTTATCCTGAAGCTCGTTGGTTTCGGCCATCATTTTAAACATTTCAATGCCCGAAGCTACAATAGCCGGTGGCAAAGAGTTTGAAAACAAATATGGGCGGGAACGCTGACGAAGCATTTCTATAACTTCTTTACGTCCGGTAGTGAAACCACCAATGGCACCACCAAAAGCTTTGCCTAAAGTACCGGTAATAATGTCAACCTTACCACGGATGTTGAAACGTTCGGTAACACCGCGTCCGGTTTTTCCAACCACGCCGGCAGAGTGACACTCGTCAACCATTATCATGGCATCGTATTTTTTGGCCAGCTCATTAATTTTATCCAAGGGAGCCACGTTGCCATCCATTGAAAACACACCGTCGGTAACAATGATGCGGAAACGTTGTGCCTGGGCTTCTTTTAGTTTTTTTTCCAAATCGGCCATATCTGCATTGGCATAACGGTAACGTTGTGCTTTGCATAAACGAACACCGTCAATGATTGAAGCGTGGTTCAATGAGTCGGAAATAATTGCATCTTCTTCAGTAAATAGCGGTTCGAACACGCCTCCGTTAGCATCAAAACAAGCAGCGTACAGAATGGTGTCCTCTGTGCCAAAAAACTCAGCAATTTTTTGTTCTAATTCTTTGTGAAGGTCTTGTGTTCCGCAGATAAAACGAACCGAGGACATCCCGTGTCCGTGGGTGTCCAAACCTTTTTTAGCAGCCTCAACCAAACGCGGGTGGTTTGATAGTCCTAAGTAATTGTTGGCACAAAAATTAAGTACATCTTCACCTGTGCTAACAGCAATCTCGGCATTTTGAGCCGTGGTAATGATACGTTCTTTTTTAAACAAACCAGCTTCTTCAATGGCTGCCAATTCGTTTTGTAAATGTTCTTTTATTTTGCCGTACATGATTTTATATTTTAGAAATAATTTTATAATTCGTTTGAGCAGCAAAGATATTCAAATTTTAGGATTTAAGCTTTCTCAAGGCCAGATATTAGGTTCTGAACATTGGGTGAAAATGATTTTTTTAAAATTAGAACTCTAGAATCTAACCTCTTGAAAATAAACCATTGAAAAATGAATGTTTGAGCTAAAATTTTTATAAAATTCATTACTTTTGCTGCGATTGTTAATTTAATAACATTTGCAAACATTAACCTCATGGAAAATATTTTAGTTATAGGATCAGCCGGACAAATTGGGACGGAATTAGTGAGAGAGTTGCGTAAAATTTACGGCGACAATCATATTATTGCAACGGATAAATGTCCGAATGCAGGTAAAAAATTAGCAGAGACGGGTATTTTTGAACCCTTGGATGTAACAGATCGTGATGCAATAAAAGCGATATGTGAGAAGTATAAAATTGATGCCATCATCAATCTGGCTGCCATTCTTTCGGCGGTAGGTGAAAATAAACCTATGTTGGCCTGGAATGTAAACATGAATGGTTTGATTAATGTGTTGGAAGTTGCACGCGAAATGAACATGCAACAGGTGTTGGTGCCAAGTTCAATCGCTGCTTTCGGGCCTGAAACCCCGATAGATAATACTCCACAGGAAACCGTTCTTCGCCCGACCACTATGTACGGAATTACCAAAGTAGCCGGTGAATTATTAGGTAATTACTATGTAAATAAATATGGATTGGATGTGCGTGGTTTGCGTTACCCGGGAATCATCAGTAATGAAACGTTACCAGGCGGGGGTACTACCGATTATGCCGTGGCCATTTATTACGATGCCGTGAAATACAAAAAATACACCTGCTTTGTAAAAGAAGATACCCGCCTGCCAATGATGTACATGCCCGATTGTTTAAAAGCAACCATTGATTTATTCCGGGCCGATTTTGCCAATTTGAAACACCACAGCGATTTTAACGTTGGAGCCATGAGCTTTACCGTTGGTGAGTTGGCTGCGTCGATTAAAAAATACATCCCTGAATTTGAAATTTCGTATGAACCGGATTACCGCCAAGCGATTGCCGATTCGTGGCCAAACTCTTTGGATGATAGTGCTGCTCGTGAAGAATGGGGCTGGAAACCGAGTTATGATCTGGATGCAATGACCCAGGATATGTTAAAAGCGATTCAGGCAAAGCATGATAAAGGATTGATTTAATTCGAAATTATAATAACAAAACAAAAAAGCTCACAGGTTTTCCAGTGAGCTTTTTTTAATAGAGAATCTTTTAGATTATTAGTTTGGCAGATCGATGTGAATATCTGAAGCAGATTTTATAGCACGATCCGAAAAGAAATCGCAGGCCGGATAAATTGAGAAACGACCAGCTTCTTCGTAATTATCTTTATCAATAATCAGGATTTCGCTTTGATCGTTGCGGTTCATGATTTCACTTACCGTAAAAGCAGCCCGGTAGCCGTCAAGGCCAGAAATGGTTACCATTCCGGTTCTTAAATTAGCCTCGTTTACCTCAATATATTTTCTTAGAAATGCTTTTAGTTCCGAACCGATAAAAGGTGTTACTCCATGAATACCTTTGCCCCTTCCGTAAAAAATATTGGGGTATTCCATGTCGGGTAAATCATCGGGTAATTGGGTAAAACGTTTAACTTCTTTACCGTTGAAAGTAAGTTTTAGCTTGTCTGCCCACATGGGGGCCATCCCTTTGGTAACCTTAAAATGTTTGTTCAACGATTTTACCGTAATTTTTGTCGGGTTTGAAATATTGCGACAGGTTAGCAAATCGGAGGCAATCACCAATTTGGCTTCCTCGGGTAAGGGCCAATAATCTTTGGTTTTGCTTGGAACAATATGCATCACCTTGGTTGCAATAATGATTTCGTGCAAGTGAACCGGGTAATACAATTCTCCCCAACTAATGTAAACTTTTTCGCCTTTGTCATTTTCAATTTCGACGTAAAGATCAATGATTGGACGAAAATCTTTAGCGTTCTTTTTAGCCAATACAAATTCGTTTAAAATGTCGTAAAGCGAATAGCCATCGTAACGATACGAACCGATGAACTCGGTTCCATTCTCCGTTGGCAGGGCTTCTTTTACGATAACTGAATGTAAAGGAAGTTTTGATAAATCAACCGTTCCGGGGTTTGCAATTTCTCCGGCAACTTCTATTTTCCCCGAATAGGGAAGCATATAAGTGTACTCGTTATCGTAGAAGTTGTTGGTTGCATCTTTGGTATCTCTTTGCTCGCTGTCTTTTTTAAGATTGGTCTCAAATTTTTGAGCAAAACCCTGTTGAGCAAAAGTCAACAGAACTGATAAAGCAATGATTATAATTTTTTTCATGGTCGTTTGGTTTGGTTAAAAGAATAAAGAAACTCCTCCGCTTATAAACCGACCCAGGCTTATTTGATCGTCAGAAATCATATAAGTCCGGTTAAATAAATTATTTGCATCGAAGTAAAACCGTAATTTGGTTTCGTTAGCTAAAGTTACATCTTTCCAAATTTTTACATCCATGGTGGCATAATCTGCCAGGGTTTCTTCATTGGTATCATCGCTGAAGCGTTTGTCTTGGTAGTGCATGTTAAAAGCAAGGTTTACAATTTTATTTTCGTAATTGAACCCGGCATTAAACATGTGTTTGGGAGTATATGTCAATCCTTTTCTTTCCAGTTCAGGATTTTCTTCAAATTCTTTTACTTCTGTTTCGGTGAAAGTGTAATTTACATAACAACTTAAGCCATCTTTAATTTGGTATTTTGCATCGATATCATAACCAAAAATTTGAACTTTTGTGATATTTTGTTTTTGAAGGACTTTTTTTCTTCCTCCAAAAATAGTTTCGCCGGTAGCCAGGTAATACATGAAATCTTCACCTAACATATAATACATGCTGGGCATAATTTTCAATTTATTGAAGGTTAAATTCATCCCGCCTTCAAAGTTGTGGACTTTTTCCGGGCCAAGATCAGGATTGGCAATTTTATATCCACCCGAAATAAGTCCTGAACGGCAAAGGTCATCTAAAGTAGGAGCCCTGAACCCCATTGAATATGCGATATAAAGGCTTGTGTTTTTTGTAAAAGTATAGTGAAATGCTGCTTTTGGAGTAAATGCATCCCAGTTATGATCAGATAAATTTCCGGTATAATCTTCCATAAAATCGGTTTCCCCGGTCATGTTGTCAATCCGAAATTCTCCGTCGTAAAATTTAACCAAATCCAAACGAAGGCCAGCGGTTAATTTCAGGTTCTCAGAAACCGAAAATTTATCTTGAATGTATAATGCGAAATCGTTCATTGAACCAAGGTTCCAAACAATATCAGCAGAAGTTTTATATTTGTCGGCACCTTCAACTTTTCCTTTCTTGGCATCTGCACCGAAAATAATCCGGTGTTTTCCAAGTTCAACAACAGCATTTGCAAAAAATCCCATATCTTTTCTTTTTGAATCGATGATCCAATGGGTGTAATCTTCCGGGTCTCCTTTTTCACGAACGCCTTTATAATGTTCTTGTTGGTAAAATGCACTAAGGGTCCAGCTTAAATTATTTTGCTCGGCTTTCCAGCTACCTTTTACAAAATGAGTATCATGTTCGCGAACTTGTTCGTTTAATATTGTTTCGCCTTGTCCTCGTTTGTCGTCAAAGAAATTATATTCTACTTCGAGGTTGTTTTTTTCGTTAAAATCGTATCCTATACGGGCGTTCAAGCCATATTCTTCCATGTTTTTCTTGGTGGTGTACTCATCCCTTTCTTCTTCCGGCACATCAATAAACCCGTTACTTTGGCGGTAATTGGTTGAAAGGTCGTAATAAAATCCTTCAGCACCATCGTTTAAACGTCCGTTAATAGCGGCACTGGCAGATTTGGTATCGTAAGTTGCGTAGGAGAAATCTGCAAAACCATGAATACCTGCTTTCAGGCTTTTTTTAGTGATAAAATTGATAACACCTCCCATGGCGTTGCTTCCGTAAATAGATGAACCAGGGCCTTTAAATACTTCAATTTTTTGGATGTTGTTTACGTTAAAACGGTTCCAGTTTACACTTCCGCCATCCGACTTATTTACCGGAACACCATTTTGAAGTACTAAAATACGGCCTTGTTCTCCGCCTACGATACCACGAATACCAACAACTGTACTGTGATCAAAAATCCCTGAAGTACGGTCAACATTTACTCCGGCCATTTGGGTCAATAATTCATCGGCCGAATTAACGGGTTTATTTTCTATGTCTTTAATAGACAAAACTTCTACCCGTCCCGGAATTTCTGAAATATGCTCAGGGGTTTTGGATGCCGTAACTACAATTTCATTTAAATTAATATTGGTGGCAACCATCTCAATATTAACTATAAGGTTTTTCCCTTCTTTTAGGTTAACGGTTCTTAATATGGTTTTATACCCCATGAAACTAAATTCAAGGGTATATTTTCCGGCTTTAAGTTCTAATTCATAGGTTCCGTCAGGAGCTGTTGATACACCTACCTGGGTTTCGATAACTTGAATATTAACTCCCGAAAGAACTTTTCCGTTTGCCTTATCGGTAATTTTTCCGCTAATATTTGCAGAAGCAAATCCTATACTGCAAAAGAAGGCTAAAACTAAAAAAATAGATTTTTTCATTTTCTGCTTTTATTTAAGGTTAATTATTAGATGTGCAATTACTTGTTGATTGTGTCAAAAAAAATGAAAACCTACATATTTTATTATATATAAGACGATTGCAAAGGTAAATGGAAATTCACTTTTGATAACAAAATTTTTAATTTAGAAACATTCAAAATACATATCGAAAAATCCTAAGAATAGTGCATTTTGAATAGAAATATTTGGGATTAAGAATTCGCTTTTTTGAGTTACGCAACTTAAAATTAATAGTTTGCATCTTTATTTAAACCCATAAAATGTGACGATTATGAATGTTATTTATAAAACCCTGAGCTTAATTTTTGTTGTTTTAATTATTTGCTTTTCTGCCTGTAAAAACGATAAAAATGAACCTGCCAATAGTTTTCAATTTCCAAAAGCACAAACATTGCAAAATGATAGTATATCCGTTGGAAATGATTTTAAAATTATTATCAATGAATCAAAATTTAATGCTGCCGTGGTAGATGAGTATTCGTTGTTGAATGCCTTTATTGAAAACAATTCTTTGAAAGTTCAAATTCAATATGGTGGCGGATGTGGTGTGGTAAAATTTGAACTTATAACCGACGGCCTGTATATGGAATCCAATCCGGTTCAACTAAATGTGTTATTATCTTTTGTTGATGAAGACGATTGCGAAGCCGCAATTACAAAATGGTTTTGTTTTGATTTAAGCAATTTGGCCGAACATTATAAAAACACTTATCAAATGAACGATGGAACAATTATTATTCATTTGCGAAACCATGAGTCCGATTTAACTTATTCCTTTTAAACCCGTGACTTACTTCGTTTCAATCTGAATTTCTTTAGTTACCTTTGCAAAAATTTTGAATAATGAAAATTGCTGCATTGGTTTCGGGGGGGGTAGATAGTTCGGTAACCATTCCGATTTTAAAGGAAATGGGTTACGAACCGACTATTTTTTACATCAAAATAGGAATGGAAGATGAACCGGGTTATACCGATTGCCCATCAGAAGAAGATATTGAAATTACCTCTTATATTGCCCGGAAATACGGCTTAAAAATGGAAATTGTTGATCTCCAAAAAGTATATTGGGACCGGGTAATTTCCTATACCCTGGATGAAGTCAAAAAAGGTTTGACCCCCAATCCGGATGTGATGTGTAACCGCATGATTAAATTCGGGGCTTTTGAAGAACGCTACGGTAAAGATTTTGACATTATCACCACCGGACATTATGCCAATACAAAAATAATTAATGGCGAAAAATACCTGGCTACGGCCGAGGATCAGCATAAAGACCAGACTTATTTTCTGGCTCAAATTACCCGTGCTCAATTGCAAAAACTGATGTTCCCTATCGGGGATATTCCGAAACCCCGGGTTCGCCAATTGGCCGAAGAAATGAAACTGCCCAGTGCTCACCGCCCGGACAGCCAGGGAATTTGTTTCCTGGGTAAGATCAATTACAGCCAGTTCATCAAACGTTATGTTGGCGAAAAAGAAGGCGATGTGATAGAACTGGAAACCGGTAAAAAACTGGGCACGCACAAAGGCTTTTGGTTCCACACCATCGGTCAGCGCCGGGGACTGGGATTAAGCCAGGGGCCCTGGTTCGTGGTAAAAAAAGACATCGAACAAAATATTGTTTATGTTTCAAACGGGTATGATCCGATTGCACAATACGGTTCAACCGTTGAACTGAAACATTTCCACTGGATCAACGAAAAACCCGATCAGGATTATTCCGAACCCAAACGGGTGAAATTTAAAATCCGCCACACGCCTGAATTTACCGGGGGATCTTTGGTAAAAAAAGAAGACCTGTATATTTTAGAATCGGATGAACCCATTGCCGGTATTGCGGCCGGGCAATTCGGGGTTATTTATGATGACAAAGAAGAACTTTGTTTTGGCAGCGGGGTGATTGGGAATTAGTTGATGGCAGACTTACTAATGTGCTAATAAATCTATTGTTTAATTTCTAAAATCTAATCTAACTATGGAAAACTTTATTGTATACAACCCTACAAAATTGCATTTTGGTAAAGGAGTGATGGATGGAATCGGCGAGGCCGTTCTTGAATTTGGAACCCGTGTATTATTGGTTTATGGTGGAGGTTCCATTAAACGAAACGGAATTTATGATAAGGTTCTCGGGCAGTTAAAATCGGTGAATGCCGAGGTCTTCGAATACCGGGGAATTAAACCCAACCCCATTGTTGAAGATGCAGATGCCGCGGCAAAACTTGGCCGGGAAAACAAGGTGGATGTGGTTCTTGCCGTGGGAGGGGGCAGCGTTATTGATTCGTCAAAAATTATTTCGATCACCATTCCTGTGGAACACAGCGCCTGGGATTTTTACGCCGGAAAGGCCAAGCCAGAAACAGCCATTCCTTTGATTTCGGTCTTGACTTTAGCCGCAACCGGAACCGAAATGAACCCGTTTGCAGTGCTTCAGAACCAGGCTACTCAGCAGAAACAGGGATACGGACACGATTTATTATACAACAAACATTCTTTTCTCGATCCGGAGAACACCTATTCGGTGCCTAAAAATTATACGGCTTATGGCATAGCCGACCTCCAGGCACATTGCCTTGAGGCTTATTTGGGAGCCGGTGAAGCCACGTTGTCCGACAAAATAGTGTTTGCCATTATGAAGGATGCCGTGGAGCATGGAGCGGCTCTTTTGGACGATTTAAGCAATTATGATTTGCGGGCCAAAATTATGTACGATGCCACCATGGCTCTTAATAAAATTACCATGTACGGACGTGTTTCGGGCGACTGGGGCGTACACAGTATTGGGCATATTTTATCGATGTTGTACGACACACCGCACGGGGCAAGTTTATCCATTGCCTTCCCGGCCTGGATGAAATTTCATAAAGAAATTATCCCCGAACGCATTGCTTTCCTGGGAAAAAATGTGTTTGGAGTGAATGGTGCGGATGAAACCATTGCCGCTTTTGAAAATTATTTCAAATCCATTGACTGTCCTGTTCGCTTTAGTGAAATTGCCAAGGGGCATGAAAGCAAAGATGAGGTTCTTAAACTGATGAACCAAAATAAAGTGGGTGGCGCAAACCATAAACTGAGCAATGAGGATCATGCCCGGATTTTAGATTTATTTTGGGAATAAAAAGGATTTATATTTTTAACACAACACATATTGCAAATGTTTTTTATACAGGGACGCCCTAATAGGGCGTCCCTGTATTTTTTAATTTAATTTTTTGTACATTTGAATATATGCTTCTCCTTGGCTGAATATATTTGAACAAAATTTATTGTTTAATAAAAACAACTTATTATGGGAAATACAATGTTTTTACTGCTTTATTTAATCACTTTTGTGATTTGTTTAATCTTAACCATCGGCTTAATATTGGTTCTGAATAAAGGCTTAAAAAAATTCTTTGAAAACCTGAGCCAGGATGCCGACATCGCAAAATTTTTTGTAAAACTGACCAAGGTAATTATTTTATTTGCCGGAATAAGTGCCGCCCTGACAAGCCGTTTTAATACTTCTTCGGACGCAAACTGGTTGACCATTACCTGGGATGTGGCCGGACAATTAGAACACTTCCTGAACCAGTTGTTTATTATCATGATGATTTTTACCATTGCTTTTTTAATTCTTCATTTAATTTCAAGGCGGATTAGCAAATGAGAGCATGGAATGAAATTGACATAGGAATTGTTTATTTTTCAGGCTTAGTCCTTGCACTAGTTACCGGGATTTTAGTGGTGTTATATTTGGGGCTGCTTAAAGCAACCATACAAAAAATTGCAGGCCGATTTGTCCGGCTTTGGCGTGGAAGTTTTAAAACAACCATTATTCTTGGCAGCTTACTGGGGGCAATGTCTGTAAGTTTCAGAAGCTGTGATGGTAGTTACGATGCCCTTTTAGAATCGAAACAAGAAACCATTTTAAAAGGTTGTGAGCAGCTTTCCGCTTCATTTGAGTGGGTGGCTTTGGTTTTGGGAATTTGGTTTGTAATTTTTGTTTTATTACGTTTGGCGGTAATAAAAAATAAAGGCTCTGTTTAGGGGATACTTGAAATTATGCTTTTCCCGGCATTATGATACTGTATACCTAATAATTATTATATAATGCAAAAATGAAAAAAATCGCAAGTTATCTTTTTAATCTTTTATTAATTCTTTGCTCATTACTTTTTATTCTTTCTATTGTTTATGTAATAATAGAATTGTTTTCATTAGAACTGAATTTTTCTTCTTTGAGTTTTAGTAATTTTTACTCAATCATAATGAAATACAGTGAGATATATTATGCAATTATTTTAATAATTCCAATACATCTTGCATTATCTAATTATGATTCTATAAGAAAAGATAGAGCAGATAGATTAAAGATTGCTAAGAGTGATTTTATGCTATCTTTAAGAAAGATGTTTAGTTATCATGATGAAATACACTTCAAACTAAGGGGCAATACAGGAAATTGGGCTGCAGGAATTCCTGAAGAAGATCAAACTAATAAGAATTTCGCTAAAATTGACTCGTATTTAGGATTGTTCGAGTTGTGTTATCAGATGTATAAAAATGATATGTTAAATATTGATGAATTTAACAATTTGTATGGTTACAGATTGAAGAATATATTTAATAACAAAGATATTTTTAAACGTATAAATTTAGAAAAGGAATATTGGCAAGATTTATTGGAATTGAAGGCTAAGCTTAAAATTGACACTATCCAAAATTTTGTGTAAATGAACATTCACGGGGTTTGGCTTTTTAGATCCTAACCCTTTTTTCAAATATAGTCATAAATTGGTTTAGTATCAGCCCCCAGTTTTGGATGGGCTGGGTCCATTTTTTTGTGATCTGTCCCAAAGCCAAATAGGTTGATTTGATGACTGCTTGGTCATTAGGGAACGACAGTTTGTTTTTGGTGTACTTTCTGATTTTCCCATTCATGTTTTCAATTAAGTTCGTGGTATAAATAATTTTTCTGATCTCTAAAGGAAAATCAAAAAAGACCGTAAGCTCGTCCCAGTTGTTTTCCCAGCTTTTAATGGCATAAGGGTACTTGGCTTCCCATCTGGCTTTGAACTTGTCCAGTTCCGCCTTAGCAGCCTGTTTTGTGGGGGCATTGTAAATGTTCTTCATGTCCGAAGCAAAAGCCTTTTTATCTTTCCAGACCACATACCTTGCACTGTTTCTGATCTGGTGCACCACACATATCTGTGTGCTTGATTGTGGGAAAACATTCTTTATCGTGTCTGTGAACCCGTTCAGGTTATCGGTTACGGTAACCAGGATGTCTTCTATGCCCCGGGCTTTTAAATCCGTCAGGACACCCATCCAGAAAGATGAACTTTCGTTTTTGCCAAGCCAGATACCAAGGAGTTCTTTCCGGCCTTCTTTGTTCAGCCCAACGGCAAGATACACGGTTTTGTTGATGACCTTTCCCTGGTCCCGGACTTTGAAAACGATACCGTCCATCCAAACAATAAAATACAAATTGTCCAAAGGACGGTTTTGCCAGTCCAAAACATCCTGGTTTACTTTTTCGGTAATGGTTGAAATAGCTGAAGTAGATAGTTTAAAACCATAAATTTCATGGAGTTCATCTTCAATGTCCGATAGGCTCATCCCTTTAGCGTAAAGCGATACTACAAGGTTTTGGACAGACAATGACTTATTGCTGTGCTTGGGGACAATGATGGGTGAAAAGCTACTGCTGCGGTCCCTGGGGACTTTTATACTGGATTCTCCAAACTCTGTTTTGATATTCTTGGTTGTGAGGCCATTGCGCGAGTTGCCGCTATTATTGCCCTTTACATCGTTTTTTTCATAACCAAGGTGTACGTCCATTTCGGCTTCCAGTATTTTTTCTAACCCACGGGTATGGAGTTCTTTTAAGAAACTGGATAACTCTTCTTCTGTTTTGAACTTCTTCAAGAAGTCACTGTTCAATAAATCTTCTTTTTCCATAATCTAAAACTGTGTTTAAAGTTAATAAAACAAAAAAATCACCGGGTTCTTGAACCCCGTGATTTGATCATTTACACAGTTTTATGGATATTACCTTAAAATTCAATAGCATTTGTATTAGTCCTTCTAAGAATGGATTATCCCACTTTCTTGTTAAAACAAAACCCCAGCCTCTCGGCCGGGGTTTTTTGGTATATCAAGTTTAGATGTTGGTCTATTCTTCGTCCAGGCTTTCTTCGTATTCTTTCAACAGTTTGTCCTGGATATCGCCTGGTACTTGTGCATATTCGGCAAACACCATTCCGTACATGGCACGTCCAGAGGTTATTGAACTCAATGCGGTTGAGTAACGGTTCATTTCTGCCAATGGCACTTTTGCTTTAATTTTTTGGTAATTACCTTCGGCATCCATTCCCATAATGATGGCACGACGTCCTTGCAGGTCGGTCATTACATCACCCATTCTATCTTCCGGAACCAATACTTCTACATCGTAGATAGGTTCCAAAATTTTCGGTCCGGCATTTTTAAAGGCTGCACGGAATGCATTACGGGCCGCCAGTTTAAACGAAATCTCGTTAGAGTCAACCGGGTGCATTTTTCCGTCGTAAATGTTAACCACGATATCACGGGCATACGAACCGGTCAGTGGTCCGTCTTCCATTTTCTCCATCAAACCTTTCATAATGGCCGGCATAAAACGGGCATCAATAGAACCGCCTACAATACAGTTGTGCATGATGAGTTTTCCGCCCCAGTCAAGTTTAACTTCTTCGCGTCCGCGGATGGGGAACTCGGTTTGATCGGCCATGCCTTCGGTGTAAGGTTGGATCAACATGTGAACCTCACCAAACTGACCCGAACCACCCGATTGTTTTTTGTGGCGGTAATCGGCTTTTGCATCTTTGGTAATGGTTTCGCGATAAGGAATTTTTGGGGCAATATATTCAACCGGAATTTTTTCCTGGTTTTCCAATTGCCATTTTACAATGTTCAGGTGCAATTCGCCCTGTCCCTGGATGATTAATTGTTTCAACTCTCGGGAATATTCAACCAATACCGTTTGGTCAACTTTATGAATGGTATTTAAAATTCCACCTAATTTTTCATCGTCGCCTTGGTTAAGCGCTTTAACTGCTGCACGAAATTTAGGGTTCGGATAAATAATTTTTTCGATTACAGTGTCGGTTTTTTTACCGGCATTCAGCGTAGAATTGGTGGTAACGGCTTTTAGTTTAATGGTAGAAGCAATATCTCCGGCAACCACTTCGGTTACTTTTTGACGGTTTTTACCGGCGGTAACCATTAATTGTGCAATTCTTTCTTTTGAACTTCTTTCCCCATGGATCATATCCATCGATTCGGTTACTTTACCACAATATACTTTGAAGTAAGAAACTTCTCCCAGGTGAGTTTCAATTGCTGTTTTAAATACAAATAAGGAGGTGTCTCCGCTGGCTTCGCATTTAATTTCATTTCCTTCAGTGGTTTTAATGGCCGGCATTTCATCTGGTGCCGGGGCATTTTTGGTGATGAAATCCAACAAACGATTCACACCCATGTTTTGTTTGGCGTTTACGCATAAAATCGGGAACATGCCACGGCTTACCAAACCAACTTTCAAGCCTTTTTGCATTTGTTGTTCGGTCAGGGTTCCTTCTTCAAAGAAGATTTCCATCAATTCTTCGTCAGAAGCGGCCAAATCTTCGATCATGGATGCCTGCATTTCTTCGGCTTTTGCTTTTTCCGAATCAGGAATATCCGTGATTTCCGGTTTGCCACCGTCTTCAGGATAGGTGTATTGTTTCATTTGGATCAAATCGATCACGGTGTTGAAACCTAAGCCTGCATTTACCGGGTATTGGCAAACAGTACAGCTTCCGCCAAATTGTGCTTTTAACTGGCGAACCGTTTCCTCGAAATTTGAGTTTTCGTGCTCTAAATGGTTGATGGCAAAAATTACGGGAGTGTTATATTTTGTGGTTGTTCTCCATGAAATTTCGGTTCCAACCTCTACCCCGTTTTGTGCATTTATTACCATTACGGCAGTGTCAACCACGCGCAATGCACTTACCACTTCGCCTACAAAATCGTCGAAGCCGGGAGTATCAATAATATTTACTTTTTTATTGTTAATTTCTGAATATAAGACCGTTGATGATACAGAGTTTTGGCGCTCTAATTCAATTTCACGATAATCGGATACGGTATTTTTATCGTCAACAGATCCTCTTCTGTTGATTACCCCACCTTCGAACAACATGGACTCTGCCAAAGTTGTTTTACCGGTTTTTGCTCCTCCAACAAGGGCAATGTTACGGATTTCATTTGTTTGATATACCTTCATTTTCTTCTATATGAATTAAATATTATGATTTATTTCAGGGTGAAACGGACGCAAAAGTATGAAAATATGATTAATAATGAAATATTAAGTCCCGAAATTGATAAAATTTTCTACGAGATTTCCAAAATAAGTTTGTTAATTTCTTCCCATTGTTCGGTTAATATTCTGGCCCCATAGTGTTCAATTACTTTTCCCGACATGATGGTGGCTATTTTGCCGCATTTTTCCAGGTCGTAATTATGGCACAAGCCATAGATGAAACCGGCTGCGTATTGATCACCGGCTCCGGTGGTGTCAACGCGTTCGGCAGGGATGATACCAACCTTATGGAAATTGTTTCCGGATTTGATTAATGAACCCTGTTTCCCAATTTTTACCACGGCTGTTTCGCAAAGCGATGCAAGTTCTTCCAAGGCTTGTTGGGGTTCTTTGCCGGTGAATGATTTGGCTTCTTCTTCGTTGGCAAAAATTACGTCTACATAATTTTTGATGATGTGTTTCAGAAAATCGATGTTGGCTTCAACCACGTTGTAGCTGGCTAAATCAAGGAATATTTTTAGTTGGTGTTTTTTGGCCATCTGCATGGCTTTTTCGAGCATTTCATGGTTTTGAACCAGGTAACCTTCGATGTAAAAATAGTCATGGCCTTTGAACATTTCGTCGGTTAAATCGTCGGCGTGTAATTCAACGGCTGCTCCCAGGTGTGTAGCAAAAGTTCGTTCCGAATCGCGGCTGATAAGCGTTGCTGCTGTGCCGGATGGTGTTTCGGAGTATTTTAGCATGGGGCTGATGCTGAGGTTTTCCAAATCTTTTTTGAACACTTTCCCGATTTCGTCATCTTTAATTTTACCGATGTACGAACACGGTATTTTTAAGCCTGCTAAACCGGCAATGGTATTGGCTGCACTTCCGCCAGAAGCGTATGATTTTTCAAAGTGTTCAGTTGCTTTTAAAACTGTGGCTGATCTTTCGGCATCGACCAGTTGCATGCTTCCGCGCGGGAGTTCCAGTTTCTCTAAAATTTCGTCGTTATCAATGCGGATGAGAATATCTACCAAGGCATTTCCTATTCCAAGAACTTTCTTCATTTTCAATAGTTTTTCGCAAATGTATTAAAAATGATGCTTTATTTGAACCGTGAGTGTTATTGAATTAGAATCTTACCACTCCTTACCCCTTTTTTGTTGTAAAAACGGATAATGTAAATTCCTTTAGTCAGGTAAGATACATCGAGATTTTTGGTGCATTTTTGGTTGCTGCATTCGTTTAATATTTCAGTGTATAATTCCTGACCTTGTAAGTTGTAGATGCTGAAGGATTGGTTCTTTTCGGTTCCATCGTAAGTAATAGAAAAAATACCATTGCTGGGATTAGGGAATATGGAAATTCCTATTTCTTCAAACTCTTCGATGCCCACGCAGTTTTCATAAGTGATTAAAACATCGTCTTTGGCCACACAACCATTGTCGGTTACGGTGAGTTCAACCAGCGTGGCTCCCAGTCCGAAAGTTGCAAAATTTACATTTAAATACCGGCCCGAAGTATTTCCGTTTGACCACAGGTATTGATCGTAGCCTTCGTTTACAAAAATTTCATAAGTTTCATCGGAACACAAGGTGATATCGTCGCCCAGATTAACTGTTGGGGTTTCATAAATTTGAACATCAATGGTATCGCCAATGGCACAACCCGAATTATCAACGACTGAATAATACACCTGATGTTCTCCCGCTTCAAGGGATGAAGGGCTAAACACATTCCCGTTTACACCGTTCCCACCAAAATTTCCATTTGCCGGGCTGCCTTCTAATAAAATAGCGGAAGCATTGTCGCAGTAACTTGGTAACAGTCCAGAGAGGCTTACATTTTCGTAGGGATTAATACTAACTGTAACGCTATCGGTGGTAGAACAGCCGTACTGGTCGGTTCCGGTGACATAATATTTTGTTTCTTCATCCGGGCAAACTTCTATGCTTGAACTGCTGCTTCCGGTGCTCCACAGATAAATCAAAGCCCCGTCAACGCTTAAGGTTACACAATCGGAAATACATTTAGAGGTATCATTGCTTGTAACAATGCTTGGCGGTATTCTTAGATTAACTCTTACGGTATCACTGGCCGGGCAATTGTGTTCGTCGTAAACAACCACAATATAATCGGTGGTAATATTCGGGCTGACTTCAATTTTGTTGGTTTGAGCCCCGGTGTTCCACAAGTAAGCATAGCCTCCAGTGGCGGTTAGTTCAACGCTTTCTCCCGGGCAAATGTCTTCATCTTCGCCGGCATTGGGGTTGGAGGTTGTGTAGGTTTCAACCAGAACACTATCAAGGGTGCTACAACCAAGATTGTTGAATACCTCAACATAATATTTTATTGCTTCGTCCGGGCAAACTTTTATGGTGTCGGTTGTTTCGCCAGTGCTCCATTCGTAACTGCTTCCTCCGTTGGCCCATATTTTTACACAGGTTCCCGGACAAACAATGGTATCTTTGCTTGTTTTTACCTCCGGTACATCTTTGGTAAATATTTTTACGCTATCGGAAGAAAAACATCCGTATTCGTCATAAACTGTGACCCTGTAAGTCGTTGTGTCAAGCGGACAAACCTCTATGCTTTGCGTTGTTTCTTGAGTATCCCATTGGTAATAAGAACCTCCGCTGGCGGTAAGGGTTACACACTGGCCAATGCAAATGGTAAAATCCTTTCCGGCTTCGGCCGTTGGTAACGGAATAACATTAACCATAACACTGTCCAGCACGGCACAATCATATTCATTGTAAACCCAAACATAGTATTTGGTGGTATTTGCCGGGCTGACTTTTATGGTATCGTTGGTTGATCCGGTGCTCCATAAATATTCGGTTCCTCCGCGAACGATTAAAGTAGCAGTGTCGCTGAAACAAAGGTTCACATCATCGGTAAGAACCACTTCGGGCAAGGTGTTTAGGCTTACTGTAACACTATCGGTTGAGGTACAGCCCACCGCATTGGTTGCAGTAACAAAATACTTGGTGTCTTCGGTCGGACAAACATTAATGGTATCGTTAGTTTCGCCGGTGCTCCATAAATACTCAACCCCTCCGGTGGCAACCAAATCTATGCATGATTGCGCGCAAATAGTTGTATCTAATCCTGCATCGGCAAAATTATCGGGCGTAAGATTAACCACAATGGTGTCGGTATAATGGCAATCGTATTCGTTGAAAACCTTAACCCAGTAAGCGGTGGTATCTTCCGGGCAAACTTCTATCGACTGGCTTGTTTCTTCGGTGTTCCATAAATATCTGGTTCCTTCGGGAGCAATCAAATCAATGCAATCATCTTTGCAGATCAGGGTATCGTTTCCGATGAAGAATTCACATTGGCAATAACCGCTTGGAAGGGTAACACCATTGATGGCACAAAGCCGGTTCCGCAATTCTTCTTTTTTGCTGCCATAGCTTAGCATGTTTACGTAATCCATGGCAATTAAAGCATCGTTGGTGGTTTTATTGGTTTCGGCGATGACTACATATTGTTCAGCCAATACACTGTCGGCAATCACTTCTATTCCGCCCCAGTTTAAATTAATCAATGCCGAGGTGTCAGCAACGACTTTGTAACTATTGTTTTTCCCTCCCGTGATGGTAATGCTTTCAATATCGGCATCGCTTTCGAGCAACAGGCTAAGTGCACTGTAATTCATGTTGGAAGGGAGGTTTCCGTTAAAAGTGATTAATAAACGATTATCTAAAAGTTCCTCACTAATCGTGGTCAAATTATAAGTGGTGAGATAGTCCCACACTTCTTCTTCGTGGGTGAACCAAATGTTGTCCAGTCCGCCGGAACCGTATTTTGCTTCGATATAATCGATATAAAATTTTAAAACGCTGAAATCGTAGCCAATGGTATTACCATCGGTAATGGAACTGATGTTTGCCGAGGCCCATAAGCGGGTGTTTGGGTTATAGTTGTTGTGCATTAAATCGGCCAGGGCTCCTAAGCTGCTGGGAGCATCCATGGAGTTGATCCCCATTTTGAGGCTGTCGGCATTGGGGATGGTGCTTATATCGTAATATTGAATCCCCGCTGCATAATTTGCAAAAGCCGCGCGGTAACCTTGGTCAAAGGCAGTACTTGAAAAGCCGATATCTCCGTCGGGGTTCATTAAAACAGTAAACGGAATACCCCCGTCAACAGATTCATAGGTTTTGAATTTTACGAAGCTTTGATTTCGGGCAACGCTGTAATATTTATCGCCCGAATTATCGGGTAAAACCCCCTGGTTAAAAATACCCCAGTTAGCATTGTAAAGTTCAATAATTTCCGGCCAGCTGATGTAATCATCTGTAAAATCTCCCTCCGGGTCATGAATATCGGTTGAACCATCGGCAGTAAAAGCATACAACGAAACCCCCATTTTAAAGCTAACCTGATTATCGCAACCGTCGGTAAAAGTGATGCCTGGGTAATTTGTGCCGTCAATGGTTCCCCCGTTCAAATAAGGGAAAGCATGGGTGTAAATATCTTTGCTTCCATTTTTGATATGAAAACTCAAGGCAAATTCTTTGTTGTATTTCAGGGGCGCTTTGTTAACGTTAACAAAAGAGGGGTTGGAGTTAAACATTACCACGATACTTTTAATGCTCTTTGTTTCCAGATCTATTTGTTGAGGTGATTTTAAATTGATATAAACACTATCTGTGGAATAGCAATTGTATTCATTTCCTATTTTTACAGAATACCAGCGTGATTCATTGGGGCAAACTGCTATTGTATTTTCTGTTTCTCCGGTTTCCCATTCGAATGTTGTACCACCACTTGCAACTAGTGTTGTGCATTCTCCAATTTCAATAACTTGATTCTCTCCAGCATCTGCAATAGTTTTGGGGTAAAGAAAAACGGAAATACTATCTGTTTTTGAGCAACCCAAATCATTTGTAACAGTTACAAAGTATTTTGTATTTTCGGATGGGAAAACTTGAATCGTATCGCTTGTTTCTCCCGTGCTCCATAAAACATTCTCACTATCACTTATCCCTAGTTTTGTTGATGAATTGGGACATATTGTTTTGTCTTCGCTAATAGTAAAAGTGGGTATTTCATTTACCGTTATTTTTATACTGTCAATGTTTGAACAATTATGTTGATCGCTTACTGTAATATAGTATGTGGTTGTATTTTCCGGGCATACTTCAATGTTTGGGGTTGTTTCTCCTGTACTCCAAAGGTAAGTAGTTCCTCCGCTGGCCCATAATTTTATACATTGGTTAGCACATATTGTTGTGTCGTTGCTTTTATTAATATTTAATTGGGGATTAACACTAACAAGAATTGTATCTCTAGCTTCACAACCATTTATATCTGTAATTTTTACATGATACTGGGTTGTTTGGGTTGGACATATCGTAATATTTTGAGTAGTTTCTCCAGTACTCCATAAATATGACAAAGCTTCGCTGACAGATAAGTTTGTGCATTCTCCTTCACAAATACTAATATCATCTCCTAAATTAACGAAACATCCTTCGCAAAATTCTGTTGGTAAGTTTATTCCGCTTACGCTGCATAATCGGTCTTTTAAAAATGTTTTATCTTCAGAATCAGGCAAAATGTTAATGTAATCAATAGCGATATCAGCCACATTTTGTGATTGAGTTCGTTCAGTGGAGTCTACATAATAGGTTGCCATTTCAAGGTTTGAAGGAATATCCCTTCCTTCCCAGTTGATATTTATCAGGGCCTCGTTTTGATCAATGTTGTACGATGAATGACTGTCCCCGCTAATTGTGACTGAACTAATATTGTTTCCGGTATCTCCACTGGCAACGAGTGTTATTGCGTAGTTCCTCAAATTATCAGGAACATCTCCTGTAAAAGTCAGATATAAATTGTTTCCTTCAATTCGTTGATTAATGGTAACCGCATTTCTAACTAATACGTAGTCTAATACTTCTTCTTCAGATGTAAACCACATATTATCCATGCCACCCTTACCATAAGTATTTGCTAAATATCCAAAATATGTTTTGAACATGCTGAAGGAATAACCTCCCCATTCTCCTTGTATCGAGTGGGTGAAGGTGGATGACCATGGGGTTACATTAGGTTGAGAATTTGCTGCATTGTAGAGTTTATCAGCTAAGTCAGCAACACTATTCGATGAATTTAGTTCCTGCCGTCCGATTTCAAAATTAGTGATTGCTGGGTCGTTTACATTAAGGAAATCTACGCCATATTCGATGGTTCGATAAACTGCATTGTAACCTTGTTTAAATGCAGGTTCTGTAAATTCTGCCACACCATTAGGAGCTACAAAAATTATTGGATGAATACCTCCCGGGGTAGCTTCTTGTGTTTTGGATTTTATGTAACTATGATTTTTGGCAATTAAATAATTAATATCGCCGGAAGAAGCCGTTGTTAACCCATGATTGAATATCCCGCATCCGTTCTGATACATTTCAATAATCTCGGGCCACGTTATATATTCATCTGTTCCGTCTCCACTAGGATCGTGAATATCTCTATTGTCCCACCCAGAAAATGAATAAATAGCTGCACTCATGGTAAATTTAATATCATTGTCGCAGCCATCTGTGTAATAAAGGGGGTTATAAGAGTTTCCATCAATTATCCCACCCTGTAAAAATTTGAAAGCATGAGAATAGGTACCTTTATTTCCATCATCCATGGTAAAACTAAGGGCAAAATCTTTGTTGTATTTTAACGGAACGTGGGTAATTACAGCGTTAGAAGGAACCGAATTAAATTCAATAACAACTTCCAGGTTTTCAATATTATTTTGAGCATAGCCAAAAGAGGCTATCAATAAAGCAAATACCAGAATTGTTTTATGTATGTTCCTGCCAATCATGTTACCAACTTCTTGTGTTTATACCTCTTCTCCACCTGCTTGAATTCTTCTGTGTAATCGTGGGTAATTTAAATCCCAGGCTAAATTCGTGGGTTGATGCCGGTTGAGCGATGTATTTTTTTGACGGGAACTCAAAGGTATAGTTTAGCGTAAGTAAACTGGTTAAATGTCCTCCAATACTAACAGCTATTTTCCCGATATCGCGATAGGTTAATCCCAGCCAATAATCTTCCCTGTAATAAGTAAGCAGTGAAACGTTTAATTGCGACTGATAATCTTGTATATATCTGTAAACAATAATGGGTTCAATTTCAAAATTGTAATTAACACGGTATTTATAGGAGGCGTGACCGATGATTTGGGTATATAATTCAATGATGTTTTCCGAATCGGATGTGACGTATAAATCTTTGTTTTTGAACAAATATGGCATACAAACCCCAATGTATGCATCCCGCCAGTTAAATACAAGGCTGAAGCCGGCATTTAAAGAAAAACCGGTAAGTTCTGATTGCCCGTTTAACACAGGGTCATCGCCGATTAGGTCTAAATCTCCTGCATCAAGGCTGATTTTGTTTTGAAACATGCTTCCCCAAATCCCGAATAATAGCTTTTTATCATAACCTATTTCCAAGTGTTGGGTGTAGCTGAATTTTGCATAAATATTATTGATGATCCCCGATTTGTCAGAAATAATTTCGCCCCCCAGCCATACATTTTTGTTGATCGGAATTTCGGCGGTGATAAAACTTGTTTTTGGGGCTCCTTCAAAACCGTTCCATGCACTTTGGTAACCTAAAAATAATTGTGACCGTTCGGCTAGTCCTGCAAACGAAGGTGATAATAAATAACGATTGGCCAGGTATTGATTGGTATTAGGGATTTGCTGTGCATTTGTACTTGCTACAAACAACAGGAAAAAGAAAAATAATATGCCTTTCTTATGTTTCATACTTAGCGAATAATGCTTATCGAGCCTTTCTTGTTTTTGAGTTCGTCACTATTGCAGTTTACAATGTAGTAATAAGTTCCTTCGGGCAGCGGTTTTCCGTTATAAGTTCCGTCCCAATGGTTATCGTAATTTGTGCTTGAGTAAACTAAAAGCCCTTCGCGGCTGAAGATACTAACCTTACAGGGCGAATGGTTCCCGATATTGTAAATTTCGAAATAATCATTATAGCCATCGCCATTTGGGGTGATCACTTTTGTAATTCCAACCCTGGCGTTTACAATAATTGTAAAAGACTTTAAATTAGGACAACCCTCATTGCTTACTTCTGCATAATAATACCCGCCTTCTGTAATAACAATGCTACTGGTGGTTGCCCCGGTTGACCATAATACATTATCAAAATCGCCAACGGCATAAACGGTTAAACTTTCGCCTTCATCAAAAATGGTATCGCCTACAAATTGAAAATTAAAAGTGGGAATCGGGTTTATTTCTACCTGTCTTGTAATGGTATCTCTACATCCCAGGCTTGATTCGGCAATTAATCGAACCGTGTAAAAACCGGCCGAAGTATACCAGTGACTAGGATTGGTTTCGTAGTTGTTTGAACCTCCATCGCCAAAGTCCCAGTAAAAATCTTCAACATCTTCATCACCGGCTTGGGTTGCATTTGTAAAATTGGTGAAGGTATTTGCGCAAGCGTTTTCGTAAGTGAAATATGCAACGGGGTAGTTCCCGACAATAACTTCCTGGTATTTTGCCGATGAAAAGCCCGATTCGGTAAGAATGCGTAAACCGATTAAAAAGCTTCCGGCTTGTGAAAATTTAAATTTAACTTCTTCGCCCGAGGCATCATCAAATTGCCCATCATCATCCAAATCCCATTGCCAGTATAAAATAGGGTCGGTTTCCGAAACAGAAGTGCTGGTTAAAAGGGTGGTGTCTCCGTAACAAACTTCCGTAAAATCGAAGTCAACGGTTTGCCCAATGACAGAAACAGAAAAGATAGTTAAACACGTAACAAATAAAACCTTGACCCTCATGCTGTAAGAGCATTAATTTATAAATTCTATCCAGCCAAATATAATAAATGCTGGAAATCCTGATAAAATTATGGTTTATACGTTCATAATGAAAGAAATTTGAAAATGAGTTTTCAACAAATGTGGTGTAAAAAAAAGGTTTTCGTAAAATTAGTTTAAACATTTTATAATTTAGTCCCCATGTTTATTTTAAATCCGGGTATACATGAAAAAGATTCTTAAAATTTTTGCTTTATCAGTACTAATATTTATTTCTTGTGATTTTTCAAATTCAAAAAAAGTAACCGACAAAAAAATGACCGATATTAAATTAACGGAAAAACAAGCCCTGCATTTGGCGCAGTTGCCGTTGAAATGTATTAGTCAGGAGTTTCCCAATAAATTGAGCCAAACGCTGGGTGCTGAATCTGATTTGGGAACGCCCCAGGAACTCCACCCTGCTTTTTATGGTTGTTTCGATTGGCACTCGTCTGTTCACGGACATTGGATGCTGGTGAAATTATTGAAACTTTTCCCCGGGGTGGATATGAAAGATGATATTTTGGCTGCGCTGAAAAAGAACATTACCAAAGAAAACATTCTGGCCGAAGTAGAATATTTTAAACGTGAAACCGAAAAATCTTACGAGCGAACCTATGGCTGGGCTTGGCTCCTTAAATTGGCCGAAGAATTGCACACCTGGAACAACCCCGCTGCCCGGGAATTGGAAAGCAACCTAAAACCATTGACCGATTTAATTGTGGATCGCTACATTGATTTTTTACCCCGCTTAAAATATCCCATCCGTGTTGGGGAGCACACCAATACGGCTTTTGGATTAACTTTTGCTTACGATTATGCACTCGCCTTGAGTCACGATGGATTGAAATTTATCATCGAAGAAAAAGCGAAAGATTTTTACATGTCGGATGAAAACTGTCCCTTGCATTGGGAACCCAGCGGCTATGACTTTTTATCGCCCTGCTTGGAAGAAGCCGACCTAATGCGTCGTGTTCTTCCGAAAGAAGAATTTAAAACCTGGTTTAAAACGTTTTTGCCCGAAATGGCAAATCCGAATTTTGAGCTTGAAATTGGCATTGTTTCCGACCGAAGTGACGGGAAACTGGTTCACCTGGATGGGTTAAATTTTAGCCGTGCCTGGTGCTTGTATGGCATTGCCAATAATTTTGAAGAGTACGCTCATTTAAAAAACATTGCCGATCAACACATTTTATCGTCTCTAGATAATGTGGTTGGTGATTCGTACGAAGGCAGTCACTGGCTGGCCTCTTTTGCGTTGTATGCCTTGGGTTCGATGGAATAACAAGTTAAAAACTCAAAATACAGATTTCAAAATTTTAATAATCAACAGTCCGAGTTTCTATTTCACCCAGACTGTTTTGATGTTCACAAACTCTTTAATGCCGTAGCTTCCAAGCTCACGGCCGTAGCCTGATTCTTTGATGCCGCCAAAAGGCAAGCGTGGATCGGATTTGGTCATGCCGTTGATAAAAATGGCTCCGCTTTCAATTTGTTGTGCCATCTTTTCGGCTAGTTCAATATCTTGTGTCCAGATGCTGGCACCCAATCCCATGCGGGTATCATTGGCAATCCGTATCATTTCTTTTTCATCCTTCGCTTTAATAATCACCGAAACCGGGCCAAAAGTTTCCTCCTTGTAAACGGGCATGTTGGGGTTTAGCTGGGTAAGCAGTGTGGGTTCATAAAACCAGCCTTCTTTGGCTCTTTTCCCGCCCATGATTAATTGGGCTCCCATGCTCACCGACTCCTTCACCTGGCGGTCGATATTTTCCACCAAATCTTCGCGGGCCATGGGCCCCATTTCGGTTTCTTGCTGCATCGGGTCGCCCAGTTTCAGGCTTTGGAGCAAGGCTTTTTGTTCTTCAATAAATTGCTCGTAAATCGTTTCATGCACAATAAATCGTTTAGCCGAAATACAAACCTGTCCGGCGTTCATCATGCGTGAACTTGTTCCTATTTTACAAGCCTGATTGATCTTGGCATCTTTAAGCACGATGTAAGGATCGGAGCCCCCTAATTCGAGCACTGATTTTTTGATGTATTTCCCAGCTTGGGCAGCCACCACACTCCCGGCTTTCATGCTTCCGGTAAGGGTTACGCCCTGAACCGCCGGATGAGCAATGATTTTCTCCGATAAATCAAGATCAATGATTACATTGCTGAACACGTTTTCGGGGAAGCCGGTTTCTAAAAATAACTGCTCGATGGCAGTTGCACAGCCGAAAACATTGGGAGCATGTTTTAAAATCAAGGTGTTGCCGGCCATAATGTTTGGAACCGCTGCACGGAACACTTGCCAGAAGGGGAAGTTCCACGGCATGATGGCATAAATAATTCCAATAGGATCAATCCGGATGTATGATTTTGAAGCATCTGTTGGAACGTTTTCTGTTTTGAGGATTTCCTCTGCATTGTGGGCATAGCATTCGCAAAGTCCGGCACATTTTTCCACTTCTGCAAGGGTTTCTTTGATGGGCTTTCCCATTTCGGACGTGATTAATCGGGCGTATTCCTGGATGTTGTTTCTGAGGATTTCAGCCAGTTTGAGAAATTTCTTTCCCCGTTCATCGAAACTAATTTCTTTCCAGTTTTGGTAGCTTTTGTGTGTTCTTTCAATGATTGAAATTAATTCATTTTCATGGAGAGCCTCATAAGTTGCAATAACTTCATGGGTGTATGGATTGATGCTTTGGAACATATTCAGTAATAATAAAAAAGTTAATAGGTTTTGGTCATGGTTTTCGGGATCGCCAAAATAAAGTTTGCCAACCCTACATTTTCTTCTTCCAGTTTGTAAATTTCTTCTTGCTCAATACTTGCAATAGTTAAAATTTTTAGTTGTGGTTTTGCCTGTTTTAAATACCAATAAATTCCCTCGTAATTTTTTGAGTGATATGAGCCGTTATAATGCAAAAATAATTGGTTTTTGCCGAGGTTTTCTAAAATGAAATGAGCCATGGTGGCATCTTTAATGGCCTGTGCTTTTGGTAAGTTTTCGGTAATGTGGGGCATGCCTTTCATCATGTTTAGCATACTTTTATAACCTTCCAGTTCTGGATCATATTTTATTGGCAGGGGAGCAATAAATGCTTTTTCATTTTCGGGTAACGTATCTAATGCCCCCAATCCTCCTTTATTTACTTTGGCAGCATATCGCCGGGGAATATTTGCTGCAACGAATTGCAGGTTTTTTTCTTTGGCAAAATCAACCAAGGGCTCGTAATCTGTTTTGTAATTGTTCCACAAACGGGCTTTCTCTTTAAATTCTTTTAGTGAGATCGTTCCGTTTAAGTAGCTGTTTAAAATTTCCTGATCGTCGGCTTCAATCATCTCGGCTCCCAACACTAAATTTTGTTCTTTGTTTTTGTAAAGATCCTTTGTTAATTCGAGTTGCAACCAGTGGCAAATGGGATTGTTATGAAATTCCCCAAATAAAATAACATCTGCTTCGAGAGCTTTTTTTAGCAGTTTTTTATAGTTTGCCTGTCGTCCTTCGTGGTTAAATAATTTGTAAGCTGGTTTATCCGGTTTCATTGCCATGAATAAAAATATCAAAGGCAAAATCAAGAAAAGTTTTCGGTTCATAATACGTTGATTGATTTTGAATAAAAATACAAACTTTTCAGGAGGTAGATAAAATAAAAACAGCCCTTATCGGGCTGTTCTAAAATATTTCCGGGCTCCTCATCTTGGACTCGAACCAAGGACCCTCTGATTAACAGTCAGATGCTCTAACCAACTGAGCTAATGAGGAATTTCTCATTTTTGAGGTTGCAAATATATAAATTTTTTTTAATCACAAATCAAATCTTTTTAAAAATATTTTATTTGATCATTTTCAGGCGGTTTATCTCAAACTCTTTCAGGAAGCGCCATCTGCCACGGGGGACATCTTTTTTTGTTAAGCCGGCAAAAGCCACCCGGTCTAAACGAACCACTTTGTATTGCAAATGCTCGAAAATACGGCGGACAATACGGTTTTTCCCCGAATGCAATTCAATGCCGATGTGGCGTTTATCGTCTCCGTCTTCGGCATAAGCAATGCTGTCTACCTTAATCAATCCGTCTTCCAGTTCCAATCCCTCAGCGATTTTTAAAAGATCATTTTTTGCCAGGATTTTGTCTAAAACCACGTGGTAAATCTTTTTAATGTTGTGCTTGGGATGGGTTAGTTTTTTTGCCATTTCGCCATCGTTAGTAAAAAGCAACAAACCAGTGGTGTTCCGGTCTAATCGTCCTACCGGGAAGATACGTTCCTGGCAAGCTTTTTCTACCAAGCTCATCACAGTTTTACGTTCGTAAGGGTCATCGGTGGTGGTGATAAATCCTTTGGGTTTGTTCAACAATACATACACTAATCTTTCGGGAAGCAGGATTTTCCCTTTGTATTTTACTTTGTCCTGGCGTTTTACCTGGGTTCCAAGTTCGGTGACTACCTTCCCGTTTACTTGAATTTCGCCATTGGCAATGAGTTCATCCGCTTCGCGGCGCGAACAGATCCCAGCATTGGCAATAAAGCGGTTTAACCGGATATTTTCAGGTTGCCTGGGGCGTGGAGCCGGAACCTTTTGGGCTTCTTTTTTTTCTTTATAATATTTGTCGAGCTCAGCCTTTGCTTTTCGTTTCAGATCTTTTGGCGAATCTTTTTTGAAAAACTTCGAAAAATCTCCGTGCTTTTTATTTTTGTTGGTGTTCATTGATCAAATTTTGGCTTGCAAAGGTAGTTTTAAAATCAATACAATTAAGCCGTTGGATAAAAAGCATCATCAATGTGTTCCAGTTCGAATTTATTCGGGTAAATAACCACCGAAATAATATCGAACTGAACTTCCAGATCAATGTCTTTTTCATCGATGTAAGCATTGGCGGCACGTACCATAAAACCCTGCTTTTTCTTGGTAACGGCTACTTCGGGTTCGACCAAAAAATTAGCACTACGGGTTTTTACCTCCACAAAAATCAGGGTTTCATCTTTTTTTGTAATAATGTCTACCTCATCTTTGCCCAGCCGCCAGTTGGTTTCTAAAATTTCGTAATGCTTTTTTTTGAGGTGTTTCAAGGCAATTTCTTCGCCTTTTTTCCCCAATTCGTTGTGTTCTGCCATGGTTTAAAATTTTATGGTGACCCGATCTGCAACCGCCAACTCAATCTCCCTGCCCAGGATCAAGGTCCGGTTATCCGGGAAATGTCCTGCCGGGAACCCAAAGCAAACCGGGAAATCGTATTCTTCCGTGTGTTCTTTTATAATTTCGTAAGCTGTTTTCCCGAACGGAACGTTATTGTCGTTCATTTGGGTCATCCCTCCCACAATCATTCCGGCAAGTTTTGAAAGTTTGCCGCTTAATTTCAGATTCATCATCATGCGGTCGATGTGATAAAGATACTCATCCAAATCTTCGATGAAAAGGATTTTTCCTTCGGTGTTAATGTCTGCTATCGTGCCGCTAAGGTTATGCAGGATGGATAAATTTCCGCCACAAATTGCGGCCTTTATTTTTCCTTTTTTGTTGAAAGGATGATCTTCAATTTGGTATTCCAAAGCTTTACCAAACAAGGCAGATTTCAGGGAAAGAACCGCTTCATTTGAGGCGGTTTCGAAACTGATAGGCATGATGGCATGCAGGCTTTCCACGCCTAATTTCTGACAATAATTGTGGATCACGGTAATGTCGCTGAAACCAACGAGCCACTTGGGGTTCTTTATAAAATTGTTCCAGTTTATTTTTTCCAGAACACGAATGGTTCCGTAACCTCCGCGGGCAAAAACAATAGCTTTAATGTTTTCATCGTTCAGCATTTGCTGAAAGTCCTGCGCCCGTTCTTCATCGGTTCCGGCAAATTGGTGGTTTTCGTTGAAAATGTTTTGTCCAAGGATAGGATCGAGCCCCCATTCGGTAAACACGGAAACCGCTTTCATCAAATCGGCCGAACTCACTTTTCGGGCCGTGGCAACGATCCCGATTTTATCTCCGGTATGCAAATTGGGAGGTGTTTTCATGTCGAGATTTATTAAACAATTCCGTAACTTTGCCGAAATTAAAGGAAATAAACGATCGAATGGAAAATTCTTCAAAAAATTTTAAACGATACACGGTTACTTCGGCTTTGCCGTATGCCAACGGGCCGCTTCATATTGGCCATTTGGCAGGGGTTTACGTGCCCGCCGATATTTATGTTCGCTATTTGAGGTCGAATAAAAAAGATGTGGTGTTTATTGGCGGATCGGATGAGCATGGTGTGCCAATTACCATCAAGGCACAAAAAGAAGGTGTTTCGCCGCAGGATATTGTGGATCGTTATCATGCGATTATTAAAAAATCGTTTGAAGAACTCGGAATTTCCTTTGATATTTATTCCCGTACGTCAAACAAAATCCATCATGAAACGGCTTCGGAGTTTTTTACAACCCTTTACGAAAAAGGCGAATTTATTGAACAAACCAGCCAGCATTATTACGATGAAGAACAAAAGCAATTTTTGGCAGACCGTTATATTACCGGAACCTGTCCGCATTGTGCCAACGAAAAAGCTTATGGCGATCAGTGCGAAAACTGTGGAACTTCATTGAATGCAACGGATTTGATTAACCCAAAATCGGCCTTGAGCGGGAACAAACCCGTGTTGAAAGAAACCAAACACTGGTACTTGCCGCTTGATAAATACGAGGGTTGGTTGCGTGAGTGGATTTTGGAAGGCCATAAAAATGATTGGAAACCCAATGTTTACGGTCAGTGCAAATCGTGGATCGACCAGGGATTGCAACCCCGTGCCGTTACCCGCGATTTGGATTGGGGGGTAAAAGTGCCCTTGCCAGAAGCCGAAGGAAAGGTGCTTTACGTTTGGTTTGATGCGCCCATCGGCTATATTTCTGCTACCCGCGAATGGGCTCAGCAAACAGGTAAAGATTGGGAACCTTACTGGAAAGACGAAGAAAGCAAACTGGTTCATTTTATCGGGAAAGACAACATTGTTTTTCATTGCATTATTTTCCCTTCCATGCTAAAACATGAGGGTTCGTTTATTGTTCCGGAAAATGTTCCGGCCAATGAATTTCTGAACCTGGAAAATGATAAAATTTCCACCTCCAGGAACTGGGCGGTTTGGTTGCACGAGTATTTGGAAGAATTCCCCGGGAAACAGGATGTGTTGCGTTATGTGCTTTGTGCGAATGCTCCCGAAACCAAAGATAACGACTTTACCTGGAAAGATTTTCAGGCCAGAAATAACAATGAGCTGTTAGCCATTTTTGGAAATTTTGTGAACCGTACGCTGGTTCTGACTAAAAAATATTTTGAAGGAAAAGTTCCTGAAGTAAACGAACTTACCGCTTTGGACAATGAACTGATCGAAGAACTTAAAACTTATCCCGGACGTATTGCGAAAAGCATCGAACAATACCGTTTCCGTGAAGCCTTGTCGGAGTTGATGAACTTGGCTCGTTTGGGAAATAAATATTTGACCGAGACCGAACCCTGGAAAGTTTTTAAAACCGATCCGGATCGTGTAAAAACCATTTTAAACTTGTCGTTGCAGATTTGTGCAAATCTGGCAATTTATGCCGAACCATTCCTGCCGTTTACGTCTGCGAAATTATTAGGCATGTTAAACCTTGAACCTTTGTTATGGAGCGAAGGCGGAGGTGTTGATTTGCTGAAAACCGGGCACGAGCTAAACCAACCGGAGTTTTTATTTGCCAAAATTGAAGATGCCGAGATAGAGGTTCAGTTGAATAAATTGCAGGAATCAAAAAAACAAAATGAAGCGGATAATATTCAGATAAATCCGCAGAAAGAAAATATTGTGTTTGACGATTTTGCAAAAATGGATATTCGAACCGGAACTATTTTAGAAGCGGAAAAAATAGCTAAAACCAAAAAATTAATGAAGCTTCTGGTTGATACCGGAATTGATAAAAGAACCGTAGTTTCTGGTATTGCAGAGTTTTATAAACCGGAAGAAGTTATCGGGCAAAAAGTGAGTATTTTGGTTAACCTTGAACCCCGTAAGTTGCGTGGCATCGAATCGCAAGGCATGATTTTAATGGCCGAAAATGCCCAGGGTGAGCTTTGTTTTGTTCAGCCCACAAAAGATTTTAATAATGGCAGTGAAGTCAAGTAAATGATTATTTTTGCAGATGATTTTTGAATCATCAATCCCTCTAATGCGAGGATAAATAGAAATTGGCCCCGTAGTTCAATGGATAGAATAGAAGTTTCCTAAACTTTAGATACAAGTTCGATTCTTGTCGGGGCTACAAAAAAACCGGTCATTGACCGGTTTTTTTATTGATTTTCTTCCTTAATAAGTTTGGTAATTCCCCCACCCATGGTTCCGAACCAAATATTATCCTGGCTGTCGACGGCAATAGATGTAACATAATTTTCGCCTAAACCGTCAAATTTACTGTAATTGGTAAAGGTGGTTCCGTCAAATTTTGATACGCCAAAAATTCCTCCGAACCACATATTTCCGGCCCGGTCTTCGGCAATGGCTAAAACTTCGTTGAAAACAAGGCCGTCGTTCTGGGTGTAAAAGGTCCAGCTTTGGCCGTCGAACAAAATAACCCCTCCAAGGGTTCCAAACCAAACCCTGTTTTGTGAGTCAATAAATATCTCAAAAACAAATTCTCTTAAAGGTGAAGGCGATGGAGATTGGTCTGTAATGGTTACCCAATTTGTTCCGTTAAATTTGGATACGCCATATTCTGTCCCTATCCATTTATTATTTTCTGAATCAACTACAATATCGTTAACAATATCATAGACTAAACTTAAATAACTTTCTTTTTGGTAATGTGTCCATGAGTAAGATTGTAATTTTGATACGCCATCAACGGTTCCGAACCAAACAGCTCCGTTATCGTCTACTGCAATTGATTTGACATTTGAATTTATCAGGCCCTCATCAATAGAGTAGTTAGTAAAGTTTCCATTAACATAGTGTGATGCCCCTAAAGGGGTGGCAAACCAAATTGAATTTGAATTTTCTATAAAAATATCTTGTATAGTATGGTAAATTAATCCATTTTGAGTAGTCATTGATCCCCAGCTAGAACCATTAAAATATGAAACCCCAAATTGGGTTCCAGCCCATAACCGGCCATTTGCATCAAATGCCAAACAGTGAACTTCGTTGCTAATTATTCCATCTTTAGTTGTGAAGGTTATCCAAGTATTGGCTGCGGGATCAGCCACGGGAGCCTGGGTTCCACATGAGAAAATAATAACAGTTGTAATAGTAAATAAAACCCGGTAAAATAATTTAGTCATGGTAATGATAGTTTAAAGGGTAAAAATAAAGTAATTATGAATATTCTCACAAATTTTTTTGTCAGGAATATTTTCCAATATTTGGAATATTAAATTTTTTGTTACAGCCTCACTATATTTGTTTTCAGTTATATAGCATTTGTGGTGTAAATATTGTTTTAGCTAATTACTTATTTTTTTGATATTTATGGCTCGAAGCACTAATTTTGTTTGTATGAAATCCGTTTGGAAAATTGCAATACTTGTTTTTATTATTATTGCATGCAATAAGTGGGAAAATACCGTGCATGATCCCAATGAATCTGCAGATTCAGTTGGCGATATGGTTATTGATGATGAATTTGATTGGCGCACTTCCGTTAATGTTGCTTTTTATATAAGCAATGCCAAAACAGGGATTATAAAAATAACTTCTACCGATGGAACCATTACCTATCACCGGGGATATTATAGCGGAAATACAGATACGTATTACATTATTGTAAGTCTTCCGCAATATGTCGAAAATGTTTTGGTTAATGGAGAAAATGTGTCTGTTGACTCCAATGTAATTATTTACTCGATGGTCGATTCTTCTACCCAAAAATCATCTTCTGTTTTAAAAGCCAGTGAGTATTCTTTACAATTTGACGGGAAAAACGGTTATGTAGATATCGATCGCGCTATTATCAGCGATTATCCGTTTACCATTGCAGCCTGGGTAAAAACAGATGGTTTTGCCGATGAAAATGAAGACATGGTAATTCTTAGTTTGGCAGATCCGTCAAAAAGTAACCGTTATTTTGGGATATTTATCGGAGAAAGCGAAAAAGGAAAGGCTTGTATAAGAGCCCGGAACACGTCCACTAAAACAGTTTCCGGAAATACGGTAATTACCAACGGCAAATGGCACTATGTTGTTGGGGTTTTTGCCAGTTCTACCAGTCGTATATTATATGTTGATGGCCAGTTGGAAGCTTTTGATGACAAGAAGGTTTACTTTTCGCGAGATGCAGATTTATTAACTATTGGTCGTTGGGGCGACAGTTCTCCCATATCTTATTTCAATGGCAATATTGATGAGGTTCAGGTGTGGAATACGGCTTTAAGCAATGAGGAAATTAAGAATTTATCGGAAAACCTTCCAACGGGCGAAGAAGCGACATTAAAAGCTTATTACAAAATGAATACCGGCTCAGGATCGAGCATATTTGAAGAAATTAACAAAACTTATGAAGGGAAATTTAATGGTGGTGTAACATGGTCGAACGAAAGTGTTGGATCGGATGGTACTGGTGTGGGCGATGAGGATGATACCGATGGCGATGGAATTGCCAATATTAATGATGATTTCCCGGACGATGATTCCCGGACATTCATCAATTCGTTCCCGGCATCAGGCTATGGAACCCTTGCATTTGAAGATTTATGGCCTGCCCAGGGAGACTACGATTTTAATGATTTGGTGGTCGATTATCAGTTCCGAAGCATTACGAATTCGGAAAATTATGTGGCTGAAATACAAGCCGATTTTGTGGTTCGGGCCATTGGTGCCAGTTTCGAAAATGGTTTTGGTTTTCAATTCCCCAATACCACCATTAGTAGCGAAAATATTACGGTTACAGGTTACAGTATTAATAACGATTATATTACTCTTGATAATAATGGCTTAGAAAATTCTCAAAACAAGCCAACCGTTATTGTTTTTGACAATGCTTTTGACGTTTTGCCCCGCCCCGGAGGCGAATCAGGGGTAAACACCGATCCTTTGGGAACTTTTCAGGTTCCGCTAGATACGGTAAAAATTATAATAACGCTCGAACCGGGTCAGTATACCGAAAACGAAATAAACATCAGCAATTTCAACCCATTTATGATTGTGCAAATGACTCGTGGTAAAGAAATTCATTTGCCCGATTATGCACCCACGGCATTGGTAGATCAGCAATATTTTAATACCCTTCACGACGATAGCAACAGTGTAGAGGGGCGTTATTATAAAAACGAAAACAACCTGCCCTGGTGTATCAATATTTACGAATCGTTTGCTTATCCTTCGGAGAAAAATGAAATAGTGGATGCTTACCTAAAATTTTCAATCTGGGCTCAAAATAACGGGGAAGAATACCCGGATTGGTACCTGGATAAAGAAGACTATAGAAACGCTACTTTGATTTATTAGTGGTTCAGATTTAGCCTTATTCGCGAGGCTAAAATATCAATGGCAATTTTATTGTTGCCTCCTTGCGGTATGATAATATCGGCATAGCGTTTAGTGGGTTCAATAAATTGTAAATGCATGGGTTTTACAAAAGAGTTGTAGTGGGTTAGTACCTGGCTGGAATTTCGCCCCCGTTCTTCGGTATCGCGGTAAATAATCCGTGTCAGGCGGTCGTCTGCATCTGCATCTACAAAGACTTTTATGTCCATTAAATTCCGGAGTTTGGCATTGGTTAGAACCAAAATTCCTTCAACAATAATTATTTTTTTAGGGTGGATTTTTATAGTTTCTTTACTGCGGGCACAGGTAACATACGAGTAAATTGGCATGTCGATGCTGGAGCCTTTTTTCAGTTTTTCGACATGATCGATTAAGAGGTTAAACTCGATGGATGCCGGATGGTCGAAATTAATTTTTTTACGTTCTTCGGCTGAAAGGTGTCCGTTATCTTTATAATATGAATCTTGCGAAATAACTGCTATCGAATCTTTTGGTAACAGGTTCAACATTTTATTCACTACGGTTGTTTTACCACAACCCGAGCCTCCGGCTATCCCTAGTATTAGCATGAACTTTTCTGTTTAATTTGCGGCATAAAAATAGTGAAAACACTTTAAAGTGTTTTCACTATTCCATAATTTGTTTTGTTTATTTTGGTTAAAATAAGAAGCTAATCATAATACCTGCTGCAATAGCCGAACCAATTACACCGGCAACGTTTGGTGCCATGGCATGCATTAGTAAGTGGTTGGTCGGGTCGTATTTTAGGCCTTCATTTTGAACTACCCTTGCACTGTCAGGAACAGCCGAAACACCGGCAGCCCCAACCAAAGGGTTAATTTTATTGCCTTCTTTCAGGAAAAGGTTCATAAATTTAGCAAACAAAATACCTCCGGCAGTGGCAATGATAAAGGAAATGGCTCCCAATACAAAAATCAAAATCGATTGACTGGTTAAGAACACATCGGCTTGTGTTGAAGCACCCACGGTTAATCCTAAAAGAATGACCACGATATCGATCAGTGAGGTTCTGGCGGTATCTGCTAAACGACGGGTTACTCCACTTTCTTTTAATAAGTTTCCAAAGAATAACATTCCAAGCAGTGGCAATGCTCCCGGTGAAATCATACAGGTAAGCAATAACCCTGCGATGGGGAATATCATTTTTTCAAGTTTTGAAACCGAACGTGGAGGTTTCATGCGGATTCGTTTTTCCTTTTTGCTGGTTAATGCCCACATGATAGGAGGCTGAATAACAGGTACCAAGGCCATGTACGAGTAAGCTGCAATAGCAATAGGTCCAATCAAATTTCTGGTTTGTAGCCCGTTAACAATTCCTCCGTTTGCCAGTTTTGAAGATAGGAAAATTGCCGTTGGTCCGTCGGCTCCGCCAATAATACCAATTGATGCAGCTTCGGGTAAATTAAACCCGAGGAACAGTGCGCCAAGGAAAGTGATAAAAATACCAACCTGGGCAGCAGCTCCCAACAACATCAACCTGGGATTCGAAATTAACGAAGAAAAATCGGTCATTGCCCCGATGCCCAAGAAAATAAGCGGAGGATAAATTCCTTTTACCACCCCATAATACAAGTAATTTAACACACTACCTTCCTGGTAAATCCCCAACTGAAGGTTCACACCTTCGGCCTGGAAAAAAGGAATATTTCCGATGATAATGCCGGTTCCGATAGGAATTAACAGCAATGGTTCGTAATCGTATTTAATGGCCAGGAAAATAAAAAATAAGCCTACAATAATCATGATAATATTCCCGGAACTTGCATTACTAAATCCGGTATAGCTCAAGAACTTTTTAAGTCCTTTTAAGGCTCCACTTTCGTGAGCATCTTTTTGAATACTGGTAGTTGTTTTTTGGGTATCAAACTGGCCTGTTTTTGCTAAAGTTGTAGTTAAGATGGAAAGGAAGAATATGATTCCAAATAATGTGATAAATTTTTTCATTTTCTTAATCCATTTCAATTAATACATCTCCCTGCAAAACGCTGTCTCCGGCTTGTACTTTCACAGATTTAACAACACCGTCTTTTTCGGCATTAATCAGGTTTTCCATTTTCATGGCTTCGTACATTAGCAACTTATCGCCTTTTGATACGTTATCGCCATTTTTAACATATACCTGCATAATGTTGCCCGGAAGCGGAGCCGTAATTTTGCTTGCACCTCCACCGGTTTTTTGGATTTTGTGTGAACCTTTTGGGTTTTTAACGTCTTTGCGAACCAAAATCGGGGTTTTGGTTTCCTGGACTGTTTTCTCTACTTCTATGTGGTAAGGAGATCCGTTTACTTCAACTTTAGCAACGCCATCTTCAAAATATTTTACGATGACATCGTATTCGTTACCCCTTATATTAAATTTAAATTTTTTCATTTTTTATTGATCTTATCTTGAAAATCGGTTAACTGAAAAGCTTTTTGCACTCCAGGGCGAATAAGCTTTGGAAACACGTTTTATGGTGATTACATTGCTTTCTTCGTCATGTACTTCACTGTATAAATATAAAGCCATACTAATGGCTGCGGTTTCTTCTCCCGTAATATCAGGAAGTTCGGCTAATTCAGGTTTCCCTTCTCTTCTCAAACGGTTTTTAAGTTTTACATTTAAAATACGTGAGAAGTTTTTGAAAAACAGGTATAAAACAACCAGTGAAAGGAAAACAATAGAATAACCTACAAGTGTAATAATTAACCCTTCGTTAAAGGCTTCCGGTAATTGTATTGATCCGATTATAAATTGCATGTTCATCATTTTTACAATGGAATATTTCCGTGTTTTTTAGGCGGATTTTCATCCTTTTTCGTTGCCAGCGTTCTTAATGCCCTAATGATCCTGAAACGTGTATTACGCGGTTCAATCACATCGTCAATATAACCGTATTTTGCGGCTTCGTAAGGATTGGCAAATTTATCGCGGTATTCTTGTTCTTTTTTGGCGATTAATTTTGCTCTTTCTTCATCGTTTTCGATGCCGGCAATTTCTTTACCCGCCAAAATTTCAATGGCTCCAGCCGGTCCCATTACGGCGATTTCGGCCGATGGCCAAGCATAGTTAATATCTCCGCGAAGTTGTTTTGAGCTCATTACATCATGGGCTCCTCCGTAAGATTTTCTAAGGGTAACGGTAACTTTAGGAACCGTGGCTTCACCATAAGCAAACATCAGCTTTGCCCCGTGAATAATAATTCCGCCATATTCCTGGGCACTGCCCGGTAAAAATCCGGGAACATCAACCAGGGTAATAATAGGAATGTTGAATGCATCGCAAAAACGTACAAAACGTGCTGCTTTCCTGGACGCGTCAATATCCAGAACCCCGGCTAAATAATTTGGTTGGTTTGCTACAATACCTACGGGCATGCCATCAAACTTGGCATAACCGATTACGATGTTTTGAGCGTAATTTCTTTGAACTTCCAAAAATTCCCCGTTATCAACAATGCCGTGAATAATGTCTTTTACATCATAAGGTTTGTTTGGGTTTTCCGGGATGATCTCATTCAAATAATCTTCCAGACGATCAATGGGATCGGTATTTTCGGTAATTGGTGGTTCTTCCATGTTGTTTTGAGGAAGATATGAAAACAGTTTTCTTAATAAAAGAATTCCTTCTTCTTCATCTTCAGAGATAAAATGTGCTACCCCTGATTTTTTACCATGAACTTCTGCTCCACCTAAATCTTCGGTGGTGATATCTTCACCAGTAACGGTTTTCGCAACTTTTGGCCCGGTTACAAACATGTAACTGGTATCTTTGCTCATTAAAATAAAATCGGTTAGTGCAGGAGAATAAACCGCGCCACCGGCACAAGGTCCGAAAATGGCTGAAATTTGCGGAATAACCCCCGAAGCCATAATGTTACGCTGAAAGATTTCGGCATAACCGGCTAAACTTCTTACGCCTTCCTGGATACGTGCCCCGCCACTGTCATTAATACCAATTAACGGTGCACCAACTTTCATGGCTTGATCCATGATTTTGCAAATCTTTTGCGAAAAGGTTTCCGAAAGTGATCCCCCAAAAACAGTAAAATCTTGCGAAAAGACATATACTACTCTTCCGTCGATGGTACCGTGTCCGGTAACTACGGCATCCGAAAGGTATTGTTGTTTTTCCATTCCAAAATCATGCGAACGATGGGTTACAAACATATCGTATTCTTCAAAACTACCTTCATCCAATAATAGTTCGATACGTTCGCGGGCAGTTAATTTTCCTTTGCTGTGTTGTGAATCGATTCGTTTTAGCCCGCCACCTAATCGTGCTTCTTCACGTTTGTTTAAAAGCTGTTGTATTTTATCTTCAATAGCCATTACTTAATAATTTATTTGTTCTTGTTTTCGCATAACTCGGTTAAAACTCCACCCGTACTTTTGGGGTGTAAAAAGGCAATGTCAAGTCCTTCGGCACCTTTACGGGGTTTTTGGTCTATTAAGCGCACTCCTTTGCTTTCTGCTTCCTCAAGGGCATTTTCAATTTCTTTGGTGGCAAAAGCAATGTGATGAATCCCCTCTCCTTTTTTCTCAATGAATTTCCCAATCGGGCCTTCAGGGTCGGTAGACTCTAAAAGTTCGATTTTTGTATCACCGATTTTAAAGAAAGCGGTTTTTACTTTTTGATCTTTTACTTCTTCAATTGCATAACATTTTAAGCCTAAAATATTCTCATAATATGAAATACTCTCGGTTAGGCTACTAACTGCAATTCCAATGTGTTCAATGTGAGACAGTTCCATGGTTAACTTGTGATTGTGAAAATTTTCACAAAGATAGATGTATTTTCAATACTTTTGAACATTTTATTGTAAATAAAATCTTTCTTTTTTAGTCTATTAAGCCTTCTTAAAGGCTTATTTTGTGTTAATCTTAATAATATGTACAAGATTAAGTTTAAATATATGCGAAATCTACTCCTTTTTGTCTTTATATTTTTCGTTACGAACCAATTGTTTTCCCAGCCTTATGTGTTTATTGATACGGATACCAAAGGATTGATACAAAGTAATGCCACCTGGGTTGATGTAAACAAAGACGGGTATGTTGATTTGATTTTAACCGGCGAACGCTATAGTAGCAACATGCAAATTGTAACTACGAATTTATATATCAATGATAAGAAGGGGAATTTTGTAAAGAAAAACTCAGGAATACATAATTTTTACCGTTCGTCTGTTAGTCGGGCAGATATGGATAAAGACGGAGATTTGGATTTGCTTATTACCGGTGAAACGGATCAGCATAGTATTATAACCCGTTTATACCGAAATAATGGCTGGGGTGGTTTTACAACTATAAACCCGGGGATTATTGGCGTACGTGACGGATGTTTAGATATTGGAGATTATAACAACGACGGGAAACAAGATGTTGTTATTTCGGGCGAAAATAATGGTACGGTTCGTACTAAAATTTATAGGGGGATAAATTCAAGCCAGTTTGTAGATATTAAATCGGATATTGTACAACTTTACAACGGCTCTGTTGAGTGGGGCGATTATGATAAAGACAGGGATTTAGATCTCCTTATTTGTGGCGAAGATGCCGGAGGTGTAGCTATTACCAAAATTTATCAAAATACAGGCAATGATGGTTTTTCTGATTTACCGGTGAATATGCTTGGCTTAAGGCTGGGCGAAGCTATTTGGGGCGATTTTGACGGGGATAAAGATCTTGATGTGTTTGTTTGTGGAGAAAGTAATAGCTATCATTTGCTGTCGAGGTTTTACCGAAACGATGGATCGGGCGAATTTAAAGAATTGATACCGGCTATTTTAGGGGTTAGGTCGGGAAATATACAAGCGGAAGATTTTGATTGTGATGGCGATCTGGACTTGTTGGTTAGCGGGGAAAGTGTATTGGGTCCTGTAACAAAAATTTACCGAAATGATGGCGATTTTTATTTCACTGACATTACTACCGGTTTACCCGGTGTTTATTTAGGAGGAGCTTATTGGGCCGATTATGACAATGATTGCGATAAGGATTTGTTTATCATTGGGTTGGATCATTGTTATGATTTTGAGGCTAAATTATACCGTTCGGATGTTGAAATAGATATTGATATCAAAAAACCAGCACCAATAAATAATAAATTATGGATACAAACAGATATTAGTTTTGCTGAACGTCTGCCATATTATTATTTTGTTTGGTCGTCCTGTTATTGTGATCCTCAAGGAAAGGAATGGGGTACAAAAGATTACCACATGTATATCAGTAATATCCATTATATAAAAAGAACCTACGAATTGCAGGAACGGTTTAATAGCATCATTATAAATTCAATTCCCGAATGGGGGCAAGTCAATGGAGGGCACCGCGTATCTATTGGTTATAAAACCAGGGAAGAAGCCGAAAAAGGCAGGCAACAGGTTATTAAAGATTATATCGAGGAGCGTTTTAAAATTAATTATATAAACTGGTAGAAGTATAATATTTCATCTTTTTTCTTTTAAAGCGTTCAATGAATATGCTTTTCTTCACCTTATCCACATTATAAATTATTTGATTTTCGGATTCAACACGCTTGTTAAATTTGGAAGAAAGCCTTCCCATTGCATGATGAGCCTTGAGTATAATTAATCCATTTGGTTTTTCAATACTTACAGGTAGTTTGAAATTATTAAAAATGATGGATTCAAATGTTATTTTAGGATTTGATGTTTTTATGAAAACTTGTATTTCAACGCCCCGCTCATCTTCATTAAGCATCCAATATTGGTAAGTAGCTTCTTTGATTCTGAAATCTTTGATCTCGCTTTTTTCCAATACTGCGCATCCCGTTAAAACAAAAAACGTAATGTATGTGATGTAATTTTTCATATTATTGTTTAAACAAATAATTTGCCAGAATATTTTTATAGAATAAACGTTTATTTTTACATAAAATTTCATTAATCATTTAATTATGTACAAATTATTAAAACATTTTATCAGGATTTTCCTTTTCGCGACAGTCCTTACAATTATTATTTCCTCCTGTAAAAAGAATGAAACCGCTACTCCTTTGGAGGTTTCGGAAATTGATTATTTCATTTGGAATGGCTTACGACAGTATTATTTATGGGAAGATTTGGTTCCTAATTTAGATCCAAATAATTTTAGTAGTGATGCTGAAATTGTGGAGTATATAAATTCTTTTAACGGGGATCATGCAAGCCTTTTTTATGATTTGTTATATGACCCCCTTGATGAATGGTCATGGATTGTGGATGACTATGAAGAATTGGAAAACCTGCTTAATGGCGTAACTACTTCCATGGGGTTTGAGTTTCATTTAGGTTATATTGAAGAAGGTGGTGCTTCTCTTGTTGGTTGTGTGTTATATGTTCTTCCAGGTTCTCCAGCAGCAGCAGCAGGTATGCAGCGTGGCGACATTTTTCTTGAAATAAATGATCAGCAACTTACAGTAAGCAATTCTGTTGATTTATTATATGGTCTGGATAGTTATAAAATTTCATATGCAGATTATATAGATGGCTCTTTTCAGCTTAATGGGGATTACGATCAGTTAATTGCAGAAGTTGTAACTGAAAATCCCATTTATTATTCGGATATTTTTACTGTCAATGGGAAAAAAGTTGCGTATCTGGTATACAATGGTTTTACTTCTACCTACGATCAGGAATTAAACACTTTATTTGGTACTTATGCAACCGAAGGGGTGGAAGAATTAATTTTGGATTTGAGGTATAATGGAGGAGGTTCGGTTACGACTGCACTTTACCTGGCGAGTATGATTTATGGCACAAATACTGAGAATATTTTTTCAAAAAATGTTTATAATGATTTACTGACCCAGTATTTTTTATCCGAAGATGATGCCTTAAGTTATTTCCAGAAGACTTTCCAAGATGAAATTATTTTAGATGGTGGAGGTACTGAAACTATTAATACTTTGAATTTAAACCAATTGTATGTTTTAACTTCAAATGCTTCTGCTTCGGCAAGCGAATTATTGATTAATGGACTGGAACCTTATTTGAACGATGTAATTGTTATTGGTGAAAATACCTATGGCAAATATGTGGGTTCTTTTACCATAAAAGATTATGATACCCATGGAGTTGTAAACGTTAATCATAAATGGGCGATGCAGCCTATTTGTTTTAAATCATCAAATAGTAATGATGTAACCGACTTTGTAAATGGTTTGGCTCCGGATTATCATGTGGAAGAGGATTATACTAATTTATTGCCGTTTGGCAATCCAGATGAACCTCTATTTAAAGCGGCTATTGATTTAATTGAAGGAAACACCCCGGGTGTTCAAAAAGATTTAAAATCAAGCCTTCATTTTAAAAGTTCGAAAGAACTGGTGCCTTTCAAGAATGAAATGTATTTAACTATTGATAAAAAAAACAGCCCCTTTTAGGGCTGTTTTTTCTTTCCTGATTTATTTGTGGTTATTTAACGACAATACTTGCATTTAAGATTTTTTCATCCAAAATCATTTGTAAAACATACGTACCGGACTTATAATTGCTCATGTTGTGATCATAGTCAGATTTTCCGGTGATTTCTATAAAATCAATAACCTTACCAGTGATGTCAATAATTTTGAAAGCTGCGAAGTTATATGTTTTTACCAAATGTAAGTGTAAATTATTTTCAATTGGGTTCGGGTAAAAACTTACCTTCTCATCAATAAAATCCTGATAACCGGTACTTGTGCTGTATGTAATACTGAACTGACTTGCTACAGTATTTCCATTACCTGCAGCATCTTCCGCTACCCCTGCAGTAACATCAACCGTTACTTCGCCTTCGGTGGTTGGGGTAATTTCAACACTATATTGGGTTGTTGACGGATTGGTTAAATTGGCTGCACTACCATTTCCAACGGTGATATCTGCTAACTCAAAACCAGTAACTACTTCGCTGAAATTAATGTTAACGGTAAATGGTGAATTTGACGTTGGGTCATTTTCATCAGAATTAATGGTAACAGTTGGTCTGGTATTGTCAAGATTAACAATGAATGCGCTACTTGGATCGCTTGTAAATACAGGATTACTGGATTTAATACGAACCATATAATTTGAACCGCTTGCTGTTCCGGCAGGTATTGAAGCTACAATGGTTCCATCTGTATCTGAAGTTAAGCTACCAATATTAACTTCGTTGGTAAATGATCCTGTTGCATCTGATAAGTAGGCTGTAAATGTATTGCCGGTGAATGCTGTAGATGTTGTGTAAGGAATATTAATTTCGGCGGCATTTGTATTTGAAACGCTAAAAGGCGAGCCGCTTATGGTTCCAACACTGATGGATGATTGAGTGATTGAAAACAAATCTAGATTACAATCGTGTCCATATTGTGAGGTAAACAACAGGGCAACATAAATGCTTGCTTGTTCTTCTGCTCCGCTAGGCAAAGTTACACTCTTTTCTGCCCAACCAACATTATCACCGTTTACCCTGTTAATGGTACTAAGCGTGTTCCAATTTACTCCATCCGTCGACCATTGTACTTTAACATTGTCGACATCAGTAGCGTAATCTTTGCTTTCATACCACATGAAATTTATTTTAATATCCGATTTCCCGACCGTTGAAAAATCAGGACTGATTAACCTGATTTGATCTCCGATATCACAATAGGCAGAATTAAAGTTTAACATTTTTTCTCCTTCATATGGTGCAGCACTTGGGAAAATACTATAGCTTGTAACAGTTAAAGCGGGATCGACAGGTTCGCTAACATTACTATTATTTGTAACAATTTCAATGGTCCAACACGCTGCCGTATCTGATAATAAGTTAAAGTTTTCTTCAATAGGCAGTGTGTAATCCGAATATTTATAAGTGTAAATGGTAGAATCCACATTATTTGTCGTGTTTGCGTCTGTTGATGAACCATTAATATTTGTAAGACTTACTTTAAACGTATTTTCACCTTCGATAGGTCTAAGAGCCGGAAGGGTAAATGATATTTTATCACCTTGATTCGATAAGTGTGTTCCTAAATCTCCGTCATTCCAATCTACATCTGTAGTGAAATTTTCCGCTTTAAACCTTACTGTTAAGCTGGTTATTGGATTTGTACCAACATTGGTAACTTCTGCTGTAAAATCAACAGACCATACACCGCAATAATTTTCATTGGGTGATATGGCAGTTACAGCAGCATCAACTTCAGCAGATTCAACCGTCGTGCTCCATAAACCTCGTCCATAAGTAGCTGCATATAATTTATTATTGGCCGGATTATTTTCATCGTAATAAATTTCCAGTTCAGTAACCATAACGTTTGGAAGGCCAGTATTATATTCTACCCAATTATCGGTACCTTTTTTAAAGAAAACGCCCCTATCTGTGGCAGCATATAAATGATTTTCACTGTCAATCATTTTGTTGTGTACAATACAAAAAGTTGGCATGTTTGGCAAACCGGTTGAAATATTCGTCCAGTTTGATCCGCCATTGGTTGATTCGTATACCCTGTTTGAGTTATATCCACCCATGCTTACCCAAACATGATCGGGGTCATTACTGTCTACCGCAATATAGGTGATACGGTTTGTTGATGTTGGGAGATTAGAAGTAATTTCTGTCCAGTTTGTTCCACCGTTGGTTGTTCTCCAAATGTTACTTGTTTTGGCAACATAAAGAACCTGATTATTTGATGGAGCCAGGGCCATAGATCTGATTTCTCCGGAAACCAGCCAGAAATCTGTGATTTTTATAAATGTATTAAGGCCTAAATTGCTTGATTTCCAAACATCATCATATCCAACGTAAAGTGTTTTTTTGTCAATCCTGTCTAAAACATATGGTGTAACCCACCAACCCTCTAAGGTTCCATTACTGATGTTATTACTTACGTTCAGTAATCCATTCCAATTTTTTGGTGTAAATATTATGTCGCCATTTGGACGCGATCCCCATTGTATATTTGGATCATCCGGATGAATAATACACTCCATGCCATCACCTCCTAAAACATCCCGCCAGTTACTATTTTGGTATTTTTTAGAACCGTTATCCTGTAGCCCTGTTAAAACCAAACCGTCTTCAGATTGGGAGACACTCAAACGATAAATTTGACTAATTACTAATCCGTTAGATAAGTCTGACCAATCGGTGCCGTTGTTAGTAGTTTTATAAACTCCACCATCGTTTGTTTCAAAAAGGGTATTATCATTTTGGTATTTTAAACAATGATGGTCAGCATGAACTACTTCAGCAGTTGATGGAATATTATTTTGCCCGGATGTCCAAGCATTGTTTAAGCTAAACGATAATCCTCCATTGGTTGATCTCCAGGTGTTAACTCCACCGACAAATACTAAGTTAGAATCAATGGGAGAAACTGCTAAAGCTAAATCATAGCCTCCTTGCCCATTATTGGTTCCTGCTCCGTTACCACTCCAGTTAAGTAAATAATGTCCGCTTATTGAACCATCATATACCCTTCTAAAACTATCACCACTATTTGAAGATTTATAAATTCCTGATAACCCACCATCTCTGTTTGCAATTAGGGCAAAAACAATATTGGGGTTATCGTCGGTAACCGCGAGCTCAATTCGTCTGTCGGTGGCATCAAAAGTGTGCTGGGTTGTCCAGCTTGCTCCACCGTCGGTTGTTCTATAAATTTTTACAGCACTGGAATAAGTGTCGGTGGAAACATAAATTGTATTTGGGTCGCCGGGTTTAAATTCCATATCAATGGCATAATTGGAGAAAGTGTAAAGCTCTGTCCAGTTTTCGCCGGCATTGGTAGATTTCCAGATTTTGTTATAAATACCTGCATATAAAATATTATTGTCAGAAGGGTGAATTTTTAAAAATCCCATTATTTGTAATGAAGATCTGTTGACAGGGAGCTTATTGATCCATGTATTTCCTCCGTCAATGGATTTTAAAACCCCAACGGTTTGATTATCGTCACTGTTCATCCCGTTCAAGGTCCAAACCGAACCTCCGTCCCGGTCTCCTGTAGCGATATAAATGGTTTGCGAGGTTTCATAATCAGATGGTATGGCAATATCACTTACTCCCATCACATCATTATCATCGGTAAGTACAGCCCAGGTGCTCCCACCGTCTGTCGTTTTCCATAACCCCCCTGAAGGAGATCCGATCCAAAAAGTATTGGTATTACTTGGATGGAAGGAAATACAATTGATTCTTCCGATACCTGCATACCCACCAAGAGAAGAATTCGGACCTAAGCTTGTCCAGGCACTTGTTGGTGCATCCTTAAGGTTATTTTCCTGTCCTTGTGCAGCTTTAAATTTTTCCCATTCGGTTGCCGTGTTTGTTTTTGGGAATTTACCGGTTTGTGGATCAACCCTGTATTCCCAGTACCATTCCCAGCGTTTAAACTGTTTCCAGCCTGGAGCTTTTACCAGTTCCCCGTCTTTTAAGTATTTGCCGTTTACTACATTGTAGTCTTTCCAGTAATCATTAAAAGCTTTTTGTATATCAAAAAACGTAATTTCTTCGTTTTCTTTTTTGTCTTCAAGGCTTTTTAACCAAGCCTGAGCAAACAAAAAATTTGAGCTAAATAATATTAAAATAATAAAAAGTGAAATTTTTTTCATGGTGGATATTAATTGGTTAATATTGGATTATTTGATTGGGTCTATGATTAAGAATTCTTTATATAATTTATCAAATATAGGCGAATTTTTTAATTGATAAATAATGGTTATACGATATTTCCCGTTTGGAACTTGTTCTTCAATGGTTTTTGGTAAAGAAGTTTTATTTTCCTTCCCTTGTTTATATTCGCACCAGCGTTCTTTTTGATCCCATTGAAAATAGTGGGAATCATTAGGTTTAACTAGGATTTTTTCCATGGGAGCATTTCCCGGGCTCCCACATGGAGCAGTTAAAATTTTAACTTTTTCCCAAACACCATTGTTCAATCTTTCGATGTGTATTAACTCGGGATCAATAATAGAAAAAGAAACCGTAGAGGTATTTGTAACGGCTATTTTTATAGGTTCTCCAATGCTGTACTTTTCTTGAATGTCAATTGAAAACAAAGAATTACTGTTGCTCTTGCTTGTGCCATGTTGACTTTTGCAAGCAAATACAATGATGGCTAGTAAGCAAATTTTGGCGATTGTTTTCATGCTCGGGTTAATTTGGTTATCAAATATAATTCATTATTTCTTAGATTATATGATAAAAAGGAAGATATAAAGGATTTTTACCGGGGAAAGTAAAAAAGTAGAGCATATTGCTCCGCTAATATATTAAAATACCAACTTTTCTACATTTTAGATTTTATAACTAAATCTATGATTAATTAATTACCAAAGTACACAACTGGCTATTAGAAAACATTACAAGGAACTTAAAGATAATAAAATTAGAAGTAGTTCATATATTGACTTTATCAGTTACTACAAGAAAAATTAATTTGAGGCTTATTCGTAAAGGCATCCCCAAATCCCTAGTATTTTAACCTAAAATTGAACAAAAAACAATAGTAAAAGTTGGCCGTTATTATATAGACTATTTTGTAAACTATCTTTATAGAAGTTTCATATAGTTAATAGTTATAATTGCATTCTCATTTCTGCTTTTTCTAATGTTTTAGGCTAACACAACTTACCTAAGCGTTTTTAATCTCTATCCTCTTAATTATAGTGAAGAAAAGGAAGATAAAACCCAGCCAGTACTTCTCGATTTCTCATTAAATCTGTGATTTAAATTGTATAAAATCCCTAATAATGGGGATTGTAGTCCTTTAAAATAGCCTCTAATTTTGCTGTCCATTATATAATAAGTCTGATGTTAAAAGAAATATGGATTGTTGTTAGCCTGTTATTATTTATTATTACAGATGTTGAAGGTCAATTGTTAATTCGAGGGAAAATTTTAGATGAATCAACTCATTCAGCTGTCCCTTATGCTAATATTTGGCTGCCTGAAATAAAGAAGGGCACAGCTTCTGACCAGCAAGGTTTTTTCCAGTTAAAAGTCCCGGATTCAGATTCGGTTTATATACAGGTTTCATGTATTGGATATCAGCCATTAACTAAGTGTATATTCCCAAGGTATAAAAATGCGGTGTTAATACATTTAACTCCCAAGGTGCAAACAATTGCAGAGGTAGTAGTAATTGCAAAAGAAAAAGAAAGTTTGGAAACTTCTTCGGTAATTGATGAAGCTGCCCTTAGACATATACAGCCAACCAGTTTTGCCGATTTAATGGAGTTAATTCCTGGAGGGGTATCTCAGAATATTAATATGACTAAAAGCCAGTTGCTTTCATTACGTGAGCCGATGGCAGCTTCCAATTCCAACAATACTTCTTATGATTATAACTCTTCATTCGGAACCGCTTTTCTTATTGATGGAGCACCGGTGTCAAATGATGCCGAACTTCAGGATGTGACCGGGTTTTCGGAAAGTACAACTTCTTCCCCTTTGTTTAAGCAAAATACTACCGGGAAAGGGGTTGATATGCGCTTGATAACAACCGACGATATTGAATCTGTCGAAATTGTCCGTGGCATCCCATCTGTGAGGTACGGAGAACTGACAAGCGGTTTGGTAAAGATTAAACGTGCGTATAAAAAAACACCCTGGAAAGCTCGCTTTAAAGCAAACCCGGGAAGCAAACTTTTTGCACTTGGTAAAGGTTTTGCATTGCCTAACCATCAAACCCTGAATGTAAATATTGATTACATGTATTACATGCCCGATCAGCGTAATTTGAAAGTGAATTATGGACGGATTACCGGATCGGTGCGTTATAAAAATAATATAGAGGGTCGTAGGGGGCTTTGGTCGCTGAAAGCTAATGTTGCCTATACCGGTTCGTTTGATGAAACCCGGATAGATCCCGAAATCGACCATCCTGAGACCGATACTTATAAAAAGGATTATAAGCAGTTTGATTTTTCTTCGGTCATCAATTGGCAAGCTTTAAATAATAGTTGCTTCAAGAAGTTTGAGTATCGTTTTTCAGGAAGTTATACCCATACCCAAAATGCAATTACCAGACAAGTACTTGGGCGTCCTTATCCAATAACGGTTAGCCGTACAGAAGGCGAGTTTTATGGCGAATATCTTCCTTTGTCATATATGGCCGATTTTTTGCTTGATGGGAAACCGTTTTACTTTAATACCAGTTTCAATACCCTTCTAAATTTTTGTTTTTTGGGGTTAGAACATAATTTTTCTGTGGGCGGCGATTACCGGTACGAGAAAAATTTTGGCAAAGGTGAAGTCTATGATCCTACTCGTCCGCTTTATGCCGGAACCGGGCGTCCACGGGCTTCAAAAGATATTCCTTCGATGCAAAAACTGGCATTCTTTACCGAAGATAATTTTAGTTTTTTTATTGGTGAAAACAAGTTGGAAACACAATTTGGCGTACGGGCAAATGCGGCTTTAAACTTGTCGCAAGAATATACAATTAGCAATCGGTTTTATTTTGATCCCCGCTTAAATATTTTGTTTTCCCTTCCAACTAAAAAACTCTGGGGAAAAGAATTAAAAATTGCATTTAGCGGTGGATATGGTTGGCTTACCAAATTTCCGGGATTAACACACCTATATCCCAACCTATTGTATTTTGATAAAGTAGAACTTGATTTTTATTCCAACTCTGACGAAGCTCTCAGGCAGGTTTATTATAAAACACAGATCATAGACCTAACCAACTATTCATTAAAACCCAACCGCAATAGCAAGATTGAATTGGGGGTAAGGATCAAACTTGGGCAATGTAAATTCAATATAAACGCTTATTACGAAGAAATGAAAAGAGGGTTCAAAACCCTCAACCGTGCAATGATCATGGAGTATAAGAAGTATGATACTGATTCCGGGCCATCTTCTTCTGAACTTACAGAACCTCCGACAATTGATATGTTTCCGTATGAGGATAAAAAAATATTCCAATTCTATAGTCGCTTGGGGAATGGAGCGAGAGAACAAAAAAAAGGGATTGAATACCAATTTGACCTGGGACGGTTTGAAAAAATACAATCGAGAATATCTATCAATGGTGCCTGGATGAAAGTAAAATACGATTTGAGTGAACCGACATATGGTTATCCCTCAACAATTATAGTTGATGAACATTACCCGTATTACGGCTATTATACATGGAATAAAGGAAAGGAGTATCAGCAATTTAATACAAACATCCGTTTTGACACCCAAATTGACAAATTGGGGCTGATATTTTCAACAACAATTCAAAACACTTGGTACACCAGTTCTAAATATAATCCGAACAGTGGTATGCCCGAATATTATTTCGATTACGACAATAATAAATATACCTATACTGAAGAAGATATTGATGATCCGATATTAAAGTTTTTATATGATAATAAAACTGATTTTAGAAACAAGCGTGAAGCTTATGAGGCGGAGATCAACTTTAAGGTCACAAAAAAAATCCAAAATAAGATGTGGCTGGCTTTTTATGTTAACCGCCTGATTTATATAGCCCCTGAATATAAAAATATGGATGGTCTTACCGTAAAGCGCAAAGCCTTTCCGTATTTTGGAATGGAATTTAATTTTAACCTTTAAAATAATAAAATAGAAATGAAAAGAACATTAATTTATTTAACTGTAATTGCAACACTTTTTATTGTGTCTTGTAGTGACGATTCAATTTCGACCTCTGATGTGAGTTTTGATGTAAAATTCCCAGAGAGTTTAAGTGCAAAGAACCCTGTGCTAACAAGTGGCACTCTAACCCTGACAAATGTAAATACTGGTTATGTTGCCGTAAGTCAATTTTCGGGAATAAGCTTTATTTCGACTGATGTTGAAGATGGTTTGTACAATGTGAAAATTGAAGGCGAAGTTTCGTACACTACACAGGATGCAGAAGGGGCTGATGTTCAGCAAACGGCTAACGTCAGGGCTCTGGAAGAAAATGTAGGGATTCTTGGAGGAACTTTTGACCTTGATATGCAACTGGTTCTTTCTAAAGAAAGCGAAGGCTTTGTTATTTCCGAAATTCTTTTTAGCGGGACCCAAACTCCCGAAGGGAAGCAATATTCGGGAGGGGATAAATACATTGAAATTTATAACAATAGTTCGGAAGTGCTTTATGCCGATGGTTTATGTATTGCCGAAACAGCATTCAATACAGCCATGTATTTAAACCAGCTTGATCCTGACAATAGGGCAAGCAAAACTGCTGTGAGTTCGGTATACCGCATTCCTGGGAATGGAACAGATTATCCGGTACAGCCCGGCGAAACACTATTGATTTGTGATATTGCCATTGACCACAGAACAGCAAACAGCAACTCTTTTGACCTTTCTGCTGCTGACTTTGAATGGTATGATGATCACGAATACGATGTTGATGTCCCGGAAGTAACAAACATGGTAAAAATGGTATCAACCTCGGCATCGATTTGGAGCCTTCACAACCGCGGGTTTAAATCTTATGTATTGTTTAAACTTGATAATGTAACGCCAGAACAGTTTGCAATCAATAATGCTTACCATTACGACTATAAACTTATATTTGGCGGAAGTGAGTATGATATGGACGCTGATGCCTGGGAAGTTTCCAATGACATCATTATTGATGCCGTGGAATGCAGTACGCCTTCCGATTACGAATGGAAAGCTTTAAATCCTTCGCTTGACCTTACCTGGACACATAGTGGCGATGGCGACGACAGCCGTTACGGGAAAAGTGTAAAACGTAAGGTTTCATATACGGAAAATGGGCGTGTGGTACTGCTTGATACCAACGATTCTGCATTTGATTTTATCGCAACTGCCGAGCCTTCTCCCGGGAATGTGGAAACAGAATAATAAATTGATAAATACTTAAACAAACCCTTTCAAAAGAGGGGAAATAATAAAATTTATATTCATCTTTTTATAAAAAATCTCGTGAAACGTATAACAATAATCTTGACCTTCTTATTATTTTGTAGTTTGACAAACGCCCAAAGGGCGGCTTCTCATCACTTTTTTAACCAGGAATTAAGGGATTATATGTTATCGTTTTTAAGCAATCCGGCATTGCAGTTTTTTAATCCCGACAGTACGTATACCGATTTGTCTCTCAATTGGAAAGAACTCAATGCCGGGGGGCTTTATATTGTAGAAGGTGGGAATAAGCTGGAGAACATGTCTTTTAATGTCCATTCTTTTAAACGAAAAGACAGAAGCGTACTTTATGGAGGGACAAGTTATGAAAGCCAACGGAATTACAATGTTCATTGGAGCAATGTGGCCGATTACCAGCTCGTTTCCCCTTATATTATTGCCGACACTGTTGGCGGAACCTCAAAACAGGAAGTCTACTCTTTTTTGGGAGGCTTTGCTTATAGATGGAACAATAAACTTTTTGGGATTAGTGCTAAATACCGTGCTGGTAAATCATACCGGACTATTGATCCAAGGCCTAAAAGCACAACTTCTGATTTTTCTATAAATGCGGGCTTTGCCTTTGAATCTGCTTCTTACTATCTGGGAATTAGTTTGATGTATGAGGGTTATAAACAAGAACATGGGGTTGCTATTTATCGCCCTGGTGATGGAGGTAATTCAATTTACTATATGAAGGGGCTCGGTATCAGGGGAAAGCGTTTTTCTACGGTTATTTCAAAAGGTAGTGGTGTAAGCTGTAATTATGATTTGGATAGTTATAAATTTAGTTTACAATGGTTTCCTAAGGATGTTGGCTATTTTTCTGCAATTTATTACAAGAGAGGTAAATTAGACCTGAATGACTCTAATAGCTACAATGCTTATATTAAGAACAAACTGAATATAAATAATTATTATGCTGAATTTGGTCGGCAGTTTCTCCGATTTAGACTAAAAGCTTATGCCGGATTCCAGCAAAAAAAAGGTTTGGAATATGATTATGAGCAAGGGCAAAGTTTAGTTTATCTTAACCTTGCCCCAAGATATACTCAAAAGGAATTTTCGGGCGGACTTGTCTTTTTTGCCACTGCTGAGGATATGTTTTCAGACTGGAGTTGTTTTATAAAAGCTGGTCTTGGATATTATAAATATAAGGAAGAGTATCAACATCCAAGTCCTGAACCGAGATCATCTCAGGAATTTGAATTTCTTTCGCCTGAGTTAATGTTGGGGGCTAGCAAACAGTATGCAAAATCGTCCATAACCCTGAAGATGGCAATGCGTTACGATCATTGCTTGAGTAAAGAGTTAAATGAGCCTTCTGAGGCAATTCCCGAAGCTGTAGCTGTTCAATCTTTGGTGCTCCCCGATTTTGAATACCTTTCGGCAAAAAAGGTCTACCTGTCGCCACAGTTAAGGTACGACATTGATTTGAAAAACAATTATGGGATTTATCTTATGCTTCAGCAATTTAGTGAATTATATATTGATGCTCGTCCCAAAACAGGATTACTTGTTGCCTTTGGCCTAACCTTGTAAGTGAAAAAATATTGAAACCAGGAAATAAATTATTCGATTTCTAATAAAAATATAACTAGGAAATAAGAAAATTAAACCAATGAGAAAGCTTTTATTTTTTTTCGCTCTTGTGTTTTTAGCAGGAGCCTGTCAAAACAATAATAAATTAAACCGCGCTGAAAACGGGGCGGAAAAATCAGAAATGGAACTAACTTCTTTTTCTTCGCTTGATGATTTGTTTTTACATGTGAATGAAAATTTAGATAAAACCATTAAGTTAACGGGCGTGGTTACCCATACGTGCAAGCATTCAGGTAAACGTTGTTTTTTAGCCAATATCGATGGTAACGAAACAATAAGGATTGAAGCCAATGGCAAAATAACTGGTTTTAACCAGGAATTGGTTGGCTCAACCATAACGGTTACCGGTATTTTAAAAGAAAGGCGGCTTACGAAAGAATATATCGACCAGTGGGAGGAAAAACTGAATGAGAAAATCGCGGAAGAAGATGGTTCGGCCGAAACCTGTGCCGCCGAAAATAATAACATCAACAAAATGCGCCAATGGATGAAAAAACATGGAAAAAATTATTATTCAATTTTTTTTATGGAAGGGATAGATTATGATGTTGTCAGATAAGTAAAAAAACAAAACAATGAAAATTTTACGTAAGTGGGTTCGTATCTTTCATCGGGATTTGGGCTTTGTTATGACTGGTTTGTGTTTGGTGTACGGAATTTCGGGATTTGTGTTGAATCATATGGGTAAAAACAATCCTGCTTACAAAACAACAGAAGGAACCGCTTGTTTTGCTCCTAAGTTAACAACCAAAGTTTTGGAAGAAACCTGGATAAAACGGGGAAATTTGCCCAAAATAAAGCAAGTTGTAAAAATAAATGGAGATCATTACCGCTTGCTTTTTGACGGAGGGATAGGGATTTATTCTGTTAATAATGGCATTGTTGAATATGAGCAGCACGAAAAAAAAGTAATTATTTACTACCTGAACAAACTTCACTATAATAATGTGAAAGGGTGGACCATAATGGGGGATGTGTTTGCCATATCGCTTATCTTTTTTGCCCTATCGGGACTTATAATGGTACGAGGAAAAAAAGGAATTATGGGAAGGGGAAAATGGCTATTGCTCTTAGGGTTGCTAATCCCTTTAGTGTACGTTTTGTTAATGTAAAATTTTGTGTGGTTTTGGGGTATACTTTGGGGAAAACGAAAGGGAAAAAAGACTGATTTAAAATACCCCTATCTCATAAACTGTGTAAATGGAAAAAGACGGTTTATTAAATGACGATTTTCTCAATCAGTTTAAAACAGGGAGGATCATAATGATTTTTTGAAGCAACTTCAAAAGCGGGGCATTGAGAAGATGCTCGAAGGGGAACTTGATGGTTATCTGGGTTATAAAAAGAACCAGAAATCCGATAACCCCATTTCTGTGAGCGTATAAGTATCGAACTTATAAAATTATCATTTTTAGCTTCCAGGATTCCTCATAATTGTAATAACCTTTGAAAGGATTTCTTCGTTTTTATAGATTCTCCTATATTTCTGATGTTATTTTTCTACATTACATTTCAGTTTTTCTAATACTTTTGCATTTTTTAAGACGAAGTTTTATAAATTAAAAACAAAACTTAGCCTTTACCCAATATTCTGAGTTGTCTTGATAGTGAGAAAACATCCCTTTGTCACCGTTGAACCAGTCATAACCAGCCATTAAGTGAATTTGGTCGGTAAGGGAATAGTCGGCAGAGAAACGTGTAAACGAGCCTTTGTTAAGCACATCGATATAGGCATACGCCGATAGTTTTAGAGTGCTACGTAATAATGATTTTGAGACACTCATAGTTGCATAGGCAGTGTTTTGGTCGGTGGTCATTGATTCGTCATAATTACTGATGAGTTTGTGATAATACTGTGCCATTACTGTCCATTCATTACCGGCATACCAGTCTACCCCAAGAAGAAAATAAGTAGCATTTTTTTTAATTTTTTCGTTATTGTTGATTTCTTGGAGTTCATCGAAGTACTCTGCAATTTCGCCACGTACCACAAATTTACTGACCGGCATAGAAAAATCTATCCCCAGCATATTTAAACGTTCGTAGTTGGCGGTAAGTTGAAGTGTGTCGTTGTTTGACGAATAACCGTAACTGAAAACCGGATTCTTATTCCATCCGTGCAATGCCGACACTGAAAAATCAATGCCACTTAGAAAAAATGAAAAACGTCCGCCAAATTCACTGTTTTTCAGTGTATGTTTAGGCGTGTTATCCATATTTTTCACATAAGGCATTGTAAACAAATTGGTAATTGACCACGGATTGTCTTCATCAACTGGCAATACAAAAAACTCGGAGATTGGTATAAAAATCAAATCGAGGTTGTAGCTTGGTTTCACATATTTTAATCGAAACGCATTAACAGGAATACGAATATCATCGTAATCACGTGCCAGAAATTCGGTATAATCCATTGGTGATATAATGTCGGTAATACGCATTCCATCGGCTACGCCCCAAATCACAATTTGCTTTCCTACTTTAAAATCCCAATTGTTGGTGGTGTATTGAAAAAATGCTTCACGAAGTTCAATTTTAGTTTGGTCTTCGACAATGTTGTTATATACTGAATTAAGCGAAGCAAACATATACGATTTTCCTTTGCGTGTCTCAAACTCGGTACGTAAACGACTACGCGAACTCATAAAATCATTCGGACTTTTGCTTCGCACAGCGTGATAGGTATCGACAAAACCGCTGAATTTGTAATTGATATTATCTTGTGCGGTTGCAGTAACGGTAATAAAGAGAAAGAGTATGATGTAATTTAATGTTTTCATTTTTTATTTTTTGCTATTGGCGATTAGATAACTGCCACTAAAGCCCTCCTTTCTCCAACTTTGCGACAGTAAATGCACTTTCGTCAATATTGATGTTATATTTCGGATTTTCAATGGAAATGACAGTTTCGTGATTGGTTTGCAGGTTTTTCATATCCATTTTTTGAGCTATCCAAAAGCCATCCACTTGATTGATATTTGACATTTTTAATGTTCTATGTAATTTGCCCAATTTATCGTAATATTCTACTTGAACAGCAATAAGACAATCTTGACGTATCCACGAAATCTTTTTTGAGAAAATATCTCGACTGTCTTTTGAGGTTGATTCAAGAACCCAACATTTATAACCATCAACTGTTTCTTCACGAAGGAGTTTGTGCTCATCTTCGTCAATGTTACGGCTACCCATATCATCGTAAGTAAAATCAGTACCCATAAAGTAGTCTTTCTTTGCTGATGCACCACTGATACGGCGTGTTTTCATCATCGCAGGCAGATACAACCATTTATCATCGTCTTTTCCTATTTCATCGTAATCCCAAGTCAAGAAACCTGTACCTTTTACATCTCCCGGATACTGGAAAAACATCAATGTCTTTTTATCTTTCATGTTTTTCCCGTAATCCATTGAGTACGAAATTACTTTGCGTTCGCGTACACTTCCTCGTTTGTTAATTAGTTTCATCGTCATTTCCGATGTACGTGTGTCGCCATCGGCACGGTCTTTTATTTTTTGTGCGATATCGCGTCCTGTTAATGTTTGAGCATTGATGCCCGTTGCTATTATTATTAAAATAGCTAATAATGTTGTAATTTTTAATATTTTCATTTTTCTATATTTTAAGCTATTGGCACTTAGCTGCCAAGAGCGATTTGTGTTTTTTTGTATTGTTTATGAGCTGTTGGCTATTTGCTAATTGCCAAGGGCTAAAAGCTAACAGCCAACTCCCATCAGCGATTACTTGTTTTCTTTCCCAAAAATATTAAACCACTTAAATAGTATCGGAGTGATAAATAAATCGGCAAACAAAGCCGCCAACATTCCTATAACAGCCAACAATCCGAGGTTGAAATACGTTAATGCGGCTGAGGTGGCGTACACTATAAAATTGGCAGAAATCACTATTGTTGATAATACTAACGCTACTCCAACCACACGGAACGAACGCAAAATTGATTCTTTGTAATTTCTTGAACGATTAAATTCTAAATGACCGTGGTTAATAAAATGAATGGTATCATCAACCGCTAAACCAAGAATCATTGGAATAATGGTTGCTGTCATCATATCAAGCGGAATGCCCATCCATCCCATTACTCCTCCTACAGCAAGAGCAGGCGCAATATTTGGTATCAGACCAATAAGTCCGACACGAACACTTCCGAAAACAATCATTAGCAATAAAGCAATAATAATTAACGCCAAGCCAAACGATTGTATTTGTCCTCGGACCACATATTGCATCATTGCTGTAAATTGAGGAAGACTACCCACTACAGAAACCTTTGCATTTGGGAAAATGGTGCTTGCTTGTTTTTGAATATCAGCTAATTCGCATTCAGCTTCGCCCGAATTAAACGAATTAAGTTCTATCATAATTCGTAAGCGTTTATAATCATAATCAATCCAATATTCCGACTCTGTTCCACCTGCATTTTCATACAATAAAAGCATTTGTGCAACTTGATTCTCATTATTGGGAATTTGATAAAAAGCTTTCTGATTTTCATTCAAGGTTTGGTTTAAATCCTTAACTATGTCCAAAATTGAGGTGGTTCGTTTGGTCAATTCATAATTCTCGGCACAATGGGCTACTTCTTCTAATTTTTTAAAATTTTCCGGTTTTTTAGCATCTCCATCTTCAGGAAATTCGACCAATAAATCGTAAGAGTAAATCGAACCAAGTTCTGTTTCACAGACATCCAATAGATTTTTCACATACGGAATTTTACGCCCCATTGTTTTTTCAATATCGAAAGCTGTTTCAACTTTAAAAACACCTACAATAAGTATGATTGAAGCAATAACAGACGTGATGATGATGCCTTTTGAATGGGACAACACAAAATTGCCGAGTTTTTCCATTTGACGGTCGAGCCATCGTCCTCCCTTTTCACGAATGGCAGGATGTGGTTCTTTATTTTTACCAAAACTCAACAAGGCCGGCATTAGTAAAATAACAATTAGAAATGTTAACAAGACACACGCTGCCGTTGCAACTCCTACAAAACGAAGTGGTCTCATTGGAATAACCAAAAATGTGAGCAAAGCTGTCATTGTTGTCAGTGCCGAAAATAATACCGGCCAACCCATTTCTTTTAGCGTTTCGGTGACAGCTTGTTTACGTTGACCGTGAAATGTGATTTGCTTCTTGAAATATGAAAACAGATGAATGTTATAAGCTATGGCAATGGCAAACGATAAAAGAATTGGTAACGACATCATTCCGCTGTCGATAGGATACCCAATATGTCCCAAAGTACCGTAAATAATAACAATGGAGCTGATTGACGTAAACAATGGCACTGCCACACCACGAAACGACTTTGTGGCAAAAATCAGAACAATAATTGCAAGTAGAAGTGCTAATCTCATTACACGTCCGGTTTCATGGGTAAAGTACATTTGCTTTTTGTATGCGATGTATGGCATTCCAGTAGCTCGCGGCGAAAGAACTTGGTATTTGTCTTTCGAAATAATGCGGTCGGTCTCTTTTCCTGTTACATAATCAGGTCCTTTGGTACTGGTTTTTTGCCATACTGAATCTTCCGGAAACGTCCGTAATTTCAGAATTATCCACGTTAATTGTCCATTTTTTGAAACCAATTTTTCGGCAATATTCGGTTTGCTATATGCTTTTTTACGAATAGAATCGAGCAAGGTCTTGTCCGAAGATATTTCATCAGGAACAATCTGCTCTATTTGCATTCCGTATTCTGTTCCGGTCATAAACTCGATGTCGGTCAATGAGGTGATTTTTTCGGCATACGATAAGCTATCCATCAATTCGTTGGATAATTCACGAATGAGTTCTAAATTGTCTTTACTGAACGAATTGTCACATTCGGTAAGTACTGCCACAAAATTATCGTTCCCGAATATTTCTTTAAACTCGTCGGTTTTGACCAACATAGGGTCACCTTCCAGGAAATATCCATCCCACGATGATTCCATCATCAATCTAGGTAAACCCGTAAACGCCAAGCCGACTATGGCGATAAATCCCACAATAATTAGCCATCGGAATCTCATTATACCCGTTGCACGTTTCTCAAACCAGTTGTTAATCTTTTGTATATTCATTATTTTATGTTTTTTTATTTGTTAGCTGTTGATTATTGGCTGTTAAAGCTAAATGCCAAAAGTTAACAGTTAATTACTAAAGCCCCGTTTCCTAAACTTTTTTCCTCGCTGCCAATAGCATAGTCGAGAAAGCATAACTTCCATCAGCTTGCTGAACTTTGAAATCCCTAAAACCAACTTCGGTGAGTGCTGCTTTTAGTACCGATTCGGACAATTGATGCGTTGGATACCCTAATATTCGAGTGTGGAGTTCAACTAATGCAAGCGTTAATTCATTTTCTTTATCCATTGCGTTGTCGCAAATGTGATTCGATACGAAAATTCCTCCTGGTTTCATCGACCTATTGATTCGTCTAAGTAAATCAACCAGTTCGCCGTTTGCTCCATATTCATATAAATAATGCGAGATGAAAAAGAAATCGTATCCTTCGCCAAAGTCATCTTCGTTTTTCATATTGAATCCGTGGTAAGTAACACGATTAAAATCCGTTTCGTTTTTCTTTAGTTCTTTGGCATTTTCGCAAACCTCGGGCAAATCGTACACGTTTGCTTGCAGGTTTGGATTTTCGTGCAAAAAGGCATACGAAAAATAACCAATATTGCCTGCTAAGTCACACATCTTGGTACACGATTCAAAATCAGGAAGGTTTTTCACAAACTTCAAAACCCCTTGCAATCCTCCTGCTTTCATTCCTTGTTCCATATTGATGGATGCCTCTTTGGTATTCCACATTTTACCATCAAATTCGGGCATTTCACCTTTCAATGCTTGAATGATATAATCAAAAGGTCCGTTGCTGCCATCAAATTGCTGTATGCTATTAATTTGACAGGCTTCCGATGATTGAACAAGGTATTCTTCTGCAAGAATGGTTAAACCGTAAGTGTCATTTTCGATAGAAACCAATCCAATTTTTTCAAGCACTTTTAATAATGCTTCGGTGACGTTTTTTTGTGTTCCTAATTTTGTTACAATAGCCTCCAACGTGAAATCTTGTTTGGAATAGGTCAATGAAAAATCATTTTTCGACAATAGCTCAAAAAGTTGTATTTCGATAGCTGCATTAATGACTTTTGGAATATAACTAATATACAGTAGGTTGTTAAGTTTACTGTAGTGCGAATGTAATGTTGGTATGTTCATATTATTTTGTTTTTTTATGCCGTTAGCTGTTGGCGATTTGCCTTTGGCTACTGGCTGTGTCGCTCCTTCGGAGCTTACGTTATTTATTAATATTTCTTTCTACAAAGGTGTCGTACCTACGGTACTTTTTTGCTGTTTACTAAGAGCCAACAGCTGCTGCTACTGCCACTCCTCCTATTGCGCCATCTGTCTTTCAACCATTCTGGAGAAAATGCCTTTTTGTGATTGTAATTTTTCGGGAGAGCCGCTTTCGGCAACGGTTCCGTTTGCAAGCACCACAATTTTATTGGCATTAGCAACGGTACGCATACGGTGAGCAATAATCAATACCGTTTTGTTTTTAACCAGTTCTGAAATGCCTGCCTGTATTTTTGTTTCGTTTTCCACATCGAGTGAGGCGGTAGCTTCGTCGAGCAGAACGATAGGAGCATCTTTTAGCAAAGCACGGGCAATGGAAATACGTTGACGTTCACCTCCCGAAAGCGTTTCGCCGTTTTCGCCAATAACGGTATCATAACCTTGTGGCATTTTTTGAATAAAGTCGTCGCATTGCGCCATTTTAGCAACTTGCATAATTTCTTTGTCGGTAGCATCACGTTTTCCGATTCGAATGTTGTCTTTTATCGAAGCATTGAACAAAACAACATCCTGAAAAACAATGGCGTAATTTTTCAATAAGGTCTCTGGGTTAATTTTACTGATGTCGTGACCGCCCAGGGTTATTTTACCGTTACTGGTATCCCAGAAACGTGCAGCCAATTTTGCTGAGGTACTTTTTCCTCCACCTGAAGGGCCGACTAAAGCAGTAATTTCGCCTTGTTTTGCAGTAAACGACACTTTGTTTAAAACTTGTTTGCCTTCTTCGTAAGCAAAATCGACATTACGGAATTCTATATCGTAATTATCCGGATCAAATTTTTCTGTTCCTTGTTGAATCGGCATTGCCTGCATCTCGTTCATTCGGTTAATGCGAACGTTGAGGTATAACAGAGCTGCAAGATTGTTAAACACTTCGTTTATGGGATTATAAATGCTTGCTGAAATCATGAGGAAAATAAAATAAACAAACAGGCTAACACTCCCTGATGCCACTAAATTTGCTCCAATAATAATAACACCTGCCAACCCCAGTTTCAGAAAACTTTGAGCACTGTTTACCATTGCTCCTGTAAATAGCTCTCCACTTATCAGGTGCTTTTCATACACATCAATAGTGGAGTCCAATTCTTTGGCATAATCCTCTTCCTGGTTGTAAGATTTCATTTCTTGAATGGTGTCTAAACCTTCCTGTATTTTTTCGCTTACATTACGTTTGGTTTGGTATCCGGCTTTATTTTCTTTGTCTATTCTTTTTTTTGCAATAAAAAGTATTCCTACTGCAAGAGGAACTACCCAAAACAAAGCCAACGACAATTGCCAATTGTAAAAAGATAAGCCTATTGCGACCAAAATTATACTGATGATAGAGGCGAATAATTGAGGCACAGCGTGCGAAAAGGTATGCTCTAAATCGGTATTGTCATCCATTATGGTTGAAGTGAGGTCGGAGAGATTTTTCTCGCCAAAGAAAGCCAAGGGCAATTTGCGAAGCTTTTCTGCAAGGGAAATACGGCGGTTGGCACTTTCTTCATAAACAGTAGAAAATGTGCTTTTGTATTGTATCATTGCAATAATAAACATGATCAGCATAAAGCCTAAGCCAAGCAGTATGTAATACCAAAATCCATGAGTGATGGTTGTTGATGGGTTAATCACTTTGTTTAAATATTCTTCGAGAAAAAGGAATATGAAAACTGCGGGAAGCATTAATGCAATGTTGAACAATGTTGTTGCTAATGTTCCTTTTATAAAGTCTTTTGCTCCTTTTTCTGACAGAGCAAATTTTCGTTGAATTATATTAAGCATTGCAAACCTCCATTCCGATTGTCCATTGAACAGACTGTTGATATTCGTTCCACATTTTTGTATAAACCCCTTGTTTTATAAGTAATTCGTTATGATTTCCCTGTTCTACAATTTGTCCTTCGTTAATGACAAGAATAGTATCGGCATTCTGAACGCTAGTTAATCGGTGTGCAATCATTAGCACGGTTTTTCCTTGTGCAAGTACGCCAAAGGCTTTTTGTATGAGATGTTCGTTTTCGGGGTCGGTAAAAGCGGTAGCTTCATCAAGAACTACAATAGGCGCATTTTTTAAAATAGCTCTTGCCAACACAATACGTTGCTGTTCTCCGCCCGAAAGATATGTTCCTTCTGTTCCTATTTTGGTATGTAAGCCATCCGGTAGACGGTCGATAATCTCGCGGCATTGAGCCATATCAACAACACGGTTCACCTCGTCCAATGATGCATCATGATTTCCGTATTTTATATTTTCCAGAAGAGTGGTTTTAAATAATTTTGTGTTTTGAAAAACAAATGAAATGTTCTCCATTAATTCTTTATGTTCAATTTCTTTGACATTGATTCCACCAATAAGAACTTCGCCCTCATTAGCATCCCAAAAACGGGGAACAAGTCGGGCAATGGTTGTTTTTCCTCCACCAGAAGCACCTACTAAAGCGACTGTTTTTCCTCTCGGAATAGTAAAACTGATATTATCGACAGCCTTTTTATTTGCACAGGGATAACTGAATGAAACTTTGTTGAATTTAATATCGAAATGCTTCATTGGTAACGGATTACTAGAAACAGGTAACGGTTCAGTTGATAATAGATTATCTAAACGTTCAATAGCTTCTTTGGCCTGTCCAAATGCTTGATTCATATACATACTTCGCATTACACTTTGAGAGAAAATTGGAGCAATAAGTATGTAGAGAAACATGTTTAAAATAACAAGAGCCGGATTACTCGCAGAGCCAATCAATAGAATAGCAGTAGGTACAATGAAATATGCAAATCCGTTGATAAGTACTGTGTACAGAGACATTGGAAATTGCCATAAATTTGTGTAATTCATTACCATTTCTTTGTACTTAACAATACTGTTGTAGAAATTTTTAAATGAAAATACCGTTTGCTGAAATACTTTTACAACTGGAACGCCACGTACATATTCAACGGCTTCGGTATTCATTTCTTCGAGGGAATCCATATAGTTTCTCATGAACATCCGTCCCCTTGCACCCATCATAAAGCTCATTAATCCCATTGAAAGGACGATTGGTAATATACAAGCTAATCCCAATCGCCAGTCGAAAACGAAAATAAGTACGGCTGCTGTGATGGGCATAACAATAGTTGCTGCAGAATCGGGCAATTGGTGTGCTAAAAAACTATGTGTAATACTGGCGTTGTCGTCAATTATTTTGCGGATACGACCGCTAGTGTTATTATCGAAAAATCCGAGAGGCATACGCACAATTTTTTTCATAGCATATCGGCGCATATTGGTTTCGGTACGGAATGCTGCTAAATGTGAAAATGTAAGTGCAGCAAAATAAATCAGAATGCTTCCAATAGCCAGTACGGCAGCCCACCAGGCGTAGATTTGCACCATTGTTGACGATGTGATTTTTCCCGCTACAATAAATTCACGAATGATAAACCACACCAGAATGTATGGTATCATTGCAATTAAGGCACTTAGTGCAGATAATCCTAATGATAGCGGAAGTAATGCCTTCCTGCCTGTCATATAGGTTTTAAGTTTTGATAATGTATTCATATCTTAATTTTTTATGTTTTTTTAATCTCTGTCAAAAAAGAACGATGTTCAGTTTTGTTCAAAAAAATAATCCGATTAAGGATTATTGATGTTCATGACACTTTTCCAACCTGCTGTGGAATAGCGCATATATTCAGTTATAAACTGTTCTAGTTCAGCCTGGGTTAAATGGTGCATAACCAGCTCTGATATACTACTGATAAACCACGAACTCATTATATGTATAAAGAAGTCTGATATATCAACATTAACCGTCGGATATTTTTGCTTGAGTATTTTCATATACTCCTTCCCAATTTTAGTTTGTCTTTCTATCCACTCTTCACGAAAGTTTTCGAGCTGAGACCCTGCTGATTTAAAGAGCAACAAACGAAAATCATCTTTATGATTATCCACTAAATTGACAAAGATCCCAATTTGAGAACATACATATTCTTCGGAATTGAGAATATACAAATCAATCCCCTCAGGACAATTATGTTCTGCCATAACATTATCTAAATCACTAAGTAATCCAGATAAAACCTCCCTGAAAATTTCGTCTTTATTTTTGAAGTAATTATAAATGTTACTCAATCCTACATCAGCCTTTTGAGCTATAGTTCGCATAGAGGTGTCTTTAAATCCATTATCAAAAAATTCTTTACGAGCTACTTGTAGAATTATTTTTCGTATGTCGTCTTTTTGTATTTGCATAGTTGATTTTGGCTTTTGGCTATTTATTTTACGATGTAAAAATAGAACAGTGTTCTTTATTACACAATCCCTATTTGTTGTGATTTGTATTTGGAAAAAACTATTAGATATGGGGGGAGTGTGGTGTAGAAGAAACAGCTCTTTTGCTATTGGAGTTAGAGTAATATTTTACTTATTTATAGTTTTATTATCCTAGGTAATGGTTAAAACCCTGCAATTTCATTGCAGTTACTTTAGTTTCTATAAATTATTTAGTTTTACGGTATGGAGAGTAATAGAAAGAGTTCCCATACGGTAAGTAGGATGACAGCACACATCGTTTGGGTGACCAAGTATCGGTATCATGTGCTGAGGGGGGACGTTCAGGTTCGTTGCCGTGATTTGGTAATACAGATATGTAATGCTGAGAATGTTCAGATACTGAAGGGTGTAGTGAGCAAGGATCACGTTCATCTGCATGTTGAGTATGCACCCTCATTGAGTATAAGCCACTTGGTAAAGAAGCTAAAGGGGCGCACATCAAGGTTGCTCCAACAGGAGTTTCCCGCCTTGGGAAAACAGTATTGGGGTCAGCATTTCTGGGCAGTTGGTTATGGAGTATGGAGCACAGGAAATATAACCGATGAAATGGTGCAGGATTATCTTGAGCACCATCGGGATAAGCCCAACGCCCAGTCGGGTAACTGGATATTAGAATGAGGTTAAAAAATTTCATTTTTTACCGCTCTTACAACCTATGGATTTACAATCCATAGTGGTTTAGTTTCCAATAGCAAATGTTCTGTTTGTTTGGTCGCTGTTTATTGAAAACTCGAACTAAAATCTAATTGCCTGATAAAAAGTGAAGAGAAAATAAATTTCTTTTCAAATTTACCACTTTTTGCCCTATGTTTTTTATTGCGTGTTGTAGTCCGTAATTACTTAATTTTCGTTGACTTTATATCTTTTTTCTCTGAAAAAACAATCTCATTAATCAATTCTTTGTTTTTTAAAACAGTATCACTCATATCACTTTGTTTTTGAATTACATTATTCAGCCTTTCAATAATTTCTGGGCTATAATCCTTATTATGGTCTTGAACTAAAAATATTATACTAATTGTACCATAAACAAGTCCAATTATTGCAATAATAAAAGCAATCACATTTAATCTATTCAGTTTTTTGCTTTGTTTGTGCTGTTCAATTGATATTTTATTAATTTTATGTTCTTCTTCCAGTCGAGATGAACCAATTATCAAATCAACCTCACTTTGCTTTAATGTCTTGAATTACTCTCTCCATTTTTTTAATAAGAAACCATAATTCCAATTCATTCCCATATGACCATTCAAAGAATGGCGGGACATTATTGAGTTTTTGGGGATCCCCCTCTGTTTAAATATTGGAAAGTCAATTTTTATTGAGAATGGACTATATGTGGACTTTTTATATAAACAAAAAATCGCAAAGCATTTATTAAAAATACTTTACGATTTAAATTAGTGGAGCATATCGGAGTCGAACCGATGACCTCTTGACTGCCAGTCAAACGCTCTAGCCAACTGAGCTAATGCCCCAAAAAGTAAAAAACTTTCGAAGTGCAAAAATATAAATATTTCCTACATTTACGCTCTTATCCTAAATTTTTTTAATGAAACGACTTTTTTTAGCCATCAAAATATTGCCAACCGATAATTTTATGGATGTTTATTCGTCTTTAAAAAATGAATTGAAACATGAAAAAATTAAATGGGTTGAACCGTATAACCTGCATTTAACCCTGAAGTTTTTTGGTGAAACTGAAGATGAAAAGATTGATTCAATTATTGAAAAGATTTCGGAGTCTGTCAGCCGAACCGAACAATTCTCCTTTGAAGTTGAAGAAATCGGGATATTTGGCAGCAGCTATAATCCCAAGGTTTTGTGGGCAGGGATTTCCTGTTCGAAAAATATTATTAACCTTGAAAACTTAATATCGGAAGGGCTTAGTGAAATAGGTTACGTTAAAGACCGTCAAAATTTTGTACCGCATTTAACTCTGGGGCGGATTAAATATTTATCGGATAAAACCTTATTCCAATCAATAGCTGATGATTATAAAAACGAATATTTCCAAGAACAAAAAGTAAGTGAATTGTATTTGTTCGAAAGCATATTAAAAAAAGAAGGACCGCAATATAGTATTGTAAAATCGTTTCCTCTAAGATAAAAAAAGGGAGTTTTACAACCCCCTTTTTTTATCTTTTTAAGTATCCTTATAAGCCTTTATTTTCCTTTTTTTCAATGAAGTAATTGATGATTAGCCCCAATCCTCCAAATAAAAAGATCATTGAAAAATATGCCACTTCTTCTTGTAAACGAGTGTAAGCTTCAAGGATGTTTCCTAAAAGAATACCAATGGCAACACCTACAAATAGCATCCCGAATTTTAATGCTGTAGAGCTGTTTTTCTTGGTTATGAAATAGTTTGCGTCTGCGCCTTTTTCCAGCAGAGCCATTCTTTCTTTTCTTCTTATGCCTAAATAAACAATTGCGTATATGAAACCAAAGATTACCGCTATTATTAATGAGGCAGCTATTCCGTCATGCATTTTCTTCTGTTTTTAATTAATAATTTTTTTATCTACTTCTATGACGCTAATTTTTTTTCCAGGTTACAAAACGGAATCTAATTTAGTGATTTATTGAACGCCATTTTCTTTTTTTATATATTGTAACCATCTTTAATGAGTGGCGTCTAAAAACATGAATGATGCAACAAAAAGATATATACTATATTGATAAAGTGTTGAATGGCGATAGTGGATCTTTTGCCGTATTGGTAAATCGCTATAAAAATATGGTGTTTACCATTGTTAAACGGATTTTGAAAAGCCACGAAGATGCTGAAGAAGTTGCACAGGATGTATTTATTAAGGCGTATCAATCGTTGAATAAATTTAAGAAAGAAGCAAAATTCTCTACTTGGTTATACCGGATTGCCTTTAATACGGCGGTTTCAAAAACCAGGAAGAAAAAATTTGAAGTCTCGGCAATTGATGATAATATGGTAGAAAATTACACCCATGATGATTTGGTTGAAGAACTTGATGAATTTGCTTACGAGGATCGAAAAAAATATTTTGAAAATGCCTTAAAAAAGATACCACAAGAAGATGCTTTGTTACTTACCATGTTTTACATGGAAGAACAAACCATCGAAGAGATAAGTACGGTCACTGGCTTATCGGCATCAAATGTTAAAGTAAAATTGCACCGTATTCGAAAAAAATTATATCAAACAATTGACGAAATGATTAAATTAAGGGTTGGAGAAACCCTTTAAAAAAGGAGGTTGAAATGGGAAACAATGAAAATTTAAAAGATGATTTCTTGAAAGGGATGTTCAAAAAGTCTTCTTTAGAAAGTCCTTCAGATGATTTTACAGCTACTGTAATGAACCGTATACAGACAGAAGTTGTACAACGCGCGGAAGACAGTAAGCCAATTATTGAAACAAAATACTGGATCATTATAATTTCGGGAATTCTTGTTGCAGCTTATGTTTTGTTTCAGATGGATTGGTCTTTTCTGGAAACACTATTTGCTTCGGTAAATATTGACGCTGTTGAATTGCCAAAAGTTTCATTTTCTTTCTTGGATGGCATAAAAGATCTTTTAAGCGGCATACAAATCCCGTCTATACTTTTAATTGTAATCGCGGCGATAGCTTCGTTATTTACCATTGATCGTATTTTAAAACAACGAATGAATTTAAACCTGCTTTTCTTTTAGTTTTCTATATTTATAGAAAATTGAAGAAATGTTACCAGAAATAATAAAGAATAAATTGGAAGAAATCCTGAGGGCTGAACATGCAGGCTTCAGGATTTTTTCGTCTTCCCCATTAGGCGGAGGTGACATCAATCGGGCGGCCAGGCTGGAAACATCTGTAGGGAATTTATTTATAAAATGGAACCGAGCCGACCTTTACCCCGGAATGTTTGACAAAGAAGCCAAAGGGTTGAATTTATTGAACGCCGCCAATGTGATCCAAATTCCCGAAGTATTACTAAGCGGACTTGCAGGCAATCATGCTTTTCTTTGCCTGGAGTTTATCGAATCCGGTTCGCCGGGAACCGATTTTTGGAAAAATTTTGGACGGAGCCTGGCAAAACTTCATCAAGACAGCAACGATTTTTTTGGGTTGGATCACGATAATTACATCGGTTCTTTACCGCAAGCAAACAAAAATTATTCTTGCTGGATTGATTTTTTTATCGAGCAAAGAATAAATTTTCAGCTTGAGCTGGCACGCAATTCCGGATTGATCGACAGGGGTGTTATTAAGGCTGCTGAGCGCATGTTCGGGCGGCTCAATGAAATCATCCCCGTCGAACAACCTTCGTTGCTTCACGGCGATTTATGGAGCGGAAATTTTATGGTCTCAAATCGTGGGGAGGCTTGCCTGATCGATCCGGCTGTTTATTACGGTCACCGCGAAATGGATATTGCCATGACCCGCTTGTTTGACGGCTTCTCGGCAGCGTTCTACGAGTATTACAACGAAGAATATCCGATGGAAAAAGGATGGGAAAACCGTCTGGAAATCTTCAATCTTTACCCCCTTTTGGTTCACGTCAATTTGTTTGGTAGAGCTTATGTTTCGCAGGTATCTTCCATCCTTCGTAAATTTTGATGTGCATTAAAAAATCAAATGATTGGTAAAAACCTGATTAAGTAGTATTTTTGCTAACTTAAATTTTCCGATATGAATAAGAATAGAGCAGAGGACGAACCGGCCAAAAAGCCTTCGTTAAATTTTATTGAGCAAAAGATTGAAAAAGAATTAGCGGAAGGTAAACACCAGGGAAGGGTTCACACCCGTTTTCCCCCTGAGCCAAACGGTTATTTGCACATCGGTCATGCAAAAGCCATTTGTATTAGTTACGGCATTGCCGAAAAATATAATGGCCTGTACAACCTTCGCTTTGATGATACAAACCCGGTGAAAGAAGATGTGGAGTATGTTGACTCCATCCAGGAAGATATTAAATGGTTGGGCTTTGACTGGGAGGATCGCATGTATTATGCTTCGGATTATTTTGACCAGCTGTACGAATGGGCCCTGAAATTAATTAAAGAAGGCAAGGCTTATGTTGATGATCAATCGGCTGAACAAATCTCTGCTAGCCGTGGAACGCCGACTAAACCCGGAACTCCCAGCCCGCACCGTGAGCGTTCGGTAGAAGAAAACCAGGATTTGTTTGAACGCATGAAAAACGGGGAATTTCCTGACGGGGCCAAAGTTTTACGGGCCAAAATCGACATGGCTTCTCCCAATATGCAAATGCGCGATCCGGTGATGTACCGCATTCTGCACGCCACTCACCACCGTACCGGCGATAAATGGTGCATTTACCCCATGTACGATTGGGCGCATGGACAGTCAGACTATATTGAGGGCATTACCAATTCGTTGTGTTCGTTAGAATTTGAAATTCATCGCCCCTTATATAACTGGTATCTGGATCAAATTGTGGAAGGGAAATACCGTCCCGAGCAAACCGAGTTTGCCCGTTTGAACCTGACTTATACCGTAATGAGTAAGCGTAAGCTCTTGCAACTGGTTGAAGAAAAACATGTAAATGGCTGGGATGATCCGCGGATGCCTACCATTTCGGGTTTCCGCAGAAGAGGTTATACGCCCGAGTCTATCCGCAACTTTGCCGATAAAATCGGGGTTGCCAAACGCGATAATGTGATCGATGTTGCTTTGCTGGAACACGCTGTTCGTGAGGATTTGAACAAAAAAGCAAATCGGGTAATGGCCGTTCTCGATCCCTTAAAAGTTATCATCACCAATTATCCCGAAGGAAAAATTGAAGAGTTGGAAGGCATCAACAATCCGGAAGATGAAAATGCCGGAAAACGGAGCATCCCGTTTGGCCGTGAAATTTATATCGAATGCAACGACTTTATGGAAGATGCGCCGAGTAAGTTTTTCCGCCTGGCACCGGGTCGTGAGGTTCGCTTAAAATACGCTTATTTTATTAAATGCGAGGAGGTGGTTAAAGACGAAGATGGCAATATTGTTGAGCTGCATTGTACCTACGATCCGGAAACGAAAAGCGGTTCGGGCAATGTAACCCGTAAGGTTAAGGGCACCATCCATTGGGTGGAATGTACCACTGCTTTGCAAGCCGAAATCCGTTTGTACGACCGCTTGTTTATTTCTGAAACACCCGATGTTGCCGAAGAAGGTAAAACGTTTCTGGATAACCTGAACCCTGATTCTTTAAAAACCGTTACTGCTTTTGTTGAACCTTCTGTGAAAGATGCGAACCCCATGGATAAGGTTCAGTTTGAACGCACGGGTTATTTTTGTGTAGATAAAGATTCAACGGCGGGGAAAATTGTATTTAATCGTACGGTTCCGCTACGAGATTCGTGGGCCAAACAGGCCAATAAATAAAACAAAAAACCTTCAGGATTCCTGAAGGGTTTTTTGTTGAGGTCTCGAGCGGATTCGAACCGCTGTACAAGGTTTTGCAGACCTCTGCCTAACCACTCGGCCACGAGACCATTTATTTTGGAGTGCAAAGATACATTTTTTTTAAATATTCACAAGCTTTTTAGGCCGTGCCCTTTAAGGTATGTACGGATACGAATCGATGGTGTGAAAGGTTTTAAAATAGGTGACCCCTTTTTTTATTGTGACATTCAAATCGTAATTATTATTTTCCTTATCTCCCGTTGTATTTAAGGTTAGCTGATGGTTTCCTTCTGGTAACGAAATCCGGCTGTAAGAAACGGAAAATGGCAGGGTTTGCCAGTTCCGGGTATCTGCTTTTTCGGTGGCCGTATTTACCAGTCCGACTAAAAATCCAAGGTTCTTGTCTTTATCCCTTACTTTATTTTCAATGGCTTTTTTGACTGCCACCCGTAAAATGGTGTTGCCTAATTCACGGAACATCCGGTCGTTGATTACTTTAAACGCTATAGCGTTGATGTTTTCCGACAGCTCAACAGGATATTCGATGCTATCGTTTATTTGTAACCAGGCCTGCTGATACACGGGTGGACGTGTTGAATATTTTGGAAACGGAATACGGGTAAAGCTTAAATCACTGAGCTTACTTTGGTCATCATCCGAAATACTTTCTAATGGAAAGGCAAAATTCATGTCCATTTCTTCGTTCACAAAACTTATCATCCCGAACTCGTCTTCCATTTTGGTCAGGGTAACCCCCCACTCCGATTTGACGGGACCTAAGCCGTTCAGCCAAAAGAAAACCAGGTTGCCGTTTTCGGGGTTTTCGGCCTCGTATTTAATGCCGAATTTATCTTCATAAAATTGCACCTCATCAAAAAATCCTGTTTTATAAGCGGTTCTAACAATATCATATTTAAGCTGCTCGGGAACCCCAACCTCAAAATTTTTCAGGTAATCGCTTTCGTAAATTTCAAAAGCGTTGCGGTAGGCAATAAAAGCGTTGTTGTAATCTTTTTGAGCATCGTAAATCAGCCCCATTAATAAATGAATAAACGCATCGCGTTGGTAGCGATTTTTGTGGTCCTTGTATTTGTCGTTCAGTTCATTTAGTTTGATGTTTGCCCGGCGGCATTCAACCAATGCATTTTCCCATTTCCCCAAGGCGATGAAGTTCATGCTTTGGTAAAAATTAATCATCACTATTTCAAAATCTTCGGGCATATAGGGCCGTGCCATTGGGTTAGAAATCAACACAAGTGCCTCGGTTCCAATTTTCTTTTTGTAATCTTCGATGATAATATCAGCTTCTTTAAAAAACTCAATGCTTTGTTCGTAATTGCCGAGCATGTGGTTGAGCACTCCGCGGTCGAGCAAATAAAGAATGCGGTTTTTACCGTCTTTTAATTTGTCGTCGTTGGCTAATAATTCATCAGCTTTTTCAAGATTTCCGGACTGAAAATGGTTGTAAACCGAGATATATTTCTGGTGCCAGGTTACACACCCTGCCAGCATGATAATAGCTGTAGCAACAAAAAATATATGCTTGTGAATTTTCATAAGTGATTGAAAATTAGAAAAGAAAAGCAGGAATTTCTTTCCTGCTATGCATTAGTTTGTAATGAGCTTTTTAATTTTTTCATCACCAATCCATACCACTTCATTGGTTTCCAGGTTGGTTAATTCCAAATCGATTTGGTAATAAACCACTTTTTGTTTGCCTTGTGAGTCAACAATTGAATTAATGGTTCCGTGCAACATAAAATCAGCACCTAGTTCACGTCCCCATTGTTTCATGGTTTCCGGAGAGGCATAATCTTGTTGGTCTTGGCGTTCGAACCTTAGTTCTTCGCGTTTATCGCCACCCTGGATAAGCCTTACAGATCCGGTACGGATGAACGCTTTTTCAATGTCTTTCACAAAGGTTTCGGCATTGATGTGTTCGTGGCTTTTGTTTCTCATGGTTCCAACGATAACCTTTGGGCGTTCCCCATTATTTTTTTGGTTGTAGTCACGAATCCAGCGATCGTTTAAAATCTGGTTTGTAATATCCTGAGCCGTACGCCAGGAGTCGGTGTCGTTCCAACGGCCGCTCAAATCAATTTGTTCGTCGTGAGCTACACGCTGAACCTGATGCTGAGTGTTACAAGAAAAAAGAAATGTAGATACCAAAAGGACGGTTAAAATTTTGATGGGTGTTTTCATATCTGTCTATTTAAATTTTATTCAATGTTTTGTCTTCAAAGTTAATAATCGCTAATTATTTAAAGATGTTAAATTAAACAAATATTGTTCCAAATGTTTAGTAATTATCTTCAATTAGTTTGGTGATGCATTTTTTGCAAAGGCAAGTTGAATACTTTGAATTGATTTGTTCGCGAACAGTTAGTGGTATTTCAATTTCGAAACACCAACATTTAGCTGATTTTGAACAATCAAATTGTTGACCACAGCGTGGGCATATATTTTTTTCTTCAAGTGACATAATTAGAGATTGAGTGTTAAGCTCACATTTTCCATTTTACCACCTAGGGGTGGGTTGAGTTTGGAAATTTTGATTTTGGCGTTTTCAATCTCCGGGAAATTTGCTTTTAGTTCATCCAGGATTCTACGACCAACATGCTCCAACAATTTCGATTTGATTTGCATTTGAGCTTTGACGATTTGAAAAACGGTTTGATAGTTTATCGTTTTCGAAAGGTCGTCGGTTTTTTCGGCTTCGCTGGTGTCGGATTTAATAAATAAATCGACCCGGAATTTTGTACCAATAATTTGTTCTTCTTTAAAACAACCGTGGTAGGCATAAAATTCCATTCCTTCGATTGAGATTGTTGCCATAATTTATTTTTTTATCGTCTCTACAGCGTTATATATCCTGCTAAGGGCTTCATCCTTTCCAATTATTGCAATTATATCGAACAAATTTGGCCCCGAAGCCGCTCCAACCATTGATAGTCTAAGGCAATTGAGAATTTGACCCATGTTCAGGTTTTTTGACTGAATAAATTCTTTTACGGCCGATTCTGTCGTTTCTGACGAAAATTCGGTGATGGATTCGAAAATTTTGGCAATTTCTTTCATTGAATCACTTACTCCTTCTTTCCACCTTTTTTTAATTACTTTTTCGTCGTACGATTTTGGAGGTTCAAAAAAGTAACACCCGAGTTCCCAAAAGTCGGTTATAAAGTTTGCCCTTTCTTTAATTAAAGAAACAACCTGGGTAATATAATTAATGTCTGCCGTGATTTCTTTTTTTTCTAAAATAGAGCCGAATTCTTTTGCTGCTTCTTCATCGGAAATCATTTGCAGGTATTGGTGGTTGAACCAACGTGCTTTTTCAGGATCGAACCTTGCTCCGGACTTTCCAATCCTATCAAGGCTAAATGCCTGTATTAATTCTTCTTCCGAAAATATTTCTTGTTCTGTACCGGAGTTCCAGCCTAGAAATGCCAGCATATTAATGAAGGCTTTTGGGAAATACCCGGATTCTTTATATCCGGAGGAAATTTCGTTGGTTTCGGGGTTTGTCCATTCCATTGGGAATACAGGGAAGCCTCCTTTATCGCCGTCTCTTTTGCTTAATTTCCCTTTGCCGTCTGGTTTTAGGATGAGTGGCATGTGGACAAAAAGTGGTTGTTTCCAACCAAAGAAACGGTAAAGCAAAACATGCGAAGGCGTTGAATTTACCCATTCGGAGCCTCGGATGACGTGTGTAATCTGCATCAGGTGATCGTCTACGACATTTGCCAAATGGTAGGTAGGCATTCCGTCTGACTTAAAAAGAATTTTATCATCTAACTGGCTGGTGTGAAAAGAGATTTCTCCCAAGACTTCGTCGTTAAATATTACGTTCTCCTTGTCTGGAAGTTTTAACCGGATAACATAAGGTTCGCCAGCATTTATTTTCTTTTCAACTTCTTCAGCAGATAAGGTCAATGAGTTTTTCATCGTAACCCTGGTTTCGGCGTTGTATTGTTGATTTGAACTACCTTCATTTTTTAGCCTTTCCCGCATTGCCTCAAGTTCTTCGGCGGTATCAAAAGCAATGTATGCGTTTCCTTCGCTAACCAGTTGTTCTGCGTATTTTTTATAAAGTGATTTTCGTTCAGATTGTCGGTAAGGTCCAAATTCCCCACTGGCTCCAACGCCTTCATTAGGTTCTATTCCACACCATTTTAGAGAATTAATAATGTATTCTTCGGCTCCCGGAACATAGCGGTTTTGGTCGGTATCTTCAATTCGTAATATAAAATCACCCTTGTTTTTTTTGGCAAACAAATAATTATATAATGCTGTTCGTACACCGCCAATATGCAATGGGCCTGTTGGGCTTGGTGCAAATCTTACTCTGATTTTTTCGGAATCCATAATGCTTTAATTTCGCGCAAAGATAATAGAATTAACCTTATTTGATAAATTTCTGTTTCAATCAATTTGTTTACGCAAATTTAAAATTTCAAAATTATTTTGTTAATTTGGAAACCCCTTTAAATAAAATAAGGTATAAGGGGGAAAGGTATCTAATTTAAAATTATGCATTCGTTGAGTTTTTCAAAAGAGAGCCTGAATTTGTTTGATGTTGAAAATTTTGTAGAAGATATTTGCGAGAGATTCAATATCCAAAATCAGTTTCGAGGGAATATTATTATCGCATTAAGCGAGATGATTGATTTGTTAGAGGGTCTTGGTGCAAAGGGACAATTGAGCTTTGTAAAAGATAATGAGTATTTTAAATATGTTTTTTTGATTGAATCAATAACTGAAGATTTGCACTCGGTATTTGAAATTAATCCGGATCAGTTTTCTTTAGATACGGATTATGGAAAAGGAATATTTTCTATAATGGCTCTGTGTGATGATTTGTTTATTGATGAGGATAATGCCAGTATTTCATTGGTGTTTCAAAATAAAAATGAGATTGAACTTTCAAACCACCGTAAAGAATTTTTGACAAAGTATTTAGGAAAAGTAAACGAATCTTACCAAAAAACTAATGCCTGATCCGTTAATTTCTTTTTTTGAGGAAGATGTAAGTTACACTCTGAAAGACGTGGATGGTCATACCAGGCTGTTAATTCAATGCGTTGATAAAGAGGGTGTTAAATGTGGTTTTCTGAACTTTGTTTTTTGTTCAGATCAGTATGTATTGGATTTAAATAAGAAATATCTGGATCATGATTATTTTACGGATATTTTAACCTTCGATCAAGGTGACGCTGAAACAATAGCTGGCGATATTTTTATCAGTATTGATCGCGCTATGGAAAATGCTGTTAAATTTAAAGTTGCTTTGGAAGATGAAGTCAGGCGTCTGTTAATTCATGGTGTGTTACATTTAGTGGGTTATAAAGATGCAACTGACGAGGAAAAAAGCCAGATGCGATCAAAGGAAGATTATTACTTATCTTTGTGGACGATTTAGTCTAATGTTTCACGTGGAACAGTTTTATGTTTAAAGAATACGATATAATTGTTGTAGGGGCTGGTCATGCAGGTTGTGAAGCTGCTGCTGCTGCTGCTAATATGGGGTCTTCCGTATTGTTAGTTACAATGAGTATGGAAAATATGGCGCAGATGTCATGTAACCCGGCTATGGGAGGAATTGCCAAAGGGCAGATTGTACGCGAGCTGGATGCTTTAGGAGGTTATTCAGGCATTGTTACGGATAAAACAATGATCCAGTTTAGAATGCTGAATAAATCGAAAGGCCCGGCAATGTGGAGCCCAAGAGCCCAGAGTGATCGAATGTTGTTTACAAGAGAGTGGAGAGATATTCTTGAAAGTATTCCGAATCTTGATTTTTGGCAAGACATGGTAACCGGAGTTCTTGTAAAGGATAAAAGAATTTTCGGCGTCAAAACAAATATGGGGCATGAAATAAGGGCAAAATCAGTTATTCTTACAAATGGCACATTCCTTAATGGAATAATACATATTGGAATGAAGAAATTTGGAGGAGGTCGAATCGGGGAAAAAGCTTCGAAAGGATTGACTGAGCAGTTGGAAGAAATTGGATTTGAGTCTGACAGAATGAAAACAGGTACACCGGTGCGTGTAGATGGTCGTACCATTGATTTTTCTAAAATGGACGAACAAAAAGGGGATGAAAATCCAGGAAAATTTTCATTTACGGATACCCCTCTCTTAAAACGTCAGAGAAGTTGTTATTTAACATATACCAGTACTCATGTACATGATATTCTTCGCTTGGGGTTTGATGATTCTCCAATGTTTTCTGGTAGAATTCAGGGTATAGGTCCGCGATACTGCCCTTCTATTGAAGATAAAATCGAACGTTTTTCGGATAAGGATCGGCATCAGCTTTTTGTTGAACCGGAAGGATGGAATACGATTGAGTATTATCTTAATGGGTTTTCTTCATCCTTGCCGGATGATATTCAATTTAAGGCTTTGCAAAAAATCCCTGGTTTTGAAAATGCAAAAATATTTCGTCCGGGTTATGCCATCGAATACGATTACTTCCCTCCTGTTCAGTTAAAGTATACTTTAGAAACAAAACTGATTGACAATTTGTATTTTGCTGGTCAAATAAATGGAACCACAGGTTATGAAGAAGCCGGTGCACAGGGAATCATGGCTGGAATTAATGCTCACTTAAAAAACAATAATAAAGATCCGTTTATCTTGAACCGATCTGAAGCTTATATTGGTGTTTTAATTGATGATTTAATTACGAAAGGTGTAGATGAGCCGTATCGCATGTTTACATCAAGAGCCGAGCATCGATTATTGTTGCGCCAGGATAATGCAGATGTTCGTTTAACAGAACGAAGTTTTAATATTGGATTAGCATCTCAGGAAAGATACAGTAAGGTTCTTTGGAAAAAATCATTACTGGAAGGTGTCTTAAAACAATTCAAAAAAACAGGAATTGCCCCGGAAGATATTAATGAGTTTTTGGTTTCAATTGGAACCAATCCAATAACTCAAAAAACAAAAGTTGCCAATTTAATTTTACGTCCGCAGGTAAAATTATTTGACCTATATAACCGAAACTTTTTTGTTAAATCAATTCTTGATAAATACGAAGGATTAAATATTGATTTAATAGATTCAATAGAAACTTTAATAAAATACGAAGGCTATATTATTAAGGAACGGGAATTGGCTCAAAAATTTGAGAAGTTTGAAAATATTAAACTTAAAACGAATTTTGACTATCATCAATTAGAATCACTTTCTTATGAAGCCCGGGAAAAACTGAATAAAATAAAACCTCAAACCATTGGCCAGGCTGCACGGATTAGCGGGGTGTCTCCGGCCGACATTTCAGTTTTGGCAATTTATTATGGAAAATAATGTATTGTTTCACGTGGAACATTAGTTATGGAATTTTTAAAAACTTGTCCTGTTTGTGAATCTAAAGAGCTTGATTTATGTCTTCAGGCCGTTGATAATTTGGTTTCAAAAAAAACATTTAATGTTGTAAAATGTAAAAAGTGTGATTTTATTTTCACAAATCCCAGACCAGATATTAATGAAATCTCAGGGTATTATCAATCCGAAGAATATATTTCGCACAATGAAAATCCGTCCTCGTTTTTTGACCGGATATATGCTTTAATCCGAAGAAAAAACATTTCTTATAAACTGAATTTAATTTCCGACTTCAAAAAAGAAAATGCTACACTGTATGATTATGGTTGCGGGGTTGGCTCTTTTTTAAGTGCTGCTCAAAAGGCTGGATGGTTAGTAAACGGATATGAACCCTCAGAAAAAGCTGGAGCTATCGCCAAAGGTTTAGGTGTTGAAATTAAGTCGCTTGATGAATTAATTGAAGGTAAAAAAAACTTTGATGTCATTACTTTGTGGCATGTGTTGGAACATATTCATGATTTGGATGGGGTGGTAGAGAACCTTAAACTTATTCTTAAGCAAGACGGAGTTTTAGTGATTGCAGTACCAATTGCTGATTCGTGGGACGCATTAAAATACAAGGAAGCTTGGGCCGCATTGGATGTTCCAAGGCATTTGTATCATTTTACGATTTCTTCAATCGGTCAGTTCTTTCGTAAATTTGGTATGCAAATTGTAAATATTCACCCACTTAAATTCGATTCTTATTATATTAGTTTACTGAGCGAAAAAGAATCAATACTTAAATATTTTAGAGTACTTATAAATGGTTGGACTTCGAATAGAAAAGCAAGGAAAACAAAGAATTATTCCAGTTTAATATTCTTGATACAAAACAAAAAAGAATGAAAAATAATAATCATTTTACAGATCGGAAATCAAGTAAAAATTCATTCAAACTAATATTTGTAGCTTTTACCATTTCGGTTATTTTATTATGGTATTTTTCTTCATTGTATTCAAGAAGAACAGATGATTACTTTTCAACTCTACGAATACAGGAAACATTAATTGAGAAAACTTCCCAGTTAACGAAACTATTTAATCAGTATTGGGCCAACGATTCATTAAGCGAAGATACTTATCAGCAAATTTTTGCATTAAAACAGGCATCTGGCAATGATGTTTTTCATTATCGGCACGATTCTCTGTTTTTTTGGACAACAAATATGCTGTCTGTTGAATCAAGATTGTTCAAGGATAAAGAGATTGTGAAGCTAAATAATGGATGGTATAAGGTTCTTATCTCAAAAAATAAAGATGAGAAACTGATCGGATTTATTCCCATAAAATTTGAGTATTTATACAATAATGAATTTTTGCCTGAAGATTTTAATCCTGATTTCAAAATTGAAAACTCGTACAAGTTATTGTTAAAAAAATCTGAAAATAATGTCTGGGATGAATCAGGAAACTTTCTTTTTTCTATTCAACGAAAGTCAGGGAAATTGCTCTCAAAATCGGATACATATTTACTTTTCGTCTTGTTTAATCTTTCATTAATCTTTTTGTTATTATTGATTGATCGGATTTATAGAAAGTTTGACCGTATATTCAAAATACGTTGGATGATCCCATTTTTGATCCTGATAGATGTGCTAATTTTAGGATTTTGTATTCAGTATTTTGAAATCCCCCGCATATTATTTGATTCTTTTCTGTTTAAGCCTTATACCTTTGCTTCTTACATTCACTTGTCTATTGCATCAATTACAATCAATGCTATTTTAATATTGTTTGTTGTTTTTATTTTATTTGAACGCAAAATTTTCTTTAAGAATATTTTTAGAAGGGATGGTATAATTAAGTTTATAACATTGCTGATTCTGAACTTATCGGCAATTGTTTTATTCGAAAAAAATGTTGTAAAAATATTTAAAGATTCAATATTAAGCTTCCAATTTGGTCAGGATTTTATTACAGATCCGGGTATTTCTTCCCTTTTATTTTTGCTCTTATTTATTGCTTCTTTAAGTTTTTATTTTCTCCAAAAAGCAATTATTGCACAGCTTGCTAATCATTTGAAGTCAACCAAAATATTACTTTTTTCAGTAATAGTTTATTTGCTAATGTTTAGTGCTGTTGTTTACCTGTTTTCGTTAACAATATATGTCGCATGCTTTTTCATCATTTTTGCTATTGTTTTGGTAAAGAGCAATGGATTAAAATTGTCAGCGGTTCAATTGTTGTTTTTGTTGATCCTTTTTTCAGTATATATGAGTACGGTTTCTTCAAAAATTCTTTATGAAAAAGAAATTGCACAACGTTCAAAAATTGCTGAGCGTTTAATAGGAAATCCTGATATTAGTGCTGAATTAGAGTTTTTAGATATAGAAGATCGCATATATGCAGATATATTATTGTTAAGTAAATCAATAACCCCCCTTTTAATTAAAGATGAAAATGAAATTGTTGATCGGGTTAGGGAGATTTTTGCAAAAGGATCATGGAAAAAATACACTCCTTACATCACCATTTGTGATGTGCAGAAAGTTTTAAATGTACAGCCCGATGACTACCTGATAAGCTGTAAACAATATTTTGAAAATTTAAAAAGTGATTTTGGAACCTCTGATTTAAGTTACCCATTGGTACATTTAAAAAGCAATAACCTAAATAATTCTTACATTGCAACTTTTTCTTTTAAAAGCTATAATATTTATGTTGAACTGATTGCAGAGATGATTCCGGAAGGAGTTGGATACACTGAGCTTTTTAACGATGAGTCTTACGAGATTAAAGGCAATGATGTTTTGTACTATTCTTTTGCAAAATATGTTGATAATCGTTTAATATTCAAATTTGGTCCGTATTTCTACAATGCCGATTTTGCAAAGTATGACAAATTATTCGGCAACAAAAAACTATTTGAATATGCCAGGTTTAGCCATTTGGTTCATCGTTCAAACGAAGGAAATGAAGTATTGATAATTAGCCGCCCAAAGCGTGTTTTTTGGGAAAGGATTGCCCCGTTTTCATACTTCTTTATTTCTTTTTCGGTATTTACCTTGCTGTTGTCTCTAATCTCAAATCTTTCCTTAGATATTTTTATTATCCCTATAAGTTTTAAAAAGCGTATTCAATTTTCGTTTACCACCATCGTTTTGTTTTCCTTTTTTATAATAGGTGGAATAACCATGTATTACATTGTTGAAATTAATCATTCAAAAAATAAGGAAATTTTAGAAGAAAAAGCACATTCTGTTTTGGTTGAGTTGGAGCATAAACTATCTGCGGAACAAGACCTTAGCGGTGATATGACAGAGTATTTAAACAATCTGTTAAGTAAATTTTCTTTGGTATTTTTCTCAGACATTAACTTGTATGATTTAAACGGAAGAATGATTGCAACCTCCCGTCCCAGAATTATAGAAGAAGGTTTGATCTCTCCACTGATACACCCTAACGCTTACCACGAATTAACCAAAGGACAATCACTGCTTTATATTCAGGAAGAAAACATAGGGGCATATAATTACCTTTCGGCCTATTTACCATTTAGAAATACTGATAATGAGCTCGTTGCATATTTAAATTTGCCGTATTTTGCACGTCAAAGTGAGATCCAAAAAGAAATAACAACCTTTTTGGTTGCCCTTGTCAATATTTATTTGCTATTGTTCATTTTGGCCATAATCATAGCTATAATTATCTCCAGAAATATTTCTAAGCCTTTGGAAATAATTAGAAAAAATTTGGCAACTTTTAGCTTGGGTGATACAAGTAAAAAAATTGCATGGACCAGAGAGGATGAACTTGGAAATCTAATTCATGAGTATAATCGAATGATTGACGAATTAGGCAAAAGTGCCGAATTATTGGCAAAATCTGAACGCGAAGGAGCTTGGCGCGAGATGGCGAAACAGGTGGCGCATGAAATAAAAAATCCGCTCACTCCGATGAAGCTTAGTGTGCAGTATTTGAAAAAAATGTGGGATGATAAAACGCCAAATTGGGAAGAACATTTGAATAAATTTACTACAACAATTATTCAGCAAATAGATACTTTATCAGAGATTGCTTCGGCTTTCTCAGACTTTGCAAAAATGCCTCAAAAAAAGATTGAAGTTGTTGACATAAAAGATGTTATATTAAAATCAAAGGGTCTTTTTAAAGAACATGAATTGCTTAAGATTGTATTAAATGATTGCAATGACAACATCAAGATAAAAGCGGATAAAAACCAACTGGTAAGAGTGTTCAATAATTTGATTAAGAACTCAATACAGTCAATACCAACCGGCCAACAAGGAGAAATCGTAATTGATTGTAAGATCGAAGGAAAAAATGTTATTATTTCAGTTAAAGACAATGGATCCGGGATTCCTCAAGAACGTGCAGAAAAAATATTTTCACCTAATTTTACTACTAAGTCAAGTGGAATGGGTTTGGGATTATCCATTGTTAAAAACATTATTGAAGAAACAGGTGGCGAAATTTGGTTTGAATCAGAATTAAATATTGGTACAACATTTTACATTCAATTACCTTTACATAAAGAATAATTACTATTAGCATTTTATTAATTTTGCAATAAAAACAGCTTGAGCCAGATTAAAAAACTTGCCGGACAAACAGCGGTATATGGAATTTCCAGTATTGTTGGACGAATTATTAATTTCCTACTAGTACCCTTATATACGTATGTGCTTGACCCCGAGAATTACGGCTTGCTGATTTTTATGTATTCGTTTGTTGCCGTGATCAACGTGTTTATGATTTATGGTATGGAAACCGCCTATTTTAGGTATGCAACCTTAACAGATAAGTCAAAGGTTTTTAACACCAGTTTCCTTTCTATATTTTCTACTTCCATACTATTTCTTGGAGTCGGGTTTTATTTTTCTTCAGATATCGCTTCATTTTTACTAAGCAGTAATTCTAGCAATTATGTGCAATGGTTTGTTTTGATTATGGCATTTGATGCTTTGGCCGCCATTCCTTTTGCAAAATTGCGGGCCGACAATAAAGCTTTCCGTTTTGCTTTAATCAAATTCATAAATATTGGAATTAACCTTGGGTTTAACCTCTTTTTTGTTTTGTTATGTCCGTATGTTGTAAACAATTATTCTGATGGATTTTTGTATACATTGGTTGATACAGTATTTAACCAGGAACTTAATTTGGTTTCTTATGTTTTTATTTCGAACCTTATTGCAAGCACCATAACCCTGGTGTTATTATTCCCCGAAATCTTTCAAATTAAACTCAAATTTGATTGCCTGTTGTGGAAACAGATGATCAAGTATGCTTATCCGATTTTATTAATCGGCTTTGCTTTTGCAATGAACGAAATGTTTGGACGTATTTTAATGAAATATTTATTGCCCGAGCAAATCGCGCTTCACGAAATAGGGATTTACTCGGCAAGTTATAAGTTGGCCATTTTATTGTCATTATTTGTTCAGGCCTTTAGGTATGCGGCCGAACCTTTCTTTTTCGCACAACACAAACTGAGTGCTTCACGTGAAATATATGCACAGGTAATGAAATTTTTTGTTGTAGTTGTTACCCTTGCTTCATTGGTCATTCTTTTGTACGTGGATGTTATTAAGTTAATTTTGGGAAGCGAGTTTAGGGGAGCCATCAATCTTCTTCCGATTTTATTGCTGGCTTACATCTTCATTGGAATTTTCTATAATTTGTCGGTTTGGTACAAGCTTACTAATAAAACACTTTACGGGGCAATTATTGCTCTCACAGGAACTGTAATCACAGTTTCTATGAATTACATTCTGATCCCGCTTTATGGATATTGGGGATCAGCATGGGCTACACTTTCCTGTTTTTTTGTAATGATGACTATTTCTTTCTTGTGGGGGCAAAAACATTTCAACGTTAATTACGACGTTAAGCGGATTGTATCCTATATTTTACTGGCGGCATTTTTATTTTTCATTTCAACAAAATTGAATATCGGAAATTTTGTATTGAAGATGCTGGTTCATACCGTATTAATCGGGGTGTTTTTGCTGGCCTTTTATTTTATTGATAAAAAAGAAATTAAACAAGCTTTTCGTAAATAAGGTTTTCCTTTTCTCATGCCGGACTTCTGACCGGACCAACCCATTTTTTAACTATTTTAGCGGATTAATTTTTATGCTATGAATGTAAAGATTGTAAATAAGTCTCATCACGATTTACCGGCTTATGAAACCATTGCTTCGGCAGGAATGGATATGCGTGCTTTTATTCAGGAAGAAATCACCTTAAAACCCATGGAACGAACATTGGTTCCAACGGGTTTGTTCATTGAACTTCCGGTGGGGTACGAAGCTCAGGTTCGCCCAAGAAGCGGATTAGCTTTTAAAAAAGGAATTACGGTATTAAATACGCCGGGAACTATTGACGCCGATTACCGGGGTGAAATAAAAGTCATTCTCGTGAATTTGTCGAAAGAAGATTTTGTGATCCAGGATGGCGAACGGATTGCCCAGATGATTGTATCAAAACATGAAAAAGTAGATTGGGTAAAGGTAGAGGTGTTGGATGATTCTGAACGCGGCTCGGGAGGCTTTGGCCATACGGGCGTGCAATAATTTAATTATTCTTAAATGCTTGTAAAACCAGTATTTATTCTCTTTTTTGTAGTTGAATTTTATGAGAGGAATTAAGAAAAAAATAGTAGTATTTATCAGTTTATTTTTTGTTGTAATTGTTGCAAACAGTTATGCTGTAACGCCTGAAAAAAACAAGGTTAGAAATGCACGTTTGTTTGCAAAGGCAAATTATGCTAAAAATAAAGGAGAAATTACACAAGCCGTTCGTATTTACCAAGAATGTTTAAATCTTGATCCCCAGGATGCTGCTGCAATGTATGAGCTGGCTAACATTTACCTTGGTTCGCAAAAAATAAAGGAAGCAAAAAAATACGCTCTTAAAGCGAACGAAATTGACCCTGCAAATAGTTATTATAAAATATTGCTTTCTAACATTTATCTTGCCGAAGGAAATACAGAAAATGCGATAATCCTGCTGAAAGAACTTTCAAGGAATTTTCCGGGTAAGACCGATTTGTTACGTCAACTGGCTTATGTTTTAGTGGTGTCTAATAATTTTGAAGAAGCCATTGACGTGTTAGATCAGCTTGAAAAGAAAATGGGAGTAAATGAATTTATTTCTCTGCAAAAACAGCAGCTTTATCTCAAGCTAAACAAAACAGATGAGGCTATTGTTGAGATAGAAAAACTGATTGAACAAAATCCGTTCGAAGTAAACTATTATGGTTTATTAGCCGAACTTTGTGTTAAAAACAACAAGGATGAAAAAGCCCTTTGGGCCTATGAGCAAATTGCTAAAATTGACCCGGATGATGCCTACATTCATTTATCATTATTTGATTTTTACCGCAAACGTGAAAACGACGAAAAAGCCTTTGAAGAACTTAAACTGGCTTTTGCGAATCCCGCTTTAAGTTTTGAGCCTAAGATACAAGTACTGTTATCTTATTATACCACCGAAGAAATTTATACCACTAAAACAGATAAAGCCCGGGAATTAGTTTGGATTTTAGAAGAAACACACCCGGATAACACCCGTGCCATGACACTCAAGGCCGATTTGTTGTACCGCAGCCAAGAATATGCTGAAGCACGAAAAGTATTGCATAAGGTTTTGGCAAAAGATGACTCCCAATATTCCTGGAACGAATTATTGCTGATTGTCGAAACAGATTCTCAAAATTGGGATACGGTTGTTAGTTTAAGTAGTAAAATTATCAAAATGTTTCCTATCGAACCTTTGCCTTACTTGATATCCGGTCTCGGCAATATTCAGCTTGAAAATTACGAGCAGGCTGAAAAACGCTTGGAAGCCGGAGTGAATTTGGTAAACAATAATCCTAATTTAAAAGCTCAGTTTTATTCGTATTTGGGAGATATATACCACCAACTTGAGAATATTTCAAAATCTGATCAGGCTTATGAAAATGCCCTGAAATACGACATGGCTAATTCAATGGTTTTAAATAATTATGCTTATTATTTGGCTGTTCGGGGAGAAAAACTTGAAAAAGCGGATTGGATGTCAAAAAAAGCTATTGAGCTTGACCCGGAGAACAGTTCTAATTTAGATACCCGTGCCTGGGTGCTTTATAAAATGGAAAGATATGAAGCAGCTTTAATATATATTGAAAAAGCAGCATCCATTGATAAAACTCAAAGTGTTGAATTGCTCGAACACTATGGCGATATTCTTTACAAATTAGGGGAGAAAAATAAAGCGGTTAAAAAGTGGAAAAAAGCCCGCGATTTGGGAGGAGGTTCAGAATATTTAGAGCAAAAAATAAACGAGAAAAAAATAATAGAATAAGCAGAATAACAAATGAAACGTAATCTCCTGTTTTTAACCTTGGCCGTGCTGATTGTTTTCAGTTCTTGTAATACCGTTCGAAAAACCTATAAACAACCCCTGAAAGAACAGGGATCTGATTATTTGGTACAGAAACTGAAAGAAAGCGAATTAAACTTTGATTACTTTAGTGCCAAATTTAAATTGCACCTTTCTGAGGATAAGAAGAAAACATCTTTTAAAGGACAGGTTCGCATGCAAAAAGACAGCGTGATTTGGGTGAGCTTTTCCCCTTTACTGGGCATCGAAGTAGCTCGCATGCTCATTACCAACGATTCGGTAAAATTCATCAACCGCATGAATAAAACCTTTTTTAAAGGAGATTATACGTATTTGAATGAGTTTTTTGATACAAACCTTGACTTTAACGTTTTACAGGGGCTTATTCTGGGGAATGATTTTAGTCATTATGAGATTAATAAATTTCGTGCGTTTATCGATAACATGGAATATCGTCTCTCTACAGCAGCCCGTCATAAGCTAAAAAAATATTTAAAAATTCACGAAACAGAACCCAATGTGTTTATCCAAAACATTTGGTTGAACCCTTACAATTTTAAGATTACACAAATACAACTTAAAGAATTGTATAAAGAGAGTAAAAAATTACAAGTGAATTACGAAGAATTTGTAGATATTAATTCGCAATTATTCCCTAAAAACATTAATTTTAACCTGCAAGCTGAAAAGAAATTTGAAGTCGTGATAGATTATTCAAAAATTGATGTAAACGAGGAAACAAATTTTCCGTTTAAGGTTCCGTCAAAATATGAATCAATCTCCCGCTTAAATGAATCAGGGAAAAAATGAGTTCAAAAAAAAGAATACAAATTTATAGCGCGTTTATCATTCTTCTGGGTTTGTTATTGTTGAACCCAACCGAAAATTACGCTCAAAACCAAAAATCAGCCCTTCAGCAAAACGTTCGCCGTTTAGAGGGGGAAATATCCTACACCAATAAATTACTGGAATCTACCCGCCAAAATAAGTCCAATTCGCTAGAGGAACTGGTTTTATTAAATAATAAAATCAAACAACGTGAGAGCCTGATTGACGTAATGACCAAAGAAATTCAATTTCTGACAAAGTCTATTGGTAAAAACGAGGAGGAAATAGAGAAACTGAATAAAGAACTTGAGCAACTAAAAAAAGAGTACGGCAAGCTGATATACTTTGCTTATAAAAACAGGAATTCTTCCGATCGTTTAATGTTTATTTTTTCGGCCGAAAGTTTTAACCAGGCATACCAGCGGTTAAAATATTTGCAGTATTACGGGGTTTACCGTAAAAATCAGGCGGTTTTAATTGAACAAACCAAAGATACCCTGAACGCAATCATCAATAAACTTGCAGAACAAAAAACAGATAAAGAATCTTTAATAAAGAACCAACAAAAAGAAGTTCGGAAACTTAACCTTGAAAAATCAGACAAGCAACGCACGATAAATAAACTTGGCAAGAAGGAACGTCAGCTTCGGGCAGATTTACGCGAAAAACAAAAGAAAGCCGACCGACTAACTAAAGCTATTGAAGATATTATTGCGAAAGAAATTCGTTTGGCGGCCCAAAGGAAAAATGCCGAAAAAAAGGAAGCTTCAATAGCCATGACCCCGGACGAACAAAAATTATCTTCTACTTTTTTCGAAAACAAAGGAAAATTGCCCTGGCCAACGGAAAGAGGTGTAATTTCCAGTACCTTTGGCATACACCCCCATCCGGTTTTGAAAAGAAACAAAATTAAAAATAACGGAATAAATATTCTGACCGTAAAAGGCCAAAAAGTCCGAAGCATCTTTAATGGTGTTGTAATTAGTATCCGAACAATCCACAATCATAAAGTTGTGTTGGTTCGGCATGGGGAATATTTTTCGGTGTATTCGAATTTGAGTACAGTGAGTGTTCGCCAGGGAGAAAATGTTAAAACCAAACAAGAGATAGGTATTATAAATACAGATATTTCCAATGGTAAAACGGAACTCCATTTCGAAATCTGGAAAGGTACGGTAATACAAAATCCGGCCAGTTGGCTTGCAAAATCTTCAAATTAAACTTACTCGTAAATTCGGGGTGTAAGTTCTCCGCGGATTACCCGAAGGGCATTCAGTGCCAATGCTTTCATTTCATCTTCGCCCGGATAAACATGTACCGGTCCAAAGCGTTCAACGCGGTTACGAACTTGTTGAACAAACCAACGGTCGTGTGCAATTCCTCCGGTAATTAAAATTGCATCCACATCTCCTTCCAGTACAGCTGCCATGCTTCCAATTTCTTTCGCTACCTGGTAAGCCATGGCAGAGTAAATGAGTTCTGCTTTTTTATCGCCGGCTTCAACTTTTTGTTCAACCTCGTAAGCATTATTGGTGCCTAAATAAGCAACCAATCCGCCTTGTCCGGTAATCATTTTTTTGATTTCCTTATAAGTGTATTTTCCGCTAAAACATAGTTTTGCCAAATCCCCAACAGGGAGTGTCCCGCTTCGTTCGGGCGAAAACGGTCCTTCACCGTCCAGAGCCTGGTTAACATCTATAACACGTCCTTTTTTGTGTGCTCCAACCGAAACTCCTCCTCCTAAATGAACAACAATCAGGTTCAGGTCTTCGTATTTTTTGAGGGTTTGTTTGGCGTGTTCGCGGGCAATTGCTTTTTGGTTCAATGCATGGAAAACAGAAATCCGGTTGAATTCGGGATGTCCTGAAACACGGGCAATTTCATCAAGTTCATCAACCACCACAGGATCGGTAATATAAGCCTTGGCATCGGGTAATGATTTAGCAATATCGTCAGCGATTAAGCCTCCCAAATTACTGGCGTGTTCTCCAATCGGGCTGTTGTACAAATCACGTTTCATTGCTTCGTTTACCTCGTAAACCCCCGATTCAATTGGTTTTACCAATCCGCCCCGTCCTACAATTGCTTTGACATGATTTTCGCTGATTTCAGCCTCATTCAATTCATCAATAATCAATTGTTTTCTAAAAGGAAGTTGATCGGTAATTGTTTCATACTTTTCGAGTTCTTCGGAAGTATGTTTTATGTTTTTTACAAAAATGGGATCTTCGTTATGATAAACCGCAATTTTTGTAGAGGTTGATCCGGGATTTATAGCCAGAATTCTGATTTGTTCCATGCTTTTTATTTGTTATTGAATTAACCAATAGCTGCAGCAAGAGCAATAGATAAGAATTTACTTTTTTCTGAGTCGGCTCTGGATGTTAATACAATTGGTACCTGAGCTCCCATGATAACGGCAGCAGCGGTGGCTCCGCCAAGGAAGTTCAATGATTTATATAAAATATTAGCTCCGTCAATGCTTGGTCCCAGGATGATATCTACATCCCCGGCAACTTCACTGGTGATATCTTTTAGTTCGGCAGCTTTTTTAGAAACCGCATTATCAATGGCTAATGGTCCGTCAATGATACAACCTTTAATTTGTTTACGGTAGTTCATCATCGAAATGGTTGCAGCATGCATAGTGGCTTCCATTTTAGGATTTATGGTTTCAACAGAACCAACAACGGCAACTTTTGGATTCGGATTTCCTAAATTGTGGAAAGCTTCAACTGCATTTTCAATGATTGCAATTTTTTGTTCAAGGTCGGGGGCAACATTCATCGCGGCATCAGTAACACCTAGTAATTTATGATAGAAAGGAGTTTCAAAAACCGCAACATGACTTAAAGTTGCTCCTTTACGAAGGCCACATTCTTTATCTAAAACGCATTTTAATAATACGCCGGTACTAACCAACCCCTTCATTAAAATATCTGCTTCGCCATTGCGGATTAGCTTAACCGCTTCTTTACTAGCTTCTCTTGAATCTTCAATATTAACAATCCGGATGTTTGAAAGATCAAATTGAATTTTCTTTGCAATGGATCGGATGGCTTTTTCGTCGCCAACCAAAATCGGATCAATGATTCCTTCTTTTTGGGCATTTTGAACAGCTTCCAATACGTGTTGATCGCCAGCAGCAGCCACGACAATTTTTCGGGTTGTTTTGTTTTTTGCTTTGTCCACAACTTCCGATAAATGTTTAATCATCTCTACTTTAAAATTTTATGTGTTTAAATAACCTAATGTGTGCGGTTTTTTGCAAAAGTATAAAAATATAAGCAAGAGACATACATGAGTTGTTAACTTTTTAACAGAAAAATTTTAAATAAACATTCTTTTTTATTTTTTCTATCTTTGTGCCCATAAGATAAGAACAATGATTTCTTTGATTAACATTAACCGGAAACAAAACTTCCTCAATATCAAAAAGCGGGATTCATTTCACGTCTAATCTTTTTTAGAAACCCGTTAATTTTCTTATTTATTTACTTTAAAAATTTGATATTATGGAATTTCCATTTGCAGAATCATATAAAATAAAAATGGTTGAGGCCATTAAAAAAAGCACAAAAGAAGAACGCCTCAACTGGATTAAAGAAGCCAAGTATAATTTATTTAACCTAAGCAGCGATAAAGTTTTTATAGACCTTTTAACCGATTCAGGAACCGGAGCCATGAGCGACAAACAATGGTCAGCTATGATGGTGGGCGATGAAAGTTATGCTGGTGCTTCTTCGTATTATAACCTTAAAAATGCCATCAAAAAAATTCTTGGTTTTGATTTCTTTTTACCAACGCATCAGGGCAGGGCTGCTGAAAATGTTTTGTTCTCGGCCATGCTAAAAGACGGTGACTTGGTTCCTGGAAACTCACACTTTGACACCACCAAAGGGCACATCGAATTCCGCAAAGCATTTGCGGTAGATTGTACCATTGACGAAGCTTTTGATACGGCCATTATTCATCCGTTTAAAGGAAATATTGATCCGGAAAAACTGGAAAAGGTTCTGAAAGAAAATCCAAAAGAAAAAATTCCGCTCATCATTTTTACGGTTACCTGTAATTCATCAGGCGGCCAGCCGGTAAGTATGGAAAATATCAAAGAAGTTTCGGCTTTAGCCAAAAAATATGGTATTCCGTTGATTTTTGATTCGGCTCGTTTTGCTGAAAACGCTTATTTCATTAAGACCCGTGAAAAAGGATATGAAGACAAAAGTATCAAAGAAATTGTCAAAGAAATGTATTCTTATGCTGACGGAATGACCATGAGCAGTAAAAAAGATGCCATTGTTAATATGGGTGGTTTTATTGCGTTGAGAGATGAAGAACTTTGTAAAAAAGCTTCAATGTATAGCATTATGTTTGAAGGCTATTTGACCTATGGCGGAATGTCGGGGCGTGATATGAATGCTTTGGCCCAGGGATTGGATGAAGGAACCGAATTTGAATATCTGGAAACCCGTATCGGTCAGGTGGCTTATTTGGGACAAAAACTGCTTGATTATGGGGTGCCTGTAATGGTTCCGTTTGGCGGTCATGCTATTTTTGTAGATGCCAAAAAATTCTTGCCAAATGTTCCGAAGGAAGAATTTATTGCTCAAACACTGGCTGTTGAATTGTACGTTGAAGGCGGGGTTCGTGCCGTTGAAATAGGTGCGATTTTAGCTGACCGCGATCCCATTACCCGCGAAAACCGTTATCCCGAGCTGGAATTGGTTCGCATGGCTATTCCGCGCCGTACTTATACCAACAATCACATGGATTATGTAGCGACAGCTTTGGCTAATGTTTATGACCGTAGAAGTCAATTAAAACGCGGGCTTAAAATTGTAAATGAAGCCCCGATTCTTCGTCATTTTACAGTTGGACTAGAAAGATTGTAATCTCATTCAGATTATTATATAATTTTGTGCCATTAATCATCATGATTGATGGCACTTTTTTATTATGATCGCAACACTTGATTTAATTATTTTAATTTTTGCCGTTGCAAGCAGTGTATTTGCAACTTCACTAATTGCTCATGTTCAAAAATGTTTGTCGGGCATTGGTAAGTTAAAAATACTAATTGTTTTTTCGGTGATGGCGGTCATGCTGTTTTTGGCCGGAACCGAAATAACAAAATCCATCAAAATCCTTTATCCCAAACTAGGTGGGTGGATGAGTGTAGTTATTTTCGGGATTCTTGGGGTTCGTTATATTTTAAAAGCATTTAAATTTAAAACAGAAGAACGCTTTTTTGATTTCACCAATTTCCGGGTTGTATTAGGGGTTTCTGTTGCTTTGGGAATTGATTATTTGATTCTGGGTCTTGGTTTTGCCTTCCTCTCGTATGATAAAGAAATGGTGTTATATGTTATTCCGGCCTTTACATTTATTGCAACATGGTTTGGGTTGATTTTAGGAAAGAAATTTGGGAAATTTGAATGGGGAAACCGCATGATGTATTTGGGAGGGTTATTTCTTGCCGGGATAGCCGTCAAATTTATCCTGGCCTTTTTAAACGTTTTATAGTCATAAAAATGAAAAAACAAAAAATAAGAATTACCAAAGAGTTTAAATTTGAAATGGCACATGCCTTGCCAAACCATAATGGCCCGTGTAAAAATATTCATGGACATTCTTATACGTTGTCGGTTACGGTTATCGGTTTTCCTGTTGAAGATAAAACCCGCCCTGACCATGGAATGATTATGGATTTTGGAGATTTAAAAAAAATTGTAAATACCAATGTGGTTAATGTTTTTGACCATGCTTTGGTTCTGAATAAAAACACCGAAAAAACTTTAAAAACAGAATTAGCTAAAAATTTTGAAAAACTGTTTTGGGTAGATTACCACCCAACCAGCGAAAATTTAATCGTAGATTTTGTAAACAGAATTCAGCCCCAATTACCCGGTGATGTTAATCTTTACAGTCTAACTCTCAGAGAAACCGCAACTTCACTTGCAGAATGGCAGGCAAGCGATAATGTTTAGTTGTTCGGGTGTTGTTAATAAATTGAAAAACATTTGTTTTTTATGTAAAATGTTTTCATATGTTCCGGAATATTTCTACTTTTGCCTACCCCCATTACTTAACAGAGCATTAAAAGTAATCTTTATGAGTTTATTTATCTAAACTTCATATTTTTTATTTATTAGAATTGTTTAATAAATTAATTATTATGGAAGTGGTTGTGTATGGTGTATTGTATTTAATGTTATGCGTAATATCTGCATTAATCTTCAATACAAACAAGTCCAGGTGGCTGAAATTATTATTATGTATTGTTTTCACTCCGTTTTTAGCATTTTATATATTAAAGTATTTACAGAGAAAAAGTGACGCACGTGTTACGCATTATATTTGTACTAGGTGTCATTTAGAATTTACACAAGAAGCTGAATATTGTCCGATTTGCAAACGGGAAGGAATAGAAACAAAATTGATTGTACAAGTCATGGAGCAAATACAATAAAATGCCAGTTTAGGCTATTTTAATTTTGTTACGCTTTTTATGAAATTTTACTAAGGTTAATTTGATTAAATAATCAAAGGGTTACTTTTTTTCATTAAAAGGTATTAATTGGACAAAGTCCTCTATTAATATCCTGTATGGTGTAAAAAATTCAGCTTGTTGTTTACTTGCATTAAAATGTAAATTGTAATGAAATTTTTTCAACGAAGAAATAGAAAATTAACGACACACTATGTTTGTCCTGATTGTCATTTAGAATTTACACAGGAAGCTGAATATTGCCCAGTTTGTAAAAAGGAAGGGAAAGCAACGAGGTTGATTCCACAAGTTATGGAATCTTTAAATTAACAAAAAACCTCCCGGATTCGGGAGGTTTTTTGTTGCTATATTATCCCTTTTATCTTTGCTTTTGTCAGGTAGGCTATATGGTACATCGTTGGTACAATAACCAGTGTCAGGAAAGTGGCAAAGGTTAATCCAAAAATAACGGTCCAGGACAGTGGTCCCCAGAAAAGAATCATATCTCCACCAATAGAAAACTGTGGATCAAATTCAGTTAAAAACGTTTTAAAATTAATATTTAAACCAATGGCCATGGGGATTAAACCGAGAATAGTTGTAATGGCTGTTAATAAAACAGGGCGTAACCTGGTTTTTCCTCCTTCAACAATACAATCAATTGAATGTTGAACCGTCATGATTGCTTTTTCTTCCATTTTCAGCTCGACCCGTTTTCTGCGTTTTAACAAATCGATGTAGTCTACCAGCACAATCGCATTATTAACAACAACGCCGGCCAGCGATACAATCCCTATCCCTGTCATAATAACCACAATATCCATATTAAACGTGGCGATACCTCCCAATACACCAATCGTGCTAAACAACACACTGGCAAGGATAATGACCGGGCGAACCACTGAGTTAAACTGCGAAACCAAAATGATAAGAATCAAAGCAAGGGCAATGGAAAATGCGGTTCCTAAAAATGCCATGGATTCAGCCTGATCTTCTTGTTCGCCGGTGAATGCATATTCGTAGCCCACGGGCATGTCAAAATATTGTAGGCGATCTTTTATAGCCTGATTAATTTCATTAGAATTATAACCTTCAATTACATTTGAATAGAGGGTTACCGTCCGATCCATATCTCTGCGTTTAACAGCTCCGTAAGTGGTACTGTAATCGACCGAAACAAGCGAAGCAATCGGGATTTCAATGAAGGTCCCTTTTTGGTTTTGGAAAATCATTTTCTGGTTTAAAAGCGAAGGGACATCATAGCGGTATTTGTCCATCATTCGTAATTGAATAGGATATTCTTCTTCCCCTTCTTTATAATCCGATATTTCTTTTCCGAACAATGCTGTTCGAATTGTCATTGCAATTTGAGCGGTTGAAAGGTCGAATCGGCGTGCTTTTTCCCGGTCAATGTGGATCAGCATTTCGGGTTTCCCTACATCCAGATCAATCTTAAAGCCTTCAATCCCTTCAATTTGGGCGTCCTGGATAAATGTTTGCATGGTATCGCTTAAAGCAATCAGGCGGTTAAAGTCTTTTCCACGGATCTCGATATTAACAGCTTTCCCGGTAGGAGGCCCCATGCTGTTTTTTTCTACAGAAATTTGTGCCCCCGGGTATTTCCCGATAATTTTTGAACTGAGATACTGCATCACTTCGGAAGTGTTAACCCCTTCTCTTTCTTCGTAATCAACAAAAGTTACGGTAATCCTTCCTTTGTGCGGGGTTTCTCCAACGGCAAAATAATCACTTTCACTGTTTGAACCCGTTCCAACATTAGTTAATACTGATTCAAGAATATGTTCGTAAGGCTTAAGCTCATTAACTACTTTGTCTTCGAGTTTTGCCATAAAAATATTGGTGGCCTCAATGTCTGTTCCAATAGGTAGTTCGGCTAAAATGTTAATGTATTTAGGTTCTCCATCAGGGAAATAAAGCATTTTGGGTTGCCTTATATCAAGCAGAATTTTTGTAAAGATTAAAAGCAAAAAGGTTCCTGCTATAAAGAAAAACGGATTGTATTTTCGTAATGCAAATTGAAGAACTTTTAAATAAAAATTTTCAAGCATTAACAACCCTTTTGTTTGAAACCATTTGCTGATTCCTTTAAACAAATAAATATTAAAAAGCGTAATGAAGCATCCAATGATAATCAGATTCGCAATGACATAAATTTTTGCCAGATACATTAGAGCTGCAAAAACAATCAAAATTGAAACGATTGTCAGGATTCTTTTTTTATTGGTTGGTTTTTCGTCGGGAACCGGATTGAAGGTGGATGCGAAAACCGGAATGATTATGAGTGCGACAAATAAAGATGAAGATAGTACAATGATCAGTGTTAGCGGCAAAAATTTCATAAATTCACCGGTAATCGAATCCCAGAAAACCAAGGGAAAAAAGGCCGCTAAGGTCGTCAGGGTAGAAGAAATAATGGGCATGGCGATTTCCCCCACGGCATTTTTTGCCGCACTGAACAAGTTATATCCTTTTTGGCGGAAGCGCACAATGTTTTCAACCACCACAATCGCATTGTCAACCAGCATTCCCAGCGCAAGGATCAAAGAGAAAAGGACCATCATATTGATTCGCATTCCGGTGAGTGAAATAATCACAAACGAAATGGCCATCGACATCGGAATAGCAATCCCTACAAAAAGCGAGTTTCGCGTTCCTAAAAAGAAAAACAACACCACAATCACGAACAACATCCCCAGGAAAATACTGTTTTCCAAATTGCTCAATTGCTTGCGAACCATATCTGAACCATCATTGGTAATGGAAATGTTCAGGTTTTGTGGTAAAAGATGGTTTTCTTTTATATTGTCCAGAATTTCAAAAATCTGGTCGGTGGTTGCCAGGATATTTTCGCCACTTTTTTTAATCACCTGAAGCGAAACTACGGGCTGTTTGTTTAAGCGGGCAAAACTATTGGGTTCGGCAAAACCGTCAATAACCTCGGCAACATCTTTTAAATAAACAATTTTTTGATCCTCGTTTTTAACAATGATGTCGCGGATTTGATCCATGTTGGTGAATTCTCCTTGAATCCGGATGGAACGACGGGTTTGTCCCAATTTTACCTCTCCGGCCGACATGGACAGGTTTTCGGAGGTAATGGCATTTTCAATATCGTTAAAACTTAATTGGTTTTCAGCCATTTTGTACATATCCATGTTGATTTTGATTTCCCGGTCGTTAATCCCGGTAATCTCCACCCTTGAAACTTCATAAATGGTTTCAATCTCATCTTCCAAAAACTCAGCGTATTTTTTGAGTTCCATTAAACTATAATCTCCCGAAAGGTTAATATTGATAATCGGGAACTCCGACATTTCAATGTCTTCAACCACTGGATCATCGTCCAAGTTGTCAGGAAGTTCGGCTTTTGCTTTATCAACGGCATCTTTTACATCTGCTAGGGCTTCCGAAATTTTAACGTTGGGATTGAACTCGATAAATATAAGCGAGTAATCCTGGGCCGAAGTTGAGGTCATTTTTTTGATGCCTTTGATGGTCTCAATTTCTTTTTCGAGTGGCCGGCTAATCAGGTTTTCCATATCAATGGGAGCATTTCCGGGGTAAACCGTGGTTACCAAAATCCATGGAATGCTAATGTCTGGTTCTAATTCTTTCGGAAGTTTGCGGTAGGCTAAAAACCCCGCTACAGCCAAAGCTAGTGTAAGCAAAAAAACAGTGTTTTTATTTTTAAGAGCCATGGTTGTTAGCTTAAACTCCCTGACTACTTTATCAACAGTTTCTTTCATATTCATCTGTAAAATCTTAGCAGATTAATTATTTTATTTTTATTTCCGTACCATCCGAAATTTGATTATAGCCTTCGGTGATAACGTTTTCTCCTACAGCAAGACCTTTTGAAATCATGCTTTGGTCTTTAAACGCAATTTCCGATTCGACATATCTTTTTTGGGCAATCCATTTTCCGTTAGCTTTTTGGGCAACATAAAGGAAAGAACCTTTCATGTCTTCTTTAATAATGATGGATGGTACAACCAATGCATTTTCATTGCTAAAATCATTGATTTTAATAATGGCCAGTGCATTTGGTTTTAATGTTTCTTTGGGGTTCTTAATTTGAAGCTGGATACTTACACTCCGGTTTTGTGGGTGAATGATGCTTCCAACCCTTGAAATAGGAATGTTCATGTTCATATCCGGGAAGGTTGGAAATTCAACCTCCACCTTATCCCCTTTCTTTAAAACAGGCAAATAAGTTTCGGCTACATCCGCATTGATAAATAGCTTCTGAAGATTAATCAGGTTCATTATGGGTAAACCGGGCGAAGCCAGTTCTCCTTCTTTTTGAATAATATCATCAATGATGCCGTTAAAAGGAGCTTTAATATGAGCTAGTTCAAGCTGGGCTTCTAACGATTTTAGTTTATCTTCCAAACCTTCTTTGGCATTTTTGGCATTCAGGTAATCCACCTCCGAACCAATTTTTTGATCCCAAAGGTTTTTTTGTTTTTTGTAAATAATTTCGGCATAACTCAGGCTGGTTTTTACCTCTTCGATATTTTTTTCGAGGGTGCTGGTGTTAAGCCTAACCAATATCTCCCCTTGTTTTACGCGCTGGCCTTCTTTCACATAAACCTTTTTAATTTGACCTGCTGTTTCAGGGCTGATAGCGGCTGAATTTTCAGCTTCAATGGTTCCACTAACGGTTATAAAATGTTTAAAAACTTCTGTTTGCAGGTTTTTTACTTTAACCGATGCTTTGAAAGCTTTGTTGGATTCCCCGTTGCTTTCTTTTTCAATTTCTTTTTCTAGTGCCGAGATTTTGTTTTGAACCTCGTTTAACTCTTTTTTTAGTTCTGAGAGCTGTTCTTTTTTTTCTTCAATACTGGGGGTTGAAGTACAGCTGATAAGAAATAGAACCAGTATAAAAAAACTTATTTTTTTCATTTTATATTATTTAATATTTTCTAATTCGTTTTGTAAATATTGATACCCTTTTTCACTAACAATTCCGAATAAATGAAATTTGTAAAATTCCATGATAAACGTGTGGCTCTTAGTCTCCCGTATTGTTATTTTATTGTTTTCAATAATGGTGTCGGATAGTAAGATGATAATTTTTAACAAGCTATCCTGATCCATGTTTTTTCGGTATAAACCTTCTTCAATTCCTTTTTTCAGATTTGATTTATAAAAAGCAAGTAGTTTTTCTGTGCGTTTTTCTTTGAAGTTTTTATAAACAGACGGATAAAACTTTTGCAAATCAAAAATCATATTTGCCGGATGCGATTTGTAAAGTTTGTTGAAAAATTCAGCCATGACTAAGAGTTCATCAATCGCATTAAAATTAGGTTTAAGTAAATTGTTTACGAGCTTAATATTGGTGTTGAAATTATATGTTACAACTTTATACACTAAATCTTCTTTATCTTTTACAAACCGGTAAAGGGTTTTTTTTGAGATTCCCAGGTTTGTTGAAATATCATCCATCGAAACACTTCTGATGCCATAGGTGCTGAAAAGCTCCCTGGATTTCAAAATGATTTTCTCTTCGTCTTTGTTTAAGTTGTTAAACATGTTTTAAAGTTTATTTAAATAGTTTTTCGAGAGCCAGTTTAGCATTGACCAAATCAACGATTGAAGAAATGTAATTTCCTTCCGATTCCAAATACTGGTTATACATTTGGAGCAATTCAGTATTTGAAGAAACACCTTCCTTGTATTTTACCTGTGTTTTATCATAAATACGTTTGGCCAGTTTAGCGGCGTTTTCTTTGTTTTTGTGAATAGATAAGGCATTGGTAAAATTGGTTTTGATGTTATCTTCTTCCGTATTTAAATTGTTTTGTAATTGAAACTGGAGTTCTTCTATTTTCCGTAATTCCAATCTTGCTTGTTTAACTTTCGAACTTCTTGAAAAACTACTAAAGATCGGGATATCCATTTGAATTGCAACTAATGATGAAGATAACCAGGGGTCACTATTAAGGAAATTATACTTTTCTCTTTGTGCATCGGCTTGTACTGTAAATGCTGCTGATAATACAGGTAAAACGGCTGCTTGTTCGTTTCTTAGATTTAGAAATGATAATTCTTTTTGATTCTCCAGAATTTTATAATCAATGTGATTTTTGAAGATAAAATCAGAAGTTAACAACCTTGGGTTTTTAATATTAGTTAGCAGGGTTTCTAATTCATCCGTTAATTGAATTTGCGTATTAATATCAATACCTAGCAATACTTTTAGGTAAGACTTGGTAAGCTTTATTTGTTGTGAAACAAAAATTAAATTTGTTTCCAAATCAGCAATCATAAGGCCAATTTGATCTACCTCGGTATCTTCAATAAAACCTTGTTCCTGAATTTTCTTGGTGTCTTCATACAGGTCTTTTAGGCTATTTAAGGTATTGTTTAAAATAGTCTTATTTTGAGCTGTTACTAAGGCTAAAAAATATGCTTGTGTAATTGATTCTTCAAAGTCAATACGGGTTTTAATCGATTGTATTTTTGATTGTTCCAAATAAGCTTTAGCTGCTCTTAATCCAACCAAATATGATCCATTAAATATAAGTTGAGATACTGTAATTTGAGCCGTTGCATTAAATTTTCTGTATAAGCTAAACGGAAGATTTTCCAGCTCAATATCCTTTAATTCAGTATTAGGCTGAATATCAAAATACGTTTTATTAGTCTGAAATACCCATGGTGTGATAAAATCAGGCATTGGTATTGACGCAATTTCAATGTAATTAGTATTTGAAATTTTTCCATCAATTTGTGGTAACCCAATAGCAGTGGTTTCCATGATTTTTTTCCGGGCAATTTCAATATCGGTTTCGGCATTTTTTACATTCGCATTATTCTGGAGCCCGTATTTAATGGCTTCTTCTAATGAGAAAGTAACTTTTTCTTGTGCAAGGATTAAGTAATTGCTCCCAACACAAAAAAGCAGGAATAGGATTAGTTTTTTTATTTTCATTGATAGGATTAGTTTTTTAATTTGAGGTTTAATATTCAATTTTTGGATTAGTAATAGTTTCCTTTTTCTTTTTCGTAATAAGCCATGCCTTCCGGGGTTGCAATTCCACGGATCAGGTAATCAATCATAAAGGCGAATAAAGTTTCGTCCGAAAATTGTTCTGGCGGGAACAAATCCGGCTTGTGCATGTCGTTTAACCGGGAAATGTACAAGCGGGAAACTAGTTCTATACTTAAATCTTCGCGGTACATGCCCTGGCTGATCCCTTTGGTAAGGTTGATCCTTATTTTTTCAAAGATATAGTCCTGACGCTCTTTAAAATGTTTATTGTAAAGATCGGGGTAATACTTTTGAAGATCGAATGTCATTGACGGGCTAACATCTTTAAATCGTAATGTAATTTCTTTACTGACAATAAGCAGAATTTGAATAGCATTAACCCCCTCAAAGTCGTTTTCTTTAAAAATGTCTTGGAAGCTTACTCTTTCAAATTGCAGGATTTGCTCGATCAAATCGCTTTTGTTGTGAAAGTATTTTGAAAAAGCAGGTTTTGAGATGTTTAATTTACTGCAAATTTCGTCAATAGATAAGCTACGAACGTCTAAGGTAGAAGAAAGGTCACGAACTTTCTCCATGATTTCTTTATACTCTTGCTCCATAAATTAATTTTTTGGGATAAAACGGGGCAAAAGTAATACAATTTTTTACATGGAAACGAAAAAGATAATAAAAGTTTCCAAAGTTTCCATTAAAATTTTGTTAACCCAAATTAGACTATGTGGTTTAACTTGCCTTCGGAGTGTGCAACAATAGAACTAATGGTTGAATCGCCAGTAATGTTTACAACGGTTCTGAGCATATCTAAGGGTCTGTCAACTGCAAAAATTAATGCAATTCCTTCGGCCGGTAAACCAATCGATTCCAAAACAATAACCAGCATTACCATCCCGGCACCTGGAACAGCTGCTGAACCAATGGAAGCCAGTGTTGCCGTTAAAACAATGGTTAGTTGCATTGATAGGGTTAGTTCAAAACCAAAAGCATGGGCAATGAAAATGGCAGCAACAGCTTGGTATAAACTGGTTCCATCCATGTTAATGGTAGCACCTAAGGGCAATACAAAACTTGACACTTCTTTTGAAACGCCTAGGTTTTTCTCTACGCACTCCATGGTAACGGGCAGGGTTGCTGCACTTGAGCTGGTAGAAAACGCCAATAATTGAGCTGGGAAAATTCCGGATAAAAATTTCAAGTATTTTACCTTAGCAAAGAAGTGGATAAATATCGGGTAAATAAAAACAACAAGTATAAGCAAGCCTAAAATAACGGTTAAAGCATATAAACCTAAGGCTGCAAATAAATCAAGGGTATCGTCCATTTTTTCGCCGGCTACATCCACAATTAATGAACCCAATAAGGCAAATACCCCATAAGGGGCCGCCCGCATTATAATCTCGATGATTTTTAATACAATTTCGTTTAAACTGTTTACCACATCTTTTACTGCTTTTATTTGATTTGTGGGTAGCATTACCATGGCAATGCCAAATAAAATGGCAAAGAAAATAACCTGTAACATTTTCGAATTGTCGCTCATCGAACTAAATAAATTATCGGGAACGATATCTACAATTTTTTGAAGTGGTCCCTGCTTTTTTACCATTTCAGAATTTGCCCTGCTTTTTTCAATGTTAAACTGATACTTTTCCTGAAATGCTTCCCGCTTATTTTCAGGGAATAATTTCCCGGGCTGGGTTGCATTTACCAAAATCAATCCAACCGAGATCGCAATTACGGTAGAAATAATATAAAGCGAAATAGATTTTAAGCCAATCCTGGAAAGTTTAGTGATGTCAGTAAGGTTTGATATTCCGTTAATTAGCGAAACCAAAATTAAAGGAACGGCAATAAGTTTCAGTAAATTAATAAAAATAATTCCCCAAGGCTTAACCCAGTCGGTGGTAAATTCATTCCATCCGGCTTTAATCGAAATAAATCCCCAGGCAATGCCCAATACCATTCCAATTAAAATCTTCCAGTGTAAGGCTAATTTTTTCATAGTCAAAATTTAAGAAAAACAAATGTAGAAAAAATGTTTGTATCTTAAAATCCGAATACTTCCTCTGCCTGGCATTTGTTTGTAATTTTACAGTCTAATCAAAACTCAGCGATGTGGAAAATAAACAACGCCCAAAACGAATTGGAATCTTAACTGCAGGAGGAGATTGTCCTGGCTTGAATGCTGCTATCCGGGGAGTTGGTAAAACAGCTATTGTAAAATATGGGATGGAAGTAATTGGGATTTCATCAGGTTTCCTGGGCTTAATAAACAAAGACTATCGAACTTTTAGCGAACATCAGTTATCGGGCATTTTAACTTTAGGTGGAACCGTTTTGGGAACCTCCCGCGAAAAACCCTTTAATAAAAAAGGGAAAACCGTAAATGTAATTAACAAGCCTAAACTGATAAAAAAGCATTATGAAGAATTACAATTGGATTGTGTTGTATGTATAGGCGGAAACGGAACCCAGCGCAATGCGGCCCAGCTGGCCGACATGGGATTAAATGTTATAGGTATTCCTAAGACCATTGATAATGATGTATGGGGAACCGACATCTCTTTTGGGTTTGATTCGGCGGTGGGTATTGCCACCGAAGCCATCGACCGTTTGCATTCCACGGCCAACTCCCATAAGCGAATCATGGTTATTGAATTAATGGGACACCACACCGGATGGTTAACCCTATATGCCGGTATTGCCGGTGGAGGTGATGTGATTTTGATCCCGGAAATTGGCTATGATATTGATATTGTGACTAAGTATCTAAAAGACAGGGCCGAAAAGAAAAAATCATACTCCATTGTTGTAATCGCCGAAGGAATAGAAAAACCCCGAAATAAATCGGCGGCCAGTTATATTGCCAAACAAATTCAGGATAAAACCGGACTTGAAACCCGGGAAACAATTTTAGGCTATATTCAGCGTGGGGGGAGCCCGACGCCCATGGATCGGATTTTAGCTACCCGTTATGGTGCTTACGCTGCCGAATTGATTTATAATGACACTTATGGGGTCATGGTTAATAAAAGGGGTGAAGATATTTCGCATGTTTCATTAAGCGAAGTAAGCGGGAAAACCCGAACCGTTCCACCCGATCTTTCATTAATTACAAAGGCGAGGGGATTAGGTGTTTGTTTGGGCGATAAGTGTGTCCCTATTGCCGATTAAAAAAGTACGCTTAATTTTACTGCACGGCAATACAGGAAATTTCAACGTCAACAGCTTTGGGTAAACCTGAAACATGAATCGCTTCGCGGGCTGGTGGATCAATCTTGAAATATTCACCGTAAACCTCGTTTATTTCGCCATAATGAGCCATGTCAGACATAAAAATGGAACATTTAACAATGTTAGAATAATCCATATTCGCTTCTTTTAGTATATGGCCGATGTTTTCCATGATGAGCCTGGTTTGTTCGGCTGGTGTTCCTTCTAATAATTTATTATCAAAAGGGTTGATGGCAATTTGCCCTGAAATATATAAATTCCCATTAGCCAAAACAGCCTGGCTGTAGGGTGCTAAAGGTTTGGGTGCATTTGATATGTTTACTGTTTTTTTCATGCTTCTGTTTTTTATCGGTCTCTAAAATCTTTTTTCTTCTCCAGTTTTAAATCTTGCAATAAGGTTGATTTAATGGCAATGGTAAAATTCCAGCTTTTGCGGGCTCCAATAGGAATCCAGTTAAAGCGCATTTCCCAGCAATGAAGGTCACGATAAATATTTATTGACGTAAATGATACGTTTTTGTTTTTAAAATCGTAACCCGTTCTGAACGTTAATTTGGTTTTGGGTGTTAAGCTTAAGTCGCCGCTTAAATTAACGGTATGTGCAGTAATTTTTTCATCTTTAGTGATTTTATATTGCCCATCTTCCGAAAGACGTTCATATGATATGTTATTGGTTTTTGATAAACTATAACTAACATTTAATTTCCAGGGGATACTCCAGTCTACATAATCATCCGGGTTGTTCCTGATGTCCATTGCTTCAGGGCCAAATTCAGAACCCAGTAAAGAAGGATCATCTAAATTGGGGATGCCACTTATATTTTCACCTGCATCAGGCTTGCCGCCTTTATCATCTTTCTTTTTGGGTGAGGTAAAGCTATAATTCATGCTAAAATTCCAGCGGGTGCTTTCATGGCGCAAAAGTTTTTTCCTGAAATCCCATTCGTATTGATCTATTTCCTGCCCATCGGCATCAACGGCATAAGGGTTCCATGTACTGGAATAATTAATTTTTAATTTTTTAAAGAGGGTTGTTCGTCCGCTAACCGAAACCGGCGACCAGTTTAAAGAGTCTTTGGTGAAGTCGTATGAAGTAGAAAGGCTGAAGCTCTCAATCAGTACCACTTTTTTTAATCCATTAACCGTATCTTTTTTTGAAGGCACTTTCATTTCTAAATTATTCGAAATCGAAAAAGATATGGCTGCAGATTTCCGACTGGATGGACTCCCGTAAATTGATTGTTCGAAACGGGAGTATTTCACAAATTCTGTTTGAGCCGAATTGGTGTATACTTTGTCATAATATCCCCATTGGTCGGTTGAAAAATCGGGAGTATATGATAAGCTTGCACTAGGTGTTATAACGTGACGTATTGCCCTTACCGGTCCTTTTTTAAAATTCACCATTCCGTATAGTTTGGTAGAAACTCCTGCGGAGAGGCTATAGTCAAAAACGTTTTCAAGCTGGTAAACCGTATCATTTACAATTTCAGGGACGCTTTTGCCATCATCGGTAATGGTAGGCCGGATTAATTTTCTAATACTGCTGAAATAAACCCGGTCGGTAATATTCATGCTGGTGGTTAGGTTAAAATATTTAAAAAGTTTTAACGGCAAAGAAATAGGAATGGTTTGTTTGATCCCGTTTCTCATTTTCTTTTCAAAACCGGGCTTAAACAATAATGAATCAGCAACACTAATCGTATTTTGGGCGTTCATGTTGTACTTCATACTGATTTTTTCGTACCATTTTAACCCGCCTACTTTATCTTTTTTCCTGAACGGATAAAACTGGTTCAACCCAAAACTGATTTGCGGAAAAGTAACACTAATGATCCTGGATTGCGTGTTTTGGCTATGGCTGGCATTTACAGTTAAACTGTGTTTTCCGGCAATTTGGGTTTGGTAAGAAATACCGGATTGAAAAGTACTGGATAAATAATCTTGGGAAGTCGTTGGGTTATACGTATTATATTTCGAACTCACAATGTTTACATTGGCTGTAAAACGACTATTTGGACGGGCTTTACTGTCTTGTGCATGTTGCCACCGGATAGCAAAATCACGCCTTGATCCCTCGTCGTCAATTTCTTTGTTTTTTGCGAAAGTTAAATTAAATGAACCACGGTATTTGTAACGTTTAACATAATTTGACATTGCTTTAACGGCCCAGCTACCATAGGTGTAAATATCGCCAGTTAATTTTAGGTCAAGGTTTTCGTTAAAGGCCCAGTAGTATCCCCCGTCTTCAAAATAAAAACCACGGTTGGCCGATTCTCCCCAGGTTGGTAAAATTACCCCCGAGCGCCGTCCTTTTTTATTGGGGAACAAACCGAAGGGGATAAACAAGGGAGTATGAACACCTTCGATGACTAAATGGGCGGGGCCGGTAATTAATTTGTCTCCGGGTATTGCTTTTGATTTATTAAACTGAAACCCAAAATGAGGACATTCTTCATTGCTACAGGTTGTAAAAAATCCATGGCTGGTGTTAATGCTTTCATCATCTAGTTTTTTTACATCTTCCCCGTGCATGTATTGTTCGCCATCCTGCGTAAAAGCCTGTCTGATAAAAGCCTTTCGGGTTTTATAGTTGTACTTCATGAATTTCGACTTGTACTCTTGATCTTTTTCGGTAAAAATGGGTTTCCCGATTAGTTTTCCGGCAGAGTCAAGTACCCCTTCGGCAAACAATAAATTTTCATTGAAATTAATTTTTATATCATCTGCTTTTAGGTTAATGTTTTGATAATCGATTTCACCTTCCTTAAAAAGATAAACTTTTTTGTCCTGTAAATTAAAGCGAATTGAATCTAATGCTTTGTATTTGACAATTGCTTCCAAGCGGTTACTTGACTTTGTGCTGTCGTTTTTTATATTGAGTGAATCAGCTTTAATTTGTAATGAGTCGATTTTTACCAGGGGCTTATTTAATGAGTCGTTTTTAGAAGGTTCTGTTACAGTTTCTTGCGCCAAGAGATTAAAAGGCATCAGCAAAATAAAAACCCCAATGGCGAAAACAGTAAATACAGAAAGTGTTGAAAATTTGAGAAACAAATTATTGGTATAAGAATGTTTAATATTATTTTTGTTTGCAAGCTGACTCATTGGCTGCAAATTTAACTATCAAAACAATTAAATAAAATATAAATTTTATTAAAAGTAAGATAAAGTGAAACGATTTGGAATTCTGCTTATTGCCCTGGCTTTTTTCTTCTCTTTGACCCATGCTCAATCAGACGGACATATAAAAACCGTTGTTATTGATGCTGGCCATGGGGGAAAGGATCCGGGAGCTTCAGGGCCGAATTCCATCGAAAAACACATTGCGCTTTCTATTGCCCTGAAGGCAGGGGCTTATATCGAAAAGAATCTGCCAGATGTAAACGTTATTTATACCCGCAAAACCGATATTTTTATTCCCTTACATCAACGTGCCAGGATTGCCAATAATGCTAAAGCCGATTTGTTTATTTCCATCCATTGTAATGCGTTTGCTTCTTCAAAAATTTATGGAGCGGAAACCTATGTTTTGGGATTACATGCTACCGACGAAAACCTGGAAGTAGCTAAAAAAGAAAATGCAAGTATTCTTCAGGAGGAAGATTACATGGAGAATTATGAGGGCTTTGATCCCAATTCACCGGAAGCATATATCATATTTAGTTTATACCAAAATGCAAACCTCGATCAAAGCCTGGATATTGCTTCACGTGTTCAAAAACAATTTAAAGAACGGGTTGGGTTAAGGGACCGGGGGGTAATTCCGGCCGGATTTATTGTGCTTTATCAGGCAACAATGCCCGGTATTTTAATCGAAACCGGTTATTTAACCAATGCAAACGATGAAAAATTTTTATTGTCGAAAAATGGGCAAACTTATATTGCATCGGCCATTTACCGGGCTTTTAAAGAATATAAAACAGCATACGAAAAAAACGCAAAATCCTTGGTAAACGAACAAACAAAAAATGTTGAAGTAAAAAAGAAAGCTCCGGATATTATTTTCAGGGTTCAGGTTGCTTCTTCAAACCGGGATTTAAATGTTAAGCGTAAATTTAAAGGAATGGGTGAGGTGTTTGTGTATAAGCATAATGGCTTAAATAAATATTGCCTGGGCGAGACGCGCTCTTTTGAAGAATCCAATTCGTTAAAAAACACATTACGTAATTTAAAATTTAAAGATGCATTTGTAGTTGCATTTTTTGAAGGTAAAAGAATACCTTTGGAAGAAGCAAAGGAAATGTTAAAAAATTAAATTATTCATATAAAAAACATCAACGTGAAAATTTCAAGAGAACTAAGAGTAGGTATTATTTTTATCCTCGGTTTGGCCCTGTTGTTTTGGGGGTATAATTTTTTGAAGGGCAAAAATGTATTTAGTACTCAACGAATATTTTATGCCATTTACGATAATGTAAACGGCTTAAATCCTTCTAACCTGGTTTCTATCAATGGGCTGGAAGTCGGGCATGTAAAAGATGTTTATTTTGAAGAAAATTATTCGGGAAGAGTGGTTGCGGTTTTAGCGGTAACGAGCGACTTTCCAATTCCTAAAAACTCAACAGCTCGTATTTTTAGTTCCGATTTAATGGGATCAAAAGAAGTAGCCATTGACCTCGGAACCTCAAAAGCTATGGCAACTCCGGGCGATACTTTGTTGTCTGATGCAGAAGCTTCTTTGAAAGAAGAAGTAAACCGACAGGTTCAACCGATTAAAAAGAAAGCAGAAAATTTGATGGGGACCATCGATTCGTTGGCCACGGCTATAACTACTATTTTTAATGAAGGTGCCCGTGAGGATCTTAAAAATAGTTTTGCAAGTATTAAAGAAACATTTTCTAATTTGAAGCATACCACGGCCGAAATTGACGAAAAAGTTAAACAGGAGTCAGATCGATTATCAAGCATTCTGGCAAATATTGATTCGGTTGCCCTGGCTTTAAATGCAAACAAAACGGATTTGTCAAACATTATCACCAATTTTTCAGCTATTTCTGATTCGTTGGTTAAAGCCGATGTAGCAACAACTTTCAGAAATGCAAATAAAGCCATAGGCGAAATTGCAATGATTTTAGCAAAAGTTAACCGTGGAGAAGGTACGCTGGGAGCTTTGGTTCAAAACGATTCGTTATATTTCCATGTTGAAAAATCGATGTCTGACCTGAATAAATTACTGGCAGATATTAAAGAGCATCCAAAAAAGTATGTTCGCCTGACGATTTTTTAGAGGAATCTTTAATAAAGATTTCCTGTTTTGACCAGGGACGTAGATGTTCTAGCCATTTAAACCCTTTGAGCTTTTTGTTTTCTTCGGTGATTTCAAAAATAGGGTACAGGGTTGCCGAAGGATTGGTCATATAAACGATGCTTACAATTTTCCGGTCTTTAACTGTAATTTTCATATTGCTGGCCACGGCTTTATTAAGGCCGATCAATTCATGGGTTATATCGTCCCTGACGTAATAAATCGTTTCCGAATTCCCGTTTACATTGATTTGGTATAATTCATTATCCCTGAAATGTCCAATTACATCCCGTCCCCTGATCTGGTTAAACGTGTTTGTACTATCCTGTGAAATAATCAATGCCGAATTATACATTACCAGCGAATCCATTTGCTGGTTGGTCATGTAAATCTTCATCGAGTCGCTGGTCAATTGGTTTTCATCCGACCATAATACAGGTTCCTGGTACATCGAAATAATGGAATCGTTAACGTGGTAAACTAATGAGTCGGAGGCTCCCTGTAAATCTTCCCTGAAAAATTTCACGTGATTAAAAGCAATAAGTTTTTCGGCATAATCGGCACTGTCCAATATCATTTTAAGCGTATCGGCATGTAAAAACAACGAATCCTGATTATCGATTAAAACGGCCATGGCACTATCGGTGGCATAACCATAACCTTTTTGTTTTAAATATTCTACAATTTGGCCTTCAATCACCACCTCTTTTTCTATGTCCATCAAAATCGCGTTTTTAAAGGCGTATCCGTATTCAATTTTTTTGTCGTAATAAATTGAGTCGCCATATAAAATTTGGTTTTTATGTTGAACCGTGCCGTGTTCTTTTAAAATGGTGATGTCATTTTTGGTGTCGGAAGTGCCTTTATAGGCAAACATAAAATCTTCTTCCCCGTCCAACGTTGAATAGCCCTGAAAATCGACAACCTCGGTAACGGTATTGTAAATTAGTGTATCCGATTTAATTTCATAATCGGGGGTATTTACAACCACGTTGTTTCGAAAATGATACTCGTTTAAGGCGGAATAATATTCACCGATTTTACTGGTCAGCACATTGTCGCCATCCACGATTCGCCCGCCGCGGTCAAATACTCCTTTTCGCAGCAATCGGTAATAAACCAAATAATCAGTATAAAGCGTGGTGCTGTCATCAATTAACCGAACATTATCGTAAACACGGGTGATTTTGGTGTTCCCGTTATAAAATAATTTATCACCATATAATTCCAGCGAATCACTCATAATAGCGTAAATATTTCCGTAAGCCTCAAAGTTGTTGTTTAGTTTGTCAATTTTTGCTGAATCACAATAAAAGGTTGTGCTATCATGAATCAGGATTACATTTCCGGTTAAAAAATTATAAGTAATCCCATTTATATTTTCACCAATAAATTTATCGGCCTGTTTTAAAATAATAGTAGCATTTTCTTGCGCGAAAAGCCCCACAGAAAGAAAGGATAAGATAATGATAAACAACCTGAAACGCATATCTTTAAAAGATTTAATATGCAAATGTACCATTTTTTTGTTCATATTTTATAGAATGATTTTTCAAGAATTTCGCTACATTTGGGCGTTTAAATTTTAAAATTCTGATTTTTGACAGACTATATTTTATAAAGAGATGAGTAAGAATCCTACCGATAGTAAAACGTTTGACCCGAAGAAAAATTATGAACAAAGCCGACAGCAAGTAGGTTATGTTCCAATTCAGGAAGCCACGCAGGAAACGTATGACCGCATTGGTTTTATGTCGGGGCTGGAGGTTCACCAGCAATTGTTGACTAAAGAAAAATTGTTTTGTCGCTGTCCCGCCGGACTGTATAACAAAAGCGAAGTTTACGATGCGGAGGTGATCCGCCACATGCGTCCGACTTTGAGCGAGCTGGGCGAATATGACGGAACCGCTTTGATGGAGTTCCGGACGCGGAAAGAAATTGTATACCGTGTAAAACACGAAACCACCTGTACTTATGAAGTGGACGATACGCCTCCGTTTCCCATCGATCAGGAAGCTCTGGATATTGCGGTTGAAATTTCGCTGCTTTCCAAATTGAATATTGTAGGCGAGGTTCACATCACCCGTAAACAATACCTTGACGGAAGTATCCCTACCGGATTCCAGCGTACGGCAATCATTGGCGTTGAAGGCGAATTGCAATTGCCCAATAAAAAAATACGTTTGATCCAGTTGAGTTTGGAAGAAGATTCCTGCCGCGAAATTTCCGACGTGGGCCACATTCGTGTTTACAAAACGGACCGTTTGGGTATGCCGTTGATCGAAACGGTAACGTATCCCGACATGGTGAACCCGCAAGAGGTAAAAGAAGTGTGTGATTACATCCGCTTTTTGAACCGTAGTACCGGAAAAGTAAGAACCGGAATCGGTGCCGGACGTCAGGATGTAAACGTGAGTTGTAAAGGTGGAAGCCGGGTCGAAATTAAAGGGGTGGCTCATACCAAATGGATTCCTAAATTAACACATAACGAATGTTTCCGTCAGTGGGCTTTGTTACAGGTTCGCGATCATTTAAAAGAACAAATCGGCGACACGGCAAAATGGGAAATGAAACACGATTTCTTGCGTTTCCATTCGCACAGTTTTAGCTACATCCCGATTCAGGAAGCCAAGAAAAACCTGCACAAAATTGTGGCGGTGAACCTGCCCGGATTTAAAGGCATGTTGTCGTATTTTACCCAACCCGGAAAAATGTTTGCTGATGAATATGCCGACCGTTTAAAAGTTATTGCTTGCTTGGAACGCCCTAACATGACGCATAGCGAAGCTTTGGAACAGGTAATTTCTGGGGAAGACTGGACGAAAATCAGGGAGCAACTGGAAGCCAGCGAAAACGATGCCCAAATCATTTTCTGGGGACCGGAAGAAGATATTAAAACTGCACTGGAAGTGATTGAAGAACGTTCGCAAATGGCTTTCGAAGGCATTCCGGGCGAAACCCGAAAATCGTTTGAAGATGGAACCACCATTTTCGAACGGGTATTGCCGGGGGCCGATCGTATGTATCCTGATACCGATTCTGCGCCTATTCCATTGGCAAACGAGCATATTGACAAGTTAGGTTCGAACCTGCCTACAGATGTTGTTGATCGTTACCACCAAATGAAAGAGTGGGGCATCCCGGAAGATTACTATACTTATATTTTCAAAAATAATTTATTCCCCTTGATTGAACGCATAGTGAAGGAACTGGCCATTGATCCGAAATACCTTGGACGTTTCTTCGGGCAACACTTAAAATTTGTTGAAGGGCACTACACCCCGGTTGATGAGTTCGATTATAAATTAATTTACGATCTCTTTAAATACTTAAAAGATAACAGCATCGAATTTAGCCTGGCCGGGAAAATGATCCCTCACATTTACGAGCATCCGAAAATGGATTTGGATTCGGTATTGGAGATCATCAACTTCAAAAAAGTTGATACCGATAAAATTTTGTCGAACATCCCGTTCTTAAAAGAAAAAATCGATAAAACGATGAAAAACCCAACCAAAGAAAACAGGGTTCATTGGATTATGGGTGAATTGCGGAACATGGCGGTGGGAAACATCAAACTTACCGAATTGGCAAAACAAGTTAATCAGGCGATTTAATCAAATTAAAAGACACAGGCATGAGCGAAGATTTTTTTCAAGGTTATAAAGGAGACGCTTTAGAAATATTAAAAAAATATAATTGCCGCGTTTGGGGGCAGGCCACCTGCGAAACCACCCGTGGTACTTTTGAAGGCACGATTTTACCCCGTTCCGAAAATGACGATGACCAACACATCGTTATGAAAATTGTTACGGGTTACAACATCGGTATTGATGTGGGAACCATTAAAAACATGGTGGAAACCGGTTATAAAAAAGCCAATTACAAAATCCCGGAAAAAGAATTTCCATACACCGAAGGTTTACCGAAAGTAAAATTATTCGGAACCGGGGGAACCATTGCTTCCCGTTTGGATTACCGTACCGGGGCCGTGATTCCGGCTTTTTCTCCGGGCGAACTTTATGGAGCTGTGCCTGAGTTGGCCGATATTTGTAATTTGGAAACAGAAAAAGTGTTTGCTGTATTTAGCGAAAACATGGGTCCCAAGCAATACATCGCCCTGGCTAAAGCCATTGGCAAAGAAATTGAAAACGGAGTGGATGGCATTGTAATCGGTCACGGAACCGACACCCTGCACCACACCGGAGCTGCTTTGACGTTTATGGTTCAAAACTCGCCGGTGCCTATTGTATTGGTCGGATCGCAACGTTCGTCGGACCGTCCGAGCTCGGATGCGGCACTAAACCTCATGCATGCCATGACAGCCGCCGGACATTCGGATATTGCGGAGGTAATGGTGTGTATGTTTGGTCCTACCTCGGATGAATATGGTTTGTTGCACAAAGGAACCCGTGTTCGCAAAATGCACTCTTCATACCGCTCCACTTTCCGTACCATTGGCGATACGCCCATTGCCATGATTAACCGCAAGGGAGCCACGCCTATTCATAAAGAGTACAAGCATCGCCGAAAAGATAAAGACGTAAAAATATTGCCTTATTTTTCGGATAAAGTAACCATGCTTTATTATTATCCGGGCATGAAACCCGACACTTTGGATGCCCTGGTGGATGCCGGTTATAAAGGTGTTATTTTCGTGGGAACCGGTCTTGGTCACGTAAATAAAGAGTTGTACCCTGCTATTGAGCGTGCTCATGCCAAAGGGGTTCACATGTATATGACGCTGCAAACCATTTGGGGTTATGTACACATGTTTGTTTACGATACCGGGCGCGATATGATGGCTAAGGGAATTATCCCGGCCGGAAATATGCTGCCTGAAGTAGCCTGGGTAAAGCTCAGCTGGATTTTGGGTCAAACCGACGATTCAAAAGAAGTAAAACGCATGATGCTAACGCCTATCAATGATGAAATTACCGAGCGTGAACCGTACAACGGCTACCTGGTTTACCAGGGCGGCATTCCTGATGTAGAAGCCTTTATCAAGAAAGTACACAAGTAAAAACTGTGGGGTAACCACCCATAGTTGTTAAACAATAGTTGTAAGGGTCGCTCAATTTGAGCGACCCTTACTATAAAATAACAAATGATGTATTTCGAAGACCAGACTTTTAAAAGTATCAATTTTCAGAATGAGCCTTTGGCAAAAGCAAAATACGATAACTGTATTTTTCAAGGGTGTGATTTTTCATCGGCCGATCTTTCCGAATATGGTTTTGAAGATTGCGAGTTTATCGGTTGCAATTTGAGTTTGCTGAAAACCCGGCAAACCGCTTTCCGAAATGTGAAGTTTAAAGATTGTAAAATCCTTGGTGTTCATTTCGAGGATTGCAACAACATTGGCCTTTCTTTGTCGTTCGAAAATTGCCAAATTAACCAATGTTCATTTTATCGAACCAGTATAAAGAACACGCTTTTTAAGAATTCCCAAATCCATGAATCTGATTTTGCTGAGTCTAATTTGTCGGGTTCTGTATTTGTTGATTGCGATCTTTTGGGCAGCATTTTTGAAAACACCAGGCTTGAAAAGTCCGATTTTACCACGGCTATAAATTATACTATCGACCCGGAAACAAACAAAATCCGAAAAGCCAAATTTTCAATAACAGGCCTGCATGGTTTGTTGCAGAAGTATGATATTGTTGTAGAATAGTATTTATTCCCGGACAGAATTCCTGATTTTTATAAAACAAAAAACTCCCCTCCTTACCAAGGAGGGGAATATTAAACCATGCATTTTTGTATGCTGAAAATCTGTATATTTGAGGATATGCTTTTCCCAGGTATTTATGGATTAAAATATTATTGTTCGTATGAGAAATTTTTTATTTCTTCCACTTCTTTGTCTTGCATTTGTTTCGCAAGCTCAAAACCAAATAGATTTACAGTGTTCTAAGTCTTTTATTAACCCAATTTTAAGTATTGATCCTGAAACGGATGATTATTCTGATCTGGCATTTTTGCAAGAAGTTTTACAAAACCGTAAAATTGTTATTCTTGGAGAAAGCAGTCATGGAGATGGATTAACATTTGAAGCAAAAACAAGGTTGATAAAATATTTAGCAAAAGAACTTGGGTTTAATACGATTGCTCTTGAAGGAGGAGGTTTCTGGGAGGTTTATTATTCATCCTTAAAGATCAAAGAAGGAAGAAATATATCTCAGGAACTTGATTATTCGTGGTTAGGGCTTTGGAGCAAATCGGAACAAGTACAAGCTTTTTTGCGGTTTTTAGATCAAAATAAAGCTTTACTCAACATTTGGGGGATTGATAATCAAGGGGAAAATTTTTATTTTCAATATTTTCCAAGTGTTTTGAAAAAGCTGATTGGAGATAAACCTTTTACATCCGTAGATTATGAGTCTTTTAAGCAGAATTTCGCGCAGTATAAAAATTATCTTTATTCAAAGTTTGCCGATACTACTCAGAAAAATCATCTGGACTATCCCGCATTACGAAGAGATTTGAAAACAATTAAAAGTAATCTTTTTAAAATTATTTCTGAAGATGTAAATGCAATGATTCAGGCGGTGAAAAACGTTGAAAATTTCTTCGATCAAATGGAACTATATTTGGGGTCGTATGAAGAGCAAAATAGGGCCATTAATATGCGTGATAAAATGATGGCTGAGAATTTAATTTGGTGGTTAAACAAGTATCCGGAGGGTAAAGTTATTATATGGACCGCCAACTTCCATGCGGCACACAATTTGGATCAAGTTATCTACAAAGAAAATGATGATTTCTATCAAATGATGAAACCTTTGGGACATCGTTTAAAGAGTAGATATGGAGATCAAGTTTTTTCCATTGCTTTTACTTCGCTGGAAGGAGAAACGGCAGTGGTTAATCAGCAAATGCCCTCGGTTATAAAAACGGAAGAAAATACCTGGGAATATGGTTTAGCAAAACTGATTGAAAACAAATATGCTTTTATCAATTTTGAAAATATTAGGAAACAGACGAATTGTACAGATTTAAAATTCAACAGCCATCTGTTGGGTTATAAAAACAAAAAAGGAAAATGGTTTCAGGTGTTTGATGGGGTGTTTTTTATCAGAACCATGGAACGGAGTGCCCCAAAGAAATAAAATTCTACGCTATTTGAGAATGTTTTGCTGCAGAAGACCAAAGCGTTTTATTAAACTTAAAATTAAGTTGTGATTTTAGGAATATTAGATTTATTTGAAATAAAAATTCCTCGAATTTTTAAATAGGAATAATTTAATGTCATGAAAAATAAAAGTATCAATCAGTTAATACAACATTTTTTAGAAGAGAAAAAAAATGGAATGGATTTTTCCGAGATCAGAAAAACGCTTGAGCAAAACGGAATAGAAGAAGATAAAATCAAAATTATTATCAGGGATATCGATAATAAAATTTTACGGGAAGAACAGATAAAGAGTAATAATCAAAAAGCAAGAGAATTAATCTATATTGGGTTGTTTTTTACCATTGCCGGATTATTTTTAACCATTGGCAGCTATACAGGTTTTATTGATCTTGGGAATGTATTTGTTCTCGCTTGGGGCCCTGTTTTAGGTGGATTAGGAACTATGTTCGCTGGTTATGGTAAATTAAGGAAAAATTGAGTCTAATCATCCGAAAAATACCGTAATAAACTGCGGTATTTGGAGAATACTTTGGCGCGGGAAACAAAACCCAGGTAATGACCGTCTTTAATCACGGCAATGTTGTATTTCCCCGAATCCTGGAATTTTTTAGCCACGGCTTCCATGCTTTCATCCGGATCGATCGTTACTTCGGGGGTAATCATAATGCTGCGTACGTAGGTGGTGTCGTATAATTCGGGTTTGAATATAATCTGGCGGATATCATCCAAACGGATCAATCCTACAAATTTGTTTTCTTTGGAGACCACCGGGAACAAATTCCGTTGCGATTCGGCAATTAGTTTTGTTAAATCTCCAAGCGTATCGTCGGGACCAATGGTTCTGAAATTGCGCTCGATAAGCTTGGTGACCTTCATCATTGCCAGCACAGCTTTGTCTTTATGGTGCGTGAACAACTCCCCTCTTTTTGCCAATTGGTAGGTATAAACCGAGTTCGGGACAAAAATCTTAACTGTGGCATAGGAGATGGTCGCGGTAATCATCAGCGGGACAAAAAGCTCATATCCTCCCGTTATTTCGGCGATCAGGAATATAGCCGTCAGCGGGCCGTGAAGCACCCCGGCAATCAAGGCTCCCATACCCATCAGGGCAAAGTTGCTTTCGTTTAATTGGGCAATGCCGAAATGGTTGATTAACGTAACATAAAACAGTCCGGTAAAAGCACCCATAAATAGGGTAGGGGCAAAAATTCCGCCAATTCCCCCAGCTCCAAAAGTCACTGAAGTAGCTACGGCTTTTAGCAATACGATGAGGATAAATAAAAGAAAAATCACCATCATATTATCTTTCAGTCCGTAAAAAATACTGTTGGTATAGAGTGCGCTGAAATCGCCTTTCAGGGCCGAGTTGACCGCATCATAACCTTCCCCGAAAAGAGCCGGAAAAAAGAAAATCAATCCACCGAGTACCAGACCGCCAAGTACCAGACGTTTTTGCCAGCTGTTAATAGCCGAAAAAATGGAGGCGATAAAGATGTAGGTTTTGGTAAAATAAGCCGATACAATGCCGCCGAAAATACCCAGGATCACATAAAAATGAACTTGGCTCATTTTAAAGCCCTCGGTTACTTCAAAAGGGTAAAGGGTATGTTGCCCCATGAAGGCGTAAGAAGTAAGCACAGCCGTGGAGGAAGCGATCAACAGGGGCACCACAGAGGCCATCGTCAGGTCGATCATGATTACTTCGGTTGCAAAAACGATGGCTGCAATGGGTGATTTAAAAATAGCAGCCATTGCCCCGGCACAGGCAACCCCCAGTAAATGCAAAATTTGTTTATGGTTTAAATGGAACAAGCGGCCAAGGTTTGATCCGATGGCCGATCCGGTAGCAACGGTTGGCCCCTCCAACCCAACCGACCCCCCAAACCCAACCGTAAGTATACTGGTTATAATGGATGAAAAAATATTGTGTTGCTTGATGACTCCCTTATCTCTTGAGATGGCAAACAGTACCGTAGGTATTCCGTGGCCAACCCGTTGATGAATAACAAGCTTGATGAATAAAAGCGTTAATAAAATCCCGATGGTAGGGAAAATAATGTACCAATAGTTTTCGTCTTCGGCAGAAAAATTTTGGATTAAAAGTTCATGAATAAAGCGTACCCCGTTTTTAATAATAACCGCCCCCAAACCGGCTAAAATTCCCACTACTGCACTCAGGATAAGCATGAACTTCCTGTCGCTTACATGCCTGATCCTCCAGATAAGGAATTTCTTTAGAACTGAACGTTTCTTCATTTATCGAATGTTAAAACCCGGGGTTCAAAAATATTATAAAATATAGAAAATCCCTCATTAATTTAAAGGATTTATAAAAAAGCTAATCGTCAGAGAAGAATTTTAACAAGGTTCGGTATTTTGAGAAAACCTTAGCCCGCGATATAAATCCGATGTATTTCCCGTCTTTTACCACTACCAAATTAAATTTTCCCGATTCCTGGAATTTTTTAGCAACGTCTTCCATCGATTCATCCGGATCAATAATATATTGAGGGGTGGTCATTAAAGAACTCACCTTAACTTCGTCGTATAATTCGGATTTAAACATCACGTTTCGGATATCATCCAAACGGATAAAGCCGGTAAAATTATTTTCGGAATCAATAACCGGGAAAATATTACGTTGTGATTTTACAATTATTTTTACCAGGTCGCCGAGTGTTCCATCAATACCAATGGGTTTAAAGTCTTTTTCGATGAGCTTATTTACCCGCATCATGGATAGAACGGCTTTGTCTTTATGATGGGTAAATAATTGTCCTTTACGTGCCAGTTCGTAGGTGTAAACAGAGTGCGAAACAAAAAACTTGATGGTTGCATAAGAGATGGTTGAAGTAATCATCAAGGGAACCAAAAGATGGTAGCCTCCCGTAATTTCCGCAATTAAGAAAATGGCAAACAAAGGCCCGTGAAGCACCCCGGCAATTAGTCCCGACATGCCCACTAGTGCAAAATTACCTTCGGGCAAGGTACCCAATCCTAAATAGTTGATTAACTGTGCAAAGAATAATCCGGTAATCGCTCCAATAAATAAAGTCGGGGCAAATATTCCTCCGATTCCCCCGGCTCCAAAAGTTGCAGAACTGGCCACGACTTTCAGTAAAATAACAAAGGCAAACAACAGGAATAATACGCCGGCCTGATCTTTATAGGTATAAAAAATACTTTTTTCATATAAAAATCCGGTGTCGCCGTGTAGGCTGGCATTGATGGCTTCGTAACCTTCTCCGTAAAGTGCCGGGAAGAAAAAGATCAGTATGCCCAGAGTGGTTCCCCCAATCAGAAGGCGGGTGGTCCAGCTTTCAATTTTCAAGAATTTGCGTTCGAAAAAAATATGAACCTTGGTAAAGTAAACAGAGATGCCGCCTGTGAGAACTCCAAGAACAATATAAAACAGGATGTTTTTAAGTTCAAAAGCTTCCAGCATTTCGAAGGGGTATAAAACTGCCTGTCCCAGGAAAAAATAAGATGAAATAACCGCCGTTACGGAAGCAACCAATAAAGGCAAAGCCGAGGCCATGGTCAGGTCGAGCATAAGCACCTCAAGGGCAAAAACGATAGCTGCGATGGGCGATTTAAAAATAGCTGCAATAGCTGCCGTACTGGCCACGCCTATCAATAAAGTAATTTGTTTGTAGTTTAAATGAAACAGTCGCCCGAAGTTTGAGCCGATAGCGGCTCCTGTTGCCACAGTCGGGGCTTCCAGCCCAACCGACCCTCCAAAACCAACTGTAATGGTTCCGGCTATAATAGACGAGAAGGTGTTGTGTCGCTTAATAATTCCGTTGCTTTTGGAAATAGCGTAGAGCACACTGGCTACGCCATGACCGATGTCTTGGCGGATAAAGGTTCGAAGAAATAAAACAACAATGAGTATTCCGATCATTGGAAATACCAGGTAAAAATAGTTTTGGTATTCATCGGTGAAGCTGCTGGTGAGAAAAGAAGAAATATAAAATGCTGATTTTTTGATTATCACAGCGGCGATGCTTGCAAAAAAACCAACCAAGACACTCATCAGCAAAATAAACTGCCGATCTTTGATGTGCCTTAGCCTCCAGATTAAGAACCGTTTTAATAACTTTTGTTTCCTCATTTCAAATCGGCTGCAAAATAATGCAAAAATTTGCTGGCATGCAATTAAAAGCCACACATTCTTACTATCTTCGTTACAAATTACATCAAAACTTAAATAACCAGGTATGACAAAAATTATCTCTTATAACGTTAATGGTATCCGGGCAGCTGTAAAAAAAGGATTTATCGAGTGGCTTGTGGCCAGCAATGCCGATATTGTTTGTATTCAGGAAACCAAGGCTCAACGTGAGCAAATTCCGGTGATGGAACTGGAGGCAGCAGGTTACCAAACCTATTCTTATTCGGCGGTTAAAAAGGGTTATAGCGGGGTGGCTATTTTAAGCAAGCAAAAACCCGATCATGTAGAATACGGTATGGGCATTGAGAAATACGATAACGAAGGACGCATGATTCGTACCGATTATGGCGATATTTCGGTGTTCAGCGTTTACCATCCTTCGGGCACCAGCGGCGATGAACGCCAGGCATTTAAAATGCAATGGCTCGAAGATTTTGAAAATTATATCACTGAATTTAAAAAAGAACGCCCGAATTTAATTATTGCCGGCGATTACAATATTTGTCACCGGCCCATCGATATCCACGATCCGATCCGTAATGCAAACAGTTCCGGGTTTTTGCCCGAAGAACGTGAGTGGATTGACGGTTTCCAAAAAACCGGGTTTATCGATTCGTTCCGTTATTTTAATAAAGAACCCCACAACTATACTTGGTGGAGCTACCGTGCTAATGCCCGTGCCAATAACAAAGGCTGGCGCATCGATTATGTGATGGTGGCCGAACCACTGGAAAGCAAAATGCAACGGGCCGTAATTTTACCTGAAGCCAAACATTCGGATCATTGCCCAACGACATTGGAGGTTGATTTTTAGTCAAGTTTTTTTCTAATGACTTCTAAAGCTTTGTTCAGAACAACATCGTTATTTTCTAATATATCCTGAATATTAGGACAAACTTTTATATCAGGTTCAACTCCTTTGTTCACAAACCCTTTATTAGAATAAGGGTAAGTGTTTCGTATTGTACATATTCTGGCCCATCCACCATTTGGAAAATCAGGCAAAACCAAAGGGGCGCCCGTTGAACCACCCGTTTCGGAACCGATTAAAACCGGGCGTTCGTTAATTTCTTTCAGCATGATTAAGAAATCCTCCGCAGCAGAGAAGGTTTTAGTGCCAATTAAAATAGCAATCGGACATTTAATCTTTTTAAGATCAGGATCAATCTCTTTTTTATTGGGTTCAAAGTATTTTATTTTTTCCGTTAAATAATACTCTTTGTACTCTTCACGACCATAACCCTGAGCTTTATAATAAGCGTTGTGGATTTTAGTTTGTGCCCCGAAGTTTAAATATTCGTAGTCTTTTATAACGTATTGCAATAGATGTGTAGCGACATCTGTCCGTCCTCCCATATTGTTTCTCAGGTTAATGATCAGTCCCTTTGCCTTATAAATTTGTGGAAGAAGTTTTTCAAATCTTAATTTAAAATTTTCGTTTCCGAAACTGTTATACTCCAGGATGGCAATACTATCCTTTGTAAATTCTAAGTTTAGATTTTGGGTATATTTTGAATTTACATTAACAAATTTGTGTTTGTCATTTTCAAATCGATCATATCTGGTTGATTCCCCATCTCTTTTAAAGGTAATGGACATTGTATCACCGCAAAGTTTCTTAAAGGTTAAGGTAATAGGTTCTGTTTTTAACCCATATGTGAGTTTAGAAGCCCCTAATAACCATTTATATGTTTCCGTTGACGCAGAAATATACGGGAAGACATTTTTAACCATATATTCTTTTAGAGGTAGACCATTAACTTTTATTATTTCAGATCCTAATTCCAATTGATGTTCCCATTTTTCAAGATAATTAGATAAATAAAGTTTGTTTTTAATATTCGTTATTCCAACAGGGATATAGTCCATATAAACTCCAAATTGGTTCCCATAAGAAATTTCTGTATGTGCATCATTTAATGAGGCTGCAAACGATTTTAATATATTGTAGTATTCAAGGTCATTTGCTGAATTTTTTACCCTGATAATATTTTCTTTATACAAACTATCCCAATCAAAATTCAGTTTATCATAATTGATGAAATTGTACTTTACTTCGCTCCAAAATAAAGACAGATAAAAAAGTTTTTCTGACAGGGAAATTGTATTTGGGATTTCTTTAACACCAATCAATTGTGTGTTGTATGTTATTGAATTTAATTCAAGCTGTAGATTAAACGTATCTTTTAGGGAAACATAAAATGTAATTGAATCTTTTGGGGTAGCGATGCAAACTTCCGTTTTTGGGTTTTCACAGTATACTTTTATGGTATTAGTGCTTGAATTTTTATTAAGGTGATATGATTTCCCAACATTATTAATGATAACCCTAAACGAATTTTTATCAAGTTTTAATGTTTGCGACTTGGTGTTTGAACAAAAGAAAAGAAAAACAGCCAATAATAAAAAATACTTTTTCATAATTAAAAATTACAAATTCAACAATGTGGGGAGTTATAAAACAGCAGAAATAAATATAATCTGCTTTTCAAATTTAAGTAAAAAGGAATAGCTATTAACAGTTATTCTCATAATAAAAGTTAAAAATCAAGAAGATAACCGACTAAGTTTCCCTCCGGAAGCCAAACATCCGGATCATTGCCCAACGACATTGGAGGTTGTGTTTTAAATTAATTTGAAATCTTTTTTTCTTTCTTCTTTTTGGAAATAGCAAGTATAAAAGTGGTGATTATTGCCGAACCAAAGATTAGCAAAAAAAGTTGTTTTCCAGACTTATCCAGATTTCCTTCTGCTTTTGCAGGCAAATATTTCGAATGCTTGATTAAATCCATGGTATAATTTAATATCGAATCCCCATTTTCAAAGCTTATTTCTTTGATCGAAAGATCAACCGGATAGTCAGGAATTACACCTCTCCCCCGGGGAATTCCCGGTTCATCAATTGTATCAAACACACCCTGGACAAGGGGAATCCTAATCGTTGACAATGAATTGGGGAGGCGCAGGTTTGCAAAATCCGAGGCATTCATCTGGTGATAGGTGGTCGGTGTTTCTTTTCCAATTACTACCCCTCGTTTGTACTTATGAACCAAGGCAGAAAGTAATGTTGAAGCAGAAAATGATCTTTCATTAACTAAAACATAAATTCTTCCGTTAAAATTTACTGTTGGATGGGGTTTATGAATACTATCGTTAAACAAAAAATATCCCTCTTTTTCGGGAACTTTTTTGTAATTAAGATACATGCTTGATTCTTCCGGGGAATAATTGGTCGTATTTTTGAAAAACTCGAAACCTTTAATTTTATTTACCTTTTTATAAGTATACATTTCAAAGACATCTTCTGCAATAAGGCTAAAAATGTGAGATAAAACTTTTTCATCCCCTCCGGCATTGTTTCTTACATCGATGATTAAATGTTTATAGCTTGAATCGGAAATGGATTTAATGAAATTGCTTACCTGCTCTACCTCAATTTCATTTAGATCAAAGGTTGATAATCCTAAATAAGCTGTTTTGTTTGGTAAAGTATCTGTTGTAAAGTTTTTGTTCTTATTTCTGTTTATAGCACAAAACTTTAACCAGCCTGGGAGTATCTTGAGTTTCGATTTATCAGGCTTTATCCCATTAAAAGTTACAAGCTGCCCATCCGCAAATTTAAGTTCAACATCGCATTTTTTTGAAGCTTTTGGGTAGTATTGAAAATAATTGAATTCAAAGGCACTTAATAGTCGAAAATCAGTTAAACTTTTTGAAAATCCATCAGCCTGTTGGGTAGAGTATATTAAATAACTTTCGATTATCGTTTTTAAACTATCGGCAGGAATACCGTCTACTTCAATAATTTGTTTCCCGTATGGATTTCCTTCTTTTGTTAAAATCGGGTTTACAATCAGGCAACCATTTAACCACCCAAAGCTGATACTTGGATAATATGAAAACATTTTTCTTTGATTTGAAGGATGAGGCAGGAGCGCAAGATGGCTGTCGTGAAGTTGTCCGATAATGCTTTTTAAAAGAAGTTCGAATTGATAAATAGAAACGGGTTTCTTGTGTTCTTCAAAGATATGCCTGGTAATTGAGTCAAGTTCATTCGCCGAAATATAATCATACAAGCCTGGATACCATTCTTTTAAAGCATTAACAAGGATTTGAATATCCTCCTGCATTTCACGGACGGTCATCTGTTTTTTTTCTTTCAAAGCTGGAGAGATGAATGTTGTTTTTAAACCAAATGGGGACATTGGGTCAGCAGCTATGCTTTTTATACTTCTGCTTATTGAGATACAGGAATGTTTGATTTCTTTGTAAACATACCCGGCGGTTCCAATAATGTCGCCTTTTTTTATGGCATATCCGGTTTTAAATTTTTTTAACGGACGAAGCCCAGAGATGTAATATTTTTCTCCTTTTGGGGTTGAAATCCCAATGGTAATATTAATATACTTTGGATCTACTGTTTTATTTAAGTCTGTTTGTAATTCTTTTGCAATGCATTTTCTTGTTTCCTGATCGTTTCTCCCTGTTGATGAAAACCCACTTAGTGAGTAATTAATTTTATGATTGTAAACGTATTTGAACATGATAATTGTGCCGTCACAGGGGGCTACAATGGTATCTTTTTCTGTTGTTTTAATGTAAAGGTCGTTGAAATTATGTTCATCGAATATGTAATCATTGGGTCGATACAAAATGTTTTCACCGGGATTTTTCCCTTTTACCGGCCAACGCAATTGTTCTTGTGATTGAGCGGGAAGGAAACAGATAAACCCGAATAATACAAATAGAAAAAAGCTTTTCATTGATTAAATAATTTAGTACTAAAACTTTTGGGAGCTTCGAAGGTGTTTAAAAGCAAAAAGCAGGCCACTAATGAAGATACTGGCCTGTAAACTTTGGGATGGCTTTTAATCATAAGTTACAACTTTCCTCTCTCCTATAATTTTTTGAACACTACTTTTTAATTTATTAAACTTTGAAGGATTTAATCCCAAAGGAGTGTCAATAGGGCGCGGAGCCGTTGGTTCTTTGATGTTATGTTGGGCATCCATCAGTACATATCGTGGAATAAAGGTTATATTCAGGTATTTTAGTAATGGGGAATGAACAACATCATATAACAAATATTGGTTATTTGTTATACTATCTTTTTCAGCGGCACTTAACCATTTATCCTCATTAGTATCTTCTGAAATATAAATCCATGCTACATCCTTTTTGCTTAAATATTCTTTTGCCGAATGGGAAGCTGCAATATCTTCTCTACAAGCAAAACACCAACTGGCCCAAAAATCCAGGTAAATGATTTTTCCTTTATATTGATCCAATAATTCTTTTAATGTAATTTTTTTATCCTCATTAAAAGATCTTAGATAGGTCTGGTTAAGAACACTGTCCGGGAAAGGATGATTAATCATGGTATAATATTCTTCTGCCTTTTGGATGTATTTGAGATATTGAGGTTCATTCACATATTTGCGGGCTTCGTTAATTGCCTGCAATAAACCGGATCGATATTCCTGTTTTTGTTGCAACGCATAATACCCAATCATGGCACTCAATAAAAATGCCTTGTCCTGGCCTGAAAAATGCTGTATGATATTTGTATAAACCGAATCGAAATTAGATGCGGGATTATTGGTATAACAATAAATGTATTTATAAGACAAAGCCGTTTTATAAGCACGAGATGCTTCATTTTTTTCAGGGATGGCATCCTGCAAATACCCGGCAGGTAAATTGGAAATAGAGACGAATTCGCTTTTTACAGGTGAAAACAAACGATACACATATTCATTGTTAATTTCTGCTTTTGCGTAATTGATAAATCCCTCTGAAACAGTATTGTTTTTGGTATAAAGCAGCAAGGAATCCAGTTGTGTTTGTTTGTACTCAAGAAGCGTTTGTTTATATTGGTTTAAATCGTCTCCTTTTTTAAAATACGATTGAGTTTTATAAAATGCTTTTCTTTTAAGTAAGCCGTAATTATAATGTGCCGCATTTTTTCCCGAGAATACAATTTCGTATTGATTTTTTTGGGAAGTGGGTACAATTTGAAACGAAACGGAATCCCCGGGAGTGATATAAATTGTTTGAGTTCTGGAATACGGTGGGAGGAATTGAAGCATTTGAGGGCTTTGAACATTTAGTTTTATCTCAAAAAGGTTGTTTTTCTTTGGAACTTTAATAAATATATCCGGATTTATCTCGCTCCACCAGAAAGGATTAATTATCCGATATTTTATTTGGGATAAGCTGCTATCCGAACATGTTCCAACTAATGTTACATTGTGTTGTGCGGAGGTGACAGAACAAACTGCTAAACTAAAAATGAACAATAAGAAATACTTTTTCATAATTAAAGAATTATAAATTAAACAATGTGGGGAGTTATATCTAATTCAAATATATAAAAAAAGCAGCCCGACCGGGCTGCTTTTTTGTTGTTAAATAATAATTAAGAACAAATATATGAAAAAAAGATACGTCTACTATGAATGCTAAGCGTATCTGTTTAGTACATTTTGTTAATCATCTGGCTCCAGGAGTCGCGGTTTTTTACAACAAACTTCAGTTGAAGTCCGTTTTTGGTTACCAGATTCAAGCCGTTTTGGATAAACATTTTGGTTTTGAAATACATTAACTCGCGAATATCGCCGGGTAAAATTTCCATGTTATATTCCCTAAAATTTTCTTCCTTTGATTTGAAATAGATGCGCTGGTTTGTGAGAATCAGTTTGCCTTTTACTTGTGATTCTGGTGCATAAAACTGGGCATCCCCAGCTTTGGTGACCACTTCGTTTGCTTTAAGATCAACTACCATAATCTAAATTTTTAAGTAACACGGTAAATATTATCTCACTTTTTGTGCCAAAAATTTTAAATCTTTGATAAGTAGTTTTTTATGGAAGGTGTGCGTTTGCTGCAAAATGTCCAAAGTGTGCGTTTTTGCATCAAAGGTGTTCGCTTTTGGAAATCCCAAATAACAATTAAATTCCAAATTCCAATGTCCAAAGAAGAAAAGTTGAGATTTGGAGTTTATATTTTGGTATTTATCCGAAAAGCATTCGAAAAACGTCTTCAATTTTTTTGACGGGTGTGATTTGAATTTTGGGGTCCTTTACATCCAAACCTTTGGTGTTAAATTTTGAAATAAATATTTGTTCGAACCCTAATTTTTCCGCTTCCTGTATGCGTTGCTCAATGCGGTTCACCGGGCGTATCTCTCCCGACAGGCCGACTTCTGCTGCAAAGCAAACTTTTTGTTCTACCGGAATATCTTCGCTCGAAGAAAGAATAGCCGTGATCACCGCCAGATCAATGGCCGGGTCGTCTACTTTAATCCCACCGGCAATGTTCAGGAAAACATCTTTTACGCCCAGGCGGAATCCGCTCCGTTTTTCCAAAACAGCCAAAAGCATGTTTAAACGGCGGAGGTCGAAACCGGTGGATGAACGCTGGGGTGTTCCGTAAGCTGCCGTACTGACCAGTGCCTGAATTTCGATCATGATCGGGCGCAAACCTTCCATAGTTGAAGCAATGGCAACGCCGCTAACATCTTCATCGCGCTGCGAAATCAAAATCTCGGAAGGGTTTTCAACCTCACGCAGCCCGGTGCTTTGCATTTCGTAAATTCCCAGCTCGGACGTTGACCCGAAACGGTTTTTGATGGAACGCAAAATCCGGTAGCCGTAATTCCGCTCGCCTTCAAATTGCAGAACCGTATCCACCATGTGCTCCAAAATTTTGGGACCGGCCAAGTTGCCGTCTTTGGTAATGTGTCCGATAAGATAAACAGGCACTTGGTTTACCTTGGAATATTTTTGCATTTCGGCGGCGCATTCGCGGATTTGGGAAATGCTTCCCGCCGAAGATTCGATATAATCGGTGTGCAGGGTTTGGATGGAATCGATCACCACTACCTCGGGCTGAATTTCCTCAATTTGGCGGAAGATGTTTTGGGTGAGGGTTTCGGTTAAAATAAAAATGGAATCGCTGGCATTATTTGCGATCCGTTCGGCACGCATTTTAATTTGTTGGCCGCTTTCTTCGCCGCTTACGTACAACACTTTTTTATGTTTCATGTTCAGGGCCACCTGTAGCATCAGGGTCGATTTCCCGATGCCCGGTTCACCACCGATAAGGATTAAAGAACCCGGAACCATGCCTCCGCCCAAAACACGGTCAAGTTCATTGTTTCCGGTGGTATTTCTTTTGTCGGCCGATAGGTCAATATCTTTGATGGGTTTGGCTTTATTTGCTTCACGGCTTTGTTGCAGAACCGGGTGTTTTTCTTTGGTTTCTTTTTGAACCACTTCTTCAACGTAGGTGTTCCATTCCCCGCACGAAGGACAGTTCCCAATCCATTTGTGCGATTGGGCTCCACAGTTTTGACAGAAGAATAAAGTTTTTGTTTTGGCCATGAGTTAAAATTACAAATTACAATTTTCAAATCACAAATAAATTTCAAATATCACTACCAAAATCCCAAACAAAAATTTAGAATTTGAAGAATGAATATTATTTGAGATTTATTATTTGGAGTTTGGTGCTTAATTCGCTTCTTTAATCTTTTTTTCAATTAATGATGTAGAGTATCCCGAAAGAAAATCCAGGGTTTTAATTTCTCCCCCCCTTTCCATTACAATATCATAGCCCACAATATCTTCGGCTTTGTAATCACTGCCTTTTACCAATACATCGGGTTGAACAAATTTGATGAGTTCGTAAGGAGTTTGCTCGCCAAAATAAACCACGGCATCTACAAAATTAAAAGCCGCCAAAATCATGGCCCTTGAATGCTGATCGGTAATGGGGCGGTGATTGCCCTTAAGTTTGTTTACCGATTCATCCGTGTTTAATCCGATAATTAAAATATCTCCCATATCTTTGGCTTTCGATAAATAATCAATGTGCCCAAGGTGAACAATATCAAAACAGCCGTTGGTAAAAACAATCTTCTTGTCCTGGAAATTCCAGATGGCTAATTGGGATTTTAATTGATCGGGGGAATATATTTTGGACTTGATGATGTCAAGCTTGCATTTGCTCATGGTTCTGTTTGCGTTTTAAACTAATCAGCATAAAATATGAAAAAGCTCCTAAAATCAAAATCATCAGGCTTTGTGAGGTATGAATCAATAATGCCCAGGAACCGGCAATGTTATCAGGAATCAGGTAGAGTTCGAACAATAATGCTTTTACGATAAAGTGATAGGCTCCCATGCCGTTAGGTGTCGGAACTACCATGCCCAAACTTCCGATGGCCAAAATGGTTATTCCGTCAATGACCTGCAGGTGTGAGGTGGCATCCATGGCAAAGAAAATAATGTAGGTCATCAAAAAATACATTAACCAAATAAGGAAAGTGTAAAAGAAAAACAGTCCGCGTTTTTTCAATTTAAAAATGGTTTTCATCCCATCTTTAAATCCCGTAAAAAAGGTTCTGATTTTTTGGTAAAAATCAAGTTTATTTAATTTCGATTGAAATTTTTTGTGTAACAAAACACAAATTAAAATAATAAAGATGATGATTGCTACTAAATAAAGAATTCCGGTAAAGTTATTTGAGAATTTGGAAGATAAAGGTTCAAAAATCAAACGGTTCATAAAACCACCAACAAGGTCGATTTGAACCAGGATGACAAAGAAAATAAGCGTTAGTAAAACGATTAGGTCGAACACTCTTTCGGCAACCACAGAACCCAGAAGCGAGTTCATCGGAATCCCATCTTTTTTGCTTAGCATTCCGCAGCGCGAAACTTCTCCTAAACGGGGAATGGCCATGTTGGCCAGATAGCCTACCATAACCGCATAAAATGTAGTATCCGGGCGGGTTTTGTAACCTAAAGAATTGATCAGAATATTCCAACGCAAGGCTCTTGCAAAATGACTGATGGCTCCGAAGATGAAAGAAAGAAGTACCCAACTGTAATTGGCTTCAAATATTTGGGCTAAAACGGCTTCTATATCCAACTTTCGGAATGCTAACCAAAGTAATGCTAATCCAATCAGGAAAAACAGTACGAAGTTCAGTATGGATCTCAGTCGTTTTTTCAAAAGATTACTTTAGTTGGTTATTATTGTCTGGGAATATGATGCACGGTTTAAAAAATTTTGCTTTTTCAAAATCCATGCTTGCATATGAAACGATAATTACTAAATCACCGACTTCTGCTTTTCGGGCCGCTGCACCATTCAACGATATAACACCGGAACCTCTCTCGCCTTTAATGACATAGGTTTCCAAACGCTCACCGTTGGTGATGTTATATATATGCACCCGTTCGTTTTCAATTAAATTAGCAGCTTCCATTAGGTTTTCATCAATGGCGATACTGCCAATGTAATTTAAATTGGCCTGGGTGATAATAGCCCTATGAATTTTCGATTTTAAAACTTCAATGTTCATAATCGTGCAAAATTATAAAAATAAAAACAAATGTCCAGTTAAATCGCTGTTTTCTGAACCAGATGCTTACGTGAGCTGCATGTTGTCTATCAGCCGGACTTTTCCTAAAAAAGCTGCAACACAGGCAATGGTGTGAGGTTTTTCGCTAATGTTTGAAATTGGTTGTAATGTTTCGGTATCAACAATTTCAAAATATTCCACTTTCATGCCGGGTGTTTGATTTAAGTTCGATACGGCCCAGTTGCAAAGATCAACGATTTTTTCGGGTTTTAAATTTTCTTTAACACTTTTTAATGTTTGATAAATGATGGGGGCTACTTTCCGTTCTTCAGCCGTTAACCGAACGTTTCGGGAACTCATGGCCAGGCCGTCACTTTCCCTGACGATGGGGCAGGGAATGATTTCAAGAGCCAGTTTTTCTTGTTTTGCCATGGCATTGATGATAGCCACTTGCTGAAAATCTTTTTCGCCGAAATAGGCTCGGTGCGGGTCAATAATATCAAACAATAATTTAACAACCACAGCCACTCCGTTAAAATGTCCCGGACGGAATTTACCTTCCATTACTTTATCCAGCATGCCAAAATCATATTGCTTGGTGTTTTTTTCGGGGTACATTTCGTTTACCTCCGGGGCAAAAAGTACATCGCAGTTAACGCTTTTTAGCTTTTCGATATCAGCCTTCAGGGTTCGGGGGTATTTTTTTAAATCTTCGGGATTATTAAACTGAATAGGATTTACAAAAATGCTGCAAACACTAATGTTGTTTTCTTTTTTCGAACGGCGCAATAATTCCAGATGGCCTTCGTGCAAAGCCCCCATGGTAGGGACAAAGCCGATGGATTGTTTCTGTTTTAAATTGCGCAAATAAGATTGCGCTTTGGTAATCGTTTTAAAAATTTTCATCCGGAATTATTTAATGATATTTAAAAAATCCTGTTCAAGGGTAGTTTCCGGGCTTTCAATAATCCGCCCGATTTCTTTCCCGTTTTTATAAAAAATAAAGGTTGGGACAAATTCGATATTCAGGTTTTCAATGGAATAAGCGTGGGTTTTTTTTGCCCGGTCAACACAATGGATTTCCAGGTTTTTTTCTTTGAATTTAATCTGATCCAAAATTTTGTAAAATCGCGGAACCTGCCTTTTGCTGTCACCGCACCAGGTTCCCAAGATAATTTTGATTTTAATTTTTTTGGAAGCCCTTTTTAATGCTTTTAAGATACTTTCATCAATCTTATACCCGGCATATTGTTCATTAAAATATTCTTCAAATTCTGATCCTTGAAGACCTTTTTTATCACAGCGGTCTATCAGTATATTGTATCCTACTTTTTCTTCAAAGAACGATTTATTAAGCTCCTGGGCAAAATTGTTTGAAGAAAATACCATTACTAAAAAACAAGAAACAAGCAGTGTTTTCATGGTTCATATTTTTAATGCAAAGATATAAATTGCTTATGCTTTAAGTTAAATTTAATTTTAATTTTATGTAAGACTGACAATGCCTAGTGGTAAATAAAAATATTGCTCCTGAATTTTGTGAAACTTATGGGAGAATAAAAAAAGAAATACGACTCAGTTTTTTCAAACAAATACCTGCTTAAAAAGAATCATTCTAAATAAATTTAGTATCTTTGTTTATTATTTAAACATAATGGCAATGAAAAAAATAGGTATTTTTTACGGATCATCAACCGGTAATACAGAACTAATTGCAGATAAAATTCAGGTTCGTTTTGGGCTTGAAAATGCTGACGTTCATAATATTGATTCGGTTGATGTTAAAGATATAGAACGCTACCAATATTTAATTTTTGGAACCTCTACCTGGGGGATTGGCGATTTACAGGATGATTGGGAAGACTTTGCGTCTTCTTTGAAAAAGGTAAATTTTAAGGATAAGAAAGTGGCTTTATATGGCTTGGGCGATCAGGAAGTTTATGCCGATAGCTTTGTAAATGGCCTCGGAAAATTATATAAAAGTCTTCCGAAAGATGTTCAATTGGTTGGTCGTTGGCCACTGGAAGCTTATCGTTTTCGCGAATCGGAAGCGGTACAGGATGGCACTTTGGTTGGTCTTGCTTTGGATTACGATAACGAACCCAAATTGGCAGACGAATTGATTGGTTATTGGGTTGAAAAACTGAAAGAAGAATTTGTTTAGCCAGAGGAAAGGAAGTTAAAATTTTGTAGTCAGGCGATGACTTTAAGTCATCGCCTGACTTGTTTTATGCTGTAACTTTTGGTTTCTTTTTCCTGGCTTTTGAAAGCTTTTCGTGAATAGCATTGGCGGCAATCCGTCCGGCTCCCATGGCTTCAATTACCGTAGCCGATCCGGTAACAATATCCCCCCCTGCATACACAAATTCTTTAGTTGTTTCAAGAGTTTCTGGATTGGTTTGGATATAGCCCCATTTATTCAGTTCCATATCAGGGGTCGACTGAAAAATAATCGGGTTGGGGCCGGTTCCAATGGCAACAATTGCCATGTCGCATTCAATGGTAAAGTTTGAACCTTCAATAGGAACGGGTCTGCGACGGCCGGAATCATCCGGTTCGCCTAGCTCCATTTTAATACATTCTAATCCTTTCACTGTGTTATGATCGGTTCCCAAGTACTGAACCGGGTTGGTCAACAAGCGGAATTTGATGCCTTCTTCTTCGGCATGATGAACCTCTTCGGCGCGTGCCGGAAGCTCGTGGCGCGAGCGACGGTACACAATGGTTACTTCGGTGGCCCCGGTACGGATGGCAGTTCGGGCACAATCCATGGCCACGTTACCTCCGCCAATAACAACCACTTTGTTCCCTTTGGGTTTTGGGGTGTCGTATTCCGGGAATTTGTAAGCCTTCATCAAATTCATCCGGGTTAAATATTCGTTGGATGAAAAAATATTTCCAAGGCTCTCATTCGGAATGTTCATGAATTTTGGGAGCCCGGCGCCAACCCCTACAAAAACGGCATCAAAATATTCTAAAAGCTCATCCACCGTTAAAACATTCCCGATGACGTGGTTCAACTCAAAGCGAACCCCGATTTCTTTCAAATAATTTATTTCAAACTGAACGATGGATTTTGGCAAACGGAACTCCGGAATTCCGTAAGTTAACACTCCTCCTGTTTCGTGAAGGGCTTCGAAAATAGTTACGGCATACCCCAGTTGGCGCATATCGGCTGCCAGTGTTAATCCGGCAGGGCCGGAACCAACCACTGCAATTTTTTTACCCGTATCTTTTTTTATGATCGGAATTTCCACCAAATCCATTTTACGTTCGTAGTCGGCTACAAAGCGTTCAAGACGACCAATAGCCACAGGATCGTCTTTATAACCCAACACACATTTTTCTTCGCACTGACTTTCTTGTGGGCAAACCCGTCCGCAAACGGCAGGGAGCACGTTACGTTCCTTGATTTTTTTGGCAGCTTCGTTAAATTTTTCTTCAGCCACTAACGAAACAAATGTTGGGATATCAACATTTACCGGGCAGCCTAAAACACATTGCGGATTTTTACATTGCAGGCATCGACCAGCTTCGAGCAACGCAAGCTCGGAGGTGTACCCGTAAGGAACTTCCTGGTGGTTGTGAACCCTCAGCTTTTGGTCCTGCTCGGGCATGGCCTGGCGCGGGATTTTCAGTTTTACCCGACGTTCATCACGTTTGGTTAAACCGTGCCAGGTGCAACCATGTTTAGTACACAAATAAAAAGGCAAGAGTTTAGAAGCTGCAAAAATGGTTACTTCACCTACCGGCGATTCACATTCGCCGCATTTAATATCTTTATTAATCAAGCTTTTATTGCAGTGTGGGCAAATTAAATCTTCCAGTTTATCATTTTCTCCAATCGTTACGGAAGACTCTACATCAAAAACATCAAGATAAGGACTTAGTTTGAGGTCGATTTCCTGTTGATTGTATTTGGCTTTAAAATTCAGGCTTTTTTCTTCCTTGTTTTCCACATTTAGGGTGTTGTTGCAATGCGGACAGTAGGTGTTCAAATAAGTTTTAAACTTTAAATATTTTACATCTTGGTCTAACATAGCAAGGATTATTTAATGGAAAACAATAAAGAATCTTTTTCATCTTTCAGGTAGAGCGAATTCCGGTTCATTAGCTCATCAAAATCTACCTGGTGCCCGTCAAAATCTGGTCCGTCAACACAGCAAAACATGGTTTTGTCGCTTACTTTTACCCGGCATCCGCCGCACATTCCGGTTCCGTCAATCATAATCGGGTTCAAACTAACCATGGTGGGTAATTTATATTTTTTGGTTAGCTGGCATACGTTTTTCATCATAATAATTGGCCCGATAGCGTAAACCAGTTTAATGTCGTGGCGTTCGTCCATGTATTTTTTGAGTGGCTCGGTAACGAACCCCATTTCCCCGATACTTCCGTCATCGGAAGTAATAACCAGATCGTCGCAAATGTGCTCCATTTCATTTTGGAGGATAATCATTTCTTTGGTTTGGGCACCAATAATGCCGATCACATAATTTCCGGCTTCTTTAAAAGCTTTGGCCACGTGATGCAAAATAGCAACACCGGTTCCTCCGCCAACCATGATTACGGTTCCTATTTTTTTGATTTCGGCAGCTTTGCCCAAGGGGCCAACAACATCTTTAATCAAATCCCCTTCGTTGAGTGAACGCATCAAAGCCGTTGTTTTTCCAACCACCTGGAAAATCAACGTGATGGTTCCGGCAAACTCATCTTTGTCGGCAACGGTGAGAGGTACGCGCTCGCCCGTATCATTTACCCGAATAATAACAAATTGGCCTGCCTTAACTTTTTTGGCAATTTTAGGGGCATTAATCTCGAAACGGATAATGGTTCCCCTGGCCATTTCTTGTTTTCTTACTATTTGAAACATGGCTTTACGTTTAAATAATTAATAAAATTGAGTGATGTTGTATACTACCATTCCAAACTGTCTTCCAATCTGATGTCGAATAAATCCTGTTCACTGAGTCCGTGCCACTTACATCCTTTTTTTGTACAGATGTAGAAATCCAGCAATTTGGTTCGGGCACCTACATTAATTTTGGCAGTATCTGAACCGCATTTTTCACATTTTTTTTCTCCTTCAATTAAGCTTTTGTTGCAATGGAAACAAAGCAGGTCGCTAACAGTTTTTTCTTCTGGTAAAAAGATGGTTGATTTGGATGTAAATACATTTAAATAAGGGCTAAGCAATAAATAGCCGCCTTCCCCATTTTTGATTTTAAGTTTTAGTTGTTCCCCTTCAATCAGGCTTTTATGGCAGTGCGGGCAGTACGATTGTAAAAATGAACCGCTTTCAATGATTTCCTGGTTATGATCCACGGGTTTTTCTATGGGTTCGGCAGGTTCTTTTCGTTTAGCACGATGGTTCCCGGCTAAACCATAATCCTGGTAAAGTTTATTCAGGGCAACGGATAAATCTTCAAATTCGGCTTTGTGGTTTTTACAACCGCTGCGAGAACAAAAAGAAATTTTGCCGCCCATATCCATGTGAACATAGCTCATGGGAGCATCACAACTTAAACAGGAGGTTTGGTCTTTAAGTAATGCACTACAATGCGGGCAAGAAAATGAAGCAATTTCTCCCAGGGGTAATTCTAAATTGCTCACGTAATTGTAGCTTCCATAAATCGAACTTAAATTGATCGTTCCCTTTGTTCCTGCAATTTCAACATTAAGTTTGATACTTGGTTCGTTGTCTACTAGTTTTTGTTTATCCATCAGCGATTTGCTGCAAACCGGACATTTTACTTTTAAGGCTAAGAAGTCGTACATAGGTGTAGTGTTTATTAAATAACAATAAATCTTTAAAAATCAGGCTTTTCCTATACAATATATAAGGAATTTTTTTGTAAATTACAAGTAGTGAGGCTGTTAATCGTTTTTAACTAAGGTGCTTCTTTTAGCCGGATTAAATTTATTAATCAAAGAATGAATTGGTTAGGCTAATTGGCTCTTCTAATTTATAGTTGTTATAAATAAAAGTCAAGGCCTTGTATTGGGGCGAAATTTAAAAAAATAAAGGTTTCGGTTTGTGAATCAATTCACAAGCGTTATCTGAGATCAGTTTTTGCTTTTAAAAGAAATCACCGAAATACGTTTTTTTCCATCCATTTTTACTTCTATTGTTTTTTTGAACCGGATGTGTTTAAAGTATTTGGTGGTTTCGACCACTTCTTGCTGATTGAGCAAATCCCAATTAATATAACTTCCTGAGCGTTCTTGCTGGATGGAAAAATACCCGACGTTCATTGAAGTTACGTTGTGGAAAAAATGAGAACCCGAAGAAGCATCTAACGGGAAATCTTCCAAACTGGTTTCAACAATAACCTTGGCATTTGAAATTTGTGGCCAACGAACAGGAATGCCGATCCAGCGATCGCGTGTACCCCAACGTCCGGGGCCAATTAAAATATACGGCCGTTTTTCTTCGCACATTTTTTTGTTGAGCCGGTCAATTTCATCGGCCATTTCCATGGTGTAATTTTTATCAAAGATTTCAGGATCAATAAAAATTAAATCTTCAATATTTTTGATTTTACCGTTTCCCATTCCTTTTTCGGCATAAAGCAAGATGTCTTCCTTTTTGATTTTTTTCATGTTTATGGAATAATCATGCACATTCCCGATCATGGGCTTAATTTGAAGCAGGTAAAAAGTTGCTTTATTATCCTTATCCTTGTTTAAATCAACGGCAAATTCAATCTCTACGGGCGAACCCATGGCTTCCTTCACCACATCCAATACCGTGTCAATGGTTTTAGCCAGGGGGATATAGTTGTATTTTAAGATGTTTGAGAAATTAACGATACGAGGGCCGTTCCGGTTTATTCCCGGGTAAATCATATTGTTGTTCGGGTCAAATACCGAAGCCAGATGCTTGAGATTCCCGTGCATCTCGGCTTCGTCAATATCCAAATAAGCCAAGCCGGCCGTATCGCCTTCCAGCAGATCCAGGTCTTTTTTCTTTAAATCGATAGCAAAAAATTTGGTTTGCGAATTCTTAAACTGATCCTTCGGCGTATTAATTTCGGTACTTGGATAACGCGGCGAAAAACGATAGGCTTTTTCACCTTCAACCACATATTTCCCCAGCCCGACGGCTGCTACCGCAAAGCCTTCTTCCGGTTTCATGTGGGAAAACGGGTAAAAATTATACGATTGAGCCACCCCTGAAATATGGGGGTAAAAATAGTTGTCAAAAGTATTTCCAACGGCTTCTTGGAGGATGACCGCCATTTTTTCTTCTTCCAGTTTATAGTTAACTGCTTCAATATATCCCCGTGCAACGGGCGAATAAACCGAAGCAAAAACCAATTTAATAGCATTCATGGCCTGCTCTAAGCGAACGCTTAAATCGGGATGGTTGTTCGGGAGCAAATACGTTTCAAAAATTCCGGCAAAAGGTTGTATCAGCGAATCTTCAAACAAACCGGATGAGCGGATAGCAATGGGTTTGGTAATTTTTTTCAGGATAATTTTCAGGCGTTTGTAAAGTGTATCCGTTAATTGTCCCTGTAAAAATCTTCGTTTAATGATGTCGTAATTTTTCTCATAAGCAACCACTTCCCATAACTGGTTGCGTTCCATAAAATACTCAAATTCTTCGGTTCCGATGACCGACGTTTTAGGAGCTTTGATGTTAATATCCGGGATGTGTTTTTCAAAATTGTAGTTGTAGATCAGGGTGTTGATGAATGCCAGACCACGCCCCTTTCCTCCCAGAGAACCTTCCGAAAGGCTTACAATATTGGTGTCGTCCAGGATGGCACTTTCATCAAAGGGAATGATTTTTCCTTTGTTTTGTTCGTTCCTGAATTTTTGGATTACGTTAATTAGTGTTTCCCGGATTTTTTCGGGGCTTTCAAATTCCGATACTTTCCGGGGATTCAGGATTTTTGCAGCCTGGATTTCACCACGGGCCATCAGCCATAACGAAAAATGATCCCGCTTGGCGTGGTAAATCAAGGATTCATCCGGGATGGTTCGCAGTTGATTTTCAAATTCTTTTAACGAACGGGCAATGCCAATCTGGCTTCCCATTTTATCGCGGTAAATAAAGTTTCCAAACCCCAGATGATAAGTAATAAAGCTTTGGAAATCCTGAAGCAGCGAGTCGGAGTTTTTATAGATAAAGGTAGATTTTAACTCGTGGGCTTTTTTGGCATTTTCCAAATCGGACGACTGTATGATGACCGGCAGGTTTTTAACTTTGCTGCGAACATATTGGGTGAGTTCAAAACCGGCATCTTTATTTTCCTGATTTTCGCGATCGAAAGTTACATCGGTAATCAGGCAAAGCAGGTAATCTTCGTATTTGTTGATAATGCTTTGGGCTCCTTCAAAAGTTGAAGCTAAAACAATTTTTGGCCGGGCACGCATCCGGAGTACTTTGTAGAGTTCATCGGTACTAACATCCTCAATAATTCGCTTGGTTTGCTCCATCACAATTTGATAGAGAATTGGCAGGTACCTTGAGTAATATTTGGGCGAGTCTTCTACCAAAATAATAACCCGAACCATTCCCATTTGGGTGTCATTTTCCACATTAATCATGTCTTCCACCAGTTTAATCATGGAGAAAAAAATGCGGGAATCACCATTCCAAATAAAGGTTCGGTCGATATATGTTGAGTATTTTGTTTTTTTCTCAAAGAAAGCAATATCGCTATTGTTGTTCAGCAAAAGAAAAACCGGAATGTAGGGGTAATTTTTTTTGATTTTTTCGCTTAGTGCCAGGGTTTGGTGTTTGTCGGCTCCAACCATTAAAATAATGAGGTCAAAATGTTTGGAATCCAACTGTTCGAACACTTCTTCGGAGGAGGAAACCCCGGTAATCCGCGGCAATGAAGTCAGGTTCAACTGATGATATTCGCCCAAAACATGCTCCGAAAATTTACCTTCTTTTTCAATGCTGTAGGCATCGTACAAATTTGCCACCAGTAAAATTTCTTTTACTTTAAAGGGCATTAAATCGTGGTAAATATCGCGGTTTACATTGCTTTTGTTTAAGAATTTTTGGAGCAGTTTTTTACTGGCAATGGTTGATGTTAACGTTTCTTCTTTCTGTTCAATGCTTTCTTCTTCTTTCTCAAAAGTGCCAAGAATTTTTTTCCCTTTTTCGCTGTTGATGTAACCGCTAATCAGGTTGGCAATATTGGTAATTAAATGTCTTTCTTCTTCAAGGAAAGGACCTTCATCCAGTTCAGGAAAAATTTTGAGATAATAAACTTCAATGATTCCTTTTTGATTATCGATGGTTTCGAAATCCTGTTTTTGAACCCATTCTGTTTTTTTAAAATTGGTAGAACGGAATTCCTGGCCGGCATAAATAATACGGGCCGCTGTAAAATTCGGGTACTGGTATGCCGGAGGAAGCAATAACGCAATTTGCTGCAAGCTTTCATCAATGGGTTTGTTTCCTTTTAAAATATTGGTGGTTTTATTGATGGCAGCCAATTCTTTTAGGCGTTCAATATTTTCGGCTTGTAAACGGTTGTAATTGCTTTCGTGTTCTTTTTTCCCTTTCATAATGCTTGCTTGTATACTCACAAATTTAAGCGAAAAAGAATTTAAAACATATTTGTAAAGCTTTAATTAGGCATTTTTTGGGAAGATTCTTATTTTCGCAACTCGGCTTTAAAAAGCAGCCTGAATTATGTCAAATATTAAAACCTTTATCGTTGATGATCACCAAATTGTTTGCGATGGAATTCGTGCACTTTTAGAAGATGTGGACGACATAGAAGTGATGGGCTGTGCCAGTAATCTTGCCGGTTTGATTGAAAAAATCAGGGGGCAGTATATTCATATGGTTCTGGTAAATATTTATAACCCAACCGATGATGAAATCGAAAAACTCAGAAGTATCAAAAAAGAATTCCCGAACATGAACCTTTTGGTGCTTTCGATGAATGAAGACAAAGATTTTATTTTGAAAACACTTAAAGCCGGGGCAAGGGGTTATTTAACCAAAGACACTTCGCGGAGCGAATTAATCGAGGCCATCTATACTATCCGCGGGGGCTATGATTATTATGCCAAGCAAATCACCAATATTATTTTAAATAATTACCTGCGTGATACCGATCCAGAAAACCTGATTAAAGATCAGCAGGATAAAAGTTTATCAAGCCGCGAAATTGACGTATTGAAACTTTTCGGCCAAAGTTACACCAACCGGGAAATCGCCGACGCGTTGTTTATTAGTGTTCGAACCGTAGAATCGCACAAAACCAACATCATGAAAAAGCTCAACCTAAAAACCACGGTTGACCTAGTGAAATTCGCCATTAAGAATGACATTATCGAAATTTAATGTGATGATTTGTTGATGTGCTAATAATCCGTATTTAACGAATTTATTCTTTTCAGCCAATTTTGTAACCAGCATATCAGCACATCAATTCATAAGCAAATTGTCTTTTACGTGTTTCGCGAAATACCATCTAAATTGGATGATAATTGATGACTCCAAGTTTTACTTTTGTTGTTTAATCCCCGTGTATTTAATTTAAAGTCAGTCAGCTAACCGTATTAAGCACCTCCGTTATCCGTTGCTAAATACCAGTATTTAGCAACATTAATTAATTTTGCATAGTTTTGTTTAAATATTTTGTACCTGGTTATATAATCTCGTTTAAAGTGCATAATCGACATAAATATGAGTTTAAGGAACTCTTCATGCAATATTATGAAGAGCTTGTGATTTATGCAGAAAACCACTTTTTTAACCGCAGCCAAAGCGAAGATCTGGTACAGGAAATGTTCATCTATTTGTGGGAAAATGCTGAAAAAATAAACATCAAAATTTCTACCAAATCTTATTTATATAAGATGGTTCGTAATCGCTGCATCAATTATTTGAAAGCCCAAAAAATCACAGACCGAGATAAAGTCCTTGAGTTAATGGCTGCTATTGATGACCCTTATTATAACGATGAAGTGGATGAGGAGAAGGTGAAAAAGTACAGCAGTATCATGCATATTGTAGAGAACCAAATGCCGGGACAAATGAAAGAGATTTTTAAACTTAAATACCTTGATGAATATTCCTATGCCCAAATTACAGAGAAACTAAAAATATCTCTCAATACGGTTAAAACACAACTGCAACGTGCAAAGAAAAAAATTGCAGAAGGAATTAGAATCTTATTTTTCCAATTATAGCTATTTCCCCATTCATTGGTCAATATCTGATAAATTTTTGTCATTCTCTTTTTAAAAATATAACATTTTCAGTTTTTTTTAACCGGTTTGTCACCTTTTTGAAAAAGAAATCTTGTCTTAGGCACAAACCATAAAACCAAATTATGGAATTTAAACTCATCATTAAGAAAATCAGTGATACGCTCACGGAAGAAGAAAAAACAATCTTCAACCAATGGTATAACGAATCAGAAGTCCATAAAGCGTACTTCAAACAAGTAAAAAAACAACTTCTAGCAAAAAAAGAAGTTGTTGACATTGAAGCGGGCTGGAAAAGTTTTGAAACTCGCATGCACATTGTTCCTAAAGTTAGGTTCTTCTCGAATTATCGTAAAATAGCCGTAGCTGCTTCTATTGCTTTATTGTTGGGACTTACAGCTGTATTTTTACTGAAAGATAAAAAGGCAATTGTTGAAAAACCTTCGGCATTTGAAATAGGAACAGATAAAGCGGTGTTAACCCTTGAGGACGGTTCTATGGTAGAATTAGGAATTGGAAAACGATTTGAAACTTCCAAAATACAAAGTATAGGTGAAGAAATTGTTTACCAGGTAGATAAAAATAATGAAGTTAAAGAAAAAGAAATTGCCTATAATATTTTATCTGTACCCCGGGGAGGACAATTTTTTATAAAACTCTCTGATGGAACCAAGGTATGGCTCAATTCGGATTCCCGTTTAAAATACCCCGTTGAATTCACCGGTGATATTCGTGAGGTTGAGCTGGAATACGGGGAAGCTTATTTTGAAGTAACCCCAAGCACAAAAAACCAAGGCAAACATTTTATTGTCCAATCGCGCAAGCAAAAAATTGAGGTACTAGGAACCCAATTTAACCTTAAATCCTACAAAGAAGAAAATACCATTACCACTACCCTTGTTGAAGGTAAGGTTTTGATTACTAACACTCAAAATGGGAAACAGGCAGAACTTCCTGTATTGAACCAATTGCAATTTAATTTACAACAAAATGAATTTACAATTAGTCCGGTTGCCAGCCTTGCCAATGAAATTTCCTGGAAAGAAGGGTTCTTTAAATTCAACGATAAATCGCTTAAAGATATTATGACTGTTTTATCCCGCTGGTACAATACCGAAATACTGTTTGAAGATCCCGGCTTGCAGAATGCTTTATTCAATGGGGTATTCAGCCGTAACCAATCCATTGAAGCCATCCTAAACATCATACAACAAACAGGAGAAGCAAATTACCGGATTGAAGAGGGGAAGATTGTGATAACGAAAAACTAGAAGTTACTAGTTAGTTAAGATATAACTTAAAAATATGTATATAATGGATAAAATATTAAAGTCGTCATTCCTGGTCATTAATTGTCATTAAGTTATCTTTTGTCAAAGACGATGAATGACTATAAATGACGCAAAGCAAATGACTATTGGAACAACAATTAAATAAAAAATATTGACAAAAATCAGAAAATAACCATGCTAAGGCAAGTAACAAGTAAGATAATAAGATAAACAAAGGAACGAGACTAAACTCTGACATTCATGTTCTCGCTCCCTTGCAGTTAATTATAGTAATAATCTAAACACAAATTTATGGAAATTAAGTTAACCAGACTTTCTTTTTACGAAAAGATTTGTAAAAAAGAAAAACACTTTAAAAAACGCGTAAAACGTTTTGTGTTATTATTGGGAATAATCTTAATCGGATTAATGCCACAAAACAGCTTTGCTCAAAGCGAAAAAATCACCATCAAAAAAGAGGCAATGGTTTCTCTTACAGAAGTATTCGATTTGATTAAAGAGCAAACCAACTACACTTTTATACACAAATCGAATCTTTTTGATGGGATTCCTCCCGTACAAATTAAAAAAGGAGTGATAACCGTTAAACAATTGCTCGAAGAAAGCCTTGCAGGCACAAACTTTACTTATAAGCTAAGCAAAGGCAACTCAATTATTATTAAAATCAGGCAGCCTGTTCCCGATATTCCCCTGATTAAAGTCGAAGGACGTGTTACCGATAAAGATAACAAGCCTTTACCCGGTGCTACCGTTTTAATTAAAGGAAGATTTAAAGGTACGACTACCGATGCCAATGGAAATTATGCCATCAAAATTCCCGAAGGTTCTGTTTTGGTTTTCAGTTTCGTGGGGTTTCACAAACAAGAGATTTCTGTTTCTCCTGAAAATACAGAAATCAACGTAGTGATGGAACAAAAAGCTGCAGAGTTGGGAGAATTTACCGTAATCAGTACAGGTTACCAACTCATTAAACCCGAACAAAGCACCGGAAGTATTACCACGATGCGGACAAAAGAATATAACAGCCGTATCAATACCACTGATTTTTTGACTGGTCTTGAGAACAGGATCCCCGGCCTGCTCATTAACAATGATGTTGAGTTTGACGGGAACAGCCTTTTCCAGATTCGGGGTATTTCAACCATTAAGGGAAATAGGGAGCCGCTGATCGTAATGGATGGTTATCCTACAGAACTTTCGATAGATGCAATCAACCCTAATGAAATCGAATCGGTAACCGTATTAAAAGATGCGGCAGCGGCAACAATTTATGGAGTCCGTGCTTCTAACGGGGTGATTGTTATTGAACGTAAAAAAGCCAAAGCCGGCAAACCCCTTGTTAATTTCCGGGCCACGGCAGGCTTTACCCCTAAAGAAAACTATGACCGCTATCGCTGGGATAAAGATGCTTCCAATATAGTTATTGAATATGACCGGATTTATTATAAGGATTATTTTACTCCTTCTACATGGGATGATATAATAAGCCCCGATATGGGTATGTATAATACTTATTATACCCCACCAGCTCTTATAAGGGCACAGGAGGTTGCCGGTGTAATTGATTCAGTACAGGCTGAACAACAATTCAAAAAATTAGGATCTTACAACAATACCAATGATTATGGCCGTTTGTTTTTACGCACGGCGGTTACACAAACTTACAATCTGGATATTTCTGGGGGTAACGAAAATCTGCTTTATTATCTCACGGCCAATTATACCGCCCGTGATTTATCAGAAATCAAAAACGACAATAGTAGTTTCCAGCTTTCCGGGCGTGCTACAATGAAATTTTCCGATCGGTTTTCATTGGATTTGACCACTGATTTCCAGGAATCAAAATCAAATTTAGCCCCTATTCCTGATATTAACAGCATCTATCCTTACGACCGTTTTGAGGATGAGGACGGGAATCCGCTTCCTGTATATACGGGAAAAAGTGCGAACCCTTATTATAACGAACATTTGATATCCCTAGGATTATTGGATGATATGTATTACCCATTGATCGATATAGAAGAGATCAAAACGAAGACCCGTACTGTCAATAACCGCATTACCGCTAACTTTCGTTATAAGATAGGAAATGGTTTTAACTTTAATTTTGGAGGTGTGTATGAGCTTTCTCGTTCGGATATAAAATATCTTGCCAGTGAGAATTCATCGGAAGTTCACCAGTATATTAATTATTTTACCGAAGATGACGGAAACGGCGGGTTTATTTTTAATATTCCTAAAGGTGACTTTTTGAAGCAAAGCAATGCCAGTTCGGAAAGTTATACCCTGCGTGCCCAGTTGAACTATGATAAAAAAATCAATAAAGATCATTCACTCAATTTGATATTGGGTAGCGAGATAAGGGATGTGCTTGACAAGTCAAACACGGCCTCTTATTTTGGTTATAGTGACCAAACCCTAATACACCAGGCTGTTGATTATTATACGTTATTGGAAGAAGGTTACTTTTATTCAAGCCATGGAGCAAATACTTCATTATCATACGACAATTTATTCGATCAGGGTGAAACCGAAAACCGCTATTTTTCCATTTATTCCAACCTAGTGTATACTTATAAGGGGAAATATTCCTTCACGGGAAGTATGCGTATTGACCAGTCCAATTTGTTCGGGACTGATCCAAAATACAAATACAAACCCTTATGGTCCATAGGGGCTGCCTGGAACATCCACAAAGAAAAATTTATGCAGGATGTGGACTGGCTTAAATCCTTAAAACTCCGGGCTGCCTACGGTTTTAATGGGAACGTGGCCAAGGACGTCCTACCTCAGGTAATTGCCAGAGCCGGTTTAAATAATTATGATTCAAAATCAATTATTTCTCAGCTTAGTCTTAATTCCTATGCTAACAGTGGGCTACGCTGGGAGCAAACCCGTAATTTAAATATTGGTTTGGATTATAGTATCTTTAAAAGTATTAGCGGAAGTATTGATTATTATACCAAGAAAAGCACGGATTTGCTGGCAACGAACCAGATCGATGCTTCAAAGGGAGGATCTGCTGCATTAATAAACCAAGCATCTGTCCGTAATAGAGGATTGGAGGTTAGTCTGCATGCCGACTGGATCACCCGCAAAAATTTTAATTGGAACACTGGTCTTGTATTTTCACATAATAGCAGTAAAGTATTAAAGGTATATAACGAACTAACCCAGAATAGTTCATCCGGTTGTTACGTAAATAGTGGTTATTCTAATTATTTAGAAGGATATGCTATGGGGGCTATGTTTAACTATCGTTATGCAGGTATAGACTCTGAGGGAGGAATTTTAGTTTACGATGAAAATGGTGAGGCCAAAGAATTTTCTTATGAATTTACTAAAAGTTATCTTGATTATTCAGGTTGCTCTATTCCTTCCTTTAACTTAGGTTTAAGCAACCGGGTTGATATCGGGAATTTTTATGTGTATTGCATGCTCAACTTTTATGGCGGCTTTAAAGTAAGGGTTCCTGTGTCTTATGCAGGAGATGTACGTCCATTGGAAGGAGCCGGTAATTGCTGGAGAGAGGCTGGTGATGAGGCTGATCCGGATATATTGCCAACGCCGGCATATGAGTATTATTCCAACTTAGGCTACACTGATAAATACACGGTCAATGGTGCTTATTTAACTTTGGGAGACCTTACAGCTGCTTATAGTTTTAGAGACAGTAAGTGGCTGAAAAAAGCAGGAATCACTAATTTCGAAGTGAGGATGCAGGCCTCGAACCTGTTTACGGTAGGGTTCAATGAATACAATTACAGTGTAGCTACCGGCAGTTATGCCAAATCATACCTGACCCCTACTTATACTGTCGGTTTGTATGTTAATTTTTAACCTTTATGAATCTGATAAAATTAAAGACAATGAAAAATATAATAAAAAGAACAATATATCAATGCTTTGTACCTGCTTTGCTTTTTATGCTGGTATTGGTTTCTTGTGACAACTACCTTGATATAGAACCCAAGGGGGTACAATTGTTAACAAAGACAGAAGATTATGACCAATGGCTGAACAGTACTGAGATTCAATATTCCCTTCCAATTGAGCTAAATTATCTGGTAGATAATGTTGATAATCTCTATATTTCAAATCCACCAGAATCTACTACAGAACGGATATATACCTGGCAGGAACAATTTTCAGAGGAGTTAACGGCTTTTCCTGTAATATGGGTTCGTCATTACAATTCAATCTATCACTTTAATACTGTGCTACAGGGGATAGATGATGCAACAGGTACGGAAGATGAAAAAAACAGCCTGAGAGCAGAAGCTTTGCTTGGCAGGGCCTTTGATTATCTTTACCTGGTCAACTTGTATGGAAAGGTGTATGATGCGAATACGGCAAATGAAGACCTAGCTGTCCCTTTTGTAACCTCTAATGATTTAAATGATCCTACCCCTAATCGCAGTACGGTACAGGATATTTATGATCATATTGTCGAGGATATTACTACGGCTATTTCTGATTTGCCAGAGGATAACAGCGAGAACCGTTTTCGCGGCACTGTGGCTGGAGCATATAGCGTGCTGGCAAGGGCCTACCTGTATATGGGCGATTATGCAAAAGCTGCCCAGAATGCCCAACTGGCATTGGATAATGGTCCCAATGAGGTACTCGATTATTCTACTATGGCTAATTCAAGGGATATAACTAATTTAAAGAGAAGGACCGACATTATTTATGCACGCTTTAGCGTATCTCTTAGCAATAGATACACTCCTACACTTGCTTTTCTTCAATCTTTTGATACAAAAGATGTGCGTTTACAATTCTATTATCGCGGTTTGGGGGACTATAGTTTTACAACAAGAGGGCAAATTCAATACTGGACAACTGGTGTGTCATTTGGTAAAGCTCATGTCAATTGGGGTACTTCTGTGGCAGAGATGCGCTTGATCCTTGCCGAAGCAGCTGCCCGTTCAAATGACTTGGAAACGGCTTGTGATGAGTTGGATTCGTTGCGTAAAAAACGTTTCCCAAAATTTGTAATAGATAATACGGTAACACCACCGGATACTACTTTCAGGTATCAAAAGTTCGAATCAACCAACCAGGAAGAAGTATTGCAAAAAGTATTGGACGAAAGGACTTTTGAATTTCCTTATAATGGAATGCGCTGGTTTGATATGCGTCGATTGGATGCTGAAGACCGTATGTCGGCTGTGAATAGGCTGGATGCTTCTGGAAATGTGATATTCACATTATCTCCGGGCAGCAATAAATATACCCTCCAAATCCCTAAACAGGTATTGTATTTCAATCCTGATTGGGAACAAAACCCAACGGACAAGTAATTTGAAAATTGGTTAATATGTTTTATAAGGCTGTCTTAAGACAGCCTTATAAAACAAAAAAATAATGAAACAATTGGTGTTATAGTTCTTTAACATCAGGAGTTTATACCAAAAACATCTTTTACCCTGTCACCAAAAGGAGTAAGCAACAGAAATTTTAACAAGATTAAAAGAAGGAATACTATTATGAAAGAAACATTAGTAAGCGTGGAAAACCTGTCGCACCGTTACAGTGTCCAGTGGGCGGTAAAGGATGTGAGCTTTGAAATACCCGGTAAGGGTATCTATGGATTGCTGGGCTCCAACGGGGCTGGTAAGTCCACCACCATGAACATCATGAGCGGGGTTTTAAAACAAACCCACGGCAATATATTTATTAAAGGGATCAACTTATCAAAGAACCCTATTGAAGCCAAAAAGCAGATCGGGTTCTTGCCCCAAAAACCACCCTTATATACAGATACAACGGTAGAGGAATATTTAACCAATTGTGCGTATTTGCGGATGATCCCTGAAAAAGAAATTAAAAAAGCAGTGGAGGAAGTGATGGAAAAATGTGCCATTATGCATTTTAAAAAAAGGCTGATCCGTAACTTATCGGGAGGTTACCAGCAACGGGTAGGGATCGCCCAGGCCATCATACACAAGCCGGCCTTTATTATTTTGGATGAGCCCACCAACGGCTTGGATCCGAACCAAATTGTTGAGGTACGTAAACTGATCAAAGAAATCGCCGAAGACCGGGCGGTATTATTGTCCACCCATATCCTTACGGAGGTTCATGCTATCTGTGATTTTATTCTAATGATTGAACATGGCAAACTGGTTTTTTCCGGTAAAACCGAAGAATTTGACAATTATTTAACGCCCAATACCATTTTTGTCCGTTTGTTGGAGATGCCCCAGGTGGACGACTTGATGAAGATAGAAGGGATAGAGAACGTAGAAGAATTGGGAGGCCCAGATTACCGCTTAAAATTTACAGATATGGGTGGGACCACCGAGCGTATCGTCCAGGAGAGTGTAAAACATAACTGGCGATTGGATGAAATCAGGGCTGAGAAGAACTCATTGAACGATGTATTCTCGGCATTGTCGAAAAATTAAAAAAGATTGATAGTATGAAAATAATATTTAAAATAGCACGGATGGAACTCCAAAAGATGTTCTATTCCCCCATTGCATGGTTGATCCTTATTGTATTTGCAGTTCAGTCAGGCATTATTTTTATGAGCTTTATAAAAGGATTTGTGACCCAGGCGGAATTAGGTAATAACATCAATGCAATAACAAGCAGAATGTTTGCCGGCTCTTATGGTTTTTTTGCCCAGATACAAACAAATATCTATTTATATCTCCCCTTGCTTACCATGGGATTGTTGAGCCGTGAATTTAGTTCGGGTTCCATAAAGCTACTCTATTCTTCCCCTGTTTCCAATAAACAAATTGTATTTGGGAAGTTTCTTTCCATGATGGTGTTTGGATTTGTCATGATATTGATACTTTTATTACAATCCCTTTATTGTTTTTATGCGATAAAAGAATATGATTTTTCATTGGTTGTAACGGGTTTATTAGGGCTTTACCTGTTAATATGTACCTATTCGTCCATTGGACTGTTTATGTCTTCATTGACCTCTTATCAGGTGGTGGCAGCCATGGGATCCTTTGCGGCTTTTTTTGTTTTGGAAAAAACGGATAGTATGTGGCAGGGGGTAGAGCTGGTACGTGATATTACCTATTGGTTGTCCATTAGAGGCAGATCTGATACTTTTATTAACGGATTAATATGTAGTGAAGATGTACTGTATTTTATTCTGGTATCGGGACTGTTCATTGCCTTTACCATTTTTCGTTTAAAGGGCATTCGTGAGAAAAGTCCTAGGTATATTTCTTTTACAAGGTATGCCGGTGCTTTTGTGATTGTTGCCATGATTGGTTATGTGAGTACCATCCCCTCCTTAATGAAATACCACGATTCAACACGTAATAAGGATAATACTTTAACCCCAAACAGCCAGAAGGTTATTTCTAAGCTTAAAGGGAAAGTGAAAATTACGACTTATGTGAACATTTTCGGTGATAATGTATGGGACGGTCTGCCACAATATATTAATCGTGATCTGGATCGATATGAGCAATACCGGAGATTTAAGCCCGATATTAAAATGAAGTATAAGTATTATTATGACCTGCCTGTACAGAAGGACGTGTTAGAGAATCATAATAGGCGTTTTGCAGAGATGACTTTGGAAAAAGCATTAACGAAAGTTTGTAAAGTATATGATGTAAATGAAGACTTGTTTAAACCGGGCAAGGATTACCTGGATAAGATTGACCTTAAATCTGAATTAAACCGTTTTGTTAGAAAAATTGAAACTGAAGATGGAAAGGTAAGCTATTTGCGTATTTATGATGATTTGATGAAATTCCCTTTTGAATCTCAAAAGACAGCTGCTTTTAAAAAATTAGTAATGGAGTTACCACTAGTAGGCTTCGTGAAAGGGCATGAAGAAAGAGAGGTAGATGATTTTGGATCCCGGGGTTATTTTGGGCTGGCCAAAGAAAAACCATTTAGATGGTCCTTAATAAACAATGGTTTTGATTTTGCGGAATGTGAACTGTTCAACCCGGTTGATAAAAATATTGATATCTTAGTTATTGCTGAAGCAAAAACCCAATTCACTGAAGTTGAAATGAAGAACCTGAACACTTACATTGATCGTGGGGGCAATTTAATCATTGCCTGTGATGTAAAACGCCAAGAAATTATGACCCCCTTGGTAGAACGATTTGGAGTAAAATTTATGCCCGGACAGATAGTTGAGCATAATAAAGGATATACTATGGATCTGATAACTACAGAATTTACAGAGGAAGGTGAAAAACTTGCCTATCAGTTTAACGAAATTGTGCAAAGAAAGGGAGCTATTTGTATGCCGGGAGCAGTGAGTATTTCATATAAAGAAGGGAATGATTTTAAATACATCCCGGTATTGGTTTCGGATACGGTAAAAGATATTGCACAACTGGATTCTGTAGGCTCTTGGAACGAGCTACAAACAACAGATTTTGTGGATGATGTACCAAAATATGATTCTAAAAAAGGTGAGACTTTAGGAGTTCATACCACTGCCTTAGCCTTAACCCGCAAATTCGGAGAAAAAGAACAACGGATCATGGTTCTTGGGGACGCAGATTGTTTTAGTAATGATGAATTTTCAAGAAGCAGAAAAGGAATTAAAGCAAACAACTTTTATATGGCTACTGGTACGTTTTACTGGTTGTCGGATGGCGAGGTTCCCATAGATGTTCGTCGTCCTGAACCTCCTGATAATAAAATTTATACCAAAGATAGTGAAATTTCTTTCTTAAATGCCTTATATAAAATAATTATCCCTGCATTACTGGGGCTGGCGTTTCTTTTGATCTGGCTGCGCCGGAAGGGCCGTTGATAATAGTAGTAATTTAGATGGTTGGGGAAAGAACAACCCTGGCTGTTCAGAGGTGTCATCCTAAGAATGACACCTCTGTGTAGTTTTTGTTGCGATGTTAGGAATTAACCTCTTTGCGTGTTTCACGGAATTTCATCAGGGTACTACTGAATTTGGCTTAGCTGTGGTCAAATCAGCTCTATTTTTTGGTAATATTGATCTTCGTTTTTAAAAAACCTAATTACAAATTTAAAAAATAGAATTATGGCATTAGAACAAAAAGTAAATGACTTCATGGCAAAAGTCATTGCTAAAAATCCGGGAGAATCTGAATTCCATCAAGCCGTTCACGAAGTAGCAGAATCTTTGATTCCTTACATTGAAGAAAACCCACAATACAAAGAAGCAAAAATTCTTGAACGTATTTCTGAGCCGGAACGTGTAATCCTTTTCCGTGTTCCATGGTTAGATGATAAAGGCGAAATCCAAATCAATAAAGGGTACCGTATCGAGATGAACTCTGCGATTGGCCCTTACAAAGGTGGTTTGCGTTTCCATCCTACAGTAAATCTTGGTGTTCTTAAATTTTTAGCCTTTGAACAAGTATTCAAAAACTCATTAACGACCCTTCCGATGGGTGGTGGTAAAGGTGGTTCTGATTTTGATCCTAAAGGAAAATCAGACAACGAAGTAATGCGTTTCTGCCAAAGCTTTATGACTGAATTGTGCAAATATATTGGCCCTAATACCGACGTTCCGGCTGGTGACATTGGTGTTGGCGGACGTGAAATCGGATTCTTGTTCGGACAATACAAACGTATCCGTAACGAGTTTACCGGAGTTTTAACGGGTAAAGGTATCGAATGGGGTGGATCGTTAATTCGTCCTGAAGCTACCGGTTACGGTGCTACTTACTTTGCCGAGTATATGTTAAATACCAAAGGAGACAGCCTGAAAGGTAAAACTGTTGCTATTTCCGGTTCGGGTAACGTTGCACAATATGCTTGCGAAAAAGTAACCCAATTAGGTGGTAAAGTAGTTACATTATCTGATTCTGCGGGTTTCGTTTATGATCCGGATGGAATTAATGAAGAAAAACTAGCTTTCGTTATGCACCTGAAAAATGTAAAACGCGGACGTATTAAAGAATACGCTGAAAAATATGGTTGCGAATACCACGAAGGCAAACGTCCTTGGGGTGTTAAATGTGATGTAGCTATGCCAAATGCTACCCAAAACGAAGTTAACGAAGAAGAAGCAAAAACATTGGTTGCTAACGGATGTTCCGTAGTTTCTGAAGGTGCCAACATGCCTTCTACTCCTGAAGCAATTACCGTTTACCAGGAAGCTAAAATTCTTTACGGTCCTGGTAAAGCTGCTAACGCCGGTGGTGTTGCTGTTTCTGGTCTTGAAATGTCGCAAAACTCATTGCGTTTAAGCTGGACCCGCGAAGAAGTTGACAATCGCTTGAAACAAATCATGAAAGACATCCATGCTACTTGTGAAAAATATGGTAAAGAAGGTGACTACATTGATTATGTTAAAGGTGCCAACATTGGTGGTTTTGTAAAAGTTGCCGATGCAATGTTAGCGCAAGGTGTTGTTTAATTGCCGAACCAATTAACCTAAATAAAATAAAAAGCCCTTCCCGGATTTGGGAGGGGTTTTTTTGTTATCTTTTTAGCCAAAAGGGCTATCACTCAGAAACTGGCGATGATATCCTCAGCTTATATTTGTTATCCCGATACTTTCATATAGAACCGTATTTATTTCCATACCCAGTTTTGTTTTGTAACAAATTTTAAATCATGGGGGGGTGTTTTTTCGAGTAACTCATTTTTAATAACTTCTATCTCTTTTATCTTTTTGGGTATAATTATTACTTTAGGCGATTTAAAACAAATGAATAAATAATTTTTTGTTTCAGCTATTTGTATAATTTCGCCGTATTTAATTTCAGATTTGCTGAAAGATGATGAATCTTTTACCGTTAAATTTATTGATGCGGGAGTAAAATTAATTTGTATGTCTTGTTCTTTTAACCCCTCGTAAGATTTTAGGGCAAAATTTAATAACCGTTTTTTATCAAAATATCTGAGAAAGAAATACGCTATAATCATTAGAAGTAAATCCAATACAATTGCTGCTGGGATATAGTTTTTTTGTGTTGTATCTCCATTTAAAAATGACAGCCCCAAAGTAACAAAACCAATAAATAAGGTACTTAATATTAAATTTCTTTTATAGGCCTTATTTGCTGCTGTATTCTGGAAAAGATAATAGTTTATATAATCTTTCTTATTTACTGAAAATTCATACATTGTTTAAATTTATTATTGTTAATTAATTTTTGTACATTTCATTTATTTATTTTCAAACGCATCTGTATACCCGTCAATAAATAAAATATTCCCGATTTTATACACCTCTTTGCTTGTCCCGAAAAAGTTGATTTGGCGTACGGGTTTAATGGCAGTGCTATCCGCAAGATAATATTCGAGGGCTTTTTTTGTTAAACCCAGGCGTTGATAGTTTACTTCGGGTTTCCCGTGCGAACCAAATACCCGGTATGTCGGCTGGCTGTTTTCCAGTATTTTATCGAGGCTTTTTATGCAGGCGTTGCAGTCATTAAGAAGTAACAATCCATTATAGACCAAATCGCCGGTAAAAATGTAGCCGTTTTTAGTATCAATAATGGAAATCGATTCTTTAGAATGTCCGGGAGTATGCTGGATTTTCAGTTTGCGATTCCCTAAATCAATTTCTTTTTCGAGTGGGAATTTTCGGGATATTTTTAAGTTTACCGGGTCTTTTATTAACGTTTCGTTTTGGGTTAAATGTATGAGGCTATCGGCAGATAAGCGCTGTTGTAACGATTCAATTTCAGGAATCCCGATGCGGGTAAAATCACTTACGTTCCCAATATGGTCGAAATGAAAATGAGATAATAACAATGTTACGGGTAGCTTGGTTAATGACTCAATAACTTGGGTGATCTTTGGACTTTTATTTTCTCCTGTCCCGGAGTCAAACAAAATACCTTCTTTATTTCCCATTATCAAGAAACAGGAATTGCCCTGTGAACTATTTGGTTCGGATATGATGTAGGTGTTGTCGTCGATTTTTTCAATCCGGTACCACTCCGGCTTTTGATTTCCACAACTTACAGAAACAATTAAAAAAATAATGATGCAATAATAATAGTTGGGTTTCAATATTTTCATTGGTTAAATAAAATTTTGGCTAAGTAGTGTACATATTATAATTAAAAATTCCAGTTTGGTGATGTAGAATATTATTTATTTCGTTATTGTATGAATTTAGCTTTTGTTAGCCGCTGTTAATTTTAATCCCTGTCTAATTAGTTTATTATTAAATTCAGATTCTTCATTTAGATTGATATAATTAAACGATACATGACTATAAAATCTTTTTTTTATTGCTTTTTCTAATTCATCTTTTAACCCATAATCAGAATCTATTAATCCAATGTAATGTGTGGAAGAACTAGTTTCTATGTTTAGTCCAACATAGATTTCATTTTTAAATTGAATGTTATTCTTTTTCAATAGTTTTTTTAAACATTTTTTTAACTCATAAGTCGTATCCTTATCTGGGTGTTCAAATATTTTTTCAGTTTTTTCTATAATTACATATCCTTTTTCAAAATCGTCTTTTTTTAGATTTAGCTTAACATCTTCAGTAAAATCAATACCTTTTTTATTTGCTTTAATGGCACTAATGGCATAAGAGGGTCCAAGAGGTAAACCTACCCAACAAAAAAGCAAATTTATAAGATTTAGTGTTCTTTTTAGTGATCTTTTCTCGTCAATAGATTTAACAAAATTAAGTTTTGAGATTCTTTGAACAGGCGGAAAGATAGGTCTTGGAATATTATATAGAAAGCTAATAACCCTAATGTTTTCATTATTAATAATTTCTTCAAATGAGTAGCTAGATTTATTAATTCTGATTTTTGTTGGTTTCATAATTTGGAGATTGATTTTGGTTAATTTACTTATATATGACCTTTCTGCAACAATGCATATTATTATAAAATTATCGTTATAGTCAAAGTCTTTAATTTGTTTTAAAATTCATTTCAAATAAAACCGATCTGTCCTTGGGGGAGCGAAACAAATCTTGGGTAAATATAAAAAAATTAGCCCATAAAGTAATTTATGGGCTAATTGTAGGGATGTCCTATTCGAACCTCCCTAATGTTTATAAATGTTATTCATATTTTTAACCCGGTAATTTTTCATCAATTTCCGGACATAGAACAGTATGAATATGCCAAACGGAATAAGGAATGCCACCACGATTTCCCATTGTTCTTTTGAGAATCCCTGCACTTCTGCAACCCCTAATATTGAAATGACTGTCAGGATAAGCAATATCAGGTTCAACTGCATATTGTCTTTGGTCATAATAAGTTCCAACCTGTTTTCAAGCTCGGAACTTAATCCATTCACTTCTTCCGATAGCTGATCCAGGGTGACACTCCGGTTTTCAGATTTCTCAATCTCATATTCAAAGTCTGTAGCTAATTTTTGGTGTATTGGAGAGTTGTTATCTTTCCGTGCTTTGTTAAAGTCTTCGCTCAGTATTTTGGTTTCATACCGTAACATTTGGTCAAAAACTTTCAATTTGGAAAGCATATCATTCAGCACACAGATTTTTTCGTTGGTTTGTTTCAAAAGGGTGTAACTTCCGTTTTGGGTGTCGTCTCTTAACAACTGTATTTGCCGGCGGCAACTCCATAAAATAGAATGCAGGCGTTGTGCCGTTTTCTGACAGGTGTTTACATACAACAAATCTTGCAGTAAGCGGTCAATATTTTGGTTGGTTTCGCCCACACAAAGACAGGCCGCCATACCGACAAAAATATGGCAACCATCAATGGTTTCATGGTGCATTACCCAGTCGGTCAGTGAAGCAATCTCTTGCGAATATTTTTCGAGGAATGCCGTAGAATCGGCTGCTTCATCATCAATTTTACATTTCACCAATGCGTAAGAGTGCAATTTATATCCGGCCTCTTTGGCGTCAGCAACTTCATACAGGCTTGCCACCAAACTTTGTTGTACATCGGTCAGTAAAGGCATCACGCAATTGGAAAAGTTGTAATTCAACTTTCCACACACAATTTTTACTTCATCAAGACTGAGTTTATTTTGTGGTTCCAACGATATCCCCAAACAGGTCAAGCCATTTTTTGAAATATTCAATCCGTAATCGTCTTTTGAAGCGTCTTCCTGTGTTAGTTTTGCTTTCAGAAACCCGGTAAAATTGTAATCAATCGGGCTGAGGAAGATTCCATGTTCATGCATTTTTATTGAACCCCGGGCCATATCATTAATACAACCATCTACGCCAAATTCGGTGGCTGAAGTATATTTTTTGTGCGAACCGACAAAACGGTTCAGTGCTTCCATATTGCTTCTGCCAAAAGGCAACCATGCCGCATTAAATACCTGTATGTCTGAGAATGTTGTTGTTTCTGTTTCCATAAAAATTTGTTATAAAAATGAACTTGTATGACGATAGCCTATGGGTTCGGAAAGATTGTATAAAAACCCCTCAACGACAATTTCTTTTTTTCTGCATTTTGTGCATCGCAAGACCGGAGATTTTTCTTCAAGATGAACCTGTAAATAGTTCCCGCATTTACATTTTAAAAGCTTGTTTATGGCTTTTGTATCAACCAGGTTTGCCTTTCCTTCTTCAATATATTTAAGCCCCTTTTGGGTGCAGTAATGGGCATTCAAATCTCTGTATCCGGCAGTTTTTAGCCGTGCCCGGTTCAGAAAATCAAAATCACGAACCACATTTACATCTTCCATAAATTTTTTGTCTTCCCACATATATTTTCTCGAATCTTTATAATCGTAAACCAGCAATTGTTCTTTATACAATGGGAATATTTTATTTTTCATCAGGAAGTAAAAGATTACCAACGCCGCAGTGTATTGCAGGTAAACGGTATCTTTTTCAGAACTATACTTTGAATAAACGTAGAGAATACTTTGTTGATCCTTGTCCAATTGTTTGGTAGTCATTGAAGTTTGTGATGTTTGATTAATATTTGGTGAATTTCTTCACGGAAAAAGTGATGTTAAATATATAAAAATTTAGCCCACAAATTAAGTTGCGGGCTAATTGTAGTAGGGGACATATCCCTACAATAATAAAAATTTCAATTATTTAATCTCTACTTCAATAAATCCTGAACGGTCAGGGTCGGCCGGAACCGGAACTTCTTTTTTCGGGTTCTTTTGTAATTCTTTCAATAAATGTTTCACGGCTGCTTCAATGCCAGGGTCAATACCTTTGGCCATCAAATCAGGACGGTCATACACTTCAATGTCAGGATAAATACCAATGCCTTCAACAATCCACCCGGTTTCGTCGTAAATACCAAAGCGTGGTACCGACATGGAGGTTCCGTCAATCAAATCAGCATTTCCAGAAATGCCAACCAGTCCGCCCCAGGTACGAGTCCCGATTAAGGTTCCCAACCCCATTTTTCTAAAGAAGTGAGGGAAAGCATCTCCACCCGAAGAAGAATAATAATTAATCAGCATGGCTTTGGGGCCATCGTGAGCAACATTAGGATATTTCATGGGTACAAGCTGATTACGGTGCCATAAACTCATGGTAAAACGATCGAGCAACTCGGCCATTTGCCAAGGAATAAATCCACCGCCATTGTAACGGTCGTCAATAATCAAGGCATCTTTGGTGTGGTAAGCATACATTCCGCGGTATAATTCACGGTTCCCTTCAACGGCTGTATTTGGAACGTGAATGTATCCGATTTTCCCGCCCGAAAGTTTATCAACCATGGCACGGCGGCTTTCTACCCAATCCAGGTAACGTAATTCCATTTCGCTGTTGATAGGTTCTATTTTATAAGTTTTAGCACCCTCAGCACTTGGCTTGGAATTAACGGTCAAGTCAACCACTTTACCCACGGTGTTTTCAAGATATAGGTATGGATTTTCTTTGGTGCTTACGTTATTTCCGTTAATAGCTACGATGTAATCACCTACTTTAACATCTACCCCTTGTTCGGTTAATGGCGAACGGCGGTTTGGTGTCCAGTTTTCGCCACGGTAAATTTTGGTGATTTTATACATCCCTGCTTTATAGTCAGCTTCTAGCTCGGCACCGAATAAACCGGTTTCGCGGCGTTCTACTTTTTTGAAATCGCCATAATTGATATAAGAGTGACCGGTATTTGTTTCAGAAACCATTTCCGAAAGAATGTAATCCAAATCGGCACGGTGGCTTACCGAACGCAATAACTTACCATAACGTTCTTTTTCGCCTTTCCAATCAACATTGTGGAGGTTGCTTACATAAAAATAATCGCGGTAAATGCGCCAGGCATCATTAAAAATTTGGTTCCATTCTTTGCGTGGTTCAATTTTTACTTCCATGCTTGAAAGATCCAATTTACCGGCACCGGGTTTTCCTTTGCCTAAGTGGGTAATTCCGAAATCGCCACGGAAAGCATAAAGCATTTGTTTGCCATCAGCGGTAGGAACAACAAAGTTAACACCATCCATCAGGGTAGAAGCTTTGTCTTCACCTAATTTATATTCTTGTAAAGAACCGCCGTTCAGGAAAATAAATCCACCATCTACAGCTGTTAAATTGTGGTAACGTCCTGCTGCACGCATTGGCATAGCAATAATGCGGTTGCGGATGTTGCCAAATTCAATTTTAACCTCATTGTCTTTTGCAGGAGCGGGAGCTACTTTTGCCTCTCCTTTTTTATTTTTGGATTTATCGGCCGGAGCTTCTTTTTTCTCTTCTGTTACCGCTTCTACGTCTTCTTTGTGTTTAAAGATAACCGGAGCATCATTGGTTAATGCTAAAGCATAAATACGGGTTGCATTATCATACAAATAAGCAAACTCATGCGAAGAGAAACTTAAGTTATAATCCCGGTTCGACATGAAGAATAAATATTTTCCGCATTTAGAGAATACCGGGGAAAAATCGTTAAATTCATCTGTGGTCAACTGTTTAGGCTCTTTGGTGTCAATATTATAAACCCAAATGGCCGAATGAGAGTTTTTGCTTTGTTTGGTGTAACTGATCCAGCGAGAATCGGGAGAGAAAGAATAATCCCTGATTTCGTTTTCGGTAGCTTTATCGGCAACGTTTACTTCGCCAGTGTTGATATCAACATACTTAAGTTTTAAGGTACGGTCCGAAAAAGCAATGTATTTGCTGTTTGGCGACCATGTTAGGCCATAAAACCAGGCACTTGACCCCGAGGTTAATTGTTTAGCCTGTGCTCCTTTTTTATTTTCTAACAAATAAATTTCATATTCTCCGGTTGCATCAGAAACGTACGCGATATATTTGCCGTTTGGCGACCAGCTTGCTCCTGTTTCGCGAATACCCTGGGTGTTGGTTAAGTTAATGATTTCACCGTTTTCTGCCGGAACAGAAAAGATATCGCCACGGGCGTCAAAAATAGCGCGTTTCCCGCTGGGAGAAACATCAGCAGTTTGAATATTGTCTTTTACATTTTTGTAGTAAGGAATCAGGTTTGGATTATCAAAGTTGATGTTTACCGTTACTTTTTCGGTTTTGTTTGTTGCCAAATTCAGTTTGTAAATATACCCGCCGTTTTCGTAAGCAATTTGCCCGTTGCTGCCCGAGGGCCACATTACGTCAAATTCTTGGTGGTTGGTAATTTTTTCAATTTGTTTGGTGTTGATGTCATAACTGAAGAGGTTCAACCGAAGATCACGGTCGGAAGCGAAATAAATTTTATCGCCATACCAGTTTGGAATTTGGTCGGTTCCTTTAAATTCGGTAATTTTTTCGGCCTTGCTTTTTTTCAAATCGTAAATCCAGATGTCGGCTGCGCGGCCACCTTTGTAGCGTTTCCAGCTTCTGAATTCGCGTGCAATGTGGGCAAAGGCTACTTTGTCGCCATCGGGCGAAAGCACGCCAAACCCGCCATCGGTAATTTCCAATGGTTTTTCGAAACCACCGTCAATGCTAACCAAAAAGTATTTTCCGTTTCTTTCTCCGAAAGGGGTGCGATTCATGCGAACCATAATGTTTTTACTGTCCGGGGTCCAGTCCAGAACAATATTATCAAAACCACCACGTGGAGGCATTAAGCCAACAGAGTTATAATAGGTTAATTGTTTCGGAACACCGCCTTTTACAGGCATTACATAAACCTGCCTTGTGCCCGAATATTCGGCTGAGAAGGCAATCCATTGTCCGTCAGGAGAAATTTTTGGGAACATTTCCAGTCCTTCATGCGAAGTTAAACGGGTTGCATCTCCGCCTTTGGCCGGAACAGTCCAAATATCGCCGGCATAAACAAAAGCAATCACATCTTTGTTTATATCCGGAAATCGTAATAAGCGTACGTCTTGTTCAGCTTTAGTACTGATTGTTAACAGAACAGTTAAGATCAGCACTGTGGGAATTTTCAAAAGGTTTTTCATCATATTTATGTTATTTAGTTTGAATTTTTAAAAAACGAGCATAATGATATTGAATTTATACGAGAAATCAAATGTTAATAAAACATAAAATCGACCAAATCCTCAGCAAAATAGATCAAAGTTAAAGAGACTGAAGCAATTCATATGTTTTGTTTTTATATTTTTGATGAGGATTTAAGTGAAGACGACCTAAGATTTATTTATTAATTAAAAACATTTTTTAATGAAAATTAGAACCAGATTTTTCAATTTTATGGTATTAATGCTACTGTCAACAGTAGTATTAGCTCAGCAATCGGAATTTTTTAAGAAACCGGTTCCCATCGATCCCACCGTTAAATACGGTAAGCTTGAAAACGGCATGACTTATTACATCAAGCATAATCAAGAACCTAAAGAACGTGCCAGTTTCTACATTATTCAAAATGTAGGGGCTATTTTGGAAGAAGACGACCAAAATGGCTTGGCTCACTTTTTAGAGCACATGGCTTTTAACGGGACCAAACACTTTCCTAAAAAAGGGCTTTTTACTTTGTTGGAAAAATACGGTATTGAGTTTGGACGGAACATTAATGCTTATACCAGTAATGACGAGACCGTCTATAATTTGTCCGACATTCCGGCAACGAATGAATCTTTAATGGACTCTTGCTTGCTGATCTTACACGATTGGTCAAATTATTTATCGCTCGAAGCCGAAGAAATTGATAACGAAAGAGGCGTGATAAAAGAAGAATGGAGAACGCGCCGCAGTGCAAATTTCAGAATGGATATTGCCTTACGCCCAATGAAATACAAAGGTTCAAAATATGCGGTAAGAGATGTGATTGGCGATATTAATGTAATTGAGAATTTTGATTACGATGTTATTCGCCGTTTTTATCACGACTGGTATCGTACCGATTTACAGGCCATCGCTATTATTGGCGATTTTGACGCGGATAAAATGGAACAAAAAGTTATCGAATTATTCTCTAAAATTCCGGCGGTAGAAAATCCCAAAGAAAGGGTATACTTTGATGTTCCTGACAATAAAGAACCAATCATTGCTATGGCAACTGACCCCGAAGCTCAAACTTCAATGATGTGGTTGTATTATAAACATGATGAAGTAAAAAACGACGATAAAAATATTGGCTATTTACGCTATAATCTTATTAAAGAATTATATGCCCAAATGATCAATCAACGTTTTGATGAAATTGTTCAAAAGGGGACTCCTCCATTTATTGTTGCACAGTCATTCTATGGTAGTTATACGGATACCAAGGATGCTTACACAACAATTTCAATAGCAAAAAACAATGGGTTGGGGCAAGCTATGGAAAGCGTTTTAATTGAACAAGAGCGATTAAAAAGGTACGGGTTTACCCAAGGCGAACTGGAACGGGCAAAAACCAATATTTTAAGAGCTCTCGAAAGCCAATATGCCGAAAAAGATAAAAAAAACAACGATGATTATGCCGCCGAATTTGTAGATCATTACCGCCAAAATGAACCTATCCCTGGTGTTGAGGCCGAATATCAATTTGCAAAAGCAATGATGCCAAACATTACTTTGGAAGAACTAAATATGCTTCCTTCAAAATGGATCACCAAAGAAAATATGGTGCTTACTTTTCAGGGGCCCGAAAAGGAAGGAATTACTTACCCGACAAAAGAAGAAGCTTTGGCCCTGATTCAAAAAGTAGAAAATATGGAGATTGAACCCTATGAAGACACTGCTGCGGATCAACCGTTGTTTGCCGAAGAACTTGAGGGTTCTAAAATTATTTCTGAGAAAAAACTACCTGTTTTTGATGCTGTGGAGTGGACCTTGGCGAATGGAGTCAAAGTGGTACTCAAGAAAACCGATTTTAAAGAAGATGAAATTGTTTTTACTGCTTACAGTTTGGGCGGAAGCTCTTTGTATAGTGTTGAAGACTTCGCATCTGCCGGATTTATTCCAGCCATTATGGGAATGTATGGTGTTGGCGATTTTGATAACATTACTTTACAAAAAATGCTGTCCGGGAAAATTGTTGATTTAAACCATTTCCTGACCGAACAAACAGAAGGTTTCCAAGGCAATGTTTCTCCAAAAGATTTTGAAACCCTGATGCAATTAATTTATTTGTATTTCGAAAAACCGCGTTTTGACAAAGAAGCAAATGATGCATTTATCTCAAGAATTGGTTCGTTTTTAGAAAACCGGGGTAAAGATCCAAACAATGTCATCCAGGATTCTGTGGCAATGATTACCACCTGCTACAATCCTCGCACAAAAATACTTAACAAAGAATTTTTGGAAGAAGTGGATTTTGAAAAAATAAAAAAGGTTTATAAAGAACGCTACGCCGATGCCAGTGATTTTACCTTTATTTTCTCCGGAAACATTGATATCGAAAAAGCAAAACCATTGATTGAAAAATACATTGGTTCTTTAACCGATATCGACAGGGAAGAAAACTGGGTAAACCATCATATTGAACATCCCAAAGGCTTCACTCAAAAAACCATTAAAATGCCTTTGGAAACACCTAAATCTACAGTATACATAAATTATAATTCGGATTTGGATTACACTTACAAGAACAAGATTATTGTAAATATGTTAAACTATTTGTTTGACATCGTTTACACCGAGAAAATCCGGGAAGAAGAAGGCGGAACTTATGGCGTTAGAATTGGTGGCAACCTAAGCCATTACCCAGACGAAGAGTATAATTTAGCGTTGTTCTTTGATTGTGATCCGGCTAAAGCCGATCATCTAACAAGCATAATTTACGCCCAAATGGAAGAAATGGCTAAGAATGGTGTTGATGATGAAAAAATGGAAAAAGTACGGGAGAATTTACTTAAAGTGCGTGAAGAAAACTTACGTAAAAACAAGTTTTGGTTGAACGCAATTCGTGCTTATTACTATGATAAACAAGATGTTGTTAGTGAAGAAAATTACAACGAAATTGTAAAATCGATCACTTCAAAAGACATTGAAAAATTTGTAAAAAAAGTATTACTTAAAGCCGATAAAGTAGAGGTTATTTTAAGGCCACAAGAATAAAAATAGGTCTCAAGATTTAGTTAAAAGGTGCTTGATTCTCAGGCACCTTTTTTTGTTAAACTTTTAGCAGATAACATTTTGTTGAGAAATTGCGGCTTTCTTCAAAAGTTTTCTTTTACTTTGCAAAACTTTTTGTCAACCAATTAAAACATCATGGCGAAAAAAAAAGTTTATTCTAAAATTACCACCCATGTCCTTCTGGAAATGAAACAGGAGGGGAAAAAAATTGCAATGTTAACGGCTTACGATTACACCATGGCTGGTTTGCTCGACGAAGCAGGCATTGATGTAATTTTGGTTGGCGATTCGGCCTCTAACGTAATGGCAGGTCACAAAACAACCGTTCCAATTACCATTAACGAAATGATTTATCATGCCGCTTCTGTAATGCGTGCAGTTAACCGTGCGCTGGTTGTGGTTGATCTTCCTTTTGGAACTTATCAGGGCGATTCGTTGGAAGCTCTTCATTCGGCCATCCGGATTATGAAAGAATCAGGAGCAAATGCCGTGAAAATGGAAGGTGGAAAAGAAATCGTTCAATCGGTAAAACGAATTTTATCGGCCGGAATTCCTGTACTTGGGCATTTGGGTTTAACGCCACAATCCATCAATAAATTTGGGACTTATGTTGTTCGTGCTACCGAAGAAGACGAAGCCCAAAAATTAATCGAGGATGCCCGCATTCTGGAAGAAGCCGGTTGCTTTGGAATTGTTCTTGAAAAAATCCCGGCCAAGTTGGCTGCACAGGTAACTTCCGAATTAAAAATCCCGACCATTGGTATTGGAGCCGGCAGCGGAACCGATGGCCAGGTTTTGGTGCTGCATGATATGCTGGGATTGACCCAAAAATTTTCGCCACGTTTTCTTCGCCGATATAATAATTTAAGCGAAGAAATCAAAGGATCGGTTCAGGCCTACATCAATGATGTAAAATCAGTTGATTTCCCAAACGAACGTGAGCAATACTAAACATCTTCCTGTAAAAAACCGTGTTCTTTTTGAAGATAATCATTTGATTGTCGTCAATAAATTGCCTTCTGAAATTGTACAAGGCGACAAAACCGGCGATGAAACCCTGCTGGATGAGGTAAAGCAATACATTAAGGTAAAATACAATAAGCCGGGAGATGTTTTCCTGGGTCTGGTTCATCGCATCGACCGTCCGGTTAGCGGAGCCGTTATTTTTGCCCGTACCTCCAAGGCTTTGGCTCGTATGAATGAGCAAATAAAGAACCGCGAAATTCGAAAAATTTATTGGGCCATTGTGAAAGAACGTCCCAAACAAACCGAAGCCAAACTTACGCATTGGCTCATCAAGAATCCTAAAAACAATAAATCAACGGCTTTTGATACGGAAAAGCAAGGAACAAAGAAAGGCGAACTTTCTTACAAATTAATCGATCAAAGCAAGGATTTTTATTTGCTGGAAGTTGAACTGCACACGGGTCGCCATCATCAAATCCGTGCCCAGTTAGCTAAAATTGGCTGTGTTATTAAAGGAGATTTAAAATACGGGGCCGGTCGTTCTAATAAAGATGCTTCCATTAGCTTGCATGCCCGCAAACTGATTTTCACTCACCCGGTAACCAAAAAAGAACACTCCATTATTGCCAAACCACCCAAAGATAATTTGTGGGATTATTTTCTTAAGAACCAGAAGTAATAAAAAACACAGATAACACTGATATTACGGATTGGACCGATAGGATCCGTGAATATCTGTTAAATCCCCGTCATCCGTGTTCCAATAAAAATTAACTTTGGAGTTATGGAAAGACTTCGAATTACTATAAGCATTATCTTCTTATTTCTTATAGGAAATATATACTCCCAAATCTTTTTATCCGGCGAAGAACCCGCCAAAATCAAATGGCAACAAATTAACACTGATAATTTCCAGATTGTTTTTCCCGAGGGTTTCGAAAAGCAGGCCCAATACATGGCCAATGCGTTGGCACAGGCTTACGAATACGGGCGAATTACCCTTAAATCAAAACCCCGAAAGATAAGTGTTTTATTGCACAACCAAAGCGTTATTTCAAACGGAAATGCCGCCTGGGCTCCGGCCAGGATAAACGCTTACACCTTGCCTTCCCAGGATTCGTATGCCGAAAACTGGTTGAAACAACTGGCGGTGCATGAGTTCAGGCATGTTGTTCAGATTGAACGTATGAACACTGGCCTGACAAAAATCTTTGGCCTTTTATTTGGTCAGGGGGCAGCCGTAGCCATGACCGGAATTTATTTGCCCTGGTGGTTTATTGAGGGAGATGCAGTGGTAACGGAAACCGTTTTGGGAAATTCAGGCCGCGGGCGGCTTGCTTCATTTGAGATGCCGGTAAAGGCTCAGTTGCTCGAAAAAGGAATTTATTCTTATGAGAAAGCAACCCACGGTTCTTTTCGAGATTACGCCCCAAGTTATTATAATTTAGGCTACCAAATGGTGGCCTACGGAAGGGCAAAATACGGGGCAAATATGTGGGATTTGGCGGTAGAAAATGCCGCCCGCAAACCTTTGTTTCTCACTTCTTTTTCGTCTGGAATTCAAAAGACTACCGGGAAGTCAAAGCGGGAGTTTTACGAAGAATCTATGCAGTTTTTGATTGAGAAATGGCGCAAAATTTATGAGCAAACAAAAACCAGTAATTTCTTGACACTTACAAAAGAAACTAATAATTACACCAATTATTTGAACCCTGTGTTTGTTTCGGAGGAAGAATTTTATGCCTTTAAAACCGGCATGGATGAGCTTACCACGATCGTTAAAATTGACAAAAACGGGAATGAAAAAGTGGTGCTAACCCCCGGCTCATCCTACCTTGAATCCTTGTCGGCTGGAGGGGTTTTTTTGTGTTGGGCGGAGGTTGAACCAGATGTTCGCTGGAGCAACCGCAGTTTTTCGGTCATTAAACTGTTTAACCTCCAAACCCATAAAAAAATAACACTCACAACAAAAAGCCGGTATTTTTCGCCCCAGATTAATCGCAACGGAACTAAAATTCTTGCGATAGAAGTCACTCCAGACAATAATTTCTTTATTATTATTTTAAATGTTACAGATGGAACTGTTGTAAAACGTATTCAATTTGATGATGGCGCATTTATGATGAATCCCGCCTGGTCGGACGACGAAACAAAAATTGTGATGACGGTTCTGACCGAAAAAGGGAAAAACATCCGCTTGATGAATCTGGAAAACGGGAAATCAGAAGATGTGCTGGAATTTTCTTTTGCCGAAATTTCTAAACCCAGACTGATTACCAACCGTGTTTATTTTGTTGCCGATTACTCGGGAATTGACAACCTATACGCAAAAGATTTAACTTCTGGGCAAATCACCCAGGTTTCTTCGGTGAAATTTGGGCTCGGCAATTATGCATTTAATCCGTCTAAAAACAGGCTGGTGTTTTCCAATTATTCTTCCGATGGTTTTGCACTGGCGGTTCAGGCCGTGGATAAATCAAAAGAGATTTCGTTGGAACACATTCAAATCAACAAATTTTCATTTATTGAAGAGATTAAAGCCCAGGAAAAAGGCATGGTAGAAATTGATCCGGCAAACATGAAAAATTATCCGGTAGCAAAATATAAAAAATCGAATAAGCTTTTTAATTTTCATTCGTGGGCACCAGTGTCAATCGATTTTGACGATTATTCGGTGCAACCCGGATTTATGATGATGTCGCAAAATTTGTTGAGCACAGCCATCACAACTTTAGGTTACCAATACGACATGGATGAAAAATGGGGCAAATATTTTGTAGATTTCACCTACCGAGGATGGTACCCAATCGTTGATTTAAAGGTGGAGTTTGAACCCCGGAGAGATTACATCCGTTATTACGATTCGGCTGGAAGATATGTAGAAACAAGGATATTTGAAGTAGATCAATTGGAAACGAGCCTGGGTGCGAGCCTTCCCCTTAATTTTTCCAGGAATGCAACCATTAGTGGGATGACTCCTTTTGTGAGTTTTTCCAATGTAAGCCAGTTTTATCCGGCGGGATATCCCGAAAGTTTAAGCGAAAATAATTACCAGAAACTTTCAGCAGGCTTTAATATTTATCATTACCGGAAATCGTCTGTGCGCGATTTATACCCCAAATGGGGAGCAATTGGCAGGTTCAGGTACGTTAATTCTTCTTTCACGAATCTCCGAAAAAGTGACATGCTTTGTATGGAAGGAATTTTTTATGTTCCAGGACTGGCAAAGCATCATGGTATTCGGGTGTACGGGGGAGCACAGCTGCGAACCGTTGGTACGTATAATTCAGACAATGTGATTTCCTTTATCAGGGGAATGTCTCGCCCCGGATTGCGAGATCTTTACCGTTTCTCGGCCGATTATAAATTCCCGCTTTGGTATCCCGATATCGACATGGGGTCGGTTGTATATTTGAAGCGGCTAACCATGAGCCTGTTTTATGATTATGCGTATGGCATGAGTTCGAACGCCGAAAGTTATTATTATTCGCTTGGCACACAGTTAAATGTTCAAACTCATTTATTGAGTTTTATGGCTCCGGTAAACTGGGGTTTGCGCTATGTTTACATACCCGATTTAAAAGATTATAGTTTTAATGTATTCTTTTCAATTGATTTTAATGTTCTTTATTAGAAATTGTATTTTTATAAAAATTTTGAAAAATGAAAAGCAGAGTATTGGATCATAAACCCGAATTGGAAAAAATAATCAACCGTTGCGAAGTTTGCCATGTAGCCATGGTAGATAAGGAAAACAAACCCTATGTGTTGCCCTTTAATTTTGGGTATAAGGATGGCGAAATTATTCTGCACTCGGCTCAGCAGGGGAAGAAAATAGATATTCTAAAAAACAACAACAATGTTTGCGTGGCTTTTAGCACCGATTACGAAATACGCTATCGCGACGAACACGTGGCCTGCAGTTACAGCTGGAAATACCGCTCGGTTCTGGCTTATGGCAAAGTAGAGTTCATCACCGATTTTGAGAAAAAAGTGGAAGCCCTGAATGCCGTTATGGCCAATTATACCCAACGCGATTTTAAATACAATGCTCCCGCTGTAAAGGATGTAAATTGCTGGAAAGTGGTGATTGAAAAACTGGAAGGCCGGGCGTATGGGTATTAAGATTTAGTGATTGTAGATTGAGAGATATTTAATTTGACGATTTGAATAGTTCATTATAAAAAGCATGAATTTAATTCATGCTTTGTTTTAATAAATAACCATTAAATGTCTAAATTATTTCCAATAAGCGGGGGCCAAAAATAATAATTCCGACAATTACCGAAATGATAGCTGCAAAAAGTACGCCTCCGGCAGCGGTATCTTTGGCTTTTTTGATGTGGGGATGTTTTTCTTCTGTGATTTTATCGGCGAGGGCTTCGATGGAGGAGTTAAAGAATTCAGCCACAAAAACCGTGGAAAAAGTGAGCAATAAAACTAGCCATTCGGTGGTTGAAATATTAAAATAAAATCCACCTGTTACGGCAAGAACAGCAAAGAACAAATGGATGCGGCTGTTGTGTTCGTTATGAATCAACAACCAAAATCCGTTAAAAGCATATTTAAAACTTTTAACCCGTTTCTTGATTGAAAATTTGGTGTTCTTTTGCATCTTTATTTTTTTGAGAACCGCAGGTTGATATACAAATATACTTTATAAACCACAATTCCGATGGCACTTCCTAAAAAGGCTCCGCTAATTACATCGCCGGGATAGTGTACTCCCAGATAAATACGGCTGTAAGCGACAAAACTCGCCCAAAGCATCAGGGCAAGGGTAGCGTGTTTGTAATCTTTGTGTAAAAGCAAACCCATAAACGTTGCAATGGCAAATACATTGCTGGCATGCGAAGAAACAAAACCGTATTTGCCGCCTGTATATCCGTTTACCAAATGTACCAGCCCGTCGAGTGCAGGTTCGTGGCTGGGGCGCAAACGGTGAAAAACATTTTTAAACAAATGAACCGACATTTGATCGCTCAAAATAATTAAAACAGCAATGGCAATCAGCACGTAAAACCCTTTCCAGCCCAGTTTTTTGAAAACCAGAAAGAGCAGGAAAAAATAAAGCGGGAGCCAAATAAACTTGTCGCTTGCCCAAAGCATTACAATGTCAAAAAAGTTGTTGTGTAAGCCGTTGAGAGCAAGAAAAATTTGCTGGTCTAATTCTATGAGTTTTTCGATCATTCTATAATTATGTTTTGTCAGGCTGAGCGTAGTCGAAGCCTGGCAAAAGTCATATTTTGACTACGCTCAATATGACTTTATTAGCTGTTCAGTTTTTGCCAAACCCTATCTTTCAACTCCAGAATTCCTTTCCCGGCAACGGAAGAAATAAACACCCAATCCACGTTTGGCAGGTCTTTTTTTACTTCTTCCAGCAGCTCATCATCCAACATGTCGCATTTAGTGATGGCCAGCAGGCGTTCTTTATCTAAAAGCTCCGGGTTAAATTGGCGGAGTTCGTTCAGTAAAACAGAATATTCTTTTCGGATGTCTTCCGTATCAACCGGAATCATAAACAAAAGCATGGAGTTCCGCTCGATGTGGCGCAGAAAGCGTAAGCCAAGACCTTTCCCTTCGTGGGCTCCTTCAATGATTCCCGGAATATCGGCCATGATAAACGAACGGTTATCCCGGTAGGAAACAATGCCAAGATTGGGGCGCAGCGTGGTAAAAGGGTAATCTGCAATTTCGGGTTTTGCTGCCGAAACCACCGAAAGCAAGGTTGATTTTCCGGCATTAGGGAAACCCACCAGACCAACATCAGCTAAAATTTTTAATTCGAGGATGATCCACTGTTCGATGCCTTCTTCTCCGGGCTGGGCATACTTGGGCGTTTGATTGGTTGGCGATTTAAAATGATCGTTTCCCAAACCACCCCGTCCGCCTTTGAGCAAAATGATGCTTTGGCCGTCTTCGGTAACTTCGCCAATCATTTCGCCGGTTTCGGCATCACGGGCTACCGAACCCAGTGGAACTTCGATGATGACATCCTGTCCGTCGGCTCCGGTACTTCGTTGGCCACCGCCTGATCCACCATGTTCGGCTTTGATGTGTTTGGTATAGCGCAGGTGCAGCAGGGTCCACATTTGGGCATTGCCTTTTAAAATGATGTGCCCGCCACGGCCACCATCGCCACCATCAGGCCCACCTTTCGGAATAAATTTTTCCCGGCGAAAGTGTGCCGAACCACTGCCGCCGTTTCCCGACTGGCAGAAAATTTTTACGTAGTCAACAAAGTTTGAATTTCCCATTATTTGGTCAAAGTAAATATTTCGGGTAGGTTACGGGCCAATCCATCATAATCCAGGCCGTAACCAATGATAAAATCGTTCGGGATTTTCATCCCCACATAATCAATTTTATAATCTTTTTTAAATGCATCCGGCTTAAATAAAAGCGTCGCGATTTTTACCTCTTCAGCTTCCAGGTTTTTTAGCAACGGAATAGTGTGTGCCATGGTAATGCCGGTGTCGATAATGTCTTCTATCACGACCACGGTTCTCCCGGTAAGAACGCGATCCAACCCAATCAGTTCGCGAACGGTGTTGGTGGTTTGGGTTCCTACGTAAGACGAAAGTTTTACAAAAGAAACCTCGCAGTCGATCTTGATTTTTTTAAACAGGTCGGAAGCAAACATAAAGGCTCCGTTTAGCACCACCAGAAACAGCGGATTTTTCCCTTTGAGATCAGCATTTATGCGGTTGGCTACTTTTTGTACGGCCTCATCAATTTGTTTGGCAGAAATGGAACGCTTGAACTTTTTGTCCCACACCTGAACCACGTCATTTATTACTTCCATGTGTTTAGTATATAATTAATTTTTTATGTAAGGAACACTGAGCTTGTCGAAGTGTTCCGTTTCAGTCCTTCCTTTTGCTTCAACAAGCTCAGCATTCGCTCAGACTGATTAAAATAAAAATACAAAATTAATCTTTTTAAGGGATTAAACCCGGGGGTTTCTTTTTTACTGATTTTAGGCGTATTTTTGCATCTGAAAGACGAAAAATTTAGCGTCATCCTGAACTTGTTTCAGGATCTCGAATTTTAACTGGGAGAGATTCTGAACAAAACCTTTGGTTTTTTCAGAATGACAGAATTAGTAAAAATAAAAACTAAAAAATGACTCCAAAAGTAAGTATTATCATGGGCAGCACGTCCGATCTTCCGGTGATGGAAAAAGCGGCCGCCTTTTTAGATGAGATGGAAATTCCGTTTGAGTTGAACGCGCTTTCGGCTCACCGTACCCCCGAAAAAGTTGAAGAATTTGCCAAAGGAGCCTATGAGCGCGGCATACGTGTAATTATTGCCGGAGCTGGCATGGCAGCTCACCTGCCGGGAGTAATTGCAGCCATGACTCCCGTTCCGGTGATTGGTGTCCCGATCAAAGCCAGTCTGGATGGTATGGATGCTTTGTTGGCTATTGTTCAAATGCCTCCGGGTATTCCGGTAGCAACGGTTGGCATTAACGGTGCCCTGAATGCCGGTATTTTGGCCGCTCAAATTTTAGCAACCGACAACAAAGAATTGTACGCCAAAACTGTAGCTTACAAAGAAAACCTGAAACAAAAAATTGTAAAGGCCAACGAAGAATTAGCGAAGGTGGAGTATAAGTTTAAAGTATAACACCCACCCCTTAGTCCCCTTCCTGAGGGAGGGGGGATTTTGGTGAAAAGATTTTGTATATAGGACATCGCCTTAAGGCGATGCCCTATAATTTTTACAAGTTTGTTTTTATTTCGTTCCTACGGAACTTTGTGGTTTTGTGAGTAAGGTTTTTTATAACTATTTTGCCCCTAAAGGGGCTTTTGTTTTTTATAGTAATGATTTTCTAATTCTTTCTTGTTGTTTTATCTGCTTGTCCCGTTAGGGACAACATATTTGTAAAAACTGAAAGCAGAAAGATGAATTAGTCCCGTAGGGACGGGATAAGGGATTGGATTATGAATGTGGCTGCAGTAAGCAAGTTTAGGAAATTAAATATCAATGTTATTGAGCGGAGTTTTTTAATTAATCTGCAGCAATAAATCCGAATTTAGTTAGTTCGTCTCTGTTTATCCATCCAATAATAGAATCAAATCTGATCTCGTAAGTATCATCATTGTCTTCATGTTTGATTAATTTAACATTTTTATTTGGTTCAACTTTATAGATAATAAAATTTGGTATTTTATCTTTTGCAGCAGCAGAGGTTTGATAAACAATAACCGTATCAGATGGCGAAACATATCTTACATATTGTCGTTCATCTAATGGCAGGGCTTTTAGTTTCTTGGTGATTGTGTTGTAATGGTATATTCTTGTAGACCAATCTGTCAAAAAAAAGTCAGTTCTCTCGCTTGTTGTAAATTTTAAGGTTGAGTCATTTAAGTAACAGAGCTGATCTATTGTTATAGATCGATTTAATAATTTTACAAATTCACCTTTATTATTAAATCCTAAAATAACATCTTCATCATCATCACTATATCCATATAAGTGTATGAGCATTTCATCTCCTTCTCCGCCAATATATCCTTTATCAATGTTTTTAATTTTAATCTGATTTTCTTTCAATTGGCCTACATCAACCATTTCAATATAGCCAATAGAATTCTCAACTAAAAACTCTGGTGGAATTGTTGTACAATCAAATGTCCAAAGCATTGTTGTATCTAACAAAATAAATGCAGCATCAAAAAAATCATTTGGCCTTTCGTTTAATACTTGTGGATCCCAACCAATGTAAAACAAAGGATATCCATTAAAATTGTATTTGTAAAGAATTTTGCGGTATTCTACTTTTCCATAGTTTTCTTCAATATGTTTTAAGGTGTCAATAGTTCGAATCATTTTTCTATCAGAAAAAGATTTAAAGGATTTATTTTCTTTATACCAGTTTTGATTTTTGAAAAACAATACAAGGTTTGTGTCTTGAAACGGGTATCCTTTTTTTGCAAAATATTGATTGCGCGAATACCTGATAAAGCTGGAAGAAAAATACTCCAGGTCTTTGATTGCTGTTCTGCCGGTCAATGTTTCAACGCTATCAATAAGAATTGTTTTTTCAGCTTTTTTCTCACCTTTTGATTCCGTTGAGTTTAAGGCTTGTTTCGTTTCTTGATTACATGAAACGAAAACTATAAAAACAATGAAAATAAACAGATAAAGATTTCGCATATAAATAATTTTTTAGCCCGTTGTTTTTATTGAATAATAAATTATCAGTCACAATCGCAGGAGTATAATTCAATACAATTATTTTTGATTGTTATTTTAATCTCCCCGGTAGCTCCTGTTCCTGTGAATGTATACGTCTGATTTTTCAGTCCTTTTAATTTGGGTGTTTCATATTCAATGCCCATGATTGTATCAAGAACAAAAGTGTGGCGGGCTATCATGATGTGAAAAACCTCATTAAAAGATAATTCCTTGAAAATATGCAAATGATTAAAACAACCATCATTCTGGGTGTAAATGTATTCCCCTCTTTCGTATAAAGTTATTTCATCTTGTACAACAATTTTCTTTCCTTCAGTTTTAATGGTTCTTTCAACTTTTTTGAATCCAATCCTTTTTCCAAACAAGACAAAATAATTTAAATCATAACCATCGAATTTGTTTTTTAATAAGCAATTATATTTTGAGCAATCTCCACTAAAAACAAACCCAACATTTCCATTATATCTAACTTTTTGCCAATGGCCTTTTAAGACTACCCCTGAAATAGTTTTAGAAACCTTATCTTCCATACGGTTTTCTAAAAGTAAAAGAACCGAATTTAATTTAGGATTATCAAGTATTTTTGAATCAAAAAAAGGTTTCTCAAATAATTCCGTTCCATTGTAATTTAAAACATAAATCGAATCAGAATTTAATTGAGAAAATGAAATAAGAGGCAGAAGAAACAATAAAAAAAAGCCAATAAATTTTTTCATAAAATCAATTTTTGATTTGTCCCGGGGAGAAAAACAAATCCGTTTTTGAATTAGGGTAAATGTATTAAAAATTCTTAATTAGACAATGTAACGAATTAACGATATAATAATTTTTGATTTACTGCTTGCTGCCACTGCTACTGCCAACTTTTTAAAGTCAGTATATCTAAAATGATTCAAAATTAGGTCTTTGGTAGGTCCGGGAGGTGATTGGATAAAATTATTTTTTAAGTTTGTGCAAATTATAATGAATTGGATTATAATTCTTAATCAAATAAAAAACCTAGATTATGCCAAGTTTTGTGATTAATGAAAAGTGCGATGGTTGTAAAGCTCAGGATCGCACCGCCTGCCAGTATATTTGTCCGAACGATTTAATGGTGCTGGATAAAGAAAAAAACAAAGCCTATAACCGTGCCGTGGATATGTGCTGGGAATGTTATAGTTGTGTAAAAATTTGTCCGACCCAGGCCATTGAGATCAGGGGGTATGCCGATTTTATGCCCCTGGGAGCTACGGTTCAACCCATGCGAAGCACCGATGCCATCATGTGGTCGGTTCGTTTCCGTAATAAAAAAATCAAACGGTTTAAGTTCCCCATCCGTACAACCGAAGAAGGAAGCATCCAGCCTGATGCCGGATTCTCTACCGGAACCGATGATTTGCACGATCCGCACCTGAGAACCGAACCCGATTCTATCGGAACCGATTTGTACAAAAAATAAATCCTCATTAAAACCTCTTGACATGAATATCGATAATTTTGAAACCATACAGATAGAAACCGATTTGTTAATCTTAGGCGGTGGCATGGCTGCCTGCGGGGCTGCTTTTGAGGCATCGCATTGGGCCAAAAAACACAATATGAAAGTCACGGTTGTGGATAAGGCTTCATTGGAAAGAAGTGGTGCCGTTGCCATGGGGCTTTCCGCCATTAATCTTTATTTGGGATTGAAAAATGGCAAAAACACCATCGAAGATTATGTAAATTATGTGAAGACCGATTTAATGGGTATTGCCCGCGAAGACTTGGTTGCCAACATTGCCCGCCATGTGGATTCCACGGTTCACCTGTTTGAAAAATGGGGCTTGCCGATTTGGAAAGATGAAAAAGGAAATTACGTGAATGAAGGTCGCTGGCAAATTATGATCCATGGCGAATCGTATAAAAATATTGTTTCGGAAGCCGCCAAAAACGCTCTCAAAGAATTGGACGGAAACGGTGAATATTATGAACGCATTTTTATTACCGAACCCATTATGGATGGCGACCGTTGTGTGGGAGCCGCCGGGTTTAGTGTTCGCGAAAACAAATTTTATATTTTCAAGGCAAAAGCCGTATTGGATACCATGGGTGGAGCTGTGCATGTGTTCCGTCCGCGCTCGGTGGGCGAAGGTTTGGGACGTTCGTGGTACCCGCCTTTTAATTCCGGGGCAAGTGCTTATTTTACCCTGAAAGCCGGGGCCGAGATGACCTGCCAGGAAGTGCGTTTTGTGCCGGTTCGGTTTAAAGATTCTTACGGTCCCGTAGGTGCGTGGTTCTTGTTGTTCAAATCAAAAGCCACCAATGCCAAGGGCGAAGATTATATGGAAACCCGTAAAGCCGAACTCGAAAACTGGGCTCCTTACGGAACTGCCAAACCCACCCCCGCCAACCTTCGGAATTACCTAATGATGCAGGAAGTGGAAGAAGGCAACGGCCCGATTTACATGAAAACCGATGATGCTATCCGCGAATTGGTTGCCAACATTCCGGATGAAAAAGAAGCCAAGCGCAAATTAAAAGAACTGGAATCGGAAGCCTGGGAAGACTTTTTGGATATGACGGTGAGTCAGGCTCTGAACTGGGCGGCACACAACATCATGCCCGAAGAAACACCTTCTGAAATTGCTGCTTGCGAACCCTACTTTATCAGCTCGCATTCGGGAGCATCCGGGGCATGGATCAGCGGTCCGAAAGATTTGGCTCCCGGTGAAAAATTCTGGGGCTATCCCAACATGACAACCATCAAAGGATTGTTTGCGGCCGGCGATGCCAGCGGGGCATCTTCTCATAAATTCTCTTCCGGCTCTTTCACCGAAGGACGGATTGCAGCCAAATCGGCCATTGCTTTTTGCGCCGATCATGAGGCTCCGGCAGCTACCGATACTGAAAAAATAGAGGAACTGAAGAAACGTATTTTGCAACCCCTGGCAGTTTTCGAAGAGCATAAAGATTATGCCAACGACGAGGATGTAAACCCGAATTTTATCAAGCCTAAAATGTTTATGTTCCGTCTGCAAAAAATTATGGATGAGTATGCCGGGGGAGCTTCGGTAGGATTTAAAACTTCCAAAGCTTTGCTTGAAAAAGGACTGGAATTTTTGCAATACATGAAAGAAGATTCGGAAAAACTGGCGGCTTCAAACTTGAATGAGCTGATGCGTTGCTGGGAGAATATCCACCGCATGTGGCAGGCCGAATCGCATCTTCGCACGGTATTGTTCAGGGAAGAAACCCGCTGGCCGGGCTATTATTTCCGAACCGATCATCCGCAAATGAAGCCCGATTGGGAATGTTTTGCCAATTGTAAATGGAACCCCGAAACCAACGAGTGGGAAATGATGAAACGCGAGATCGAAAGTATGAAATAAAGAGCATAAAAAACGGAGGCTGAGACGGTCCTTGAGCGGAGTCGAAGGGAGTCAAAGCTGAAGTGTTTGAATAGTTGCAGGAGACAGTTGGCAGAAAGCAGCAAGAATTACTAAAGGGTTCTATCCATTGTGTTTTTTTTACAAAAAATTTGCTATAATACAATTTTATGTACTATATTTGCATAATTGTAGTTAATTTATATGAGATTATAATGAAAAATATAGATGTTAAAAGAGAAAGATTTGAAAAAGTTGCTAGTAAAAGAACACAACTCTTATTGGATACATTTGATAAGCTTATAAAATGTTCAAATAGGAATAATTATGAATATAGTGAAGAAGATATTAAAAAGATGTTTAAAACCATCAAAGAAAAATTAAAGTATGTTGAAAATGCATATCTACAAGAGTTACAAAAAAACATAAAAAACAAATTTGAGTTTTAATTTTTAATAAAAATATTATAAACAATGAACTATTGTTTATGAATACAAATAATATAAATGTAAAATATGATATAAAACGAATTTTATCCAATCTTGATGAAATGGATACAGATAAGTTGAATAATGAGTTAAAATTTAAATTTAAGACTTTATCTGTAAGGAGTTATAATGCAATTTTTTATTATCTAGAAAAGGATATTTCAATAACAAATTATTTTGAGTCAATCATTAATTACAAGAACTTTAATTTTAGAAATATAAGAAACGTAGGAAGTAAAAGTATAATAGAACTTGAGCTTTTACATGAACAAATTATTTCATTAATATACGAATACGATCAATTCCACTCTAAGAACGAGATCAAAGATGAAATTAAGAATCGCCCTTATTTTAATTTAGTATCATGTTTAGATAATGAAGAAATATTTTTATTGAACAAGTATTTAGAAGTTAAAATTGATAGATTAACTGCTCGCTCAAGAAATGCATTAAATGATTATCTCAATCATGAAGTAAGTTTTAAGAATTATTATGAAAACATCATTAATAACGAAGCTTTAAGATTTTGTAAACTAAGAAATATTGGTGTAAAAACTATTAAAGAATTAGAGCTTTTACATAGTGAAATTATTTTCTATTTATCTGACATAAAGTCAAAGAGAAATAAAAGAGAAGAATATTATAGTTTTCTTTTAGAAGATTTATTTAATCTTAGTAATGATCAAAAAATAGAATTAAAAGGATATTTATGTGAGAACAAAATACCCATTTTTAAAATTATTTGGTATATAATTGAAAACACTTCTCTATTCAACAAAACACAAAAGTTAGTTTTTAAAAATATTTTTCTATACAAAGAAGATAATCATCAATTAACACTTTCAGGAATAGGTGAAATTACCAATCTGACAAGAGAAAGAGTTCGCCAAATTCGAGTAAAATTACTAGAAAATATTTCAAACTTATTTGAATTTGTATCTTATTTCAACTATAATCATATCAATACATATAAAATTAATAAAAATCAAAATATAATTATTATTAATAATTCTACTGCACAAGAAATATGTAAAAATGAATTGGTTAATTTTTCAAGCTTGTTCTATGAAATAATATTCTCAATATTATTAAGAAAAACTCATAAAATTATCGAAATTGAATACATAAAAAAAGCAAAATTCTCACATAATTACCTGATAAAAAGTAGTTTATTTTTTGCCTTCGATTATAAATCATTTTTGAATGATATGTTTGATGGGCTTAACGAACGAGTAAAAAATTCCTATAAAATAAATCTGAAGGAATTTATATCATGTTATTATAATGAAATATATCAAACAGAATTTAAAGAAGTATATGCCACTGTAAAAGAAATTTTGCAAATAGAGCATAACATCATTGTCGATAGTAATGATTATATATTGATCGAAAAGAATACTCCGATATTAGCACATGAATATGTACTTAAAATTCTTCGATATTACAAAAAGCCAATGCACTACACAGAAATTTACGATGAATGTATTAAACGTGGTTACCCCGCAAAGTCGCCACTAAATGTACACGCTAATATTCAGAGAGAACCAAAAATATTTGGCTTAAAAGGACCAGGCACCTTCGGATTAATTGAATGGGGTGAATATTATGGCTCAATAGGTGATGTAACGGAACAAATTTTGAAAGAAAGAAATAAGCCAATACGATTAAAAGATATAGTTGAAATAATAAGTAATGAATTGATTGTCTCTCAAGATTCCATTCCAAACGTACTCTTTAATTATAAACATGAAAAAAGATTTTTGAAACTTAGAAGCGGTAAAGTTGCTTTAAAGGAGTGGTATGACATTAATAAATAAATCACATGAATGAAAATATAAAGTTGCGAATTGCCAAAACAAGTGAATTAGAAAGTCTTAAAAAACTCTCAACCGAGAAACTAATTATCTGGATCATTGGCAAAAGTAGAGAGCTAAATTTAACTTTTTCTGTTGAGGAAATTGTAATAGAATCGTGGTTGATTAATCCAGAAAAACACGCTTTGCGTGGTTTTCCTCAATTTCCAGACAGTAATTCAGTTGCAAAACGTATTGGTGAGATGAAAGGTAAAAAAGGCTTGCTAAGAGGTTCAGATATGATAGGATATCATTTGACAGAAATTTCAAAAGTAATCTATCAAGATTTAGTTGAATTAATAAAACATAAAAAGGTTATAGAGAAGAAAGGTGTAAAAGCTGCAAATCGAAATATCTTTTCAATTGATGAAACTCCTTATAATAAGCTGAAAAAAACTCCTGTATACATTAAAGTAAAAGAAAAAAAATATAATGAAATTGTTGAAACAGATTTTCTCTATTTCTATGGAATAAATTGGCACTCAAAAACAAGTTTTGTACAGAGCAGGTTAAAAAATATAGATATGATAGTTGAAGAATTTTCTAAAAATGATCCAATATTATTGGAGGTACATACTATATTGAATGAGAAATTCCAGAACATTAAAAATCAATTAATCAAAAAATAACCATGACAAATTTAGTTGAAACAATAGGTATAACAGAGGTGCCTGCTAATTTAGGTAGATTGTTAGAAAACCAATTAAAAAAATGGAAAGGTGGAAGTCATCACCCAAGAGGGATTGCAGAATATATAACAAACTCTGATGATTCATATCGTAGGTTAGACAAGTTTATAGATCAAAATATTTATGTGGAAATTCATTCAAGACGAGGCAAAATGATTGATAAATTGATTATTAAAGATTATGCCGAAGGAATGTCTTTTGATGATTTAGAGAATAGATTCTTTAGATATTTTGAAAGCTTTAGCGGTAGAGAAAAGGGAGAAAAAGTTACTAGACAGTTTGGTACTGGAGGAAAAGCATATGCTATTATGAACTTCAGAAAATGTTGGATTATATCTATACAAAATAATAGAGAATGTAAAGCGTGGTTTGAATGGGATTATGAAAACAAAAGAATTATAAAAGGTTATAATAATGGAGGTTATAAGGATAAACCAACTCAAGAAAAAAACTCAACTATTCTCATTTTAGAAAATAGTTATAAGGTCAACCAACCTTTAGAAGATTTAGTTAAACACATAGAAAAGTTAGCCAGAATCCGTCATGTATTAAAGCAACAAAATGTTTTTGTTACTTTAAATCGAAAAGGAAAGAATAAAAAAATTGAACTGGAATATAAGCAACCACTTGAAACTGATGCAAAACGAATATGGAGATATAAGTTACCAAATAACCTTTTTAATTCTAATGAAGATTCTGATTTAGTTTTGAGATATTTTGGAAAACCTTTAAATGGAGATGATTTTATTGATTTAACTGATGGAATTTCTAGCGTTGCAGATTTACATGTGACTAAATTTGATAATCGACCTTTTGCAAACTCATTTAATGGTTCATTATTATTAACTAAATTGCTAGACTCTAGTGCAGTACGAGAAAACCGAAAAGGTTTAGAAGAAGATGATGATTTGACTATCGATATTGAAGAATTTATAAAGGTTTGTGTAAAGGAATCAATCAATGAAGTAGAAGAGGAACAAAGACAAATTGATAAAGAGAGAAAATTAGATGCTGCAAATAAAAAACTTAAAGAACTAAGTAAATTTTTAAGTAAGAAGGATCTTAAATTTAGGAGTGAGTTAAAAGAGTTGCGTAAAAGGTTCCAAAATATAGAAGAAGATGATGGTAATTTTGATGAGAGAAATGATGATTCACCCTTTGTTAGTGATATTTATAGAAAGCCTATACCTGAGGACAATGAAGAAGAGTTGATAAAAGGGAAATGGGTAGATAGAAAAGGAGAAAATGGAGGAGGGGAAAGTGATGGAGTTCAGGAATTTGTACCAGATGATGATGGTGAAGAATTTGCTGTAAAAGTAAAGAATAATAAATCAAAGAAGACAGTTTCGAAAAAACAGAAACAAGGACTAATTGTTCTAATGTCAAATGATGAAGATAATCCTGAGAGTATAAAGTTTACTGAATTTGATGATCCAGTTAGTGATCGTGATCTAGAAACAAAAGGCATAATTTGGATAAATTCTGTTCATCCTATTACTTCCAGGGCAATAGAGAAAAAAGATAAAAATCCGGCATTATTTGATGAAAATATATCAAATCTGGTATTAATGATTGTTGCACAATATTATGCACAAAAAGAAAACGAAATGCTACCTGAAGATGAAAAAGATGATAATCAAACTTTAATGCTTTTCAGAAAATATTTCTTTGATTTACAAAGAGAAATAAGGGAAGATAAGGAGATTTCATACTTTGAAGGAGATAAATAGAACAATGGACTTTATGTAAATGAAATTTATGCAAATTCTGACCATATTCATATTTTATGTCTTTGAGGCAGGATTTCGTTTCACTTCATCCTGCTTTATTACCTAAAGGGGCGTTGCCCCTTATTGTTAGAACGAAAAGCAAAGCGGTTTTTATTATTTCATAAAACACTATTTTATAGCCTGTTTTATTAAGCTTGTTTTTTTATATTTGCCAAGCATTGCAGTTGAGGCAATTGTTGATTTTTAAAATGGTCTGCTAAATAAAAAATTATTGGGAAAGAAAAAATATAAGCCAATATTAGTCGTCGGAGGTGGAATCAGCGGGGTAACAACCGCTGTTGAACTTGCCGAAGCCGGGAAAGAAGTTATTCTGGTAGAGCAGAAACCTTACCTTGGCGGCAATGTAATCCGGATGAATAATTATTTCCCTAAACTTTGTCCGCCTGCCTGTGGACTGGAAATAAATTTCCGCCGAATCAAACAAAATCCGCGCATCAAATATTTTACTTCTTCAAGTGTGCTTGATGTTTCGGGAGAGAAAGGGAGTTTTTTTGTAAAGCTCAGAACCGAACCTCAATTTGTAAAAAATAATTGTACCGCTTGCGGAAAATGCGTGGAGGTTTGTCCGGAAGAACGCCCCGACGAGTTCAATTACGATCTTGCCAAAACCAAAGTTATTTATCTTCCTCACGAGATGGCCTTCCCGATGAAATACCATATTGACGAAGCCTTTTGCAAAAAGGAAAACTGCAATAAATGTGTGGAGGTTTGTGAATACCGGGCCATTGATTTTTCTGCAAAAGAAGAAATCCAAACCCTGGAAATTTATTCGGTTGTTTTTGCCACGGGCTGGAAAAATTATGAAGCCTCAAAAATTGAGAACCTGAATTATAATTCGTCGGCTGATATCCTCACTAATGTAGAGTTCGAACGATTGCTGGCACCCAACGGGCCGGGCAAAGGAAAACTTTTAAAACCCTCGGATCAAACAGAACCTAAAGAAATTGTATTTGTACAATGTGCCGGTTCGCGCGACGAAAATCATTTACCGTATTGTTCTGCAGTGTGTTGTTCGGCTTCCTTGAAGCATGCATTGAATGTTTCGGAACTATTGCCGGACTGCAAGATCAAAATTTTTTACATCGATTTGCGGGTAGCCGGCCGGAATGAAGATTTTTTAAAACGAGTGGAAGCGCAGAAAAACATTGATTTAATCAAAGGAAAAGCCGGGAAAATTGAGGTGGATGCTGAAACAAAAAAGCTGATTGTTGAAGCAGAGGACATCAAGCAAGGTAAAAAAATAAAACAACAGGCCGACCTGGTGGTATTGGCAACGGGCATTGTTCCCAATCATTTGTCAGTCGATTTGGAACTTGACAAAAACGGATTTTTAAGTATCAATCAAAAAGAAGGAATTCGGGCTGTGTCGTGCAGCAAAAAACCCATGGATGTTTCAGCATCGGTAAAAGATGCCACGGCTGCGGCCCTAAAAGCAATTCAATAAATTAACGGATGGTGGAAAAGAAAACAGGCATATACATTTGTTCGGGATGCGAAATCGGGAATTGCATGGATGTAGAAAAACTTTGCACCCTGGCTTCCGAAGAGTTGAAAGCAGTTGATGTACAAACCCACCCGGCTTTATGTTCGGTGGAGGGCTATGACCTCATCCTAAAAAATATTGAAGAACAAAAACTGGATGCCGCCATTATTGCGGCCTGTTCGCCACGGGTTAAAACGGAGGTGTTTGATTTCCCGGAGCATGTTTTGGTAGACCGGGTTAATTTGAGGGAGCAGGTTGCCTGGAGTTTTGAACCCCGGGACGAAGACACGCAGATGGCTGCCGAAGATTACCTGCGGATGAGTGTGGCTAAAATTCAACACATAAAAATTCCGGAGCCTTACAAAGCCGAAAATTGCAGCAATGAAATTTTAGTGGTGGGCGGAGGTGTCAGCGGAATCACGGCCGCATTGCAGGGAGCGAAAGCCGGTTATATGGTTCACCTGATCGAAAAAGAAAATCAGCTGGGCGGAAGGATGAACGATTTGTTTAAACTTTATCCTTCGGTGTCGCCGTTTAATGAGTTGGCTGAGCCTGGATTGGAAAGCAAACTGAACGAGCTCAATAGCTTCGAAAATATAAAAATTTATACCTCTACAACGGTAGAAGAAATTAAGGGCGAACCCGGAAATTTTGAGGTGAAACTCAGCGAAGGAAGAACCTTAAAAGTGGGAGCCATTGTGGCTGCGATGGGATGGAAACCTTACGATGCCGCTAAATTGTCCCACCTGGGTTACGGAAAATCCGATAAGGTGGTCACTATTTTGGAATTTGAGAAAATGGTGAAAGAAAATCCTGCTCTCAAAATCCCCGAAAACATTTTGTTTATTCAGTGTGCTGGTTCGCGCGATAAAAATCACCTGCCTTATTGCTCGGGCTATTGTTGCAGCACTTCGCTGAAACAAACTAAATATATCCGTGAGCTAAGCCCGGATTCTTCGGTATTTATTGTTTATAAAGATATTCGAACCCCCGGCTTGAGCGAAGAATTTTATAAGGAGGTTCAAAAAGACAGCCAGGTTTTCTTTACCAAAGGCGAAATTGACGAGGTGCTTGTTGAAGAAAATAGCCTGACAGTAAAAGTTAAAGAAACCCTTTTGGGCGAAGATATTTCTTTGTCGGTAGATATGATTGTGCTGGCTACCGGAATGACCCCTGCCGGGACGGAAGATTTGAACTTGAGTTATCGTTTGGGCAAAGGTTTGCCCGAGTTGAAATATAATTTTTCGGATTCTCATTTTATTTGTTTCCCTTACGAAACACGCCGAACCGGCATTTATGCCGCAGGTAGTTTGCGGGCTCCAATGGATATCAGTGCCTGCGAGGAAGATGCTGCCGGAGCCATGTTCAAGGCCATCCAGTGTGTAGAAGCTACCAAAAGAGGAGAAGCTGTTCATCCGCGTTCGGGCGATCGCTCTTACCCCGAGCTGTACATGGATCGCTGTACCGATTGCAAACGCTGCACCGAAGAATGTCCTTTTGGGATGTACGATGAAACCGAAAAAGGAACGCCGCTCCCGAATCCGGCCCGTTGCCGGAGGTGTGGGATTTGCCTGGGTTCTTGCCCTGAACGGGTTATTAGTTTCTCGGATTATTCCATTGGCAGCATTTCGTCCATGATTAAGGCGGTGGAGATCCCCGATGAGTTTGAAGAAAAACCGCGCATCCTAGCGTTTGTTTGCGAGAATGATGCCTATCCGGCTCTGGATATGGCAGGAACCAAAGGCTTAAAATACAGTCCGTATATCCGGGTGATCCCGGTGCGTTGTTTGGGTTCCATTAATAAAGTTTGGATATCCGATGCCCTGTCGTGTGGTTACGACGGCATCTTGCAAATTGGTTGTAAGCCCGGCGACGATTACCAGTGCCACTTCATCCACGGAAGTGAATTAACAGAAACCAGAAGCGAAAACATCCGGGAAACCCTGGAAAGTATGATGCTGGAACCTGAACGCATACAAACCGAATTTGTGGAGATCACCGATCACCAGAAAATTCCGGGGATTATTAATGATTATATTGAAACCATTGAAGATATTGGTCCGAATCCGTTTAAAGACATGTAAAAAATGATAGCGATTAAACCGGACATAAAATTTAAAAAGGCGTTGATGGAAAGCAGCGGTTCGTCTTTGAGCGAATGTATGCAGTGCGGCAATTGTTCGGCGGTGTGTTCGCTGGCTCCCGAGGAGCGGCCTTTCCCGCGCAAGGAAATGATTTGGGCCGCCTGGGGGTTGAAAGATAAATTGATTGCTAATCCCGATTTGTGGCTCTGCCATCAGTGTGGCGATTGCAGCAGCTATTGTCCGCGCGATGTAAAACCCGCCGACGTGCTGGCTTCCGTGAGGCAGCAGAGTTATTTGCAGTTTGCCCGCCCGGCTTTTATGGGAAAATTGTTGAGCAAACCGGCCTGGCTTCCGGTGGCAATTTTAATTCCGGTGCTTATTATTTCGGCTATTTTGATGTTGGCCGGAACCTTTACCATTCCTGAAGGCTCGGTGAATTATTCCAAATTTTTTCCGCATGCCTGGTTAAACGGTTCGTTTTCTTTACTAACATTTTTATCGTACGGAATTGCGGTCACGGGTTTTGTAAAGTTTTATCGCCAGATGAAATCGCATTTCCCGGGTTCCTCTAAAAAAACAAGTTTCTGGAAAAGCGTGATACAGGTTAAAATGGAAGTGTTGAGGCACTCCAAATTTGCCGATTGCAATTCTCAAAAGACACGAAGAACGGCTCACTTTCTGGTGTTTTACGGATTTGCATTGTTGTTGCTGGTAACGCTCTATGCCATTGTTGCCGTGATTATTGGAGCCTACCCGCTGGCTTTAAGCAACCCGTTTAAAATTATTGGCAATCTTGCTTCGGTGATGCTGCTTGTTGGACTGGGGATTTTTATATACATCCGTTTGTTTGATAAGCGGGTGATTGGCAAAAGCATTTACCCCGATTGGCTGTTACTGCTTTCTTTTTTCCTGCTTACCCTTTCGGGAATTTTGGTGCAGTTTGCCCGTTTTGAAAACTGGAGCTTTGCTTACCATTTCTATTTCTTCCATTTGCTGTGCGTATGGTTTGTGATTATTTATTTGCCCTACACCAAATTTGCCCACATGGTTTACCGCTTTATCGCCCTGACTTTTGCCAATGGGATTGGGAGGAAGTAAAGTTTATTTCGTTCCTACGGAATTTTGTGAGTAAGGTTTTTTATAGCTATTGCGCCCCTAAAGGGGCTTTTGTTTTTTACCGCAATGATTTTCTAAATTGTTTTTGTTCCCCGTAAGCTTGTCTCGTTAGGGAGACCATATTTGTAAAAAGTAAAAGTGGAAAGATAAAGTCCCGGAGGGATGGGATAAGGGATTAGCAAAGTATTTTCGTAAGCTTTAGCAAATAAATATTACTTGTAGAGGACTTATTTTTCACCCCAAAATTGCTTTGGATTATTTATAATATAAGTTTTATAAATTACTCCATTTTTGGGGTTGGTATATATTTTTACAATAGGTTCTTGGTTTATGCCGTCTAATGGTAATAGCTGGATATACTCAATTATCTTATTTTCTTCCACAGTTTCTGAATTGTAAGTTGAATTTAGATTTGCTTCTAAACGGTATAGGTTTTTTGCCATATACTTATACAGATAGTATTCTTTTTTTTGAGATGTTTTCCTGTTCCAATTTGCTTCCGGGTTTAAAATTAGAGGGTTATCGTTTATAAGTCTTTCTCTGACTTCTTGGATTCCTAGTAATTCACCTTCTTCATTCATTACATAAGCATCAAAAGTTGGGTCTAGCCAAATCCATTTATTTAATTGATTTGAGAATGCAGTATTAATTACGTGACAGTCATTAAATTCTAATGGCTTTGGTTTACATGTTATCATCCTTGATTTAAATCCCATTGCTAAATAACATTCATTTAGTATGGTTGCCATCATTCGACAATTAACACCTCTGTTTTCAGACAGACAAATATTTACTAAATCTAAAGCATTTTTTTGACCAGGATTATCGCTTGAGCCGTCGTGTTTTACTTTGTTGTGAACCCAATGCATAATGTTTAGCATCTGTGAAACCTCATCTCCTTGACCAGCTATTGAATCCAGATTAAATGATTTTCTGATCTTTTTGAGGTTTCTATTTTTGCTTTCTAAATATGTAAACCCAGGAATATCTCTGTCTTGGGTTTCATTAAAAAGATAAGCTTTTTTCAATGTTGTTAGATACGGTTCAAAGTATTTAATCTGAGTATATGCACTATCGTTACGGAATAAAACAATGAAATTAAATTCAGTATTATCTGTTAATATTACGTTTAATGTGTCTTGATCTGTTTGAAAAGAAATTGTATCTCCTAAATTGTCACTATAATATATATCAGGTTTAATTTCTGGAGAAATTAACCAACATGCTTTTTTATTGTAACTATATACTGATTTTCCATTACATTTAATGTCAACTTTCCTTGATTTTGCTTTGATGACAGGTAATGATTGTTGTGCAAATGAAATTTCAATAAGTAATGTAAACGCAATAAATAATGTAAATTTCATAGGGTTAGGAGTTTTGTTGTTAATTTTCATGTGTTTTGAATGTTTTGTACAACCTTCCGATTTGTCTCAGGGGAAAAAATAAATCCGTGTTAAGTCTCGTTCAGGTAAATATAAGAAAATTTTGATTAGGCGATGTAACGAATTGACGATATAATGATTTTCGATGTACTGTTTACTGTTGCTGCCAACTTTCTTGCGTCTTGATACTTGTATCTTTAAATTTTCCGGATCAAACTCAACTCATCCCGAATTTTAATGATTAAATAGTCATTTTTCCACTTCAGATTAATCAATTCATTATATTTGAGATATGTTTAAATTCTTAAATAAACCCTATCCTTTTAATGATGATTTAAGTCATAATACCAAGGTCATTTTTCTGATTAGCATAGGTGTTTTTGTTTTTATGTTTCTATTTCAACCTTTTGAATTGAACAGCCTTGAATTAAATGTAAAAATTAAAATTATTCTGGGGGTTGTCATTGTTACGTTTGTTTCGTTAAGTGTGAGTCTTTTATTATTGCCATCTATACATCCCAAAATTTTTTTACAAGGGAAATGGAACATTAAGAAAGAAATTTTATGGAATATCTGGATTTTGTTTACAATAATGCTTAGCTATATTGCTTATTATCATATTGTAGGAATAGATGTATTTGAGATCAGCATTGTTTCTGTGGTAAAAGTTTTGTTAATTGCATTGTTACCCGTTTTTGTATTGATAACAATTAACCAAGATCGCTTACACCGCATCTATCTTAAAAAGGCCAAAGAAATGAACAAAAAGTTGGAAGATAAAAGATGGCTTGAAACAAGAGTAGTAACCATACTTTCTGACTATCAGAAAGACAGCTTGTCGATTAAAGTAAATAACATACTTAATATCCGCTCTGCCGGGAATTATATTGAAGTTTTTTGGAAAGAAAAAGATGAAATCAAGAGACAGATGATCAGAACCAGTTTAACCAAAGTAGAAGAAAGTTTAAAAAATTTTGATTTTATATTCAAATGTCATCGTTCTCATCTGATCAATATAAACCACATTGAAAAAGTTGAAGGGACTCACATGAGTTATAAAGTATATTATAATAAAATGGAAGAAGATATTCCGGTATCACGGAATTTCTCCCAAAAACTTCATCAATTAATCCGCAAAAAATTATAACATTTCATCCCTGCACTCATCCCTTAAGCCCTAAAACCTTCTTCTTATAACTTTTTTTTCCGATTCCTTATTGCTTGAAATATGTTTGCTTCAAAAAATTATGGAGGCAATAAACATAGGCAATTTAGAAATTAAAATACCGATCATACAAGGAGGTATGGGGGTTGGGATATCCTTATCAAGCTTGGCATCAGCCGTGGCAAATGAAGGAGGGGTGGGCACCATCTCTGCAGTAGGTATTGGAATGCTGGAGCCAGGTTACCGAAATCATTTCAGAGCTTCAAATAAAATTGCTTTGCGAAAAGAGATCCGCAAGGCGAGAAAAAAAACAAAGGGCGTTTTGGCTGTAAATATAATGCTGGCCGTAAGTGATTTTGATGATTTGTTAAAAATTGCTCTGGAAGAAGAAATCGATATTGTTTTTATAAGTGCTGGTTTGCCACTACATAAACCCAGAGATATTTCTGAAGAAATCCTTTATCATAGTAAAACCAAATTTGTTCCAAAGGTTTCATCTGCGAAAGCGGCTCGTTTAATTTTTGAATATTGGTTTAATAAATATAATCGTGTTCCGGATGCCCTGGTTATTGAAGGCCCTGAATCGGGAGGACACCAAGGGTTCAAAATGCATGAACTGAAAAACAAATCAGTTCATCTCGGAGAACTTATACAGCAGTCTAAAAAAATCATTGATCATTACGAACAAAAAATAGGAAAAAGTATTCCAATTATAGCTGCCGGGGGAATATATACAGGGTATGACATTTTTGAAGCCATGCAGCGGGGAGCATCGGCAGTAAAAATGGGTAGCAGGTTTGTAACAAGTTTCGAATGTGATGCTTCTCCCTTGTTTAAGAATAATTTCTTGAACAGGAAAAAAGAAGATATGGTTTTGATTAAAAGTCCGGTAGGTTTACCGGCACGGGTTATCAGAAATTCATTTGTAGATGAAATTATTGCAGGTAAGGCAAAACCGGTAAATTGTCCTTGGAAATGTTTGAAAACATGTAATTATAAAAATGTTCAGTTTTGCATTGCAGAGGCATTGTTTAATTCAGCCCAGGGAAAACTAAAACACGGTTTTTCATTTGCCAGTACAAAAATTCATCAGGCTACAAAAATTTGTTCTATTCCAGAAATTTTCAACAAACTGATTCATGAGTATAATCAGGCTGTTGAATATAGCTCTGTTCATTTAGTTTAATACATAAAGCAAACAATTATGAACATATTACTTTTATACCCCAGATATCCGGATACCTTTTGGAGTTTCAAACATGCATTGAAATTTGTTTCAAAAAAAGCCGTCAATCCTCCTTTGGGTTTGATTACTATTTCTGCTATGCTCCCGAAGAACTGGAATAAAAAACTCATCGATTTAAATATTGAGAAATTGAGAGATAAAGATTTGGATTGGGCTGATTTGGTTTTTATCAGTGCTATGAGTATTCAAACGGCTTCCGTGTTTGAGATTATTGGAAAATGTAAATGGAAAAATAAAAAAATAATAGCCGGAGGGCCTTTATTTACAGAGGATCCCCATCGTTTTTCGGATATTGATTATTTAGTTTTAAACGAAGCAGAACTTACATTGATTGACTTTTTGGAGGATTATCAGCACGGAAAGGCTCAACATATTTACCAAACAGATGAGTTTGCGGATTTAAGTCTGACTCCCCTTCCCGATTATTCATTGGTTAAAATTTCTAAATATGATACGCTAAATTTGCAATATACCCGTGGATGTCCTTTTAATTGTGAATTTTGTGATATTACAGCACTCTTTGGACGAAGAGTTAGAACCAAAACCACACCACAAATCATTAATGAATTGGAGAATATCTACAAAATCGGTTGGCGTAGGAATATTTTTTTCGTAGATGATAATTTTATTGGTAATAAAAAAGTATTGAAAGGAGAATTATTACCTGCCATTATCAAATGGATGGGAAAAAAAGCCCATCCTTTCACTTTTACAACGGAAGCTTCAATTAATCTTGCAGATGATGATGAGTTGATAGATATGATGAGTAAAGCTGGATTTTCAAGTGTTTTTGTTGGAATTGAAACCCCGGAAGAAGCAAGTTTAAAAGAGTGTGGAAAAATTCAAAATAAAAATAGAAACATGATTGACAGCGTAAAAAAAATTCAAAGTGGTGGATTAGAAGTTGCCGGTGGATTTATTTTGGGCTTTGATAACGATTCTTCTTCTGTTTTTCAGCGACAAATCGATTTTATTAAAGAATCCGGTATCATTTCTGCCATGGTAGGATTATTGAATGCTCCTAAAAGAACACGATTATATAAACGATTGTATTCTGAAGGACGTATCCTGAAAGAGATTAGCGGGAACAATACCGATCTTTCTTTGAATTTTATACCCCGGATGGATAAAAACAGGTTAATTAATGGCTATAAAAGCGTAATTTCCGGTATATATGGAGGAAAAGCTTATTACAAACGTGTACATGAATTTTTAAAACGATTTAATCCAAACCGTTGCCATGGTAAAGAATTTAACTTTACTTTATTTATCGGGTTTATGAAATCAATTATAAAGCTGGGAATTTTTGATACCTATCGGTTGTATTATTGGAGATTATTTATGTGGACTTTATTTAAACGACCCCAAATATTTCCATTAGCTATTATTTATTCGGTATACGGATACCATTTTCGTAAAGTGTTTAAAAGTTATCTTGATAGTCAAAAAGATGAACCCTAGAAGGTTTATTTTTTTCTGATGAGGCTAAGTCCATCCCTTAGTGGCAACATTACATTTTCCACCCGCTCATCCTGTTGGATAAAATCGTTGAACTTGATAATGCCGAAGGCTTCTTTATCGCGGGGATCGGGCTGGTTCAATACTTTCCCCGACCAAAAAACATTATCGGCCAAAATATATCCACCGGGGCGGAGCTTATCAAAAATCAGGCGGTAATAGTTGAGGTAATTATGTTTGTCGGCATCCAGAAAAACCAGGTCAAATACCTCCTCAATTTGCGGGATAATATCTAAAGCTTTGCCTTGGTAGTAGCACACCTGGTGTTCAATCCCGGCTTCTTTAAAATAGGTTGTGGCAATGTCTTCCAGTTCGGGGTTTTTTTCAATGGTGTGAATCACCCCTTCAGCGGGCAGACCCTTGGCCAGGCAAATCGCCGAGTAGCCGGTATAAGTACCGATTTCCAGGATTTGTTTTGGGCAGATCATGCACGAGATCATTTCCAGTAACTTTCCCTGCACGCTTCCCGAGAGCATGCGGGGCATCAGTACCTTCAAATGCGTTTCACGGTTGAGGCGGTGCAGTACCTCCCGTTCTTTTGAGGTGTGTTCTTCAGCGTATTTGATTAGTTTAGGATCCATTATTCTTCGCCATTGTAAATTAACAAACTTAATTGTTCCGGATCAAATATTTCGTTGGAAATATGCTGCAATTTGGCGGCATCAATTGCTTCGATAGCTTGGTGTATCTCGCGGATCGTGTCAATTTTGTTTAGTTGCAACAGGCTTCGCCCCATCGAAAGCATTTCGCTTACATTGCTTTCGAGCGAAATAGCCAATTGTCCGATAATTTGTTTTTTATAACGGTGCAATTGCAAAGAACCGAGTTTCTTTTTTCTTAGGAGGTTCAGCTCTTTTTTAACCAGCGAAAGCGATTTTTCGAGGAATTCCTTGTCGGTTCCCAGATACACACAAAACAGGCCGGTGTCGGAATAGGGCTGGTAGTGCGATTCGATATCGTAAGTGTAGCCGTGTTTTTCGCGAACCGCCAGGTTGAGCCTGGAGTTCATGCCCGGGCCGCCCAGAATATTGTTCAGCAGAACCAGTCCCAAACGGTCGGGGTGCTCGCGCGGGTAAGCAATATTTCCAATGCAGGCATGCGATAAGTAAGTGCGTTTGGGGATCACCCGTTTTTGCGGCGAGTAATGGATCATCTTTTGCCGCCCATTGGCACGGAGGCTGGCCGGCACTTCCCCAAAATATTTTTCGGCCAGTTTTACCAGCTTGCTAAATTTAATGTCCCCTACGGAACTAATCACCATTTGATTGGTGTGGTAATTGTTTTTTATAAAATTTTGAATGTCGTTTTTGGTGAAGCTTTTTACCCGTTCAGGCGTTCCTAAAATATTTCTGGCAATGGGGTGACCGTCGTACATCAGTTCTTCAAAATCGTCGAAAATAAGTTCCGAAGGCGAATCTTTATACGAATTGATTTCGTCCAGCACCACGTCTTTTTCTTTGCGGATTTCCTTTTCCGGGAAAGTGGAATTGAAAGTAATATCGGCGATAAGTTCGAGGGTTCGTTCGTAATATTCATTCAAAAAAGAAGCATAAATGGCAGTTTCTTCTTTGGTGGTGAAAGCATTCAAATCGGCTCCTACATTTTCTAAACGGCTTAGCACGTGAAAGGCCTTGCGCTTTTTGGTTCCTTTAAAAATTACATGCTCGATAAAGTGGGCAATGCCGTTTTCCTCTTCCTTCTCGTCGCGGCTACCAGTATTGATGGTGATGCCGCAATGCGCTACTTCCCCTGTGTTGTACGAGTGAACCAAACGAATCCCGTTTGCCAGGGTGTGAAATTGATATTCCATTTTTTAAATGCCAGACAAAATTTATTTACATTGCAGAATGTCTGCAAAAATAATATTTTCAGGGATATGAAGGCTTATTTCGGCAGGCTCAATGACCGATTGGATAAATCCAGAACAAGGGTTGTTTGCCTAAGAGGTTTCCGTCCGGGTCGTATTTGTCCATGATGGGGGCAATGGCGATCACTTTTTTTTCGAACACAAATCGGGTGGTGTCCATCTTCCAGCTTTCCAGGAAACGGATTTTGTTGATGTCCTCAAACCTGAATTTCTTGATAATAAGCGTATCAAATTCTTCGTAAGGCGGATAGGTGCGGGTTAAGGTGGTGTACAGGGTATCCACCCCGATTTTTTTCAGATCTTCCAGACTTAGTTCTTTGTGAAAATAATCGTAGGCTTTAATTTTTCCTTCGTATGCCGATTGAATCAGGTTCTTTACAAACCCAAGGCGTTGCTGGTGGTTGATGTTTTCTATCCACGGGTCGAAGTCCGGACGATCGTTTTTGATGTTTACGTCGTACTGGATTTTTTGGGTGATAACAACTTGTTTGTTTTGATTGCCGCAGGAAGTAATCAGTAAAATAAGAACGGAAAAAAGAAGATTTGCAATGGTTTTCATAAGGCTGAAATTTGACCTAAAAATACCAAAAAAGCTTTACAAAACGGACGAATCAAACTACCTTTGATTTAGCACGTACATTATGAAAAAACGATACTTCATCATTATTTTGTTGGGATTGCAGCATTTTGTATTTGCCCAGGAAGTTTTCACAGACCGTCTGGTGGACTGGTCTGTGGCCGGTTTGATTGAAGCTATCTCCGAACCGTCTAACATCGTTGATGTTACCGATTATGGTTTAGTTGGCGATAGTGCGGTCAATAATTCAAATTATATCCAAACCGCCATTAATGCTTTGGGCGGAAACCCGGGAGTACTGTTTTTTCCTGAAGGGAAGTATGTTTTTTTAAGTACTGTAAGCATTCCCGAAGGGATAATTCTCAGGGGTGAAGGTTCTGAGAAAACCAAATTTTATTTTGGTCTGGGCAGCAATTCTTCGCATTGTTTTTCGGTTTCTTCCGGTTCAGTTGGTCGTTTTGTTGAGGTTTATGACGGCTTTAAAAAAGGCTCGGACACGCTGATTTTGAAATCGGAAGTGATTTTTTCTTCCGGTGATTTTGCCGAGATGCGCCAGGAGAACGGCGACTGGGACACCAACCCGGCTTCATGGGCAAGCTACGCTGTTGGCCAGGTTTTAAAAGTAAAAAATCAACACGCCGATACCTTGTTTCTAGAGAACTCCTTACGCCTGGATTATGATACAACTTTGAACCTCGAAGTTCGAAAAATTAATCCGGTTCAAAATGTAGCTTTTGAGTGTTTTTATATCGAGCGCGTTGATGAACCGGTTTCTGCTGGTTCCAACTTCTATTTTTATAACGCAGCAAATTGCCGCATAAGCGGTATAGAAAGCAATGTTAGCTCGGGAGCACACATTTACATTACTGTCAGCACAAATATTTTGATTGAGGGTTCCTACATTCATCATGCCCATAAATACGATGGTTCGGGAACCAATGGTTATGGGGTGCTTATTTTGCATCATAGCGGAGAGTGTTTGGTTCGGAATAATATTTTTAATCACCTTCGGCATGCTATGATTATTAAGCAGGGAGCCAACGGCAATGTGATTGCGTATAATTATTCGACTGACCCGAACCGCTCCGAGTTTCTTTCGGCGTATACGGGCGATATTTCGTTGCACGGACATTATGCTTACGCTAATTTGTTCGAGGGCAATGTGGTTCAAAATATTATCCTGGATCATTACTGGGGACCGTCGGGACCGTACAATACTTTTTTACGCAACCGGGTTGAACTTTACGGCATCATGTTTTCGGATGATGGCAGCGTGTTGAGCGACAAACAAAATGTAATTGGCAATGAAGTTACCGGAACGGGCATCTTATATGGGAAATACGATTTGGGAGGCAGTGATCATTACGAGTTTGGGAATAATGTTGGCGGAACCACAAAACCCGCCTCAACCAGCAATGTAACACTGAATTCTTACCTCTTGGAAGAACAGCCCGGCTTTTGGATGAATAGTCTTAACTGGCCGCCAATCGGCTACCCCAATACATTGGGTCAATATAAAATTCCTGCTCAGTTGCGCTACGAAAGCGGCTCGGGCTTTACAATTTGTCCGGGTTTGGAAACGGCTATTGATGATTATTTTATGGATGAACAAATTACCGTTTCGCCCAACCCATTTACAAATTATCTGAACATTGATGTCAGTATTGATTTTCAAGGAAGTTTCTATCTGGAAATTTATGATTTTAATGGGAGGCTGATTGTCAGAAAAGAATATGGTGCCGCTGAGAAATCGATTGTTCTGGATCAAGAAATTGAACACTTATCCAAAGGTGTTTATTTTCTATTTAATGGTTAAAACCCTGCAATTTCATTGCAGCTACTTTAGTTTCTATAAATTTCATAGTTTTACAATATGATCGAGTATCGAAGGACAAGTCATAGTGTAAGCAAAATGTCAGTTCATCTTGTTTGGGTGACGAAATACCGCTATCAAGTTTTGCAAGGCGATATTCAGCAAAGGACTCGTGATCTGATAATTCAAATTTGTAATAGTGAGAACGTTGAAATCTTAAAGGGAGTTGTGAGCAAAGATCATGTTCATATGCATGTTGAATATCCTGTCTCGTTGAGTATAAGTTCTCTTGTAAAAAGATTGAAGGGACGTACATCTCGTCTACTTCAAATTGAATTTCCGCAACTGAAGCATAGATATTGGGGACGTCACTTTTGGGCAGTTGGTTATGGAGCTTGGAGTACAGGTAATATAACTGATGAAATGGTGCAAGAATATCTTGAACATCATCAGGAAAAGCCGAATACTGAAAAAGGTAATTGGATATTTGAGTGAAAAATTTCATTTTTCTTTTCCTTTCAACCTATGGATTTCTAATCCATAGTGGTTTAGTTATTGTTGTTACGCGATAATAAAACACTCATCAAACAAAAGATTATTAAAAATTAATTGTTTTGGATATGAATATTAAAATCCCAACCCTTATTCTGGATGAGCAGAAATGCCGGGTCAACATTTGGCGGATGGCTGAAAAGGCTCAACGAAGCAATACTATTTCTCGACCGCATTTTAAAACCCACCAGAGCCATCAAATTGGGCGTTGGTTCAGGGATTTCGACATTGATAAAATCACGGTTTCTTCTGTTCAGATGGCGCAATATTTTGCCAATGACGGATGGAGAGACATCAGCATTGCATTTCCTGTTAATCTGAGGGAGATTGATGAGATTAATGCATTGAACCAAAATATCCGCTTGAATGTTTTGATCGAATCAAAAAATATATTAGAAAAGCTTGAAAATTTAGTTCAGGAAGAAATTGGTGTTTTTGTAAAGATCGATACAGGTTATCATCGTACCGGAATTCGGGTGGAAGATGAACAATACATCAGCGAATTGATGAAACAATTTTCCGTAACGAAGAGATGCGAATTTAAAGGATTCTTGGTTCACAACGGACAAACGTACAAGGCAAAAACAATTGCTGAGATCAAAGAGATTCATCGCGTTTCGCTCGAAAAACTTCTTGCTTTAAAAGAAAAATATATTACCCAATTCCCCGATCTTATTTTGTCTATGGGAGATACTCCTTCCATGAGTGTACTTGATGATTTTTCCGGAGTTGATGAAATTCGTCCTGGTAATTTTGTGTTTTATGATTTGATGCAATCTGATTTAGGGGTTTGTACCGAAAAAGACATTGCGGTGGCCATGGCTTGTCCGGTGGTTGCCAAACATAAAGACCGGAACCAGCTTGTGATTTACGGTGGGGGTGTTCACTTGTCCAAAGAATCTATTCAAATTGACGGACAAGCTGTTTTTGGGAAAATGGTTTTCTTGAAAGAATCAAAATGGGAAATCCCCGAAAAGCCGTTCTATCTTGTGTCTTTATCACAAGAGCATGGTATTATTCAGCTTGATGATGAATTAATTCATAACATTTCTTTAGGGGATATTGTTGGGGTTCTTCCGGTTCATTCTTGCCTTACCGCTGATTTGCAGAAAAACTATTTGACTTTTGATAAGCGCAAAATCCCGAAAGTCTAATTTCAAGAGTTTTTTCCCACAAAGAGAGATAGTCGTGTGATATAATTTTTGTAAAGTTTTAATTTAGAGTGCTTTCTGTTTTTGGAACACGAATTGCCATTTTGTATTTGTCTGTACAAAGACGCATGCGATAGGGTAATAATATCAGGGTCGCTAATACTCCTGGTTTTTTGTTCGCAATGCAAGTGTGATTTATATTTATACGGAAAGAACTCCTTGATAAAAGCAGGGAGTTTTTTATTTCCCGACAGTTTGTCATCAACATTTTTCTGGCAAAATATTTGATATATTGAGATATCTAAATATCTAACTTTTAAATATAATATACTATGGAAATGGAAATTTTTTTTGACGGAAATAAAAAAGTCAATGCAAACTGGAACGGAACAATTATAAAAACAGATCAGCCGGTACGTGGAGGAGGAGATGGAACAGCTCCGGCACCTTTCGATTTGTTTTTGGCATCGATTGGAACCTGTGCCGGGATTTATGTAAAAGGGTTTTGCGATCAGCGCGGAATTTCTACGAATAATGTAAAAATTATTCAGAAAATGGATTTTAATCCAATAAGCCAACTGATTGATAAAATTGACCTGGAAATTCAACTGCCTGCTGATTTCCCTGAGAAATATAAAGATGCGGTAATAAAATCAGCCAATATGTGTGCGGTAAAAAAACACATGCAAAACCCGCCGGAATTTGGTGTATACACAAAAACGATTTAATTGGATGCAGCAGAGGCAAGCTATTAGCTTGCCTCTACCTGTATTTGTGTTATTTTATTCCTTCCTTTAGCACAATCCCTTTGTTTTTCTTCCCGTCAATTTTTACAATCAATGGTTTTTTAAAACGAACATGACGGATAAATTCATTTTCGTAAACAGCGGGTTGTTTTGAAAGATAATCCAGGTCATAAAATCCATCGTTTTTATAAGGATTGATGGTAAAATAACCCACCCTGAATGAGGTTAAATTCTGGAAAAAATGGGTTCCCTGGCTTGGATCAATGCGGTAATCTTCCAAGCCGGATTCTACAATGATTCTTGCTGCCGAAATTTGGGGCCATTTAACCGGGATTCCCAGCCACGGATCGCTTGATCCCCAGCGTCCTGGTCCTACTAAAATATAATATTTATTTTCTTTCAAAAATTTATCATTGATTTCCCCAACCCGAAGCGCAATTTCCTGGTTCTTTGCCGAATCAAAAGACTCAGGTTTGATGTACACAAAATCATGCAGGTTTTTAATGATGCCATTTCCAAGGGCATTGTTGGCCAAAATAACCGTGTCTTTTTTATCAATCTTGCTTAAATCTTCGTTAATGGTTTGGTTATTATCAACAATAGGGCGGATTTGAAGCAGATTAAAAATAACGGGTTCTCCTTTCGAGTGGTTCATATCCACGGCAAATTCAATTTCAATGGGCTTGCCCATTTCTTTCTGGCCAATTTTCAGTACATCTTCTAAAATTTTTGCCAAAGGAATGGCATTGTGTTTTAAAATATTGGAAAAAGTTATCAGCTTTTTGCCATCATAATTGGCTCCATCGCGAATAACATTGTTTTGCAAATCAAACGTAGAAGCAATGTGTTTGATTGAACCGTCTTTTTCGGCTTCATTAACCCTTAATTTCAGCAAGTTATTGGCATCATCGGTTTGGTTTTTAAAACTGTACGGGTTTAAATCAAGGGCGAAAAAATGTTTTTGGGTTTGTTTTAAAGCCATTTCCGGGCTGCTGGTTTGCAGAATCTTTTTGGGGAACTTGGGTGAGAACCTCAGGGTTTGTCCGCCATCCACGATATATTTTCCCAAACCAAGAGCAATGTTTGCAATCCCATCTTCGGGCTTTTCCGGTTCAATGGGGTAAAAATTAATGGATCGGGCCACTCCTGAAAAAGTCGGGTAAAATTTATTTCCATATTCTTTTCCGCAAACTTCTTGCAAAACAATCCCCATTTTTTCTTCGTCAATTACGTTTAGCGTGGCCGCCATATACGATTTACTGTCTTTGTAAAACGCTGATGCATAAACGCTCTTGATTGCGTTGCTCAAAATTTCGATCATCAAACGGTCGTCGTCCATCACGTTCGGGATCATATAGGTTGAATAAATTCCGGCAAAAGGCTGGTAGTGGCTGTCTTCGAGCAAACTTGACGAACGCACGGCCACGGGTTTTTTAACGTAAGAAATAAAAGTATAAAGATCCTCGTGGATGCGGAAAGGTAAACGGGCTTTGATAAATTGTTCCAGGATTTGATCGTCGCTTACTTCCGAAAGAGCAATTTTGTAAAGGTCGTTTTCTTCCATGAACTCATCAAACACATCAGTACTAAGTACTACCGTCCGGGGAATAGTAATGTTTACCCCCTCGTATTTATCAAACAATTGGTTGCGCTTGATTAACGAATCTAAAAAGGCCAGTCCACGGGCTTTACCTCCAATTGAACCTTCGCCAATCCGGGTAAACGTAAGGTATTCGTCAAAACTGTCGCGATAAAACTGGGCAATTACACCACGGGCCTTGTTCAGGCGGAAACTTCCAATGGCGTCAAAAATATAACGTTTGGCTTCGTCAATGTCTTCAAAATGCTCGGGGCGTAAATGCACCATCATTTCAGCCAAAGGGAAAAGGGCCCGGGCACGCAGCCATTTAGAGAGGTGGTTGCGTTCGATATGGTATAAAAGGGATTTGTCGGGGATGGGAAAGATGATTTCCTGAAGGCTCTTTAAATCGGCTGCCCGGGCAATTTCTTTATTGGTGTCCGGATCGATAAAAACAAAATCGCCAAAGGCAAAATACCCGCGGATAAAATTCCGTAATTCGATGGAAAGGGTTTTGGAGTTTTTATTGATAAAACCAACCTTTAACCGTTTGGCAATTTCTTCCATGTTGGTTTGCGACGATTGCAACAAAAGCGGCACAAAACGGTCGTCTTTTTTTACACGGTCAACGAGCTTAACCCCGGCTAGTTTGTCAATTTTACCTTCCCGTTTATAGGTAATATCGCTAATGATTCCGAGCAAGTTTTTTTTGTATTTTTCATAAAACCCCATAGCTTCTTCGTAATTGGTAGCCAATAATATTTTTGGCCGGCCACGCATACGAAGCATTTGCTGGTGTTCGTTTAGACCCTCGGTCATGAAGGTTTGTGATTGCTTGAAAATAATTTTGTAAATATTGGGCAGGTAGCTTGAATAAAACCGGATGTTATCTTCAACCAAAATAATGGTTTGAACCCCCACCTGTTCCACGTCCGATTCCACGTTCATTTTATCTTCAATCAGTTTAATGATAGCCAAAAGAATATCGGCATTGCCCAGCCAACTGAAAATATAATCGATATTGCTTAAATTTTCCTGATCGACTTTAATGCTTACTTCGCGGGAGAAGGGGGTTAATACTACAATCGGAATTTTTTTGTATTTCGCTTTGATGCTTGAGGCCAGTTCAAAAGTATCTTTTTCTTCGGCACTCAGCATGGTAATTACCAGGTCGATATTTTGTTCTTCTAAAATCTTGAAAGCTTTTTCTTGTGAACTTGCCTGTATAAACTGGGGCGGGTAACGCAGGTTCAGGCTGACGTATTCGTTAAATATTTGCTCGTCGATGCGGCCGTCATCTTCCAGAATAAAAGTATCATAAGCACTTGCAATCAGCAATACGTGGTAAATACGTTTGCGCATCAGGAGGTTAAAGGACCGGTCGTTAAAGTAAAATTTCCGCGCCTGAATAGCCATTTTAGGGTCAGTCATAATCGTAATCTTAATTTACTACAAAAATAGGGTTATTTAAGATCATGCTGAGAAAATATTCAAATCTTCTGCTTTTCCTTTAAATGAATAAAATCTTAGAAATGGCTTGCTGGCAAGGGAATAGACCTCCATTTCTTAAAAATAAAGTTGAATTTAGATACGTAAATCACGTATCCTTCTGTGTAAAATCCACATCTGTTTTCTCGGAAATCACCGATTTTATTTGTCGGTAATCATTAGCAATTTTGTTTGGTTAACTTAAAAAAGATGAATAAAATGAAAAGAATTTTAGTTTTAATGATTGGCCTTTTTTTGATGGTGCAAGGATTTGCACAAGATTCAAAAGGGGTTGAATTTAATGTAGGTGCCGACCTGATGAGTCGTTATGTATGGAGGGGTACGCAATTTGGAGGTGCTTCGCCAAGCTTACAGCCCAGTGTTTCTTTAACAACCAACAATTTCGAAATTGGTTTTTGGGGAGCCTATTCTTTGGGTGGTGTAAACCCTTACCAGGAATTTGACCTGTACATGTCATACACTTTTGCCAAAGGTTTATTTACAGCAACGGTTACCGATTATTTCTTCCCGGAAGACGGTGGCAAATATGATTATTTCGATTATAAAGAAGAATCAACCGGCCACATTTTGGAAGGAAGTCTCTGTTTTAACGGAACCGAAAAGTTTCCGATCAGCATTTTGCTGGCTATGAATTTCCACGGAGCCGATGCGAAAAAAATTGTGGACGATCCTAACAGTTCAAATTTCAACGAAGAAGATGGTATCCAATATTCAACCTACGTTGAGCTGGGTTACTCATGCAGCCTCAAAGATGTAAATTTCGATGTATTTGCAGGCATAAACCTGACCAAACCAGAAGAAGCAAATTTATCTACCGGATATTTGGGCGAAGCAGGTTTTTACGGTTCTAAAGCAGGCGTTGTAAACCTCGGATTTACCGCTTCAAAAGAAGTTGGAATTACCGATAAGTTTTCATTGCCGGTATCTGCTTCGGTTATTGCAAATCCCGTGGCAGAAACCGTATTCTTTGTATTCGGAATTTCTTTATAAACAATAAACATTAAAAATATTTTACTATGAATAGTGGTGTAACAGCTTTTATGATATTATCAACCAGTTTGGTAATGTTAATGACCCCGGGTCTGGCTTTCTTTTATGGAGGTTTAGCGGGGAAACGAAATATTCTTGGTATCATGATGCAAACGTTTGTATCGCTTGGTATCACAACTATTATGTGGGTAGCCGTGGGTTATTCGCTTTGTTTTAGCGGTGGAGAAGGCAGTATTATTGGAAATTTTGATTTAGCGTTTTTGAACAATATTGCTTTTGATGATGTATATAGCGGAAACGGGAAATTTCCGGTTTATATTTTTATTGCCTACCAAATGATGTTTGCAATTATTACTCCTGCCCTTATTACCGGAGCTTTTGTAAACCGTATTACCTTTAAAAGTTATTTGATTTTCTTGGTAATCTGGCAATTGTTTGTTTATTACCCATTTGTACACATGATTTGGGGCGGAGGTATTTTAGCAAAATGGGGCGTTCTTGATTTCGCCGGAGGTATCGTGGTTCATGCCACTGCCGGTTTTGCAGCCTTGGCTTCTGTAATTTATGTTGGAAAACGCAGGGATACCAAATCTCCACCAAACAGTATTCCGTTGGTAGCTATTGGTACTGGTTTGCTTTGGTTTGGATGGTACGGATTTAATGCCGGTAGCGAATTGGATACAGATGCCAATACAACACTTGCATTCTTAAATACTGATGTTGCTGCTTCTTTTGCAGCCATTACCTGGTTGGTTGTTGAATGGCTTCAAACCGGAAAACCGAAATTTATCGGGTTACTTACAGGAGCTGTCGCCGGGCTTGCAACCATTACCCCTGCTGCCGGATTTGTTCCGCTTTGGGCAGCGATTATCATTGGTATTGCTGCTGGTTATTTGTGTTATCTGGCCGTTAAACTTAAAAACCGTTTAGGCTGGGACGATGCTTTAGATGTTTGGGGTGTTCACGGCATGGGAGGTGTTATTGGAACCATTGCCTTAGGGGTGTTTGCCTCAACTACTGTTGGTACTCAAGCAGGTTTATTGGAAGGTGACTCAGGGTTCTTTGTAAAACAAGTTGTAGCCGTTTTAATTGGAGCTGCTTATGCTTTTGTTTTCACTTACCTGATGTTGGCTTTAATCAATTTTATTACACCGGTTAAAGTTTCAGAAGCCGATGAAGAATTAGGTCTGGATCAATCGCTTCATGGTGAAAAAGCCTATGATGAAGGCGCGTTGTAATCCTTTGTAAATTTTTGTATGACAGGAAAGAGCTGCATTTATTTGCGGCTCTTTTTTTATACCTCGATGATGCCGTTTTTGATGGCGTATTTTACAATATCAATCGAAGATTTTAATTTTAATTTTTGGATGATATTCGTTTTGTGCGTTTCTACGGTTCGTATGCTGATGTTTAACTGATCGGAAATTTCTTTATTCATAAAACCTTCGGCAACCAGTTTTACCACCTCCAGTTCGCGTTCGGTTAATTCAACTTTTTGCAACTCTCCCCTAGCTTTTAGCTTGGTTTTGTTAACATAACTTTTTAACAGTATTTCGGAAATTTCTTTACTGTAATATTCTTCCCCTTCGATAACGGTTTTAATGGCATGAAGCAATTCTTCTTTTCCGGCATCTTTGGGCAAGTAGCCTTTTACCCCGGCTTTAACGCTGTTTAAAATGTAAATTTCGTTGATGTGCATGCTCAATATAATCACCTTTATTTCGGGTTTGTTTTGACTGATCCATTCGGCGGCATCAATCCCCGACATATCTGGCATGCTTATGTCGGTAATCACCAGCTCGCAGCTTTCCTCTTTCAAAAAATCAATCAATTCTTTGCCCGAGGCCAGTTCTTTTATAATCTCGAAATCCTCTTTATCGGAGAGTATTGATTTGAGCCCGTCTCTAAACATGCGGTGATCGTCAACAATTATAATTTTTGCTTTATTCATTTTATAAAGGTATTGAAATCTTGATTTTTACCCCGTTTCCTTTATCTGCCTCAATGGCAAACTGCCCCGACAGAAGATTTACCCTTTCTTTCATATTTAAAATACCATTGCCGCTGCACGATTTATTGTTTTTGTCAAACCCAACACCATCATCTATGATTGTTAGTTTAATTTGATTTTCTTTTTCAGAAAGTTTAACCTCAAAGTTAGTGGCGTTAGCGTGTTTAATGGTATTGTTTAAGGCTTCCTGAATGATGCGGTAAATATAAATATTTAATTTCTCGTTTAAGATTTCATTTTCTATCAAGTTAGAAAATTCGAAATGCAAGGCAGTGTCTGTATTAATGGTTTTCGCCAGGTTTTCGATGGCTGTAACCAGTCCGAATTCGCTCAAAACCGAAGGCATCAGGTTGTTGGAAATATTCCTGATTTCTTTTATGGTTTGTGAAAAAAGCTCTTTGGTTTCCTGCAAAAGTGCTTCTTTTTCTTTCCCTTTTTTATCGAAAGCGTTTTCGAGTTTTAATTTAATGGCTAGAATGTACTGGGCCAGCCCATCGTGAATCTCGCGCGACAAACGCTGGCGTTCTTGTTCCTGTCCGTTTATTACAGCCGTGGTTCTGATTAACTGCTGATATTCGAGACGTTCGCTCTGATCTTTAAGGGCGAGGGTCATGTCGTTAAAACCTTTGATTAAATCGCCAATTTCATTTTTCGCTTTAAAATGGATGGGTTTACCGTATTCCCCTTTCGAAATATCTTCCACGGCGTGCTGTAGTTTGCGGATGGGGGAGGTAATATTTGCCGAAACGGCAGCAATGGTTCCCAATAAAAACAACGAAATAACAATACTTAAGTACATGATATTATTTTCAACCGATTTAACGGTTATCATGGCTTCTTCATAATCAATTTCGGCCAAAATCACCCAGTTAAGCCCCGGCTCTTTTAGTTTTTTGTAAGAACTCAAAACGTTTATTCCGCGATAGTCTTTAATAGTTTTTTGTCCTTGGATGCCGCGAAAAGCTTCGGTTACCCCAAGCGTTTCTACTTTGGTGTTGAAAACCGAATTGTCTTTGAATCGGGACGAACTTCTCATCAAAAAATCGCTTCCAACCAGGTAAACTTCCCCTGAATTTCCCAAGCCGTTGTACTGGTTATTTTCGGACATGATTTGGTTAATTGGTTCATAGTTAATCTCAAGCAAAATGTATCCCATGAAATGATTGTCGTCAAAAATCTGTGTGCCCATCATCAGGGCAAAAGATTGTCTCTCTTTTTTTATCTCCCGGAAATAAATTTCCGAGGGCTCGATTTTTTGAACAAGCTGTAAATCAATTTCTGTATTGGTTTCAAGATACTTACCATTTTCTAGTTGGTAAGCTCGAAAGTTGCTAAGGGGATCAATAAAAATAATACGTTTGAAATACAAATTCGCCTGTAAATAGTCTGAAATATAATTTTCAAATAACCCTTTTTCTTTGTTTCGGGGATGTTTAATTTCTTGTAAAATTTTTTTTGCGTCTTTGTGGTTCGTTATGTTTTTTAGATCCTGTTTTCGCTGCTTGATGAAATGTGAAAAACGTGTTTCTTTTTCAACCCTTACTGAAATTAATTGCTCGAAAGTACGATTGATTAGAGCCTCGCGGCTTTTGTTAAATGAAAAGGTTCCAAGAATATAAATAGAGAGAATACTTATGGAAAGAAAATAAATAATCAGTCGTAAAGAAATAGGTATTCTCATTGCTTTTAGGTTATGAAGTTGTTAAAAGTTAATCGTTTAACTTGTCATTCTGAATTTATTTCAGAATCTGTTTCTGCTAATCATCAATACTTTGAGATACTGAACCAAGTTCAGTATGACATTAATTTTAACTAACTTTTGACAACTTCTATGTGTTTAGCTAAAATAGAAAATTTCTTTGTTGTAACGTTTTTATTAAGTAAGGCAGATATGTTCGTTCAGCTAAACAAAACCCTGTTGATGCTTTAAAGTATGAGTAATAATTTCTTTCTGCTTAGAGATTGTAAGTTCCTTTAATGACAATGTTTTTAATGTCCTTCGGACTAAGAATTTCGATAAAACCGTCGGATGTTTTGCCAATGCGTACTTTTTGTTTGCTAAGGAAATATACTCCCTGTTCTTTTTTAGCAACAACAAAAACAAAATATTCGTTTCCCGATTTAAGGAGGGCTTCTTTCGGAAGGCCTAAAGATTCTTTTTGGTTCACAATAATTTTTGCTTCCACAAAAGAGCGGTTGATTAAATCCCTTTTTTCAGATTCGTTAATTTTTGCGATACATTGAATATTTTTGCTAGCCTGGTTGATGGATTTTCCGATGGACACCAAAGTGGCTTCATAATTTGTGGATTGTTCGCCTAATGTTTTATAAATAATCTTTTGCCCGGTTTTTAATTTGGCAAAATCTTTTTCAAAAACGGCTAATTCCAGCTGCAACTGATTGGTGTTTACAATTTCAACAAGTGGCTGCTCTTGACTAATAAATTGCCCCAACACGGCTTCTTGTTTGGTAATGTATCCACTGATAGGAGCAATAACCGGAAAGCTTTCATAAAAGTTCCCCTTTTCTATTTCATTCAGGTTTAGGTTCAGGCGTTTTAATTGTAAAGCCAGTGATTGCTTTTGGGCAAGAATCGATTTATAGTAACTTTCTTTGTTAATAAGGTTTTTTTCCGAACCGATATTTTCTTTGAAAAGAGCCTTGCTTCGTTTGTATTCCGATTCGGCTTGTTTGAATTCGGCAATGGATTGAACGTAGTTTTGTTGTAGAACAATTAGTTCCTGGCTCGAAACCCGGCATAAAACACTTCCCTTTTGTACCTTTTCTCCGGGACGAAAACGGATATTTTCGATAATGCCGCCCAGGGAACTGCTCACTTGTGCCTTCCCGTTTGCCGGGGCATTGATATAGCCGTTGCATGTTATTGTTTCGTTGAAAACAATATTCATGAGCTTTCCCGTTTTCATTCCGGTGGCTTCAAATTGTTGTTGTGTGACTTCTGTAAATTGAGTGTTCGAACTATCAGCTTCTTCTTCAGGGTTCTTCGTTTGTGAGCATCCTAAAAAAATCAGGGTCAGGATGATGGCTAAAGATGATAAAATGGCAAAGGGTTTCATATGTCGATTTTATTTTGTTAAATAATTAATTTCTAAAGCAGTTTGATTGTATTTCCAAACATTATCCAAATGATCCAGCATAATGTTCAGGGCATTTTCCGTACTCAGCAATAATTGAAAATAATCGATTTCTCCTTCCTGATAGCTTCGTTGGGAGGTCCGCATGATTTCATTGCTTAAGCTTTTACCGGAAGCGTTGAAATAATCGATATTGGTCCGGTATTTTTGCAGTTCGTTTTTTAATTCTGAGTACGCAGCCTTAAGAGTTGAATAAAAATATGAATTCAGGTTTTCTTCAACATCAATGGCAATTTTATTGCTTTTAATACGAGCCGATTGTTCCCCGAAAAATAACGGAAGGGCAAGTCCTACTTGGAAGCCATAATAATTATCGGCATTAGCATATTGGTTCGAACCCACAAAATAATTTACCGAAATATCGGGCAATAGCTTGTGTTTCTCTAAAGTGTAAGCTGTTTTTTGGTACTCAGCTTGTAATTTCATGATTTGAAAATCGGTATTGGAAGAAATGTTTAAATCATCAAGTTGAACCAGATTCAGGTTTTCAACAGCAATGGTAAAATCTGCTTCGTATTGCATTAAAGCTTTAATTTTCTGGTAAGCATTATCCAAATCATATTTTATTTGAATGAGTTTTTTTCTGAATTGTTGTTTTTTTGCCCGGGCATTTAGTTGCTCAAGCTGACTAATGTCGCCGTATTTATAGCGCGTATTGGCTTGCTTATCGAAATCGCCGTAAAGGCTGTCCATTTGCAAATATATTTGTTGTTTGTTTAACAAATATTGAATGTTATAGTAAGCTTGCGAGACTTCCTTAAGGAGCCGGATTTTTTCTTTTTCATATTCTTTCTCGGCGATGGAAACATCTTTTAAATTCAGTTTTCGTTGATTCCAGTAAATCGTGGGGAAACTAAAATTTTGTTCGATCCCCCAAATTTTTAAAGGATGCCCGTTATCGGCAATGTTATTTTCGTCGTAACCGTGATAAATGGTTGTTTTGTCAATATTAAAAGCTGTGCCGACATTGGCTTCGCGGGCTTTAATTTTTAGGGCATAGGCTTTTAATTTTTGATTGTTTTGCGTGGCAATATCAATGGCCTGATCCAGATCAATATTTTCGTTTTGCGAGTGGCCACCTACGGTTAACAGTAATAAAATAACGGTTGCCGTGCCTGCCTTTGAACGTATAAATCGTAATGGCCAAAGTTTAATACCAATCACATTATAAAAAATTTCGAAAAGCAGGGGCAACGCAATCATGGTAAGCAGGGTTGAGGTAAAGAGCCCGCCAATCACAACGGTTGCCAAAGGACGTTGCACTTCGGCTCCAGCCCCCGTAGAAACAGCCATCGGAAGAAAACCCATGGCCGCTGCTGCTGCCGTTAACATTACCGGGCGCAAGCGGTCTTTGGTTCCTTGTAAAATAAGTTCGCGCATATCTTTTCCGCCTTTCAGTTTTAAATCTTTTAAGTGTTCAATCAATACAATTCCGTTTAGAACCGCTACCCCGAACAGGGCTATAAACCCGATTCCTGCCGAAACACTAAAAGGCATGCCCCTGATCCATAACAGCAAGACGCCTCCAACGGTAGATAACGGAACGGCCGTAAAAATCATAATGGCATCTTTTAGCGATTTAAAGGCAAAATGAAGGAATATGAAAATTAATAACAGGGCTAAAGGAACGGCAAACATTAGTCGTTGTGAAGCATTTTTAAGGTTTTCGAACTGCCCGCCGTATGAAATATAATTTCCCGGTTCCAGTTTAATATGTTTATCGATGCGGCTTCGAATGTCTTCTACCACCGATTGCAAATCACGGTTCCTGACATTAACACTCACAACCACCCGGCGATGGGTGTTTTCGCGCGAAATTTTTGCCGGGCCTTCGGTATATGTAATTTCTGCCAGCTCGCTTAACGGAATTTGATTCCCGCTTGGCAAAGGAACCTGTAGCTGCTGAATATTGTTAATGTCCGTTCTATTTTCTTCTTGTAATCGAACGGTTAAATCAAAACGTTTTTCGCCTTCAAATATGCTTCCGGCAGTTTTCCCGCCAAAAGCCATGGCCAGGTAATTGTTCAGGCTTTCTGTGTTGAGCCCGTGATAAGCAATTTTTTGCCGGTCGTATCTTACGCTCATTTGAGGTAATCCGGCGGTTTTTTCAAGGATCACATCGGCTGCACCCGGTACGTCTTCAATAAGGGTTTTAATTTCGTTGGCCTTTCGGTCAAGATATGCTAAATCTTCGCCAAAAATTTTAATGGCAATATCGGCTCTTACACCGGTAATTAATTCATTAAATCGCATTTCGATGGGTTGGGTAAATTCATATTCAATGCCCGGGATAACCGAAAGTGCTTCTTTGAATTTATTGGCAAGTTCTTCTTTGCTGTTTGTTACAACCCATTCGCTTTTGGGTTTGATTTTGATAATCATATCAATTTCTTCCATCGACATAGGATCAGTTGGAACTTCGGCAGCCCCAATACGGCAAACAATTTGATCTACTTCCGAAAAATTATCAATCAGGATTTGTTCCATTTGAGTGGTTAAGTCAATGGTTTTTGACAAAGAAGTTCCGGTTTTTAATACGGGCTGGATCACAAAATCGCCTTCGTCCAAGGTAGGAACAAACTCCCCTCCCATCCTCGAAAATAAATAACCGGTAAAAATTAATGAGGCTAAAGCCATGCCAAGAATCAGTTTTTTATGGCAACAGGCCCAGCGCATTATAGGATCGTAAGTGCGGTATGCCAGGTTCATGATTTGGTTGGCAATGGATTTTTTGTTTGTTTTTTGTGGTTTCAGGAAAAGGGTGCTGGCTACCGGCAACCAGGTTAATCCTAAAATCATGGCCCCGATAATTGCAAAACTGAAAGCCAATGCCATTGGACGGAACATCTTACCTTCCACCCCTTGTAACGAAAGTATGGGGATAAATACAATCAAAATGATTATTTGTCCGAAAATGGCTGAGTTCATCATTTTTGAGGCTCCGTCAAAAGTAATGGTATCCAGTAGCTTTTGCCGTTTTTCTGTTTTTGTTTTTTGAAGTTCGTCTTTTTTTAGCGTAATTTGAATGGCGACAAATTCAACAATAATAACAGCTCCGTCTATAATGATCCCAAAGTCGAGAGCCCCCAGGCTCATTAAATTGGCATCAATACCAAAGATATACATCATCGATAATGTAAATAATAATGCCAAAGGGATCATGGATGCGATAACTAAAGCAGAGCGGATATTTCCTAATAAAATAATAACGATTAGGGTAACGATAAGGCATCCTAAAATAAGGTTTTCGGTGATGGTAAAAGAAGTCTTGGCAATCAGTTCGCTACGTTCAAGAATAGGGTTGATAAATACTCCTTCAGGCAGGCTTTTTTGAACTTCGGCAACTCTTTCTTTTACATCATTGATTACCTGTTTTGAGTTGGCATCTTTTAGCATCATTATTTGCCCCAGCACTTTTTCTCCTTCTCCGTTGGCGGTGATTGCTCCATAACGGTTCGCGAAGCCAAATTGAACCGTTGCTATATCTTTGATCAAAACCGGGATTCCCTGTGTGGTTTTTACAAGGATGTTTTCGATGTCAGATAACGTTTTAACCTGACCATCGCCCCGTATAAAATAACTTTGGTTGGTTTTTTCGATGTACCCTCCTCCCGAAATGCTGTTGTTCATTTGCAGGGCTTCAAATACCTCCATCAAACTGACATCCATGCTTTTTAGTCGGGTCGGGTCTAGAGCAACTTCATATTGTTTTAAAAAGGCTCCCCAGCTATTTACTTCAACCACGCCTTTAATCCCGGATAATTGCCGTTTAACAATCCAGTCCTGGATGGTTCGTAGTTCCATGGGAGAGTAACGGTTTTCATAGCCGGGTTTTACATCTAAAATATATTGGTAAATTTCTCCTAAGCCGGTTGTAATTGGCCCCATTTCGGGGGTTCCGAATCCTTCCGGAATATTCTCGGAAGCCGATTTGATTTTTTCAGCAATTAGCTGGCGCGGAAGGTAGGTTCCAAGATTATCTTCAAAAACAATCGTTACCACTGATAACCCAAATTTTGAAACAGACCTGATTTCTTTTACGCCAGGTAGGTTTGCCATTTCAAGTTCAACAGGAGCGGTAATAAATTGTTCAATTTCCTGGGTCGATAAATTGGTGGAGGTTGTAATGACCTGAACCTGGTTGTTGGTAATATCGGGTACAGCCCCAATCGGGATTTTTAAAACAGCATATAGTCCGAAAGCGACAATGCTCAGTGTAAAAAGAATGGTGATTAATTTATTTCGGATGCTAAAGTTGATGATTTTTTCTAACATTACAGCATGTATTTGTTGATGGTCGAAAGAGGATTTAAGAACAGATTTACCTGTTTACATAAAAACAAATATAAAGAATTTAAATGGATTCTATGTGTCTCAAAAACCGAAATTAAGTTTTATTATCTTTACCTGAAAATTTAAAATATGGGGGTTAGTTCATCTGATCGAAACGAGTTAAAAGCATTTCCAAACTGGCGAAGGAAACTCAATGAAATTATTTTCGGCTACGAAACTTTTGGCGGCCGCTTGTTCGATATTATTTTGCTGATCGCGATTATCCTTTCGGTGATTGCTGTGATGCTCGAAAGTGTTCCTCACATTAGTAAAGCCAATGGCGTTTTGTTGCGCGATATTGAGTGGGGGTTTACCATTATGTTTACCATCGAATACATTGGGCGGATCTTATCGGCTCCTAGGCCCTTAAAATATATTTTCAGTTTTATGGGGATTATTGATTTTTTGTCAATTATTCCTACCTATTTCAGTTTGTTTATCGAAGGAGCACAACTACTGTTAATCATTCGTTTTGTCCGTTTGGTAAGGGTATTTCGGATTTTGAAATTAAGCCGCTACATCCGTGGAGGCAGTATTTTACGCCAGGCATTGATTGACAGCCGCCATAAAATTATCGTGTTTTTTGGTTCCATCATTATTATTGTTGTTATAGTGGGAACCCTGATGTATTTGATTGAGCAAGGTAGCAGCAGCGGTTTTAACAGTATCCCCCGAAGCATTTACTGGGCCATTGTAACCATCACAACCGTGGGCTATGGCGACATTGCCCCGGCTACTATTTTGGGGCAAACACTGGCCTCGTTACTCATGATTATTGGCTATGCCATTATTGCGGTTCCTACCGGGATTGTGACCAGCGAAATGGTTCGTGCAAAACAAAACCTGGAACCCGAAAAATGCCCGCATTGCCATGTCGTATTAAAAATTGAAAATGCCAACTTTTGTTCTCACTGTGGGCAAAAGCTGAAATAGTATTTTATTCCCGAGTAACAAAACCTAACAAGATTCCGTCGTTTACTTATTGGAACGGATTTATTTGTTGAGCTTTTACAATTTGGTTTATGGTAAATATTTCTCGTTTACCGACTTAAAACCAGATTTTACCGATTTTTTGTTTTTTGTGGGAAAATGTACAAATAGTTTTGTTTTTTATTAAAAAAACCAAATATGTTTAAAAACTTTTTTCAGCTCACTTTCAGGAACTTTTTAAAAAACAAATTTTTTGTTATTGTAAATATAGTTGGGTTGGGCATTGCTTTGGGTGCTTGTATTGTAGCGTATTATAATTACCGGTGGAATGTTGATTTTGACCGGGTTTTATCTCGTAAAAATGAAATTTATAAGATTAGTTTTACCCGCGATATTAATGGACGAAACCAAGCGTATGGGATGAATCCGATTTCATTAAAGCCGGCTATTGGAAATTCATTGGCCGGGGTTGAGGAAATTACGAGGGTTCACCGTACCGGGATGACCATCCGGTATGGAGATAAGATTCTTAGACATACCGTAGGTTTTGCTGACGAAAATGTTTTTAAAATATTCGACTATGACGTTTTACGGGGGGATCCGAATGCGATAGCTGATAAGCGAAGTGTTTTAATTACTGAGAAATTTGCAAAAATATGTTTTGGAGATGAAGACCCGATAGGCAAAATGCTTCAATTGTATGTAACTGATGGAAAAGAAACCAGTTTCCGGGTTGTTGCCATTGTGAAAGATTTTCCAGAGAATACAACCTTTCAATTTAGTTTGCTGACGAATATCGAAAATCATTTTGAAATGCATAATGTAGAGCAATATGATTGGAAATCTTTTATAGCGGGCACTTTTATGATTATTCCGGATAAAAATGCTGTTCCGTCCATTGAGAAATCGTTGGCTAAATTTATTCCAATTCAAAATGAAGCCAGGGAGGATTACAAAATAAATCGTTTTTTCCTCGAAAAAATGGATGATATTCCGAATACCGCCAGGAATACATGGGCCTATTGGTTCCATCAGGGGCTTCATCCTGCGGCTTTGTCTGTACCAACTATTATGGCCATCTTAATTCTTTTATTGGCTTGCCTGAATTTTACAAATACTGCATTAGCTATTTCGAGCCGTCGTTTAAAAGAAATTGGCTTAAGAAAAGTGATGGGGGGATTAAGATCGCATACTATTATTCAATTTCTGGGTGAGAATTTGGTTCTCTGTTTTATTGCTCTTTTAAGTTCACTTTTAATTGCAGGATATTTGATTGAAGAATGGAGTAATATGTGGGAGTACACCGTACAAATTGATTTCGCAGATGGGGGTCGTTTGTGGTTCTTCCTTTTTGCTTTACTCATTGTTACCGGGCTGGCAGCAGGTTCGTACCCGGCATTTTATGTGAGTAAATTCAATCCGGTTAATATATTAAAAGGAGATGTTAAACATGGGGGAGCCGGGCTGCTTTCTAAATTATTGTTGGGCTTGCAGTTTATTTTAGCCGTAACCGGTATTATTTCAGCGGTTATATTTACTCAAAATGCCAAGTTTCAGGAAAATTTATATATGGGTTATCAAAAAGATAAGGTAATTGCAGTTCCGTTTAATGATAATCCAACCCTTGAATTATTCAGAAATACAATCATCCAAAATCCAATGATTGAAAAAATTGGTTGGTCGGAAGAGCATATAGGATGGTCAAGTTATAACCGAACTTTAAAATGGGGCGAAGGACAAGAACATGAAGTGGATGCTTTTGATATTGGACGTGGGTATTTTGAAACCATGGGTCTGGAATTAGTTGATGGCAGATATTTTGACCAGGAATTTAAAGAATCAGAAAGAGGCAAAGCCATTCTTGTAAATGAAAAAATGGTAGAGCTTTATGGATGGGACAATGCCATTGGGCAGAAATTAAGAGAAAACGACACTCTGGAGTTAACGGTTGTTGGTGTATATAAAAACTTCTATCCTTATGGTTTTTGGGTAGATATTAATCCTACCATGTTAAAGCTTGGAGTTAAAGACCGAATGCGAAATCTGGTTGTTCAATCTGATGAAAAAAACCTTGAGCAGTTGAATAATTTTATGCGTGAAGAATGGGAAAGAGTAATTCCAAATGCAGTTTACCCGGGGTATTTGCAAATAGAACGATTAGCAGAATCAAAAAACATAAACAAGAATCTTATTAATATTTACCTCTTCCTTGCAGTCGTTTCTGTGATTCTTTCATTGGTTGGCTTATATACCCTGGTATCGCTAAAAGTGATAAAACGAACCAAAGAAATTGGTATTCGTAAAGTACTGGGAGCTCCTGTTTTCCAGATCATTCAATTGCTTAATCGTGAATTTTTATTAATCGTTTTTATTTCATCTGTTTTGGGTTCTGTTTTTGGTTATTTTTCATCTAAAATGATTTTAGATAGTATTTACGAGGTATATATGAGTGCAAGTATTAGCACATTTATCATTCCAACGGTCATTACATTAATAATTTCTGTTGCAACTATTACAGCTAGGGTTTACAATGCGGCAAATAAAAATCCGGTGGATTCAATAAAATACGAATAGTTTGACGACATTTTTTTAGTCAGGGGGTGACTCAAAGTTTCCCCTGACTATTCCTTTTTTACATTGTATTTATCGTTATTTTTTTTGTAACATTTTTACCACGTTACTGTTCCCTTTTAAAAAGTATATAGTCTAAAAAGATATAAATAAAGTTGATTACTTTCCTTTTCAAAATAAAAAACACCCGCAAATTTGCGGGTGTTTTTTATCCTAAGAATTGAATTTTTTCTGGGTTTTACTCGGCACAAAGTGCCTCAATTTCGGCAACTGTTTTTGGGATTGGTTTTCCAAGTACACGGTTTCCGGTTTCGGTAACCAAAACATCGTCTTCAATCCTAACGCCTCCAAAATCCAAATATTCTTTTACTTTATCAAAGTTGATGAACTCGGCATTGGTTCCTTCTTTTTCCCATTTTTCAACCAGTTCGGGAATAAAGTAACAGCCTGGTTCAACGGTTAAAATAAATCCGGGTTGTAGTTCGCGACCCAAACGCAGGTAAGCGGTTCCAAATTGGGTGACACGTTTGGTTTCTTTGTCGTAGCCAACGTTGTTTTCGCCAAAACCTTCCATATCGTGAACATCAAATCCCATCATGTGTCCCAGGCCGTGAGGCATAAACAATGCATGTGCACCGGCTTTAACAGCTTCATCGGTATCGCCTTTCATTAAGCCAAGTTTTTTCAGGCCTTCGGTAATTACTTTACAGGCAATAAAATGAACCTCACGGTATTCAATGCCCGGTTTAATAGCTTCGATGGATTTCATGTTTGCTTCTAATACGATTTCGTAGATTCCTTTTTGGCGTTCTGAGAATTTTCCGCCTACCGGAGTTGTACGGGTAATATCGCTTGAATAATGCATGGTGGTTTCGGCTCCAGCGTCGCAAATCATCATTTGGCCTTCTTTCATGGTGTTTCCATGATAGTGGTTGTGCAGGGTTTGCCCGTTGATGCTCAAAATAATCGGGAATGAAACTGGCCCGCCCTGTGCCAATGAAATCCCTTCGATGGTTCCGGCAATTTCGCGTTCAACCACACCGGGTTTACACATTTTCATGGCGGTGGTGTGCATGTCGTAAGCAATGTCAACGGCTTTTTCGATCTCGGCAATTTCGTATTCATCTTTGATGGAACGCAATTTTACCACAGCTTCAATCAACTCCTGCGAAGCCATTTCTTTCACTTTCAATACATCGTAGCCCAATAATTGGTTGAATTGAACCAACCGGTCGCCACGGTACGGAGGCAGGAAATGAATTTTGCGGCCTTCTTTTTCGATGTTTTTCAAAAAAGCGGAAAGCTCGGTGTAAGGAGCCGTATTTTCAACGCCTACTTTAGCAGCTAAATCTTTTACCAATGGCTGAGGTCCCATCCAAATAATATCTTCAATGTCCACATCATTGGCAAAAATGTAATCTTTATCGTTATTGATGTCCATTATCCCTACAAAATCCGGAATGTCCAATCCGAAAAAATAGAGGAAATCACTGTCTTGACGGAAGTGATAAGTGTTTGCAGGATAGTTGTAAGACGCTTCAGAGTTTCCAAGGATTAAAGCAATTCCGGCTTTCATCTCTTTTTTTAATCGATTGCGTCGGTCAATATATACTTCTTTTTTAAACATAGTAGAATGTGTATTTGTTGTTATTAATTGTTATTCTTGTTTTTCCATGATTTTTTCAATCTCGTCCGGTTCAACCGGAATGTTTTTCATCAAATCAACCGGGCCGTTTTGGGTAACCAGAATATCGTTTTCAATCCGGATTCCTATTTTTTCATCGCGGATGTAAAGCCCTGGTTCGCAGGTAAAAATCATTCCTGCTTTGAATGGTTCTGTTTTTGAACCCACGTCATGCACATCTAGACCCAAGAAATGCGAGGTTCCGTGCATAAAATATTCAAACAAAGTGTTTTTTGTTTTTAAAGGATCTTTATGGTCTTTTTTACTCAACAGCCCCAAACCTATAATTTCTTTTTCCATCAATTTGTTGACTTTTTTGTTCACATTATCGATGGTATTTCCAATAACCAACAACTGGATGGCCTGTCGTTGAACGCGAAGCACGGCCTCATAAACTTCTCTTTGGCGAGGGGTGAATTTCCCGTTTACCGGGATGGTGCGGGTTAAATCGGCTGAGTAATTGGCGTATTCTGCGCCAAAATCCATCAGCAACAAATCACCGTCTTTACATTCTTTGTCGTTCTCGATGTAATGCAGGGTGCAGGCGTTAATTCCCGAAGCGATAATTGGAGGATAACCATGGCCATTGGCCCCGTTGCTGATAAATTCATGGTCAAGTTCGGCTTGTATCTGGTACTCCATAAGACCGGGTTTTACAAAGTTTAAAATCCGTCGAAATCCTTTTTCGGTAATGTCACAGGCTTTTTGGATCAGTTCAATTTCGATGTCTGATTTTACGGTTCTTAATTTTGCCATGATTGGTGCCGAACGCTCGTATTCATGAGCCGGGTATTTTTTCTTGATTTTACGGGCAAAGCGTTCGTCCCTGCTTTTGTAATCCATTTCAAACTTTGGGTATTCATTCAAATTGAAATAGATGTTTTCGCAGGCAAGGACGATTTCTTTGAGTACGCTTTCCATGCGTTCCATCTCCATCACGGTTTTAATGCCAGAAATATCCTGCGCCTCTTTGGGGGTAAGTTTATGTCCGAACCAGGTTTCAAGTTGTTTGTTCGATTTGCGGATAAATAAAACCTCTTGGTATTTTGGATTGGGGTGATCCGGCGCGATCACCAAAATGCTTTGTTCTTGTTCGATGCCGGAAAGATAAAAAAGATCGGAGTTTTGACGGTAAGGGTAAAACTGATCCCCGTTTCTGAACATCTCATCATTGGCGTTAAAAATAGCCACCGAGTTCTTTTTCAGTTTTTTAGCAAGATTTTTTCGATTGTTTTTAAATAATTCAAAATTTATAGGTAAGTATCTCATTTTTAATCCCTTTATTTATAACGCTTACAAATTTTGGTTCAGAGTACTAAAAAATTCAATTAAAGAATTAAATTTGTTACTCTCAATTTGTGAACTACAAATGTAAAATAATTTATATAAAGCCTATTAACCTAATAATCGAAATATTTCTGATAAATTAAACGATCATGAGTAAAACACTATTATCAATTTCGTCTGTTACGAAAAAAATTACCATGGCCATTGCAGGATTGTTCTTAATCATGTTTTTAGTGGTACACCTTGGTATAAACTTGTTTTTATTACCCATTCACGATGAGCACAAAGAGTGGTTTACAGCCGCTGCACATTTTATGGGTACCAACTGGATTGTAAAGCTCTTTGAGCTTGTTTTAATGGCTGCCTTCCTGATCCACATTTTGATGGGTATTATTCTTCAGCTTGAAAACTGGAGAGCCCGTGGAACCAGGTATAAAGTGGCCAGTAAATCAAAAACATCTTTCATGTCGAAATACATTATTTGGACAGGATTGGTGATTTTTATGTTTTTAATCTTGCACTTCTACCATTTTTATTTTATCAAACTTGGATTTGTAGAAGCTCCGGTAGCGGCTAATATTCCACACCCGCAAGAGGAATATTTCTTTGACCTGGCGGTTTGGTTGTTCTCAAACGATATGGTGTTTAATATCATTTATTTAGTCGCGTTTGTGGTACTGGGCATTCACTTGAACCATGCCTTCCAGTCGGCCTTTCAAACTTTGGGGTTAAACCACAAAAAATATACGCCTTTCATTAAAGGATTCGGGAATGTTTATTCGGTCGTAGTTCCTGCCGGATATGCGATCATCCCGCTGTATTACATGTTTTTCGCGTAGAAAAAAATTCTGCTTCAACCTGATAAATTAAAATTATGACAAAATTAGATGCAAAAATACCTGATGGTCCATTAGCAGAAAAATGGACAAAATATAAAGCAACGGCCAAATTAGTAAACCCTGCCAACCGTAAAAAACTTGACATTATTTTAGTGGGAACCGGTTTTGCCGGGGGAGCTGCGGCTTCAACCCTTGGAGAAATGGGTTATAATGTAAAAGCCTTTTGCTTTCAGGATACGCCTCGCCGTGCACACTCTGTAGCGGCACAAGGTGGAATCAACGCAACAAAAAATTACAAAAACGATGGCGATAGCGTTTATCGTTTGTTTTATGATATGATTAAAGGGGGCGATTATCGTGCCCGCGAAGCTAACGTTTACCGTGCAGCCGAAGTAAGTAGTGCCACCATCGATCAGCTAACTGCCCAGGGCGTTCCTTTTGCCCGTGAGTATGGCGGAACTTTGGATAACCGTTCTTTTGGCGGAGTTCAGGTGTCTCGTACATTTTATGCCAAGGGACAAACTGGGCAACAATGTTTGCTGGGTGCTTATTCAGGCATGATGCGCCAGGTAAAAAAAGGAACCGTTACCATGTATCCGCGCCGAGATGTGCTGGATGTTGTGGTGGTTGACGGCAAGGCTCGCGGTGTGATTGCCCGCAACCTGGTTACTGGTGAGATTGAACGCCACTCTGCACACGCTGTTATTTTAGCAACCGGAGGATATGGAACCGTTTATTACCTATCAACATTGGCGGTAAATTCAAACGCAAGTGCAGCATGGGCAGCCTACAAAAAAGGAGCAATGTTTGCCAACCCGAGTTTTATTCAAATTCACCCGACATCGGTGCCGGTACTGAACGAATATCAGGCAAAATTGACCCTGATGTCGGAATCTTTGCGTAACGATGGACGGATTTGGGTTCCTAAAAAACAAGGCGATAAACGCCATGCAAACGATATTCCTGAAGAAGAACGTGATTATTATTTGGAACGCCGTTACCCTGCTTTTGGCAACTTGGTTCCCCGCGATGTGGCTTCACGTGCTGCGAAAGAACGCTGCGATGTCGGTTATGGGGTTGGTGAAACAGGATTGGCTGTTAATCTTGACTTTAGGGACGCCATCGAAAAACAAGGCAAAAAAGCTATTGAGAATAAATACGGCAACCTTTTCGAAATGTATGAAAAAATTACCGGGATCAACCCGTATGAAGAGCCGATGCGTATTTATCCGGCCGGGCATTATACCATGGGCGGACTTTGGGTAGATTACAATCTTCAAACTGCCATCCCGGGATTATTTGCCATTGGCGAGGCTAACTTCTCCGATCACGGGGCGAACCGTTTGGGAGCAAGCTCACTGATGCAATGTGCCGGCGACGGCTATTTCATCATTCCTTACACCATCAGTAATTATTTGGCCGATGAAATTAAAATCCAAAAACCGTCTCCCGATGCGCCGGAATTTCATGAAGCTGAAAAAGCGGTGATCGGTAAAATCGAAAAATTAATGGCCATAAATGGAAGCGAATCGGTAACTTCTTTCCATAAACGTTTGGGGAAAATTCTTTGGGACTACAGCGGTATGGCTCGTAACGAAGAAGGCTTGAAAAAAGGTCTGGAACTTTTGGATGAGCTGCAAAAAGAGTTTTGGCAAAATGTAAAAGTAACAGGTAGCGATAAAGAATTGAACCAGGAGCTTGAACGTGCCGGACGTGTCGCTGATTTCTTTGAAATCGGGAAGTTGATTATTACCGATGGTTTGAACCGTAAAGAAAGTTGCGGGGCTCACTTCCGCGAAGAAAGCCAAACTGAAAGCGGCGAAGCTAAACGTGATGATAAAAATTATTCGTATGTAGCAGCCTGGGAATATTTGGGTGACGACACCCCTCCCAAGTTGCATAAAGAACCATTGGTTTTCGAAAATGTTGAATTAAAAGAAAGAAGTTATAAATAGAAATTAGATGCTAGACGTTAGATGTTAAAGAAGTTGTGTCTAACATCTAATATCTAAAGTCTTCAAATCTTATTGATATGAAAGTAAAACTTAAAATATGGCGTCAAAAAAGTCCGACAGACAAAGGCCAGTTTAAAACATATAATCTGGATAACGTATCTCCCGAAATGTCTTTCTTAGAGATGCTGGATGCCCTCAACGAAAAATTAATCACCACGGGCGAAGATGAACCCGTAGCTTTTGAGCATGATTGCCGCGAAGGTATTTGTGGTTGTTGCAGTTTGTATATTAATGGTCGTCCGCATGGCCCGGCCGAGAAAACCACCACCTGTGAATTGCACATGCGTTCGTTCAAAGATGGTTCAACCATTGTGATAGAACCTTTCCGTGCAAAATCGTTCCCGATAATGAAAGATTTGATTGTGGACCGCAATGCTTTTGACAAAATTATGCAGGCCGGAGGATTTATTTCTATCGATGCCGGAGCTGCCCAGGATGCAAATCAAATTTTGGTTAAAAAAGAAAACGCCGATGAAGCATTCAATTCGGCAACCTGTATTGGTTGTGGAGCCTGTGTGGCGGCTTGTAAAAATGCTTCGGCCATGTTGTTTGTTTCGGCTAAAGTTTCGCAGTATGCTTTACTGGAGCAGGGAAAAATTGAAGGCAAAGAACGCGTTCAGGCCATGATTTCCAAAATGGACGAGCTTGGGTTTGGGAACTGTACCAATACTTATGCTTGTGAAGCAGAATGTCCGAAAGGAATTTCTGCAGAAAACATTGCCCGTTTGAACCGTGAGTTTATCCATGCTAAGATTAGCTAATAAATTTAGATGTAGTTAGAGCCGCGCCACCCTAACTAAAGTAAAAAATACAAATAAAAGCCCATGGCTTTAGTCGTGGGCTTTGTTAGAATTTAGGTATATTTGAAACATGCTTTTCAAAGAAATCATAGGACAGGAGGACGTAAAAAAACGATTGCGCCAAACCGTAAAAAACCAGAGGGTTAGCCATGCACAATTATTTTTAGGCGGAGAAGGTGTTGGGAAACTGGCCTTGGCTATTGCGTATGCTCAGTACATAAATTGCACCAACCGTAGAGAGGACGATTCCTGTGGCGTTTGTCCGTCATGTATTAAATTTCAAAAACTAGCTCACCCCGATTTGCATTTTATTTACCCGGTAGCTTCCAATAAAGAAATTAAAAAGCCTACCAGTAAGCAATTTGTGGCTCAATGGCGCGAACTTTTGCTTGCCAACGGGGCTTACATCAACCTAAATAAATGGTACCGATCCATTGATATTGAAAACAAACAAGCCATCATTAATAAAGACGATTGTAATTCCATAATTTCAACCCTGAGTTATAAATCGTACGAGGCCGATTACAAGGTAATGATTATTTGGATGGCCGATAAATTATTTCATTCGGCGGCACCGAAAATTCTAAAAATTTTGGAAGAACCCCCACAAAAAACCTTGTTTATCCTGATTACCGAAGACGATAATAAACTGCTTTCAACGATTCGGTCACGAACACAAATCGTAAAAATCCCGAAACTGAAAGATGAGGTTTTGGTTCAGGCTCTGATGGAACGGAAATCCTGCACAGAAGAAGAGGCTAAAAAAGCGGTAAACCTTTCGGGGGGAAATTATTTATCTGCCCTTGAAAACCTGGATGCCAACGAAGATGATCGGGAAAACTTTTTCCTTTTTCGCGATTGGATGCGTTTGTGTTTTAAGCCTGATGTAAAGGGAATGGTTGATTTTGTGGCTGATATCTCCAAAATCGGGCGTGAGAAACAGAAAAGTTTTTTGGATTATGCCCTGCGAACCGCTCGTAACGGAATTTTGCTAAACCTTGGGCAAAATAATTTGGTAAAGCTCGAAAATGAAGAACTGGGGTTCACCCAAAAGTTTTCACCATTTATTAATCCGGCTAATATTCAACAGTTTGCCAAAGAGCTTAACGAAGCACTGTTTCACATCGAACGAAACGCGAACCCGTCTATTTTGTTTTTGGATTTATCGTTGAAATCCATGCGTTTATTAAAATTGAAAAGTTCGTAACGTCTAAATTTTAGTACATTTGCTGTTTAATTTGAATATTCATGAGTGAACACAATATAAAACCCGAATCTGAAAATACTTTTTTAACCCGTGGCTGTAGTTGCAAACCAGACACAGAGGGGAGCGTAACTGTTTACAGTAAAATTCATTGTAAACTTTCCGATCATGATTGGCTGGGACATTTGGATTTGCCTTCAGGAATGCAACGCTTTGATTGCGTGGAGATCCGTTTTAAAAACAGCCGTAAAGATTTTTTCCGCCTGCAGGGCGATTTTGATGTAAACGTGGGGGATATTGTAGCTGTTGAAGCCTCTCCGGGACACGATATTGGTATTGTTTCTTTAACAGGTGAAACCGCCCGTTTACAAATGAAACGCAAAGGAGTTGATCCGGTTTCTGAAAATATTAAAAAGATTTACCGGCGGGCTCGGGTCAGTGACATTGAAAAATGGGTAGCATCGGTTGATAAAGAAGACTCAACCATGCAAAGAACCAAAAAAATTACGGACGACCTCAAGCTCGAAATGAAAATGAACGACATAGAATACCAGGGCGATGGAACCAAAGCCATATTTTACTACACAGCCGAAGATCGGGTTGATTTCCGTGAGCTGATTAAAATATTGGCCGAGCAATTCAAAGTGCGTGTTGAAATGAAACAAATTGGCGTTCGCCAGGAAGCAGCTCGTTTAGGAGGCATTGGTTCTTGTGGACGTGAATTGTGCTGTGCCACCTGGATGTGCAGTTTCAGTTCAGTAACCACCAACTCGGCTCGCACACAACAATTAACCCTGAATCCGCAAAAATTGGCTGGACAATGTTCAAAGCTTAAATGCTGTTTAAACTTCGAACGTGATGTATATATCGATGCATTGAAATCTTTTCCCGATAGTTCAATCGTTTTGAAAACAAAAAAAGGGAATGCCGTTTATCAGAAATCAGATATCTTCAAAAAATTGATGTGGTATTCTTACGAGAATGATCCTTCAAACGTTATGTCGCTGACTTTAAAAAAAGTGAAAAAAGTGATGGAGATGAACAAAAACGGAAAAATTCCGGAAAAACTGGAAGATTTTGTTTCGACCGTTACCGTGAATGAACCGAAATCTGATTTTGAAAATGTTGTTGGACAGGACGATTTGAACCGTTTTGATGAAAAAAAACCCAAAAAACGGAGAAGAAGGCAATAAATTTATCAATCTAACATTATCATTTTGAATCTAATTAATGCTATGGTTTCAAAATATTTATCTTCAATTATATTTCTTTGCCTTGTTTTTATATTGGTTTCCTGTCAGGATAATACCATTGTGAACCAAAATAAATCGGTGGATAAACCCTGGGAAAGCTCTCAAACCGTAAATTTTGAATTTGAAATCAGCGATACTATAAATCCGTATTCTTTTTACATCAATGTTAGAAATAATATGGATTATGATTTTAGTAATATTTATTTTTTTGTAACAACAACTTTCCCGGATGGGACAAGCGGGCGTGATACGGTGGAATGTATTCTGGCCAATGTTCGTGGTAAATGGCTGGGCAGTGGAATGGGGAGTATTAAAGAAAGTGCTCATCTTATCCGTGAGGATTTGCTTTTCCCTGCAAGCGGGAAATATCATGTGCAGCTTGAACAGGCCATGCGCGAAGAAAAACTGAACGGCATCGAAGACGTTGGCATTAAGATTGTAAAAAAGATTGATTAAATCATAAAAGACATTATACGATGGAGGAAACTTCAAATCCTAAAAAGAAAAAAATTAAAATTAGCTACCTGGGTCGTTTTTGGATCATTTTTGGCAGCCTGGTTTTATTGGTCATTTTATTTTTTGCAGCGGTTTCGTACGGATTATTTGGACCGATGCCTACTTTTGAGGAACTCGAAAATCCCAAAAACAATTTGGCCACTGAAGTTATTTCGGCCGATGGTGTGCTTTTGGGAACTTACTACTTTGAAAACCGTTCCAATGTAAATTTTCGTGAGCTCTCGCCCGATTTGGTAAATGCATTGTTAGCCACCGAAGATATCCGTTTTGAAAAACATTCGGGCATTGATGGTATGGCTTTGTTCAGGGTAGCATTCGGGGTGGTTTCCGGGGTAATAACCGGCGATCATAAAGGCGGTGGAAGTACCATTACCCAGCAGTTGGCAAAAAATCTTTTTCCCCGTAAAACGAACCCTTCAACCGGCGAGCTCATCATGACCAAATTCAAAGAGTGGATTACGGCAGTTAAACTGGAAAAAAACTACACCAAAGAAGAAATTATTGCCATGTATTTGAATACTGTGGCTTACGGGCATAATTCGTTCGGAATAAAAGCGGCGGCTCAAACATTTTTTAATTCAACTCCCGATTCGTTGAAATTGGAAGAAGCTGCATTGATGGTTGCGGTAGTGAACGCGCCAACTTATTATAGTCCGGTTCGGCATCCTAAACGGGCATTTCATCGCCGTAACCTAGTGCTGGGCAATATGAGGGAGCATGGTTTCATCGATCAATATACCTACGATTCGGTAAGTAAAGTTCCTTTGGATATGAGCCGTTTTGGTGTGATGGATCACACCCGTGGACATGCCCGTTATTTCCGTGAGTTTTTGCGTTCAGAACTGAAAGAATGGTGTGACAATCATTTTAAAGCCGATGGAACGCCCTACAATTTATACGAAGACGGTTTAAAAATTTACACCACGATAGATTCGCGTATGCAAAAACATGCAGAGGAAGCGGTTAAAGAACACCTCTCGATGGATTTGCAACCTGCTTTTTATGCCCATTGGAAAGGTTATTCTTATGCACCTTTTGTATTTAAAGCCGATTCGGTGGATCGGGAAGTAGAAAAACTTCTGGTTCGTACCATGCGCCGTACAGAGCGTTATCAGAAATTGCGTGAAGCCGGGAAGTCAATGGATTCTATAGAGATGATTTTTGATGTGCCGGTTCCGATGAAAGTATTTTCCTGGGAAGGAATGATTGATACCGTAATGTCTCCCATGGATTCAATTCGATATTACAAATTCTTTTTAAATGCCGGTTTAATGTCGGTTGAGCCTATAACGGGCCATGTAAAAGCTTATGTTGGAGGTATTGATTACAATACGTTTAAGTACGATCATGTTAGTCAGGGGGTTCGTCAGGTCGGTTCAACCTTTAAGCCATTCCTTTATACTTTGGCTATGCAGGAAGGAGAAACTCCCTGTAGTAAATGGCCCAATATACGGCCCCGGATAGAGTTATCTAATGGTAAATTTTGGGAACCCGATAATGGTCGGGATAAAACAGCAGGACAAGAAATTACCTTAAAATACGCCTTGGCGAAATCAAACAACTGGATTTCGGGTCACTTGATAAAACGTTATGGTCCGGGAGCGGTGATAAAAATTGCCCGGAAAATGGGCGTAAAAAGTCGGATTCCCAATGTTCCTTCCATTGCATTAGGTTCGGCCGATTTAAAACTTTCGGAAATGGTAGGAGCCATGAATACTTTCCCCAGTAAAGGAGTGTATGTTGAACCGATATTTATTACCCGTATCGAAGATAAAAACGGAAACGTGATTGACCAGTTTGCGCCCAAACGAAACGAGGCCATAAATGAGCGCACGGCTTATCTTATGATTGAATTGTTAAAAGGGGTGGTTGATTATGGAACAGGAAATCGTCTGGCTTGGAAATATCATTTTAAAAATCCGATAGCGGGGAAAACAGGCACCACTAATGACCAATCAGACGGGTGGTTTATGGGCATTGTTCCGCAGCTTACAACCGGTGTTTGGGTAGGTTGTGATGATCGGAGTGCACATTTTAGAAGCTTAAATTTAGGGCAGGGAGCCAATATGGCTTTGCCTATCTGGGCTTTGTATATGAAACGTTTGTATGCCGATTCAACCCTGAATTTTCAAGCACTCGAATTTGTAAAACCCTTACATGGAATGGACGTTGAATTTGACTGTGATAAATCTCAGAATAAAACCCAAGAGAAATCTAAGTATGGTGGGGAAATGTAATTTTTAGCGTTTTTCACTTTTAGTTTTCTTTCTGCTTTTTGTTTCTTTCTTGTTACAATTTTTATTGCCTCCAAAAAGGCGTTGAAAAAAGCTTCGTTTTTTATGCCGATTGTAGTATTCCGAACGCTTTTTTGTTTCTTTCATGCGTTCTTTGGTTTGCTCTGTTTGGTGTTTATAATGAGATTTTAACAGCTTTTTGTATTCTTTCTCTGCCTGTCGTTCTTCTTTCTTTTTTTGTGCTTCAAGTTCATTTTCTGCTTTTTTAGCTTCACTTGATTCTTTAAGACTTTTGCAAGATGTAAATTGCAATGAACCTAAAACGATTACAAATAAAAACAACCATTTAAATTTCATAAAAAGATAAGTTTGTTAACTGATGATAAAATAATAATTTTACGCCTTCGTTTATTTAACGAATTGCTAAAATATGTATTATAAAATCTCTAAAAAAGTTTTATTAATCATTCTCTTGTTTGTATTGATGGGTTTGCCTTTTTCTTGCGGGAAAGAAAACCCGGTGGATGATTTAATTCCCTACGTTAGAGTTGCTCGTACTATTTATCCTGGATCAGCACAATATCAGGATGGAGAGAATGGTAATGGTAATTTGGATGTCTTTTGGAATTGGGCATATATTGATGATGTGGGTTATAGAGGAATAATTGTGTTGAATGCTGGATATGATGGGTACAAAGCATTTGAACGAACTGCTCCTTATGATTTCCCTAATGATTCAGAGTGTAAGGTTGAGATGGTTAAAGGGGAACTGTATGCTATGGACCCGTGTAGCAATACTCGGTACAATTTATTTGACAATGGCTATCCTGACCAAGGACCAGGCACTCTTCCTTTAAAACAATATCATACTTCATTTGACGGGACTCGTCTTTATATCTATAATTAAAAAAGCGACCCTCAACCGAGAATCGCTTTAAATCTATCTTGTTTATAATCTTAGTATCTGTAATGTTCTGGTTTGTATGGACCTTCTATTGGAACGCCAATGTAACTGGCTTGTTCTTTGGTCATTTTGGTCAGCTTAACCCCGATTTGTTCAAGGTGCAGGCGGGCAACTTCTTCGTCCAAATGTTTGGGTAAACGGTAAACGCCCACTTCATAATTGTTTTTCCAAAGCTCAATTTGAGCCAAGGTTTGGTTGGTAAACGAGTTGCTCATCACAAACGAAGGATGCCCGGTGGCACAACCAAGGTTCACCAAACGGCCTTCGGCCAGTAAATAAATCGAATTTCCTTTTTCAAACGTGTATTTATCTACCTGTGGTTTGATGTTTAATTTTTTGGTTCGTTTATCTTTATCCAGTTTTTCAACCTGAATTTCGTTATCAAAATGCCCAATGTTACAAACGATAGACTGGTCTTTCATTTGTTTCATGTGTTCCAGCGTAATCACATCTTTGTTTCCGGTAGTGGTCACAAAAATATTTCCTTCAACCAGGGCATCTTCTATGGTGGTTACTTTAAAGCCCTCCATGGCAGCTTGCAGGGCGCAAATCGGGTCGATCTCGGTAACAATCACACGGGCTCCGTAAGAGCGCATCGATTTGGCACAGCCTTTACCCACATCGCCGTATCCCAAAACAACTACTACTTTTCCGGCAATCATTACATCGGTGGCACGTTTAATGCCGTCGGCCAATGATTCGCGACATCCATAAAGGTTATCAAATTTTGATTTGGTAACCGAATCGTTCACGTTCATAGCCGGAACCAACAGTTCGCCGTTTTCCATCATTTGGTACAAACGGTGAACCCCGGTGGTTGTTTCTTCCGAAACGCCTTTCCAGTCTTCAACAGCTTTGTGCCATTTTTGGTTGTCTTCTACGTAAGTTTCGGTAAGCAAACGGTAAATGGCTGCTTCTTCCAAACTTGTTGTTTCTTTTTTGAGGAGCTTCGGGTCATTCTCAATTTTTACGCCTAAATGTAAAAGCAAGGTCGCATCTCCACCGTCGTCAACAATTAACTGGGGACCTTTCCCGCCGGGGAAACTCAAAGCTTGTTTGGTGCACCACCAGTATTCATCCAGGTTTTCACCTTTCCATGCAAATACCGGAATACCTGCTTTTGCAATGGCAGCGGCGGCATGATCTTGGGTAGAGAAAATATTACAACTGGCCCAGCGAACATCGGCTCCAAGTTCTATCAGGGTTTCAATCAAAACAGCCGTTTGAATGGTCATGTGTAAAGAACCCGAAATCCGTACGCCTTTTAACGGTTTTTCTTTAGCATATTTTGCCCGAACCGACATCAGTCCCGGCATTTCTTTTTCTGCGATTTCAATTTCTTTTCGTCCAAACTCTGCTAAATTGATATCTGCAACTTTATAATTGGTTTTTGTTTCAATCATGATTGTTTATTTCTTAATCATTTAGTTTTAAGGATTGCAAAAGTACAAATAAAAAATGTGAGGTTCAACGTATCCGATTATTCAAATCCGATATTATTGTATTTTTGAAGATATTTTTGAGATATGCCCCGGATAAGAACAAATCAGTTTGAAGGTAACACGGTTTTAGGTGTTTGGAAAATCACTGAATCAGTGGATGATTTGCTTTTGCTGAAAAGTCTGAATGCTTTTGAAGATAGTGAGTTTAAGAAAATCTCGAACACTAACCGGAAACGGCAATGGCTTTCGACCAGGGTTTTGTTGAATGAATTATGTGGCTCGAACCAGCTCGTTCATCATACTGAATCGGGGGTTCCTTTTATTGAAAATTCCAAGCTAAAAATTTCAATTTCGCATACCACGAATTACGTGGCGGTGATGCTTAGCGAAAAATTTGAATTAGGGATAGACATTGAAGCGATCAATCCCAGAGCTTTAAAAGTTAGACATAAATTCCTGTCGGAAGAAGAACTTTCGGCATTGCTCAATGGAAAAAACGAACTTGAAAAAATTTGTACGGCATGGTCGGCCAAAGAAAGTTTGTTTAAGTTATATGTCAAAGGCAACCTCGATTTTCGCGAGCATTTAAAATTGTCTCCTTTTGAATTCCTTCCTCCCGGGAAAATAGAAGCATCCATCCATTGCAATAATTATAAATCTGATTTTGAATTGGTTTACGATCAAATTGAAGATCATATTCTGGTATACGGGATGAATAAATTTTAATTATTACTGAATTAATTTGCGAACTTCTTCAAACTCATCTATCTTTGCAGCAATTCAAGCAAACCTTTCTTTAAAGGTGTTTGATTTATAGAGAAGAGGGGAGAGACTAGGCTCAACGAACCTCTAGCAACCTTCCGAACAAAGGAAAAGGTGCTACAACCTAGCCCAAGTATGGGATTGATAAATTAACACAAATTACAGGATTAAGTTTATCTATCAATCATTTATGTAATCGCATGGCATTTGCTATGTTATAAATTTGAATTATGATGGCAGAGAAAAAAAACATCTACAAAGAGCTTGAAAAACGTGTTCTCGTTTTGGATGGAGCCATGGGAACCATGATCCAACGATATAAGCTTTCGGAGGAAGATTATCGGGGAGAACGCTTTGTAGGTTTTACACGGGATTTAAAAGGAAACAACGATTTGTTGTGTATAACCCAACCTCAAATTATTACCGAAATCCATACCGAATATTTATTGGCAGGAGCCGATATTATTGAAACCAATACGTTTAATGCGAACCGCATTTCTATGGCCGATTATGCGATGGAAGATTTAGTGCGGGAAATAAATACCACTGCTGCCCAAATTGCCGTGAAAGCGGTAAAGGATTTTATTGACAAGCATCCCGAAAAACCACGCTTTGTAGCAGGGTCTATGGGGCCAACCAATAAAACCACTTCCCTTTCGCCAAAGGTTGAAGACCCCGCTTACCGGGCTGTTACTTTCGACGAAATGTATGAGTGCTATCTCGAACAGGCAGATGCTTTAATCGAAGGTGGCGTGGATTTGCTTTTACTGGAAACGATTTTTGACACCCTGAATGCCAAAGCAGCTTTGATGGCCATTGAGCAGGTTCTGGCGGAACGAAAACTTAAAATCCCGATTATGATTTCGGGAACCATTACTGATGCCAGTGGACGGACATTATCCGGACAAACCCTGGAAGCTTTCCTGAACGCTTTATCGCATATAGATGTTTTGAGTATTGGTTTAAATTGTTCGCTTGGAGCCAAAGAAATGCGTCCGTATTTGGCCGAGCTTTCTCAAAAAGCATCCGGCTTTGTCAGTGCTTATCCAAATGCCGGCTTGCCCAACCAGTTTGGAGAATACGAGGAAAGTCCCCGGGATATGGCAGTGCAAATTCAGGATTTTGCCGATAACCAATTTGTGAACATCATTGGCGGATGTTGTGGAACCACACCGGATCATATCCGAGAGTTGGCAAAAATTGCCGAAAAAACAAAGCCGCGGAAAACGGTTCCCCAGGCACAAAAATTAAGATTAAGCGGATTGGAACCGCTCACCATTTTTGAAGGAAGTAATTTTATCAATATTGGCGAACGAACCAATGTCAGTGGTTCGGCCAAATTTGCCCGCCTGATCCGTGAAAAAAAATACGACGAAGCTTTAGCTATTGCCCGTAATCAGGTGGAAGGAGGAGCACAGGTTTTGGATATTAACCTAGATGATGCCCTGTTGGATAGCGAAAAAGAAATGACGGTTTTCCTGAACCTTCTGGCTTCCGAACCCGATATTTCAAAACTGCCGTTTATGGTTGATTCGTCAAAATGGACGGTGATTGAAGCGGGTTTAAAATGCATCCAGGGCAAAGCTATTGTGAACTCAATAAGCTTGAAAGACGGTGAAGAAGAGTTCATCCGCAGGGCGAAAAAAATCAAACAATACGGAGCCGCTACGGTTGTGATGGCATTTGATGAAGAAGGACAGTCCAGCACCTATAAACGACGGATAGAAATTTGCGAAAGGGCATATCGTATTCTGCGGGAAAAAGTAAATTTCCCGACCGAGGACATCATTTTTGATCCGAATATATTAACCATAGGAACCGGTATTGCCGAGCACAACACCTATGCGGTTGATTATATAGAAACCGTTAAATGGATCAAGGCGAATTTGCCGTTGGCAAAAGTTAGCGGGGGGGTGAGCAACCTTTCGTTTTCGTTCAGGGGAAACAATGTGGTTCGTGAAGCGATGCACTCGGTATTTTTGTACCATGCCATCAAAGCGGGTCTGGACATGGCGATTGTTAACCCGGGGATGCTCCAGATTTATGATGAAATCCCTAAAGATTTATTAAAGCTGGTTGAAGATGTGGTGCTGAACCGCCGGAAAGATGCTACCGACCGTCTCATTGTTTTTGCCGAGAAACTAAAATCGCAAAATGTAAAAGAGGAAAAACTAGAAGCCTGGAAAACATTCCCGGTTGAGGAACGCTTAAAACATGCCCTGGTAAAAGGAATTGCTGATCAGATTGAGGGCGATGTTGAAGAAGCCCGTAAAAATTACGCTAGGACGCTGGAAGTTATTGAGGGCCCCTTGATGGACGGGATGAATATTGTGGGTGATTTGTTTGGTGAGGGTAAAATGTTTTTACCACAGGTGGTGAAAAGCGCTCGTGTGATGAAAAAAGCCGTGGCTAAATTACTTCCTTACATTGAAGCCGAAAAAGCTGAAAATGCCAGTGGGCATGAACCCACAAAAGTTCTTTTGGCAACGGTTAAAGGAGATGTTCACGATATTGGGAAAAATATTGTGGGGGTGGTTTTAGCCTGCAATAATTTTGAGGTAATTGATTTGGGGGTAATGGTTCCCTCCGAAAAAATTCTTCAAATTGCCAAAAAAGAAAAGGTAGATTTAATTGGTTTGAGCGGATTAATCACCCCTTCGCTGGAAGAAATGGTTCATGTGGCCAAAGAACTTGAACGCGAAGGTCTGAATATCCCGTTGTTGATTGGCGGGGCAACCACCTCAAAAATGCATACGGCCGTAAAAATTGAACCGGAGTATTCTTCCCCGGTCATTCATGTTTTGGATGCTTCGCGGAGTGTTGGTGTGGCTACAAAAAGTCTTTCTAACACCTTGTCTGCCCCGTTTTTTAAAGAGCTAAGAGCGGAGTACGAAGGGCTGCGGGTGAGGTTCTATAATAATCAAGGCGAAAACAATTACATCAGTTTGGACGAAGCCCGGAAAAATGCTTTAAAACTGGATTGGTCAGACCAAAAAATTGTTGAGCCTCTCTTCCTGGGGAATAAAAATTTTGAAAATTATTCGTTACGCGAAATAAGAAAATACATCGACTGGACCTTCTTTTTCCACTCCTGGAAACTAAGTGGTAAATATCCTGATATTTTTGATGATCCGGTAAAAGGTGAAGAAGCTCGGAAATTATACGATGATGCCCAACTCTTTCTTGATGAAATTATTGAGAAGGAGATGCTTGTTGCAAACGGAGTGATTGGCTTTTATCCGGTAAATGCTGTTGGTGATAGTGTTGTTCTTGGTGATCCTGCAAATAAAAAAGAATTGAAAACACTTCATTTTTTAAGAAACCAGCAACAAAAAAATTCGCCTTATCCTAATCTTTCTTTAAGTGATTTTATTGCTCCCAAAGAAAGCGGGACAACCGATTACCTCGGGTTGTTTGCAGTTACGGCCGGAATAAATTTAGAGAAATGGACCCAACAAGCGGAAGAAAAACTGGACGATTACCGGTCCATTATGTTAAAAATTTTGGCCGATCGCCTGGCTGAAGCTTTTGCCGAGTTGATTCACGAGAAGGTGAGAAAAGAATACTGGGCCTATGCTTCGGATGAGGAGCTTCCGGTTCACTCGCTTTTAAAAGAAGAATATCAGGGCATTCGTCCGGCACCGGGTTATCCGGCTTGTCCTGAACATTCCGAAAAGCGAAGCATTTTTGATTTGCTACAGGCCGAAAAAATAGGCATTTCGCTAACGGAAAATTTTGCCATGTACCCGGCAGCTTCGGTAAGTGGTTATTATTTTGCGCACCCCAAAACTCAATATTTTAATGTGGGGAAAATTAGCGAAGACCAACTTGAAGATTATGCTCAACGAAAAGGGTTCTCCAAAAAAGAAGCAGAGCGATTATTAAACGCAAATTTAAATTACAAATAGCAGATGAAGGTTATTGAACACTTTAAAAACGATTCCAAAACTCATTTTTCATTCGAGTTATTGCCTCCTTTAAAAGGGCATAACATCGAACGGATTTATAAAACCATTGATAATTTAATGGAGTTTAATCCGCTGAATATTAACATAACCTATCATCAGGAGGAGGTTGTATACAAGCCCCATTCATCGGGTTTGTTAGAAAAAAAGTCGGTGCGTAAACGGCCGGGAACAGTTGCTATTTCGGCAGCGATCAAATATAAATATCCCCAGGTTCATGTGGTTCCTCATATTATTTGTGGAGGTTTTACGAAAGATGCCACCGAATATGCGTTGATTGATTTGCATTTTCTGGGGGTTGAGGATTTGCTGGTGTTGCGTGGTGATCCGTTAAAAAATCAGCGTTCTTTCAACGCTGAAAAAGGAGGACATCAAAATGCCAATGAGCTGGTAAAACAAATCATCGACATGAATAATGGCAAGTACCTGGATGATGAACTTGAAAATTCGGCCAAAACAAATTTTTCGGTTGGAGTTGCCGGATATCCCGAAAAACATATTGAATCGCCCAATATGGATCTGGATCTAGAGTACCTCAAGCAAAAAGTTGATGACGGAGCCGATTATATTGTTACCCAGATGTTTTTTGATAACCAGAAATATTTTGATTTTGTAAAAAAATGTCGCGAAATCGGGATTACGGTTCCTATCATTCCTGGTTTGAAACCTATTACAAGCATGAACGATATTGCGTTGTTGCCCAAAGTATTTAATATTGATATCCCGTTCGATTTGGTAAAGGATGTTAAAAAATGTAAAACAAACCAAGACGTGTTTCAACTTGGGGTTGAATGGGGAATTCAGCAAAGCAAAGAACTGATTGAATTTGGGGTTCCTGCACTGCATTTTTTTACGATTGGAATTTCGGATAATATTAAAGCAATCGCAAAAGAGATTTTTTGATAAACAAATATCAATATCTTTGTTTATCAAAATGGTCAATTATGAATATTTACAAAAACTTTTTAGAGAACAAAAAGGCGGGCAAAAAAATGTTTGCTGTTTTGATTGATCCCGGAAAAACATCTGACGATTATATTCAGGAAGTAGTTAAAAATGCAGACGAAAGCAAGGTTGATTGTTTTTTTGTAGGCGGAAGTTTGATTAACAATAATTACCTGGATACTTGTATAAAAAACATTAAATCAATTTCTGATATCCCGATTGTTATTTTCCCGGGCAATTCTTTGCAGCTTAGTTACCGGGCCGATGCTTTTCTTTATTTATCGCTGATATCGGGCCGCAATCCCGAATTATTGATAGGTGCCCATGTAATTACAGCTCCGTATTTAAAATCCAGTAATTTGGAAGTTATTTCAACAGGTTATATGCTGGTTGACGGAGGCAGGGCTACAACGGTTACTTACATGAGTAATTCAATGCCGATTCCTTCGGATAAGCCTGATATATCTGCCTGTACGGCTATGGCTGGAGAGATGTTGGGGATGAAAGTTATTTTTATGGATGCCGGTAGTGGTGCCCAAAACCATGTTCCGCTGAATATGATTTCAATGGTTAGTAAAAGCATTGATGTTCCTTTAATCATTGGCGGAGGAATCCGTTCGGCTAAAGATGCTGCTGAAATTGCAAAAGCAGGGGCAGATATCATTGTTATTGGCAACAAGTTTGAAACGGATCCATCATTAATAGGAGAAATATCACAGGCAATACATAACGTATAAAATAAAAAAGCAGTGAAAACTCACTGCTTTTTTATTATCTCGTCAGGTTGTGATAAAAGAAATTTAATAATCACAATGAATATCTAATTTCTTTAATTCTGCTTTTGTGATTACTGGTGGTTGTTTTTTCTTTATTTTTTCAACCACAACATTTCCAACCTTCATTGCTTCTTTCTTGCTCTTGAAAACCTGTTTTCCTTCTACTGCCGGAATACATGTTTGGGATATTATTTTTTTATTGTCAATTAGAATTTCATACCCCCATCCATCATCTATGCTAATAGCATTAAGCTCTATATTATTTGAGTGGTTCAGACTTAATTTGAAAACATAGATGATTGTGATTATAATAATTAAAACACCAACTGTATAAATTATACGTTTATTGTTTTTAATCGTATTCATTGTATTCGTCGAATGGCTTAAATTCCCACAAATCATCGAAGTAATAACTAGAATTTTTCCCTGTGGTGACAAAAGCACGGTCTCCAATAATAAAGGAAACAGCTTCTGTTCTGGAAGAACCTTCGAACTTGGTTTTTAATTCCCATAGATCAGTAGTTGGATCCCATTCCCAAACATCAAGAATCATGCTTCCGTAGGTGCCAGTGGCAATGTAAGCTTTTCCGCCAATTGCAAACGCAACTTTATTGATCCCAACTATTGTTGAATAATCATCGTCATAGCTTTCATCAGTAACATCTCCAATTCCTTTTTTCTTGTTCCACAAATCTGTGTCTGGATCATATTCCAAAAAGTCTGTTTCGTACGAGCCATTGTCAATTCCGGTACAGACATATCCTTTTCCGTTCAGGGTGAAAGCGACTGCATCTTGTCTTTTACCACCGCCAATACTTGTTTTTTGGGTCCATGTATCAGTTAGTGGGTCATATTGCCAAAAATCTTTCAGGCAATTTCCATCGTAACCCGAACCTACATAACCTTTATCGTTTAAGGTCATTGAAATTGCACCATATCTTGCACTTCCAGGAAAGTCGGTTTTTTGAGACCAAGTGTTTGTTGCTGGGTTGAACTCGTACAAATCGTTTAATTTATTGTTTCCGTCGTAGCCTAAGCAAACATAACCTTTGTTATCAGCTGAAAAAGCTGAAGCTCCTTCTCTGGCGGTTCCTGGGAAATCAGCTACCTGAAGCCAAGAATCTCTTTCTGAATCGTATTCCCAGAAATCATTTAGCCGAATATCTCCATCAAATCCTGTTCCTACGTATCCTTTGGTTCCTATCGAGAAAGCAACTGCATCGCTTCGACGAACACCTTCATAATCAGACATCTCTACCCAGTTCCCCACATATTCTTTTTCATCGCTGCTATTTGTATCACACGAATAAATTAATGCAATAGTAATTATTGCAAATGGTAATAATAATTTATTTTTCATTCTTTTTTTCATAATAAATTTTTGTTGGAAAATTTCAGCAAACATATATTTATAAGATACAATAAAAAAGCAGAGTAGATGTTCAGGGCTTCAATGTAGACAAAACATCTTATATCAGAGATGTTTTGATTCGTTCAAGTTGATTTTACCAACCTATTGAATAGAGGCTAATTTCATGTGCTTGTCTACGGATTAACAGCTTTTATATACTTGATTTTTTTTATGTTTGGATTTTGGCTTAGTTTGTGTTCAAATCCATATTGAACAACCATTAATGAGATATCAAAATAAATTTAAATTATTGTTGATCGTCGTTTCTTTGCTTGTATTGGCATGTAGTAACGACGAATATGAGCTTGAGTTTGGAGATAAATTTATTTCGGCGAAAACGGGATTAACCTTGGTTGATACGTTTTCTGTTGAGCTTTATACTGTTAAATTTGATTCTATCCCAACCAACGGTGCCGGGGTGTTGCTCGTCGGCGAATCTGATAATTATAATTTTGGACACATCAGCAGTTCGAGTTATTTAGAGTTTACAACACCGGGTAAAACCACCATAGATGATCTGGATACCTACGATTCTGTTGCATTGATTTTGCCCCTTACTAATTATTATGGCGATACATTACAGCCCTATACTATTTCGGTGCATGAACTTGAAGAAAGCATTGAACTGGATGAAAATAATATGCTTTATAATACGCATATATTGCCTTATTCTGGAGAAAATATGGGGCAAAAAACGTTTTTACCAAAACCCTTAAAAGATAAAACGGTATCGATAAAACTTAAGGATGAGTTTGGAAACTATTTGTTTGAGGGATTGAGAAATGGGGATGATGAAATTATACTGCAAGATGATTTTCTGGAGTTTTTTAAAGGGATTGTTTTGAAAGCTGATAATAGTCAGGCGATTTTAAATTTTAGTGCGGCAGGTGCTTACATAAGAATTTATTCCCATGAAAGTTTACATGATTTAACAAAATATTATGATTTTCCTTTCTATAGCAAAGAAAACCAGTTTAATCATATAGAACATAATTACTCTGAAACGGCTTTCAGTAGTTTACAGGCTCAAACAGATGAAGTAAAAAGTACAGATACCGATGGACTTTCATTTGTTCAGGCTGGAACCGGGGTGTATGCAAAAGTAATGTTTCCTTCGTATGAAAACCTTTTGCTTGTTGACAAGGGCAAGGTAATGAAAGCAGAACTTGTTCTTTATCCTGCCCAGATTAGTTATGTAAATGATAGTTTGCCTTCGGGCTTAAATATGTATGAAACAGATGCCTACAATCATTTTGAGGATGTTTTGACTGATATTACGGGAAATGCCGTTAGCCCTGAAATAATTGAAGATCATCAATATTATCAAAATTCATCTTATACTTTTGATATTACTGAATTTATTAAAAAAGGGATAAGAAACCAATATATTAACCTTGAGCATGGTTTGCTTGTTAGTTTCAATGCATCAATTTTAGTTTCAGGATTTGATGAAATTATTTTTGATACAGAAAATTTTAAACCCCGATTAAAAATTTATTATTTAAACTACTGATAGAAGAATGGTTTACTATATAAAAAGAGTTTTATTACCCCTAGTTTTTATTTTTCAGGCTTTATGCCCGGTTTATAGCCAAGGATCATACAGTCCGTATTCGATTTTTGGGGCTGGCCAGGTTGAAGCAGGTGGGTTTGGAGTAACAAGGGCAATGGGAGGAGCAGGCATTGCAATGAGAAGTAACAGGTGGTTAAATAATATGAACCCGGCCTCGTATACTGCCATTGATAGTTTAAATTTTATGTTTGAAGCCGGGCTGTATTTTAATTATTCGAATTTTGAAACCAATAAAGATTCTCAATCTATGACTGATGGCAATATTGAGTATATAGCCATTGCTTATAATGTTGCGAAATTCTGGGGGTTTAGTGTTGGTTTGGTTCCGTATAGCAAAATTGCCTATTCTATTAATGGTCAAACCAGTATTAATGGAGAGCCGACATCAGCCTACAATCTTGAATGTAGCGGCAAAGGAAGGATAAATAAGTTTTATATTGGGAATTCATTTTTGATTGCTAAAAACTTATCGGTTGGGTTTAATGTCTTAACTTTATTCGGAAACATTGATCAAACAGAAGAAGCTTCCGGGGAGGTTTATTATTCGGTAAATTACAATAAATACTTCAGGGCCATGCATCTTGATTTTGGCGCGCAGTATATTTATGAAATCAATGATAAAAAATCAATTACCATTGGTGCCATATACAGTAGGCGTAAAAAGATCGATGCTCCAACGGATATTTCAATAACAGATCAAACCACCGTTGAAATAAAAGATAGTGAAGCAGAAACTTTTATTGTGCCTGAGAAACTTGGTTTGGGAATGGCTTTTGTAAGTGATCAGAAATGGCAGGCTTTATTTGATTATGAAATTGAATTCTGGGAGAATTCTGAATTAAAGCAGCCGTACTTAGATGTTAGAAACAGCGAACGTTTTTCGTTTGGATTTTCAAAAGACCCTATAGATGTTTTCTCGAGAAATATATTTAAACAAATCTATTATCATTTTGGAGCAAAATATTACAAATCGTATATGCTTGTTGATGATGTTGCAATTAATGCATTTTCTTTGTCTTTTGGCTTAAGTGTTCCTGTTAATAAAAAGCAAAATACGTTTAACCTCTCCTTTGAGTATGGTCAAAATGGCTCTAAAAAATCAGCTTTGGTAAAAGAAAAATACTGGCAATTTAATTTGAGTATAAGTATGAGAGACATTTTCAGAAAATCAAGATACTATTAGAAAAGTATTCTTATAACCTGAATTTGTTAATTAAAAGATGAAAGTCTTTTTTAAACTGATCCCCGATAGGGATTCGATTATCTCCAAAAAGAATTCTGTTATTTTCGATTTTTTCGATTTTATCGAGCGAAACGATATATGATTTATGAACCCGCATAAATTTTTCAACAGGGAGTTTGTTTTCAATGTTTTTCATTGTGCTTTTCGTTAAGTGCCGCTTATCCCCGGTGAAAATTTTCACATAATCTTTTAATCCTTCAATGTATAGGATGTCGTCAAACCGGATTTTAATGGTTGTGTATTCACTTTTTATCATGATATAATCTGGAGATGATGGCTCATTCTGGATCGGGCTTGCCTGTATATTACTATTTCCTTTTCTTAAACCAAACAGTTCATAAGCTTTATTTGCTGCTTTAAAAAATCGTTCGAAAGGAATAGGTTTTATCAAATAATCAACGGCATTTAGTTCAAAACCTTCAATGGCATAATTTGTATATGCCGTCGTAAAAATGATTAATGGTGATTGAAAATGGGGCAATGATTTACAAAATTCGATGCCTGTGATGTTAGGCATTTGGATGTCAAGGAAAATCAAGTCAATTTCTGACTTGTATAGCATTTTGCTGGCATCCATGGCATTAGTAAATGTTCCCTCAAGTTCTAAGAAAGAAATTTTCGCACAAAAATCTTTTATAACATTCAGGGCTAAAGGTTCATCATCAATAGCTATGCATTTCATTTTGTTAGTTTTAATTCTAAGTGAGTGGTAAATATATCCTCAGTTCGGTTAATATCTAATTTGTATTTTCCCGGATAAATCAGGTCCAATCTTCGTTTTATGTTGTTGATCCCGATCCCGGAATTATAGTTTTTTGTATAACTTTTATTTACAATCCGGTTCATGAGCTTTATCCCTATTTTTTCATGCATGATGATAATAGCGATGTCAATAAATGATTCTTGTACATTGTCTATTCCGTGCTTAAATGTGTTTTCTATTAATGGCATGATAATAAATGGTTCAATTTTATAATCACCCGGACTGCCAACAATATTATATGATAATGTAACATTTTCGCTTATTCGGAGCCGTTGTAGGTCGATATAATCATTAATAACTTTTAATTCGTCAGTTAATTTAACGTCTGAATGTATCTCTTCATAAAGAAAATACCTTAATATAGAGGAGAGTTTTAATAATGATTTGGTAACCAGTTCCGATTTGTTGATTGATAGTGCATAAATGCTGTTTAGTGAGTTGAACAAAAAATGTGGATTCATTTGCCTTTTTAGCATGGAAAGCTCTGCTTCAATTTTTTCCTTTTTGTAATTTAATTTTGCTTCTTCATTTAAGTTCCATCGATAAGCTAATTTTATAGAAATACTTGTCAATATTACCAGCAATATTGATAGTATATTATTCATGATAAAACGGGGTGATTTTAAGAGATCGGTAAAGGTATCTCCATTTTGGACAGAGGGAATGTTTTGGGGCAGATTTTTGAATTTTTCTTGAGAAAGAATTTGATTTAATTTAGCTTTTTCAGATGGTGTTAGCCCCTGGCTTATTTGTTCAAGTGGTTTGATGAATTTTTTTTGGATTTCATATTTTGCAAATACCGCAACAGAAAAAAGTAGCAGCAAGGATAATACGAACAAAAAATATTTTCTTTTAAATAGCAATAAGGGTATAATAATAAGATGGCACACATAGTATGTTATAACCATAAGACTAATTATAAATGCCTGATGTGTGAAATTCCAAAAAGGGATAAAAGCTTCCAGGTAGAGGTAATAGGCTATAATTATACCTGTCCATACAATTAAGTTAAGGATTAAAAATCGAAATACCCTTTTATTCATATCTTATAAATTAGCCTATAAAAGTACAATTATAAAAAATAAGATTCTGTGGCAAAATTAAATCAACGATAAAATTATTGGTTTATGAGCTGTTTAAAGCATAATAACTTTTAATGTTATTTAAGAAGTGTTAAAGGGGATAGGGTTTTGGATGGGTTTTAATTTTTAGTTGATTAGCTCGATGGAATCCTGTAAAGTATAGAAATAAAATTATAAATTTGTTATAAATGCTAAAAAATGGATCAAAAAATAAAAGGACATATTGTTGATGTTGTCAATAAGCAAATTTTTAAGGGAATAATCACCGTAAAAAATAGAAGTATAAGTTCAATTGAACGTGCTGAAGTTTCGGAAGATCAGTATATTTTACCTGGGCTTATTGATGCCCATATCCATATTGAGAGTTCCATGTTAACACCTGTTCAGTTTGCACGTATAGCGGTAGTAAATGGGGTAGTTTCAACTGTATCAGATCCTCATGAAATAGCTAATGTGCTTGGGATAGAAGGCGTAAAGTTTATGATTGAGAGTGGAAAAAAGGTTCCTTTTAAATTTTATTTTGGAGCCCCCTCTTGTGTACCTGCTACTCCCTTTGAGTCTTCAGGAGCGGTATTGGGTGTAGAGGAAACAGCTAAATTGATTGGTATGCAGGAAGTTAAATATCTTTCTGAGATGATGAATTTCCCGGGTGTTTTGTTTGGGGATGAGGAAGTTCTTGCTAAATTAGTAATTGCGAAAAAGTATAAGAAGCCTGTAGATGGTCATGCACCGGGCGTTACAGGAGATAATGCCCGGAAATATGCAGATGCAGGCATCACAACCGATCACGAGTGCTTTACTCTAGAAGAAGCTGAAGAAAAAATTAAATATGGCATGAAAGTATTGATTAGAGAGGGGAGTGCTGCAAAAAACTTTGACGAACTAATCCCGTTAATTGAAAAATATCCAGATGAAATCATGTTTTGCTCAGATGATAAGCACCCCGATGATCTTATTCAGGGACATATTAATGAGCTTGTAAAAAGAGCTATTAGCAAGGGATATGATCCTGTAACTATTTTGCGTTCGTGTATTTTTAACCCGGTAAAGCATTATAATTTGAACGTTGGGATGCTTCAAACAGGAGATGATGCTGATTTTATTATTGTGGATAATTTAACCGATTTTAATGTTCAACAAACATGGATTCAGGGGTTTGTGGTTGCTGAAAATGGAGTCTCTTTTATTGTTTCTGAGCCTGAAGAAACACCAAATAAATTCGAATCCGAAAAAATTAAAGGCTGTGACATTGTTGTTAAGGCCGCTTCAAAAACCATTAAAGTTATTGAAGCCATCGAAGGACAGTTAATCACAAATTGCATAAAATTGAAAGCCAAGATTGAAAACGGCTGTGTTGTGCCTGATCTGGATCGTGATGTTTTGAAATTAGTGGTGATGAACCGTTATCAAAAATCCAAGCCTCAAATGGCTTTTATTAAAAACTTTGGATTAATGAGTGGAGCTATCGCATCAACGGTTGCACACGATAGCCATAATATTATTGCAGTTGGTACTTCTGATGAGGAAATTGTGAATGCTGTAAACTTATTGGTTGAGTCGAAAGGGGGAATCTGTTGTGTGAATGGCGCAGAACAATATCATTTGCCTCTTCCGGTGGCTGGCATCATGTCGAATGAAGATGGCTATAAAGTGGCTAGGGATTATGAAATGATTGACAAACAGGTTAAAAAACTTGGAAGTAATTTGAAGGCTCCATTTATGACTTTGTCTTTTATGGCTCTGTTGGTTATTCCGGAGTTAAAATTAAGTGATAAAGGCTTGTTTGATGGGAATAAGTTTGAGTTTACTTCACTTTTTGGATAAAATAAACAGTATCTTTTATGATATATATACATATGATTAGATATGGAATATATTATTTTATACTTTTGTAAAAATTTAACATGTATGGGAAACTTAGTGATTGATATTACAAAACTAGAAATGGCCGCAAGCAAATTGCGTGCAATGGCTCATCCAATGCGAATAGCCATTATTGATCTTTTAAACTCTAACCCTAAAATGAGCGTTACTGAAATTTACGAGAAATTGAATATAGAGCAAGCATCTGCTTCTCATCACTTAAATATTCTTAAAAATAAAGGGGTTTTAGTTTCTAAAAGGGAAGGGAAAAAGATATATTACTCTTTGAAAAGCGTAACACTAACAGAAATTGTTGAGTGTATAAACCGTTGTAATGAAGAATAGAATTGGAATTATTTTAAATTCCAATTCTCTTCATAATCCCAATTTGCCCTAATTTCTATTTCTTTATCAAAATTTACAACTTTCTCGGCTTGCCTTTTATAGGTGTAATTTCCCGGGTCCCAATAGCCATTATTGTTAACATCGTTAATGGCTCTGAATTTGTATTTCCCTGGAAGTATTGTTTTAAATTCCAGTTTTTCTTCGTTTTGAATAACTACTTCCCGGAGAACAACATCGTTGTTATTTAAGAGTTGTATGATCCAGGGAGTACCTTGGTTTTCAGGGATAATGGTAATGTATAAATTCCCATAATCTTCTATGGAGCGTGTTTTAAATTTGTAAATGATACTGTCGTTGCTTAAGCCTAAAATATCAACCAGTGATGAATCCGGAATGATTAATTCATAATTCGTTTTTTCTTTTAGTTCGTGGTCGATAACAAGTTTCCGTTGAACCAAATCGGTAAAATATATTCTAGGTTTAACAGCAACACTGTCTTCCATCCAAAGAATATTAGAGAAGTCAAATTTTTCAATGGGATAACTAAATTCGAAGCTTACTTTATCGGTAAGCTCAATAAAGTTATTTTTAATTTTTGTAGAATATTTGATGTATTCTTTTTGGGCTACCGTATCTTCTTGCGTTTTTTTACCTCCGAATAGTCCGCCTTTCTTTTTTTTGCCCGAATTGGGTTTTTTAGCCGACGATTTGGTTGTAAATTTTAGGGTGTCAAGGATTTTTCCATCAGCTAAAAATTCTACTTCTAATGTGTCTTGAACAAATGGTTTGATCCAGAAGGTAATGCTGTCGTTGCGTTTACTGGACTCATCCAGCTTCCAAACTTCATCATAATTAAAGTTTAGTGGGTTTAGCCTGAAAGAATCGCACGGGAAATCTAGGATGACTCCAAATTTATAGTCTGCCTGTAATTTTGCTTCTGAGATGTATTGGGTCGAATCAACTGCAGCAAACATTGATAAATTAATCGCGGCATATTTATAAAGTGCTTTGATTGAATCCATGGCTGTGCTGTCGATATATCCGGTTTGCCTTTTGCCACTATATGTTGGCTGAACCATGCTATCGATAAAAGCAACTTCTTCGTAAGGCAGGTCAAACAAATAATTGCTGTTTTGATCGTTTAAGGCGAAGATTTTATACGGAACATTTCGAAGGTTAAACAAATTAAAATCGCCTTCTTTGTTGGTTTTTGCAACATAATTTGGCCGAACTTTATACGGGAGCGAATCAAGGGGAATGGTGTCGTTTTCATCGGCGTAAAGCATTACTGCAACGTTTTCAGAGGGCTCGCCCGTAAAAGCATTTTTTACATTTCCGCGGATGCTTAGCGAATCAACATAATCACCGGTTGAAAAAACATATTCAAAGTTTAAATACGGATTGCTTTCTGTTAAATCTACCACCGCATTCCCCAGGAAAATAGTATAGGTCGTGTTTTCTTTAAGCTTTTCTTTTTTATCCAGTTTGATAACCACCGATCTTTTTTTAATTTTCACCTCCGGTTCATATTCCATGGGTGGAGATATCAGTATTTGTTTGTAAAGATCCTTTAGCTGTACAAATTCGTTAAACCTGACCGACATTTCTCTTTCCTTAAAATTTGCGGAGTAATTTTGGGGTTCGGATGAAATTGCTACAGGAGGTGTCTCATCTTTTGGTCCGCCCATGGGCGTTGCAATGTTAGCACAATCTGTCAGAATGAGAGCTATCATCAATATCCAAAAAAAGAAAAAAAACGATTTAATTATTTTTTGTTTTTTCATTATTCTAAGTAAAGATGTAAAATTATAAATCAATTGCTTTAAACCGATAGCCTTTTTCGTTAAAATATTTTAAACAAACTTCGAGGGCATAAAGCATTTTTTCGGATGCCTTGATGCTATCGTGAAAAACAACAATCGATCCTGCCCGGGTATATTTTAATACATAATGTTTGCATTTTTCTTTGCTCAGGTTTTTATCAAAATCGCCACTTAAAACCGACCACATAATAATTTTATATTTTTCTTTTAGTGTACGAATGTGCTTGTTTTTTATGCGGCCATATGGCGGACGAAATAAGTTGGAGTGAATTACCTCGGCACTTTGTCTGACCCCCTCAAAATAAGTTTCATTTGAAACTTTTGTGGCGTTACTGTGATTTTGAGTATGGCTTCCTGTTCGGTGCCCATCGTCTAAAATCCTTTGATAGAGCTTAGGATGGGCCATTACGTTTTTCCCGATACAGAAAAAAGTTGCCCGAGCATTATGCTGTTTTAATAGTTTCAAAACTTTATAAGTTACTCCGGGAGTAGGGCCGTCATCAAAAGTCAGGTAGATAATTTTGTCATCGTTGGGGAGTTCCCAAATCAAATCTTTTGAAAAAAATGGGCGAAACCAACGTGTTGTGACAAAATATTTTCTCATCTTAAATCAAACTTTTTCCGGTCATCTCTTTTGGTATTTCCAGCCCCATGATGCTTAAAATACTTGGAGCGATATCGGCTAAAATTCCATCTTTAATTTCTTTTCCCCCATTAATTAAAATACAAGGAACCGGGTTCAGTGAGTGAGCCGTGTTGGGGCTTCCATCGGCATTTACAGCATTGTCGGCATTGCCATGATCGGCCGTAACAATAACGGTATAATTGTTTTTTACAGCAGTTTCAACCGTATCTTTTAAACAGGCATCCACGGTTTCAGCTGCTTTGATGATGGCTTTAAAAACGCCGGTATGGCCTACCATGTCACCGTTGGCATAATTCAAACAAATAAAATCATGCTTTTGTTTGTTTAGTTCTTCAACGATGCGGTTCCTTACCTCTGGAGCGCTCATTTCGGGTTGAAGGTCGTAGGTTGGAACCTTGGGTGATGGCACCAAAATACGTTCTTCGTTTTTAAAGAGCTCTTCCCTTCCTCCAGAGAAAAAGAAAGTTACATGGGCGTATTTTTCGGTTTCGGCAATGCGTAATTGTGTTTTTCCGTTTTTCGAAAGAACCTCTCCCAGGGTTTCATGAACATCCTCCTTATCGAAAATTACATTCACATTTTTGAATGTTTTATCATAATTCGACATGGTGTAATAATTTAACCCCACGTTTTTCATTTCGTATTCTTCAAAATTTTGCTGGCTTAAGGCAACACTCATTTGACGAAGGCGGTCGGTTCGGAAATTAAAACAAATAAAAACATCGTTGGCCTCAAGATTCCCGATCGGATTATTTTCCTCATCCATCATTTGAATCGGTTTGATGAACTCGTCGGTAATACCTTCTTTATATGATTTCTTAATCGATTTGAGAATGTCTGAGCTATGATCTCCTTTACCGTGAACCATGAGGTCGTACCCCACTTTAATGCGTTCCCATCGCTTATCGCGATCCATCGAATAATACCGCCCGACCAAACTGGCAATTTTAGCAGAAGTATGTTTGGTGTTTTCGATGAGTTCGTTGATGAACCCTAATCCGCTTTGTGGGTCGGTATCGCGTCCATCGGTAATGGCATGGATAAAAACATTTTCCAAACCAAAATTAGAAGCCATCTCGCAAAGTTTATACAAATGGGTGTCTAATGAGTGAACCCCGCCATCAGAAACCAATCCTAAAAAGTGAACTTTTTTATGATGGTCCTTGGCGTATTGAAAAGCCTCGATTAGTTTTTCGTTTTTTTCAATTTCCCCACTTTCAATGGCTTTGTTGATGCGAACCAAATCGTGGTATATTTTTCGTCCGGCACCCAGGTTTAAATGGCCCACTTCCGAGTTTCCCATTTGGCCATCGGGTAAACCTACACTTTCGCCCGAAGCTAAAAGTTGTGAATTCGGGTAATTTTCTAAAAGTGAATCAAAAAAGGGAGTATTGGCAGTGTATATTGCATTTGATGCATCATGTTTTCCTTTTCCCCACCCGTCTAAAATAATGAGCATCAATTTTTTATTTTCTTTCATCGTCTTATAGTATCTGGTTTGTGAATTTTTGTCAAAGGTAAAATTTTTAATAGTAATTTTGCCACACAAAACAACTATCTGTTTGAGTTTATGAATAATCAATGGGTCATTCCCGACATACACGGCTGTTTAGAAACCCTTCGTACATTAATTGAAGATTTAATTAAACCGGATAAAACGGACCGGATTTATTTTTTGGGCGATTATATCGATCGTGGTCCGGATTCTAAAGGGGTGATTGATTATTTAATGAAGAAGAAATCAGAGGGCTTTGATTTTAAATTCCTTTTGGGTAACCACGAGGAGTCATTGTTAAAGTCGTATGAAAATGAACCCCTGAAGACTGGTTTATTTGTCAAAAAAAATCAATTTAAAAGAAATTGGTTTCAGTATGGTGGAGATAGAACCGTTGAAAGTTTTGGCGTGAAAAATTTGAATGACATCCCGCAAAAATACATCGATTGGTTAAGAGGTTTGGATTATTATTTTGAAACCAAAGACTATATTTTTGTACATGCCGGTTTAAATTTTCAGATTGATAACCCGTTTGAAGATAAACATGCCATGTTATGGGTGCGTGATTTTGACGTTGATGCGGAAAAAATAAATCAGCGAACCATTGTTCACGGCCATGTTTCGGTAAATCTGGAATTTATTTACCATCATTTTAAAAATGAATCTTACCGTTTTATTGATCTGGATAATGGCGTTTATATGAAAGGGAAAGATGGTTTCGGGAATTTACTGGCACTAAACCTGGAAAGCCGTGAGCTTTTAATACAGCCCAATATTGATTAAGTTTCGGAAGGCACAAACGTAAAATCAATCCAATTAAAACCTATCCCATAATTGTTTGTACCTTCCGGGTCTTTAGAAAATTTATTCCGTTTCTAATTTCAAAATGACATCCAGTGTAAATTCATCGTAAATCATTTTATCGCCAATGTTATTGAAAAATGATTTTGAGCCGTAACGAACATTATATTTGCTTCGGTCAACCACGATTGTTGCCGTTAGTTTTCCATCCCCATATACCGTTTTGAATTCAATGGGATTTGTAATGCCTTTTATGGTCAGATTCCCTTTTATTGTAGCTTCCTTGTTTACAAAAGGAGTACTTTCGGTAATTTCCAATATGGCTTCCGGGTAATCTTTAACACCGAAAAAATCATCGGATTTTAAATGATCAACTAGTTTCTTATTGTAGCTTTCACTTTCAATGTCTTTCACCGAAATGCTTGTCATGTCAATGGTAAACGATCCTTTTTTTATGGTCATGTTTTCCATATCCAAAGAACCCTTTTTGAGTTTAATATATCCCCAGTGCGATCCTCCGATTTTTTTGCCGGTCCATTTGATGCTTGCCTGATCGCTGGTAAAATGGTAATGATTCTGGGCTATCAGCCCGGTTGAAAGTACAATTGTAAGTGTTAAGAAAATGTATTTAAGTGATTTCATAGTTTCGCTCTTTGTTTTTATTTAGAATTAATAAATATAATACAAAAGTGATAAATTATTGAAATCAGTGTTGTTAAAAAAGCGTTAAAAATAAAAAAAGGCTGTTATAACAATTATAACAGCCTGCGAGAATATGAATGAATAATTTTTTTATTCCATGGAAAAGATACTATTATCTATTTCACCATTAATTTCGTAAGCAAAAGTAACCGGAATTTCCTGTCCCATTTGACTAATGGTATATGTGTGAGGAAGAATTAGCCCGTTTACTTCTTTAAAGTCGCCATAAATAAATTTGATTTTTATGCTTCCCATTTGAGGGCTGTATTGTTCTTCTTCCCTTGCGATTTCATAAAGTGTAGAAGTGCTAATGTAATGCGTTGAAACATTGTCAATAGGAAGCCCTGCCTGTGTTTTTGTCCCTTTGTTGATTTTTAATTTATAGCATTCTTCACCATTAATAGTTTCAGTCCCTAGCAATTCTGCCTTGAATTCTTTTTCTTTGAAATTAAAGAAAACGTTCGGAAATTCTTTTTTTGTCGATTTAGCATTTTCGGCTTCATCCCCGGTTTTTTTCTCATTACCCATGGTTTGCATGTTCATACCCCATGCATATTCGCCATTATAGGCTAGCTGAACAATATCCATGCCCATTGCCGACATTTGAACACGAAAATTCCCGGAAGAAGTTCGTATGTTGGTCATGGTCATTGTTTGCCCTTGTGCGCTAATTTCGCCAACCATTTTTATCGATTTTACTGCGCTCCAGGCTTTTTCTCCGCCGGTAGCTTTTAAATGTTTTTTGATAATCTCATCTGCATTTTGAGAAAATGCAGTACTTACGATTGCAAGAACTGCAATTAAGGAAATTAATCTTTTCATTTTCATGTGTATTTGATTTTATAATGAGTAAAGGTAATTAAACTTCTATTTCAAAAAAGTCAGGGGATGACTTTAAGTCATCCCCTGACTAAATAGCTTGGTTTGATTTTTATTTAAAAGCTTCTTCAAATTCTTTTTCAAAGCGTAACTGAATATTATCGCAACCATAGTTAAACATGCGGTTGCAGTTTGATGTTTCGGTATAATTAAATTTCAGATTTTCTTTAGAATCTTCGGTTGAGAATAACGACAGGGCTTCCATGCGGACATCCATCAATTCTTCGGCACCATTTACCCCAAATTGTTTGGCAATATTGATTAATTGCTGGTACGATAATTCTTCTACTTTTGATTCAAAGTTGGCGTCAAATTCTTGGATGTGCTTTTGGGTGTTGGTAAAGCTTCCGCCCGATTCAACTGGTAAACTGGCCGGTAAAATCAAATCGGCTTCTTTGGCTGTATCCGTCATAAAGTAATCCTGAACCACCAGGAAGTCAACTTTTTTCAGGAAGTCTGCCCCATTAATGGCACATCCTGTCGGGTCTTCACCAAAAATAAATACATTTTTCAAGGCTCCCTTGGTCAATAGTTTCATGGTGTTAAGCTCGAAAGAAGTATTTGGTTTTACGCCCCATTTTTCTTCCATTTTTTGATTGAACGCTTCACAAGCAATGGCCTGGGTTCCCACACCATAATTGGGGGTAATTCCCATGTCGAAAATTCCCTGGGCGTTGTTTTTCTCTTTTAGCGAAATCAATCCGCTAGATGTTTTGCCCAATTTGCCGGTAATCATGGCTAAATTAAACAACTCGCGGCAAGCGTTCGATGACAATTCTTTTTCAGAGAACACCACAATCGCGTTCATTTGATGGTTGTATTCTTTGGCAAATTCAATCACATTGTCCATGAACGGAACGCCCGCTTTTTCGATCAGCTCTACAAAGTTTTCTTTCAGTAAAGCTTCTTTGTACTCTTCAAATCCTTCGCAATTATCGTTGATGAACATTCCGTTGTGGAAGTTGTTGGCCACCAAATAATAATTCACCGCTTTGATGAAGTGATAGTACGATTTGATTTGAATACAGGAATCTGCTTTGTGAGCCATGGTGCTGTTTTCGTGTGTTGTCACCAGCTCAACAGGAACATTATGTTTCTTTTGTGCCTGGTTAATCATGAACCCTGCAACGGCATTGTCATTATTAATTTCCGAACCAATTAAGTAAATTTTACTTGCTCCGTTGATCTCTTTAAAAGGAACATTATCGAGGCTATTGTTTAGGTAGCCTTCGCCACGATCCAAATAATGGAAACTATTTACGTTATTGGTTTTAACGGCAGCACGGGCCAGTTTTTGCACGAGGTACATTTCATCGTTGGTCAGGCGTGCCCCGGCAAAGAATGCATTTTCGTCGGCTTTTACCCCTTTGATTTTTTCGGCAATAAGCTTGTAAGCTTCGTCAAAACCAATTTCTTTGAACTCCCCGTTTTCTTTCACCATCGGTTTGGTGATACGGCTGTTATCGTTTAAATATTGATAACCGAATTTCGGGTATTTACAAAGGTTGCCCAATTTGTTAATTTGTCCGTCAACGCCTTCAACCTTCATCACAAACTGGTTTTTATGTTCCAGGTCAATTTCGCAACCAACCGAACAGTAATTACAGATGGTTGAGGCATGATCCAACTGAACTGGTCCCGGTTTAAACAATACGTTTTCGGTGATTGCCCCGGTTGGACAGGTTGAGATACACAATCCGCAGCTTTCGCAAGAAGTATCCTGCAAACAGTCGCCCATGCTTGGAGCCACAAACGTATCGTAACCACGGTTCACCAATCCAAGGGCATTGGCTCCAACAACCTCTTTACAAATACGGACACAACGGGCGCACAAAATACATTTGTTGTTGTCAATTTCGATGTAAGGATGGCGAAAATCAATGTCATACGATTTGTATTCGCCTTTTAATTTGGTTTGATTTACTTCGTACTCGGTTGAGAACCGTTTCAAATCACAGGTGAAATATTCGGTACATCCGCATTCCAAACAACGTTGAGCCTCGTGTCTTGCGACTTCTTCGCTGGCATAACCCAGTTCCACTTCTTTAAAGTTCATACGGTCTTTGGGTGGAAGAACCGGCATTTCTTCGCGCAATTGTTTGCCAAAGCGGGCTTGGTATTCTTCCGGATTTTGTTTTTCAAAATTATCTTTAATACTGACGAACTCTTTTTTAGGAGGTTCAACCGGCATTCCTGATAAGAAAAGATGACAAGAACGGGACGCGATTTTTGCCTGTGCAACGGCTTCGATCAGGGTAGCGGGCCCGGTTACGCCATCACCGGCAGCAAACATATTTTTGATTCCGGTTTGAAGGGTTTTCGGATCGGCATCAATATCGCCCCAGCGGTTTAGTTTCAGTTCGCCTTCCATCACGGCATTGTTTACATCGTCGAGGAAATTAACCACGGTTTTTTGCCCGATGGCAGCCAAAATGTAATCCACTTCCAGATCAAATTCCGAACCTTCAACCGGTACCGGACGGCGACGGCCGGAAGCATCCGGTTCGCCCAGTTCCATTTTAATGCAAGTAACTGATTTAACTTTTCCTTCTTCGTCTTTATTTACTTTTGAAGGATTGGTTAAAAGCAAATATTGAACGCCTTCCAGTTTCGATTCGTGGATTTCGATGGGGTTGGCAGGCATTTCTTTTTCGGTACGACGGTAAATTACGTAAACCTCTTCTGAGCCACAACGGCGGGCGGTACGGCAGCAGTCCATGGCGGTGTTTCCACCACCAACAACAGCAACTTTCTTACCGCGGAAATCCGCTTTTTTCCCGGTAACTTCCATGTTTTTCAGGAAATCAATGCCCGAATAAACATTCTCGGCATCGTCGCCTTCGCAACCAATCAGGGTTCCTTTTTGCGAACCAATGGTCAGGATGGTAGCGTCGTATTTATCGTTTAAATCTTTATATTTAAGATTTTCCCCCAGTTTTTGGTTGTAGAAAATATTCACGCCCATTTCGGTGATATTGTCCACCTCGCGTTGAAGCAAATCGTTTGGCAAGCGGTATTCGGGAATACCATAGCGCAGCCATCCACCGGCTTTCGGAGCCGCTTCGTAAATATCTACCTGGTGGCCTTCTTTTTGCAGGAAGAATCCGGTTGACAATCCGCCAGGGCCGGCACCAATCACGGCTATTTTTTTGCCGGTAGCTGGTTTAATTTCCGGTTTCCACTTGTTGTTGTCCAGATCGTAATCGGCGGCGAAACGCTTCATGTAGTCAATACCAACAGCTGTACCTTCGTCTAGTAAGTTACGGCGACAGGCTGCTTCACAAGGACGCACACAAACCCGTCCGCAAATGGCCGGAAGCGGGTTGGTGTTTTTAATCAAAGCCACGGCTTCGTTGTACATGCCTTTGTCGATTAACGAAATGTAACCCTGTACGTCAACACCGGCCGGACAGGCTTGGGTACATGGGCCCAAACAGTCGGCGTAGTGATTGCTCAATAAAAGATCGAGGGCCATTTTACGGGCACTTTTTACTTTTTCGTTATGGGTTTCTATTTTCATCCCTTCGGTTACCCTGGTTGAACACGAAGGCTGCATGCCGCGCATTCCTTCTACTTCTACCACACAAACAAAGCAGGAAGTATAAGGTTCGATACGGGGATCGTGACAAAGGGTTGGGATTTCTATATCGTTACGTTGAGCTAGTTCCAGAATGGTTTCTCCCTGGTAAGCCTGGGTGATCTTTCCGTTTAAAACAACATTTAATCTTTCGCTCATTTTTTCTCTTTTTAAAATTTAAACATTAAGAAAGCCTGATGGCATCAAATTTACACTTGGTGTAGCAACTGCCACACTTAATACAATCTTCCTGACGGATGAAGTGAACTTGTTTGCGTTCACCGTCAATTGCATTGGTCGGACATTTTTTTGCACAAACCGTACAACCGGTACATTTCTCAGGATCGATTTCGTACGTTAACAATGGCCGACAAACTTTTGCCGGGCATTTTTTGTCGCGGATGTGTGCTTCGTATTCGTCCCTGAAGTATTTGATGGTTGTGAGAACCGGGTTTGCAGCAGTTTGTCCCAAACCACAAAGCGAGTTATCTTTAATTTGATAAGCCAGTTCTTCCAGTTTTTCGATGTCGCCTTCTTCACCTTCACCATTGGTGATGCGTTCTAAAATTTCAAGCATTCGTTTGGTTCCGATGCGGCAAAATGTACATTTTCCGCAAGATTCTTCCTGGGTAAAGTTGAGGAAGAATTTAGCCACGTCGATCATACAGGTTGACTCGTCCATGACAACCATACCGCCCGAACCCATGATGGCTCCTGTGGCATTTACTGAATCGTAGTCAACGATGGTATCGGCCAGGTACTCGGGAATACATCCTCCCGAAGGGCCGCCCATTTGCACGGCTTTAAATTTTTTGTCGTTTTGTATTCCGCCTCCCAGTTTAAAAATTACGTCGCGGATGCTCATTCCCATTGGAACTTCGACCAAACCTGAGCGTTTGATTTTTCCGGCTAAAGCAAAAACCTTGGTTCCTTTACTCTTCTCGGTTCCGTATTTGGCATATTCCTGGGCACCGTTTAAGATGATCCATGGAACGTTGGCAAAGGTTTCAACGTTATTGATGTTGGTTGGTTGTTTCCAAAGGCCGCTGGCAGCCGGGAACGGAGGACGTTTGCGGGGCATGCCGCGTTCGCCTTCTACCGAAGCGATCAGCGCGGTTTCTTCACCACAAACAAAAGCTCCGGCTCCTTCTTTGATGTATAAATCGAAGTTAAAGCCTTTGATTCCTAAAATGTCTTTTCCAAGATAACCCTTTTTCCTGGCTTGGCCGAGCGCAATTTCCAAACGTTTAATCGCCAACGGATATTCGGCACGGCAGTAAATTACACCGCCTGTAGCTTCAATGGCGTAGGCTCCGATAATCATTCCTTCGATTACCGAATGCGGGTCTCCTTCCAATACGGAACGGTCCATGAATGCGCCGGGGTCTCCTTCATCGGCATTACAAATGATGTATTTTTCGTTGGATTTATTGTTGTTGGCAAATTTCCATTTCATCCCGGTAGGGAAGCCGCCACCACCACGGCCACGAAGGCCTGAATCTAAAATGGTTTTGATGACGTCTAGGCGTGAAATGCCATGGCCGGCAATTTTTTTGATGGCACGGTAACCCGAACGGGCTTCATATTCTTCGATGCTTTCCGGATCCATATACCCACAGTTCCGCAAAGTTATTTTTACCTGTGATTCGGTAAATTCATTGTCTTCGGTGGGGAATAAATCGGTTTGAACCACGTATTCTTTCACCGGGTTATTTTGGCTTATATGTTTGTCGAGGATTTCAATAGCTTTTTCTTCGTCTATTCCTCCGTAAAGGTAAGAACCGCTTTCGTCGATTATTTCAACTAAAGGTTCGCGGTAGCACATGCCAACGCAACTGGTTTTCTTTAGTTCGAAATCGAGGTTCTCAACCTCTTTTAGTGCTTTAATTTTATCGTAAACTTTTTTTGCCCCTGCAGCTATTCCACAACTTCCAAGTCCTACTATTACTTGTGTGTTTCCCATTGTTTAAATCTTTTTTGTTAAAAAAATAAATCCAGGTTGTTTAGTTGTTTTCCTGGATCCGGATGTTTTTTACAATTTTTACGGCTTCACTGCCTGATAGCTTCCCGTATGTTTCGTCACCGATCATCATTACCGGTGCCAGTGAACAACATCCCAGACAAGCCACGGATTCTAAGGTAAACAAGCCATCTTCGGTGGTCTCTCCATCTTCAACTCCTAAAGCTTCCTGAAGAGCATCCGATACGGCTTTAGCATTTTGAACATGGCAGGCGGTTCCATGGCAAACTTTGACAATGTGTTTTCCAACAGGATTTAATCTGAACTGGGCATAAAAAGTAGCTACTCCATACATGTCAGATAATCGCAAACCTGTGTCGTTTGCAATTTTTTCAAAGGCTTCTTTGGGGATGTACCCGAACATTTCCTGTGTGCCCTGAAGCAGTGGAATCAGGTTACCTTTTTTGCCTTTATATTTTTCGATGAGGGGATTTAATTCCTCTAGGTTGAGGGAGCAAGGTTCTGTTATTCCTTTCTCCCTGTTAATTCTGGCAATACGCATTTTTTATTTATTTTTTGAGAGGATAAATTTAGGAAATGTTAAGCTTACTTAAGGGGTGTAGAGCTATTTATATGTTGTCTAAATAGCTGTTATTTGTTTAATAATGAGCAGAATATACAGAAAATCTTTTTGAAAAATCCGTGAAACACGGAGTATCTTCAGTAATTTAACCAAATTGTTTGACCGAAAGAACTGGTTGTAAGGTTATTAACGATAAAAAGATGGGTTTAGGAGGCTTCGCTTGTTTATAGTAAAAAGAAATAAAAGTCACCCAGTTTATCCCTCAGTTGTTTATACGCACGTTTTTTATGTGTTTTAACAGTGTTTAAAGATAATTGTAGTTCGTTGGCAATTTCTTCCATTGTCATGCCTTTTAAACGTAATAAAATCACATTGCGTTGAGATGTTGGAAGTAAGTTGATTTGGTGCAATAATTCTGCTTCTATTTCAGCTGCGATGATCATCTGATCCACGGCATCCTCTTCAAGTTCTTTTTCTATTTCGGTGTGGCGAAGGTTTCTTTTGAGATGATTATACGAAGCATTGCGAACAGTATTGTATAAATAAACTTTATAGCTGATGATTGAAGTGAAAAGGATATTTTTTTCCCATATCCGGATAAAAGCTTCCTGAACAATATCGTAAGCAAGTTGTTCGTCTTTTAGTAAGGATTTGGCAAAAGAACAAGCAGAACGAAAATAAAGTTCAAAAAGTTCCTTTGAAATTTTTTCATCCCCCGTGCAAAAAGACTTTCCCCCTGAATGAGAATAAATTCCATTCATAGGTTCAAAGGTAAAGATTTTTATATTTTATTCTCGTGATAATTTTATTCGATTTTTATTCTATTCTGATTTTTTGTTCGAGGAGGTGTTGTTGTTGCCCTTGTCGTATTTTCCTCCATTTTTTAAAAGAGAAATAAAGAAAATTTTTAAAGAGGCTGTTCAATATATTGAACAGCCTCTTTGCTAACATTAACCATATATTTTGACCCAACTCTTGTGCTGTTAATTCAATGGGTTTTGTGGCCAGTCGGGGTTAAAATACAATACTTGTATAGGTATTTGAAGGGTGTATTTTGCACTGCCCGGAGACAAAGTGCTCATCAGGCTCCCTTCACCATCGAAACGCTTAACTGCAGTCATACGACCTTCGGCATCCAGTCGGCGCATGTCGAACCAACGTAAACCATTAAATGCAAATTCAAAAGTTCTTTCTGCTAATACTTTTTGCAATACATCTTCTTTAATGCTTGATTCGTATTTAGCATAACTAGCCGTTGGGAAACGGCATTTACGAACCAGGTCGAGTTCATCGCAAGCTTTCGTTAAATTATTTGCACGTGCAGCAGCTTCAGCAATAATCAAGCGCATTTCTGCTACTGTTGTTCCCCAGTTTGCATGAACGTAATTTGACCCGCCAGTATAAGCATAAGAATAATACATTGTTCTGGCTCTGGTTGAAAAGCTATAGTCGTCCAGATTTTTGTAATGAAAATTGAGACGCAAATCCGTGATATCAAAAGACTGAAGAAAGATAGTGTCGGGATAAATCGAAAAAGTATACTGGCTTTTATTCATCCGCGCATAAATAATGTCTGATCTTTTTATTAAGTGAGGGATTTCATTTGCATCGGCCATTGCGGAATAATCTAATATTTCATTTGGTCCGTTATCTAAAGCCAGTTGGGCATTTTGAGCCGCTTTTGTATAGTCGCCCATATACAGATAGGTTCTGGCCAATAAACTGTATGCTGCAGCTACACTCCCGCGAAAACGATTGTTACTGTTATCTGCCGGCAAATTGGTAATGGCTATGGTAAGATCCGCAATGATATGATTATAAATTTCCTGTACAGTACCTCGGCTAGGGGTAGGGGTGTTTAAGTCATTAGAAGTTACAAAAGGAACGGCCGGATCTTCATTTGCCGTATTTTCATCATATACTTTTCCATAAAGATTTACCAGGTAAATGTAATTAAATGCCCGGCCCAGTAAAGCTTCGGCTTTTAGGCTTGCTTTCTCTTCTTCGGTTCCTTCGGTTGCTCCATCAACTCCCTCAATTACGGTATTGAAATAATAAATATTATAATAATAATCGGCCCATAACAAAGGCGTAGTTGTTATATCTTCCGAAAATTGGTACTCCCAGGTGTAAAGGCGTTCCAATGTAGATTCGGTGGGGTTTGAAATATCTTCGTCATCTATATTATCCGCCAAATAATTTAGGGCGTACGGAAGACTTTTTTGAAGCTCGTCACTATTTAACCATTCGTCATAGTCTTCTACGGTTTCCAACACTTGTACTCCTTTGGGTTGTACATCAAGGTAGTTGTCGCAAGAACTTAAAACAAATGCAAAAAGAAAAACAGGCAAAAGGTGTTTATATATATTTTTTTTCATTGTTTTTAATTTTATCATTTTTACAAAAATTAGAAATTAACATACAAACCTATGGTGTAAGTAGGTGTTATGTATGATTTGGCATAACCACCGGTAGCTTTGCTAAAATTATATTTATTAAGCCCTACCGTGTATAAATTAGAACCTTGTAACCTTACTTCAAAATTAGAAATCCTGGTTTTTTTAACGAGTTTACTGTCTCTAAAACTATAAGAAACTGTAAGATCGCTTAAAGTTAAATAAGCACCACTAACGGTGTATTTATCGGTATATCCCAGGGAGGTATAATAAGAAGATGTTGGGTATGGCAGTTTGCCGGGGTCGTTTTCATCCCCCTCTTGTATCCAATAATTTGTGGCTCCTTCTAATGGACGAGAATTTCCGACGAAAGGCACGGGAACCCTTGTTTTAAAGCCGCCATAAAAGTTAAGCATGCAATAAGCATAAAAATTCCCTATATCCACACGGTTGCTAAAACCTAAACTGATTTTTGGAATGGAACTGCCTACGTAATCAACTTCCAATATTCCCTCATCATCCGTATAAAATCGTTTAGCGTTTCCGTCTTTATCATAAATCATGGGGGCTCCCTCTGAATTTAAACCAGCATAACGGTAGTTAAACATGGCTCCAATAGAATACCCTTCCAGATAATTGGTGTAGCTGGCAGATATCCAGGAGTTAGAAAGACTGTTTTCGTTTAACTCAGTGTACACATTCAGGACTTTACTGCTATTGTGTGAAAAAATAAGACCGGTGTTCCAGTTGAAATTTTTGCGGGTGATCCAGTCGGCATGCAAACTAACTTCGAAGCCGTTATTCCTGATAGAAGCCTGATTTATTAAGGCCGAACTCCCTCCTTTTGATGCATCAATTTGTTTACTTGCCAACAGGTCGGTACTTTTTTTGCTATAAAAGTCAATGCTTCCTGTAACGTTTTTGAATATATCATAATCCAAACCGATATTAACATTACGGGTTTGTTCCCAGCGTAAACCGCTGTTGGCATAAGAATAGAGGCTCAACATATCGGTAACTTCCGATGGATCGGTATAATTATAACCGTTTTCAGCAATTACTTCCGGCAATGCATCTTTGGCGACATTTCCGTTAAATCCATAAGCTAAACGGAGCTTTAAAGAATTTATCCAGTTTAAGTTTTGCATAAAATCTTCTTTATGGATGTTCCAGGCTGCCCCAACAGACCATAAGGGTTTGTAGCGGTATTTAGGATCGGTTCCAAACAAATTTGACTGATCAATACGGAAACTTCCCGTCATTGAATATTTCCCTTTATATGAATAAACAATGTTGGTGTACAGCGAAAAATAACGGTTGTCGTTATAGCCATGATCAAATAACGATTTAAGTGCTAATGTGGGGTTTCTTCCTGCAAAATAAGGAGGGAAACTTGTACTCAATAAACGGTCATAATCGACGGTCTGGTGAGCTAAAGTTTGATCACTGTAGCCGAAATATGATGAAAGGTTTGATTTGTTCAGCACATCCCTTATTTCACTACCGAATATAAGGTTAAGCGAATGGTCTTTTTTCAATTGTTTGTCATAATTTATTTGAGCCCGAATGGTGTAACTTTCGGCACTGCTGGTACTCAATTTCAGAAAATCACCTTTTGGGATATTGTAAATAAATCCGCCGCTGCCGTTGTTTTCGGCGTAACGGTTAACATACTGGCGAACCACTGATGACTTTTCACTGGCAAGGTATCTTGATTCGCTTTGAGAGCTTTCGTATATTCCTCCAAAACTGATAGTAAACCCTTCTCCTACATTATATTGAAAATTGGCCGTAACCCGGTTATTGGTGCTATTCCCTTTTGTGCTGATTTCATTGATGTCTATCAGTGGGTAATGCAGGTTATCCAATAATCCTATCGATATTAAATGGTCATTATAATAAGAGTTTGCCCGTGAACCGTTAAATATAGAAAGCGGATTCCCTTCTTGATCTTCAAAGCGTTCGTAAGAAAATGTTTCGCCAATATTCGGGATAGGTGCTGAGCTTGATTTTGACTTATGTAGCTCTGTGGTCAAATCCAATGAAAAACGTCCAGATAATTTAATGGTAGCCCGCCCGGAAAGATTTAAATTATTATTGTCGTTGCGGATTTCGGATGCGTTTTTATTGGTATAATTAGCTGTAAGGTAATAAAGCACATTTTTATCGCCACCGGAAATACTCAGGTTATAAGCCTGGGTAACAGCCGTACGTAAAAATAAACGGGCATAATCGTTGGCATTATTATAAGAACCCATTTCTGAATAAATTTGTTCTGCTTCGTTTGCTGTGATTACACCGGCTGCTTCTTGGGCCAGAACCATTTGTAATGGATTAAAATCATAATACATCCCAATGTTAGGATTGGTTATTAAGCTCCACATGTAAGAACCCGTATTGTCGGTATCGCGTTTATAGTTAATGAATATGTTAGATGCGTCATCATCCCAGCGGTAGCGGTCATAGTTTTCTTTAGGCCTGAAACTTGCTGTGGCACGAAAGTCAACTTTTACTTTTCCGGGTTTTGCTTTTTTTCGTTCAATAACAATTACCCCGTTAGAAGCACGGACTCCATAAATTGTTGCAGCTGCAGCATCTTTTAAAACGGTAACCGATTCAATCTCGTTTGGGTTAATCATATCCAATGAAAGTTCGGTAGGGAAGCCGTCTATTACGATCAGGGGGTCTTTGTTTCCGTTGATCGTAGAAATACCCCTGATTTGGAAAAGGCTGTTCCCGTTAAATTCAATATCATTATTGATAAGCAGGCCCGGGATGCGGTTCTCCAAACTGGTTAAAAAGTCAGGGCCATTAATACGACTATCATATTCTTTGGCCTTTATGGTGGCAATACTTCCCGTACTTTGTTCGGGTTTTATTTTTTGATAACCTGTGCTGATGATGGCTACTTCTCCCAGTTCGGCTACAGATTCTTTTAGCGATATATTTATTTCGCTGTTTTCTGAAGACGCTATGACCTCTTGTTTCAGGAACCCCACAAAACTGAATACCAAAACAGCTTTTTCAGGAACTTTAATTGAATAATTTCCATTGGCATCAGTGGTGGTTCCTTTTGAGCTTCCTTTAATTAAAACGGTTGCTCCGGCTAAAGCATTGTTGTATTCGTCGCTTACTCTACCTTTTATCTTAATTGTTTTTGACTCCGCATATTTTTTTGTGATAACTATATGCTTGTCGTTTATACTATATTGTATATCCGTATCTTTTAAACATCTGGCTAGTATTTCTTCAATACTGGCATCTGTAAAATCGATACTTATTTTTGCCGTATTTTTCAGATCTTCTACATTGTAAACAAAGGAAAAGTCGCTCATCTTCTCAATCTCGGTAAAAACTTTTTGGAGACTCACGTTTTCCATTTCCAGGCTTAATTTAACTTGCTGCGAATATGCACTTGCATGAAGTTGGAAAAAGAATAGCAAAAAAAGCATGCCTGATTTGATCATAACCGAAACGGTTTTTAACCTTTTACGGGGATTTTCCCCTACAGTCGTTAGATTTTTCATAAATTTGTCTTTAGTTAATAATTGATTTATTTCAATTGAATTTGGGAGGACTGGGTTTGCGCTTCGGTTCTCCCTTTTTCATTCTTACGTGCGGATATTTATGGTACCCTCATTTTTTTATTTTTTTAGTAGCTATTTTGTTCGATTTATATCTTGGCAGTATTCTTTTAAATTTTTGTTCTGTTGTGTTCAAATCATTCCTTTTTCCCTACTATTACGATATCATCCTGTATCGTAAATTTAATTTGTCCGGTTTGCTCTATGATTCTGAACACCTGTCCTACGGCATCATAGCGTTTTAAGCGGGCGGTGAACAAGGTTTCTTTTACAGTTGTATTTTCAAACTGATATTCGAATTGATACCAGCGCGATAGTTGTTTCAGAATTTCATCCAGCGTAGCTTCTTTGTAAGCAAAATAACCTTCTTTCCAGGCAATGTAGCGGTAAGTTTCAACGGTTTGAACGTTTAAGGTTCCCTTATTGGTTATAGCAGCCTGCTCGCCCGGAGACAACGTTTGGGAAACAGGAGACTGGATTTGACCAAAGGTAGATACCTGAACGGAACCCTCGATTAAGGTTGTCTTTATGGTTTCTTCGTTTTCGTAAGCATTGATGTTAAAGCGGGTGCCGAGCACCTTTACTTTGGCTTTATCATTGATGTTTACGATAAAAGGCTTCTGTTTGTTTAGGGCAACTTCAAAATAAGCTTCCCCATTCAACGATACACTTCTTGTATCTCCGTTAAATGAGACCGGATACTTTAAGATAGTTTCTGCGTTTAGCCAAACTTTGGTTCCATCGGGTAGGGTAAGCTGATATTCTCCCCCACGCGGAGTATATAAAGTGTTAATTTGATGTTGTAAGTTAAGGGGGGATGATGCCGTGTCGTTATATACTAATTGCCCGTCGTTTAGTTTAATAATTTTTGTGTTTTCTTGTTTGGCAATGATCCCGCTTTGAAGGCTGTCGAGAACAAGGGTCTTTCCGTTGCCCAAAGTTAAAAGAGCTTTGTTGGAGCCCGGGGTGAATTGCTCAAAGTTTGCAATGTATTGTTCGGCTTCAGTTAACCTGTTGGCCGGGTTCAGGAAAATAAGCAGTGAACTTACTCCGGCCAGTATAATTACAGAAGCCGCTGCTAACCATATCCGTTTGCGTTGTATAAGGAGGCGTTTGATTTTCATTTCGCGGTGCAATGCCTGGCGGGCTTTGCTTAAATCAATTTCTTGTTTTTGTAAAAGAACCCCGGCAGGTCGTTTGCGGAAAGTATTGAAAAAATCACGGTTGGAAGGATTTTTGAGCCATGACTCTACTTCCGTTTTTTCTTTCTCTGTGTGTGTCCCCTGCATGTATTTTAACAGGGATTTGGCAATTTGCAACAGTTCTTTTGTGTTGTTCATAAGAATGTCTTTCCACCTGTAACACAAAAAGTAGGGGTAGGGGGTTACAAAGGTTAATAAAATAAGGATTGGTTTCATGAGAAAGGCCGATACCTCGTTCGATACCGGCCCTACTAATTAACCTAATTAAAAAACCGTTGGTAAAAGGACCAACAACCTATGAAAAAATGATCAGCCAACTAAAGCCTTTTGATATCTTTTAGCTACTTCTTCCCAATTAATTACATTCCAAAATGCATTAACATAATCCGGACGTTTGTTCTGGTATTTTAGGTAATAAGCGTGTTCCCACACATCTAAACCTAAAATAGGGGAGCCAGAAACTTCGGCAACGTCCATGATCGGATTGTCCTGGTTAGGGGTTGAGCTTACAATTAATGATTGATCTTCGGCTATGCTTAGCCATGCCCAACCGCTTCCAAAACGGGTTTTAGCAGCATTGTTAAATGTTTCCTGCAATTTTTCAAACGAACCAAATGATTGGTTGATTGCTTCCAACAATTCACCTTGGGGTTTCCCGCCTCCGTTTGGAGAAAGAATGGTCCAGAAAAGTGAATGATTATAGTGTCCCCCACCGTTATTGCGAACGGCTACAGGGTATTTGCTAATATTTTTAAGAACGCTTTCAAACGAAGTGTTTTCTGCTTCACTTCCTTTAACAGCGGCTTGTAAATTATCGAAGTAAGTCTTGTGATGACGTGTATAATGGATTTCCATGGTCATTGCGTCAATATGAGGCTCCAAAGCGTTAAATGCGTAAGCTAACTCAGGGAATTGTATATTTTTTATTTCAGTATTCATGTGATGTATTACTTTAATGTTTGATACAAAGATAATACATTATTTTAATTTAGAATAAATACAAATAATAAAAAATGTAAAAATTTTGTTAAAATGTTAGAAACGGGTAGTTTCTTAGTCAGGCGGTGACTTTAAGTCACCGCCTGACTGTTATTTTGGTTATTTAAAATGACGCAATTAATTTAAAATTCAATTGCCTTCCCGTTAAATAATTCGGAACCGCGTATTGGTTTTGGCCAACATCTTTCACCCAAACATAAGAAACGGTATTGTTGATTTGGAAAAGATTGAGTACTTCAGCGGTTAGCCAAAGCGATTTAAAACAACTTTTTTTAGCTTGTTTGTCTCCAATAATTTCTTTTGAGAAACCAATATCTACCCGGCGGTAAGGCGGGATGCGTAACATATCTTTGTATTTCTCGGAATTTGGCGGACCAAAAGGCAAGCGGCTACCATAAACCAATTTTACCTGAACCTTATAAGTTGGATTGTTTGGCAGATAATCCTGAAAAAATAAGGAGAAATTAAACCGCTGGTCGGTTGGGCGCGGAATATATCCCGGTTCAATCCGTTGCCCATCCTGCATATAATAATCGCCAATAATATCTTCTTCGGTTTTCATGATCGAAAGACTAGCCCAGCTTTCCACGCCTTCAACAAACTCGCCGTTAATTTTAAAATCAATACCGGCGGCATAACCTTTTGAACTCAGGTTGGGCAAATACCTGATGCGGACGTTGTCGATTTTGTAAGGAATCAGATCGTCCAGTTTTTTGTAATAAATTTCGCTCATCAATTTAAATGGTCGTCCCCAGAGTTTGAGATTCCAGTCGGCTCCGGCAACAATGTGAATAGATTTTTGCGATTTTACGTTCTCCAATAAATTCCCTTCCAAATCGCGGAGTTCTTTATAAAACGGAGGCTGGTGATACATGCCTCCTGATAAACGGAAAACAATGTCTCGTTTCCAGTCTGGTTTATAACTGAAAGTGGCTCGCGGGCTTAAAATAAATTCCTCGTTATAATCCCAGTAGTTGAAACGAAGCCCGGCGGTTAATGTAATTTTTTGATTAAAAAGCCATTTGCTTTGTAGAAATCCCGAATACCGGTTGGAAGTTAAATTGGTTTTAAAACGCAGGAAGCTAGTCAGTTCAAAATCGGGATTGATATTTACTTCGCCCGGGTTGTCCGGCGGGTTGGGCAACGAGTATCCCGAAGAATCCACCATTTGCCATTCGTTGATTTTATCGTCAATTTCTTCCCGTTGGAATTTCACTCCCCATTCGATCATTTGTGCCTTGAAAAGTTTGCTTCCCTTGTGTTCCAGGCTGTAAACAATCGCATCAAGATAATTGCGTGCGTGGTTGAGGTAGGTTCCTATGCCATCCACTTCAATCGGGTTGTCGAAACCATTGTTGGTGGGATCCAGTTCCCCGATCCAATATTGTCCCTGGATGTCGTAAGTTTCGCTTTCTTTGGTTTGAAAAGCGGAAGCAATAAATTGCAGTTTCAGGTTGTTATCGCTTTTATAAGTACTGGTTATCGCTCCAAAATAAGTTTCAAATTTGTCGACCTCCTGCCCGTCGAAATAAATTTTAAACTGGTAGTTTTGGTTCAGGGTGCCGAAAGTGGTTTCGCGGTTCGAAGGAACCAGTTCATATTTATTATTCGAGTAATTTTCCAAAAAAGAAACTTCCCAATGATTTGAAATTTCGTAATTGATCAATCCCTGAACATCGTAAAACGTGGGTTTGTAATCACCTTTGGTATCCAGGCTCTTTAATAAATTTTTATTGGTTTTATGGCGGAACCCAAAGATGCACGAAAGTTTTTTGTTTTTGGAGGCGTTTTCAAAATGAGCCGTTGAACCCAGTAATCCTAGGGTGAAACCAGCTCCGAATTTTTCTGGTTTTTTGTAGGTAATGTCCAGCACCGACGACATTTTATTGCCATACTTGGCATCAAATCCACCGGCCGAAAAGGCAATGGATGAAACCATGTCGGAATTGACAAAACTCAGTCCTTCCTGCTGTCCGGAGCGGATCAAAAACGGACGGTAAATTTCGATGCCGTTCACGTACACCAAATTTTCGTCAAAATTTCCGCCACGAACCGAATATTGCGAACTCAACTCGTTGTTTGAAGAAACACCCGCCTGGGTTTTAATAATATCTTCGATGCCACCGCTAATGCTCGGGATAATTTGTGCCGGACGGGTATCCAAATTAATAAGGGTGGAGGTTCTGATTTGATCGCCCTTTACTTCTACCCCTTTCAATTGGGTGTTGGATGGTTTTAGCCGGATATTTACTTCCTGCCTTTGGCTTTGTTTAAACATTCCCAGTTGCACTTCTTTGGTTTCGAACCCTACAAAAGTGATGATTAATTTTATGGGCTGGTTGGGCGGAACCTTAAGGGTGAAATTCCCGTTTTTATCGGAGGTAGTGCCAATGTTTAAGCCCTCAACTTTGATGTTAGCCAGTTCAACGGCTTTGTTTTGTTCGTCGGTGATTTTACCGGAAATAGTTGCCGGGATTTGGGCGAACAGGTTAAGTGTAACTAAACTGAAAACAATTAAAAATATCTTACGGAAATGTTTCATGCGACAAGCAAAAATCTCATGCTAAGATAACGCAATCTTTTGAAATAAATTCTTTGGGCAAAAAAAATGCTGCTAAAATTTTAGCAGCATTCAATATCTTTCAGTGAAAAATTAGCGGGTTAAATAGCCTTTTTCACGAGCTTCTTTCAAACAGGCTGTAATTCCTTTTTTGTCGATGGTACGTAAACCAGCAGCAGATACTTTCAACGTGATCCATTTATCTTCTTCCGGAATGTAGAATTTCTTTGTTTGAAGATTGGGGTAATATTTTCTCTTTGTTTTAATATTTGAGTGGGAAACGTGGTTTCCTGTAATTACCTTTTTACCAGTTATTTCGCAAATTCTTGACATCTCTATCTAATTTTAAGATTCCTATTTCAAAACGGAGTGCAAATTACGGAATTATTTTTCAAACAGACAAGGCTTTACAAGCAAAAAATTACAAAAATTTAAAGAAATCATAAATCTTAACTCCTCAAAATCAATTTTCGTAATTGGTTTAATGCGGTCAGAGCCGTTATCCGGATGTTCCGTTCGCGGTTTTTCCCGAACAAATAATTTTTGACCCGTACGCTTCCATCCGGCAGGGCCAAGGCAATCCAAACAGTTCCCACCGGTTTTTCTTTGCTGCCGCCATCAGGACCGGCAACTCCGGAGGTTGCAATGGCATAATCGGTTTGAAATAATTTTTTTACGCCCTGTGCCATCTCAATAACCACCTCTTTGCTAACAGCTCCAAATTCGGCTAAAAGCTGGGGGTGTACATTCAGCACTTTTTTCTTAATCTCGTTAGAGTAAGCTACAACCGATCCCTTGAAATATTCCGAACTCCCGGGAATGCTTGTAATCAGATGGGAAATATACCCGCCAGTACAGCTTTCGGCCGTGCTGATGCTTTGTTTTTTTTCTTTTAAAAGCACCCCGATGATTTCTTCCAAGAGGTCGTCTTCATAACCCCAGATTAAATCCGGGATGAGCTGGTGTAATTTCTCCAATTGATCGTCAAATTCTTTTTCGATTCCCTTGCCTTCGGCAGACAAACGCAAACGTACAATGCCGGGTTGGGGTAGGTAAGCCAGTTTGAAATTTCCCGGCAGCTCGTTTTCCCAATTCTCGATGATTTCGGCCAAATGCGATTCGCCAACACCTTGGGTTAATATGGTTCTTTTTAAGAGTTTTTTCGACCCAAATTTTTCAATGATCCGGGGGATGATTTCATCCTGCAGCAAGGCTTTCATCTCAAAAGGAACACCTGGCATGCTAACGATAACTTTATTATTTTGCTCGAACCACATTCCGTAGGCCGTGCCGTTTGGGTTTGGAAGAGGGGTTGCTTTTTCGGGCAACTCAGCTTGCTGGCGGTTTACTTCTGAAATTTTAAATCCGCGGGTTTTAAACAAGCGTTTGATATTCTCATAAGCTTCTTCGTAAAAAACCAGCTTGGTGTTGAAATATTCACACAGACATTTTTTAGTAATATCGTCTTTGGTCGGTCCCAGGCCGCCGGTCATTAAAACAATATCTGCCCGGTTAATCGCCTGGTTCAATGCATTAAAAGTCGCATCCTTTGTGTCGGCAATAGCAGTTATGTGAATTACTTCAATGCCCGATTCATATAATTTTTCGGCCATCCAGCTGGCATTGGTATTTACCACCTGCCCGATCAAGATTTCATCGCCAATGTTAATTATTTCAGCCTTCATGTCCGCAAAATTAGTGAATTACTCTTGTTTTTATAAACATATTTCTATTTTTGTGTGATAAGATGAATTTATGGAGAAACTAAAAAACTCGCAATTGATTGTAACGGCCGAAGGAGCTATTTACCATATTAACATCAGGCCTGAAAATTTGGCTGAAAATATCATTATTGTTGGTGATCCGGGGAGGGTAGAAAAAATCTCGCAACATTTTGATGCGATTGAATTTCAGGCTCAGAACCGCGAAATAAAAACCCACACTGGGCGAATTGGAGCGAAACGGATTACAGTCATGTCGACTGGGATGGGCCCGGATAATATTGATATTGTGCTGAACGAACTGGATGCTTTGGTCAATATTGACCTTCAAAACAAGACCGTTAAAAAGGAACACAAATCCCTGAATATTGTTCGCCTGGGAACTTCCGGGGCGGTTCAAAAAGAAATTCCGGTAGATAGCTTTGTTGCTTCAAAGTATGGCCTTGGTTTGGATGGATTAATGAATTTTTACAACCCACCGCAGGGGATTATCGAAAAAGAAATGGTTGATGCTTTGATTGAACAAACCCGCTGGCCCAAAGAATGGGCTCGTCCTTATATTGTAAAAGGAACCGAAAGCCTGATGACTAAAATAGGCTTTGATATGTTGCAGGGGATTACTGCAACCGCTCCCGGGTTTTATGGTCCGCAAGGCCGAATTCTTCGGATGAAACTGGCTCAGCCAGACTTTAATCGGCGTATCGAAGCTTATCGTTTTGGTGAAGAAAAAATCTTTAATTATGAAATGGAAACTTCTGCACTATATGGTTTGGGTCGCTCGCTCGGGCATAATGTATTGACGGTATGCCTGGTGATTGCTAACCGGATTACCGAAGATTACAGTGCTAACCACCATCGTAAAATTGAGGAGCTTATCAAAGTTGTTGTGGAAAGATTGTCTAAATAAAATTTTTGTTGCTCTCGGAAAATTGAGGCCTGTTGAGCTTGTTGAAACTTTAAGTACGGATTCTTCCATTGTTAAAAACTTCTTAACCTTCTTTTTTTGTGGAAGCGATTCATATATTTATCTTTACAGAAACTTAACGGAATGGATTCACCCGCTGAAAATAAAAAGCTGGAAGCACTCATACGTTTGATTGATGAACCCGATCAAAAAATGTATGACCAAATCAAAGGAGAAATTTTTTCCTATGGCTTGGAGGCTATTCCTACGCTTGAATCTACCTGGGAAAATTCATTCGACAACCTTATCCAAAAACGCAGCCTCGACTTGATTCATGAAATCCAGTTTGAAAACACTTACATAGAACTTAATAATTGGGCGCATTTTCAGTTTACGGATTTATTAAAAGGATTTATTTTGGTTTCCCGTTACAATTACCCCGATCTTGACCCGGAAACCATCATTAAAAAAGTAAGCAAGATCATTCAGGATGTTTGGCTGGAAATTAACCCTGATTTAACAGGACTGGAAAAAATACGGCTCATCAACCATATCTTTTTTGATGTGCACGGGTTCAGGGGCAATAAAAAGAATTTTTATTCGCCCGATAATTTTTTTATCAATAATTTGTTGGATAATAAATTAGGGAACCCCTTATCGTTGGGACTGCTTTATTTAGTGGTTTGCCAAAGTCTGAAAATCCCGGTTTATGGAATTAATCTTCCGAAACATTTTATTTTGGCTTATGTAGATAGCAACTTAATCAAGGAAAATGAAGCGATCCGGAAATCGGATGTGTTGTTTTACCTGAATCCGTTTAACAAAGGAGCCGTGTTCACCAAAAATGAAGTGGATTTGTATATTGAACAAATGAATTTGAAGAAAGACAATGCTTATTATACCCCCTCCAATCATTTAGTTTTAATCAACCGTTTGCTGGAAGATTTGATTTTTTCGTACGATAAAATAGGTTACAAAGATAAAGTTGTTGAATTGCAGAAATTACAGCATGCAGTTTTGTAAATACAAAAGGGAATTTGTTTTGTCCCCTTTTGTATAAGTAATTTTTTTAGTTCTAAAATCTCCATTTAAATTTTACCCAAAGTTCATCGCCTAAATCCCACCAGCGGTCGATGGTAGAACGAGCAAAATCGTTTGAGTATTTAGTCAGGAACTCGCGGCAAAGTTGGGTTTCTTTTCCATTGGCTTTATTTTCCTGGTCTTTTTTCCAAAGCTCTAGGGCATGTTTTTCGATCCACCCGGCTTCGGTAAACAGTTTGTCTTCGTACTCGGAAACAACGGGTTCAATGACTTTTTTCCCTTCGCCCCATTTAACCATGGCCAACCGGTTCGCCCGACGAAATGCCCAACCGGCAGCATCGCGGCTAAAATAATCCTGGTTATCGATGGCAAAGCTGTTGGGAAGGTTCAGATTCCCGGCGTAAATTGGGATGCGCGGGCTCAAACGCGGCACATCGAAAGCAAATAATAAGCGTCCGCCAATTTCATCCGGCAGCCAATCGCGCAACTGAACAATAAAAGAATAGGCACAGTACTGAACCGCGATCGGGCGCTTGCGGTCAACAATTCCCGAATCCAGGGTGTTTAACAACTGGCGTTTATCGCGTTCCATCCAGGGGTGGGCCGAAGGACTAACGACGGTGTCGTAATAAATGTTCCCGTCTTTATCTCTTTTTCGTTGAGCTACTTTTAAATTGCGAATCATTTCAAATTCGGTCCCATCGTAAGTAGTGCGGTAAAATTTCATCACATCCTGAACCGTCACCGGGTTTTCAGGTTTTACTGAGAACGGAATTTCATCGGCATCGTATTTTAAATTTAAAGAAGGAGCCAAAGAACTTAACACAAAATACTCGCGGATATTGAATGGTTTTTTGCTGCTTCCGTAGGCTTTCCAAAAAACAAACGGTTCTTTGCCGTCCCAAAGCCCTAATTTTTTTGCTACCTTGAATACGTTTTTTGAAGCCATGAAATAATCTTTATCTTTCAGCTTTAACTTGCCAATGCGGGAGATGTTTGCAGAAATTCCCACGTGATCGTCCGGGATGCGTTGAGCCGCCCAAACCCCGCCAATTTGATCGGGGCCTTCGCCCAAAATTTCCATTTGCCAAACTTCATTTTTATCGGCAATGGTGATGCATTCGCCCGAATCGCCATAACCGTATTTTTCAATTAATTCGCCAATTAACTGAATGGCCTGACGGGCGGTGGTGCAACGCTGCAAAGCAATTCTTTCCAGTTCTTCTACCAGGAACAATCCTTTTTCGTTTTTCAGGGTGTCATTCCCGCCAAAAGTGGTTTCGCCAATGGCCAGTTGTTTTTCGTTCAAACAAGGATAGGCCGTGTTTAAATAAGCAAAGGTTTCTTTGGCTTCCGGAACCTCGCCTTTTAATTCCATTTTTCCCCTGCTCCAGGCGGTGTGGGTATGCATGGTTCCCCAGTAAATTTTATGGGTGGTATCCCGTTCAAATTTTTGTGCAGGTACAAATTGCACCCAAGTACGGTAGTAAGCATCGCAGGTGTGGCTGGTCATTACCGAACCGTCGGCACTGGCTTTTTTACCAACCATGATACTGGTACAACTGCTTTTATATTCCGGATCATCTTCTTGTGCAAACGAAGCACTTATGCTTAGCATAAAACATGCTAAAATCAGGGTGTTCAGTATTTTCATTTTCGGGTCAATTTAAAATTAAGGGATCAAATGTAAAAAAATCGGTAAGAATAAAAAAACCATCCTGAATTTCAGGATGGTTCTTAATAACTAGTACATATAAACTAAATGTTACTATTTTACTTCTTCAAAGTCAACATCGGTAACTTCATCGTCGCCTCCGCCACCTTTTTGTTGTCCGCCGGTGTTTGGATTTGCACCTGCACTTGCGTTAGGATCAGCACCGGGTTGTCCCTGGGTGTTTTTGTACATTTCCTCGCTGGCCGATTGCCACATGCTATTTAGTTTTTCCATAGCAGCGTCAATTTTATCCATATCCTGGGCTTTGTGGGCCTCTTTTAATTCGGCAGCTGCTTTTTCAATTTCGCCTTTTTTGTCTGCCGGAATTTTATCACCGTATTCTTTCAGTTGTTTTTCGGTTTGGAAAACAAGTGCATCTGCCTGATTTAATTTATCAATGCGTTCTTTTGCTTTTTTGTCTTCTTCTTCGTTTGCAGTTGCTTCGTCTTTCATTTTTTGGATCTCGTCATCGGTTAGTCCCGAAGAAGCTTCGATACGGATATTTTGAGATTTTCCGGTTGCTTTATCTTTTGCCGAAACATTCAGAATTCCGTTTGAGTCGATATCAAAAGCGACTTCAATTTGTGGTATGCCACGTGGTGCCGGTGGAATTCCGTCTAAGTGGAAACGGCCAATGCTTTTGTTTTGGTTTGCCATAGGGCGTTCGCCCTGCAATATATGAATCTCAACAGAAGTTTGGCTATCAGCAGCTGTTGAGAATGTTTCCGCTTTTTTGGTCGGGATGGTTGTATTGGCTTCGATCAAACGGGTCATCACGCCACCTAACGTTTCAATACCCAATGAAAGCGGGGTAACATCCAGCAGAAGCACATCTTTAACCTCACCGGTTAATACACCGCCCTGGATAGCCGCACCAACAGCTACAACCTCGTCGGGGTTTACGCCTTTTGAAGGTTCTTTGCCAAAGAAATCTTTCACGATTTTTTGGATGGCCGGCATACGGGTTGAACCACCAACCAGCAATACTTCGTCGATGTCGGAAGCTGAAAGCCCTGCATCTTTAAGGGCTGTTTTACAAGGCTCCATGGTAGCACGGATCAGCTCGTCGGCCAGTTGTTCAAATTTAGCACGTGATAATTTGCGAACCAAGTGTTTTGGCACACCGTCAACCGGCATAATGTAAGGCAGGTTGATTTCTGTTTCGTTTGAACTTGAAAGCTCGATTTTTGCTTTTTCGGCGGCTTCTTTCAAACGTTGAAGAGCCATCGGGTCTCTACGTAAATCAAGATTCTCATCTTTTTGGAACTCGTCGGCCAGCCAGTCGATAATTACCTGGTCAAAGTCGTCGCCACCAAGGTGGGTATCACCGTTGGTCGATTTTACTTCAAATACACCGTCGCCCAGTTCAAGTACCGAAATATCAAAGGTTCCTCCACCAAGGTCGAACACTGCAATTTTTACGTCGGAAGCTTTTTTGTCTAAACCATAAGCCAAAGAAGCAGCAGTAGGTTCGTTGATAATTCTTTTTACAGTTAAACCGGCAATTTCTCCGGCTTCTTTTGTTGCCTGACGTTGCGAATCGCTAAAGTAAGCGGGAACGGTAATCACCGCCTCAGTAACGGTTTGTCCTAAATAATCTTCGGCGGTTTTTTTCATTTTCTGAAGAACCATGGCCGAGATTTCTTGTGGAGTGTATTTTCTGTCCCCAATCTCAACTCTAGGAGTATTGTTTTCGCCTTTTACAACTTTGTAAGGAACGCGAGAAATTTCTTTCGATACTCTGTCGTAAGTTTCGCCCATAAAACGTTTGATAGAGAAGATGGTTTTCTCCGGGTTTGTGATTGCCTGACGTTTTGCTGGATCTCCTACTTTACGTTCGCCGTTTTCAGTAAAAGCAACAATAGAAGGGGTTGTTCTGCGACCTTCGCTGTTTGGAATTACTACAGGCTCGTTTCCCTCCATCACAGAAACGCATGAGTTTGTAGTACCAAGGTCAATTCCTATAATTTTTCCCATTGTAATAGATTTATATTTTTTGTTAATACTTTTTTTAAAGTTGACACTATACCTACTCAATGATTATGCCAGTTGAAAAGAAAAGGGTGAAATTATTTTAGCTTGCGGGGAATCATTTTGTGTGAGCTTCGAAAAATTAATATAAAAAATTGTTTTTCAATTAATTAAAGTCGGGTAAGTGTCTTCTCCAAAGCTGCTGTCAACAAATGACAAAAAGACAGAAATCGTTAAAATAACAAATTACAAGCTCAAAATTCCAAACAAAACTCAAATTTCAGTACTCAATAGAAAATTGTTTTGAATATTGTGATTTATTTAAGGTTTGATATTTGTTTTTTGGAATTTCACTTAAACAAACCGTACTTTCTTTTTCGGTAAATGAAGTAAAGCATTCCAAACAGCATAATAAAAACAATTGGCAACACCACATTGATGATTTCCCATTTGAAACCTTCTTCTTTTATTTTTGCTTTGTCCAGCAGGCGGAGTTTTATTTCCCTCGAACGTAAATTAATTAAATCGGTACCATCGGTTAAGTAACTGATGGCGTTCAGCAAGAACTCTTTATTACCAAACGTTTGTCGGGTAAACTGGTCGTATCCTAGGGGCAGGGGTTCTTTGCTCGACATCTGTAATTGGTTTTTTGCCAGATCTCCATCCGAAACCACGATCATTTTTGAACCCTTACTTTTTTCTTTTGGCGTGAATCCTTTTAGAGGCGGGATTCGATTTTTAAATACCGATTTGAATTTTCCCTCTAGCAAAACACTGATTATTTGTGAGCCGGACTGATAAAGTTGCGGGTTCATTTCATCGTTCACCATGCTAAAACTTATGGTGGCCGGAATGTTGAACAGATTTGAATTTTGGGACGTTTTCAGCAGCACGGTTTTCTTTACATCTTTAACCGCAATGGTATCGATGTTGCTGACAAATTCGGTTTTAATGGCGTTCAGATTTCGTACAACCGGATGCTGGGCCATGGGGTGAACCACCGGGTAAAAGGCCCAAGGGAAAAACTGAATTTGCGCCTGATGGCCCATTTGTCCACTTTTTAGAGGGATGGGCAAACAGTTAATATCTTTGATTAAATTATTGTTCAAGCGAACGCCATAAGTAAAAAGCATATCTTCCAAATTCAAATCATACGGAAAAACCAGGGCCTGTTCTGCTTCTTGCAAACTGTCTAATGAAGCAATCACGGGGTCGATCAGCCAGAGGATATTGCCGCCGTGCATGACGTACTGGTCGATCACAAATTTGTCTTTTTCATCAAAACGCGAAACAGGCTTCGCAACAATAATGGCATCGTATTTTGGTTCAACCGTTCCGCTCGAATCTTCCAGCAAAGCATTGATTTCGCCATTGAGCGGGAGTTGATGCAAAATATAATTTTCGTCCAGGGTTATTGCCAGGTCAACCAGGTAGGGGTAATCCATTTCTCCATGACCGCTAATTAATGCCACTTTTGAGATGCGGTTCTTATTCAGTTTTTTAATGCCGTTAATCAGGTTATATTCCAGCGACTGGATGGAATTATTTAAAATGGTTTCGGGTGGAACCCCGATTTGATCGTTCAGCAAATTTATCGGAACTTCCAATTTACCGTTGCCCATAATGGCTCCGGGAACAATAAGTTTTTGTTCGGTGCCCTCGTAAGTTTTTACCTGTAGGTCGGTCGGCTGAAGGCCTTTCTCGCTCAACGCGTTCAAAATATATTTTTGTTCCTGCGAACTCCTTCCCTCCAACGGATTGACGATGTGATAACCAATGTAATCCGAGTAGGCCTGGAATTCGTCCAGCATTTCTTTGCACTGGGTTTGCAAACGCTGAAATCCCGACGGCAGGTCACCATTTAGGTAAACCTCCACAAAAATGGGTTGTTCAATATTTTTTAAAATGAATTTGGTAACGGGTGAAAGGGTATACCTTTTTTCGGAAGTCAGGTCGTAGCGGATAAAAAAGAAGCCCGACAGGTAATTGAGCAGCAAAAGGATGACTGCTCCAAACACAAAATTCCGCAAGCTTTTTTGTTTGAATGTTACCATTTCCGTGCCTCCATTTTTAGTTTGGTAAGTATCAGAAAAAAGGTTTTTAAACTGATGAAATAAATCACATCCCTTGAATCGACCACGCCCCGGCTGATGGAAGCATAGTGTGCTTTGATGCCTAAGGATTTTAGGAACACTTCCAGATTACCGCTTAACCCCATGCTTGTGATGAGTTCGAAGCCCATGTAAAAAAATCCGCAGAGGAAGACGGCCAAAATAAAAGCGACGATTTGGTTAGTGCTTAGTGAGGACGTAAAAACACCGATGGCGGTGAAGGTTCCTCCTAAAAACAGCAAGCCTAAAAAGGAGCCCCAAAATTCGCCTACATCCAAATTCCCTTTCGGGAAACCCAATTGATACACCGAGTAGTAATAAACCAGCGTTGGGATGAGCGAAAAAGCAACCAGCGAAAAGGCGGCTAAATATTTTGCAAAAATAATGTTGAAATCGCTCAAAGGTTTGGTGAGGAGAATTTCGATGGTGCCGCTTTTATTTTCTTCCGAAAATAACTTCATGGTTACGGCCGGAACCAAAAACAAAAACACAAAAGGCGCGATGGAAAATAAACCGTCCAGGTTGGCGTAGCCAAATTCCATGACATTGTAATTACCCGGGAATACCCACAAAAACAAACTGTTGGCCAGCAAAAAAACCGCTACCACTAAATACACGGTGAGGGAGTTAAAATAACTGAGGATTTCTTTTTTGAGTAGTGCGGTCATTTGAAAATTCTATTGATTTTGCTAATTTAGAAAATTATTTACTTTCAATTTCCAATGAAGAAATCATTTAAACAAATATGTAGGGAAAAAGGGGTTGATTATTATAGAGCATTAAAAAGGAGGCAAGCAGGATTATCAGAAGATAAAATTTTTAATAAAGAGTATATAAGAAGTTCTAGAATTACAAAAGAAATAACAATTCACGGAAGAATATATCCAAATCTTCAAGAAGCAAAACGAGTTTTAAACCCTCCTGCTAGTGTAAGAACAATTTCAAGATGGATTAAAGAGGGAATGTCTCCAGAGGAAGCATTTAAAAAAATTCCAAACCCCGGATATAAAAATGGCTTTATTTACCTCATTACAAACAAGCTAAATGGGAAAAGGTATGTTGGACAAAGTATTCAAAATCTTGAGCTAAGATGGAAAAATCATATTGAGCAAGCTTATTATAAGAAAGTGAAAAGCTACGAATCTTTACATGCTGCAATTCGTAAATATGGTAAAAACTCATTTGAAATCAATATTATTGATGAAGGTGTAGCGAAAAACGATTTGAGATCCAAAGAAAGATTTTGGATAAAGGAATTGGACACAATGGTTCCTAAAGGTTACAATATCTCAAAAGGGGGTGAAAGTGGTGGTTCCATAAAAAAACCAACAAAAATAAATGACAAATGCTTTGAAAGCGTTAAAGATGCTGCTTTATATTTATCAAAAATTAAAAACATTTCATTCTTAGCTGCAAAAAAAAGAATACAAGTTGGTAGAATTAATGCAAAAAAGCCAGCTAAACCAGGAGAAAGCCTTGTTCAAACTAAAATATATAAAAGTTGGAGTAGAATTGTTCATGGTGCTCTCAATCCAAAATCTAAAGATTACATTGAAGGCTTAGAAATATATAAACCATGGCTTGAGTTTGAAAATTTTTTGGATGATGTTGGTAACTCTGGTGAAAAAGGTATAGCATTTACTAGAATCAACAAGAAAAAAGGATTCTTCCCAGATAATTGTAAATGGTTGTCTAAAAGTGAATCATGTAGATTAAATGCTGAATACATGAAAAGAGAAGGTCTATTTATTAGGAAGCACAAAAGAAAATAAAAATTTACCCCTCAAACTCAATCATAATCGAATCGTTTACCGAGATGCCCAGCAGGCTGGAGGCATTGCCATGGTTGATGGCCACTTCCAGGTGTCCGTTGGAGCCAAAGATCACCACAATTTCGCCAATGGGAACGTCGTTGTACGACTGCTCGATACGGTTGAGGCGTTCGCCACGCAACAGCACATGGTACTTGCGCCCTTTGCCCACTTCTTTAAATAAACGCTGGGTAATGTTGGTCACCAGGTTTTCGTAAGCATCCACATAAATCACCATGCCTTTGATGGAGTTTTTGTCGATGGCCGGTTTAAACGAAAGTTTTAAGGTCAGCTTATCCCTGGGTTCGCCTAGCTCTTCCATGGCTTTTCCTTCGGCCAGGTGAACCACGGCTTTGATGAAACGGTTATAGGTAGAAAACGTAAACGAATCGGATTCCTGGGGAATGTTTAATTCGATGATTTTCTCGGGGGGATCGTCAAAAATCATGGAGAAAATGCCGCTATCGGCCCCGATAAAATAATGTTCCTGATGAAAAATAACAGTGTGCGGCGATTTGTCCGATTCTTCGGTGCTCACGGCTAAAATATGGATGGTTCCTTCGGGAAAATTCCGGTAGGCATTTTTAAACACAAAAGCGGCCTGTTCAATACTGAAAGGCGTAATTTGATGGGAAATATCCACAATGTTGGCTCCGGGAAGCTGACTGTAAAGCTTGCCCTTTACGGCAGCCGCGTAATGATCTTTAAGTCCCCAATCGCTTGTAAGTGTTATAATAGGCATAGGATTTATTCAAAAATTGCTATCATCCGTTGAAATTTCGTTAATTTTGCAATTCAAAAATATAAAAAAAACAGGTCTAAAGTATTCTGGACCCATAGAATTTAGTAACAACCGCGGATGAACGAAAAAATGATCCATTTGGATGCCTACAATCCCCTTGATATTTTCGGGGTAAACGACTACTATCTTGAACTCATCAAAAAATATTTCCCGAAGCTTAAAATTGTTGCCAGGGGCAATGACATCAAGCTGATTGGAGACGATGTCCAAATTGAAAAATTTGAAGAACGTTTTCATTTGATTTTGTTGATGTACGATAAATTCGGGAAAATCACCGAAGAAGATATCAAGCAAATTATGGAAAACGGCGATCATGAAATGGTAAACGGAAACGGCAAACACGAGGATGTGTTGGTTCATGGGCGCAACGGATTATTGGTTAAGGCGCGAACCCAAAACCAGCAAAAAATGGTGGACTTGAGCCTTAAAAACGATTTGATGTTTGCCATTGGTCCGGCCGGGACCGGGAAAACTTACACTGCTGTTGCCCTGGCCGTGAGAGCTTTAAAAAATAAGGAAGTCCGCCGCATTGTGCTGACCCGCCCTGCCGTGGAAGCCGGTGAAAACCTGGGGTTCTTGCCGGGAGATTTAAAGGACAAACTGGACCCTTACCTGCAACCGCTTTACGATGCTTTGCGCGATATGCTGCCAACGCAAAAATTGCTTTCGTACATGGAAGACGGAACCATCGAAATTGCCCCGCTGGCGTTTATGCGCGGGCGAACCCTCGACAATGTTTTTGCCATTTTGGACGAGGCGCAAAATGCCACTTCTGCCCAGCTAAAAATGTTTTTGACCCGTATGGGGCGTTCGGCCAAATTTATTGTTACGGGCGATGTTACGCAGATTGATTTACCCAAAAACCAAACTTCGGGACTGATACAGGCCGAAGAATTATTGAAAGATATTCCGGGCATTGCTTTTATCAAGCTCGGGAAAAAAGATATTATTCGCCACCGTTTGGTGAACGATATTGTGAATGCTTACGATAAAAACGATAAATAAATAGAAACTACAGATGAAAAATGCAATTGTAAAAACTGATTTTAATTTTCCAAATCAAACCAAGGTTTACAAAGGTAAAGTTCGCGATGTTTATACCATCAATAACGAGTTAATGGTAATGGTAGTGAGCGACCGCATCTCGGCTTTTGACGTGGTTCTGCCTAAAGGAATTCCTTACAAAGGACAGGTGTTGAACCAAATTGCTGCTAAATTTTTAGATGCTACCCAAGATATTGTCCCGAACTGGAAATTGGCAACCCCCGATCCCATGGTAACGGTTGGCCGTTTTTGCGAACCTTTCCCTGTGGAAATGATTGTTCGCGGTTATCTGACCGGAAGCTCATGGCGTTTATACAAAAACGGTGGACGCGATATTTGTGGTGTTCCCCTGCCGGAAGGTTTGAAAGAACACCAGGCTTTTCCTGAACCACTGCTAACCCCGACCACCAAAGCCGAGCAAGGTGCTCACGACGAAAATATTTCACGCGATGAGATCATCAAACAAGGTCTGGTTTCGGAAGAAGATTATGTGGAGCTGGAACGTATTTCGTTGGAACTGTTTAAACGGGGCAGCGAAATTGCCAAAGAAATGGGACTGATTTTGGTTGACACCAAATACGAGTTTGGGAAAATAGATGGACAGATTTACTTGATTGATGAAATCCACACGCCCGATTCGTCGCGTTATTTCTATGCCGATGGTTACCAGGAACGCTTTGATAAAGGCGAGAACCAAAAACAGCTCTCCAAAGAGTTTGTCCGCGAGTGGTTGATGGAACACGATTTCCAAGGACGAGAAGATGATGTCCTTCCGGAGATGACGGATGAATTTGTAAACCAGGTATCGGAACGCTACATTGAGCTTTATGAAAGCATTACCGGCGACAAATTTGTAAAAGCCGATGTTTCGGATGTGTTGAACCGGGTAGAGAAAAATGTAACGGATTATTTAACGAAATAATTTTCCAAACCCTGCGAGGTTTGGTTTAGGAATTAAAAATAAAAAAGGTGGCTAAACAGCCACCTTTTCTTTGATCAGTAAATTTTTCTTATTCAAAAGATAAAATAGATTTTTTGATAATTTCAACAGCTTCCATTAATTGTTCTTCGGAGATAATTAACGGAGGTGCGAAACGGATAATATGTTCGTGGGTTGGTTTGGCTAACAGGCCATTTTCAGCCATTTTCACACAAACATCCCAGGCTTCTTTTCCGTTTTTCGGTTTGATGATTACGGCGTTCAATAAACCTTTACCGCGAACCAGTTCAATCATGTCCGAATCAATTTTTTTCAATTCTTCACGGAAGATTTGGCCCAAACGTTCGGCACGTTCGGCCAGTTTTTCTTCTTTAACAACTTCTAAAGCTGCAACAGCAACACGGGCTGCAACGGGGTTTCCACCAAAAGTACTTCCGTGTTCGCCGGGTTTAATGCAAAGCATGATTTCGTCGTCAGCTAAAACGGCTGAAACGGGCAATACACCGCCTGAAAGGGCTTTCCCTAAAATTAAAATATCAGGGCGAACGCCTTCGTGTTCAACGGCTAATAATTTACCGGTACGGGCAATTCCTGTTTGAACCTCATCGGCAATGAAAAGAACATTTTTGGCTTTACAAAGTTCGGCAGCTTTTTTAATGTATCCTTCCTGTGGAACGTAAACGCCGGCTTCTCCCTGAATGGGCTCAACCAAAAATCCTGCAACATTAGGATCTTCCAATGCTTTTTCCAAAGCTTTGATATCATCGTAAGGAATGGTGATGAATCCGGGGGTAAACGGCCCAAAATCTTTTTTCGCATCCGGGTCGGTCGACATGGAAACGATGGTAATGGTTCGTCCGTGGAAGTTGTTCTCACAAACAATAATTTTAGCCTGATCGGCAGCAATGCCTTTTTTCAGGTAGGCCCATTTACGGCACAATTTCAAAGCAGTTTCATCAGCTTCGGCGCCGGAGTTCATAGGCAATACTTTATCGTAGCCAAAATATTCGGTAACATATTTTTCGTAAGGACCCAATTGGTCATTGTAGAATGCGCGGGACGTCAACGTAAGGGTACGTGCCTGGTCAACCAAGGCATCAACAATTTTAGGATGGCAATGGCCTTGGTTAACAGCAGAGTAAGCTGAAAGGAAATCGAAATATTTTTTTCCTTCAACATCCCAAACAAAAGCACCTTCACCTTTTGATAGTACAACCGGTAGTGGGTGATAATTGTGTGCGCCATACTTGTTTTCCAATTCCATGGCCAATTTCGAAGTCATATTTGTCATTCTAAAAAATTGATTTTAATGGTTATTAATAAAAAATTATCTTCGCAAAGTTATATTTTTTAATTGGGACTAAAAAATTAATAATTGAATATTTTTTCATTTTATAATGTATAAATATACGATATTATGTCAATAATATACGAAGAAAAACTAAAAAAGGAAACCATCCGGGAGGTTGCAAAGCAGATGATGATTGCTGCACGAACCGCCCCTAAAGGCCGGGGCATTGATAATCTTTCCATTGCTTTGCTTGAGCCGGAAGCGATTGAAAAAATTGCAAAATGCATGGAGGAAATTGATGCAGAGATGGATTTTCCGGCTTTTTCGCGCGATGCAAAAAACCTTAGAAAAGCCGATGCCTGTATTATTTTAGGAACCAAAATCAAATCGGTTGGCCTGAAAAAATGCGGTATGTGTGGTTATAAAAATTGTGCGGAAAAAGAAAAACACCCCAACCATCCCTGTGTTTTTAACACCACAGATTTAGGGGTTGCCCTTGGTTCGGCAGTTAGCGTGGCTATGGATCACCGCGTAGATAACCGCATTTTTTACACTGCGGGGCAAGCTGTTTTGGACTTAAAATTATTGGGCGAAGAAGTTAAAATTGCTTATGCCGTTCCATTGTCTTCGGCTTCGAAAAATATTTTCTTTGACAGAGCTTGATCTGGAAATTTGAAGATGGGGTAATTTGAAAAATATCTATCATTTTTATAGATGAGATTATAAACTACCAAATTTTTCTCTTAATTTTTGTTTTGATGATTCGAGCAATTCCTTGTAATTAGGATTAAATGGTTCTACTAAATTTTTTTCTAATTGACCTAAAATTTGAAGTAAACTATGTTTTTCGGAACCATCAAGCTTGTCAAATTCTGATGATTTTTGAAATTTAGATAGATACTCAAAAATTACTAAAGCCTCATCTTTTTTTAGCTTGATAGTTAAAACTTTATCAGTATTCATAATTTAAATTTTCAAATTACCAAATTTTCAAATTATTTGGGTTTTAAGTATTCATTAATTGCCTTTACATATTCTTCAAAAGCGGTAATTCCTGTTTTTGTGATCTCCAACGACGTATGCTGATAATTATTCAGGAACCCTTTTTTAACAGTGATGTATTTTGCTTCCTCAAGTTTTTTAATCTGAACACTTAAATTCCCGGCGGTGGCGTTCGCAATTTTCCTGATTTCTTTAAAATCCGATTTTCCATTGGAAACCAGATAAGAAACAATAGTCAGGCGTAATTGCGAATGTAAAAGTGGATTCAGATCTTTATACATTTTGATTCTTTTTGTTGTTAAACATAAAAATAACTCCTGGAAGCAGAATTCCTAAAACAGCTGCAATTCCCATAATTAACGGATGGTACATCCAGTTTATCATAAAGCAGATAAAACCTAGCAAGTTTATGGCAATTGCTGCGAAAATTTTTATGTTGCTTTTTAGTGCGATTCCTGAAAGTCCCATGCCAATAGCAATTAAGATAAGCATAACAGGAATCAGGTTTGTATTTAAAATACTGTGAAAAGCAAAGCCGAGAATTAATAAATTGACTGAGATAAACATCCAGGTATCCCCAACAATACGACCGATTTGATTTTTCCCAGTGTGTTTCTTGCGAGCCATATAAACCCATGTGATGACGACTCCCAAAGGCATTAAAAAGTAAGGGTATCCGCTGTATTGGTATAGCTCTAATTGTATTAAATAGAAATGAGTAAAAGAAGCGATTCCTAGTAATACGCCCCATAAAACGTAGATAAATCCGTTTTCTTCGAAACGGTTTTTGGCATCTTCTATCATTTGAGAAATGATTTCAAAACTTTTTTCAGGTGTTAAGTTATTTGTTTCCATAATTTTTAATTTTTAGCAAATATAAACTAGTTTATGTCATAAACCAAATTTATTTTAAATTAATTTGAAAATTACTTCATTAACACATTTTTAGATTAAAGCAAATGCCTGAACGGCAAAAGCAGCCACTCAAAAAATTGGTTAATCACCGGGCGGTGTTTCCAGCGTTCGTAGTCAAACTCCTGGCTGTTTTTAATGGTTTCTTTAATGTGGTTTTCCAACTGATCGATAATATTTTTTCGTTGCCCGACCAACACCAGTTCATACATGTAACGGAAAGAACGGTAATCGAAATTGGAAGAACCAATGGCGTACACTTCATTATCAATCAGCATTGCTTTGGCGTGGAGGTTATGCGGGATGTACATCAAAAACCGTATGCCTTTTTCGTACAACGGGCCGAGATAGCGGTTCCGTAAAATATCCACCAAACCCACATCCGAACTTTTGGGAATAATCACAGTTATTTCAACCCCTCTTTGAACGGCTTTCATCATGACCTTACGAAGCATAAATCCGGGCAAAAAATAAGGCGTTTCAATCAGAACCTGTTTTTTTGCTTTCCAGATTAGTTCCACGTATTTCTTTTTTACCGTTTGTCGGGTGATGGAAGGAACATCGCGGATAATTTCGCAGCTTTCGTGGCGGATCATGCGGGAGTGGTGTTTTTTATCGATGGAATATTTGTTGTAAATCTGCCAGTCTTCCTCAAATATTTTTTTGAATTTAAAAGTAATGTCAGATTTTAAGCGCATCACTAGTTCGCGCCAGTTAATGTTGTAATGCGTAATGTTTGACGAACCCACGTAAGAAACATCATCATCTATGACCAGCAATTTCCGGTGGTTTCGCCGGTGCCCTTTGGTGAAAAGATCGGTACTTACTTTAATTTTCTCAAAATACCGGACTTCTCCCCCATACCCTTCAAGCTCTTTAAAAAAACTGCCGGGTAATGATTTCCCGCCCCATGAATCGATCAGTATTTTTACCTCCAGGCCTTGTTTGGCTTTTTGGGTTAACGCATCTTTGAACTTGACCCCGATAGGGTCGTTGCCCAAACGATAAGTTTCCAGGTAAATATATTGCCGGGCATTTTCTATGTCGTCAAGCATTGAGAGGTAATACTTGATAGGATCGTCAAATAAATGGAAAGGTTCAACAAGTGTCATGATCGGTCAATCAATTGCCACAAGCAAGATACAAAAAAATAAAATGCTGTTACACCTTTCTTAAAATTAAGTTGACTGTATGCGGATGAATCTTCTTATCTTTGCTGAAAATTTTACAATTATGATGAAATCTATGACGGGATTTGGGAAAGCCGAACTCGAACTCAATAATAAAAAAATCACCATTGAAATTAAAACCCTCAACAGCAAACAAGTAGATTTAAATACACGTCTTCCCAGCATTTACCGTGGAAAAGAACTGGAAATTCGTGCGCTTTTAAGCAATAAGTTGGAACGCGGAAAAATCGATTTTAGCATTTTTGTTGAGCATACCGGCGATTCAATCAACTATACCATCAACAAAGCATTGGCGAAAGATTATTATGAAGCGATTAAAGATCTAGCCAATGAAATTTACCAACAAAATTTTTCCAGTTATTTGCCCCTCGTGCTTAAAATGCCCGATGTGATGAAACCGGAAAAAGAAGATTTTAACGAGGAAGAATGGAAGGTGATTGAGCAGCATATTATAGATGCCCTTATCCAGGTGGATGAGTTCAGAACCCAGGAAGGACAGTCGTTAGAAAACGAATTCTGTTTACATATCGAGTGCATTCTGGATTTGTTATCACAGGTTGAACCCTTTGAACGCGAACGCATAGAATATGTTAAAGAACGCTTGTACAAGAACCTGAGCGAATTTATGGAAGATTCAAAAGTGGATCAAAACCGTTTCGAGCAGGAGCTGATTTATTACCTGGAAAAACTGGATATTACCGAGGAAAAAGTTCGTTTGAAAAAACATTGCGATTATTTTCTTGAGAGCATGAAAGACGAAACCACCAGTGGCAAAAAACTGAATTTTATTTCGCAGGAAATTGGCCGCGAAATCAATACCCTGGGGTCAAAAGCCAATGATGTAGATATCCAGAAGCTGGTCATTCAGATGAAAGACGAGCTCGAAAAAATCAAAGAGCAACTATTTAATATTTTATAAGCATGGAGGAGGGAAAAATAGTTATTTTTTCAGCCCCTTCGGGAGCCGGCAAAACTACTATTGTCAAGGAAATGCTGAACCAGGGTTTTGGGCTGGAGTTTTCTATTTCGGCCTGTAGCCGCCCTAAACGGGACAATGAAGTTGATGGTAGCGATTATTATTTCCTGACGGTCGATGAGTTCAAGCAAAAAATTGAAAATAACGAGTTTCTGGAATGGGAAGAAGTTTACCCCGATCAGTTTTACGGAACCCTCCGCTCGGAAGTGGACCGCATCTGGGCCAAAGGCAAAGATGTTATTTTTGATGTGGATGTGGAAGGCGGCATGAACCTTAAGAAAATTTTTGGCGACCGGGCTCTCTCTGTTTTTGTACTTCCTCCGAGCATCGAAGTTTTAAAACAGCGTTTGATTGCCCGTTCTACCGAAAGCGAAAAAAGCTTGAACACCCGTTTGGCAAAAGCTGAATATGAACTTTCGTTTGCCGACGAGTTTGATGTCCAGATTGAGAACGACGACCTGGAAATCGCCGTTGATGAAGCAAAGGCCTCCGTTTTTTCTTTTCTTTCTGTTGCGTAAAAATTTCAGTATTTTTAATTGCTGAATTTAAAATCCTTTCATCATGAAAGCAGTTATTTTACCTGCATACAACAATAATTTAATCCGGGCATTGCTTGGCATTAAAATAGAGGATCGTCTTGTTCCCGAGCCGGGAAAGGGTCAGTTCCAAATTAAAATGGCTGCGGCTCCTTGCAATCCTTCCGATATTGCTTTTTTGCGTGGAGGTTATAATATTGTAAAACCCTTGCCTTGTATTCCGGGATTTGAAGGTTGTGGTACCATTACGAAAACAGGAGAGGGGATACCCGCGACATTTGTAGGGAAAAAGGTGAGTTGTTTTGTGCAGGATGATGAAGGTGGAACCTGGTCGGAGTACGTGCTGGCCAATATTACCGATTGTGTTTTTTTGAAAAATGAAATGCCGTTGGAGCAAGCAGCTTGTTTTGCGGTGAACCCTTTCACGGCTTATGGTTTGTACGAACTGGCTCAGGAAGAAGATTGCAAAGCCATCGTTCAAAATGCAGCTTCCGGACAGGTAGGCCGGTTCATCCGGGTTTTTGCAAAATCAAATAAAATTAAAGTTATTAATATTGTTCGCAAAGCGGAACAGCTTGAGCAATTAAAAGCCGAAGGCGAAACGTATGTGTTGGATTCATCGGCCGAAGGCTTTGCCGAAAACTTAAAAGAATTGGCTCATAAGTTGAATGCAAGCATAGCTTACGATGCTGTTGGCGGCGAAATGACGGCGCAATTAATCAATGCTATGCCGATCGATTCGGAAGTGGTGGTGTATGGCGGATTGTCCGGTTCAGCAATTTCGGGCATCGATCCGATGGGTATTATTTTTGACCGCAAGGTTTTGTCTGGATTCAACTTAATGGATTGGATGGAAAACCTGGAAGAAGGTGAGTTCGAAGAAATTTCGGATTATTTGCAGGATTTGTTTATTGATGGAAGCCTGAAAACAGACATTCAGGCAAGCTATTCGCTGGAGGAGGTTGTAAACGGCATCCGGGCGTATATTGCAAACATGAGTGCGGGAAAGGTTTTGTTGAAGCCGTAAACTAAATTTGTATTATTTTGAACTTCCTACCCGACTGATTAGACATAGGGCAGGATTTAAAAATACGAGATGCTGAATCAAGTTCAGCATGACAGAATATGAAAAAGAAAGTAGGATTATTTTTTGGTTCGTTTAATCCCATTCATATCGGGCACTTAGCCATTGCCGAGTACATGGTTGAACAAACCGATCTGGACAAGCTTTGGTTTGTGGTCAGCCCGCAGAATCCTTTAAAAGAAAAGAAAAGTTTATTGGCCGATCACCACCGTTGGGGTTTGGTAAATCTGGCTATTGAAGATGATGCCCGTTTCCGGGCTATCGACATTGAGTTTAAAATGCCCCGTCCGTCATACACCATTGACACCCTTACCCGTTTAAGCGAGAAATACCCGGATTATGAATTTGTATTGATTGCCGGTGCCGATAATTTTGAAAACATCCATAAATGGAAAAATTACGAGGAGCTTCTCAACCAATACAGCTTTTATGTTTACAAACGCCCGAATTATAAAATGGGGATGTATGAAACACATCCCCGGATAAAAATATTTGATGCTCCGCAAATGGAAATTTCTTCAAGCTACATCCGAAAATCCATTAAAGAAAAAAAGAGTGTTCAATATTTATTGCCCCCAAAACTTTACGAGTATATTTTGGAAATGCATTTTTACGAAAAATAAAAAACCTCATTTTTTCTTAATTGGAAGATAAATGTGAGTTTTTAGTTTTTCAGCTTTGGTATTGTCGGGACTATTGAGATACTTCTCAAAACAGGGTTGGTCAGCAAGTTCATAACCACTACCCGGAAACCAATTCCGGTAAATATAATTATACACGTTAATCAAATTTGAGTAAGGCCCCTGATATTTGAAAATGGCATATGTGCCGCCAGCAATAATTTTTACCCCAACTTCTCCTTCGGGTTGAATGTCTTTCTTAACCGTGATGCAGGCATCATATCTCAGGTTATTTGTTTCGGTTATATTGGGGTCGTCATGACTGATGCCAATTATTTCGGTTCCAACCCCAAACAATTGTTTCTTTTTTGCAAAATTGCAAATGCGTTCCCAGGCTTGTCCGGTTCCCTCGCCATTATAATCGCCGATTGACCGGATGTACATTACTTTTTTTTCTTTGATTTCTTTGATTTGTGGTTTTAAATTAAGTTCCATGATTACATTTTTTGGATGAATAAATTCGAAAGGGATCAAGGCTTTTTTTGTTTTTCGGAATTCTGCCGGCGTAAGTCCGAAACGTTTCTTAAAAGCTTTGGTGAACGAAGAAGGAACCTCAAATCCTAATTGATAAGCAATGTCACTTATGGGCTCTGAACAATATTCGAGCAAGCGGGCTGCTTTTTCTATTCGCAAGCGGTTTACAAAAGAAGCCAATGGTTCGTTTAAATAAGCCGAAAAAATCCGGTGAAAATGATAAACCGAAAAATTTGACATAACTGCCAGTTTTCCCAGTTCGGGTTTTTCGTCCAAGTGATTGTTGATATAAACCAGAACCTTGTTGATTCGCTCCTGGTAGTCTTTGATGGTTTCTTCTTTGCCTTTCATGGTTTAAATTTCTCCAAAAGTAGAACCTGGAAATTAAAATCAATTTTCCAATCTTGCTAAATTAAGGAAATCGTAATTTTGCACGGTGAATGAACCCTATATATATTTAGCCCCATTGGAAGGGATAACCGGACTGGAATTCCGCAATGTATTTGCCCGGCATTTTGGAGGTGTGGATGAAGCCATTGCTCCCTTTGTTTCATTGAACCATCCCGAGATTAGAGAACGGATCAAGTCCTGGGACATCCCTGCGGCAGACCAACAGGAGATAAAAACCATTCCCCAGTTTATGGGCCGGAATGTTCGCGATTTCCTTCATTTGACGAAGTGGGTTACCCATAAAGGTTACGAAGAAATTAACTGGAATTTGGGTTGTCCGGTCCGCAAAGTTGTGTCCAAAGGCCGGGGATGCGGACAGTTGAAATTCCCGGATCAAATTAGGGCGTTTTTAGAGGCGGTTCTGCCAAACATTGCAATTAAATTTTCCATCAAAACCCGGCTTGGACTGGATGATCCGGATGAAATTTTTGCTTTGATGGAACTGTATAATGATTATCCCCTGCACCAGTTTTTTTTACATCCGCGAATCGGGAGACAAATGTACAGTGGAGAAGTGATGTTGGATTATTTTGAGGAATGCCTGAAAATTTCAAGGCACGAGTTGGTGTTCAACGGAGACATTAAAACGCCTGACGATTTTAAACGCATTCAACAAAAATTTCCCCAAACAAGGAAATTTATGATTGGCCGTGGTTTGCTTGCCGATCCTTTTTTGGCTGAGAAAATAAAAGATTCGGAAGTTATTTATGACAAATCCCGTTTCATGGCTTTTCATGATGAGTTGTATGCCGTGCTTGAAAATAAATTCTGGAATAAGGTAGAATTATTGGGAAAAATGAAAGAATACTGGCTTTCGTTTTCATATTTGTTTGAGAACCGCGAACCGGTGAAAAGAATGATTGTGAGAAGCCAAAGTTTGGAGGAGTATCAAAATAATGTGAAAAAAGTTATGGATTAACATTTACTTTGTATCTTTGTAAAGTTTTCGGGGTGTAGCGCAGCCCGGTTAGCGCGCGTCGTTCGGGACGACGAGGCCGGAGGTTCGAATCCTCTCACCCCGACTTTTGAAACAAAAACCCAGCTTATTTTCAATAGGTTGGGTTTTTTCTTGCCCCTAATTTATAATTTTAACGCTTCTAAAGCGTATCCGTGTGAGCTAATGGAATGCTTATGCAAAAACAACTTCCCTCTCCTTCTTTACTTTCTACACTAAGAGTGCCGTTCTGTTTGTGTGCAAGTTCCCTACAAATAATCAACCCAAGGCCTGTACCCTTTTCATTATTTGTACCCCGGCTTGATTTGGTTTCGTCCAGGGAGAAAAGTTTTGGAATATCTTCCTTTTTAATGCCGATTCCATTATCGCTAACGCAAAAATGATAAAAGTTATCATCTGTTTTATAATGGAGTTTGACATGCCCGTTTTTATGGGTGAATTTAATAGCATTAGCAAGTAAATTGCGGATAATTGTGGAGGTCATATTCCGATCGCCGCTTGGGTTTGGTTTATTGTCAATATGGGATTCAATTTGAATGTTTTTTTTCTGAGCCATGTTTTCCATATATTCGATCGCTTCCTGTGCTATGCTTGCCATGTTAAGTTGTTCTTTTTTTGCATTCATTTCACCGGTTTGAGATCTGGCCCATTCCAAAAGGTTCTCCAGTAATTTAAAGCCTTCTTTTGAAGATTTATTGAGGGATTGCATAAATCCAAGGATGGTTTCTGTATCTAGTTCTTCCAGGTTATCTTTTATAAGATCTGTAAAACTTACCATTACACTGATGGGGTTTTTTAAATCATGTGCAATAATCTGGATTAGTTTTTCCCTTGTTGCAATGAGTTCCGACAGTTGTTTGTTTCTTTCTTCTATTTCATGGTTTTTCTTTTGAAGTTCTTTGTTAAGAGTGTTTTTTAACTGATTATTCCTGAATAAAACAAAAGCAACAATTATCAGCAAGATTATCGCAATACTTACGGCAATAATGAATTTGTTTTTGCCATCAATTATTTTCTGCTTGAGTTGATTTTCTTTTTGTAAGATATTGTTTTTGTTTTGCTCAGCTTTGAGGTGCAAATAATTGATTTCTTTATTTTTGGATTCGTTAAATATTTGATCTGCATATTCCTTGTGTTCGGCAAGATATTTATAAGCATTTTCCCAATTGCCTAGAGCTGCATAAGCATCTGAAAGAATTTTGGAGGCTTCTTTGAGATCCCACTTGGTATTTAACTCTTCTCCCATTTGGAAAGCATTTAAGCCCCAATCAATACTGTTTTTATAATTTTTGAGATAAAAATCTGCCCTGGCTAAATTTGTTAAAGCATAAACTTTTTCCCAATCATTAGTAAAGTCTTTAGTGTTCAGTATTTCAAGGCATACTTCTTTGGCTTTTTTGTATTCCTTTTGATTAAAATATATTTCAGCAAAAAGATTGTTTATACGCATGGCTTGGTTTTTTTGGCCTATGGCATAAAATAATTCCTGTCCTTGGCGTGCAAAAAGTAGGGCTGAATCCTGCTTGTTTTCTGTCTCTATGTTGTTATAAACAATGCCTAGGTTATGCAGATTGGTAGCCCAAAAATTTGTGTCAACAATTTGCTTGCACATTTCAATTGATTTTTTGTGGTTGGCGATGGCTGCATAATATTTTTTTTGCATATTTTGTATGAGGCCAATGTTGTTGTAACTAATAGCAACTCCTTTTTTGTGGCCAATGTTTTTGTACAGTTGTTGTGCTCTATAAAAATAATCAAGAGAAAAATCATAAGCCCCCAAGATGTAATTGACGCCCCCCAAACCATTGTTGGCTTTAGCCTGCAATAATATTATCTGTGTTTTTTCTGCTTCTGATAAAGCACGGTTGAAATACTTTTTGGCTGTATCGGGTTTAACATATTTGTATTCTGCACCAAGTGAAATCATGGCTTCAATTTTCAGGCTGTCCGAGATGTTAGCTGTATGGATAATGTTTTTGAGAGAATCAATTTTTGCATTCATGGCAAAAGTAGCGTTCATAAACATCATCAAAATGAGAAAAGTAAAATTTATTTTTTGCATAAGCCCCATCGCCAGATTTATATTTTGATTCTTTCCTGCTCTTAAATATCATGTGGATACTGAACATCAAAATTAGCAAAATATCTTAGTTGGCGTAGTCTTACTTAATTTTATCCTGTTTGGTTTTATCCCAATTTAGTGCTTTGTTATTCATCTAGTTTGTTTTAATTATTTTTTTATTTTTAATGAATGAATATTCATTTATTTATAAATTTGCACAGTGGCACGAATAATGGATCATAATAAACTGGAGCGACTGAAACAGTCTACCATGAAATTAGTAGCAGCTAAAGGTTATGGAGGGGCATCAGCATTATCAATTGCACTTGATGCAAAAGTTTCTACGGGTTATTTTTACATGCATTATAAAGGCAAGTACGAATTGGTAAATTCTTTGTTGCTCGATTTTTACGATGAAATAGTCAATAAACTGGATGAGTTAATCAATAAAGGTTATTCTTTTAAACTTTTGATTGAAAACCTGGTGGATTATTTTATTACCTTGGCTAATAACGAACCCGTTAAAACCAAGTTTTTTTATGTGCTGTCCAGTAATTACCGTTTTAAAACCGAGCATGAAATTAAAAAATTGATTTTTAACTATATCAAAAAATTAATGAATATGGGTTACAAAGAAGGGGTTTTGGATAAGAACCTGTTGCCCGAAGACATTTATCTTTTTTTACTTATAAATACATTTCAGTTTATAAACCAACGTTTTAAAAATGACTTGGAGAAAGTGTATTTCTCGAAAGAAGATGAAAGACATTTGTTATATTTAATAAACAAAATTTTAGCATAAGCGTATGGATAAAAAAGTTGTAATAGGATTGATATTGTTTATTTGGCTTGGCATAAGTGCGGCTCAGGCACAATCTGATAGTAACCTGCTGACTTTTGAGGAAGCATATCGGATGATGCAAACCGGAAATCCTGCTTTACAAAAAGCACATAAGGAAATTGAGCAGAAAACGTACGAAAAACAACAGAAACAAAGTTTGTATATGCCCCGGGTTTTATTAAATGCAGAAGTGGTTAGTATGTCTGATCCCTTACATTTAGATTTGACACCGGTTGGCGAGGCGATATCGGGTCTTTACGAAGCTCTTGGCAATTATGGGGTATTTAGTGATGTGCCTTATTACGTAGAAGCGACCGGGCAATACATCACGCTAGACCAGGCAACCAGTACCGACCAGGTACGTACAATAATGCTCGAAACTGCCGAAAAACTTAAAGGTGCTGAATGGGATGAGGTTATACAGAAAAAGAACTTTGCAGCTGTTTCGGCTAACTTTACATGGCCGGTTTTTGCCGGTGGGAAAATTGCCGCTGCAAACAAAGCTGCCAAAGTTGAAATTAATATTTCTGAAGAAGGTTTAAGAAAAACCGAAGGGGAATTACTCACCGAACTTGTTACCCGCTATTATGGATTGGTGCTGGCAAAACAAGTTTCGGATGTGATGAAACAAAAATACGAAGCCATGCAAAAGCATTACAGTGATGCCTGTAAAATGCATGACGAAGGTATCATTGCCAGAGTAGAACTCTTAAGCGCAAGTGTTTCCCTCAGCGAAGCTGAACGTGAGTATAAAAATGCCGAGCGTATGGTGGCAACGGTTCATTCGGGACTAACAGCCACATTGGCCGTGGAAAACGACAGTTGTTTTGTGCCGGTAAGTAATCTTTTCATAAATAAAACCCTGCCTGGTATCGACTATTGGAAAATGCAGACAAAAAATGTAAACCCCATCTTAAAACAAATTGATTACAAAAAAGAATTGGTTGATATAAAAACAAAAGTTAGCAAAGGCAATTATTTGCCTAGTATAGCACTAATGGGGACCTATAACCTTGCTGATTACGAATTGTCTCCGTATATGCCTAAATGGCTTGTTGGAGCCGGAATGAAATGGACATTATTCGACGGGCAGGAAAGGGGAAAAGAAATAAAAGCCAATAAAACACAGGGCTCGCAGGTTATGTATGCACAACAAAAAGTACAAAATGATTTGAACGCTTATATTGTTAAATTGCACAATGAGCTAAATAATAGGCTTTTTGAAATAACCGAACTGGAAACTACCCTGGAACTGGCTGAAGAATATTGTAAAAGCACCGAAAAAGCGTTCAAAGAAGGGCTCAAAAATTCTACAGCAGTGGCAGAGGCTCTGTCAAAAGTTACGCAGGTGAAAGCATTGCGATTGAAAGCTTTTTATGAATACGATATTACACTGTCCATGCTTTTACAAATTTCCGGTGAACCGGAGAAATTTATGGAGTATTGTTCGGGACAAAATACCATTATCGAATCTGTAAAATAATTTATCAAAATATCGAAAAATATAAACCCATGAAGAAGAAATCAGTAATAACCTTAGTTGTATTAATTGCCATAGCAGCTTTTATAACTTACACCTTTGTTATTATTCTAAAAAAGGACCCCATTGTTTTACAGGGAGAAGTTGAAGCGACCCAGGTAAAAATATCATCAAAAGTTCCTGGCCGAATTAACGAAATCGGGGTAAAGAAAGGGCAAAATGTAAGAACCGGAGATTTTATATTTTCCATCAACAGTCCTGAAATTGATGCCAAACTTGCCGGGGCTACTGCAGCTCGGTCTGCTGCATTTGCCCAAAAACAAAAAGCCAATAATGGTGCGCGTGATGAAGATATACAGGCGGCATACAGTACTTACGTAAAAGCAGAAGCAGTTGCGGCATTTGCCCAAAAAACCTTTGCACGTATCGAGAATCTGTACAACGAAGGGGTGGTTCCTGCCCAGCAACGCGATGAAGTGGAAACCAAAATGAAAGCGGCCCGAGAAACAGCAAATGCGGCAAAAGCTGTTTGGCAAAAAGCAAAAAACGGAGCTCGCGACGAAGATAAAAAAGCCGCCGAAGCCCTGGTTGCCCGTGCCGATGCTGCTATTGCCGAAGTAGAAGCATACTTGGAAGAAACAAACATAAAAGCTATTGCCGATGGCGAAGTATCGGGCATTAATGCCGAAAAAGGCGAACTGATTTCAACCGGATTTCCTGTTGTAACCCTGGTTAACCTGAATGATATATGGGCCACTTTTTATGTACGCGAAGATTTGTTGAGCCACTTTAAAAAGGGAACCCGTTTTCACGGACGAATTCCGGGACTGGATAACAAAACTTTTGAATTTAAAGTAACTTACTTGAGCCCAACCGGTGATTTTGCCCGATGGACGGCCACAAAAACATCCGGAGAGTTCGACCTTAATTCTTTTCAGGTTGAGGCACGTCCGGTTCAAAAAATTGAAGGGCTAAGACCCGGGATGACCGTAATAGTAACACTGGATAAAGAATAATTGATGAACCGGAAAGAAGTTTTTAGGGCGGTCATAAAACGGGAAATACAAAGAATCAGACATAATTCTGTGTACAAATTTTTCTTGTTTACCGGCCCTTTGCTTGGAATTTTAATTTTGTATGCCATTTTCTATAAGGGAAGTATGAGGGAAATTCCCGTTGCTGTTATCGACCGCGATAATTCTTCTTTATCGGTAAAATTAACCAATGCTATTAATGCTTCACCAGATGTTGCTGTGGTGGTACAAGGCCATGATTTGTTCCGGGCGAAAGAATACCTCGACCGGGGAGATATAGATGCCATTGTCCTTATTCCATTTGAAACAGAAAAAGCAGTTTATAAATCGTTGGAGGCTCCGATACCTTTATACATTAATGGAGCAAATGTGCTAAAAGCAAGTTTGATTCAGCGTTCGGTGCTGACTACTGTGAAAACGATTTCGGCAGGTGTACAGCTAAAAAAACTTATGGCCGAAGGAAAATCCGAAAAAGAAGCCATGACCCGGATCATTCCTGTTAGTATTGAAAAACATGTTTTGTTCAACCCTTACAGCAACTACAATTATTTTTTGGGTTCGGCCCTGATTTATGTGATCCTATTTTTGTTTGTGATATTGAGTTCAACGTATACGCTTGGAAATGAATTGAAACGGGGTACCGGAAAAGATTTACTAAAGACAAGCAACAACAGTGTCCGGATTGCTGTTTTCGGGAAGTTGTTGCCGTACACCGTTATTTTTATTGCGTTTACTATGCTGATAAATCTATTGCTGTATGGGATCGACTGCTTTCCTTTAAAAGGGAATTTCCTGGTTCTGCTATTCGGGCAGTTTGTTGCTGTTATTACCCTTCAACTAATGGGGCTGATTTTTATCGGTTTGACCTCAAACTTGCGCTTGGCTCTGTCTTTAGTTAGTGGTTATTCAATGATGTCGATTACGTTTTCAGGACTTACGTTCCCTTTGGGTTCGATGCCAAAAGTTGCACAAATATTCGGTTCTATATTTCCTTTTACCTGGTGGGAGAAATTGTTTATTTCCCAGTCATTGCGGGGAGCCCCGCTTGATGAAGCCCTGCCTTACATCCTTTATTTGTTGTTGTTTCAGTTGGTAGCATTATTCTTTTTGAAAACCTATAAAAAACATTTAGGAGACCCGGCTTACTGGGGAAAAACCTAAAAAGAACCTGTTGGATATGCAAAATAAAACAAAAATAAACCGTCTTGAACTTATTTCGACGCACTTTGTAAAGGAGCTCAGGGCTATTTTTAGCGACAAAGGAGCTTTGCTGATTCTTATAGGAGCCATGCTTATATATTCGGTGGTATATTCAATCGGATATTTTAATGAAGTAATCATTAATCAAAAAGTGGGGGTGGTTGATCTTGATCACAGCGAAATGAGCCGGAAATACATCCGTATGCTTGATGCTACTAAGGATCTTGAAATAACACATCAGCCCAATTCACTCATGGAAGCAGAAAACCTTTTTATGCATAACACCATAGAAGGTGTTGTGCTGATTCCAAAAGATTTCCAGTCGGATATTCTGAAAGGGATGCCTGCAAATGTAGCCGTGTATGCCGATGCCAGTTATTTCCTTAAATACAAAACCACCTACATGGCAGCCTCCCTGATAAATAGTTATTTTGGTGCTGGTGTAGGTATTACAAAATACATGCTTGAAGGGAAATCATTCGATCAGGCAAAAATTGCCAGTGACCCTTTGCCAGTTTACTACAACATCTTATATAATCCCGCATCAGGATATGCCAGTTATATTATGCCGGGTATTATCCTTGTTATTATTCAGCAAACTTTGTTGATCGGAATTGGTATTCTTGGGGGGTCGTTTTCGGAGTCAAAAGCATCTCCTTTTATTTTGCCGGAAAATCTGCGTTACAAAGAAATTATTCCTTATCTTACCGGGAAAGCCGGAGCTTATTTGCTAGTTTCCCTTATTAATGTGGTTTATGGTTCTGTTTTGGTACACCATTGGTTTTCGTATCCTGATAAAACCAGTGTTTTTAATATTTTTATGCTTTTATTTCCTTTTGTTGTTGCCGTAACCTTTTTAGGGATAGTGATATCAACCTTGTTTAAGCACCGGGAATCTGCAATTGTTTTTATGGTTTTTTTGTCGCCCATTGCCTTGTTTTTGAGCGGACTTTCATGGCCCATATCTTCCATTCCCGCCTGGTTGGTTAGCTTGTCAAAAGTAATGCCCAGCACCACGGTTATCCCGGCTTATTTAAGGCTTCGTACAATGGGGGTGAGTTTTGCCGATTTAAGGTATGATGTGGTGTTCATGTATATACAGGCGGCAATATATGTTTGTTTAACCATTGCATATTTTTATGCCCGTGTATATTTTGGCAGGCGTAAAAAGGTTGTGAAAGCCGCCTGATAAAGCAATGGCCGATAAAGAACAGAACAATTTATTTTCTTTCTTTCTTTAGTTCATTCAGTTCGTTCTGCATTTTGTGAACTATGACCGAAAGTTTGCCCAGGTTCATTTCGTTGGCTTCGGGCAGGGCAAAACTAATATAGCCCAATGCTTTCCAAACTTCCGAAACACTGTTTGTTTTTATTTTATAAGGGCTGTATTCCGGGTTGTCTGATTTTAGCAGCAATGTTTCCTCATCTTCAAAAAACAGTCGTTTATAAACAATGCCATCGTCCTGTGTAACCAAAATATACGGCTTGCCGTCTTTTATGCCGTTCCAGTTCTGGAGGTACTCGCAAATAATGTACGAACCGGAAGGAACCGGTTCCATGCTGTTGCCTTCAATTTGAAATGCCCGGTAGGTTCGGTCGTTGGCAAGCTCGGGAAAAGGCAAATCGAACTTTGGCAGCGTTTCCATAAAATCCGGATCGGAATAACCTTTGGTATAGCCTGCCGAAGCTTTTACGGGAACCAGTGTAATTAGTTCTTTGTTGTCGCGGTCAACGAGCGTGCTTAATACGCGCAGCCCTTTGCCCGATTTGTCTACGGTTTGAACGCTTTGTTTGTCTGGTTCAGCCGAGCTCAAATCGGTATTCACCAATTCGTCGATGCTCACACTAAAGTAGTGCGACAAAATCCGTAAAGCTGAAATTTTGGGAGTGGCGCGTCCTTCTTCGTACGAACCAATCATGGCGCGGTTCACCCCAATTTTATTGGCCAGTTGATCCTGGGTAAGATTGCGGGTTTTTCGCAGTTGTTTGATGTTCGATCCTAAAAAATTCTCCATTTTTATAACTAAAAATATTAGTATGCTAAAAATATTAGTATTTTTGATTGTAAAAATATGAAAAAATTAGTAAAATCGCAAATTGATTTGAGTAAAGAAACATGAATGATAAGGTTTTAAAAAAGTTGCAAATTTTAGCTGGGGCTGCAAAATATGATGTTTCGTGTGCCTCAAGCGGAAACAGAAGAGCCAACCCCGACAAAGGGCTCGGCAGTGCTTCTCCTTGGGGGATTTGCCATAGTTTTACCGAAGATGGCCGATGCGTTTCGCTGCTCAAAATTATGTTCACCAATTATTGCATTTACGATTGTGCGTATTGTTTGAACCGCAAAAGCAATGATGTGGAGCGAACCGCTTTCACGGTGAAAGAACTCACGGAGCTCACCATTGCTTTTTACCGGCGGAATTATATTGAAGGTCTGTTTTTAAGTTCGGGGGTGATACGCAACCCGGATCATACCATGTCGTTGATGATGCGGGTGGCCAAAGATTTGCGGACCGAACATGGCTTCAACGGCTACATTCACCTGAAAAGCATTCCGGGAGCCAGCCCGGAAATTATCCGGGAAGCCGGTTTGTATGCCGATCGCATGAGTGTAAACATTGAAATCCCGACCGAAACAAACCTGAAACTCCTGGCTCCTGAAAAAGATTATTCAAGCATTTTTACCCCGATGAATTCCATCCGGCAGGGAATTTTAATCAGCAAGGAGGACCGGAAAAAATTCCGTTCAGCACCCCGTTTTGTTCCCGCCGGGCAAAGCACCCAACTCATTGTCGGGGCAACTGACGACAGCGACAAACACATTCTCGACCTTGCTTCAAATTTGTACAAACAGCAATCGTTAAAACGGGTGTATTATTCGGGCTATATCCCGGTGAACAAGAATGACAGCCGTCTGCCCGCTATAAAAACACCACCCCTGGTGAGGGAAAACCGCTTGTATCAATCGGACTGGCTGATGCGGTTTTATTTTTTTACGGTGGATGAAATTGTAAACGAGAAGCATCCGAATTTAGATTTAGAGATTGACCCGAAGCTGAGCTATGCTTTGCGGAACCCCGCTTTGTTTCCGGTTGACATCAACAGGGCTCCTTATGAACTGCTGTTGCGTGTACCTGGATTGGGGGTTCGATCGGCAAAATTAATTGTTTCGAGCCGAAGGTATGGCCGTATCAATGCCGGGCAGTTAAAAAAAATGGGCGTGGTAATGAAACGGGCGCAGTACTTTATTAGCTGCAACGAACTGGCTTCGCCAACGGTTAACGAAATTAAGCCGGAGTATTTGAAACCCATGCTAATGCAAAAGGTTCCTAAAAAAAGGAATAAACACGAAGGCCAGTTAAATTTGTTTGGAGAAGCCTGTTTAAAATTACAATCATGATTTGCTGGACCTACGATAAAACGTTTGAAGGCTTTTTAACGCTTGTTTTTGATGCTTATGATTTGAAGCTGTTCCCGGATAAAATCCTGGGGAAAAACAGCGATCAGCCGATGCTTTTTGCGGCCGATTATGAGGTTATCAGCGATGAGGAAAAAGCGAAAAGGGTATGGTTCGGGCTGAAAAAAAAACTGTCGGCACTTAGCCGCCGGATGATTTACCGGGTTTTTCTTTCGGAGCTTGAAGATATTGAACTGCTTTTGCTGAATTATGTACGAACAATATTTGAGGCTGTAGAAAACATGGAAATGAATTTTGGCAATCGCTATGTTTTGGAGATGGTAAAAATTAGCAAAAAAGTGAGCCGCGAAACCCAACGGATTTTGATGTTTGTGCGCTTCCAGAAAACGGCCGATGATATTTATTATGCTTCCTTCGATCCGAAATACAATGTTTTGCCTTTGTCGACCCGGCATTTTAAAGAACGCTTTGCCGACCAAAAATGGGTCATTTATGATACCCGTCGGAATTTTGGCTTTTATTATGATTTAAAAGAAGTGTCGGAAATAACGTTTACCCACCGCTTGATTGATAAGATTAGCGGGAAAATTGATAAAAGCATCATGGCCGAAGATGAACAAAAGTTTCAGCAACTTTGGAAAAGCTATTTCGATTCGGTTTGCATCCGCGAGAGAATTAATCCCCGTTTGCACATGCAATTTTTACCCAAGCGTTTTTGGAAGTATTTGACGGAGAAGCAATAGAATCTTTATTGTTCTTTTTTTTATTCGAGAAATTTAGACATACGATGATTTTGTGATTTGATCGGGATAATTATCTTTAGCCATCTCATTGATTTTAGGTTGTAAAACCCAAATTCCAATAGGAGAAAGCCAGATTAAAATAAATTCGCTAATAAATTCTGAAAATCGTGCGGTTCGTTGTAATTCCACAGTTTTGTATGTCTTCGCAACAAAATATATGCAGTAAAGAAAACAAAAAAAAGCAGCAAGGTGTAATGGTAAGATGATGAGAAAAAACGGTATCGTACCTGTTGAATTTGCACTATTTTCTTGAGTAAATAAAAGGGGTAAAAAAATCATCGATAACCTATAAATTATAAGATAAATGATGAGGATAAAGGAGAGTATTTTAAACGTGCCAACTTTCATCTTGATGGTATTGGGGATTTTTCTTTGCAGCCCAATGCTTACTGCCCAAAACCAACTATATAAAAAAATCATACCTAGTATTAACAAAATCGAAAACATACCCATTGGGAAAATCATCGAATCAAATTGATTGCCTACTGATTGATCCAAAGGCTGATTAATACTTTCTCTTAAAATAATTCTACCGATTAAAGGAATACCAACTATTAAAAGGAATATTTCCCAATGTTTTGCTTTTAATAACCATTCTATGTGTTTGTCTTTTAAGATTCGATCTATCATTTCTTTTTATTTTTTAATGATTAATTAACTTCTTCTATTATTTTGAATAGACCTTTTTTGATACCTTCAAAAAAGTTTCCTTTTTTAAATTCAGGGATAATGGTGTTGTCTATGATTTGTTTTGCTTCTTCATCTTTTAATTTATTTTCTAAGCCTAAGCCCACATCAATTCTAATTTCTCGCAATTTCTTTCCGAAAACAATCATGATTCCGTTGTTTTTCCCTTTTTTTCCTATTCTCCAATGGTTTCCAAGTTTGAGAGAATACTCTTCAATAGATTGAAAAGGCTCGTAAGAGAGTATTGTAACAACAGCTATTTCATTGCTGGTTTCTTTTTCATGCTCACTTATTATTGTTTCAAGCTGATTAATTTCTTCGGAAGTGAAAATGCCTTCAAAATCATTTACAAAGCCAATTGGTGTTGGGAAATCAACCTCCGCATTTTGAGAAAATGAGATGAGTGATACATTGGCAATTAGTAGTAATAAAAATATTTTTTTTGTCATGATTACAAAATTTTACCGCATTTTTATTGGGGAGAAAATGCTGTTTAAAGATATGAAAATTATTTAGATGTTTAATATGGTCTGTTTTATAATGCGTGAAGCCGAATTAAACAGAAAGAATTTACCACCCGTCTTCGCCTTTGACGAATCCACTCCTCCTAAATAAGGGGATAATGGGCGAGTTTAGCTTAGTCAGGGGGCGGCTCAAAGTCGTTTCTTGTGATAGCCATTGATATGCCAATCTGGACAGGGTTTTTAATTTTCATTATATTGTCGGGTTATTTCATTTGTCGTTCACCAAACAAAAAATTATGTCTAAGTCACGCGTTCTTTATATTGATAATCTCCGGATATTTTTAATTGCACTGGTTGTGCTTCATCATCTTGCCATTACGTATGGTTCAGCAGGAGGCTGGTATTACAAAGAGGTTGAGCCTGACAATCTTACCTTGTTGATTTTAACGGCTTTTGCTGTAACCAATCAGTCTTTTTTTATGGGGATGTTTTTTCTAATCTCGGCTTATTTTACACGGATTTCGTTGGAACGCAAATCGTCCGGAAAATTTTTGAAAGACCGCTTCATCCGTCTTGGGATTCCCTTGTTGGTGTTTTATTTTATTCTTTCGCCATTGACCATTTATGTTACCCTCCGGTACGGTTTGGGAAGGGATATAAATTTCTGGGGATATGTTAAAAGGGAACAGGGTTTTGGTTTTGGCCCCATGTGGTTTGTTGAAACACTTTTGATTTTTAGTTTGATTTGTGTAGCCTATTACTATTTCGCAAAGAACCGTTTGAAGCAAACCTTTTCCAAACCATTTCCTAAAACGGTTGTAATTTTTTTGTATGCAGTTTTGATTAGTGTGGTTTCTTTTGTGGTTCGTTTGTGGTTGCCTTTGGGATGGTCCATTCCTGGAACCGGATTGCAAGTGCCTTATTTCCTGCAATACATTGCCTTACTGTTTGCCGGAATTTGGTTCGCCAAATACCGCTGGTTTGATGCCATTACATATAAACAAGGTGTGCGTTGGTTTGTGATTGCCCAGATTTTTATTTTTATTGCTTTCCCCCTGATGTTTTATTACGGAGCTAAAAATGGCCTGGATCCTTTTGGTGGAGGCTGGACATGGCAATCGCTTGTGCTTAGTTTCTGGGAACAGTTTACCGGATTCAGCCTGATGCTTGGATTGGCCGGAATCTTTAAAAAGAAATTCAGCATCCAGAACAAATGGGCCGTTATTTTGTCCGGGGCAGCGTATGCTACTTATATTGTTCATCCGTTACTGCTGGTTTCGTTGAGTGTGAGTTTCAAAAGGCTGGAGCTTTACCCCGTATTGAAATTTATTGTTCTGGCTCCATTGGCTTTGTTGCTTTGTTTTGGTGTCGGGATTTTGTTAAAACAGGTGCCGTTGTTTAGAAGGGTTTTATAAATTTTGTTTTTTGACCCACCCTAAATCCGTTCCTAAACGCTAGAGAGATAAACTATTTTTACACCGACCACCCTTTCTTAGTTAAGCAGAGAAACAGAAGGGGAAATTAAATTTTGATTATCCAGAGTTTTATGTGAAGCTCCGTCTGTATAATGCCATTGAATTTGAGATATTCCCGGAAACATGCGCAAGTCTCTAAAATTTGTGCTTACATCTCTTCGGAGTTATACTTAGAAATCTTTAACACTATAAGCACAACGTCCTAAAGATGTAAGCATAACGCTCCAAAAGCATGCGCATGTCTCCGGGAATAATTGCTTTTAGGCTTCGTTTCCGTCACTGGTTTGTTTGTATTCGGCAACTGCAAGGACTTTTTTAATGTCCTTGCCAGGGGTGAATATTACCCGGTTGCTTTTAATACAGGCCTTGGTGACTTCTTCGGCCGTAGGTTTTCCTTCGCTACTGAGGCTGGTTCGGAAAAACCCCAGATCACCCAGTTGAATAATCGTACTATTGGCCAATTTTTCAGGGATAATCTGCACCAGAGCCGTGAGTACGGCCCAGATATCCGCCCGGTTTACGGTACTGATACGCTCAATTTCCGTACAGAGTTCTTTCAGGTCAATGCGGTTGTCGTTAACCACTGTGGCATAGAATTTTTTTGTTCCTCCGCCTTCTACACCGGGTTCACCCCGGGAGATTACTTTAAATTTGATCATACGTTTATGATTTTAAGGTTAATAATACGGGGAGTATTTTTATAGTTTGTCATGTTTATCTGTTTTGGTAATTATCTATAAATTATATTTTACTAATTCTGACATGCCTTTACTTTTTGTGTAAACCGATTTTCGGACTATACCAATTTTTTATTATTTTTCAGGTGACATTTTTACCGAACAGTTATTTTTTGTTTACGCTTTCTTTTTAAAGCAATATACCAAAGGTAAACAGACAATAAGATAAAGAGTATTAATATAATAAGTATTTCGGTAACATACTTCGTGGGCTCGACCCATATTTCACTGAAAAAATCGATCCGCCCCAATATTTCTACCGGGGTCCAGAATATGATTACCGTAGCAATGGAGAAACGGATGTTTGCACCCCATGAACTGATTTTCAATTGTTTTTTAAACATGAATCCCGAAGCGATAAAACAACCAATCCCTATTATAAACGTTACCGGATGATGGTCCCCAAGAATCCTGTTGTCATAACAAAACATGAGCAACAAGTAACAGGTCCAAAGCAACATGTTCAGCTCCATAAACGTTACAATGGCTGTGTGGCGGGTCATAGGACGGGCTATTATAACATTTCTTTTATCCTTAAAAAATAGTTTTTGACACCAATTAATAAACTGGCACCCTGTTTTTATACTACATAAGTACAATACCATAACCATCGCCCAAAAACCAAATGTCGCAGGCAGAATTAAATATTCCGGTTTGGTAACCACCTCGCCATTTATAATTTCGGCCTGAACCCCGTAACGGTGTGCATAATACATAAACAGGAATTCCACCCAGCCTGTCCAAAAAAGCAAGCCGCCAAAAAAACCCAATAATGTTTGCTTCGTATCGCCTTGGGACAATATTCCAATAATCACTATCACCAAGCCTACTCCACCCATAGCAAAAGCGGAATATTGCAGGCTTACAGGTGACATAAATTTTTCCATTACAATCATAAGGGCATGCCCCAATGGCATGGTAAACAATACCATGAAAAAAGACGCCAGCGTCTTCCATACGTTTTTTGTTCCTGATTTCATTTTTTTATTTTTATCGTTCTACAGTTATTGGCTGTAAGTTCCCAACCTACAGCCAATGCTTTTCATCAATTTATTTATTAATCTGAATGCAGGATGGCGACAAAATCACCACCCTGAGGTCTTTAATTAAGCAGTACTAAAGGATATAACTATTGTTCAGAAGACATTACAACTTCTGCTTTTACAGCATCTTTTAAAAATTCTTTGGCTTTTGCTGTTATTTCTTTAGCATTGATAGATTTAATAAAATTCTTGTAATCTTTATTGTTCATCCCAAGCTCGCCTTCAATAGCATAAGCAGTTAACTTTTCATGCCAATAATCAAGTTTGGTTATCGCTTCCTCATATCCTTTTAAGATGTTGCTTTTGATCTCGTTCAAATCTTTTTCAACAACTTTTCCATTAATTAACCGCTCAATTTCATCAAGAGCCATCCCTTTCAACTTATCTACATTTTTCGGGTCACATTCAAAAATTAATGACAGGTTAAATTGATTTATCGGGCGTTTCTCATAATTTACATCTACCGATACTCCATAAGTCCCGCCTTCTTTTTCACGGATTTCTTCATGGTATCTTTTTGAAAGAAGTTGGGAAATAACAGAAGCATAAATATTGTTTTCCGGACAGAATTTATAGTTGTCATTATGCAAGGCTACATATACCTTACTTTTAGTTGTTCCAAGTTCTCTTTCAAAATAATTGTTTATATCTTTTTTAGGGAACCTTAAACCATTGTCACGGTAGTTCTCTTTTACACCGGAGGTTGGTAAAGAAGCAACATATTTTTCAATCAAAGATTCTAATTTATCCTCTTCAAAGTTTCCACTAAAGGAGAAAACAAAGTCTCCCGGGTTAGCATAACGTTCAAGGTAAATCTGCTTGATCCCTTCAAAACTCACGCCATTAATGCTTTCCTTTGTAATAGGCTGAACCCTTGGATGACGGTTTGACAATATTAGTGTAACCGAATCTTTAAAAGCCCGCTCGGCATCATTCCCAATATTTTCAAGGAATTGAGAAACCCTGGGATACAAAATTTTGTACTGCTCAAGATCAAAACGGGGGTTGGTAAAATACAAATACAACAACTGGAACATGGTTTCCATGTCTTTGGGAGATGCACTTCCATACATTGTTTCAGACAATGCTCCAATATTAAATCCACAACCTGCAATTTTACCGGTTAGTTTCTTTTGCAGTTCAGAAGCAGAAAAGTCACCCAGGCCATACGACCCTATAAAACTGCTAAAAAATGCATAATTGATCAATTCATTATTTTCCAATAATGAACATCCTCCCCAGGAATGAGCATTAAACAAAACCGTTGCTTTATCGATATCCGAGTGACGGTATAACACCCTAATGCCATTGGAAAGGGTTAGTTCGGTAGCTTCAAGGTCATCAACTTTAATTTGTTCCCTTTCAATTATTTTCCCGGCTTCAGGTTCTATGGCAATGAAAGGCCTGTCAACAAACGAATAGTTGTAAGCTTCTACCTTTCCGGATTTAACCTCATTGACAACCTTTAAGATTTCTTCCTTTGTAGGATAATGTACACCTTCTTTTTCAGGGCCATTAACAACAATGGTCATGTTTTTCTCATCCATAAGATGTTGAGCCATTGCTTGAAATTCTTCCAATTCCAAATGGGACATTAAATCTTTTGCCAACCCAACCAAATATTCAGTACCCGGCATCGGGTTATTTTTAAGATAATGAGCCACACACTCTTTGGCATAAGCATCATGTGTTTTTTTACCTTCCCTTTTAGCTGCATGTTCCATCTTTGATAAAAAGGAAACTTTGGCCCTGTCCAATTCTTCCTGGGTAAACCCATAACGGCGAACCTTTTCAACTAAAGATGCAGCACCACGGACGGCTTCTTCCCATCCTCCTTCTTTATGGGCTATAACCAAAGCGGCGAGGTTTTTATCTGCAAAAAAACCGCCCAATTGTACCTGGAGACCCATAAATGGCGGGGATGGTTGTTGCATGCGTTCGGCAATCCGCCCCCCCAGCATTTGGTTAAATAAAGCTGTTCTGTACACACCTTCCATATAACCCTTATCTTTATCTTCTTTCGCAACCCCATCATATTTAGTTAAAATGTTGATGGCAAAAGAAGAAGATTCTTTATCGGTAGCCAAAGCATAATTCGGTTCATCGTGATCCGGAATGCCAAAATATTCTCTTTTAGGCGGGTTTTTTACAGCCGGAATTTTTGAAAACAGGGCTTTTATTTTTGCTTCTATTTTATCTACATCAAGATCACCAACAACAACAATGGCCTGCAAATCGGTCCGGTACCATTTATAGTAAAACCCGCGTAGCGTTTCATAATCGTGGTGCTGGATCACATCCAAGCTCCCAATCACATCCCGCTCTAAGTATTTGCTTCCCGCCAACAGGGCTTTATTTTGTTTTGCATTTACACGAAATTGAGAGGTACGGCGGGTCCTCCATTCTTCGGTAATGACGCCCCTTTCCGCATCGATTTCTTCTTCGGTAAGCAATAAATAGTTCGACCAGTCATGTAATACCAATAAACAAGAATCGATCAAGCCTTCGTTAACGGCAGGGATATTGCTTAAATGGTAAACGGTTTCATCTTGTGCAGTATATGCATTGATATTATGTCCGGAAGAAACCCCATGTCTTTCAAGGAATTCAAAAACCCCTTTCCCTACAAAATGTTTGGTGCCATTAAAAGCCATGTGTTCCAAAAAGTGGGCCAGGCCATTTTCTTTGTCATTTTCAAGAATGGCCCCTACATTTTGGGCAATGTAAAAGCTTGCCCGGTTTTTGGGCTCTTCATTATGACGGATATAATAGGTCATCCCGTTTTCAAGTTTGCCATACCTGACCGCCGGATCCATGGGTGTTTTTTCAGGCCTGGAAACAGAACATCCAATGCCTAAAAACAGTAATAATACCAATCCTAAAATCTTTTTCATATTCGTTTATTTTTTTGTTGTTTAAATTTTATATATAAAGTACTGTTTCGTTGAGAAATGAGATTTAGCAGCAATTACAAGGGACAAGCTCCTCCCCCTAATAATCTCGAGTATTTTTTCATTTTTAATGATGACCATCCCGTGTCGGTCGTCGGTAATGCCGTCTTCCAGTTTATAGGGATACGTAGGAACCGGGCCCTTCATCACCGTGGGAAGGTACTTGAAGAACAGCCCCGGGTTTTTACTCAATGCCTGCCCGGCCTCCATGATGTGCGTCGAGACGATAAACGTGCCCTTGCGCTTTGAAAAGGCATCGATAATGGACACCGTCCCGTCGTAAGCATCCTTCACGTTGGTGCCCTTGAACAGCTCGTCAAAGATGATCACCAGTTGTTTCTCCGAAGCAACTTCTTCCGCCACATGTTTTACCCTTAATACTTCCGCATAAAAGTGGCTGTAGCCCATCGCCAAATTGTCCGGCACGTTGATCGAGGTATAGATGCCGTCGTGCACCGAAAAAACCATTGATTTCGCCGCTACCGGGAACCCCATGTGCGCCAGGTAAACCGCTACCGAAAACGATTTCATGAACGTGGACTTGCCCGCCATATTCGCCCCCGTGAGGAAGAAAACGTTCTGGCTGCCACCGATCTTGATGTCATTGTCAACCGCACCCGCAATCATCGGGTGGTAAAAACCCTTCAGGTCGATCACTTTTTCTTCTTTCGCAACCGCCCTCGCATACGTAAAGCCCCGTTCCCGGGAAACATCAGAAACCGCGATATAAACGTCCATCTCAAATATCTCCGTGAGCAGTTCTTCGATCTCTTTGTTCAACAGGCCCCGGAAGACATAGTCCATCGTAAGCACCTTGGCGAACGTTAAAGGGGACTGCCCGGTGTGGGCGTAAGCCTGCTCAAACTTTTTATGGTTCAAAAGGGCTGCGATCTTTTCTGCCTTTTCTTTGTAAGGCGTGTTCTGTGATTCTACCACAAGGGTTTTCGCCACTTCTTTCAGCCGGTCAAACACCGCGATGGTTGTTTCCAGCCCCTCACGGATGAACCCGTATTCCTTTTCCTTGGCAATAAAGTTCATGAACTTTAAGCGGCACAGGCCCATCCCCGCTACAAAACGGTTTTTAGGCCCCGTGTTCCTCAAGTAGTTTTCTACCACCTCGTATTCTTCCTTGCTAAACGGAAGCGATATCTTGGCTTTCTGGAAAAACGAAATGGTCCCACTGCGCTGGTTGATCGCTCCTTCATCCGTCAACGGGTGGTTGAACATCTTTTCCAATAACCGCCCGCCACCGCTGGTGACCGTATGGTTGAACAGGCTGATGATCGAGTTGTTTTTAAAGCGGCCCAACAGGTTTAGGTCGTCCAGGGTCTGTCTGTCTGTTACAAATTCCATGTCCTAATCTTTTTTTAATATCTCCAATATCTTTTCGTTGTTGATGATCACCATCCCGTGGCGGTCACCCGTGATCCCTTCTTCGACCTGGTAGGTATAGCGGGGAACGTTCCCCTCCATTACCGTCGGAAGGTAAAGGAACTTGATGTTGTCCCTTAGCTTTTTCAGCTCTTCGCCCGCTTCGATAATGTGCGTGGAAATGATGAACGTACAGTTGCGCTTGCCCGCAAAGGCATCCGCCACCGCAATGGTCGCATCGTAGGCGTCTTTTACGTTCGTCCCACGGAATAGCTCGTCGAAGACCACGATCAAACGGTCGTTCTGGTTCACGCTCTCGGCAACCTTTTTTACCCGCGATACTTCCGAGTAAAAGTGGCTCAGCCCCAGGTTCAAATTATCGGCCAGGTTGATGGTGGTGAACATCCCGTTCTGTATGCTGAAACGCATGCCCTTGGCCGGTACAGGGAACCCCATGTGCGCCAAATAAACCGCGATACTGAAGGTTTTCATAAAGGTAGATTTGCCCGCCATGTTCGCCCCGGTCAGAAAGACCATGTTGTTGTTCTCATCGATCTTGATGCTGTTCGGAACGGCATTCGGTACCAGCGGGTGGTATACTTCGTTCAGCTCGATCAGGTTGCCGTCCGTGTGTTCGATCTCCGCAAAGCTGAAGTTATAAGTGTTTGCTGTTTCCGCTACCGCGATGTAAACATCGAAACCATAAACATGGTAAAGCAGTTTTTGGATCTCCTTGTTCAAGGTGAAACGCAATAGCTTGTCATAATGCGCCGTTTTTGAATACGAGAGCTTGCTGGGCTTTTTGTCCAGTTCCTTGAAGAACGAAAAGTCCGGGAGCGCCAGGGTATCCTGGATGGCTTTTACATCTTTGTTGAGCTCGCTCACGGAACCGTTGTCCCCCAGCTTTTCCAAAAAGGTTTTTAGGTCAACAAAAAAGGAAAGCGTCGCGATGGCCCCTTTGTTGATTTGCTGGTAATCCGTATCGCTCCCGATCAGGTTGTTAAACTTGCGCTGAAGGTTGTCTTCATGCAATGAAAGCCGCGTTCGTTCGTCAGTGTTGCCCAAATAGTGCTCAATGGTGTCGAAAACGCTCGACTGGAACGGGAAACCCATTCCCCTCTCCTTGAAATAACGGATGATGTTCACACGCCCCGTGATCTCTTCTTCTCGCGAACGGGGGTACAGGAACATGTCCTTCAGCATCGCGGCCCCTCCACGCGTCTTCGTCCGGTTGAACAAACCGTAAATGTCTTTCTCCCTAGCGCCCCCGATTATCTTTAAGTCCCCTATCGTTTGGTGGTCTACCTTAAATGACATAATTTTCTCCTTCTCCTTTTATGTTCTTTCTTCAAAAAAGATGGACCTGTCTTGTTTTTAGCCAGGGTATGAATCCTTTATTGAGTAAACACCTATAATTTATCTTTCGAAAAACTTTAGATGTAAATTCATGCCCTGACTTTTGGGACAAGCCCATCTTACATTGCTTTATTAACGGCTTTTTCTTCTCAGCCAGGTCAAAAGGAACGCCAGCCCCAGTAATGCAGGGATGACTATTTTATACAAGGCTTTGATGAAAGGCACATCTTCTGTCTCCAGGGATATTGCGTTGTCTATCGACGGAATACGATAAGTATGGACGGGAACCTCGTCATAGGCTAACCAGCTAAACATGCCGCTACCCATTCCAAAGTTAAATGCCTGGATACCAGTCCTTCCCCTAATAATCCCTCCGTTCGAAATACAATCGGCATCGCCCAGGATCATGACCCGTTGTTCTTTATTGGCAGTTCTACGGCTTACAGCTAAACCCGTTGTGAGCGGCCCTGCAATTTCCCCTTTTTCAGGGTTAAAAATAGGGGTGTCATCAATAAAATCGGTTGTTTGCAGCTCGTTCCAGGAACCTTTACGATTATTTTGATCTTCTTCACTTAAGCCAGACATATCTTTTTGTGAATAGTCCTTTTTAAGGTTTTCTTTATCGGAAGCTTCCGACCCGTTTTTAATCGCATCAGAAACAAGTGTGGGGATGTAGTTAACCCCATCCTGCTCTTGGTACGAAATAGCCACGGTGCCCGGCATTGTAATAACGCCGCCCCAAACCCTTTGACGTCCGATGAAAGCAAATTGGTTATTTAAACTTTCACCCTGGGGGCTTACTTCTGCTGTTACCAGGTCCTTTCCAAAATCTTTATTGTGCTCTGCCACCTGCCCGGGTAAAAATTTAACCCCAAAACGTTCAACCAAAGGGTTCATGGCTTCCTGGCGCTTCAGGTCGGCAGCAATAACCAGGTTGTCGCCACGGCCAATATAGTCATCCAGGTTTTTCATTTCTTTTTCAGAAAACGCTGTTTTTGATCCGGCAATAACCAGGATATCTATTTCTTGATCTACAGCCTCGCTTAATTCACATTCTGTAAGACCAAAACCATTGTTTATTAAGGCACCCCTGAATGGTTTTTCCACGGAAATACGGGCATAGCCACGATCGGCAAAACTATTCATGGCCCTTTCTTCGTGCCCTGTTACAAAACCTGCCAGGGGCAATTCGTCCACTAAATGTTTAAACGCGGCCGTAATCTCAGGTTCTTCAGGATATCTTTTCCCGTCATCAAATACCCGTAAATAGCTCGATTTCCCGTCCTCGGTCGTAATTTTGCATACAAAACGGTTTTCTTCAGATTCAAGGTCAATCTCATCCAGGTAATCCCTGCCCGGTTTAAATTTTTTAGGGTTTACTTTCCTATTTTTACATAGCTTGTCCCTGATTTCCTCCTGGGTAAGCCCCTTATACATAAAGTCAAACGCTTTTGATATTCTGTGGTCGGTTTTACTTATAGGAGGGGCATAATAATATTTATACTTAAATTTCATGTTGGGATAAAACCTGCGATACTTGTCATACCTGCTCATATCCGATTTTTGCTTAACAGGTGCGCCCAATCCATAATTTTTGTCAAAAAGGTTTACATAAGTTGTGACGGTTACTTTTCCGTTGAGCTTGGATATCACCTCCTGGCTGTGTTCGGCTAAGGTATTGGATTTGGTAAATGTTGCATCGTAATATTTCATTAAATAGGGGTTGGTACTAACATAACCAAGCAGTGCCACGACTAAAAAAGCCCCGGCGTACCTTGTAAAGGAGACGTATTTAGGGGTTTTCTCGCGGACCCCTTTTAACCGGAATATGGTAAACGCAATGAACAAGCCGGAAACCAGGATAAAATACAACAGGTCCTCGCTACAGATCATGCCCTTAATAAAGGTTTGTGCCCTTTCGTTCAATGATAACCAATACGTAATATCGCGTACAAATTCGATATCCTGCCACATAGAGCCAACCCGCGACAGGAAAAAGAAGGTTACAAAGGTGCCCAGGGCGGCCACCATCTGGTAAGAGGTCAGTGAGGACATAAACAAGCCAATGGCTGCATAAGTGCACATTAGTAAATACATGCCCAACAGGGCCGTAAGTATTGAGGGGAAATCAAAATTATCAATGGTAAAGAACCCCAAAATTACCGCCAAAAAAAGCAGGGATATAAACACCAGGGCAATTGCCATCATGGAAACAAATTTCCCAAATACAATTTGTTTATTGGAAACCGGGGAAGAATATAAAAGTTTTATGGATCCCGAACTGAATTCGGTACTTAACAAACCCATGCTAAGCAAGGGGATGTATAAATATAGATAACCCAGGATGTTCATAAATAAGCTCGAACGATCCCGATACAATGCAGATGTTAGGTCCCTAAGCCCTCCAAAGCCTGTTTCCCGGGTAATAATTGCTCCTTCTATCAATGATGCCATGGTTATCCCGCTTTGAACTGCAAATGCAAGCAAAATCAGCCAGGCAATGGGGGAATAGAACATCTTTTGAAGTTCCATCCGTGCTATTCTAAATATCGTCTTCATATCGCTAATTTTTATTGTTTTTCGACAATGCGGAGAACACATCGTTCAATGAACTTTTTTCTGCCCGGATTTCATCCAGGTTCCAGTTATGTTTTACGCTTTCCTGGACAATGCGCCCGGTGGCCCCGTTCAGGTCGGCAAATTTTAAACGGTAATCCGGGCCGCCCAGCTCTTCCACGCTTTCGAGGCCCTCTATCTTCATCAGATCATCAATGGGAGGCATCTCCAATAGGCGGACAAAAATGGTGTTCGGGCTTAAGTAGTTGTCAAATTCTTCGGTCCTGCCCATGAAAACCATTTTCCCGTGTTCGATCATCAGGATATGGTCGCAAATAGCATGGACCTCGGTAAGGATGTGGGTGGACAACAAGACCGCCCGATCTTCGGCTATTTCTTTTATTAAACCACGGATTTCTATAATCTGGTTCGGGTCCAAACCATTGGTGGGTTCATCCAGGATGATAAAAGCCGGTTTATGGATGATCGCCTGGGCAATCCCTACACGCTGCTGGTAGCCCCCGGATAAGTTTTTTAACAATCTTTTTCTGAAATGGGTGATGGCACATTTTTCCATCACTTCTTCCACGGCTTTTTTAATTTCTTTTTCGGGGATCATGCGTAAGTACGCACAATTGGTCAGGTATTCTTCTACCGTTGTATCGGTATACAAGGGGGGTTTTTGCGGCAGGAAGCCGATTTGTTTTTTGGCCCCGATAGGGTCTTTTGACAAATTAATGCCATTGATATAAACATTGCCCTGGGTTTGTTTCAGCACCCCGCTCATGATGTTCATGGTGGTGGACTTGCCCGCCCCGTTGGAACCCAGCAAGCCGTAAATGCCCTTGCCGGGTATCTCGAAACTCACATCCTTGACCGCCCATTGTACACTGTAACGGTGGGAGAGGTTTTCTACACTTACTAATGGATCTTTCATAATATCCTTCCTTCACTTAATCTTGTTAAACATTTTGTTTCTTACTCCTTTTGGTGACAAGGCAATGGGATTTTTTCAGGTTAGCTCCCGGGACATCAAAAAATCAGGATGAACCAGGTTTACGATTTCTTCTTCACGCGAATGCGGGTACAGGAACATGCCCTTGAGTATCCCAGAGCCCCCCGGTTGAACAATCCGTAAAAGTCCTTCTCCCCCGCCCCGCCGATGATCTTTAATCTGCTGATCTGCTTTAAATGCCATAGTCTCTCTTTTTATATTCTTAAACAGATGGACCCGTCTTGTTTTTAGCCAGGGTATGAATCCTTTATTGATTAAACTCCTATAATTTATCTTTCGAAAAACTTTAGATGTAAATTCATGCCCTGACTTTTGGGACAAGCCCATCTTACATTGCTTTATTAACGGCTTTTTCTTCTCAGCCAGGTCAAAAGGAACGCCAGCCCCAGTAATGCAGGGATGACTATTTTATACAAGGCTTTGATGAAAGGCACATCTTCTGTCTCCAGGGATATTGCGTTGTCTATCCACGAAGGACGATTAATAGGGACGGGAGCCTCGTCATAGGATAACCAGCGAAACATGCCGAGAGCCATTCCAAAATTTTGTGCTTCAACTCCTATCCTAAACCTATTAACCCCGTCGTTCGAAAGACAATCGGCATCGCCAAAAATCATGACCCGTTGTTCTTTATTGGCAGTTCTACGGCTTACAGCTAAACCCGTTGTGAGCGGCCCTGCAATTTCCCCTTTTTCGGGGTTAAAAACAGGGGTGTCATCAATAAAATCAGTTGTTTGCAGCTCGTTCCAGGAACCTTTACGATTTTTTTCGGCCTTGTCACGCAGCATTTTCAGCATACGGCTTTCTCCTTTACCTAAGCCAGACATATCTTTTTGTGAGTCATCCTTTTTAAGGTTTCCTTTATCGGAAGCTTCCGACCCGTTTTTAATCGCATCAGAAACAAGTGTGGGGATGTAGTTAACCCCATCCTGCTCTTGGTACGAAATAGCCACGGTGCCCGGCATTGTAATAACAGCGCCCCAAACCCTTTGACGTCCGATGAGAGCAAATTGGTTATTTAAACTTTCACCCTGGGGGCTTACTTCTGCTGTTACCAGGTCCTTTCCAAAATCTTCATTGTGTTCTACCACCTGCCCGGGTAAAAATTTAACCCCAAAACGTTCAACCAAGGGGTTCATGGCTTCCTGGCGCTTCAGGTCGGCAGCAATAACCAGGTTGCCGCCACGGTCAATATAGTCATTCAGGTTTTTCATTTCTTTTTCAGAAAACGCTGTTTTTGACCCGGCAATAACCAGGATATCTATTTCTTGATCTACAGCCTCGCTTAATTCACATTCTGTAAGATCATAACCATTGTTTATTAAGGCATTCCTGAATGGTTTTTCCACGGAAATACGGGCATAGCCACGATCGGCAAAACTATTCATGGCCCTTTCTTCGTGCCCTGTTACAAAACCTGCCAGGGGCAATTCGTCCACTAAATGTTTAAACGCGGCCGTAATTTCTGCTTCATGAGGGTATCTCCACCCGTCATCAAATACCCGTAAATAGCTCGATTTCCCGTCCTCGGTCGTAATTTTGCATACAAAACGGTTTTCTTCAGATTCAAGGTCAATCTCATCCAGGTAATCCCTGCCCGGTTTAAATTTTTTAGGGTTTACTTCCCAATTTTCACATAGCTTGTCCCTGATTTCCTCCTGGGTAAGCCCCTTATACTTAACGTTAAACGCTTTTGATGTTTTGTCGTCGGTTTTACTTATAGGAGGGGCATAATAATATTTATACTTAAATTTCATGTTGGGATAAAACCTGCGATACTTGTCATACCTGCTCATATCCGATTTTTGCTTAACAGGTGCGCCCAATCCATAATTTTTGTCAAAAAGGTTTACATAAGTTGTGACGGTTACTTTTCCGTTGAGCTTGGATATCACCTCCTGGCTGTGTTCGGCTAAGGTATTGGATTTGGTAAATGTTGCATCGTAATATTTCATTAAATAGGGGTTGGTACTAACATAACCAAGCAGTGCCACGACTAAAAAAGCCCCGGCGTACCTTGTAAAGGAGACGTATTTAGGGGTTTTCTCGCGGACCCCTTTTAACCGGAATATGGTAAACGCAATGAACAAGCCGGAAACCAGGATAAAATACAACAGGTCCTCGCTACAGATCATGCCCTTAATAAAGGTTTGTGCCCTTTCGTTCAATGATAACCAATACGTAATATCGCGTACAAATTCGATATCCTGCCACATAGAGCCAACCCGCGACAGGAAAAAGAAGGTTACAAAGGTGCCCAGGGCGGCCACCATCTGGTAAGAGGTCAGTGAGGACATAAACAAGCCAATGGCTGCATAAGTGCACATTAGTAAATACATGCCCAACAGGGCCGTAAGTATTGAGGGGAAATCAAAATTATCAATGGTAAAGAACCCCAAAATTACCGCCAAAAAAAGCAGGGATATAAACACCAGGGCAATTGCCATCATGGAAACAAATTTCCCAAATACAATTTGTTTATTGGAAACCGGGGAAGAATATAAAAGTTTTATGGATCCCGAACTGAATTCGGTACTTAACAAACCCATGCTAAGCAAGGGGATGTATAAATATAGATAACCCAGGATGTTCATAAACAAGCTCCCATTATCCCGATACAATGCAGATGTTAGGGCCTTAAGCCCTCCAAAGCCTGTTTCCCGGGTAATAATTGCTCCTTCTATCAATGATGCCATGGTTATCCCGCTTTGAACTGCAAATGCAAGCAAAATCAGCCAGGCAATGGGGGAATAGAACATCTTTTGAAGTTCCATCCGTGCTATTCTAAATATCGTCTTCATATCGCTAATTTTTATTGTTTTTCGACAATGCGGAGAACACATCGTTCAATGAACTTTTTTCTGCCCGGATTTCATCCAGGTTCCAGTTATGTTTTACGCTTTCCTGGACAATGCGCCCGGTGGCCCCGTTCAGGTCGGCAAATTTTAAACGGTAATCCGGGCCGCCCAGCTCTTCCACGCTTTCGAGGCCCTCTATCTTCATCAGATCATCAATGGGAGGCATCTCCAATAGGCGGACAAAAATGGTGTTCGGGCTTAAGTAGTTGTCAAATTCTTCGGTCCTGCCCATGAAAACCATTTTCCCGTGTTCGATCATCAGGATATGGTCGCAAATAGCATGGACCTCGGTAAGGATGTGGGTGGACAACAAGACCGCCCGATCTTCGGCTATTTCTTTTATTAAACCACGGATTTCTATAATCTGGTTCGGGTCCAAACCATTGGTGGGTTCATCCAGGATGATAAAAGCCGGTTTATGGATGATCGCCTGGGCAATCCCTACACGCTGCTGGTAGCCCCCGGATAAGTTTTTTAACAATCTTTTTCTGAAATGGGTGATGGCACATTTTTCCATCACTTCTTCCACGGCTTTTTTAATTTCTTTTTCGGGGATCATGCGTAAGTACGCACAATTGGTCAGGTATTCTTCTACCGTTGTATCGGTATACAAGGGGGGTTTTTGCGGCAGGAAGCCGATTTGTTTTTTGGCCCCGATAGGGTCTTTTGACAAATTAATGCCATTGATATAAACATTGCCCTGGGTTTGTTTCAGCACCCCGCTCATGATGTTCATGGTGGTGGACTTGCCCGCCCCGTTGGAACCCAGCAAGCCGTAAATGCCCTTGCCGGGTATCTCGAAACTCACATCCTTGACCGCCCATTGTACACTGTAACGGTGGGAGAGGTTTTCTACACTTACTAATGGATCTTTCATAATATCCTTCCTTCACTTAATCTTGTTAAACATTTTGTTTCTTACTCCTTTTGGTGACAAGGCAATGGGATTTTTTCAGGTTAGCTCCCGAGCCATTAAAAAATTTTAATGAACCAGGTTTAGTATTTTAGGGAGCTGCCCTGAAAATACGGGCAGCTCCTTAAACTATTTTAAGCTGTTTTTTAGGGATTAATTATCATCTTGCAATTTACTCCTCATCCCATTCATTTTGCTCCCAGTCTGGGTTGAAATACATTATCCGCGTGGGGATTTGTAAGGTATATTTATTACTGCCCGCAGGTAAAGTGGCTACTATATTGCCTTCGCCATCATACCTGTAAACCGTTTCCATCCGGCCCTCGGCATCTAAGCGCCGCATATCAAACCAGCGAAACCCGCAAAAAGCAAGTTCAAACGTCCGTTCGGTCAATACTTTTTGCAAGACCTCTTCTTGTACCGTTGATTCAAATTTTTCGTATTCATAGAAGAAGGCAGTATCCAAAGGAGTAGTCCCATCTGAATCATATCTTATACTATCTATTATAAATTCAGGGAAACGTTTTTGACGAAGTAAATCTAACTGGTCGCAGGCTTCCGGTAAATCGTTTGCCCGTGCAGCAGCCTCGGCAAGGATCAATCGCATTTCGGGCACGGAGGTCCCCCAATTGCCGGGATAGGCAAAAACAGACGATGTGCCGGAACAATATCTTGCTTGGCCCCTTGTTAAAAAGTTGTAGTCGGAAAAGCTTTTATAAAAAAAGTTCAGGCGCAGATCCGTTGTATCAAAGGAGCGGAGAAAAGAAAGGGTTGGGTAATACTGAAGAATAGGATCTATAGGAAGCCGGGCAAAAATAACATCTGATCTTGTGATTATATGAGGGATATCTGCCCTGCTGGACATTACCGTATAATCCAATACCTCATTGGGGCCGTTATCGAGTGCCAGTTGGGCATTTTGGGCAGCATTGGTATAATCGCCCATGTACAGGTAGACCCTGGCCAGCATACTGTATGCTGCTGCCACACTGCCGCGGAAACGGTTGTCGCTGTTATCTTCCGGTAAACCAGAAACAGCGTTGGTAAGATCCTCGATAATGTGATTATAAATTTCCTGTATCGTACTGCGGTCCGGTACATCGTCTTCTAAATCATTAGAGGTTACAAAAGGCACGGCCAGATCCTGGTCCGCGGTGCTTGCATCATAAGGTTTACCATACAGGTTTACCAGGTAAAGGTATTCAAAGGCCCTGCCAAGCAGTGCTTCTGCTTTCAGGCTTGCTTTTTCTTCTTCCGTACCTGTTGCTTCATCAATCCCTACCAGTACCGTATTTAAATAATAAATATTAGTATAATGGTCACTCCAGAAATAAGGATCATCATCCAAATCCACAGTAAATTGTTTCTGCCAGGTATATACCCATTCTGAAGTATATTGCAATGGATCCGAAAGACCCACATCATCCACGTCATCTCCCAGGTAATTCAAATCATCAGGAATAGGCATGTGAAGTGTATTTAACCATTCTTCATAATCCGTTACCGTTTCAAGTAACTGCTTTCCTTTAGGCTGCACATCGAGGAATTTATCGCAGGAAATGAATACAAATGCAATAAACACAAGCAGCATAAACCATTTATATATATATTTTTTCATTGTTTTTATTCCTTTCATTTTTTATAAAAATTAAAAATTAATATGGAGGGCAAATGAATAAGTCGGAGTGACGTAGGATTTTGCATAAGTCCCGGCGGCCATACTGTAATTGTATTTGTTAAATGCTACCGTGTATACATTATGCGCCTGCGCCCTCACTTCAAGGTTTGATATCCCGTTTTTTTTCAGCCATTTACTGTTCCGGAAACTATAAGCCGCTGTAATATCCCCCAGGGTTAGGTACGCCCCATTTACCGTCTGTTTATCCGTATACATTAAGTAGCTGAGTTGCTCAACATCCGATGGCAATACATCCGGATCGGCTTCATCTCCTGCCTGCATCCAGTAATTAGTGGCTCCTTCCAACGGGCGTGCACCTAACAGTGGATTTGCACTAGACACCGGAACTTTTACTTTAAAGCCCCCGCAAAAATTGAGCATGCAATACATGTAAAAGTTCCCGATATCCACCCGGTTGCTCAAACCAATGGTATAGGTAGGTAAAGTGCTCCCGGCATAATCAATATCATCCAGCCCCTGATTATCTTCGCCCAATTTTTTAATATTGCCGTCTTTATCATAGATCAATACTTCCCCGGTATCATCCAAACCGGCATAACGGTAGGCAAAAAGCGCACTTATAGAATATCCTGGCAGGTAACTGGTCCTCCCAAAACTATAAGAAGAAGCATAGAATCTAGGATCTGTATCATTATATACTTCCAATACTTTACTGCTATTGTGTGAGAAAACAAGGCCGGTGTTCCAGTTAAAACTTTTACGGGTAATCCAGTCGGCATGCAGGGTAATTTCCAATCCGCTATTGCGAAGACTTGCCTGGTTCTGCTTGGCCGTACTTCCTCCTTTTGTATTGTCCATTTCCATCGTAGCCAGCGCATCGGTAGTTTTCTTGGTGTAATACTCAATGCTACCGTTAATGTTTTTAAAAACAGTAAAATCCAAACCGACATTGTAAGTAGCAACTTGTTCCCAACGCAACCCACTGTTGGCATAAGAATAAAGAGTCAGGTTATCAACACGTGGGCTGATATCTGATACTGATGCTTTGGAGCCGTAGTAAAAATAACTATCCGAAGCAATCACCTCTGGTAAAACATTTTTGGCCACATTGCCGGTAAACCCATAAGCCATCTTAAGCTTTAAAGACTTTACCCACGCTACATCCTGCATAAATTTTTCTTTGTGGATGTTCCAGGCCGCCCCTACCGACCATAAAGGTTTGTATTTGTATTTGGGGTTGGTACCAAACAGGTTCGTTTGGTCAATACGAAAGCTTCCCGTAAAGGAATATTTCCCTTTATAAGCATATACCGCATTGGAATAAATAGAAATATAATGGTTTTTTACATATCCCTGGTTAAACAGACTGCTATACGACAAAGAGGAACCATAAGGCAAAATGCTTGAGGAATAGAGTCCTGTTTCAAATAAAGTAAGGTCGACAGACTGGGTGAATAAATTCACGTCATCATAGCCAAAATAAGAGGCCGTGTTTGACGTGGAAATTGTCTCCTTTATTTCTCCTCCAAAAATGAGGTTAAGGGAATGATCGTTGTTGATCTGTTTATCATAGTTTAACTGGGCACGTAAGGCATAATTTTCGCTACTGCTTTTACTTTCCTTTAAAAAGTCGCCCATGGGGACATTATAAGTATATGCGCCACTCCCTGCGGATTCAGCATAATAGTTAACATACTGGTGGACCACCGATGAATTTTCACTGGCAAGGTACCTGCTATCCGTACGTGAATTTTCATAAACCCCGCCAAAAGTAACATTAAAGCCTTTACCCAGGTCATAAAGGAAATCAGCGGTAATGCGGTTAAGAAGAGTAGTGGTTTTAGTGCTAATCTCATTTATATCTACCAGGGGATAATACATATTGTCATATAGTCCGATTGACATCAGGTAATCATTATAATAAGAGGTTGCACCCGACGACATGCTACTTAAATAAAGGGGGGTTCCGTCCTCATCTTCAAAACGCTCATAAGGATATATACTACTAATATTGGGTACGGGTGCCGAATTTTTCTTTGACTTCTGGAAATCAGTGGTCAGTCTTAATGAAAAACGATCGGAAAATTTCATGGTAGCACGCCCGGAAAGCTTAAGGCTGTTATTATTGTTCATTATTTGGTTTGTTTTACCATGGCTATAATTGGCAGTAAGGTAATAAAGGAGTTTTTCGTTCCCCCCGGAAACATCCAGGTTATAGGTTTGGGTAACAGCTGTACGTTCAAACAAGCGGCTATAATCATCCGCATTGTAGTATGAACCCAGTGCTGCATATTGCGCCTCGGCTTCTTCTGCTGGAATTGCACCGGCAGCCTCCTGGGCTATTAACATCCCCAAGTCATCCATTGAAAAAAGCATCGCCAGAGATGGATTTGTCAGAAAAGACCAATAATAAGAGGGATAGGGATTATGATCCCGGCGGTAATTAATAAGGATATTGGAACCATCTTTATCCCAGCGGTAACGGTCATAATTTTCTTTGGGGGTAAAACTTGCTGTTGTACGGAAATTAACCCTTAGGTCACCTTCTTTAGCTTTTTTCCGCTCAATTACAATTACCCCATTTGATGCACGGACACCGTATACTGTTGCTGCAGCGGCATCTTTTAAAACCGTAACCGATTCTATTTCGTTGGGATTAATCATATCCAAAGTGAGTTCGGTAGGATAACCATCGATCACAATTAACGGGTCCCTTTCTCCCAATATGGTAGAAATACCACGGATATGGAATAAACTATTGCCTTCAAATTCTATATCGTTATTGATAAGCAAACCGGGGATCTTGTTTACAAGGCCCGTCAAAAAATCGGTGGTGTTAATACGGGTATCGTATTCTTTTACCTGCATTGTAGCAATACTTCCGGTGCTTTGTTCCGGTTTGATTTTTTGGTAACCGGTACTTATTACAGCTACTTCGCCCAGTTCTGTCACGGCTTCCTGCATCACCACATTAATTTCCGTGTTTTCAGGAGAAACAGAAATTTCCTGTTTGTGGAAACCCATGAAAGTAAAAACCAAAACCGTAGCTTCAGGAACTTTAATGGCATAATTTCCATTGGCATCAGTAGTAGTTCCTTTAGTTGTACCTTTAATTAAAACGGTAGCACCGGATAAAGGGTTGCCATCTTTGTCGGTCACACGGCCAGATATGTTAACAAACTTCTCGCTTTTGTTCGAAGCAGCGTCTTTTTTGGAAATGGCAATATAGTCTTCTGAAATGGTATAGGTTAAGTCGGTGCCCTGCAGTATGGCTTTCATAACTTCATGAATACCGGCATCTTTTAGTTTTAAGCTTACTTTCATTCCGGGATTCATGTCGGAGCTTTCATAAATAACGATAAACCCACTTTGTTTCCGTATATCATTAAAGACCTCGGAAACCTTCCGGTTTTCACAGTTCAAATTGATCTTTACCTGGGAATAGCCTCCAACCATGCATACAAGAAATAAGAGTGTTAGTTTCATACGCAAAAACTTAATTTTGCGAGTCTCCCGGATAGGAAAAGCATTCATTGTTGGTTTTAATTTCATAACTTTGTTTTTAGTTTTTAATTTATTTTAATGCCTGAGCGTTTTTGAATGCTCCGGGCATTGATTAGATTTTGACAAACCGGTTCCGCCTCCCCGCGGGATCGGTTTTTTAGTTTGATGTTTATTTTTCTTTTTTTGTATTCCTCCTTTCTTTTAGTTGTCATTCGCTGGCTTATATGTCTATTGAATGACCATTCTTTGTTCCCATTTTATTTTCTTTCCGTTATTACTATAACATTATTATCTGTCAGTTTATAATCAATATGGTTTGTTTCTTTTAGTACGTCAAGTATAGCTGCGAGAGGTTTGTCCTTTTTCACGGCCCCGTTAAAATTTATGCTTTTTAAGGCTTTGTCTTCAAAAACAAAATCAATCGTGTACCAACGCCTTAATTGTCGTGTAAGTTCGGAAAGGGATGCATTTTCAAAGTTGAAAATACCGTCTTTCCAAAGGATACAGCGTTCGGTATCTACGTTTTCTACCGTCAGGTTTCCTTTGTTATCTATGCGAGCCTGCTCACCGGGAGTTAAGACTAGAGGACGAAAAGACGAAAGAAGGGAATCGAAGGGTGACGGATTAATTTGGACAGAGCCTTCAACCAATGTAGTTTTTATGCTGTTTTCGTCTTCGTAGGCATTGATGTTGAATTGGGTACCGAGGACTTTTACTTGAGCTTTGTCATTTATATTTACAATAAAAGGTTTGCTTTCATTTTTTGCAATTTCAAAGTAAGCCTCTCCTTTAAGTTTTACCTGTCGCTTTGTCCCAGAGAAATTTGCAGGGAACTCAAATTTTGTATTGGAGTTTAACCAGACTTTGGTGCCATCGGAAAGAGTAAGCTGATATTCTCCACCCCTTGGTATAACCAAGATGTTGGGTTGTTGGGAGTTTTCTTCCTCATTAAGGGAAGTAATTTGGGTATTATATTCCAATTTACCCTCTTCTATTTTTAAAATTGCTGTGTTTTCCTGTTGAGCAATGGTTCCGTTTTGAATACTATCCAAAGTAATTCGGGAACCATCCGCCAGTACGAGAGTGGCTTTAGAAGAGCCGGGTTGTATTGCTTCCAGGCGAGCCCGCTTTTCAGAAGCGATTTGTTTATTGTTCTGGTCAATAAAATAATATACCGTGGTTCCCAACATGAGCGGTAGTAAAATTGCGGCGGCATACTTCCACAGACCCAGGCGTAGTTTCCTGACCTTTACCGAAGAAGTTTGTTGGTCAATAATGGCCCAGGCTTTTTGCTTGTCGATTTTTGGTGCCAGCGAAGTATCTTTAGCCAGTACTAATATTTTTAATATTTTACGAAAGCTTTTTTTATGGTCTTTTGATTGAACCAGCCAGTCATTCAGCAGCTTTTCTTCTTCCATTGAAGAAGTTTTGTTAAAGCTGTTGATTATCGCATTTAGGATTTCCCGGTGGTGTTCCATTTTTTCAGTTTTTGGGTTTTAGCTACCGGATGAAAAATTGTATGCTGTAATGTGTGGCATCTGATAGCTAAGGTCTTGTTTACATGCTTTAATTTACTGATTTTTTTTAGATTATAGCATCTGAAATCTTCCTAAAAAGATATTTTTCCAACTAAAAAGTAGACACGGTTTTTTTTAAAATGGGTGGAAAAAAGAAATTATTTTATAAAAAATTTAAAAAACAATTCCATAAGCAGGATAAAACTTAAATTGTCGAGTTTTTTGGAAAGCTGGTCAAATGCCCTTCTCAGCTGGCTTTTGATGGTGTTTACGGAGATATTGTGTTTTTCGGCAGCTTCTTTATAAGAATAACCGTCCATGACAATGGACGTAAAAACAGCCCGGCTACCCGGTGGAAGTTCGTTAATGGCTTTTTTTATTTTTTCTATGATTTCGTCCTGTGTTTCGGAAATATCCTCAGTGTCTGTATAGATCTCGGCATATTCATCCAGCCATTTGCTTGGTTTTAGCTTGTTATCCCGTAAATGGTTCAGGCATCTGTTTCTTACGGTTCTATACAGGTAAGCACCTAAACGGCCTTTTATATTAAGGTAGCTCTTATTTTCCCAAAAGGAAATAAAAACATCCTGTACAATATCTTCAGCCACGTCCAGTTGTTCAACAAATTTTTGGGCATATAAGCACAAAGGTGTGTATAATAGCTCAAAGGTTTCTTTAAGCCCTTTTTTATCTCCTTGTTTGAGAAGATCTAATGCCAGTTTTTCTTTTTCACGCATAGCAAGTCGGTAAAAGTACAAAAAAGGAAGGAAAATTTTTACTGGCGGGGAGGGATTTGCAATTACTACTGTTTGAAACTTTGTTTTTATATAAAAGTCAATATTAAATCAGGTTTGATGATTGTTTTTTTATTTCAATGTGACTAAAGTTATTTTTAGTTTTAAGTAGTTTATTTGTTTACTAAAATAAACGGTAATTATTTGAATATTTAACATAATGTGTTTTTGTGTTCAAACGGGTAACAAAAACTGAAATTTCCTATAATCTAAAGTTTAAAATCTTGTGTCTTGCATCTAAACAAAAAGCCCCTGCTTTCGCAGAGGCTCTGTATTTTGAGTTCGAAGTGACTAAAGTTCGGAGTTAAAAGTTAACTTTCAATTTTAGGCACTTTAAGTACTTCCAACTTATTTCCTCGCTTCAATTAAAATTTCAAGCAGTTTGATACCGGTTTCGGTAACCACGGTGCCCGGGCCAAAAATGGCAACGGCTCCGGCTTTGTACAAGAAATCATAATCTTGCGGAGGTATTACCCCGCCTACAATCACGAAGATATCCTCACGGCCTAGTTTTTTCAGTTCTTCAATAACCTGGGGAACCAGGGTTTTGTGTCCGGCGGCCAAAGATGAAACGCCCAAAATATGAACGTCATTTTCCACGGCTTGTCGGGCCGATTCGGCAGGGGTTTGGAACAATGGCCCCATATCCACGTCAAACCCGATGTCGGCATAACCGGTAGCAACCACTTTGCCCCCACGGTCGTGGCCGTCTTGTCCCATTTTGGCAATCATAATCCGCGGACGGCGTCCTTCCATTTCGGCAAATTTATCGGCCAGTTCGCATGCGTATTTAAAACGCTCGTTGTCGGCACTCTCGGCCGAATATACTCCTGAAATACTTCTAATCACGGCTTTATATCTCCCAAATACTTTTTCGCAAGCGTCGGAAATTTCACCCAGTGAAGCACGTTTTTGTGCCGCATCTACGGCCAGTGCCAATAGGTTTCCTTCTCCGGTTTCGCAAGCTTTGGTTATGGCATTTAATGCTTGTTCAACTTCTTCGTTATTACGGTTCGCACGCAATGTTGCCAAACGCTCTAATTGCGCTTTACGTACGGCGGTGTTGTCCACCTCAAGGGTTTCAATCGGATCCTCTTTTTCCAAACGGTATTTATTCACCCCGACAATGGTGTCTTTTTTTGCGTCGATACGGGCCTGTTTACGTGCTGCCGCTTCTTCTATACGCATTTTCGGCAGACCGGTTTCAATGGCTTTGGCCATGCCGCCCAGTTCTTCTACTTCCTGGATCAACGCCCAGGCTTTGTGTGCGATTTCATGCGTTAGTTTTTCTACATAGTACGAACCGGCCCAGGGGTCAACCGAACGGCAAATGTTGGTTTCTTCCTGGATGTAGATTTGTGTGTTACGGGCGATCCGTGCCGAGAAATCGGTTGGCAAAGCAATGGCTTCGTCCAGGGCGTTGGTGTGCAACGACTGGGTGTGACCCAAGGTTGCACCCATGGCCTCGATACAGGTACGGGCCACGTTGTTGAACGGATCCTGTTCGGTTAAACTCCAGCCCGAAGTTTGGCTGTGTGTACGAAGAGCCAATGATTTAGGGTTCTTCGGATTAAATTGTTTCACGATTTTTGCCCACAGCATCCGTGCGGCACGCATCTTGGCAATCTCCATAAAGTGGTTCATGCCCACGGCCCAGAAGAATGATAAACGCGGGGCAAAACGGTCGATGTCCATGCCTGCATTTACCCCGGCACGTAAATATTCCAGTCCGTCAGCCAAAGTATAAGCTAATTCGATGTCGGCAGTTGCTCCGGCTTCCTGCATGTGGTAACCCGAAATGGAGATTGAATTGAATTTTGGCATGTTTTGAGAGGTGTACTCAAAAATATCGGCAATGATTTTCATGGAAGGAAGTGGTGGGTAAATGTAGGTGTTACGCACCATAAATTCTTTCAGAATATCATTTTGGATGGTTCCGCTCAATTCTTCCAGTTTCACGCCTTGCTCCAGTCCCGAAACGATGTAAAAAGCCAGTACCGGCAATACAGCACCGTTCATGGTCATGGAAACCGACATTTTATCCAGCGGGATTTGATCGAACAAGATTTTCATGTCAAGGATAGAATCGATGGCTACCCCGGCTTTACCTACGTCGCCAACCACGCGTTCGTGATCCGAATCGTAGCCGCGGTGAGTAGCTAGGTCGAAAGCTACCGACAAGCCTTTTTGTCCGGCAGCCAGGTTACGGCGGTAAAAGGCGTTTGACTCTTCAGCCGTAGAGAAACCCGCGTACTGACGGATGGTCCACGGACGCATCACGTACATAGTGGAGTAAGGTCCACGAAGGTTTGGAGCGATACCTGCTGCATAATTTAAGTGTTCCATGTTTGCTAAATCGGCTTTTGTGTAAGCCGTTTTAACATTTATGTTTTCAGGTGTTGTCCACTTTTTTTCAGAATTTAGGTCTGTAGAATGGGTTTCTGAATTTTTATTTTGAATATTTATTTTGCTAAAATCAGGTTTCATTGCTTCTGTTTTTTAATAATAGAAATTTACTTTCTTAGATACCTAAAGATTTTTGAAATTCATTTAAGGTGTCAAGCACATTCGATTTTACATGAATGAAATATTTAACGCCTTTTTCTTTCAACGCATCAAGCATATCTTTAGGATAACCTGCAACAACCAGAATTTTATTGTCGATTTGTTTTGCATCTTCTGCAGAAAGAGATTCGTATTCAGCATCTGAACTACAAAGAACAATGATATCAGCACCTGCTTTTTTAGCAGCCTCAAGTCCTTGAGCAATATTTTCAAAACCGTTGTTATCAACTACTTCGAAACCAGCACATGCAAAGAAATTACAAGCAAAAGTGGCACGTGCTTTACGCATTCCTAAATTTCCGTATGTTAACATAAAGGCTAACGGACGTTTTTTTTCTTTGCTGTAAACATCGGTTTTGTAACGTAACATTTCGAACGCCTGCGCACCACGGTATGGTTTCAGCGTTTCGAATTCTGCATTTTCGTCAGTATAATCTTCAACGGCAAAGATGTCTTCTTCCAATTCTTTTTCCATTTTTTCGGTAAAATTGGGGAACTGGTTGGTTCCTAAAAAGATTTCTTTTCGGTTGGCAATGTTCATATCGCGTTTTTGAGCCGTTTCTTTAATGGTATTTTGAACAAAACCATCTTTTAAGGCTGCTATAAACCCACCTTTTTCTTCCACCGCCAGGAAGATTCTCCATGCTTCGTTGGCGATAGAATTGGTTAGGTTTTCGATATAGTACGAACCGGCTGCCGGGTCAGCTACTTTGTCCATATAGCTTTCTTCTTTCAGTAACAGTTGCTGGTTGCGGGCAATGCGTTCACCAAATTCGGTTGGTGTTTCGAAAGGTTCGTCAAAGGCATTCACGGTTAACGAATCGGTTCCACCAATTACCGACGACATGGCCTCGGTGGTGGTTCTTAACATATTTACGTAAGGATCGTAAATGGTTTTGTTCCAGTTTGAGGTGGTTGAGTGAACAAACATTTGTGCCGTGTTTGCATCTTTGGGTTGGTAAGCTTCAACCATTTTTGCCCACAACATACGGGCCGCCCTGATTTTGGCAATTTCCATGAAGTAATTTCCGCCAACGGCGAACTCAAATTTTATTCTTGGGGCAAGCTCGTTGATGTTGATGCCTGCTTCGGTTAGTTGATCCAAATATTCGGCAGCGGTTGCCAAAGAAAACCCGAGTTCTTCAACCGAAGAAGAACCTGAATTATGGAAAATACTACCGTGGATGGAGATTATTTTAAATTTTGGAAGTTCGCTAACGATATCCAATATTTCTTTTACGTCTTCAAAATCCTGTGAAACACCGGTCAAAACCATTTCCGTCAACGGGTTGTAGGTGATCGACCCATTTACTTCGTCCAGACAAACGTTTCTTTCTTTCAGTACGTTGATAAAAGCTTCCAGGATGTTGTCGAAATGTGAACCACAGATCAGGTTGATCTCGATTTTAGCCAGATCGATGCCGCCCAGCAATATATCCATGTCTTCGGTTGAAAGTACTTCGGTAAGGTTGAACCCCACCGACTCAATGCCTCTTTTAATTACATAGATCGCTTTTGCGTTGGCTTCTTTCACATTTTCCACAATAATATCCTGGCGGATCAGCCAGTTGTTATTGTCGGTTTTATTTCCTCTTACAAAGGGGAACTCGCCCGGGAAAGCATTCAGGTAGTTTAATTTTTCCAGATCTTCGGCCCGGTAATACGGTTTAACTTCAAATCCTTCGTTGGTTCTCCAAATTAGTTTACGGGCGTAGTCGGCACCTTTCAGGTCTTTTTCAATGACCTTTTCCCATTCTTCGGTGCTAACCGGAGGAAACTCAGAGAACAATTGTTCGAAAGTTTTTTCTTTTGGTTTCATGTTATTTCTAAAATTGTTGTTAACGGTTTTACGTTTAAAAAACGCCTGCAAAGTTAACACAATTATTCCTTTGATAATGAAAATGAAAGGGTTTTTGTGAAGAGATTCACAAAGGGAAGATATTTTTTCGTCACTTTATTTTGGCTGATTTTTGAATAAGCTAAAATTTTGTTAAATATATATATAATATGACATATGTCAGTTAGTATTATGTATTTTTGCTTTTTGTGTTTGGATTTATTAAATTTGAGATTACAACTAATTGTTATACTTTATTTTGCTCTCAAACTTTATTTATTAACTCATTTGAAATGATGTCAAAAGTTTTTTATTCCCGAAAAAATATTTTTTACTTTTTTAGATTATTGTTGAGTCTTGTTTTTTTCATTCTGATTGTAGCCGTGTTTGTTTTTTATTCGGAAAAGCGTTCCAGGATTAGGCATTTGAAAGAAACAGAACGCAATAAATTAGCCCTCCAAACCAATGAAATTATTAGCGATTTTACTTTTGTTGAGCGCGATGTGTTTCTTTTACGTGATATGGTTGCATTGGTTGATAAATACTCTGAGAATGAGTTGAAATCTTTTGAGCTGCTCGAAACAGAATTCCTGAATTTTATCAGGCAAAAGAAATTATATGACCAGGTTCGTTTTTTAACGGATGATGGCATGGAGCAAATTAGGGTCAACTTCAATAATGGGCATCCTGAAATACTTGAAAACTCTCAGTTACAAAACAAATTTGATCGTGACTATTTTAAGGATATTTTGCAATTGGATGAAGACGAACTTTATTTTTCAAAGTTTGATTTAAATGTTGAAGCAGACACTATTGAAATTCCGTACAAGCCGGTTATCAGAATAGGTACTCGTGTAAAAGATTGTGAACATAATTTTTGTGGGGTTGTGTTAGTAAACTATTTCGGAGATAATTTGGTTCAGAGGCTTAAAGCCTTAAATGTAAATAATGTAAGTCGTATTCATATTTTAGAACCTGAAGGTTATTTTTTGGTATCACCCGATGCAGAAAAAAACTGGGGATTTATGTTTGATGAGAGATCAGAAATGAATTACCCCAGCATTTACCCCCAAGCCTGGGAAACTATTGAAAAAAAGAAAAACGGGCAATTTTTTTCTGACGATGGTTTATTTACTTTTACTACTCTCGATTTTATAAAACTTGCTGAGAATACAACAGGGTCACAGTCTTTAAAATATTATGCCAAAGATGATTACTGGAAAATAGTTTCATTTGTTCCTAAAAAGGAATTATCGCTTTTAAATGCTCAGATTCTGATCCACTTTTATTTTCCGGTGGGTTTATTATTATTCTTGTCAATTGTTATTGCTTTTATTCTGGCTAATTTAAAAGCCAAGGATTTTTTGGTTCAATCAGAAATTCAGAATGCAAACAGATTTCTTTCTGGGGTATTCAATTCAATTTCTTCGCCTTTGTATGTAATTAATCCCGGAACCCAGGTGATTGAACATGCCAATGCCGGGGCTAATGATGTTTTAATTGAGAAAGAGGGAAATTTCAAGAACAATAGTTTGTTTATTTCTTCTGAAATTCATCAACAACTATCCGATTTCAGGACGGAAATTATTCGTAACAAAAAACATGGAACCCTCGAAATTAAGCTTGAAAAAGAAGGGAGTAAAATTTTAGTTTATGAAATTAGTGCTTATCCTGTTTTAAATAAACAAAACGAAGTTTCTCAAATTGTTGAGGTTATAAATGATATTACCGATGCCCGTTTATCGGAACGCAAATTCCGCGATTTATTAGCTTCATCGCCCGATGGAATGGTCATTACTGACGACAAAGGGGAAATTGTAATGATTAATAAGCAAGTGGAAAAGATGTTTGGCTATAATCAGGAAGAGCTAATTGGTAAAGAAGTAGAAGTATTAATCCCGAAGCGTTTTGCTAATCATGGGAAATACCGTGAAGAGTACACCACATACCCTAACGTAAGAGGCATGGGAATTGGCCGCGAACTTACAGGCTTACATAAAAATGGCGAAGAATTCCCGGTAGAAATCAGTTTAAGTCCGATCCAAACCAGTGAAGGACGTTTAGTATCTGCTGCTATTCGAGACATTACCAGCCGTAAACAGATTGAACAAAAAATTATTGAAAACGAACAGAAATTCAGGGCCTTATTTGACAACCAGTACCAATTCATTGGTTTACTTGAAACGGATGGGACCCTGATTGAGGCCAATGAAACGGCCCTGAGATTTGGAGGGTTTACACTTGAACAAGCTCGTGGCCAAAAATTTTGGAATGCTCCTTGGTGGTCACTCTCGCAAGAAACAATAGATCATCTTAAAGCCTCGATTAAGCGGTCTGCTGCTGGTGAATTTGTTAGGTACGAAGTTGAAGTTTTAGGTGGCGAAAACCAGATAATTACCATTGATTTTTCTTTAAATCCGGTAAAAGATGAACACGGAAATGTAATCTTTTTGATTCCTGAAGGACGTGATATTACTGAAAAAATTGCGATTGAAAAGGCCTTAAAAATCAGTGAAGAACAGCTTAAGTATTTTGTAAAGCATACACCTGCTGCTGTGGCTATGTTCGATACCAATCTAAGGTATTTAGTTGTAAGTGATCAGTGGTATAAAGATTATCGGATTGAGGGAAAAGAAATCATTGGCAAAACGCATTATGAAATTTTTCCGGAGATTGAAAACATGGATGAATGGAAAAAAATTCATCAACGTTGCTTAAAAGGCGAAACCATCAAACGGGCCGAAGATCGTTTTGATAGAGAAGATGGCTCGGTAAACTGGATTCGTTGGGAAATTCACCCCTGGTATGATGATGTTGGTGAAATTGGTGGGATTATTATGTATACCGAGGATATTACAGAACGCAAAAAGTTTGAAGAAGCCATATTTGAACAAGCCCAAATCTTAAACCAAGTGGTTGAATCTGTGGTAACAACTGACATGGATGGGGTTATTACAATGTGGAATAAAGGAGCAGAAATGCTATTTGGGTACTCGTCTGATGAAATGATGGGGAAGCATATTTCGTTTGTTTATCCGGAAGAAGAACAGGAGTATCTGCAAAATAATGTGATTGCTAAACTACTAGAAAAAGGGCAATATGCAACAGAAGTCAGATTATTGAAAAAATCAGGTGAATTGTTTTATGGTTATTTGTCGCTGTCGTTAAAACGAGATACAGAAAACAAAGTAGTAGGAATGGTTGGTTCAACCATTGATGTTACGGAAAAAAAGAAAGCCGAAGACGAAATAAAACTATTAAATGAAAATCTCGAACAAAAAGTTATTGACCGTACAGCTAAACTTGAGCAGGCGAATACTCGTATTATTCAGAACCAACGTAGGGAAACCTTGTTGAGAGATATTGCATCGGTTGCTAATGCTGCCGATTCGGAAGATATGGTGTTTCAGGCAGCCATTGATAAGTTTACCCGTTTTATTGATTGGCCCATCGGACATGTTTATGCTCTTGATGAAGAAAAAGAAGAATTGGTTCCGACAAACATTTGGCATATTATCGATGAAAAGAAATACCAGTTTTTTATTCAGGACACCAAAAATTACATCTTCAGTTTTAAACAAGGAATGCCCGGGCAGGTGATGGATACAAAAAACCCGGTTTACATCGAAGATTTTGAAAAAGATAAAAATACGTTCAGAAGAAAGCTGTCTGAAAACATGAAAACAAGAAGCGCCTTTGCCGTTCCTGTTGTTGTTGAAAACAGGGTGGAAGCTATTTTGGAATTTTTTAATGACCAAAAAGTAGAAGAAGATAAAGAGATTATAGAGATCGCTTCTGAAATAGGTATTGAAATTGGCCGGGTAATTCTCCGGAAAAAAATTGAACGGGCATTAACAGAAAGTGAGGAAAAATTCCGCCAGTTGGCCGAAAATATTGAACAGGTCTTGTGGTTAAGAACCCGTGATGAACTACTTTACATCAGTCCGTCGTACGAAAAAGTGTTTGGACGGAAGGTTGACGAATTGTATAAAAATCCGGATTTATTTTTGAAATCGGTTCATAAAGAAGACCTAAAGCAGGTTGAAAAAGGTTTTAGGGACGTATTTTTAAAATCCCGGAATTTTGATGAAGAATACCGGATTGTTTTTCCAGATGGTGAAATGCGATGGATTCATGCCCGGACTTTCTCATTTAAATTGGACGAAGAAAATATGCGCTCGGTAGGTATTGCCGAAGATATTACAGAAATTAAACAGCTAAATGATGATATTATAAAAGCTAAGGAAGAAGCCGAAAAAGCAAACAAAGCCAAAAGCGAATTTTTGGCTAACATGAGCCATGAAATCCGCACCCCGATGAATTCGATCATTGGATTTTCGGAGTTATTAGGAAACCTGATAAAAGAAGGAAAAGAAAAAAATTACCTAAACTCCATTAAATCGAGTACTAAATCATTGCTGACGCTGATTAACGATATTCTGGATCTTTCGAGAGTTGAAGCGGGTAAACTCGAACTCCAGCCCGAACCAACCAACCTGAAAATGCTGGTGCAGGAAGTCGTTGATATGTTTATCATAAAAGCTGAAGAAAAAAACCTGGCATTGACAAACACCTTTTCAAAAGATTTTCCACAGTACATCGAAATTGACGAAACCCGTGTACGGCAAATTTTATTTAATTTGGTGGGGAACGCCATCAAATTTACAGAAAAAGGCCAAGTTACTATTGAGTTGTGTCAGACTAAATACAACCGAAAGACAAAAACCATTGATTTTGATATTCTTGTTCGGGATACAGGAATAGGGATTCCGACTGAGCAGCAAGACCTTATTTTTGAATCGTTTAAACAGCAAGAGGGTCAAAGCACCAAAAAATTTGGAGGAACTGGTCTTGGCTTGGCCATTACAAAACGTTTGGTTGAAGTTATGGGAGGTCAAATTGAGGTTGAAAGCGAAGCCGGGAAGGGCAGTACATTCATTGTTCGTTTGAAAAGCATGCTGGTCTTGCGCTTAAAAGAACTCAAAGAAAACAAGGTGTTTGACATTTCAAATTATGAATTTGAACAGGTTAGCATCTTTCTTGTTGATGATAACGAATTGAACCGTAACCTGATTCTCGAAACTTTAGAAAGCCCGCAAATAACATTTTATCAGGCCGAAAATGGCCAGCAGGCGCTTGATATGCTCGATGATGTGAACCCCGATTTGATTTTTATGGACATCCGTATGCCGGTTTTAAATGGCATTGATGCCACACGGATCATTCGTAAAAACGAAAAATTTAAACATTTACCGATAATTGCATTAACTGCTTCGGCGATACGAGAAGATCTGGGAAAAATTGATAAAAAAATATTTGATGATTTATTGTTAAAACCTGTCGATTTTAATGAGTTGATTGCTTCGATGAAGAATTACATTTCGATTAAGGAAATTAAAAAAACAACGAAAAAAGAACGCGAAAAGCTTGTGTTTAAAATAGAAAATCCTCAAAACATTAACCCTGTTTTGGAAGTGTTAAATGGAAAATTAATGAATTTGTGGGAAGAGGCTAATGAAAGTCAAATGCCGGATGTTGCCGAGAATTTTGCTAATGAACTGCAAAAATTAGCCAAAGAAAACAGTATTGAAGGGCTGGGAATTTATGCCACTGAATTGTTTGAAATTATTGATTTGTTTGACATCGAAAATTTATCAGTATACCTAAATAAATATCCGGAAATCGTAAAAACCATAAAAAATGAAAACTAAAACTGCCGATCAATTCAGGATTTTAATTGTTGATGATATTCCTAAAAATATCCAGGTTTTAGGAAATATACTTCGCAACCATTCTTACCAAACCGGTTTTGCTACCAACGGGCAGCAAGCCTTGAAATCGTTGGAGAAACATGAATTTGATCTGGTTTTGCTGGATATTATGATGCCCGGTATGGATGGATATGAAGTCTGCCAGAAAATCCGTGCAAATAAAAAAACGAAAGACATCCCCATTATATTTTTAACGGCTAAGGTCGAAAAGGAAAGTATTATAAAAGGCTTTGAGATCGGGGCCCAGGATTATTTAACTAAGCCCTTTAATGCCGAAGAATTGTTGGCTCGTGTTGGCACACACCTCGAACTGAGCGACAAGAGAAAACAACTGGCCGACATAAATAAGGTGCTGGAGGAAAAAGTAAAAGAAAGAACAGCCCAGTTGCAGAAAACCTATGACAAACTGCAAATCGCCAACGAAAAATTGGGTCAGCTCGAAAAAGCAAAAAGCGATTTCCTGACCATTATTAGCCATGAACTGAGAACTCCTTTAAACGGCATATTGGGTTTTACTGATATTCTTCGTCACACCATCCATGATGAGGAACAATTGGAGTACTTAGGTTATCTTGAAGAAGGCGGAGAGCGTTTAATCCGTTTTGCCGATGCAGCCGTGCTGATTGCCCAGCTCTCAATTGATCGTTACAAGCTTTCAATTAAAGACATTCCTTTTAAGGAAGTTGTTGATCTGGTAGTTAAGAATCTTAATGAGAAAATTGAAGAGAAAAAAATTAGCGTAAGTTTTGTCTGTCCTGAAGATGAAATTAATTGCAAGTGCGATTCTGAGCTATTGGAAATTGCGATTAAAAACATTGTTGAAAATGCCGTAAAATATTCACCCAATGCGGGCGAAATTAAAATAGCCGGGAAACAGGAAAACGGGGAAATAATTGTGAGCATTACCGATGAAGGGCAAGGCTTTTCGGAAGAAGCCCTTGAAAAATTATTCGGCTTTTTTGCCGCCGATAAAGTGATGCACCACAGCGAAGGTTATGGTCTTGGATTGGCTGCCGCAAAACTGATTTTAGAGGCTCACAATGGTAAACTCCTGGTTGAAAACAGGGACGAAGGTGGAGCCGAAGTAAAAATAATTATGCAGGCGGAGTAACTTTAATATAACCTTCTTTGGTTATCAAGAAAATGAGTTCTTGTTAAAACATTTTAAAAAAGATAGTTATGCTCTTCTTTTAGAATCTTTGTAATCAGAAATTGTTTTTAAGAGACTTACGGTTTCATTATAAGAATTTGTAACATAAGTATTGGTATAATCTAGGAACTTAAAACTATCCTCAAGGTAATCATAAATACCGATATTTACATTTTTTAAGTTACAATGAAATACTACTTGAGAATAATAATGTTTAAGCAATGGATATTTTAGTTCATTTTCCCAGTTTGTATTATCTAAATTGACGATGTCGTAAACAAAGTATGAATCGTTATGATTGTTTACAATTGGGCCATTCCCAGTTACATAATTGAAATTTTGTACATATAACGAGAGTCTTTTGTTTGATTCTATGAATTGATATTTTGCTATTTCAAAACTTTTTATGTAGTTGTTTAACCAGATTATGAAATTATCTAGCATTTTAATATTTTCAGAATTCGTCATAACAAAATTATTTGTGAATTGTTGTTCTAAATGACGATTTGCGACATTAATTCCTTCTTTATGATACTTGTTAATAGCGTTCTTTAATGTCTTAAATCTAGACCTTATAAATAAATTCTCATCTTCTTTTTTTAATGCAAATTGAATGGGATTTCTTCTTGCTTCTTCTAATGAACTAAATCGTAATTTCATTTGATTTTAATTTAATTAATAATTTGTTTTATTTTTCATTCTACCTCTTTATGAAGTGCAATAAGATCTCCCCATATCTTATTTGTATTTATTATGAATTGTGTTTTTATGATTTGTTAAGAAGATTTTTAATTAGATTCGCAAATCTTTTTAACATGCCATGGACTGTCCTTTGCAATCTTAATGCCAATACTTAAATTATTTTTTATGTCAGTTAAAAGCTAACAAAATGACATAATAAGCTATTAATCACTTGAATACGTTAATCAGCCATCTGCTTATCTAAATATATTTATAAGATATAAATATGTAAGGGAAGAGAATAAATTTATGATTTAGCGTTTAAAGATTGAGTAAAAAATGTGACATGACACAGAAAAATATAAGTAATTATCTGTCAGTCTTTTTTAGAGACTTTGGAGCAGCTTCTCTTTGTAAGAAGAGCCGATCGGAATGCTTTCCTCATTTACTTTAATCATATTGCCCTCAATAAGCCTGATGTGTTTTAGCGAGACGATATAAGATTTGTGTACCCGTAAAAATTGTTTTGGATTGAGCTCATCTTCCAGGCTTTTCATTGTTTTATGGGTGAGAATGCGTTGATCTTTGGTCACGGCTTTGATGTAATCTCCGCAGGCTTCAAAATAATAAATTTGATCCAGCTCAACTTTGTAGGTTTTTTTATCCGACTTCAGCAGCAGGTATTCATCGCCTGTATTATTGTTTTGGTTCAGTTTGTCTTTGGCTTTGTTCACGGCTTTAATAAAGCGTTCAAAACGGATAGGCTTGAGGAGGTAATCCACGGCATCCAGTTCAAACCCTTCGAGGGCATGTTCGGAGTAGGCGGTAGTGAAAATCACCAAGGGAGGATGATCCAGGGTTTTAATCATTTCAATGCCACTTAATTTTGGCATATTGATGTCCAGAAAAACAAGGTCAATTTGTTCGTTTTTTATGACCTCAATGGCTTCGATGGCATTGCTGCACCCGGCGTGTAATTTTAACCCGGGAACCTCCAGTATATATTCCGTGATGTTTTCGCGGGCCAGGGGTTCGTCATCAACAACCAAACAAATAATTTCTGAAACCTTGCTCATAACTGATGTAAAATTAATTCAACTTTAAAAACATCATTTTTATCATCAATGTTTAGATGGTGCTGTCCTGGATAAATGAGTTCCAGGCGGCGTTTAATGTTTTCCAAGCCGATGCCTTTATCGTTTTTTACCGGATCAACACCTTTGCTTTTATTGTTTTCTATTTCAAACGTTAAGCCTTGTCCAATTTTTATGTCGATGTTAATAAATGTATTTTTAATATCTCCTTTAGAGCCGTGTTTAAACGCATTTTCCACCAGCGGTAAAAACAACAAAGGAGCTGTTTTTTTATTTCCCGGATCACCTTTAATGTTGAGGTTTATTTTTGCTCCTTCCTCCATGCGAACCTTTTGCAGTTCGATGTAATTTTTTAAAAAATCGATTTCTTCTTTTAAAGGAACCCTGTCGGTTTCGGTTTCATACAAAACATAACGCAGCATATCCGAGAGGTTCAAAACAAGCTCTTTGGTTTTTTTTGCCGATTTCGAAGCCATGCCATGAATGTTGTTCAGCGAGTTGAATAAAAAATGCGGGTTAATTTGGAGCTTTAAGGATTCCAGTTCCGAATTGATTTTTTCTTTTTTCAGGGCCAGCATTTTTTGCTCGGTTTTCTGAACGGAGAACCATGCCTTGCTAAGTTTGAGAAGTGTAGTTAGTAATAAATATGCCAAGTGAAATTTTATGATGTCCCCTAAAGTGTAATAGGAAATGAAATAATAGTTCGGGAGCAAAACATCGACAAAATGATTGAACAGTTCTATGTTGAGGTAGCTAAATATCAAAAGGTTTAAGGTAAGCGTTAGCCCGTACCAAAATGATTTGTTTTTAGCCAAAAGCCGGGGGATTAATATTTTTAAATTGATATAAACCATGGCTACAATATTGATGTGGAAAAGCAAGGTGTAAATAATATCAATTTTTTGTATTTCGTTTGAGATTTTGAAAACATTTACCAGCACATAAAATGAAAGCACCCAAAACCCGATGTGTTGAATCCATCGGGTTTTGAACGGATGTATGAGACTAAATTTCGTTTTCATTTTATTCAAATGCTGTTAAAATTATCGGGTCGTCATAAGCTTGTTCTTCGTCGGCATATTTGGTCATAAACTTTTGGAGTTCCTTGGTTGAAGCGGTCAACACAATTTTATCATCTTCTATAACTTCATGTTTGATCCTTATCCGGTTGTTTTTAATGATATCTTCCAACCATTTTTCTTTCATAAAATGAATTTGGGGATTTCCATCCAAAAATTTGATTTTTGAGAACGAATGAACCTTCATTATATGAAGGTTGAGCATAAAACCAAAACCTTTAATATGGCTGTTGTCGCCAACGGTTAAATCCATGAAAATTTCATTTCCGAGCCGTACAAAATTGGCTTCCATAATAGCGGTGTCAGAACCGGGGTTAACTTCCCCTTCTTGCCTTTTCTCAATATGAGTTAACTTGTATGAAAGGGTGTCGTCTTTCGTTTTTTCAAAGAGGTAGGTTTCCTTATCGTTTGAAATCCATTTTCCTTCTATTTCAGGAAGAAATATCCTGTCTTTTTTAGTATAAAGAGGATGAATGGAACTCACGTAACAACCGCTTAACAGCATTCCTATAAGCGCGCTAAAAATGATAATCTTCTTTGTTTTCATAATTTGAGTTTTAAAGTTAGTAATTTATGGCAACAAAGAAATAATAGAAAAAATCCGCCCCCAACTTTATTCGTTGAAAGCGGATGATCTCAGGTTGAAAACCTTCTGTATTTCGATATCTTTTTTACTCGTCGCGGTGAACCGTTCCCGGAGAAAATGCGGGTAAGCAAACCGCAATATATTCGGCCCCTTCAGGGTTTGGGGAGCTGTATTGCACCCATTCGCCTTTTTCGATAATGATGGCATTTCCGGCCTTTACTTCAAACGCTTTGTTTTTTGTTTTTACGTTTAAAACGCCTTTCAGAACTAAGGTATACTCGTCAAATTCGGGGGTTTGTCCGGGTTCAACCCAACCTTTCGGGCTTTTCATCCGGGCAATGCTGACTGCTTCCGTTTTTGAGTTAACCCGCCCGATAAATTCCTCGATGATTTTTGGTTTATTACCCGCCGCTTCAATTTTTGTGGGCTTGTCTATAAATTTTGCCATTTTAAAATCCGTTTAATGTAAGGGTTACTGTTGGGATCAATAATAATAATCCTAAAAGGATCAATACGATCATAAACGGGGTGATCCATTTTACCCATTTTTCGTAAGGTATTTTTGCCACTCCAAGCACCCCGATCAGTACGCCCGAAGTCGGGGTAATCATATTGGTGAAGCCGTCTCCAAATTGAAAAGCCATAATGGTTGCCTGGCGCGATACGCCGATCAGGTCGGAGAACGGGGCCATGATGGGCATAGTTAAAGCTGCTTTGGCTGAACCCGATGGAATAATAATATTTATCATGGTTTGGATGGCATACATAATTCCGATTGAACCATATTTCCCGACGTTGCTCATGGATTCGGCCACGGAATAAAGCATGGTGTCAATAATTTTTCCGTTTTGAAGGATGATAATAATTCCCCCGGCCAAACCAACGATCATGGCTGCTCCCATGATGTCGTTCACGCCTTCCATAAAAAGTCTAACAATTTTGTTGGGGTTGTAGTTCATGGCGATACCGCTGGCCAATCCCATGGTAAAGAACAAAGTGGCAATTTCCATGATGTACCAGTGATAGCCCATTACCCCGATGATGAGGTATAATATGGTAAAAATTAATAGTTGTAAGACAAAAGATTGTGCCGATTTCCGTAAAGCAAAGAATCCTCCAATTGCAAATAAGACCGTAAAAATGGGCAGAATTGGGAGTAGGGTTTTGCTACCGTCTCCAATTTGAATATTTGTAAAATGCAGCAATGTCCCGGCACCGGGTTTGAAATTGATGGAATAAATAGCCATAACGGCTAACAGGAACAACCATGTAATCCAAGCCGAACGGGGTGTTTTTGAAGCTTCCGATTCAATCCCTTCGGCTGATTTGTTTTTCCATACTTTATCTTCTTCGTAAACCAGTGATTTTTTAGGGTTCTTTTTAATTTTAGCGGCATACCGCAAAACCCAGGCTATCCCAACCACGTTGATGACTATCCAGCAAAAGAAACGGTATTCAATTCCCGAAAACAAGGGAACATCGGATAAGCCTTGTGCAATTCCAATGGTAAAGGGGTTCAGCATGGCTCCGGCAAAACCAAGGCCGGCTGCCACAAAACAAATACTAACCCCGACAATGGAGTCGTAACCCATACTTATAGCTAGAGGAACAAAGATGATGATGAAGGCAATGGTTTCTTCAGACATGCCAAAAACGGCTCCAAAGATACTGAAGACCAGCATAATCATACTTAGTATGATGTTGTTTACCCCAATGGCTTTGATGAATTTATTTTTCTCTACTTTCCGGGTAAACTTCAGGAAATTCAAAATAGCCACATCAATGGCTTTGCTGGCGTTCATGATCCAGAAGGCACCGCCAATTAACAAAATAAAAACAATAATATCTGCCTTTGCTACAAAGCCATCAAATAAGGAGGAAAATATTTGCCAGGTTTGAGGGGCATTGTCAATATATTGGAACGAGCCAGGAACGATTACGGTACGGGTAGAACCATCGGGAACTAATTTTTGTTCACGTTGGAACTCTCCGCCGGGGACAATCCAGGTGCAGATGGCTGCAATAACAATGATGTAAAAAACAATAACGTAGGTGTGTGGGATTTTCCGTTTTTTTAACATAAAATCAATGGTTTTAGGGAGGCTAAAATAGGAAATTTTAAATAATTTTAATTCCTAATTTTGTTTAAAAGAATCTTATGAAAAATCTGGCTCCAAATATTACACGACAACGATTACTGATAGAAGGATTTTATGGCATTGAGGCGGATGATAAAACCATCATTGATTATTTTGATAAAATTACTATAGAATTAGATCTTCGAATGTATGGCGAGCCGATTGTTTTTAAAACGTCGGATGATGAAGGTAAGGGGGAAAATCAGGGATACGATGCTTTTGTTCCGTTGATCGATTCCGGAATTTCGGTTTATGTGTGGGCAGGCCCCAAATTTCTTTCCGTTATTATTTATACCTGTAAACAATTTGATGAAGAAGCTGCCTTGGCGTTCACCAAAACTTTTTGGGATGTCGAAGAAATCGTATTTAAATCGTTTTAATTATGTTTATCATTTTTGGTGTTGATAACCACAAGGTGGAGGAAAAACAATCGCAAAAAATGAAGCATTGTTTTCATTGCAATAATACCAGTTATTGGCTGGCTGCTAAAGCAACCGATAATTTTTCTTTGTTTTTTATTCCGCTTATCCCGTTTAAAATCACTTATTCGTACCGTTGCCCGATTTGCAACCAAGGACGGATGATAACCAAAGAAGAGTATGATTTAATCTAACCACTTCCGGGCTTCTTTTTTGTTGTAGCTTACTTTGTAATCGTAGTTTTTAATATCCGAATTATATTTTCTGAACAAAGTTCTTACATCCTCCTCAAAAGGCTCTTTTACTAAAATCGATTCTTTGATGGTCCGGTATCTTTTCAAGGCTTTTTCAATGGCCCTGAAAGTTAAAAGGACTTCCCTCGGTCTTAATTCAAACATACATGCTCGGCAGTCTACCAATATTTTCAAATCTTTTGTTGGGTAGTTTGTTTTGCTGATGTCCAGGTAATGTTCAACAATTTCCGAAATCCGGAGTACGCCTTCGGTTCTGGCTTCTAAGATATTATGATTTTTGTTGAAATAATAGGTTCTCATATAAATAAATACCATGTAGTTCACCTAAAGTTACAACACTTGTTGAAGGAATTCAATTTTAAGGGATTATTTTAACGTTTTTCTAACTTTTTCGGGAAAGATTAACGAAAATACCATACTAACTCCAAGAATTGTTAATACGGCATATAACGAATGGGCGGTTTCGAACCCGATTTCTTTCAAATAATCATGAGCCAAAAGTTTAATCCCAATAAACGTAAGCAAAATGGCCAGTCCGTGTTTGAGGTAGTGGAAATAACTCATGGCACTGCTTAGCAGGAAGAACAATGAACGTAAGCCGATAATGGCAAAAATATTTGAGAAAAATACGATGTAAGGATCCTTGGTTATTGAAAAAATAGCCGGAACCGAATCGACGGCAAAAATAACGTCGGTAAACTCAATCACCAATAAAACAATCAATAGAGGGGTGATGTATTTTTTGCCATTTTCACGGGTAATAAATTTTTGACCGCTATATGTTGTATCTACGTTAAAATATTTGGAAGCAAATTTTACTACGGGATGGTTGGCTGTGTCAATTTTTTCTTCTTTATTCCGGTTGATAAACATTTTAACTCCGGTGTAAATCAATAGCAATCCAAACACATAAAGCATCCAGGCAAACTGCTGAATCAAGACCGAAGCCGTAAAAATGAATATGAATCGCATGATGATGGCTCCCAGAATTCCCCAGAATAGTACCTGATGGTAATATTGCTTGTTAATCCCAAAGGCCAAAAAAATCATAATCATTACAAAAACATTATCAATCGACAAAGCGTACTCTATTAAGTAGCCGGTGATGTATTCGAGCCCAAGGTTCTTTCGGTACAAAGAAATTGCCTGTTCAAAATCCAGTCCGTTGATTTCGATGGGGTGTTTAAATTTTTCTACGATGACGGAAAGCTGATCTAAATTGCTTATACCGTGAATTAACTGTCCTTTGGTGAGGATTATGATATAAAATACCAAAGCAAAACTCACCCATAAGCTGGTCCAAAACAAAGATTCTTTAAAAGAAATAACATGGCTTTTTTTATTAAAAATCCCCAGATCAATGATTAGGATTATGATAATAAAAAGTAAAAATAGTCCAAAAAATAATAGTTCGTGCCAGTTCATTCGTTGATTAGATTGTTGAGCGTTCGAAATACAAAAATAAATAAGAATTTGGAATGCCCGGGATTTAATTTTTTATTGGATTTGTTTGTTGTCGAATATCACAATATTTTAGTAAGTTTGCCCCTCAAATTAACCTTTTAAAACTAAGAAAGATATGGTTAGATCGATAGAGATGAACCCGAATCCATTGGTTCAGTATTTGAATAAACACCCGGAAGATTTTACCAAGAATGATTTAATTAAATATATTGAAGATAACGACATTCAAATGTTGAATTTTCGTTACATGGGGTGGGATTCCCGTTTAAAAACCCTGAACTTTGTAATTAACGACCGCGATCATTTGGATGCTATTTTAACAGCCGGTGAGCGCGTAGATGGCTCCAGTTTGTTTTCGTTTGTTGAAGCCGGGTCGAGCGATTTGTACATTATTCCACGCTATAAAACCGCGTTTTTAAATCCGTTTGCCGAAACTCCAACTGTTGATATTTTGTGTTCTTACTATACCAAAGACGGGGTTCCTTTTGAGAGTTCGCCCGAATACATCCTTCGCAAGGCTCACGAAGCGATGAAAGAACAAACCGGCTATTCTTACGAAGTAATGGGGGAGTTGGAATATTACGTAATTAGCGAAAAAGAAGATTTGTTTTTGGCACAGGATCAAAGAGGTTATCATGAATCATCACCGTTTTGCAAATGGAGCGACTTTCGTGAACGTGCCATGAAGGCCATTGCACAATGCGGAGGTTACATAAAATACGGCCATGCTGAAGTCGGTAATTTTACCAAAGGCGATTTGATTTACGAACAAAATGAAATTGAATTTTTGCCCACAAATTTAGAAGATGCCGCTGATCAACTGGTTATTGCAAAATGGATTTTACGAACCCTGGCTTACCAGTATGGTGTAACTGTTACCTTTGCTCCGAAGATTACCGTGGGGAAAGCTGGTAGCGGTTTACATGTTCACACCAAAATTGTAAAAGACGGCGAAACAGCTATGATTTCGGATGGAACCTTAAGCGATGTGGCTAAAAAAGCAATTGCCGGTTATTTAACCTTGGCACCTTCATTAACGGCTTTCGGAAATACCAACCCGACTTCTTATTTCCGTTTGGTTCCTCACCAGGAAGCACCTACCAATATTTGCTGGGGCGATCGTAACCGCTCGGTATTGGTTCGTGTTCCGCTTGGCTGGTCAGGTAAAAATAATATGATTAAACATGCCAATCCACAGGAACCGGACATCGAATTTAATTTCCACAATAAACAAACCGTTGAGTTCAGGTGTCCTGATGGATCTGCCGATGTACATTTGTTGTTAGCCGGTTTAACGGTTGCTGCCCGTCATGGACTTGAGATGGAAGATGCGTTAGAATTTGCAGAAAAAACCTATGTTGATGTAAACATCTTTGAAGAAGAAAATAAAGAACGCCTGGCTCAGTTAGAAACGCTTCCGACTTCTTGTTTCGAATCGGCTCAACAGTTAGAGGCTCAAAAAGATATTTACCTGAAGTATGGTGTGTTTACCGAAAGTATCCTGAACTGGATTATCGCTTATCATAAAAAATTCAACGATCAAAATCTTCGTGCCGAATTAGGAAAAGATGAAGATAGAATCATGGAGATGGTAAACAAATATTTCCACTGCGGATAAACTTATTTTTTACGATATACCCTTTTTATCCAGCCTGGTAATATGATTACGCCTATTATCAGGTATGGATAATAACTCATGATTCGCCATAAGAAAGCGAGTACCAGGGTTAGCGTTACCCCTTGAGGAATAAAATCATTCAGGAAATTTGTAAAAATGATTTCTGCGGCTCCGCTTCCTCCCGGTGTTGGGCTGATTAGTAGAATTACCCACATTACTAATTGACGCGCATAAATCAGCAAATGATCGTTTACAGAAACAAAAGCAAGTATCAGAAAGTTGACCATCCAAAAACGGGCGGTCCACGATACAACGGTTGAAAGGTAGGCTTTGGCCCAAAACCAAAGTGATTTTCCTTTCATTTCTTTGGAAGTGGTAATAATTTGATCACCGGTTTTTGCGGCTCCTTCTCCCCATTTCCGTAAAAATCTCAGTTGAAATATTTTTACCAGTAAAGTTTTAAATCCTTGTGGTTTGAAGAAAATTCCTATCAGAATAATACTTGAGAGAATGACAATAAAAACATAGCCGATAATAAAAATTCCTACCGATCCAAAGCCCGATTGAAAAATAGAATGCGTGGCACTATTTAAAAACAGGTTTTCAAATCCCACTATAAAAATGATAATAGGGACAAAAACGATATAAAACAGCTCGTCTAGTAAAGAAGTAATCATGACAACGGCGGTTGTTCGTCCCATGTTGATCCCTTCTTTATTAACAATGTATAAAGCAATAGCTGCTCCGCCTACAATGCTGGGAGTGATGGATGAGGCAAACTCCCAAAGCATAATGGTAAAAAAGCTGCGTTTCCATGTAATTTGTTTATCGGTGAGTAAACGAATGCGGTACATGTAGGCTAAATCGCGAATGATTTGCAGGATCAGGGCTACAAATAACCACATAATAGCAGTATTACCCCAGTCTATATTTCTGAAAGTATTCGAGTCAAATTCGAAGTAAAAAAGAAGGGCTACAACACCTAATCCTATTATTACGGGGATTAAAATTCGCCAAATTGAAAAGAATGCTTTTACCTGATTTGTATTCTCAACCATTATTTTTGAAAATGATGATAAAATTAAGCTTTTATCCTTCTCAACAAACTGACTTCTTACAAAAAAATGTTTATGATGAAATCATAGAAGCAGACAGAATGGCATTGTGATTTATTTTATTCTGTCATAATGACGCTTTATGTTTGTGTTTTTGATAAAAAATGGCCTTGGTATAAGAATTGACTAAAAGAGGAAAAAGGATTTAGAAATAAAATCAAAAAATAAAAATTAAAATATAGGAGGACAAAAAATGAACTTAATTAGATTTAATCATCAACCGGCTTTTTCTGATTTATTCGATCAGGTATTTTTTAACAATTTTGATAATGACAGCAAAGTAGCTTGTCGTAAACCTGCAACAAACATTGTTGAGAATGAAAATAATTTTGAATTAAGTCTTGCAGTTCCTGGTTTGGGGAAAGAAGATATCAAAATTGATTTGGAAGATAATTTGTTAACCATTTCATCTGAAAAAAAAGATGAAAAGGAAGATGTAAATTATTCGCGTAGAGAGTTTACTTACCAAAACTTTAGCAGGTCATTTACTTTGCCTAAAACCGTAGATGCTGAAAAGATCAAAGCGGACTACAAAAACGGAATTCTTTTCGTTACGCTACCCAAGATTGAAGAAGCTAAATTGAAAAAAGCAATTAAAATTTCATAGCTTAGGTTAATATTAAATGGTTGAAAGGGGAGCTCTCATGGGCTCCTTTTTTATTGCTGTAGAGAGAACTTATATCTGGGAAAGAGGTAGATAGGTGAAGTATTTTTGTTTTTATGTTGATACATAAAGAAATTGATATATATTTTTTTTTCTACCTTTGGTTCAAATTGAACTTGGCAGTGGGAAAGATCAATATTACTATAGAACAATTTAGACAGGGTAATGCGTTGGTTTACAAGAAAATATTTGATGAATATTATCCGGCCATCCGCTCATTTGCATATTCCTTTATTCAAGACGATAATATAAATGAAGATATCGTTCAGGATGCTTTTATGAAATTATGGGAGCGTCGTGAACAGTTCACAACCCTTGAGGTCATTAAAAGTTATCTGTACACCATCGTTAAAAATGATTCTTTAAATTACATTCGTCAGGAACAGATTCATGATAAACATAAGGATAGAATAAAAGTAATTGAAGAACCTCAGTTTTTTGTTGATCATGTTTTGGAAGAAGAGGTTCATTTTCAAATTCATAAGGCCATAAAAGATCTTTCAGCGCAATCCAAGAAAGTCATTGGTATGAGTATGACTGGTTATTCAAATCCTGAAATTGCCCAAAAACTAAATATTAGTGTAAATACGGTAAAAACTATAAAAAAACGGGCTTATTCAACCCTCCGGAAGAAATTAAAAGGCGTTTATTGGATATTGTTTTTTATGATGACCCAAGGCTAATTTAAAAGTCTTAAGCTAACCGAATTCCAATTTTTTTTGTCACTCTCTTTTTTTACAGATGTGTCTTAGTGAAAAGCGCTGTGAAATGGATATTTCCGAAAAAAGAATTGCTCAACTAATTACACGGTACATTAAAGGTACGCTTACTGATGTTGAAAAAGCAGAACTGGATCAATGGCTACTTGCCCAACCAGGAAATCAAAAATTATTTGAGAAAATAACCAATAAGCAAAACATCATTAATAAGAGTATCCGTTATGATAGTTATGATGTAGATGCAGCGTGGAAAATTCTTCATCCAAAATTATCCGGTCAAATTATAATAAAGCGAAAATGGATTTCGTATGCTGCAGCCATCTTTCTTCCTTTAGCGGTTCTTGCTTCTGTATGGCTAATAACCCAAATGGGCGGTGAACAGCAAATTGCCGAACACCAAATTCTTCCTGCAAAAAACAGTGCAACAATTTATTTTTCGGATGGGGGGGTTCAGAGCCTTGACAATGATAGCGCTCGGGTTATTGTTAAACCAAACATGGAAATTGAAAAATTAGAAGGGAAACTCATTATACATTCAAAAATACCTTCTGATATAAAACTTATTGAACCGAACAGGTTGAATAAAATCGTTACAGCCCGCGGAAATGAGATAGAAGTTTTACTGCCTGACGGAACTTATGCTTGGCTAAATGCCGATTCTTACCTGGAGTTTCCTTCTGTTTTTAAGGCGAATGAACGCCGGGTAAAAATCAATGGAGAAGTTTATTTTGAAGTTGCTAAAGACAGCATGAAACCTTTCATCGTTGATGCTGGGCCAATGGCTTTAAAGGTTCTGGGAACCCAGTTTAATGTTCGGTACTATCCAGAAGAAAAAAACATCGTTTCAACTTTGGTTGAAGGAAGTGTAGAAGTTAGTAATCCAATGGATCAACGCATATTATTAACACCCGGGCAATCAGCATCGTTAAATCGGGAAACAGAATCCATTCAAGTGGAGAAAGTAGATGTTGGATCTGTCATTGCATGGAAAAACGGACGGTTTTATTTTGAGAGCCAACCTTTGGAAACTATTATGCGGGAATTATCAAGGTGGTACGATTTTGAGTTTTCTTTTGAAGATGATACCATGAAAGATAAACGATTCTCGGTTGATGTTCCAAGGTTTGAAAATTGCAACAAGATTTTATCAAAAATTGAAGGAACCAAAATATTGGCAATAGATATAACCCCCAAAGGTGTAGTAATAAAAAGTCCTGAACACTAGGAGGGGCTATAAAGAAATTAAAAATAAAAAGAGGAAAATGCATGCAACATTTCCCTCTTTAATAATTAAACAATGTGCATATGCACAGAATGTCTAACGAATAATACAAATTTATGAAAAAAAAACAAGTACTATTGTATTATTTTACGGATAGGGGAAAATGGTCAAAAGCCATGAAATTAAGAACAATTCTTATTCTCCTGTTGATCGTAAAATTTTCAGTTTTGGCTTATAGTCAAAACCCAAAACTTTCTTTACAGCTTGAAAACGTAACCCTAAAGAAAGTTTTTAAAGAAATAAAAACATTAACCGGCTATACTTTTGTATACAGCGATGAACTGATGTCCAAGGCAAAGAATGTCAGTATCAATGTAAAGGATATGCCACTTGAAGATGTTTTAAAAAAATGCCTGGAGGAAACGAACCTTGATTTCTATATTGAAGACGGGGTAGTCATTGTTAAACCGCGAGAAACAAATTCAAAGCCGGTTCTGGTAAAAATAAAAGGGAAGGTAACTGACGATTTTGGCGATCCTATGCCCGGTGCCACAGTAGTTATTAAAGGGACTACTAAAGGCACTACTACCGATACAGATGGGAATTACAGCATTGAAACCTCTTCTGGCTCTGTTTTGATTTTTTCATACATAGGTATGAAAAAACAGGAAGTGGCAGTAGGGAATAATAAGGAAATTAATGTGAGAATGGAGCAAAAAGCCTCCGACCTTAATGAAGTAACGGTGATAGCTACCGGTTATCAAACCATAGAAAAAAGAAAACTAACAAGTGCCATAACGTCTATTAAAATGGATGATATCAAGACGGCTGGGATCACTAGCGTCGACAAGATGCTTGAAAGCCATGTTCCGGGAATGATATTTATGCAAAACTCAGGACAAGTGGGGGCAGCCCCTAAACTGAGAATTCGGGGAACCTCTACGATTCTTGGGAATAGACAACCCTTATGGGTATTAGACGGAATTGTATTGAGTGATCCGGTGAATGTTGATCCACAACAGTTGAATGATTTGGATGCTGTAAATCTATTAGGTAATGCGATATCTGGACTTAATCCTGAAGATATAGACCAAATAGATGTTCTTAAAGATGCTTCAGCAACAGCACTATATGGCCCCAAAGCCGCTAATGGAGTTATTGTTATCACTACAAAAAAAGGAACGTCTGGAAAACCTACTATTAACTATTCAAGTACAGTAAGCTTTATGCGCCGTCCTCACTATTCGGACAAAAGCGTATACATGATGAATTCACAAGAGCGTATGGATGTATCCCGGGAAATGGTTGCGCGTGGAGTCCAGTATTCTAATGTAACGCAATGGGCTGGATATGAGGAAGCATTACAGAATTATTATGCGGGTAATATTGGTTATGCCAAATTCAAAGAGTTGACGGATTACTATGCCTCCGTAAATACAGATTGGTTTGGCTTATTAACTCGCAATTCAGTTTCACATAATCATACCATAAGCCTTTCAGGTGGTGCTGACAATATCAAATATTATTCATCACTTGGTTATTCAGATCAAAATGGTGTTATAAGGGGGGAAAACAATAAACGTTATTCCGCTATGGTAAATGTTACTGCTAATTATAAAAAATTTTCTGCTCAGTTTTCTTTCAACGGAAATGTTACATCAAGATCCTATACGCCATCTGATCTTGGTCTAATGAATTATGCCTATAATATGAGCCGTACTATACCTGCTTATACCACAGAGGGAGATCTTTTCTATTATCCGGAAGCTAATCCATCAAAGAGTTTATATTATGATTATAATATTCTTCAGGAAAAAGCCAATTCTGGTGATAAAACGAAGGGCAATCAGGTAAATTTTAGAGCAAACCTCAAATACAAATTGTTGCCAAGTTTTGATTTGGAAGGTACGTTTGCTTATGGCGTCAGCAACACCACGAATGAAATTTATTATACTAAGGATACTTATCATGTATTCAAACTTCGTCAAGATCAAGAAGAAAGGAATGATCTCTGTCCTGTTGGTGGAGAGCTTCAACGATCAAACACCCGTAATACAAATTATACTGCACGCCTTCAGTCAAATTATTCAACTTTAGTAGGAAAAAGTAAAAAACATTTGGTAATGGCTTCTGCTGGTCTTGAAGTAAACTCAACCCAGTATAATTCTTTTAGAATTACGAGAAGAGGATATTTCCCTGAAATGGGAGGCTATTTTGATGTTGTTCCTACTACGTATGCGGCTTACTACCAGCAATGGATGTCTACAAAAGCCGCATTGGGTTCCTATAATCGTCAGTTGAACAATGAACTGGCTTGGTATGGCCTTGCCGGTTATAGCTTCGATAATCGCTATTTTCTGAATGTCAGTATTCGTGGAGATCAATCCAATGCGTTTGGGTCGCGCACGAATAACCGTTTTCTCCCAATATGGGCTGTTTCTGGGCGTTGGAACATAAAAAATGATATCGCAAAAAATGTATCATGGATTAATGATTTGGCTCTCATCGCTTCATGGGGGTGGCAGGGAAATATGTTGCCAGGAGTATCTTCCCCTTACCTAGTTATGAGGCAAGTGACAGGAACAAATCTATTTTATGATTCTCCGTATGGAAACATTGTGAATTATCCCAATCCTGATTTAAAATGGGAGAAAACATCGTCCTTCAATACATCCGTTGAATTTTCTCTTTTTAATAGTAAAGTGTCGGGATCGATTGGATATTTCTATAAACGGACCCGTGATGCGTTCCTGAATAAAACAGTATCAGAGATTAATGGTATACAAGAGTATATAATTAACAGTGGAACAATTGAAAATCAAGGTGTCGAAATTAATCTCCAAATCACCCCTATCAATAATGTAAGCGCCGATGGTTCGCGCAAAGGGTTTGTGTGGCGTATTGATCCGCAATTGGGTCAAGTGTTGAATAAAATACTGAATAAATCGGTTAACAACCGCAACAATGTCTTGGTAAATGAAATAACATACGCCGATTTCTTAAATGGTACAGCTAATCTAGCGGGTAAGTCTATTAATACTTTTTACTCCTATAGGTTTAAAGAGTTGAGTCATGAGGATGGTTCCCCCATATTTTATGGAACAGAAGCGGAACTTGCCAGCGAGTATCAAACCCAATATTCACAAATGAGCAAAGAAGATGTTTTCTTGGCGGTAATGACAGAGTCAGGGCGTCGAGAACCGTTTATTCAGGGAGGAATAACCAACTATTTTGGATGGGGAAACTTCGGATTATCTTTCAACATTGCATATTCATTGGGTAATAAAATTCGATTGATGAAGATTGCTTCCGGATATGCTACAACTTATGCTTATCCTCAGCAAAATCTTAGGAAAGAATTTGTTTATCGTTGGCGTAAACCTGGGGATGAAGCTTACACCAATATCCCGGGATTGAATGTCAATAATATCAATAGTCCGTGGTGGACTGTATACCCTGCAACAAGTTATTCATTTGGTGGATCAGCTTACGAGATGTATGATAACTCAGACATCCGGGTAATTAGCGGAGATTATCTGAAATTACAATCTGTTTCATTTAGGTACACTCTTGATGATAAGCTTGCTAAATCATTCGGGCTGAGATCAGCTTACGTCAGCATCACAGGGACTGATCTTTTTACCATTGCTGATAAAAGGCTGAAAGGGCAGGATCCTACTCAGTCTGGTTCAACACCGAATATTAACCTTTCGGTGAGACCTAGCTTCTCATTTAGTATTAATGTCTCATTTTAAACAAAGTATGATATGAAAAAAATATATAGTTTTTTAGTACTATTGCTATTGATGTCATCTTGTAGCAAGTTTTTAGAAGAATATTCAACGGATCAAAGATATGCCACAACGGCAGAAGATCTTGATTATTTAATGATTGGAGAGGGTTTTATTAATAGTGTTTTCAGCCTTTCAGTCTATAGCCACTCCACCATGTCAAGTCTTGAGAGAGAGGATAATATTACAATGCCTTGGTTGCATGTGATGGATGATGATTGCGAAAAATTTGTTGTCGATTATGTATCTACTGACCAAGCTACGCCTTTATATATGCTCTCTGGGTTTCATGATTGGAAACAGTCTCCATGTATTGACGTCCTAAATAAAACATGGGAAGATGTCGCGTGGCGTAAAATTTATAAACATATTGGAGCATTGAATTCTATTATTTTTCAGGCTGAACAATTAGCAAATACAGTATCTGATACTGAACTACTGAATCACGTTTGGGGTGAGGCTTATTTTTTGCGTGCATATTATTATTTCACCCTTCAGAATGTTTACGGTTCTCCATATTCGGTAAGTACAGCCAATTCTGATGAGGGTGTTCCGCTTAAAATATCTGAAAAAATAGAAGATAATTATTTTTCGCGTAGCAAGAACAAAGCTGTTTATGATCAGATTATTGCGGATCTGGATCAAGCTGCGTATTACCTAAGTGGTTATAATCCTTCAACTAAAATAAGAGTCGGAATTGCGGCCGTTAGAGCCCTACAAAGCAGGGTTTATTTATATACAGAACAGTATGATAATGTTATTACAGCGGCAGATTCATTGGAAGCGATGGGCGAGTATACCTTAGAGGATCTTAATCAGTATGTTGAAAATACAAATTTTACATATCGAAGCTCTCCTGGAACAATTTTTACCATGGGCTCGAATGAGATACCTCTTTTATTTATTAATGATTCACTTAGCGCATGGGGTGGTGCTGATAACCGGGCTTCAGCTTTCAAGGCTTCCGATGATCTGATTAGCCAGTATGATGCTAACGATCTACGACGCAATGCCTGCTTTATCCGCTCTGCAAAACAGCAAGCATGGCTTCCTGCCAAATATCGGACATCGGAGACCTATAATGATCCTGAAGAAATTTCATGTACATTTTCTATTCGTTATGCCGAAGTGATTTTAAATTGTGCAGAGGCTTTGGCCATGAAGGGCTCAGATGGTGATGCGCGGATTGAGTTACAAAAATTACGAGAAAAACGTTTTTTACAAGCTAACATTGCAGATCTGCCGCAAAGCAATGAGGATCTTGTCAATTTTATTCGGGCTGAACGCCGTCGTGAGTTATGCTTTGAAGGCCAGCGCTGGTTTGATCTCAGACGTTATGCGGTAAACTCCAAATACCCACTACTTGGTGATTTTACAATTCATCATCCCAGTTATACTTATGATGCAAATACCAATACACATACTCAAACAGGCAATTATGAGTTGAAAGCAATAACGCAGGACGCCGCAGCATGGCAGGTCCCCATTCCTGATTACGCCATAGAGTTTAATCGAGGTGCTTTAACTAATCCCGTTCGTAATGTTCGTAATGTTATACCCTTATAATATTTTTAAAAATGAAAACAAAAATTATCATTATAACTATGTTTGTTCTTTTGGGTGTATTGTCATCCTGTAGAAAGGAACAAGTAACAATTTTTCCCGATTATGACCGTAATTGGCTCGTTGTTGACGATGATCCCAATGACGCTGTGATTCATGATACCTACCTTTTTTACCAGGATACAGGTATTCCTATTTATTTCAATGACACTATAGGAATCCAGGAAAGAGTAGATGTATTTGGTAACACGTATAACCATTATGAGAAATTATCTCTTGTCTATTCTCTTGGAGGGGTGCAGTCAGGTGCCATTCCTCTTGTCTATTCTTTTACCTATTGCGATAAATCAGATGTGCCAGCTGCACTTGATTATTTGGAGGATAACATTATCTCAGCAATTCCCCAGGGTATTTATGTCCCAAGTATTCTTTTAGTGGAATCGATGCAAACGAATGCATTTGGGACTTATGCCTATAAAGGGCTCAATACGATCGTTATCGGAGAGGTTTCGAAGATTCCGACCATGGATGATGCTACGAGACAAAAGTACAAAGGAGCCATCTTGCGTGCTATTCTAACAAATGCAGTGCTTGATAGTAAATATAGTGACCTTTTATACAAGTTTTATGATGAGTCCAGAAAATTTTCGACTCAGAAGGATACCTATAGCATGTCCATGAGCTATCTAAATTATAATTATTATTATAATTATATTGATGCTGGTGGGTTGGAGTATAGCAGCTCTGTTACTGTTCAACAGCTAGGATTTTTAAGTGCAGATCCCCGAAATACCTGGTATACCCCAATGTCTACTTGGATAGATGTATGTATGTATATAGAGGCAATATGTGGAAGTACACCAGCCGAATTCCAACAATTATACGGTTCATATCCGGCTATCATGGCCAAGTATGGATATATAGAACAGATATTGCAGGATATTGGCTATCAAGTTCAATAAACTTACTCTTTAGAGAAATATGCATAACAGTGTGTCTGGGGGGATCATCCCCCCAGACTCATTTAGAAGCAGCAGATAAAAAAGGAATCTTTTCATGACAACAAGCTCTGATAAGCGTTTCTAAATCATCTATTTTAAATTTCAAAAAGCAAACTACAAACAAAAAAACATGAAAAAAATACTTTTCTTAATGGGCATACTTGTAATGAGTATGCAAATAATGGCTCAAAGCACTGTGCTCAAAGGCACATTCTATAAAATGCTAACTCAGATACAAATGGCGAACAACGTTTTTCTTTACAAACAGGAAAAGGGAGGATTGACTACTATTGATGCGCTTGATGTAACCAAGGCAGATCAATCTTTTGAGTTTGACGTTAAAAAAGAAGATATTGGAGTTATACGCTATGTCGGCTTTAGTGATGAGTTTTATCCTGTATTTCTACGTGAAGGGGAAGACCTTCGTGTGGATGTTAAGGATGGAAATATTGTTTATTCTGGGAATATAAGTGCCGAAAATAAAGTTTTTTCTGACTGGTATAAGCTTATTGAGCCAATGAGAAAACTTGGTTATTCGGAAGAAGGTCGTCGGTTAACCCCCGAGGATTATACTAAAACTCTGGAAAGCTTAATAACGCCTGTTAATAATTTTATAAAGAAAATTAATACGGGAAACAAAAAGTTTGACAGTTATGTAAAATATATGTTGAACTATAGTTTTAAGTGTGATGTGTTAAGACCATTTATGCTGGGTTTTGGATTTGTAAACAAAACGGATTATCCTGAATATATCGCAAAAATGATCACATCTGAAAAGTTTAGTGATAAAAATATTTGGTCTTCGCCATTCGGCAATAGTTATATTACAACCCTCGGATTTCTAAGACACATTGTTTACAATGGAGAACAGGGTTACGTTAGCGATCTGGTAATTCCTGAAATTTCGTCTCCAGAGTTAAAAGCAGAATTTATTCTTGACCAAGTAGAAAATGGCTATGCACAGAATCCAGGCGAGTTTATAGCTAAAAATAGTAAATATATGCTCACTCGTTCTCAGAAGAATAAAATGAAGACTTTTGAAAAACGATTTAATATGAAACAACCGGGGGGAGAATGGATGGATTTCGCATATCCTGACCTTGAGGGAAAAATTCATCACCTGTCTGACTATTTAGGGAAAGTTGTTGTTATAGATGTTTGGGCGACATGGTGCGTACCATGTGTTAAAGAACAACCTTTTTTAGAGGAACTGGAAAAATCATTCGAAAATGAAAATGTTGTTTTTATCAGTATTTCAATGGATAAAGATAAAAAGAAATGGGCCGAAATGGTTCAACGTAAGAAATTGTCAGGAATTCATTTGCGTTCTAATCAAGAAGGACCTATAATTGAGGATTATGGGGTTGAAACAATTCCAAGATTTATCGTGTTTGATCAGGATGGGAAAACGGTCTCGTTCGATGCTCCACGACCTTCTGATCCAAAACTTAAAGCATTAATTCAGTCGAAACTTTAGTACTAATTATAAATCTTTACATTGGATGAAAACTAAACTTTATTTTTGGACGCAATTTTTAAAAAACGATAATTTATTTAACAAAAAAGCGTTTATTTTAGTCGCACTATTCACGACATTATTAACTGGCAAGGCATTCACACAAGAGCAAGGAGTTAAATTTGAAAAAATGACACTATCTCAGGCTATGGTAGAAGCTGCTGCAGATAAAGATAATCCCAAGCTGATTTTTGTTGATTGCTATACCAAGTGGTGCATCCCTTGCCTGGAAATGTCTCGTAACGTGTTCACTCAAAAAGTTTGTGGAGATTTTTTTAACCCTCGCTTTATTTCTGTTAAACTAGACATGGAGGACAAGGAAGAAGGTAGTGATGTTCGAAAGAAATATTCAATTGCTGCATTTCCTACATTCTTAATCCTTAATTCAAAGGGGGAGGAAATTAATCGAATTGTAGGGTCAGCTAAGGCCGAGGAGTTTATAGAAAAGGTAAAGGCTGCTTTAGATCCTGCAAATTCATTGAACGGCCTTAAGACTGCATTCGAAACGAAGAAGGATATGTTAACCGGAATACCATATGCAAAAGCTTTACTTGAGCGCTCTATGGATGCCTCGCAGGTTTTTCTCTATCTTTTTGAACACTCACGAGACTTCGAGCGATTCAGCAGAGAGTATCTTGAGTTGGTCCTTTCTACGATCAAATTCACCGATCCTCTCTTCAAGAAAATTATGCTTGAGAAAACGCGCATAAATAAATACATGGGTACTAAGGCAATCGACAGACTGATATTTGATATGGTCAGAAAAGACATGTATTTTATTGCTAACGGGATGGAGGAACGATTCAATGTTAAATATTCTCCTGAAGAGGTTGAAGAAGTAGCTTATACAATTGCATTACTTGATCTGCCATTAAGCGACCCCGAGACACACATGTGCAGAATCGCTTTATTCGTTGTCAATAAAGATTTTGACGGAATGATTGAATATTACAATAAATATATCTGGCAGCTACCTCCATCAGTATTTAAAGGGATTGTGGAAGGTCTTTTAACATCTAAACTTCCGCAAATGACAGATAGTCAGAAGAATGCTGTGAAGAATTACTATGAATCTGCGTCAAAAGCACTTCGTTCTGAAGCTAAGCAATATGACAGCAAAGCTGAGAATTTAAAGTAGAGATTGATTTGAACAATCAACGAAATAAATTGGAAAGGCTATCTCATTCGGTTCAAAGCTGGGATGGGGAAAGTATCGCATTTATTTCCTGACATTGCTGAAAATGATTTTTGGGGCTGGTTGCTTGTGTAAGAGTGCTTTTCTTCTGGCTCTGCCCAAAGAACTTTACATTAAAAAGGCCTACGAAAGAGGATCATCTTTTTGATCTGGAAACAAATAAAACTTAACAAATAATACTATTATTTATCTTTATAAAAATGAGGAATATGAATTTAACAAAAACAAAAAAGAAGTATTGGTTATTTGCCTCTTTTATAGCATTGGCTATATTCTCTTTTTATTCTTTCACCAACGATGAAGATTCTACTTATCGAATTAAAATAAAAATGGAGCAAGTAAGCCTAGAATCAGAATCTGCTTTTCTAATCTGGAAAGATAATGGCATAATGCATACCGATACGGCGTATTTAAATGAAAATAAGGAATTTGTATTTGAAGGAAAGATCCCTGCTATTAATCGTGCATTTTTAGTTTTATTGCATGAAAAAATGGTTCCGAAAGTTGATCCTAGAGCTGGTGATCGCATCCCTGTTTATCTGGAAAAAGGCGAATTACTGATAGCGGGAAAAGACTCTCTTTTAACTGCAAAAGTTTCCGGTACACCGGAAAACGAAACCCGGCAAATCTTTGATGCGATTGGGAAATCCTATGAAGGAAAAATAAAAACAATGAATACAGCTTATGCAGCAGCAATGGAAGCTAAAGATCAAGCAAAAGTCGATGAGCTTGCCGATGAGTATAACAAATTGATCGCTGAAAGAATATCAAGAGAGAAAGAATTCTTTTTGGCACATACCAATTCGATTGTAAGTATGGATTGGCTTCGGGGGAACGTAAACATCATTCAGGATTATAATACAGCTAAAGAGTTATTCAATAAGCTATCTGATAATATAAAGAAATCACCCGCCGGCTTAATCTATGCTAGTGTTCTAAAACAAGTAAAACCTGCAGATATCAATTTTCAAGCACCAGATATCTCTGCAAAACAACCTAGCGGCGAAAGTTTAAGCTTACGTTCATTACGCGGCCAGTATGTTTTACTTGATTTCTGGGCTTCTTGGAGTGCTCCCTGTCGCAAAGAGATCCCCAATATGGTTAAAGTTTATAATGAATTTAAAGATAAAGGCTTTACGATCCTTAGCTACTCACTGGATGGTGGAAACAACGCATTAGCTCAATGGACTGAAGCAATCGAGAAAAATGGCTTAACCTGGTACCATATTTCAGACCTGGCAGGACAGAATAGCTTGCCTACACAGCTTTATGGAGTTAAAAATGTACCAACCAATTTCCTGATTGACCCAAACGGGATTATCATTGGGAAAAACTTGCATGGTGATGAACTAGAAACGAAATTGAAAGAAGTTTTAAAATAGATGATTTTATGATGAAGAAACAAATTTTTATAATCTTTTTGTTGCTTTTGCCTGGCTTTCTTGTCAAGGCTCAATCCGGGGCTAAGTTTGTTAATTACGACCAATACCCCGACATGATTATGGAAGCCTTGCAAAAAAAGCAGGAAGACAAACCATTTGATGCCATCACGGTTTTAAAGGAACGTTGCGGACTGGCAAAAGAATCTGTTAATATTGGGCTGCATAATTTATCCCGGCCGACTAAGAAAAAACTATCGAACAAACAACTTATTGAAAAAATAAAACCGTCAGTTTTAATGGTTTGTAAATATAAACGGGGTTTCGGTGCTTACAAAGACTTTATTTTGATTAACGCATCAGCATTTGCTTTAAGTGAAGATGGTGTATGTGTCTCCAATTATCATGTCTTTGAACCAGTGATTAATCAGGGGCAAGGTATGTCGCCTCAGGATAGTTTAATTTTTATGGCCGATATGAATGGTAATGTTTATCCAATCGAAACGGTTCTAACTTATAACAAATCGGCCGATTTGGTTGTATTTAAGCTTGATGTCCATGAAAAAGAACTCGTTCCTGTTTCGATGGGTGAGGATGGTGTTGTGGGGGATATGGTTCACGCCCTGACAAACCCGTCATATTTCCCATGTTACTATAGTAAAGGGGTTATTGCCCGTAATGCAGCTTATAATAATAATCCGTGGGAGAACCGGACGGAAATAACAGCTGACTTTGCTGTCGGATCAAGTGGTGGCCCCATATTTGACGACTCTGGAAATTTGATTGCCATTGTTTCGTCGACCCAGGGAATCTATGCGCAAAGCAGCAATCAAGGTAATGATTTGCAAATGGTAATCAAAATGGCTATCCCTGTTAGTTCATTAAAAAAGTTAGTTTTAAAGTAATATCATATCCATTTTTCATAAATCTAATTTTAATAAAGGCGTTACGATTTTATCAATCTGTAATGCCTTTTACTTTTTATACGGTATATAACATTAAGGAGTAGTGATATATACTTAATCATTAGGGGATGATTGCCATTTTAAATGGGAAAAGATTGGAGATTATTAGTGGGGAAAGCCTTGTTTAAGCCTGATTCTTGATAAAATTTTAACAATAATTAGTTTTTAAACTGCACCTCAAAGTTGGGTAGAACATCTGAGGTGCAGTTTCTCTTTTCTTTTAAAAACTAAATCTATTCTTTCGTTTTTTTAATAGATTTGTAATCAATACAACGTATGAACAAATGGATAAGGATTATACAAATTTCCTGAAAGACTTGGCAGGCAAGAAAAAGAGTGCCTGGAAGGAATTGTATGATCTGTTTTACCCCAGCATTTGTAATTATATTTCTAATTTAATTAAGGATGAAAATGCAGCTTCTGACTTAGCCCAAAAAATATTTATCAAATTATGGGAATTGAATATCCATTTTAATTCAATAAAGGCATTAACATCTTATTTATATAAAGCTGCAAAAAATACATCCATTAACTATATGAAGGCCGCAAAAGTTGAAAGAGATCACATGGGAAAATTTAATTTGGAGGTCAATCACGAAAGCGGACTTGATGATTCAATGATTCTCTCCATAGAAGAAGAAATGATACGGGAATTACATCAATCCATTTTTGAGCTTCCTAAAAGCCAAAGAGAAATAATGATGTTAAGTATAAAAGGGTTAACCGTTAAACAGGTTGCTGAGAAACTGCAAATAAGTGAGAACACGGTTAAAACCCAGAAGAAAAGAGCATATGCTTCGCTCAGAGAAAAACTTAAAGATTCAATTTTCCTTCTTATGTTTATGGGGCTTTAACAATTGACCCTGAAATAAGATAAATGATATTTTGTTTCTAAAATTGTCACCCGCGCATATTCATCTTTTGTTTGTTAGGTGTATACACAAAAGTTATGAAAGCGTTCGAACCTATATTTGAAATCATAAACCTCCTTAAAAAGGAACTTTCGGGTACTATAACTGAACTTGAAAAGAATCAGCTTAAGGAGTGGGAAAAAGATTCCAGGATTTTATCTTTACTTGAAAAGTTTAATCGTGAATCTTATCTCGAAAAGAAATTTTCCGAATTAGATCGGTACGATGCAAAACAAGCCTTTGATGAGTTTTACGAGAGGGTTCAAAAAACTAATCCCAAACACAGGCTTTACCAGCTGTTAAAATATGCGGCAGTACTTATCATTCCCTTATTATTTGCAGGTTATCTAATTTGGAACGCTAATCTTTCCGAACCCGGATTTAGAAGCGAAATGATTAATGCTCCTATTATTAAACCCGGAAATCAGATAGCCAAACTTTTTATGGCTGATGGCCAGAGCTTGCTTCTTGGACGACAGTCTGATACTTTAATAGAAAGCAAAACTTTTTCTATTCAGGCCACAAAAGGTGCTATTACTTATAAAACAAACACTCAATCAGCATCCGAAGAGCTGCTTTACAATACCGCAGTTGTTCCCCGGGGAGGGGAAATTTCACTTCTTCTTAGTGATGGAACCAAGGTTTGGTTAAACTCTGAGTCAGAATTAAAATACCCGGTCGCCTTTGCTACTGGTTACCGCGAAGTAAAATTGAAAGGGGAAGCCTATTTCGAAGTAACTTCAAGTAAATCCAAACCTTTTTATGTCACAACTTCCGAAGGGCAGATAAAAGTTACTGGAACCCATTTTAATGTAAGGGATTATGAAGACGAAGCACACACCTATACCACTTTAGTTGAAGGTAAGGTAAGTATCAGGTCGTTGTGTGAAAGCGGAAATTATCTTTCAATTGAGCCGGGTTATCAGGCAATCATTAAAAAAGGAAGTCCGGATATTGAAAGAAAAGCAGTGGATGTTACTCTTTTTACCGCATGGAAAGACGGATTGTTCAAATTTGATCGCCAATCTCTTGAAAACATACTGCAAACCTTGTCGCGTTGGTATAATATTGAGATATTTTATGAAAGTGAACAAGTGAAAAATTATGTTTATTCCGGCGATTTAGAAAGGTATGACAATATAAACCAGTTCCTGATTATGATTGAAAAATCTGGGAATGCAAAGTTTAGAATAATTGATAATGCCGTTGTGGTCGATATAAAAAACTAATCCCGCTAAAAAGCGGGATCAATTTTAAAACCAATTTTAAAGATTTGGAGTGGTGAGACTGCCAAATCAGATCAAAATAAGTTTAACATAACACACAAATTTATGAAAGAAAAATGTTACAACCGAGGATTTTTTCCTCAATTTAAAGAAAGATTTCGGGCAACGATGTTGTTGCAGCTGGTTTTAGTGCTCGGAATCACTTTGTGTATGGGCGGAACTGCCTTTGCACAAACAAAAAAAGTAACTCTTGATGTAAAAAATGCCTCTTTGGAGGAGATTATTAAAGAGTTGAAAAAACAAACAGAGGTCAAGTTTTTATATAGCATTGATAATATTGCTAATAAAAAGGCCAGCATTACAGTTACTAATGCCGATTTACGGGATGTTTTAAAGGATCTTTTTGAACAGGTAAACTTAACTTATGAAGAAAACAAAGGAGTGATTATTATCCATCAGGAAGGTCAAAAAAACAAATCAGGAAAGGCTGATAACGGAAAGCTTAAAAAAATTACCGGAACGGTTAAAGATAACAATGGAGAACCATTACCCGGAGCTACGGTTTTGATTAAGGGAACAACTAAAGGAACGACTACTGATGTCAATGGAAATTATGCCATTAATGTTCCGGAAGGTTCTGTGTTAGAGTTTTCTTTCATCGGTTACCAAAAACAGTTAGTTGTTGTTTCTGCACAAAAAACAGAAATCAACGTTACCATGGAAGACGCTGTAGCTGAATTAAAAGAGTTTACTGTAGTTAGTACGGGATACCAAAAAATAAAACCTGAACAAAGCACAGGAAGTATTGCTACTATTCAGGCCAAAGAATACGATAGTCGTATCAATGGTCCTGATTTCTTAACCAGTCTTGAAAACCGTATTCCGGGTTTGCTTATCAATGGCGATGTTGAATTTGAAGGAAACAGTCTTTTCCATATACGTGGTATTTCCACCATTAATGGGAACAAGGATCCATTGATCGTCATCGATGGTTTTCCAACAGAACTCAAACTTGAGTCGATTAACCCATATGAAATTGAGTCTATAACTGTTTTAAAGGATGCTGCCGCAGCTACCGTTTATGGTGTTCGTGCATCCAATGGGGTAATTGTGATTGAACGAAAAAAAGCAAAAGCAGGTGACGTAAAAGTAAATTTTCGCTCAACATTTAGCTTGAAACCAAAAACAGATTACGAACGCTACCGTTATGATAAAGATGCATCGGAACATATTCCTGATTATATGATTAATAGTTATACCAGCTCGGCTAGTATGCTTTATTTTTACATGACTTATCCCACTTTAGCATTTGCGTTTACTTTCCCGGAACCTGTTTTGATTTTAGCAGAGAAAACAGAAGGTTTAATAACAGCGGATGAAGCAGAAGAAAGGTTAGCCGCGTTAAAATCATATAATAACACAGGCGATTATGGCGATTATTTTTTACGCAACATTGTTACACAAACCTATAATCTAGATATATCAGGGGGTAGCGAAAAAGCACTTTATTATGTAACAGCTAACTATAATACGAATAAAAGCGAACAGGTTACAAAAGACAATAGCCGTTTTAGGTTGTCTGCCCGTGGTACATTTAAATTTTCAGATCGTTTCTCATTGATGTTGAATCTTGATTTTCAAGAAGCCAAATCAAATTCATCGCCTATCCCAAGCTTCGGCAGCATCTATCCTTTTGAGCGTTTTGAAGATGAAGACGGTAATCCCGAATGGATATATAGTGGTTCGGTTATAAATCCGTATTATAATGAACAGATTATGGCACAAGGTTTATACGATAATATGTATTATCCGTTGGTCGATATGAACGAAATTACCAATAAAACACATACTCTTACCAACAGTATTAATGCGACTTTTCGTTATGACTTAGGGCATGGGTTTAATGTGAATTTTGGAGGTGTTTATCAGTCTAGTATCACTGATAATGACCACCTTGCTACTGAAGAATCATCAGAAGTCCGCCAGTATATAAACAGGTATGCACAAATTGATGATGGCGAACTTATTTATAATATTCCCAAGGGTAGTTTTTTAAAACAAACAAAACAAAGACAAAACACTTTTACTTTACGTGCCCAATTAAACTATGATAAAAAAATTACGGAAGACCATTCGCTTAATATGATATTGGGTGGCGAAATGAGGAAAACGATTTCAAAATCTAGTATATCATCATATTTTGGTTATAACGACCAAACATTATTGCAACAACCCGTAGATTACGATCTAATAACAACTTCATATACTCCATCATACGCTAATTATAATCCGTCAATAGGTTATACTTCTTTATTTAACCAAAGCTATAACGACGATCGCTTCATCTCAATTTATTCTAACTTAATATATTCTTATAAGAGTAAGTATTCACTTTCAGGAAGTTTTCGTATTGATCAGTCTAACTTATTTGGAACCAATCCTAAATACAAATACAAACCTTTATGGTCTGTAGGTACTGCATGGAATATTCATAAAGAAAACTTTATGCAAAATGTAGACTGGGTTGGGTCGTTAAAATTACGTGCTGCTCTTGGATTTAATGGTAATGTGGCAAAAAATTCATTACCACGAATAATTGCAACAGACAAATTTAATTCAGATTATAATGATATGCAGGCATTAAGTCTTTCTTCTCCTGCAAATACTAGGTTGCGTTGGGAACAAACGTTTAATATCAATTTTGGTTTGGATTATAATATATTCGAACATATTTCAGGTAGTGTTGAATACTATATTAAGAAAAGTACAGATGTGTTAGCAACAAACAAAATTGACCCAACATCAGGGGTGTCAAGTGCCTTGATTAATCAAAGTTCTATACGTAACAGTGGATTAGAAATTTCTTTAAATGCCGATTGGTTGAGGAAGAAACATTTTAACTGGAATACAGCTCTTATTTTCTCTCATAATAGTAGTAAAATATTAGAGGTGTATAACGATGAGGTAACAGCTACGAGCAAATCTTATTCATACACAATGGGTAATACAAATTACCTGGAAGGCTATCCTATTGGAACTATTTTTAACTATAGGTATGCAGGCCTTGACCCTGAAGATGGCCAGGTATTAATTTATGCTAAAGATGGCAGTACAAAACACTTTGATGAAGATGATGCGGGTATAGATGATGTTGTTTATAGAGGAACCAGCATTCCTGCCTACACACTGGGTTTAAGTAACCGTGTGGATGTTGGCAAATTTTATTTTTATGCCATGATAAAATACTATGGTGGTTTTAAAACAAAAATACCGGTGCCAAATCCAAGCAGTACAAGGCCATTAGAAGGTGCTTTTAATTACTGGAAAGAACCTGGAGATGAACTGGATCCTACAATGTTACCAAATAAATCACAACTTACCAATGGATATGCAAAATATATAGGGGCTTTAGATAAATACACCGTAGATGGTTCTTATATCACACTCGGAGATGTTACCGTTAGCTATAGTTTTAAAGGTGCTAATTTTATGGAGAAAGTAGGAATCTCTAATTTAGAGTTAAGGCTTCAAGCCTCTAATATTTATACCGTAGCCTTTAATAAACAAAATTATAGCAAAGCAATGGGAAGTTATGAAAAATCATATATAACTCCTACATATACGTTTGCACTTAATCTTAATTTCTAACCATAAATTTAAGACAATGAAAAAGAATATATATATATACCCTTTATTAACGATCTTTTTTCTATTGGTACTGGTATCTTGTGATAAGTATTTGGATGTAGAACCAAAAGGTAAACGATTGTTAAAAACAGTTGAAGATTACAATCTCTGGCTAAATGAACAAAGCCTTCATCAGTCAGCCATATACGGATTGACATATTTCTCAGATCTTAGAGATCTCCCTACCATTGATAATGATTGGGATAATACCACAGAACTTGAATATACATGGCAAGACCAATTAGCTAATGATCCGCTCAATTCGTCTCCCATATGGGCCGCCTCGTATACCAATATTTATTATTATAATGCGGTAATAGATGGTATAGATGGGGCGACCGAGGGTACAGATGACGAAAGAAACAGTTTAAAAGCAGAAGCACTTTTAGGAAGAGCTTTAAAATATTTGGAGCTTACAAATCTTTATGGAAAGGTGTATAATGAAGCAACGGCGAGTGAAGACCTTGCAGTGCCTTTTGTTACATCAATAGACATTCTGGATGAAATCCCCAATCGTAGTACCGTACAAGAGATGTACGACTATATTATTAAAGATTTGAATGATGCCATACCATATTTACCTGCAGACAATAGTGCTAACCGTTTTCGTGGCAGTGTTTCTGCAGCTTATGGTGTGTTGGCCAGAACATATTTATATATGGGTAATTATTCTTTAGCAGCCGAAAATGCACAATTAGCTTTGGATAATGGTCCTAATGAAATTTTTAAGGATGCCATAGGTGCCATCAAAGATTTAAAAATACGCCCAGATGCCATTCTCTCAAGGGTTGGAGGTTCAGGTTATTTTTCTGCAATAATCCCTACACTTGACTTCCTTAAATTGCATGATGTTATGGATCAACGTTTACCGGTACATTATAAAAAACTTGGAGATCATAGCTTTACAATAAGAGGCACAACAACGTATTCTCCTTACGGATCAACATCAAGGACCACTTCCTATCCTAACTGGGGTATTGATGTAGCAGAAATGAATCTAATTATTGCTGAAGCTGCTGCCCGTGAAAATGATCTTGGCACTGCCTGTGATCAATTGGATTTGTTGAGAAGTAAACGTTTCCTGTCTGAAGATTATGTAAAATTTGAATCAACAGATCAGGAAGAAGTCTTAGAGAAAATATTACTGGAGCGGGTACTGGAGTTTCCTTTCTGTGGCTTACGCTGGTTTGACATGAGAAGATTGGCTGCCGAAGGGCGAATGCCAACCGTGTACAGGTATGATGCACTGGGAAATATTATTGCAACGTTAGAACCAAATAGTGACAGGTATGTGTTGCAAATACCAATGCAAGTAATCTCTTATAATCAAGACTGGGATCAAAATCCGTAATAAATAGGTATTTGAAACCTAATTTTAAACAAAGACGCAGCCAAAAGGTTTAATTATTGAGCGGAGTCGAAATAAATGATTATTCACGAACAAAGTTTCGGCTCTGCTTAGTTTAACTATGAAAGATTTGACTTTTTGGTTGCTTCCATAACCTGGATAATTATACGGATGGGCCGATGAATGTCTGCTACCCATATAAGTTAAGGTGTATACCTCCTGTAAATGTAATCTATAATTATTGAAAAACATCCAAATCAATTTTGATTATTGCTTTGGTGTGAAAACTATTAAACTGATAACCATGAAGAAACTTATTTTATTTACTATGCTCCTTGTTCCTGTAGCATTAATGGCTCAAAAAGGGGAATATATATTGAAAGCTAAAGTGGGGACATTAAATGTTCCGGCCACAGCCTCCCTCGTTTGTAACGAGATAGGTATCAACCAAACATCTGAGATAAAAAATGGGAATTTTGAATTTAAAGGAAGCATTGATAAACCTATTAAAGCAACCTTATTGATATATCCAACAGGTTCTGTGTTTAAAAAATATGAACGGTTTACTGTTTATTTAGAACCGGCTACAATTAAAATAACGAGCGAGACCAATTCTATCTTCGATGCAAAAATTACGGGATCGGAAATGAATTCCGATTTTCAAAAGCTTCAAACGGCATTAAAGGCTTCCCAGGAAAAAAAAGTTGCTTTAGATGCTGAATATAAAGCAACGCCTATTGAAAAGCTAAAAGATAAAGCGGTCATGGCCGATTTTGATAAAAGGCAGGACGTTATTCGTGCAGAACAAAAAAATATATACGTAAATTTTATTAAAGAAAACCCGGACAGTTTTATTAGCCTGGAAGCTTTAACAAAAGGTGTTGGATCAATTCCGGTTTACTCAGAAGCGATTCTCCTATTTAACGGATTATCTGAAAGCGTGAAAAATACAGAAACAGGCAAAAGCTATAAAACCTTTTTAGAGTGCATAAACGCAACATCGGTAGGCAAAATGGCTCCTGATTTTATGCAACCCGATGTTGATGGCAAGCCTGTTAGATTGTCGGATTATAGGGGCAAATATGTCCTCCTCGATTTTTGGGCTTCTTGGTGTGGTCCTTGTCGTAAAGAAAACGTTAAAGTTTCAAAAGCATATTCTGTTTACCACTCTAAGGGATTGGAAATTTTAGGCATATCCTTGGATATTAAAGCGTTTAAGAATTTTTGGCTCGAAGCTATTAAAACGGATGGCCTTACATGGAAGCAAGTATCTGATTTAAAACCAGGAAATGAAGCTGCAGCTTTATACGGTGTTAGAGCCATTCCCCAGAATATTTTAGTTGATCCCGAGGGTAAAATTGTAGCAAGAAATATCAAGGGTGAAGAGTTGTTTGAAACATTAGAAGAAATATTTAATTAAGCTACAGCCCTAAATATGGGCATTGTCAGAGAGATGCTCATATGTTTTGGGATAAATAAGGTATCCATACATAAAAAAAATAAAAAAATGAAAAAATTAATACTTGTTATAACATTATCCGTGTTTTCACTTTTTGCCTTCGCAGAGAATAATGAAGGTATCCAGTTTGAAGATGGTTCGTGGAAAGAGATAACTACCAAAGCAAAAAAAGAAAAAAAACTTATTTTTATTGATTGCTATACTTCTTGGTGCGGTCCTTGCAAAAAACTTGCAGCTACAATTTTTCCGTTAAAAAATGTTGGAGACTTCTTTAATAAAAACTTTATTAGCTATAAGTTAGATATGGAAAAAGGCGAAGGTCCTGAATTGAATAAAAATTTTCATGTAGGAGCCTATCCCACCTTGTTATGGGTCGACCATAAAGGGAACTTAGTGCATCGGGTGGTTGGTTTTATGAAAGAAGACAAGCTATTGGCAGAAGCCAATAACGCTATTAATGGGGGAAATTATAACCAGTATTTTGAAAAACAATATAATAAAAATAGAAATAAGCCGGAGATTGTAAAAGCCTATTTAGATTATTTGCTACAAACGGCCGACGCTCGGGCAATATCGGTAGCAAAACAATATCTGTCAATTATACCCGAAGAAGAATATACCTCAGCTTATGTGTTTAATTTATTATCTAAAAATACGAATAGCCCATGTTGCAATGCTTTTGATTATGTTATTGATAACCGTGATCTTTTCAATGAAAAATTTGGAAAAGGGGCTGTAGATGTAATGTTCACCAATGTTTTTGATAAATATGCAAGAACGCTGTCAAATGAGGTTAAATACGGAAAAGAATTTGATCAACTTGCTTACAATAAGTTGTTGGAATATATGGACAGAACCAATTATGAATCTAAAGATGAGTTGGCACAAGAGATTCTGGTAAAAGTATTGGAAAACAAGAAGGATTGGAAGGCTTATGCTAAAAAGATAAATAGTTTGATAGAAAATAAAGTATATAAAAACTTAAACCATAGACAGCTTACTAATTGGTACGAAGCTATTTTGAAAAGCGATTGTAAAGACAATGAAGTTCTCGAAAGCACCATAAACTGGATAGATAAAGCCATCGAATGTAATGAAATTTTTCAAATGCAATACATTAAAAAAGATTGGGAGGCTAAAGTAGAAATCCTCGAACGTATGGATGGCAAATCTAAATTGTTGGAGCAAACAAAAACAGAGTTACGCTTATTAAATAAACTAGAAATAAAACAGGAGGAAGCTAAGAAAAGAGATGATGAAAGAAAAAAAATGTTCGAGGAATTATTAAAAGGCCAGTCTAATAAGTAATTCAAAAAATTAAATCTCCAAATATTAAATTTATATTGACCAGAACCCACTGCCAAGAGGGTTCTGGTTTCTAAATGATAAAAAAATATCCTGATATGATAACTGTATTAAAAAAAGAGTTGTATTTATGCGAATAAGAAAAGAAATACTGCTGACAGGTGCTTCAGGAACAATTGGATATGAAGTGTTAAAGCAGTTATACAAGAAAAAAGATCAGTATGAAATTACGGTGTTTGATGTAAAATCATCTAAATCAATAAAGAAATTTCGTTCTTTCAAAAACGAAATAAGCATTGTTTATGGAGATATATCAAATGAAAAAGATGTAGCTAATATAAGTTCCGGTAAAGATGTAGTTATACATCTTGCCGCGCTGATACCTCCACTAGCCGATGAAAAACCGGAACTGGCATATCAGGTAAATACGCTTGGAACCGAAAAATTAATCCGGTCGTTAGAAAAACATTCTCCGAATGCTTTTCTAATATATAGTTCATCAATTTCCATATACGGAGATCGCCTTGTAAACCCATTAATAACAGTAAATGATAAATTGAACCCCAGTGAGGGGGATGAATATGCCAAAACAAAACTTGAGGCAGAAAGTATTATACAAAATAGCAAACTTGATTGGAGTATTTTTAGGCTCGCGGCTATAATGGGAGGGCACAGAATGTCAAAATTGATGTTTTACCAACCTCTAAAAACTTCTCTGGAAATTGCTACCTCCGAGGATACAGCAAGGGCATTTGTTAATGCAATAGAAAAACAAGAGCAATTATCAAAAAAAATATTCAATCTGGGAGGAGGGGAAAGTTGCAGGATAATTTATGATGATTTTTTATCTCGTTCTTTTGAAATTTATGGTTTAGGCAGTTTAAACTTTCACCCTAAAGCATTTGCAGAGAAGAATTTTCATTGTGGTTATTATGAGGATGGAGAGGAACTGGATCGTATTCTAAGCTTTAGAAAAGATACCCTGGAAAACTATTTTGAAAAGGAAAAACAAAAAATAATGCGTTTAAAAAAAACAGTAATTTCCCTTTTAAAAAAGCCAATAAAGAGGTATTTGCAAAAACAATCCGAACCTTTAATCGCGTATGTTAATCAGGACGAAGAATTAATTCAACATTTTTTTAATTTATAATATTTGAGCTATGAGAAATAAATTGTTTTTTCTGTTTTGTATGTTAGGATTCTGCGCTCAGCATACATACGCAATTGATTTAAAAATCACGATAACAAATATAAGCGCGTTAAAAGGGAAGATTCAAATGGGCGTTTTTAATGATGAAAAAACATTCCTGGAAAAAGGCAAAGAATACCGAAGCTGTTCCCAGGAAGTTACAAATGACACCGTGGTTATCATTTTAAAAGATTTAGTAAAAAATGATTATGCCATTTCGCTATATCAAGACGTAAATTCAGATAATGAATGTAATTTGAATTTCTTAGGTATTCCGCTTGAACCATTCGGGTTTTCAAAAAATTACATGCCGATTTCTAAACCATCCTTTAATGATTGTAAAATTACAGTCAATCAGGATACGTCGATAATAATTAATTTGATACAACTCTTTAAATAGTAAAATGAAAGAATCTGGTTTGTGCATGGCTCATGAAAAGAGATAACTAAAAAAGAATAAAAGCATAGATTGAAAAAATGGAAGTACTTATATGGATCGGTTTATCACAAAGTCTTTTTGAAGGCATTCTTATTGTTAACAAACAGCAAGTAAGTATGTCTGACAGAATATTATCTGCATGCTTATTCTTGCTAGCCGGTTCTTTCCTTTTTACGGGATTAGAATACAATCTATTTAAAAAACCATTAATAACAAACGGGTTTTTACTCATCAACCCTGCGTTTTATCTTTATATAAAGTCGTTAACTAAACGGGATTTTTCTTTAAAATGGTTGCAGCTTTTACATTTGTTACCTTTTCTCTTTTTTGAAATAATCATACTGGTCTTTAAAATACCACTATCCGTTGCATCTTTCAACCTTACCGACAAACTTGAATTTAGCCTGCTTTTTACTGGAACAACCATTTTCTCCTGGATCATATACAATACTTTGAGTATTGTGACCGTGTGTAAGCACCAAAAAAATCTGAAAAACGAGTTTTCAAACATTGAAGATAACAGTAAACTAAACTGGCTTCTATTTATTGTTATTGTTTATGTTTCTTTTTGTGTGATTGAATTTGGGTTCGGAGCATATGTTTATTTATCAAATGCCGACATGCTTTTAACTCATTGGCTGACTTACCCGTTTTTTCTTTTTTTAGTTTATGTACTAGGATATTATGGACTAAAGCAACGTGTCGTTTTTAAAGAACAAAAACAAAATGCGACCGCTAAGTACGAAAAATCAGTATTGGCAACTGACAGGAAAGAAGAAATCAAAAGTAGAATCTATCAACTATTCGACAAGAAAAAGCCATTCCTTGACCCTGATTTTAATATGGACATGTTATCTCAACAATTGGCTTATCCCAAACATCAAATAACAGAAGTTTTAAGCACCGAAATTCAGCAAAACTTTTTCCAGCTCGTCAATTCATACAGGGTCGAAGCGGTAAAAAAGCTTCTTGAAGAAAATAACCAATATTCTATTGAAGCTATCGGTTATGAATGTGGATTTAACGGAAAATCAACATTCTATACCATTTTTAAAAAGATTACCGGAAAAACTCCCTCGCAGTACAGAGATTCACTTCGTTAATATTTTCTCTTTACATAACTGTTTTTGTGGTTCAGCTTTTAAAACCTGAACCACCGCTTGTAGTTCTGGTTTTAAAAATCAGACTTTCTCCGGCATTCTCTGCCATAATTTCGCGGCAGTTATTAATCAAAAAATTATTTAATAAGATGAAACTACTAATTTGTGTACTGCTGTTTTTGTTTTCAACGGCACTTTTTTCACAAGGATTGTTCGAAACGGCTGTAATTGAAGATCAAAACAAAAGCAAAGAACTGAAACTTGATTTCAGTGGATATGCCAGGGGTTCTGTTTTTGCGGGCTTCAACAAATACGATTTTTCTTCGGTGTTTGGGGAAATTGGTTTTACCAGTAAACTTAAACATAAGCAGGCATTTATGTTTGCTGACATAAGGATGAGGGAAGGTTATTCTTTTAATGAACCCATCTCAGAAGTTCAATTAAAAGAAGTGTTTGCTGGTTTCTCTGGCGAAAAAATTGATCTTTTTCTTGGAAACCAAATTGTTGAGTGGGGACGTACAGATGGGTTCAACCCAACAAATTGTATTACCCCTAATGATTATTTCTTTTTAAGCAGTGAACCTGACGACCAGAAACTCTCAAACTTCATGTTCCGGATTAAATACCATATTTCCACTGAAATCGAACTTGAGCTAATCGCAATACCTATTTATAAGTCGTCAATATATTGGTATAAATCATTTGATTTAGGCTACGCAATGAATTTTACCGATATGGTATTGCCTGACAAATCATTTGACAATTCGAGTATAGCTGCGCGTTTAAATTGTGAGTTACCCAAAATCGGGTTTTCGTTTTCCTGGTTCAGGGGATATAATCCGGATTTTGGTTTTAATGTAGAAAATATAGATTGGTCAACAGGCGAACCCGATATAACAAATGCTTCAACCCCTTACTTTAAAAATATGATCGGTGCAGATATGGCTCTTCCGCTTGGTTCGTGGATTATACGGGGCGAAGTAGCATATAATATTACCGATAATTATAAAAATAAAATGTATGTTCCGAATCCCGATTTAAGCTACGTAGCAGGCATTGAGCTCAACTTTGGAGAATTTAACACCATACTTCAATATGTTGGGAAATACACCTTTGATTTTTCTGAACTTACAGCACCTGTTTTAACAGAACCAACAGATCCTACAGCTCAACTCCAATATGCCAACGAGCTTATTTATTATGAATCGAGCCTGTTCAACCGCAAACATTTCTCCCAGCAAAAGAAAAATAACCATGCTTTGCTTTTTACCATAAGTAAACCTTTTGCTTACGAAACATGGAATACAGAATTCGCAGTTTATTACAATTTTACCTCAGAAGAATACATGCTTCGTTCTAAAATAAGTTGGGATATTTCCGATGTACTTACAGCAAGTACCGGATTCTCTTATATGGCAGGGCCTGAAAAAGAAATGTTCAACTATGCCGGTTCTGTTTTAAATGGTGGGTTCTTTGAATTAAAAGTTAGTTTCTAAGGGGGAATAAAAATGAAAGAATTAAGTGTTATAAAATATAGATGGGTGATAATAATTTCAACCCTGCTTATAGCCGTATTGGCTTTAATTCCAGTACTTCAAACCAAAACAAATTCTGATTTGGAGTCGTATCTGCCAAAATCAATGCCCGCCAGGATGAACGATCTGAAGATCGAAGCGATATTTGGCAAATCCGATCCAATGATTATTTTATTTGAATGCGATGATGTTTTAAATGATTCTACATTAAAACGAATTCAGTTGCTTAGTAAAGGATTTAACCGTATGAAAACGTTCGATATGGTTATGTCGTTGTTTGATGCAAAAAACATCAAAGGAGAAAATGGTTCAATGGTGGTTGAACCGGTCGTAAAACGAATACCAACATCAGATAAAAAAAGGGAAATCTTGCGCGATGAAATAAAAAAAAACGAGCTGGCATACAAGATCGTTGTTTCTGAAGATTTCCGCTATACAATCATAATATTGAATTCTGCAGGTACGAGCCCTGATGAAGATATAATGGAACTGATAAACCTGCAATTGGAGGCGCATCCCGGTAACGAAAAAGTAACACTTTTTGGTGCACCTTACATGCGCGTTGAAGCCAATCAAAAAATCAGCCGTGATTTAATGATTTTATTACCCGTTGGATTAGTAATCATGTTCGTTTTTTTAATGGTTTCATTCAAACAAAAACGGGGGGCCATTCTTCCATTTTCCGTTGTAGCGTTCTCGATAATTTTATCAATGGCCATTATACCCATCGCCGGTTGGGAAATGAGCATAATAGGGATATTGGTTCCAATTATGATGATAGCCATTGCAAATGATTACGGGATACACTTTATAACACATTACCAGGAATTGAGCGCGAAACAACCCAGCATGACCGTAAAACAAATTGTAAGCAACACAACAATATACTTAACCAGGCCTGTTATTTTAACAGGATTAACAACCATTGCCGGGGTTAGCGGCTTAATGACCCATATTATGTTGCCTGCAAAACAAATGGGCATCGCATCGGCAATCGGAATTGTTTTTGCCCTGATTCTGAGCCTTACTTTTATCCCGGCGGTACTGGTAATGCTAAAAAAAGGTAAAATTCCTGAAAGTTCAACAGGAAAAGGGAACACTTTATTTGATAAACTTTTAAATGGTATTGCAAAAATTACAACATCTCACTCCCGCATGGTAATATGTTTCTTTGCGATCTTTTTTTTACTATCGATCTTAGGATTAAGCAAGTTCAAGGTAGCAGCCGACAATAACAAACTATTTTCTGAAAAGCATCCTTATAACCACACCCTGTTTATTGCAAATGAAAAATTTGGCGGAACAAAAAGCATAAATGTACTTTTTGAAGGGGATATTAAATCGCCAACTGTTCTCAAAAAAATGGATTATTATGAAGCTGAACTCAAAAAAATGCCAGAAGTTGGCAATGTAACTTCAATAGCCTCTGTAATTCGCATCATGAGCAAAGCGATAAATGATCCCCAGGACGAAATGTATAATAAAATCCCTGATACAAGGGAAGCGGTTGCACAATACCTTGAATTATATGCAATGAGTGGTAGCCCCGAAGACTTCGAAGATTTTGTAGATTTTGATTATACAAAAGCTCTCCTGAGTATTCAATACCAGGCCGATGATATGCCGACTCTAAAAAAAGTAGAAAATAAAGTAAAAGAAATGATACAAGACGATGAAAACGCTCTAATCATTGGTGGGGACAGTTTGGTTGAAAAAGAACTAAGCGAAGCGGTAACAAGGGGGCAGGTAAATTCGTTAATTTTTGCATTTATAACAATTACCATATTGCTCATTATAATTTTCAGAAGCCTGTATGCCGGGCTGATAGGTGGATTACCTCTGATTTTCACCGTAGTTTCCATGTTTGGATTAATGGGCTTTCTTGGTATTGAATTAAATATTGTAACGGCACTTTTATCTTCCATATCGATTGGTTTGGGAGTAGATTATTCCATCCATTTATTTTGGAGAATAAAATCGGAAATAAAAAAAGGAAAAGATTACACAGAGGCAATACAAAGCAGTTTGAAGAGTATCGGAAGAGGGATAACCATTAATGCATTCTCGGTTATAGTAGGATTTGCGGTATTGTTCCTTTCGTCTTTCCCGTATGTTCATTCCTTTGCTATACTTATCGTCGCATCTTTGTTTTTATGCCTGGTGGGAGCTTTAATTCTTGTCCCTGCAATATGCGTACTATCAACACCAAAGTTCTTTACAAAATAAACATTAACCTATTAAATATTAGAATAATGAAAGGAATATTAAAATTTCAAGGGATACTATTTGTTATTAGCCTTTTTAGTATTAATGCATTTACACAAAGTGCACGTGAAATATCCGAAAAAGCTTCGGATGTGATTGGTTTCAAATCAATGGAAATGATTTCTACGTTAAAAATAATCGACAAAAAAGCTCATGAACGTTTAAGGGAAATTGTTATAGCAACAAATGAGTTCAATAAATTGCCAAAAACAATAATTAAATTTACCGCACCTGCCGATGTTAAAGGAACAACAATGCTTGTTTACGATAACAAAAAACAGGATGACGACATGTGGATATACCTGCCTGCACTAAGAAAAACAAGAAGGATTGTAAGTAGCGAAAAAGGGAATAGTTTTATGGGGTCGGAATTTACCAATGCCGATATGGGAAAACCCAACATGGATGACTTTACTTACAATCTCCTGCCGGATGCAATTTTAAACGGCAAAGCATGCTGGGTGATTGAATCTGTTTGTAAAAATGAAGATATTGAAGATGCAAACGGATTTTCGCGGCAAGTATCCTGGATTGAAAAAGAAACTTACCTGTGCCATAAAATTGAATTTTACGATATTGACAATGAACTACACCGCATACAAACCATTAAAGATTATCGTAAACAGTCCAATGGAAGTTATTTTGCTTTTTATATAGAAAAAGAAAATGTACAAAATGGGAGAAAATCAATCATGACTATTGATAAGTTCCAGGAAAACTGCACAATGCCTGAAAGTTCTTTTTCTCCGAATAGATTCGAAAAATAAACAAAAAGAAAAGGAGTAGTTAAATGTTTGTTCCTCTTTTTATTTTTAAATGAAAGATAAATACGTGGAAAATAGAATCACCCGCGAATACAAAAGTGATTATGAGCTGTTATTTGTTGTTGATAACGAAGAAAAGACCCACGAATAAAAAGCTGCAAAAAAGCTCCTTGATTTTAGCCAGGGACTTTCTTTTAAGTCATAATACCTTTTTCTTTGGCCTCGCTGAGCTTATCAACCTTTTCAGCAACTTACTATTTCTAATTAAATCGTATAAAGATAGAAATGTAGGATCGGCTCAAGAGGAAGCATTGGCCAAAGTTTACGATATGTATGATTTAGTTTCTTTTTTTTAAAAAATAAAGAGTGATTTCTTTTATTTATATTTTTGCACCTGATGTTCAAAACCCAAAATATATGTTGTACTTGCTGTTGTTTGAGAAAACAAAGCGGGACATAACTATATATTTTAGTCAATAAATTAAATTTTAAATAGAAACCACATCCCGCTTACATTTTAAGCGGGATTTTTTTTGAGAAAAGATGGAGAATTTTTTTAAGCAATTAGGGCAATTTAAAGAGAACAGCCGGGGAAAAATCCCTTCCCTTAACCAGTCGAGAGAATTTTTGGATAATTTGTTAGGTTTTTTGTTTCCTATTATGAATGAATCTGTAAAAAATCATAATGCGGGCAAATATTTCGAGGAACTGGAATCGGAGTTAAGTACAATTTTAATTTCGATGAGTTATCAGCAGGAACGTGCCCGTGAAATTTCAGGTTTTTTCATGAGCAAACTTCCGGAGGTTTATGAAAAGCTTAGGGAAGACGGCCAGGCGATTTATCAGGGGGATCCGGCAGCGAAGTCTGTTGAAGAAGTGATTATGACCTATCCAGGGTTTTTGGCGATTGCGATTTATCGTTTATCTCATGAACTTTATAAGTTAGAGATTCCTTTTTTGCCCCGGATATTCACTGAATACGCCCATCAGAAAACCGGGATAGATATTCATCCGGGAGCCCAAATTGGCCGTTATTTCTGCATCGACCATGGAACCGGGATTGTTGTTGGCGAAACAACCATTATCGGGGATCATGTGAAAATTTACCAGGGGGTTACTGTGGGAGCACTAAGCGTAAAAAAAGAAGCCTCTTTTACAAAACGCCATCCGACGATAGAAGATCATGTTACGCTTTATGCCGGAGCAACTATTCTTGGCGGGGAAACAACCATCGGTCAGCATTCTGTTATTGGAGGAAATAGTTGGCTGATAAAAAGCGTTGCGCCCTATTCAAGGGTTACGCATAATTCTCAAATTACCGTGATTAACAAAAATGGAGGTTCTTATGAAAACCAATAATGTTCTTGAATTGATAGGGAACACCCCTCTTGTAAAAATTAATACGTTGTTCGGGACACAAGCCAACGTTTGGGTAAAACTCGAACAACAAAATCCCGGGGGCAGCATAAAAGATCGTGTTGCTTTGGCAATGATTGAAGATGCAGAACGAAAAGGGCTGTTAACAAAAGGCGATCTTATTGTTGAACCAACTTCCGGGAATACCGGAATTGGTTTGGCCATGGTAGCTGCGGTAAAAGGTTATCGCTTGATACTTGTAATGCCCGATTCCATGTCGGTTGAAAGGCGAAAGATTTTAAGCGCATACGGAGCGGAGCTTGTGCTCACCCCGAAAGAAAAAGGGATGAAAGGAGCCATTGAAAAAGCCAACGAAATAGCAAGGGATCAAAAAGGATGGATGCCCATGCAATTTGAAAATCTATCTAACCCGGACATCCATACCCGGACAACAGCACTCGAAATTTGGAACGATTTAGGAAACAGTTTGGATTATTTGGTTGCCGGTGTAGGAACCGGTGGCCATATCAGCGGGGTCTCGAAATTCTTGAAACAACGTATTCCTCATTTACAAACCATTGCCATAGAACCGGAAGAATCTGCCGTAATCAGCGGGGGCAAACCCGGATCTCACAAATTGCAGGGCATAGGTGCCGGGTTTATTCCAGGGAATTTGAATGTAAATATCTTGGATGGCGTTGTTAAAATCAGTGCTGAAGAAGCTTATGATTTTTCCCGGAAAGCAGCAAAACAGGAAGGCCTTTTTATAGGGATATCTTCCGGGGCATCGCTTGCTGCAATTCATAAATTATTGCCCGAAATTGGCAACAAAACAGTATTATCGTTTGCTTACGATGGGGGAGAAAGATACTTGTCGACGGAAGGGCTTTTTTAATAATTTACCGATCCTTAAAATTTTATATTCAAAAAAAGAGGGCGGTGAACCCTCTTTTTTGTTTTTAAAACCGTTTGTCAGAATATTGTTTTTCGTAGTATTTTAAATAATCGCCCGAGGTCACATTATCCAGCCAATCCTGGTTGGTTAAGTACCAGTCGATGGTTTTTCCAATGCCTTCTTCAAACTGCAACGAGGGTTCCCAGCCGAGTTCTTTTTGCAATTTAGAGGAGTCGATGGCATAACGAAGATCATGACCGGCGCGGTCTTTCACATAGGTGATAAGTTTTTCGGAAGTGCCCGGTTCGCGCCCTAGTTTCTCATTCATTTTTTCACACAGAACCTTAATCAGGTCGATGTTTTTCCACTCATTGTTTCCGCCAATGTTGTAAGTTTCCCCGAGTTCTCCTTTATGAAAAATTAAATCGATGGCACTAGCATGATCCTCAACATACAACCAATCGCGAATATTTTCGCCTTTGCCGTAAACCGGGAGCGGTTTGTTATTTCGGATGTTATGGATGAACAACGGAATCAGTTTCTCCGGGAATTGGTAACCCCCGTAATTGTTCGAACAATTGGAAATAACCGTAGGTAGTTTAAACGTATCATGATAAGCCCTGACCAAATGATCGGAGCTGGCTTTTGAAGCCGAATACGGGCTGTGTGGATCGTAAGCCGTGGTTTCGGTAAAGAATCCGGTTTCGCCCAATGAGCCGTAAACTTCGTCGGTAGAAATATGGTAGAATTTTTTACCGTCCATGTTTTCTTCCCAGATGTGGCGGGCTGCATTTAAGAGGTTAACGGTTCCCACAATATTGGTAAAAATAAATTCCATGGGATTGCTGATGGATCGATCTACATGCGATTCGGCGGCCAGGTGGATCACCCCGTCAAATTGTTTTTCTTCAAATAGTTTTTGGATGAAATCGCCATCCACAATGTCGCCCTTTACAAATTCATAATTGGGCGCATTTTCAACATCTTTTAAGTTGGCTAAATTCCCGGCATAGGTTAATTTATCCAGGTTGTAAATTTGGTAATCCGGGTATTTATTTACAAACAAACGAACCACGTGCGACCCAATAAATCCGGCTCCTCCGGTAATCAAAATTTTCTTCATGATAATTTATTTTTTATTTCTTTTAGCATATTCAACTTCCCACTTCCAAGCCGAAGCGGTCATTTCATCCAAAGTTTTTTCGGCCTTCCAGCCTAATTCTTCGTTGGCAAATTTGGTGTCGGCCCAAACTTGTTCAACATCGCCGGGACGGCGGTCAACAATTTTGTATTTTAATTTTTCGCCTGAAACCCGCTCAAAAGAATTGATGACTTCAAGAACGGATGAACCGGTTCCGGTTCCCAGGTTAAAGAATTCAAAATCCTTTTTCATTTTCTGGTTAATCATGCGTTCGATAGCCACTACATGGGCTTTGCCCAGGTCAACCACATGAATGTAATCGCGGATGGCTGTTCCATCCGGCGTGTTGTAATCATCGCCAAAAACGTTTAAATATTCCCTGATGCCAATGGCCGTTTGTGTAATGTAAGGCATTAAATAACTTGGAACGCCAATGGGTAACTCGCCAATGATGGCTGTTTCATGGGCACCCATCGCATTGAAATAACGCAATGCAATTCCTTTAACGTTGAATGATTTTGAGGTGTCGTGAATGATTTCTTCGGAAATTTGCTTGGTGTTCCCGTAAGGCGATTCGGCTTTTAAAACAGGTGCTTCTTCGTTAACCGGAAGTTTCTCGGGTTGGCCGTAAACTGTACAGCTGGAAGAAAAAACAATGTTTTCGATATTGTTTGCTTTCATGCCATCCAGTACATTCATCAACGAATTTAAGTTGTTTCGGTAATACATAATGGGTTCTTTTACCGATTCGCCAACCGATTTAAACGCTGCAAAATGAATAACTCCTTTAATGTCTTTTTGCTTGTTAAAAAAGTCTTTTGCTTTTTCGGCATCACTCAAATTTAGGTTTTCGTATGCCGGTTTAATTCCGCTGATTTTGGGGATATCTTCCAGTACATGAATATAAGAGTGTGAAAGGTCGTCAACAATGATTACTTCGTAACCTTTTTGTTGAAGTTCAACAACAGTGTGGGCTCCAATATAACCCAACCCGCCTGTGACTAAAATTTTCATAAGCAAGAATGTTATAGTTTAGATACCCTGCCGTTTTCTAATTTATATTTTTCTTTGCTTTCAGGGCATTCAGCAATTCCTTTGTTATTAAATTCCAAACGATGGCCGTATTCACTTATCCATCCAATTTGACGTGCCGGATTTCCAACCACCAAGGCGTAAGGCAACACTTCTTTGGTTACCACGGCTCCGGCTCCGATAAAAGCATATTCCCCAATATCGTGGCCACAAACAATGGTCGAATTAGCCCCAATGGAGGCTCCTTTTTTTACCAGTGTTTTTACGTACTGATCGCGGCGGATAATGGCACTTCGCGGGTTTATAATGTTGGTAAAAACCATGGACGGTCCCAAAAAAACATCATCCTCACATTCTACGCCGGTGTAAATTGAAACGTTGTTTTGAACCTTTACATTATTTCCCAATTTTACCTCCGGCGAAACCACCACGTTTTGCCCGATGTTACACTTTTTCCCTAACTCGCAATTTTGCATGATGTGCGAAAAATGCCAGATTTTGCTTCCTTCTCCAATTACACAGGGCTCGTCAATAACTGCCGTTGGATGGGAAAAGTATCCTTGTTGTTTGTTTTGTTCGCTCATTTGAAATCTTAATTCAGTTTATAAAGATAAAAAAATGACCGCTGGAAATCCCAACGGTCATTTAAATCTTATAAATATTTTATTACTTATTAACGAATTCCAATACGGAGTTGGTAATAAATTCTAATTGTTCGTCATCCAATTCGGTGTGCATTGGCAGCGAAATCACTCTGTTACAAAGCATTTCAGTTACCGGGAAATCGCCCTCTTTATAGCGGGGATCGGTATATGCTTTTTGTATGTGCAATGGAACCGGGTAATAAATTGGAGCCGGAATTCCTTTTCCTTGGAGATGATCCTGTAGTCCGTTACGGTCAATGTTTTTGGTAACTAAAGTATATTGATGGAATACGTGTGTTGAACGTTCAAATTTTGCAGGAGTTACCAAGTTTGGATTGTTTTTAAAAGCATTATTGTAATAATTGGCAGCTTTGTTCCGGGCTGCACAATAGTTGTCCAAATATTTTAATTTCACATCCAGCAAAGCAGCCTGAATGCTATCCAAACGGGAATTTACCCCTACTAAATCGTGGTAGTACCGTACAACCATTCCGTGGTTTGCAATGATGCGGCATTGTTGAGCCAAATCGTCATCATTGGTAAAAATAGCACCACCATCGCCATAAGCACCCAGGTTTTTGGAAGGGAAGAAAGAAGTACATCCAACATCACCAATTGCCCCGGCTTTAATTGTTCTTCCATCTTTAAAAGTGTATTCCGAACCAATGGCCTGGCAATTGTCTTCAATAATTTTTAAATTGTGCTCTTTCGCAATTTCCATGATGGAGTCCATATCGGCAGCTTGTCCAAACAGGTGAACCGGAACAATGGCTTTTGTTTTTGGAGTGATTGCTTTTTTGATTGCTTCCGGATCAATGTTGAAAGTTTTCGGATCAACATCAACCAAAACCGGGGTTAACTTTAATAGTGCAATAACTTCAACGGTGGCAATAAAAGTAAAAGAAGTGGTAATTACTTCGTCGCCTGGTTTTAGCCCCAATGCCATCATCGAAATTTGTAAAGCATCGGTACCGTTGGCACAAGGAATGACATGTTTAACACCTAAATATTTTTCTAAGTTTGCCTGAAAATCCTGAACGGCCGGACCGTTAATGTAGGCCGAAGAGTCTAAAACTTTATGAATAGCCTCGTCAACTTCCGACTTAATGTTTTGGTATTGCCCTTGAAGGTCAACCATTTGTATCTTTTTCATATATGTGGAATTATTGTATTGTTAATTTGTTAACGATGCAAATTTATAGATTATTGGCAACTATCAAAATGATTATCTTTAATTTGTAAATCTTTAACACAAAATTAATCACAATTACTAATTTTGTGGGAAAACAAAATTTTACGGATGAGATTACTCTACAATTTGTTTGTTTCTTTATATGGATTTTCGATCCGGCTTGCCGCCTTGTTTAACCCTAAAGCAAAATTATGGGTTGCGGGTCGTAAAAACAGTTTCGAAAAACTGCAAAATACCATCCCTTCAAACGAAAAAAATATTTGGGTCCACACAGCTTCATTGGGCGAATTTGAACAAGGCCGGACATTGATTGAAGCACTGAGAGCCCGTTACACCGATCATAAAATCCTTTTAACTTTTTTTTCCCCTTCGGGTTATGAAATCAGGAAAGATTACGACCAAGTAGATTCTGTTTTTTATTTACCGCTCGATACTCCTAAAAATGCCCGGCGATTTGTTAAAATCGTAAAACCGCGTTTTGCCATTTTTGTGAAATATGAATTTTGGTACAATTACCTGCGCGAACTGAACCGCTTTGGTGCAGATGTTTATTATGTTTCTTCCATTTTCCGTAAGAATCAGTATTTTTTCAAGTGGTACGGACAATGGTTTCGTAAACAGTTAAAACTGATTACCCACTTTTTTGTGCAAACCGATGTCTCGGCAGATACTTTAAATAAAATAGGAATTTTCAATATTTGCGTTAGTGGCGATACTCGTTTCGATAGGGTTTACGAGTTGGCGCAGAAAGCACAGGAATTCCCTATCGTTGAAAAATTTAAAGGCGAACACCAATTGTTTATCGCCGGAAGCACCTGGGGGCCGGATGAAAATATTCTTTATCCTTTGATTGAAAAAAATCCCGGGCTTAAATTTATCATAGCCCCGCATGAGATTGGTCGTGTTGCCGGCATCTTTGGGAAATTGGAAAACAAAGCCATTGCATTTTCAAAAGTTACCGCTGAAAACGTAAACGATTACCAGGTTTTAGTTGTCGATTCGATCGGGAAACTTGCGCATTTATACCAATATGCCGATGTTTGCTACATTGGCGGTGGTTTTGGTACAGCCATTCACAACATTCAGGAACCGGTTACTTTTGGTAAACCGGTCATGTTTGGCCCTAAGTTTGAAAAATTTAAGGAAGCGGTTGACCTGATCCGGAGAGGGGGCGCGTTCAACGTGAACAATGTCGCTGAGCTTGAAAAAACAACAACAAAATTACTTGGAGATTCTGGCGCTTTGGCCGCTGCATCGAGAATTTGCAAAGATTATGTCGATGAAATGCGTGGTGCAACCCGGGCGGTTATGAATTTCCTTCAAATAAATTTAAAATAATTAAACCATGAACACTATACTTGCAAAAGCCCATTCGTTTGAGGCTGAATCTAATTTGGTACTTGTTGCAAAAAATCTGGACGACATTCCAAAAAGTTTTTTACAAAAAAACGAAATAGATTTTGTTAAGCAGCAAATTCAAAATAAAAATGAAATTATTGCTTTGAACCGTTTTCCCAACTGGATTTTTATTTTGATCCAAAAGGAAGAGGAAGATGCAGACAAACGCTGCGAAAATTACCGCCGGAACGGGACCAAAATTGTTGAGCAGGCCAATCAACTAAAATTGGAGAAACTGGTTCTGGTGGATGAATTAAAAAGCAAAGCTGAAATGATGACTCTGGCCGAAGGCATGGCTCTGGCCAATTATCAGTTCCTGAAATACATGACCAAAGAACTGGATGAAAAGAAAAACAGCCTGCAACGCATCGAAATCCATTCCGATTTGGTGGAAGAAGCCGAGGTGATGGAACTGATGATGGTTCTGAAAGGAAACGAAACAGCCCGTACTTTGGTGAACGAACCCCTGGCTTACCTTTCTGCCGAGAAATTCTCGGAAGAAATTGTGAAGCTGCTTTCAAGCACTAATGCCAAAGTGGAGGTTCTTAACAAAAAGAAAATAGAAGCTTTAAAAATGGGAGGTTTGCTGGCCGTGAACCGAGGAAGTATTGATCCGCCAACCTTTACCATTATTGAGTGGAAACCGCAAAACGCGAAAAACAAAAAACCGTTTGTTTTTGTTGGCAAAGGCGTGGTTTACGATACCGGCGGAGTAAACATCAAGCCTGGCGATTACATGAATGACATGAAATCGGATATGGCCGGGGCAGCTGCCGTTGCCGGAGCTTTGTTTTCGATCGCCAAAAATGAATTGCCGTTTTACGTGGTGGGGTTGATCCCGGCTACCGATAACCGTCCCGATGGAAATGCTTACGTGCCCGATGATATTTTAACCATGTTCGACGGAACCACCGTGGAAGTAAAAAACACCGATGCCGAAGGCCGGTTAATTTTAGCGGATGCTTTGGCTTATGCCAAAAAGTACGAGCCGGAACTAGTGATAAATCTTGCCACATTAACTGGGTCTGCCCAGCGAGCCATTGGCCATTACGGCATGGCAGCCATGGAAAACAAAGCAACCGCAGAATTTAAAAATCTGGAGAAAAGCGGTTACCGGACCCACGAACGTTTGGCTCATTTTCCGTTTTGGGAAGAGTACGAAAAAGAACTTGAATCTCCTATTGCCGATATTAAGAACCTGGGCGGAGCCAATGCTGGCATGATTACCGCCGGAAAATTCCTGGCTCATTTTACCGATTACCCTTTCATCCACCTGGATATTGCCGGGGTCGCATTCCTCGATAAAAAAGACCATTACAAACCGCAAGGCGCAACCGGGGTTGGGGTAAGGTTGTTGTATGACTTTATAAAGAGTAAGTTATAAACCATGGGGTGACACCTTAAAGGTGTCGCCCCCTACGATATTAAATATTTTAAGTACTCCGAACTTTCTTATCTTTGCAGATTAAATTTGTTGATTTATGCAAAAAGGACATGATAAAATCAGGAAAATCAGGGTGGGGATTTCACACGGTGATTTTAACGGCGTTAGTTATGAGTTGATTCTAAAGGCTTTTTCCGACAACCGTTTATTGGATATGTGCACCCCCGTGATTTATGGTTCTTCAAAAATAGCTTCGTTTTATCGCAAAGCTTTACATACGCCTGATATTAGTTTTAATCTTATTCAGAGAAATGATAATGCTCATCCTCAAAAAGTTAATTTGGTTAACATTCATAAAGATGAGGTGAAAATTGAGATGGGAAAATCGACCGAAGTGGCCGGGAAATTGGCATACGATTCTCTGGAAGAATCGGTTGAGGGTTTGAAAATGAATAAAATTGATGTGCTGGTTACCGCCCCGATAAATAAGCACAACATCCAGTCGGATCATTTTGATTTTCCGGGCCATACCGAGTACCTGGCTAAAAAATTCAATGCCGATGAACACCTGATGTTGATGGTTTGCGAAAATGTTCGTTTGGGTGTAATCACCGGACACCTGCCTTTGAAAGATGTTTCGTCGGCACTATCAATTGAGTTGATTGAGAAAAAGGTTAAAACTATGAACGAAAGCCTGATTAAGGATTTTGGGATACGCAAACCTAAAATTGCATTACTTGGTTTGAACCCGCATGCAGGTGATGGCGGTTTATTGGGCAACGAAGAAAATGAAATTATCATTCCTGCTGTTAAAAAAGTTTTTGATCAGGGGATTTTGGCTTACGGTCCTTATCCTGCCGATGGCTTTTTTGGTGTTCGCCAGTACCGCGATTTCGACGGGGTTTTGGCCATGTACCACGATCAGGGAATGATTGCTTTTAAATCCCTGGCTTTTGATTCTGGCGTTAATTTTACCGCCGGTTTGCCTATCATCCGAACTTCTCCTGCTCACGGTACGGCTTATAATATTACCGGAAAGGACCAGGCATCTCCTGAGTCTTTTTTGAGTGCCATTTACCTGGCCATAGATATTTTCAACAATCGCAAAATGCATGAAAAGCTTAATGCAAATCCATTACAGCATGCCGAGATTGATGAAAATAACGATAACGCAGACGAGGATATAGCTGAAAACTAAATCAATTTTTTATGTCAGGTACCGAATATTCTGTACAAGAATTTGCGACTGTTATTCATGGCCGTTTGTACGAGGGGTCTACCAAACAGAATAAAATCAGTGATATTCTGATTGATAGTCGTCGTTTGATCTCAGTTAGGCAGTGTGTATTTTTTGCGTTGATTAGTAAACGAAATAACGGGCATAAATACATTGACGAACTATATAAAAAAGGCTTGCGCCATTTTGTGGTTTCCGTATTACCGGAAGACATTGAAAAATACAGCAAAGCCAATTTCTTTGTGGTGGAGAACACCTTGCAGGCACTCCAGCAATTAAGTGCTTATCGCCGCAAACAATTTGATATTCCTGTAATTGGGATCACCGGAAGTAACGGAAAAACCATTGTAAAAGAATGGTTGTACCAGCTGTTGCACGACGATAAAAACGTGATTCGCAGCCCTAAAAGTTATAACTCGCAAATAGGGGTTCCACTTTCGGTTTGGCAAATGAATGCCTCGCACCAGTTGGGTATTTTTGAAGCCGGTATTTCTGAAGCGGATGAGATGGAAAAATTGCAGGCCATCATTCAGCCAAACATTGGAATTTTTACCAATATCGGCCATGCCCACGACGAGGGCTTCATTAATAACGATCAAAAAGCCGGCGAAAAACTCAAGCTTTTTACTAAGGTTGACACCTTGATTTACTGCCTGGATCATCCTAAAATTCATGGCGTGGTTATCCGTTCGGGGATTTTGGAAAATGTAAAAGCTTTTAGCTGGAGCACCAAGGCCAAAGAAGCCAACCTGTTTATTTCAAACATTAAGAAAAAATCTGACGGAACTCGGATCAGCGCGGTTTACCGTCAAAATACTATTGAAATTTCCATTCCATACAGCGATAATGCTTCTATCGAAAACGCCATTCATTGCTGGGCCGCGATGTTGCATTTAGGCTATGATAACGGCTTCATTGCTGAACGAATGATTCGCCTGACCCCTATTGCCATGCGTTTGGAACTCAAAGAAGGAATTAATAATTGTTCAATCATTAACGACAGCTATAATTCGGATATTAATTCCATCCGTATTGCTTTGGATTTTCTGACGCTTCAGCAGCAACACTCCAAAAAAACCGTCATCCTTTCGGATGTATTGCAAAGCGGTAAAGACGAGGTTAACCTTTATTCTTACATTAACGAATTGATGGAAAATTCGGGGGTTGGGAAGTTTATCGGGATTGGTACTTCTATTAGTTCGCAGGCTGAACGTTTCAGTATGGATAAATATTTTTATTCGTCAACGGCCGAGTTCCTGCAAAAACACCCTTTCTCCGGTTTCAGCAGCGAGAGTATTTTGTTGAAGGGAGCGCGCGTGTTTGAGTTCGAGCAAATCAGCAAAGCCCTGCAGCAAAAAGCGCATGAAACGGTGATGGAAATCAACCTGAACGCCATGGTTCACAATTTGAATTTTTACCGGAGCAAATTGAAAGATCCTAAAGCAAAAATCATGGCTATGGTTAAAGCTTTCTCTTACGGAAGTGGAAGTTTTGAAATCGCCAATTTGCTGCAATACCACAATATCGATTTTTTGGCCGTAGCTTACTCCGATGAAGGGGTTGAGCTTCGCAAGGCAGGAATTAAAACGCCTATCATGGTTATGAATCCCGATGCACAAGGCTTTGACGCCATGATTATGCATAATCTGGAACCGGAGATTTATAGTTTCAGGATATTGGATTTGTTGGAGCAATCCATCAAAAAAAATATTATACCTGATAACAAACCGGTGAAAATCCACATAAAACTGGATACGGGCATGCACCGTCTGGGCTTCAATGAAAACGATATTCCTGAATTGACCCAGCGTTTGAAAGCCAATAAATCGCTTTATGTGCAATCTGTTTTTTCTCATTTAGCGGCCAGCGAAGACCCGGCTCATGATGATTTTACCCGTTACCAGATTGAGCAGTTTCAGAAAATGAGCAAGCAGGTTACTTCTAAAGCGGATGACCATTCTGTTTTACTTCATATTTTGAACTCGGCCGGGATCAATCGTTTTCCCGAGGTGCAAATGGACATGGTTCGCCTGGGGATTGGTTTGTATGGTGTTGCAACCAACGAAGCGGATGCCGGGCAGTTGCAAAACGTGGTTAGCTTGAAATCAACCGTTTCGCAAATCAAACACATTAAATGTGGCGAAACCATTGGTTACGGGCGCATGGGAAAGGCCGAAAAAGACACCACTATTGCCATCATCCCGGTAGGCTATGCCGATGGTTTGAACCGCATGCTTGGGAATGGCAACGGAAAGCTTTTTATCAACGGAAAGCCGGCTTTGATTATTGGTAATATTTGCATGGATATGTGCATGATTGATATTACGGATATTCCTTCGAAAGAAGGGGATGAGGTAATCATTTTTGGAAAAGAAAATCCGATTTCTGAGATGGCTAAAGACATGAAGACCATACCCTACGAAATTTTAACCGGAATCAGCCGCCGTGTAAAACGCGTTTATTTTCAGGAATAGTTTCTTAAATTTTCTTAAGTTTACTTGGTAAAACAATTCCATTTTTGTTTCTCCCCAAAATAGGAATGAATATTGTATGTTATGGCTATTTTATTCACATAATTATTAAAACCTGAGATATGAAGAAACTAATCACTTTTATATTTGCAGCAATATTTAGTATGCAAATGTTTGCCGATAAAACGATTGAAAAAGGATCAGAAATCAAGCAAGTAACGGTTTACAGAAAAGGTGCTCAAATCACCAGAGTTCTTAGCCAAGAAATTCTTCCTGGAAATACGACATTAATAATTCCTGGCCTGTCTTCAAAGTTGGACAAGGAAAGCATCCAGGTTAAAGCGTCTGATAATATCCAAATATTGTCTGTTGTTCATGGGATTGATTATTTATCGAAAAATAAAAATGCGAACACGAAAATATTACAGCTTTTGAAAAGGCAAGAAATATTGAATGACAGCTTAAATTTATGTAATGCAATGATTGGTGTTTATAAAAAAGAAAATGAAATGCTTAATGCCAATAAAGCGATTGGTGGAGAAAATGGTGTAAGTATGACTGAATTGGCCGAAGCAGCAAAATTTTTTAGGAAACAGTTAACAGAAATAAATACCAACCTTTTGAAGCTTTCAAAGGAAAAAGAAGGACTCGAAAAAAAGAAGCGAGATGTGATAAATCAGTTGTCCGATTTAAATGCACAAATGAACACCAGAACGAGCACCATTACAATTAAACTCAAAACACCAGCTAAAACAAATGGAAAGTTTGAAATTAAATATTTGGTAAAAAATGCAGGTTGGGGGGCTTTTTATGATGCCAGAATTGAAAATACCAATAAACCGCTTAAGTTAAATTATAAAGCCGGGGTTTATCAAAATACAAATGAAGACTGGAAAAATGTTAAACTTGTTTTGTCTACGGGCGATCCGAGTATAAGCAATTATAAACCGGAATTGGAGACTTATTATTTATCCTTTGATAATTATTATGGAGTTCCGATTACTAAACAAATTATTGTTCAAGATGAAGAAATTCCTGATGAGTTTGCGCTTACTACAGGCTCTGCTGGAAGTGTAGCCGCAGTAAAAAGTGAAAATATGAGAAACCTTGGATATGCAGCTCCACCTCCGCCACCAATTCAACACATTCCTTTAGCTGTAAACAGAAATCAAACCAATATCACCTTTGACATCGAAGTCCCTTATACTATCCCCTCAGATAATAAAACTTATGATGTGCAAATGTTGGAATACGAAATCCCGGCGACCTATGAGTTTTCATCGGTTCCAAAATTATCGGAAGAAACCTATTTGATTGCCAATATCCCGGATTGGACGGATTATAAATTGCTGGATGGAGACGTGAACCTGTTTTTCAACGGGGTTTATCAAGGACAAACCTACCTGGATTTGGATACGCCGGATGATACCCTAAGTCTGTCTGTTGGTCGCGATAAAGAGATCATGGTTAAACGCGAGCTGAAAAAAGATTTTTCTTCAAAACAAAGCATCGGTTCCAACAAAAAAGAAGTTAAGGCTTGGGAAATCACGGTGAAAAATAATAAAAAACACGCGGTTACTATTTTGCTTGAGGATCAATTCCCGGTTTCAAAAGAAGGCGAAATCAAAGTGGATTTACTTGAATCTTCCGGAGCAAAAATTGATGAAGCCGAAGGTAAATTAAACTGGAAACTTGAGCTAAAAGCCGGGGAAACCAAAAAGCTCCTGCTAAAATACGAAGTGAAATATCCGAAGGATAAAAAAGTAATTGTAGATTAAAAAAACATAAAGTCCCTCCCTGGAATAGGGAGGATAAAATAAGACTAAAACTAAAACCCCTATCTTTGTACTTTAAATTATGACGGCAAAAGATAAATATAAATCGGCACTGCATGTGCAGGACGGGGTGGAGCAGCCTTCGCAGGTGAATGAAGAATTTTTGAAGAATTTCAAACACAACCGCCCTGTAAATTTATCGGTTCAGGATTACTTGCAGGGGATTTTATCGGGCAACCGGGTCATCCTCAGCAAGGCCATTACCCTGATTGAGAGTTCGAAAAAAGAACACCAGGAACTGGCGCAGGAGATCATCGAAAAATGCTTGCCCCATTCTGGAAAATCTTTCCGTTTGGGAATTACCGGTGTTCCCGGGGTTGGCAAAAGTACATTTATCGAAGCAATCGGGATGTACTTGATCGGGCAAGGCAAAAAGATTGCCGTGCTTGCCATCGACCCCAGCAGTCAGCGTAGCAAAGGCTCTATTTTGGGCGATAAAACCCGTATGGAAGACCTGGCGAATAATCCCAATGCCTTTATCCGTCCTTCGGCTTCTGCAGGATCCTTGGGCGGGGTGGCCCGTAAGACCAAAGAAACTATCATCCTTTGCGAAGCTGCCGGATTTGATACCATCTTTGTAGAAACGGTTGGAGTGGGCCAGTCTGAAACCGCCGTAGCCTCAATGGTTGATTTCTTTTTATTGCTGATGTTGGCCGGAGCCGGCGACGAGTTGCAGGGCATTAAACGCGGAATCATGGAAATGGCCGATATGATTCTAATTAACAAGGCCGAAGGAGACAATCTGCAAAAGGCCAAACTGGCCCGAACCCAATACGAAAATGCCTTGCATTTATTTCCTCCGGCTCCTTCGGGATGGACGCCTTTGGTTGAAACCTGCTCGGCACTTCACCACCAGGGTATGGAAACGGTTTGGAAAATGATTGAAGATTACCTGAAACTGGTTAAGAATAACGGCTATTTTGAACGTAACCGTCAGCAACAAGCGGTTCAAATTATGACGGAAACCATTAACCAGCGTTTAATGGACAGCTTCCATCAAAATTTGGAGATTAAAGAACAAATCAAGGTTCTGACTAAAGATATTGTCGATCAAAAAGTCAGTTCGTATATTGCCGCTCAGCAACTATTGGATTATTTTAATAAAATCTCTAAATAATTTATTATTGTTAAGACAAGGCATTGCCTTGTCTTAACAGTTTATCTCAACCTTGTTTCATCTGTTTGAATTCCCAATTGTAACTATTTCAATCTAGCTGCGTCTTTTATTATAACAGTCATTTTTATTGAATATTCAAAAAAATTAAACACATGAAAAAGACATTGCTTTTCTGCCTATTGGGGATGTTTTTAATTAGCCCTGTATTTGCCCAGGATCATTCCTATTCGTTTAAAGAAAAATATGAAATGAATGATCATCCCACCATGAAAATCCGCACAAACGATGGTTTTATTGAGGTTTATCCTTCAAATTCAAATACCATTGAAGTATTTTATATTGTAACCCAGCGGGGAAAATTATTGGATGTTTCGCGTTCCGAATTAGAAAAGAAAGTGGATTTGGAAGTAATCTATAATAAAAGTAGCCTGGAAATCCGGGTTCGTAATTTCAAGACTTCAGGTTGGGCTGACTGGCGAAACCGCTATGATGTTTCTTTCGAGATTAGGGTTCCCAAAGAAATTGATTGCAATTTGATTTCTTCGGATGGTGATGTAAGGCTGAAAGGGGTAAACGGAACCCAGTATTGCAAAACCAGCGATGGCGATGTTCAGGTTTCGCTGATTAAAGGAGATTTGGATGCTCATACTTCGGATGGGGATGTTTTTGTAGAAGAAGTGGTTGGTAACGTAAATATGAAAACCAGCGATGGCGATGTGAAAGTTCGTAAAGTTATTGGCGATGTAGGTATGGAAACCAGCGACGGCAATATTACGGCCTACGATATCAAGGGTGCTTTTGATGCGGGAACCTCTGATGGGGATATTCGTTTTGACGGAATCAAAGGCAGTGTAAAAGCAACAACTTCGGATGGTAGCATCGACGGACAAATTGATGAATTATACAGTTTTCTGGATGTAAGAACTACCGACGGCGATATTGATATTGAAATTCCGAGAAACCTGGGTTTGGATTTAAACATCCGGGGAGAGCGGATTTATTTGCAGTTGGGAGATAACCGAATGAATTATAAAGATTCAAACATCAGGCGAACCATAAATGGCGGGGGTATTGATGTTTCATTACGAACCACCGACGGAAAAATAAGCTTGAGCGAAAGATAAAAAAGAAATAAAAAAATGTAAAAGGCGTGGAAATTTTCACGCCTTTTTTTGTTTGTAAAAAATTGAACGTATTTAGTACCCCCATTCACTTTCTAGAATCTGTCTTGATTAGCTATTTAAGTATTTGATAAAGAGTATAAAAGAATGTAGTTTACGGATAAGAATTTGTCTTCTGGAATAATTTTAATATTTTTGGTGACACGAAAATAATAATCGTGTTACGATCTGTTAATTTGTTAACAGATTGCTTTTGTCGAATCTTATAAAAAACAGTAATGGTACAAACGAAAACACTTATTCAAGAGATTGCAGATAAATATGGCAACTCAAGAGAAAGCCTTTTACCTGTTTTGCAGGAAATTGTTAAAAGGAACAATTATGTTACCAACGATGACATTATCGAAATTGCCAATACACTTGACGTGTCGGCTGCCGAAATTTACGGAACAGCTTCATTTTATTCTTTTCTCGACACCGAAAAAAGAGGCAAATATGTGATCCGGGTATGTAAATCAATTATTGCCGTGATGAAAGGGAAAGATCAAATTGTGAAAACCCTGGAAGACATCTTACAAGTTAAGGTGGGTCAAACAACCGATGACAACATGTTTACTTTATTAGAAACAAATGACATTGGCTGGAGCGATAAAGAACCCTCCATGATGATTAATGATAAAGTTTATACTGAGTTAACCCCCGAGAAAACAAACGAGATCATTCAATCCTATTTAAATAAATAATTCAGTATAAGGCAAATCCCGAAAAAACAGAAAAAAGATGAACGAAAAAATAAAAAAAGTAGATTATATCTTTTCTAAAGATTGTAATAGTACGGACATACTTGCAAGTGCATTAAAAAAAGATAAAGACGCTCTTCTTAAAGAATTGGTAGATTCAGGATTAAGAGGTCGTGGCGGGGCTGGTTTCCCAACGGGTTTGAAATGGAAATTTGCAAAATACACTGCCGGCGATGAAAAATATGTTATTTGTAATGCCGACGAAGGAGAACCGGGTACGTTTAAAGACCGGGTTATCTTGCAAGAGGTTCCTTGTAAAGTATTTGCAGGAATGGCTCTTTGTGGTCATGTTATAGGCGCTAAAAAAGGATACGTTTACCTTCGTGGTGAATACGTTTGGATGAAAGATGACCTGCAACAAAAAATTGACGAAATGCACCAAAATTTCCAATCCCTTGGTCTGGATTTCGCTATAGAAATTAAAATGGGTAGTGGAGCTTATGTATGCGGCGAAGAAACCGCCCTCATTGAATCAATGGAAGGAAAACGTGGTGAACCAAGAAATAAACCTCCGTTTCCTGCTTCTGCAGGGTTCCGGAACAAACCAACCGTGGTTAATAATGTTGAAACCCTGATTTATGCGTTAATGATTGCCCGCATTGGTGCAGCCGAATTTAACGCATTGGGAACCGCTGACTCTGCCGGTTCAAAAGTATTTTCCATCTCGGGCGATACAAACAAACCGGGCGTATATGAACTCGAACTGGGAATGAAATTATCTGATTTTGTGGACGAATTTGGCGATGGAGACACAAAAGCAGTACAAGTTGGAGGCGCTTCAGGATTTTGTGTGCCACGAAGAAAATTTGCTGATACCATTATCGGCTTTGAAGGTATCCCTACAGGAGGTTCGATGATGCTGTTCAACAGTCATCGTTCGATGTACAATGTACTTCATAACTATCTCGATTTCTTTAACGAAGAAAGTTGTGGACAATGTACCCCTTGTCGCGTAGGATGCCAGCAATTGATGAAAGGAATTGAAGCCATCAAAACAAAACAAAAAGATGCTGCTTATCTCGATGAACTTATCCGTTTGTCAGAAACCATGCAAATTGCTTCAAAATGCGGTCTTGGCCAATCTGTTGCCAATGGCTTCAAGTCAATTGTAGAAGAATTTAAAGAAGAAATTGTGTATTAACATTTAAAAAAGAAAAAATGATCAACTTAAAAATAAATAATATCCCTGTTAGTGTTGAAGATGGGGCTACCATTTTAGATGCCGCCAAAAAATTGAACATTAAGATTCCTACACTTTGTCATCATGAAGATTTATGTGTTGCTGGAAATTGCAGGGTGTGTGTGGTTGAACAAAAAGGAATGAGAAACCTCCAGGCTTCTTGTGCTGTTCCTGCTTCCGAAGGAATGGAAATTTTAACTAATAGCGAAAAAGTACGCAAATCACGTAAACATATTATCGAACTTTTGCTTTCGGAACACAATACGGATTGTACCAGTTGTTCTAAAAACGGAAAGTGTGAATTACAAAACCTTGCAGCAGAATACGCCATTGGCGATCATCAATTTATCGACCTCGTTCAATTCCACGAGTATTTGATTGATTATTCTTCGGCATCTATTGTAAAAGACGACAGCAAATGTATTCGTTGCCAACGTTGTGTCAGAACCTGTGCCGAGTTGCAAAAAGTAGCCGCTGTTGCTGTTGCAAACAAAGGTTGCGAACAAAAAATCTCCACTTTCTTTGACAAACCAATGGCAAATGTTGTTTGTACCAACTGTGGGCAGTGTATCAACCGTTGTCCCACCGGTGCGCTTACCGAAAGAAACTACATTGAAGAAGTTTTCGAAGCCATTTATGACGAAGATAAACATGTGGTGGTTCAAACTGCTCCGGCAGTTCGTATTGCTTTGGGAGAAGACCTTGAACTGGAACCCGGTACCCGTGTAACAGGGAAAATGGTTTCGGCCTTAAAACGTTTGGGTTTTGATTCGGTACTGGATACTGATTTTACTGCCGACTTAACTATTATGGAAGAAGGAACCGAGCTTCTTACACGTTTGAAAAAAGCTTTGGTTGATGGTGATAAAGATATTGCTTTGCCAATGACTACCTCTTGTTCTCCGGGATGGATTAAATTCATCGAACATAAATTCCCGCAGTTTTTACCCAATGTTTCAACCTGTAAATCGCCACAACAAATGTTTGGTGCTTTAGCAAAAACATATTATGCTCAAAAAAGAAACCTTGATCCGTCAAAAATTGTTTCTGTTTCTATCATGCCATGTACCGCAAAAAAATACGAAGCGAATCGTCCCGAGATGCGCGACAGCGGTTACAAAGATGTTGACTATGTTTTAACAACACGGGAGTTGGCAAAAATGATTAAACAAGCTGGCATAGATTTCAAAACGCTGGAAGACGACAAATACGACAGCATCATGGGTAATTCAACCGGTGCTGCCGTTATTTTCGGAGCTACCGGAGGGGTAATGGAAGCAGCCATTCGTACAGCTTACGAAATTGTAACCGGCAGGGAAGTGCCTTTTGATGGTCTTAATATTACTCCGGTAAGGGGAATGGAAGGCGTTCGTGAAGCTTCTTTAAAAATTGAAGGATGTGTGGACGCATGGAGTTTCCTTGAAGGCGTTGAACTGAAAGTGGCCATTGCCCACGGTTTGACCAATGCCAACGAAGTAATGACCGCTGTAAAAGAAGGCAAGGCCGATTATCACTTTATTGAAGTAATGGCTTGCCCCGGAGGTTGTCTCGGAGGCGGTGGACAACCTGTTCCTACAAGTCCTGAAATAAGGCAAAAACGGGCCGATGCTATTTACGAAGAAGATATGAACCTACCGCTCCGTAAATCGCACGAAAATCCGGAAATTGTTCAAATCTATAAAGAGTTTCTGGAAGAACCTCTTGGACATAAATCGCACAAACTGTTACATACGCATTATACAGAAAGAGTAGGTTATTAATAATTTATTCGTAAGATCAGGCTGCAAAACATTGCGGCCTGATCTTCTTTTTATGATGAAAGAATTATCAGAAAAAAATATTGAACGATTAAGCCTTTACAGGCAAATCTTGGCGAAATATAGTTATACGTTTTCGCCCCACATAAATTCGGCTGATCTGGCTCGGATTTTAAATCTGAGCGAAGAAAATGTAAGAAGGGATCTGATGTTAATCGGTTGTAAATCTACCAATACAAGAAAAGGCTTCAGTGTTATTGATTTAATAAATAAAATAAGCGAAGTATTGGATTATCGGTCGGACGTTCCTGTAAATATTGTTATTGTTGGCAATGATAACTGCTTGCGCGAAGCTTTGTTGGATGATTACATTTCTCAAAAGATACACATTTCCGGCATTTTTGATTTCTGTTACCAAGAAACGGAAAAAGGTGAAGGCATTATTTATTATCCATTGGATAAACTTAATAAAGTTGTCCTTGAAGAAAAAGCGGTATTGGGGGTCATCAATGTCTCAGCGGAATACGCCGAACAAATAAGCGAAATATTGATTAATAGCGGAATAAAAGGCATTATCAATTTTTCGCCGGTAAAATTAGATGCCCCTCCTCATATTTATGTTGAGCAAATCAATCAGGTTACCATACTTGAAAAAGCAATTTTTAATATTAAGAAAAACGATTCTTCTCTTGCATAAAGGCGTATTTATAGGGACCTTTGCGTGTTGAATGAAAAACTTATTTTGTGATGAAATTTTATCCTGAAGAATATAAAATACCCGACGAACCATTAAAGTCGTTTATTGATATAGAAGAAATCAATGATTTCCTAAAAAAAAGAAGCTCAGATAAGCAACAGGTTAGGGATATAATCCAAAAATCCCTCGGAAAAAACCGCTTGTCGATGCAGGAGACGGCCGTATTATTAAATGCCGATTCTCCCGAATTGATTGAAGAAATTAAACAAGGTGCCAAGCAACTGAAAAATAAAGTGTATGGCAACCGTATCGTGCTTTTTGCCCCGCTTTACATCGGCAATAAATGTTCAAACAATTGTACGTATTGCGGCTTTCGCTCGTCTAATCAAGATGCGGAAAGAAAAACTCTGAATGATGAGGAAATTGTTAATGAGGTAGAAGCCCTTGAAGATAACGGGCAAAAACGCCTGATTTTGGTTTTTGGCGAACACGCTCAATACAATCCCGAATTTATTGCCCATACCGTGCGTCTGGTTTACCAGGTAAAAAAAGGAAACGGCGAAATCCGTAGGGTAAATATTAATGCAGCCCCCCTTGATATTGACGGGTTTAAAATTGTTAAAGAAGCCGGAATCGGGACTTACCAGGTTTTTCAGGAAACCTACCATTCTGAAGCTTATAAAACCTATCATTTAAGGGGTAAGAAAGCCAATTTCGATTACCGCCTGACTTCGCTCGACAGGGCACAGGAAGCAGGGCTGGACGATGTAGGAATTGGAGCTTTGTTCGGGCTTTACGACTGGAAATTTGAAGTGATGGGGCTCATCAGGCATACTAATCACCTTGAGGCATGTTATAATGTTGGTCCACATACCATTTCTTTCCCGAGAATAAAAGATGCTTCCATGCTTAAAATGGGCGAAAAATATTTTGTAAACGATAACGATTTTGCTAAAATGGTTGCTATTTTGCGTTTGGCCGTACCTTATACCGGAATGATTTTGACTGCCAGGGAGGCTCCGCAATTGCGCGACGAGATTATCCAATTTGGTATTTCGCAAATTGATGGCGGAACAAAACTGGAACTGGGCAGTTATAAAGAACAAACCAGTTTAAATGAAGAACAAGATCTGAACAAAGGTCAGTTTCGGATTAACGACAGCCGTTCGTTGAACGATATAATTAACGAACTTTTGGAGCAGGATATGTTGCCTTCGTTTTGTACGGCTTGTTACAGGCTGGGTAGAACCGGCGAACACTTTATGGAATTCTCGGTGCCGGGTTTTATCAAAAGATATTGTACACCAAATGCCATATTAACCTTGGCTGAATATTTATTGGATTATGCCCCGGAAAAAACCTGCAATAAAGGTTGGCAGGTTATTGAAAAAAATATATTAGCTTTAAACGATGAAAAAACCATCGCCAAAGTCAGGGGAAAACTCGAACTGATGAAGGCCGGTGAAAGGGATTTGTATTTTTAAAGTTTTTGTATGAAAGGAAAAGATTTAAAACCGCATATCGGGATATATGGACGAAGAAATAACGGGAAAAGTTCATTGATTAATTATTTAACCGGACAAAACACGGCCATTGTCTCGGATCAGCCGGGAACAACAACCGATCCGGTTAAAAAATCGGTGGAAATATTCGGCGTGGGTCCGGCCATTATTATCGATACTGCCGGCATTGATGATGTTGGCGATGTTGGAATCCTCCGGGTTGATAAGGCGCAAAAAACCATCCCGGTGATAGATTTGGCCATTTTGGTTATCACCAATAACGTTTTTGATCATTACGAAAAAGAATTGATTGATAAATTCAAAGACTTTTCGGTTCCTTTTATTATTGTTCATAACAAATCGGACATTGAAAAACTTTCCTCCGGGCTTAACGATCTTATCGCAAAAGAATACGGGGTTGGTGTTATTGATTTCTCGACAAAAAACGAAGCGGCCAAAGAAAACTTAATCCAGCTTATCAAGCAGCCCATTCCGCCCTCTGCGTATGTCCAAACGTCAATGTTTAAGGGCGTTATCAAACCCAAAGAAGTGGTGTTGCTGATTACTCCCATTGACTCCGAAGCTCCGGAAGGCAGGATGATATTGCCACAGGTAATGGCCTGGCGCGATGTGTTGGATAATGATGCGATATGTATGTCGGTTAAAGAAAGCGAACTTGAGGATTTTTTGAAACTTGGTGTTAAACCGGCTCTGGCAGTAACCGACAGCCAGGCGTTTGATTATGTTTCAAAAGTCATTCCGGAAGATGTTCCCTTAACCAGTTTCAGTATCGTATTGGCCCGTTACAGGGGTAATTTTGATAAATACCTTGAAGGAACCCCTGCCATTGATTCGTTGCAGGAAAACGACAAGGTTCTTATTCTTGAATCGTGTACCCATCAGGTAAGTTGCGAAGATATTGGCCGTTATAAAATTCCTAAATGGCTCCAGGAACATACCGGGAAAAAGTTAAGCTTTAAAGTAATTTCCGGGCTTTCGGATATTGAAGGCGACATCAAGGACTATAAGCTTGTTGTACAATGCGGCGGTTGTGTGGTCACCCGAAAACAACTCACCGGAAGGTTAAAGCCTTTCATAGAAAACAATATCCCGGTTACAAATTACGGGCTTGCTATTGCCTGGGTGAATGGGATCTTTAAAAGAGTTACCCAACCTTTTTTATAGCCTTATGATTGAGCAGTTATTAAACAAAAAGGACCTTTCGAGGGAGGATATTATTTATGTTTTGAACTCGACGGAAGAAGAGTCTGGCTATTTGTTTAAATATTCCGCCCGGAAAAAAGAACAGCATGTAGGCAACAATGTTTATTTGAGGGGTCTGGTTGAGTTCTCAAATATATGTGCAAAAAACTGCTTTTATTGCGGCATTCGGCAAGCAAATAAAAAAGTTAAACGTTATAACATAACGGATAAAGAAATCCTTACTGCGGCTCGCTATGCTTACGAAAACAATTATGGTTCGTTAGTGTTGCAGTCGGGCGAACTGCAAAGTGAATCGTTTACCACACGCATCGAAAACCTGCTAAAAGAAATAAAACGTCTTTCGAACAATCAGCTGGGAATTACCTTATCCTGTGGAGAGCAAACAGAGGAGGTATATAAAAAATGGTTTGAAGCAGGAGCTCATCGCTACTTGTTAAGGATTGAAGCCTCAAATCCTGAATTGTATCAGAAGTTGCATCCGTTAGATGATTTGCATCGTTTTGAGAAAAGACTAGAAAGTTTGTACTTGCTGAAAAAATGCGGTTACCAAACCGGGACAGGAGTTATGATCGGTTTGCCTTTTCAGAGTGTTGAACATCTTGCTGATGACCTTCTTTTTATGAAAAACCTGGACATTGATATGTGTGGGATGGGTCCTTATATCGAACACGCCGATACCCCTTTGTATCAATACCGGGATCAGTTGTTACCGCTTTCCGAAAGGTTTGTGCTTACCATGAAAATGGTTGCCTTGTTAAGGATCATGATGCCTGATATTAATATTGCTTCTACCACAGCTTTACAGGCCATTGATGAAAGTGGCCGCACAAAAATGATACAGGTGGGAGCTAATGTTTTGATGCCCAACATAACTCCCGGGCAATACAAAAACGATTATGCCCTTTATGAGAATAAACCCGGGATTGATAAGGATATCGAAGATTTCAAAGATTATCTCGAAATACAAATGAAATCAGCTGGCAACCAAATAAAATATAGTGAATGGGGCGATTCGATACATTACAAATTAAAAAGAAAACAACCCAAATAAAAAAGGCGTGAGAATTTCACGCCTTTCTTTTTGATGAATCTATTTTGTGTTTTTAAAACTTTTCGTCGTATTTGGTCCAAAGAAAATCGCCCAGTTTAATGGCTTCTTCAACCACCCGGTTTCCTTGTTCAATGGTATATTGGGTTAAAAATTCATTCAACTCTTTGTAGTCAAGTGATAGAGCTTTAGTTTCAAATGCTTTTTGGTTGTCGAATAATTCTTTTTGGATAGGGTTCCAAACAGCATCCACATCGTGGCGCATATCGCCCCAACGTTGACTGGCCAACGTTCCCATACGGTTAAAAACCCACCAGGCCGATTTCAGGGTGTATCCGTTTGGTCGTCCGGGTACTTTGTAAGGTTCGGCCAAGTCGGTAACTCCTGCATAAACCGGGATATAAACTGAGGTTAAAACATTGTCCATGGCCAGCCACGCCACGCCACCAATTTCATCCGGCAGCCAGTTGCGGCACTGAATGATGGTTGCGTACATGGTGTACCAGCGGGCAATGGTGCGTTCACCCAGTTCGTTCCATCCACCGTTAACCTTAAACAATTTGTTTTCGTCGTACGGCAGGTTTGGATTGGCCAGGGGCGAAATAATCATTTTCCCGTTTTTATCTTCTACCTTAATGTTTTTAATCATGTTGAAGGGGGTTCCTTCGTAATAATCTTTAAAAATAGAAACCAGTTTTTCAAGGCTGACTTTTTCGTCGGGTTTTACCGAGAACGGGTAATCTTTATCGTTTGGATCGAATTTTAAAGAAGGGGCGACAAGGTCAAAAACACGCCATTCTCTTCTTCGGGCAGCCATTGATGTCCGGCTCTCCGGAGCATAGGCATAGCAAAATTTAAAGGTTTCTTTTTTAGGATTGTACCAGCCATTTTCTTTGGCTACGTCATAAATATTTTTGGACGCCATGAAATAATCGTGGTTGTGCAAGTCAATTTCTTTAATGGTGCTGGCATTGGCATTTACCGCAATATGGTCGTCCGGAACACGTTGTGCTACCCAAACGGCACCAACTTTCCCTTTTCCCGGGCCCACGATTTCAAAGTGCCAGACTTCATTCGGGTCGGCAATGGTCAGGCATTCGCCGGCATCGCTCCAGCCGTATTCTTTGGTGAGTTTATCGGCCAAGCGGATGGCTTCACGAGCGGTGGTACAACGTTCCAGCATTAACTGGCATAAGCGTTGGCAATCAATTAGTCCGGCATCCGATTGCAATTCTTCGCGCCCGCCAAAGGTAGATTCGCCAATGGCTAGTTGTTTTTGGTTTAAAGAAGGGTAGGCCGTGTTCAAAAAACCGTAGGTTCTTTTTACCTGAGGGATCACGCCAATAGAATCGTGTGCGTAAGTAGGCATTGCAAAATCGTTACAAGCAACACGTTTGTACATGGTCATATTTGCCCCTTTGGGGTATTCTTTTGCCGGTTGTATATCCGCCCATGAGCGGGTGCGGTGACTGTCGTCAGTATGCGAAGTAATGACCGAACCGTCAACTGAGGCTAATTTCCCAACGGTGATGGAGGTACATCCTTCCGGGGTATTGTTTTTCCAATCGCTTTTATCAACTCCTGACAGGGCGGTGTTGTTGAACGCTGCCAGGCATAAAATGCTGCATATAATTATTAGTTTTTTCATATTTTATTTAGTTTAATTATTTCATCCATTCGTAAGTAGCGTAATGATCGCCATTCATACCTAAGGTTTGGTAAACGCTTTGAGCATGTTGGTTGGTTTTATCCACATAAAGCCGGATTCCGGCAATTGAAGTATCTTGTTCGGCAATTTGTTTGATGTGCTTATAAATCCGGCTGAAGATTTTTTGTCCACGGTATTCGGGTAAAATATAAACCGATTGCAGCCAAATAACAGTGCCGTTTCTCCAGTCGCTCCATTCGTAAGTAATCATGGTTGAACCGATCACTTTCTCATTTATTTCCGCCACAAAATATTTTCCTTTTGATGGATATTTAAATATTTTATGAACACCTTCGGTTAAAACTTTTTTATTTAGGTTTAAATTTTCTGTTTCCAAAGCCATTTTGAGCTGAAAATCAATAATAGAGCTAATGTCGTTGGCGTTTGCTTCCCTAATCATTTTGTCTTTTCTAAAATTGGAACATAAAAGTAAAACTTATTCGGTAAGTGCCAAAATTTTCATAATTTCTTACTTTTGTATTTTATTTAAAATTACAAAATGAGCGATCAGATCAAACACGAATGCGGAATAGTTTTAGTACGCTTACTCAAACCTCTGGAATACTACCTTACAAAGTACGGAACGGCTTTTTATGGACTGAACAAACTGCATTTGTTGATGCAAAAACAACACAACCGCGGACAAGACGGCGCGGGTATTGCCAATATAAAGTTTGATCTGGAACCCGGACACAAATACATCAATCGTCTTCGGAGCAATTCGCCGACGGCTATTCAGGAAATATTTAACGGGATTTATAAAAAGCTGGAAAAAGTTAACGATGAAAATCCTGCCCGGTTGAATGATGTAAACTGGTTGAAGAATAATATAGATTTTGTTGGCGAATTGTATCTGGGGCACTTGCGCTATGGTACTTTTGGCGGGAACACAACTTCGGCTTTGCATCCGTTTATCCGTAAAAATAATTGGAAAACCCGTAATCTTGCGGTAATCGGCAATTTTAACCTGACTAACATGAGCGAGCTTTTCCAAAGGCTGGTTGATTATGGCCAATACCCGGTTGAAACTTCGGATGCAATTACCATTCTTGAAAAAATTGGCCATTTTTTGGATGGAGCCAACGAGGAATTGTACAATAAATATAAAGCCGAAGGTTATTCTAAAAAAGAAACCAGTGAGTTGATTGCCGAAAATCTGGATGTTCAAGCCATATTGCAAAGAGCCTCAAAATTTTGGGATGGCGGTTATACCATTGGCGGGATGATTGGCCATGGAGATGCTTTTGTTATGCGTGATCCGGCAGGTATTCGTCCGGCGTTTTATTACAAAGATGAAGAAATTGTAGTGGCTACTTCCGAGCGTCCGGTTATTCAAACGGCGTTTAATTTAACCAGCGATCAGGTTCATGAAATCAAACCCGGACATGCGTTGATTGTAAAAAAAGACGGACGTTGCGATCAGCTTGAAATCAACAAACCTACCGAGCGCAAGGCGTGTTCGTTTGAACGCATTTATTTTTCGCGTGGAACCGATACCGATATTTATAAAGAACGCAAGGCTCTGGGAGGTTCATTGGTTCCGGCCATCTTAAAAGCCGTAAACCATGATCTTGAAAACACGGTCTTTTCGTACATCCCCAACACGGCTTCCGTGGCTTTTCGTGGATTGATGGAAGAAATGGATGTGTTCTGTAATTCGGTAAAAAAAGATAAAATTATTCAGTTGGGTGCAAACCCTGATTCGGAAGAGCTGGATAAAATTTTAAAACTGAAACCCCGCATTGAGAAAGTTGCGGTAAAAGATATTAAGCTTCGAACCTTTATTACCCAAGATACACAGCGCGATGATTTGGTAGCCCACGTTTATGATATTACTTACGGAACTATTCGTCCAGGCATTGATAACCTAGTGGTGCTGGACGATTCAATTGTTCGGGGAACAACGTTAAAACAAAGTATTCTGCGGATTTTGGATCGCCTGAAACCAAAGAAAATTGTGGTGGCTTCATCGGCCCCTCAAATCCGTTATCCCGATTGTTACGGGATCGATATGTCGAAGATGAATGATTTTATTGCCTTCCGTGCAACCATTGAATTGTTGCACGAAACCAAGCAATCTGGCATCATCAACGAAGTTTACCAAAAATGTAAGGCCCAGGAAAATTTGCCCAAAGAAAAAATTGTAAATTACGTTAAAGAAATTTACAAGCCTTTCACGGCAGAGCAGATTTCCGCAAAAATATCCGAATTGCTAACGCACAAAGATGTAAATGCCGAAGTGGAAATTGTTTACCAAAGTATAGAAGATTTACACTCGGCTTGTCCGGAACATACAGGTGACTGGTATTTTACCGGGAATTATCCCACACCGGGCGGAAATAGGGTGGTAAACAAATCGTTTATAAATTACATTGAGGGACGTAATGAGAGGGCATATTAAAGCTTGTTAAAAGCTTCACTGATAGCACTGGCAATTTCGACAAACTCTTCCTGGTTTAGCTTTAATTTTTCCAGGGTGAAATTCAATTCGTTCCCCTTTACCAAAGGGATAAGGTGAACGTGTGCATGGGGTACATCCAAGCCGTAAACAACCACGCCAATACGTTTGCATTCAATGGTGTTTTCAATGGCTTTGGCTACTTTTTTTGCAAACAGATGAATCCCGCTTAAGAGTTCATCTTCCAGGTCGAAAATGTAATCTACTTCTTTTTTGGGAACCACTAGTGTATGCCCTTTCGAAAGCGGATTAATGTCTAAAAAAGCGTAATAATTATCATCCTCTGCTACTTTGTAGGAGGGGATTTCGCCATTTACGATTTTTGTAAAAATGGATGCCATTTTACTATTACTTTCGGGTTATTTCTAAAATTTCAAAGTCCAGGTTTCCGGCCGGAACTTCAATGGTTGCAAGATCACCAACGGTTTTTCCCAGTAATCCTTTTGCAATTGGCGACGATACGGAAAGTTTGCCTGATTTTAAATCGGCTTCTTTTTCAGGAACCAAAGTGTAGGTCATTTCGGCCCCGTTTTTTTGGTTCTTGATTTTAACGGTCGATAGAATCAAAACCTTGGAAGTATCCAGTTTTGATTCGTCAATTACCCTGACACTGCTGATCATTTGCTGTAGTTTGGCAATTTTTAATTCCAGCATACCCTGTGCATTTTTGGCGGCATCGTACTCGGCATTTTCTGATAAATCACCTTTGTCTCTTGCCTCTGCAATTTGTTGTGAAATAGCGGGACGTTCCACCTTAATCATGTGTTCCAGCTCATTCTTTAATTTTTGCAGTCCTTCTTCTGTATAGTATCTTATCTCTGACATGATACCTCGTTTTTTATTGGTTTATACAAGATAAAAAAGAACCTTTTAAAAAGGTCCTCCTAAATTTTTTATAATAAAAAGTTAAAATTATTTAGGACCCGGAAAATTTAATCCCGGTGCCCAAACAAGTAAGTGTTGTGTCTTTTAAATATTAAGATCGCTAATTTTAGCATGATTTTGTAAAAATAATAAAAACTCCTGAATTAACGCTCAATATATGGCGGATTTAATATTTCTGATGCAATAATTGCGTCTCTTAGATTAAACTCGTAGCTATTTTCTTCTTCTTTTTCTTCACCAAAAGAAAATCCAGCGTTTTTATTTGTTTTATGTTCCGTTGTCCTTACTCCTTCTTCTTTCGGGATATTGTCCAGTTTCTCCGGTTTTTCTTCAGCCTTAATTGGATCCGGATTGCTTTCGGCTTTCCGTACCCCAAATAATTCTTCTTCAATACTAAAATCAGTTTCATTGATCCCTATGATTTCTTCGAAAATAGAAATCTTGGGTTCTTTTTTTGCTGTTTCCCTTACTTCGGGCCGGGCATAGGGTTGAGCCGGTTTTTGTGCCTGTTGTTGTTTTTTCTTTTGCTTTTGCGATGCACTGTAAATAGAATAGGCAATGTAGGCAATGGCTCCAATTATATAAATATATTCATCCATAGAAGAAGATTTGTATTCAAAATTAATGAAATAAATGTAAGAGTTAAAACTTTGAAAATAAATTTAAAAGAAAATTTGTTTTTCTTGCATGGTTTTTACCCCCACGGCTCTTTTTAGAGGCTGTGTTTTTTTAGTGTTATTAAGTGCCCCCCTCCTTTTTATTAAATGATTATAAAATAGTCGAAAAAAATGATTATAATATAGCCAAAATATATTACCTTTACGTCAGAAAAAAATTATAAGGATGGAATATTTTAGCCAAAACATAAAATTTCTCAGAAAGAAACGGAATTTAACCCAGGAAGAAATTGCTGTTGCCCTTGAAATAAAACGTTCAACATTGAGCGGGTATGAAAATGGGGTGGGGCAGCCGAATCTGTCAACTCTGGTACAGTTTTCCGAATTTTTTGATGTCAGGGTGGATACGCTTTTAAAAGCTGATTTATCCGCCTTATCCGAAAGCCAGTATAAACAGTTTGAAAAAGACCTTGACTTGTTTGTGAAAGGAAGTAATTTGCGGGTGTTGACTTCGGTTGTTGATCAAGAGAACGAAGAAAATATAGAAATGGTATCGGAAAAAGCCAAGGCTGGTTATCGTACAGGCTTTGCCGATCCGGATTATATTAAAGTACTGCCAACTTTTCAATTTCCTTTTTTATCGAAGCAAAAAAAATATCGGAGTTTTCAAATATCAGGTGATTCCATGTTGCCCATTCCGGATGGTTCTTATGTAACCGGTGAATTTGTTTTAGATTGGAACTCTATTCGTGATGGACAGCCATACATTTTTCTGACCCTGGAAGATGGGATTGTTTTTAAATTGGCTGAAAATAAAATTAAAAACGAAAAAAAACTGGTTCTGCATTCGTTGAATTCACTTTATGATCCGTATGAAATTAAAGTGAACGAGATTAAAGAAGTTTGGAAATTTGTGAATTACATTAGCAGTGAAATGCCTGAACCCAACCAGGAAAAACAAGACTTGGCGGATACGGTTAAACAACTCAGGAAAGAGGTTAAGGCGATTCAAACAAAGCTGAATTTATAAATTGATAGATCTAAGGATTAAAATAAATAATCCCGATTTTTGATTTTGAGGTTTCATAATGCTGAATAGATTATACAATTTTATAATCCTTAGACAGCAATTTTAAACATAAGTTACAAATCCGGGTTACTGTTGACTGGTTTGAGTGGTGTCACTTTTTACAGGAGCCGATTGTGGTGCTGTTTTTACAGGAACTTTTTTTGCTTTCTCCATTTCTTCGTAGATCACTTTCATTCGGTCATCAAATTCTTTTGAATCCGTTGAGAAAGGATCAATATCCAGGGTTTTTTCGCAAGCGACTTTGGCTTTTTCAAAGTCTCCAATGGCTCGGTATGCATCACTTAAAAGAAAATATTGATTAATATCCCAGGCGTTTTTTTTCAGGCACTCTGTGTTGATTTCGTTGATTGCCTCGTCATATTTTTTTAAACGATACAGAGCCGATGCTTTTTTGTATCTGAAATACCAGGCATCCATGGTTTGAATGGCTTTATTGGTATTTTCCAGCATCTGGTTATAGTTTTCGCTTTCTTCAAAGATTTTTAAGATGTAGCGGCGTGGTGCCAAATAATTGGGATAAATTTCGATGGCTTTGTTAAAGAAGCGTTCGGCCGAAAAATTCTCACCCATGCTATGCTTAATTTGTCCCGAGTAAAACCAAACCGGGGCATACTGGTTGGCAATTTTCATTAACAAACTGAAACTATCGTCGGCCCGGTCAAATTGTTTTCTTTCAATCAGGCTGATCCCTTCATTCAGCTGGCTCATATAGGCCGAATTAATGCCTTCGTCAGTTAAACGGAAGGATAATAGCCAGTATTCAATATAATCCAGGATGGTTTCATCAGAAGCGATAAGCAAGGCCGATTGAAGTTGGGTTTTAAAACTGTCCTGATCCTCGTTCAGCGCATTAAATGCAGAGAAAATTTCAAAGTAAGGCTGCTTTTGTGAAGTCGTTAAATTTTGAAGGTTTTCCATCACATCTTCTTTAAAAACAATGCCGGATTGCTCAATATTTTTATTGATTAGGCGGACTAAAATTTCGAATTGGTTTTTCCAGTCCCCAATCAGCTCATTTTTGCCTTTCGGGAAACGTTTTAAAAGATTAATGTTAATGGTATCAAGTTTTTCGATGATTGAAAGCGAATTCTTATACAATAACATTTTGCTGATGAGGTCTAAATATAAATCGAACTGATATTTGCGGTAGCTTCCTTTTTTAAAGAACCCCATTTTTTCTTCTTCAAAGGTTCTGAAATTTTTATTGTTCAAATCGTTCAGGTTGTTTACAAATGCCAAAACTTTATCTTTTGAACCCGAAGAATCAATGTCTTTTAATTCGAAAAACGAATCAAAATTTGATGCTTTTTCGGTAGCTTCTTTAACAATCTTGTCGCAAGCGTTTAGTAAATCAATGCTTTTTGATTGCTGAAAGCTTTCATTAGCAGTGTTGAATGTGTTATTTCGATTTTCGATAAAAGCGTCAATCAAAGCCGGGACATCTTTGCTGAGAATGGGGCTGAAAAATGAAAATGATTTTATTTCAGCATTTTCACCGGCACTGTTAACGATTTTTATAAAATCATTGTAAGCTTCAATAAACTCGCCTTCTTCGAGTTTGGCAAGGGCTCCTTCATAACTGTTTTTTTGTGGTTCATACGACTGAAAAAAGCGTTCTTCCAGGGTTATCTTATCCGAAAAAAAGCTTTCTACGTTAAATGAAAACTCGTTGTATTCTTGAAAGGTGTTTTTAGGAAAGGCAATGACAATGCGGTCAAGTTTGCCTTGTGTGTTCAGCAAATAACGGGCTTGTGCCGATTGGTTAACTTTTGTTCCGTTTTGGTCGATTACAATTTTTGCCAGAAATTCTTCGGCATCACTTTCTTTAAAAAAATCTTTTGGCGAATCTGCGGCAGGGCTTAATACAAAGTATATTTCGTTATAACTAAAAAACTGGGAGGGCTCAAGCGTAGTGTTTCCAGCATCGTCAGAAAATGTAATTACGACACCATAAGTTGATTTTCCTTTTGCTTTGTATGCGAGGTTTGTGCTTTGTGCAATAACTTGTGTGTTTAAAAAAAAGATAAAGCCGATAAGTATTGCGATCAGGGATAACGCTTTCTTTTTCATAGAGGTAGATGTGGGTTTATTTTTCTGTAAATTTATAAAAGATTTGCTAAGATTAAAAGAATTAGTGTTTTATATTGAAAAACGTTGCTTGAGTAAATATGAATGTTATTTCAGGTTGCGGTAGACCAGGATTGGGTCAATGTTATGCTTTTTGAGTTCGAATTTTGCTTTTTCCAGATTTTCGGTAAACCCAAGTAAGAAACCACCGCCACCGGAACCGCATAACTTCAGGTAATATGATGAAGATTCAATGCCCACGTTCCAAACTTCCTTAAATGTTTCGGGAATCATTGGGCTAAGGTTCTTTAATAAAAACTTTGAAAGCGATTTTAAATTGCTGAAAAATTCTTTGGTTTCCCCTTTTACCAACGATTTTATGCAGTTATCGTTGTAGGGGATCATTTCGTTTTTTATTTTTTTGAAGAAACCGTAATCTTTGCATTTTTCAAAAAACAGGTTTACCAAAGGTTCTGTTTTTCCCGGGTTTCCGGTGTTGATTAAAAAGATGGCCCCTTCTTTATTGTGTTTGTTGCGGGGAATGCCAACCATGCTCAACTCGTTTTTGCTTTTAATCAGAACCGGGTATTTTAGGTAGCAATTCAAAGGATCTATCCCTGAACTCACGCCATGAAAAAACGATTCCATCTGGGAAAAAAGCTTGCGAAGTTTTAAAATTTGACTTTCTTTGAGATGGCGGTCATTTGGAATGGGCTCAACAGAATAACGGTCGTAAATGGCGGCACACAATGCCCCGGAACTTCCAATGCCAAACCCTTGGGGGATGGTTGACTCGAAGTACAGGTTTTTTTTGAGCTCTTTTTCAAATTTGGGCAGGTTTAAATCGGCGAGTAATTTACCTTCGTTTGCCAATTTTTTTAAATATTTATGGAACTCACGAAGCTGTTGATTTGATTTTTGGGCGAACTCCAAATCGGTATATTTATCCTCGTTGGTTAAGCTTAATTCGCCCCGGAAATGAGTATAAGGAATGGCCAGCCCCATTGAATCGCAGATTACGCTGTATTCGCCGAACAGCATTATTTTAGCATAAAAAACATCGTTCCTTTCTCTCGTCATTGTTACACTATTTTTCGCGGGCCGCTGCCCATTTCGTCGTCAATCCATTGCTTGTTTTCGCAATATACTAATAATTCTTCTTCGATAAATTGCCGGATAATTTCTTTGTTTTCGCGGGGATAAATCAGGTGGATGTTGGGGCCTGCATCAAGGGTAAAACACACGTTTTGTTTTGTCTGAGCCCTGAACTCACGAATTTTTTGAATGACGGACAAGGTTTCCGGTTCAATCAAAATAAACGAGGGCGAAGAGTTCATCATTAATCCGTGTAGTGTTAAGGCTTCGTTTTCGCAAATTTCGGCAAAACGGGCAAAGTCGTCGTTTTGTAGAACTTCTAGCAGCTCAATGCAATGCTTGGTTGCCTGTTTGATCCGGGTTTCTTTAAACGGGTGATTGTTCATGAGGTTATGCCCGGCCGAACTAGAAACGGATTTTTTCCCGGACCGGATAATCAAAATCGAATCCTGTAAATTTTCGAAAATCGGATGAAGCTTGTAAGGAAACGGGATTGCAAAATCATCCGAAGAATTTTCCACTTCATTTAATTTTCCCCAAATGGTAAATTTTCCGTAGACCGATCGGCAGGCACTCCCTGATCCCAAACGTGCTAAACTAGAGGCTTTCCTAAAAGTAGTTTCATTTGTATCTTTTTCAATTGAGAGCAAAGCTAAAGCCAGCGAGCTCATGGCAGCGGCCGAAGATGCAATTCCGGCAGAGTGGGGAAAGGTATTTTTGCTGTTTATCTTGAGATGGTATTTTTTGAAAACGGCTAATTGATCGTAAATGGTGTCGAAATATTTTAAAATCCGTTTTTCAAAATCAGGCTGATGTTGTCCGTCAAAAAAGAATTTCGCCGAAATTTTATCGGTTGAAATTTTCGCTGAATAAGAAATCTCCGTTTCGGTATAAGAATTTGACAAGGAAAAACTCAAGGATGGATTGATTGGCTGCTGCACATTTTTTTTCCCCCAGTATTTTACAATGGCAATGTTTGAAGGGCTTCTCCAGGTAACTTTATTTCCGTTCATTAGCAATTAGTTTTTGTTGTGGCTAATAGCCAAGAGCCATCTCCTCAAATTTAAAAATAACATTCAAACCTTTACTTTCAAAATAAGATTTAATTTTCGCTTCTCCCATCTCGCTTGCTGCCATCACAAAGTCGCCACCCCAGCCGCCCAGCGATTTGATTTCCCCCTTGAAATCGGGGAAACGTTCTTCTTTGATTCTTTTTCGATCCAAAATACCGGCAATGATTTTTTCGTGTTCCAACATTAAATCCTGAAAATCGCTTACGTTTTGAACCCTTGTCATGGTTTCGCTAATCTTAGAGATTTCAGCAATGACTGATGAATGGTTTTTTGTTTTTTGTTCGAACTCTTTGATGCTGTCGACCGATTTTTGTTTTTTACCAAGATAAACAAAGTAGAGATGGTCTTTAAAAGAAGGATTAAAATCAGCGTTTCCAACCATTGGTTTTTCTTCGGCTAGTTGGTAAAAAATACTTTGCCTGGCCGATGCACAGGCAATGTCGTAGCCCGATCCGCCAAAAGAATTTTTTAGCAAAAAATAAGGATCGGCACCGCTCCACTCCGAAATATTGCTGACCAAACTGGAACTGCTTCCCAGTCCCCAGTTGCGATTAAAATTTAGGGTGGAGGTGGCAAAATATGAGTGATCGCTCTTTATAAAACCCGGATTATGTTGATGAGCTAATTTCAAAAGGGCTGACAGTTTTTCGGCAATGATTTGATCCGATGCTTCGATGATCTTAAAACGGGGCAGGGATAGGATGCACTCGAACCAGAGAAGCTCGTTTTGGTAGCTTTTCCAGTAGATTATTTCCTTGTTTGATTTTTTTGTTTCAATGTTTAAATCTTGCCCGAATTTAAGGGGCAGAGCCAAGGCTTTGGCTCCCTGTAAAACCAAATATTCTCCACTCAGTAAAAGTTTTCCGTTAGAATAAAACCGCATTTTATTTTCGGACTTCTTTAATAAATTCACTGACTTTTTGGAAACTCACTTTTTTATCTTCGAAATAAACCACTGCTTTTTTCTTTTCTTCTTCGCTGGCTTCGTAATGGTTCAAAATATTAAACAGGTGCATTTTCATGTGTCCCTGCTGGATGCCTTTTGTGATGAGTGATTTAATGGCGCCGAAATTATTTGCCAGGCCGGTAACTGCGATAATCATCATCAATTCTTCAGCATTAGGGTTGCCCAATAATTGCAGCGAACGCTTGGCCAGCGGGTGAAGGCTGGTTAAACCGCCCACGGTTCCCACCGCCAATGGAATGCGAAGTACGTATTTGAATTTTCCGTCTTTGATAAACACTTTAGTCAGGCTGCGGTATTTTCCCGAACGGGCCGCGTAAGTGTGCCCGCAGGCTTCGATGGCGCGGAAATCGTTTCCGGTAGCCAGGGCAACGGCGTCCATGCCGTTAAAAATACCTTTATTATGCGTGGTTGCCCGATGCGTGTCGACGTTAGCAATTTTTACGGCCTTGTCAAATTTCCAGGCAAAAGCTTTCGGATCCATGTCTATGCCTTTTTGCCGGAGTTGTTCAATGTCGCACTCCACAGAGGCTTCAACCAAACAATTCGGGGTAAAGTTTGAAAGGATAGACATGATCACGTTGCAGTCTTTTTCGCCGTTCACAAAATCATCGTTTTCGCGGATGTAATTTTTCAGGATGCTTGCAAATTCTTCGAGGCAGGAGTTGATAAAATTAGCTCCCATTGAATTAACGGTTTCGAAAGTGGCTTTAAGCTGGTAATAATTTTCCAGTTCAAAGGTCATGTCGATCAGCTCAATGTCAACGATACCGCCGCCACGTTTTTCCATGCGTTCGGTAATGGCTTTGGTGCCTTTCCACAATTGTTTTTTGAGCTTGGGCATGTGAGCCATTAGTTTTTCCGGTTCGCCTTTCCAGATAAAATGAACCTGCCCGATTTTTTCGGTTCCGATAATTTTTGCATGAAACCCGCCTTTGTCGGCCCAAAACTTGGCACTGCTCGAAGCAGCAGCCACCACCGAGCTTTCTTCAATCACCATGGGAATCATGTAATTTTTCCCGTTGATCTTCATGTTGGGAGCGACCCCAAAGGGGAAAAAGAAATTGGAAATGGTGTTTTCGCTGAACTCGTCAAACAATTTTTGCTTTTTCGGATCGGGATGCCAAAAGGTTTTTAATTCTTCCAGAGCCGTTTCCGGATCGTCGAAAAATGAGGAAACGACCTTTAATTTATTTTGTTTATCAAGCTTTGAAAATCCGTTGATTGGTTTTTTGTCGGGCATTGGGTATTAAATTTTCGCAAAGATAATGTTTTTATTTGGGTGGATGTATGGAACACTGATGACACGGATTTTGACGGATAGTTGTGGATAAAATTGGTTTCGATCTGTATTCTAATTTCTTTTTTACCACAAAGGACTCGAAGCTTTGCACAAAGGTTCGCAAAGGAGAAAATTTAATATTTTACATCTCGGCTGATCTTTTTAATTTCCGTTTTGAGAAATTACAAACCTGCCAGCCGCCTGGTTTCTCTATTTAATCGAGAGGAAAAAGATTTTCCGCTCAGAGGAGCCCAGTTCATTGCTCTATTCTATTTTTTCCCAAATGTATTTTCCGGTTATTAATACCACAGAAACAAAACAAAGAATTATTATGGTTACCATTCCTATTGATAGTAGACAAATTTGTAATATTGGAAATTGTAATAAAATAATAGGAAGAATTACACCAAAAAATACTGAAATTGCTAGTACAACAAATAATTGCTTAACAGCTTTAGGAATAGGTCTTTCATATTTCCAAGTTTTCTTTGCTAATTCGTTTGCGGTATTTATTTCAAAGTCTCCAGCAATTGATGCAATAACATTAATGGTTAATCTACTTTTCAAATATTTTGAGTCTATTTCAGCAATAGTTTCTTTTATTATATCAACTTCATAGGACTCCAAATTTTTAAATCTGTCGTTATTTAATTCTTTTTTGATATCTTTACGACAATCGATGTCATGCCATATAAGGCTTGCATAATCTCGATATTTTCTTACCTCTTCAAAACTAAATAACCTATTGATATTATAATCATTGGTCAAGTCATCACTATATTTTTTACTTATATATTTTAATGCGTTGAAAAAAGGGTAGGCTTCATTCTTCTTAATTCTTTCTTTATCTACATCATTTTTTGCTTGAAGTAATTCTCTGTCATAATTTTTTATTATTCCTGTATTGAAAACATAATGAATTAACTTCCGAAAAGAATTTAATTTCGGATAGTAAGTTCTAATTTCATTTAACAATTTTTCCTTTTTGTCTTTATAATTAGCTACAATAAAAATAATGAAAGGAAAACCTACTGCAACCAAAATGGAAGAAGCGGTTAATATAGAATTTAGTAGAGTATTAGTTTCCATTTTATTGAGACATTTTCTATTGGTTATTTTTTTTCTTCAAAATTGCTATACCGCGTATTAGTGGCTTTTATTTTATTTCTAAGCTATTTTCAACTATTTTAAATTCTGAATCTAATTTATCAAGATTGTCAGTCTGTTTAAGAATTAATATTGTTTTATCGTTCGAATTAAAAGAAATAACTCGTCCATAATATTTTTCTCCAAATAGTACTAAATCAAAGTCAGCTTTAACTGCATCATATCCTTTAAAAACTGTAGTAAAAATAGGTTTAATATTAGAGTTTTTATGAGTTGGTACTTCTTTCATACCTTCAATAGTATTTTGAATCATTTCCCGAGGTTCCATTTCCATATTTAGCCATGTAATTGATATTATTTCAGAAGAATTGCTTCCTTTTTTTTCACAGTTAATTTGATAAGCTAAATCTTGTTGAAGTTCTTCTTTTTCAACTTTCCAATCATCTGGGTATTCAAATGAAATCCCCTGATATGAGAATGGGATGTTTTGCTCATTACTTTTATATGTCCTTGATATATTGTTGGTATTAAAAGAATCTATAGTTTCAATTAATTCTGTATTTGCAGGAATAAATAAAGAAACAATAAAAAGTAAAATTGAAATAGTTAATATAATCCAAAAAGTTGGCTTCCTTTTAATTTCATTTACATTTTCTTTTAAGACTAAAGTATGAGCCATTTGGTCATGTAATCCTTGTCTCTTTTTTGTAAAACCAATCATTATGTAACCAATCCCAATTATTAATCCAGAAAGTATTTTCCCAAAGAACCGTCCAGATGCTTGTCCAAACCCAATGCTTTCGAAATTTTCATTAGTTACTTTTAATCCTAATATTGCTTTACCTGGTGTAGCTTGGAATCTACTACTTTCAAAAGCAGAATAAAATAGCCAACCAAACAAGATTCCTAAAGGATTTTTAAATATGAAATAACTGCCAGAAAATATACTTTCAGAATTTAATGGAATTGGTAATTGAAAAATTGCCCAGAAAAAAGAAGTTAAACAGAACATAAATAAAAAATCGATTATAAAAGCAACCAATCTTAACCCAAAACCCGCATTTATATGATTTGACGCCTTAGTCCCTTGTATAGTTGAGTCAATCTTTAAGTCAATATCAAGAGTACTTGCTGAAATTACATTTTTTTTAATGTTCTTATTTTCAGTATTAACAGATTCATTTGGAATGTTTATTTTGGGAATTGGTGGAGGAATAGTCTTTTTATATTCTGATAAGTTTTTTAATTCTGTCCAGTCTTTTAATCCTTTTTTCCAAACAAGGGTAGTTTCTGATAGGTCTAATTCAATTAGTTCCTTTAGACTAAAAGGACCTTTCTTCGTTTCATTTTCAATAATGTAATACTGTTCCATAATTATTGGTTTATTTATTGCTTAGCTGTTAGCAGCTTTTTTCTTTATTTCCGAATCAAAAATTCTTTTTAGATCATAATCTCTAAACTTAAATTCATCTGAATCTGCTTCATTGATAAATTTAGTTTTGAACTCACTAAGCATTTTATTGTAATAATCGAAATATTTGATATCATTAATATATTTTGATCTTGGTTGATTTCTTCCGATTGAATCTCTCCTCTGAACGCAGTTCATACAAACATAATGTTTATTTGAAACAGCTACAAAAGATACATAAAAGTCGTCAGTTGAAATGTATTTCTTACAAAATTTACATTTTGTTGATTTCCCCTTTTTTAAATTTAGTGGAATATTGGTTAATTCAGAAAAATTGCAATCTATTGCAGAGAGAATCTTACTAATGTACTGCTGTTTTTGTTCTTCACGTTTTTTGTTTTCAATTTGTCTTAATGTTTCCCTATGTTCTTCAATCTCTGATATACTCATTTTTGCATAGATTACAATTGAGCCAGTACCTCCAACTAAGCATGCGAAAAACAATAGTCCCATATACATTCTTTTTCTCTCATATGGAGCATCATGTTTTACACTGCCAGGTGGTCTTCTACTATGAGGTCTTACATATGTACCATCGCTTCTGTAATATCCTCTAACACTAACTGAATATGGTGTTAAATGTTTTCCAGCCTCCCTATAGCTTGAACAACTTTTTATGTTTCCCAAAATACAAAGAGGAAGTATCAACCAAATAAATGATCTAAAAAAGTACTTTGTCCATATTTTTGTCTTCGGAATTTTCATTCAAATTCTGACTAACGTATGTATAACAGAATATCTGTTGTTTTACTTATCTATTTATGAGTGTTACACAGTAATAACAAATCCCTAACTTCGTTTAAATAAGCGTTTTATGATATTTTGTGTAACAGAGTTTTTCTCATTAACAATAATCAATAAAAAATAATCAATCAGAAATCATCAATCACAATGCCGGGGAGGAGCATCCCTTTCTACAAGGCTAAAGGTAGTAAAAATATAGCATTACATTTACAATGTACAATTTTCGATGTGCAATTAAAAGTTGAAAATTCTCCATTGAAAATTGGCAATCAAAACCACTTCTTTTTCCTGAAATACAAAAGCATTACCACGGCAATGGCCAGCATCACGCCCCACATAACGAAATAAGCATACTTAAAATGCAGTTCGGGCAGAAAATCGAAGTTGGTGCCGTAAATGCCTGCAATAAACGTAAGGGGGATGAATATGGCGGCGAAAATGGTTAATACTTTCATCACCTCGTTCATGCGGTTGCTCACGCTGGTGTGGTAAATGTTCAGGTAATCGGAAAGCATATCGCGATAAGTGTTGAGTGAGTCCACCCCGTGAACGGTTAGGTCATCCAAATCTTTAATAAAAGGTGAGGTCTTTTTATTGATTAAATCCGATTCTGTTTTATTGAGCTTGTTCATAATGTCGATGACCGGGCGGGTCACTTTAAGGAAGAACCCGATTTCTTTTTTGTAGGTGTATATTTCCTGTAAAATTTCTTTGCTGGCATTCTCAATAATATGTATTTCAAGGTCTTCAATTTGTTCGCCTATCCGTTCGATGGCATAAATGTAATTATCCACAATGGTGTCCATGATAGCGTAGGCCAAATAATCGCATCCGGATGTTCGTATTCTTCCTTTGCTTTTCCGTATCCTGTCCCTCACAGGGCCAAACACATCGCCGGGTTGTTCCTGGAAAGTGATGACAAAATTTTTGCCCAAGATGATGCTGATTTGTTCCGAGCTAACAGCTTTTAGCTTATCATCGTATTTGAGCATTTTCATCACCACAAACAGGTAGTTGTCAAAATCTTCCAGTTTGGGCCGTTGGCCGGTAAATAAAATGTCTTCCAGCAAAAGCGAATGCAATTCAAAATGCTCGCCGATCTCTTTAATGATTTCTGTTTCGTGAATGCCGTACAGGTTGATCCATGTTACAGAATCGGTATGTTTGTATTTAAAGCAATCGGAAATATTTTTTGCCTCAAATTCGTTAATCTCATCTTTGTCGTAATCAATAACCGTTAGTTTGGGCTTTTCCATTTTTTGTTTCCCGATAAATATGAGCGAACCGGGAACCGCCCCTTTATTTTCTGTTCTATTTTTGAAAAATCGAGCCATGGTTTTTCATTTAATTGTATAAATGTACTAAAGATTAAATCTGTGGGTGTATTTGTGAATAAAAAAATACATTTTTGGCCGGAGGATTCCTGGATAAAAAGAACTACTGCCGTTATAAATGGAAACGTGAGTGTCTAATATGTTGAACGCTGTGTTAGATTCATCCCTAAAATACTCCGGGCAGGATTTTAGGGAACGCTTTTTTTTTAATTCTTCACAATTAACTCTTTATAGGTATTATTCCCATGTTGTAAATAAATCAGATAAGAGCCTTTTGCCAAGCGTGAAAGATCAATATATCCTTTATTGAAGTTTGCCTTCTCCAATACAATTTTGCCTGTCATATCAAATATTTTTAAGTGGCATTCCCTAGCATTTTTGGGTAAACCAATCGTAAGCATGCCTGATACAGGATTGGGATAAAAACAGATTTCGTTGTTTTGCCCGGGTTGTCCAATCGCGTTTAGCAATTCAAAATTAGCTGTAAGTGTTTTGTCGCCGTCCATGATGAGTTCAAGCGGGTTGTCGGTTGAAGTGCTGCTGCCGGTCCAGCCGGTAAAAATCCATTCATTGGCGGGAGTAGCGGTGAGTGTTGCTGTTTCTCCTTCTACGTAAGTTCCGTCCCCGCTTTGGCTTACTGTGCATCCGGCATCTATGGCGCTCGAAGGCTCAATGCCAAGTGTTAACGAATATTCTACTTCCTCTACAATTGCGATGGCCTGTCCGTAAACCCCGGCTGTGTCGGTGGCGGTTATCGTGAAAGTGCCGGGTTCATTGCCTGCCACAAAATAACCCGAGGCATCAATATTGCCGCCGGTAGTTTCCCAGCTTAATAAGGGTTCGGTTTTCATTCCGTACTGGTCGTAACTCCGTGTTGAAAACTCTATGGCTCCTCCGGGATTGAGTGTTACTGAATTGGGAGAAAGGATAATGGTGTCGGTTTCGGGAGTTTCGGAGACTATTTGTATAACCGTGGTAACCGATTGCTGACTGTCCGGATCGGTGGCTGTGATGTGCACCAACTCTTCGCAGTTTCCGGCTTTAAAGTGACCGTTGGTGTCGATGCTTCCCGAACTTGCGGTCCATTCTGCCTCAAAGGAGAAAATTTTTTCTTTTTGGTCGGTTCCTTCTACGTAAAAATAAAGGGAATCGCCTTGCATGATGCTTGTTGAATCGGGCAAAATTTTCATTGAGGCCAAATAGGGCTGATAAGTTATTATAATGGTTGAATCGGGGGCTGTATTTTCAGCATTTGCCTGAGAAATTGCCGTAATATAAAATTTATCGATTGATCCTTCATTTTCTGTTTCGGGGACTGAAATAACTGCACTTTCAAATATGCCAAGGTTATCTGAGAATTCGAGGGATAACGGAGATGCTGTTTGGAGCCAACCTTTTTCGTCATGCAGATTAACGTTAACAACATCACTTAAGTTTGACCAATTTTGGAAGCTGCATATAATCGAATCAATAGTCCCGGCCGGAATGTATATGGTATCGGCTTCTGTTGCTGCAACAACCGAAACAGGTTCTGACAACCATCCTGAGAAGTCGATGTTTTCAGACACTTCTTCTCCTGAACCAGATCCGGCACCACTGGGTCCGGATGCATCTCCCCACCAGTTATTCAAAGCCATTATAGTCAAAGAAGCATCAAGGTTATTCAGGCCTTTGCCATTATTGTTATAGATGTTATTCCCGACTATAAGCGGATTGGAACCGTTTTTACATTTTATTGCATCTGCAGCATCACCTGTTATTGTATTGCCGGTAGTCTTCCCAAAAGAATGATCAAAATGAATGCCGGTTGCACACTCATTATCCTTTCCATGGTTTCCTGAAAGTTTTGTTCCATACGAATCTACAACATAAATCCCTTTGCAGTTGCTGTTTACTTCGTTAAGGGTAACCGCACAAGAATTTGATCGGTATAAATAAATACCTGCCCCTGAATTATTAACCATTCTGTTGGCATTAATATTATTGTTGCAAGAGTTATTTAACTTAATTCCTGTTGAGTTATTTGCTCCTACTATGTTTTTTCGGATCTCATTAAAATCAACATTATTGAAAAGAATTCCTATTTGATTGGGCAAAGGGGTTTCTCCGTTACTTCCAACGCCAATATTATTATGCGAAATACTATTTTGTTGGCAGGAGTGAAGTGTTGAATTTAACTGAATACCGATTCCTGTATTCCCGGAAATGACATTCCGTTCAATAATGTTTTTGTTCCCAAATATGACAAGTCCGTTTTGTGCATTGCCAATTGCTTGTTCTCCACTATTATCAACACCAATATAATTCCTGCTGATTGTATTTTTGCTTCCGGCAATAACCACCCCGTTTTCGCCGTTTCCCGAAACCGTGTTGCTTGAAATAGTACAAGAATCTCCTGAAGCAAATAAGCCGGTTTGGCTATTCTTAATTTTTATCATTCCTGAAATGTCGGTTCCGATGAGGTTGTTTGAGATGGTGCATTTGTTTCCTGAGATGTTTATCCCTTTACCAACATTCCCGGATATTGCATTATCTGCTATTTCAGTTTTATCGGCAACTGAACTTATTCCACTACCCGTATTAAACAATGTTGCATTCCCTTCAGAATTCAAACCAATAATATTTTGTTTAATATGATTTTCGACTGATTTTTTATCAATGATTGCAATGCCATGTTTGTCATTCCCGGAAATAATATTCGAGATAATTTTATTCGAAATTGCAGGAAGAATATTCACCGATCTTATAGTTATGCCATTTCCATTATTTGCTAATATAGAATTCCCTGATTCAGAGGTGCCTATGTAATTATTTATAATTTCGCAATCAATCCCGGTAAGATGTATGCCTCCCAAAAGATTTCCTGAAATAATATTTCGTTCTTCAGGCAAATTACCACCCACAACATTATTTCCACTGCGGAGTTCTATGCCATAGCCCTGATTTGGTTTGGCAATACCATTTTCATTCCCAATAAAATTTCGTGAAATAGTATCATTAGAAGATTCACACACAATACCGGAATTCCCATTATCATATATATGATTTGAAATAATTTTATTGCTCCCGCCCCAACTAAGAATTCCATAGTAATCGTTTTTTGAAATAGAATTTCCTAAAATATAATTGTTCTTCCCGGTTATTTTAATCCCGAAACTTGAATTGTTTTCAATGATGTTTGCATCTGATTCGCTTTCAGAACTGCCAATTACATTCTTTGAACCAACTAAATAAATTCCCCCTTCTTTATTCGGGATAGCCAAAGAAGCATCTTGATTTGTCCCGATTAAATTAGAAGTTACATGCCATCTTTCTGTTGTATTTTTTAGTTCGATTCCATAATTGTTATTACCGGATATTGTATTTCCCCGTATATAATTTTTTTCCAGTGAAGGACATTCTATGCTTATACCATTATGCTCATTTCCACTGTCGGAATCTCCTTCTTTTGTTGTGCCAATAAAATTTCCTTCGATAACGTTGCCGCTCAATGCCCCTTCTATTTCAATTCCATTATTTTTATTTTTTGATATTGTATTCGGATTTGAATCATTGCCTATCTGAGCATTCGTACACATCTCTTCTATTTTTATACCTGAATTGAGATTTTCAGTTATTAAAGAATTCGTTACACTTAACCCATTGGCATAACTAATTATTAAGCCATTATAATTTGACGTTAACGTATTGTTGCATAATGTGCTGTTGTTAATTGTGTTATTGGTTGAGGATCCTGATACACTGATGCCGGAATTTGACTGTGCCCCCATAATAGTGAATCCATTAATTGTTGTATTATCTTTTTCAATTTTCACTGTAGGTTCCTGGTCATTTATTGCGTATATTGTTGTAGCCTCCCGGCCTTCTCTCGATTTAACGGTGAGTTCTTTACTAATAGTTACATTTTCAGTATATACCCCCGGGCAGACCTGTATCGTGTGCCCGTCTTTTGTGTTTTCGGCATCGATGCTTTCTTGTATGGTGGCAAAATATTCGCCGGTATTTACATTCTCGACTGGAGCAACCAGTTGCGGTCCGCATGAAAAAACGGTTGATGGAAGTTCGAAGTATTGGAGGTAAGTGTCAGGTACTGCTGAAACCAGGGCAACCGATGTTGTTACCCCGAACTCGCCATAATGGTTGCTGCTGCGTTCGTAAGGAAAGTTAAACACATACGTTAATTTTAGATTAATGGTTTCGCCCGCTTGAAGGTGTTTGCCAATGGATAATGAAATTGCCCCATTATCCGAAGTATAAGTCCCGGTACCGGTTAATCCCCCGTTTACATACAGGCGGACTTCTTTAATATACTGTTCGTCTTTACCACTTCCCCAGGCATTAAAGCCAATGGAGGTTACCTGCCAACCATCCAGGTCATCGACCGAGATGGAAAGGTTGGCAATGGTTTTTTCGGTTGGAGTACCGCTTCCGGGGCAGTTTTCGCAGTACGGGCAAATGGGTTCGTACTGAACGGCAGATTTTCCTAAAGTCAGCGTTGGTTTTTCGCCCCCGATTTTTTGCCATTTAACGGTTTCCCAGTTGTATTTCGACCATTCTTCGGTTTCTTCCCCTTGGTTTTCCACTTTATAAAAATCGTCCCGCAGTGCGGAGGTTTCATCTATCCCGCCGTAAACCCAAACGGTTCCTTGCCCGTCGGTAGTGGCTTTAGACGAGTACAAATCCACTTCGTCGGGGATGGTTCCTCCCAACCAATTATTATTCTCAATATTATATTTCCAACATTCGTTGAACCGCTCACTGGCAGTGCCTCCGCCCCATACGGTTATTTCCCCTTTTTCTTCGTTTACCGTTGCCTGTGCTTTGTATCTTCCGTCTCCGGGCAAGGAGGCTAATTCTGTATATTGTTCCGTTTCGGGATTATATTCATACGCTTTTTTTGAATAGGAAGTTTCTCCGCCTGCCTGGGTTTTGCCGGTAAAAATGTAAAGTTTTCCGTTGTATGCCACCATGGTGGCTCCGTAAGTTGGCGGGGGTACATCATTGCCCATTACCGGAATGTAATCCCAGGTGTTGTTTGTGAGATCCAGAGAAAAAAGATCGTTAGAATAACTGGAGTAGGTTATTCCATAAGAAGTATAGCGGGTTAATCCTCCAAAAATGTAGAGTTTGTTCCCGATTACAGCCGCACAATGCCTGGCACGGTTATTCGGAACCGGTCCGCTAAAATTTAATTCTTCCCATTGCTTGGTTTTTGGGTTATAAATATGGCCGTCGCGCAGGTAGTCGCCACCATCTCCGGGATTGCCAAACAACACTATTATTCTCCCATCGGGTAGGGTAGTAGCGGTATGGTCGATTCGGGCATCGGGAGGATTAGTGTCAGCTATTTCGCCCCAACTTTTACCTTTTACATAGCCCCAAAAATCATTTGTAATATCTCCCGTATTTTTGAGCGTTGCACTGCTTTGTTGGGTATTTCCGATGGTAACACCGCCAAACAGGTAAAGCGTATCGTTACGGTAAACCAGGCTGTGCCCTTCGCGGGGGCCGGGGGTGGTTTGAGCCGAAAGAAAAGAAAAACTAATTATTGATACTACGAGTAAGAAAAATGTCCGCTTCATTTTGGTTCTATTTTTTAAAATCTAAATTAATTGGAAACGGTAAGAATTTGTTTTTTTTGATGTTCGGCTGGATACATCCGAACATGTTTAGTTAAAAAGTTGTATTTTTAACTGAATAATACAATTTGCTTATTATGGTGGAACAATTCAACCATGCACTTGTATATGTACAAATTATCCTGGCCCTTTTCTTTATTGTTGTATTCTGTACTATAAAAGGGAACAAAAAAGCAAATCGCTTTATAGCAATCTTTCTGCTGCTTTTTATTGTGTTTGCTTTGTACGATCTTAACGCAGTACTTCAACCGGAAAAACCGCTTTATTTTGTTTATTTGCTTAGTTCGATGGCCTTGCTTCTGGCTTTCCCGGTGTTTTATTTTTACGTGTTGTCTTTGTATGATATTGAACCGAAAAAAATAGCTTATCATTTTATTCTCCCTCTTGCAGGCTTCCTGATTCTTTTTCCGGGGATGTTTGCTGACTGGCCAACACCGGTTTATTACAATAATTTTATGATTTTAGAAGAGGGGCGCCAGGAGCTTACCCGGTGGAATTATTTTGTGGTTAACGATTTGTTTTTTACCGTACAGGTTGTTATTTATTCCGGATTAATTTTGAAGGTTATTAAAACTATTCGTCCGCAGCTGGAAGAAAATTATTCGAATCTCGAAGGCAAGAAACTAAAATGGGTTGTTTACCTGTTTATTGCACTGGCATTGATGTATGTTTTTTATTTTGTAACAGAACTGTTTACCGATTTTTCATTTGCTCAATATGATCTGATTTATTATTGTTTCTCGCTGTTGTTTCTTATGTCGGTTATTTATGGGGCATTTCGTCAAAACGAACACTTTTATTTAATTCTTATCAATCAACACCAGGAAGATAAATTGCCAAGCGAAGCAAACACTTCCATAAAACTCACGGAAGAAGAAGTCGGGATAATACACGAAAAATTAAACGAACTGGTTTCCACAGAAAAGTTTTATACGCAGCGCGACCTTACCTTGCCCCAGCTTGCGAAAATGCTTGATACCAATAAAAATGTGATGTCGCAGTTTTTGAACCAGAACCTGCATCAAAATTTTTACAAATACATTAATTCCCTAAGGGTTGAAGAAGCTAAAAAATTGCTTGTCGAAAATGTGGATGGCAGATATTCTATGGAAGGGATCGGTTACCTGGCGGGGTTCAATTCGAAAACAACCTTTAATACTGTTTTTAAAGCACAAACAGGAATGAGCCCATCGGTTTTTAGGAGCCAGATAAATGGGTAGAGGTCGTTAAAAAACAACTCGTTGATTATTTTTTTTTTTATTGTGTTTTCTTGAAAAGAAAAATATGACACTTGTTACTATGGCTACCGCAAAAGGTTTAATAATATCGTACTCTCCAGTCTTATTTCCCAGCCTTTCTAAGTTAAGTAGGAATAACCCAATGATTAGAACGATAAAGGGAAAAAGAATATTCTTATAATGATTTTTGAAAGTTTTTTTCATGATTTATTGTTTTGGAACTAGTAAGTTTATTCATGTTGTTTTAAAAGTAATTTAAATTGGAGAAACTCCGCTCGTAAGAAAATATTGATGTTCTTTTCCTTTTTTATCAATCAGGAAGAAAATTCCTGTTACTTGCGGATCTCTGATGGTAAAATAGTACCATTGTTCGGGATTAAATTTTAAGGGACAAACTGCATGCTTCCCATATTTATTCAGCCACCAGCGTTTGTTTGGTGAATGTAGAGGGAGCCTTGATAAACCCTGATGAATGTAGTCTACTTTAACCGTGTCTTCATCCCATGAATAATTTCCAGCTTTGTTAAATTCGATTTTAGATGGTGGTTCTGGAGGTTTATCCTTAGGGTGTTGGATATTGCAAGAAGTAGTATAAAAAGTGGTGTATTTAACAGGGTACCCATTTTCTCCAATAGAATCAACCCGAATTTTCTCAATTGTAACACCATTGATAAAGTCTTTATTTGTTAAAATGTACTCTTTGGTGATTTCAATTTTTGGAGGAGCAAGGGCTGTAAGGAATTGTTTTAAAAGGCATATTCCCCCGCCAGTAAATATGATCCCAATTGTACTTATAATGACTAATATTTTCCCCCGTTTCGTCATGTTTTTTTCCCGTATAAGGGTGAATATAAGAGTAGTCTCAGGTTTCGGAGAGAACCCGCAGATGGCATACTCCCAAACCCTGCTACAATATACATTGTGCTATGACTCGTTTTTTTTAAAAATATGTATTCACGGCAAATTCAAATTGATTGATGAAGATTTCTTTGAAATTTGATATGTTGTTTTGCTCATAAAATAATAGCATCGCTTTTTTATAATCAATCGAATCCACTGTCCGAAATGAAAGTGGACAGTGCTTTTCATTCATCAATATTGCATTGCTAACAATTCTGGCTGTTCTTTTATTTCCATCCATAAATGGCTGAATGTATGATATTAGAACCAAAGCCAATAATGCTTTTTCAAATACACTTGACTTTTCATTAATTAAATTACAAGAATCTTGTAGTGCTTTGGAAATTTGAAATTGATTGTCAAGTGGTTTGTAATTTGTCCCGGAAATGCCAACACGTCTTTGTCTCAGATTTCTTTCAACATCAAGTTCTTTAACTAAGATACTGTGGATATCTTCAATTTTTGAAACGCTTAAAGGATAGAGGTAATCAGGCGTTTCAATAATAAAGTCAAGAGCATCTTTATGATTCAAAAGCATTACTGCTTCTTCTTTTGTTTTTCCTGCAGCAGTTTCTTTTTCTTTTAAAAGTTTTTCAGTTTCTAATAACGAATAGGTGTTTCCTTCAATTTGCGATGATTTCCAGCTCAAATCTATGGCTAGCCTTTCAAACTCTTTTTTGTATTCTTTCTCTGTTAGCTGTGAAATATTGTTTTTAAAAAACTCTTGAAGCTTATTTAGTTTTTGTAATTCACCATCGGTAAATACGCTATTTTTTGAAAGTACTTCATTAATTATCTGGAAATTGAATCCTTCTTTTATTTGTCTTTCATCAATCTCCTTTTTATAATACTTGTCGATATCAATAGGCTGAATAACTTGATAAGCAGGAGAAACAAAATATTTAGTTCCTTTTCCTCGTCCTTTCGTTGAAATATAGTTTGAAGAAATTAATTTTGTTAGTAATCTTTTTATAGTAGCATAACTTACAGATAAATTTATTTCATCAAAAATTTCTTTTGATGAACATTCTCCAACTTTTTGGATGAATTCAATTATTTGTTTTTCTCTGGTATCAATCATTATTTTGTTTTTCAGCTCATAAATATACTAAATAAAGCTCAAGATGATATTGATTTGAGCTTTATTTTAACTCTAAATGAGCTTAAATGGACTGGTATGAGATTCGACAAGTCGAATCCGTACAAACCCAGCCATGCCATATGCCACGTGTTAGCCATAGTATTTTTATATTAGTTTCAAAAATGAAACAAAGTCATTCAGTTCTTTTTCAAATATTTCATTTATTGTTACTTCTCCATCAACTAATTGAACAATCTTTTTCTCCAATAATACTTCGAGTACTCCTTCCGTTTCAAAATAAACAGGTCTTGGTCTGCTATCTACATAAATAAAGTCTCTCGTATACGGTAAATCCTTTTCTTCCTTTTTAATTATTAATTCCAGTTCTTCTTTAAGTTCCTCTTTATTCCTAAAATACCGCTGAACTTCTGCTAAAAAAGTTTTTGATTTTGAGATGTAAGAATCAAAAAGAAAATCTACCTCTTCTGAATTTTCAAGTTTTTTACCTTCTCGATATTTTAAGACAAGTTTTTTCCTTTTTTTTGTTCGAATTGCATCGCCAATCAAGCTTTGAGGTAAGACGATTACTACTACTATTATCACAAGCAAAATAATATAGATGAGAAATCTAAGTAAATGAATGCCAATATTCTCTTCAAAAAGTCTTTTCCAAAATGAAACCTTTGCTGCATCTGCCAAGTTTATAACATCTATTTTTTCAATTCCAGCAATTTTCCCAATTGGTTGGATTATAGGTTTTTCCTCTGTTTTGTGAAGTAAAAGCAACTTAACACTGAAAAATTGGTGTTTATCAATGATGATATTCGAAAAGGTCAAATAATTCAACGAATCATTTTGACTTATTTCAATATTTTGCTTCAAATAATCTGTCGAGGCATCAATTATTTCGGGTTTTTCGACGATTGTTGCGTTTTCAATTTTGATTCCGAGAGGATTGTGAGGGTCATAATAATTACTCAAAATATCTAAGTCGCTGATATTTTCGATTTTAATGGTCAAAATCGATAAATTTTTGTCTTGTTTTATTATGTTCTCGTTCTTGTAGATTATATCTAATTCTCGAACATTTGCATTTATATCAAGTACTTTGACGTTTGATAAAACGATATAACTTAAGTCTGGACTTTTGTCAACTAAAAAGGAGGAATAGATAGTAATCCCACCAAAAATTAGTGCCAGGAGAAAACCTAAAAATGACCAAGCATATTTTTTTTCAATCCTGAGTAATCCTTTATCCAATTTCTTCTTTTCTGTCATATTTTAATATTATGGCTAACGTCTGTATAAACCAATGTGTGTTATTTCACTTATATATTTCAATCATCATCCTGCAATTAATGCGAGAATAAATTAAAAAATAATCAATCCCGTAACTTCGTGCGAGGATAAATAAAAAATCATCAATCGTTCAATGCCGGGGAGGAGCATTCCGTTCTGTAAGGGTAAAGGTAATAAAAATGTAGCATTCTGAATGTTCAATACAAAATGTAGAAGGCGATGTTTACATCGAATATCGCTACATCAACCAGATTCCGATTATAAAAAAAGAAACGGAAGACTCCTATGGTAAAAGCCTTCCGTTTTTTATATCGGGATAAGTATCTTGTAATTATTCCGCTTCGCTTTCAGCTCGCAGAATAAAACAATCTTCTTACATCATTCCGCCCATGCCCGGCATTCCGCCACCCATTGGAGGCATTGCAGGAGCAGCTGCATTTTCGTCTTTATGTTCAGCAAGAACACATTCGGTAGTCAACAACATACCGGCAATAGAAGCGGCATTTTCAAGGGCTACACGGGTAACTTTGGTTGGGTCAATAACACCGGCTTCGAAAAGATTTTCGTAAACTTCGGTGCGGGCATTGAAACCGTAATCGCCTTTTCCTTCCCTTACTTTTTGTACAATTACCGAACCTTCTAATCCGGCGTTTTCAACGATTTGACGAAGCGGTTCTTCCAGGGCTCTTTTAACGATGGCAATACCGGTTTCTTCGTCTTCGTTGTCGGCTTTCATTCCGTTTAATTCTTCAATGGCACGGATAAAAGCAACCCCACCACCAGGAATAATTCCTTCTTCGATGGCAGCACGGGTAGCGTTCAGTGCATCATCAAAACGGTCTTTTTTCTCTTTCATCTCAACTTCCGAAGCGGCACCAACATAAATTACAGCTACGCCGCCGGCTAATTTAGCCAAACGTTCTTGTAATTTTTCTTTGTCGTAATCAGAAGTCGTGGTTTCAATTTGGGCTTTGATTTGGTTCACACGGCCATCAATATTTACTTTGTCGCCTTTACCGTTAACAATGGTAGTGTTGTCTTTGTCGATAGAAACTTTATCGGCTTCGCCTAACATTGAAAGGTCAGCATCTTCCAGTTTATATCCTTTTTCTTCCGATATAACGGTACCTCCGGTAAGAACTGCGATGTCTTCCAGCATTTCTTTTCGGCGATCGCCAAAGCCCGGAGCTTTAACAGCAGCTACTTTTAACGAACCTCTGATTTTGTTTACCACTAATGTTGCCAATGCTTCGCCATCAACATCTTCAGCAATGATTACCAAAGCACGTCCGCTTTGGGCTGCTTTTTCCAAAATTGGAAGAAGGTCTTTCATCACGCTGATTTTTTTATCGTAGATTAAAATGTAAGGGCTTTCGTAAACGGCTTCCATTTTTTCGGTATCGGTGATAAAATAAGGCGAAATATATCCGCGGTCGAATTGCATACCTTCAACAACGTCAACATAAGTTTCAATACCTTTAGCTTCTTCAATGGTGATAACACCTTCTTTTTTTACTTTGCTCATGGCTTCGGCAATTAATTTACCGATGGTGTTGTCGTTGTTGGCAGAAATGGTTGCAACTTGCTCAATTTTATCAGAGCTGTCGCCAATTTCCTGGGTTTGTCCTTTCAACGATTTGATGACTTCCACAACGGCTTTTTCGATACCACGTTTCAAATCCATCGGGTTTGCCCCGGCTGTAACGTTTTTCAGTCCGGTGGTAACAATAGCCTGGGCCAAAACAGTAGCGGTAGTGGTTCCGTCGCCAGCTACATCATTGGTTTTAGAAGCAACTTCTTTTACCATTTGAGCACCCATGTTTTCAATCGGGTCTTTCAAATCAACTTCTTTGGCTACGGTAACACCATCTTTGGTAATTGCCGGTGAACCGAAAGATTTTTCAATAATTACGTTGCGTCCTTTAGGGCCTAAAGTAACTTTTACCGCGTTTGATAATTCATCAACACCTTTTTTAAGTGACTCGCGGGCTTTCATGTCAAAAACAATGTCTTTTGCCATTTTTTTCTTTTTTTAAATTTAAAATTCTTTTTAATTAAACAATAGCCACGATGTCTGATTCGCGCATAATCAAATAATCGTTACCCTCAACAGAGATTTCAGTGCCGGCATATTTACCGTAAAGTACAACATCACCTTCTTTAACCGTCATGGGTTCATCTTTAGTACCAGGACCAACAGCTACTACGGTTCCTTTTTGTGGTTTTTCTTTTGCTGTGTCAGGAATGATAATTCCGCCTGCAGTTTTTTCTTCAGCGGCAGCAGCTTCGATGATTACTCTATCTGCCAATGGTTTAATGTTTAATTTTCCCATTTTTTTAAGATTTATGTTTTATTTGATTTTGTTTTAAAATGATAATTCCCTTTTCTCACATTTTGTGCCAAAGGGAAAACAAAAAAAAATGTCAGAAAGTTTATGACAATCTGACATTCCCTCTACCGCAGAATCCGGGCAATTTTAGTACAATTTTTTTCGAATAAAACGAAGCGCTTCTACTAAATGACTTTTGACGGTATTTACAGAAATACCCAGTTCCTGGGCAATCTCTTTATAAGATTTGTTTTCTTCCCGGCTAAGTTTAAATATTTTTTGGCGTTGGGGCGGAAGTTTTTCTACAACTTTTGCCAATAAACGTTCTTTTTCTTTCAGGAATATCCATTCTTCTGTTTCGTTACTCAGGGAGGTAGTACCCTGGGTTTTTAAATCAGCGAACATCCGGCTTTCTCTGGCTATTTTTTTTAAATGATCCCGGGTGCTGTTTACAGCCATGGTAAAAATGTAAGAGCGGGGATTTTTAACTTGCTGTAAAAGGGAACGTTTTTTCCAAAGGCGGATAAAAATAATTTGAATGACTTCGCTAGCCATGGTTTCCGATTTCAACATTTTTAAGACAAAAGGATACAACTGTGGGTTATAATGATGAAATACTTCTGTAAAAGCAGCCTCGTCCGAACGGGAAATCCGGATAAACAATTTCTTGTCATGTTTTAGCCTTTCGTCTTCCTGATCCATCTCAAAAAATATTGCGGTAAAAATAATTAAATTTTAACAATCCGTTTATTTATCCTAAGATAAATCTTTTTTAGGACGAAACTAAATTCCTTAATCTTCAATGCTTTCAGGACGTTTTGATTATTAAGGGATTTAGCGTTGGGATAAAAATTATTTTTCTGACTAGTCCATTCATTCTTTTGTAACAGTCTAATATATAAATGGGCAAAATTTGGCTTTTTGAAAATGAATGATAATATAAAACAAAAGATAAAACTTTTATTTCAACGCTATGCTGCGGATGAAATTTCTGTAGAAGAAGAAAAAGAATTGTTTTCTTGGATCAGGAAATTGGATGACGATGAGATTAACTCTTACTTACAGGAAATCCTTGAAGCCCAAAAACCTGAAGAAGTCTATGATAGTCAGCGTTGGAATTACATCCTTAAGGGTATTTTTGCCAGCGTTGCTAAAGATAATTTCAAAAGAGATTTTCGTTCCAAACGGAAAATTTTATTATGGACAAAGGTTGCGGCGGCCGTACTTATCCTGTTCTCCTTTTCTTTTACAGCTTATTGGTTGCTGAAACAACCGACTCCTGCTTTAGCCGATATTTCCGAACGTTATAAAAATGATATTCCCCCCGGAACCGACAAAGCCAGACTTATGCTTGTCGACGGTACAATTCTTCTGCTTGACACTCTTCAAATCGGAAATATTGCCAAACAGGAACATACGGATATTGTAAAATTGGAAGAAGGAAAACTGCTCTATAATGATTCCATTTCTACAATGGGTTCTCAAAGCATAAATACGCAAACCACTGAACCCCTGAACACGTTAACAACTCCGCGTGGGGGGCAATATCAATTAACCTTGGCCGATGGAACAACAGTCTGGCTTAACGCTGCCTCGTCCATTACTTTTCCCACTGTTTTTGCAGGGAAAGAGCGTCGAGTAACTATACAAGGCGAATGCTATTTTGAAGTAGCCAAAAACGAAGAAATTCCCTTTATCGTAAATATCCATAACAAAGCAGAAGTAAAAGTTCTCGGAACCCACTTTAACATCAACGCTTACAAAGACGAAGATGCAATAAAAACGACTTTGCTGGAAGGGCGTGTCAACGTTTCTTCGTCTCCTAGTCTCTTCGTTTCTCGGTCTCTCAGTCCCGGAGAACAGGCTTCTATAAACAAAGATGGAGAATTAAGTGTCGCAAAAGTTGATATTGCCGAAGCAGTAGCCTGGCAAAAAGGCTTGTTCTCTTTTAGCAAGGCTGATATTAAAACGATTATGCGACAGCTTGAACGTTGGTACGATATTGAGGTCATTTATAAGGGCAAGCTAACAACCGATTCTTTTACCGGGAAAATACCCCGTTCGGCAAATTTATCGGAATTGTTAAGAATACTGGAAATTAGTGAAGTGCATTTTAGAATTGAAGGCCGGACAATTACGGTATTGCCTTAATTTGAAAATTTGAAAATGTGTCAATTTGAAAATGAAAGAAAACATTGAAAATAACATTCAGTAGTCATCAGATGGGCATTCAATAGCCATTAAAAAACACCAGTCAATGACTGAGCGGGCTACAAATGATCCAAATTAATGACAGGAATTAACAATAAATATAAAAAAGAAAGGAGGGAAAAATAAACAAAAAGCAACAATAAACCAAAGCCCTAAACCCTAAAAAAACCGGAATCCTGTTGGAGCAGAATCCCGGAATGGTTTCGGCTTACAAAAACAAATTTTTGGATAAATCAATTTTATTGTATCACCAAAATCTAAACAAATTTATGGATTTATTTACACAAAGTAAAATCTTTCGTCTTTTCGGGCGAAGAGAAGTATTGACCTCAAAAATGAGAGTCATGAGAACAATTACGTTTTTAATGATTGCATTTTTGCAAATCAGTATGGTGGCGGATGTTTATTCGCAAAACATCACCCTTTCTGAAAAAAATGCCACCCTGGAAAGTATTTTTAAAAAAATTGAAGCACAAAGCAATTACCAGTTTTTTTACAACGAGCGGCTTATTAAACAAGCCCATCCCGTTAACATTGAGGTTACCAATGTCACCATTACCGAAGTGCTGGATTTGTGTTTCCTGAACCAGCCCCTTAGTTATTCTATTGTGAAAAATACGGTGGTTGTAAAGCAGAAAAAAGAACCCGACCTTTTAACGGTAAATGGTAGCGTTACGGATAAAGACGGAGACCCTTTACCCGGTGCTACCGTTTTAATTAAGGGAACAACTAAAGGAACCACTACTGACGCCAATGGAAATTATGTCCTTAAAGTTCCCGAAGGCACTGTTTTGGTTTTCACCTTTATAGGGTATGAAAAACAGGAAATACCGATTTCTGATCATCAGGAAATCAATGTAATCATGAAAGAAAAAACTGCAGAATTGAAACAAGTCGTAATTACCGGTATGTATACACGAAAAAAAGAAAGTTTTACAGGAGCTGCAACAACATTTACCGGTGAAGAATTAAAAACCATCGGAAATAAGAATGTTTTAGAGAGCTTACAAACATTGGATCCCTCCTTTGTAATGGTTGAAAATAATATTCAAGGTTCTAACCCCAACCAATTACCAAAATTTGAGATTAGAGGGAAAACGGCTATTACTACAGCAAATCTGAATAATCAATTCAGTAATGATCCCAATCAGCCATTATTTATCCTGGATGGATTTGAAAGTACCTTACAGGCTATTTATGACTTAGATATAAACCGGGTAGCGTCGATTACCATTCTGAAAGATGCAGCCTCTACTGCTCTATATGGATCAAAGGCTGCAAACGGAGTAGTCGTTGTAGAAACAAAACGCCCAACTGCAGGAGAACTACGTGTAAATTATACCGCAGATTTTTCTTTTGAAGTTCCTGATTTGCGCAGTTTTAATTTGATGAATGCTGCTGAAAAATTAGAGTTTGAAAGACTGACAGGTGCTTATTCGACTACCCAAGAAAATCAATGGGAATTGGATGAAATATATGCCCAAAGATTAGCTAATACTCAACGGGGAGTGAATACCTACTGGTTAAGTGAACCTGTGCGTACCGGAATTACCAACAAACATTCATTACAATTATCCGGTGGGAACCAGGACCTGCTTTTTAATGCCGGTGTTTCATACGGCAACCAGCAAGGAGTTATGAAAGGATCCGGTAGGGAAACATGGGGAGCTAATATTAATCTTACCTATCGAAAAGGGAAATTAAATATTTCCAATATGCTTTCTATTTCCGGTTACAAAGGAGATGAATCGCCTTATGGTTCTTTTTCCAATTTTGCATACGCCAACCCTTATTACCAGAAACGGGATGCAGATGGTTTTGTCTCAAAATACCTTGACTCAATTACTTTTCTGGGTGCTGAGCTTCCGGTGAATCCTTTATATAATGCTTCACTTTTTAGTATTGATCAAGACAAGAGCTTTTCATTCAATAATAATATACAGGCGATATGGACCCTTTCAAGCAGTTTACGTTTAGAGGGAGGTTTCCAGGTGATGAAGGGAAATACAACTTCTGTTGTATTTATTCCTCCTGAAAATACACAATTTGACGGGACTGATATTCACGAAAAAGGGACTTATACCAATACCCGTCTTGAAAACAGATCATACAGCGGGAACCTGATGCTTACCTTTGCTAAAGTCATCAATAAGCACCAGATAAATGCCAACATCCGAGGAGATATTGGGGAAACACATAGCCAAACAACCGGCTTTTCTGCCGTAGGCTTCCCCTATGGAACCAATGGAAATCCCATATTTGCATATAGCTATACCCCTTATGGAAAACCTTCTGCATATACATCCACCTCCCGTAGTGCCGGATTTATGGCAGGTATTAATTATGTTTACGACGAACGCTTTTTGTTTGATGCCGTTTATCGACTGGATGGCTCTACTGTGTTTGGATCGAACCGTATGTTTCGCCCCTTTGCCTCAGTTGGTATTGGATGGAATTTACATAAAGAATCTTTTTTGGAAAAAGCCAGTTGGGTTGATTTATTAAAAATCCGTGCAGATGTAGGTATTACCGGTAATGAAAATCTTGGACAATTTACTTCTGTTTCCACATTTACTGCAATAACAGATATAAATAATTTTGGAATAGGTGGCTTAACCTTACTTTCGTTGGGGAACCCCAATCTTGAATGGCAAAAAACCCGTCAGCTAAGTTGTGGAATTGATTTTACATTATGGAACAACAGGCTGAGTGGTTACGTGGAATATTATGATAAACGAACAGATCCCCTTGTTATCGGGGCAGTTGGGACACTTCCTTCTTCAGTAGGGATCAACGAAAATTATGTGTTAAATGTCGGAAATTTGACCACCGAAGGTTGGAGTGTTAACTTACGGGTATCCCCGGTTTATAATGTGAAAGAACGCATTATTTGGACCATTGGGGTTACCGGTAGCACCTACAAGAGCACTTATGGTGGTCTTGGAAATAAACTGGATGTTTATAATGAACAAGAACTGAAAAACAGGAGTCTTATGAGATACAAAGACGGATACAGTCCTGATGATATGTGGGCAGTGGTTTCCAGGGGCATTGATCCTGCTACCGGAAGGGAAATTTTCCAGAAAACGGATGGAACACTCACATTTGATTACGACACTGAAGATATTGTAAAAGTAGGCAATACTCGGCCCAAATTGGAGGGTGTGATTAATTCATCGTTTACCTATAAAGATTTTACCCTTGGAGCCAATATCCGTTACAGGATAGCCGGTTATTTATTTAACAATGCATTGTATGACAAAGTGGAGAATATTTCAACAGCAGAACTTGTTTACAACCAGGATAAACGGGCATTGTATGACAGATGGCAGAAGTCCGGGGATGTTGTACAATTTCGAGCAATAAATTTTATGGGTATATTACCGGATATGTCCTCCCGATTTATTCAGAAGGATACCCATTTTGTAGGTGAATCCATTAGCTTAAGCTGGCGTAAATCGGATGGCTGGATTAAAAAACTCAAGATGCAATCCCTGAGCATTAGCCTTTACCTGAATGATATATTCAGGATCGAAACGGTACAAAGTGAACGGGGGATTGAGTATCCTTTTTCCCGCTCTGTTTCCCTTAGCCTTAATGTTTCATTCTAAAAAAATATTAATCATGATACGAAAATACAATTATATTATTCTTTTATGCCTGCTTAGTATAGTACTGGGCAGTTGTAAAAAATACCTGGAAATACAACCCGAAGATAAATATACAAAGGACCAGGTTTTTTCTAACGAATATGCTATCCGAGAAGTTTTGAATGGGCTCTATAATAGTCTGGCAAATAATTCACTTTATGGGGCCAACCTTACATTAACTTCCGTAGAAGTGTTGGGACAACGATATAACACATTTAATAATTATAGTTATCTTCAGAAATATGATTATTCAGATACATACCATGTACAACCGCTCTTTGATAATCTGTGGACACAGGCCTATTCTGTCATTGCACAAGCAAATAATTTTATTGAAGAGCTTAATAAAGCCACCCAGGAAGGTATTATTCCCAGTACAAAAGCTGATTTACTAAAGGGAGAAGCCATGGGTATCAGGGCCTTGATCCATTTTGACCTGTTGCGTTTGTTTGGCCCGGTGTATACAACTTCCCCGGAGGATGAAGCCATCCCTTACTATACAAAAGCCGATGCGAAAGCACAACCTATTCTTACTGCCACCCAGGTGATGGATAATATATTAGCTGATCTGTCCGAAGCCCAGGAATTATTGGACAATGATCCTGTAATAGCAGGAGGTGTGATTGCCTCACAGGATTTTTACACTGGTTACCGTAACCAGCGGTTGAATTATTATGCCATCATGGCACTGAGGGCCCGGGTTTGTTTATATGCCGGTAATACAACCCTTGCCCATGACCTGGCAAAAGAAGTACTGGATGAAGGAGAAACCTGGTTCCCATGGTTGGATTACAGCGGTATTGTCTCTGAACCCGACAATCCGGACAGGATTTTTTCTACGGAAGTATTATTTGGTATTTATAATTCCAATTTGTACACTAATTTTGCAAATTTCTTCAGTTCTGATTTGCAGGATTCCCAAATATTTTCTGCCCATCCTGACCGATTAGTCCAAGCATTTGAGGACAATGAAAACGATTATCGCTATACCACAACTTGGCTAAACAGCATAAAGGGATACCGTATATTTTACAAATATGCAGATATTGAAGATCAAACTGAACCCTGGCGTTTTATCCAGCCATTGATCCGTAAAACAGAAATGTATTATATTTTGGCTGAAACGGAAACAGATCCGGATGCTGCCCTTGATTACCTGAATACGGTACGGTACAACAGGGGGTTGACAGACCTTAGCAGTGTGCCAGATATCAATGCTGAAATTCAGAAAGAATACCAAAAAGAATTTTGGGGTGAAGGGCAATTGTTTTTCTATTATAAACGAAAAAATATTTCCTATATACCTGATGCTACTAATGGATATTCCTGGTCTACCGTATATCCTGTTTATGTGGTTCCGTTGCCTCTTTCAGAAACAAATTCACGTTAAACCTTATAAGAGAAAAAAATGAAAAAACGAACATATATATTATTACCAGTTTTATTGTTATCTATTTTGTATTCCTGCAAAAAAGAAACCTTAAAAACCTATGACACGGCTGACAATATCTATTTTCATTTTACCAGCGCGCAAGATAGCCTGGATGTTACCTTTGCATACAGCGAAGCTTCCGTTCAGGATTCTGTCGTAAATATACCGGTATATGTGACCGGTGTACCTATAAATCATGACAGGACTTTCACGGTGGAAATAGATCCGTCTTCTACGGCTATCGAAAATACACACTATGTTCTTCCCGAAACCTTTACCATACATGCAGGACAAGTAATAGATAATATTCCTATAAGACTGATCAGAACACAAGATATCAAGGACGAAGAAGTAATACTGATTCTACAGCTTAAAACAGGTGGAGATTTTAAATCTGATCTGGAAGGAGAGCGTGACAGACAGACATTTAAAATATCCTTTTCAGATATATTAGTGCCAGGGCCATATTGGTCCAATTCGGTTTTTGGGACATTCAGCGTAAAAAAAGTACAGCTATTGCGTGAGGTGGCCGGTATGCCATTTGATTTTTTGATTTCGCCACCTACTGAGTATAACTATTTCCTTGCAACAGAGTACTATGGAATCATACTGAACCGTTACTTGCTGGATATGGAAGCTGCGGGGAATACTGTTTATGAGGAAGATGGTGTAACTCCAATGAAAATGGGAAATTATTTTCGGTAAGTATAATTTAATTAAAATCTTTCATAATACCTAAAAATATGAAAATCAATATAAAAAAAATATTTACAAACAGCCTTTTATTGGGCTTCTTTATTGCCGCATTTTATGCCTGTGATAAAGATTTGGGAAACTATGATTACCATGATATCAATGAAATTTCTTTTGAAAGTTTTGATACGGTGAACGGATACAACGTTTTTACAGGAGATTCTTTAAAGATTTATCCCGACTTAGTGATGACAAAAGATCAGAATGCCTCCGAGAACGATTATTTGTATGAATGGTCTATACATATTACGGAATCATACAACATCTACGATAGTATTATTTCTACGGAAAAGAACCTTAAAGCAAAAATTTTGCTTGATCCGGGTAATTATTTTTTGCAATACAAAGTTACGGATAAAACAACGGGAGTCCCTTTCCACATCAGGACGAATTTACTGGTAAGTACGCCGGTTTATGAAGGTTACCTGGTACTCAATAATGTTGACGGACAGTCAAGATTGGATATGTTATCATACAACAATACTGATCATATTTTTATCCAATATACAGATGTTCTGGAAAAAATGGGCTCCTCCTTACCTCCACAGGGAGAACCCTATCAGATTCAGTGTATATATTATACCCGCTTCCTGGAAAATTATGGAATCTACCTGCTTACAGCCTCTGGAAGCAACAGGTTAGAGGAGGAAACGTTTGACTGGGAACCTACTTACGATATCCGCTATCAGATGCTTGGAGATATACCGGCAGATTTTAGGGCAGAAAAAATAAGCGGTACGGTTCTATATGGTATTTTTCCTTTGCTCTATATGTACTCGGATAATAACATCTACAGCCATCAGCCTATGAACGGACATATGTTTAAATATGTTCCGATTAATAATTACGGGAATATTAGTGAGCCATTCAAGGCCTCTCCTTATCTGGCTACAAATGGAAATACTGCCGTAATGTATGATATGGATAACCAGAAATTCGTAACATCCTCTTATCAAAGCGTTTCCGTAGAAGAAGTTCCCGTGGCTTTAAATTATCCTACGGGCTATGACCTGGTGTATATGGAGCGTAATTATTTAGGAACGGTATATGCAATATTGCAGGATCCATCGACTTCTAAATATTATATGCTCCGTTTCCAGATTGGAGCGGAACAGGATTATTTCAAGGAAATAACGGGAACCGATTTTGCCAATGCCACCCATTATGCGGTAAGCCCGGACCTGGGGTATTTGTTTTACAGTGTGGGAGGAAAGCTTTACGAATATGACCTTTCATTACAAACCAGTATAGAAATGCTGGATAAAGGAGGGGAAGAGATTACTTATCTCTCATTCCAAAACTTCCTTGGCCGAAGCAGTAATACAAATTATGGAAATTGGGCGAAACTGCTTACGGTAGGATCTTATGATTCTTCAGGAACTTCCGGTAGTAACGGAACCCTTGGGTTATATTCCGTACCTCCGGTGAATGGCCAGATTGTACAAACAAACCAATGGACAGGATTTGGAAAAATTATAAGCGTTTCTTATAGAGAACGGTATTAAACTTTTAAAAACGTAACCTTGTTCTTAATAAATAACCTCCTCCGCTAATGCCCCTATCCGGGTTCTTAGCGGGGAGGAATATTAAAATTTTAAAATAGAACTCATTCTTTAAAAACTAAAAACACTTAATCCTTCACCGAACAATAGCCCTACTGAAGGAAACGTCTATTGCTCCTGTCACCAAACAGTAGTAAGAAAAAGATTATCTAATAAGAATTAACTAAGGAAGAACTTTATGAAAGAATCACTGATAAGAATAGAAAACCTATCCCACCGTTACAGTATTCAATGGGCGGTCAAGGATGTGAGCTTTGAAATACCCGGCAAAGGTATTTACGGATTGCTTGGTTCCAATGGAGCCGGGAAATCCACCACCATGAACATCATGAGCGGGGTTTTAAAGCAGACCCAGGGAAATGTTTATATAAAAGGTATTAATATGTCAAAAGACCCAATTGGGGCTAAAAAACAAATTGGCTTTTTACCACAACAACCCCCTTTATATACAGATACAACAGTTGAAGAATACCTGGTTAATTGTGCCTATTTACGCATGATTGAAGCCAAAGAAATCAAATCGGCCGTAGAAGAGGTGATGGAAAAATGTGCTATTATGCACTTTAGAAAGCGTTTGATACGAAACCTCTCGGGTGGTTACCAGCAGCGGGTAGGCATCGCACAGGCAATCATCCACAAACCTGCTTTTATCATCCTGGATGAACCGACCAACGGTTTGGACCCGAACCAGATTGTTGAGATTCGAAAATTGATCAAAGAAATTGCCCAAGAGCGTGCTGTATTATTATCAACCCATATCCTTACAGAAGTTCATGCCATCTGTGACCATATCATGATGATCGAGCATGGAAAGCTGGTTTTCTCCGGTAAAACCGAAGAATTTGATAATTATTTGACCCCAAATACCATTTTTGTCCGCTTGTTGGAAATGCCCCCTGTGGATGATTTAATGAAGATAGAAGGTGTTGAGAGTGTGGAAGAATTGGGAGGGCCTGATTACCGTTTACGGTTTTCAACCCTGAATGATGCAACGGAACGGATTGTTTTGGAAAGTGTAAAAAACAACTGGCGACTGGATGAAATTAAAGCAGAGAAGAATTCATTGAATGACGTCTTTTCAGCATTGTCAAAAAATTAAAAAATAAAGGTTATGAAAATGATATTAAAAATAGCACGGATGGAACTTCAAAAGATGTTCTATTCACCCATTGCATGGTTCGTACTTATTGTATTTGCAGTTCAGGCTGGAATACAACTGATGCAAATGGTAAGTGGATCTGTGATGAGCTCAGAATTAGGTTATGGAACACAGGCTTTAACAAACAGAATATTTACAGGCGGTGGTAGCCTATTTAGCAGGATGCAAAATAATCTGTATTTATACATCCCTTTGCTCACCATGGGATTATTAAGCCATGAATTCAGTTCAGGTTCTATAAAATTACTCTATTCTTCACCTATTTCAAATAAACAAATTGTGTTGGGCAAATTTGTTTCCATGATGATCTTTGGTCTGGCTATGTCCTTTGTTCTTTTTCTTACGGCAATTTTTGGTGCTTTTACGATTAAAGACTTTGATTTTCCCGCAGCATTAACCGCTATACTAGGGCTCTATTTGGTAATCTGTGCTTATTCTGCCATTGGTTTGTTCATGTCTTCATTGACCTCTTACCAGATTGTTGCAGCCATTGGAACTTTTGCCACCCTCTTTGTTTTGCAGCAAATTGGGAGAATGTGGCAAGACATTAAATTCGTACGTGATATTACCTATTGGTTATCCATCAACGGAAGATCAGGAACCTTAATAAGAGGGTTAATTGGCAGCGAGGATATTCTATACTTTATCCTGATATCCGGATTGTTTATTTCATTCACCATTTTCCGTTTAAAAGGAATTCGGGAGAAAAGCCCAAGGTATATTTCTTTTATAAGGTATGTAGGTACTTTTGTCATTGTTGCCCTTATCGGATATATTAGTACGATTCCGTCTTTAATGAAATACCATGATTCAACACGCACGAATACAAATACCTTAACCGAAAACAGTCAGGAGGTTATATCCAAACTTAAAGGAAAACTAAAAATTACAACGTATGTAAATATTTTTGATGATAATTACTGGACAGGAGCACCTTCCAATCAAAAATACGATATGAGTAGGTACGAACAGTATAGGAGGTTTTATCCAAATATGAAACTTGGCTATAAATACTATTATGCCCTTCCGGTGGATGAACAGGCTTTAAAAAACCATAACAGACGGTTTGACGGATTAATCATGCAGCAAGCCCTGGAAAAAGCCTGTAATATTGCTGATGTAAACCCTAAACGTTTTAAACCAGCTAGTGATTATGTCAATGAGATTGATCTTAAATCAGAATTAAACCGTTTTGTATGTAAAATCACAACGGAGGAAGGGAAAACGACTCAGCTGCGTATTTTTGACGATCTGATGCGGGTTCCCGATGAATCCCAGATCACCGCAGCATTTAAAAAATTAACCATGGAATTGCCCTTGGTGGGTTTTGTAAAAGGACATGAAGAAAGGAATGTAAATGATTTTGGCTCACGGGGGTATTTTACCTTGGCCAAGGAAAAACCGTTCAGGCATGCCCTTATAAACAACGGTTTTGATTTTACAGAATGTAAATTATCTACTCCAATTGATAAAAATATTGATATTTTAATTATTGCAGATGCTAAAACAGCTTTCTCGGGAGAAGAACTAAAAAACCTGGATGATTACATTGACCGTGGGGGTAATTTAATTATTGCTGCTGACCTTAAACGCCAAGATGAGATGAACCCACTGGTTAAACGTTTTGGGGTTAAATTTATGGAAGGCCAGGTCATTGAGTATAATAAAGGTTGTACCATGGATTTAGTAACCGCAGTATCCACCAAAGAAGGTCGGAAACTAGCCTATCAGTTTAAAAATATACATGGAGAACAAGCAGTAAGTATGCCGGGAGTTGTAGGTATTTCGTATGAAAACAAAGGTGAATTTAACTATACCCCGGTATTGGTTTCGGATACGGTAAAAAACATCGCACAAATTGATTCTATCGGTTCCTGGAATGAGCTACAGACCACGGACTTTATTGATGAGGTTGCGACATTCAATCCTGGACAAGGAGAATTAAGTGGCCCAATCACGACGGCTTTAGCTTTAACCCGTAAAGTCGGTGAGAAAGAGCAACGAATCATGATCCTGGGGGATGCCGATTGCTTTAGCAATGGTGAACTTTCAACCCGCAGATATGGATTTCGGTCTCTGAACTTTAATATGGGTACCGGTATGTTTTTCTGGATGTCTGATAATGAGGTTCCTATTGATGTTCGCCGGCCCACTCCTCCGGATAACAAAATATATCTTGAAAAAAAAGACATGCCTGTTTTTAATACCTTGTATAAAATAATCATCCCTGCATTACTGGGGCTGGCATTCCTTTTAATCTGGTTAAGAAGAAGAGGTAGATAGAGGCTAAGATTAAGGCTAAGGTTTAGGGGGTATTTATCCCTAACCTTAGCCTGTTCAAAAATATAAAAAGCATTGAATAAATGATTAATGCATTACAAGATTATTTAAATATTCAGTTAAAAGAAATATTATGTCATTTAAGGTAGACCACCAAACGATAGGGGATTTAAAGGTTATCGGTGGCGCTCGGGAGCAGGACATCTATGGGTTGTTCAACCGGACGAAGACGCGGGGAGGGGCCGCGATGCTGAAGGACATGTTCCTGTACCCACGATCGCGTGAAGAAGAGATCACGGGGCGTGTGAACATCATCCGTTATTTCAAGGAGAAGGGGATGGGTTTCCCTTTCCAGTCGAGCGTATTCGACACCATCGAGCACTATTTGGGCAACACTGACGAACGAACGCGGCTTTCATTGCACGAAGACAACCTTCAGCGCAAGTTCAACAACCTGATCGGCAGCGATACGGATTACCAGCAAATCAACAAAGGGGCCATCGCGACGCTTTCCTTTTTTGTTGACCTAAAAACCTTTTTGGAAAAGCTGGGGGACAACGGTTCCGTAAGCGAGCTCAACAAAGATGTAAAAGCCATCCAGGATACCCTGGCGCTCCCGGACTTTTCGTTCTTCAAGGAACTGGACAAAAAGCCCAACAAGCTCTCGTATTCAAAAACGGCGCATTACGACAAGCTATTGCGTTTCACCTTGAACAAGGAGATCCAAAAGCTGCTGTACCATGTTTACGGTTTCGATGTTTACATCGCGGTAGCAGAAACAGCAAACACTTATAACTTCAGCTTTGCGGAGATCGAACACACGGACGGCAACCTGATCGAGCTGAACGAAGTATACCACCCGCTGGTGCCGAATGCCGTTCCGAACAGTATCAAGATCGATGAGAACAACAACATGGTCTTTTTGACCGGGGCGAACATGGCGGGCAAATCTACGTTCATGAAAACCTTCAGTATCGCGGTTTATTTGGCGCACATGGGGTTCCCTGTACCGGCCAAGGGCATGCGTTTCAGCATACAGAACGGGATGTTCACCACCATCAACCTGGCCGATAATTTGAACCTGGGGCTGAGCCACTTTTACTCGGAAGTATCGCGGGTAAAAAAGGTTGCCGAGAGCGTGAACCAGAACGACCGTTTGATCGTGGTCTTCGACGAGCTATTCCGTGGGACGAACGTAAAAGACGCCTACGATGCGACCATTGCGGTGGCGGATGCCTTTGCGGGCAAGCGCAACTGTACGTTCATCATTTCCACGCACATTATCGAAGCGGGCGAAGAGCTGAAAAAGCTAAGGGACAACATCAAGTTCCTTTACCTTCCGACGGTAATGGAGGGGAACGTTCCCCGCTATACCTACCAGGTCGAAGAAGGGATCACGGGCGACCGCCACGGGATGGTGATCATCAACAACGAAAAGATATTGGAGATATTAAAAAAAGATTAGGACATGGAATTTGTAACAGACAGACAGACCCTGGACGACCTAAACCTGTTGGGCCGCTTTAAAAACAACTCGATCATCAGCCTGTTCAACCATACGGTCACCAGCGGTGGCGGGCGGTTATTGGAAAAGATGTTCAACCACCCGTTGACGGATGAAGGAGCGATCAACCAGCGCAGTGGAACCATTTCGTTTTTCCAGAAAGCCAAGATATCGCTTCCGTTTAGCAAGGAAGAATACGAGGTGGTAGAAAACTACCTGAGGAACACAGGGCCTAAAAACCGTTTTGTGGCGGGCATGGGCCTGTGCCGTTTAAAGTTCATGAACTTTATTGCCAAGGAAAAGGAATACGGGTTCATCCGTGAGGGGCTGGAAACAACCATCGCGGTGTTTGACCGGCTGAAAGAAGTGGCGAAAACCCTTGTGGTAGAATCACAGAACACGCCTTACAAAGAAAAGGCAGAAAAGATCGCAGCCCTTTTGAACCATAAAAAGTTTGATCTGGCTTACCAAAGCGTGGGCGAAAGCCCGTTGAAGTTCGGTAAGGTGCTCAAGGCCGATTACATCTTCCGTGGGCTGCTGAACAAAGAGATCGAGGAGTTGCTTACGGAGATCTTCGAGATGGACGTTTATATCGCGGTTTCGGATGTTTCGCGGGAACGGGGCTTTACGTATGCGAGGGCGGTTGCGAAAGAAGAAAAAGTAATCGACCTGAAGGGTTTTTACCACCCGATGATTGCGGGGGCGGTTGACAATGACATCAAGATCGGTGGCAACAAGAACGTTTTCTTCCTCACGGGGGCGAACATGGCTGGTAAATCTACCTTCATGAAATCGTTTTCGGTAGCGGTTTACCTGGCGCACATGGGATTCCCTGTAGCAGCCAAAGCGATGACGTTTTCGGTGCACGACGGCATCTACACCTCCATCAACGTGCCGGACAATTTGGCGATGGGCTACAGCCACTTCTATGCGGAAGTGTTGCGTGTAAAACACGTGGCGGAAGAAGTCGCCAGTAACAAACAACTGGTGATCATCTTTGACGAGCTGTTCAAGGGCACCAATGTGAAGGATGCTTACGACGGGACGGTGTCCATTATCGATGCTTTTTCAAAGCGCAAGGGCACGTTTATCGTCTCTACGCACATCATGGAGGCCGGGCAGGCATTGAGTAAAAACCCGGGGCTGTTCTTTAAGTACCTTCCCACGGTGATGAAGGGCCCGGTACCGACTTACCCTTACAAACTGGAAGACGGCATTACCGACGACCGACATGGGATGGTCATCATCCAAAATGAAAAAATACTCGAGATTATTAGGGGGGAGGAATTAAAATGATTAAGGGTAATGTTAAGGACAAACTCTCCGACTTATCTGCCACTTAGTATCTGGAAGGTATGTATTTTCTGGTAAAATCAATGGGGAAAATAATGCCTATAAAAAATTATCCAAAACAGATAAACATGACAAACTATAAAAATACTCCCCGTATTATTAACCTTAAAATCATAAACGTATGATCAAATTTAAAGTAATCTCCCGGGGTGAACCCGGTGTAGAAGGCGGAGGAACAAAAAAATTCTATGCCACAGTGGTTAACGACAACCGCATTGACCTGAAAGAACTCTGTACGGAAATTGAGCGTATCAGTACCGTAAACCGGGCGGATATCTGGGCCGTACTCACTGCTCTCGTGCAGATTATCCCTGAAAAATTGGCCAATAGTACGATTATTCAACTGGGTGATCTGGGGTTTTTCCGAACCAGCCTCAGCAGCGAAGGAAAACCTACGGCCGAAGAAGTCACCAAGGCCTGTATTAAAAGCAACCGGGTAATATTCACCCCTGGCAAGGACATTAAAAAAGTCCTTGCAGTAGCTGAATACAAACAAGTCGGTAACGGAACCGAAGGATAAAAGCAATTATTTTCGGAGACATGCGCATAAGCCGGAAGAGGCATGCTTATATCTTTTCGGTCTTATGCGCATAACTCCAAAGAGATATAACCATCTCTCTGAAAAGATGTAGGCACAACTCTGCAGAAGGTTACTCATGTTTCCAAAAAAGAAAAAATATCTTTTTTTAACAAACAACCCCATTGGAATAACTAACAAAGATTAATAAAGAGAAAAATTATCGTTCCCTAATAATGATCGTAAAAAAAGAATAAGGTTTGCTGCTTTTCTTGTTCAGTATTCGGATTATTTAGTATCTCCCTCTTCTCTTGAAGGAGGTGCCTGATAGTCGGTAGCAGGAGGAGGAGTTTGTTGTGGCATTTCATTCAACTGTTCCCTTAGCTCGGTATCGTATACTCCTGAATTACTGTTACGCGGGATCACAAAAATGGAGAATAAACTTAATACCAACAATACAATGGCTAATGTCCAGGTTGTTTTTTCAAGGAAATCAGTGGTTTTGCGTACGCCCATGTATTGATTTTGGCTACTGAAATTAGAAGCTAATCCACCGCCTTTTGAGTTTTGTACCAATACAACCAGTACCAACAAAATACAAGTGATTAAAATTAAAATCGAGATTAAAATATATGCACCCATGATGTTCTTTTTTCAGATTATTGTTTTTCTTTTTCTATTTTTTTAATTAGGGCTGCAAAGTAAGTACTTTTTTCTGGATATTTCAAGCTTAATTTCCGATAAATTTTGATGGCTTTCTCTTTGTGCCCCTGATCGTAATAAATTTTAGCCAACGTTTCGCTAACAATATTTTCTTTGTCGGTAATGCTTTCTTGTGATTTTACCACCGGGTCGAAAAATTCAATGCGCCCTTTTGAGATACTGGGTTCTGTTTCAATAAACTTGTCAATAAGTTCGGTGCTCGATTTTAGTTTGTTTTCTTCATTGAGTTTCTCCAGATCAATTCCATCTGTTTTATTAGCAGCAATTTCTTTTTTTGCTCGTTCAATGGCGGCTAATTTACGTTCGATGCGTTCTTTAAGTTCACGTATTTTTTCCGATTCTTTGAATCCTTCTTCCGGCCATTCAACCCGGGCTTCGGAAGGTTTTTGCGGAGTAGCCCCTGTTTTTGCTGTTTCGGAATATTCATCCGGAAGCTCAACATTTACGAAGCTTTCGGTAAGGTTGTTTATTTTTTTGCGGAGGGCGTTACGGTTCTCTGCTTTGGTAGCCGATTTGCTTAAACGGGTTTCGAACTGAATGTTGCGTTCTTTGTAATAATTCAGAATTAATAATATTTCGATGGAAGAAGCATACGGAAATTCTTTGGTCAATTGTTCTAGCTCGCTTACCGAATTTTCATTAAGTTTTTCGGGCGATTTTAAATATGCTATGAACTCCTCTTTTTTCATTTTACCAATTTACAACCGATGCATTAAAAATATCTTCAACCAAAGCTTCTGTAATGCTTTCAATTAATCCGGCCTGAACATCTATCAGGTTTTTAGAACTTGCATAATCTTCGTACCGGCTAAAGGTTGTTTCAAAATTTTTCGATTCATCAAATAAATTTACAAATCTTATTTTAACCGAAATGGTTAAGCGGTTTAAGGCTCCTTGTTGAACATCCCCTCCCTGGAAAGCTGTCGGGCGGGTATGGTATTCGGTGATCTCACCTTCAAATTGCAAATCCCCATCGCGGGTTACCAAATCGAGGCTGGTTTGTGACGTAAAACGATCCCGAAGGGCGTCTGTCAAAATTTGCGACAAGGTTGGTTCAACCAAACGGGCCCGGTTCTCAATGGTTCTGATCGATACGGTTTTAGCTTCGGCCGGGATAGAGGCCCCGGTAAACGAATAGATGCCGCATCCACTAATGAAAAACAGGCTGATGCAACTTACAATGAGTATTTTAAACTTTGTTCGCATTTATTTGATATTGTATTCTTTAATTTTTCGGTAAAGGGTTCGTTCAGAAATCCCTAGCTCTTCTGCTGCTTTTTTGCGTTTGCCGTTGTGTTTTTGCAGCGCCCGCTTAATTAAGTCAATTTCTTTCTTTTCAATAGAAAGCGATTCTTCCACTACTTCGGAATGCTGGATGGGTTCTTCAATATAATCATCATCCCCTTTTTGGTGGATATGGATTTTATCCAGATCGTCTGCCGTTTCGTGTACATCCTGGTAAAGTTGTTTGATGATCCGTGACGAATCCTGCATTTCTTCGCCACTTCCGCCATTTTGAAGAATATCCATCACGATTTTCTTTAAATCGGTAATGTCTTTTTTCATATCGAAAAGAACCTTGTACAAAAGGTCGCGTTCAGAAATACTCTCGTTCTGACCTTCTTTTTTGTACAGCACCGGCAAATCGCTCGATATCCTGCTGGGTAAATATTTTTGTAAAGTCAGGGCATCCACCTCCCGTTTTTGTTCGATGATGGAGATTTGTTCGGTCATGTTTTTCAACTGGCGGACATTCCCGTCCCAGCGGTAATCAGTGAGTAAATCAATGGCTCCTCCATCTAAACGCAAAGTGGGCATTTGGTATTTTTCGGAAAAATCGGAAGCAAATTTCCGGAACAGCAAATGAATATCTTCCTTGCGTTCGCGCAATGGCGGAATATAAATCGGAACCGTGTTCAAACGGTAATATAAATCCTGGCGGAATTTCCCTCCGGCAATAGCTTCAGGGATGTTTACATTGGTGGCAGCTACCACGCGCACATTGGTTTTAATGACTTTGGAAGAACCTACTTTCAGGAATTCCCCGGTTTCCAACACACGCAACAGCCGTACCTGGGTTGACAGCGGAAGCTCGGCAACTTCGTCCAAAAAAATGGTTCCGCCGTTCACCACCTCAAAATAACCTTTACGGGCTTCGTGGGCACCGGTAAACGATCCTTTTTCATGGCCGAACAATTCCGAATCGATGGTCCCTTCGGGGATGGCTCCGCAGTTTACAGCTATGTATGGCCCGTGTTTGCGGGCACTGAGCTGATGGATAATTTTCGGAAAAACTTCTTTTCCTGTTCCGCTTTCGCCGGTAATAAGCACCGTAATATCGGTGGTAGCCACCTGACGGGCAATGTCAATGGCGCGGTTTAAAAGCGGCGAATTTCCAATTATTCCGAATCGTTGTTTTATCGATTGAACTTCCATACTTAAATTCTAATAAAAATTGATTATAATGGTTTTTATTAGGCTTGTAAAGGTAGAAAAAAATTGTGGCTTAATCAACGCTAACAGTGTCAGGGGTTAACCAAACCATAAGGTTTTAAGAATTTTTAATAGCTATACTTCTAAATTCTTTTATTTCAGCCTGAGTTTAACCGGGGACTAACTTTAAAAACTTCAATAACATCCCCTGCTAACAGCATCTTTTACTTTCTGATTTCAGCGTTGAATTTTGTTTCAAACGTTTTCATCAGTTTGTTCATCACCTTGTCTACAAGCTTATCGGTTAAGGTTTGGAATTGATCCTGGAGGATGAAATTCAAAGCGTAGGATTTTTTCCCGGTCCCGATTTTATCGCCCTCGTAAATGTCGAACAAACTCACCGATTTTAATAGTTTTCGTTCGGTATTAAAAGCCTCTTTTTCCAGGTCTTCGAAACGAACTTTTTGATCTAGCAACATGGCCAAATCGCGGCGAACTTCCGGGAACTTCGGAATTTCGGTGTACTGGATTTCTGTTTTTCCTAAGAATTTGAATAACTGGCTCCAGTCGAAGTCGGCGAAAAAGACCGCTTGCTTGATGTCAAAAGCTTTCAGTATTTTTTTGTTTAACGAACCAAATTCAACCAATGGTTTGTTTTTGAAACTAAAGCTTTGCCCAAACGCAAAATTCTTTGAAATTTCGTTGCTTGCAACTAAATTCTTTTCGTTGAACCCTAATCGTTTCAACGTATTTAAAACGTAAAGCTTCAAGGTGTAGAAATCTGATTTTTGCAATTCTTTGTGCCAGGTTTCACCCATGCTGTTTCCGGTAATCAACAAGGATAGCTTTTTGCTTTCGTTGTATTTTGCCAGCGGAAATTCGGCATTGTGTTTTTCGGGATTTTGATTGTAAACAAAGCCGAATTCGTAAAATTTCAAGTCGGTGTTTTTTCGGTTCTGGTTATAAGCAATTGATTCCAGCCCGCCGAACAGTAAGGTTTGGCGCATCACGTCCAAATCCTGGCTGATGGGGTTCAGCATTTTTACATTGTTTTCTTGCTCAAAACTGTTAACCGCATCCACATATTTTGAGTTGGTCAACGAGTTGTTCATAATTTCGTTGAAGCCGTTAGCGCTCAAATAATCGGAAATCATATTTTGCACCTTTTCCTTGTCAACGCCTTGGGTGTAGGAAATGGACGAACGCAAACTGCTGCCGAATTCGATATTGTTGTACCCGTAAACCCGAAGGATTTCCTCAATCACATCCGCTTCGCGGGTAACGTCTACCTTGTAAGTCGGGATTTGGAGCAATAGTCCGTTTTCTTTTTCTTCAAGAATTTGGATGCCCAAATTGGTTAAAATATTTTTAATTTGATCCTGAGGAATTTCTTTGCCAATCAAACGGCTCACATTGGCATAATTAATTTTTACTTCCCAGGGGTTGATAGGCTTGGGATAGACATCCACGATTTCGCTTGAAATTTCGCCCCCGGCTAATTCTTTAAACAGCAAGGCGGCCCGTTTTAAAGCGTAAACGGTCATGTTCGGGTCGGCTCCGCGTTCAAAACGGAAGGAAGCATCGGTTTGCAAGCCGTGATGTTTTGCCGTTTTACGAATGCTTGCCGGATCGAAATAGGCACATTCCAGGAAAATATTTTGGGTTTCGTTTTTGATCCCCGAATTAATTCCGCCGTAGACCCCGCCAATACACATGCCTTCGCTTTCGTTGCAAATCATCAGGTCGTTGGCCGTCAGTTCGCGCTCCTGTTCATCCAGGGTTTTGAATTTGGTTCCATCCGCTAATTTTTTTACAATCACCTTTTCGCCTTTTATTTTATCGGCATCAAAAGCATGGAGCGGGTGGCCGGTTTCGTGCAGGATGAAATTGGTAATGTCAACAATGTTGCTGATTGGGCGAAGCCCCAGTGAAATCAAATTATTTTTTAACCATTCGGGAGATTCGGCTACTTTCACGTTCGAAATGGTTACTGCCGAATAACGCGGGCAGGCTTCCAAATCTTCCACCACCACCTCAATAGGACGCTTGGTGTTATCAATGCTAAAATCTTCAACCGAAGGAAGCTTGAGGCTTACTTTTTTTTCGGGGTGCAGGTGATTGATTACTGCTACCAAATCCCTGGCTACGCCGATGTGTGAGGTTGCATCTGCACGGTTCGGGGTCAGACCGATTTCAAAAACGTAATCGTCTTTAATGTTGAAATATTCTTTGGCCGGCATCCCTATTTTTGCTTCCGGGTCAAGTACCATGATTCCGTCGTGATTGGTTCCCAGTCCCAGTTCGTCTTCGGCGCAAATCATGCCTTCCGACAACTGCCCGCGGATTTTTGATTTTTTGATTTTGAACGAATCATCGCCCATGTACATGGTGCTGCCAATGGTAGCCACCGGAACTTTTTGCCCCACGTCTACGTTGGGGGCACCGCAAACAATATTCAGCAATTCTTCGCCGCCCACATCAACGGTGGTGCAGCTCAAACGGTCGGCATCCGGATGTTGGATTTTGGTTTTTACCTCGCCAATAACGATGCCTTCTAGCCCGCCTTTTACCAATTGCACTTTTTCCATGCCTTCCACTTCCAGTCCGCAGTCGGTTAGCATGACCGATATTTCGTCGGGGGTAAAATCAAGATCAACGTAATTTTTTAACCAGTTGTAAGATATCTTCATTTGAAATATTGTTTGCTGTTAATAAGGGGCAAAAGTAATGATTTTTCAAGTTTTATCAGACTATTTTGATGGCTGAAATAAAACAGAAAAAATAAGGATCGGTTAAAAACGGAATTTTGCGCTGATAATAATTTGTGATGGACGAAGTTTATAAACCGATTCCCAAACAGAAGATTCATTGGCCAGGAAACGGGTATAGGTTTTATTGTTAAAAATGTTTGTCCAGCTTAGGTTGAAATCAAGTTTCGGTTTTTTAATTGAATATTGGTACGTAATATCCGCAAAGAAATTATTATCCCCATCCAGCCTGTAATATTCTGAAGATAAACTAAGGCTTTGGTTCTTTTTAGGGAAAAGAAAAACGTTGACTTTGTGTTTAAGCAGGGATATATCGCTTTTTTTCTCGCCTTCAAGAAAGGTTTTGGTATAGCTCATATTCAGCGAATAATCCATATTCAACCATTGGTTGAAGGTATAATATATTTCCGGAATAAAGTTTAACAGGGTGTTTGATGTGTTAAACAATTCATCATTAATCAGCGATTTCCCTTTATGGTGAGTGATGTTTGTTGTAATGCTGAAGGTTGATTTTATGGCTGAAACATATTTGCTGCTTTGAAATCTCAGGCTGTGTGACCGGACTTTATTCGGAAGATTTACAGCTTCGAGCAGGCTTGTGCCATCCGGTTTGATAGAACGACTATATAATATGTTTTTGTTGCTAATGTTGTATAAATAATTTAACGAATTAAAGAACGAAGCGATGGGATTTCGAAATGAAATAAAGCTTGAAAAAGCATGGGTCTTTGTTTCAGAAATAGGGGCATCGTTCACGCTCAAATTCTGATGGCTTTGTAAGATGTAGCCGTAATTTACATTATCAATATTTCCCAGGGTGGTTGAGTAGTTCCAACTGCTCCGGAATTTCCAAAACGCATTTAAAGTGTAATAAACCGAAACCCCGGGATCGATAAAAAGCTTGTTTAATTTTTGGTCTTCAATTTGACTTTTATCCGAAATCCGGATCATCCGCCAGTTAAAAGGAATTTGGAAATTAAGATCAAACTTTTTCCGTTTATAGCTTATGTGAGAGATTAAATACAGCCTTGTGCTTTGTGTACTTTGGTCGTTCACAAAATCGGTTGATTCAATGGGTTCCCCATCAATGGCAATGTTGCTTTGCAAATTCCGTTTTTGGTAGGAAAGCCCGACTTCGGGACTGAAACTTAAGTGTTTTAGCGGGAAGGTTAAGCTAAATGAGTGGTCGAGGTACAAGCGTTTTTGGTCAATTTCCTGTGAAACTTCGTTATAGGGATCTCCATTGTTTAGTGCTTCTGCAAATCGTCCGGGTTTAACCGTTAAATGATGAGGGCTGTGGTCGTAGAAAAAATAAGAATTGAGCGTAATGAGTTTTTCTCCCAGGGGATTTATTGATTTTAATCTGTTCGAAATTGTTTTATATGGTTTTTGAAGCGATTGGTTGATGAGTTCCCCGGATCCATCCAATTGCCCAAAATTTTTATCCCAGTGCATTTTAACCTTTAATTTGTTTTTCAGGAAATTGTTTTTTACGTTGCGGTTGAGGGTAAGTTCTTCCTGAAAATAGCTTTGGTAGCTGCTGCTGTTTATTTTTTCGTTGAACACCAGGGTGTCGGACGGGATAAATACCTGCCTTATTTCTTCGGCTTCTTGTTTTACGTGGTCGTTGACGTAATGGAAATTGGTTCGTAGCTGAAAATCGTTGTTAAGGAGAAACAGTGCATTAAGGTTGAATAAATGAACGTTGTTATCGTGATACCTGTTTCGTTTGATCCCGGGAGCTATTGGCGATTGAACTTTTAATAGACCCGGATTTTCATTGGGCTGTTCCGCAGTGCGGTAATAATTTTCCAGGGTCAGGAGGTTAATTTGTTGTACTACATCATTGCCGCTATTGTTGCTTTGATAGGATGATACAAACTGGAATTTCTTACAGAAAACCATGGGCGTCATATTTACCTCCCAAAGCAAAGGACTGAAACCGCTTCCAACAGATGCTGTACCCGTGGTTGTAATATCTTTTTTTAACTTGAGGTTCAGGGCTGCTTGTGGAGATATAACGCGTTTCTCAAGAATTTTAACGGGCTGGTGGTTCTCAAGGATTTCAACCGTGCTCACCGTACGATGAGGAAGGTTCTTGCTGATAATCCGGTAGCGTCCATCCATTAAATCCAGACCCTCTACATAAAATTTGGAAAGCGGCAAGCCCTGATAAAGTATTTGACCGTTTTCTTCGATTTCAATTCCCGGCATTTTTCGCAATACATCTTCAATGACCATGTCTTCTTTTCCTGCAAAGCTGCTTACCAAATAACTGATGGTGTCGCCTTTTGTAATAATGGGTTTGGCTTTTATCAATACGTCGTCCAATTGTTTGGTGTCGTATTTTAAGGTAAACTGAACAAATTGAGAAGCGTTTGCGATTCGCTTAAATCCCTTTTCGTAATTAACGGAACTTGTAACAATATCCAAACTATCCGTTGGGCTGTTTACCTTGGTTTGGAAGTTCCCGTTCGGATTGCTAACCGCGAAAGCAATCAAGGTTTTGCTGTTTGGTACATAGATAAGAATGTTGATGTTTTGCAGCTTTTCCTCTTTGTCATTTTTCACGTTTCCTTTAATGGTAATTTGGGCAAAGGTATTTTGAATTGCCAGTAAGGCAAAACAAATTAAAATGTATTTTATTTTTAATGTTTTTTTCAAAGCTTTATTATCATTTCAATTCAATTGGATTATTTCTCTTAGCCATATTTTGGGCAGCTCTTTGTTGGGACTCATGACTTGCACCAGCTTTTTTTGCGATGTTTATGATATTTGTTCTTACACGTTCTTTAGCCTCGAAGAATTTTCCTTTTGAGGTGTCAATAAAGTCTTTTATTTTATAATCGATCATTAATTCTTTTGCTGGTTTTTCTACAGATATCAGCTCAAACACATAATGGTTCCGGGTGTCGTGTACTTTAACAATCAGCCCCGGCAGCCCGTTAAATTTATAGGGGCCGTCGTTAAAGGGTAAATCTGCACTAAACCAAGCCACCCAGCTTCTTCCCCCAAAGTCGGTGGTGGCTTTTTGTGCTTTATAACCGGCAATGGTGGTAGTATCGCTTGTTAGTTGCCAATTAAATAGATTTAGTTTTTCCTCATATCTGAATGTACCATCCAGGGTGTGCTCAATACACAATATTTTTTCTTTATGATATTGTTTAAAAAATTGATAACGAAATGCTGAGTGAGGTAGGGGGTTTTTCATGTCAGATAATAAGCTTTGAATTTCTTCTCTGGAAGAGACTTGTCTCATTATTGTATCATAGCGAAAAGTATTAAGTCCAGTAAACTTACTTGTGCTTTTACCTACAAAAAGAAGCATGTCTTCTTGTCGAATAAAATTAGCATCAGTAGAGTCTTGTTGCCACAATAGAGAATAAGTAATTAAAAACTCTGTTGGCTCAATTTTTTCAATGTTAGATTGCTGGGAAAATGTAATTATGGGGAATAATAAGGCAAGTATAAAAAAGAAATTTCGCATGTTGAAAGCTTTAATTATTATCCTAAATTTTAATTACCATTTCAATTCAATAGGATTGTTTCTCTTGGCCATATTACTAGCAGCTCTTTGTTGGGATTTATGATCGCCACCAGCTTTTTTAACCCGGTCTATGATATTTGTTCTTAGACGTTCTTTAGACTCGAAGAATTTTCCTTTAGAGGTGTCAATAAAGGCTTTTATCTTATAGTCGATCATTAATTCTTTTGCGGGTTTTTCTACAGATATCAGCTCAAACACATAATGGTTCCGGGTGTCGTGCACTTTCACAATCAAGCCCGGCAGCCCGTTAAATTTATAGGGGCCATCGTTAAAGGGTAAATCTGCACTAAACCAGGCCACCCAGCTTCTTCCCCCAAAGTTAGTGGTGGCTTTTTGTGCTTTATAACCGGCAATGGTGGCAGTGTCTCCGCTTAGTTGCCAGTTAAAAAGGCTGAGTTCTTCCTCGTACCTGAATGTACCGTCCAGGGTGTGATCTATGCATATTAGTTTTTCTTTTGGATATTGTTTAAATATTTGATAATTAAAAGCTCCAAAAGGAAGCGGATTTTGTAGGTCTGATAACATTCTCTGAATTTCTTCCCGGGTAGTCACCTTCCTCATTATCGTGTCAAAACTAAAATCATTAAGACTAGTGAACTTGCTTGTTTCTTTGCCGATAAAAAGGAGCATGTCCTCTTGCCGTATAAAATTAGCATTGGTTGAATCTTCTTGCCACAAAAGCGAATAGGTAATTAAATAATTCGTGGGTTCAATTTCTTCAATCGCATAGATAGGTTGCTGGGCAAATGTAATTACAGGAAATAACAGGGCAAGTAAAAAAAAGAAATTTCGCATATTAAATATATTTATTGTTTAAAATGATGTAAGTTCTATTTTAGCTAATTTGAAGAACCCAATAAGTGAGTAGGGATATAAACCTCTCACTTATTGAGTTTAGTTTGATGGGGCAACCAATTAGCATAGTATTGCTACCCAATCCCTCATGTCTTTTTCGTCCCAACAAAAAACCGTATGACCTGATCCGTCCGAACAATATATAGCAAATGTTCCCGGGTATACTGGTTTTAATTCTTCTAAAGCATTTACTTTTTTTTGAGGTGAAAATGCAAATAACCCTAAAAGGGCAATAACACAAATAATCTTTTTCATTTTAATAAAAATTTAGTTAAAAAATAGGTTGTCAAACCAAAAGTATTTATCGCCACTGACATGGAGTGTCAGTGAGTATGTTTTTTTATTTTTTAACATTTAAATCCACTTTTTCAAAAACAAATTTCAAGCATCCTTCTTTTTCATAACAATAACTTTGTCTGGTTTTATCGTAATAAACGGGGCAACCCATTTCTTTTAGCTGGCTAATCATCCGGTATATGGTTCGTTCCGTACAATTAAACCTTTTCGCTAATTCTTCGGGGCTTCCGGTAGCTTTTTGTTTAATTAAATGATCCAGGCGTTCAATTCTTTCTTTGAAATCCAATACATTCATTACAACAGAATTTAAAATTGTCTTAAAAACAATTACTTCATTGGGGAGAAAAAAAGTAATTCAGAAATTTATTCTAAAAAAAACAAAAAAGTAACCTAAAGATAGAAAATTTTAACTAATCATCCCCCAATTAGATTTGTTTTTAAACGCCTGGATCAGGTGGTGTTTTATGGGTTTGTTTTCGGGTTTAGAAATATCGGGGTCTTCGTCCAGGATTTTATTGGCCAGGTCACGGGCGTATTTCAGTATTTTTTCATCCCGGATGAGGTTGGCAATTTTTAGGTCGATAATACCGCTTTGCTGGGTTCCGGTAATGTCGCCGGGGCCACGGAGTTTGAGGTCAACTTCGGCAATTTCAAATCCGTTGTTGGTGCGAACCATAGTCTCCATGCGTTTTTTCCCTTCGGCGGTAAGTTTGTAGTGGGTCATCAAAATGCAATACGATTGATCGGCACCCCGCCCCACCCGTCCGCGTAACTGGTGGAGCTGCGACAAACCAAAGCGTTCGGCATTTTCAATCACCATCACCGAGGCGTTCGGCACATCAATGCCTACCTCAATCACCGTGGTGGAGACCATGATCTGGGTTTCTCCCTTGATAAAACGTTGCATCTCGTACTCTTTATCGGTCGGTTTTTGTTTGCCGTGAACAATGCTTACCGCGTAATCCGGTAGGGGGAAGGCACGGCTAATGCTCTCGTAACCGTCCTGCAAATCTTTTAAATCCAGTTTTTCCGATTCCTGGATCAGCGGGTAAACAATGTAAACCTGTCGGCCAAGCTCAATTTGTTTTCTGAGGAAGCCAAACAAGTGCAGGCGTTTAGAATCGAAATAATGATAAGTTTTAACCGGTTTCCGCCCAGGGGGCAATTCGTCGATCACCGAGAAATCGAGGTCGCCATAAAAGGTCATGGCCAGGGTTCGTGGAATAGGGGTGGCGGTCATCACCAACACATGCGGAGGAACGGCACTTTTTTTCCACAGCTTTGCCCGTTGAGCCACGCCAAAACGGTGTTGCTCGTCGATGACTACAAAGCCCAAGTTTTTAAACTGAACCGTTTCCTCGATCAGGGCGTGGGTTCCGATTAAAATTTGCAACTCGCCGCTCAGTAAATCTTCATGAATTGTTTTTCGTTTGGCGGTTTTGCTTGAACCGGTGAGCAAGGCACAGCTGATTCCTAGCCCTTCTATAAATGTTGAAATGGTTTTAAAATGCTGGTTCGCCAAGACTTCGGTAGGAGCCATCAGGCAAGTCTGGAAGCCATTGTCGATGGCAATGAGCATGCTCATCAGAGCCACCAGTGTTTTTCCGCTTCCAACATCGCCCTGCAACAGGCGGTTCATTTGATGTCCCGAACCGATATCTGCCCGTATTTCTTTGATGACCCGTTTTTGGGCATTGGTCAGTTCGAAAGGTAAATTCTCCTGGTAGAAGCGATTAAAATAGTCGCCAACACTGCTAAAAACCTGTCCTTTTATTTTTTGGTTCCGCTGCAATTTGTGGCGCAGCATTTCCAGCTGGATGAAAAACAATTCTTCAAATTTTAAACGCGACTGAGCCCGTTGCAAAATTTCGTTGTTCTTTGGAAAATGAATGTTCACCAAGGCTTCTTCCCGTGGAATAAGTTTGAGATTTTGCAGGATTTCTTCGGACAGATTTTCTTTGATCTCGTCTTTGGCACGTTCAACCAGGGCTTTGGTGATCTTTGCAAAAGACTTGTTTCCCAGCCCTCTCGATTTTAATTTTTCGGTGGTGCTGTAAAAAGGCTGCAGGGTTTCCGAAACGGCAAGTTCTGACTCCTCCACCGGGTCAACCTCCGGGTGAGCCATGTTGTATTTATTGTTGAACAAACCGGGTTTGCCGAAAACAATATATTCCACATCGGATTTAAATTTATCTTTCAGCCATTTGATACCTTGAAACCAAACCAACTCCAAGCTCCCGCTTTCATCCGAAAATTTGGCTGTCATTCTCCGGCCTCTTCCTTGCCCGATAAACTGCACGTTGGAAATGTTTCCCTTGAGCTGGATGTAAGCGGCATCGCTGTTGATTTCCCTGACCTTGAAAAATTTGCTTCGATCCACGTAGCGGTAAGGGTAATACTGCAACAAATCCTGAAAAGTGGAAATGTTTAACTCCTTTCGCAAGAGTTCGGCTCGTTTGGGACCAACGCCTTTTAAGTATTCGATGGGGGTTTGAAAGAAGTTATAAGACATAATGGGTAAATTCCAAAATACAAATTACTAGCATGCTAAAAATAGCCCTTGTAAAGTTAGTATAAAGGTTTTGAATATTGAAATTTGGGTCGCAAGATTTGTTTGTTGTTTATGTTTTAGAATTTACTTAAAGAAGTTGTCGAAAGTTAACTTAAATTGATGTCATCCTAAACTTGATTCAGGATATAAAAGCATTGATAGTTAAATGAAACAGATTCTGAAATAAATTCAGAATGACAAGCCAAATGATTGACTTTTGACAACTTTAAATAAAAAAGCTCCTCAGTTTTTGAGGAGCCTGTAATTTTATCATTAGGGTTTTTAGTATTCCCAAAGGCTTTGTTCGAAATTAAACATTTCGTTTTTAATGCGTTCGGCTTCAAACAGGGCGTCGATACCGGTAACGTATTCCGAAATCCTCCGGTCGTACACGTTCGATTCTTTATAAATATAACTTGAGAATAAACGTTTCCAGAACACATCATCGTAGGTTCTTCGTTCGGCATCGTTATGGCGGTTGTACATTTGTGATTTGGCCAAAACCTGGCGTGCTTCGGGGAAATAAATCCAGAATAAAGGTTCCGGAATTTCTTCGCCCTCGCGTTCTTTAATCATTACCGGGCAAATACCGATGATGCGAACCATCATCTGTGAGCGGTGTTTGTCAAAGTACCAGTCTTCTTTCAAGCGCAGTTGCATGACTTTGGTCGGGTCGAACTGGGTGTAAATCACGGTGTCGTATTGTTCGTAGGGAGGGTACGGACGTTGTAAAACACGGTGAATGGAATCGGACTGACGGTTGTAAATATCCCAGTACGAAATCGGGTTTAAGAACTCATCGGTGGCCGAGATATCATAAGCGGTCATCGAACCTTCTTTAATGGCATCCAATAAAATGCGGATAAAACTCCGCCATGATTTTTGCGGTTCGATGGGGTAATAAAATGACTGGTTCATTTTTTCACGGAAATCAATGACCCTCCAGATTCGTTTTTGCCACATCACATCGGCCCGGCGAAGCGGCGGGTATGGTGCTGGTTTTTTATCGATGACTCCCTGGTTTTCGTACAAACCATCCAATGGCGATTCGTTGATAACCTGGGCCGACGATTGGAACGTTAATCCAATCAGTACGCCTGCAACAATAAATAAAACTATTTTTTTCATTTTAATCCTCCCTGGATTTTTATTGTATTGTTAAACTAATTGCATTTAAAGTACGGGTTGTTCCGTCAGGACCCGAAGCCTGTATGTTTTCGAAGAAGAATTTTTGTCCTCTTCGTGAGTTTCTGATCAGGTTTGCCATCTCGGCAGAAAAGCGGTTGCCCTGGGTTGTTTTGGGAATCCAGTCGCCATTGATGATGGTTCCCATGGTGAAAGAATTTACCACAAAGTTGAGGTCAAATTCAAAATCTTTCATCACCGGGATAATGGCGTTTGCTGCCAGTAAGGTGTTGCGGTCGATGGTTCCTTCTTTATAACCGGCAATTTCGGCTACCGGATCGGGAACCCGTTTTACACGGAACTCGCGGCTGCCCATGTCTTGCCAATCGTTTTCACCCATTTTGGCTTTGGCACTAATGGTGGCGGTTCTTATTCCTTTAGGAACCGTAACAATCCAGTCAACTCCATTTGGGTCTTGGGTTAAATTACAGCCTTGGGTAATTCCCGGTTTTATGTTTTCGGAAGCAATACCTGGAACAGAAATGGAAACCGGGTTCTCCACGCCGATGTAAAATACGTTCATCTTGGTTGCCGCAACCGTTAACGATGGTGGGGCAACGACGTAACTACCTTTAAAATTATAGTTCTTCGTTTTACCGGTAATTGGATCGGACATTTCAACCCAACCAGCATAATCATGCGAACCAACTCCTTTGTTTCTTAATTCTAAATACACATCTCCATTTTCCCTTTCTTTTGCAATTCGGGCCTTATTTTTATAAGCATCAATGATTTCCCCATCACCATTTGTGATTTTGTCAGTTCCTTCTACATAATAAACCTTAGGCGATTGCTTAGAATCTGTTGCTGCAACTAATATTTTGGGTTCGTATGTTTGACCTTGAAGTATATAAGAATTTTGCGAGATAACCTCTGCGGAGACTTTATCAAATTTAAAATCTTCGGCGGTAATGTCCGAAAACAAATAACTTACAACGTCAAATTGGGCAGATCTGATTTCACCGATTAGTTTATTCAAGATGGTAATATCGGCCGCCAAAATGGTGTAATAAAAATTATGTTGCATCCAGTTTTGCGGTGATCCGCTGGCATCATAATACACCCCATCGGTAATTAACCCCAATCGATCGCTATTTTCTGGTTCATTCATTAATTGTAGCATTTTTGTGCGGTAAGCGTCGATTTTGCGTCTTAATTTCCCTGATTCTCCTTTGGTGCCATCTTCAGAACGGGCAAAGAAATAACGGGTTGGTTCGGTGTATTTGTCTTTGGTTTTTAATTCTTTAAGAGGAGTGTTTTTTGCCGTTTCAACGTCCGGGATTCTCCTTTTTCCTTCCGAACGGATAATTAAGGCATATTTAACACTGTCGATATAACGAACCATTTCTTCGGTTAACGATTTTGCGGTATCGGCTTTTAATTTGTACGGTCCAACTTTGTTTTGATTTAACTGAAACTGTTTGCCAAATTCATGATAAACGTCTTCAATTTTCCCATCAAAATTTTCAACGGTCGATTCCATACTTTCATTAACCACCAGAAAAGCATCCAGCATTTGCTTAGATACGTTTAATGCCAATAATGCGGTGAGTACGAGGTACATCATCGCGATCATTTTCTGTCGAGGAGTTTCTTTATATCCTGCCATATCTTAACGCTTTGTTTGGGTTAATAATTATTTGGATTTCATCGCGTTCAGCATATTGGAATATACCTCGTTGAGAGCCGACATTTTTTCGTTCAATTGATCGATATTGTTTTTATATTCAACCATTTTTTCTGCCGATTCAGCCATGCTTGACAAGTATTGGTGCATGGTGTTTTGCAGTTTTGTGGAAGAATCAACCTGCTGGTTCGAGTTTTGCAACTGCAATTCGTAAAGCTGGTTCAAGGAAGAAAGCGTATCTGAAATTTTCTTTAACTGCTCGTTATAAGAAGTATTTTCAAGGCTTGAAAAATCAAGCATTTCGGATGATTTGTTGATTTTTTCAGAGCTTGCTTTGTAAATGTCGGCCAATTCTTTGGCTGAATCTCCGGCCATGCGGACATTGTTGGCAAATATTTCGGTAGCCGAAATATCGGATTTAAGTATTTTGTTTGCTTCTTCGTATGAACCGGCCAAATGGGCTGCCTGTTCGCCTGCAGCTTTAATGCTTTGGCTGTGATTTACGGTTGCTTCGGCATTAACATTTAAAGACTCGGCTGTTTTTTGGTAAGCCGTGTTTAGTTCGTTGGCCGAGTTTGAAGCCATTTTAATGGTTTCGGCGTATTGATTGCTGGCTACTGCTGCATCTGAAACATCGGTTAATTTATTGGCACTTTCGCTGAGCCTGTCCAAACCAATTCCCAAGCGGTCAATTAGTTTTTGATCGATATTGGCATTTTTAAGCAGCTCGTCCAGTTCTTTTAAAGGGCGGCCTTCGGTTTTTTTGCCGATTCCATCGCCATGATAAAATGGTCTGAGTTCAGGGTAAACCATGCTCCAGTCCGGGTCAACAAAAGGTTTTTCGAAAGCGGAGAAGAAAAAGATAATCGCTTCTGTTCCTAACCCGAAAATCAACATTTCATCGGCATAGGGATAGTGGTTGATTTTAAATAAAGCTCCCAAAATAACAACCGAAGCTCCCCATCCGTATAAACGAGCCATAAATTTTTTATAGCCTTGCGATCTAAAAAGAATGTATCCTTTTGTTTTAAGATTTCTAATAACCCCCATGATTTTAAATTTTTATTAATCTTTGATTATCTGTAAACGTTTGATGCTCTTGAAGGGATGTCATTTTTATCCCTTCCCATGTAAGGTTGAATACAACGGAAGCCAATGTAGCACTTGGCGGTGTCCTGGTATTCGAAGGAACGGGTCGTAACCTTTAAGTAATGAGCAATATCTTTCCATGATCCGCCACGGATAACTTTACGTTTCATTGCCGGAGGATCGTCAGGTTTAGCGTTGTAAGTGTAGTTTGGGTTCATATCCCAACTAAAGTTGTAGGATGAAGGATCATAAGCACTGTTTGTCCACTCGGCCACGTTCCCGGCCATATCGTAAAGGCCGTAATCGTTTGGCGGGTAGTGAGCCACGATAACGGTTCTCAGCCCTCCATCGGCAATATAGTTTCCCCGGAGTGGTTTAAAGTTTGCCAAAAAGCAACCGAGTTCGTTACGGGTGTAAGGTCCTCCCCAGGGATAAGGGTTGAGGTGGTGGCCACCACGGGCGGCCCATTCCCATTCGGCTTCGGTTGGCAAACGGAAATCGGAAACCACTTCCATGCCTTTGCGCGACATTAAATAATTATTCAGCAATTCGGTTCTCCATACACAGAACGCACGGGCCTGGTTCCAGTTTACCCCAACTACCGGATAGTGGTTGTAGGCCGGGTGCCAGAAATATTTTTCGGTTAACGGGTCGTTAAATGAATACGCGTAATCGTGTATCCATGCCAGGGTATCGGGATAAACGTTGATGGATTCGCGACGGACATATACCGAGCGGTCTCTCAGTCCCTGCGGACGGTTTGCCAAACTGGCATCCAAAAAATTACCGTCGGTGGTGTAATCTTTTCGCGATGCAGCTAAAAGATCGATCCAGTAATATTCGTAATTTAATTTACGGGTATCAATTTGTTTTTTGCGGAAATAACGTTCGTGTTCGGGCAAATACATTGCTTCCAATGCATCTCTTAATTCCTGGTCCTCGCTGGTCCATTCGATGCGGGTATGCCAGTTAAGATGTGGTGGGTCATAAATTTCGCCGGTTTTTTCGTTTTCTTCAATCAGGTAGTCTTCCGGCCTGATTTCCCCCAAAATAGTACGGGCAATGGAGTCTCTTACCCAATGAACAAATTGGCGGTACTCGTTATTGGTGATTTCGGTTTCATCCATAAAAAATCCGGAAATCGAAATGGTTTTCGGATCGTTAACCGTACCGTAAGTCATATCGGGAGCTCCGCCTCCCATGGTAAAACTACCTTGCGGAACAAAGACCATCCCATAGGGGTCGGGTTGATAAAATGGCCGTGAGCGGCTGTCAACACCAACAAGCTCACCATTTCCACTAACTCCGCTGCCTTTATTGCCGCCAAGCTTATCTTTAATAAAATTACAGCTTCCCAAAAAAGCGAGGATCATTAAATAAAAAAGTAGTTTTTTCATCTTAAACTTATGCTTAAATTTTTAGTTTTTTACGCCAATTGTTCCCGAATGTTTTAAAAATCCAGAATTAATTTTCTAAATTATAAAAAACGGGTGTTTCTGTACGAATCTTTTTTCTTTTTTATTGATAATTTAAATCTATAAGCCAGCATAATTTCATGGCTTCCCTTGGTATTAAAGGAAGACATGGGTAAATCGTATGCGTAACCCATTTTAAAATCTTTTAGGTTCAAACCTACTAAAATTGAAAAAGCATCGGTGGTTTGAACATTATATGTAACGCCTCCCCAAAACTTATTATTGTACGTTAATAAGCTGCTAACAGAAATTTGGGTATTGTTTAAGTTTGATTTTACAAGAACCGAGGGGCTTAATTTTAGCATGGGGTTTCGCGGGAAATAAAAATCGTATCCGCCCATTAAATAAACGGTCCGGTCGGCTTGTGCTGCAACAGCGGTAGATGGGTTGAATGTATTCCCTTTGGCCTCAATAATATTTGCAACGGATAATCCGATGTAATATTGGTTGGGTACTTTGTAAAAGAACCCGATTGAAAAATCAACTAAAATATCGCTAGTATTTTCGGTGTTTTCAATAACCGGATCTCCCCCGTCAATAGGAATGAATTTTGAAAAATCAATTTTACGGTTGATGAAATTTGCCTGTAATCCGTAGCCCAGTTCTCCCTGGAGGAATTTTGTTTTCCGTCCATAGCCCAGGCCAGCCTGAACATCGCTAAAAAAACCGAGTTGGTCCTTCATGATATTGACCCCCAGTCCTCCTCCCAGAAATTCAACGGGTGCCGAAGCCGATACCAAATAAGTTTCGGGGGCTACATTGTTTCCTTCCGAATCCTGGAAACCGATCCATTGCTGGCGCATCATTCCAACCATATTAACGGCATCATCCATGCCGAAGGTTCCCGGGTTTATCACCGAATAGGTAAACATATTCTGGCTAAACATGGGAGCTTGTTGGGCATAAATTCCAATGGAAAGGAAAATGAGTACACACGTAAAAAAATTTCTGTTCAATTGCATAAACCAAATAAGCCGGTATCAGATTCCGGGCTAAATTACAATATTTCCTTGTATTATTTCTCTAAAGCCCGATTCGTAACCTCAATTTGTTAAAAAAATTAAATTTGATGTGTTCAAATAACGAATTTGTTTTAGACGTAGTATGTGCGATCGTAAAATATTTTGTTTGTGAGATTTGTTTTAATAGATTGATGTGCAGAGATTAAGAAAAAGAAAAATCTTTCAGATTTTTGTGATTTGAGCTGATAAAAAATATACTTTTGCAGACTTTAAAAAGTAAATAAACCAGCTTGTCATTCTGAAAAATTCTGGCAGGAATTTGTTCAGAATCTGTCATGTTAGTGAGATGCTGAAACGAGTTCAGCATGACAGTAAAGTAAAATGAAGTTCAAACCCAAAATAAAATTGAATCATGGCATTTATTCATAAAGAAAAGTTTCTTTCCAGAAAATGGTTAATCAATTATAGTTTAATCATCATCGGGGCCTTTATCATGGCCAGCGGATTTGTGTTTTTTATTACTCCCTATAAAATTGTTCCGGGCGGTGTGTACGGTATTTCCATTGTATTACACCATTTACTGGGAACCCCGGTGGGTTTGATTGCCCTGTGTTTTGACATTCCACTGACTATTTTAGGAATCAAAATCCTGGGGCCGCGCTTTGGCGTAAAAACCGTGCTGGGCTTTTTTGCCACCGCTTTTTTTGTGGATGGCTTAACCTGGATTTACGGAGAAGCTCCTTTGGTTGAAAACGACGCTTTGCTTTCTTCTATTTTTGGCGGGGTGTTGATCGGTTTCGGGTTGGGTTTGATTTTTAAAGCAAAAGCAACCTCTGGCGGTTCCGACATTGTAGCCATGATTATTAGTAAATATACCCGATTGCCACTTGGGCAACTAATGATTGCCGTTGACTCGGCTATTGTGTTGGTTGGTCTTTTTGCTTTTAACGATTGGAAAATCCCTTTGTATTCGTTAATCGTAATTTATGTTACCGGACGCGTTATTGATGTGGTTCTTCAAGGGGTGAATTACGATAAAACCTTGTTTATTGTTTCGGAAAAATACGAAGAAATACGGCATAAAATTATTGTGGATTTGAACCGTGGCGGAACTTACATTCATGGGCAAGGCATGTACAACAATGCCGAAAAAACCCTCATATTTACCGTGGTGAACCGCCGCGAGATGATGATACTACAAGACTTTATCCATAAAATTGATCCCAAAGCGTTTATCACTGCTATCAATGCCAGCGAGATTTTAGGAAACGGATTTAAATCGCTGAACGAAGCCGCCGGGGAAATGTAATTTGTTGAACTTGCAACAAAAAAGTGGACAAAGAGTTAAGTCATGCTGCCAAATTTTGTTTAATAATTAATTTTTCAAATTCTTCTGGCGACAAATAATTCAATGAAGAATGGCTCCGTTGAGTATTGTACCAGGTTTCAATATATTCAAATACAGAGATAGCAGCTTGCTTTTTTGTAGCATACTTGTTTCTGTAAACCCATTCTGTTTTTAAGGTTTTAAAAAAGCTTTCGGCAACTGCATTGTCCCAACAATCACCTTTTCGGCTCATACTTTGTTTTACAAAAGGATTTGTTGCCAAAAGTTCTTTAAACTCGGTACAGGCGTATTGTACCCCTCTGTCAGAATGAAAAACCAGGGAAGCATTTACTGGGCGGTTTTTAATTGCCATTATCCATGCAGGAACCACGGTCTCTGTAGTTTTAAGTGTACTGCTGATTGCCCATCCAATTACTTTGCGGTCACACAAATCAATGATAACAGTAAGGTATAGCCAGCCTTCTGTGGTGCGGATATATGTAATATCAGAAACCCAAACTTTGCCCAGCTCACCCACTTTAAATCCCCTGTTTAAAAGGTTTGGTACTACCGGGAACTTGTGTTTGGAATTGGTTGTTGCCTTAAACCTTTTCTTGTTTTTAACATGGATACCCGCTTTTTTCATCAGCCGGGCAACACGCTGCCGTGACACGTTCACCTGATTTTTCTTTAGTTCTTCCCGAATGCGGGGACTGCCATAAGTTGACTTGCTCTTTTTATGTATCTCTCGTATCTGTTCCATTAAGTCTTTATTTTCCAGTACCCGTTTTGAAGGCTTTCTTTTTAACCAGGAATAGTATCCACTCCTGCTTACCCCTAATACTTTGCACATCATTTCAATGGGAAACATAGGGCTGTTATCGGCTATGAACCGGTATATTTTCCATCGCTCTTGGAAAAGATGTCTACCGCCTTTTTTAAGATGTCGCGTTCCATCTTTATGTCTGCCAGTTCCTTTTGTAAACGGGCAATTTCTTTTTGTTCTTCTGTTAATTTCTTGTTGCCGTTGCCCGGGAAACTTGCCCCTTCGCAACTGGCTAATTCACTGCGCCACCTGTAAAGTAGTTCTGGCCGGATTTTTAGCTCATTGGCCAATTCAACAATGTTCCCTCGTTCGTAGCTTAAGCCAACGGCATTAAGCTTAAACTCCCTTGTAAATGTTCTTCTTGATCTTCCCATAATTCTAAGATACAATTTTAATGCAATCATACCTTAACTTAATGTCCTTTCAAATGTAGCAATATCAGTTTGATTAGAAAAAAGTAACCCACTCCCCTCCTTGGCTAGGAGGGGAATTAAAGGGGTGGTTTGATATTTTAGAAACGTAAATATAAGTGGGGATACACTTAGTGTGTCCTTGTTTTTTACAACCACCCCGTCTTCGCCAAATGGCGAATCCACCCCTCCTTGAAAAGGAGGGGATGTTATGGTTTTATTACAAATAAATAATCTATTGTTTAATAATTTTCCAGGTTTGGAGGTTTCCGTTAATTAAAACCCGGAGAATGTACATGCCTGGTGGCTGGTTGCGCAGGTTGATGTAGTTGGTTTGTTTAACCGGTTCAATGCGTTTAACAAGTGTACCATCCATGGCATAAATACTAAGTTGCGATTGTTCGAAAGCTGTTTGCCCGTTGATAGTAATGTTAAGGTTGCCGATGGTTGGGTTGGGTGCGATGGTTATTTTATAATCTTTTAATGTCTCCTGTACCATAACACTATCCAATACTTGGTTTGCGGTTTGGCTTTTTAGTTCAACAGTTTCTCGTTTAATACGGTTGCCGGCTTCATCGTAAGTGTATTGTACTTCGTATTCTTGTGTATAAACCATGCTGCTTATTAACAGCAGGCCGCTTATTAAAATTATGTTATTTATAATATTCTTCATGTTTTCACTTTTTGTTTGGGCACGGAATGTAAGTCCGAACCGTGTGGTTTTATTGTTTTTTACTTTTATTAGATAAATCCATAAGAGCTTCTTTGATTGTTGGATCGTAAATTGAATCTGATGTGTAATTATGAAATACTAGATAAATTAGTGTATCATGATTTTGTAAAAAAATTGTATCACTTTTGTACTTCTTATGAAGTTTGTAAGGATATTTCATATTTAGTTGGTTAAAGGTCTTACGACTTTTTTTTGTTAAAAGACTTGAGTTTAAATAGAATGCTTTGTTAAAAGACATGGTCCCTCTTATATCTCTGTCTTTTTTTACAATTATTTCAATACTGTCTTCTTTATTTATTGGTTTTTGATTTTCCCAGTAAGATTTATTATTAAAATAGCTTACAAAAACTAGAATAATGAATAAACCAACAAGAATAGTATAATAAATTTTGACCCCTTTTCTCATAATTATTTATCTCCATATATCATTTTATTAATTATTTTTCTAGCTTGAGCAGGGTTCTTAGCAGTTACTCCGTAATTTAGATTAAATGCAAGCGCAGTGGCAGATACTCCAATTCCTATTGAAGGTCCCATTCCTAATACAAACTCATTATTATTATCAATAAAAGAAACACTAAAATTTATACCAACACTAAGGATGACTCCGATTGAGACATTCCCTTCTAATCTTGGACCATAAAATGTTGATGCTTTTATGTTTTGCGCTTTTCCAGAATAGTATAATCTTGTTTGTTCGTATGTCAATGAAACATCAAGTCCACCTAAACCTCCTGAGATATCAAATGCTGAATAGAATCCTTTTTCATCACCTCTTGTTACTTCAATAACACCTCCTTCTATACCTACATTTATTCCAGCTGTTCCATTCACAGATATTGTATGTAAAACTGCATCTGGTTTCCATAGATGTCTCCATTTACCAGTAATTGCGGCAGCAGCAAGTCCACCCCCAAAACCACCTGAATGAATTGAATGATTCAGTGTTGATGTCAGCATTCCTTGACCAGCTCCAACTAAAAAATCTCCTCCAGCTAATTCTGCACCAATACCACCACCAATAAATCCAGATACAAATATTCCAGCCTCTCCTAGTTTCAGTGCTTCAGAAGCACTACCTAAGCCAGATGCTATGCCTCCTGTTGCAAATCCAGTTAAAAAATCTCCACCTTGAGCTACTGACGTAAAACCTCCAGTGATAGCATGTGCCCCTATTTGAAAGCTTGATACAGCTAGCTTACTCCAACCAGCTCCTCCTTGAGCAATTGGTGATCCGAGTGAGCTTGCTGCTTCTCCTATCCCAAAACTAACAGCCCCGCCAATAGCTCCCCAAAACGCAGCTTTTCCTGCCCCATGAAAAAAGTCTTGACCATATGCAATGTTTGTTAAGCCATTTGTCAATGTAGCAATTCCTGCCCCAATTAACATCGGAACGATAAACTCTCCATCTGGGTCGTTATAAAGTAACGGATTATTCAAAGCGTACCCATATCTATTATAATTAACCCAGTTACTTGGTGCTTGTACATAAGGATCAGGGCTTAAGAAACTAGCTAATAAAGGATCGTACACCCGACCATTCATATTTATCAACCCAAAGTTGTCCAAGTGCTCATGGCCGGTATAGCCCCGGTCAAAGATAAGGGAGGCCCGGCTGTCTGTTAGTTCCCAGTCTGTGGGGTTTCGCCGTATTCCCCAAGGGCCGTAGGCGTACTTTTCAACAAGGGTGCCGTTGGCATCAGTTAAACTTGTCAAAGAACCCAGATAATCGGTATGCGTAAAATAGGTGGTGTCACCTGTATCTTCTATAACATGTATGGCCGCGATACCGTTACCCCCGCTAATATAATGAAGTTTCCGCTGGTTTCCTACATTATCCACCTCTACTTCATAATTGCCAAGATAATAACGGGTCAAGACTGTGGTTCCATTATTGGTAAAGGTGGTTTTGCGCCGCTGGTCGTCTACCCCATAAACGATGTTTAAACTATCAGTCCCCTCTTTAATCGTCGCAATTTTCTTAAAGTCGGTATACGTAATGCTTTGGGTCTCATCGGGAATATTTTGCGGGTTTCCGCTAATGGAGGAAATGGCATGGGGATGATTGGTGTCATTGTAATTCATGCTAAACCCGATGTCGGATTTTTTTGTAATATTCCCCATCCCATCAAATTGAATGGTATCGCTTCTTGCCAATGCTCCGCTTTTATATAAATCCCAATATTCCAGGCGATTTTGGGTGTCGTAAAAGAATTCTTCTTTTTGATTGGTCAGGTTATCCTGGCGGTATAGCAGGTTCCCTTCGTCATTAAATGCATAGGTGTGGTTAATCGCATTGCCTGCTACAATAGAAATTGGCTGGTGTTTGCTGTTAAACCCAAAAATTTTTGACTGGCTGTTACCGTAGCTGGTTTGGGTTAACTGTCCGAAAGCATTGGCCGCTTCCGCTTTCCAAATGCTGTTGCCATCATCGTCTTTAATTTCTGTTAGATAACCGTAGCCGGAATATGTGTTCGTGATATAAAATCCCGAAGGATAAGTTTCTTCTTTCACCCGGCCAAAATCATCATAAGTGGTTGAAGTGTTAAAAACGTCTCCCTGGATGTTCTCACTCATACTTGTTACCCGGTCAAAGGAATCATACCCAAAGGTCTGCGAATGTTGATTGGCGATAGCGATACTTTCTATCCGGTAATTTGCATCATAAGTATAATTTGTTGTTTCTCCATTCCGGTTGATGCTGCTCAATAAACCGTTTGGTAAATAGGTATAGTTGGTTGTGATTTGATCGTCAGCATCATGAATATCCTGTTTTTCCCATACTAATTCCCCAAATCCATTATATAAGGATGTAATTGTTCCGGCATCCGGATCAACTAATTCGGTACGGTTTCCCTGCAGGTCATATTCCATGCTCAGGGCGATACCTCCTTCCGGGGTAGCTGTTTTGGTCAAGCCACTTGAGTGATAGGTGTAGGAAACACTTTTGCCATTTACGGTGCTTGTGACGGTTTCTCCGGCTGCATTTACGGTTGTTGTTCTTGTTCCATCGGGACTTGTTATGGTGGTTTCTAATCCTTCATAACTTGTTGTAACCGTACCCATGGTTGTTTGCTGGCTCGTGATCCGGTTATAATCGTCGTAGGAGTTGGTCACGGCCCACGTTGGGGAATCTCCTGAGAAATAAGGTTCGGATGTACGGTACAACCTTCCTTTGGAATCATATTCCGTATCTACACAAATTTTGGTGCTCTCGTCCAACCCATAGGACTCCGTTCTCATTTCGCGACCCAAAATATCGTGCCAGGTCCAAACCGGGGATTCTCCCGAAGTTTCTGTATAGATGTAATATTCTGCCCCGCTTGGCCCGTTCCCGTTGGCCCATTGATGGGCTTTTACCGAAATTATCCCATCGGGATAATTGGTTCGAATTAAACGGCCAAAACTATCATATTCATAGGTTGTTTCCCGGCTTTGATGATCGGTTTCCGATAATAGCAGACCTGTATTTCCATCATACGAATAATTTGTAGCGAAACTGGTATAATCATCGGTTTTTGTGGTTACGAACCTTCCGCAGGACGAATAAGTATAAGAAGTGCTTCGGGAAATTCCGTTCCAAATGCTTTGAATTTGTTGAGGGTTTCCAAAAGCGTCATACGAATTATAATTGGTAATTAGTTGGTTTACATCGCCCGGATCTTTAGTCTCCCGGGTGGGGTTTCCATTGCTATCGTATAGGTATTGCGCTACCCTGGTTTGATTAGGAGCACTTCCGTTTGATTTTATAACCGTTACCGATTGAGGTTTATTGGGGCACCATGCTCCTGCAGTAGTATAAACAATATTTTGTTCTTCTTCAATATCGGTGTTTAAGAATTCTTTTAAAATCGTTTCGGGATTTCCATAGTCATCGTAGCTACTATAGCTTGTTTTTAGGGAAATGCCGGTTAGTTTATCGGTTTCCTCTACCCAATTAAGTTTTGGGAAATATCTTTTTCCGTTAACTTGTTCAAAGGTAAAATCCTGAACGGTACTTTTAATAGAATTACCTCCATCCAATTCGGTTGTTGTGGAGGTGTTTACAAGTGCAAAAGGAACCCCCAGAAGATTTATCAAGGTTGAATTGCTTTGTTGGATGATGTTTGAGCTTGTATTTTTTGCGCTAATGCTTCTAAATCCTAAGAATCCCTTTCTTTGGGTGTGGAACAAAGCATCGGTATAAGTATAATCCAGCAAAAATTCGGAATTTGTTCCAACATCTTTTGTTAGCCTATCAACAACAAAAAATGCAGGTTCAACACTTTTTATCTGTTCAGATAGCGTATGTTGATTGGTATAAATATTAGGGTGTGTAAGTGGTTTGTAAGTAATTTCGTCTCTTTTTCCAAAACTATTTGTTACGGCTGTAATTTTTTTGAAATCGTGATTGGAGTCGAATGAGTGGTGTAAATGGAAATTATCATCTTTCAATGCGCTTCCGTATAACTGGGATTTGTAGGACATTAAATCTGCTTTTCCATCGCCATTAAAATCACCCAGACAAGTATTCCGGCCAAAAGAGTAATCTATATCTGTTGTTGTAAACCTGTTGATTTCGGTGACGCCTTGTCCTGTAGATTGGTACCATGCTGCATAGCTTCCATTAAAGCCAAACCTGAAATCAGATTCAAATATAAATATATCCGATTTTCCGTCGTTATTGAAATCATAAACTACACATTGGTCCCTTGTGTCGTTAGAACTGGTATTTCCTTCTTCTACCGCTGTAATCTGGGGTAAAGCTATCATGTTAAAATCCCAATCCCCTTCGTTAATTGCAAAGCTCCATTCGTCGAGATTGTCTTTATTTACAAGAAAATCGATTAAGCCATCGCCATTAAAATCTCCTTCTCGTATTATATTATGGCTTTCATTACAGTAAAATTCATTGTTTTCATTGCTGGAAGTTATATATGAAAATGAAGCTTGGTAAAGTCCTTGTGATGAATATTCATATGAATAATCTGATCCCGTATTTTTATACAGGTGATAGCCGTCTTCGTTTACCAGCATGATATCAATCAGTCCGTCGGCATTATAATCGTTACAAAACAGTTTTTTGGGGTCGTGATTTAAGTTAGAAAATGTAAATTCCGGGATTCCTATATCAAACTGGGTATTCCCATAAATAATTGAACAAGGATAGTTGCCGTTTATTGCAATCTTTTCAATAATAATTATATCATCAAAACCATCATTATTTAGGTCAGCATAATTATAAAGGGGCATAGTGGTTGTGGGTGTTTTTAAAATGAATCCCGTTATAGATGTTATAGGTCGGTGATTAAGGTTTATATCATGAAACAGAAAATGAGTTTCACCAGATTGATCATGAAGTTCTGGGATAAAAATATGTGGAGTGCTGTTTATTTGAAAATTACAAGGAGATAAAGCTCCAGAATACCGGGTCTTAAGATCTACCATAGCAAAGTCAGCAATAGGCAATTCAATAGTATTCTGGTAGGAGTATTCAAATTCGACATTTCCTTCTTCATTTATATAGGCAGGAAAAAAGCTGGCTATCTTATTATCTAGGGGCCTGTTTATCTTATAAATGTAAATTAGGTCGGATAATCCATCTGCATTATAATCGGCAGAATACCAGTGGTCAGAACCTTCTTCAACCAAAGTAGTATACGGTAGGGTAAAAGAAGTCCTATCAATTGTAATGCTAGTATTATCTACCCCCCATCCAAAGGTAAGTGGGTTGTATTTTTCTCCCTTATCATTGTTTAGGTTTATGGTTTCAAGGAGTTCCAGTTCTCCATCAAGTTTATAGTTAAGTGTATATGTTCTTAAAGGAGTATTGATATTTGTTCCTGTTACTTCAATGCTTTCTAGTATCTGATCCAGTACATACTTTTTCTGGGAAATGAAACCAACAATATCTTTTATTTTGTTTTTATACGTAAATTCTATTGTTCCAACATCCCCATAATTATTATGGCCATATGTTATTTTAGATACTCTGTTGTTTTTGACCGTTTTTAAAAGTATTGATCTGTAATCGAAATCGTATTCATATTTTATATACGCCCCGTTTTTATTTTCTTGTTTTGAGATTCTCCATGACGAGAATGTATTTGCATCCCAGTCAAATAGTGTTCTTTCTTGTAAATATTCTCTATTGGTATAATATGAGGTAATCCCATTTTTATTTTCTACTTTGAAACTTTCACCATATTCTGTGTCATTATATCTTGTAATTTTTAGCGAAGGATCATTTTCTGTGTAATAGTAGACACTATCACTGGTTAACAGCCGTACACCGTCTAAAGTAAGGGTGGTAAAATTATCCCAAACAAAATAGCTGCTTTCATTATCAAAATAAATGGTTTTTGGGGTTTTACTTATGGCAGATAAACCTCCGATGTTCCATCCCAGGCCAACTAAACCATCTCCGCCCTGACTATTGTATGTTAAATACACTTGAGGGGTCATCCCATTTACTCCTTCAGGACATTCTATGGGGATGGTATAATTTGCAGCCCCTGTTTGGCCAACATTTAATGATCCTGAAATATTTCCGACCACCCCTCCCAAAATTGGACTTGGAGTTACTATTCCATCAGGGGTTAAATATGTTGCATCATCGGGAGGAAATAGTAATCGTTGATCAGCGGTTGCAACAAGGGTGTTGCTGCTATCTGCTGTGTATAAAAACCCTGGAGATAGTTTTATATATTCTTTTGCTCTATAAATAACATTGCCACGGTGTGTCTTGTAAAGATTAAAGTTTTCTGCTTCATTCACGGTTTGAGGAACAACATGATTCATAAAGCAACATGTAAAAAGGAATAAGAATAATTTTTTCATTTTATAAAATTTTAATTAAACAGTTATTCCCGATTTATTCGTTTTCAAGAGCGTTAACTTTTTCTGTTAAACTGTTAATTTGCTTTTGTTGCTCGATGATGTATAAGGTAAGTTCCTCAATTTTTTTGAGAAGGATAACATTCATTTCGCCTACATTTACTCCGTTTTCTTTTATTTCTTGTTGGTTGGGAACATTGGGCAAATGTTTATTGGTTTTGGTAAATGTTTCAACCTCATTAAGGCTTGGCAGTTTATATTCTTCCCCAAAAACATAATCGGGCCAGGCACTGGTGGTTTCTACAATAACTTCTTTGGCTCCAATGGTTCCGTTTACGGCAAGTTTGTATCCGAAAGTGTCTGTTGTTCCTATGCCAACGTTTCCAGATCCATCAATAGTTAAATCTGTTCTTGTCACCCAATCAGCTCCAACCCCAAATTTAAGTTTGTCAGAGTCTGAATTATCTAAACCAATTTGATATCTTTTTGTGTCTGTCAAAAGTAGTTGAAGTAGTGCATCACCGGTTCCATCCTGTTCTATTGTAAATCCAGCATAAGAACCATTATTTGTTGTGTTTTCATAAAGGTGTAGCTTATTAACAGGATTGCTCGTTCCTATTCCTACATTGCCAGATGATTGAATTGTCATTAAATTACTTGAATTTAAATCAAGACTAGTTCCAATACGAAAGTCCGTATTAAATTGGCCTATATATGTTGAACCTGCTGTATTCTTAAATTGAGCTGTGGAACTAAATGTAGAATTAATTCTTTCAATAAGTAACCCATTTGCGCCACTAGTTTCTATATGTAATTTTGTCGATGGGTTATTGGTTCCTATCCCAACATTCCCATCAGAAGTTATTTTTACTCTTTCTGTATAGTTTGTAAATAATCTCAACGGGGCTTCTCCATTTGTGCCAACAAGCATCCCTGAATCAGAATTCCCGAAATTAGCAACAAAGCCTTTAACAGCACCAGAACCTCCTGTTAAGGATAATTCTGAAGCTCCGGCATCTCTATTTATTTGTAAGCCTGAGCCGTATGAAAAAGAAGGGAAAGATGTTCCTATTCCAACGTTCCCATTTGTTTTTATAGTTATTTTATCCCCTCCAGAAACCCTAATTCTAACTTCTTTTCCTCCACCTGCTGCATCTACATCTCCTATTAAAAGAGTAGAGCCTTCTCTAAATATTTCCCGTCCATTTATTGCATAACTCCCACTAACATCTAATTTTTGTGCTGGAGAAACTGTCCCTATTCCAACATTTCCATATACCCTATCCCAAGACATCACAGAACTCCATGCTGCAGAGTAATTTCTGTCCATTATCAGAGTAGATTCATCAGCGCTATATCTTAAACCAAAGGATTTTGACCCACTAGAAGTTAATTCTAATAAATTATCTCCCAAAATATCTGATCCTAATTTTAGTAGTTCAAGCTTGGCACTTGGATTTGTTGTTCCTATTCCAACATTCCCAAACCGGTAAGTTATTCCGGTAGAATCGGCACTTCCCAGCCATTGTGCATTAACCGAACCTGATACAAAGAATGAAACTAAAACAATAAGGATTGTTCTTGAAATAATGTTTTTCGTGATTTTAAATTTTATTAATTATTATTTATAATATATAAATCACATCTGTAGCAAACATATTTGCTTGCTCTATTATTGGGGAGTGTCAAATAATTTTACAGTTCTCAGTTAGGAGTGGTAAAACTTTATTCTGATCAAATATAGAAAAAATTTGTTTTCGTATGTGTTAACATAAATAAAAGGTTAAAAAAATTTCTTTACTTTTCCGGTAATTTATATCCGACCTTTTTCCTTTCAGATGGGATGCTCTGTTTTTCAATTAATTTATCAAGCAGGATAAATACTAGTTTTAAATTTTTATCGTGTTTGTTAAGTTGTTGTTTTATTTTTTCGATCTCAAGTTTTAACTCTAACTTATCCTGAAGTAAAAATGTAAATTTCGAGAATATTCTCATGATTTGAATATTAACTTTGATTGCCCTTTCGCTATGCAGTATACCTGAGAGCATTGCTACACCTTGTTCGGTAAAAGCATATGGGAGCTTTCTTGTTCCTCCCCAATTTGATGTTCCAATCTGGAATATCAAGTTTTCGAATTCTTTTTTTGAAAGTTGGAACATAAAATCTTCCGGAAAACGTTTGATATTTCTTTTTACGGCTTTATTCAGGTTTCCTGTTGTTACTTCATAAAGTTCAGCTAGGTCTTTGTCTAACATTACTTTCTTATTTCTAATTACAAATATCTTGTTGAGTATTGATTCATCAGAAATAAGACTTGTAGGGTTTTTCATTTCTTGGGATTTTGGCTAAAGCTATATTCCAATTTATTAAAAAAGTCCCGCTTTCTGATTTTACATCCAACCCATTTAATTTTCTTAATTTTACTAAAATTTTTGAAAGATGAGATTTTTTAAGCCCGTCATAATCGTTTTTGCCGTATTTCTTTTTTCATGTGGTAATCAAACAGATTCCAACCAACTAATCATTTTCCATGCCGGGAGTTTATCGGTTCCGCTTAAGGAAGCCGTTAAAGTGTTTAACAAAGAATACCCCAATATAAAAGTGTTGACCGAAGCTGCCGGGAGCCGTGCCTGTGCACGGAAAATCACCGACCTGAACCGTGAGTGCGATATCATGGCTTCGGCCGATTATACGGTGATTGATCAATTACTGATTCCGAATCATGCCGACTGGAACATCAAGTTTGCCAGCAACGAAATGGCCATTGTTTTCACCGAAAAATCGAAATACGCCAACGAAATAGATTCAACCAACTGGTTTGAAATTTTGCTGAAAGACGATGTAACTTATGGCCGTTCCAGTCCGGATAGCGACCCTTGCGGGTATCGCTCGGTTTTAGTTTCAAAACTGGCCGAGGCTTATTACAAAGAACCCGGATTTGCTGCAGCACTTCTGGGAAAGGATCAGAAATACATTCGTCCCAAAGAAACAGATTTGATTGCCCTGCTCGAAACTCACACCCTGGATTATATTTTTATTTACCGCTCGGTGGCGGTTCAGCATGGCTTAAAATACATTGTTTTGCCCGACCGGGTTAATTTGAAAAATTCGGAATTTACTGACTATTACAAACAAGCCGAGGTGAAAATCAGCGGGAAGGAACCCGGTAAATTTATTACGAAAACCGGCGAGCCCATGGTGTATGGAATTACCCTGCTAAAAAATGCCCCGAATAAAGAAAATGCGATGAAATTTTTGGACTTCTTTCTTTCAACAAAAGGGCAGGAGATCATGGCGGAAAACGGGCAGCCATCGTTGGTTCCGGCAAAAAGCGAAACCTTTGGCAAAATTCCGTTGGAATTAAAAAAATATGCTTTGAATCTGGAATAAAAAATAATAAATCAAAAATCATTCAATGATCCGTACCGATTCGTTTGCTTTGGTGTTAAGTTTTTTAGGCGGAGTGGTTCTTTTGCTCGTCATTGCTCCTTTGGCTGGAATGTTTTTATCTACGCCATTGGCCGATGTGTTTGAAACTGCCCGCGAGACCGAGGTACAGTCAAGTATTTGGCTAACGCTTTTGTCTTCGCTGGGAGCCACTTTGTTTTTTGCCATTTTTGCCATTCCGTTGGCCTATGTGCTGGCGCGAAAAAACTTTCGCGGAAAACGGATCATTACCGGAATTATTGATCTGCCCATTGTTATTCCGCACTCGGCGGCGGGAATTGCCGTTTTGGGTTTTGTGTCAAGAGATTCGTGGCTGGGCCAATTTGCTTCGGCATTGGGTTTTGATTTTGTGGGAAGCCCTGCCGGGATAGCTATTGCCATGGCTTTTGTGAGCATTCCGTTTTTAATCAATGCGGCCCGCGACGGTTTTTCTGCGGTGCCCGTGCGTTTGGAACAGGCAGCCTATAATTTGGGAGCTAGCCCGGTTCGCATGTTTTTTTCCATCTCTTTGCCCCTGGCCTGGCGGCACATTTTGTCAGGATTTGTGTTGATGTTTGCCCGTGGCCTGAGCGAATTCGGAGCTGTGGTCATCGTGGCTTACCACCCCATGATTACGCCGGTCATGATTTACGAACGCTTCACTGCTTTTGGGTTGAAATACGCCCAGCCGGTAGCCGTCATTTTTATCGTTGTTTGCCTTATCTTTTTTGTTTTACTTAGAATGTTAACCCGCGAAAACGGAACCAAGAAAAATGCTTAAACTCGAAAATCTAACATTAAGGTTCAAAAAATTTGAATTGAAAGAGGTAAATCTTGAAGTTCAAAAAGGAGAGTATTTTGTGCTTTTAGGCTTGTCGGGAGCCGGGAAAACCTTGTTGCTGGAATGTATTTCGGGGATTCAAAAACCGGATTATGGGCAGGTTTTTTTAGATGGCGAACAAATTACCGGGCAAAAAATCCAAAAGCGAAATATTGGTTATGTTTTTCAGGATCACGCGGTGTTCCCGCATTTAAACGTGTTCGACAATATTGCTTACGCCATCAAAAAGAAGTTCCCGAAAAAAGAGATCAAACAAAAAGTTGAAGAAATAAGCGAAGTGGTAAATATCCGCCATTTGCTTGATCGCGATACCAAAACGCTTTCGGGTGGGGAAGCCCAGCGGGTAGCTTTGGCGCGCACGCTTATTCGCGAACCCAAATGTATTTTGTTGGACGAACCTTTTTCTTCGTTGGATGTGCAGCTCCGGGACGATTTGCGTTCGTTGCTCCGCAAATTGAACCGCATGGGTCAAACCATTATTCATGTAACCCACGATTATGAAGAGGCGATAACCCTGGCTCAAAAAATTGCTGTTTTCCACGAGGGGATTATTATTCAGCAAGGAACCGCCGAAGATGTTTTTGCCAACCCGAAAACAGAATTTGTGGCTCGTTTCCGGGGTATCCGAAATTTCTTTAAAGGAAAGATGATAAAAGCAGACCGCCTGAAAACGGAGAATGGAACCGAAATCCAAATCCCCCCACAGGAGAAACTTACGGAAGGCTCAGTTATTTTAAAAAGCCAGGATGTGGTTCTTTCCAATCAAAATTTTGAAACCAGCATTTGTAATGTTTTCCGGGGCGAGATAAAAGATATCATTCCCAGTTTTAAGGGTAACGAGATTATCGTTGAAGCTGAGGTGAAAATTACGGCTTTCATTTCTCATCAATCGTTAGAGAAATTAGGGTTGAAAATTGGAAATGATGTATGGGCCGGCTTTAAAGCATCGGCGGTTAAATACCTTCCGTCAACGAATTAAAAAACGTGCATTATAAAATCGTTGCCGATCGCAAATACCATTAAAGCGAGCAATAAAATCATTCCTACCACCTGTGCGTATTCAATAAATTTATCGCTTGGTTTGCGCCTTGATATGATTTCAACCAGCAAGAACATGGTGTGTCCTCCGTCTAGGGCCGGTATCGGTAAAATGTTCAAAATGGCTAGCATGATCGATAAAAATGCGGTCAGTCTCCAGAATGCTTCCCAGTCCCAGGTGCCGGGGAAAATACTGGCAATAGTGATGAAACTCCCCACGTTTTTATAAGCTTTCACTTCGGGAGAAAACATGAGCCTGAGTTGTTTCAGGTAGTCGCCAATGCTTTCGTAGGTTTTTACAAATCCTGCCGGGATGGCTTCCAGAAACGAATACTCAATTTTAGCAAATTCAAAATATTCCAAGGCATCTTTTCTGTAAGCGCCAATGGCTCCTTTTTCGGGAACCATTAAAGAAAGATTGACCGTGTCATTTGCACGGATGGCTTTTATGCTTACTTCTTTGTTTTTAAATTGTTGGATTTCTTTTACAAAATCGTTGAAATATGGCGTACTGATGTCGTTAATCCCAATAATCCGGTCATTTATTTTGAACCCGGCTTTTTCGGCCATGGAGTTTTTTTCAAATTTTGAAATCTCAAAAGGGGTTCTGACATAAATAAATTGGGCTTTTTTCAAGCTCGCCAGTTTTTCTAAAGAACCTTTCGGGATTTCGATGTTTTCAAGTTTGTTGTTGCGTTCAACCTGGATGGTTTTGGCTTCGTTTAACAAAATCTCGATAGGGATGGCCGTAAATTTCTCGACTTTTTGTCCGTCAACCGATAAAATTTTATCGCCATCTTGTAGTCCCATTTCCAGTGCCAGCGAATCGCAGGCAATGCCGTACTTGTTTCCTTCGGTAGTTGGCAAATATTCTTCGCCCCAAACACTTAGCATGGTAATATAAATAGCGACGGCTAAAATGATATTTACTACCACACCGCCAATCATGATGATCAGACGTTGCCAGGCCGGTTTTGAGCGAAATTCGTAAGGTTGTGGCGGAAGTTTCATTTGCTCTTTATCCATCGATTCGTCGATCATCCCGGAAATTTTAACATAGCCACCAAGGGGTAACCAGCCAATGCCGTATTCGGTTTCTCCCTTTTTTGTTTTTAGCAAAGAGAACCATGGGTTGAAGAAAAGATAAAATTTTTCGACCCGGGCTTTAAATGCTTTGGCAGCAATAAAATGTCCAAATTCGTGGAAAAGAACCAGGATTGATAAACTTAAAACCAGTTGTATTATTTTAATGAAAACGTCCATCGGTTAACAATTTTTTGTTCTACTTAGTTAGATTAAATCCAATGTTTTTTTGCGACTTTCTTTATCGGTAGCAACCAATTCTTCATAGGTCGGGTGTTCGATAAAAGAAATGGTGTTCATGCATTTTTCAATAATATCCGGCATTTCAACAAAACTAACGCGTTCTTTTAAAAATGCAGAAACCACAATTTCATTGGCGGCATTTAAAACACAGGGGGAATTTCCTCCTTTTTTGAGTGCTTCAAAAGCGAGTGCAAGGTTACGAAAATTTTTTAAATCAGGAGCCTCAAAAGTAAGTCCGGGATAATTCGTGAAATTAAAACGCGGAAAATCGGAAGCGATTCTATCAGGATAAGTTAAAGCATACTGAATAGGTAAACGCATATCGGGCAATCCCATTTGGGCTTTTAATGAACCGTCGGTAAACTGAACCAAGCTGTGAATGATGGATTGCGGATGAATGATAATTTCGATTTGTTCGGGGCTTAAATCGAACAACCACCGGGCTTCAATAACTTCCAGTCCTTTGTTCATCAAGCTTGCCGAATCGATGGTGATTTTACAGCCCATTTCCCAGTTGGGGTGTTTTAAAGCTTGCGCTTTGGTTGCTTTTGATAATGCGAGCCGGTTCCAGCCACGGAATGGTCCGCCCGAAGCAGTTAAAATTATTTTTTCAACAGGGTTTCCCACTTCGCCGGACAAGCATTGAAAAATAGCCGAATGTTCTGAATCAATCGGGATGATTTGGGATTTATGGTTTTTCAATAAATTGCCAATGATTTCGCCGCCTACAACTAAAGTTTCCTTATTTGCCAGGGCAATATTTTTTCCGGCTTTAATGGCACTGATTGTGGGCCTTAATCCGGCATAACCAACCAAAGCTATAATTACCTGGTCAATGCTTCCCATTTCTACAATTTGCGAAAGCGATTCTTCGCCGGCATAAACTTGGATGTCGTAATTTTCAAGGGCTTCGTTTACTTTTTGGTAATGCTTGTCGTTGGAAATAACCACGACATTGGGCTTGTATTTAATGGCTTGTTCGATGAGAAGGTTCGCATTGTTTTGAGCCGTAATCACTTCCAGCTCGAAATGATCCGGGTTTTTACTGATTACTTCCAAGGATTGTGTCCCGATCGACCCCGTTGATCCTAATACCGCTATCCGTTTTTTCATTTGAAGGTCATGTAGTTGAGAGGATTCACTGCACTGCCGTTATACCATAATTCGAAATGCAAATGCGGTCCGGATTGAAGGGTGCCGGTTTCACCAATAATCCCGATAGGATCGCCAGCTTTTACATAAGCACCTGATTTTTTCAGTAAAACAGAATTGTGTTTGTAAACGGAAATATAGTTTCGTGCATGTTGAATGGCTATGACATAACCTGTTTCAACGGTCCAGTCGGAAAAAATAACGGTTCCGTTCAGGGTGGCTTTTACCGTTTCGTTTTGATTGGCGACGATGTCAATGCCTAAATGATTATCGGCCAAACTAAAATTGCTGGTTACAATTCCTTCGATGGGTTTAAAAAAGTTGAGGTTGTAGCGTGAATTGTTTTCGGATAAAATGCTTTCACCATCGTAATAAAGATCGAAACGGTTTTGGCGTTCATATTCTGCCCTGAGTAAAGAATCTTCAACCGAATGGTTTAAAGTGATAGAATCGTAATGATAATTGGTGGTGTCAACCGGAACTATTGTATCTTGCATTGGCTTCCCTTCGATGATGTTGCGTATGTTTTGCAGGTATAATTCCCGCTGCCTGAAAATGGTTTCCATCGAATCGGCTTTTGCCTGTAAGCTATATATCCGCTGGTTTAGCGTAACATCGGTATAGCCGGGAATGTATTCGCGCAGAGGGGTAAATGCAATAATGAGCGTTGTGATCCCAATTAAAAATATGGTTAAAACACTGGTCATAATAAGAACATTTAAACGGGTTAAACGAACTGATATACGTTCTTCAAAGGTGATATCGTTCATTACCACTAAACGGTACTTATCACGTAACCTGTAATACCACTTGTCTTTATTTTTTTCTTTTGATTTTGGTTTCATTTTAACGAAAATCCTTGAGCGCTCAAAGATACTAAATTGTTAATAACGGCTTTCTTAAATACTTATTGATTTAACGAAATTTATGGGTTGAATTGTCAAAAAAATAAAATATTTTTGCTAATTACGAGTTAATATTTCAAATATTTAAAGATCCTTGGCACATTTTACAAAAAATAACGTTTTTTTCTTCGGCATTTCAATTTTGCTGTTAGTTTCGTGTTCAACCAAACGGAATACGCTTGTCAGAAGAGCTTATCATAATCTTACCTCGCATTATAATGTTTATTGGAACGGGAATGAAAGTTTTGAAAAAGCATTGAAAATTATTGAGGAAACATATGTTGACGATTACTATGAGGTTTTGCCGATTTTTGTTTATGGCAATGAGGCTCAAATAAAATCGGTTACCGCCGATTTGGATCGTGCCCAGGAAAAAGCTTCCAAAGCGATTCAAAAACATAGCATGCGTTTTAAAGGGAAAGAGCATGTAAATTGGATCGACGACAGTTATTTTTTAATCGGCAAAGCTTATTTTTATAAAAAGGAGTTTGTGAGTGCCCGCCGTACGTTTAATTACATTGTTCAGGAGTTCCCCGATGACGATTTGCGTTTTGATGCGATGTTGTGGCTGGCAAGAACGCATAATCAAAAAGGCGAATTTGAAAAAGCTGAAAATATTTTGTTGGAGTTGCAATCTATGCAGCAAACAGAAATTATTCCTTATAAAACCCTTCAGGAAATTCCGTTGATTTTTGCCGAGTTGTATCATTACCAGAAGAAATATGATGCTTGTGCCGAATATATTGTTCAGGGTATTGAGTTGAGTTCGAGAAAAAAAATAATTACCCGCCTTAAATTTATTTTGGCTCAGATTTATTTGCGCCAGGAAAAATATGCCGAAGCTTCGGAATTATTTAAAGAGGTGCTGCACCGGAATCCTAATAATCAAATGGCATTTCAGACCAAGCTCAATATTGCCCTTTCTTTTGACCAAACAAATTCGGAAGATATTAAGCGTTCGCTAGAACGTATGTTGAATGATATTGAAAACGGAGCCTTCCGCGATCAGATTTATTATGCTTTGGGCGAGCTGGCAATGAAAGAAGGAAATATAATTTCGGCGGCAGATTATTTAAAAAAATCGGTATCGTTGGCTCAAAGCAATACTTTTCAAAAGGCAAAATCGTCCTTGTTGTTGGCAGGGTTGTTTTATAAAAATCGTAATTACACCGAGGCTGGTTTGTATTATGATACCTGTAGCCAGTTCATTCCTGAAAAATTCCCGGATTATCAAACCATAAAACCCCGTTTAGAAACCATGGTGGCTTTGGTGGGGCATTTGAATACCATTTCTGAGCAAGATTCGTTGCAACGTATTGCTGCTTTGAGCGAAGAAGAAAGGACCGCATTTGTAGATGAGATGATTGAAAAACACGAAACAAATGAAGCCCGGAAGAAAGAAGAACAACAAGCCCGGGTCACTAACCTGCAATCGCAATTACCCCAAACCGATTTTAGTAATCAATCATCTTCGGCCTGGTATTTTTATAATCCCCAGACTTTAAGCTATGGTAAAGCACAGTTTATAAAAAAATGGGGAAGAAGAACCATGGAAGATAATTGGCACCTGAGCCGAAAAATGGTAATTACCGATAAAGATTTTGTTAAAAATGAGCGAAATGAAGTTACCTTTCAGAAAGATTCGGTATTATTACAGGAGGATCAGTTATCTGAGAATCCGGTTGACCGGAAATTTTATTTGCAAAATTTGCCAATAACCGAAGCTCAATTAAAGGTTTCCGATAATAAAATTATGGAAGCTTTGTATTCCGGAGGAATACTGTTTAAAGAGAGTTTAAATGACTCAATTAGTGCCTTCGAAACATTTAGCAGCTTATTGAACCGGTTCCCGGAAAACCCTTATAAATTGCAAACGTATTATCATTTGTATAAATTAAGTATGGCTTTGAACCGAATCACCGAAATGAATTATTACAAATCAAGGATTTTGAATGAATACCCGGGCTCAAACTATGCTAAAATTGTGGCTGATCCGCAATACTTTATAAAAATGAGCGAACAACAGGGGGAAGCTTCCAAATTTTATTCCGAAGTTTATGAAGCTTACAAACAAGAACAATATTTTCTGGTTATTGATTTGTGTGAAAAGGCACTGGCTAATTTCAACGATACCACCCTGATTCCCAAGTTCGATTATCTTAAAACCATATCGGAAGGCAGGATAGGGACTACGAAGGATTTTATTTTAAACCTGAAAAGGGTCATTTCTGCCTACCCTTATTCAGAGGTTAATTCTTTGGCTAAAGACGTGTTGGCTAATTTCTCAGGAGAAGAATTATCGGCTGAGAACCTTACTGATGAAGGGGAAGAATCGATCTATAAATATTTGCCCAATACTTTTCACAATTATATTTTGATTGTTGCCAGAGGAAGTGTAAATTTGGAATCCCTAAAGGTCAGATTAGCTGATTTTAATAAGAAATTTTCGAAAAGGCAGCGGTTTGCCGTTTCGAGTTTTCAGTTGGACGATAATCATGATTTGATTACCATTTCAAGGTTTAAGAATGCACGTGAGGCGGAAGATTATCTTAAGGCGATTAACAATGACAAATATGTTCTTTCAATAATGAAACGCAAAGAAGATTTTAAGCAATTTGTAATTTCAAACGAAAATTATCTTCTTTTCTATAAAGATAAAAACATTGACAATTATCAATCGTTTTACAGAAAACACTATGAAATAAATGAAAACAGCAATTAATAACATGGCAAAAAGTGTAGACATCTTAACCCCTTCCAGAAATTCCTTGGGATGTGGGACCAAACTTACAGGAGACATTGAATCAAATGGTGATTTTAGAATTGATGGTAAACTAATCGGCACAATTAAAACCAAAGGCAAAGTAGTCATCGGTGCAACAGGCTTTGTTGAAGGCGAAGTAATTTGCCAAAATGCCGATATTGAAGGTATCGTTAAAGCTAAAGTACAAGTGTCGGAGTTATTATCGTTAAGAGCAGAATCTAAATTGGATGGCGATGTAACTACCGGTAAAATATCTATCGAGCCCGGAGCCAGGTTTTCTGGGTCATGTAAAATGGGTGGTGCCGAAGCAGTTTTGAAGCCTCTGCAAGAGGATGTTAGAAGACAAGCAAGATAAAAAGAATGCATTAAAATCGTATGCACGTTATTCAAGCATTGCTATTCAGATGCTTGCAATTATCTTATTAGGTGTTTTTGGAGGAATACAATTAGATAAACTAATTAAGTGGGGTATTCCGGTATTTACAGTTTCGTTTTCATTTATATCAGTCATTTTAGCCATTTATTACGTAACCAAAGACTTTCTTAAAAAAGACAAATCATGAAATCCTTATATATTTCATTCTTAAAAAAAACATTGATTTTTTCAGCCATAATTGCTGTTGTGGCTTTTGTTACAGCTTTCTTTTTGCCCGATAATTTAGTAACTCCTGCCATGCCCTTTTTGCTATTGTTTTTTGTCTCCATTTCATTAATAACCCATTACATGGTGATAAAAAGTTTTGCAAAAAGGATGAGCCAGTTTGCAAACTTTTTTATGATTTCCATTTTTGTAAAACTGCTTTTGTATATTGCAATTATTGTGGTTTATGCTATATTAAATCCTAAAGACTTATTGCCTTTTGTTATTACCTTTTTTGTGTTTTATTTATTTTACACCTTGTTTGAATTGGTGGAAATCCTAAAAGTACAGAAAGCCCAAAAGAAAGGTTGATCTCAAAATTTAGTTAATAATTCTTAATCCCTTGAAGCTTTTATTAAAAAGCATTACTTTTATATTCGGATCGCAACTATATAAAACTATCGAAAACAAAATACCTCAATCATGATTTATATTACCCGCAGGGAGCGTTTTAATGCCGCCCACCGGCTTTTTTTACCTGAGTATTCGGATGAAGAAAACCTAAATGTTTTTGGGAAATGTTCGAACCCCAATTGGCATGGGCATAATTATGAATTGTTTGTTACCGTTAAAGGTGAAGTTAACCCTAAAACCGGTTTCCTGGTAAACCTGAAGGATTTGAGTAAACTGATTGAACATTTGGTTATTGAAAAACTGGATCATAAGAATATTAACCTGGAAGTGGATTTTATGCAAGGGAAATTAGCTTCATCAGAAAATCTGGCTATTTCTGTTTGGGAAGAGTTGGAAAGTCCTGTCAATGAATTAGGTGCAGAGTTGCATAGTGTTAAGTTGTACGAATCAGAGAATAATTTTGTCGAATACTTTGGGTCAAATCATTAATTTTGTCCCCTTGAAAAAATATTTTATGGAAAAGAATGGAAATATCATAGGTTATGAAAGAATTGAAAATCATAACTCCGAAGCACTAGAAAAATTACAATATCATTACAAAGAAATATTAGGCTTAATTGGGGAAGATCCGGAGCGTGAAGGATTGCTGGATACTCCTAAAAGAGTTGCTAAAGCCATGCAATTTTTAACCCAGGGCTACGATCACGACCCGGTTGAGATTTTAAAATCGGCGAAGTTTAAGGAAGATTACCGTGAGATGGTCATCGTGAAAGATATTGAAATCTACTCCATGTGCGAGCATCACATGATCCCGTTTATCGGCAAGGCACACGTGGCTTATATCCCAAACGGCTATATTACCGGGCTTAGTAAAATTGCCCGTGTTGTAGAAGCCTATGCCCGCCGTTTGCAGGTGCAGGAACGCTTAACCACGCAAATCAAGGAAGCTATTGATTCAACCTTGAACCCGCTTGGCGTTGCTGTGGTTATTGAGGCTAAACACCTTTGCATGGCCATGCGCGGCATTCAAAAACAAAACTCGGTAACAACCACTTCTGATTTTACGGGAGCTTTTAAACGCGAAGAAACCCGTGCCGAGTTTATTCATTTAATTGGTTCTAGATTACATTAATAAAAATTTTGAAATTATCATGGAAGAAAGAAATACATATCGTGTAGAAGAAAGAAGTTTTCAGCAGGTATCTGTGGCCCGTTCATTCATGGCCAATGTGTTCTCGTGGATGTTTTTGGCTTTGGCGGTAAGTGCTTTTACGGCTTATTTGTTTGCTTCAAATCCGGTATTGCTCAGAAGTCTGTACGTTCCTGACACAAAAGCTTTAACGTTCTTAGGGATTATCGTGATGTTCTCACCCTTTGCCTTTGTTTTAATCATGACCATGCGTATGCACCGCTTATCGTTTCAAACCCTGTCATTATTATTTATGGTTTTTGCCATCCTGATAGGAATGAGTTTGAGTTCTATTTTGTTAATTTATACCGCAAGTTCTATTTTCTTGACATTTGTGGTTACGGCAGGGACCTTTGGTTTTATGGCATTTTTAGGCTATACCACCAAAACCGATTTAACAAAATTCGGTTCAATCATGATGATGGGGCTGGTAGGCATTATCATTGCCAGTATTGTTAACTTCTTTATGAGAAGCGAAACGTTTGATTATATGATTAGCTTTATCGGCGTTTTGATATTCACCGGATTAACTGCTTATGATGTTCAAAAACTGAAAAGAATTGCCAACGGGCAAATGTATGGCAGCTTGCCCATGGGAAAGATTGCCATCTTAGGAGCATTAAATTTATATCTTGACTTTATTAATTTATTCCTATTTTTGCTGCGTTTTTTAGGAAATCGAAAATAGAAAAAAGACAATTATTATTTTTAAATAAATCACAATAGCATGAAAGCATATGTGTTTCCCGGACAGGGAGCCCAATTCGTAGGAATGGGAAAAGATTTGTATGAAAATTCACCAAAGGCCAAAGATCTTTTTGAAAAGGCCAACAGTATATTAAAGTTCCGTATTACTGATTTAATGTTTGAAGGAACCGACGAAGATTTAAAACAAACAAAAGTTACTCAGCCTGCCATTTTCCTTCATTCGGTAATATTAGCAACTACCTTGGGCGAAGATTTTAAACCCGATATGGTAGCCGGCCACTCTTTGGGTGAGTTTTCGGCATTGGTAGCCAATAAAACCTTATCGTTTGAAGATGGGCTAAAATTGGTTTATGCCCGTGCAATGGCTATGCAAAAAGCCTGTGAGTTGAACCCTTCAACCATGGCTGCAATTATCGGATTGGAAGACGAAAAAGTGGAAGATATTTTAAAATCAATTACCGGTGAAGTAGTTATTCCTGCGAATTACAACTGTCCTGGACAATTGGTTATTTCCGGTTCAAATGCAGGTATTGCCAAAGCTTGCGAATTATTGAAAGATGCCGGCGCCAAAAGAGCCTTGCCTCTGAAAGTAGGTGGTGCTTTTCATTCACCATTGATGGAACCTGCACGTGTTGAATTGGCAAAAGCAATTAATAGTACAAATTTTCATCGTGGAATTTGCCCAATCTATCAAAATGTTACCGGGCAATCGGTTACTGATCCCGAAATTATTAAAACAAATTTGAATTCTCAGCTTACTTCGCCGGTTCGTTGGACACAAATCATGAAAAATATGATTGCCAATGGCGTTAAAACTGTTGTTGAGGTTGGCCCGGGAACTGTTCTTCAGGGCTTGTTCAAAAAAATGGATCGTACCATTGAAACCATGAGTGCCTAAAAAATCTGTTAATAATTTTATTAATACATAACAAATACACTTTTCTTAATAATAAAGAAAAGTGTATTTTTGTATTGGGATATAATTATTATTATGAAGGCATTTCATGTAGTGGGACTTCTGAATCATTTCTTCAGGGCTAAATCTAAATTTAAAATTCATTCTCCTTTTGTTTATGAGCTTACAGCTAAGGTCTTCCATTCAAAGGTTCCTGTTGAGGTTATGAATGAGATTAAAAAACGACGAAAGGCTCTTCGTAAAAACAGAACCATTCTTGAAATTGTTGATTTTGGCGCAGGTTCGCAAAAAAAGAAAAAAGTAAAATCAAAAATCACAAATGCTAGTTACAGGTCTGATTTTAAAGCGGTACAAAAAATTGCAGGAACTTCTTTATTGCGACAAAAGTATGTAAACCTTGTATATAATCTGGTTGCCCATTTAAATCCCGGAAATATTGTCGAGTTAGGAACTTCCTTGGGAATAACCACCAGTGCGATGGCAATGGCAGCTCCAAATGCAAAAATCTATTCTTTGGAAGGATGTGCCAGCATAGCATCGGTCGCACAAGGGGTTTTTGATCGCCTCGGGCTAAAAAACATTCAACTTAAATTAGGCGAATTTGATACGGTTTTGCCAAATCTTATTAAAAACCTAAACAGCGTTGATCTTGTTTTCTTTGATGGGAACCACCGTAGAAAACCAACCATTAAGTATTTTAAGCAGTTTTTGCCCCTGAAGCATAACGATACCGTTTTTATTTTTGATGATATTCATTGGTCGAAAGGAATGCTTGAGGCCTGGAATTACATAAAAGATCATCCTGATACCGTTGTTACCATTGACTTGTTTGAGATGGGTATCGTATTTTTTAGAAAAGAGCTAACTCCACAGCACTTTATTTACAGGTTTTAACTATTTTTGTTTAATCTGTTTTAATTTTAAAAATTTCTTTTTCTTATGGAAGTCATTAAACTTCACGATATACGTCGTTATTTTCAGGTTGGAACCGAAACGGTAAAAGCGTTACGTTCAATTACCTTATCCGTTAAACAAAATGAATTTGTTGCCCTGATGGGACCTTCGGGCTCAGGAAAATCTACTCTGATGAATATTCTGGGATGCCTGGATACACCTACAAGTGGACAATATGTTTTAAATGGACAGGATGTTAGCCAGATGAATGATAATGAGTTGGCTGAAATCAGAAACAAAGAGATAGGGTTTATTTTCCAGACTTTTAATTTATTGCCCCGTTCCACGGCCATCGAAAATGTAATGCTGCCGCTTATTTATGCCGGTTTTCGTAAGGCCGATCGTTATGAAAGAGCCAAAAAAGTTTTGGATGCCGTAAACCTTACTGATCGTATCCTTCACAAGCCGAACGAACTTTCTGGCGGTCAGCGTCAACGGGTTGCAGTAGCCAGGGCTTTGGTAAATAAACCATCCATTATCTTAGCCGATGAGCCTACCGGAAACCTTGATTCTAAAACTTCGGTAGAAATTATGGGGTTGCTTGAAGAAATTCACCGTGCCGGGAACACCATTATTGTTGTAACCCACGAAGAAGATATTGCTAAACATGCACACCGGATTATCCGTTTAATTGACGGGGAAATCGCATCAGATAAAAGGAATGAGAATATAATTACAATACGAGATTATAAGAAATAGTGCATGGCAGGAGGATGGAAAATATATACGAAAACCGGTGATAAAGGCGAAACTTCTTTAATTGGTGGTAGCCGTGTTCCTAAATACCACGACCGGATTGAAGCTTACGGCACTGTTGATGAATTAAATTCATACCTTGGTTTGATCCGTGATATAACTTCCGATAAAAAAGTTAAAGATCATTTACTACTCATCCAGGAACGCTTATTTGTGTTAGAATCTTCTTTAGCAACTGATCCGGAAGGTAATGTTAACAGGGAACTTCCTACGATTGCAGAAAAAGACATCGTTTTTCTGGAAAATGAGATCGATGAAATGAATAAAACCCTTCCTGATTTAACCTCTTTTGTATTGCCAGGCGGAGATATTCTTTCATCGCATTGCCACGTTGCCCGCACCATTTGCCGCCGGGCCGAGCGTATTACTATTAAATTGGCAACCATCTTTCCGGTACAGGAACTTGATATAAAATATTTGAACCGTTTATCCGACTTTTTATTTGTGCTGGCACGTAAATTTGTTTACGACAGAGGAGGTGAAGAAATCCCCTGGAAAACAAAATAAATCCCTTTCTTGTATCTTCTTGCTAATCTTTGAAAAACAGTTTTATAGCAAAATGGAATAATTTTTTATATTTATATTGACTTGAATCAAAAAAAATATATTTTTGCAAAAAAATTAAACCTTATACTCTTTGATATGTATTGGACTTTAGAATTAGCATCAAAATTAGAGGATGCGCCTTGGCCTGCCACAAAAGAAGAATTAATTGATTATTCAGTTCGTTCGGGGGCACCAATGGAGGTTATTGAAAACCTTAAAGAAATTGAGGATGAGGGCGAAGTATATGAAAGTATTGAAGATCTTTGGCCCGATTATCCGACACGGGAGGATTTCTTCTTTCACGAAGATGAATATTAAGATAGATAAAGAGAAAGATGAAGCCACCGAAAAGTGGCTTTTTTTATGCTATTTAAAAAACGAAAAATTCACATTGCCGTATTTGCGGTGTTCTTCAAAATGAGGGTGATTTTCAAAGGTGTTTTTTCGCGAATGTTCCAGGATAAACATTCCTCCGTCGTTCAATAAATTATTTTCAAAAATTAAATCAGGAATCTCCGGTATTTCTTCCAGGTCGTAAGGCGGATCGGCAAAAATAATATCGTATTTATTTTTACCCGGAGCTAAAATTTTGAACACGTTTGCCTTGATGGCTTTTATCTGATCCAGTTTCAATTCTTTTGCTGAACGCTTAATAAAATCAATGCAGCGGTAATTTTGGTCAACAGCAGTAATTTCAGTCGCCTGACGCGATGCAAACTCCAACGAAATACTTCCGGTTCCCGCAAATAAATCCAATACTTTTACGGCTTCAAAATCAACCCGGTTGTTGAGCACATTAAACAGGCTTTCTTTTGCAAAATCAGTCGTGGGCCTAACGGGTAAATTTTTAGGCGGATGCAAGCGTTTTCCTTTGTGGGTTCCGCTTATAATTCGCATGTATTGGCATTTAAAAGATTGTAGAAATAATGAGATGGGAGTTCATCCAAAGCGTAACTGTACGTGAAGAAATCGTTACGTTCCATAAAATCGATATTGCGGATATATTTACGCAAAAGTTCGTAAATGGATGAGCTTTTATCAATTTCGCCCATTAAGTGAATGTTAATGCTTTCGGGGTTGAGTTTGTGTTCTTCCAAAACATTTAGCAAAAAATAGGTGAAATCTTCATTAGTTCGGTAGTTGAATGTATTGCTAAAATGAAGTTTATAGCTTTGAAAGAAAAGAATGTCGAGCGATTTTGGACGAACATTTACAAATACTTGCTGAAAAACTTCCTGGTTTTTATACTTAATAATCAAGCCTTCAATAAGTGACGAACGCGAATGCATGATGTTGTAATTAATGAAGCGCGCTTTAATTAACTCATGCAGTGGTTTTGGAAAAGCATACACATTACAAGCTTCCAGATTCTTAAGCTGGTCGAACCTGACTTCTTCATCATGATTTAGTTTGTGCGAAAATTTGAAATATTCTCCCAGGGCATTTTCATCAAAAAGGGCATTGGGTACCAGGGTTGATTTTTCGCCTTCAAAAAGGATGTTTACGCAGTTAAAACGACGTTTGATAATGTCGAGCGATTCGAGCAACTCTCCCAGTTCTTTAGCTAATATTTCGTAATTGTCAATCTCCTGAATAGCGTACGATTCGAAGGCAAGGTATTTATTACTGTCGGAATTTAGCAGACAAAAAGAAAATCCATCCAGAGCAATCTGGATGGATAAAGAATAATTTTTATTAAAATCAGAATAACCTTTTTCTGCTTTAACAACAGCTTTGTCAATGTAACTTCTAAGTCTTATGATATTTGAGGACAACATTTTTCAAAATGTTAGAATTCCCAGTTACCATCGGTAGAAGCTTCGTTCATTGAACCTACTTTAAGTCCTTCGTATTTTTCTAATTCTTTTAATTTTTTACGTAAGTTGACAATTAGCTGGTGATCCATTCCGTGAAGAATATATTTGTAATGTGCTTTTACTTCAAACACATCCACCATGGTTTTACTAATCTCAATTTTGCCGGCTTCCATTTCAAACTCCTGACCATCAGAGAACGGGATAAAACGAAGGTTTTCCGGTGTAATGCCATCCTTGCTTTTAAAAAGAGTATCTTTTACATACACATACCCAATGATCTCGCTAATAGTTTTTGTAAAAGTAGTATCATTTGGATCAGGAATGATTTTTATTACAGGAAGCTGCCCTGTATTAATAAAATCAATTAACGTATCAAAGCTGGCAGTGTAATAGCCCTTGGCTGTTTTATACTGAACTTGAACGTCACGTATTTTTTTCAGTTTATTAATTACTTCTTTTTCTCTATTGGTTTTTTCGTTTTCAAACTGAACTGGTTGCATGATACTGCTGACTACCAGGTAAGCCAGTACCAGAATAACTATTGAAAGTAAAATTTTAATAATGCTGCGTTTCATATTAATAGGGATTTTAAGTATTTGCAAATTTAAAATTTTTTTTAAATAAACTAATTTTTTATCAGTATTTAAACAAATTTTTAATTGTCGTTAAATTAGGCATTTTGAAGTATTTATATCCGTTTTTTGTTTTACTCGCAAAGGGTTTCATAAAGCGGGATGTCCTTTAAAAATTTGAAACTGTTAGTTTCAAAATTAATTTTGCAGCAATAGTGTTCATGTCCGTTGCTAACCAATAAAAAAGGCACTTTCAAACTCATATTGTAGCGTGCAATTTGTTCGAACACCTCCTGTTTTATTTTTACAGAAGGGGCCTTGCACTCTACAATCATAATCGGTTTCCCGGCTTTATTGTGAACCACTGCATCAGTTCTTTTTTTTAACTTATTTACTTCAAGCCCTTTTTCTATTGAGATTAACCCGCCCGGAATTCCCCTGTCATTAATCAGGTATTTAATTAAATTTTGCCGAACCCATTCCTCGGGGGTCAGTACCAAAAACTTTTTCCGGATATCGTCAAAAATCTCGGTTTTGTCGTTTTTACGTTGGAACCGGAAATCGTATTCGGGTAAATTTAATTTTTCCATTCCCCACAAACTTATGAAAATATTCAAAATGCAGCAGGTAATTTTGCGGGAGTTTACGCAGAATGATTTAACTTTGTCAAAAGGGAATAATATGATTACTAAAAAAGAGATTGTAGGCGACTGGTTACCACGTTATACCGGCATTAAACTAAAAGACTTTGGAGAGTATGTTCTTCTTACCAATTTTAAAAAATACGTCGAACTTTTTGCTGAATGGCATAAGGTAGAAATAAAAGGTGAGGATCGTCCCATGCCTTGTGCTACAGCCGAAAATATTACTATTATAAACTTTGGAATGGGGAGTGCAAATGCAGCTACTGTTATGGATTTGTTGAGTGCTGTTGAACCCAAAGCTTGTTTGTTTTTGGGTAAATGTGGTGGCTTGAAAAAGAAAAATAACCTGGGCGATTTGATTCTCCCAATTGCGGCCATTCGTGGCGAAGGGACTTCAAATGACTATTTTCCGCGGGCGGTTCCGGCATTGCCGGCATTTAACCTGCAAAAGGCAATATCCACAACCATTCGCGATTATGGCCGTGACTATTGGACGGGAACCGTTTACACTACCAACCGCCGCGTGTGGGAATACGATGAAAAATTCAAAGAATATTTGCAAAAAACCCGTGCCATGGCCGTAGATATGGAAACGGCCACGATTTTTATGGTGGGCTTTGCCAATGGAATTCCTACAGGATCGCTACTCCTGGTTTCCGACCAACCGATGATTTCATCCGGTGTAAAAACCGAAAAGAAAGATAAAATCATTACTGAAAATTATGTAGAGGGTCATTTGAGAATCGGGATCGATTCACTGAAACAGTTGATAAACAAGGGAGAGACGGTTAAACACCTGTATTTCGATTATTTTAAAGAAGACCAATAATGACGTTTGAGAAGATCATTCAGGACCTGAAAAACAAAAAATATTACCCGGTATACTTGCTGGCAGGAGAGGAGTCTTATTTTATTGATGAGATTTCGGACTATATTGAAGAAAATGTGTTGGACGAAGCCGAGCGTGATTTCAACCAAACCATTTTGTACGGCAAAGACACCGATGTGGCAACCATTATAGGCACTGCAAAACGTTTCCCGATGATGGCTAAGCACCAGGTGGTGATCGTAAAAGAAGCCCAGGAACTCCGGAACCTTGAAACCCTGAATGATTATGCGCTTAAACCGCAGGAAAGCACAATTTTAGTACTTTGCTATAAATACAAAAAATTTGATAAGCGTAAGAGCCTGTCGAAAACCGTGGCTAAAAGTGGGGTGTTTTTTGAATCGGCTAAATTGTACGAAAATAAAGTTCCCGACTGGATCAACTCGCAACTACATTCCCGGGGCTACACCATTCGTCCTAAAGCAGCCATGATGCTGACCGAGTTTTTGGGAACCGACCTGAGCAAGATCGTCAACGAAATTGGCAAACTGGAAATTAATTTACCTAAAGGCACCGAAATCAACGATCAGATCATTGAAGAAAATATCGGTATCAGTAAAGATTACAACGTGTTTGAGTTGCAAAAAGCCTTGGGCGAGAAAAAGGAATTTAAAGCCTACCAAATCATCAATTATTTTGCCGCTAACGAAAAAGATAACCCGATGATTAAAATGGTAGGGGTGTTGAATAATTTCTTTACCAAATTATTGATTTACCACGTTCAAAAAGATAAATCCCGGGCCAGTATCGCTTCGGCTTTGAGCATTAATCCTTTCTTTTTTAACGATTACCAGATTGCCGCCAAAAACTATTCGTTCGGGAAATTAACGGAGGTGATTTCGCTGCTCCGTGAGTACGATTTGAAGTCCAAAGGCGTAGATAACAATTCTTCTTCCGATGGAGAATTAATGAAAGAACTGGTGTTCCGGATTTTAAATTAAATAGTGAAATTCCACGTATCTTTACTTAAAAAAACATGGGTATTACTGTGATTAAAGGAAATGGGGAGCGAGTGTTGTTTGAGGCCGAAAAACTCAAAAAAGCACTGGCCAATTCAGGCGCGAATACTGCCGAGCAGGAACGAATTGCAAAGCAGCTTGAACCTCGTTTGTACGAAGGAATAACTACCCGGAAAATCTATCAAATGGCCCATGCTTTGCTGCGTAAGCAGTCCAACCGTTTGGCGGGTCGTTACCGTTTGAAAAAAGCAATTATGGAACTGGGTCCAACGGGTTATCCTTTCGAACACCTTGTCGGGAAGTTGTTTGAGCTGGAAGGTTACGAGGTGGAAACCGGGGTAATGGTGCAGGGAAAATGTGTGCAGCATGAGGTGGATGTGGTGGCCCGCAAGGGTAACGAAATGATTATAATTGAATGCAAATTCCATAGCGATAACAGCCGCAAATGTAATGTACAGGTGCCGCTTTATATTCAATCACGGTTTTTGGATGTAAAAGCCGCCTGGGAAAAAACTTACGGAAAAAACATTTCCTACAAAGGAGGGGTGGTAACCAATACACGTTTCTCTGATGATGCGACCTCTTTTGCCGAATGTGTCGGCTTGCGCTTGGTTTCTTGGGATTATCCCGGCTCAAAAGCCCTGAAATACTGGATCGATAAATCGGGATTTCACCCGCTAACTTCTTTGCATGCCTTGAACAAAAAACAAAAGCAACTCCTGCTTGAAGAGGGCATTGTGCTTTGCCGTGAAATTGTGGAGCAAAAAGATTTGTTAAGCAAAATCGGAATCCCCAACCGGCAAGCCAAAAAAATCCTTACCGAAGCCGAGAACCTGATTATGGAATAGTTTTTTATTAGTGCGGATTAGTGTTTGGGATTTTGAATTAAGTATAAGAAAATTTGAATAGATTTAGCTAACTTCTATTCTTCAATTTTGAGTATTCTTTTAAATTGCTCTTTAAACCATGCTGTTTTACATAATTCGCCTTTTTTTAAATTATATTTACTTAGAATTTCTTTGTTAAAATAATCTTTCATACTATAAGATTTAAAGAAAGTTTCAATATCATCTGATTCAAGATACTCAATTATTTGATTTTCATCTTTCTTGATTTTTAGATTTTCAGATTCTATTTTGAATTCTTGATATGAGTTTCTAGAATTCTTGAAGATTGAGATGATGTGGTTTTTGTTATGTTTTTTTTGTTTAATAATTTCATTTATGTACTGATTTTTATCAAAACCTTTTAATTTTAATTCTTCTATATTATTTGGATGGTATAGATAGTTTTCAAAACAATAATAATCTAGAATATAATAATTAGGATATTTGGTCTGTATTTTTTCAATTTCTGAGTCTGTTAAATAATCCCGATCTCTTAATCCAAACCTGTCAATGGTAGTTTTGACTTGAATAAAAACAGATGAACTGTCTCTTTCAGGGAAAAATAATACATTATCAAGTTCAATTTCTGTTAATAGTTCTACATTACTATTTTCACAAACTATAAGTTTATCTTTTGAAAGCTGACCACTTAATATATCTCTTGTTAATTTAAGTACTTCAACTTCTTCAAGACTTATGTTACATCTTATATATTTTAAATTTTTTAACTCATATCTCTGTAATAATTCATATTTATAAAACGCTGGATTATCAATTGTTTTGCAGTAGGAGCAATTACAGGGAATCATCTCATTCACTTTAATTCTATTGTAATCCTTATGGATTTCTTTTATGGTTTTTCTAATAATAAATAGATATTCTCTTTTATGCTCACCTTCGATTTCAATAACAATTTTATTTTCAAAATATTTTTCTCTTATAAGTGCTCTTGTTTTATCGTATTTTAGGATAACTCCATATCTCCAGTAACTATCTTCATGTATATCATTGCTTAGTTTTACAATTAGTCTTGCCAATATCCCTTTAGGCATAAAATTATATTTTATCTCAAATTTTAAATTTTCAGGGGAGAATTTCCATGAGTGTTCAATTTCATCAACAGGGAGTAGGCGAGGAACAAGGTAACCACCGCTTTCTAATTCGAAACATAAATCAAATTTTCTGTTTTTCATTAATGAAATCAATTCTCTCTGTCTGTATTTATAATCTCCAGAATCCCAGATCCTTGTTATATCTTCATTTGTAAACTTGCCTTTTTGATTAATAATTTTTTTATCATCTAAGATTCTATATACACCTTTAGTAATCCATTCATGATTTAAGAATACAATATCTTTCAATTCTATATCGTCTTGAAAATGTAGTAAAACGCCCAAATCGTGAAAATACTCACTAAGAAATAGTGCTCTTTCTTCACTTCGATAGTATTTTTTACATAGACTTAAATATTCTCTAATTGAAATATAGTTTTTCCCTTCTAATTTTAAATCTTCTATTTCTCGTCTTATATCAACCCAAACCTTCGGTAAAGGTGTTCCGATATGTGGAAGCCGCGAAGCCTGTTCAATTAAAAAGTTTTTAAATTCAATAAATGAATCCCTAAATTCATCTGCTAAACTGATTTTATGGAAATCTATTATATTATTAAATATATCTTTGAATTCTTTGATTGGAAGTTCTTTCGTGGGTTGATCACATTTATTTAATATCATTATCACTGGGCTTTTATCTCCCAATAGTTTTATGATGTTTAGCCAATAGTAGAAGTCATCATAGCTATCTTCCTTTCTTGACTCTGTGACCAACAAATAAATTGATCTTTTAGTTAAAAAAAATTGGTGTGTAGAATGATAAATCTCTTGTCCTCCAAAATCCCAAATATTTATTTGAAAATCTCTTGTAATATTTGGATTTATCGTTTTTATTTCATTTTCTGGCACTATCCACCTTCCGATGTTAATGCCTTCAGTACTAACCATATCATCTAGTTTATAATTGTTGTCCATCAGAGCTGTGGAAATACAAGTTTTTCCGGCTCTTCCTTCACCAACTAAAATTAATTTAACTTCGAATAAATAGTCTTTCTCACTTAATTCTTCTATAAAATTCCTAATTGATTCAATCCCTCTTGCTACTATTTCAGGTGGTAATAATTCAAACGGGTTTTCTTCGAGATGCAATTCTTTTAAGTTAGGCATGTTTGCAATCTTTTCAGATAAGTGAACTAGTTTGTTTTTAGAGAAATCAAGATGCATCAAAGAATTTAATTTAGCTATTTCTTCAGATATTACAGATACTTTATTATCTGAAATATTCAAGTTTGTTAACTTTTTTAGTTTTCCTATTTCATCTGGAATAATCTTAATTCTATTCTTCATTTCATCTTCACAAAAAGGATCATTACTTAAATTAATTGTCCTTAACTCAGTATATTCAAACACTTCTTCAGGTATTTCTCTTAAACCACAATTTTTGAGATTTAAAGCTGTCCATCCATGAATTTTTACATTGTCTAGTTGTTCTCTAATTTTTTCTTTCATAACTAACCACTTGGATTATACAGAAGTTTTCTAAGATAAATTGTTTTGGGGAGTAAAAACAAATTCATTCTTACTCAGTAAATATAATAAATTTTGAGATGCTGAATCAAGTTCAGCATGACATAAAAAAAGACCTGCCATTTGGCAGGTCTTCGTATTTTGCTTTAATTTTTTTTCTATTTAAACAACCGATCCACGGCATCCTTGTGTTTATCCACAATGGTGCGGCGTTTTAGTTTGAGGTTGGCGGTCAGTTCGCCGCTCTCCACGGTCCAGGCTTCACTCATAAGTTCAAAACGCATTACCCGTTCGGTGTTTCCAAAGTCTTTATTGATGTGGTCAATTTCCTTTTTAAATTGTTTCAGGACCTCGGGGTGCTTAATCATTTCGTGGTTGGTGCTGTATTTAATGTGTTTGGTGTGGCACCAGATACGCAGGTGGTCAAATTCAGGAACCACCAAAGCGGCGGCGTATTTTTGGTTTTCACCCAACACCACAATATTTTCAATAAAAGGAGATTCTTTAAACTTATTTTCAAGCAACTGCGGACTGATATATTTTCCTAGCGAGGTTTTGAAAATTTCTTTCTTGCGACCGGTAATTTTCAGGAATTTGCCTTCGTCTAAAATCCCTACATCGCCCGTATGGAAAAATCCATCTTCATCAATGGCTTCTTTGGTCAGCTCGGGTTGTTTGTAGTAGCCTAGCATTACGTTCGGTCCTTTGCAAAGGATCTCACCGTCTTCGGCAATTTTAACCTCTACGCCTTTTAAAACAGGCCCCACGGTGCCAAATTTTCGTCCGTTAGGATAAAACGTATTTACGGCAATTACCGGGGAAGTTTCGGTTAACCCGTAACCTTCCAAAACCTCAATTCCGGCAGCGGTGTAAACTCGTCCGAGGCGTTCTTGCAGGGCAGCCCCCCCCGAAACCATAACTTTAAAGTTACCGCCCAGACCTTCGTGCCATTTTTTGAACACCAGCTTGCGAGCTACTTTTAGTTTGGTTTCATACCACCAACCGTTGCGGCGTTCAATTTCATAATGCATTCCCAAGTGTACAGCCCAGAAGAAAATGGCTCTTTTAATGCCTTTTAGCTTGCGGCCCTTGGCAATGATTTTATCGTAAACTTTTTCCAGCAAACGCGGAACCGTGGTCATAATATCCGGTTTTACCTCCTTGATATTATCGGCAATGGTTCCCATGTTTTCGGCATAATATACTGCAATTCCCAAGTATTGGAAAAGGTAAATCAACATGCGTTCGTAAACATGACAAAGTGGAAGATAACTCAAAGCTCTTCCATCTTCACCTATCGGCGGAATTTCTTTTGCCTCCATGAAATTACTGATGATGTTGGCATGCGAAAGCATTACCCCTTTCGGGTCGCCTGTTGTGCCTGAAGTGTAGATCAGGGTTGCCATATCGTGTGTGTCGATGGTAGCCTTGATTTCTTCAACTTTTTCGGGAACCGCGTTTTCTTTTCCAAGATTAATCAGCTCGCTCAAATGTTTTACGTCATCAATATGTTTGAAAGTGTACAAGCCTTTCAAACTTGGGATTTCGGGCAAAATATGCTGTATTTTCCGTAACAGATCCATTCCCGAAACAAATACATATTGCACCTCGGCATGGTTCAAAATATATTGATAATCGGATTCACTAATGGTGGGATAAATCGGCACGTGTACAGCACCAATCTGGGAAATACCCATGTCTAAAAAATTCCACTCGGGACGGTTGTTGGAGATAGTTGCAATTTTATCTCCTTTTTTTACGCCCAGTTTCAGCAAACCATAACTGATATTGTTGGCATTTTCGATGTACTGGTCAATGCTGTATGTTACCCATTTGCCATTTTCTTTACCGGCAAGAGCATCAGGTTTAGGTTTATAAGAAGCTTTACAATGTGGAAGAATGTCAAAAAGCCTTTTGATTTCCATACCAAATTTTTAGTTCATACTACGACAGATTTGCAATGATAACAAAAAAATTACATATATGAAAAAAAGTCGTTACCCAGAACCTGATCTATTCTTTAAAAATATTGGTGGCACTTGCCTGGGCTGTAGGCATAACCAGTATGTCGTTAATATTTACATGTTTCGGCAAGGAGGTTATATAGTAAGTTATTTCGGCAATGTCTTCGGCATGTAATGGTTCGAACCCGTCATACACTTTATCGGCAGTTTCTTTATCTCCTTTAAATCGAACCATGGAGAATTCGGTTTCAACGGCTCCCGGGGCGATTTGTGTAACGCGGATATGATGCTCCAGTAAATCGGCACGCATGCCTTTGGTTAGGGCGTCAACGGCGTGTTTGGTGGCACAGTAAACACTCCCTCTGGCATATACTTCTTTTCCGGCTATTGAACCAATATTGATGATGTGCCCGGTTTTGTTTTTTATCATGAGCGGGATGACCTGGCGCGAAACATAGAGCAAACCTTTAATATTGGTGTCTACCATTTGTTCCCAGTCTTCAACAACGGCTTCCTGAACAGTATCAAGCCCGGCAGCCAGTCCGGCATTGTTTACCAAAACGTCAATGTTTGTCCAGCCGTTGTTCAGGGCAGCCATGGCTTTTTCTACGTCGCCACGGTCGCGAATGTCAAAATTCAGCGTTAAAACTTTATTTTTAAATTTCTTCTCGAACTCAATTTTTAATTCATCCAAACGCACTTTTCTCCGTCCGGTAATAATTAAATCATATCCATTTTCTGCAAATTTTTCTGCACAAGCTTTCCCAATTCCTGCCGTTGCTCCTGTGATTAATGCAATTTTCTTCATGCTGTTTAATTCTTATAAATTGATATCAAAAATAAAACCGGCTCGTACCCAGCGCCCCGGCATTGTTACATTTCCAATGTCAAAATAGTTTTTGTTTAAAATATTTGTCGACTCCAAATATACAATCCAATTCCCTTTTTCCCAATTAAAACGGGCATCAATCAACAAAAACGGATCGTAATTTTTTTCGCTGGAACTTGCAAAATCAGTGTATCTCCCCGCACGATCCTGGAAGCTAAATTGCCAGTTCAAACTGAGGTTTTTAACAATTTGGTGATTGATATTCAGGTTTAATTTATGTTTTAAATAATCGAGGGCATATTTTGAGATAAACTCTCCGCTCGATTTTTTCACCTTAATATAAGCGTATGTTACCCTCAAACGATTAATGAACGGAAGCTTTTCAAAGAGTTTTTTGTTTGAGAAGAAGGAAAATTCAAAGCCCCGGGTATCGAGTTCAGTAATGTTTTTGCTTTCCCATTTTTCTTCGGCATTTAACTTTACCCAATCAATAATGTCGTTTCCGTTGCGCGAAAAATAAGCAATCTCGGCCGCAAAATAATTGGTAAAATATTTAACCCCTCCTTCAATGGTTACGGCCGTTTCGGGCTGAAGTTCTGCGTTTCCGATATTGGTTGCCCCCACGTAATACAAATCGGTAAAGCTCGGGATGCGGTACGATTTGTTCAACGAAGCAAAAACCTTGAGTTCTTTGCTGACGGCATAACTTGCATTCAGGCCCGGAAAAACTTCCCATCGGTAAGAAGTGTTGAAATTGGCCATGACTCCGCCTCCAATGCTAAATTTTTTGGCATAATAAGCATGGTCAATAAAAACGGAAAGGTTGTTACGGTCGGCTCCTTTGGTGTATTGTAGCTCATCTTCGCCACGAATGTCTTTGGGTTCATCCATGTCGAACCCTAGATTGGTACTGTAAATTTTTTCGTCGCGATAAGCCATTCCTAAAGCTGTTTTTCCGACTTTAGTTACGAGGTTCAGGCTTCCTTCAAATCCGTAAACATGCGTTTGATGAAAGTTGTGGCGGGTGTACCAGGTCGCAGCCCCGGCAAAATCCCTGAACAATTCAAAACGGTCGTTATGTTTTTTGTAATAAGCCGAAAACTGGTGTTTTAATTTTTTCCCGCCTTCCCATTTCCCGGAAAGGAAAAGCGTATTGGTTGCCTCGTATTGGTTTGGGTAATCGGGGGTGTAAAAACTGTTTGCCCCAAAACCTTTATCCTGATAAGCCGCCTGAATTTGGATGTTTTGTTTGCCGAGTTTGATCCCCACACTGTAAAACAAATTTAAAATTTGGTAATCGGTATTTTCAATATATCCGTTCGAGCCTTTCTTAGAAACCGTAAAATTATTCGTAAGGTTTTTGCTTGCAAGGTTTACCGAACCCAACAAAGAATATAAATGGTGCTCTCCACCGGAAATGCCGATTTTGGCTTTGTTTTCTTTGTTACCGGAAGTGATGATATTGATGGCCCCGCTAAAAGCATTTGGACCGAAAATCCGGGAGGCTGGTCCTTCCAACACTTCTACTTTTTCAATATTTTCAATGTCGATGGGAATATCCGAATTGTGGTGCCCGGTTTGGGGATCGTTAAACGAAATGCCATTAATCAGGATGAGAACCTGATCGAAGGTTCCGCCACGGACACTAATGTCTGACTGAATGCCGTGATAGCCGCGCTGACGAACATCCACGTTCATGGCATATTCCAGTAAATCGCTTATGTTTTGAACAGCGGCCTGCCGGATTTCTGTTCTGTTAAGTACATTTACAATTCTTGAGGTTTGCGAATAAACTGCCGGGGTTTTTGTCGATTCAATTCTAACTTCGTCAATCCAAACGGTATCGTTTTGGGAATTCGTAAATAAAGATAAACAAAGTAGTAAAAAGGATAAGCTTGCTTGTTTCATGTTTGAAATTTTTAGGTTAATTAATTATTTCATTTTTCTTAAATCTTATTGCATAAAAAAAGTCTGCTTTCTACGCTTGTAAAAAACAGACTATGAATATGCTGTATGATGTTTTTTTGTTTTCGGTTTTCTTGTGACGAGGTAACAGAAGCAAGGTTAAAAAACAGGAAAAATAAAAGTCCAAATGTTGAAAATGCGAATTGCAGATAATTTGTATTAGCTGTGTTTAGATTGCTTTCCTCTTCCTCAAAATCCTCAGTGTTTTTTGAAATAGAAATGATATCAACCAGTCCTTTTAACAATGTTTTCTGACAGATGCGAGCTTTGAGTACCCCGATTTTTACCTGTTTACCCAAAGAGGAAAAAACGGCATAATTTTTCCGACTCCATTTAGAGAAAACAATAAGCTTGGACGATATATATTTTTGTTGATTCATTGAAACTTTGAGAATGAAAAAACTCCCTTTAAATTAACTTTTTTATCCATTCTCTGGCATTCACAAATGCTTCAATCCATGGGGTAATTTCATCTTGTTTGCGTTCCATTGGATATTCGGCCCAATGCCAAGGCATAAAGGCACGTTCCAGGTGAGGCATCATTACCAGATGACGGCCATCATCCGAACACATCCCGGCAATGTTATGTTCAGAACCGTTCGGATTGCCCGGGTATTCCCCGTAGGTGTAGTTCATCGAAACGTTATATTTATCCAGCTCGTACGGCAGGCTGAATTTTCCTTCGCCGTGTGCTACATGAATTCCCAAACATGATCCGGCCAATGTTTTCAGCATGATAGAGTTGTTTTCGGGAATATCCACACTAATGAAGTTTCCTTCAAATTTATGCGAATCGTTGTGCAGCATTTTTGCTCTTTGAGCGTGTTCGGGATAAACCAAATTCAGTTCCATCATCAGTTGGCAACCGTTACAAACGCCTAAGCTCATGGTGTCTTTTCGGGCGTAGAAATTCTCCAGGGCGGTACGGGCTTTTTCATTGTACAAGAAAGCTCCGGCCCAACCTTTGGCTGATCCGAGTACATCGGAGTTGGAGAAGCCTCCCACGAAAACAATAAAGTTTACGTCTTCCAAAGTTTCACGGCCCGAGATAAGATCGGTCATGTGAACGTCTTTTACGTCGAAGCCTGCCAGGTGCATAACGTAAGCCATTTCGCGGTCGCCGTTCACACCTTTCTCGCGCATGATGGCCGCTTTAATTCCCGTTGGCTTGCGGCGGCTCAGTTCGATGTTGTATTGCGAGGCTTTGCCGGTAAAATGTTCCGGGAAAACAAAATTTAATTCCTGTTTTTTGTAATTGTTGAACCGTTCCAGTGCCAGCTCTTCGCCACATTGTTTGCGGTCGAACAGGTAAGATGTTTTGAACCAAAGATCGCGCAAATGGTTAATGTTCAAAGCCGATTGATAATCGTGGTGTTTGATGTTGAGCACCCTTTCGTCGGTTACTTTCCCAATTTCTTTAAATTCAATGCTGTTTTGGCTTAAAATTTCTTTTGCTTTTTGACCCTTAATTTGAAGAATAATTCCGGGGTTCTCGCTAAAGAACACTTTGACGGTTTCCTTTTCTGCTATGCCCGAAAGATCGATGTTTATGCCGATATCGTTTCTTCCGAAAGTCATTTCCAAGAGGGCGGTAATCATCCCCCCGGCAGAAATATCGTGTCCGGCTAAAATCAAATCCTCACGGATCAATTGCTGAATGGTATTAAATGCTTTGGCGAAATAAGGTGTATCGGTTACGCTTGGGGTTTCAGTTCCCAGGTAATTCAACAGTTGGGCAAAACTACTTCCTCCTAATTTGAATGTATCTTTCGAAAGATCGATGTAAAGAATTTCGGTGTTGCTGTCTTTTACCAGTACCGGACGAACCGTTTTACGGATATCTTCCACTTCGCCGGCCGACGAAATAATGACGGTTCCCGGAGCATAAACCACGTCCTTGCCGTATTTTTGCGTCATCGAAAGCGAATCTTTCCCGGTAGGAATATTGATTCCTAAGTCGCAGGCAAAATCGCTCACTGCCTGAACGGCTTCGTATAAACGGGCATCTTCGCCTTTGTTTTTTGCCGGCCACATCCAGTTGGCACTTAACGAAATTCCTTTTAGATCGTCCTGAATTGGAGCCCAAACAATGTTGGTCAAAGATTCTGCAATCGACAGGATGGACCCTTTTACCGGGTCAACCATGGCAGCTACCGGAGCATGTCCCATGGCTGTTGCAATTCCTTTTTTGCCTTGGTAATCCAAAGCAACTACGCCTAGATTGTTCAAGGGCAATTGAACGGTTCCGGCACATTGTTGCATGGCAACTTTGCCGGTTACCGAACGGTCTACCTTGTTGGTGAGCCAGTCTTTACAAGCCACCGCTTCCAGTTGGAGCAGGTTCTCAATGTAGTCGTTGATTTTAGAATGATCGTATTCAACCGCTTTAAAATTGGCGGTTTGTTTCTCGTCTTTCAAAATGGTTTTTGGTGGTTTCCCGAAAAGGTATTCCAAATCCAGATCAATCGGATTCCCATTTTTGCCTTCAAAAACAAAATGTTTATCGCCACGGGCTTTACCTACCGCGTAAATTGGCGAACGTTCGCGCTCGGCAATTTTATTGAGGAGGTCGAAATCTTTTTCTTTCATCATCAATCCCATGCGTTCCTGCGATTCGTTCCCGATAATTTCTTTGGCCGAAAGGGTCGGGTCGCCCACCGGAAGTTTATTCAAATCGATGCTTCCCCCGGTTTCTTCCACTAATTCCGATAAAGAATTGAGGTGCCCGCCTGCCCCATGATCGTGGATAGAAATGATGGAGTTGTTTTCCGATTCAACCAATCCGCGGATGGCGTTCAGCACCCGTTTTTGCATTTCAGGGTTGGCACGCTGAACCGCGTTCAGCTCAATGGAGTTGCCGTATTCGCCGGTAGCTACCGATGAAACAGCTCCACCGCCCATCCCAATGCGGTAATTATCTCCTCCTAGAACGACGATCAAATCGCCTTCCTCGGGAGTGTCTTTTAAACTATCGTCTTTTTTTCCGAACCCGATTCCTCCGGCCAGCATAATTACTTTGTCGTAACCGTATTTTTTGTCATTCTCAAAATGCTCGAAAGTCAGCAAACTGCCACAGATCAGCGGTTGGCCGAATTTGTTTCCAAAATCGCTGGCTCCGTTCGACGCTTTAATCAGGATTTCTTCCGGCGTTTGATACAACCAGGGGCGTTCTTCGGTTTTTTGTTCCCAGCTGCGGCCTTCTTCCAGGCGGGGGTAAGAGGTCATGTAAACGGCTGTTCCGGCAATGGGCAAGCTGCCTTTACCTCCGGCCATACGGTCGCGGATTTCGCCACCGGTTCCGGTAGATGCGCCGTTGAAAGGTTCAACCGTTGTCGGGAAATTATGGGTTTCCGCTTTTAGCGAAATAACCGTGTCAATATCTTTAATTTCGAAATAGTCAGGTTTGTCCTGGGTTTTAGGGGCAAATTGTTCAACCTTTGGGCCAAGAATAAAAGCAACATTGTCTTTGTATGCCGAAACTAAGCGGTTCGGATTAACTTTGGAGGTTTTTTTAATCAGGGCGAAAAGGGTGTTTTCTTTGGTTTCGCCATTGATGACGAAAGTTCCGTTGAAAATTTTATGGCGACAGTGCTCGGAGTTTACCTGGGCAAATCCGTAAACTTCGCCATCGGTTAATTTGCGACCGATTTTTTCACTCACTTCGTTCAAATAACCAATTTCGTCGGGGCTTAGAGCTAAACCTTCGGCTTCGTTGTATTCTGCAATATTTTCGATATGAATGATTGGGTCAGGTTCTTTTTCGATGGTAAAAATAGATTGATCAAGCTCTCCATAAAATGCCTGGAGCATGGGGTCATATTTAGCATCGGTATTATCTTGTTTGTAAAATTCCTCGATACGCTCAATGCCTTCAATACCCATGTTTTGGGTAATTTCTACGGCGTTGGTGCTCCACGGAGTAATCATTTCTTTGCGGGGACCAACAAAGTAATTTTCAATTTTGTTTTCGGTAAGAATACGAGCTTCGCTAAACAGCCAGCTTAATTTTTCTTTATCGGTTTTTGTTAATTCTTTGCTTGAACCAACGGCATAAAAAAGCTTTTCCTGAGCTTGAAAGAAAGTTATCATCCAATCGATTTTTAAGGTTTAGACAGACAGTTGAAAATAACGCTGCAAAGATATAAAATGATCGTTAGATAAAGGGGGCTAAACAAGGCATAAAATTTAAATATCTTTTGCCGACACGCCATAAACTTCGGTGGGGTGGTGAACCCCTTCTGGTTCAACATGAACCCGGATGTCGTACACGTTTTCGATGCTTGAACGAATACTTGCATCCACCTTATGTGCAATTTCGTGAGAAACTTTTACGCTTAAATTTTCATTCACTTCCACATCGAGGCTAATGAGGTAGGTGTTGTTTCTTTGCCGAACCCTTATATGGTGAGGGTTTTTCGCTCCCTCCACTTTTTCAACGGCTTCGATAATGGTTTTGTAAATCCCGGTATCTTCTATTCCGTCCATTAGTTCGACATTTGATTCCATAAAAATTTTGAAAGCGACATACATGATCCAGCCGCTAACTGCAAAGGCCGTTAAAATATCCAATATCGAGAGTTTAAAAATAAAAGTAAATACAAGTCCCAGTAAAACCGAAAGCGAAATGATTACATCATTTTGCATGTTTTTGGCATTGGCAACCAGCATGGAGCTTTTGACTTTTTTCCCGACTTTGAATTGATAAAATGCCAGGAAGAACTTTCCGAAAATTGAAATTACGGTTACATAAATGGCAATTTTTGAAGGCATTTCCCGGATTTCGTTTTCAATCAGGTTTGAAAAGGTTGAAATGGCCAGTTGTGCTCCGGCAAAAAAGATAATAAATGCTAATACCTTGGATGCGATGGTGTCTGCTTTTTCGTAACCGTAAGGGAACCGAATGTCGGGTGGTTTTGCAATAATCCGAGCCGTAAAGAGGGTAATAACAGAAGTCACAATATCACTGGCCGAGTCTATCCCATCGGCGAGAACAGCCATACTTCCCGAAACAAAGCCAATTATTATTTTAGACACAGATAAAAAGGCATTTCCCCAGATGCTTATCCAGGACGCTTTTTTGATGGCTTTATCTTTGCTTTGCATGGTACAAAAATAAAAAAAAGGATATCACAAATTAAGGTGAAATCCTTTTTTGAGATAGAGTTTGTTTATATCTAATGAGATAAAAATCGTTCAGCTTCGATGGCAGCCATACACCCGGTCCCTGCTGCAGTAATGGCTTGACGGAACACATGGTCTTGAACATCGCCACAGGCAAAAACACCTTCTACATTTGTTTTGGTAGAATCAGGTTTAGTGACCAAATATCCGTTTTCGTCAGTGTCTAGATATTTTGTAAATAGATCGGTATTTGGTTTGTGCCCGATAGCTACAAAAAAGCCGTCTAATTTGATTTCTTTTTCTTCGCCGGTTTGTACATTGGTTAAAACGGCACTTGTTACTTTTTTAGAAAATCCCTGAGTTTCCCCTTTGATTTCTTTGGTAGTGTGGTTCCAAAGAACCTCAATGTTTTTGGTGTTCAGGACTTTATTTTGCATGGCTTTGGAAGCCCGTAATTCATCGCGGCGGTGAATCAAATAAACTTTGTTGCAGAGCTTGGCTAGATAGGTTGCTTCTTCGGCAGCCGTATCGCCACCTCCAACTACGGCAACATCCAATCCTTTATAGAAGAACCCGTCGCATGTAGCACAGGCCGAAACGCCGTAGCCGTTGTACTCTTGCTCGGATTCCAATCCTAACCATTTAGCCGTAGCTCCGGTTGCAATAATGACGGTCTCTGCCATAATGACTTTCCCGTCGTCAGCGGTTACTTTAAATGGTCGCTCAGAAAAATCAACATCAGTGATCATACCGAAACGGATATCTGCGTCAAAGCGTTCGGCTTGTTTTTTGAGGTCTGCCATCATTTCTGAGCCCTGGGTTCCTTCGGGATAACCCGGGAAATTTTCTATTTCGGTGGTTGTAGTAAGCTGACCGCCGGGTTGGAGCCCCTCGTAAACTACAGGTTTTAAATCAGCACGGGCAGCATAAATAGCAGCAGTGTAACCGGCAGGTCCAGATCCAATAATTAAACATTGGACGTTTTCAGTATTTTCACTCATTGTATTTTGATGTTAAATGTTTGTATTTCTTTTTTGACAAATTAGCTTTGCTAAAACTGTGCCATTGGCGGCTAAAAAAATAGTTATGTTCTAAATTTAGACAAATGTATAGATAATATGGGTGATTCTTAATATTAATTTTCGTAGGTTATAAAATGAATTTTGTACTTTAGAACCAATAAGTAAATGAATTCATTATTCACTAAAAATTGTCATTATGAATATCGTAATTATTATTTTAGTAGGTATTGTGGCCGGTTATTTGGCTGGCTTAGTAATGAAAGGCAGAGGATTTGGTATTATTGTAAACTTTATTGTTGGTATTGCCGGAGCTTTTATAGGCGATTGGGTTTTTGATGAATTAGAAATTATAATAACTACCGGTTGGTTAGGCTTGTTGATTGAATCGTTTATAGGTGCGATAATCTTACTGCTTATTATCAGTCTTTTTAAAAAAAAGTAAGTTTAGTAAAAAGGTATTTGGGTGTTCGGTTGAACACCTTTTTTATGCTTTAACCGGCAATGTAAATTTAAATTTACTGCCTTTTCCTTCTTCTGATTCAGCCCAGATTTTACCCCCATTTTTCTCTACAAATTCTTTACAAAGAATAAGCCCCAGTCCGGTTCCTTGTTCGTTTTCGGTGCCGCTGGTTGAAAAATTTACATCTATACGGAAAAGCTTGTCAATGTCTTCTTTGCGAATTCCTACGCCGTTATCTTCCACGGTAATTTCAATAAAGTAGTCTTGCTTATTTGAAAACAATTTCACTTCTCCGCCTTTAGGCGTGTATTTCAGGGCGTTCGACATTAAATTGCGGATGACCGTAATAACCATGTTCCCGTCTGCGTAAACCTGTGTGTTTGCTGGCACCACCCCCTGAATGGAAATATCTTTGTTCATTGCCTGGTTTTTGAGTAGGTTGATGGTTTCGTTTGCAATTTGGTCAAGATTGATTGTTTCGGGGTTCCATTTAATGCTTCCGGTTTGAGAACGAGACCACTCCAAAAGGTTCTGTAATAATTTATATGCATTTTCGGAAGCATCGCTCATGGTTTTTATGAGGTCTTTTTTCTCTTCGTCGTTAAAGGCATCAAAATCATCCAGTAATAGGGATGAAAACCCCATTAAGGCGTTAAACGGATTTTTAAGGTCATGGGCTATAATCGAAAAGAATTTATCTTTTGTAGCATTAAGTTCCTGGAGTTCTTTGGTTCTTTGTTCAACTTTTTTTTCCAGGTTTGTATTTAACTCGGCCAGTTCAATGTTTTGCCGTTTTATTTCCCGATCAGCATAAAAGCTTTTGATGGCTTCTTTGACCGTCATTTCTAAATCTTCCTGATCCCAGGGTTTTGAAATATAGCGGTAAAGATTGGCACGATTTATTGCATTGGTAACGCCTTCCAGGTTGGCTTGGCCGGTAAGTAAAATATTTAATGTGTTGGGCGATTTTCGGTGAGTTTCCGAGAGGAGTTCATCGCCTTTCATTCCAGGCATAATATAGTCGGCAATAATAACCGGAACATCAACCCCATCTTCCATTAATTCTTCGAGAAGCTCTACTGCATCATCGCCGCTGTCGGAAGTTTCAATATCGTATTTTCCCCCAAAATTTCGTTCCAATTGATCTTTTAAAGCATCGGTAATGATGTTTTCATCATCTACACAAATTATAACCGGTTTTGGCATAAATTTATTTCTTTAGTGATAATTTTCCCAGTCCGGATTTGATAGTGTTGATTAAATCATCCTCTGACCAGGGCTTAAATAAACAGGCATGCAAGTTAGCATTTTCTTTTGCATTTTCAATTGCATCTTCTTGAGCCTGACCTGTGAGCATTACTTTGACAATTCCGGGAAAACGTTTATGTACCTCGATTAAAAATTCGTCACCCTTCACTCCTGGCATCAACCAGTCAGAAACGATGATTAAAACTTCGGTTCCTTCGTTAACAAGTTCTTCAATAACTTCCAGTCCTTCTTCAGCATTCTCAGCTGTTTCGTAAATGTACTCATCGCCCAGGCGATTTTCTATTTGTTCTTTTAAACTTTCCAGGATAATGCTTTCATCATCCACACAAAGAATTGCTTTTTTCCCCATAAATACAAAATTTATACGTAAATATACCTATTTTTTATTTATATAATATTTTATGTCCTGTCTTCAACAGGCAATGAAATGGTAAAGGTTGTACCAATTCCCACTTCACTTTCTAATTCTATGGTTCCGTCATGTTTGTCAATTATTTTCTTAACAATATCTAACCCTAAGCCACTGCCTTCGCCGGCTTTTTTAGTGGTAAAGAAGGGTTCGAAAATTTTTTCCCTGATGTCTTCAGGAATCCCCCCCCCGGTATCTGAAATGCTGATTTTTGCAAAATTGCCCTCAACCCAGGTTTTTATTTTTATTTTTCCTTTGTTTTCCATGGCTTGCAGCGAATTGTGGAAAAGATTGGTCCATACTTGGTTAATTTCATCGGCAAAGCAGGGTACAGGAGGAAGGGGGGCGATTTCACGAATGATTTCAACCCCTTGTTTAATTTGGTTATAATATAGCGTAAGAACCGTTTCTATGCCGTCTATAATATCGGCTGGGACTTTTTCGCCAACGTGGTCGCGATGGGCAAATTTTTTCAGGGCAAAAACTACTTTGGCTGCTTTTGTTACCGCAATTGTAATGTTTTCTGTGTTTTTCTTTAAGCTCACAATGTTCCTGGCATTTGACAGGATCAAGCCGGCATTGGGTGATCTTAGCATTGGAAGCAGACTGTCGAGATGCTTGTTTATTCGCATATAAACTACTGTTTCGGCCAGCTTGTCCGGATTTTCAATATTTGATTCGCTAAGTAAAGAAGAAATTTCTCTTTTTAGTTTTCGTTTTTCTTTGGAGGTTAATTCAGGAGCTGCATCTTCAACCAGTTTTAAAACTTGTATGAATAAATTCATGTCTTCATCCATCAGTGTTTTTAACAGATTGGGTATGTTTTGAATAACCGTTTCCAGCGAATCGGCCATGTTACCTACTGATGCATTTATAGCCCCCAATGGTGTATTTATTTCGTGGGCAATACCTGCTATTAAGGTTCCAAGAGCAGCCATTTTTTCCGATTGAATCAGCTGGGTTTGGGCTTCTTTCAGGTTTTCCAGGGTTGTTTCAAGTTCTTCTTTTTGGGTGCTTAATTCAAAATTTTTGGCCTTTAACTCATCAGAGTTTCTTTTCCGTTCAATGGAAAGACTAATTTGATGCGAAATAAGTTTTAAAAATTTAAAATCTTCGTTGCTAAAAGCATTTTCATCTTCATAGTTTTGAACAGCTAAAGCTCCAATAACTTTATTGTGAATAATCAAAGGTACTCCTAACCAGGCTTTTGAAGAAGTTCCTACTAATTTAATTTCCCCTTTTTCTTCCAGTTTGCTCATGTCTTTTTCTGTTGCCAGGATTGGGGTTTTTGTTTTAATCACGTACCCGGTTAATGTTCCTTTGGCTGGAATGTTTGATGCCCTGTCTTTTTTATCTGCAAAAAACGGAAGGGATAAAGTGTCTGTTTTTTCGTCATAAAGGGCGATAAAGTAGTTGGTTGTATCAATTAATTTTGATAATTCTACTTGTATATATTCGATAAGTTCTTGTAAATTTTGTTTTGAGGAAACAGCATCCGAAATGTTGCTTATAATTTGTTTGATAAGCTCGTTTTTCTTACGCTCTGTAATGTCTTCAAAGCTTTCGATGCCTCCAATAATGTTCCCTTCGGTATCTTTTAAATAGTCTATATTTTTTGAGATAGTTAATATTTTGCCATTTTTAGTTTTTATGCTACATTCCTTGCTTTTAAATAGAGTAGAAGAGCTATTGTCGTATAAGTTACATGTTTTAGTACAAGGTGATAATACAAATGTTTTACAGCTTTGCCCGATGATTTCATGGGCCTTCCATCCGGTTAAAGATTCAGCTTTTTGGTTCCAGCTGGTAATAATCTCATTTTTATCAACGGTAAACACGGCACTTGGAATAACCGACAGTATTCTTTCGGCATAATCTTTTTCCTCTTGGAGTTTTTCTTCGGCAATTTTACGTTCTGTAATATCCCTAATCGTTCCGATGACCGACCATTTATCATTCAGTTTTACGGCAGAAAGAGATAGTTCTATCGGGAATTCGGTTTTGTCTCTCCGGTGGGCCATGATTTCATATACTTTGCCAGCATCTTCGCTGTTCCCTTCGTTTTTAATGATATGGAAGGCTTTCACCATCATTTCTCTATAGAACCGTGAAGTGGTTATTGTTTTTAATTTGCGTTTGAGGACTTCTTCTTTCGAATACCCGAATATTGTTTCGGCACTATCATTCCAGAAGATAATATTTCCATCATTGTCAATTACAATAATGGCATCATTGGCAGAACTGGTTATTTTGTCAAATAAATCTTGTTGTTCTTTTTCTTTTTGTTCAGCACTTTTTTGTTGAATGTGCTGGCTAATTTGTCCGGCAATTAGTTCCAGTAATTCTTTGTCGCTGTTATTGTAAGCATCTTCGCTAGTGTAGCTTTGAAGCACTATAGCACCTATGGCATCCCCTGACACAATTAGCGGAACGCCCAGCCATACTTTTGAACGGGTTCCAACAAACTCAATCTCTCCTTTTTTAACCAATTGTTCCTGCATTTTAGACGTTGCCAGTAAAGGCTTTTTATTCCGGATTACATAAGCAGTCATTGTTTTACCGGCAGGAATTGATTCTATATTATCATGTGTATCGGCCATAAATGGAAGGGACAGGGTGTCAGAATCGCGGTCATATAATGCAATAAAGTAATTGGTGGTGTCAATAATCCGGCTTAACTCTTTTTGAATAAATAAAACTAATTCTTTCAAGGTGTCGGTGGTAACAACGGCTTGGGTAATATGATTTAAAACCCGTTGAATCCGTTCAGATTTTTTTCTTCTGCTAATATCGTGAAATATGCCTTCAACAAGAACAACTTCATTTTGTTTGTTAAATACAGGAACCTCGGTTATTTCAAAATGCTTGATGTTTTTGTGGTTGTCATATATTTCAATTTCAAAAGCATTTTGTTTTTCGCCGTTAAAAGATTTTTTTGATAGTTCAATGGCTTTGATGTTCTTTTTGTGATTTGTTAAAAATGCCTGAAACCCTGATGCTACATCTTCTGCTGTATAACCAAGTATTTTTGTTATAGAAGGACTTATGTAAGTATATTTTCCATCAACTTGCTGGGTGTAAAAAATGTATTCATCTCCGAGGTCTTCAATCATTCGGCGGATTTTCTGTTCGCTTTCTGCCAAATCGGTATTCATTTGTTGTATTTCATCGTTGATGGCTCTTATTTCTTCATTTTGTTGTTCAATTTCTTCGTTTTGTTGCTGAAGTTCTTCAGTCTTGTTATTAAGTTCCTGGGTTCGTTCTTCCACTTTTTTGGTCAGGTCGCTATACAGTTCATCTAACTGATCGGCCATGGTGTTAAACGAACTTGCCAGTTCGCCCAGTTCATCATTGCTTATAACCTTTGCCCTGACATTGAAGTTTTTTGACGTATACTTAATAACTGCATCACTAAGAATGTTAAGTTGTTTTGTGAACCGTTTTCCGCTAAAGAGGACGATAATTAATATGACGATAAACAGAATAACAGAGATAAATATATTTAAGCCAATTTGTTCGGTAAGAGGTTTTTGGATTGCTTTTAGTTCCATAGAAGTTGAAACAATCCATTTCATTTCGGGCAGGTACAAATAGTACATCTCTCGTTTATTATAACGCTTGTTTTTACCTTCCCATTCATACAAAATTTCGCCGTTTAATTTCTTGTGAACTTTAACACTATCAATAATGTTTTTTATAAACGGTTTTCCTTTGGCATCTTTTTGTTGGTAAATATTTTTTTTACCATTCAGTAAATTGATGATTACATTTCCTTCAATATCAAAAATAAGCGGGTAGTAGGTTGAACCTAAATGAAGTTTGCTGATCGTTTTTTTTAGGGCATTTAATTCGGATTGTTTAACCCCAACATAAATTACGCCTATTATCTCTCCGTTATCATAAATTGGTTTGTAGGCGGTGATATACCAGTCATTAACAACATAGGCTCTTCCCCGGTATGTTTTTCCGTTCATAACTGTTTTATACACGGGCGATTCGGTGTTGATATATGTTCCTATAGCTCTACTGCCATCACGATGCTTAACACTGGTTGAAACTCGTAATAAGCCTTCTTCAATAAGCTGAAATATAGTAACCGTACCGCCTATTTGATTGGTAATATAATCAACCAATTCAATATTATTTGTTGCAATTTCTGAAAATCCCAGACTATTTTTAACATACATCAAAGGGATGTTTTTGATTTTTTTCTGGTGTGTGATTTGATCTTCAATCTCAAGAGGGATTTTTAAATTTTTATCTATTGAGGTTTTGCCTTCTATGTAAGAGTTGCTAACGTTAAGATTACTATTTACCCAGTTTTGATTTATTGTATAGGCATTATAACTTAAGTGATATAATGACTCTGTAATGTTAATTAGCTCGCGTTCATATTTTTTTTCAATCGAATTTTTAAAAAATAAGGTGTTAATAATAATGGTTCCTATCATGAAAATGAGCAGGGAAAATGCAATGCCAAGGTAGATTTTGTGAATAAATCGTAAGTTCTTCATGTGTCAGATTATTAGTATAAACTAAAATAATTAAAAATGAGATCGAAACAAATCTTTCTTTTATGTTCTTTTTTTGTAATTTTGCACATCCTTTAAATCTCGGGATGTGGCGCAGTTGGTTAGCGTGCTGGTCTGGGGGACCAGAGGCCGCGAGTTCGAGTCTCGCCATCCCGACAAACCCCTTTCTTTGAAACTCAGAGGTTTAAAGAAGTCATGCTATAACTAATTACGCTAAACAACATTCATCTCTTTGATAATTCAAAATTAAGCTTGTTTAAGCTTTTTTTATAGGTAAAATACCTATATGCTTTTAGGTAAAGTGCGTAGTTGAACTGGTGTTAAAAAGATGTTAAATTTAGGGTGTTCATTATCAAGTAAATAAAGATTAAAAGAAATATAAGAAATTTAAAGAAATAAAAACTGTTATTATTTAAACCTACCGTTATGAAAATGACTAAAAATGAGAGCCCGATACTTATACCCAGGGATAGTATTTTAGAGGGATTTATAAAGACTAGAAAATCATTTCGTATTGAGAGTAATTTCTATGGCACTTTGTTGTCAACTGAAAAAGTGATTATTGATGAATCCTCTACTGTTGAAGGTGATATTATTTGTTCGGAATTACTAATTAGTGGAAGTTTTAAAGGAAATATCTTTTGTACAGGTAAATTAACAACCGTTGGAAATGCCATGGTTGAAGGACAGGTTTTTACTAAATTGTTCCAAAATGAAAGTAACTGTGATTTGAACTGTTTTATTCAAATACCTACGAATGCTGTAGTAAATGTAATTCAGGAAATCTTGGATTCGATTGATGCATCAACAAAACTATCGACAGATAAAAAACTAAAAGACATTATTGAAACATTTGTAAATAATGCATACACGGCTACCGATGATACTAAGAAAATTATTGTTGAGCGTCCTTCTAAACCTGAAGAACCCAAACCACGGAAAAGTTTTGTAAGGGTTGCAGCTTTCTAAAGTTTAGTATAATAACAACTTGAATATGTAGTTTCTTTATAAGCTTTCTTATTAAGAAACAAATTCTTTTCCTTTGCTTGTGTTGGTTTTTAGCTGTTAAATTACTAATTTAGCATGGCTTAAAGAATAAAACTATCAGTAAATAAATAAGTTGAAAATACAGAATTACATATTTTTTTAAATACTAAATACTTTATTTCAAATGACTGCAATGAAAAATGCTAATGAGAATCCAATTTTGATTCCAAAAGATAGCCTGCTCGAGGGGTTTATAAAAACAAAAAAATCGTTCAGGATTGAAAGCGATTTCTATGGTACATTATTATCTACTGAGAAGGTGATTATTGACGAATCTTCTAATGTTGAGGGAGACATCGTTTGTTCGGAGCTGTTAATCAGTGGTAATTTTAAAGGCAATATATTTTGTACCGGAAAAACCAGCACTATTGGAAGTGCTCGCATTGAGGGACAGGTTTTTACTAAATTGTTCCAAAATGAAAGCAATTGTGATTTAAACTGTTTTATTCAAATCCCGAACAATGATGTAATTGCTGAAATCCAAAAGATTTTGGAAAGTGTTGATTCGAAAACGAAACTTTCTACAGATAAAAAGTTAAAAGAGATTGTAGATATTTTTGTAAACAATGTATATACGGCTAAAGGCGAATCCAAAAAACCCAAAGTTGATAATCCAAACGATAAAGACAAAGACAAAAAAGACTTTACTAAAGTGGCTGCTTTTTAAATAACAACAGTATATTAAATTTCTTTTTAATTTAAGAAACTCACAGTTCGAAATTTCGTTTAAGAAATATTGCATTGTGGGTTTTTTTATGAGATATATGATTAAAAGGTTATTGTTGGGTCTGGTTTTGTTTTTAGGGATAATTATTCGTTTGTATGCTGAGATAAATCCTCAGAATTTGCAGGATCAAAAATCATACATCTCATCTTTGTCTGATAGATGTTGGGAGTTAAGAGAGAAGAATTCAGATTCATCATTACATTATGGGGGTAAAGCCCTACAGCTTGCCGAAGAAATAGCATACGATTATGAAATTGCAAGAGCTAGTGGTTTTCTTGGAGTTGTTTACATCCATTATTTGCACAAAGCCCGGAAATCGATCCCATATCTTCAGAAAGCATTAGAATATAGTTTGAAGGTTAATGATTCGGTTCAACTTGGCTATGCCTACAATAATTTGGGCGATGCATTTATGTTAACCGGAAATGCCTCTCTGGCTTTACAATATGGTGAACATTCTTTAAGTATTTTTACAAAATTGCATCATGAGTATGGAATAGCTTATGCCTACATTAACCTGGGATTGACTCACCGAATGCAAAAGAATTTTGTTCAGGCCCTGGAATATTTTGAAAAGGCCAAAAAGATTCGAGAAAAAATCGATGATAAAATTGGACTTGCATCTAATTTATATGAAATAGCCGTTGTTTACGAGAAGACTCAAAAACTGGATCTTGCAATGCAAAACTATAGAAGATCTTATTTGCTTCATGCAGAATTGAATAATGTTAAATACAAAGCTTATTGTTTAAATGGAATAGCAAATATTCATTATTTGAATCATCAACTTGACAGCGCCCTGTTGTATTATAATCGCGCAAAAGAATTGAATTTGGAGAAAAACTATGAGTTTGGGTTAATTGACAATTATATTGGATTGGCCATGGTGTATGTTCAAAAAAACATGGTTTTAAAAGGCGAAAAAGCCTTGTCAAACGCAATGCATTTGTCTGAAAAATTAGCGATCCCGAATAAGATATTAGAAACGTACGAATCTTATTCTGAGTTTTACAAAGTGCTTGGTGATTATAAAAAAGCGATACTAAGCCTGAATAAGTTTTTGCATTTATATGATTCTTTGCTTTCCATCCAACGCTTTGAGACCTTGAACGAACTACAAAACCGCTTTTATGTTAATCAAAGATTGATGCAAACGAAAACTGAATTGCATAACAAGAAAAAAGAAAGAAATTATTTATTGGTCATTATTTTCTTGTTGACTATGGTTTTTGCAATTATTATTTGGAAAATGATAACACAACATCGTTTAAATAAGCAACTGAAAGAAATTAATCATCAGAAAAACAAAATGTTTTCGGTTATTTCGCATGATTTAAAAACACCGTTTAATTCAATTTTGGGATATAGTCAGTTGATCCTAGAAGGGCTTGATGATAAAGAATATAAGGAGTTGGAGGATTATGCAAGAACCTTGAACAGATCGGCGGAAGATAGTTATAACCTTCTGACACGATTATTGAATTGGTCGAGGGCTCAAACCGGGCGGATTAAATTTGCCCCTCAGATGGCTCTTGTTGATGAACTGTTTAACGAGCTTCTTGATAAATTTGAGCTCCAGGCTAAAGAGTTGAATATTCGTCTAATCTTTGAAAATGAGATAAAAGAACCGCTAAAACTGGATTCATTGATCCTGCAAATTGTGTTGTCCAATTTAATTTCGAATGCTTTAAAGTTTTCTAAAAAAGGAACCTCGGTGAATATTCGTTCAATTAAAAAAGATACTGCTTTGATAATTTTGGTTAAAGATGAAGGAACTGGTATCCCGGATGAAATTTTAAGTAAAATTTGGGACCGGAATTTTAACTACACTACCCCGGGACTTAGAAAAGAAAAAGGAACAGGGCTTGGGCTTCAAATTTGCAAAGACTTGGTTCAAGTACATCATGGAAAAATCAGTGTAGAAAGCAAAATAGGAGTTGGGACCCTATTCCAAATTTCGCTCCCTTTACACTAAGATTCTTTTGCTGGTGAGCCAGTCCGCTTTATTGATCCTGAAAATAAAAACATCAAGGCCGAAAAGTTTTGCCGATTCGCTGATAATCATCCCGTTTTTCCGTGCTACATTTTGCGAAGCAATGTTTCTTTTATCGATGACAGAAATTAAACGTTCCGTCAGCTTGTTTTCAAAAGCAAAATCACGGCATTTTTTTGCAGCTTCGGTAGCAAAACCTTTTCCCCAAAAAGCAGGGATGAGGTGGTAGCCAATTTCAATTTCTTTTTTGCCATTGATAGTTTGCTCCAACAGGCCACATTGACCAATGTATTTTCCCGTTTCTTTTTCAATCAATGCATGTAATCCGTATCGTTTGTCCTTGTACCTTTTTAGCTGTATGTTAATCCAGTTTTCGGCCTGAGCCTTAATGCTCATTGTTAAATCAATGCCCAGGTATTTAAGATTTGGGTTGTCTTTAAAATAAGTTTCCCATCCAAGGGCATCATTTTTTTCAATTTTTCTGAAGACCAGCCTTTCGGTTTCAATTCCGTCTAAATACATAATGTTGCGATTACAATAATATTTACTTCAAAAATAAGGAGATAAACGCTAATTTGTATGGATGGTCCCCAATTAAGTTTTATCTTTGCTGCATTGGTGGATATTTTCCTTAAAAGGGAATCCCGTGATTCGCTGGCTGGCGGAAAGTCGGGAGCTGTCCCCGCAGCTGTAAGTCTGAATATTTTAAGTTATAAAGCCACTATTTGCCAACTGGCAGATGGGAAGGCAACTTAAAACAGGCGAGCCAGAAGACCTGCCAATAACAGTAGTGAACATCGCTTAATTGCCGGGTGAAGCATTATTTTGAATTATGAAAAAATTTATCTTCCTTTTTTTAGTTTTAATGAGCCTTCATTTAAGTGCTCAAATTCCCCAACGAATTGTTTCCTTGGTTCCTTCAATCACAAAAGAACTGGTACTGCTTGGGCTCGACGAAAAAATAGTGGGCATCACAAATTATTGCCAAATCCCCGATAAAGGAAAATACCCGGTGGTCGCTTCGGCCATGGATGTAAATATTGAAAAAATAATTACCCTGAACCCCGAATTGGTTTTTGCCTCAAGCTTAAATAAGCCGGGAACCCTGGCTGTTTTGAGAAAAGCCGGGATTAACGTTGTGAACCTTGTTTTGCCGCGTTCTTACGAAGAAATTAATGCCCAGTTTATAGAAATTGGCGAGATGTGCGGTAAGAAAGAAAAAGCCCTTGAAATCGTTGGGGTTCAAAAAGAAAAGATAAAACACTTGCAAAATCGAATCCCGAAAACGCAAACGCTCAGGATGTTTTTTGAAATAGGGGCCAATCCGCTTTGGTGTGTTGTTCCGGGGATGTTTATGGATGATTTTATTCGCCTGTCGGGAGGGCAAAATATTGCTAAAGATATTACAAACGGAGCCATTAGCCGCGAAAGTGTTTTAATCCGCGACCCGGAAATTATTATTGTTTCTTCGATGGGGATTGTTGGTGCCGAGGAGGTTAAAATCTGGAAATCGTATCAACATTTATCGGCGGTAAAAAATGATATGGTTTTTGTGGTTGATGCTGATAAATCGTGCAGCCCTACTCCGGTCGATTTTGTTGAAGCCCTTGAAGAAATCATTACTTTTATTTACAAGAAAAAATAAGCATGAAATCCAAAGCCATAAAATGGGGACTTTTTTCGGCAATTTTATTTGTCTGCCTGATTTTTGCCATTGGTATTTCGTTAAGCATAGGCGAATTGCATTTTTCGTTGTTTGAAATTCCCGCAATTTTAAAACAGGGGCCGGGAAGCATGGAGTACATCATCATCCACGATATCCGTTTGCCTCGGGTATTGCTCGGAGTTGCCGTTGGAGGGGCCTTAAGCTTGTCAGGCGTGGTTTTGCAGGGCGTTTATCGTAATCCGTTGGTTGAACCTTATACGCTGGGAATTTCCGGGGGAGCTGCCTTAGGTGTTGCCATGACCATTGTTTTTGGATTAAACTTTTTAATTGGTTCGTTTATGTTGCCCCTGATGGGTTTTGCCGGGGCGGTTGCTTCCGTGATTTTGGTTTACATCATAAGCGTTAAACGGGGGCAAATCCGCATTCAAAACATGCTGTTGATAGGCGTTATGGTTAGTTTTATTTCTTCCTCGGCCATGATGCTTTTAATGTCTATCACAACCACCCAAAATTTGCACGGCATTGTATTTTGGATGATGGGCAGTTTGGATGAACCCAATAAATCGTTGATTTGGATAAATTTGGGCGTCTCGGTTTTTGGCTTGATCGCGGCCTATTTTTTTGTACGACCCTTAAATGCCTTGCGTTTGGGCGAAGAAAAGGCACGCCATTTGGGCATTAATACCAATGTTTCGATAAAAATATTGTTTATTCTTGCCAGTTTGTTGGCCGGGGTGAGTGTTGCTGTTGCCGGGGTGATTGGCTTTATCGGGCTGGTTATTCCGCATATTATGCGGCTTATTGTCGGATCCGATTACCGGATCTTACTACTTTCCTCTTTTTTGAGCGGCAGTACGTTTTTAATCCTTTGCGATTCGGTTTCCAGGGTAATTATTCAGCCGAATGAATTGCCGATTGGCGTTATTACCGGGATCATTGGCGGACTGGTATTTGTAATCATATTAAGTAAATCGTCATTTAAATTTAAGTAAACTTAAAAACAAAAAGTTGTCTAATCATATTCTCGACATACAAGATTTTAGTTGCGGTTACGGTTCTAAGTTCAGCTTGAAAAAAATAAATATCAAATTGAAGGAAGGAACTTTTGCCGGGGTTATCGGTCCTAATGGAGCCGGAAAAACAACTTTGTTCAGGGGGATAACTTCCGAGTTATCTGTTCGTGAGGGGAGGCTGAAAATTTGCAATGTTGATTCGAACACCCTGAGTTATAAGGAGAAAGCACAGGCTGTTGCAGTTGTATCGCAAAGCATTGAATCGGCTTATATTAAAGTAGAAGATTATGTTTTGATGGGTCGTTTGCCTTACCGTCAGCGGTTTGCATTTTTTGAAACCAGCGAAGATATGGCCATTGCCAAAAAATACATGCGCCTTACCAATGTTTGGCATTTGAAGGATAAATTTATGACCGAGTTAAGCGGTGGCGAACAGCAATTGGCCGGGATAGCCCGGGCCTTAACGCAACAACCCAAGCTTTTGTTGTTGGATGAACCAACTGCCCACCTCGACATTACCCACCAGGTTCAGGTATTAAATCTTATCCAGGAACTTAATAAAGAATTGAACTTAACGGTTCTGATGAACATCCACGATTTGAATTTGGCCGGCGAATATTGCGATTATCTCATCTTGTTGAAGAATGGGCAAATTCATACCCAGGGCGAACCCGAAAAAGTGTTGGACTATAAAATCATTGAAGAAGTTTACGAAACGGTGGTCATCACCAAAACAAATCCCGTTTCCGGAAAACCTGCAATATTTCTTGTTTCCGGGGAAGTGTTGAATAAAATAAAAAATAAGGGTTAATTTACCATCAATAATTTTTAAATCACAGAAAAGTTTAAAATGCCAAATCCTATTGGAGTTTGCTTATTGTAATCCGTAACTTTTTTGATGAAGAAATACATTTGCCGGAACTAAATTTAGTATTACATTTGCAACAATTATTGGTTCAAAAAGATTAAAAAGGGAATCCTGTGATTCAGAGTAATCTGGAAAGTCAGGAGCTGTCCCCGCAGCTGTAAGTCCTAATAATGTTTTGAGCACCCTTGCCACTGTCCGCCAACTGGCGGATGGGAAGGCCGCTTAAAACGGACAAGCCAGAAGACCTGCCAATAAAGTGTTTCGTAGCTTTCGGGCGAAAGGCGAAGGAATGATTAAGGATTATTCCCCGATCAGTCTTCACTAACAACCGATGGTTTCGAATGATTTAATTTTTTATTCATTAAACATTTGTTACTATGCAAGTAAAAATTTTTGGCTTAGCTTGTTTGATGCTACTCAGCACAGTAGTGTTCGGACAAAAATCAATGACCGATAAAACCCATGATTTGGATGAAGTGGTCGTAAAATCAACAAAACTGCAGGATTATGCCGTTGGTTCAAACGTCCAAAAAATTGACAGTTTGGACAAAAAAATGTATGTGACTGCTTCAATGGCTGAACTTTTGGCTAATTTGAGTTTAGTTCGTATTAATGAAAATGGCCCCGGTGGGGTTTCAAATCCTTCAATCAGGGGAGGTGTTTCAGCACAAACAGCCGTATTATGGAACGGAATAAATCTTCAGGACGCTTCAAATGGCAGTGTTGATATGGCACAGTTACCCGCAGTGTTTTTTGATGATGTGAATGTGCAATATGGTGGATTAGGAACGCTGTTTGGTAGTGGAGCTTCTGCCGGAGCGATTCACCTTGCTTCTAATGATCTTTTTAAAACAGGTAATTATTTAAAATTACAACTTTCAGGTGCCAGTTTTAATTCAGGTAAAGCTTTTGTTGCAAATAAAATCGGGAACAATAAACTTTCCAATTCATTTAAGTTTTTCTATCTAAATGCAGATAACGATTTTTCTTATGATTTGGCCGATGGGACAGAAAAATATCAATCAAATGCAGGACAAAAAACAATTTCTTTTCTTAATGAGATTCAATACAAAACCAGCGAAAATTCTTCTTTGAAAGCCAGCATCTGGTATCAAACGTATGATAAAAATATTCAAACAACCATCTCTGCCGTGGCTCCAAGCCAGGCTAGTCAGTTTGACAAACAGCTATATACTTCTTTGAACTGGGGAATATGTACTGATCGCTTTTCTTTAAAACTAAACAGCGCACTGATTTCTAAATCGATGAATTACGAAGATCCTGTTTTGGATAGCAAAAACATGAATGTTAATCGTTCGTTGGTGAATGAAGTAAGCGCAAAATATTTTATTGCTAAAGGCCAAAGCATTACATCAGGAGTTAATTTTACTTATGAAGAAGGAGAATCAAGGAACTTTGCAGGTTTAGAAAGCCGCCGCCGATTATCAGGTTTTGTATCGTATAAAGCTGCGGATATTGTAGATGTTATTACCATTGTTCCTTCTGTACGTGTTGAAATGCTTGATGGTGATTTCGTGCCATTTATCCCTTCACTTGGAGTTAGTGTAAAAGTTGCCCCGAAAGTTATTCTTAATTCTACCATTTCACGTGTTTATCGTAACCCTACTTTTAATGATTTATACTGGTATGATCCGGTATGGAACATGATGGGTAATGAAGATTTAGAAGCTGAAACAGGATGGAGTTTTGATGCTGGTTTTGAAGAAGAATTTAAAATAGGTTCAGTAGATATGGTTCTAAAACAAAATTTTTTCTTAAATAAAATTGATGATTGGATTGTTTGGACGCCGAGTGCCGATTACTCTTCATGGAGCGTTGAAAATAAAGATGAAGGGGAAACCATTGGAATTGATTTATTTGCCGGTTCTCATTTTGAGTTAGGAGATGTTCTTTTTGATGTTTCGGCATCTTACACTTGGATTGAATCAAATTATGTAGAGGTTAATGGCGATGAAGAAACTGAAAGCAGAATGCAATATGTTCCCAAACATCGTTTTATGATAAATATCGGCGTGGGACAAAAAGACTGGAGAGTTGCTTATAATCATAATTATTATGACAGCCGTTATACAGGAGCTGCTTATTCAGGTAATTTAGGAGCTTACTTCTTAAGTGATTTAAGTGCTCAATACACTATTAATTTTGATAAAGACAGCTTAACCATGACTGCAAGGGCAAAAAACCTCTGGGATAGAAATTACCAGGTAATTTATGATTATGCCATGCCTAAAATTAATTTCGAATTTAGCTTATTGTATAATTTGAACTTATAATTTTAAGTAACTTTCCATAAATTTTGAATATGGAAATTATTTTTATAACAGGTGGCCAGCGTTCGGGGAAAAGCCGTTTTGCCCAAAGGCTGGCACTTGATAAATCTTCTCATCCCATGTATGTGGCCACGGCCCGTGTATGGGATGATGATTTTAAGAAACGGATTAAACGCCACCAGGCAGACAGAGGTCCCGAATGGCTCAATGCTGAAGCAGAAAAATACATTTCCACGATAGATTACACAAATACGAAAGTTGCGGTTGTTGATTGTGTGACCCTTTGGCTGACGAATTTTTTTGTTGATAACAAACAGGATGTAGAAATTTGTTTACAGCAGGCCAAAGAGGAGTTCGATAAATTTTGTAAGCATAATATATGTGCCATTGTTGTTTCAAATGAGCTGGGCATGAGCCTGCACGCCGAAACCGAAACCGGCCGCAAATTTACCGATTTGCAGGGTTGGATGAATCAATATATTGCTGATAAGGCGGATGCGGTTTATTTTATGGTAGCTGGCATTCCGCAAAAAATTAAATAAGATGGATATAAAAGATCAATTGATCAGGAAAGTAAACAATAAAACCAAACCCTTGGGTTCGTTGGGAATTTTGGAAGATATTGCCATCCAGATTGGTGAGATTCAAAATACTTTAAATCCCGAATTAAACAATCCGTCCATGCTTGTTTTTGCAGCCGACCATGGAATTGTTGCCGAAGGGGTGAGCCCCTACCCGAAAGAAGTTACTTCACAGATGGTACTGAATTTTTTGAACGGAGGAGCCGCCATCAATGTGTTTTGTAAGCAAAACGGGATTGCTATAAAAATTGTAGATGCAGGTGTTGATTATGATTTTGGGAATATTCCCGCTTTGGTTCATGCCAAGATTGCTTTCGGGACAAAGAACATGCTGCATGAACTGGCCATGAGTGCCAATGAGTGTGAGCAAGCCATGCAAAAAGGAGCTGGACTGGTAAAGGCTGAGTTTGAAAACCAAAGTAATGTGATCGGATTTGGAGAAATGGGCATTGGAAATACTTCGGCGGCAGCTTTATTGATGAGCAGGTTTACCGGAATTGAGATCGAAAAATGCGTGGGACCGGGAACCGGATTAAACGATCAGGGCGTTCGGCATAAAACAAAAATATTGCGAAAAGTATTGGCAAAATATGTCGATTTAAAAGATACTAAAGAAATTCTGGCGGCCATGGGCGGTTTTGAAATTGCCATGATAGCTGGAGCCATGCTTGAAGCAGCCCGCCTGAATATGCTCATCCTGGTTGACGGGTTTATTGTTACTTCGGCTTTGTTGGTTGCTCATGCAATCAATTCCGCTATTTTGCGGAATTCCGTTTTTTGCCACCAAAGTAAAGAACCCGGGCATGAGCAAATGCTGAAATACTTGGGCGTGAAAGCGATATTAAACAATAACCTTCGTTTGGGCGAAGGAACCGGGGCTGCATTGGCTTACCCCATGGTTAAAGCGGCGGTTAATTTCCTGAATGAAATGGCAAGCTTTGAGGATGCCGGGGTTTCAAAAAAATAACGATGAAAAAAGAGTTTAAATTGTTTTTAACGGCAGTGATGTTTTATACCCGGATTCCGGTTCCAAGAGGAATTAACCATTCGGGCGAAATGCTGAATAAATCAACGCGCTATTTCCCGCTTATCGGCTCAATCGTGGGCGGATTTGCTGCTTTGGTGTATTGGGGAGCCTGCTTTGTTTTTCCGGTTCACATTGCAATTTTACTTTCAATGATGACTTCCGTTTTAGTTACCGGAGCTTTTCACGAAGATGGATTGGCCGATGTTTGCGATGGTTTTGGTGGCGGATATACGGTTGCCCAGAAACTGAAAATCATGAAAGACAGCCGTGTTGGAACCTACGGTTTGCTCGGTTTGGTTTTTATTTTATTGCTAAAATATTTTTTGCTGAACCAAATTTCGCAGAACTTGGTGTGCGTTTTAATTGCGGTTCATGCCCTGAGCCGTCTTTCGCCGGTTTTGCTGATTTACCGTTTAAATTACGTACGCGATGATGAGCTCAGCAAGGTAAAACCTATTGGCAAAAAAATCAGCATAGCCGGACTTATTATTGCTGCTGTTTTTGCAATACTGCCATTATTTCTTTTAGGCTATTGGGGCTTTGTTTTAATTGTTCCATTGTTGTTGATCCAATGGCTCAGCGGCTTGTTTTTTGTGCGGCATTTGGGAGGTTATACCGGCGATTGTTTGGGAGCTGCCCAGCAAATAGCAGAAATAGTTTTGTATGCAAGTATTTTTATTTTATGGAGCTACTTTTTATAAGACATACCACGGTTGATGTTCCCAAAGGAATTTGTTATGGACAGTCGGAGGTTCCTTTAGCCGCTACTTTTGAGGAAGAGACTGCTTCTGTCCTGAATGAAATAAAAAAATATGCTGCTTACAAGTTTTATTCGAGCCCTTTCGAAAGATGCGTGAAACTGGCACAAAAACTAAGTCCGGATTTTAGCCTTGATAAACGTTTGATGGAACTTGATTTTGGCGATTGGGAACTCCGAAACTGGGACGAAATTAACGATGATTATGCCTTACAATGGATGGAAAATTATTTTGAGATGCCAACCCCTAATGGCGAATCGTTTCAGCAATTAATCAATCGGTTTAATGATTTTTTAAAAGAGCTTAAAGAGGATTCGGTAATTGTAACCCATGGCGGGGTTATAAGGGCTGCTTATTATTTGTTTCGGAGGGGCGAAAAGCAAAACCTTTTTAATTTGGATGTTTCTTTTGGAAGCACACATCTTTTCAGTATTTAATACCTTTCCATTCCTTCGATATCGGAGAAAAGTTGTTCCGTTTAATAAATTTAACCAACCCATTATTGATATAATCCCCTGGATTTTTTTTTAAATTATTCCTAAGGTGCCTGTCAAATAAGCTTTTATTGTTCGAATAACTACTGGTTCCCTTATTCTGGCAAACTATTTGCGAACTAGGTTAAAACTTATTAACAATAGAATGATATTAATTTAAAAAATGATGCCATTTTATCCGCCTTCAAATTTTTTATTTTAGCCTTTAACGAAACTTAATATTTAACCAAACCTAATAGATATGAAACCAAAATTTACGCAGAAATCCTGGCAAATGGTTTTGGGTTTAGTGGTTATATTATCTGTCATTATTTCCTGTAATAAGGATTTTGATGATATTAATATGCCCGATTACACCCCTACTTTTGCCATCCCCTTGCTTCAAACATCATTAACGATGAATGATGTAATTGAACCCGGTGAGAATATTGTTTATGATCAGGATGGCTTGATCCATTTTATTTATACTGACGACAATGTTTCAACCATCCAGGTGGAAGATATTGTTGATATTCCTCCGCAGTTAGATTTTCAGAAAAGTTACGAAATGACTACGGTTGTTTTACTAGGTGATGAAACTCAAAAATTATTTGATGAAGATTTGAATTATGACCTGACGGTTCATGTTGGTTATGAGCTGATGGAGGCTACGCTAAAAAACAGTGCCATGAGTTATACCATTACCTCAAACATTGATGAAACAATGCGTGTGGTGATGGAGTTTCCCAACACCATTGATCCTGCAACGAGCAGTCCTGTGGTAGCTTCGATAGATATTACAAATACCGGCAGTCCGGTGACCGGAAGCATTGATTTTTCGGGAACAACTACCATCTTGGATAACCCCAATCAGTTGCCGGTTAATTACGAAATTTGGATTATTGAAGACGGCAGCCCTCTGGCATTAAATGCCGGGGATGAATTAACGATTGATCTTTCATTAGGAACCCTTGATTATTCGATGTTAAAAGGAAAATTTGGAAAAACAACGTACCCTGTTGCTGCCGATCAAATGGATTTTGATGTAGAGTTTTTTGACGAAATTGACGGGGATATTAATTTTGCAAATCCCGAATTAACCCTGACTTATAAAAACTCAATTGGCTTGCCTATTGCCGCTGTTTTAAATTTGGAAGGCAATGACTTGAATGGCAGTACCCAGGATTTGAACTATTTGAGTTCCCCCGGAAATGATACCATTTATTTTCAATCTCCAACCGTAATTGGAAGCACTTACAATGGTGAACTCGTATTTAATGAAACCAATTCAGATATTGGTGATTTGTTGGCACTTCCACCGAAACAAATCAACTACGAAGGAAATGCAACGACGAATACCTTTGGGACATCAACCGATAATTTTGTAACCGATTCCAGTAAAATTGTTTTGGGTTTTGAGATGGATATTCCGGTTAGCTTTAAGGCTAGTAATATTACTTTCCAGGATACCTTGGATGTTGACATGGAAGATAACTTTAGTGAAGATGTTGACTATGCCGACATGACTGCCATTGTTGAAAATGGCTTTCCTTTCGAACTTGATTTGACCATTGTATTGGTGGATCAAGCGAACAACCAGATTGATGACTTAACATTTAGCCAAACCGTTGCTTCGGCTGTGGTTAATGGCGATGGCGAAATTACTTCATCTACAACTACCGAACTTAGTGTTCGCCTCGATAACCAGTTTCTTGCAAATTTAGAAATTGCCAAAGAAGCCTACGTTGTTGCGAATGCAAGTACTTATAACAATGGCCAGCAGGCTGTTAAATTATATTCGACCTACGAGATAAAAATTGCGATAGGTTTACTTGCTAAGTTAAATGTTAAAGATGAGGACTAATATCATGGTACGTAAAAATATAATCTCAGTAATTTTAGTCTTATTGACAATTGGTTTGTATGCGCAGGAAAACTTTATCTTACATAACTTTCATGCCATACCACAAAACTATTTAACCAACCCGGCACTTAAAAGTCCTAGTCGCTTGGTGGTCGGATTTCCGGCACTTTCTTCTATTCATGTTGGGTTCAACAGTAATTCGTTTACCGTGAATGAATTAATCAAAGACGAACCGGGGACATCCTCTCAATATGTTGATGTAGAAGGGGTCATCAGTTCTTTAAAAAACGACATGGATTTTGACGTGAACCTCCAAAATGAATTATTCTTCGTGGGGTTCCGTATTAAAAAAGGGTTTGTCTCCATGGGGATTGGTCTCCAAAATGAAGGCCGTTTTAGTATAGATAAAAACCTTTTGGAATTGTTCTGGTACGGAAATGCACACGAAAAATTTTATAATAAAATGGTTGATTTAAGCGGAACCGACTTTAGCATGTTCTCTTATTTGCAATACCATTTGGGTTTTTCTTATAATTTGGATGAAGACTGGACCGTTGGTGCCCGGGTTAAATTTTTGAAAGGTTTTGCCAGTATTGATGTCGAAAAATTTGAAGGAAGCGTTTATACGCATGCCGATGCGGATAATGTTTATACCATCGAATCTACGGCAGATGTTTTAATCAATACCTCTTTGCTAGATGACTTCCGCTTTTTTGATGATGATTTTGATGATGCCGAAGATATCGAATTTTCGGATATCATGCGTCAGCAAAACAACGGGGTTGCTTTCGATTTTGGAGCCCGTTATTCAGGCTTTGAAAAAATTGAGCTGGCACTTAGTATCATCGATTTGGGTTCAATCACCTGGAAAGAAAACGTGATTAATTATTACACCGATCAGGTTGATTACGATTTTACCGGGGTGGAATATAATGATGATAATGATAATGACGTGTTCGATGAATTGTCGGATGAAATTGACGATCATTATAAGTTTGAAAAGAAATCAGAATCGTTTAAAACGGCTTTATCTACCAAATTTTATTTAAGCGGTTCGTACACTCTGGATGAAAAAAGCCAGGTGGATGCATTGGTTTACGGGCGTGCTTTCGACGGAAATTTAAAAGCTGCTTTGAGCCTTGGTATTAATCGTCAGTTTGGCCGTACTTTTGGCTTGCGAATGACTTACTCAATGTACAACCAGGAATATTTTAATGTCGGTTTGGGGATGTCGCTCAATCTTGGGCCCATCCAAACGTATTTCTTAACCGATAATATTATCGCGGCTGTGGCTCCTTACGACAGTCAGTTGTTTAACTTCCGTTTCGGGTTCAACGTGAATATTCGCGATAGGAAAAAAGCAAAGGTTGTGATTGAAGAAGAAACGGACGATTATTACGAAGAAGTACAATACTAAGATTTTTCTGAATACAATTTTTTGGTCAAAGAGCGGTTTATTTTGCCGCTCTTTGTGTATTTGAAAGCTTTCAGGTAATCAATTTTCTTGGGAATCTCGTACTTGTCCAGATGTTCTTCCAGGTTCTGCCAGAGGTTGTATAAATGATTCAAATTATTTTTCCCGTTTTCAATTAAAAGAACCAGGTGTTCGCCCAGTTTTTCATCTTTTTCGGAAGTGATAAAAAAGCGTTGATCCAGGAATTTTGAAATTTTATGTTCAATTTCTTCGGGCATTAATTTGATTCCGCCACTGTTGATGATGTTGTCTTTTCGGCCCAGGATTTCAAATTCGGTGTCAGAATAGATCCGAGCTAAATCATTGGTGATAATTTTTTCGGAATCGATATGCGGAGCCTTGATGACCAGGCATTGTTCTTGGTTCAGCTCAACGCTGACGCCATCCAGGCATTGATAATACTTGTTTTTTGTTTTGGTGATTTTTTTCAGGGCAATGTGTGTAGCCGTTTCGGTCATCCCGTAAGTGGCGTAAATCCGGTTCGGGAAATCTTTCAGTTTTTCTTCCAGACCCTGCTCTATCCGGCCTCCCCCGATAATCAGATTTTTTATGGCTTCTAGTTTTTGTTTTTGGCAACCCATCGACTGAACCACCTGCAAAGGAACCATGGCTGCAAAATCAATTTTGTTGTTTACCCGGCGCAGGGGATTCGAATCGGGTTCAACCGTAACCAAATTCAGCTTGTTTACAAAAGCCCTGACCACCATCATTTTCCCGGCAATAAACTCGCACGGAAGGCAGAGCAGGGCAGTGTCTCCCTTTTTCAGGCTTAGCGTTTTGGTTGTGAGCTGGGCACTCTGAATGAGGGTTTGTTTTGAGAGTTTGATCGTTTTTGGTCTTCCGGTTGAACCGGAAGTTTTTACCAAAATATAATTTTGTTCGTTTCTTAATTCCCGGATGAACGAATAAATGGGTTTTTCCCAGTAGTCAACCGTAGAATCTTCAATTTTCGACAGGCAAACCCCATCAATTTTTGAGTGTTCGTAAAGAACCCCGTTTAAAGTTATCGACTCAAATTCCGGGTTAATCATGGTTTCAAAACGTTTAAATTCCAGCTTCGGTTTGAATGGCAAAGTTCACCGTTTTTAATTTCCAGGGGCGATTCAAAATTATTGCTGAACACCTGTCCGGTTCCCAGGCCTTGGGGCATGGAATTATTTAAGGTTGCCGTCCACTGGGCAATGGCATTTAAACCGATATTCGATTCCAGGGCAGAAGTGATCCACCAGCCGATGTTTAATCCGTTGGCTAAATTTATCCATGTTTCACTGGCTTGGAATCCGCCGGTTAAACTTGGTTTCAGTATGATGTACTGTGGACGGATTTTCTCCAGCAATTTTTTTTGTTCTTTGAATTCATGAATGCCGATTAATTCTTCATCCAAAGCAATGGGGAGCGGGGAGCTTTGGCAGAGTCTTGCCAATTTATCAATTTGTCCGGCCTTAATGGGCTGTTCAATGCTGTGGAGGTCGAAATCCGCAAGCCGTTTTAATTTTGTCAGTGCTTCATCCGGGTGAAAGGCTCCGTTGGCATCCACCCTGATTTCAATATCTTTCGCCGAGTAATGCTTCCTGATTTCTTTTAAAATCGCCAACTCCTGTTCAAAATCCAGGGCTCCAATTTTAAGCTTGATACAGTTAAATCCCTTCTCTATTTTATCTTTAATCTGAGCCCTCATAAAATCGGGTTCACCCATCCAAACCAAGCCGTTTATCGGAATGTTTTTTTTGGAGGAGGTAAAACCGGAAGGGAATAGAATCCGCTTTCCCCCATTTTCTAAATCCAGCAAAGCCATTTCTTTGGCAAACTTCAATGCGGGATATTTGGTTAAATCAATATCTTCATTAATTTTTGAAACCACCTCTTCAATTTTGTTTTCAAGATCGGGACGATCATCATAACTCAAACCTTTGAGGATGCTGCATTCACCCACGCCAAAAATCCCCGGTTCTTGTTCATCATAAATTTTGATGAACCACGAATCTTTTTCCGTCAAAATTCCCCGGGAGGTTCCTCCGGGTGTTTTAAAAATCAGGGTGTATTTTATGGCCTCGGCTTTTAGCATTTTACAAAATTAATCCCAACCCAAAGATAATGGAAAATAAGAGGGTGTGAATGGCTTGCTTTTTCAAAAAAGGATCAAGGTCGGCAGCGTTTTTATTTTCTAAAATCCGAACTAAATCCAGGATAAATAATGGAGCTGTTAGCAAGTATAAAAACTGAAGATAAGATTCGTAAAACAAAATTACGTAAGCCGTGGCTAGTGCCAGCGATCCCCAAATTAAAATGGCATGGTAAACCTTTGCTCTTTGTATGCCGATCCTTACCACAATGGTAATTTTACCGCTGTTTTTGTCGTTTTCCCGGTCGCGCATATTGTTCAGGTTCAAAACGGCAATGCTCATCATTCCTGCCGAGAATGCCGGTAATAAAATCTCCCAACGGAATTGATGGGTATTTAGATAATAGGTTCCTAAAACACCAACTAAACCAAAAAAAATAAAAACAAATAAATCGCCATAGCCTTTGTACCCGTAAGGGTTTCGGCCAATGGTATAATTGACGGCTGCGAGAATGGCACTAACGCCCAGCACGAAAAACAAAAAGAAATTAAACATTGGGATACCTTCGGTTCCGAGATAAATTAAAGCCGAACCGCTAATCAGCGAAAGCAGGGCGAACAGGTAAATTCCCACTTTCATTTGAAAAGATGTAATCTCTCCGCTTTGAACCGAACGTTCGGGGCCTACGCGGTTTTTATTGTCGGTGCCGATTTTAAAATCGCCGTAATCGTTGGCCAGGTTCGATAAAACCTGTAACAAAATGGTTGTGGAAACCGCCAACGCACTTATCAGCCAGTCAAATTTTTGGTGCGAGGCACTTAAAAATCCGCCCAAAATGATGCTTGACAAGGCCAAAGGCAGGGTTCGTAAACGAAAAGCTCGAATCCAGGCTTTGATTTTCATTACGGGAATTTTGGGTATTTATGAAAATCGGGATCACGTTTTTCCAGAAAGGCTTCTTTTCCTTCCTGGGCTTCTTCGGTCAGGTAATAAAGCAGGGTGGCATTCCCGGCAAACTCCTGGATACCTGCCTGTCCGTCCAGTTCGGCATTTAGGCCGAGCTTAATCATGCGGAGGGCCATTGGGCTGCGTTTCATCATCATTTTGGCCCATTCAACACAGGTGTCTTCCAACTGATTCAATGGAACTACTTTGTTTACCAACCCCATTTTCTCCGCTTCTTTGGCATCGTATTGCTGACAGAGGAACCAAATTTCGCGAGCCTTTTTTTGACCCACGATACGGGCCAGGTATGATGAACCGAACCCGGCATCAAAACTGCCAACTTTGGGCCCGGTTTGTCCGAAAATAGCATTCTCGGAAGCAATGCTCAAATCGCACACCACGTGCAACACATGGCCACCGCCAATGGCATAGCCGTTCACCATGGCAATCACGGGTTTGGGCAATGAGCGGATTTGTTTCTGAACATCCAGTATGTTTAAACGGGCAACACCGTCGCCACCAATGTAGCCGCCTTTTCCCTTCACGTTTTGATCGCCGCCACTGCAAAAAGCCTTGTCTCCGGCACCGGTTAAAAGAACCACGTTAATGCTTTGATCCTCGCGGCAAATACGAAAAGCATCGCTTATTTCGGTGGTGGTTTCGGGGCGGAAAGCATTGTAAACCTGCGGGCGGTTGATGGTTATTTTTGCAATTCCTTCAAAAAATTCGAATAATATATCTTGGTATTCTTTAATGGATTTCCATTCTCTTTTTGTTGCCATAATTTGTTTTTTTATCCTGCTGAAAACAAGTACAAAGTTAGCAATAATTTAGTGATGAGTTTAGCGTTATGAATTCAAAGTTGGACGTTAAATGATTCTCAAATGTTTAAAATAATCCTTTAAAATTTCCGCATTTTCTTTTTGTGGGGTAAAGATTTCAAGGATGCAGGCTTTATCGTGTTTGTAGAAAGCTTCCAGCGAAATTTTTAATTCCTCCAAAGAACTTGCTTCGAAATAATCCAGGTCAAAGGTTTTAGCAATATGATCGGCTTTGAGATTGTGAGGCGTTTCAAAATATTCCAACGAATTGGTGTTCATCGGGCCGTCGATAAAGCGGAAAATACCGCCGCCATTATTGTTGATAAGAATGATTTTCAGGTTTTTGTTCAGGTAATTGTTCCATAAGCCATTTGAATCGTAGAAAAATGCCAGATCGCCCGTAATCAAAGTCGTTGGATGATTAGAAGCATAAGCGGCCCCTGCAGCCGTTGAAACACAGCCGTCAATTCCGGAAGTTCCGCGGTTGCTAAAATAGTGGAGATCTTTCCGGTTCCGGAACAATTGCGCGTAACGGACTGGCGTGCTGTTTGCCAGTTGCAGATGTGAGCCATGAGGAATTTTATCGAGCAGGGTTTCGAAAACTTTTAGGTCAGAGTATGGACAGTTTTTTAGAAACTCTTGATGTTTTTGTTCGGTTTGTTCGTCGGCATTTTCCCAGGTTTGAGAATAATCCGACTTCAAAATTTTTAATTCGGCTTTAATCTGATTGAAAAAATCGAGCGGGCAAAGCGGAATATTTTGGGTCAGGCTTTGATAAGTGTCCAAATTCAAATCGTCAGCATCGATGTGCCAATGGGTATTTGCTTTGTGTTGGCGTAAAAAAGCTTTCACTTTTTTTGAAATCACCTGGTTCCCCAACGTAATCAATAAATCCGGCTGGAAGTTTTTAATATTTTCCGGCGGCATTGAACTAATGATGCGGTCAATGCAGGAGTGGAATCCTTCGGAATACAGATTGGAGGTTGTCTCGGTTAAGACCGCCACAGAGGGATCGGCAGCAATTTCCTTTAGAACCGAATTTAACCCCTCATTTTTCTCCAGCATTCCTGTTAGTATTAGTTTTTTCTTTGCCTGCTTCCATTGTTTGGCTAAAGCGTTTATCTCGCTTTCCGGAATTTTACGTTCAGCAATAATGGTTTCAATCAATTTGGGTTCGGGAAGAGTTTCGTCATAACCTTCGTACAAAGGTTCGGCAAAAGGAAGATTGATGTGAACCGGGCCGGGAACGGGGTAAGTGCAGGCGTTGAGGGCTTCGTTAATCAGGCGGTTGGCGTACCAAATATCGTCGTCGGAGCTTATGTTTTGTGGCAATTCAACCGATTTCCTGATGTAATTTTCGAACACATCTTTCTGGCGGATAGTCTGACTGTCGGCCATGTCGATCCATTCGTTGGGGCGGTCGGCGGTAAGTACCAGCAAAGGAATTTTTTGATAATAAGCTTCGGCAATAGCTGGGGCATAATTTAGTGCGGCTGAACCGGAAGTGCAGGCGATGGCCACCGGTTTTTTTGTTTGTTGGGCCATTCCCAGGGCAAAGAATCCGGCCGAGCGTTCGTCGGCTATGCTCAGCATTTCAATTCCTTTTTGTTGCTGAAATGCCAGAATAATAGGGGCATTGCGCGAACCGGGAGAGATCACGATATGTGTCATCCCTTTTTTTACACAAATTTTTGCCAGATGCTTGATGCCGGTTTTGCTGTGGTTCATGTTTTAAAGATTGCTAATACAAACTTAAGAATTTTATGTCATTCCGAACGATCATCCTGAGCGGAGTCGAAGGATCGTTTCAACTTTGCTTAAAATCTTCGGGTTCTACAGAATGGTATTACAAAAGTGATTCCAAAGTCTTGGCTTTTAGTTCGGTTTCTTGCCATTCTTTTTCGGCCACGGAATCTTTAGTCAAGCCGCCGCCAACAAACAAATTCAGAGTGTGTTTATCAAAGTGCAAACAACGCAAGTTAACATAAAGGTGGATTTCTTTTTTTAAATTGTAAGAACCGAGAAATCCCGTGTAGTAAGCTCTTTGATGAGATTCGTTTTGGTTGATAAAATTCAGGGCCTCTATTTTGGGGAGCCCGCAAACCGCCGGGGTAGGGTGCAGCTCCTTAATGAGTGTTGGAATATTTTTTATTTCATCAGCAGGAAACATAAAACTGGTTTTTAGGTGAGCCACATTTGCAGCTTCAATGGTTTCCTTGTTTTTTGAAATGGTGGAAACCTGTTTTTTTAGAATATTTTCAATGTAATCGACCACAAATTTTTGTTCTTTAATTTCTTTGCTGTTCCAGTTGTAGTTGCTTGATTTTTCTTGTGTCCCGGCCAGGGCAACGGTTTTAACGGTCTTGTTTTTTATCTCAAACAGAACCTCCGGACTGGCTCCCAACCAAATTCCACTTTGTGGTGTGTAAAAAATATAATTGAATGATTGCTGGTAATTTTGGTTCAGCTTTTCAAAAAGATCGATAATATTGAAGGATTTTTTTGCTTTTACTTTTTTTATTCTTGACAGAACCAGCTTCTGAAACTTTCTGCTATCCAGTGCTTTTTTAAAAATGTTAAACGTGTTGAAATATTCTTCTTTTGTTGCTTCTTCGAAATGACCCAGTGACGGTTTTGCTCGCGGAGAGTGGTCGGCGATCCTTACAAATTCTTTTATGCTTTCGCCTTCTTCAAACAAAAATTCATCTTTAATTAGAAGAATAGGGTGTTGTTTTTCATCAAACGGATGAATAATGAAGCCGTTTTCAGCTTCGGATAAATCAGTTATTTCTTTTGCTTCGCCTTTTTGAGCAATGAATTGGAAGTTGTTTTTTCCGGGGAGGGTGAAGGCTGCAAAGGATAATCTTTTGCCAAGGCAATGTTTTAAAAAATTATAATTTGTGGTTAAATTGTCCATTTTCTAACGGGGCTAAAGCTCGTTATTTTTCAATAATCATGTTGGTTAAACGGCTTACCGAAACTAATTTCCCGTCTTCGTTTTTAATCTCGATGTTCCAAACATGGGTGTTTCGGCCTCGGTGGATGATCTTTGCCTCGCCATAAACAAAGCCTTTGGTAGCTGCGCTCACATGGTTGGCGCTGATATTGGCTCCGCGTACATCGTATTTGTTCATGTCAACCAAAAGTACCGATCCTAAACTGCCAATAGTTTCGGACAGTGCCAGGCTGGCTCCGCCATGCAGAATTCCCATGGGTTGCAGGGTTTTTTCATTCACGGGCATTTTGGCTTTTACGTAACCTTCTTTGGTTTCCATATACTCAATGCCTAGGGTTTCCATTAAGGTGTTTTGGCTGGTTTTATTGAGTTCTTCTATGGGGACATTTAAGTTCATCATCATTGCAATATGTATTTTTAACAAAGATAAGGCTTATTCCCCAAGTCATAGGAAGGCTAGCTTTAATTATAAAATCTTTTAATAAAAAATCACCCCCAACTTAAGTTGGAGGTGATACACACAAGCACTTCTTTCGTTAATTTTATTAAAGCAATTTATTTAATAGATCTCTCAACTCTTGGTTAGAAGGGCGTAAAGCATTTGCAGAAATGATCTTGCCTGAAGGATCAATCAGTATAAAACGTGGTATGCTATTAATATTCATTTTTTTAATAAAATCTGATTCGGCTGCTTTATCAGCTACCAATTGAATCCCTTTCATGTTGTGCTCTTTTACATATTGTTCCCATTTATCCCAATCCTTTTGTTTATCGACAGAAATACTTACGAATGCAATATTTTTATCATGATAATCGTCTTCTACTTTTTTCAGGTGTGGAATTTCAGCTTTACACGGGCTGCACCATGTGGCCCATACATCAATGTATACAAATTTCCCCCGCAGGCTTTTTAGCGAAACTGTTTTTCCGTTAATATCTTTGTAAGAAAATTCCGGAGCGTGGGCATTATCAACAAAAGTTACGGCATTATGATAGATGTCTTCTAAAGCTTTTTTGTAATCAGGACGGGTCAATTTTGTTGAATATTCTTTATAATATTGATTTAAAATAGCGGTATCTTTTGACCTTTTTAAAATATTAGTAACAAATGAATATTCAAAGTACTCAAGAATATACGGATTGCTTATTTCTCCTTTTTCTGCAATAATTGGTGATTTTATTTTTTTACTTGTATTGTCCTGTTTCTGAGGAGGTGTTTTGTATTTGTTTATGGAGAGAAATGAAATATACGATGAGATTACTTGTCGATATGCAGAAGAATTGCGAAATAGTATTTCATCATTTTTATCCCAACCAAGATAAATTGAGTCATCTAATTTTTTTTTTTCTTCAATCGTAAATGTTTTTACCGATGTTGCTGCGTATGCAGAAGTCCGTTGTTTCGCATAGTCAGCCGCATTTTGATCGAGTTTCTCCATCATGGCATGAAATTCAGCTAGTTTTTTTAAATTTTTTCCATAATAAACGGAATAAATCATGAGCAAGTTTTTCCCATAGAACTTCAAATCAAGGGAAGCTTGTTCCCGGAAAAATTCATCGTTGCTTTTATTGAAAATCTTTTCTCCATTTTTCTGAAAAGCATCTATTTTCTCAAGAAAATCAGTCACATTCATATAATAGGCATCTTGTGTACATTTCATATTTTCATCTACCGGAATAAAATCCGGAAGCTGTTTTATTGCTTCACGCAGGGCATTGTTTTCAATGCCACCTCTCCCGGAAAATATATATTCTCCGTTCTCTGAAGCTTGGATGTTTAATTCGTATCCGGAATTAAAATATACGGTGCCAATTTCATCAACTTCATAAAAGCCTTTTGATAAATCATCTATCTTGATTGAAAAAGAGCCATCTTCATTTACAGGCACATCAATCTTTAAACCATCAATGTTACGTATATGTATAACTGATAAGTCTTTTTTGTTCAGTTTCCCGGAAAAATTGACGAGTTTTGGTTGTGTGAAAGCACATGAGCTTAAAAAAAGGAAAGCCAGTACGTATATGTAATATTTCATCTGCTTGTTTTTTTGTGGTTATTATCTGTTTTTAATTTAAGAAGTGTAGTGTCGGAATTCTTTTGAACACAATAACACAGCTGCTTCATAAAGATTAATTAATGAAATAGCAAGACGCTTTGATACCTCAGTTCATCCTTGCGCCTTGCTATTTTTATCATTTTTTTTTAAGAATTTACGGATGATTAAGCTCCATATCCGGGTTGAACATTTGTACCCGTACCGGAATCTCAAACGTATATTTAGGACTGTGTGGAGGAAGTGTTGCCTCAATCTCCATTGTTTCTACGTCAATACGTCGGACTTCCGGCATACGCCCCTCCTGATCCAAACGCTTCATGTCAAACCAACGTAAGCCACTAAAAGCTAATTCTATTCTTCTCTCATTAAGAACTTTTATTAAGGCTTCTTCTCCTGAAGTTGCTGTTTGATAAGTATATGAGTCAGCCTTTATACGGTTTTGCCTGAGCATATTTACAATGTCCATGGCATCTCCAAACTTATTTTCTCTGGCAAGTAATTCGGCTTTGGTCAAATACATTTCTGGAAAAGTGATCCCGAAATTATAAACTCCGGGGAAAGAAAAACGGCTTAAACTATTATTAGAAGTCGTTGTTAAAAAAGAATAACGGATATCAGTCGTGTCAAAATAACTGTGCAGATCATCCGAATAGATCATCCCTCCAGCACTTCCGCTTACAGAGGCCCTTTGCCAGAGTACTTCAGGATTGAGCTCATATTTAGGAACTTCGTTGCTGTTATTATAAGAATTATAATCGAGTATACTATGCGTTGCCTCCAGTGCCATATTTGTATATGTTTTTGCATTGGCATAATCGGCCATATACAAGTAAATCCGGCTCAATAACCCATAAGCTGCATATTTGGTAAGCCTGTAACGATTAATGTTCGTTTCAGGTAATGAATTTATAGCTATGGTTATATCACTGATTATAGCATCTAATGTGGCTTGTAAGGAAGATCTGCCAGGTGCTTTATCTGTAACACTAATACTGGTAACCATCGGAAGACCAGGGTCTGTAGCAGCCGTAGCAGGATCATATGCTTTGGCAAATACGGTTAGTAAGTCCAGATAGCAGTTTGCCCTTATTACCAATGCCTCAGCCACTAGCTGTTGTTTTTCTTCAGCAGTACCTTCTGAAGCATCGGGTACTCCACTAATAATCACATTGGCATCATAAATACAACGGTATAATGGCCCCCATATATCTGGGCTAGCTTTTTCGTTGACAGTAATGATAGAGCGCCAGTAATAACCATTGGCTTTGGGGATTTCACTCAATTCATCCAGATCATTAAAAACATCGTCTGTAAAATCAAGAAGGTTTATGGGGAATGTTTTTGTTAAAGTCGGAGAATTCAACATGGATTCATAATCAGCTAGTGTTTCTGGTATAACAAGCCCTTTTGGTGTTACCTCAAGAAACTTATCACAGGAAGAAAAAATGCCTGTAATAATGAGTAAAACGATTATTATGTATTTATTTTTCATGGGATTCATTTTTAAAAATTAGTTGAGAATGTAAGGCTGTAAAATGGTTGTGTTTCGAGCCTGCGAACTCCCGAAACACGATTGATTGCATCAGGGTCAACATCGTTTCCACTAAACGTATAGCGGAAAAGGTTCTGAGCCTGAAAACGTAACTGTGTATTATAAAAGCCCATCTTTTTTATGAATCCGGCTTTTACATTATAGGTGATGACCAAATCCCTGAGTCTGATGTGATCTGCTTTGCGAACAAATTGTGAGGCATACTGGTAAGCATATAATGCGGAAGATTGGTAATAACCAGGTGCGCTGTTATCCGATCCTACGTAGCCGGGTATCAAGGTGTTCTCTTCATCTCCTGCTTCTCTCCAGTAATTAGATGATCCTTCTAACGGATGGCTAATAGAAGAATTGATAGTATTAGGATTTGGTTGCTCCACCCTCATTATATGCCCGCCATAATACATGAATAAGAAAGAAATATTGAGGTTGCCAAAAGTAAATTGGTTATTTAATCCTAAAACATATTTAGGGGTTGTTGTCCCGTTATAGATCAGGTCTTCAAGTACAACATCTACCACAGAGTTTCCATAAAACCCCAATACTTTTTCATTTCCTTCTTTGTCATAAACAAAGGGTTGCCCCAATGAATTTAATCCCCCGTAGTTGTAGCTGAACAAAGAATTTATGGGATACCCTTTTACAATATTAGTTTTTCCGGTTATGCTAGCAGAATTAAAATATTCGTCAGTTTTTACGGTCAATACTTTATTGTGGTTAAAAGATGCTGTTAGCTGGGTTCGCCATTCGAACGTTTTCCCTTTTATATTGAGGGTATTCAACATCAGTTCCAATCCTTTATTTTGTATTGAAGCCGTATTGGCATTGTACTCATTAAACCCGGAAGTCGGGTCTGCATCATAGTTCCCGAATACATCGGTTGTTTTTTTGAGATACCAGTCCAGCGAACCCGAGATACGGCTGTTTAAGAGGGTAAAATCCATTCCCAGGTTGTAGTTTCTGGTAGTCTCCCATCTTAACGATTGGTTTTCAGGTGATAGTACATCATTGTATGCCAAAGGAGTATTCAGGCTTGTATTAAGCCCGGTTGACAAAATAAGAAAAGGCCCGTTTTCACTGTTGGGTATATTACCGTTAAAGCCGGTAGCAGTTCTTATTTGCAGAAAATCTACCCAGCTAAATTGTTTCATAAATTCTTCCTCGCTTAAATGCCAGTTCAAGCCGGCGGACCACAGCGGTTTGTACTTATATTTAGGATCTGCTCCAAATAAATTAGATTGGTCAATCCGAAAACTTGCCGTAGCAATATATTTCCCTTTATAAGTATAGGTTCCCTGTCCGTAATAGGACATGAATCTACGGTCGGTTTCTGATTCTTTGAAATAGGATGTGCTGTTGAAATAGGCAAGTCCTCTTAATTCACTGAACGCAGGAGTTGATGCGGCATTCACTTCTCCCATATTAATTGGTTTACTGATGAGGGTTTGATCATCGTAACCAAAAAAGGTTGTTGTATATCCTTGGTTCAACAACTTTTGTTGCTCAATTCCCAGAATCCCTGAAATATGGTGATCGCCTTCCTGAAACCGATGATCGACGTTTAACTGGGTTCTGAGGGTGTAATTTGATATTTGTTGGTTGGTTCTAGTTAAGATATTCCCTTGAGGCATATTTGTATATAATGCTTTGCCAGTAGCAGGATCTTTCAGTGCCGTATAATTTAACAAATTTCTTACATTATAAGTATCTTCAAGCTGTAGCTGATCAGACAATATATTTTGGTTTTCATACTTGCCCCCGATATCCATATTCAACCAATTTGTGATTTTTACATTCAATCTTCCCTGGAACCTGATGGATGATCCTTTAATGGTATTGGTATTGCTGGTTAGTTCCCTGTAAGGATAATAAAACATATCATAAAGGCCCAATGCCATTAACGTATTATTTGTAGTTTCTGTAACTGCTTCTGATAAATAACTTCTCCCCGGGGTTCCTCCAACAGGCAATGCATTTCCATTTTCATCTGCAAGATGCTCATAAGGGAAAAAATCAGTATAGGGAGGAGTATAGCCACTTATATCCTTACTGTTTGTGTAGTTCCCCCTGAAATCAAATTTAATTCGTTCGGAAAATTTAAAATTCATTCCCATGTTCAGAATAAGTTGTTGGTTTTCAGACCTGCGGTTAACAGGTGTTTCGTTGATATAATTTATCCCCAGGATATAAGTGGCTCTTTCTGTACCTCCACTCACATCAAAATTTATATTTTGTGTCATCCTGTTTTGGTAAAACAAGCGTTCATATTCTTTTAAATTATCATACAAACCAAGTTCTGCCAGTCTTTGATTTGCTTCTTCTTCGGTTAGTAACGGATTGGATACTAAAAATTGGGTCATCCCAAACATAATTTCCTCAACAGGGTTCATTTTATTGTACCCTAATAGGTATAAAAAAAAGTTAGGCTGTGATATGTTAAATTCTTCCTTTTGTAATTGCACAAATTCATCGGCAGGGGCATATTTCAGATAACTGAAATCTGGTTTGCTTTGAACCGCATAAGTAGCACGCAGGTTAAAAACAGGTTTCCCTGCTTTTCCATTTTTAGTTTCAATAACAATTACACCATTTGAGGCTCTTACTCCATAGATTGAAGCCGCCGCCGCATCACGCAATACACTCACAGAAACAATGTCATTAGGATTGATGGTAAGCAAATCGATTTCCAGGGGAAACCCATCAACCACAATCAAAGGCTGTATGGTTGCATTAAAAGTAGAAACGCCTCTAATTGAAAATTCTTCGGTTTGAGGGTTATAAACCAGCCCGGGAATTTTCCCTTCCAGGCTTTCCAAAAAATCTCCGGTAACGGCAATACGCTGTTGATAATCTTTTTCAACGATTATACTGGCTGCACCGGTGATTTGTGCCTTTTTGAGTTTTTGATACCCGGTATTATAAACGATTGATACCTCTCCCAATTCCGCAACTTTTTCTGTCATTACTACATTGATCTCGGTTTTGTCGCTTATTGCAACCTCTTGTTTGGTATAGCCTATAAAACTAAAGACCAAGGTGGAATTTCTGGGTGCTTTAATGGCATAATAGCCATTGGCATCGGTAGTGGTTCCTTTCAGTGTACCTTTAATTAATACTGTAGCACCAAGGAGAGGGAGCCCTTTTTTATCAGTTACACGACCGATTATGCTTACCGTTTCTTTACTTTTTACTTCTTTCCGGAAAATAACATAATTTTCCATGATTTTATAAGAACAACCTATTTGAGGGGCTATCTCATTCAATACTTCCTTTAAGGTAGAGTTACTGGCATTTACCGAAATTGATTGTTCTTCATTAAGATCCTCTTGGTTGTAAAAAAAGATCATGTTTGTTTTCGATTTTAGGATGTTAAGCACTTCTGAGAGTTTTACATCCTTTAGGTTCAAATCGAACCTTACATCTTGAGAGAAACTAATCGCCGGGAATTGCAGAATAAATGCAAGACAAAAAAATAGCGCTAATTTCTTGATTTTAAAGAATTTTATTCCTCTTTTTCTCATGAAGGAATAATGTGTAAACCATTTTTTCATAAATTTGTATTTAGTAGTTAAACATGGCTATCAGCGTTACAGCGCTATGATAGCATTAATTATCATAAGCGGGATGTTACAGCATTCCGCTTATTTTTTATTCTATGTATAAAATAGAGTCGTTTAATGTACATTTCACAGAGTTTGTTTCTTCCAGTAATTGTACGATGAATTTTAGAGATCTTTGTTTTTCAATGGCCCCGGTAAAAAATTGTTCTTTTACTGAAGCATCTGTGAATAATACTTCTACATCATACCACCGATTGATAGTTGTACTCAGGTCTTCCAAACTAATCTTGTTGAAAATGAATAGACCTTTTTTCCAGGAAATAATTCCATCTGTATCTACTTTCTCTACACTAAGTTGACCACTGGCATCAATTGTTGCCTGTTGACCGGGAATAAGTGTAATGGACTGGTGAGCCTCAAATGGCAGATTGTTTTGAAGAGTGTCATGCAATGAAACCGCTACAGAGCCTTCAAGTAAAGACGTTTTTATAGTGTTTTCATCTTCATAAGCCTTAATGTTGAAATGTGTGCCAAGCACTTTTACATTTGCTTTATCCTTGATGTTGACTAAAAAAGGCATTTTTGTATTTTTTGCAACTTCGAAATAAGCTTCACCTTCAAGGTAAACACTTCTGTTTTCCCCAGTGAATACTGTAGGATATTTTAATCTGGAATTTGAGTTAAACCATACTTTGGTTCCATCGGAAAGTACCAGCTTATATTCGCCTGCTTTTGGAACATACAACGTATTGTATTCGGGCTCCTGACAATCTCTGTTTTTATATTCAAGTTTGCCGAGCGAATCGCATTGAATGGTGAGGTGGGGTGTTTTGCTAATGATTTTGCTTTCCCCCCCTAATGTAATGGTTTGTCCATCCGACAGGGTAAGTTTGGCCAACGATTTGCCGGCATGAATACGATCCATTGCAGCATAATTTAAATAGTTTTCTCTTTTTTGACTTAGGAAGAAAAGAAGAAAAAACGATAAGCCAATCAGTGGAAGGAGAACAGCAGCATATCTTAGAAGCGGGTGCTTTAATATTCTTCTCTTTTCAGTTGTCCGTTTTTTAAGCTTGTTCCAGGCTTTGTCAATGTTTACTTCATCTAAAAATTTTAAATCTTTTCCTGATAAGAATAATTCTTCACTCTTCTTAAAAATGTTTTGGTTGGTTTTTGAAGATGATAACCAGTTGTCAAGAGTTTCCCTATCTTTTTTAGATAAAGATTCTCCGTTCAGATATTCTCCAATAATCCTGAATATTTCTGTTTTAGATGTTTGCATTGTTAAATTGAATAACGTAAAAAGTTAATAGTTCTCTCTTTTTCAGCATGACACAAAAAATAAAAAACAGGGGGACAGTAACAGCAAAAATCTTAAATTGAAATATTCCTGAAGCTGATTAAAAGAAAATGGCCCAAGGTATTTCCCAGATGTTTTCGTAAATCAGACAGTGCTCTTCCGATTTGTGTCTTCACGGTGTTTACAGAAATATTTAATTCTTCGGCTACTTCTCTATACTTCATGCCCTCATAACAGGCAAGTTTAAAAATTCTTTTTCTTTGTTCGGGGAGTTTATTTACGGCCTCGTTAATGATTTTATTCCGTTCAATCATGCTGATTCGTTCTTCTTGCGAACCTTCTGAAAGCATGCCTTCTTCAATACTCTCGGTTGTAATTTGATTGCGGGATACATGGTTGATGCAAGAATTGTGTACAGACTGGTAAAGATAGGGGCGTATTTTTTGAATGGAAAGTTCTTCTTTTTTATTCCACAGTGAAGTAAAAAAATCCTGAACAATATCTTCTGCTACCTCTGTTGATTTTACAATTTTTGTTGCATACAACATCAATTGAGGGTAATATTCCCTGAATAACGCTTCAAACGATTTTTTATCTTTTATGTTGAAACTCACGTGCTTTCTGTTTTCTTCAGAACTGTCTTTTTTTCCCCTGCCAAGATAAAAAATTTTTTTGAACTACTTTGATGGAGTGTTGTTTCTTGTTTATTGAGGAGGATTGGATTTGTTTTAGTCCCATTTTCTAGGATTATTTTTAATATACTTTCTGATATTATGGAGCGATTTTTTATTCCTGACCACATGATCGTGAAAGCGGGATTGCCAGCCAAAATCAGGATTTATTTTTCGGGCATTTTTTGTCACAACCGATTTAAATGATCCGATGATGGCGGACAATGTGTTTTTTTCCTGGTTTTGAAACCGGTTTTGGCCAATTGTTTTGTTATTCTGATTTTCTGTTGTTTTTTTTGTCTTGTCGAGGCAAGGCATTGCAATGCCTTGCCTTTACGGTATTATTGCCCCGATCACCGGATTTTGGTTTATCAATTAAGATGATCCCGTATATATGATCCGGCATAATGATATATTCATCCAATGTTATATGTTGAAAATGTTTGGGGATTTCCAGCCAAAATTCATTGGCCAGGATGCCGATTTCTGATAGTTTCATTTTTTGGTTTACAATTTCCCCGAAATAAAACTCCCGCCCCTCGGTACATATTGTAATAAAATAGTAAGCATTCCATCCGTAATCCCAGTTTTGCATCCGGGTGGATGTTATCCTGTATTGATCTTTGAATTTAGTTGCCAATTTCCTTATCTTTTTGGAATACCTGTCAAAATAAAAAATGCTGTCGGTAGGAGTATAAAATAATTCTTTTTAGCCAGCTTCGATCATTTCACATACCATCTTATTGAATCCCGATAAATCTTTTAAACTTAGTTTAAACCACTCACCTCTTATTCGTTTTTTATGAAATTTTCTATGGATTAGTTTTTCAATATTCTTTTCACACTTCCATGCATGTAGGAGTTTGATCTCTGCTTCTCTTGATTGAAGAGTTCTTTCTCTATATTGAGGATTACAACTTCTTCCAATTTTGTAATAACCTGTTTCTGAGTTTAGCATCAAATACAAATAATTCACCCCTTTTTCAATTACAAAATCATCTTCAATTTTTAAGAAAAATTTACAGATTTCAACCCGATTAAAATCTTTGATTATTTCAACAGGGTGTTTTGTTATAAACTCCAGTGGTGATCCATATATTGATTTAGCTTCATTATATTCAGTAGTTGAAATTGTTATGAAATTGAATTGTTCTAAAAGTGACCTGTGTTGAAATATAAAAGTCTTAAATGTTATGAATGGATCTAAATGATCGTAAATTTCTGATAGGAAATTGCAGAATATAAATAATTCTTCATAAAAATGTTTTTCTCTTAATTCTTGAATAAAAATATAACCAGGTTCAAGTTCAGATCGATAGATGTAGTAAAAATCAATTTTATAATCAAAATCTTTGTTTGCAGAAACCCCGTAACAATGTTCGCAAAGACCACTTAATACGTTTTTAATTCCAATGGTTTCAGAGGAATCACACATATGATTAATATCCTCTTTAGAAAGTTTGTATATATTTTTTTGATTACTTCTCAAATTTTCACCTCCCCCTCTCCATAAATGGCAGCAGCAAAATAAAGATTTCCTTTTCCAAACAATTCGGGCAGAATTTGGTTTCGGTGTTGGTGACAAAACCACAGTGGTAGCATTTCATCATTTTTTCATTTTGGTTGAGTTGAGTCCGTTCAGCGTCAATGTCGTTCGCAAGTTTGCTTTTCTTTGTTAAAATCTTCATATTTTCTCCTTTCTATGTTCCCCAGTTTTCGCGGTCGAGGCTACGAAAATGGATCGCCTCAGCCAGGTGTTCGGTGTTTATATTTTCGCTTTCATCCAGATCGGCAATGGTTCTGGATACTTTTAGAATCCTGTCGTAAGCGCGTGCCGACAGGTGTAGTTTTTCGATGGCATTCTTCAATAAATTTTTACAGGCTTCGTCAATCTGGCAAAATTCTTTCAGGTTTTTGCTATTCATTTGACTGTTTGAGTGGATGTTTGGTTGCGTGGCAAACCGATTTTCCTGGATTTTCCTGGCGCAGATTACCCGCTCCCTGATTTTTGCACTTTGTTCGCCGGGCTGGGCATCCGATAAATCTTTTACCGGAACGGGTACCACTTCCACGTGAATGTCGATACGGTCGAGTAGCGGGCCAGAAATGCGGTTCAGGTATTTTTGAACCATGCCGGGTGCGCAAACACATTCCTGTTCGGGATGGTTGTAATATCCGCACGGACAAGGATTCATAGCGGCAATCAGCATAAAGTTGGCCGGGTATTCTACCGTTACTTTTGCCCGGGAAATGGTGACTATGCGGTCTTCCATGGGTTGGCGCATTACTTCTAAAACGGAGCGTTTAAATTCGGGGAGTTCATCCAAAAACAACACCCCGTTTTGAGCCAGTGTAATTTCGCCGGGTTGAGGATAAGTTCCCCCTCCGACCAAACCAGCATCGCTGATGGTGTGGTGGGGAGATCGGAAGGGGCGGACTGCGAGCAGCCCGTTATTTTTGTCCAAGTGCCCGGCCACCGAATGGATTTTGGTGGTTTCCAGGGCCTCGTGTAAATTGAGTGGCGGTAAAATGCTGGGCAATCGCCGGGCCAGCATGGTTTTTCCCGATCCCGGAGGACCAATAAGTATGGCATTGTGACCGCCGGCCGCGGCAATTTCTAAAGCTCGTTTTATATTTATTTGTCCTTTAACGTCTGCAAAATCAAATTCGTAATTGTTGAGGTGATGGAAGAATTCTTCGCGGGTGTCCAATTGAGTCGCTTCAATTGTTTGTTCGCCTTTTAGGAAGGAAGCAACTTCGTTCAGGTTTTCGGCGCCAAGAACTTCCAGATCGTTAACAATGGCTGCTTCCGCGGCATTTTCTTTGGGCAGTATAAATCCTTTAAAGCCTTGCTCACGGGCGGCAATGGCAATGGGAAGTGCCCCCTTGATGGGGTTCAAACCACCGTCTAACGAAAGCTCTCCCATGATGAGGTAATCTTCCAGCGGTTCCAGCGGAATTTGTTTGGTAGCTGCAAGAATGCCCAGGGCAATGGGCAGGTCAAAGGCCGAACCTTCTTTGCGGATATCGGCGGGTGCCAGGTTCACCACGATTTTCTTTTTTGGATACGAAAACCCGAGATTGGTTAAGGCTGCCTGGATGCGATGCTGGCTTTCTTTAACGGCACTATCGGGCAAACCAACAATGAAAAAGTTGATGCCTTTGGCATAATCAACCTCAATAGTGATGGTGATGGCTTCGATGCCGATAATCGTGCTTCCGTAGGTTTTTGCTAACATTTGGTAAAAGCTATAAAGCTTAATACCAAAAACCGGAAATTGTCTCGCTAAATGCGATTAATTTTGTTTGGGCTTGTAGCCCGATGCTTTCAGGATTTTTTTGGCATCGTTTTCTTTCAGCAATTCTTGCAAAGAAATTTCGGGATTATTATCCATGTATGCCCGGATAATTTGCCATCCCACCCAGTTACCGATGCCGGCCGGGGCATCTTTCGAAAAGGCATGGGTGAAGGGCCCATCGTTGATAAATTTCCGGGTGAGTTCGTAATTGGCTGAGTATAAAATTTGCTTATCGATGAAGAACCCCCAAATGTTGCGTTCATTTTGCTTGCACCATTGCAGTTGCTTTTCGGTGAACCCGATTTTTAAATGGTCGGCTTTTTCAGGCAGCATGGCATCGATAAAGTATAAGCTTTTGGCATTTTGGATGATCTCATCCAGAAAGTTTTTTGGGGCAAAATTGTGATCGAGAAAAAGCAAGGAGAGTTCTTTCATGCAGTCTGCCGATATCCGTTCACCAACCATGCGGCGCGATTTATAAGCCGGAATGCCGTACTTTTTGTAATCCGGGTAGTTTTCACCCAGATATAAATCCAGACCGATAATCATGGCCCGTTCCGAAATTTGAATCGGTTGTTCAAACAAAAATCCGGAAAGGTAAGTGTAAACTTCCGGAACCTTTGCTTCGGGAAAATAGTGAAGGTAATATTGAAAAGCTTTTTTTAATTCTTTGGTAAGGAAGCCGAGATCGTTGTATTTCTCCTGTATATCGCGGTTCACACGGATCAACGAAGTATCGGAAATATAATTAAAAAGTGGAACGGTGTTGTTTTTTGTTAGTTCTTCGCTTCCCAGGAAAACCTCGTATTTGTGCTGGATGGCTTTTAGTCCTTCCAAAAAATGATTGCGGTCAATGGCAAACAAATCTTTTTCGTAGCGTTCAATGGTGAAGCCGGGAATGTTTATGCCGGAAACGTCAACATTTAATTTGCGTTCCGAACCGGAACCACAAGCGGAGAGGATGAAAATGACAACAAAAATGGAAACAATTTTTCTCATGCTGTAAAAATAAAAAAATGCCGGATGATTTCACCCGACATTATAGCGTATATTTTTTGATTTTATTTTATAAAATTTTCAATCCGAGGGTTACGTTAAACCCGCTGGTTTTTGAACTGAACTCGAAATTTTCGCCGAGAATATCCACGTTGCTGATTACGTTGTTGATCCCGAAATTGTAACGGATATCAAGAGTTGCCTTCAAAAAGTCAATGCCGGCTCCTACCTGAAAGCTCCAAACAGTATCTTCCACATCCTCGTCGGTGATGGCAATGGTTCCGCCGTCAATTTTATTTTCAACTTCTGTTTTTGTAACAAAAGAAGCTGTTGGCCCGGCCATTACCCTAAAATTAAAAGCTTTGAAGTCGATCACTTTTATCCCAACCAATACGGGTACCTGTATGGTTCTCATTTTTACTTCTTGTTCAAAAACAATAGTGCTGCTGCCAATGGTAATCGGGTTTAAATCGGAACTTTTGTAAATAGTTCCCTGGCTCACCCAATTAATTTCGGGTTGGACGTATATTTTTTTTCCGATTCTGAGAAAAGCTCCAAATTGAAAATTATTTCTCAAATCCGATTCAATATCATTTCGGTCTAAACTAAGTTTGGTTGAATTATACCCGATTTTAGGGCCAAAATTTATCTGTGCCAAACAAATTGCGCCAAATGACATAAAAAGCAGCAGTAAAAAAACTTTTTTCATAATAAAAGAATAATATTTTTGAGTTATTAGAAATAATAGGCTGTGCCAAAGTTATGCGGGCAAATATATGAAAATATATAGCTTAACTTTGATTTATCAACAGCTTTTGTTTAACATCTTTTTTATTTCCGCGTATGCGATAAAATCAATACAAATAATTTTAAGATATAATTTTAAATCGAAAGTAATTATGAAAAAAGTATTTATAATCAGTATTTTATCAATTTTAGTTTTGGGTTCGAGTGCCTTTGCTCAACAAAAACCATTTGTTTTTGGGTTTAAAGTGGCGCCAAACATAGGCTGGATGCACCCGAGTACGGACGATTACGAAAGAAACGGAGCGAAACTTGGCTTTTCCTGGGGATTCTTGGCCGAGTTTTATTTAATGGAAAATTATTCGATCAATTCCGGCGTTGACATTTCTTTCTTAAACGCTACATTGAAGTACCAGGATGACATCCCGGAATATGGCAATCAAATCCAGGGTTATGAAGGTGTTGGAGAATTACGGAGAACCTATAATTTCAAATACATCAAAGTTCCGTTTACCCTGAAAATGAAAACCAATGAGTACGCCAATAAAAGCTTTTTCGGAACCTTTGGTTTCGGATTTAATTTTTTGATTGCCGGAAAAGCAAAAGATGAGTTTATTGTAGGAACCGAAAAAATTACGGACGACCGGGATATTAAAGGCGATTTGAAAGGTTTCAGAACCTCGTTAATCATTGGTGTTGGAGCCGAGTTCGACATTCAGGGACCTACCAAACTAATAGCTGGGATCAACTTTGACAATGGATTTACCGATGTGTTGAAAAATCAAAATAACCATACGGGTGATCAACACAAATCAATTAATAACTTTGTGGAGTTTTATATCGGTATTTTATTTTAATCTGGAGGAATAACCTTGAAAATAGCAATAGCCCAACTGAACTACCACATCGGAAATTTTGATCGGAATTTTGAAAAAATCAGCCAGGCTATTGACGATGCCAAGAAACAAAGAGCCGATCTGGTTCTTTTTGCCGAGTTGGCTATTTCGGGTTATCCGCCCCGCGATTTCTTAGAGTTTGACGATTTTATTGAGAAGTGCTGGAATACGCTGGAGAAGATTTTACCGCTGACCAAAGGCCTTGGTGTTGTCATTGGTTTGCCGACCAAGAATCCTGAGTTTGATGGGAAGGATTTATTTAATTCGGCGGTTTTCTTGGCTGACGGGGAAGTGGTTTCGGAACACCACAAAGCCCTGCTCCCGAACTACGATATTTTTGATGAATACCGTTATTTTGAACCCAACCACAATTTTGAAATTGTTGCGTTCAGAGGAAAGAAATTAGCCATTACTATTTGCGAAGATTTATGGAACCTGGGCAACCATCCTTTGTACAAGATCAACCCCATGGATGAGTTGATGAAGCTTGAACCGGATGTGATGATAAATATTGCCGCTTCCCCGTTTCATTACGATCAGGCCAAAACCCGTAAAGAAATTTTGCTGGCGAATGTTGAAAAATACAAGCTGCCCCTTTTCTATGTGAACCATGTTGGTGCCCAAACCGAATTATTGTTTGATGGCGGTTCGTTGGTGATGAACGCAAAGGCGAAGATTGTGGAAGAACTCAGGTATTTTGAAGAAGATTTAAAAGTGTTTGAACTGGATCAACTGGAGGCTTGTCAGGCAAACGTCAAGCAGCCTTCAAAAATTGAGCTGATCCACGACGGATTGGTAATGGGCGTGAAAAATTATTTTCAAAAACTTGGGTTTACAAAAGCTATTCTGGGTTTGTCCGGAGGAATTGATTCGGCGGTTACGGCCGTGATTGCAGCCGAAGCCCTGGGTGCCGAAAACGTTCGCTGCGTGCTGATGCCTTCCGAGTTCTCATCCGATCATTCTATTAAAGATGCCGAAGATTTGGCCCAGAACCTGGGCAGTCCGTACGAAGTGGTTCCTATCAAAAACTCATTTGAGAGCATCCGTGAAACCCTGAAGGTTCAATTTGAAGAAACCCGTTTTGATTTGACCGAAGAAAACATCCAGGCACGGATACGCGGGGTCATACTGATGGCTCTTTCTAATAAATTCGGTTATATTTTGTTGAACACTTCCAATAAAAGCGAAGCTGCCGTGGGGTATGGAACCTTGTATGGCGACATGAACGGTGGGCTATCGGTTTTAGGCGATGTGTACAAAACCGAGGTTTTTGATTTGGCGAGGTACATCAACCGCGAAAAAGAAATTATTCCGCTTAATACCATTGTAAAACCTCCTTCGGCCGAGCTGCGCCCCGACCAGAAAGATTCCGATTCCTTACCCGAATACGACATTCTGGATGAAATTCTTTATCAGTATATTGAAAAAAGAAAAGGCCCAAAAGATTTGATTCTTATGGGCTTTGAAGAGTCTTTGGTTCAACGGATATTAAAATTGGTAAATACCAACGAATATAAACGCTACCAGACCCCCCCGATTTTGCGTGTATCTCCAAAAGCTTTTGGGATGGGCCGGAGGATGCCTATTGTAGCACGCTATCTCTCCTGATTATAAGTTTACTGCTTCTACCGATTTTATTTCGGGAATGGCTTTTCTTACAGCCGTTTCAACACCGTTTTTAAGGGTCATTGTGCTGTATGGGCATGATCCGCAGGCTCCTTGTAATTCTACGTTTACCACGTTTTCGTCGGTGATCTCAATAAATTTAATGTCGCCGCCGTCTTGCTGTAAATAAGGCCTGATTTGTTCTATAACGTTTTCTACCTTTTTTTGTAATTCTTCTTTGTTTACCATCTCTATATACTTTAAAATTATCGCTTATTTTGTTTGAAATTGCTTCATCATATTGGTTTGTTTAATCAGTCCATTTGCCAGGTTGGCAAAGGCTTTTTCAATAATTCCATCATCTTTTAATGCAATGGGTTGTCCTTCATCTCCCGATTCGGCAATACCGGCTACCATTGGAATTTGTCCAAGGAAAGGAATTTGTAGTTTTTTTGCAAAATCTTCGGTATTTCCTTTTCCAAAAATATAGTATTTGTTATCGGGCAATTCGGCAGGGGTGAAGTACGACATGTTTTCTACAACGCCCAAAACAGGCACATCGATTTTCTCCTGGCGGAACATGGAAATTGCTTTTTTAACATCGGCCAGGGCCACCTGTTGGGGCGTAGTAACGATAATCGCTCCGTTGACCGGATACGATTGGGCAAATGTTAAATGAATATCGCCAGTTCCCGGAGGAAGATCCACGATCAAAAAATCAATGTCGCCCCAAACCGCATCGTTAAATAGCTGGTTCAGTGCGCTCGATGCCATTGGTCCACGCCAAATCAACGCTTGTTCGGGTTGCACGAAAAACCCAATGGATAAAATCTTTAGTCCGTATTTTTCAATAGGAACAACTTTGGGTTTGCCGTTCACTTCCATGGCTTGTGGCTGAGTATTTTCCAGTCCAAACATAATCGGAACAGATGGGCCGTAAATATCGCCATCCAGCAAACCAACCTTTTTCCCTTGTTTTGACAAGGCAATGGCTAGATTTGCGGCTACGGTAGATTTTCCTACGCCACCTTTTCCGGATGCCACCGCAATAATATTTTTCACCCCAGAAAGCGGCCCGTCGCCGCCTTCTTTTTGTGCAACCGGGTTGATTTCAACGTTTATTTCTTGTCCAAAATTGGTTTTAATTACTTTCTCACAGCTCTCTAACACGGTTTTTATTCCCGGATCATTCAAATTCGGAAAAACCAAATCAAAAGAAACTTCATTCCCTGAAATCTTCAAATTATTTAGCATTTCGAGGGCAACAATGTTCTCTCTTTTCGGAAAATAAATAACCTGTGTTAAGGCTTCCTGCAGTTTTTCTCTGTCCATTATTTTATTTTAATTTAGATTTTGTAAAATTAAGAAAAAGAACAATTTCTGTCACAAAAATCTTTCTCTGTCTACTGTTTTAGTTCTTTTGACGGATCCCAAAAATGTTTTTCAAAATCAATGATCTGATCGTTTTCAATCCTGATTCCTTCGTTTTCGAGTAGTTGTTGCATAATATCGGGCGAACCAAAATGATGCTTGCCGGTTAGCATGCCATTGCGGTTTACCACCCGGTGAGCTGGAATTTGGTGTTCGCTGCTGTGCGAACTGTTCATGGCCCACCCCACCATGCGAGCCGAACCACGGCTTCCAAGATAGGCGGCAATTGCTCCGTAGCTGGTAACCCGGCCTTTAGGGATTTGCTGTGCAATTTCATACACTTGCTCAAAAAACCCGGGTTCATTTTTCATTTAAGCAGAATTTAAGATAGTGAATGGGTTGCCTGAGTTCGAGGTATTTTTTTTCGTAAAAGGTTTGAATTTGAACCACAGCTCCAGTAAGGTCAGAGTTGTAAATATCGTGATTGCTGTACAGCAAATGGTGCCCCTCTTCTTTTATCATTTCGAGGGTGTACTCAAAAAGTGGGGTGTTGTCGGTTTTCAGGTGGATGATCCCGTCTTTCTTCAAAAATTTCCGGTAATATTCAAGAAAGCGGGGAGAGGTTAATCGTTTCCTGGCTTTGAATTCTTTGGGCTGGGGGTCGGGAAAAGTAACCCATATTTCGGAAACTTCATCTGGATCAAAGTAGTGTTCAATCACTTCAATCCGGGTTCGGATGAAGCCCACGTTTGTCATCCCTTTTTCATTGGAGGTTTTGCATCCTCGCCAGATACGGGCTCCTTTTACATCTACTCCCAGGTAATTTTTCATCGGGTCGTTTTCGGCCAGCCCGATGGTGTATTCTCCTTTACCGCAACCCAGTTCCAGTACAATTGGCTGCTCATTTTTAAAAAAGTCAGTATTCCATTTTCCTTTAAAAGGAACCCCCTCTTTTGTTTCAGGATACGATAATTGAATCAGATTCGGGAATGTTTCATTTTCCGCAAATCGAAATAACTTGTTTTTTCCCACGGTTTAAAAATTTGGGCAAATTTCGGAAAAAAATAAGAAATGAAAAATTAAATAGAAAGCAACCATGTGTTAACTTCTTCTTCCTTGCGGATAACAGCCATTTGTTGATTGGCTTTGTTGATATCAACAAAAGCATCGAAACAAACACGGTACAACCCCCGGTTGTTCTGGTCAACAATCATGGCATTAAAACCTTTGGCCCGTAAGCGAAGTACAAGCTTTTCGGCATTCATTTTTTCTCTGAAAACACCGGCCATGATAAAGTATTTATAATCAGGTTTAGTATTGGCTATTTCCGGAATGTTTTTTTGTACAGGAATTTCTGTTTTCTTGTCAAATTTAGTACTGTCCTTTTCTTTTTGTGTGTTATCTGGTTTGTCGGCATCTTCACCTTCAGCTTTTCCTTTTTTAGTTGAGGGCTTGCCAGTGTCTTTGACATTCGCCTTCACTTTCCGGTTTACAACTGTTTTTGTTGAGTCTTTTTTATTTTTTGTGTCAAGAGGGTTCAGCTTATCAACCAAAGTAAGAACACTTATCATTTTAGAGTGGTCAAGGTTCTTTGATAAATATTCAGGGGCCGATGAAGAATAAACCGGAATAAAGCTGGAATAATTGTTATAATAAGTCTTAACCAGTCCCGGGCGGAAGAGAACCAATGCGGCAATTGCCAGAACAAACAAAATAAACGAAACATTAATATGAATGTATTTTGGTCCGTTTGCCACTGGTTTAGGTTCCCGTTTGTAAGTTTCTTTGGGTTTCCGATCACGGCTTTTTGCAGCAACTTTAGATGCTCCTTCGCGCGAGCGTTTAATCATTGGCTGTTGAATGGTCCGTTTTATTTCGGGCGATACAAAGCTTTTTAATCCGAATGAATCAGCGAAATAATTTTGGGTTTTATCAGGTTCAAACTGAATATTTTTTTCTTTATCCATGAAAAGGGCTCCAACTTTCCGAAAACGGATTTGTTTGCCATTTTTCAACTCAATCAAACATTTTTTTACAAAACGTTCAACGGCCTCGCGGGCTTCGATATAGGTGAGTTTTTCCTGACGGGCAAGATGGTTTACCAATAGTCCGTCGTTTGTGATTAAGTGGGCGTTGAAAACAATTTCTTTTGAAGGAGGAGTGAAATGGTTTTGTATGGGTAAAATTTTTGCAGGAATATTTTTGGTAATGAATCCTCCCAGCCCAGGAATGACAACACATTCGTATTCGAATAGCAAATCTGCTATGTATTTTGCAACTTTCATAGGATAGGATTTTTGTTAAGTTTTGCTAAAGTACGATTGTTTATAAAATTTTTCAAATTTTGTTAACAATTTTTTTCAGGTCTTCAGGGGTGTCAATGGCAAAGTTTTCAACCGAAGTAATTTGCGTTTGGATGACATACCCGTTTTCGATCCACCTAAGTTGCTCGAGGCATTCGGCCAGCTCTAAGGAGGATTGTTTGATTTTGGTAATTTCGGAAAGAATATTGGCCCGGTAAGCGTAAATCCCGATGTGTTTAAAATAAGTATGCGTTTCGAGCCATTTTTCTTTTTCGATGTTTCGTAAATACGGGATGGTTTCGCGGCTAAAATAAACGGCTTTTTTTTGATGGTTGATAACCGCTTTAACAACATTGGGGTTGAACAATTCCTCGTTTTGGTCAATTTTTTTGATAAGCGTTGCAATTTGTGTTTCGGGTTGATCCGAAAAACTTTTTAAGAGCAGATCGATTTGCTCGGGATCCAATAAAGGTTCATCGCCCTGGATATTTACAACAATCAGCTTGTTTGAACCCGCTGCTATTTTGTCGATGGCTTCTTTGCAACGGTCGGTTCCGCTTTGGTGATCGGCTGAGGTCATTACAACTTTCCCGTTAAACCCAAGTACATGCTCGTAAATCCGCTGATCGTCGGTAGCAACATAAACTTCGGATAACGATTGGCAAAACGAGGCTTGTTCGTAAACCCTTTGAATCATCGATTTCCCTTTGATATCAATCAGGGGTTTTCCCGGGAAACGGGTAGATGCGTAACGCGCCGGTATAATTCCGATGGCTTTCATTAAAATAACTTTCCTCCTATTGGTACATCTTCATCAGGGACAACAAGAAGTACTTCGTTGTTTTTGTCGGGCACACCCAGTGTTAAAACTTCCGATTTAATGGGGCCTATTTGCCGGGGTGGAAAATTAACAACGGCCATTACTTTTTTATGGAGAAGATCTTCTTTGCTGTAGTTTTTTACAATTTGGGCACTCGATTTTTTAATCCCGATTTCCGAACCAAAATCAATTTTTAGTTTGTATGCCGGTTTGCGGGCTTCCGGAAAATCTTCCACTTCGATAATTTGCCCAACACGAATATCCAACTTTAAGAAATCATCGAATGTTACCATGTTTGCCCCGTTTAAAATAAACCGTGAATTTCCGCATTAATTTTTTCAATAATCATTCCCAAATCTTCCGGTTTCGATTCAAAATCAATATCATCTACATTGATGATTAAGAGTTTTCCGAGCTTGTATTTTTCGATCCACTTTTCGTAGCGTTCGTTCAATAATTTTAAATAATCCAAACGGATGGATTCTTCGTATTCGCGCCCTCTTTTTTGAATTTGGTTTACCAGGTTGGGAACCGTTGAACGGAGGTAAATCAAAAGGTCGGGAGCCTGAATAAACGAACTCATCAGCTCAAATAAAGAAGAGTAATTTTCGAAATCGCGGGACGACATCAGGTTCATGTGATGCAGGTTGGGTGCGAAAATATAAGCGTCTTCATAAATGGTCCGGTCCTGGATAATGGCTTTTCCGCTTTGCCTGATTTGAATGATTTGACGGAAACGGCTGTTTAAGAAATAAACCTGAAGGTTAAACGACCAACGTTGCATGTCTTCGTAAAAACTGTTCAGATAAGGGTTGGTATCTACGTCTTCGTAATGGGCTTCCCAGCCAAAATGTTTTGATAATAAACGGGTCAAAGTTGTTTTTCCTGAGCCGATATTTCCGGCAATAGCTATGTGCATTTTTTATTTGGTTTAATTTCTCACTAAAATAGAAAAAATCTCCTTAAATCAAATCGCTTAATTTTTAAGTAGACTTAAAATCTCGTCAATATAATCGCGATTGTTTGATAAACGAGGAACTTTATTTTGTCCGCCCAATTTGCCTTTTTTCTTCATCCATTTATAAAAAGTTCCTTTCGGCACGGGAATAATACTGGGTTGATGCAATAATAAATCGTGAGAGCGTTTGGCCTCGTAATCGGTGTTTACCGATTTTAAAGCATCATCCAGGCTATGTGTAAAATCATTCATATTTTGAGGTTCTTTCTCAAATTCGATGATCCATTCGTGGGCTGCTTTTGTTTTTGTGCCCAGGTAAATCGGGGCTGCTGTGTATTCGGTTATTACGGCCTGGTGTTCCTTACACGCTTTTTGTAAAGCTGCTTCTGCATTTTCAATAATCAGTTCTTCGCCAAATGCATTGATAAAGTTTTTGGTTCGCCCGGTAATTTTAATCCGGTAAGGCGATAAGGAAGTAAATTTAACCGTGTCGCCAATTAAGTAACGCCATAAACCGGCATTGGTTGAGATAACCAGTGCGTAATTTTTATCCAGTTCTACTTCTGCCAAAGAGATGGCTTGTGGGTTTGGACTGTCAATTTCTTCCATGGGCAGGAACTCATAAAACACCCCGTAGTCTAACATTAACAGCATATCGTCAATGTTGCTTTGATCTTGGATGCCAAAAAACCCTTCCGATGCATTATAAGTGTTCACGTAAAGCATTTTTTCGGAAGGGATAATGTCTTTGAATTGTTGGCGGTAAGGTTCAAAATTTACCCCTCCGTGGAAAAACACTTCCAGGTTTGGCCAAACTTCCAGGATGTTATTTTTCCCGGTCATTTCCAAAATCTTGCGGAGCAGCAATAAGGTCCACGAAGGAACGCCCGAAAGGCTGGTTACGTCATGATCCTTGGTTGATTCGGCCATGATCTCGATTTTGGTTTCCCAATCTTCGAGCAGAGCTACGCTTCTTTTTGGAACCCTGGCGAATTCGGCCCAATAAGGGAGATTGTCAATAATAATGGCCGAAAGGTCACCCTCGTAATATTCCGAATTGTTAAACTCCCTGATTTTGGCACTTCCTCCCATGGCCAGTCCACGTCCGTCAAAAAGAGCGCTGTCCGGGTTATTGTTATAATAAATGGAAAGCATGTCTTTGCCGGCTTTGTAATGGCATTCTTCCAAAGATTCCTGGGTTACTGGGATGAATTTACTCCGGTCGGAGGTTGTTCCCGATGATTTGGCAAACCATTTTACATCGGCGTTCCATAATATTTTTTGTTCGCCCTGGCGAAGCCGGTCAATATAAGGTTTAAGTGAATCATAAGTGTTTATCGGCACTTGTCTTTTAAAATCCTCAGGGGTTTCAATGTTTTTGTATCCGTATTTTTGACCCCATTCGGTATCCGTTCCATTTGCAATGAGTTTTTTAAGCCACTCATTTTGAACTTCGTGAGGGTATTTCATAAAAAGTTCAATTTGATGAAATCGTTTTTTCATTAACCAAGCAAGTACGGAATTAATAAGTGCCATAAATCAACCGAATATTTCTATGTTCAAAAATAGTTAAAATTTATTCTTATTGAAGGGCAATTTTTACGAGATTTTGTCATTATTATAAAAGATCAAGCTGTAAATTTGTGTAATGATCGCTTTTCCAAATTGTAAAATTAACTTGGGACTTTCAGTTATTGAGAGACGCCGTGACGGCTATCACAATATTGAAACGATCTTTAATCCTTTGCCTTTGCATGATGTGCTTGAAATAGTACCCGCCCATGACGAAAAAACAGTTTTTACTTCTTCAGGAATTGAAATCCCGGGCGAACCGGATCAGAATTTGTGTTTGAAAGCATACGAGTTGCTAAACAAAGATTTTAATTTAGAACCGGTCAAAATTCATTTGCACAAAGTGGTACCGATTGGAGCTGGTCTGGGAGGAGGTTCGTCGGATGCAGCATCTTCATTAATGCTTTTGAACGACCTCTTTTCATTAAAATTATCACGAAAAAAACTACTAAAATATGCTTCGCAACTGGGTGCCGATTGTGCTTTTTTTATCCTGAACAAACCCGTGTTCGCCAATAAAAAAGGAGATCGGTTTAGGTCTGTCAAGCTGGATTTATCGGGCAAATTTATTGTATTGGTAAAACCGGATGTACATGTTGGAACGGCTGAAGCTTATGCAGGAATTACTCCCGGCACCAGGATTTTTTCGGTAAGGCAATTGGTCGAAAAATCGATGAGTGGGTGGAAATACACCTTATTCAACGATTTTGAAAAAAGCATTTTCCAGAAATACCCGATGATTGAAGAAATTAAAACCAAACTTTATGATGCCGGAGCTATTTATGCTTCCATGAGCGGGAGCGGTTCGGCCGTTTACGGGATATTTGAAAAAGCAGTAGATCTTCAAAAAGCATTCAATGGATTTTTTTATTGGTCTTCAATTGTTTAAATTTGATTCCAACCTTTAGAGGTACAATTACGTCTTTATAACAAAACCAATTTATTTGAAGTCTGGTATTGATATGCATAGTGAATTTGAATTCGGTCATTTGGCAGGAATGCTGGATATTCAAGTTTATGACGATAAAATTACCATCGATCGCGTTGATGAAAATTTCTATAAGCTAAAACTTGTTGGGAAATACACCAAGGAAAGCTTCACATTATCTGTTATCCCCCAGTATTTTATCGATTTTAAAACAAAATACACCAAACACCAATTACCGGATAATTTAGTGTTTACAAACTTTAATAATAGTGAAAGCAGCAACCTTGAGTTAATTGGTAAAACCGAAGGATTGAAAAAATCATCCCAGGTGCAGGTGAAAGGGTATTCACAAAGCAAATATTGGTAAAGTTGTTATTGATTTATACGATGGAACAATAACTATTGACTAGAAATAGAACAATGATTTTATGAAATAATGAGCCGGGAAAATTTTCCGTTTTTTTTTATTTTGGAGCTGTACGGATCAAGAAAATACCAATGCTACTAAAAATAATAATTGGAATCCATGCTGCAAATAAAGGGTGCAGCCTGCCTACGGTTGCGAAAACGGTAGATACCTGCATAAACAAAATAAATGCAAAAGCAATGGCTAGTCCCAGCCCCAGGTGCATTCCCAGCCCGCCCCTGATTTTACGGCTCGACAGGGCAAAGCCGATGAGGGTCATGGCAAGGGTTGCAAACGGAGATGCCAGGCGTTTCCCTTTTTCCACTTCGTAAAATTTCAGGTTTTCCGATCCTTTTAAACGTTCGTAAGCAATCCGTTCGTTCAGCTCGAAATAGTTCATTACCTCAAAATCTTCTTTTAAAGTGTACAAATCGGAAGGGTGTAAAGAAAGAACTGTATCGAGCGACTTGCCCCATTTTACGGTTTCATCAACATCGTTAAATTCCCGGATATAGTAATCGCCAAGCTCCCAGCTTTTTGTTTCTTCTTTCCATTCAAGGTTGCTTGAAAATAGTTTATATACAAGTTGTCCGTCTTTGAAATGTTCCAGGGTAAACTTTCTACCCCGGTTCGATGTAATATTATAATTTTCTACATAAATAAACACATTGGGTTCTATTTGCAGATGAATATTGCGATCCTTATTTTTTTTGAGGTTTTCCATGTAGGTGTTCTTAAATTCCCGGCGGTTTTCGTTAGCTACCGGAATCATGAAATTCCCCAGGTAAAAAGACATAACGGCTAAAAAAGTTGCGGCAATCATGTAAGGGCGAAGTAAACGGTAATAACTTGCACCGCCATTTAAGATGGCTACAATCTCGGTGTTCGAAGCCAGTTTGGAGGTGAAAAAGATAACCGAAATAAAGGTGAAAAGGTAAATGAAAAGATTGATAAAATAGGGGATGAAGTTTACGTAATAAGTAAAAATGATTTCATGCAGCGGGGCATTGTTTTCCAGGAATTCATCAATGTTTTCCGATAAATCGAAAATAATAACAATTACGATTAGCAAAGAAATTGCGTAAAAAAAGGTTCCGAGGAACTTACGGATGATATAGAAATCAATAATTTTCATTTATTACAAAAATATAAAAAGCCCTTATAATCGTTCAGAAAATTGTTTCACCATGTTGTTTTTCCACGAATAAAAATCGCCATCAATAATATGTTGCCTGGCATTTTCAACCAACCATAAATAAAAACGCAAATTATGCAAACTGGCAATCATGCCGGCTAACATTTCGTTGGCGGCAAATAAATGCCGTAAATAAGCTTTGGTGTATTGTTTATCTACATAGGAGGTGCCATCTTCGTCCAAAGCCGAAAAATCGTCTTTCCACTTTTCGTTTTTAATGTTGATGATCCCCCGGCTGGTGTATAAAATCCCGTGACGGGCATTTCGCGTGGGCATCACGCAATCAAACATATCTATCCCCATGGCAATGCTTTCCAGAATGTTGGCCGGGGTTCCAACGCCCATTAAATAACGGGGCTTATCTTCGGGCAGAATATTGCAAACAACATCTGTCATTTCGTACATCATCTCGTGGGGTTCGCCCACCGACAAACCTCCAATGGCATTTCCTTCTGCGTTTTTTGAGGCAATATATTCGGCCGATTTTATCCGTAAATCCTTATACACGCTTCCCTGTACAATGGGGAAGAGGTTTTGCTTGTAGCCGTACATCCCTTCGGTTGAACCGAAACGGGCAATGCAACGGTCGAGCCACTGATGGGTGATATTTAGCGAGTTTTTGGCATAATCATATTCGCAGGGGTAGGGCGTACATTCGTCAAAAGCCATGATGATATCGGCACCAATGATTCGTTGAATATCCATCACATTTTCGGGGGTAAACTGGTGTTTTGAACCATCGATGTGCGAACGGAAAACAACGCCTTCGTTGGTTAACTTCCGGGTGTTCGCCAATGAATAAACCTGGTAGCCTCCGCTATCGGTTAAAATGGGTTTGTTCCACCCGTTGAATTGGTGCAATCCCCCGGCTTTTTTTATGATATCAAGGCCGGGGCGTAAATACAAATGATAAGTGTTGCCTAAAATAATTTGGGCCTTGGTATCATTACTTAGTTCAGGAATGTGAACCGCTTTTACGGCTCCGGCGGTTCCAACCGGCATAAAAATCGGAGTTTCAATCTCCCCGTGATCGGTTATAATCCGGCCTGCCCTTGCCTTACTTCCTTTATCGGTGGTTTGTATAGAAAATTTCATAAAAATTGTGTCCAAAGATAAATCTAATTCACGAAGTTTAAATAGATTTGTGCTCAAAACTTTGGTTTATGCAGTTTGAAATACCTCGATTTTTATCCGCCCCGCAACCCGAATTTTCGTTGGAATTTATTTTGCTGGTGGTTTTTGCATTGGTGATTATTGACCAACTCCTTTATTTTTGGTTGTTTTACAGCAAGCTGGGATTTTCTAAAACCCCAAGTTGGAAACGGAATACGGAAGCTGTATCGGTGGTTATTTGTGCAAAAAACGAATATTCAAATTTAAAAAAGAACCTTCCCCAAATTTTAAATCAGGACTACCCCGACTTTGAAGTTATTTTGGTAAACGATGCCTCTGATGATTATACCCATGAGCTTTTGGAAGACTTTGAACGTAAGTATGAAAAACTGAAAGTGATTACGATTAAAGAAAATTTGAATTTTTTTTCGGGAAAAAAATTTGCGCTTTCGATCGGTATAAAATCAGCTAAAAATGATTTATTGTTATTGACTGATGCCGATTGTTATCCAAATTCCCCAAATTGGATCCAGCATATGGTTGATCCATTTACCGACCCGGGAACAGAAATTGTATTGGGTTATGGGCCGTATGAAAAAAACCCGGGTATTTTAAATGCCATCATTCGTTTTGACACTTTAATGGTTGCGATACAATATTTCTCGTTTGCACTTAAACAAAAAGCCTTTATGGGTGTTGGCCGGAACCTGGCCTACCGTAAATCATTGTTTTATAAAAACGGAGGGTTTATTTCCCATTATACGGTTCGCTCGGGCGATGACGATTTGTTTATCAATAGTGTTGCCAATAAGCAAAATACTCGCATTCAAACTCATCCCGACAGCTATACTTTTTCTCAACCCAAAATAACGTATACTTCTTGGGCTACCCAAAAACGCAGGCATTTTTCAACCTCAAAACTGTATAAACCCAAGTTTAAATTTTTATTGGGGAAATACGGGTTCACCCAGTTGTTGATGTATGCATTGTTAACCACTTTTATTGTTTTGAATTATAATCTGTTTTGGGTGTTGCTGTTATTTTCGTTCAGGTTAATTTCACAATACATTGTTGTAAAAGCTTCGATGAAACGTTTGAATGAGCGCAATTTATTAGTATTTTCGCCTGTACTTGAATTGATTTTATTTGCGAATCAACTCATGTTTAGTTTTATCAATTTATTCTTCAAACCTAATAAATGGAAGTAAATCCACGACTCACCGAAAAAGGATTACGCGACTACAAGTTGGTTAAAAGAGCCGTTGAGGAAGGCGACCAAAAGGCCTATGCCGAATTAATGAAACATTACCGCGATTCGCTTTATTTTATGATGTTGAAAATGACTAATAATTCGCAGGATGCCGACGATTTAACCATTGAAGCATTTGGTAAAGCGTTTAAATATTTAAATCAATATACTCCCGATTATGCCTTTAGCACCTGGTTATTTAAAATAGCTTCCAATAATTGCATCGATTTTATCCGCCGCAAAAAAAAACGGACTCTGTCGATGAACGAATCTTTTGGCGAGGATGACGGACATGAACTGGCTGATTCCATTCCTTCGGAAACCCTCGACCCGGAAGAAAAAATTATCAAAAAACAAAAGGTAAAAATGATGCGCGAGGTAGTGGATAAACTTAAGCCGCATTACCGCAAATTAATTGAGATGAGGTATTTCAAAGAACTATCTTACGAAGAAATCTCAAAAGAACTGGATTTGCCTTTGGGAACCATTAAAGCGCAATTATTCAGGGCCCGTGAATTCTTATCAAATATTTTAAAAGGCCATACCGAAAAATATTAATCATTCGGCTTGGTTATTTGGCTTATCTTCGACAATTTTATATATTTAGTGATCTAAAATCCAGACTATGAGCACGACTGTTTACCGCAAACCCACTCGTTTTTATTCTGATCCGAAACGGGTTATTGCCCGGTTCTTTTTCCCGGGATCACAATCCAGGGTTCAATCCATTATCCAGAAAGTGATTGACATGCCCGACCAGGCAGCAAAGTTAACGTTGAACCAATCCTTGCGTGATTTTTCGGGTCGCCACCGGAATATCTCCAAAATATTTATGACCCATTTTGAACGCGTCAGGGAAATCATGAACGGCAAAAACGGCGATTTAAAAAAATTGCCCGAGTTTAAACAATTGTTGGTAGGTGCTTACTTAACCAGCGAATACTCCATTGAGTCGGCGGCATTTTTTAATCCTTCCATTGTTGAAGACCCTGACCAAACCGGTTTAATGGAAGGTGAAAGACGTGTGATTATCAGTTTCCGCGCAACCGGCGAAGGCCATATTTCTTCCATTGTTTTCAGGGGCGGAGTGCTCGATAAAGATAATAACCTGAAGGTGGTTCAAACAGGAGGATTGGTTGATGAAGCCGAAGTGGTAAGAAACAAGGTGTACAATAAAGAAGTTTTTTGTAGAAAACTGCAAGAACTGAAATTATGTGACGAAGTTCAGGAAAAAGTTTTTGATAAACTCCGCTTTGAATTTAATTATAGCGAACTTGAGAATGCCGTTGATTCAACAATTCAAGAACTGAACCCGGATTATGAACAACGTATCAAACTGCAAAAAATAACCTGGCTGGCCGATTCGCATTATGACATCACCTTTTCATTGGATACCGGTATTTCCGACCGTGTTATTTTTCCGTTGGCCGATTCTGAAAGCAATGGCATTGAAGATGCCCGCTTTGTAAAATTTACCGACGACGACGGAACCCTGAAATATTATGCCACTTACACAGCTTACGATGGGCGATCCATCATGCCCAAGCTGATTGAAACCAAAGATTTTTATCATTTTAAAATTATGCCGATACACGGCGAAATTGCGCAAAATAAAGGAATGGCTTTGTTTCCGCGAAAGGTAAACGGCAAGTACGCCATGCTATCCCGCATCGACGGGATTAATAATTATATTATGTTTTCTGACGAGGTGAACCTGTGGCGCGAGGCTAAAAAAATCCAAGAACCGAAGTATCCCTGGGAGTTTATCCAGGTGGGGAATTGCGGTTCGCCCATTGAAACCGAACATGGCTGGCTAGTAATTACGCACGGGGTTGGAACCATGCGGAAATATTGTTTGGGGGCTACTCTACTTGATTTAAACGACCCGACCAAAGTCATCGGGCAATTGAGCGAACCCCTGCTGATGCCAAACGAAGAAGAACGCGAAGGCTATGTTCCTAACGTGGTTTATTCGTGCGGATCAATCATTCATAACGATGAATTGGTATTGCCGTATGCCATGTCCGATACTGCTTCTACTTACTGTGCCATTCCGTTGGATGATTTGATGGCGCGACTGATCCCCTCGGGTTATAAAGTGGAACATAAGAACGGTAAACCCAAAAGTAAAAAAGCCCGGATTTTAGTAGTGGAAGATGAGGTGATGAACCAAAAAATCATTGGTAGTATTTTGCAAAGTGCTGGTTACGAGGTTGAAATTGCCCCGGATGGAATTGTAGCCCTGATGCAAATTGCCAAAGGCGAATTTGATTTGATCCTTTCGGACATTGCCATGCCGAATTTTGACGGTTATCAGCTGCTGGAATATATTAATGAACGCAAGATAAAAATCCCGGTGGTGTTCTTGTCCGGATTTACCAGCGAAAGAGAAGAAGCCAAGGGACTTAAAATGGGCGCTATCGAATACATCAAAAAACCCATCGACCGGGATATTTTATTGCTGCGCTTACAGAATATTTTGAAATAAGCTTAGCTGGCAATAAAAGTCAGGCGGTGACTTCAAGTCACCGCCTGACTAAAATAGCTTGGAAAGCCCAAGGGGCGTCGCCCCTACGATGAGCTGTCTTTTGATATAAAAAAAGGACATTCTTCTTTGAATGTCCTTGTGTATTTACTTTAGTCGCCATCTGGCATAGAAACCCATATGATTATCATAAGATTCATTATTCTCAAGCTTATCAGAATCATAATCAATATGAGCAGCCCAAGTTGAATTATTAAAAGGTGCTATATTAGATTTCCACCAAACAGCTGCTTCACCCTCTCCACCAAATCCGTTAGTGCTTCTCCATCCCCCAGCTAAAGCATTAAAATTATAAGGGTTTGGTTCTGTGTTGTCTGAGTTTTTCCAGCCATATGGACCCTTTAGCTCGGCTCCTATAGAAGTACCGTATTCGTTAATAATTCTGACAAACGCAGCATCATCCATAATCTCTACTTCAGGAGGGGCAAAATTTGGATTTCTTAAAGTAGCAGCTTTAAACATGTCACCATATAGATTCCTTTTTTCTGGATCATTGTTTAAATAGCATCTTCCTTCAGTAGCATTATTCCAATCATCTTGATTTTCAAGTAATTGAATTGGATCGTTGGTTGCATAATATCTATCCATGCGGATATTTTCAACACTAACCGAATCCCCTGCAACTACCTCGGTAAAATGATAGAAGTACCCCATTATTTCCGAATGAAAAGTCCAAGTTGGAAATTTGCCATCTTTATAAGAAGCAAATTCTTGGCTATAGCATTCTCCTAGCTCGTCTATGAAGCAAACATTAATTCTGTATTTTGTGTTTTTTTTCAAATTATTTATATCTACAGAAATATTGCCATTCAATGAGGAGCTGATGACTGTGTTGCTTTGAGTCGTAGGAACATTTTCAATATCATAACAAACAATAACGTTATTAATTGTTGAGCCGTTAGAAGTAATTCCCCAGATAAAATCCTCCCAAATTGATGTAATGAAAAATATCAATTTTCCAGATTCTATTGATTTTCCCAGCTAACGATTGAGCATTATTTTAGCAACCGGCTTTATGGGAGACCGGTTTTTAAAATGGTACTGCTTGTGATTTACAAGTAAGTCCCGGTGTCATTCTGGTACTGGATGTAAAAAGCCCCGGGAGGTACATTCCCGAGGCAGTTGATAAATTTTAATGGTGGCTCCGATCATTCGGAGACCCCGATCAGAATAATTTTCAAGTGTAAAGATACATCCTCATAAGGCCCTTTTATATATTAAATTGAAAAAAAATGAAAATGAAAAAGGTTCCTATGGAGATTATCAATCCCAATTGTGCAGGTATTGATGTTGGAAGTCGCTCACATTATGTTGCTATTGGTCAGTCAGATGCTGATGTACGTGAGTTTGGGGTTTATGCAGAGGATTTAATGGAGTTGTGTCAATGGCTAAAAGAAAGCCAAATAACAACTGTAGCATTAGAATCTACAGGTTCTTACTGGCAAAATCTATTTGTCGAGCTAATTAATTCTGGAATTGATGTTGTACTTACTAGTGGTCGGTTTACAAAAAACATGAACAGAAAGAAGACCGATGTTAGAGATTGTCAGTGGATTCAAAAACTACATTCTCTAGGTTTACTTCCCTCTAGCTTTTTACCAGATCACACAACTGAAAGACTTCGTACACTTTGTAGACAAAGGTTAAATATTATTGATCAAAAAGCAGATGCATCCCACAAGATGCAGAAATACCTGAAGCTTTTGAACTTTCGTTTAGATGTAGTTGTTAGAGACGTAACAGGTTTGACTGGTATTAAGATTATTGAAGCTATTTGTAATGGAGAACTTGATCCGGAAGAATTATCAAAGCACCGGCACTACAATTGTCGCAAAAGTCAGGATGAGATAGCAAAGGCATTGGTAAGTAATGAAAGAGATGATTATTTATTTGGCTTAAGACAAGAATATGAACGGCATCTTTTTTACCAAAATCAAATTGAAAAGTGTGATCAAAAAATCACAGCGTTTCTAGAAAATGTATTAATTGATACTGAAATTGCTCCTCCAGGTGATAAGCCATATAAGAGGAATAATAAGAACTCAATTACTGGCCTTGATTTGAATAAAACAGCCTATCAATATTTTAATGGTGTTGATTTGTACCAGATCCCAGGGGTAAGTCATTCTACTATCATAACAATAATGAGCGAAATTGGGCCCGATGGTTTTTCTAAATTTCCAACAGCAAAACATTTTGCTTCTTGGTTACGACTTGCTCCAAACAATAAAATAAGTGGAGGGAAAGTGCTGTCAAACCGTATTCCCAAAGGAAGTAACAGATTAAAGATAGCCTTAAGAAATGCGGCTAATGCCGTTGGAAACTTGAAAGAGTCGGATCTGGGACGTTTTTTTCAGAAGATTGCATACAAAAAAGGCAGACAAGCTGCCATAACTGCAACCGCTAGAAAAATAGCTGTTATTCTATGGAATATGATTACCAAGAAAGAAGCCTACAAACCAAAAACGACCTATGTTTTTCTGGATGAAAAAAGGAAACAACTTGCAATAATCAGAAAGAAAATCGCTAAATTTGGTTTTGATCCTAATGAACTTGGTGTTTTTTCTCAAGAACGATACAGATTAAAATGGAAAGCAAAGAATGTTAATAATCAATAGGTTAACTTTACGTTAGTCAGAATTTCAAAATTAGCCGTTATATTATTTGTTGTTTGATTTGAACAACCTTTAAGAATAATTTCAGCACGCTTAAGGGTTGTAGCTGTGAGATTCTCTGTGTAGAAAAGCTCACCATTAGTTGTTTCCACGAAGCCTCTCAAGTTTTGTTGAGTTTCAGGACTGGTAGTGATGGTGGCTGAAAAAGAATCATTGCTAACAGCAGCATTAACCTTGCTATCATTGACAGTGGGATTTTCATTATTTCCATAAACTATTCCCCATTCTTTGATAGTATTTCCACCAAAGTCATTAACTCTAACATAAACTGTAATGGTGTTGATAGTTACAGTGCTGTTGGTAGTTTCAAGTAAAACACTTCCTACGGTAGTAGAGAAATTTGTGCTATTTGACTTGTTTGTCCCTAATTTATTTGTTGCAGATCCCCATACTGTGTAGTTTGAGGCAACATCTAAATTATTTACGGTTAATGTTGCCTTGTTACCATTTATCGTGGCGTTTAGTGTAGTTTTACTTTCACCTGTTTTTTGTAATTCAAAATTAGCAGATGTCACTGTATTTTCTCCATCATTAAAAACCATGGTGAAAGTTGCAGCATTATCCGTAATATTAGTTACGGACACAGAGATTATGGCAGGCTTGCTGCCCGGATTAACAGGATCATCCTTTTTGTTGCATCCTGTTGCCATTGCCGTTAAAATGGCAACTACGAATAAGAATTTGAGTGTTTTCATGATCGTCAATCATTTTCCAGGCAAAGCCACCCTAAGGGTGAGTGTCCCAGGGTTAAAAAATTAGAGAATTGTCCCAACAACACCCTTTAAATGCAAAAGGAAACGGGGGAGGAAATGCATTTAAAGCCCGGTCTTTTTTTCAAAGAAATAAAAGTACGAAATTTTTGGCAAAAAATCCAGTGGGCTTTCCTTCCGGGATTTTAAAGTCCTTCCCTTTGGGAAGGATTTAGGATGGGTAATAATCCCCCGCAATAATATGGGCATGTAGGTAACAAATGGTGCTTTCGGCTCCCTGGTTACGGTTCACCATAAATTCTTCCAGTCCATCGTTGCAGCCGCCGGTTTCTTCATCATAAATCGGGATGCATAAGTCGTTTCTGCCTAGGAACCATTCGTAGCTTAGTTTCAGTTTTTCAACAGAATCTTCATCTCCCAGTGCCTGGTGTTTGCAGTGGTACAAAATAACCATGCCCGATACATCAATGGGTTGTTGCCCGAAACGGTTGTTTTCGGCATCGGCACTTAGCCAATCCTGGTTTCCAATCACTCTCAAATATCCGTTCTCGAAACAAATATTTTCCAAATATGCGGTGGCTTTATTGGCTACCTCAAGGTATTTCTCATTTTTAACAATTTCGTAGGCCCGGTACATGGCTGCCGGCAACAAAGCGTTGTCGTAAGTTATAATTTGTTCGAACCACTGCCAGTTGGGTTTGGCATTCCTTTCAAAAGCCTCAAGCATTTTCTTCGCAAAGCTATCCAGTCGAATGCCGAATTCTTCCCGGTCAGGGTATTTTTTACAATAATGGTAAAGCCCCAGCATGGTGCTCGCGTACCCCCGCAAATGGGTTAGCTCATTAAACCAGCCCATTGAGCGGACAAAAATATCATGAGCCGTTTCCAGGATGGAATCATTGGGTGCGTAGCGGATTAAATAACCCAGGGCCCAGATAGCCCGTCCAAAAGCATCGTCCGAACCAACCTGGTCGATAAACTCACGGTTGTAGTTCATGAAATTCTTCATGCTTCCGTTTGGGTTCCGCATCAGGGAAATATACGTTGCATACTTGTAAATCAATTGAAGTAAATGGTCGCTTTTCTGCCGTTTGTAAGCCCTGATGGCTACCAGCAATGCGCGGGCATTATCGTCGAGACAGTAACCTGTTTTATAATCGGGCAAGCTGCCGTTTGAAAACTGAATGACCCCGGTATTATCGGTTAGCCGTTCAAAGTGTAAAAGGTTCAGAGCGGGTTGTTTATAACTTTCTTCAACTCCTTTGTAGGTTACAATAGAACGCCCCAGGCGGTAATTATATAAATCGCCAATTTTTGGCCAGGCAATACTTAAACCGTAGTTGTAGGCTCTTTTTTGGTAAGCTTTTAAAAGTTCCGGATGATCCAGTAAATCAATGATTTTTTCAGACAGTTGACCGGGCGATCCAAAATCAAACAGTATTCCGATGTTATTGGCCAGCAGTTCTTCGGCATGCCAATAAGGTGTTGAAAGAACCGCACAGCCTCCGCCAACGGCATACGAAAGTGCCCCGCTGGTTATTTGGGCTTTGTTATGGTAAGAGGTTACGTAAATATCGGCCACCAGCAAATTGTTGATTAGTTCTTCTTCGCCAATGTAACGGTTGATAAACTGAACGTGGTTCTCAAGGCCGAGTTCTTTGGTTAAATTCTCCAGGTATTCACGGTATTCTTCCCCGGCGTGTTTAATGATGTGCGGATGTGTTTTCCCCATCACGCAGAACAATACATCCGGGTGTTTTTTAACGATTTCGGGCATAGCCTTGATGGTAACTTCAATGCCTTTATTGCGGCCAATAAGCCCGAAAGTTAAAATAACTTTGCGGTTTTCCCAGCCTTCTGGAATGGTTAGTTTTTGGTCTTTATAAGCGACAAAATCAGGAACCCCGTGTTCAATTTTCCGGATTTTATCTTCACGGATATTAAACACATTTTTCAGGAACCCGATAGCCAAATCACTCATCACCAACAATCTTGAAGAATATTTGGCGATGGCTTTCAATACTTCTTTTTGGTGGTAAGTTGGCGATTCGAGAACCGTATGCAGGGTAGTTACCACCGGGATGTTGACCCTCCGAAGCAGTTTAAGTAAAAGTACCCCGCTATTGCCTCCAAAAATACCATATTCGTGCTGAATCAATAAAACTTCAGCTCCCGAATGATTAATATAATCAGCGGCTTTAAAATAATCTTCACTGGTATGATCGCGAATGTACATCACAACTTCTTCAGGATAATCATAAACCTGGTCGTTTTCATTCATTGCAATAATTTCAACCTCCAGTTCTTTGTTGTTTGTTTTTGCTGCTAATTGTATCGAATCAATTAGATTTTTGGTGAAGGTTGCAATCCCACATTTACGGGGCGGATAATTTCCTAAACATATAACTTTCATAGGGTGAGTTAGTTTGGTCTTAAAAAAACGTTTGATGCAAGATACGAAAATAAGCTGTCTTTTACAATTGCAATATAAAATTATAATGTTGTAATTTTGCCCTCTGTTTCAATAACCAAAATTTAAGAACCGTGAATGAATTTCAACAAGCGATAGTTCAGGGTATTCCTGATATCCTTCCCCAATCAAAAGCCTATGATCCGGAGGTGAACCATGCCCCGGTTCGAAAAGATATTTTAACTGCCGATGAAAAAAAACTGGCGTTGCGAAATGCCTTGCGTTATTTCGATCCGAAATTTCATGAAACTTTAGCTCCCGAATTTGCCGAAGAGCTAAAAAAATACGGACGGATTTACATGTACCGTTTTCGCCCGGATTACGAAATGTATGCCCGAAATATTGAAGAATATCCACACCAATCGAAACAGGCCGCCGGAATTATGGTGATGCTCCAAAATAACCTTGATCCGGCTGTGGCCCAACACCCGCATGAATTGATTACTTATGGCGGAAACGGGGCCGTTTTCCAAAATTGGGCGCAGTATTTGCTCACCATGAAATATTTGTCGGAAATGACCGACGAGCAAACCCTGGTGATGTATTCGGGTCACCCGATGGGATTGTATCCTTCGCACAAAGATGCCCCGAGAGTAGTGGTAACCAACGGTATGGTGATTCCGAATTATTCAAAATCGGATGACTGGGAACGCTTTAATGCTTTGGGTGTTTCGCAATACGGACAAATGACTGCCGGTTCATTCATGTACATTGGGCCGCAGGGGATTGTTCACGGAACAACCATTACGGTTTTAAATGCCGGGCGCAAAATTGAAAAATCAGGCGAAGGTCTGGCCGGAAAAGTTTTTGTTTCGTCAGGTTTAGGCGGGATGTCCGGAGCTCAAGCAAAAGCAGCCGTGATTGCCGGAGCTATTGGCGTGATTGCTGAGGTTAACCCCAAAGCAGTTCATACGCGCCACTCGCAAGGTTGGGTAGATGAAGTTTATACTGATTTAGATGAACTCATAACAAGGATCAACAAAGCAAAACAAAATAAAGAATCGGTTTCACTGGCTTACCAGGGAAACATTGTGGATCTCTGGGAAAAATTTGTGGAAGAAGGCATGGAGATAGAACTTGGTTCTGACCAGACATCTTTGCACAATCCCTGGGCAGGTGGTTATTATCCGGCAGGAATGAGTCTGGAAGAGTCCTATGAAATGATGGCGAATGAACCCGAAAAATTCAAAGAAAAAGTGCAGGAATCGCTTCGCCGTCAGGTGGATGCTATCAATAAATTAACGGCTAATGGTATGTATTTCTTTGATTATGGAAATGCGTTTTTGCTCGAATCGAGCCGTGCCGGTGCCGACATTATGAAAAATGAAACGGATTTTAAATACCCGTCTTACGTTCAGGATATCATGGGACCCATGTGTTTTGACTACGGATTCGGACCTTTCCGTTGGGTGTGTTCTTCCGGCAAGGCCGAAGACTTAGATACCACCGATCGAATTGCCATGGAAGTGTTGGAAGAAATTGCAGCTTCGGCTCCTGCCGAAATTACCCAACAAATGAAAGATAATATTCGCTGGATCCGTGAAGCCAAACAAAATAAATTGGTGGTTGGTTCGCAGGCTCGTATTCTTTACGCCGATTGCGAAGGTCGGACCAAAATTGCAGCGGCGTTCAATAAAGCGATTAAAGAAGGAAAAATTTCGGCTCCGGTAATTCTGGGGCGCGATCATCACGATGTATCCGGTACCGATTCTCCTTTCCGTGAAACCTCAAATATTTATGACGGATCACGCTTTACCGCCGACATGGCTATTCAGAATGTTATTGGCGATTCGTTCCGCGGAGCTACCTGGGTGAGTATCCACAATGGTGGCGGCGTTGGCTGGGGTGAAGTGATTAACGGAGGTTTTGGAATGATGCTGGATGGTTCGGAAGAAGCTGACCGCCGTTTACACATGATGCTTCACTGGGATGTGAACAATGGCATCTCTCGTCGTAGCTGGGCCCGTAACGAAGGAGCTGTTTTTGCCATTAAACGTGCCATGGAAAAAGAACCACGCTTAAAGGTGACACTCCCGAATTTTGCGGATGATGAGCTGATTGAAAAATCTTTTTAATTAGGAATTAAGAATTTTGTATTTTCTGATTCCTAATTCCTTTTCATTGTTTTAAAATATATCCGATAAATTTCAACTCTTTTTCAAATTGCTGTTTTAATTGTAATCGCTGATAAACGTTAATAATTTCTAAGCAAATTGATAGCTTTTGGTTTGATGATGTTTTCTCGTTTCATGGCAAATATTTATTTCCTAATGCCAATTTGCTCCATTTCTCTCATCTTTTTTCTGAAAAATTATCATTCCTAATTCTTAATTAATAATTCTTAATTCTCATGTAACCCCCCAATTTTTTTTTCGTCTAATCGGGAAAATACGTAATCTAAAAAAATGAACAAAATGAAAATGAGGACCAAGGTTGTTAGCTTATTAGTGCTGTTATTTCTGATAAATTCGATGCAGGTAAATGCCTGTTCAACCATTATGCTTAAAAAAGGCGATGAACTTATTTTTGGGCATAACCTCAATGAAGGGGATAGCGGTATAGGAGGCATTGTGTTTGTAAACAAACGCGGCGTTTTTAAAATGGGGCGCAGCCTCAATGAAATGATGTTCAAGGACGTTACCAAACCTTCAAAACTTAGTTGGGTTTCGCGTTACGGATCGGTAACTTTTAACACTTTCGGAAAAGATTTGCCCGATGGTGGCATGAATGAAACCGGATTTTATATCTGGGAAATGAATGAAGCTTCGGATTATCCAAAGGGAGATTCGTTACATAAGTTAAGCCAGATGGGCTGGATGCAGTTTTTGCTGGATAATTGTTCAACCATCGACGAGGCCCTGGAACTAACCAAAACCATTGAAATTGACGGCTGGACCTGGCACTATTTTTTGGCCGATGCCAGTGGCGATTGTGCAACCCTGGCTTTTATCGACGGGAAAATGAAAATCAACCGTGGTAAAACCATGCCGGTTACTGGTTTGTACAACACTCCTTACGACCGCGAAATGGAAGTTTCAAAGTATTACGAAAACTTTGGCGGGCTTTATAAAGTTGAACTGGACAATCCTAATGTCCCTCGTTACGTAAAAACCGACTGGCTGATTAAAAATTACGATCCAAAACAAAATGCGGTTGACTATGGTTTCTATATGCTGGATAAAATCAAGGTTAATGATGTCGCTGAGTGGTCGATTATTTTTGATGTTCGCCGTAATCATGTTTATTTCAGAACCCGTATTAATCCAACAATTAAACATTTTTCATTAAACGATATCGATTATTCTGTTAAAACAGGCGACTGTGTTATCCAAAACATGGATATTAAAGAAGGCGGCGATGTTTTAGAAAAATTACACTCGTACACGGCTAAAGAAATGAGTGATTTCCTTTATAGTTTGAACCCTCTTTTCCCTGGATTTCTTACACGGGGAGGACTGACTGTTGAAACAGCCATCGATAATTTTACCAATCATTGGGTTCGGGCCACCAAAAAAGAGAACCAGTTTTTTGCCGGGAAATGGGCAACCAAGCCCGAAGATCCGAAAAAAAATCCCTTGGTTCTGGAGCTAAATACCAACGAAAACCTGGTTAGCGGAAAAGTAACTGCCCCGGATGGGTTCGAATACCCGGTCGATCATATTTTTATGATTAACAATAAAATGACGATTACCTTTTTAACAAAATCGGGCCGTATGCTTGAACTAAAAATGAAAATAGAAGGAGATACCATCAAAGCACAGGCTTTTGGGATAGAAGATTTTATGGGTGACTATACGTTCTACAGGCAATAAATTTTTAGGAGCATTTTTAAATGCTCTTTTTTTTATTTTCAAAAAATTACCAAATCTTTATTAGTTATTTTCGAGGCTTTTTCCGTATTTTGGGGTGTGAAAATTTTTCCCTATGACAAATATAAATAGCCTTCAAAACGAGAAGCGTTCTTATCTCTTTTCTATCAGTATAATTGGAGCTTTATTCTTTATTTTTGGGTTTGTAACCTGGCTCAATGCTACGCTCATTCCCTACCTAAAAATTGCCTGTGAGTTGCAAACAAATACTGAAGCTTTATTGGTTGCTTCTGCTTTTTATTTGTCTTATTTTTTTATGGCCATTCCTTCTTCGTTGGTGCTTAAAAAAACCGGGTTTAAAAACGGGATGTCGCTGGGATTGATTGTGATGGCCATTGGTTCACTGATCTTTATTCCGGCAGCAATGTCAAGGACTTACGGTTTGTTTTTAACCGGATTGTTTATTCAGGGAACCGGACTTTCTTTATTGCAAACGGCAGCTAACCCTTATGTAACTATTTTAGGACCTATTGAAAGTGCAGCTAAGCGGATCAGTATTATGGGGATTGCAAATAAGATTGCAGGAATTATCAGTCCGCTGATTTTGGGAGCCATTGTTTTAAAAGGGGTGGATGAATTAACGGATAAGTTGGCGCAAATGAATGTTGCTCAAAAAACAATTGAGTTAGATGCTTTGGCGAGCAGGGTAATCTTTCCTTATGTGATTATGGCTGTTATTTTGGTAGTTTTGGCCGTTTTAATCAAGTTCCTTTCTTTACCTGATGTTGAAGAAGAAAAAGTTGAAAAGATTAAAAGCGAAGAACGAAAAATATCGCAATATCCTTATTTGTGGTTGGGCGTATTGGCTCTTTTTTTATATGTAGGTGTGGAGGTTATTGCTGTGGATACTCTAATTGGTTATGGAACTTTTCTTGGGTTTGAACTTGATAACGCTAGGTTCTTTGCTTCCTTTACTTTGGGCGGAATGGTTCTGGGATATATCTTGGGAATTGTTTTGATCCCAACTTATTTAAAGCAGGAAAATGCCCTTAAATACTCTGCTGTTTTAGGCGTTATATTCTCACTTTTGGCGGTGCTAACCCATGGCTACGTTTCTATATTGATGATTGCCCTTTTAGGTTTTGCAAATGCCATTATGTGGCCGGCTATCTGGCCTTTGGCCATTGAAGGCTTGGGAAAATATACAAAGCTCGGTTCGGCATTTTTAATCATGGCCATTGCCGGAGGAGCCATTCTGCCTTTGGCTTACGGTGCTTTATCCGATTTGTCTTTTGTTGGCGCACGACTGGCTTATCTGATTATGATCCCTTGTTATTTGTACATTTTGTTTTTTGCAGCCAAAGGACATTTAATCGGGAAAAAGAAATAAAAAATAATTACTCATAAATGAAACCAACACTTTTAATTTTAGCTGCCGGATTGGGCAGTCGTTACGGTGGCGTAAAACAAATGGATAAAGTAGGCCCTTCGGGTGAAAGTATTATTGATTACTCTATTTATGATGCGATTCGCGCCGGTTTTGGGAAAGTTGTATTTATCATCAACAAAAAAATCGAAAAAGATTTTAAAGAGGTGTTCGAACCGAAATTGAACGGACGGATTAAAACCGAATATGTTTTGCAGGAGCTGGATGATTTGCCAATCGGGTTTAAATATCCGAAAGACCGGGTAAAACCCTGGGGAACAGCTCACGCTATTTTAGCGGCCAAAGACGTTGTTCAGGAGCCTTTTGCAGTAATCAATGCCGATGATTTTTATGGCCGCAATTCGTATAAAAAACTGGCTGCTTTTTTTGCTGATGAAAACCGGACGGAAAATGAATTTTGCATGGTTGGTTTCCGTCTGGAAAATACGATTACTGAATCAGGAACCGTTTCGCGCGGGGTTTGTTCGCTGGATGAAAACACTTTCTTGACACAGGTTGTGGAGCATACCAAAATCCAAAAAGCGGATGATAAAATCGTGTTCATCAATGAAGCCGAAGAAACCAAAGAAATTTCCGGGAACTCCATTGTTTCCATGAATTTCTGGGGGTTCTCTCCATTGTTGTTTAAACACTTGTACGAAGGGTTTAAATCCTTCCTGAAATCGAATGTAAAAGACATTAAATCTGAATATTACATTCCAACGGTTGTGACCGAAATGATTGAGTCGGAAGTTGCAAAAATCAAGGTTCTTGAAAGCACTGATCAATGGTTTGGGGTGACCTACCAGGAAGACCGTCCAAAAGTTGTGGAGAGCATTAAACACCTGGTGGCATCCGGGGTTTATCCGGAGAACCTTTGGGGATAGTTTTATTTTATATTTTTGATCGATAAATTTTATTGTCGATTGATGAATATTTCCAGGACAACAACTTCTTATATCCTGCTTTGGATCACAGCTATAATCTGGGGCTTTGCTTTTGTGGCTCAGCGCAAAGGCATGGAGTTTATTGGGCCGTTTACCTACAACGGAATCCGCTTTACTTTAGGAACTCTGTCGTTGATTCCGTTCTTGTATCTTTCGAAATCTCAAAATAGGAAATACCCGAGCAAAAAGTTTAAGGTTTCTTTAACTTCAGGAGCCTTGATAGCAGGCTTAGCTCTTTTTCTGGGAGCCAGTTTGCAACAAATTGGGATTATATACACTACTGCCGGAAATGCCGGGTTTATTACCAGTTTGTACGTAGTGATCACTCCTTTGCTAGGGTTGGCTTTTAAACAATTTCCTGGCAAACAGCTTTGGGTGGGAGTTGTTGTGGCAACGCTGGGGCTTTATTTTTTAAGCATCACTGAGAAATTTAGCATGAATATGGGCGATGTGTTTGTATTAGCCAGTGCTTTTTTCTTTGCTTCTCATGTGCTGATTATTTCCTGGCTTTCGCCAAAATATAATGTAATAAAAATCGCCATCTTGCAATTTGCAATGACTTCTGTTTTAAGTCTGCTTGTTGCCATTTTTACCGAAGAAATTTTGTTGGAATCGATTTTGCGGGCAGCCGTTCCGATTTTATATGGAGGTCTGGCCTCGGTGGGTGTTGCTTATACATTACAGGCGGTGGCTCAACAACATGCCAAGGCAGCAGTTGCAGCTATTATTTTAAGTTTCGAAGCTTTTTTTGGAGCCGTGGGAGGGTGGTTGTTTTTGCATGAAACATTTTCAGGAAGAGAAATGTTTGGCTGTTTCCTGATGTTATGTGGGATTATTATAGCACAGCTAAGGTTTGAGAAGAAAAAAAAGGAGTCACCTTAAGGTGACTCCTTTCGTAAGTTCCTCTATTTAAACAAGGGGGTGTTTTTTTAATATTTCATTTGATTTCATCAAAATGTCAACGTATTGGGCGCGTTTGTAAGTAAACCTGTCGCTGAGCGAATTTTTCGAAAGTTTTCCTTTAAAATCGGCAAGCGATTCATAGCCTTTTTTATCCATCCAGTTTTCAATATCGCTTAGCATTTTGCTAATGGCTTTTGGGCCTTTTTGGTAAATAGCACTTACTACCTGAACCGCATCGGCTCCTGCCAAAAACATTTTAATCGCATCTTCGCCACTCAAGATTCCGGTGTTGCTGCAAACATCGGCTTTGATGTTATTGTGAAGCAAACCGGCAAAACGTAAAGCCAAACGGTTGTCGTTTTCATTGCTCAGGTTGTATGGAAAATGATGCTGTTCTTTTTCAATGTCGATATCGGGCTGGAACAGGCGGTTGAATAGTACGAATCCTTTCACACCCAGTTTATCCATTTCGTTAATCACGTAAAGGGTATTAGTATAATAAGGGCTTAGTTTTACGCTCACCGGAATACTTACAGCCTTGAGGATTTTTTCGAGGATGTCGATTTGATCGCCCACGATGGCTTTGCCTATTATGTCAAATTCGTGAGGAGTAGAATAAAAGTTTAATTCCAAAGCATCAGCTCCGGTTTCCTGGATTTTATAAGCATATTCTACCCAGCTTTCTTCATACACACAATTCAGACTAGCAATTAGCGGAATGTTGATTGCTTTTTTTGCTTTGCTTAACTGGTGTAAGAATTCTTCCGGGCCGGCATCTTGCATGTGGGGTAGGTAGTCCGACATCTCTGCATGGCGGGTACCGTAATCTTCGTCCACCTGGTAGCGTTCCAGGTTTTCCAGTTGTATTTGTTCTTCAAAAAGCGATTTATAAACAATTGCTCCGGCACCGGCATCTTCGAGTTTTTTTAACATGTCCAGGTCGGTAACAAGGTTGCTTGCTCCAACAATAACAGGGCTTTTAAGTTTTAATCCAAGGTAATTAGTTTGTAGTTTCATGAGTTATAGGGTTTAATTATAAATTTAAGCAAACAGGTTCGGAAATTCTTATTCAAATATAAAAACTTTTTTGTTGAAATCCTACTAATTTATATACATTATAAATAGCTTTTTTGCGAGCCGAATTTCCTCAAAATTAACATTTAAGAAATTGAAAATTCTTAATTTCGCACTGTTTTTTTAAAAGCTAACAGATTATTACAAAGTCTTAAAAATAAATCGATTATGGAAAATAAGAAAAAATTCATCACCTGTGATGGTAACTATGCAGCCTCTCATGTAGCGTATATGTTTTCGGAAGTAGCTGCAATTTATCCGATCACCCCTTCATCAACTATGGCAGAGTACATCGACGAATGGGCTGCTTTTGGCCGCGAAAATCTTTTCGGCGAGCAGGTTAAAGTTGTTGAAATGCAATCGGAAGGTGGTGCTTCAGGTGCTGTTCACGGTAGTTTGCAATCAGGTGCATTAACATCTACATTTACTGCTTCTCAAGGGTTATTATTGATGATCCCGAACATGTATAAAATTTCTGGTGAGTTATTGCCGGGTGTATTCCACGTGAGTGCACGTTCATTAGCCGCCCAGGCTCTTTCAATTTTTGGGGATCACTCAGATGTTATGTCAACCCGCCACACCGGTTTTGCAATGTTAGCTACAGGTAGTGTTCAGGAAGTAATGGATATTGGAGCCATTGCTCACTTAGCTTCTATCAAAACCCGTGTTCCTTTCTTACATTTCTTCGACGGATTCCGTACTTCTCACGAAATTCAAAAAGTAGAGTATTTCGATAACGACGATTTGAGAGACTTGGTTGACTGGGAAGCTGTACAACGTTTCCGCGACAACGCTCTTAACCCAGAACATCCTGTAACCAGGGGTACTGCACAAAACCCTGATATTTATTTCCAATCTCGCGAAGCGGCTAATAAATTTTATGAACCGATTCCGGATGTAGTAGAAATGTACATGCAGGAAATTACTAAAAAAACAGGCCGTGAGTACCATCCGTTTACTTATTACGGTGCTGCCGATGCAGAAAACATTGTGGTAGCTATGGGTTCGATTACCGAAACCATTAAAGAAGTGGTTGACTACCTGAACGCCAAAGGCGAGAAAGTTGGTTTAATTTCGGTTCACTTATACCGTCCGTTCTCAGAAAAATATTTCATGAAAGTTCTTCCGGCATCGGTAAAACGCATTGCTGTTTTGGATCGTACCAAAGAACCTGGTGCTAACGGAGAACCATTGTATTTAGACGTTCGTGATTTATTCTACGGAAAAGAAAATGCTCCTGAAATTGTTGGCGGACGTTACGGATTAAGTTCAAAAGATACCACTCCTGCTATGATGGTTTCGGTATTTGAAAACTTAAAAATGAACGAACCTAAAAACCAATTTACCGTTGGTATTGTTGATGACGTTACATTCAAGTCTCTTCCTCTTTTACCGGAGATTTCTGTAGCCAATGAAGGTACTTTCGAAGCTAAATTTTATGGTTTAGGTGCAGATGGTACTGTAGGTGCAAACAAAAACTCAATTAAAATCATTGGTGAAAACACCGATAAATATTGTCAGGCTTACTTTGCTTACGATTCTAAAAAATCGGGTGGTATTACTACCTCTCACTTACGTTTTGGCGACAGCCCGATCCGTGCGCCTTACCTGGTAGGTACACCTAACTTTGTAGCTTGTCACGTTCCTTCTTACCTTACAAAATACGACATGTTAAAAGGGTTGAAAAAAGGTGGAACATTCTTGTTGAACTCTATCTGGGACGAGGAAGAAACCAAAAACCAACTTCCAAATTCCATAAAAAAATATTTGGCTGAAAACGAAATCAATTTTTACATCATCAATGCAACGAAAATTGCTGAAGAAATTGGTTTAGGAAACCGTACAAATACCATCATGCAATCGGCTTTCTTTAAAATTGCCGAAGTGATTCCTTACGATCTGGCGGTTGAACAAATGAAAAAATTCATTGTAAAATCCTTTGGACGTAAAGGTGAAGATATCGTTAAAATGAACTATGCTGCCGTTGATCGTGGCGGAGCTGCAATTAAAGTTGAGGTTCCTGCCGGATGGACTAAACTAGATGGTGTTGATAAAAAAGAAGATCGCAATGTTCCTGAATTTGTTGCCAAAGTTGCCGATCCGATTAATGCACTGAAAGGGGATGACCTTCCGGTAAGTGTTTTTGTTGATCGCGAAGACGGAACTTTTGATGCCGGTACTACCGCTTACGAAAAACGTGGTATCGCAGTTAACGTTCCCAAATGGCAAGCCGATAACTGTATCCAGTGTAACCAATGTTCTTACGTTTGTCCTCACGCTGCTATTCGTCCGTTCTTGGTTGACGAAAAAGAAGAAGCCGGACTTCCTGAAGGAACCGCTCTATTGGAAACCAAAGGTAAATTTGCCCCACTGAAATTCAGAATGCAGGTTTCTGTACTTGACTGTTCTGGTTGTGGCAACTGTGTTGATGTTTGTCCTGCTAAAGAAAAAGCGTTAATTATGAAACCGCTTGCTTCTCAAGATGCAGAAATCGCACGTTGGGAATATTTTGATTCTAAAGTATCTTATAAAGATAAAGTTGTAGATAAATTCCAATCGGTTAAAAACTCTCAGTTTGCACAACCATTGTTCGAGTTCTCCGGAGCTTGTGCCGGTTGCGGGGAAACTCCTTACGTTAAAACCATTACTCAATTATATGGTGAACAAATGTTGGTTGCCAACGCTACCGGATGTTCTTCAATTTATGGTGGTTCTGCTCCTTCAACACCTTACTGTAAACATAAAGAAAGTGGACATGGTGTTGCATGGGCCAACTCATTATTTGAAGATAATGCCGAGTACGGACTAGGTATGGCTACTGGTGTTGATAAACTTCGCGAACGCCTGGTTACTAAAATGCAAGGCGTAAACGGTGAGGTTTCTGCCGAAACCAAAGAAGCCATGAACGAATGGATTGCCGGCGTTAACGACCGTGAAGCTTCTAAAGCTGCAACCGATAAATTAATTCCGTTGTTAGAAAAAGAAAGTGCTCCAATCGCGAAAGAAATTTTAGCGCTTAAAAATTATTTAGCTAAAAAATCAGTTTGGATCTTTGGTGGCGATGGTTGGGCCTACGACATCGGATACGGTGGATTGGATCACGTGATTGCTTCTGGTGAAGATGTAAACATCCTGGTATTGGATACCGAGGTTTATTCAAATACCGGTGGACAAGCTTCTAAATCAACCCCTGTTGGTGCGGTTGCTAAATTTGCCACTTCCGGGATGAAAACCCGTAAAAAAGACCTTGGTTTAATGGCCATGACTTACGGATATGTTTACGTTGCACAGGTTGCTATGGGAGCCAGCCAGGCTCAATTCTTCAAAGCATTGAAAGAAGCTGAAGCTTATCCTGGACCGTCAATCATTATTGCTTATGCACCATGTATCAACCACGGTTTACGTGCAGGTATGGGAAAAACCCAGGAAGAAACCAAATTAGCCGTTGAATCTGGTTACTGGCACTTGTACCGTTTCAATCCGCAATTAGAAGCTGAAGGTAAAAATCCGTTTATTTTGGATTCTAAAGAACCGGATTGGAGCAAATTCCAAGACTTCCTGAAAGGTGAGGTTCGTTATACATCCTTAATGAAATCTTTCCCTGCAGAAGCTGAAACTTTGGATAAAGTTGCCGAGGAAAATGCAAAATGGCGTTACAATACTTACAAACGCTACGCAGAACAAGAATACTAAAATTTTAATTGATTATTTGTATATTTAAAGCTGGATTATTTGATCCAGCTTTTTTGGTATATGAGTAACTTGTTAAAAATAGAAGAGTTTGATGATTGGCGAGACATGGTTGAAATTTTTGATTCATTAAAGAATGATGATAAGTTTATTTACCGGGGGCAATCAAATTTGTATGATTTTAAATCTGATAATTTTTATACTTGGGATATTGTTTCATCCTTCAATAGGTTTTATCCCGAAGGAGCTAAAACATATAAATTTGATACTTACCTGCAACAACAATTTCAATCTAAATTATTCTCAAATACATATAAGGATTATTACTTTGTCCAAAAAAATAATATTGTAAACTATACTTATCTTCAAAGAGTTTATTTTTTTCAACACTATGGGATTCCAACTTGTTTTATTGATTTTACATTTAATCCTTTAATAGCATTATATTTTGCAATTTCAAGTGTAAAAACTAGTAGTGGCGGTGCTCTTGATGAGAATAATAACTTAGTCTTATATCCTCAGGATTGTTATTTATCAGTGTTTAGAATTAATAAAAATGATTTAATTCGAATATTTAATATAAAAAAGATTAATCAATCTGATTTTCCTTTTCATTACTATAAATATTACGTTAATTCAATACTAAATTGTTATATAGGTATTGATTTTGAACCATATTCTGGGAAAAAAAATTTTAATCTAGAAAAACAAATGAGTTGTTTTGTTTTATTTGATAACAATGGATTAGATATAGGGTTGGTTAAGTTTTTAGATCATATAAAAAGATGTTTGAAAATTAGTATACAAGAACCTCTTATTGTAGAGTATAGATTAAAATATAATGCTATTTTAAAAAGGTTTAGTTCTGTGCCACCACAGAATATGGGATTATTCACATATCTTTCTAGAAAAAAAGTCAGTGGTAAATATTTATTTGATGATATTCAAGGGCTCAAATATGATTTTAATTTTTTTCACCATTAATACTACTTTTAATGAAAACCTTTAAATTTTTCCCAATTTTATTTCTTTTTTTAGCATTAACTTCTTGTAATTGCTTTGAAAAGAAAACAGAAGTAAACAACGACAATTTACTTTATGCAACCCTTTATCAGCAAAAATCGGCCGAGGTAGCGGCATTGTGCCTCCAGGCTTATAATTTTGCAGAACTCCGTTTAAATCAAATTTTAGAAAACAACCCTTACGACCGGCCTTTAGCCATTGTGGTGGATGTGGATGAAACCGTTTTGGATAACAGTCCGTTTGAGGCCAAATGTATTTTGGAAAATTCTGATTACCCTGCGTACTGGAAAGAATGGTGCGAGGATATTTCGGCAAAAGCCATTCCCGGGGCGGTTGAATTTTTAAGTTATGCAAAATCAAAAGGGGTAGAAACATTTTATGTTACCAACCGCAAAGTGGAGTTCCAACAAGCTACTATGGAAAATCTGAAATTGCATGGATTTCCTTGTGTAGATGATGCACACATGCTTTTGCGAACGGCTGAGTCAAGTAAAGAGAAACGTCGTTTAGAGGTGCTGAGAACCCATGAAATCGTGATTTTGATGGGCGATAACCTTACTGATTTTTCCGATGTTTTTGAAAAGAAATCCAGGGAAGAAAGGCACCAATTGATATCTTCAATGAGAGCGGAATTTGGCAAAAAATTTATCATTTTACCAAATGCCATGTACGGCAGCTGGGTGGATGCTTTGCTGAAATATGAACGTTTGTCAAAAGAAGAAAAAGATAAACGCTTGAAAGCGGAGCTGGAAAGCTTTTAGATTAGGCGGTTTAGTGATTTGATGATATAGCGATTTTTTGTGCCGATAAAAATTGAACATTGAGAATTCCCAATTGAAAATATTGACAAAAAAAGAGCGATCTGACTCTGAATCGTCAAATCGCTCTTTTATATGTCTTGTATCGCCAAATTACTCAATAATCAGTTCGTACGGCATACGTGCCTGAACGCCTTGCATTTTTTGAAGTTCTTCGATGTGTTTAACATATTTATAAGCACTGCCAAAGCGGGCTTTCATAAAGCTTGTTTGAGCATTTCCGGCCCAGCTTTCAAAGAATTTTTCAAACGCATCTTTTTGAACCGGCAACTCACGGATCATATATTCATCCAGTTCGGCAGCTTCTGCAGCTAATTCAATGGCCCGGTTCAAGCCGCCAAATTCATCAATTAAGCCTAGTTTAATCGCATCTTTAGCTGCCCAAACCCGGCCTTGTCCGATAGAGTCTACAAAAGAAGTTCTTAACCCCCTTGCTTCAGCAACAATCCCAATAAATTTTTGATAGGTGCTTTCAACATTTTCCTGCATTACGGCTTTTTCATAAGATGAAAGCGGACGGGCAATGTTGCCAAAATCGGCACTTTTGTTGGTGTTTACAACGTCGATGTTGATTCCGAGCTTATCGTTTAACAGTCCTTTTATATTCGGGATCATTGCAAAAACACCGATAGAACCGGTGATGGTATTTTCGCTGGCGATGATTTTGGTTCCCTGGCAGGTGCACCAGTATCCGCCCGAAGCAGAAACATCGCCATAAGAAACAATAACGGGTTTTACCTTGGCAGCTAACTCAATTTCGCGACGAATAACTTCGGAAGCAATAACATCGCCTCCACCCGAATTAATGCGGAATACAATGGCTTTGGTGCGTTCATCCAAACGGGCTTCGCGAATGGTTTTTGAAAGCCCTGAACCGATGTAAGTATCGTCACCTTCGCCCGACAATATGGTTCCGGTGGCATAAATTACGGCAATTTTTTTACGCGGATAAACCTCTTTGTAATCCGGGGCATTGATGTATTTGGTCATGCTCATCGCAGAAATGTCGCTTTCCTGCCCGATGCCAATTCTTTCTTTTAATTCGGACAGTATTTCGTCTTTATATTTTAAGCCGTCTATCAGGCCTTTTTCAACTAATTCATCGGGGCTAAAGAAACTTATTTTGTCGGCGACTTTGTTTAATTCGTCCACCGTTATATTGCGGCTGGCAGCAATATCTTCCAGCATTTTTCCCCAGATACTGTTTAGGTATTTTTCGGTTTGCTGGCGGCTGGCATCGCTCATTTCATCCAACATATACGGTTCAACCGCACTTTTAAATTTGTTGTTTTTACCACGGATAATCTGGGCTTCGACATCCAGTTTTTCCATTAAATCTTTATAAAAAATGCGTTGAGAGCTCAGGCCTTTGAAAAGCAAAATTGCTTCCGGGTTCAGGTAAATTTTATCAGAAACCGAAGCCAGATAATAAGCACCCTGTCCCATGAGCTCGCTATAAGTAATGATAAATTTGCCGGATTCTTTAAAATCAATTAATGCCTCCCTGATTTCCTGCAAAGTTGCTTTCCCGGTAGGAATAGCGGTGAGCTCCATGTAGATGCCTTTGATGTTGTTGTCAACTTTTGCTTTTTCAAGGTTTTTCAGGATGTCATTCAGACCGATTTGTTTGCTGGGTTCCATGCTTAAAAAATCAAACATAAAATCAGCAGGGGTCCGGTCGTTTATTTCCTGATTAAATTTGATGTGGAGGATTGAGTTTTCAGGTACGTTGATGACTTCTTTTTCAGAGAAAGACATGATTGAACTGATCAATCCCAGAAACAAGAAAAATAAAATAATCAAGGTTAGCAGAAATCCTAACATTGAGGCAAATAGAAATTTAAAAAAGTCTCTCATGGTATAATGATTTTGTTAAATTTTGAATTTAAAATAGGGTTCTGGTTTTTGTAAAGTATAAAAATAAGCTATTTTGGGATTTTATCAATAAAAAAAGAATAAGATCAATGATTTATAATAAAACCCGGTAAACTCAAATTGTTTAATTTTGAATTATGAATACAGCGATTTTATTGTTGGGAACAAACATGGGCGAACGCAGGCAAAACCTTATCCATGCTACCGATGCCCTTCGAAACAAGGTTGGAAAGGTAGGACAATGTTCGTCGGTTTACGAGTCTGAGCCCTGGGGATTTGAAGCCGATCAAAGTTTTTTTAACCAGGTTATTGAGGTAGAAACATTGTTGTCGCCCTTGGATTTATTGCTGGAGCTTCAAAAAATAGAAAAAAATATGGGGCGGGTTAAAACCCGGCAAACTTACGAATCGCGCCTTATTGATATTGATATATTGTTTTATGATGATTTGGTGATGGATCGTGAAGAGTTAAAGATACCCCATCCGGAAATCAAAAACAGGCGGTTTGCTTTAGAACCGCTTCATGAATTATTTCCCCGTAAAGTACATCCTGTGGTTCAAAAAACAATAAGCCAATTATTAAAAGAATGTATGGATAAATTGTGGGTAAAAAAGTTGCCCCTTTCTAAATAGACATTGTTTTAAGCTCTATTTTTGTACGGATGAAATACAACTACATTGCCATTGAAGGAACGATAGGAGCAGGTAAAACCTCGCTGGCTACGCGTATTTCGGAAGAATATAATGCAAAGCTGATTCTTGAACAGTTTGAAGAAAACGAGTTTCTGCCCAAATTTTATAAAGACCCGGATAAATATGCTTTCCCGCTGGAAATGTCGTTTTTAGCTTCACGTTTTCAACAGTTAAAAGATCAATTGGGAACGCAGGATTTATTTAAATCGTTTACCATCTCCGATTATTTTATTACAAAATCTTTGATCTTTGCCGGGAAGACGCTTCAGTCGGATGAGTTTGCTTTATACACCCGCTTCTTTAACATCATCGAATCTGCATTGCCCCGTCCCGAACTGTTGGTTTATTTGTATTTAAGCGTTGATAATCTCAAGCGGAATATTATTAAACGGGGGCGTTCTTACGAGCAAAACATTGAAAATGCTTATCTGGCAAAAATCCAGGATGGTTATTTTGATTACATCAAACAGCAACAAGATTTGAGGATCTTAATTATTGATACCAATAACATTGATTTCGTAGGCAACGAAAAAGATTACCAACGCTTAATTGAAATCATAGGCCAGGAGTACCCCAAAGGGATTCACCGTTTTACTCTGGATAGGTAGCTTTTATTAAGGATTCAATCACATCGGACATTTCGTAAGCTCTTTTTTTGCCGGCTAAAAATTCGGCGGCTATAACGGCACCCAATGCAAAACCTTTCCGGCTTTTGGCTTTGTGCGAAATTTCGATTTCGTCGAATTCTGATTGGTAGTTTACCCGGTGGATTCCTGGAACATTTTCTTCGCGTATAGCTTCAATGTTTAATATGTTTTCTGCTGTGCTGTCGAGTTCCCAACCATAAATATTGTCAATGTTTTTGATAAGCTCGTTAGCCAGGGTAATTGCAGTTCCGCTTGGTTTATCCAATTTTTGGGTGTGATGAATTTCCGTGATTTTAGGCTGATAGATGTTGCTGGCGTTCATCATTTTTGCCAAAAATTTGTTTAAAGCAAATACGATGTTCATCCCCAAACTAAAATTTGAAGCTTGTAAAAATCCGACCCTTAAATCGTGGCTCATGTTTTTAATATCGTCCAGTTCTTCGTTCCAGCCAGTGGTTCCGGTAACAACCGGAATGCCCATGCGGAGGCAATTTGAAACATTAACCCTTGCTTCCGAAGGGACTGTAAATTCTATGGCAACATCCACCTTGTACGATGAATTTTTTAAATCTTCCATTTCAAACCGGTTCGAATAATCGATGATTTTAACAACATCGTGTCCTCTTTCTGTTGCTATTTGATGGATTATTTGTCCCATCCTTCCATAGCCAATGATTACAATATTCATGACGCTAATTCTAATTTAATTTCTGGGTTAATTTGTTCATCCGAATAATAGGCTTTAACTTTTGTACGTAGGTTGTAGTTTGAAACCATGGATTCACCATATGCTCCTGTCGAATAAATCCTAAGGATGTCGCCCCGGTGTGTATCGGGAAACAGAATGTTTTTTGCAAAATAATCCGACGATTCGCAAATAGGACCTACTACATCCGCCCTGATTTCGCCTGTTGATGAATTTGTGTTTTCAATTTTGTGATACGACTGATACAGTGCCGGGCGAATTAATTCGGTTAATCCGGCATCAACAATTACAAACGATTTTTCTTCGGAGTTTTTTAAATAAAGAACCCTGGTGTAAAGGTTGCCGCATTGACCAATGATGGATCTTCCGGGTTCAAAATGTACATTGATGTGATCCGGTATTTTCAGGTTTTCATGGATCACTTTAAAATATTCTTCAAAAGGAGGGATGGGGTTCGAGTCAGGATTTTCATAATCAATTCCCAGGCCTCCTCCTAAATTAATATGGCTTAGTTTAAGGTTATTTTCTTCAAACAGGGAAATATAGTCACTGACTTTTTGTCCCAGGTTTTTGAAAACATTCAGATCGCGTATTTGCGAACCAATATGAAAATGCAAGCCAGTAATTTTTATGCTTGTCAAATAATCTTTGACCTCAAAAAGCTGGGTAAGTTCCGATTGACTGATGCCAAATTTGTTGGCGTTGAGTCCGGTTGTAATATAATGGTGCGTGTTCGCATTAATGTTAGGGTTGATACGAATGGCAATGTTTACTTTTTTGTTTTTGTTTCTTGCAATCTCATTGATTACCTGGATTTCTTGCAACGATTCGCAGTTAAAACAGGCGATGTTTTCATCAATGGCATAAGCAATTTCCTGGTCGGTTTTTCCAACGCCTGCAAATACAACATCTTTTGGGTTAAAACCCGAGGCCAGTGCCGTTTGAATTTCATTTCCGCTTACGCAGTCGGCACCAAAGCCCCGGTGTTTGATTATAGAGAGAATCTTTGAATTAGAATTTGCTTTTATCGCATAATGAAGCCGGTAATTGTATTTTTGAGCTTCGGTAGTAGCTATGTCCAACGTTTTTCTCAATAGCACCAGATCGTAATAGTAGAACGGAGTTTGGATATGATCTATGTTTTCTAAAGCGTTCATGATGCTTGTAAATTTCTGCTAAATAGATGATTGTTAATTTGATTTAGTGCCGATGTTTTGTCCTGGCTGTCGATTAACAGGCAAATGTTGTGTTCGCTGGCACCGTAAGAAATCATCCTGATGGATGTATCTTGTAACGAATTGCTGATTTGAGAAATATATCCTCTTGAATTGTGCGTAAAGTCACCGACAATACAAATGATGCTTTGGTTCCGTTGAACCGAAATTTCTCCCAGGCTTCTTAAATCGGTTAAAATATCAGTTAAGTACGGGTTGTCTTCAATGGTCATACTAACCGCAATTTCGGAAGTTGTAATCATATCGACCGGGCATTTGTAATCTTCAAAAACAGAAAATAATTTTCTTAGAAAACCGTAAGCATTCAGCATTCCGCCCGATTTTACTTTGATTGCAATAATGTTGTCTTTTGCCGCAACGGCTTTGATTCCTTTTTCGTTTGAGTTTTGCTGAATCAGGGTTCCCGGAGCTTCAGGTTGAAACGTGTTTTTCAGAACCACCGGAATAACATTTGATTTTACTGGTTTAATACAGGTTGGGTGCAATATTTTTGCCCCGAAATAAGCCAGTTCTTCCGCTTCTTCGTAAGTCAACTCGTTTATAGGATAAGTATCTTCAACAAAGCGTGGATCGTTATTATGCAGCCCGTCAATGTCGGTCCAGATTTCTACCACATCGGCATTTATTACCGTGCCGATTATTGTAGCTGTAAAATCGCTGCCACCACGTCCTAAATTGCTAACCTCGCCAAATGTGTTGATGCAGGCATATCCCTGGGTAATAATAATGTCTGTCGGGTTTGCTTTTAACAGGTAATTAAGTTTTTCTTTGATGTAAAAATAATCCGGGTTCCCTTCAATGTCTGTTCTCATAAATTGCAAAGCAGGTAGTAAAGAGGCATTGATCCCCAACTCAGAAATGTACGATTGAAATAATTTTGTTGTGATTATTTCGCCCCTTATCAGGATTTTGTTGGTGTTGTCGTTTGTTTTTGAAAACCCGATGCATAAATTTCGGAGTTCGTTAAATTCTTGACTGATAAAATCCTGAACTTCGTCAATATTGTCATCAATTAACTCGTTGGCTGTTTCAATATAATGATATTCGAGAGCATTAACTTTTGTAATGGCTGTATTTTGTTCGTTGTTCTTTAACAAATCGCAAATTTCAACCAATTGGTTTGTGGTTCCCGACATTGCAGATAACACTACAATTGCCGGCCGGTTTAATTTTTGAATAATATCGGCAACTTCTCGCATGTTTTGTGCGGAGCCTACTGATGTGCCCCCAAATTTTAATACTCTCATTCTCGTTTATCTTAATACTTCTGCTTATAGTAATTTTAGTGCGCTTAGCTCTGTTGCCAGGATTTTTTTGTTTTCGTCAGACATTTGTCCAAGGGGTAATCTAAATACTTCGTTTACAAATCCCATCAGGTGCAAAGCTGTTTTAACCGGAACCGGGTTCGATTCAATAAAATTCAGGTTCATTAACCTTAAATATTTGTATTGAATTTCGCGGGCTTGTTCGAGTTCGCCATTTAATGCATGATGCATAAGTTTGTGGAACTCGTTAGGGATAAGGTTTGCTGCCACCGAAATACATCCATTGGCTCCCATGCATATTGCTGCAAATGCCAGCGGATCATCGCCTGAATATACCTTGAAATTATTGGGAGTGGATTGAACCAGTTCCATGATTTGCTCAATGCTTCCGCCTGCTTCTTTAATCCCGATAATTGAAGGGAAATCGTTGGCTAATTTTTGAACCAGTTTAGGGCTCAGGTTGCTTCCGGTTCGGCCGGGAACATTGTACAGAATAATCGGGGAGTTTACACTGTTTACGATTGCCGCGTAGTGATTGTACATGCCCGAGGCGTTTGGTTTGTTATAATAAGGTGTTACGATGAGCAGCGCATCAACGCCTTCTTCGCTGGCAATTTTTGAAAGCTCAATGGCATGTTGGGTTTCGTTGGTCCCCGAACCGGCAATTACCGGAACTTTGCCGTTTACCTGCCGACGAACAAAGCCAACAATACTTCGGTATTCATCCAAGCTTAGCGTTGCTGCTTCGCCAGTGGTTCCACAAACAACAATTCCATCTGTTTGGTTTTCCAGGTGGAAATTGATAAGCTTTTCCATGCTTTGGAAGTCGATGCTCCCGTCTTCGTTAAAAGGGGTTATTATTGCAACAATAGATCCTTGTAGGTTCATTTTTTATAGTTTTAAATTTTATACAAAAGTTCCAATTTTTTTTTAAACGAACAACTTTTATGAAAATTAAAACAAAAAAATAACATGGTGTTAAAAAACGAACAAAATGTTATATTTGCAAAAATCTTATTATGGTAACCATTGCTCAAGTCGTTGAACGAATCATCAGGCAAAAACCTTTTCTGGAAAATTTTTTAGCAGAAGATTTAATTAATTATACGTCGCTTGCAAGGAATATTTTACTGGAGGTTGAAAAAGAAGCCGGGCGTAATGTTAATATTTCAGCTATTGCGATGGCTCTTAAACGATATGTGTCGCAGGTAGATTTAAATGTTGATATTAAGCTTGATAAATGGGGAAAACATTTGGGAGATATAACCGTGCGTTCGCGTTTGTCAGATTATACCTATGGAAAATCATCGACACTTTTGCAGAATCAAAAAAAACTGCTGGAGTTGGTTTCGAACAGGGAGGATGTGTTTTTTACTTTTTCACAGGGGGTTTACGAGGTAAATATTGTAATTTCCGATTTTATAGAAACAGAGCTAAATAAAATTTTTAAAGAAGAACGATTGATTTCAAAAATGAGCGGACTTTCATCGGTAACCATGCGCTTACCTGTGGATAATGTTCATATTGTTGGGCTGTATTATTATATTTTAAAACGCCTGGCTATGGAGCAAATCAATATTATAGAAGTTATCTCCACGACTAATGAGTTCTCGATAATTGTTAAAGAGGACGATATTTCACAAGCATTTAATGTTTTAAATCAACTGAAAAGGCAATAAAAAACCCCTCGCCAAAGACAAGGGGCTTTTGGTTGATTATGAGTTATTGTTATTCAACAATTGCTTTGAAATCTGGTGTTTCAAAGTAGTTGATGAATTCAACGTCATCTTTTGCAACAGCTTTAAGTTTGTCGTTAACTTTAATCGCTTTGATTAAGTTTTCGTAAACCATAGAAGCGTTAGCGGTACGGGCTCCAACAACAGCCATTAAATAAGCGTTTGCAGCTTCGCAACCACCTTTAATACATTTTAGGTTGTTTTGTGCAGCAGCGTATTTGCCGGTTAATATTTGAGCTAATGCTACGTTATAATCACAAGTAGTGTTTCCGAATAAACGTAAGGCTTTTTCGTAATCGCCTTTTTCAATTTCAACAACACCCATGTTGTAATTTACGTTAACACCTAAATCCTGAGCTTTTTGGAAATATTTTTCAGCAGCACTGTAATCATCTTTAAGAACAGCTAAAACTCCTAAATTGTTAATCATAGCCGGAACTTTTGGATACATTTTATTCGCATCTTTCAACAGTTCTTCAGCTTTATCCAATTTGCCTTCTTTCATTAAAATGATAGCAGCATTGTTTTTAGATTTCCAGCATTTAGGATATTTGCTCATGATGGTTTTGTAGATTGCCAGTTTGTCTTTGCAATCAGCCATATCTGCTGCATATAAATATTCGAAAATATCAAGTTCGGCAGAACCTGCTTTTGCAAGGCTTAATATTTCGGCATCTGATTTTTTAGGTTGGAATGCATTAACAGCTATTTCGGCTCTTCTTAAAGGAGGAAGAATGTCTTTTTCAATTTCAGGATAAATCAAAATCATGTTTCTGATTTCTTGCTCTTTTTGCAAGGTGCTTCCTGCTCTGTTGATTACATTGAAAATAGCGTTTTTGTCAGCAATGTCAGATTTGTTTACTGCTTGGGTGAACCCGTTCCAGTCTTGACCGTGGAAATTAACATTAACAGCAACGTCTTGAAGGTTTAATTTTTTAAGAAGTTTGTCAATATATTTATTTCCGGTTTTAGATCTGTTTTCAGAAAGGTTTTCGTTGAAAGTTTCTTCACCTTCAGGAGAAGCCCAACCATCAATATCAATCGATTTGATTTCCCATCCGCATGCAGCAAATTCTTCCATTGCCTGCATCGCTTTTTTGCTCATTTCGTCTTTATTTAACTCAACTCTCCAGTTTAAGTTATAAAGGTTTTTAGCAAAATAAATATTAGCTTGTTTTGTTACGATGGTTTCTTTTTCGTAACCGTGTTCTGCAACTTCGTTGGCTAAATCTTTACCGATTCTTTCAGAAGTGTAGATAACACCATCGGCAATTTTACGGTTGCCTAATTCAGCATTTTTAACAGCAAGAATTTCTTCTTTGGTTTCAAGGGTTCCTTGTTTAGCAACATAACCTAAAGGAATGATTACCAATTCAGACCTGTTCATTTCAGGAGTGTATTTGAAAGAGTCTTTGATTGTAAATTTACCACCATCAACAGGAATTACATCGCCTTCTCCCATTACTTCTTCACCTTTTAAAGTGAAGGTTTTTAATTCGGTTTGGCCACCTTCGTATTTAAGGATGGGTTGCATTAAAACAGCAACTTTTTTACCAAAATATTTTTCAGGGAAAGTTCCGGTGATTTCATAATCAATCATGTCACCTTTTTCTTCCAATACTTTTGGTGTAGCTTCAAATTCTACTTGGTCAAATTCTTTAACCATTTTGTTTAAGCCATTACCTTGACCAATGTTATAAGTAATACCTGCACTTGCATAAGAATACCAGTCATTGTTGTCTCCGGTTCCGCGTGCATCAAGATCGTCGGTATCTGCCCATTGGGTTGTGAAATCAAAGTTAAGGTCAAAAGCATCACTTAATCTAACGTCAATACCCAGCCCCATAGGGATGATAAAAGCTACTTTTCTTCCGCCGATACCATCGCCAGTTATAGAACCTGCGATATCATCGTGGCCATAATAAGCAATAGGTAATCCGGCTGCATTAAACAATTTAGCTTGCCATTGTACTTGTCCGATCCCTATGTGAGGAACAAAACTAACAGTTCTGTCTTTATAGCCGAACAAAAGGTTTGAAGCATTTACGGTTGCATTAAGAGTAAGGTCAACGCTCCAGTTTTTAAATGTTTGTGGAATGTTTTCATCTTCTCCTTTTAGGGTAAAGTATTGGGCTTTCCCAAATAATCCTAAAACAGGTGAAAACTGACGACCAAATGCTAAACCGCCACCAAAGCCTAAGTTGCTTAGTGGGTTGTCTGGCAAGTCGCCTTGTGCAGCACCGGTAAGGATATTGGCTTTAACATACCAATAGGGTGCAAAAGTTTGTTTTTTGTCTTGACCAAATGATGTTAGGGCAAATAACATCACGAAAGCCAACACAAAGATTTTTCTTGATAGTTGAATGTGTCTCATAATCATTATGGGTTAAGTTTTTAATTTAATATTTTAAACTCAGAATTACAAATTTATGGATTTTTACGTCAGAATCCCAGAATAATAGCAAATATATTAGAAATATTCAATTATGCAAAACAATTCTGCAAACAAAAATAAAAAATATTTTAGGCTTTTTGATCGATTTTTGAATCTTTAATATTAATTTAATCTATCTATTTCGATAGTTTATATAACTCCCAAATCACGATTCCTGCACAAACTGAAATATTTAGCGAGTGTTTTGTACCGTGCTGCGGGATTTCAATACACCCGTCAATCAACGGAATAACAGACTCGTTAACACCTTTTACCTCGTTGCCGAAAATTACGGCAGTTTTTTCGTTTTCCCCAATTTTGAAATCATCAAGAGAAATGCTGTTGTCCATTTGTTCAATGGCAAAAACGTTAAAACCTTTTTCTTTCGCATTTTTGATCGCTTCTTCAATGGTTTCAAAATACGACCAGCTAACAGATTCTGTAGCTCCTAAAGCCGTTTTGTGAATATCGCGATGGGGTGGTTGAGCCGTGATCCCGCAAAGAAAAATTTCCTGAACCCGGAATGCATCGGCTGTGCGAAAAACAGAACCAATATTATTTAAGCTGCGAATATCATCCAAAATAACAATGATGGGTTTTTTGTCGGCAGTTTTAAATTCTTTTACACTTAAACGGTTTAGTTCGCTATTTAGCAGTTTTCTCATGAGATTGTTATAAACTTATGCAAAATTACGAATTCTTTGGAATGATTTTTTGGACGAATAATTTTTAACTTTGTTCGAAAACTAAATTATCTTGGCAAAGAAAGAAATAGCAGAAACACCTTTAATGAAACAATACAACAGCATCAAGGCTAAATATCCCGATGCTTTGTTGTTATTCAGGGTTGGAGATTTTTACGAAACCTTTGGGGAAGATGCCATCGTGGCATCGCGGGTATTAGGTATTGTTTTAACAAAAAGAGCCAATGGTTCTGCGGCTTATATTGAGCTGGCCGGCTTTCCCCATCATTCTATTGATTCGTACCTGCCAAAGTTGGTTAAAGCCGGTTACCGGGTGGCTATTTGCGATCAGTTGGAAGATCCCAAACTTACTAAAAAAATCGTAAAACGTGGGGTCACCGAACTCGTTACGCCCGGTGTTTCTTATAATGACAAGGTTCTTGAACAAAAAGAAAATAATTTTTTAGCAGCCATTCATTTCGATAGTAAAGAAAGCGGCATTTCGTTTTTGGATATTTCTACCGGCGAGTTTTTCGTAGCCCAGGGAAACGATGAATACATCGATAAACTGATCCAGAGCTTTAAGCCCAACGAGGTGGTGGTTCAGCGAAATAAACGGGAACACTTCCTGAAAAAATTTACCGGTAAAATTTATGTAAACGTGTTCGACGACTGGGTGTTTACCCACGATTTTGCCTATGAACTGTTGATCCGCCATTTTCAAACCAAATCGTTAAAAGGTTATGGGGTCGAGGAAATGGATCGCGGAATTGTTGCTGCCGGGGCGGTTCTGCATTATCTGGCCGAAACCCATCACGATCAGGTGGATCACATTAGTGCCATAAACCGTATCGAAGAAGATCATTACGTTTGGCTTGATCGTTTTACCATCCGGAATCTGGAATTGTTGTACTCGCCCAATGAAAATGCCACCACCTTGATCGACGTGCTGGATAAAACCGTTACCCCCATGGGTTCGCGTATGTTGAAACGCTGGATTGCCCTTCCGTTAAAAAACAAAGAACCCTTGTTTGAACGCTATGAAATTATTGACTATTTCTTGCAGGATGAAGAACTGACAAGCTCGCTGGCCGAAGAGTTCAAACAAATACATGATTTGGAACGCCTGATCTCGAAAGTAGCCGTTGGCCGGATCAATCCGCGAGAGGTTGTCCAGCTTAAACGGGCTTTGCTTGCGGTTGAAAACGTTAAATCGCTTTGCGAAAAAGCGTCCAATAAATCCATTAAAAACCTGGCAAAACAGCTGGATATCTGTAAAAAAATAAGGGATCGCATCGAAGCGGAACTGAACGAAGAAGCCCCAGCGGTTGTTGCCAAAGGAAACGTAATTAATAAAGGTGTTTGCAAAGAACTCGACGATTTACGGAATATTGCCTTTTCGGGCAAGGATTATTTGAAAGAAATTCAGGAACGCGAAACGGAACGAACCGGGATTTCATCTTTGAAGATTGGCTATAATAATGTGTTCGGGTATTACCTGGAAGTGACAAATACCCACAAAGATAAGGTTCCTGAAGAGTGGAATCGCAAACAAACCCTGACCAATTCGGAACGTTATATTACGGAAGAGCTGAAAGAATACGAAGAAAAAATTCTGGGTGCTGAAGAAAAAATCACGGCCCTCGAACAACAACTTTATAGCGATTTGGTTCTGGCGATTGCCCAACACATAAAAGCCATCCAGCTAAATTCTCAAGTTATTGCCCGTCTGGATTGTTTATTGTCGTTCTCAACTTCAGCCAAAGAAAATAATTATACCCGCCCCGAGATTAACGATTCTTACGTGCTCAATATTAAAGAAGGACGCCATCCGGTTATCGAGCAACAATTGCCTTTGGGCGAAGAATACGTAAGCAACAATGTTTACCTGGATACCGAAAAACAACAAATTATCATCATTACCGGCCCCAACATGTCGGGGAAATCGGCTTTGCTCCGTCAAACGGCTTTGATTGTTTTGATGGCACAAATTGGGAGTTTTGTTCCGGCAGCCCATGCTAAAATTGGTCTGGTTGATAAGATTTTTACCCGGGTGGGGGCTTCCGATAATATTTCTTCGGGAGAATCAACTTTTATGGTGGAGATGAACGAAACCGCCAGTATTTTAAATAATATTTCGAACCGTAGCCTGATTTTGTTGGATGAGATTGGCCGCGGAACCAGCACTTACGACGGGATTTCAATTGCCTGGGCCATTGCCGAATTTTTGCACGAACACTCCTTGTTTAAACCCAAGGTTCTTTTTGCAACCCATTATCACGAGTTAAATGAAATGGCGAGTTCGTTAAAACGGATCAAAAATTTTCATATCTCGGTGAAAGAATCGGGGAACAAAGTCATTTTTGTGCGTAAGCTAAAAGAAGGCGGTAGCGAACACAGCTTTGGTATCCATGTGGCAAAAATGGCCGGGATGCCTTCAAACGTGATTACCCGTGCCGACCGTTTGCTTGAGCAATTGGAAAAATCACATTCGGGCGATGTGCTCGGTAAACACACAAAGGCCAAGTCGAAAAACAAAAACGATTTTCAATTAAGCTTTATCCAACTGGACGATCCGTTGCTTTATCAAATCCGCGACGATATTTTAAATACCAATATTGATACCTTAACCCCGGTTGAAGCTTTGATGAAACTGAACGAGATTAAAAAGTTGTTGAACAATAAGGATTAAATTTTCTTGAAATTTTTATTGGCAATTTATAAAAATGCTTTATATTTGCACTCCGTTTTTAACGCGAAAGTAGCTCAGTTGGTAGAGCATAACCTTGCCAAGGTTAGGGTCGCGGGTTCGAGTCCCGTCTTTCGCTCAAACAAGATCCCGAATGCTGTCGGGATTTTTCTTTGAAAAGTTAGTTGCCCAGGTGGTGGAATTGGTAGACACGAAGGACTTAAAATCCTTTGACCATTGCGGTCGTGCGGGTTCAAGTCCCGCCCTGGGTACTCTTTTAAAAAGCCCTTGCTCTTTTGAGTGAGGGCTTTTTGTTTTAACCGGGACTTTTTTAGGATCAATCCAAAGAAAAATGTTTGTCGTGCGGGCCTGCCTGCCGGTAGGCAGGTTGAAGTCCCGCTCTACCTGTCGACAGACAGGCTTGGGAATTTCTTTAAAAACCCTTGCTCATTTTGAGTGAGGGTTTTTTGTTTTAATCGGGACATTTTTGTTCTTTGGGTATACATAAGAAAAAATATGTTTTGGGTTTATGCAATAAAAAGCGACGAGCGAAACTATATTTATGTGGGTTTAACAAGTGATTTAAATGCCCGGGTTGAAAGACACAATAAAGGGTATGAAAGAACAACCAAACCTTACCGCCCTTTTAAAATTATTTATACCAAGAAATTTTCTACCCGTAAAGAGGCCCGTTTGTATGAAAAATATTTAAAAAGTGGGATCGGAAAAGAATTTCTTAAAAGACAATAAAGTATTGGTCGTGCAGGCCTGCCTGCCGGTAGGCAGGTTCAAGTCCCGCTCTACCTGTCGGTAGACAGGCCTGGGAACTTTTTTAAAACCCCTTGCTCATTTTGAATGAGGGCTTTTTGTTTTTATAGATCCTGTGCCATAAGATTATTTTTTTATTATATTAGTATCGTAGAAGATAAATGCTTACTCCCCGGCATTGTGACTTGCCCTCGCACGAAGTTGCGGGGATGGTGGTTCGTTATTAAATAATGATTATTGAAATAGATAAGCGAAATAACATACGTTGGTTTATACGTACGTTGTGTGGCATTCCCCAGATAAAATCCTCCAAAATTGAGGAACGGGAATGTATCAATTTTTACAGATTCTATTGATTTTGACAGCTAACGTAAAATGGTGAAAAATGAATAAAAAGGATTAAATTTAAAAAACTACAACTCACTGATTATCTGTATTTTATTTTTACGTTAGTCAGAATTTAAAAAAACAGCACGAAACAAACATATTCTCTACATAATATGAATGATAACAAAAACAAATTAGACCAGATTTACAATCAAATTGAAACAGCAAAAAAAGAATATGCTAAAATTATTATTTCTGGACTTTCAGACGGCGACCCGAGAGAAGTGACCTTCACTTGTGACCTAATAAAAAAGGAATTAATTCCTGCATTAGAACTTGACAAGGGAGAAAGTAAAGAATATTCATTAAAAACGTTAAGCAAACTAATTTCAGAAAGACGACCCCCAAAAGACAATTCTGAACTAAATGATTTAGAAAATGCAGCATTTTTTAAAATTGTTAGCGACACGCAAAAAGGAATAGCTGAAGAAGAAAAAAGAAACCCCAAAGAAGAATTTTTAGAAACACGTAATACTTCTCTTGAACAATTGGAGAAACAATATAAAGGGAGACAATTTGGAGAATTAGTACTTCATCATGTTAAAACACAATCTCCAAAACAAATTAACGATGCAGTTATTGGACTAAAGGGTAATATTTATCCTACATTGGCAATAACTACCGACAAGTTTTTAGAAACAGTTGTTTATGGTTTTTCGACTTCAAAAAAATTATGGAAACATGATTGCGGTGAGACTTTAAAAATATATACAACTGCAACAAAGGTTGAAGCAGAAAAATACAAAATTAAAGTTACTGATGATTACGCATTTGATGTCTTTAACCTTATTGTTCTAAGTCTGGCTCAACGTGCCATAAACGAGCCTGAATTCAAAAGTTTTATTAAAAAGTCAATAAAAAAATTCTGGATATTTTAAAACCTTTTATCATGAGCGAAATTACACCCGAAAATGTAAAATTAAAAGATTGGATTTCTGTCGGCATGAACGATGCCGTGGTTTGTCACATTTATAAAGATGAACCTGGCAAAATTGAAGTCGTGTACTTAGACCGGAGAAATAGAGCAATTAACGAAGATGTCCATTATAAAGATGGTAAATGGACTTTTGTTTACGATGGACCAAATGGAGGATATGCAGACAATTACTCAAGACTTGGTGAGTTTGTTTCCATTTTGAGAGCTGGACGTTGGAGAAAATAAAAAACGACCACACAACATTTTGTAAATTGCATTGCGGTGTTCGGTGCAGCTTGTCGCCCCGGATTCCCGCCTGATTGTCTTCGTCCTCGCGGACGGACAATCACCCGAAATCCGCAACGACAACTTACAATTTTCCGTTAGCAACAATGTAAAATGACAGAAATTAAACAAAATAGCAAAGGTGAATTTGAATTAATTGGTTCTACAAAGAACTGGGATTCCTGCTATGCGGAAAATCTAACTAAGTTTATAAATCTGATTTATCCACTTTTTGTAAAGGCAAAACAAACATCTGAATTTGAGTTTATTTCTTCTTTAATTGCGGTTCGAGGATTACAAGGACCAGGCTGGAATACATTTGACAATACAATACAAATTTTTGATAGTATTACTCCTTTAAAAGTTAAAGATGAATTTGCTAAAATCAATTTTCATCTTTGGGTTTATGGTCATATAATTGAAGCTTCCGAACCTTATGAATTATATGCAAATCTGCTTAGAATAATAAATGGCGAAAGATTCTCAATAACTAATTTTCCAGAGAATGACAGAGGAAAATATAAAGTACCGCAATTCCCAGTTCAAAAAATAGAGACATTAAATGAACTTGCCGAGAAATTAAATTTACAAGATTGTTTAATGCCAATCAATGAGGTATTTAATAAGGAATTACGAAATAGCATTTTTCATTCAGATTATTCTGTTTACAAAGGTTGTCTTAGAATTCGAAATCCTCTTCGGGAATTTGACCGTAATGAAACGTATAATATAATAAATAAAAGTTTAGCGTATTTTCAAGCTTTAAAATTTCTATACGAAAAATCTATTAGTGATTATAAAGAACCCAAAGATATTTTACTCCCTGATGGTTTCAATGCTAAAACAGGCAAAATAATTGTTAGAAAAAACTTTGGAGCTGTTGGTCTTTGTGACAATATAGAAATTCTCCCAAAGGGCGCACCACCATTTAGAATTGGAAGATTTAAAGATTATGAAATCGCAATTCTAAACAAAAATAGTAGCTTGTATTTATTACCTGAAGACAAAACTGAAAAAGCTTGGGAATTATACAATAGGCTGTATAAAATTTGCCCAAAGTTTTTAAGGAACAAATTAAATAAGTGGAATCAAAAAAGGATTGATAAAATAAAATACAAACTAATAAAACACTGTTGCTAACACAGTACATATTGCAGGGCGGGGTTCGGTGGTACGTCAACTGCGGATTCTCGCATCGCACTTTCGTGTCCTTCGGACAGGAACGCTCTCCGAAAACCGCCCTGACCACATACAAGTAACCGTTAACTCTAATCAAATAGAAAATCATGCAAAATCAACATGATTTACTATTCTTGCCGGATAAGCCGAACCCTGAAATTATTTTTCAATTTCATTGGCAAGTTTCATCTCCATATCCAGCAGTCCGGTCATAAGTTCGGAGAAGGCTTTATATTTCTTGTCACCCAATAGTTTAGGATCCATAAAAGTTTTATAGCCTTTGTAGATCGAGAAACTTGCAGCACCAAATTCGACTGCTTCTCTTGTCTCTTTCATAAAGTCCAGGAATTCGGAGCGTTCACCGCAGATTTCAAAATACGGATCGGCCAAACTTGCTGTGGCCCATGAAAAATAATCGACGGCTGAAGCAGATGCTTCTATATATTTCTTGGAGTTCATGGCAGTTATAAGTGATGCCGTAATCATCATTCCTTCCGTAACTTTTTTACCTCCTTCGATAAACCCGGCTTTAAATGCTACCCAATAAGCGTTTTCCCTATTTACTTTCCAATTTGGGTCGCCTTTTTTTAGGCTTGCACCAGGACATTTTTCCCAGGTCTCGCATCTCCAACTGGAGCGCATGGTATTATTGAATTCAATTTTACCTAAATTTTCAAACTGATCGATCACGGCTACATTGTTTGAAATACTTCCCCGAACCTGTGCACAGGGCCATACAAGCAACCTCCCTTTTCCATAAGGTTTGCTGCCATCATTCATGATGAACTCTCTTTGGACAGACTCAACCGATTCACACCGATCCTTGTTTACTCCAACAAGTTTTTTGTTAAAATCAGAGATTTTAAATTCGACCAATAGCTGAGGGCCGGGTGTTGTAAAGGCATCGTCATATTTGTTCCATCGTCCTTCATAAACAACACCATCCTCAACGGTAAATCCGGAGTTGTTAAGCACAGGGATTTTTATGCTCCGCTTAGATGCAATTGCATTGATGAATTCTCCATACTCCTTTCGGATCGAATCTATTTGTTTTTCCAATGCGGTTATAACCCCTTGTTTTTCGGTTGCGATTTTTAATGCTTCTTCTTGTGAGTAATTATTTTCTGTAAACTCTTTTTCCAGTGCTTTTTGTACGTTTTCAATTCTTTTCTTGAGGGTTTGTACTTTCTCATAGCCTTCTTTTGCGAGACAAATAATCTTTTCTTTATCATCCAGTTTCACGCAAGGACTAGTTTGAAAAACAGGGGGTGTCTTAACTTCACCTTCTTTGGGAGAAGGAAAGATTTCACTAACCGGGATATGTTGAATTTTGGATTCTTCAGCAGAATCCGGATTATAGGGTTTAATAGGAATATTGCCATCATTTTCCGCGGGCCCAGAGATAATCCCACCTTTTTCTCCCTTATCCGGCATTGTGCCAAAAAATAAAGGTTTTCTTCCCGGAATTGGCGGGTTTATACCCGGACCAGATTTTTTCGGGTCTTTAGATTTTTCTCCTTCTATAATTGAAGGCTTTTCCCCCGGAATTGGCGGGTTCATCCCCGGATCAGATTTTTTAGGATCTTTAGGATTTCCTCCTTTTATCGTATTATCTGGAATTGGTGGATTAATGACAACTCCTCCTGAATCACACACATAGCCAATGTTTGTCATTTCCCCATGACAATCTACACGCACAAAGAATGTACATCCGGGGTTTGCAGGATCATCGAGGAAAAAGTAATCGATTTTACATTTTGTTTCTTCGGAAGCAATTTTTGATTTTGCCTGTTTCCCGCAATCGTTTTCAGCAATTACCTGGTAGTAATACCTTTCTCCGCTTGCAAGTCCGGTGAATGTATAAGCGTTTGTTTCCTTGCTCAGATTATACTCCTCTTTAATCAAAGCATCCATGTTACGGTTTGTCCCTAATTTTATGTGATAATATTTCGCATCATCAACTTTTTTCCAGTTAGCAGTAAACTTAGAAAAGTCCAAACCAGAAGAAGCTAAAATGACAGGTGCACCCGGGGCTACACAATCGGGATTGCTATTGTTAGAACGGGTATTTTTTAAGGATGCAATAAAACCACTGGGCCTTCCATATTGTGTTGACAGTTCGGTGTTTCCAGCTTTAAAAACCTCATTAAATTGCCCGGATACCAGGATGCAATCGTCATAAAAAAGAACTGATTTTAACTGATCCGATTTCAGATTACCTATCTGAACATGCGATTGCAATTCTCCCTGCTCATTTAAAGCCAACAAGTAACCATCTGAAAACAGTTGATAACCGGTGGTGTCTCCAGGAACGATCAATCTTTTCCCCGGGATATCAAGGCTGACAAAGAAATTGCCTGCAAGGTAAATTTTCTTGTCGTAAGTTTTTAGCTCAAAAAGGTTTACATCATATCTTGATTTAAAATGATGCAAAAGTTTTAGATTGCCCCCGTTTGAATTTACCGTACATAAAGCCAAATCTTTTCTTCCCCCCGAAATTATGGAGTCATTCCCAATTACAAGGTAGCGACTGAAATTTATGCCGAAAAACAGTTTTCCGTTTAATTCGCTAAGCTCCCCTCCTGAATAATCGCAACCGGTCCTCATAGGAAATGTTTTGCCCCATGCGATCTTTCCTGATCGGGATACTTTAAGCAATAAATGCGATTTATATATTCCCTTTGGGAGTGGAATCGTATCATTCCCACTGATGGCCATCTTCATAATATCCATCGAGAGGTAAATCATATTATTGGGGTTTATATAAATTCCATGAAGTGTATTGTTGCCAAAACTTTTTATCGTGAAGAGGTTTTTCTTATTGAAGTTTTTATCGAGGATAATAACAATTACATCCGTTCCCTGGGAGTTCAAAATTTCACCATAAAGATTCACTTTGCTTATATGATCGCCCCCAAGGAGTATTTCTCCTTGTGGTGTGAAATTCATTTTATAGAGATAAACGTTTTCAAAAATTTGCATTTGCGCCTCTTGAATTTCACCGTTTTTATCTAGCTTGGCAATAAATGTGCGATTTACCCACTTCTCATATTCTTTGGTAAAATTGCCCCAGGCGAAATTCTTTCTAAATGTCCCTAAGATATAAGTTTGTCCATTTGCATCTGTTTGGATGTCACGAACCTTAAAATCCCTGTCGCCAGAAATTTTCACTGATTTTAAAGTATTTCCACTGCTCTTACTCAACAATAATAATTCATTTCCCGAATTATCTTGTTTTATGGCCCAGAAGTCGGAATTACTGTTATGAGATAAATTCTCTATTATCGTATTGTTTCCTTCAAATTGTTTGGCCCAGAAGTATTGGCTTTGAGCATAGGTAAGTTGATGTGTAAATAATAAAGTTAAAAAAAGGAGAATAATGTGTGAGAATCGGTTCTTGCTATTCATAATTGGTGCTTTCTTGCTAAAGTAAAAAAATATGTTCATATGCAGAAATTATAGTTATGATTTTTAGCTTCATATCTGCTTAAGGATGGAAGATGAAAATACCGTCGATTATTATAGTACTGAACAAATAAGCTAAAAAGACTCCAGGTTATAGAATCCTTTTTTATCAAAATTTTAAAGAACGTTTTTTTGTAACAGGTTTAACTGTGGATATTTGAGAATTAATTGTGTATATTTATTGAAAAGAAACTAAAAATGCTGTCCCATGAAATAGCGGCTGGCATGCTCGGTTTTTTGTAATGAATCCATAAAATGAGGGGCTATGGGTGAGAAAGAAAAACTTTTAGACGAGATTAAACAGCTCAAAGAGAAAGTTAATGAGCTTGAAAAGCTTCATGAAGAATTATTGCAGTCAGAAGAAGAACTCCAGGCATCAAACCAACAATTAAAATTTAGCGAAATTTTATTGAAAGAGCAGGAAAACCTGCTTAATGAAGTTGGGAAGATCGCCAAGATTGGTGGTTGGGAGATGGATATGACCAGAAATGGTGAAGCAAGCTGGACAAAAGGGGTTTATGATATTTTGGAAGTGGATTATGGAAATACTGTCCCTGGTTTTGATGAGCATGTTTCATGGTATCTTCCAGAATATCGGGAGATAGTTAAAGATACAATGAACAAGCTTGTTCAGGATCATCAGCCGATGCAGTATGTGGCTCCTTTTAAAACAGCTAAAGGAAATATTAGGTGGGGAAAAGCCATTGGCGAAGCTGTATTAGAAAATGGGAAATTGTTGAAAATCAGGGGTACATTTCAAGATATTACGGAGAGCAAAAAGGCAGAAAATGAATTAAAAGAAAGTGAGAAAAGACTGAAAAGTATTATTGAAAATACAACCAACCTTTTTTATGCTCACTCCATTAATTATGAGCTTACTTTTCTTAGCCCCCAGGTATATGAGTATTTAGGCTATACGCCTGATGAGGCAATGATACAATGGACAAAATTTATTACAGATAATCCGATTAATAAAGAAGGGGTTAAATTTACCGAGAAAGCAATTAAAACAGGCAAACGTCAGCCAACTTATGAGCTTGAGCTTCAACGGAAAGATGGGAAGAAAATCATGGTGGAAGTCAGGGAGGCTCCTTTGATTGAGAATGGGAAGGTTGTATCAATCGTGGGCTCTTTGTCAGATATTACCGAACGCAAAAATGCGGAAAATGCACTTGTTGATAGTGAAAATAAATTTCGCTCGTTTGTTGAAAGTGCAAATGATATCATTTACCAGGGAACGCCAGACGGTGTTTTTACTTATGTTTCTCCAAGTTGGACAGAGACTTTAGGATATGAATTTGATGAAGTTGTTGGTCAAAATTTTGCGATGTTCGTTCATCCTGATGATGTTCCTTTTTGTGCTGATTTCTTGAGAAAAGTATTAATAACAGGCCAGAAGCAAAAAGGGGTTGAATATCGTGTTAAGCATAAGGATGGCTCATGGCGTTGGCATGTGTCTAATGGCTCTCCACTTAAAGATCCTGATGGAAAAGTTAGTTCTTTTCTTGGTATTGCAAGGGATATAACAGCCCGAAAAAAACAGGAAAAAATAACATACGAGTTAAACCAACGTTACCAAACCATTGTGAAAAATTTCCCGAACGGTTTTATTTCGTTACTTGATAAATCATTTAAATTCAAATATGTTGAAGGAAAAGCATTGGGAAAAGCAAAGATGAATCCCGAAGAAATAATTGGTAAAAAGATAGATGAAATCTTTCCTCCTGATATTTCGGATATTTTATTGCAAAATGTATCTTCTTTATTTGAGGGGAAACAGTGCTATTATGAAGTTGAGTTTTTGGGAAATATATATGCTAATTGGGGAGAACCGATTTTTAATAAAGAAAACGAGATTGAAGAAGGTTTGATATATTCCTTGGATATTACCGAATTAAAACTGGCCAAAGAAAAAGCCGAAGAAGCGAACCGGCTCAAAACAGCTTTTCTTGCCAATATGAGCCATGAGATACGAACCCCGATGAATGGGATTTTGGGTTTCACCGATTTGTTGAAAGAAGCAACAGCTTCCCCCGAAGATCAACAAAAATACATTAACATCATTCAAAATAGTGGCGAGCGTTTAATTAATACGATTAATGATATTATTGATATTTCAAAAATTGAATCGGGACAAATTTCAGTCAAATATTCCGAGGTCAACATCAACCATCAAATTAACGATCTGCAAACGTTCTTTTCTCCCCAGGTTCAAGATAAGGGAGTTGTCCTGATGAGTACAAAATCGTTGCCCGATAAAGACGCTTTTATTATTACCGATAATGATAAGCTATATGCCGTTTTTACAAACCTGATAAAAAATGCAATTAAATTTACCGATCAAGGAAAAATTACCGTAGGATATTTTAAGAAGGGGGGAAGCATGCAGTTTTTTGTAAAAGATACGGGCATGGGAATTCCTGAAGAACGAAAAGAATCTATCTTTGAGCGTTTTGTTCAGGCTGATACCGATCATACGCGCCCGTATGAAGGATCAGGCTTGGGGCTGTCTATAACCAAGGCTTATGTTGAGATGCTCGGAGGGGAAATTTGGTTCGAATCTGAAGAAGGAAGCGGATCAACATTTTATTTTACATTGCCAAATGAAACAACACCCGGCCACCCTAAAACTACGATTGGTAAAATGAGCGGGAAAGTGCAAGATGGTTCCGTTAAAAAAGAGGCGAAATTGTTAATTGTTGATGATGAAGAAGCGGTTCGCGAGTACCTGAACAGAATTCTAAAAGATGATTTTGAAACCATTTTATTTGCAAAAAATGGGAGGGATGCATTAGCGGTTTTTAAAGAGAACAGGGGAATTGATGTTGTCCTGATGGATATAAAAATGCCGGAAATGGACGGATACACGGCTACCCGGGAAATACGAAAAATTAACAAGGAGGTTGTTATCATCGCTCAAACAGCATTTGCCATGCAGGGTGACCGCGAAAAAGTACTGGAAGCAGGATGTAATGATTATATTGCAAAGCCAATTCAAAAAGAAAAACTGAAACTTCTTATAGAGAGTTATATTTAACTTGCTTAAGTTATATCTTATGAATTTTTAAACAGTCCCTTACTAAAAACGAAGGGTTTTGGGCTTTTAAATGGAATGAACTTTAGGATATTTTGTTTTTTACTTTTGAAATTTTGTTTACTCTCTTCTTAATGAATCCAATGGATTTGCCTTGGCTACTTTTATGGTATGGTACAGAATCGTTAAAAGTGTAATCGCAATTAAAATCATAAACGCAAAAATGAAAGTAAATACACTCATGCTGGTGTGGTATTCATAATCGTCGAGAAATTTTTGTAAATAATAATAAGCCAACGGAAAGGCATATAAAGCTGCAATCCCAATTAAAGTTAGATACTCTTTGAAAATTAGTAGGACTACGTTTTTTGAGCTAATCCCCAGTACCTTGCGAATGGATATTTCTTTACTGCGTTGTTCAACCATGTATGAAGCTAGGCCTAATACACCTAAAATAGCGATAATGATTGCCACTATGGAAAAAAGTGTAAATAATACTCCACGGTTTTTATCGGATTCAATCTGTTGGTACAGATTATCACGCAAGTAGGTATATTCAAACGAAGTTGAGGGAAATACGATTTTCCATGCTTCTTCAATTTTTGTAATTGTTTGCTGGTTTGAACCTTCTTTAAGTTTGATGTATACAATCGGGCAATTATCTTGTAAAACAAGCATAAGGGGCTGAACAGGATTGTAAAGACCGGTTTGGTGGTAATCATTTATTAACCCAATTACATGGCCAATATTGGTGGTGCCAAGTTGTATTTTTTTACCCAAAGGGTTTTCCCATCCAAAACGGCGGGCCATAGCTTCATTTATAAGAATCCCTAAAGTGTCGGTTTTATATTCGCGTGATAAATTCCGCCCATCCAGTATTTTAATATTCATGGTTGGGATAAAATCATAATCTATTCTGGCAAAATTCATTCCCTTCTTTTGCATGCCTTCAGAGGTTTCAATTGGAAATAGAAGTTTTCCTGATCCTTCTCCAAGCGGGGTTGTTGTGCTACATACTCCTTTAATGCCCGGAATGTTTTTTAATTTATTTCTTAGAACGGGGAGTTTGCTAACTTGTTCATCGGTATTTAAGCTAAGTTTGATTACATTGTCGTAATCGAACCCCATATCTTTATGATGTAAAAAACGGAGTTGATTGTATATGACGATTGTGCTGACAATCATTGCCAGTGAAATAAAAAACTGAATAATAACCAATACTTCCCGGAGTAAATTTTGGTTCTTTCCTTTTGTCTTCCCTCCTTTTATTGCATCAACAGGCTTTAATCCGGAAAGGAAAAATGCCGGGTAAAGACCACTGAGTACACCTAAAATAATTATGATCGAAAGAACTGAAAGTAACACTGATTGTTTGCCAAAGAATGAAAAGTCCAATGCTTTTCCCGACAACAGGTTAAACTGTGGAAGCAGTACATAACACAGTCCAATGCTAATTAGAAGTGATAAAATAGTAAGGATTACAGATTCGGTAAGGAATTGACGAACCAGCATGCTGCGGTGTGCTCCGGATACTTTTCTGATCCCAACTTCCCGTGATCTTTTTATTGATCGGGCCGTGGTCAGGTTCATGTAGTTAATACCTGCAATAAGTAGTAATAAAACGGCAATGATAATAAAAACACGTAGGATGGTAATATCGCCAGCAGTTTTAATTTCACCTTCTTCCATTGGGTGGAAATGAATTTCTTCCAGAGGTTGGAGCTCATATTTAATGCGAACCCCCGGCTTATTAAATGTTTCTGCCATGTATTTATTATACATTTCCTCAATCTTTTTGTTAAAAGAGGTAATGTCTGTTCCTTCCTGCATAAGCAAATAGGTAAACACCCTAAAGAATTTCCAGCTTCCGATTTGTTGTCTTTCATCCAAACTTGATCTCGAAACCAAGGCTGAAAAACAGAGGTGGGAGTTTTTGGGGATATCTTTAATAATTCCGGTAACTTTTAAAGAATGAGCCGTGGTGTTTATGAGTTTGCCAATCGCTTTTTCATCACCAAATATTTCCTTAGCAAAGCTTTCTGTTAAAACGATACTGTTTGGCTCGGTCAGGGCTTTTTTCGGATCGCCACTTATCATCGGATAGGTAAAAACATTAAAAATATTTGAGTCAGCGATATACGTGTCTGCATTATAAAAGTTTTTTCCCTTGTATTCAAACAGTTGTTTTCCGGTGCCTTGCATCCCGACAGGCTGTATTCTAATGGCATCAATTACTTCCGGGTAATCTTGTTTAATCTGGGGGGCAAGAGGTATTTGGCTTATAGCCCATGTAAAACTATCATCCGCTTCACTAATATTAGAAATGACCCGGTAAATATTTGGGGATTTTTCGTGGTATTTATCATAGCTTAGTTCGTCAAAAACATAAATTAGTAGAAATAAGGTTGTACTTATTCCAATAGTTAACCCGAGAATATTAATTAAATTATACCCGAGGTCTTTTCTTATGCTTCTGATTGCGAATTTAATTTGGTTGGGAATCATCTGACTTCTTATTTTATAAATGAAAGACGAAACTAATGCATAAAAAATTGTGCAAGATAAATATTTTAAAAAATTGCATTTACAATGACAATGTTAATGAAAAACTTGCTAATGTTAAAATATTAGTATTGTTTAAATATGATAAAGTATTCGGTATTTTTTTATTTTTAAGGCATTGACTCTATAAGTGTTTTTCTTAATATTTTGTTTTTCAGGCTATTGTGTTTTGAAAAATATTGGATGACAGTTAGGCAAGAGATATTTATGGATAATCTTAAAAAGTTTATAATATCTATTTTTATTAAGCTGTAATAGAGCTTTATGGCCGGATAAGGATGTTTTTTTGAGAATTCGTAGAGTTTTTTAAAAAAATACCTTGTTTTTTATCAGTTTTAAATTGCCTTGCTTAATTTTGAAGCGGATGCAAATAATTAAATAAGGGGGGATTACAAATATGGATGTAAATTTAAACGAAAAAAAAGCACTGAATCCTATAACGATATGTGCTTGTGTTTCGCGTTCTTTTATCAATGGGGATAAAGTTGCAGAAATAGCCGCTGCTTTAAAAAATAGCGGATACAAGGTGAATATTGAAGCCGATTTGTGCAAAAAAGTTCTCCAAAATTCGCCGGATATGCAGGAAATAAGTACCGGAACCATCTTGGCCTGTTATCCCAGGGCTGTACAATCCTTGTTGGATTGGATCAATCTTGAAGCTTCTTCCGTGGTTGATATCAGGAACCAGGGCGTTGAGGAGGTTCTTTCGTTGTTTGATATTTCTTCTCCAGGAGAAAATACAGCTTCTGATAAAGAAAAATATTTGCAGGAAATGGAGCGTTTTCCGGTAGAAAAAGGAACTGATGTCTGGTTTCCGGTTATTGATAAATCCAAATGTACCAATTGTGGAAAATGTCACGATTTTTGTCTTTTTGGGGTTTATCTTGCGGAAAATAAAAAAGTTGTTGTTTCTCGTCCCGAAAACTGCAAAAATAATTGTCCGGCATGTGCCCGCATGTGTCCGTCAAAAGCCATTGTGTTTCCGAAGTACGAGAAATCCCCTATCAATGGGGGAACCGTAGAAGAGGAAATCTTTAACCCTTCGGAAATGGAAGACGTGTATAAAGAAAAAGTGAGGGAGTACATCAAGCAACGACGGGCCAAAGCTGCTTTGCTCAAAAAGAAGAAAAAATGACATTGAAAGAATATACCGCAACCCTTAAAATGATTTTGCGCATTCCCCGCGAAACTTCTTTTCGCCTGGCCTGGAAGTTTGCTTATAATTTTGGGTGGAAGAGTATGCGTAACATTAAGCGGTTCGAAAAAAGACAAGCTAAGGGAAAGCCTTTTTTTCCGGCCTTTGTGATGATCTCGGTGACGGAAGCTTGCAATCTTTCATGCCGTGGGTGCTGGGTTTCTGGTGGCGGCAATAAATCGTTGAGCCCCGAGCAATTGAACGGGATTATCTCGGAAAGTAAAAAGAAAGGAACTTATTTCTTTGGAATTCTGGGTGGCGAACCCTTAATTTATAAAGAACTTATAAACGTATTTGCTAAACACCCTGATTGTTACTTCCAGGTATTTACAAACGGCACTTTGCTAACCGAAGATATTGCCATGCAATTTAAAAAACTGGGAAATGTAACGCCTCTTATCAGCATTGAGGGTTTAAAGCAGGAGAGCGATTTCCGCCGGGGCAGCGACGATGTTTTTGAACGCACGCTTATCGGAGTTCGGGCTTGCCGAAAAGCCGGGCTGATATTTGGAGCAGCAGCCAGTATTTGTAAAAGCAATTTTAAAGAATTGTTGAACCGGGAATATATTGAATTGCTTGCAAAGGAAGGAGTTCATTATTTATGGTATTATATTTACCGGCCTGTGGGTGCTACCCCCGATACCGAAAATACACTTAGCAAAGAAGAAATTCTTGAAATGCGCCGTTTTATTGTTAAACAACGCAGGGATGCTCCTTTGCTGATTATCGAAACATACTGGGATGATAAAGGCAACGCCCTTTGTCCGGCAGCAACCGGTTTGAGCCATCACATTGCACCATCGGGAGCCGTGGAGTTTTGTCCACCCATACAAATGGCCTGCGATTTTATTAATGAGAAAGGCTCTAATTTAGCGGAAGTTTTTGAGACCTCGGCTTTTCTTACGGATTTCCGGAAAATGACTGTTGAAAGTTCGCGGGGTTGTATTTTGCTTGAAAATCCGCCAAAGCTTATCAGTTTTCTGGAAAAATACAAAGCCATTGACACAACAACACGGAAAACCGTGATGGAAGAATACAAAAAAATGATTTGCGTGGCAGGTCATAACCTTGAGGGTGAAGAAATCCCGGAGGAAAATGTTTTTTATCGACTGGCAAAGAAAAAATATTTCTTTGGCTTTGGCGCGTACGGCTAATTTATTATTGACGAACAACGAATTTATGAACAAACTTCTTGAATATATTATCCCATCCACTTACCACGAAAGACAGGAATTGCGCGAAACCATTTTTTCTTTCGTAAGAGACCGTATGCTTTCTCCGCCTTTATCGATGAACATTCTATCCGATCTTGCCGATCAAATCATTGATAAGTTTGAAGTCGAAATGGGTATTAAAGCCTGGATGATGGTTGAAATTAACAACAGTGTTTGGCGCGGAACGCTGGCAGCCATCCCTTATGAAAAACGCGTTTTGTTGTTGCCTAAATGTTTGAGCAATTCGGCAAAATGCGAGGCTGATGTAGATGAGGTTGGGTTGTCGTGTAATTTTTGTAATAATTGTCCGATCCCAAATTTGCAGGATAAAGCCGATGAGCTTGGTATGATGAGCATTGTGGCCGAAGGTTTTACATCGGTGGTTAGCCTGATTGAAAATGGAATTGTGGATGCGGTTATTGGTGTTAGCTGCCTCGATTCGCTCGAAAAAGCATTCCCTCTGCTGATTGATAATGCAATTCCGGGAATGGCCATCCCGCTGAATAAAGATGGTTGTAAAGACACCACGGTTGATTGCGATTATGTTTACAAGTTCATGTGCATGAAAGCAGATGAAGAATCGAATTTGCTGGATTACGATAATTTGAAACAAACGATTAGGAAATGGTTCGCCGAAGAAAATTTAATGGCTACATTAACGCCTTCAGCCGATCTTACCTCGTCCATTGTCCGTCAGTGGATTGGCGGAAGCGGTAAACGTTGGCGCCCCTATTTGCTGGCAGCCACTTATATGGCTTTGAGCGGACACAAAGAAGTGCCTTACCATGTTCAGTTGGCGGCCATTGCGGTTGAGTGTTTCCATAAAGCATCTTTGGTTCACGACGATATACAGGATAATGACTCCGTCCGTTATGGCGAAAAAACGGTAAATGCTGCCCATGGCGTGCCGATTGCCATAAATGTTGGCGACATGTTTCTGGGTGAAGGTTACCGTTTGCTTGCCAGGTGCGGCTACCCGGAGCTGATTAAAGTAGCTTCAGAGGCGCACATTGCTTTATGCAAGGGGCAGGGAACCGAATTGGAGTGGAGTGCTTCGCCCCGTAAATTGTCGATGGATTTTGTGTTGGACATCTTTTCCAATAAAACGGTTCCGGCATTTAACGTGTCCTTAATTATGGGGCTTATTTGTGCCGAAAACGATTTGAACCTGCGGCAAACCCTCGAAAAATATTCACGGGCACTGGGCATTGCCTACCAGTTGAAAGATGATGCTGAAGATTTTTATACAGATGAACCTCTTAGTACGCGCCCATCGGCAGTTTTGGCGGTTTTATGCCGTTTGAACCCCGACGAGAATTTTATACATGCATTGCTGCATAACAATAATTTGAAATCGTTTTTGAACCAGGAAAAACACAAAGCTATGCTTCGCCAGGCACTTGGTGAGGTTCAGCAAATGGCAGAAGAATACCAGCAGCAGGCCCTTGATGCTTTGCATGAAATTTCCAACACCGAACTAAAACGCTTGTTGTTCCGTGTTACAAAACGGATTTTGAACTAATGAAATCAACCATCTCGCTAAAACTTTTAAAAGCCCTGCAAAGGGGAACGGACAAGCTAAGTGTCGAAGCACTTCAAAAAGTTTCTGCTTTTGTTGAATCGCAAAAAACTCCTAAGCACTCATTTATTGGAAGGGGAGGAGACCCTGATATTTATTATTCATTGTTCGGGTGGATGCTGTATTATGTGCTGGGTATAAAATGCGATAAAGAGAATCTTGCTCTTTGCCTTTCGCAGTATGATGAAACTGATCTCGATTTGGTTCATTATGCGGCTTACATGCGTTGCCGGATGCTTTACCATTTGCTGGGAAATAAAAAAAGTACGCTCTTGCTGAGGTCTGTTTTTAACCGAAAAATCAAAAATCTGGATGAATTTGAGGTTGTGCCTCATGACGATCCCCAATCTCCGTACACCGGATTTATTTGGTTGTCCTTGCTTGAAGATACCGGGAATACTGTAAAAAGTAAAGAGTTTGATTTGACCGTACTGGAAGATTATCACCTGGCAGACGGCGGTTACATGAATGTAAAAAACGGGCGCACGGCAACCACCAATGCCACGGTTGCGGCTCTCTCAATCATTGGCCAGCTAAAGGGCTATAATAAAAATGAGGATGTTCTTTACTTGCGTGATTTGCAGAATTCTTTGGGCGGTTTTCGGGCCGTTGCCGATTCTCCGGTTCCCGATTTGCTTTCAACGGCTACAGCTTTGTTTATGCTTCATTGTTATGGGGTGGAACCTAAGTATTCTGCTGAGGATTTTGTAGAAGCTCACTGGCTTGACTCGGGCGGATTTTCAGCCACCCTGCTTGATGAGTTAAGCGATGTGGAGTACACTTTTTACGGTTTGCTTGCCCTGGGGGCGATATAATTATATTCATTAAAAGAATTTATGGTTCATTTTTTAATCTAATCATTACCACTTCATTCAGATAATTCAGAAAATTTTCACTATTAAATTTAAGAAAATAATTCATGAATTTGTTATTTGAACCAGTCAAAGTACAATTTATATTATTATTTGAATGCCCTAATTTAAAATTGCTAATTTCTGTTTGCATAATTTTTCTATTTGACAAATTGCGCATTTTTTTTAAATCGGATTCAATAGATTTTAGATGCTCAAACATTAATCTATGTAATTCATCCTTTAAATTTTCGACACCTAGCTCTTTCAAACACTTACTCATTTTTGTAGGTGCTATGTAATCCAATAAACTAGTTGAACTAATCATTTTTTCAAGAAGATTCTCTTTAGCAAAATTTTCCTGACATGAATGTGCTAGAATACGATTATATAGCCAAAGAAAATATGTCCTGATGTACTTGTAATAAGCTTTGTCCTTAAATAATAATGTTAATTCTTTATCAAGAATTATACTATAGTTCATATTTACCATACCTAATGTGTCGTATTTAATATTTTTTATATCATTCAACACAGCATATGCTTCGTCCTTTCTATCTGCAGAATGAAGATAATTTGAAAGCTTAAAACTATCCAACATAATATTAGGTGAAATTTGGATAGCTTTTTTTATTAAATCAATTGCTTCACTGATTCTATTCTCTTTTTTTAATTGAGTAGCTTGTTTAATCAAAGAATCATGGTCTTTAACATCCATTTTTGAGTTGAATTCTTGATTTTCACTTTTTATTATTTTATTCTTTTTCTTAAAGTTGAATAGCCCCATAATAACTTTATTTTAATTTAGAAAGAACTTTCTCCTTAATCGCTTTATAAATATTCCAACCATTATGAGATTTACTTAAAATAACATCAAATCGTTTTTGTGATTGAAAAGAATCATGAAAATCACTAAGAGCCTTGTTAATTATCAAAATTGGATGATTTCTAAATCGAGTCTCAAATTGGTCAATTGTAATATCATAAATAATTGATTTATATTCAATCCAACCATGAGAACCTTTTTCCTTATGTATTCCCCAAACATATTCAACGCCAATCAGCTCAAAATCATTTTTCATAAATAATCCTAAAATCAGAGATGATAATTTACAACAACCATAAGGAAAAGATTTTAAATCAAATGGTTCAGTAGATAAACAAAATTTGTTATCTTTAGTAACATCTTCTAATTCAAATCGTACCGTCGTTGCAAGTTTTGATAAAACATCATTCATAACCTAAAATACTTTATTGCATCGGTATTGCCAAAATGAGCTATAACGAGTATCTATACTTCTTCAGGGCTGTTAGCACAAAGGTAATATTGTACATTTCTTCCGAGTACCAGAGTTTCGAAAAATAGAGCCCGATGGGTTCAGCAGTAAACAATTCCCCGGCATGGTATTTTTTCAACAGATATTCGAAAGCCTTTTCCCGGGCCTGGCGGTTGGTGTTTTTGTGCGACGACAGGGCACTCAGGGCACGGGCCGTTAAGGTCACTTTTGAGGAGGCTCCTTTGCTCCCGCCCCAGCCGCTATCGGTGTTTTGGGCCGCAAGAATGTATTCCAGCCCTTTTGAAATTAGCTCTTCGGCCAAAGCTTCGTTTATGCCGGCGAGGTATTCAACCGTCATGCTGGTGCCGTACACCGGCGAAAGTTTGTTTTCGGCATCCTGATCGCCAAACCATAAGGGGAGCCATGAGCCGTCAGCAGCCTGGTTTTTTTGCAGCCATTTTAACATCCGTTTGATACTTTTCCCGCATTGCTGTTTTAGCTTTTCCGGAAGGTCATCGTGCCATAATTTGAAAGCCAGCAGCGAGTGTGCGGATATATCGGGACTGCTCCTGTCAAAAGGAAGTTTTCCCCAGCCTTTGCAAAAAGTAGGCATGCCGCCGTCTCTGTTTTGCAAATCAAGCAGCCATTCGATTCCCTTGCCAACTTCCTCGCAAAAACGGCCGTTTAAAAGAATGTGAAGTGCGACCAGGGCTCCGGCCGTATCGTCGGCATCGGGTACGGCACCTGGCAGGTCGGTCCATGCCCATCCTCCGGGTTTGGCCTTGGTAAAAGGGTGTTCAAACCGAAACGCATTTTGCCTGATGATGGTGGCTAGTGCCTCTTTATCGTTGATGTCTTCACCCAGAGCTCTTACGCTCAAAGACGTTACCCAACAAGATAAATCGGTGTCGATGGGCCAGGAGCCGTCTTTACGAATGGTGTTCGTTAAAAAATTTACCCCTTTTTGAACGCTGCTGTGATCGGAGTATCCGGATGCGCTCATGCACATTGTAACGAAAGCCGTAAGAGGTGCGGCTTCAAGAAATCCGCCATGTTGGGGTTGCAATTTCTCAAGGACATTAAGCGATTTTTTAATGAACGCTTTTCGCAGTGGCGATAAAATATTTTGTTGTCCTTTTTTGAACCGAAGAACTCCTACGGCAATAAGCGCGGGGATGGCGTAACTTACCACCGGTAAGCGGAAAAACCGAAATAATTTTTGTGGCAGAACCGATATCTCGAAAGGCAATTGGGGGATATTTTTCCAGCTTGAGATAAGTCCGGCAAGGGCGCACATTACAAGTATGGGAGCCGAAAATGTGAGATCTTTCCCGTAATAATTTAAAATTCCTTTGATGATGTGTTTGTCGGTATGTCCACCAAATTTTTCCTGCAGGTATTGTTTCGTTTTTTTTGGGGCACTCCCCACGGCATAAAGTGAAGCATAAGTAAGCAGCGTAGCTGTCATGTTCGAAGGGCTTTCGGGGCTGTCTCCCCACGAGCCGTCTTCTTTCATCGTGGAGCTTAGCCACGATACTCCCTGCGATATCAGTGCTTTGTGTTTTTCTTTATCAACAGTATGCAATGCAAAAACAGCAACGGATGTAGAGATCGCACTCGACGATAAACGCCCCCTCCAGACTTTATCTTCGGGAGATCGTTTGTCCAGAAGGTGCTGTTGCACGATTTGTATCAACTTGTCTAATTGTTCTTCTTGCATACCTTTTAATGAAACTGTAAAAGTGCTGGTTTTATTATTTTATTTTCAAGTTAATGCTTGAAGTTAGAAGCTCGAAGTTAATTATGAAATTGGATGTATTTTCTTCCTTCTTCGGACTTCTATCTTCCAGCTAATTATTATTTGTGTTATCTAATCTTATTTAAGATGTAAATATATGTGTTTCCAGTACACAAAATTTTAGTTTTTAGGATAATACTGGCATAAGTGTTCAATACATTCGTTATTTTTTTCGTGATAAGAACACTTTATTGCCGGGTGTTCAAGTTTTACGTTTAAGTGTTCGTCAATAAATTTAATGGCAGCCTCCAATGCGCGATACGAAACCCGTTTGCAACACCTTGGCCCGTTATCCGAAGCAATGGAGGTTAAACTTGCTGCAGTCATTTGGCCGCATAAACTCCATTCGTTAACCGAAAGAGGAGTGCTGTTTAATAGAATGCTTAAAAAAATTCCGGTGCCAACACCCGCACCGCAGGCTCCGTAATAGCCGCAAAATCCGGGCAGTACATTTTTTGACCGTTCACGTGCATTTTTAAGTTTCTTTAAAATCATTTCCTTTTCACCAATCTTATTGTAATAGGCTGTAAGCAAAACTGCCGGGATCAGAAAATGATGTTCAGGGCCATGAATTTTAATGTTGGAACCGTTCATTATAAATTCAGCTAGTTCAACCGGATTGGTGCTGTCGCTGTTTTTACAGAACATTTCAATATAATCAAGCGGTCCCAACTCTTTGCAATCCTCGCATACAAAATGTCCGTTGATGCATTTTTTGTTTGAGCCAAAAGTCTTCTTGCAAACATTGCACGTTATTTTTTCCTGTTTTGTGAGGCTGTCTAATTCTGATTTACAGATATTACAGAGATTATTATCCATTTTTGAAAAAGCTTCTGTAAGCGATTTAATATCTCTTACTCATTGGTTGATTAAAGATGCAACTTTTTATTGTAAAACAAATTAACTAAATCAATGCTTATACGTAAAATCTTTTCGATAAACAGGCCTGATAATTAGACAAGTTAGGTTTTGCATAAAAGATTCATTGGATTTTTAATACCCCATGTTTTACAAATAGAAAATTTAAGATTTGATCTCGGCCTGTTTTTGATTTAATTTTATAAAACAAAAACCCCCGACCATGGCAAATTTAATTACTTCCGAAAACACGAGTTTTGATTTTTTACACGGATCATCCGACTTTATGAATATTGTACTTGAAAATATGACCTCTTGTGTGTTGTTGTTGGATAAAAAATTGGAACTGCAAGCTTTCAATAATCCAATAAAAACCATTTTCTCAAATAAGCCCGACGAAGACTTGCTTTATAAAAGATGTGGTAATGCTATTGGCTGTGCATTTACGGTTGAGGAAGAAAAAGAATGTGGGGAAACTTCAAAATGTAAAAACTGCCAGCTTAGAAAAGATGGGATTCGTGCTTATTCAGATAAGAAAACAATTTATAATCAGCGCCTCGACCGTGAGTTTTATACCACTGATTCGAAAAAAGAGTTGAAACATTTGCGTTATAACGTTCGTTATTTCCGTTTTAAAAAAGACAATTACATTATTGTCATTGTTCAGGATATCTCCGAGTTGGTAAGGCAACAATTAATTATCGATCTTCAGATGAAAAAATTAAACAAACTGATGCCGCAGAACTAGCCTAAGTTTTATTGAAACATTTTCTTATAGCTCTCTGTACATACTTTTTAAGTATTTTTGCCCTCATGATTTATCCGCGAAATTTTGAGAGTAAAATAGGTTTTGATATCATTCGGCAAAAACTCACCGACTTATGCATGAGTTCTTTGGGCGAGAACTATGTTGAGAAAATCCGCTTCCTCAATAATGCCGATTTGATTGAACGCCTCCTGAATCAGGTGAACGAGTTTAAAGAGATCATCTCTTTCGGACAGGGTTTCCCGGCACAGGATTATTTTGATGTTACCCCGGAATTGCGGCGAATCAAAATCCCGGGTACGGTCATCGAGCTTGAAGCTTTGTTCGATTTAAAATCTTCGCTGATTACCATTTTCGAGATTATAAAATATCTTAAGAAAACAGAAGAAGAACAATATCCCGAATTAAAAAAACTGGTGGCAGAGGTTCAATTGGATGCTTCCATCCTGAAAAAAATTGATACCATTGTTGATGATAAAGGAAAGATAAAAGATTCGGCTTCGCCGGAATTAAAAGAAATCAGGGGTTCTTTAATAAGAAAACACGCGAGCATCGACCAGCAAATCAGCAAAGCGTTGAAATATGCCAAAAGCGAAGGTTGGACCGAACGCGATGTTGAGCCCACATTCAGGAATAACCGTTTGGTTATCCCTGTTTCGGCAACGCATAAGCGTAAATTAAAAGGGTTTATCCACGATGAATCGGCTACTGGGCAAACGGTTTATATTGAACCGGCCGAAATTTTTGACACCAACAATGAAATCCGGGAACTAGAAAATGCTGAGCGGCGCGAAATCATTAAAATTTTAACCCGTTTCACCGACTTTATCCGCCCTACTTTGGACGATTTATTTGGGGCTTACCGCATGCTTGGACAAATTGATTTTATCCGTGCCAAAGCCCGATTTGCCCTTCAAATTGAGGCCAATCGTCCCATTTTATTTGACAAGCCTTTTCTAAATTGGGTGAACTCCAGGCATCCTTTGTTGTTTTTGAGTTTTAAAGAACAAAAACGCGAGGTGGTTCCGTTGAATCTGAAACTTGATGCTAAAGAACGCATTTTGATTGTTTCGGGACCCAATGCCGGGGGAAAATCGGTTTGTTTGAAAACCGTTGGTTTGAACCAGTACATGTTGCAGTGCGGCATGCTTCCGGCCATGGATGAAATTTCGGAGGCAGGGATCTTTGAAAAAATATTTCTTGACATCGGCGATGAACAATCGCTCGAAAACGACCTGAGTACTTACAGTTCACATTTGTTGAACATCAAGCATTTTGTGACCCAGTCAGACGAAAAAACCCTGTTTTTGATTGATGAGTTTGGAACCGGAACCGAACCCCAGTTGGGTGGGGCCATTGCCGAAGCTTCGCTCGAAAAGATAAATGAAAAAGGGGCGTTTGGGGTGATTACTACTCACTATGCAAACCTGAAATTGCTGGCCGATAGTCAAGAAGCCATCATCAACGGGGCCATGTTGTTCGATACCAAAGAAATCAAACCCCTGTACCAGCTTAAAGTTGGTAAGCCAGGGAGTTCTTTTGCCTTTGAAATTGCAAAAAACATTGGCTTTCCAAAAGCGATTTTAAAAAGTGCTGCTGAAAAAACCGGAACCACCCAGCTGGATTTCGACAAGCAGTTGCAGCAACTGGAAGTTGATAAACAGGAAATTTTGAAAAAGGAAGCGCAGCTTAAGGTTGCTGATGAGTTCTTGCAAGAGATTACCAGAAAATACGAAGAGCTTTTGGCAAAAACAGAAGCTACGAAAGACGAAATTATCACCAAAGCCAAGTCCGAGGCACGGGAGATTTTGGATGGTTCGAATAAGTTGATTGAGCGAACCATCAAAGAAATAAAAGAAGCGAAAGCCGATAAAGAGAAGACAAAAAAGCTCAGGGAAGATATTAAAATAAAAACCGAAGCAATTAAAGTCAAGCCTAAGAGCAGTGAGCCTAAAGTTAAGAAGCCCTCCTCCGCTAAAGCTTCGGAGGGCAAAGAAGATGGTAAAATCCGGGTGGGTGATTTGGCGAAAGTTATCGGTCAGGATACGGTAGGCGAGGTGGTTGAGATTTCGGGCAAAGATGTTTTGCTTTCGTTTAATTCGATCCAGTTCAGGACACAGCTTCGGAAGCTGGAAAAAGTAAGCCGTAAACAGGCTCGTAAAGAAACACGTCGAAGCAGTTCGGGGTACAAGCATATCATCAATGAAATCAACGATAAAATGGCTCGTTTCGACCTTTCGATTGATGTGCGTGGCAAGCGTGCCGAAGAAGCCCTGACGGAGGTTCGAAATTATATTGATGAAGCTATTTTGCTAAATGTTAAGGAGGTGAATATTTTGCATGGCAAAGGCGATGGTATTTTGCGGAATGTGATCCGTGAGCATTTGGCTTCGGTTCAGGAAATTAAATCGTACAAAAACCAACACATTGAATTTGGTGGCGATGGAATTACCGTGGTGAATTTCAGATAATTTAACATCTTTAATATAAATAAATCTATATTTTTGCATATAAAATAGATTAAGATGAACGAAGAACAAAAACAACATAAATCTTTCACCGAAAAACTGAAAACAATTTTTCCTCCATTAACTATTTTGGGGGTTGTATTAGGAGCCGTGGGTGGGTATATTTATTATATCAAAGTGGGTTGTGTGAGCGGAACCTGCCCTATTACTTCCAATCCCTGGATGAGCGTGCTATGGGGGGCTTTGTTGGGTTATTTGGTTTTTGATATGTTTAACCGTAAGCCAAAGCAGGAAAACAAATCATAGCTTTTCCAGTTCATCCCTTTTCTTTTTGGGCAGGGATGCCACGATCAAATCGTACGAATGGTCGATCCACTCTTTGATTAAGGAATCTGATAAATTGCCGTTCATATCCACGGTGTTCCAAAGTTTCTTATTCATGTGCCAGCCCGGTTTTACTTCGGGGTAGTGTTCCCTGAGCTCAATGGCTTTTTCGGGATCGCATTTCAGGTTTACCCCAAAATTATCTTCAATGTCAGTAAGGGCAAACATTTTGTCCATCACTTTGAAAACGAGGGTGGTTTCGTCAAAAGGGAAACCTTCGCTAGTTCCTTTTTTCGACAGGCAATAATCTCTTAGTTCTTCGATGTTCATTTTTTTAGTTCTGGGTTAAAAGTTGCAAGTTTTAAGTTAGCAGCAACAGAAATAAACTACTATTTTTTTAAGCTTTTTCGAGAAAGCAATAAATCGCATGTTTTCTTCTCCAATAAGAAAAGAAAAACCAATAGCCGTTGAATCACTTTTTATGTCGTTCCATATTTCTAAATCAGAATAATCTGCATCAAATTCATCTTTTGAATTGATAGCTCGGGCAAAAAATTTATCCTCATTAAAAAAGTTTTTCGCTCTTTTTAATATGTAATCTTCTTGTTGCTTTCTTGTTGTATCGTACAAAAGGCCGTAACCAATTAAATCAGTTGAAGGGAAAGTCTCTGAAAACAGTGTAATTCCATCGGCGTTTTTAATTGTGAAAATAGTCTCACTATCTAATAGTGATTTTCCTTTAATCGTTAGCTGAAATTGATCTAAAGTTTTGGGATTGGAGAAGTTGTGAGAAACTTCATTCTTATACAATATTGAATTATGACTACATGCATTTCCTAAAACAATGATTATTAAGATGTACAAATAAAATAAACTCTTTTTTAATTCTGAACTCATAACTCCGAACTTTTAACTCATTAAATATAATCATTGTTTTTCTAATTTAAAATACCTTACCTTTGCAAGTGTTTTGAGGGAGAAAAATTTATAAGTAAAAGTTAACCTGCGAATTAACCTAACCAAAAAAATCTTTAGCCCTCTTTTTGTTTTTACAAACATCTGTTTAATAAAAGTAAGAGATATGCCACTTAAACAAAAATCAACAGATCTCAAGAAGCGTATGCAAGATGCTCTGATGGGAGGAGGATCAAAAGCTATTGAGAAACAAAAAGCAATTGGAAAGCTGACAGCCCGTGAGCGAATCCTTGCAATCCTTGACCCTAAATCTTTTCACGAGTATGACCTTTTTGTGGAGCACGCCGCAAAAGATTTTGATATGGATAAAAAATATTTACCCGGCGATGGTGTAATTACCGGAACTGGTACCATCATGGGAAAACCCGTGTGTATTTACGCACAAGACTTTACTGTAGCTGGAGGATCATTGGGATGGATGCATGCCAAAAAGATCACCAAAATCATGGATCATGCACTGAAACTGAAAGTGCCAATCATCGGGATTAATGATTCCGGTGGAGCTCGTATTCAGGAAGGGGTAAACTCTTTGGCCGGTTATGGCGAAATTTTTTACCGCAACACCAAAGCTTCGGGAGTTGTTCCTCAAATTTCTGTAATCTTGGGTCCTTGTGCTGGCGGAGCCGTTTATTCTCCGGCTTTGACCGATTATGTTTTTGTGGTGGATAACATTTCAAAAATGTTTATCACCGGTCCGGAGGTAATTAAAACCGTGCTGGGCGAAGAAATTTCGATGGAAGAACTGGGAGGTGCAAAAGTTCATTCCGAGATTACCGGAAATGCCCATTTCTATGCCGAAAGCGAAGCTGAATGTTTCGATCAAATCAAACAACTAATCAGCTACATTCCATGGAACAACAAACGTAAAGCCATGGCTTTCCCGAAAAAGCAACCGAACACCAAGAAATACGATATTGAAGAAATTATCCCTTCTGATCCAAAAACACCTTACGATGTTCGCGATGTGATTAAAGCCATTAGTGACGACAGCGAATTTTTTGAAGTACAAAAACATTTTGCAGCCAATATTGTGATCGGTTATGCCCGTATCAATGGCGATACCGTTGGTTTTGTTGCGAACCAGCCTTTGGTTTTGGCCGGAGTGCTGGATGTTGATTCATCAGACAAAGCCGCCCGTTTTATTCGTTATTGCGACGCGTTTAACATTCCGCTAGTTACTTTGGTCGATCTTCCGGGCTATTTACCGGGCATTGATCAGGAACATGCCGGGGTTATTCGCCATGGAGCCAAAGTGCTTTATTCTTATTCTGAAGCTACGGTTCCAAAAATCACCTTAATCCTTCGTAAAGCTTACGGTGGTGGTTACATTGCTATGTGTTCGAATCACCTACGTGCCGATTTTGTTTTTGCATGGCCTACGGCCGAAATTGCCGTAATGGGTCCTGAAGGAGCATCCAATATTATTTTCCGTAAAGAAATTTCAGCTGCCGAAAACCCGGAAGAAATGCGTAAACAAAAGGTGGAAGAATACCGCAGTAAATTTGCCAATCCTTATGTAGCTGCAGCTTATGGCTATATTGACGCGGTGATTGAACCGGCCGAAACCCGGACAATGTTGATTCACGCACTTGATATTTCTGCCAATAAAACAGAAGAACCATTGGATAAAAAACATGGTATTCCACCATTTTAAACAGGAGGTTTTATGAGCAAAAATAAAGAAAAAGAAACCTCTTCGACTAAAGTTCAAGAGGGAGAGGAGAATGTTGAATATACTTCGTTAAGCATAGATGGTTTTGAATACCTGACCACCCTAAATACGAAATATAAGAATCGTAAAAAATACCAGGAAGCCAATCCTCGTTTAATAACAGCTTTTATTTCCGGTACCATTGATGACGTTTATGTCAAAAAAGGAAAATCGGTAAAAGCTGGCGATGAATTGTTGATTTTAGAAGCCATGAAAATGAAAAATGTTATTCAGGCTCCGCTTGATGCTAAAATCAAAAATATTCTGGTAAAAAAAGGAGACCGGGTTTCAAAAAATCAATTATTGATTGAATTGGAATAAGGGGTTGGTATTTTCTACCAACTCCAGAATGGCTTCTTTACCCTGACTTAATTTGGAGGAACTCACGATCATTTTCGGGAGTTCACTCCATTTTTCTTTTAAGGTCTTTTTAAAAAGATCGAGATTGTGAAGCAGTGTTTTTTTGTTGATTTTATCCGATTTTGTAAACACCAGGATAAACGGGAGCTGGTTCACGCCAAACCACTCAATAAATTCCAGGTCAATTTTTTGGGGTTCTAAACGTGAATCGATTAAAATGAAGGTGCACATCAAATTTTCACGCTTCATCAAATATTTGTGGATCATTTCTCCCCATTTTTCGCGATCTTTTTTTGAACTCTTTGCATAGCCGTACCCCGGCAAATCAACCAAGTACCAGTTTTCGTCAATTATAAAATGATTGATAAGCTGGGTTTTTCCGGGAGTTGACGATGTTTTAGCCAGATTCTTGCGCTCAACCAACATGTTAATCAGCGAAGATTTGCCAACATTTGATCGCCCGATAAAAGCATACTCCGGGATTTTTGGTTCCGGGCACTTTGTTACATCCGGGCTGCTGCAAGTAAATTCTGCTGATTTTATTTCCATGTTTATTTTTTATAAGAGGAAATATGACGTTCTTTTTTAAAGTCGTGAATATCCTGAACAGTAACAATGATTCCTGTTTCTTCAACATTTCCAAAATGATCGTTTACCGCTGTTCCAAAGGTTTTCATGGTTGACGAAAGATTCATGTATGCATTGAACAATGGCGGAATATTTTCGCCTTGTGCCCGGGTTTTTTGAATCAAAATTTTATAATCCTGATCGTAATTTTCTCCGTTAAATGTTGCTTCTATGATTTTGGGATCAGTTTTCATTTTCCAGTGGTTGCGTGGACGAAGCAAATTGTCCGGATCGGGAAAATATTTTTTCATAAAATACATCAAATGATCTTTGGCCAATGTATTATAATGCGGATACATGGTTACTTTCCCGAATAAATATTTAATATCTGTATAATCGGTGATGATTGCTCCCAGTCCGTCCCAAATATTATCAAGGGCATACATTCCTTTACGGATGTTGTTGCTCGGCTGATAGTTGGGTTGTACAAATGAACGCCCCAACTCAATGGTAACGGGCAGATATTCCGAAATAAATTTTTCGCTAAAACTAAACAAACGTGAGGTTGGCGAATGAACTTCGTCTTTGGCAATAACTTTTAACTCTTTTCCATGAATGAAACGATAACCCCCAATGATTTCTTTTTCCTGTGGGTTCCAAACGATTAATTGTTTAAACGGTTTTTCATCGGTATCGTAGCTGTCAATATCAACGGGTTTTCCGGTTCCTCCCCCGGCATCCCTGAATGTAATTTCACGTAGTCGGCCAACTTCCTGCATTAAATTGGGACATTGGTGTGCATCAAAAATGTAAATTTCGTTGGTGCCAAAATTTGTATTCCGGACAAAAATTTCTCCGTTTAGTTCTTGTTTCAACAGTTTCCGGTCAATCGGTGCAATAATCGCTTCCATATTTTTCAATTAATAATTAAATTCGGCGTTTGGGTTCTGTTCCAAACTATATGAATAATCTTTTAATTTAGCGGCCCATTCGGCATAACTAAATCGTTTGTCAAAGGTTTGGTAAGGAATAGGTTTCCCAAAGGTAATGTTGATAGTTTTGCCGTGTTGCTTGTACATCTCGTTTGCCAGGAAAAGCATTTCCAGGTTTGTTTTAATCCTTAAAAATTTCCGGAGATTTGCCAAATTGTAAAAGAAATTTGAATTTCGTCCGTCGATATGGGTTGGGATAATGTCTCTTTTATTTTTAATGGATTTTACCAAAAAGGTTTTTTTCCATTCCAGGTCAGCAATTTTCCCCTTGCGTTTCCTTGAAACCAGTCCAAACGGGAAATACAAAACCACCACATCCGAAGCAAAAGTATCGTTCAGTAATTGCACATTAGCTGCATTGCTTCCATGTTTGTTTATGGGGATGAATACCTGTTCGGCATTGGGGATGTTCATTAAAATGTCGTTCACCGGAAAAAATAAATCTTTGCGAACTTTGGAAACAGTATCTATCAGGGCTAGTCCGTCTAAGCCTCCAAGCGGATGGTTGGAAGCCACCAGGTAACGTCCTTCTTTCGGTAGATTTTCCAGGCCGCGGTGTTTTATCGTTGTGCCAAATTCGGCCAGTAGATCATGAATTTGTTCTAGCCCCGATTTATCATGATTTCGTGCAATAAAATCGTTTAGCTCATCTTCATGAACAATACGCCGAAGATATTGAATGAAAAAACCGGGTAATATCTTCAACAGGGCTGGACTTTTTTTTCGAAAAGCTTCCCTGACATCAATTAACTTTACTTCTTTTTGTTCGTTCAGCTCCATTAAATTCAAATATTTAACCGTGCAAATTTTGAACAAAGTTAGAATTTATAACGACTTAAAGCACTTCAATCCTTTCTTTTTTGAAGCTGTTCAGGTCATTTTTAGAAATTTTAAGATTTTTGGCTGCTGTTCTTTTTGTGATTGCTGATTTTTCTAGCCTAATCAAATATCGTTTAAATAGTTTCAAAAAAATCATCAACAAAACGAAACTTTTTATTAACAAAGTGGTAAAAGGTGGTAAAAAGTGGTATTTTTTGTAGTATATTTACACCTTTAAATCAGCAACGTGGCAGAATTCATTGGAACATACGAATGCAAGGTTGATGTCAAAGGACGGTTAATGTTTCCGGCCGATTTGAAATCGCAGCTTACTGATATGAAAGCCAAAGGGTTTGTCATTAAGCGGAGCATTTTTATGAAATCCCTGGAATTATACCCTATGGATGAATGGCAGCAGGAAAGTAACCGTATCAATAAATTGAACCGGTTTCGGAAAAAGAATGTTGACTTCATCAGAAAGTTTATGGCGGGGGTGCGAATGGTCGATTTGGATAATATTGGTCGGTTATTGATCCCAAAAGATTTGATAAACTATGCCGGAATTGCAAAAGAAATTGTGCTGGCCTCCGTGGTGAATAAAATTGAAATCTGGGATAAAGCCGAGTACGAAAAGGCAATTGATTACGACCCGGATGAGTTTGCTGATTTAGCTGAAGATGTTATGGGCGATGTAGAACCAGAAGAAGAATAAAATACCATGTACCACAATCCTGTACTGTTGAACGAATGTGTAGAAGGAATGGCCATTCGGCCCAAGGGGATTTTTGTCGATGTAACTTTTGGTGGTGGTGGGCATTCCAGGGAGATTCTTCGGGTAATGAAAGAAGGGAAATTGTTTGCTTTTGACCAGGATGCAGATGCGTTGGAGAATAAAATTGAAGATGACCGATTCGTTTTAATCAATTCGAATTTCAGGTATTTAAAAAACTTTTTGCAGTTGCATAATGCAGTTCCTGTTGATGGGATATTGGCTGACTTAGGTGTCTCGTCTCATCAATTTGATGCGGCAGAGAGAGGTTTTTCGACCCGTTTTGATGGCGAGTTGGATATGCGGATGGATCAGCGTCACGAGAAAACGGCCAAAAGCATTTTGAATTCATACAGCGAAAGTGATTTGAGGGCTGTTTTTAGTTTGTACGGCGAATTAAAAAATGCCTCACGAATAGCTTCAATTATTGTTCAGTCAAGGGTTCAAGCCAAAATTTCTACCACCTCTCATTTGAAAGAATTGCTGGGAAAGCTGGCTCCTCGAAAAAAGGAAAACCAATTTTTTGCTCAGGTTTTTCAGGCATTGAGAATTGAAGTGAACGAGGAACTGGAGACCCTGAAAGAGTTATTGCAGCAAAGTGCCCAAGTGTTAAAACCGGGCGGACGGCTGGTGGTTATCTCTTATCATTCGTTGGAAGATAGGTTGGTTAAAAATTTTATCAGAACCGGGAATTTTGAAGGAGAATTGAAAAAGGATTTTTACGGGAACCCTGAACGCTTGTTCGAGCCAGTTACAAGAAAACCAATTGTTCCCGGCGAAAAAGAATTGGAAGGAAATAGTCGTTCGAGGAGTGCAAAATTAAGAATCGCAGAAAAAATTTAAGATGGCAGCATCAAAAAACATGCGTAACCAACGGGTAAACCAATTTGCGGAGCAGGAAAGTAATACTGGTTCGAGCCGTTATATCACGACTTTGTTGGGAGGAGGTTTCCTGGCAAAGGATTCATCGGTGCGTTTTCTGCCTTTTTTGTTGTTTCTGGCTTTTATCGGGTTGGTTTATATCGCCAACATTTATTACGCCGAAGAAACCATTCGTGATATTGACGATCTGAACAAAGAACTAAAAGAGCTACGGTACGAATACATTGCCACGCATACCAAGCTGATGCGCATTAGTAAACAATCGGAAGTTGCAAAGAAATTAAAAGTTTTGGGTTTGAAAGAATCCACAACGCCACCATATAAAATTAAAGCCGAACAGCCCCAAAAATGAAAAAAACAAAAAACATAAAACGCGATATTTTATGGCGGGTTTACCTGCTGTATTTTTTTGTGTTGCTTTTTGGGGTGGCCATTGTTGTCAAGCTGATTTACATTCAGTATAATCTGGGCGATGAATTGATTGCCAAAGCTGAAAAACAGGAACTTCGGTTCTTTAACCTGGAAGCCAACCGTGGAAATATTTACGATGATGAAGGGAGCCTCCTGGCGACAAGCATCCCGATTTTTGATATCCGCATGGATGTGGACTCCGAGAATATTTCCGATAAGCTTTTTTACGACAATGTTGATTCTTTGGCTTATCGGTTTTCGAAATTATTTCCTGAAAAATCAACGGCATTTTACAAACGGAAATTGACGAATGCCCGCAAAGATGGGAACCGTTTTTTGCTGATGGCTACAAAAGTGAATTACGATCAGTTAATGGAAATCAAAAACTTCCCAATTCTTCGCCTGGGTAAATATAAAGGCGGTTTGATCGTGATCCCTAAAACACAGCGGCAACTGCCTTATGGTGATCTGGCAAAAAGAACCATCGGTTATTTGAATGAAAAAGAAAAATTGTACGTTGGGTTGGAAGGAGCTTTTGCTAATGTAATCCAGGGGGTTGACGGGAAGCAGTTAAAACGCCGGATAAACAATGGTGACTGGATTCCTGTTAACGATGAAAATGATATTCTTGCCGAAGACGGAAAAGATATTATCACAACCATTGACGTGAAACTTCAGGATGTGGCTGAAAATGCGTTGTACCAGCATTTGATTGACCATGGTGCAAAACAGGGATGTGCCGTGTTGATGGAAGTGGCTACCGGTCACATCAAGGCAATCGCAAATTTGCGCTACGATTCTGCCTCAAAAAGTTATGAAGAATCATACAACTTTGCTGTGGGTCAAAGCATTGAACCGGGTTCAACCTTTAAACTGGTTTCGATGATGGCTGGACTTGAACAGGAAAAATTTACCCTTCGGGATAGTGTTAAAACCGGTAATGGTTGGGTTCAGTTTTATGACCGAACCATGAAAGATTCGCATAAAATCGGCGATGGTTATTTAACCGCTAGGGAATCCTTTGAATATTCCTCAAACGTTGGTGTGTCACTATTTATCAATAATGCCTATAAAAACAAACCGGAAGAATTTATTCAGTTTATTTATGATCTTCCGCTGAACAAAAAATTAGGGCTATCTATCCCTGGAGAGGGCAACCCGCTGATTAAGCACCCCTATCAAATCGATATTTGGTATGGAACCAGTTTGCCGTGGATGTCGATTGGTTATGAATTGCAGATTACCCCGCTCCAGGTTCTTACAGTATACAATGCTGTTGCCAATAACGGGCGCATGGTGAAACCTATGTTTGTGAAAGAGATCAGGCAGGGGGGGCGTGTTCTTGAAACATTTGAAACCGAAACCATTAATAAATCCATTTGCTCGCAATCAACAATCGACTCTTTAAAATCGTTGATGGAAGGTGTTGTGGAGCGTGGTACAGCCAGCCTAACCCTGAAGAATACGGTTTATAAAATTGCCGGGAAAACCGGTACAGCTCAAATTGCATCCGGAGCAAAAGGAGAAAAAGAATACAACAAAACAGATTACAATGCTTCGTTTGTGGGTTATTTCCCGGCAGATGATCCGAAATATTCGTGTATTGTTGTGGTAAACAACCCAACCAAAGGGAAAATTTACGGAAGCTCTGTAGCTGCACCGGTGTTCAAGGAAATTGCCGATAAAGTATATGCTACCCAGCTGGATATTCAGGCGCGCGAAGGCTACTGGGCCACGGCATACAACCAAGCTCTTGAAGGGAGAGGGAAAACCGAGGATTTAAAAACCCTTTACGAAGTTTTTAATTATGCCACGGTTCTTGAAAAATATTCCGACTGGTCGGTCTTTAAAGCCGATTCCTCCAATGTTTCGTTAGAAGCTATCCCGGTTGAAGAAACCGTAGTTCCCAATGTAAAAGGCATGGGTGCCCGAGATGCCATCTTTTTGCTTGAAAAATCAGGGCTAAAAACCAAATTAATCGGGCGGGGATTGGTTTCGAGCCAATCGTTGAGAGCAGGAACTATGGTCGAGAAAGGAAAAATAATCACTTTAAATCTGTCAAACTAAGTGAAAAAACTAAACGACATATTAAACGGAATTAAGATTGTTGAACGCTTTGGTTCATCCAATCCGGAGATCAAAAAAATAGTTTTTGACTCGCGGGAGGTGGAAGCCAATTCGTTATTTTTTGCTATTAAGGGAACTCAGGTTGACGGTCATCGATTTGTTGAAATGGCCGTTAAATCGGGTGCTTCGGCAATTGTTTGTGAAGAGGTTCCTGCAGAAAAAAACGAGAATGTTGTTTACCTGAAGGTTGAAAATTCGCAGCACGCACTTGGAATAATTACCGGCAATTTTTACGATTATCCTTCCGAAAAATTTAAGCTGGTTGGGGTAACCGGAACCAATGGAAAAACAACTATTGCTTCTGTTTTATACAAACTTTTTGGCAAGCTTGGTTACAATGTTGGTTTGCTCTCAACCATCGAAAACCGCATTAACGATGAGGTGATTGAGGCCACGCATACCACTCCTGACGTGGTTCAGATCAACCGTTTGCTGGCAAAAATGATTGAAGCCGGGGTTGATTATTGCTTCATGGAAGTGAGCTCTCACGCGATTGACCAGGAGCGTGTTTCGGGGCTTCATTTTACCGGGGGCATTTTTACCAACCTGACTCACGACCATCTCGATTATCATAAAGATTTTAAATCGTACCTGGCCGCTAAAAAGAAATTCTTTGATGACTTGCCGGCTTCTGCTTTTGCACTAACGAACCTGGATGACAAGAATGGCAGGGTAATGCAGCAGAACACCAGGGCGGCTAAATACAGCTATGGCTTAACCGTGGCTTCCGATTTTTATTGTAAAATCATCGAAAATCAATTTGACGGCTTGCAGCTTATGATCGAGGGGCAACCTGTTTGGTTTCGTTTGGTAGGCAAATTCAATGCTTACAACCTGATGGCTGTTTATGCAGCCGCAGTGCTTTTGGGCGAAAATAAAATGGAAGTGCTGACACAATTGAGTTTACTGGAACCTGCCGAAGGCCGTTTTGAACTCATGAAATCGGAAGAAGGTATTTCGGTAATTATTGATTATGCCCACACCCCGGATGCATTAAAAAATGTATTGGAAACCATTTCGGCGACAAGAACAGGGAATGAAACCTTGATAACTTTAGTTGGGGCGGGTGGTAACCGCGATAAAACCAAACGTCCGCTCATGGCCAAAGTGGCCTGCGATAAAAGCGATAAACTTATCCTGACTTCAGACAATCCTCGTGATGAAGATCCCGATGCCATTATTGAAGATATGAAAACTGGCCTGGATATTATTGAGAAGAAAAAGGTTCTTTCAATAACAAACCGGGTTGAAGCGATTAAAACAGCCCTGGCCTTGGCAAAAAAAGGAGATATTATTTTGATTGCCGGTAAAGGGCATGAAAAGTACCAGGTGCTGAAAGGCGGAAAAATTATTCCGCTGGATGAAAAACAAATTGTACGTGAAATTTTAACCATTATCTAAACAGTATTATGTTATACTATTTATTTGATTATTTACATAGAATGTATGATTTCCCGGGAGCCGGAGTGTTTCAGTACATCTCTTTCCGTGCTGCCATGGCAATCATTACGTCTTTGATTATATCATTGCTTTTTGGCAAGAGCCTGATCCGGATTTTGGTTAAACGCCAGATTGGCGAAACCGTTCGCGATCTGGGCTTGAAGGGGCAAAGCGAAAAAGCCGGTACGCCTACCATGGGCGGATTGATTATCCTTGGTGCAATTTTGATCCCGACCTTTCTTTTTGCAAAGCTGCATAATACTTATGTTTTGTTGATGATATTTACAACCATCTGGTTAGGCGGGATTGGTTTTGTTGACGATTACATTAAGGTTTTCAGAAAGAACAAGAAAGGTTTGCGGGGCAAGTTTAAATTGATGGGGCAGGTTGTTTTAGGACTAGCTGTTGGAGCGGTGATGTTTTTTCATAATGATATTGTGGTTCGCGAAAAATTAACCGTTGAACAAGTACAAGAGCAGGGTGTTGACCTCTCGGATGCTTCCGCGAATTTTGATCCGATTGCTAAAAAATCTACCAAAACAACTATTCCGTTTGTAAAAAATAATGAATTTGATTATTCGGTGTTGATCTCGTGGTTGGGTAATGGTTTTGGGAAATATGCCTGGCTCATATTTATCCCTATTGTGGTACTGATTATTATGGCGGTTTCAAACGGGGCCAACCTCACCGACGGCATCGACGGGCTGGCTACAGGAACTTCGGCCATTATCGGGGCTACGCTCGCTCTGCTTGCCTGGGTATCGGGTAACATTGTTTTTGCGAATTACCTGAACATAATGTATATCCCTAATTCCGGTGAGCTAACCATATTTATTAGTGCTTTTGTGGGAGCATGTATCGGTTTTCTGTGGTATAATTCGTATCCGGCACAAGTATTTATGGGCGATACCGGAAGCTTGGCAATTGGTGGGATCATCGCCGTTTTTGCCATCATCATCCGTAAAGAACTATTGATCCCTATCCTTTGCGGAATATTCCTGGTTGAGAACCTTTCGGTAATTCTCCAGGTGGCTTATTTCAAAAGAACCAAACGGAGAACAGGGGTGGGCAAACGCATTTTTAAAATGTCGCCCATTCATCATCACTACCAGGTGCTGGGTTATCCCGAACCTAAGATCGTGATGCGCTTTTTAATTGTGGGGATCATGCTGGCGGTAGCCACAGTGATAACACTGAAATTAAGATAAAATGAGTGAAACAAAAGTGATACTCGGAGCCGGGGAAAGCGGGGTTGGTTCAGCCATACTGGCAAAGAAAAAAGGATTCGGGGTTTTTGTTTCGGATAAAGGAAAAATAAAGAAAAAATATAAAGACGTTCTTTCACAGTTTGACATTGAATTTGAAGAAGGGAAACATGATGTTGAGCGGATTTTAAGCGCGGATGAGGTCATAAAAAGCCCGGGAATTCCCGATCATATCGAGTTGATTAAAGCAATTCGCCAGAAAGGGATTCCTGTAATATCGGAGATTGAGTTTGCGGACCGCTACACCAATGCATTTAAAATTTGCATCACGGGAAGCAATGGAAAAACCACTACCACGCTTTGGATTTACCACATGTTAAAATCAGCCGGATTGAAAGTGGGTTTGGCCGGAAATGTTGGGCAAAGTTTTGCCTGGCAGGTGGCTGAGAATGATTTTAAATACTATGTGTTAGAGCTTAGTAGTTTTCAGTTGGACGGGATGTTTGATTTCAAAGCAGACATTGCCGTGTTGATGAACATTACGCCCGATCACCTGGATCGTTACGAAAACGATTTCAGCAAGTATGTCGATTCAAAGTTCAGGATACTTCAAAACCAAACTTCAAAAGAGGCTTTTGTTTTTTGTATGGACGATCCGGTTCTGACCGAAGAAATCAAAAAACGAAACATTGTTTCCAAACAATACCCTTTCACCTTCAATGATTCTGTACTTGTAGAAGGAGCATACATAAAAAACAAAGAAATAAACATAAATATTAAATCAAAGAAAATAACCATGACGTTAGAGGAATTAGCTTTACAAGGAAGACACAATGCTTATAATTCGATGGCAGCAAGCATTACGGCAAAATTAATTGGCATCAGGAAAGAAACGATCAAACAGTGTTTGAGCGATTTTCAGAATGTGGAACACCGCCTGGAGCATGTTGCAACCATCCACGGCGTTGATTTTATCAACGACTCCAAAGCAACCAATGTAAACTCAACCTGGTATGCCCTGGAAAGCATGACAGAAAATGTAGTGTGGATTGTAGGTGGCGTGGATAAAGGAAACGATTACGAAAGTTTAAAAAGTATGGTTCGCGATAAAGTAAAAGCCATTATTTGCTTGGGCGTGGATAACCTGAAAATTCATCAGGAGTTTGGCGATATTGTTGAAACCATTGTTGATGCGCGATCGGCAAAAGATGCCGTTGATCTTGCATACGATTTATCCGATCATGGCGATACGGTTTTATTGTCGCCGGCCTGTGCAAGCTTTGATTTGTTCGAAAATTACGAAGACCGCGGTAACCAGTTTAAAGATGCTGTAAACCAATTATAAGATCATCAATAAAAAAATTGAAAATAAAAAATAAAGATTGTGTCGGCATTAGCACGAAAAATAAAAGGAGATAAAGTCATTTGGGTAGTAGTGATACTGCTGTCCGTGCTGTCGTTATTGGCTGTTTACAGCTCAACGGGCACGCTGGCTTATAAATATCAGTCCGGCAATACCGAGTATTACATGATCAAACATTTTTTGATCCTGCTATTTGGTTTGCTTTTGATGTATGTCGCACATCTTGTTAAATACACTTATTATTCAAGGATTTTCCAAATCGCTTTGTACGTTGCTGTTCCTCTGTTGGTTTTAACGTTTTTTATCGGTTTGAATCTGAACGATGCCAAAAGGGTACTGCCATTACCTTTTAATTTATCGTTTCAAACCTCCGATTTGGCAAAATTAACTTTGGTCATTTATTTGGCTCGTTTGCTAACCAAAAAGCAAAGTGAAATAAAAAGCTTTAAATCGGCCTTTGTGCCCTTGATGCTGCCGGTTATTATTGTTTGCGGATTGATCCTTCCGTCGAACTTTTCAACGGCTGCATTGCTGTTTATAACCTGCTTGGTTTTAATGTTTATTGGGAGGGTAAACACAACTTATATTTTATCGCTGGTCGGGATTGGAATTGTATCGCTGGCTATTTTTATAACTATTTTGTATAACCTGCCTGGCGAACAACAGGGACGTTTATGGACCTGGAAAAACCGTGTTGATAATTTTGTCAACCAAAAAGAAAATACTGATGAAAACTATCAGGTCGAGCAGTCGAAAATTGCGATTGCTTCGGGAGGCTTAATTGGAAAGGGACCAGGGAACAGTACCCAGCGTAATTTTTTACCGCATCCTTATTCCGATTTTATTTTTGCCATCATTGCCGAAGAGTACGGATTGGTTGGGGCTTCGTTTGTGGTGCTTTTGTACCTGATTTTGTTTTTCAGGGCTGTAACTATCGTGGCGAAAATTCCGCAAAACTTCGGGGCCTTTTTAACCATCGGAGTGAGTTTTAACCTAGTGTTTCAGGCCATGATTAACATGGCTGTAGCCGTTAATTTAATGCCGGTTACGGGTCAGCCGTTGCCTTTGGTAAGTATGGGTGGAACCTCTATTTGGTTCACTTCATTATCCATCGGAATTATTTTAAGTGTAAGTAAAGAAATTAATAATCCGACAATTGTTAAACACGAACTGTATGCCGAAGAAGCCTAAAAATATTATCATCAGCGGAGGAGGTACCGGTGGGCATATTTTCCCGGCTCTGGCTATTGCCAATGCACTCAGGAAACGTTTCCCGGAGGTGAATATTGAGTTTGTGGGAGCCAGGGGACGCATGGAAATGACCAAAGTTCCGGAAGCCGGGTATCCCATTCATGGCTTGTGGATTAGCGGCATCCAACGAAAACTGACTTTAAAGAATCTGTCATTCCCGTTTAAGGTGATCGATAGCCTTCTCAAGGCAAAAAAAATATTAAAAAAAGTAAAACCCGAAGTGGTGATAGGAGTGGGTGGCTATGCCAGCGGGCCGACTTTAAATGTGGCAATCCGTCGTGGTATCCCGACCTTGATCCAGGAGCAAAACTCGTTTCCGGGAATTACCAACAGGTTGCTGGCAAAAAAAGTGAATACAATTTGCGTGGCTTACGAAGGTCTGGAAAAATATTTTCCCAAAGAAAAAATTGTTTTAACCGGGAACCCTGTTCGAGAACATGTTATCCAAATTGAAGGGAAAAAAGGAGAAGCCCTTAATTTTTTCGGTTTAGCGGATAAAAAGAAAACCGTTTTAGTGGTTGGAGGCAGCCAGGGTTCGGTTTCTATCAATAAAAGTATTGCGGCAAATCTGGCAGTTTTTGCGGAAGAAAACGTGCAATTAATTTGGCAAACCGGGCGTTTTTATGTGGATGAAGCCCGGGAAAAAACCAAAGGGATGCATCACATTAAAGTGCACGAGTTTATCCGTGAAATGGATTTGGCTTATGCTGCCGCCGATGTGATTATTTCACGGGCGGGAGCTATTGCTATTTCGGAGATTTCGGCGGTTAAAAAACCGGTGATTTTTATTCCTTTGCCTTCGGCGGCCGACGATCACCAAACCAAAAATGCGAAAGCTTTGGTCGATAAAAACGCGGCTTATTTGTTGAAAGATAGCGAAGCTTCCGAAAAGCTTGCGGGTCTTTTAAAAGCCATAATTAATAATGATGATCGCTTAAAAGAATTAGCGGAAAATATAGCTGCTTTTGCGCAGCCAAAAGCAACGGATTTGATTGTGAATGAAATTGAAAAATTGATTAAATAATGGAAATCGGGCAATTGAAAAATATCTATTTTCTAGGCATTGGAGGCATCGGTATGAGTGCCCTGGCCCGCTATTTCCATAAGCTGGGAGCCAAGGTTTCGGGCTATGATAAAACCCCGACGGCTCTGACTGCAAAACTCCAGCAGCAGGGAATCGATATCCATTTTGAGGATGCCCCGGATTTGATCCCTTCCGGATTGGACTTGGTGGTTTATACGCCGGCCATCCCTAAAGATATGAAAGAACTGGCCTTTGTTCGGGAGAAAGGATTTTTGTTGTTTAAACGGTCTCAGATTTTAGGCGAACTAACCAAAAACTGCTTCACCATTGCGGTGGCCGGAACTCATGGTAAGACCACAATTTCCTCCATGTTGGCGCATATTTTGGCAAGGGCTGGAGTGAAGGTTTCGGGTTTGATTGGTGGGATTGTCAACGAATACGAAAGCAATTTTATTGGTGAAGTTGAGGGCGATGTTTTTGTGGTGGAAGCCGATGAGTTTGATCGTTCGTTTTTGACCCTTGCGCCTGATATTGCCTTGGTCAGCTCTATGGATGCAGACCATCTGGATATTTACGGTTCGGAAAATCATTTGCAGCAATCTTTCGAGTTGTTTGCAAAGAACCTTAAACCGGGAGGCCGTCTGGTTTATAAAAACGGTTTAAAAATTCATACCGACGGCAGAAAAGAATTTTCGTATTCAGCCGTTAAAAAGTCGGATGCTTTTTGTCAGCAATTTGAAATTAAAGACGGAGCTTATTCTTTTGACCTGAAATTGCCGGATGACATGATTGAAAATATTTGTTTCAAAACACCGGGGCGGCACAATGTTGAAAATGCCGTTGGTGCGGCTACGCTGGCAAAATTATACGGTTTGAGCAAGGATAAGATTAAGTCAGGTCTCGAATCTTATCCGGGCGTGAAACGCCGTTTTGAGACCATTGTCCGCAACGAAAAAGTGGTTTATATTGATGATTATGCCCATCATCCGGAGGAGTTGAAAGCATGCATCTCTTCGGTGAAAGAATTATATGCAGGAAAAAAAATTACGGGCATCTTTCAACCGCATTTGTTTAGCCGGACCCGTGATTTTGTTGATGGTTTTGCCCGCAGTTTGGAGTTGCTGGATGAAGTAATTGTGATGGATATTTACCCGGCCCGTGAGCTTCCGATTGAAGGAATTAACGCTCAATTTTTGCTGGATAAAATCAATCACCCGAAGAAATCTTATAAAACAAAAGAAGAAATACTGTTTTTTGTGACGGAACAAACCCCGGAGGTTTTATTGACCCTGGGAGCCGGAAACATTGATCAATTGGTTCAACCATTAAAAGAAATATTAACGCGATGAAACGCTTTTTAAACATATTTTTTGGTTTGATTGTGCTTGGGGGCATGGGCTATGGCATTTATTATGTTTCAGGTCAACAACAAAATGTTTTGATAGGCAGTGTTTCGATTAACATGCAGTACTTGGGCGAAGATGTTTTTTTAAGAGCCGACAGTATCGAAAATTATTTGAACCGTGAACTGGGCAATTTAACCGAGAAAAGAATCGCTGATTTAAACATTAAAAAGCTCGAGAGCCTGATTGCGGAAGATCCGTATGTTGCAGCGGTAAATGTTTACACCAGCATTAACGGCCAGCTGGTGATTGATATTGTTCAGCGGCAGCCGGCATTGAGGGTGTCGACTTATAAAGCCAGTTTTTATATCGATTCTAAAGGTTATGTTATTCCGATAAATGAGAATTACATATCACGCGTTCTTTTTGTAAACGGAATGATTAAGAACTATGATTATAACGATTTAAAAGGAATTAATGTGTTGAATATTGAGGGTGAAGACGATTTAAAAAAAGCCTTCATTTTGGCAACACACATCAAAAAAGATAAATTTTTAAATGCTTTGACAGAACAAATTTACGTGAACCGGAATAAAGAATTTGAACTCGTTCCGAAAATCGGGAAACAGTTGATTTTATTAGGGGATATAAAAAATCTGGATGACAAATTCAGGAAACTGGAATTGTTTTATTCGCAAGGCATCACATTAAAAGGTTGGGACATGTATAAATTAATCAACCTGAAATACGAAAATCAAGTTGTTTGTACTAAAAGAAAATAAATATGGGAACTTCAGAAATTATCGTAGGTCTTGACATCGGAACTACAAAAATAGCGACCATTGTAGGACAAAGAAATGAACACGGGAAAATTGACATCCTCGGTTACGGTAAAACGGAATCGGTAGGGGTAAAACGCGGGGTTGTTTCAAACATCGAAAATACAGTTCGATCCATCATCGAAGCGGTTAGTCAGGCCGAGCAAAAATCGGGGGTTGATATCAAATATGTGAATGTAGGCATTGCGGGTCAGCATATTAAAAGCCTGCAACACCGCGGAAATATCATCCGTGAAAATTTTGATGATGAAATCAGCCAGAGAGACATCGAATATCTAAACAACAGTATGTTCAACCTGAGTATGAGTCCTGGTGAGGAAATTATAGATGTCATTCCCCAGGATTATATTGTGGATGGCGAGCAGGGAATTAAAGAACCTATCGGGATGTTGGGTAATTCTTTGGAAGCCAATTTCCATATTATTATCGGGCAAACTGCTGCTGCAAAAAACATATACAAATGCGTTCGCAAAGCCGGGCTGGAAGTTGTTGATTTAATTCTCGAACCGATTGCTTCTGCCGAAGCGGTGTTGAGCGAAGAAGAAAAAGAGGCTGGTGTTGTGTTGGTGGATATTGGTGGCGGAACCACGGATGTGGCTATTTTCCAGGATGGAATTATCCGCCATACGGCAGTGATTCCTTTTGGTGGCGACATCATTACCGAAGATGTAAAAGAAGGCTGTACCATCATTAAAAAGCATGCCGAAGAATTGAAGGTGAAATTTGGTTCGGCTTTGGCAAGCGAAAACCGCGATGAAGAAATTGTGGCCATTCCCGGTTTGCGTGGCCGTCCGCCAAAAGAAATTTCGCTGAAAAACCTGGCCAGCATTATACAGGCTCGCATGGAAGAAATTATTGAGCATGTGTATTACGAAATCAGGAACTCCGGATTTGAGAAAAAACTAATTGCCGGAATCGTGTTAACCGGGGGCGGTGCCCAAATGAAACACATTGCCCAGCTAACCGAGTTTATTACTGGAATGGATACCCGGATTGGGTTCCCCAATGAGCACCTGTCAAGCAATGCCGACAACGAAGTGGCCAGCCCCATGTATGCAACCGGTGTTGGTTTAGTGATTGAAGGGATTAATCGTTTTGATCGTGACAGCAACCGTGAAATGTCGGAAAAGGGGGAAAAACGCAAGGTTAAAATTATGGGTCGGCGAGAAAAAAAAGATCAAAAATCAGGCAGTTTTTTGAGGAGTATCCAGGATTGGTTTGAACGTGATGCGCTCGACTAAAATAATTAACAATAAATATTTAATAACTCCTGGGATTTTTAAAAGATAAATAAACTAAAACACCTAAATTTAAATAACCAAACATGAGTGAAATGATAACATTTGATCTGCCTAAAAATCAATCTTCTATAATCAAAGTTATTGGTGTTGGAGGTGGAGGTGGCAATGCCGTGAGCCACATGTATAGCCAAGGTATACGTGGGGTTGACTTTGTCATCTGTAATACTGATGCACAAGCAATGGAAGTAAGTCCGATCCCGAACAAAGTTCAGTTGGGAAATAAGGGACTTGGAGCGGGTTCAATTCCATCCGTAGGACGTGAAGCCGCCATGGAAAATATTGAGGGTATTAAAAGTATTTTGGAAAAGAACACCAAGATGCTGTTTATTACTGCCGGGATGGGTGGTGGAACCGGAACCGGTGCCGCTCCGGTGATAGCCCAGGTAGCCAGGGATTTGGGAATCCTTACCGTGGGTATTGTTACCATTCCGTTTTCATTTGAAGGGCGAAAGCGTCGCATACAGGCCAACCAGGGGATCGAAGAATTACGTGCTCATGTTGATACTCTTTTGGTGGTGAGCAATGATAAATTGCGCGAACTGCACGGCGATTTAAAACTGTCGGAAGCTTTCCAGCAGGCCGATAATATTTTAACAACAGCGGCCAAAGGTATTGCCGAAATTGTTACGGTTACCGGTTACATCAACGTGGATTTTGAGGATGTAAAAACCGTGATGAAAGACAGCGGCAAAGCCATTATGGGATCGGCCGTTTCCGACGGCGAAACAAGGGCCATTGATGCCGTTAAATCGGCTATGTCGTCGCCATTGTTGGATGATAACGACATAAAAGGTGCCAGCAATATATTGCTTTATATTACTTCGGGAGTGGAAGAAATTTCGATGGACGAAGTAACAGAAATTACCGATTATATCCAGGATGAAGCAGGTCAGAATGCAGAGATTATCTGGGGAAATGGTACGGATGAAGCTATCGGGAACAAAATTGGGGTCACCATTATTGCTACCGGTTTTGATATTAAAAATAAAGACCTTGGGCGCGAGAACTTAATTATCCACCGTTTGGATGATAAGGTTCAGCAAGCCCCTGAATTAAAAATGAGACCCCAGGAATCGGCCGTTGAAAATGAAGAAATAAAACTTGTTGAGAAAGAAACAGAACCTCAGGAACAAGCTGTCAACAAACTGAAATCCGAGGGTGACTCAACCATCAGAATAAAAACACGGACCGAACAACGTTCATTGATATTTGATCTGACTACTCCTGAGAGGGGTTCTTTAGATAAGCAGGAGCCACCGAGAAGTAATCCGCCAGAACCTCCGATTTTACAAAGCCCTGAAAAAGAAGAATCGTTTGTAAGGAAAGAACCTCCGAAACCTTCTTTTGAGCCTGTGGATGATGAAGAGGATATCAACCAAGAAAAACGCACGCAGGATCGCATTCAAAAACTGAAAGAATTAAGCATCAGTCTGAAATCTCCGGAAGATTTGGAACGTATGGAGAAGGAACCTGCTTATTTAAGGCGTAAAGTTAAGTTGAACGAGGTTAACCCTTCAGACAATACCGAAGTGTCAAGAATCAGCCTTTCTGACGATAAAAATGACGGAACCCGTTTGCGGGAAAATAATTCGTATTTGCATGATAATGTAGATTAAACCCCCAAAGTATGAGTTTAGAAATTGAAATCAACAAAGATATAAAGCAGGCGATGCTTGCAAAAGATTCTAAAAAGCTGGAAGCATTAAGAGCCATTAAAGCGGCTTTGCTGCTTGCCAAAACCGGTAAAGATGCTGGTTCCGGTGAAATCCCAGAGTCTGTTGAATTAGGATTGCTAAAGCGTTTGGTTAAACAACGTAAAGAATCAGCCGAGGTTTATAAAAATAATGGCAGGGATGAAATGGCTGCCGAAGAACTCTTCCAGGCTGAAATTATTGAAGCTTATTTGCCGGAACAACTGGGTGAAGCGGAGATTGAAAATATTGTAAAAGAAACCATTGCAGAAGTTAAAGCCCAAAGCATGAAAGATATGGGCAAGGTGATGGGATTGGTAACTAAAAAAATTGCCGGCCGTGCCGACAATAAATTGGTTTCGGATGTTGTGAGAAAAATGCTTTCTTAGATTTTATCGTTAAGAAACACCATTAATTTAAGCAGATCATCTTCTTTTCTTAGGTTTATCTTTTCTTTTTTTAAGTAAGTTTTTAACTCATTTGCAATTTGAGTAAAAGCCTCGTAAAGATTTTTCTTGTTTGATATCAAGATAAGGGAGTTCTCCTCAGTTTGGATATAATATTTATCAGAGTTTCTTTTAAATCTTGGAGGTTTGGCTTCTACATAGGCTTCTTTCTTTGTAGGCTGTAAAAAATCAATATCGTTTTTTATCAAGTAATTTTATTTTTGATCGTACTTTAATTCAATATAGCCTCCGTTATTTTTAGTCTTTGGAAGGTATACATAGTTTGTGTTCTCTATTTGAAGAAGCCTGATTTTTTCGGGGACCTTTACCAAGATTAAGCAAATTGTTTTAAGAACTTAAAATTATTAATATTTGTTCAATAAAAAAGGGACTCAAAATGAGCCCCTTTTAAAAGAGTATGTGATATGTTTTAGTTGCTTGTTAACATAACACGTGCAAAAGCAGTAACAGCTAAATCTTTATCTGTTTCAGCCAGATACTGTTTTACCGATTTTTTGGTGTCACGAACAAAATCTTGGTTTAACAGTGTGTTTTCTTTCAGGAATTTATTTACTTTACCCAGGGCAATTTTTTCTAAAATTTGCTCTGGTTTTCCTTCCTGACGTGCTTGTTCCATACCGATTTGTTTTTCTTTCTCGATAATTTCAGCATCAACCCCGTTTTCGTCTACGGCGATAGGAGCCATTGCAGCTACCTGCATTGCTAATTCTTTTCCAAGTTGGTCAACATCACCTTCGGCTTTGTTCAGGCCAAGAATGGTTGCTAAACGGTTTCCTTGGTGGTTGTAAGCGAATACTTTTGCTGATTCAACAACTTCGTATTGTCCCAGCTCAATTTTTTCACCAATTACACCGGTTTGATCGGTTACGGTATCTTCAACTTTACGTCCGTCTAATTCTAAAGCTTTTAGCTCGTCAATATTTTTCGCTTGTTTTTCAATAGCTAAATCAATAATTGAATTAACGTATTTAATGAAGTCTTCGTTTTTAGCAACGAAATCGGTTTCGCAGTTAATCATAACAACAGCACCAAATGATTCATCGGCATTGGTTTTTGCAATAACAACGCCTTCGCCAGCTTCGCGGTCAGCTCTTTTAGAAGCTACTTTTTGACCTTTTTTACGAAGATAGTCAACAGCTTTGTCAAAATCGCCTTCACATTCAACCAAAGCTTTTTTACAGTCCATCATTCCGGCACCGGTATGTTTTCTTAATTTGTTAACTTCAGCAGCGGTTATTTTTGTCATTTTCTTAATTTTTAAAAGGTTCGTAAAGAAATTTAATTAATTACTTTTTTTTAGCAACTGGTTTTCTCGGACGTTTAGGTTTTTCCTCATTTTCTTCTCCAGCTTTTGATCCTGAACCACGTTTTTTATGTTTTTCGATTTTTTCGTCTTCCTCTGCTTCAATCTCCTCAATGGTTTTCGATTTCACTTCTTTTTTGTCAGTGTTTTCGTCTTCGTCTTCAGCTGCTTTTTTGTCTCTGTCCAGTTTTCTTTCTGCCAAACCTTCAGCAATAGCTTCTGTCATAATGCTTGTTATCAATTCAATAGATTTTGAAGCATCGTCATTTGCCGGAATTGGGAAATCAACTGCTTTGGGATTTGAGTTGGTGTCTACAATTGCAAATGTTGGAATGTTTAATTTTTTAGCTTCAGCTACTGCAATATGTTCTTTGTTAATGTCTACAATAAATAGAGCCGATGGCAAACGGTTCAAATCAGAAATACTTCCTAATTGTTTTTCTAATTTGGCACGTTCGCGGCTAATTTGCAAACGTTCTCTTTTTGAAAAGTTTAGGTAGCTATCAGTGGTCATCATTTTATCAATGGAAGACATTTTGCGAACCGCTTTGCGGATGGTTGCAAAGTTGGTTAACATCCCCCCGGGCCAACGTTCTGTTACGTAAGGCATGTTTACTTTACTTACAGTGTTAGCTACAATATCTTTGGCTTGTTTTTTTGTTGCAACAAACAACACTTTTTTGCCCGATTTGGCAATTTGTTTTAAAGCTGATGCAGCTTCTTCAATTTTTGCAACAGTTTTGTATAAATCAATGATGTGGATCCCGTTGCGTTCCATAAAAATATATGGAGCCATATTAGGATTCCATTTTCTTTTCAAATGACCAAAATGGACTCCCGCGTCCAACAATTGATCAAAATTTGTTCTTGCCATTCTTTTAATTTTAATTTGTTTACTTTCTTTTAAAACAATTACCAAGTAGCGAAAAAATGATCGGTCTTGGTAATTTAGATACTAAACTCGGTCCAGTGAAATGAAATAGTATGTTAACGTTTACTGAATTGGAATTTCTTACGAGCTTTTGGTTGTCCTGGTTTTTTACGTTCAACCATACGTGGGTCACGGCGTAATAAACCTTTTGCTTTAAGCGGAGGACGGAATTCTTCGTCGATTTTGCAAAGTGCTCTGGAAATTGCTAAACGAAGTGCCTCGGCTTGTCCGTTAACACCACCGCCATCAAGATTAACTTTGATGTCGTATTTATCGGTTGTGTTAGTAATTTCTAATGGTTGACGAACTACATATTGTAAAGTAGCCGTTGGAAAGTAATCTTTATAATCTTTTTTGTTTACGGTAATAGTTCCGTTACCTTCTGAAAGATAAATTCTTGCAATGGCTGTTTTTCTTCTGCCTAATGTGTTTACTATTTCCATCTACTTAATGTTGTTTAAATTAATTGCTTTTGGGTTTTGTGCTTCTTGTTTGTGTTCAGAACCGGCATATACGTATAGATTCCTGAATAAAGCACTTCCAAGTTTGTTTTTAGGGAGCATACCTTTGATTGCTTTTTCAACCATGGCTGTAGGTTTTTTAACCATTAATTCTTTAGCCGTGGTAGTACGTTGTCCTCCCGGATAACCACTGTGACGAACATATTCTTTATCGTCCCATTTATTACCGCTCAGGTTGATTTTATCAGCATTGATAATAACAACATTATCGCCGCAATCAACATGAGGCGTATAACTAGGTTTGTGTTTTCCTCTTAACAGGAAAGCAGCTTTAGAAGCTAAACGACCCAGTATTTCATTTTCTGCGTCAATCAAAACCCACTCTTTGGTAACGGTTTCTTTATTCGCACTTTTGGTTTTGTAACTTAAGGTATCCATCTAATTTTTTCTTTATCTTAAATTTCCTTCTTTAAAACGGGGTGCAAAAATAGAACTAAATTTTTGATTTAACAAATTTGCTAACAAGATTTTGTTGAAAATTTGCATCCCAAACAAAACATGATTAAAAATTGTTGCAAAAATAATATTTATTCTTAATTGTTTAGTCCTGAAAGAGTAAGATTTTGCGTAATTTCGCTTCGAATAAAACCCGGTTTATGTCAGTAAAAATTGATGGTGTTACAAAAACCTATGGCAGGCAAAAAGCTTTAAAGAATATTTCTTTTGAAGCTGGGAAAGGCGAAATCCTTGGATTGCTTGGACCTAATGGTTCAGGTAAGTCAACCCTGATGAAAATCATAACGTCGTTTATTACCCCTGATGAAGGTTTAGTTGAGGTTGCTGGCTTAAATGTGATAACGGATTCGATAAAAACCCGTTCAAAAATTGGCTATTTGCCCGAGCAAAATCCATTATACCCCGAAATGTATGTTTGGGAATACCTTGAATTTGTGGCCGGCTTACAAATTTCAAGAAGAAAACGAAAAACCCGCATTGAAGAATTAATCCGTTTAACCGGCTTGACTCCTGAACAAAACAAAAAAATCGGGCAGCTTTCAAAAGGGTACAGGCAGAGGGTTGGCTTGGCGCAGGCTTTAATGTACGATCCGGAAGTGTTAATTTTGGACGAACCCACCACCGGCCTGGATCCAAACCAGCTGAGTGAAATCAGAAAACTGATAAAAAAAATTGGGCAAAACAAAACGGTAATCCTCTCTACGCATATCATGCAGGAGGTTGAAGCTTTGTGTGACCGCGTAGTGATTTTAAAAGAAGGAAGCATAGTTGCCGATCAGAAAACAATTGAGCTGAAATCGGGTGAGAATGAAAAGTATTCGGTTATTGTGGAATTTAGTGATGAAGTTGCGTTTGAAGAACTATCAGGCATTGAAGGTATTTTAAATGTTGAGCGGGTAAATGAAAACTGGATACTGGAATCTTCTTCTGCCCAAGATATACGTCCGCTTGTTTTTCAGTTTGCGGTTAACAAAGGTATTCAGGTTCTTTCGATGAACAAAGAAGAAAAAACGTTGGAAACGGTTTTCCGTGATTTGACAAATAATTAGATTGTTTGAATCTATTTTAAATAATAGTTGTACCTTTGCAATGCTAATGTGGAAAGATTTGATTGATTGCAACCACGGTAAAAAATGCTAAAGCAAATATACCAGCCAATCAAAATCTTCCGAAGACTTTTAATTGTTTAAAATTTTAAAAAATGGGATATTTATTTACGTCAGAGTCAGTTTCGGAGGGGCATCCCGATAAAGTTGCTGACCAAATTTCTGATGCCATATTAGACGATATGTTGCGCCACGATCCAAACTCAAAAGTGGCATGCGAAACCTTGGTAACTACGGGTCTGGTGGTTTGTAGCGGTGAGGTTAAAACCAATGCCTGGGCCGATGTTAGCGGTCTGGCCCGCAGGGTAATTGCTGATATTGGCTACACCAAAGCCGAATATCGTTTTGATGCAAACTCTTGTGGTATTATTTCAACCATCCACGAGCAATCATCCGACATTAACCAGGGAGTAGTTCGCCAATCGGATGAAGAGCAAGGAGCCGGCGACCAGGGAATGATGTTCGGCTATGCCAACAAAGAAATGGACAATTTTATGCCGATGACGATCGAGTTGTCGCATATTTTCCTGCAGGAGTTGGCGGCTATTCGCCGTGAAGGTAAAAAAATGAAATATCTTCGTCCCGATTCAAAATCGCAGGTTACGGTTGAATATGCCGATAACGGCAAGCCTTTGCGTATCGACACCATTGTAATCTCGACCCAGCACGATGATTTTGCCCCGGAGGCCGAAATGCTGGAAAAAATTAAAACTGATGTTGAGAAGATTTTAATTCCACGGGTTAAAAAAGTAATTCCGCTAAGGGTAAAACGCTTGTTCAAAAACGATTATAAATTGTTTGTGAACCCTACCGGGAAATTTGTAATCGGCGGGCCTCATGGCGATACCGGCTTAACCGGGCGTAAAATTATTGTGGATACTTACGGCGGAAAAGCGGCTCATGGAGGAGGAGCTTTCTCCGGTAAAGATTCTTCAAAAGTGGACCGTTCGGCGGCTTATGCCACACGTCATATTGCCAAAAATATGGTGGCGGCAGGTGTAGCCGATGAAATGTTGGTTCAGGTGGCTTATGCTATTGGCGTGGCCGAACCGGTGGGTGTTTTTGTAAAAACTTACAAAACAGCCAAGGTTAAAGATGAAAACGGCAAAAAACTAAGTGACGGCGAAATCGCCGAAAGGATCAAAAAAATATTTGATCTTCGTCCGTATGCCATTGTAAGACGCTTTGGTTTGAAGAACCCTATTTTTGAGCCTACAGCATCTTATGGACATTTTGGACGCGATCATTACACCAGAGAGGTGGAAGTGTTCTACGAAGACGAAAACACTTTTAAAAAGGATGGGAAAACCGTTAAAAACGTAGCATTTTTTGCCTGGGAAAAACTAGATTATGTAGATGAGATAAAGAAAGAATTCGGATTATAAAATAAAAAAGCCCGGGATTTATTCCGGGCTTTCTTATAAAAGATTGTATAATCTGGGTTTAGTCACTCTCTATGGTGTATTTTGATGTTGTCGATTGTAAAATGTTTCTAAGTTCTAATTTGTTTTCTGAAATAATTATTATCTCATAGATTGATATTTGTTCACGAGTTTGATCCATACAACAAACAATGTATTTCCCATTTCTGATATTCCCAACCTTTGTTTCATCAAAAATTTCAACAATTACATTTGATAAATAATAATCTGATATTGCTATAAGTTCATTATTTAGATGCACATTTTCTTTTGTTGAGGTGAAAAAAGATGATATCTTTTTATCTGTTAAATCATCCATTACCCAGGTTTTGTTGGTTAGTAAATCACATGTATCGACAGTAGGTTCCTGAGAAAAAGCAAATTCTCCTATAATTAGAAAGAGTAAAATTATGAGTATTGGATTCTTCATTTAAAAGATATTTTCATTTCAATACAAACCGGCACATAATCGTGCTTTCCAGTTTTATTTTTTCAAATTCAAAATTTTGTAAAGGTTCGTCTATAGATTTCCTTCCAAGAAGTGTAGATGCTCCTCGAATTCGGATGTTGTTAGATTCAAAAGTTGGATTTCCAAAATTATTTTCTCCGATAAAAATTGCTCTCCCTGCTTCTTGTTTAATCGCATTAGCTAAGAAAATAGCTTTTTCTTTTGCTGCTTTTATGGCGTTAATTTTAACTTCTTTCCGGTATTCTTCAATTTTGCTGTTTTCCACTTTCTCGATTGAAACATTTGATATACCAACTTCTTCAAGTCCTAGGAATATTTCAGCAACCGTTTTGCCGTCTTTAGCAATAACTTGGTATTCTTTTGACAGGTAAATTTTGTTTTTGGCCAACATGTGAAATTTGATATTGCTGGCCATGTCTTTGATAAAGACATCTTTTTCGAGGTCAATCCCAATTTTTTTTAGTTTTTTTATCAGTTTTTCTTCAAGCTCCGGCACAGATACCCTGTTTTTGCTATCGCTCTCAGAGAGTAAAACCTTGATGTAGATTCTGTCTGGTACAACTTCCATTTCGGCTTTGCCGGTAACTTCAATATAATTTTGATCGATGAAGTTTTTAGTTTGCGCAAAACTGCTTATTGAGGCGGCTAAAAATATTATTACAAGTAATTTTTTCATGGTGTGTTGATTTTAATTAATAATCTTTTGAGTAAATAAATTTAAAAGTACAAAATATTAGTTGTGGGATTTCTGGTAAAAAGTTAAATAATCTTAACTCATTCTTGCAATTAGGACTAAAATTACCAATGAATTATTAAAAATATGAAGTAGTATACCTGCTAACAATCCTCCGGATTTTTTCCTCAGAATACCGGATGTTATTCCAAATAAGAAAAATATAGGAAATAAGAATAAGCTCATATGCAATATTCCAAATAACGTTGCTTGAATGAGGTTGGCTATTACGAAATTAGTATATCTCTGACATGATTCAAGAATTGCCCCACGAAATATTATTTCTTCATATATCGGGATCAAACCCCCTATAATCAGAAAGCCTATAAGATATCCGCAAAATTCTAAAACTCCTTTTATTTCAGTGTTTGAAGCGAGTAGACCATTTTTAAGACATGTAATATCGTTGGGCGATATATTAAGTTTTGCTCCAATTAAAACATAAAAACCAATAATGAGCCTAAAAGCTATAAATAAAGCGAGAGGCATTAATATATTGCGAGTAACAGACCAATTCTTGCTAAAAAAGATGTTTATATTGGTGTTTCTCAGGCAATAAATAGTAAGTAAAGCCATAACTGAAACAAAAACAACGAATGTTTTCCCTTCATCAATTAAGGTATGTTCATAATCTGGGTAATCAGAAAAAGAACTATAGAGGTGTTGTGGTGAAACTATAGACGATAATAAAGTGGCAATTAAGTAACCGCTGCTTATTATCCAAAAGCTCTTTAATCCCCAATTAAATTTATCGAGATTGTGCTTTAATTTCCATTTATGACCTATGAAATAAACAGGGAGTATCCAAATAGATGGTAGTATTATAAATAATGCTATTGTAAGTAAGAACAAAATCAAGCCTCCAAAATGATTTAGTTCCCAAGCAAGAAGAGGGTTTTGGAAGAAAAGTTTTAGCCTGTATAATCCCAATGGGTCTGTGCTAAATCCAATATCTCGGAACTCATTATAAGATTCTAAGGCGAGTTTTGAAGATTGAAATTTTAGGTCATGTTCTAAAAGTCTTCGCAAAGCATCCTCTTTTGACCAATATAGGGAAGTGTCTTTTGTTAAGTAAATTCTTGCTAAATTATATTGTCCATTACCTTCAAAAGTTTTAGCTATTTCTGCATTGTTGTTGTATGAGGAATCAATTTTTTCTACTTCTTTATATACTTCCAATGCTTCGTCGTATTGTTCAAGCTTTAAATACAGATCGGCTTTTTGTCCTAGCAGCCATGCATCACCAGTAGTATCTCTAACACCTTGCAATACTTTTAATGTCTTTTCTTTAAGATTATTGTTGAAAAGAATAGAAGCATATTCTAGACTTGCTTCGTATTTTTTGTCATACTTAATTGCAGTTGAGATATATTTTAAAGCTTCTTTATTATTATCTTCATAGTAATAATAATATTCAGCTTTTTTGAAATATATTTCGCCTTTCGTTTTATTTGTCCAATCATTCGGCAGTTCTACAAAACTAGTATCGGCTTTTTTAAAAGTGTTTATTAAATCTTCTCCCCACAAATAAGTAGTTTGGAATAAAATCACTTCCGGATTAAATGGATATTTTTTTGTCAGAACAGAGACACAGCTATCAAAATAAGCTTGGTTGGGATTGAAATCTTCATCGATGTTGTACTGAGCAAATTGAACATATTTGCAGCGTTCTATTTGTACTGCTATGTCATCCGGATTCTTTTCTAAATAATCATTGTAAATGCTAAGGTATTTGTCGTAAAGAATATTGTTGCTATTTTCAATTTTGTCAATAAAAATCTTGTGATCCAATTTTTCAGCTCCGTATAATAGATTGTTATAACTAATTATTACGATGAAAAAACTAGCAATTGTAAAAAAGGATTTGTTTAGCATAATGTAAACTGTTGATTAAATTTATTTTGGGGTGTTTTCCCAAATATAAGAAAAACTCTTAATAGAATGGGTTCTGGAGATAGAAAATTTAATGCTGTACAATCAGTTTGCGGGTAATTTTAATATCGCCGTTTATAATCAGTGAGTATAGGTAAATCCCTCCGGTTAAATCACTGGTTTGAATGGTAATGGTTCCATTTAAACTTTCCAGTTTGTGCTCGCTTATCACCAAGCCTAATAACGAGCGAATGATAATTTTAGCTTCTTTGGTTTCTTTGGGGAGGTTGTAATCAATTTTTGTTTCGGCATCGGCCGGATTTGGATAAGCCATTGAGATCATCTCCGGTTCAGGAGTGGTATAAGTAGTGTTTTTATCAGACGAAGGGTTTGTGTTCCCTTGTGCCTGAACATTTACTATCGCAAATAATACAATAAATATGAATAGTAAACGTTTTATCATAGGCTTATTTTACCGTTTTTATACTTTTTTACATCGTAAATATAAAGAATAATAGCTGTTAATCCCAACATATTTTAATATTTCTTAACAAATATTTGTTAAGTAGTTGGGGGTAAAAAGTAAAGCCTGCTTAGATTTGTTTGGGCTTTTGTTCGATAAAAATTTTATTTCCAGAGGATTAGAGTGAGTGTGATGACAAATATCATCAGTATGCGATATGTTGCGGTAATCCAGAATAATTTCAGGGGTCTGCGGCTGTAAAGAAAATCAGATAATTGGTTCCCGGCATATAAAAACAACCCAAAAAGAATACTTAACGGAATAGCATGCCCCCAGAAATTAACTCCCCAGGTTGCAATAACGGTGCCCATTACAAAGGATGTTAAAAAGGTTGTGATCAGTGTGATAAGCATTGCTTTTATTCCTCCTCTTTTCAAATCTTCTTCCGTGAAACCTTCCAGTTTCATCCACAGCTTGCCAAAAAGTGCTTTTGAATACCAGAGTGCTCCTAAAATATAAGCAGCAATAGTTGCAATACCCACAGCCAGCCAGTTAATAGCTCCAAGATTAATAATGCATTCGTTCATGATTTATTTGATTTTGTTTTTGAACTCCCTAAAAGCAGTTTCAATATTCTCATCAAATGATTGTTGCAGGGCTTCGTAGGCTTCCAGTAATTTGCGAGCCTTTTCTGTAACGATAGACATTCCTCCGCTTTTTCCGCCTCGTTGTCTTTCTAACAAAGAATAACCCAAAACTTCTTCCGCTTTTTTTAAATCGCCCCAGGCTTTTCGGTAGCTGACACCAATTTCTTCGGCTGCCGCTTTTAACGATTTGCTTTCGAGAATATGTTTTAATAAACGGTACTCTGTATCGCCAATTACGCCATCACCTGTGACGGATGATAACCATAATTTGTAATTCAAAAATACTTTCTGGTAGCCGTTTTTTCCTTTAATCCTCATGTTTTATTTTATGGGCAAACATTCAATATTGTCGGTAAAAATATGAAAATTTTCCAAGTGCGTTCTTTCTTTTACTAATCATGTAATAATTTATAATCAATTAATTTTATATCTTTGTTTAGAATATTTCTAAATAACGCACTCATGAAAAAACTACTCAAACAAATACTTGTTATTGGATTTGTCGCCTTTATTGGCCAACAAACCTTTGCTCACTGCGAAATTCCTTGTGGAATTTATGATGATGAATTACGTGTTTCGCTTTTGTATGAACACTTTACAACTATTGAGAAATCGATGAAAATGATTAATGATCTGAAAAATTCGGACGATGTTAATCAGCAAATACGTTGGGTGATGAATAAAGAAGATCACGCTAAAAAAGTTCAGGATATTGTGTCGCAATATTTTTTGCATCAACGAATCAAACCGCTTGACCCTGAAAATGATAAGTTTGCGAAATACCAAAAAGAGTTAACCTTGCTGCATCAGATTTTGGTGTATGCCATGAAAACAAAACAAACAACCGATTTGGAATATGTTAAAAAATTAAGAGAAACTTTAAAGAAGTTTGAAGATTCATATTTTGAAGGCATTCACCGGCATAATTTAGATGGGAGCCATAAATAGGAAAGCGTTCACGCCCAGTCATCGGTTGACTTTAAGTCAACCGATGACTGGGTAAATGTTATTTATACAGGCAGCGGTAAGAAGTATCTTCGTCGACCTTCACTTTAAATTTTACATCTTTCTCTACCTTGAAAGTTTCAAATGCTGTATAGGTTTTCCATTCGGTTTCGCCGGGTTGTTGAACCGTCATTTCGCCCGAAGTAACGGTCATAAATTCAACGGTTGAGGTTCCGAATTCGTATTCGCCGGCAGCCATTACCCCAATGGTAGCTGTGCCTTCAGTGGTTTCAAAAGCGATGGATTTTACCTTGCCATCAAAATATTCGTTGGTTCTAAACATAAATTATCGTTTTTTTTAAAGATTAGTAAATATAAAAAAAGGATGTTCATTTATTCATATTTAAGTGCCTGAACTGGATTTGTAATTGCAGCTTTTGCCGAATGATAAGAAACAGTAATTAAACACAATAAAATTGACGATATTCCTGCAAGTAAAAATATTTTGTAATCCATTTTGACTTGGTATTCAAAATTTTGCAACCATTTATCCATCAAATAATAAGCTAAAGGCATTGTTATTATATTTGCTATAATGGTTAGGGTCAGGAACTGTTTCAATAGTCTGATAATAATATCTTTAACTTTTGCACCCATTGTTTTTCTGATTACGATTTCTTTTGTTTTGCGTTGGGCAATAGAAAGAGATAACCCAAAGAGCCCTAAAGATGCAATTAGAATAGCAAGTAGGGCAAATATTCCAATCAATCTGGCTAAATTCATTTCGGTTTTATATTGATGATCGATGTAGGTGTCAGTAAACTGGTAAATGAAGGGAGCTTCAGGGCAGTATTCTTTCCAGGTTTTATCGATAAATGCTAATGTTTCCTGGATATTTTGGCCGTCGAGTTTAATAACAACCTGCCTCAGGTATCTTGGTCCGAATGAATGGCTCATTCTATACATGACGGGCTTAATTTTATCAGTTAAAGAGCGGGTATGAAAATCTTTCATTATACCAATGATTTGTTCATAATTTCTGCCGAATTTGAATTTTTCTGTTAATGGATTTTTTACGTTATAATATTTGATAAATTCTTCGTTTACCAGAACTGCTTTTTTATCGGAAAAGATATTTTTATCAAAAGATCTTCCTTCCTTTATTTTAATTCCAAGGGCTTCAATGTAATCATAGTCAACAGAGTTTCCTTCGTAAATAATTACTTTTTTGGCATCTTTTGGCATTTCAGGCAACTTGTCACCACCTCCACTACCCCAATGATCAACAATTCTGCCCCTCATTTTAAGCGGCCTTAAAAGCATGTAGCTTAATGTCGTTTTGTAAGCTGGTTGTCCGGAAAATGAAGAGGAAACGAACAAAATATGCGGGTTCTTCAATAAATCATTTTTAAATGTTGGGTATTTTTGGTTAAATGTTTTTCGGTAATTGTCAGTTAGTATTGATACCAGGTTTTCTTTTTTAAACCCTAAAACATTACTGTTTTTCATGTATCTAACCTGATTATAAATAATCCCCGAACATATTACCAGGGCAATAAAAATCATGAGTTGAAGAACAATCAAACTTCTCTGGAAAATGGATCCTCTAATTCCAAGATTAATTTGGCTTCTGAATACGTCAATTGGTTTAAAAGATGACAAGTAAAAAGCAATATAACTACCCGAAACAATTCCGGTAATGATACAAATAAGTATCAATGAGGGGAATAAAAATGGATTAGAAAAGTCTAATGATATTGATTTGCTCAGAAGCTGGTTTATGAATGGTAAAGAAAAATGAGCCAGTGTGAGTGAGATAGGTAATGCAATAAAAGAAATGATAAGAGACTCTCCCAAAACTTGTTTTACAATGTTTGAGCGGTTGGCACCTATTACTTTTCTTAATCCAATTTCTTTTATACGGACTAACGATCTGGTTGTAGAAAGAATGATATAGTTAATTATAGCAATGGAAAGAATAAGAAGTGCGATTATTCCGAACAAGTAAATTTGACCTAAATTACCTTTAGTTTCAACACCAGAAATCAGATGATCTGAGTATAAATGAATTTTATTTAAGGCTTGAATTTGAAAATCAGAACCAAAATCCTTACCTAAATGTTGTTTAATTGTGTTTGTTATTTTTCCCTCATAGTCGTCCAAGTTTATTTCACCCCTAAAAATAAAGTAGGTGTAAAAATCATTATTCCTCCAACTTTCAAAAGCCGGGTAAACTCTTTTTCTGTTAATGTTTTCATAGCTCCAGATGGTGGTATAAATTGGCAGAATAAAATCAGCCTGAATATGTGAATTAGTTGGAAAATCGTCAATAACAGCAGTTATGGTTTGCAAATAGTTTCGCTCGCTAAGATTAATTTCTATAGTTTCACCAATTACATCTTCTTTTCCAAAATATTTGTAAGCCATTGATTTTGTAATAACAATAGAATTGTTGTTTTTCAAACAGCTTTTGGGATCACCAGTAATGAATTTAAATGTGAAAATATCAAAAAAACTACTATCTGTTTGAATAAAACCGGGTTCAACGATGTGATTTTCACCCTTTCTAACAATTAACTCATTTTTTCGAACCCTGCAAATTGATTCAATTTCAGGCAAGGTTTCTTTCAATAGCGGAGCCAATTTGAAAGGGCTCTTAGCACTAATCAGTTTTGACTTTTCCCCTTGTACATTTATACGGTAAATATCTTGTTTATTATGGTGAAACTCATCAAAACTTAGCTCAAGCTGAACGTAAAGCAAGAGAATTAAACTTGCTGCCATTCCGGTTGACAGACCGATAATATTGATGAGTGTGTAAAATTTATTGCGGATAATATTACGAAATCCGACTTTTAAATAATGTTTAAACATGCTGGATATTAGGTTGATTAATATTCGAAGATACTTTTTTGTATGATAAGTAGTGGTTAATAAAAGTTAATATATACATATAAGATATATTTAGCTATGAATTATGTGAGTTGGTAAACAAAAAAAACAGTAATGCATTGAAAGGATTTCTCTTATCTTGTTTTGATGCAAAACTATTGTTGTTGCTAATTAGTAAATTCAAAATTAATAGCATAAAATTAGGTGATTGAAATGCGGATTTCTCATAATGTTGTTTTTTTATGCAAATTATTAACCAGATTGATTTGGAAGGTTTAAAGAAAAGTTAAAAAATGCAAAGGAGATATTAAAATATAACAAAAACCACCCCAGATGGAGTGGTTTTTCTGTTTTCATAGAATACAACTAGTTAGTCTTCTTGATGAGGGGTTATAACCTCTATCAATTCAGGGAGATCCATGCCTAAATTTTTTAGATGAGAAATTTTAGGAACTCCGTTTGAAGTCCAGCCGCGGCGTAAATATACCGCATCTAATAGCTTTTCGTATTGAGACTCGCGGTATTCTCGGGTGATCTTCATTTTTTCTTCAGTTGATTTTCCTTGGGGGTCGATGCCAATAATTTCTTTCATTTGTTTATCGTAACGCTCGGCTCTTGATTCATACTCTTCTTTGGTAACAGGACCTGCAGCACGGTATGGCTGGGCGTCGTATTTGCGGACTCCGTAGCCACGGCGTAAGTTAAAAATACGTTGGTAGTTATAAACTCTTTCCGATTGACGGATCATTTCGTGTTTGTCAAATTCACGCCCGGTAACCGCTTTAAAAATGGTTACGTAGTTGTCAACGTGTTCCGGTACTTTAGCCGGTTCGTCGGTTTCGGCATTGTTTTCTGGTTCAACATCGTTCCATGGGAGTTTACACAAACCAACCAAGCCAAACCAGGTACGGAACATTGGGAAATAATGCAATGCCTCGGCTTTGTCTTCAAAGGTTGGAATTTGGTTGTTAACCATGTCCATGAAAATCAGCCAGGCTTCGTCATGTTGTGGACCTTTGTTGGTCATGGCAAATCCTCCTTGTTGGGCAAGCGATTCTTTTGAAATATATTCGGAATATTCCAAACCTTTATTTTCCATGCCAATATCCTGGAGGAATTGTGGGTCTCCCCAACCTTTTTCAGTAAATAGTTCTTTCATTTTTCGAACCCCCATACCGGCAATGGTTCCAAATTCTTCGCCTCTTGCCAATTGGTGCATCAACTCCATAGCTGAATCGGCATTCCCGAAATTTAATTTCAGTCCGTTGGTTCTTTTTTCGTTCAGTATGCCGTTTTCGTAACATTCCATTATGAACGCGACAAGGGTTCCCCATGAAATCGTACAAATACCGTAGGTGTCACAGTAAAAGTTTGCCTCGATAATATAATCGGGATTGAAAATACCGCAGTTTGAACCCAAACCTCCGGCGTTTTCATATTCCGGTCCGTCTACAATTACTTTTTGTCCTTTGTAAGGTCCGGTTCTTAATTCATAATTGTCAACGCCTTTGGCACAAGCCATGTTACAGCCAATCCAGCAACCATCAGGGATGCCTTGTGTGAAACGGCTCTTCCATTCCTCCGAATCGATATTTTTAGTGTCGGGGTGGCTGCCGAATTTATAGTTATGTGTTGGGAGCAAATCATATTCATCCATGATTTCTACAAGGTGTGCCGTCCCTTTTGTTCTCATTTCACATTGCGAGTCATCCAGATCGCGCATTTCACGGTTGAAGTTTTTACCTCTTTCCATGATTGCTTTCAGGTCAACAACATTGTTCAGGTTTCCTTTTACCCCCGGAACTTTAGCTACCAATGCCCGGATTTTTTTGTTGCGGAAAACGGTTCCTATACCACCACGTCCGGCTTGTTTTAAACGAACCAGTTTACGTTTTGGATCGTAGAAACTAAAATTCAACATCCCAATTAAGGAGTGATCGGCTGCATCGCCGGTTGAAACTACCCCGATGTTTTTTTTATCTTTTTCGTCATCCGCGAACATTTCCGTTAAAATTTCGGCCAGTTCGTGGCTGTCATGTGGTTCTTCCGGTGCTTCAAAAATTTCAACTTTATGGTTTATTCCGTCAATAAAAACGATAACGTCTTTTTCAGCTTTTCCTTGCAATTCAATGGCATCGAAACCTGAAAATTTTAGGAATGGCCCGAAAAATCCCCCTACGTTACTATCCATTACAGAATCTGTTTGCGGTGAGATTGAAACCACTAAAGATTTTCCTGCTCCTGAATACTGGGTGATTCCTCCGATGGGGCCTGATGAAATAATAATTTCGTTTTCAGGATCATCCCATTTTGTGTCTGGTTTTGTTCCTTCCCATAGAAGTTTTAGTCCATAACCTTTACCACCAATAAATTTTTCTTTCATTAGAGCAGGAACCGGTTTTTCTTTAATCTCATTGGTTCCAACGTTAATATATAGGGTCTTGTCTGTATAACCTTTATCCAACGCCGTCCACTCATAAGTCCAGTCTTTAAGTAATTTGTGGCTGTTTTTTATGTCTTCTATGTTCATATGTCACGTTTTTTTCGGATTTTATGGTTGTTAATTACTTCACAAAACTAATAAATACTTATGTAATAATCCCATAAAGTATTAAAAATGTGATATGTAAAGTGTTGCATAACGCTTTATTTGCCACTAAAATATTGATAATGTTAATTGTTAACGAGTAATTTAGATAAAATATAAATATAAAGCTTTGTATATATGTTTTATATTTGTGAAAAAAGAACCGAAACTAACAATTAATTCAAATGACTTTTGAAGAGATAAAAACAATTTTGTCGACAAAAACAGTTGGCATAGCCGGATGTGGCGGATTGGGTTCAAATTGTGCGGTAGCCTTGGCTCGATCAGGTATTGGTAAATTAATTTTAGTGGATTTTGACGTTATAAAAAAATCAAATCTGAACCGCCAATACTATTATATCGATCAGCTTGAACAAAAAAAATCGTTCACGTTGGCCGATAACATTTATTTTGTGAATGATGAAGTGGAGGTCAAGGCTTATGATTTGAAACTTGGCCCTAAAGAAATTGTTGAGGTTTATAAAGACTGCGATTTAATTATTGAGGCTTTTGATTTTGCAAAGATGAAGCAAATGATTATTGAAACGGTTCTTTCGAAAATGCCTGATATGCCATTGATTTGTGGGATGGGGATGGCCGGTTATGGCAATAATAACACTTTACGAATGGAGCAACACGGAAACCTTTATATTTGTGGGGATTTTGAAACGGAAATTTCTGAAGATATGCCCCCGATGGCTCCACGTGTTGGTATTGTGGCAAATATGCAGGCCAATCAGGCGGTTGAAATTTTGATAAAAAAACATTTGGAACATGAAAATTATTCTTAATAACCGGGAAGAAACGATAGATAAAGATAACATGACCCTGGCCGAATTAATCGACTATAAAAATTTCACGTTCAAATTATTAGTTACCAAGATTAATGAGGAGCTGGTAAAAAAAGGTGACCGCGATAAAGTGATTGTTAAAGATGGCGATAAGGTAGTTGTGCTTCACATGGTAAGTGGCGGTTAAACAATTTCTGCCACTACAAAAGTGCTGCCTCCGACAAAAACCAGGTCCAAACTTGCTGCATTATTGATGGCCACATTGTATGCTTCCCTGACCGAGCTGTAACTTTTTCCGTTCAATCCACATTTATGGGCTTTTTCTTCTAAAATAGTTTCATCCAAACCTCTTGGGATGTCTGCTTTGCAAAAGTAATAGGTCGCTTCATGTGGTAAAAGGGCAAGAATTTCATCAATTTTTTTATCGTTTACCATGCCTAAAACAAAGTGCAATTTTCCAAAACGGATTTGTTTAATTTGCTGAACAACATGTGTGATTCCGTCTTTGTTGTGCCCGGTATCGCATATAGTCAGGGGGTTGGTTGAAAGAACCTGCCAGCGGCCCTTTAGTCCCGTATTCGAAATCACGTATTCAATGCCTTCTTCAATGGTTTTGGCCCCGATGCTTAAATATTCCTGGAGCAGGTCAATGGCATGAATGGCCGTGACAATGTTTTTTGATTGGTATTCGCCAAGCAACGGGCAGGAAAGTTTCTCGATAAACATTTCGTTGTTTTTCCAGATGTCGTATTCGGCCAAGCCGATTTGAACCTTGTTTAATAACTTGCTTTCAAATATTTGATCGGCAAAAGAAATGTAAGCTTTTTCTTTTTTGGCTTTGCGGGTAAAAATATCATCAAGGCCAATCTGGGTTTCGCCAATGATAACAGGAACTCCTTTTTTGATGATCTCGGCTTTTTCTTTGGCAATGTCTGCCAGGGTTTCGCCCAAAAACTGGGTGTGATCTAGGCCAATATTGGTGATGATTGATAAAATAGGGGTTATGATGTTGGTCGAATCCAGCCGTCCGCCCATGCCGGTTTCAATAATGGCAATATCTACTTTCTCATCCGAAAAGTATTTGAAAGCTAAACCAACCGTCATTTCAAAAAAGGACGGCTTTATCTTTTTAAAATTGTTTTTATGTTTTTTTACAAATTGAACTACCTGTTCTTCGGGAATCATTTGCCCGTTGATTTTTATCCGTTCCCTGAAATCTTTTAAGTGCGGAGAAGTGTAGAGCCCCGTTTTATAACCAGCCGTTTGTAAAATAGATGCGATGAGGTGAGCTACCGAACCTTTGCCGTTGGTCCCGGCAATATGAATGGATTTAAAATTCTTTTGCGGATTTCCCAGTAAATTACAAAGCGCAATGGTGTTCTTTAAATCAGCTTTGTAGGCTGCCTTCCCTTCGCGCTGATACATCGGGAGTTGGCTGTATAAAAAATCGAGGGTTTCTTTGTAGTTCATGCCGCAAAGGTAAAGGGAAGAACAATAATTTGTTCATTTCAATGTAAGAAGTTTTAAACAGAAAACGACCGAATATCGAATAAAGTCTATATTCGGTTCCAATTGTTTGGATAATGGAGCCAAGAAATTTTATGCTGCTTAAAAGATGAATGCTTGTTTTTTGTGATTAATTATAAACTTTGGTTCTTTGTTTTATCCCCGTTTTCAAACAAGTTTTTGAGGGGCATACGTTGTGCTGCTTTAGAAAGAACTTCGTCAATATCTAAAATTACCACATCTTCATAATTGTGGAAATTATAAACATAAATTTTTCTGTTATTCTGATCAATTATTAAAGAATAGACCGTAGAAATAGGTCCGTGTGGTGAATCCTGATTTTTAACATGAACTTTTTTTAGCAACTCTTTTACAAACTCAACAGAATAATTATTTGTTTTTTGAAGTTCTTCGTTGAGTAACTGATACCTTTTGCATGGATAGAATCCCGTACTGATACCACTTTCCGGGTCGGACTGATAAAAATTGGTGCAAATTTGATAGTCTTTTGTTTTGAAAATTACAGTATCTCCTTCAAAAATGGCAGCGTTCCCATATCGGTCAGTAAAAAAAGATTGCCCGTTATTGAGCCAGGGGTGATTAAATTTATTATACAGAGCCTTTACTTCTTCAACGGTTTCGCAGGTTGACATAGCCATTGGGATAAAATTGCCATTATTGTTTGGTTTGTTTTTATCTATAGTTACTTCTTTTAAAGGGGCTCCATAACCATCGTAACATAGTCCTTTATCATTAATTATGGCTTGTACACTGTTTGAATGTCCGAAGGCGATCATGCCGTACCTTCCATTAGCAGCGGGCATAGTCATAAAAATGGTGTTGTAATTATAAAAGTCTTCATTGAACCCAAATAATTTGATGCTTTTTGTCGCGATGTAAACACCTGAACAGGCCATTGATTGAAGTATAATTGTTGTAATAAACAGTATTGCTAAAATAAATTTTTTCATTTTCAAAATTTAAAAAGTTAAATCCTCGTTTTTGAAGGTAGTAATCTTTCTTCTAAAATACTAACCCTATAAATTTTTTAAATTAAATCAGAAAAATATGTTCATATCTCACACTTTACATTGCACCATCCCGAGGGTGAATTTTTTGTTGACCCGGCAGGCCAATATTTCCATAGGTTATTAAGGTTGGTTACCAGAATGCACATCCCAAACGAATTTGTTTTTGAAATTTCAATTTTTGAAAATGGGATTTTCACTTCGATGGTATTAACTATTCCGGGGACATCCGTCGGATAATTTGAGACAGCCTCCCAACCGGGTTGTTCCGTTTCACAGTTCGAAAATATTCCATAACTGCCTTTAGATTCACAATCGCTTCCCGAGATATGAAACCACCAGTCGTCTGCTTCCCATGCTGTGGATTTGTCGTTGTTTACATCGATCAGGATTTCAGGGAATAGTACACTGTTGACATTCGGGTTGTGCAACTCAAAAAGGAATAACAAGTTCTCTCTATCGTGTTTTACAAAAACTTCTACGTTTCCCCTGTCTGGCACCTCAATTTCGATTTTTCCTGCATCGTTCCATTCGTTTTGGCTAACAGTTCCATCAATATTGACTGGAGTTCCATGTTGGATATGCCATTCTTCCGTTTTGCCTGCCTCTGAGTTATTGGTTCTGTTACTGCAAGAATAGCAACTGAAAAAAAGGAGACAGAATAGTATATAATAAGTTTTCATAAAAAATGGGGGTGTTAATTTATACAAGGGATAATGTCATTAATAATCAGGTTTTCAACTTTACTCCAAAGACCACTTGCCGTGTTTTCAGTATTTATGTGGTTGCTGTTTGCTACGATAACCGTGTTTTTCGATGGGATGCAAATCAGGAATTGCCCCCCATATCCATTACCCCAGTAAAAAGTTGTATTATGGGCATGTCCTATCCACCACCAGTAACCATAAGCAGTTCCATGTGGTGATGCATTATTGGTTGAAATTTTTTCTGTGGTTGATTGTATTACCCATTCTGAAGGAACAATCATTTGATTATTATAATAGCCATTGTTGAGCATTAAGCGGCTAATTTTGATTAAGTCGGCTGACTTTAATAATAAATCCCCTCCTCCGTTATAATACCCATTATCAAAATAATACCAGTCCAGGGTGTTGATCTCTAAAGGGGTAAATAAGTTTTCTTTGGCAAAATTCAGGGTGTTTAAGCCCGATTTTTGGCTAATTATAATTGATAGCAAGTGTGGCAATGCCGAATTATAACAAAACACCTCGCCGGGTGTATCTACTATATCCTGACCGTACAAAAAATCCAATTGATCGTTAGCAAGAACATAAGTGTTATAAAACCCATTGGTGTAATCCCATTCGTTCCAGTAAAACCCGGCACTCATTGTTAAAGCCTAGTAAAGGTTTATGTTAAGCTTGACAGGATCAACCGTTTCAATTTCATCACCAATTAAATCAACAAATTTTTGATATTCGTTATTAATTATTCCTTTTTCTATAGCGATGCCTGTTAAAATGGAAGTTATACTTTTAGTAATGGATCTGATATTGAATAAAGTATTTTGGTCGTATCCCCCAAAATATTCTTCAGCGACAATAAGCTCGTTTCTTTCAATGATTAATGCTCCTAACCCGTTTATTGAAGATGCTTTACTATATGCATTTTCCAGTTTTCTGGTGTCAATATTTTCATCTTCGGCCAGGGGAAATTTTGATATTCCTAAATCTTTTTGACAACCGTAAGTAATAACTAATAGTAACAGAAAAAATTTTATATTTTTTTTCATGTTACATATCTTTTAAATATGTATCTAGTTTAACCCAAAATATGTCGGGAAATCCATTGCTGCTGGATCTGTTTGTGCTAAAATACAGGATGTTGTTTTCAAAATCTATTGTGGGCCAGTTTTCTTCAGAGCTTGAATTGATTGGGATTCCCATGTTTTCCGGAACACCCCATTCTCCATTTTTTTTGTAGCTGAGGTATAAATCACCAATTGTATTGTTCCCGATATGTCCGGTTCTACCGATAGAATAAAATATCATGTACTGTTCTTGAGGGTCAACAACAGCTTCAATATCAGGATTTGTTGAATTAATGTTTGATCCGGTATGTTTAATTTGGATACATTCATTATTTCTTACTACCCCCCTGAAAATGTCATTGTCGTTAGTTTTGTATTCCATATCAAAGTAGAAAACAGAATCATTTATAAAATGGATGTTTCTTATGTTTTTATTTATGGTGTCGGGCATGATAAGAGTATGTGGATTGTCCCAGGTGTTATCAACCTTACGGTCGGTGTACCAGATTTTACTGTAGGTTGAATTGCGGAACGAAGTAAAATATAACCGTTTTCCCTTATTTGTTATTGATGGGCACGCATCTTGGTAGATCCCTGAAAATGATGCCAGTTGGGGTTGTTCCCATTTGTTATTTGTTTCTAACATCGTGTAAATAAACATCTTCCCGCTTGAAGGAATCAAACGTGTAAAGTACAACTCATGGTAAGTATGGTTATAAATAACCCCAAATTCAACCCCTGATGTAATAGAAATAACCCCATCCCCAAATTTTTTTGGAGTATCACTTACTGATCCAAACTCAATTAGATTTTGGTTATTTGGGAGTTCTTGTTCTTGTTTGTCTTTATCGCATGAGATAGTTAATATAATAAGGACAAAAAATGTTTTCATTTTGGACATATTTAATTTTGTTTGATGATATTTTATGTTAATTCTAGATGTCTCCTGTAAAAATTTTTTGTTACAATGAACCTTGTATTAACAAATGGTTTAAAATAATTTTATACTTGTTTATGCCTTATCTTTCCTTAGGCATTCAAGGTTTAGATTTTTAAAAAAAAGTTGTTACTTCAAGAACCAAAATTGTTGATAAAAAAAATGGGGTTGAACAACTTTATGATGAAACGACCAATTCGCATTTAAAGCAACGATTTTCTTATGTAATGTCCCCAAAATATGATAATGTCCGGTGTTTATTAACTTATGAAATGGTTTGGATTTTTGTTAATGACAGGATTAGTATATATTTTTGTTTGTATAAGTTTATATTTGGAATGGAAAATTTTTCTCACATTAATCAAAAAAAACTGTTTTGGATACTTAATACTTTTGGGTGGTTTATTTTTTCTTTAATCTGGTTCGTTTTATATACCCCCGAAGAAATAGAGGTAAAATCTTTGATCCAGTTTTTCTCTTCTAATTTTTTAATTCCCTATATGCTTACTATTGGTTTGCGGTATTATTTTCGAAAAAGAAAGGTTAAAAGTGTTAAAATTTGGTGCTTATCATTTACAATACTTATTTCTGTATCCGTGGTTTCGTTTATTTGGAATAGTGTTAGTATCCTTTGTTGGGTGATGATATACAATCAGAAAATACAAGCTGTTATCCCTGTAATGGGAATTTCATCCGTAAAGATAATGTTAAGTATGCTTATTCTTATAATGGCCTGGAGCATGTTGTATTTTTTTATAAGCTTTGCTATACGTTGGCAAAAAGAACGGATTGAAAAAGAAAAAGCATTGCGCTATGCAACCCAGTCTAAAATGGAAATGCTGAAAAACCAGATTAACCCGCATTTTCTTTTCAATGCTTTAAACTCTATTTCTGCACTAATTGATGAGGATAGCCCTAAAGCACAAAAAATAATTAACGAATTATCAGATTTTCTAAGATATACGCTAATTTATAAAAACACGCATTTAATTTCTTTAAAAGAAGAATTAAAAATTATAGATCATTTTATACAAATACAAAAAATCAGGTTCGAGGAAAAATTTAATGTTAAGTATAAAATTGATGCCAAAGCAGAGCAATTATTAATTTTACCATCTTTGCTTTATCCGTTAGTTGAAAATGCCATAAAGCATGGGATGAAAATAGGTATCCCTCTGGAAATAGTTATTTCGGCAGAAATTGTAAAAGAAAAATTGTGTTTAACGGTTCAGAATTCGGGCGAATGGCAGCATAATTCTTTAAATCCGAATCGGAGTACCAATACCGGAATTAATAATGTTAAAGAACGTTTACATTGTGAATATGGTAGTAGAGCGTTATTTGACATTATTACGAAAGATTCTAAAGTAATTGTACAATTAATTTTACCTTATGAACAATGAGATGTCAACCCATTATAGAACAATAATTGTTGATGATGAACGTCTTGCGAGAGTCAAATTAAGGGGCCTGCTGAAAAATTTTAAACAAATTGAAATTGTTGGCGAGGCTGATAACGTTCCTAAAGCAATCCAGTTAATAGAAAAACTTAAGGTAGATTTATTGTTTCTTGATATACAAATGACTCCTGAATCGGGTTTTGATTTGTTAGAACAAATTGAATTTGATGGTAAAGTAGTTTTTGTTACTGCTTATGATGAGTTTGCATTAAAGGCTTTTGAAGTAAATGCATTGGATTATTTGTTGAAACCCGTTCGTGAAGAAAGAATAGAACTTTTGTTGAAAAAACTGGAAGAAAAAACAAGCCCGGATGATACTTTAAGAGAATTGGATTACAGCGATAAACTATTTGTCAGCAATGATAAGTTGATGAAGTTTATTAATATCAAGGATGTTGTAATTGTTGAAGCAGTTGGGAACTACACGAAAATATTTTTAATCAATAAAGATGAAATATTAGTATATAAGCCTCTTAAAGAATGGGAATCTCGTTTGCCAATTAACAAATTTTGCCGTATTCACCGTGCTCACATCATTAATATCGATTATGTGGAAAGGTTTGAGAAATGGTTTAACTATACCACAAAGGCATACATGCAAGGTGTTGAAAATCCGTTGAAAATTAGTAAGAATTACGCAAGCATATTTAAAAAACGTTTTAGTTAAAAAAACTTGGATTGTATCGGTTGGCCGATTCTTTTGATAATGTAATTATAGTTGCGAAAAAAAGGGCAAAACGCCCTTTTTAACCAATTATTTTTATTATGAGTATATTCTTAGATCAATGCTGCTTTGTATCTGTCTTTTAGTAAAGAAGGAAAATAGCTTGCAATTAAACCTAAAAGTTCTTTTTCTGATTTTTCAGAGTTTGTGAGTATTTTTTGTTTTGAGAATTCGGTGTTATCAAGACGTTGATCTACTAATTGGGGATCAATAGTAATGTATTTGGCTTGCATGTATGTTACCCCAAATTTGTCTTTTTTACAGGTGTATTGAATTTCAAAATGTGTTGACCGTACAATATAATTTTTGCAATTTTTTTGTTTGTCGATAGCGATATAAATAGGTTGTTCCCCTTTTTCATAATCCAGATAGTAGGTTTTTAACTCGGTATCCTTGACGGTAATCTTTTTATCCGCATTAGTGATGGTGTATTTTCCATATTCGGTGTTGCTGTCTCCGCTTAAAATGATGTTTTCTGCAGCTAAGGTTGTTATGCCAAATGTGATGGTTAAGACGGTAATGATGAATATTTTTGTTTTCATGATTAAAAATTTGATGGTTATTTAATAAAGTTCATTATAAGTTTAATATGTATGACCAATCTGTATGCCAGAAGTTATAATTGGTTAAATGTTAGTGTTTTGTAAGATATTTGCTGAGGGTAAAATTGTGAAAAATCGTACGGAATTGTTCGGATGCGTACGGAAAGAATGGAAATTGCCTTCTCATCTCAAACAGAAAAAATAATCAAAAAGCTAAAATAGTTAATTTAATGATTTCTATCATGTTATTAGCTGATGGATCTGTTTTTATATGCCTGTTTTTGAATATGATTTTTTTTGAGTCTAGATAATCTTTTTGCTACATTTGCAGCCAAATTGTTTAAGCTTTAAACTAATTATTTTTGAGATATGGAAATGTTTATTTTGATGGTCGTTGTGTTTGTCCTCGGCTATACCGCAATTGCACTTGAACACCCGTTAAAAGTTGATAAAGCAGCTTCTGCTTTGATTTTGGGAATGATGCTTTGGGTAATTTTTGTTATTGCCCGTGTTGATATTTTAAGCTTGATGAATGATGCCGGTGAATACCTCAGCCTTTCGTGGAGAGAGTATTTGCATCATGAAGGAATTCATCAACCTTCAGCTAAAGATATGTTAGGGTTCATTACCCATCACGATATTATGGATCATTTAGCTGAAATTTCAACCATATTGTTCTTCCTTTTAGGAGCAATGACTATTGTTGAAACGGTTGACCAACACCAAGGTTTTAAACTGATAACCGACAAAATTAAAACCACGAACAAAGTTAAATTGTTATGGATTTTAAGTACGTTGACTTTCTTCATGTCGGCAGCTTTGGATAACTTGACAACTACCATTGTTTTGGTTGCCTTGCTTCGTAAATTAATTGATGATAAGCAAACACGTTGGTTCTTTGCAAGTATGGTTGTGTTGGCTGCTAATGCCGGTGGAGCATGGTCGCCAATTGGTGATGTTACAACAATTATGCTTTGGATTGGCGGACAGGTTACGGCCGGAAATATAATTGCGATGGTATTTTTCCCCAGCTTGATAACCATGGTTGTTCCGTTGGCTATTCTTTCGTTTAGGATGAAAGGAAACGTTTCCCGCCCTGTTTTGAGCGCAGATGAAACCCGCGAATTTACAACTGCCCGCGAACGTAAACTAATTTTGATTATGGGTATTGCCGGACTTTTATTTGTTCCTGTATTTAAAACCTTAACTCACCTGCCTCCTTACATGGGAATGTTATTTAGTTTAGGTGTTATTTGGGTAACTACTGAAATTATGCACCGCAACAAACCGATGGAAGATCGTAGGAAATTAACTGTAATCGGCGTTATACGCAAGGTTGATGTTCCAACTATTTTCTTCTTCATGGGAATCCTTTCAGCGGTTGCCGCACTTCAATCAGCTGGACATTTGTCGTTATTGGCTGGATGGCTGGATAAAAACGTTGGAGATATTTACATCATTAATTTAATTATTGGGGCTCTTTCATCCATTGTTGATAATGTGCCGCTTGTTGCCGGAGCAATGGGAATGTACGAAATTGCAGCTGCCGGAACTGCAGGATACGGTTCATTCTTTATGGTTGATGGTGTTTTCTGGGAATTCTTGGCATACTGTGCTGGTACCGGGGGAAGTATTTTAATTATTGGTTCTGCAGCCGGTGTTGCAGCCATGGGTATGGAAAAAATCGATTTTATCTGGTACCTAAAACGTATTAGCTTACTGGCCCTGATTGGTTATTTGGCTGGTGCGGGGACTTATTATTTACAGGAAACATTTCTCCATTTGTAAAGCAGATATTCATTTTAAGTAAGTAAATTCTAAGGCGGATAAGTTTCATCCGCCTTTTTCGTTTTGTGCCCGCAAGTTTTCATTTTTGAAATTGTCAAAACAGGAAATAAAAAATTAATTAACTTTATTTCATGGGCGAGCAGGAAATCATTGCCGGAATTAAGCAAGGAGATCAGAAAGCGTTTAGAACCTTGGTCGATCAATATCAGCCAAAGGTTTTAAATATATGTTATCGTTTTGTGAATGATGAAGATACTGCCAAAGATTTGACCCAGGATGTTTTTATTGAAGTTTACGAATCCATTCACTCGTTCAGGGGAGAGTCAAAATTGATGACCTGGTTGTACCGAACCGCTGTTAATAAATCGTTGAATTTTGTAAAACGGAATAGGCGGATGAAGTTACTCGATAGTCTTGAATCGGTGTTCAACGGATCAAAAGAAACCACTGATGAGTCTTTTAACGCGGATAAAAACATTCAGGATTCTGAACGTTCAGCCCATTTGTACAATGCCATTAACTCGTTAAGCAAAAATCAGCGTATTGCTTTTAGCCTTCATAATATTGATGGTATATCTTATGCCGAAATAGCTGAGACGATGCAACTTTCATTGTCCTCGGTCGAATCGCTCATACACCGCGCCAAACAAAACCTTCAGAAACGCTTGTTGAACTTTTACAAAAAAAATATAGATTAACCGCAAGTTTTTATCGATGAAATTGTCAAACCCTAAAACAAAATAAAATGATTTGTAAAGAAGTACATAAAAAAATGAATGCATACCTGAACCGGGAGCTCGATCAAAAAGAGCTTGTCGATTTTGAATTGCACCTGAACGACTGTACTTCGTGTCGTCATTTAATAGACGAAGTAAAACAAACGATGCAATTAGCCGAAACCAAAAAAGTTTTGCAAGCTGATCCGTTTATGTTTACCCGTATCCAGGCCAAATTAGAAAATAAAGCAACCAAACGTCCGATTTGGCAAAAAGTAATGCAACCGGTTCTTGTTTCCATGATTTTAGTTATTGGTTTATTTGCTGGTGTTGCGATAGGTTCGAAATATTATAATGATAAAGTGATGCTCGAAAGCAACTCAACAGAAACCATTGAACAAGGAGTGTTTCTTAATGAAATGGCCTACGAATCATTAGAACTTTATTTATTAACAGAATAATTTTATAAGCGATGAACTATTTTACCAGAAAAAAATTAACGATTCTACTTATAGCTGTTCTGTTAATTGCAAATATTGCAAGTATCGGGACGATCATATTCTTGAGCTACCGTAAACCTCCGATGCCAGAACCCCAATTTAATGCCGAGTCATTCAGAAAGACAAAAGAAAAACTTGGATTTACAAAAGAAAAGGAAGATACGCTAAAAATTATGCAGAAAAAGTATTGGGAACAAAGCCGGGAAGTAATGGTTCAGCTTCATCAAAAGCGGGTGCTAATCATGGATGAATTTTCAAAGCCGGATACCGATTCAACAAAACTTTATCTTCTAGCTGAAGAAACCGGAGAGTTGCACACGCAGTTAAAAAAGTTGACGATCAATCATATGCTAGAGATGAAATCTGTTTGTACCGAAGAACAATTCAAATTCCTTGATGGCATGTTTCGTAAAAGAATGATGGAAGACGAGCGCAAATTCCGTCCTGATTTTGACCGTAAAAGGCAATATAAAAACCGAAAAGAAAGGCGTTCACAAAGAGAAAATTAATCGATTAATACTATATAACAAAGCTTATCAAATTCTAATTTTACAAACAAAAAACAAAAAAATGAAAACAATAAAAATCAATAAAACAATGGTGTTCGCAGCAACTGTAATAGCTTTTGCTGTTATGACTACCGATGTGATGGCTCAAAGAGGGAGATATAATGCACAACCTCAAATGCAAGGGCAGGGACAAGGACAAGGTTTTGGTGCAGGAATGATGCAAAACCGTGAAAACTGGGAACCAGGCCAACGTATCAATGCAATTCTGAATCTTACCGATGAACAAGAAGCTGCAATGAAAGACCTGCGCTTAAAACATATGAATGAAAGCTTGCCGATTCGCAATAAACTGCAAGAACTAAGGGCAAAACTTCAAACACTAAGAACTGCTGATAAAGTTGATATGAAAGCAATTAACAACACTATTGATGAGATGGCCGAATTAAGGGCAAAACAAGCTAAACTTCGCGAAACTCATCATCAGGATATCAGAAACTTATTGACTGATGAGCAACGGATTATTTTTGATAATCATCAGCCACGAAGAATGGGCTCGAAAGGCTTTGCTAAAAAAGCTGGCAGAGGCGGAAGAGGTGTCGGAATGCAAGGACAAGGCAGAGGATTCTGCAGATAAAATAAAATGTGTTTTAATATTAAAAGTGGCATCGTTGAGATGCCGCTTTTTTTATGGGGTTACTAAAACTCCTCCCGATGAATTACGTGAGGCCCCGGTAACAGATGCAAGGCAGTTTATTTCGTTTCGGTGTTTTAATACGCCGAGAAATGCAAAAATAATGGCTTCTTTAAAATCAATAATTTCATACGAAGGAATTACAATTTCTTTAGTCGTTTTTGATTTTAAAACCTCAATAAAAAATGAGTTGTGTGCACCGCCCCCGCTAACCAAAACTGATTTTCCCTTTTGTTGGTTTATTACGTTCGAGATTTGAATAGCAGAATGTTCGTAATAAGTTCTTAGCTTATCATTCGCACTGATTAGGTATTTTCTTAAAATCGGGTGGGTAAACTCAGTTGTAAATTCTTTTCCCAACGATTTAGGAGGAAGTTTTTGATAGTAATCCAGTTCGTTTAATTCAGTTAACAACTCCTGATTAATATTTCCTTGGCGACCCAGTTCACCGTTTTTGTCGTAAGTATCGCCAATTGATTGACTGATTTCGTTCAAAATAATATTTTGAGGGCAAATATCAAAAGCCACTCTTTTTCCGTCCTTTTCAAAAGAAATGTTTGAGAAGCCCCCGAGGTTCAGGCAAAAATCGTATTCCCCGAAAAGCAATTTATCTCCAATCGGAACCAGTGGTGCGCCTTGTCCGCCGAGTTTTACGTCCATGCTCCGGAAATCATAAACGGTAGGGATGTTCGTCATTTTTGAAATGATTTTGCCACTGCCAATTTGAAGTGTGATCCCCTTATCGGGTTGATGGAACACGGTATGCCCGTGAGAAGCTATCAGGTTGGGAGTTATTTTGTTTTTGTTGATAAAGTGTATGCATTGAACACCCAGGAATATTCCAAAGCTTTCATCTAGCTGTTTTATTTCTTCCTCGCTTTTTAAAAAAGCATTTTGCAGGCTTAATTGCCATGTTTGGGAGTACGGAACAGTGCTTGTTTTTTTTACCTCGAATGCCCATTTCTCCGTAAATTCAAAAGTGCAATAAGCAATATCCAGGCCGTCCATTGAGGTTCCCGACATAAGGCCTAATACGTTGTATGCTTCCATGCTTATAAAAATGGGAGTATTGTTTCGAGTTTCATCCCTCTCGAACCCTTGATTAATATGTTTTTCCCGGAAACGGGATGTGTTTTTAAGTACGTTGCAAGTTTTGATGTTGATTTAAAAAGAAGGAATTTTTTATTGTCGCATGCTTTCTCAAATTCTTCTCCTGCCAGCAAAACTTCTTTAAACCCAAGTTCTGATAGTAGATCAACAATATTTTTGTGTTCAGCCAGACTGTGATTTCCCAACTCAAACATGTCGCCCAAAATCAGCAAGGGTTTTTCTTTTTTCATCTCTTTGAAATTCTCGAGGGCTTGCTTCATGCTCGATGGGTTAGCATTGTAGGCATCCAGAATGATGCTGTTGTTTTTGGTGTTTCTAATTTCAGAACGTTGGTTTTGGGGAATATATTTTTCAACCGCAGCGGAAATATCATCCGGGCTCACCTTAAAATATTTCCCGATGCAGCAAGCCGCCATTATATTTTCGGCATTATATTTCCCGATTAACTGAGAGCTGATGGTTTTATTTTCGTGCTTAATTTTAACGAAAGGATCCGCTTTTAAATCACTAAAAACACAATTGGCTTGTTTAAAACCGTAAGTAACTATTTCTAATCCGGAGCTTAATTTTACCAGCAGCTCGTTGTCGGCATTCACAAAAGCGGGTGATCCATTTTGTTTTAAGTGTTCATACAATTCCGATTTTGTTTTAATCACCCCTTCATAATCTCCAAATCCCTCCAGGTGGGCTTTCCCGATATTGGTGATGATGCCGTAATCTGGCCGGGAAATCCCACAAAGAAACTTGATTTCGCCAATATGGTTTGCCCCCATTTCAATGATGGCCATTTCGTGTTTGGGCGTGATGGAAAGAATACTTAAAGGAACCCCGATATGGTTGTTTAAATTTCCCTGGGTTGCCAGGCAGTTATATTTTTGCGAAAGAACCGTGTAAATTAATTCTTTGGTGGTTGTTTTTCCGTTTGATCCGGTGATCCCGATGACCGGGATTTTTAGTTGGGATCGGTGGTGTTTGGCCAGTTCTTGTAATGCGGTTAAAACATCTTCCACAAAAAGGCAATGTTCTTCTTTTTTTAATTTTGGATCATCAACCACCGCCAATGAACAACCGTTGGCAATCGCCTGAAGTGCAAACTTATTCCCATCGAAACTTTCTCCTTTGAGCGCGAAAAATATGGCATTCCTTTTTATCTTGCGGCTATCGGTAGTAATGGCCGGGTATTTTAAAAAATGTTCGTAGAGTTCCTTAATCTGGATATTCATATCTCAAATATATGAAAAAACCCCATCCTTTAAAGAATGGGGTTCTATGTCTTTTAACAAAGTTATTGCGGTATGGTATTTCCCATTCGGCTCATGGCACAACGGAAACCAATGCTGTTAGATGCTTCGTTTTGGTCGAGGAAACGACGTATGCCCGGGCTTAAGTAATAGGCCGGGTCTTTCCATGAACCGCCTTTATAAACCCTGGCCTGATCGCTGATAAGCGAGTTTATACCATAGTTGTACATTTGTCCGGTTTTATTGTTGTCGTTTGCCAGCCAGTCGTTTGTGATAGAAGAGCGTAAATCCCCGTCGCCGTAATTTATATTATTGGCTTTACGGTAATTGCGGCGGGTTCTGTTTTCTTCATTAGTTACCGGGTCGTAAATAATTTGCCCGAGACTGTCTTTCTCGGCAACATAACCTTCAAAGTCACGTCTTTTGTTCATAAAAATATTTCCCCTGAAAGGGCTGTAATCGGCAACATCTTCAAACGAAAGCGGTCGGTAAACATCCTGAACCCATTCGCTAACATTGCCGGCCATGTTATAAATTCCGTAGTCGTTTGGCCAGTATGAACCAACAGGAGCGGTAATATCGGCACCGTCGTTTAAGCTTCCGGCAACACCCATGTAATCTCCGTCTCCGCGTTTAAAGTTAGCCATAAAACTTCCCATGTATTTACGGTCGGGATTGCGGACATGTTTTCCCTGCCAGGGATAGGTGTTTCGTTCAATGATGCGTTCGTCATTGGCATTGCCAATTAAACCAAGGGCTGCGTATTCCCATTCGGCTTCGGTGGGCAAACGATAATCGGGCAACAAAATTCCGTCTTCGTATTTTACGCGGCGTGAACTTCCGTCTTCTTCAACTAAATTAATATCTTGTTGGTTTTTCTTTTTGTTGAATAATTTTAATCCTCCGCTTTTTTCAACTACCGGCAATCCATCATACTGGCCAGCCAGGTAAGCTTCGGTATTGAAGTTGTTTTCATTTTTTTGATCGGGATTCCAGGCAATAACTCCGGCTTCTACCAATAACCTTTCGTTTACACGATCGGTTCTCCATTTACAATATTCTGTAGCCTGAACCCACGAAACACCAACCACCGGATAATTATGGTAGGAGGGGTGGCGCAGGTACATTTCAACCAGGGGTTCGTTATACGCTAATTGCTCGCGCCATACGAGTGTGTCGGGCAAAGCACGTTGGTAAACTTCGGGATAATCTTCGCCAAAAACACGTTTGATCCAGTGCAAATATTCAAGATAATCCAGGTTGCTGACTTCAGTTTCGTCAATGTAGAATGAAGGAACGGTAACCCGGCGCGGGATGTTGTTCCAGTCATTTAGCATGTCTTCCTGGGTGGCTCCCATCACAAACGTTCCGCCTTCAATAAAAACCAAACCCGGGCCGGCTTTCTGCTCACGAATGTCAGAAACCTCAAAATTGCCGTTTTCAGAATTGTTGTATTCCCAGCCGGTACTATGGCTGGAGTTGCCTGATTTCCCGCCTTTATTAAAAATTTTATGACATGATGAGAATAAAACAAGCGTAATTATCAAGATTGGGAAAATAGCTGAAAAGGTTTTTTTAATCATTTCGTCCTGAATATTTTAATTTTTCGTTTTTATAACTCCAAAAAACGATGTTTATTGTATTAAATAACAAATTTAAGACTTATTCGGTAAGCCCTAAAATCATTGTTACAATTATACGAACAATTTTTTATTTAGTGTCTTTTTTTTGCTTTATTCTTTTATTTGTAATTTTTGTAACCAAAGCACGTTAAAATTTAGAATAGTTCTTAATTAAACAGAATTGATTTTATATTTGCAAATAGAATTTTAAAACAGAGTTGATCCCAGATGAATCTCAAACGGTTAATATGTATTGCATTTTTGAACTTTTTGATTGTTCAGATTAATGCCGGTGATTGGATAAAATCATCTGAAAATTCTGTGTTGTCTTCCGGTTCGTGGTATAAAATAAAGGTTCAGGAGGACGGGATCTATAAAATCGATTACAATAAGTTGCAGGAAATTGGGATTGATCCCTCACAAATAAACCCGAAAAACATTCGTATTTATGGAAATGGGGGAGGCATGCTCCCTGAGAATAATTCGGACACTCCTTTTACCGACTTGCAGGAAAATGCAATTTTTGTTTATGGCGAGGATGACGGCCAGTTTAATACGCAGGATTACATTTTGTTTTATGGGCAATCGCCGCATCGCTGGTTTTATAATTCGGCTTCCGCAACGTATACTCATCAGCTAAATGCTTATTCTGATTACACCTGTTATTTTATCACGGTTTCGGATGAAGCCGGGAAACGAATAGAACCCCGGGAATCGTTGGAGGAAACGCCTACGGTAACCCTTGTTAATTTTGCCGATCATCAGTTTTATGAGCAGGAAGAAATAAGTTTGATTAATTCGGGGCGAACCTGGTATGGCGAGATCTTTGACGCAACAACCAGCCGCAGTTTTGATTTTACTTTCCCGAATATTGATGCCAGCCGAAACGCAAAATTTAAGGTTGATGTTGCCGGGCGTTCGTCAGAAAACAGCCAGTTTTCGGTGTCAGTAAACGGTTCTATCCTGGGAGCTGTTTCGGTTTCACGCATTAACTTTTCATCATCTTTGCCGCCTTATGCAAGGGCTTCTACTGAGACTTTTACATTTATTCCCGATGATGATGATTTAAGCTTGAACCTGCAATATGTAAAGCCCAATTCATCGTCGAAAGGCTGGCTGAATTTTATTGAAATGGTGGCCTATCGTTCGTTAAAATACGATGGCGGAAGTTTGTTTTTCCGTAATCCCGACTATATTGGTTCAACCGAAATTTTAAATTTCCGGATTCAGAAAACCGAAGATTATTTTGATTTGTGGGACGTAAGCGATCCGTTAAATGTTAAAAAGCAAGCTTTCTCGGACAACGGAACACAGCTTTCGTTTGTCAGGGATGCGGATGATTTGGAGGAGTTTGTTTTGTTTGATGAAACTTCTTTTTTGGTTCCTGAAATTGTTGGCGAAGTTGAGAACCAAAACTACCATGCCTTGCAGCCTGCTGATTTAATTATTGTGTCTCCTTCCGAATTTTCGGGCGAAGCCTTGCAGTTAGGAAATTATCATGAACAAAACGACGGATTAAGTTTCTGCATTGTTGAGCCTTCAAAATTATATAACGAATTTTCTTCCGGTTCGCAGGATATTTCAGCGATCCGAAACTTTGTCAAACTTTTATACGACCGGGCGGATGCACAGCAAAAACCCAAATACCTTTTGCTTTTCGGCGATGCTTCTTTTGATTACAAAGACAAGATTGAAGACAATAACAATTTTGTTCCAACCTGGGAATCATTGAATGGCGTTGATATAGGACAATCGTACATGTCTGATGATTTTTACGGTTTGTTGGAAGACGGCGAAGGAGAAAACCTGGTTGGCGATTTGGATATTGGTATTGGCCGACTCCCGGTTGCTTCGGTTCAAGAAGCCCAGGGAGTGGTTGATAAAATTATTAGTTATGCAAGGAACGGCTCTAATGTATTAGGAAGCTGGCGAAAAGATGTGTGCTTGATTGGTGATGACGAGGACTATAATACTTATGTTAACGATTCGGAAGTTATTGCTCAGGATATAACGGATTTATGCCCCAACCTGAATATAAGTAAAATTTACCTGGATGCTTATTCTCAAGAGGCTACTCCTGGCGGTGAGCGGTACCCCGATGTTACCGATGCTATTAATCAAACGATTGAGCAGGGAACTTTGCTGGTGAATTACATTGGACATGGAGGCGAAACCGGCTGGGCACATGAACGCATACTAACAGTGGACGATATTAATGCTTGGGATAATATTAATCATTTGCCTGTTTTTATCACGGCAACTTGCGAGTTTACCCGCTTGGATGACCCGGAGCGTAAGTCGGCGGGCGAATATGTGATGACTAACCCCAATGGTGGAGGAATAGCCTTATTCACGACCACAAGGGCTACAAGTGCCGGGGCAAATTTAATTCTGAACCGGAGTGTGGTAAATAGCTTGCTTAATCCGGATCATGCACATGAAGTTCGTTTGGGCGATGTTGTTTGTGCTTCGAAAAATGCCATTGGCAATACCAATAATAGTAAAAAGTTTGTGCTGGTGGGTGATCCGGCACTAAAAGCAGCCCTGCCTTCTGACAGCCTGGCAATTTTAAAAATTAACAATAAAGATATTTTGCTGGAAGTTGACACCCTTAAAGCATTAACCAGGGTGAGGTTTGAAGGTTCGGTGTATGATTATTCCGGAAATAAAAGCACCATGTTTAATGGTACTGTTTACCCCATTCTTTTCGATAAGCCTTCGGTTTTAAAAACCCTGGCTCAAAATGGAAATAGTTATGAACAGGAGTTTGAGGTGTACAACAACATTATTTACAATGGAAAAGCAAGTGTAACCGATGGCGATTTCACCTTTGAATTTATTGTTCCTAAAGATATTAGCTATAATTATGATTTTGGGAAATTAAGTTTGTACGCTACCGATGGCCTCAGCGATGCCTGGGGAAGCCTGCCCGACTTGGTGGTTGGTGGTTATGACGAAGCGGCTTCGGAAGACATTATTGGTCCGGAGATTAAACTGTTTATGAATTCGGAAAGTTTTAATTCGGGCAATCAGGTTTCATCCAGTTCAATTTTGATTGCTTCCTTTTCTGATGAAAGCGGGATAAACACGCTGGGTACATCTATTGGCCATGATATTACCGCGGTTCTTGACCAAAATACGGGAGACCCGTATATTTTGAATGATTTTTACATGTCTGAGCTGGATGATTTTACCAAGGGGAGTCTTCAGTACCGATTTAATGAATTGGAGAACGGACTGCACTCCCTGGATTTAAAAGTTTGGGATGTTTACAATAATTCGTCAACGGCCAGCATTGAATTTTTGGTTGCCGAATCGGATCAATTGCAGATAACCCATTTGCTGAATTACCCCAATCCGTTTTCGGTTGAAACAACTATTGAGTTTGGTTTAAGCAAAAATGAGAGCATTTCAAGTATTGAGATTCGTATTTTTAATATTCGGGGGCAGCGTGTGAAAACAATTTCTAAAACCAACTTTGGCCAGGATTATGTAAAATGGCAGGGCGATGCAGATAATGGCGTTATATTGCAGCCCGGATTTTATTTCTACCGGATTGTGATTCAGACTACTGAAGGTGAAACGGCTCAAGGCTCAGGGAAAATATTATTTGTTAAATAAATTCACGATCCATATATGAATTTTACAAAACAATATTTATATCTTTATTTCGTTAAATTTGCATTCCATAATAAAACATTAACCATGATTAAAAGAATTTTTCTGACAAGTTTATTAGTAGCTGCTACATTGTTTAATTTATCGTTTGCACAAACTAATCCTACGCCTAGCGGGCAAGAAGGGTCACGTTTAATTTCAACCGGGGTGCCGTTTTTGATGATTGCTCCCGATGCGCGTGCCGGTGCAATGGGTGATGTGGGGGTGTCTTCTTCTCCCGATGTTTATTCGATGCACTGGAACCCGGCAAAATATGCTTTTATTGAGAATGATATGGGCATAGGTATTTCTTACAGCCCGTGGTTGAAAAAACTGGTTCCTGATTTAAATTTGTATAGTGTAAACTTTTACAAAAGAATTGATGACCGCCAAACTTTTGCAGCTTCTTTGCTTTATTTTTCTTTGGGCGATATAAAATTTATTGACGAACAACAAACGGATTTGGGGACTTTTCATCCCAATGAGTTTAGTGTTGACATCGCTTATGCCCGTAAATTGTCAGAAAACCTTTCGGCTTCCATTGCCGGGCGTTTTATTTATTCCGATTTAAGCCAGGGACAGAAACTAGGTGGTGTTGGGACTAGGGCTGGTATTTCGGTAGCTGCTGATATCTCGCTTTACTGGCAAAAAGAAATCCGTCTTTCAAGAACCTATGCTGTTTTAGCATGGGGGCTAAATATTTCAAATATAGGTTCGAAAATTTCATACACCGAAGGGGCCGAGAAAGCATTTATCCCGACTAACCTGCGTTTTGGTCCTTCTTTGAAACTGGAATTGGATCGTTACAATACGTTAACCTTCATGCTTGATGTGAACAAATTATTGGTTCCAACTCCTCCTATTTATGATGATGAAAATAATATTATTGACGGTAAAGATCCGGATGTTTCGGTAGTGAAAGGAATCTTGCAATCGTTTTACGATGCTCCGGGTGGATTTAAAGAAGAGTTCAGGGAGTTTCAATTTAGTTTTGGAGCCGAGTATTGGTACGATAAACAATTTGCTATACGTGCCGGTTATTTTTATGAGCATGAAACCAAAGGAAATCGTAAGTTTTTTACGGTAGGTGCTGGTTTAAAATACAATGTTTTCGGATTGGATTTTTCTTATTTGATTCCGACCGAACAGCAAAATCCGCTCGAAAACACCTTGCGTTTTTCGCTCTTACTTGATTTTGAAGCCTTCAGATAAAATTTACTTATGATGCGAATTGGTTTTGGGTACGATGTGCACCGCCTCGAGGAAGGCCGAAAACTAATTGTAGGAGGGATTCATATTCCGTCGGATAAAGGAGCACTAGGGCATTCGGATGCAGATGTATTGATTCATGCGATTTGCGATGCCTTACTTGGTGCTGCTGCACTTGGCGATATCGGGCAGCATTTCCCGGATACTTCCACAAAATTTAAAAACATTGATTCTTCCATCTTATTGCGAAAAGTTAAGGTGCTTTTGCTTGAAAAAGGATACCGGATTGGAAACATTGATTCAACCATTTGTTTGCAGGCTCCCAAAATTGCGTCCTTCATTCCCTCGATGCAAAAACAATTGGCAGAGGTTTTGGAAATTAACCCAAGCGAGGTATCAGTGAAGGCAACAACCACCGAAAAATTAGGATTTGTAGGAGAAGGAAAAGGGATTTCGGCTTATGCCGTGGCTCTTATTCATCCGTAATTTCATCAAACAAACTATTATCAAAATTAACCAGGTAAAGGTTTCCGCTGGCTCGGGTTACGGCGGTGTACATCCATCGTAAAAATTCCCGGTTCAGCATGTTTTCATTAAAATAAGCCTGGTCGATAAATACCCGTTCCCATTGTCCGCCCTGAGTTTTATGGCAGGTTAAAGCATACGAGAACTTTACCTGCAGGGCATTGTAATAGGGGTTTTCTTTTAACTTTTTTAGTTTATTCCGGCGCGAGGGAACATCTTCGTAATCTTTCATTACCTCTTCAAACAAGCGTTTGTTGTCGTCGTGCGAAAGCGAAGGTGATTCGGACATGATGGAATCGAGCAGGATTTTTACTTCCATTTCCGGTTCATCGGGGTAATCAATTAGGCGGATCATTACATCGGCAAACGTAAAGCTGTAGAGCTCTTCGATGCGAATAATTTTAGTTAGTTCGATAATGTCGCCATTGGCCAAAAACCCAACTTTCGAATCTTCTGCCACCCAGTGATAATTGTTTTTCACAATCATCATAAAATCGCCCGATGAAATATTTTCTTCTTTAAACAAGATCCGATACCGGATTTGCTGGTTGTATAAATTGGCCCGTTTATTTGAGCGGGTGATGACGATTGTACTTTCAGCCCCGTAATTCGCATATGATGAGTTCAGTGCTTCTTCCAGTTCTGAGCCGTTAATGCGTTTTATGTCGCTGAAATTTTTCAGGGAGAAAAACGGGGGCTGGTATATTTCGTTGTTCAATAAATTACGGATGTTGGTGGCATTGGCCAAAATTCCGGAGTTTAACGACTGGCGAACCACTTCTTTTAATTCAAACTCGTACAAACTGATGCCGAAGCTGCTTTTCAGGTAATCTTTGTTTAGTGCCGGGCTGATTTCCTGGCCTACCGGTGGGAGCTGTGCTGCATCGCCAATCAGTAAAAGTTTGCAGTTGTGATCGGAGGAGTAAACAAAATGAAATAAATCTTCGAGCAGGTTCCGGGCATTGGCGCTGTATTCCTGCCCACTTAATCCGTCCGGGATCATCGAAGCTTCATCAACAATGAAAAGAGTGTTTTTATGTTTGTTTTGGCGAAGAGCCATTTTAAAAGAGCCTTGGTGATCGGTTGACGCATAATAAATAAAGCGGTGTATAGTATGTGCGGCTTTTCCAGAGTAGGTACTTAAAACTTTGGCGGCTCTCCCGGTAGGAGCCAGTAAAACGTACCGTTTCCCAAGTAAAGGCAAAATGTTAACCAGCGAACTCACCAGGCTTGTTTTTCCGGTTCCGGCATAGCCTTTCAATAAAAACAAAGCATGTGGGTCTTTGTCCAGTAAGAAGCCGGAAAGCTGATGAATCAGATTGTTTTGATCTGCTGTAGGTTCAAACGGGAATTTCCCAAGGATTTGTTGTGTTAGATTTTTAATATCCATTTTAGGTGTTTGGTGAGATTAGAAAGGATAACCAATTCCGAAGTTCCAAACAACTTTTTTAAATTTGGCATACTCAACGACCCAGCGGTCGTTGATTTCGTTGGCAGGGTCGCGGAGCCTGAGGGCTGCATCTACACGGAAAACAAAAAAGCGAAAATCGAAACGAAATCCCAGACCGGCATCCATGGCCAGTTCGTTAAAGAAATTATTCATTTTAAATGCACTGCCCGGAATAACATCGTTGGTGATGCGCCATATATTTCCGGCATCAACAAATAGGGCTCCTTTTAAAATGCGGTACACCGGGAAGCGGTATTCGAGGTTAAACTCGGCTCTTAAATCGCCAATCCTTTCGCCAACATTATCTTCATCTTTCGACGAACCCGGGCCCAGCGAGCGAACCCCCCAGCCACGCATGCCGTTTGCCCCGCCGGCAAAAAAGCCTTTCTCAAACGGGAGGTCTTCCGAGTTGCCGTAAGGATAACCCACTCCCAGCATGCTTCGAAATACCATGCGGCTGTCGGCCGTAAAAACCTTATAAAAACGAAAATCAACATCGGCTCTGACATATTGCGCGTAGCGAATGTTGAACAACGTATTATAGTTTTCGGTTTCAGGGGCTTTGAACAAGGTTTGAACTCCTTTTAATAAAAACCCGGATGATTCAAAATTTGCCCGCAAATAAATAAAATCCTTCAGTTTCTTGATGTCTTGTGTGTTGTAAATGTATGTGTAACTCAAGCCTACGATGAGGTGGTCGGTATATTGGTTTTTTATTCGCTCGTTGGTAATGGTGTCAAGTGTATTTGCAAATCCGGAAGTAGGAAATACTTTTACACTGCTAAGTTCAACGGGTTTAAAAATGTGCCTGGTTTGTTTGTTTTGTGTCCATTGGTAACCAAATGATGAGTTGATAATATATCGCTTGTAATTGGGGCGTTGCTGATAATTTAAACCAAAGTTAAGCGTGGTATAAGGTTTAAAGTTTTGTGGGAACGCTTCTTGTTTTATGGGAAACAAAAATTTAGGGAACGTTAAGCTTACGTCGATACCCGTTTCGATGGTGTTGAAGAACAGGAAAGTGTTTCCGGCGGTTTCGGTGTCGGAATTAATTTGCTGAGCTTCCATGGAGTTCAGTAATTTTACTTCGAAAAGCTCGGCTCCTTTAAAAAAGTTTTTGTTTGAATAGATCAGGTTTGCCCCGATCCCCCAGTTGCCACCGGAGTTTGTCCCCTCCAACTCAATGGAATAGGCGTGGGTTTTTGCGCGGCTTAACTGGATGTAACAGTCAAGCAGGTATTTGTTTACTTCGGGGTATTTGTCACTGACTTCTTCAAACTGGATGTTGGTATATTTAAAGTTTCTCAGGTCGGCTAATCGCCGGTAAGTATTTCGGACATTGTTCAATGAAAAATATTCGCCCGGGCGGATTAATACCGATTGTGCGATTACTTTCGGTTTGATCCGGGAAGAACCCTGGCTCAGAAAATAATAGGTTCTTTGTGAAGCAGAGGTCGTATCGCGTTTTATATTTACCAGTAAGGTGTCGTACTGGTTTTGTGTTTGATTCAAAAGATCGTAATTCTGGTTAATAAAAACCCGGTTGATGGTAAATTGTTTATGCTTTTTTTCAATGATTCCTGAACTACTTGATAAATCAATTTCTTCAATGTTTTTAATGTTCAGCGTTACATCCATTTGATGGTTGTTCAGGGCGCTGTCTACTTCAAAATAAATGTATTCTTTACTAAAATTATAATAGCCCCGGTTTTTGAGGTGCTCGGTAATCCGGTCCCTTTCATCATCCATGCGATAAGCATTGTAAATGTCGCCCTCGCTAATAATCGATTCTTTTTTAATTTGGTTTATTTTATTAAGAATCAGCGAGTCGGAGATTTTGTAACTGTAGTCCTTGATAGTGTAGGGTTCGGTTAACTGCAAATGGTAAAACTGGTTAAATTTACGTTTCTTAAAATCATGCTCCACCCAAACTTTTGAATTGAAGTAGCCGGATTTATTCAAGAAAACAGCAATCTGTTGCTTGGTGTTTTCAACGATTTGTGGTTCGTAAAAGACCGGGGGTTCGCCAAATGTGTTTTTTAGTTTCTGCCTGAAAGGGGTGTCTTTTTTTTCAGCAAGTTGGTAGACCCATAATTTGAACCGCCAAAACCCAATTAATTTTTTATTGGGTTTTTGCGTGATGAGGCTTTTTATATCATCTTTTTCAAGCCCGTGTTTATCGCCATGGACGATGACTTTGTTTTTGTTCAGCAGGGGTTTTTCAGCGTGTTTGTAAGTTCCGCAACTGGTTAAGAACAGAAACAGAGCTGAAAGAAGCAGGTAATATGTTGGTTTGTATTGATTCAAATTGTAAAATAGTTAAGCAGAACAAAAATACAATTTATCGCGAAAGCATTGTATTTTAGTTATTCCAAATTTAATCGAAAAAAAAGATAAAATTATTTTGCGGTTTTAAAAAAATATAAATTATATTTGCACTCCCTTTTAAGAAAGGGGCGTTCTTATACAAATCGGGCGATTAGCTCAGCTGGTTCAGAGCACCTGCCTTACAAGCAGGGGGTCACTGGTTCGAATCCAGTATCGCCCACTAAGCTTCCCACAAAAGGGAAGCTTTTTTTGTATATGGGATATTTTGTTTACATCATTTATTCTGCCCAACTTGACCGCTATTATGTTGGTCATACCCATGACCTTGAAGAGAGAACCCGTAAACATAACTCTAATCACAAAGGATTTACCGGCAAGGTGAATGATTGGATATTGAAATATTCTGAGAAATATGATTCAAAGGAAAGTGCTTATTTTAGGGAGCGAGAGATAAAGAAATGGAAAAACCGAAAGAAAATTGAAGAATTAATAGTGAAGGGTTCAGAGCATCCCGATTAACAATCGGGAGGGTCACTGGTTCGAATCCAGTATCGCCCACTAAAGCTTCCCATAAAAGGGAAGCTTTTTTTGTTTATAGCCCTCCTAAATCAAAGATAAGTATTTAGATTATAATTTTTTGTATATTAGTATCGTAGATGATAAATGCTTACTCCCCGGCATTGTGACTTGCCCTCGCACGAAGTTGCGGGGATGGTGATTTAAATATTTTAAAAAAGTTGTGTAACACAACCTTTTGCTATAAGCGAAATAATACACGTTGGTTTATACATACGTTGACAGTAATAGTTAGAAATACAAAAAATCAAAAAAGGGTTATCAGATTTAGTAGATGAGTTAAAACAAAATGCAATTTTTACTTTATTTGTTTTTATTACAACTCTGTTACTGTTTTTCATAAAAGAACTAGACATCCCATATGTAAAATGGTTTGTAGAAAGTATAGTACTAACAAAAGAATTTGCATTAAACTACATCATTCTTCTTGGTAATTTCTTAATATTTTGGGCAATTATTGATTCGACACATGTAGTTTTTAAAATAACAAAAGCGTTTGAGCTAATGGACAATAAATAACAAACTACTACTGCTAATAACTAAGCATTCTGATGGTATGCAATACCCAATCTGAATGCAGTGTTGACGGAACCGGTGTTTATGATATGGGGAATGATCACATTTTTGTTTTTACAAGGAAGGCAAAAATGAACTGTAAAATGCCAGATGGAGATTTTAGATTTGCTTAGTTTTTCTAAAAATATTCCTAAAAACTATTGAAAACGATATAATTCTGCCTGTTTATTTAAGCTTTGGGCATATATATCCCATTCACCCATGGGCGTTAAGCTGGTTTCAGAAATAAATAAAAGCAAAAGAAAAGGGTGGCCCCCGTGGTTTAAAAACCGCAATGGTAACCAGCCTTCCAAGTTTACAACAGGGACAAAGCCTATGCATGATCAACTTTTTTTTGGTAAAAAGTCCTGTCCCCAACTCTTGTTGTAACAAGGGAATAATAAACTTTTTTATTGCACTTCCCTGTATCCCGTAATGCCTGATACGGGTAAAACCTTTGGGTAAGATATGCAGGGAAAAACGACGGATAAATTCTATGTCACTTAGGGTAAACAGGCGCTTTTTACCCCCCTGCCGGTAATCTTTCACCATAAAGGTAACCGAGCTTTTATCAAGAGCTATTATCCGGTGATTACTAATAGCGATCTTGTGGGTGTAACGTCCAAGGTATTCTATGACTTGTAAAGGGCCAAAGAAAGGGGCTTTGCAATAAACCATCCAGTTTTGTTTAAAGACTTGTTTGTAAAGTTCCTCTTCAAGACTAAATTGTTTACGCATAGCCTTGACAAAGCGGGCCCGGAAAACCTTGCCCATGGATTTTACCGGGAAAAGATATTTATTGTGTCCTTTAACCTGTTTCCATTTATTGGAAGGCGTAATCCCTCCACCGGGAACAATACAATGTAAATGGGGGTGCAAGCCCAGGTTTTGTCCCCAAGTGTGTAAAATCGCAATCATGCCTGTCTTTGCACCCAGGAATCGGGGGTTGGATGCAAAATCCCTTACCACAGACCAGCAAACGTTAAACAAAGTATCATACATCAACTTCGGTTGGGCAAGACAAAGCGGGTTAAACCCATCAGGCAAAGTAAATACAAGATGATAATAAGCAGTTTTGAAGAGTTCCGAGGCCCGGTTTTGTACCCATGCTTCCCGTTTATGTCCCTGGCACTTGGGACAATGCCTGTTTCGACAACTGTTATAGCTGATATGGATTTGATTACATTCAGGGTTATTACATTGATCAATATGGTACCCCAAACGGATTGTCCTACAAGCTGCAATGGCATACAGGCTTCTTAGCTTCCATGTATTACGGGTAATTTTATCTAAATGATCAATGTTCCGGTTTATAATATCAGCCACTTCATAACGGGGCTGTATCATTTTGATCCCCCGTAAAGCCTGTCAAGGGGATTAAAAGAACGCTCCCTGCCTAACTGGGCTATATGAAGATAAACCAGGGTGGTTTGAATATCCGTATGCCCAAGCAGATCTTTTAAGGTCATGATGTCAAGGCCCATCTCTAACAAATGGGTTGCATAGGTATGCCTTAGTACGTGTGAGGTCACATGTTTTCTGATCCCGGCTTTTTTAGAGGCTTCTTTGATGACCCACTGTACACCTGTTTCTGAAAATTGCTGTAATTGACCGGTATTGGCCTTTCCATTAAACAGCCATATATAAGGACGTTCTGCTTCAATATAGCATTTAAGTCCCCGGCCCAAGTGTTCTCCCAAGGGGACATAACGGTCTTTTCTTCCTTTCCCTTCACGAATATGAAGCATTTTACGGTCAAAATCCAAATCCTGCAATTTAATGTTCAACAGTTCGAAGCGCCTTAATCCACACCCATAAAGCATTCCAAGGATCAACCGGTGCCTTAACAGCTGGGGAGCCTTTAACAAGCGTTTTACCTCCTGGTGGCTCAATACCACGGGAAGTTTTTTGGGGAATTTCAACGAGGGTAAAGAAATACCCCGGGGAGTAACTCCTAATACTTTATAGGCTAAACTCAGCCCATAAACCGTATGCTTAAAATAACTCTGGGAGGGCTTGGTACTTTGACTCTTTAAATGGTGAAGGTAATCCAATACCTGTTCCTTGCCCAGATCCAGGGGATTGCATTGAAAGTGAAGGGCCATCGTGGCTAAACAACGGCCATAATTGGTCAGGGTACTCTCGCTTTTCCCTGTTAATGCGATGTGACGCTCAAGCTTGTGGTAGAGTTCTTTAAATGCAGGGACAGATTTTAATGCCCGTTCGATTAAGGTCAGACTTTTTTTTCATAATTTTAAACTTTAGTAATTTATTATACCTTAAAGGTAGTGATAAGTCCTAAAAAGCTTTAGCTACCTTTTAGGTTTCGTTCAACAACAACTCATAGTGCATGGCACTAAATCGGTAAATAAATATCCCGAAAACCATGATATTCATACCCAAAAACAACCAATATGAAAAAAATAAACTATGTTTTAATATCAATGGTCGTTTGCAGTTTTCTTATCGGTTGTAAACAAACTGTAAACCCGGAGAAAAAGCAGGCTGAACTTTTGCATGATAAGCACTATGTTTCAATTGATGGTTTGTGGCGGGTTACCCCTGAGACCGCATTAAAATTTCCGAATGGCACACTGGAGCCGGTAATTAAAATTAGTGGAGAGGCTTATGATAATCCTAAGGTGCAAGGGTGTTTTCTTTGGGATAAACGCTTTTATGATTATTGGGAAATAAACAGTGTGGAGTTTATTGATAGTACCAATCAATTGGTAATGGTTTTTGAAGGAGGAAGTGTTTTCAAGGGAGTCGTAGATCAGGATAAGAAGATGATACGAGGAACAGCTTATTCCGATGAGTGGGGTGATCCAGGGGATCGTTCTTCTGAAAACAAACTTGATTTTGTTCGTGATGAGACAAGCGATGAAAACAGGTTTTTCTTTTCACGTCCTGCCGGAGTGAATGGAAGTATAAGCTATGTTTATCGCCAGCCTGAGCAAATTGACGATTACTTACAAACCGCTTCAATATTTGAATTTGTGAAAGATCCCATGGCCTTTTACCATTTGATGGAAAGGATCATCAGGCAGGAGTTTGGCCGTTTGGAATCCTTACTGATTCTCAAAGATGAAAAACTTGTTCTTGAAGAATATTTTTATGCTTATGACCGAACGCAGCTTCACCACATACATTCCTGTACCAAGAGTGTAACTTCTTTACTGTTGGGAATAGCATTGGAGCGTCATAATAAACAGGATGTCGACCAAGCGGTTTTTAATTTTTTCCCGCAATATGATTCATTAAAAACCCCTGACAAAGAAAAGATCACCCTTAAACACGTTTTAACCATGACGCCCGGATTTTCGGATAAGGATGTTGATGATATTGAGGCACACAGTCCTTACGAGGAGGCAAAACAGATCCTCAGTTTGCCTATGGTGTCTATTCCTGGAAAAGAATTCAAATACAATAATAATTGTACCAATCTGCTGGGCGATATCATCTATTCGCTTGAAAACAAACAGGCCGATGAATTTGCAAAAGAAGTCCTCTTCAGCAAGCTGGGCATTTCAAATTATAAATGGGAAAGGGAAAATGGGGTGGTGCATTGTTACAGCGATTTGCACATGCTTCCCAGGGATATGGCTAAAATTGGTTGGCTGGTTTTAGATGAGGGTCGTTGGAAGGGCGAACAAATTGTGCCCCGTAAATGGGTGGCTGAATCAACCCAACCCCATGTTGCCGAGAGTCCGTTCTTCGACTACGGATACCAGTGGTGGTACCGGTCAAAGCAAAACAAATCGTGGTGGGATAATCCCGTACATGGGAGCAAAGATGAACACGATATGTTCTTGGCACTTGGTTATGGCGGGCAGTATATTATGGTAATAAGAGATTTGAATATGGTCATTGCAATTACATCATCCGATTATAATGAAGGCAACGGGATGGCCCATCAAAAAACACCACTGGTTATAGATGAAGTTGTGCCCTTATTTGATTAAAAAGACAAGGCGTAATACGCGTTCAAAAAACTTCCAAACCAGGCTTCGTTTGTTTTGCTAAACCAAAAGAAAAGGACTTGGTTTTCGGTTTGCCGACGTCATCTTTTTTTTGAGTAACAGAAATGTTTACCCCTTTCTGGTTGTTTTTATATTGACTTTGTGTCCACAATCAATCGCTAGAGACTCTTTTAATTGTAACAAATTTATTCTTCTTTCCGTCAAGCTTCTATAATAATTATCACGCCTAGTTTTGAACTGGGCTGTAGGATCATATAAATTTATTAATCAATCAAAATAAAATGAGAAAAATTACTTCTGCTGCATTAATCCTTTTGACCACGATATTAATAAGCTTACAAAGTTTTGCCTGTTCTTCGTTTATGCTGAATAGCGAGGGAACGCAAATTTATGGGCATAACCTGAATATGAATAAACACATTCCGGGTTTAATATTCATCAATAAAAGGGATGTCCAAAAATCCGGGAAGACCTGGGCGCAAATTACAAATCCTGATGCTGGAGATACTTCAAGCTTTTGTTGGACCTCAAAATATGGTTCGGTAACATTTAACAGTTTTGGGCGCGATTTGCCCGATGGTGGGATGAATGAAGAAGGCTTGTTTATTTGGGAAATGACGGGTGTTTCGAGTTTTGATGAAGAAGAAAACAGACCCCGCTTGTTTATGGCTCAGTGGATGCAATATCAACTGGATAATTTTAAAAGTGTTGAGGAGGTTTTAAACGGCTTGTCGGCGGTTGGACTGGATGGCTGGAACTGGCACTTTTTTGTGGCCGATAAAGCCGGTAATGCGGCAAGTATCGAATACATTAGCGGGAAAGCGGTTGTGAATACCAAAGATAATATGCCCATTTCGTTAATGGGGAACGGAAGGTATTCGGAAGATTTGGCCCTGATTAAAGAGTTTGAAGGTTTTGGTGGAAGTATTCCGCTTGATGTTGAAAATCCTCACTTGCCCGGTTTTGTGAAAGCAGCAAAAATGATTGAGGGTTATGCTGGCCAGGATGCGGTTGAATATGGTTTTGATGTCTTGAAAAAGCTTAGCAGGAAAGCAGTTTGGTCGGTTATTTTTGATGTAAATAATGAAATGGTTTATTTTAAAACGGCTCTTCGTAAGGAAGTCAAATCATTTTCGATTAAATCCTTTGACTTTTCAGCGGCAGGCCCGGTAAAAATATTTGACATTCAAACCCCTGAAATTGTCGGGAATATTACTGCAATGTTCAAGGATTTTTCGGATGAAGAAAACCTGGAACTCACCCAAAAAATCTGTGAGATTATTCACGACGAAGAAGTTGCCGTTACGAAAGAAATTTTAGCAGAACGATTCGCAAATGTTTATAAAGCTGACAACTGTTTTACCCCTAATATTGAAGGCGAGTGGCTGGGCTATGCAATGTATCCGACCACCGGTGAACCGGCCAAGGTCGACTGGAAAATCAGTATTAAGAAAACCGACGAGAAATTAACAGGAAAAGTCACCGATTCGGCAGGTTTGCTAAAAGACACCGAAATGCACAACCTGGCTTTCGAAAACGGGATCGTAAGTTTTAGTGTGTGTACCCGTGGCTATCTGTTTAAAATTTCTGCGTCAATCTCAGATAATCAAATAAAGGGGATTTTTGACATCAGCAACGAATCAAGAAAAGGGAGTTTTAACCTAACGCATAACTAGAATTTAAGATAAAAAGAATGTCCAAAAATTTGGAAAGTTGAATGGAGCTGAGCTTATCGAAGCCTCCACTCTCTTCAGGAACAAACATTTCGATAGGCTCAATGTTTGTAATGTTTTTGTTAGAGAGTTTTTTGCTTCCCCTTTTCCTGGCGGAAGTTTCATAATTTGTTAATAAAAATAAGTGGATTTTTCTTTTACGAACCCTTATCTTGCAACGGTTTTAAGAATGTAACATGGCCGTTTACGCGATAGGAGATATACATGGCTGTTATAAACAGCTGGTGAGGTTGATTGAACTGATTCCCAAATCTAAAAAAGACACCTTTGTTTTTTTGGGCGACTACGTGGATAAAGGTAAAAAGTCCAAGGACGTTATCGATTACCTGATTGATCTTTCGAAAAAATATACTTGTGTTTTTTTACGTGGGAACCATGAACTGCTGATGATGAATGCCTGTTCCGGGAAGCAGAAATTTTCTTTATGGCATTCAAGAGGTGGGAAAAGGACACTTAAGTCGTATGGGATCAAAAAGAAAAAAAACTGGGTCGAACAGATTGATAAGAGCCATTGGGAGTTCATTGAAAAAACACTGCCCTGTTTCGAATACAAAGACTTTATTTTCGTCCATGCCGGTTTAAAAAAGGGGGTGCCATTGCAAGAGCAGAGTGAGTTGGATTTAATTTGGCGAAAATATTTTAGTCCGGAAAAGTATGAAAAAGGAAAAATCGTTATTTGTGGACACACGGTTCGGAAAAGTGGAAAAATAGCCAATTACGGTCACACCATTTGTATTGACACAAACGCCTATGGCGGAAAATTTTTAAGCTGCCTGAATGTAAAAACCGGTGAGTTTTTTCAGGTGAAAAGGAAATCGAAAGTTAGAAAAGGTATTCTTATCATGGACAAGAAAGAACCAAAGCTGATGAAAAAATCAGGTTGATTCAAGTCAAAAAAAAATTGCCCCCTCCATTTCTGACAGATGCTAAATGTAGCGTTCGCGTTTTTGCAGGTTAATAAAACTCCACCCTAAAAATATAACAGAGCCTACCATAAGAATAATGCGGTTATCGTTGATGATGCTTTGCCAAACCGTGGCACTTAAATCGCGAGGCATACTGAAAGGATTTAAAAACAGGTTCCATTTGCTGGCTTCCAAAGGTTCGGAAAGAATTGCAAAAATCAACCCGATAATAATTAATACCACTGCTGCCGAGTTCCCGTTTTTTACCAAAGTAGAGAGGAAGAATGAAAGGCATAGCATGAAAAACATCAGGAACATAAGTTGGTACAACATATGGTAAGTGTTAAAATGCATTATGGCAAAAGAAGTAAAACTTAGCATGCCCCATAAACTAAGTACCAATAACACCAAACTGATACCCAGCCGCACCAGGTAAACTTTGTACCGGAAATTGGGGATGGATAGAATAATTTCCAGCATACGGTTGTCTCTGTCGTTTTGTATGCCGTAAACAACGGGGTAAAACATTACCAGTAAGCCGGGCATAATCATATTGCCATACAAACTTCCTTCGGTTTGAACAGCATCCGTAAATATCATCAGTACAAGGATGAGCAAATAATAGGCCAGTGCTGTTATCAAAAAATAAATGAATTTATTTGCAAAAATGATCTTTAAATTATACCGGATCAGGTAATATGCCAGATTAGAATTATATCGCATCGTTAATTATTTTTCGCTTAATAAACATAAATACGCATCTTCCAGGTTGCCCTTCAACAGGCTTGCATGTTCGGCAGGTTTTTCATCCGCGATCAGCCGAACCCGTATAAATTTTTCATCACGCATATGATGAACAATGGTGTATTTCTCTTTTAATGTTTCGAACTCTTCGAGATCGACATTTACATGCCATACTTTTCCTTTTGCAAATTCGGCCATATCGATGGGTTTGCCAAGGTATTGGATGACCCCTTTTTTCATTACGGCAACGCGCTGGCATGAGCTTGCAACATCTTCAATAATGTGGGTAGAAAAAATGACAATCCGTTCAGCACTTAATTCAACCAAAAGGTTGCGGAAGCGGATACGTTCCCTGGGGTCAAGGCCGGCTGTGGGTTCATCCACCACCAAAATTTTGGGGAGGTTCAGCAATATCATGGCAATCCCGATACGCTGTTTCATCCCGCCGGAAAACGACCCGATTTTTTGGTCTTTGTTTTCGTACATATGAACCGAGTTCAATACGTATTTTACCCTCTCGGTACGGGCTTTCGGTTCGTGTAATCTTTTAAGGATTCCCATGTAGTTTAGAAATTGCCAGGCCGTCATGTTTTCGTACATGCCGAATTCCTGAGGCAGGTAGCCAATCAGTCCCTGCAGCTCTTCGCGGTTCTTTTGTAAATCAACACCGTTGATGGTGATTTGACCGTAGCTTTGATCCAGTATCCCACAAATGATTTTCATCAGGGTTGATTTTCCGGCACCGTTTGGCCCCAGTAAACCGAACATTCCTTTTTCAATATCAATGTTTATTTGCTTGATGGCTTTAAATGGCTGCTTCTTTTTGCCAATCACCGGGATGGACAATACAAACCTGTAGAACAATTTACGGATGCCTTTAAAGCGCCCTTTCAGGCGGTTTATATTAACGTTGTTTTTATATAGTTTCTCAGAGGTATAATTAATTAGTATGCCCAAATACCAGAGTGTTCCAACCAATATGGTGCTGAACAAATCGTTGTAATCGAGATAACTCAATGCACAAACCATCAGTGGCATGAACCAATAAATCAGTTTATAGATGAAGTTAATAATGATCCGGGCAAGTTTGTTTTTCCCCAATTTCTTTTGTTCAAGGGCAAATTCCCTGGTTGGTTTTAGGAACACACGGATGATTACATAAAGCAAGACCGGCAAAACAAAATACCAGAATGCATTCATGATATGAAAATAGATCAGGTAAACAAAAAAGCCGACTAAAGGAATTTGCCAAAAGATGGGGGAGAAGTCCTTCAAACTTTCATATTTATCTTCTATCCCCAATCGTTTTCTTAAACGGATACCCGATTTCCATTCACGCATAAATTGATTGTCCCTGTCGTAAATCTTAACAAGGTTCCGAATCTTAATATGTAAATCTTTATCTTTAGATAATGCTTTCATCTGTTTTACGTAAACTTCTTTGAATGAAATAATGTGCTGATGGAACCAGTATAAGCAGCAAGATATACCAAATAAACTGGAATATTTGGTTGTTTACTTCGAAATATACATATACCCCACCTGTAAGCCAGCTTATTAAATATACAATTTGCCATATGGGTTTTTGGGTTTTGATCCACTGGATTGCCCCGCTAAGCCCTGAATAAAGCGTTGGGATAAATACCAATGTTAAAACGGTACTTACAATTAAACCGCCAATAACGGTAATGGCAAAAGGAACTCCAATTTGAGCAACATATTCTGTTTCTCCTAAAGCCAATGGAATTAAAGCAATGGTTGTGGTAATAGCCGTGATTAAAATTGGCCGTACACGAGCCATCCCGGCCATCATTAAAGCCCGGCGCTGATTGTATCCTCTTCTTTCAAGAATCCGTGCATAATCAATCATAATAATTCCGTTATTTACAACAATCCCCAGGAGAATAAGGAATCCGGTTAAGGAGTTTGTATTTAGTAAGGAGTTGCCTGTTAATATGAGCGCGATCATTGAACCAACAGCAGCCAAGGGGATGGAGAACATCATTACAAAAGGAGCCATAAATGATTCGAACACGGATGCCAGAATCATGTAAATTAATATAATGGCCATTAAAAACAACAGTTTAAATTCATCCCATTGGTTTTCTTCATGAATGATTTCAACGGCAATGCCCGATGGTGTTTTTACATTGGAAACTAATTCATCAATCTCATAGCGGGCATCGTCCAATAAATCTTTATCATCGTTAATTTCGGTAAGGAACCGATAAGTTAGTTCTATTTGCTTCTCCTGGTTTTTGCGCTGAATATTGGCCAGCCCTTCAGAAAAGTAATGTTCACTTATATTTTGGACCTCAAATTTCGAACCCTGATCTCCTTCAACTTCCATGTTCTTAAAATCTTCGAGGTTACGGTCTTCGGTTTCTTCTTCTTTTGTTCCCAGTGTTTTTATTAATATTTCATATTCTTCATTCCCTTGTTTGAAATAAACCCCGGTAGAAATTTCCGATTGGAAACTGCTTAAACCGGAAGAAATTGAAGCTGCCCCCACGTTATATAAAGCCATGATGTCTTTATCGAAGTCAACAATTAGTTCGGGTTGTTTTCTGGAGCTTCCGATATTTACATAGTCGATAGAGCTTAAATCATCCAGGTAATATTCCAGTTCTTCGGCAAATAATAACATTTTATCATAATCCTGCCCTTTAATAAGGATGCTTTCGGTAGCTGATCCAATGCCAAGCATACGTGCAAAAGAATCTCCACCACCGCCGCCGAATCCTCCACCGCCACCGCGGTTTCCAAAACGACCACTGGTTTGTGGGGCTTCCCAGCTAAACTCGGCTTCTCGTAAATGCTGCAATTTATTTAGGGTGAGTTCTTTTATTTGGGGAACACTCCGCTTGTTAATTGAATAAAAATCGTCAAGTAGTTTAATATTTATTATTGCTTCTTCCTCATAAATCTGGCTAATGATATCTTTTTTTTCTTCAACTTCTGCTAAAGCTTCTTCTGTTTTGGTAACCAGTTCATCGGTTTTTTCCAATGTTGATCCCTGGGGCATGGTAACGTAGAGCGTTAACTCTGTTATTTCTGCTTCCTGGCTTGTATTGGTGCTGGTAGCTAAACTTATAAACAGTACGACAAAGAAAATCCCGATAGCACTTAAGATGGTCCGGGCCGGATAACGCATACAGGTTTTCAGAAGAACCAGATAGACCTGAATAAGCCTGTTTCGCGGATCAATTTTATCAAAATAAGCCCTGTCGGTTTTCTGTTTTATTTTCAGAAAAACATAAGTAATCATTGGTATAAGCAGCAACGCAACCAATAACGAAACCAAAAGGGTTGAAATGATGGATATCCCGATATGTTTTCCGAGTAAATTAATGGCAAGATTTGATGAAAACAAGAAGGGCAGAAATACCGTAATGGTGGTTAATGTAGCAGCGAAAATAGAACGCCATACTTCTTTGGTTCCTTGTATCACGGCTTTTTCCGGTTTCATTTTTTGCGAAGCCAGACGGTAAATGTTTTCAAGCACCACTACGCTGTTATCCAACAGCATCCCTATTGACAGAGCCATTCCCAGCAAGGTAAGGCTGTTGATGGTTATTCCAAAGGCATAGAAAAAGTTAAACGAGGCATATACCGAAATTGGAATGGCCAGGGCAATGGCTGCAACCAGGCGCAGATTTTTCAGGAATATCCAAAGGATAAAAACAGCCAATATCCCCCCGGTAAGTGCCAGCCTGATGATAAGATCAATATTGTCTTCAATGGTTTCGGCCGAATTACTCTCGATAACAATTTCAATGTCCTGCTCGCCAAGTTTTTGATTTAATTCATCAATTTTTTCTTTTACTGCATCCGATAGTTTGATAATATTGGTTTGAGAATTACGGGTAATTTGAATGGTTACCGATTCTTTTCCGTTTACCCGGCTCAAAGATTCTTCTTTTTTAAGTCCGTAATGGATGTCGGCAACATCTTTTAGTTTTACCCCGTCCCTGATTTCCAACTCGTGAATCTCGCTGATATCGGTAAATTCGGCTATAACGTTTACAAAATGTAAGCGGTTGTTTCGGATTATTTTACCGGCATATTCGCGGGCTTTATTGTTATTTGATAATGCTGTCCGTATTGTCCCGGGAGTAATTCCATAGCTTTTGGCAACATCTTCGTTTAAGATAATCTCAATTGATTTTTCGCGTCCGCCAAACACTTCAGCATTGGCAATTCCATCAATATTTTGAATGTGTTCAACAATTTCCTTATCGGTAATGTTCCGAACACGGTCAACGCCACCACTGCCCCTAACCTGTAATGTCATCAACATATTGTTCATCTGCTCCAGATCGAACTTTAACACCTGAATGGTAAATTCTTCCGGGATATTGCTTTTGATTTTATCAATCTTCTCTGTTAGTTTGAGATAGGCATATTTTTGGTTTACCGATTGGCTGTATGATACTTGTATGGTTCCCTGGCGGGAACCGGCCGATGAATTTATTTCTTCAATACCTTCCAAAGTGCTTATGGCTCCCTCAATAGGTATAACCGCCTGGTTCTCCATATAACTTGGGTCAACTTCAAGCTGCGAACTGATATTCACAAAAAGCATTGGCAATTCGGCATTTGGATACAGCTCCACGGCAAGTTGCTTGTAGGAAATGTATCCTAACATGCTCAATGCAGTGAAGATCATTGCAATAAATATCCGGCGATTAATGATAAAATTCATAATTGTTTCTTTAATCCATTTTACTAGTATTCATTTTCCGGTTTTATAGCCTTGCCAAATAGTTTGTCCTTGATGTTTTCAAAAACATAATAAACACAAGGGATCACAATTAGTGTTAACAGGGTTGAAGTTATTAAACCGGCAATTACTGCAATGGCCATGGGCGAACGCAAAGAAGCACTTTCTCCAAACCCGAAAGTAAGAGGCAGTAGTGCCAAGATGGTTGTTATACTGGTCATTAAGATGGGCCGGATGCGGTTTTCGCCGGCACTTATGATGGATTCTTTCAGTGATTTCCCGGAGGCTTTAAATTGATTGATGGCATCTACCAAAATAATAGAATCGTTTACGGCAATCCCGGCCAACATGATAATCCCAATGTAAGCCATAATGTTTAATGGGTTCCCTAAAATAAAAAAGGCCCAGATACTTCCAACGGCAGCAAGCGGGATGGTTAATAAAATGGTAAAAGGGTGGATGAGCGATTCAAACTGAGAAGCCATCACCATATAAACCAAAACGATAGATAAGATTAATGCAAAGCTCAAACTCCCAATGGCTTCCTGGCGTTTCTGTTCTTCGCCAATGATTTGGTACTTATAGTTTGCCGGGATGTTCATCTCTTTGAGGTTTGCTTTTGCCATTGTTATTACCTTGTCAAAGGCTACCTTATCATCGATATCTGCAACAATTTTGGTAACGCGGTTTTGGTTTCGCCGTAGCATTTGTTTGGGCGACACAGTTTCTTCTATTTTTGCGATTTCGTAAAGCGGAATTTCTTTATCGCCACTTACTAGGTTAATGTTTTGGAATTCGTATAAGCTGATATCCGGCAGTTTAACGGTAATATCCAGCATCTCTCCGTCATTTTCATAATTCCCGGCTTCTTTGCCTAGCAGAATATCACTCAACTGAGACGTAATATTGTCGATGCTTAAGTTGTATAATCCGGCTTTGTAACGGTCAATATGAAGGTCAATTTCGGGAGCTCCTTTTTCGATGGATGATTTCACGTTTAAAAGAGCCGGAATGGTTTTTAGCCTTGCTTGTGCTTCATTGGTCAGGTTCTCTAATATTTCCTGATCCTCGCCAATAAATTCAAGGACAAACGCTTCTTCATCGGTTCCCATGGCTGATTGTAATGCCGACTCATCTCTTTTTAAATGGGTTTCGGCATCGGGTAATTGCTCCAATAATTCGTTAACGGCAACAATAATCGCATCAGAGTGTTCGTAAAATTCTTTTTTAAGGCGTATTTTTATTTCCGCGGTATTTTCACTTTTTAGTACCGATTTTTCGGTTCCTGAAGTATTGGCAGATCCAATAACACTGTAAGTATTTTCAATCTCATTGGGGAAGGCGGAGCGTAACATGCTTTCAAATGATTTGACGGTTTCGGCTGTTCGTTCCAAACGCGTTCCTTCGCTTAATTCAATTTCGAGGGTAAATTCTTTGGTTTGGCTATTCGGGATATATTCGTTTCCTATACTAGGGAAAATCAGAGCGGTTAATCCAATGAGAAGTGTTGCAGCTAAAAGAACCGTGTATTTTCGGTTAAGAACGTTAGAAAGGAACGCTCCATACCACCCGATTTTAACTGATTTTAGTTTTTTCTGCCCGTTGCTTTTTTTATAAAAAAAATTGTACAACATAGGAATTACCAGTATGGCCACAAAAAGCGAAGCCAATAAACTAAAAGTAACGGTCCAGGCCTGATCTTTAAACAAGGCTCCGGAAGCTCCGTGCAGGTAAACAATAGGTAAAAACACGACAATTGTTGTTAGCGTAGAAGCGGTAATGGCACCGCTTACTTCGGCTGTACCTTTAATAGCAGCTTCGCGCACCGACATGCCTTCTTCGCGGTTCCGGAAAATGTTTTCCATCACTACAATGGCATTGTCAACCAGCATTCCTGCGCCTAAAGCCAGTCCTCCCAAAGTCATGATGTTTAAGGTTAGCCCGTTAAAGTACATCAGGTTGAAAGTTGCAATGATAGAGATTGGAATAGCGAAGCTGATGATTAGGGTGACTTTTATTCTCCGCAGGAAAATGTACAGCACAAATACGGCAATCAAAATCCCGATAAGGGCAGTTTCCTGTACTTCCGATATGGATGATTGTATAAAATCGCCCTGGTTTTGGATGATGGTAAAATTGTAGCCAGGTAACGCTTTTTTAATTCCTTCAAAAGCTTCATTTAGTTCTTCTACCGCTTTAACTGTATTGTAACCGGTTTCTTTATAAATCGACAGGCCAATGCATCTTTCGCCGTTTAACCGAACAATGTTATCCGGGCGTTTATTTGTTAAGCTGATTTTGGCTACATCTTTAAGATAAACAGGCACTTTGCCTTCAATGGTGTTGGTATTTGTTTCGGTGGTTGTTCCTGCAACTTCTTCTTGTATAAAAGTAATTACCAGGTTTTCAAAATCGTCTATGGTATTTATCAGGCCGCTTCCTTTGATAATGTAACGGGTTCCCATTTCAACAATTGAGCCTCCGGAAACGTTCTTGTTCATGCTTTGGATTTTATTAACAATATCATCACTGCTAATTCCGTAAGCATCCAGCATGTATTTATTGGTTTCGATAAGAACCTCTTTTTCTTCTTTCCCGATCAGGCTGATATCTGCAATACCTTCCAGGCGGATCAGTTCGTTGCGAATATAATTCTCTCCGATTTTCCGGAGTTCATCCATGTCCTTGATCTGATCATTTTTCATTCCGATGATAACGATAGGCGTTGCGTTTGGATCATCCTGTGAAATACTGAATTCGTCGAGATCGGTATTTTGGCTGTAAATGGTTAATGCCTTTTGAAGATCGAGGAATGCTTCATCCATATCGGTTCCCCAGTTATATTCCACGGTTATCTCGGCTGATCCAACCATACAAACGGATGCAACCTGGATAACCCCGCTCTGCCTGATGGCTTGGGCCTCGATATCTTCGATGAACTGTTTCTCGATTTCTTCAGGCGGTTTTTCCCCTGCCTGTATTTCGACATATATTTTAGGCGAGTTTATTTCCGGGAAAAGATCAACGCTAAGCCTGTCAAATGATATCCATCCGAGCAGGAGAATGCCCAGGACAATCATACTGACGGTTACCGGATAGTTCACCGAAAATTGTGTTATTTTTTTCATCGGTAATTTTTTTAAGAATAATTGCGCATTATTTACTTGACTTCTTTGACTTTGGTTCGATGGTTAAGGGTTTCAAAGCCTTTTACAATCAAACGGTCTTTTTCATCCAATCCTTTAAGTACTTCTATCATGTCAGGATTTTCCAGGCCAAACTCTAAAATTCTTGGCTGTGCCAATCCTTTTTCAACAACAAATACAGTACTTCCGCGCTGTTTACTTAAAATAATATCTTTTGGAATGACAATGGTATTTTCCGATCGTGCAGTTATAATTTCACCTTTGGCATACATGCCCGGGCGTAGAAACAAATCAGAATTGTCAATAACAATCATTGTTTTAAAGGTTCTGGATTCGGGATCAATTACCGGAGCAATTTGGCTGATCCTTCCGCTCAAGGTATCGTCAGGTATCGAGTAATTGGTTATTCTTACTTCCTGGTCGATCTGTATATCTTTCATGTTTTTTTCGGCCAGGCTGATGTCCATGTATAAGGTGTAGTAATCCATAATTGTAAATACTTCGGTCCCGGCATCAATGTTGGTTTTTTCGGTGTAGTAGGGCATATCAACCAATATTCCGTCAAACGGAGCTTTTACATTTAATTTTTCGAGATTGATTTTCCCGGAATTGTAATTGTATTCCGAATTAATCATGCTAATCTCGGCATTTTTATAATCGCTGAGTGTGACCCCGCCTTTTTTGTAGAGCGACTCCTGTTTTTGATAGGTTTGTTTGGCAATCTCCAGCTCCAGCTCCAGCGATGGAAGTTTAATATCATTCTCATATTCAGGGTTCACAATACGGATAATAACTTCATCTTTTTTTATTTTGTCTCCCAATCTGAAAGGACGGTTGGTTCTTGGGTTAATCGCAATATTATACAAGCCCTCGACATCTGTTTTAATTACAGCTTCTTTCTTGGGATTTACCGTGCCGGTTGTATTAATGTATTGCACGATGGAAGATTTTTTAACCGTTTCAACCGTTACCGGAACGGTTACATCTCTTGAAAACGACCGGTCGTTATTTCTGCATGATATTAAACCGATGGCTACTAGTAAGAATAAAAAATATCGTTTCATTTTATTTTTGTTTGTATGGTTATTTCTTAATGTTTATTTGAACTTCTTTTGGAACAAACGAGGTGTTGTTTTCAAAATCCCATAAGCTTTGAATTTTCATGTTCAACAGTTCCAGTTTGTAATTGATTAATGCATTTATTCTCTTGGTTTTGCTATCCGATAATTGGGTTTGGAAAACTTCGAGATCAATACTAGTCAGATCCCCATTACGATAGCGTTCGAGGTTGATTTCGTAAGTTAGTTGTGCATTGCGTTCATTTTGTTCGGCAATATTAATTTGACGGATCAGGTTGTTTAAGTTCCGGTATGTTTTCCGGATATTGATAATGATATCGTTTTTTTGGCTTTGGAAATCGATTTCCTGGGATTGAACCGAAATTTCAGCGGCCCTGATGCGAGCCTTACGGGCGCCCCAGTCGAAAATAGGGATGGATAACGTAACAGATGCTCTTGGACTTTTGGTAGGATTTAAAAACAGGTTTGAAATCTCTTCGTCATTACCGGTTATCCCGTAAGATAATCTGATGTCGCCGCTAAAGCTATTTGTTTCAGAAGTTTCAATTAAATTAAATCTGGCATTTTGTAAGCTGATTTCTCTTTGTGATAATTCCATGCGTTGGGATAATCCTTTTTCAATGGCTGTATTCAGGTTAACGACTACTTGTTTGTATTCAATGTTGGTTGAAACTTTGATGTCATCAAGAATAGGAATTCCGATTAGCTTTTTAAAATCGTCCATGGCGTTATCCAGGTCAACAATGGCATTTTCGTAATTCGACTGGCTGTTAGCCAGGTTAAGTTCGGCCTGGTACAATTCTTCTTTTGCCGAAAGATCGCCTTCAACTTTAGCTTTGATGATGTCGTAACTTTTTTCCTGGTTCTTTAGCTCTTCCGTAGAAATGGTGAGTGCTGTTTGTTTTTGATAGACATTGTAAAATGACTGATTTACGGATTGTTCAAGCGATAGCATTTCAATGGCATATGAGAGGGTTGCATTTTCAAGGTTCAACTCAACCTTTCTAAGATCCATTTTGGTTTGGTTGTATTTAAAAATAGGTTGATCGTATTGCAGGTAAAGGTTCATGTCGTATCCCTTATTATCCCTGGTGCCTTCTGCTGTTTCTGAAGAATTATCAAAATATGAAAATTCATTCCTGAAAGACAGGGTTCCGTCGGCAAATTTAATGGGTTGAGATATGCTAAAAGCTCCGTTGCTTCCCAGATTCTTGGTGTTATAATATTGTGAGTAGAAATCGTTGTAGGTTTGTGTTTTGGAGTAAGCAAAGGGCGTTACATCCAGTGCAAACCTTGATTTTAATGAGGCCAGCTGGGCGTTTAACAATTCCCTGTTTTGTTCCATACTCAGCCGTGCCTTAATGATATTGGGGCTTTTTTGGCGGGCAATCAGCATTGCATCGTCCAGTGTAATTACTTGTTGTGCTTTTGTGAATAGCGGCGAAAAAACAATGAACCCGCTAATGACTAAAAGTTTTAAAGATTTCATATATCATTCTTTATTTTTGTTTTCAATATATTTCTTCATTTTGCCTTACTTAAATGGTTTAATTTTTCACCCATTTAATAGCATCTGCATAAATTGATCTTCCGGTAGATTCGTTATATAATTCTACTTTGTTGGTTCCTTCTTTTAAATTAAAAGAACCCATATAGTTCCATCCTTTTTCAAGGTAATCATCCGTTAATTCAATTTCGTCAACACCTTCAGCATGGTGGATTTTAAATTTATAGCTGGTTGGTCTGTACCATCTTCCACGGCCTCTTCCACCACCACCCCATTCTTTATCAATCAGGAAAAAGATATCGTAAAAGCCATCTTGTTTAATTTCGGCATTCCAGGTGGCTGTTCGCAGTTTATCATTGGCTTTTGTCATGTGTGCCGAATGAATGTATTTTCCGTAATATTCTGTTTTTATTACGGCTTTCCAAAATGAAGGTGAACCCCAAAATGTTGCTAAACCATATTTGTAGGTGCTGTTTTTTTTGTTTTTATTTAACATGGCTTTTAAGAAACCTTCATTGGTTTCCTGGGTTAAAACAAAGCCCGGGTCTTCATTATCAACAATGATTTCGTTTTCTGCTTTTTCTAAGCCAAAGAGAGGAATATTAACAATTCCGTTTAGTCCTTTTGCTTTCTTTTCTTCATCAAAATCCATTAAAAAATAATTCAGGCTCGAAGGCAGGTTTTGAGACAGGTTGGTATTTATTGTTAACATTGAAGGTTGGCTTGCCAAGATAAATCCTATTTGTCGGGCTTCGCCAGCCGGAATAATCAGTTTTTGTTTAATATTTTCGTTTGAGGATCGTCCGCCAAATCTGGGCCCTCCAAAGCCTCCCCTTCCGGCAAAATTTATTCCGATTTCTATTAGTCCATTAACTTTTTCGGGGTTTGATATTTTGAATGTTAACTGATACTTGCTAAAACTATTTTCTTTTACGGTATATGTTTCAATGTCTTTAATAATAAATCCTGGTAAACTTTTGCTGTTATACCAGGTATTTATAATTTGATCCGTATTTATTTTAAAAGACTGTTTTAAATATTCTTTAAATTGAAGATAGTTTGTTGTACGGTATTTGTTTTCGAGCAAATAATTCTTTAAAGATTCGTTTACTTTATCTTCACCTACCATTGCTTCAAAATTGCTAAATAAAAATTTCCCTTTTGCCAGTATAATATCGTTTAATTTTAGCTTATCCTGCTCCTCAATATCTGGTTCGTAAATTCCGTTTTCAATAATGGTTTGTATATTTTTCTTTTTCAGGTTCAGGTTGATCCTGTCTTCTTTGTTTAATACAGAGTTCCATTTGAAATTTGGCCCGGCATTTGAAATATCATCTACTTTCGACATATAATATGCCCCCAGTGAAAGGTTTAAGATTGGCCATTCTTTTGATTCGATGGCAGTGATAAAGAAATAATAGTTTGGAAAAACCGAGAATGTTTTATAATCGATGAAATCATCAAAAGTATATTCTTGCGAGCTGGTTGCCAGAAAATTTGATGAAAGAAATTGTTTTAAGATCATGGTTTCTTTCTCAACTTCGGAGTATGTTTCTTCTCCGGCCCCCATCCTCATCCGCATGAACCGCTCTCTGCGTCCTCCGCCTTCACCACCCAATAATTTCATTGAAGATTCAAAATCAATATATTGAAGGAAAGTCCCTTTTTCAGGAATGAACATTAGTTCTGGCTGAACAGCATCACTGTTGAGGCTCCAGTTATGTGCCGTTAGGGTAAACTGAACGGGTACTTCTGCCAGCATAAATCTTTTAAATGGATATTCAAGGTCTATTCTCGATTCAAATTCATTTTTTAAGTCGGTAATGAGGCTTGGCAAAGTGTCTTTTAAATGTGTAAAATATTTTTTGAACCCGGTGTTTTCTCTCATGTGGTACAGTTGGTAATCTATACCGTTTACGTTTACGCTAAGCAAGTCGTAATTGCCAATGAGTAAACTGATTTGTGGTAAAGGGTGATCTGATTGAAAGCGGAAGCTGCCATTTTGTATTTTTTCTTTTTGTCCTTGAGAGATAGCTTCCAGGTTTTCGTTTGTATGAACCTGTAGTTTGAAATTACTAAACTCAACCCGTTGATAAGCCGGGTTTTTTCGGACATAAGTAACTCCTGAAACAGGATACCACAAGGTTTCTTTGGTGAAACAAACAAACTTATCCGACAAAAAAGCATACCTTTTTTTTGCTCGTACCAAATCGATGCTGAAGTTATCCACATAATTGTCAAGATTCTGATCGAGGTTGTGAGTGATTTCGCTTATCCCTCCTTCATAATTAATTTGTAATTCGCAGCGTTGTCCGGGGTTCAGGGAATTTTTACAATTAATATATAGCAGGTGTAAGTTTCTTTCAAAGTCGGCTTTTTTGCCATTGATACTGATGTCTTTTACTTTGAGTGAAGGATTTAGACTGAAGATAAAATGATTGATTTTCTCCGTTTCTTTATTTTGAATGCTCATGTTGGCTTTGACCGATATTTTATCATTTTTATGGGTGAGATCAATATCATAGTCCAGCACCGAAACTGTAGGATCATTCATGTATTTTTCATTTAATGCAATGATCTCTTTTTTTAAGTCAATTTCGCCTGCTTTCAGGTCGACAAAATATTTGGCCAGGATAAAACCGGTTCCGATAAAAATTATACTAATAAATAAAGGAGCCGATTTAAAAAATTTGGATTGTGGTAAACGGCTTATAAGCTGAATGGTTAAAAAGATACATCCCAAACCGATAAAGAAATAAATACCACGGTGAATCAACACCTGGTAAATGTCTCCGAACCCGGCGATTTCAGAATTAATCATCGGGATAGTGTAGGCAATATAATCGAATACGTTATATAATTTATCGTTCAAATAAAACAAACTTAATGCAATGTATCCCAGTAAGATGATGAATGTAATGGCTTGGTTTTTTAGAAAAATCATTAAAAGAAACGATAACCCTAATATGAAAACAAGGGTGGGAAAACTGATTAAAACAGGGTATAATAACAGATCGGGGATAGATATCGCAGTCGGGTTAACGATCACACTGAAGATTATGGCAATGCCTAAAATGATAAAATTCAGGATTAAGAAAACCAATAATATTCCCAGGGTTTTCCCAAGAATATAGGTGGCGTTTGACATGGAGCGGGTATATATTACCTCAACAGTGTCGTTTTTTTTGTCTTGCTTGATAAATTCTGATGCCAGGAAAATAGCAATAATAGCTTGTCCAAGGTTTATCAGTAATATGTTTACATAGGGGATGAGTGAGTAAATAGACTTAAATATAAATTGATCTTGATTATCGCCAAAAGAAATAGCCGCATTAAAGCCGGTTAGGATCAGAATACTTAAAATGGTGAATATTCTGAAGAACCATGAACGCAGCAAGGTTCTCATTTCAAATAATGCAATGGTTTTTAAACTTCGCAGCTTGCTCATAATTCGGTATTAATTTTTGTTTGCCAAATATTCCATAAAGTAAACATAAGCATGCTCTATATTGGGTTCGATCTCTTCAACATGCTGGGCCTGGATGTTATCAGCAACCACCTGAACTTCCCAACCGCTTTCTGTTGGTATGGTTGAAATAACGGCATAATTGTTTTTTATCATGTCGTATTCTGTTCCCGAAGTATATATTTTCCACACATGGTTGCGGGTTGTTGCGATTAAGTCTTCGGGGGTTCCGTTAAATATTAGTTCGCCATTGTTTAGTAGTGCCAGTTTTTCACAAACACTTGAAATGTCTCCAACAATGTGGGTGGATAAAATAATAATAACATCTTTTAAACTCAGTTCCGACAAAATATTGCGGAAACGTATCCGTTCTTCCGGATCAAGACCCGTTGTTGGTTCGTCAACCACAATAACTTTAGGGTCGCCAATCAATGCCTGGGCAATCCCCAATCGACGTTTCATCCCTCCCGATAATTTGTTTGCCTGACGATCTCGAACCTCGTACAAACCTACTTTTTCGAGCCACTCATCTACTGAGTGGATGCGGTTTTTATGGCCTTTAATTCCGGATAAACCTGCGGCATAATTTAAAAATTCCCAGGTTTTTAGTTTTGAGAAAAAGCGGAAATCCTGAGGCAAGTAACCCAAAATGGCCCGGATTTCTTTACGGTGCTTTATAATGTCGAAATCGTTAATTTTAATCTGACCCGAAGTGGGTTTCATCAGGGTGACCAGTATTCGCATCAGGCTTGATTTTCCGGCTCCATTCGGTCCCAATAAACCAAACATGCCATTGTTAATTTCAAGGTTTACGTTATTTAATGCTCGCTTGCCATTTTTGTAAACTTTACTTAACTGGTCAATTTTTATATTCATTTAAGTAGTAGTTGGTCAATCCTTATTGAATAATTAATTATACAAATGTAGATGATCTGTCAAAAAGAAATGAAACTAATTGACTAATCAGTTAAATTTTTAGACGAATGATTTTTTTCATTGTTACATATTTAGACAATAAAATCCAGAAGAACTTGTGGCTTGTTATAAAATTTTATTCACTTTTTTATTTGTGGGAATTAAACAGAATACCGATTGGTTTTTTAAAGAGGGATGTTCTTGAGAACTAACAAAGCCCCGGCAAAAAACAAGATGATGAAAATATAAGCCCCGAATTTTTCTTTCTTTATTTTTTTATTCAGCAAGGAACCCAAGAAAATTGCAATAAGGATTACAGGCAGCACATAAATGTAGCTCATAATGACTTTTTGGGTCCATAAACCACTAACAAAATGCCCAATGGAAATCATAAAACCGGTAGGTAGAAAATAGCCCTGCATGGTTGCCCGGAATGTTTGCGGATCCCATCGGCGAAAAGCACTGTAAACTACAATAGGAAAGCCATTGGTGTTGTATGCTCCTCCTAAAATCCCCGAAATAAATCCGAAAATAAAAGCAGGTTTGTCGTTTTTTAAGAAGAAGAGTTTTGGTTTAAATAGGTTGAATAACGAAAAAAGGACGATTATGCTTCCTAAAATAATTTTTAAAATGCTGTCGTAGTTTCCCTTCAAGAAATAAATACCTATAGGAATTCCAATAAAAGCTGTAATAATTAAAACAATCACATCTTTGATTTTTACCCTTCGCCATTCTTTATATAAAATTAACGATGAATAGGTAATTGCGCACAGTCCCAGCAAAGGGGTTGCAATATCCAAATCCATAAAAAGAGCCAATAATGGCATGGCAATCATGGCATCGCCAAAACCAAAGGTTGACCGGATTAGTGCCGAGAAAAAGATGACTAGTATGGTGAAAACCAAGATAAAATCCATGCCTAAATTTTTCCTAAAAATAGGCAATATTTTTATCTGTTTATATCATTACATAAGTTGAAATTTTAAATAATCAACTCAGTTACTTTTTATAAATGTATGGTTGTGATTGAGTTGCTCAATAAGATAACCTTTTTTGATAAGTTGTATTAAAAGTCCGTCCTCGCCGTACAGATGCATGGTTCCCACCATGATGAACTCGGTTTCGGGCGTGTTAAGAAAGTCTTCAATTTTTTCCATCCAGGCGTTGTTTCTTTCCAAAAGAAGTGAGGCATACATTTCAGGATATTTTTCTTTCATTTCTTTATTTTGTTCGGCAAACAAATCTTTTTCGCCGGTACGCCAGTTATTAATCATTTCTTCAAACTCGGCTTGGATGTTTCCCATTTCTTCAATAGAATAAAGCACGAACTCATTTTCTTTTCCTTCCCCTATATTGACGAGCTTGTCAATTTGGCTTTCAATACTTTCAAGAAAATCTATTTGTTTGCCATCCGTTTCTCCTTTTTTGTAATAAAATTTATCAACGCCGGTTGAGGAAATACCTAAATGACTAAGTTTTTTGACAGTTAAAAAAATTACGGCCATGGAAGGCTTAAAGCTGTTCATGCTTTCAATGTCAAGATTAGCTGATTCAAATTCTTTTTTCAAGGCTTCGTAAGCTTCTTCGTTTAGTACATTTTTCAGGGTGTTTCCATCCGTATACCTAGCTTTTAGAGCTAGTTGCATTTGCATGCTCTGATCCTCCTCAAGCTTTTTTATGTCAGCTTCAAAAACCAGTACGTCAGATTTCAAATAGGCTTTTTCGTATTCTAATGGTAAGGGGTAATCAGACGTACGTAAAATGTGGATAGTTCCACCTAAATATAAAGTGGTTCCATTTCCTGTTACTTTCCAAACAGAGCTTTGCGCCCATGAAAACGAGGTAATAAAAAGAACCAGTCCAGTAATTAAAAGTGTTTTTTTCATGATTTTTAGTTTTTAAAAATAGAGGTGATAAACATACTAAAAATTTGATAGTGCTTATCCTAAATAAACCTAAAATGTTTTATCTGTTTATGCAAGAAAAATTTTGATAAAATTATTACTCTCAAGATATACTAGTTCTCGAAAAAGTGAACAACATATTTTTTTTCTTTTCTTATGTAATAGCCAAACAGAAAATTGTTTTCTATTTTGAAAACGGTTTCGGTATTGTAATTAATGTCTTTTAATGATAGTTCATCTGCAAATTTTTTGATTTTCTTGTAAATGTTTTCTTTTGGAGTTCCTTGAATGTGTTCAAGGCTTTTAGGGTTTAATAAAGTTTTAAAATAAACAGCCCGGCTCATTCCTGATGCGTAATAACTATCCATGTACGGGTTGTAATTATAATAATAAATAGTTCGCCCTGAACTTGTAGTTGATGCAGCCATGCCTCCTGCTATTATTCCAAGCACTCCGGCTGCGATTAATTGTTTCCCGTCCGCAACAAGTCGATGACTGCCTATTGTTAATTCTAAAAAATCCGGGTATTTATAAGCAGAAACCCCCAGGTTACTATTTCCTATTTTTCTCCAAAACTCATTCATTTTTTCTACCTCTTTTTCTTTATCTTTAGAAAATGATGAGCCGGATTGCATTAAAGGTGTGTTTTTGAAATTAATATCTTCGCTTGCTGAAACCGAATAAGTTTTAATAATGCTGTCTTGTAAAATATTTTTTATATTTAAAGTTAGCCCATTTTTACACCCTGTTATTTGGTATAGATGATTTTTATATAAGTAAGAATTTGATTTTGGATTGTCAAAACAGTTATTTTTTGATGTTTGTAGAAATTCTTTGCTTTCATAACTAAAGTTAATTAAATCAATATCTAATAAAATTGTTTTTTGTGGTTCATTGTCGATAGTGATATACAGATGATTATTATATGTGTATAATTTATTTGGTTTTGAAGTAACATCAATTTCATTAAAGTCATCCATTTCCAGCTTATGAATTTTAAATCCTTCTTTTGTTCTTAGAACGTTATATAATTCAGTCTCAAAAGAGTTTTCCCGAAAAGGTTGAGATGAAAAATCAAGTTCTTCGGTGTGCGTTATGTCTTTTCCCTCAAAAACGTACATTTTCAATTTAGAAGTTCTTTTTACTATGCTAAGAATATAAAACTTGTTATTATACGAAAAAGATTCTAAATACTTTTCTTTTTTGAGTTTTATGGGATCAACCGTATTTTCTGCATTTCCATTCTCTAAATCAAGGCTTTTAATGTAAAAACTAGTTTTATTATTATTTGAGAAAAACAAATGGTAATTTGTGTTCTGAATACTAACCCCAAGTAATTTTTTACAAAAAGGGTCGGCTGGTCGTAAGCATGTTTTTGCATTCGTTAATTTAAATTGTTTGTCAATAAGTAGTCCTGTAATATTTTCATTGTCGAGTAAAAATAATGCAAAAAGATTGTTCTCGTAATTATAAACAGGAAGTACATCTCTCTGTGCTCCTTTTAGATGAATTTCTTTTTCAAAAACAATATCTTGTCCATAACTAAATACAATTATTGTCAAAAACAAAAAAACGAATTGGATTTTTCTCATAGGTCAAATATTTAATAATCAATTAATAAATTAGCTTAATTAATATTGGGGAGTATATCAATTAAATTTACAGGGTAAATATCTAAAAAATATATTTATGATAAAAATAAATTTTGAAAAATAAGTAGTTCTTACCTTTTACAACAATAACGGTTTTTTAAAATTTCAATGTCTTTATCAGCAACCCGGTTTCCCTTAGGCTTAATTTCTTTCTTTGCCGGTTTTTGTTTTATTTTAAAAAGACTTTTGAGTTTCTTCATGACTAACTATCTTCCGTTTAAAAGTCAATTTCAAGATCCAGTTTATTTTTGAAATTTAAAATTTCCGGGTTCTTCTCAACCATTTTCTGGAATTTTTCTTTATCGGTATAAGCAATGCTTTTTTCCTGTTTTTCGACCACCACCGGTTTTAACACAATTTTGTGGTTCTTTAATTTGCTTTTTAAATGCCCTTGTAAATCGGCAATGTTAATCTGGTCGTTGGCAATGATCTTATTGTCTATCTTAAATTCGACCAAGAAATTATCTTTCAGAACCGGTTTGTATTTAAGCAGGGCAGAGCTGAATCCGGGCATACTTGATTTAAGTGAGTTTAGATAAATGGTCCACACCTGATCCAGTTGTTCCTGATCAAAATTTTGTGCTTCCTTGTTAAGCGCTTTCTCCTGCTCAATTTCGATTTTCGATTTTTCTTTTTCCTTTTTTGTAAAGTCTTTGATTGAAAAAGAAGAAGGTATTTTGCTTGCAGTTTTAGCGATGTTGTTTTCTTGGGGTTCTTCAGGCGTTTCCGGTTTTTCGTATTTCGGAAGGGGTTCTTCAACTTTTGTTTCCGTTGCGGGTTCAACGGGAGCTGGTTTTTCCGAAGCTTGTTTTGCTACGGGTGCTTGGGTTTCGGGTTTTGGGGTTTCCTTTGGAGTTAGTTTAATCGGGTCGTTTTTTTTTTCGGAGCCTTCTCCCATGGAACACATCTGCATTAGGCTCAACTCCAGGTGCAGGCGTTTGTTGTTGCTGCTTTTGTATGAGATGTCGCATTTGTTGTTAATGTTCAGGGCCGATAGCAAAAACGGGTTGGAACAGCTTTGTGCCTGTTGCCCGTATTTTTCACGGATATTTTCCCCAACCTCTAACAATTTTAGGGTTTCCGGGTTTTTGCAAACCAAAAGGTTGCGGAGGTGTTCGCCCATGCCAATAATAAAATGTTGTCCATCAAAACCATTGTCAATAATTTCGTTGATAAGGAGCAGGCATTGTGTAATATCTTTATTTTGGATGGCTTCGATAATGCGGAAATAATAATCGTAATCGAGCACATTCAGGTTTTCGATTACATTTTTATAGGTAACGTTTCCGCCCGAAAAACTTACGATCTGGTCAAAAATCGACAGGGCATCACGAAGTGCACCATCAGCTTTTTGGGCAATGATGTGCAAAGCGTCGGGTTCGGCAGTTACGCCTTCGTTTTGTGCAATGTATTGGAGGTGTTTAGCGATGTCGTCAATCCCGATTCGTTTAAAGTCAAAAATCTGGCAGCGCGATAAAATAGTGGGAATGATTTTATGTTTTTCGGTGGTGGCCAGTATAAATTTTGCGTAGGCCGGGGGTTCCTCCAACGTTTTTAAAAAGGCGTTGAAAGCTGCCGAAGATAACATGTGAACCTCATCAATAATGTACACCTTGTATTTCCCAACTTGTGGCGGAATCCGAACCTGTTCCACGAGGTTCCGTATGTCTTCCACCGAATTATTTGAAGCGGCATCCAACTCGTGAATATTAAACGAAGCAGAGTTGTTAAAAGAGGTACAGGATTCACACTCATCACAAGCCTCGATGTTGTCCTTAAGGTTCATGCAGTTGATGGTTTTGGCGAGAATACGGGCGCAGGTTGTTTTACCAACTCCCCGGGGGCCGCAAAATAAAAATGCCTGGGCTAAATGATTGTTCCTGATCGCGTTTTTTAAGGTGGAGGTAATTGATCGTTGCCCCACAACCGTATCAAAAGTTACCGGACGGTATTTCCTTGCCGAAACCACAAAATTTTCCATAAATCTTCCTAATAATTATATTTCAAAAGTAACAAACTTTTCAGCCAAACCCTTGCTGATTTTTTAAATATTTATCTACAAACCAAAATAATGTTGAAGAGTTTGAGTGCAAAGATGGATGCTTTTTTAGTTTTTTTGTCCCTTAAAATTATAGATTTAAAAACGGATTTTTTTAACTTTATACAAAAACGACCCATGCAAATATTCCCTTGGAAAGAAGACTACCTTATTTATGTTGATAAAATCGACCGTCAACATCAAAGACTGGTTGAAATTCTGAACAACCTGGCTTCAGCAATGTCGCAAGGCAAAGGCAAAGGTGTTTTAGGTGAAACATTAAATGAACTGATCGATTACACAGTGTATCATTTTTCTGAAGAAGAAAAATATTTTGACCAGATCAATTATCCGGGTGCTGAAAAACACCGTAAAGAGCATCAGTTATTGATAGAGGATGTCTTAAAATTTAAAACCAGTTATGAAGCAGGAAAAGTTGGTTTAACCATTGAGCTAATGAAGTATTTGAAAAACTGGGTGATTAACCATATTAACAATATCGATAAAGAATTAGGCCGATATTTGAGAAATTCGAGAAACCTTAATTGAGAAATCGGTGTTAAAATTTAAAATGGAATTGTATTTTTATCTCATCCTGTTTTATTTGGCACTTTTTTATACATTTGTTTGTTGTCCAAATTAAGGCTTATGGTATACAATCTTGGAATTGAAAATAGTTTACTGAACCAGTATATTTCGGAACTCCGGGATATTAATATCCAAAAGGATCGTCTGCGTTTTCGCAGGAATCTGGAGCGGCTGGGCGAAATTTTTGCTTACGAGATTAGCAAAAAAATGGATTATTACGAAGAAGAGGTGATTTCTCCGCTGGGTGTTGCTAACATAAATCTATTGAAATCGCAACCGGTCTTGGCCACTATTTTTAGGGCCGGATTGCCCATGCACCAGGGCATGTTAAACTATTTCGATCATGCCGACAATGCTTTTATTTCGGCGTATCGCAAATATGAAGAAAACGAAAAATTTGACATCCGGATCGAATACGCTTCCAGCCCCGATTTGAAAAGCCGTGTATTAATTATTTCGGATGTAATGTTGGCTACGGGTTCGTCTGTAGTTATGGCATATAATGAGCTGCTTACTTACGGAACCCCGGCTCATACACATATTGTCTCTGTTGTTGCAAGTACCGAGGGGGTTGAAAAGCTTCGGAAAAAATTACCGGCAAAAAATATCAGTATCTGGGTAGGAGCCATAGACGACGAATTAACCGCTAAGTCATACATTGTCCCGGGATTGGGCGATGCCGGAGATTTGGCTTACGGATCAAAAAACGATAAATAAAATGAACAACTTGGTTATAGAAAACATTCGAATATCATTGGAAGCTATCCGAAGCCACATGTTGCGGACGATTTTAACTGTGCTGATTATTGCCTTTGGAATTATGGCCCTGGTGGGGATTTTAACCGCAATCGAAGCCATCAAATATAATCTTACCGAAAACTTTGCCATGATGGGTGCTAACACTTTTACCGTGCGTAACCGTGAAATGAATATTACGTTTGGTGGGGGGCACCGTAACGAACGCTATGAATCAATTACTTACAAGCAAGCTTTGGAGTTTAAAGAACGGTTTAGCTTTCCGGCAAATTCTTGCATTTATACACAAGGAACCGGTATTGCAACCCTGAAATATGAATCGGAAAAAACCAATCCGAATATTTCGGTGATTGGTTCGGACGAAAATTACCTTTCCACCTCTGGATTGGAAATTGAAAAAGGCCGGAACTTCAATCAAAACGATTTGCTTAATAGTGCCAATGTAGTTATTATCGGGAGCGAAATTGCTACTAAATTATTTAAAGACGGGATAGATCCTGTGGATAAAATTATTTCGGTAGGCCCCGGGAAATACAAAGTGATTGGGGTGTTGAAAGAAAAAGGCTCCAGTTCAGGAATGAATTTCGACCGCCGTTGTATTTTACCGATTAATAATGTTCGTCAGTACTTTTCTCGCCCGAACATGAATTTTAGCATTAACGTGAGCGTAAATAATTCGGAAGATTTAGAGCCTGCCATTGGCGAAGCAACCGGATTGTTCCGCAATATCAGGGGTGACCAGCTGGGCGAACCCGACACTTTCGGAATCGCAAAAAGTGACTCTATTGCTCAAATGCTTATCAGCTTGATGGGGCAGGTAACCCTGGCAGCTACTTTTATCGGCTTGATTACTTTGATGGGAGCAGCTATCGGCTTGATGAATATTATGCTGGTTTCGGTTACCGAGCGAACCCGTGAAATAGGCATCCGGAAATCGATGGGTGCCACAAAAAAAACGATTCGGAACCAATTTTTTGTAGAAGCTATTGTGATTGGGCAAATTGGTGGGTTGCTGGGAATTGTTTTAGGCATTTTGATTGGAAATATTTTAGCTTTGACCACCGGGGGAACTTTTATCATCCCTTGGATGTGGATTTTTGTGGGCGTTCTTCTTTGCTTCCTGGTTGCCATTGTTTCGGGCATCATTCCGGCGTATAAAGCAGCGAAACTTGATCCTATCGAATCGTTGAGGTACGAGTAATATGATTCACCTCGGGTTCAAGCGAAAATGTATTTCCGTGTAAAATTTGTTATAGGTTAAAACAAATTGTTTTGGGTTCGGTCATTTCCTGTAAAGAAAATTTCACGCCTTCACGTCCCAGACCGGAATTTTTTATGCCGCCAAAAGGCATGGAATCTAAGCGGTAGTCGGTTGATTCGTTAATGATTACGCCGCCGCAATCGAGGCTGTATGCGGTTCTCAGTGCAAGGTTGACATCTTTGGTAAAGACTGCGGCATGCAAACCATAATCCAGGCTGTTTGCTTTTTCAACGGCTTCCTCCATCGAACTAATTTTATAAAGATTAACCACTGGCCCAAAAATTTCTTCGTAATGCATTTTTGCAGATTCCGGTACATTTTCCAAAACGGTTGGCAGATACACGGCTCCGTTTCGTTGGCCTCCGCACAAACAAACTGCTCCTGCTTCAATGGCTTCGTTTACGGTTGCTTCAACCCGCATTGCTTCCGTTTCGGTGATTAAAGGCCCCATGTCGGTTTCTTCGAGCAATTTATCGCCAACTTTATAAGCTTTGGTTCTTTCAACAAATAATTCCCTGAAATCTTCATAAATATCTTCATGAATATATAAGCGCTGAACCCCGATACAATTTTGCCCGGCCGCCCAAAATGCTCCCGAAACACACGATTCAACCGTGTGTTCAAGCTCGGCATCTTTCCAGACAATAACGGGCGAATTGGAACCGAGCTCCATCCCGATTTTTTTGATCCCTACTATGGAAACAATTTTCTTCCCGGCTTCTACGCCCCCGGTAAAACTTACCATTCTGACGACATCCGATTTTACCAGCCTTTCGCCGATGATACTTCCCTGCCCGGTAATTAATTGCAGTATTTCGGGGGGCATGCCCGAGCTCAACAATGCTTCAACCAGCTTGATGGCAGATAATGGGGTTACCGTGGCCGGTTTTAGGATGATGCTGTTTCCTGCAGCAATGGCCGGACCCAGTTTGTGTGCCACCAGGTTGATGGGGTCATTAAAGGGCGTTATAGCCAGTACTACGCCAATGGGCATCCGGTAAAAATATCCAATTTTATTTTCACCGCCCGGGTAAGCGTCAAAAGGGATGGTTTCTCCATTAAGTCTTTTGGCTTCTTCTGCCGAAACCATGAGGGTATTAACGCATCGTCCCACTTCTTTTTTTGCTTCCCGAATGGTTTTTGAACTTTCTTTTGCCAGAATCAAAGCAAATTCATCGATTCTTTTTTCGATACAGTCGGCAGTGTTTTTTAAAATTTTAAACCGTTCATAAACGCTAAGTTTCCGGCTGACTTCAAAGCCTTTTTTTGCGGCTTCCAGGGCAAGGTCAGCGTCATCAAGGTCGGCAGCGGGAACGGTGTCGATTGTTTCTCCCGAGAACGGATCAATAACCGCTATTTTATTCGTTTTGTCAATCCATTGCGAATTAATAAACATTTTCATAGTGTGGTAATTTGGTTGATGATTGATAAAGATAAAAGAAATCTTAAACTTAATTTCAAATTTTAACAAACGCTGACTTTCTTACGATAAGAGCTTTGTTCCTTTTTTGAACAGTATTTACAATAGCGGCAAGCTGTTTACTTTGCCTGTTAACCAATACAAACAGAAACAAACATTCAATAACATCCTTTTTTATTGTATGAACATACTTTGCTTTGACGACCTTATAAGAAATCGTTACATCTGAAAAGATGTGAAAATTAAATTTTTTGTAAGATGCTTAATTTAGAATATACCCTTGCGGAATACGGAAAAGAAATGTGTTATGGTTTTTTAGCGGATTTTACTTTTTCAATATTTCAATCAAATTTTTATTGATATACAAAGTTTCTCTTCCAACCTTTTGTGATTCGAGGATTCCTGTTTTCCCCAATTCTTTTAAATATCTTGATGCTGCTTTTCGTTCAACCCCTAGCTGATTAACTACAAATTCAATTTTTGAGTAAGGTTGCTCAAAAAGCAACTCAACTAATTCTTTCTTGTAAATCTTTGGTGCATCAATTTTTACTTTCTCAATGGTTTGTTTAAGTAGCTGTCGAATTGCATTTATCTTTTCAATAGTTTGAATAGACGTAACTTCTACCGCTTTTAATATGAATAATATCCATTCTTCCCATTTCCCAGACTTGTTTGTTTGATTAAGTAATCTGTAATAATTTTGTTTGTTTTCAATGAGATATGAACTTAAATATAAAATTGGGATATCAATTAAGCGATTTAGAATCAGGTATAAGATGTTTAAAATTCGTCCTGTTCTTCCATTTCCGTCGTAAAAAGGATGAATGCTTTCAAATTGATGATGAAGTACAGCAAGGTTGATTAATGGAGATATATCATCTTGCCCCTGATTGAAATAGTCTATAAAATTTGACAATAAATCCTGAATCTCATTTTTGTCTTGAGGAGGAGTATAAACAACTTTTCCTGTTGTGTCATTTTTGAGGACTGTTCCGGGAATGCTTCTTATTCCTGCACTATTTCCAGTTAACTCATGTTGGATGTCGATTATGTCGTTTACCTTTAGAAATCCTTGTTTTTCAATTAATCCAAACCCTTTGAAGATTGCTTTCCGATAATTGACAACCTCTTTTATTTGTGGGGGAAAGTTTGATTTATTAACAGTCAGGGCTTTATAAAGCTCGTCTTGTGTTGTAATAATATTTTCAATTTCAGAACTTCCTTTTGCTTCTTGAAGGACAATCGCATTTATTAACATCGACTGATTGGGAATTGTATTTGCAATTCCTTTTAATTCGGCTAATGCGGCTGTTGCGTTATTTACTTCTCTTAAAATTGCAAGGGTTTCAATTTTTTCTCTTTTCGGAGGAAGTTTATCTAAAATTCGAGATGGTGCCTTTTGTCCCATATCTTTGCTATTTGTACCAAAAATACTAAATTTAGTACAAGTATGTGTTAAAATATGAAGTTTTTTACGTTGGCAGGCAGATTAGTATATCTAAAAGATTTGGTGTTTTGAAGTATTACATAGGCTTTGGAGTAAACTTCTTGTTTTATCGAGTGTGGAATGTTATAAAAAATCATCAATCGTATAATGCCGGGGAGAAGCATTATATCAAACTACTTGAGTAAAGTTAGAAAAAAATTGGTAAATGCAAAATCTCCAATGCTGAATGTAGAATTCAGAAGGGAAAAAGGGTTTTAGTTTTTCAACGGATTGTTTAATGCCTCTGTTCCGAATGGGTAATTTTATCCCTGATCGGTAACGATTCTTCCGACAATAAATAATTAAACGTTGTTTCCGGCAGAAAATCAGAAGTGCTTTCTATGTCGTTGTTTTTGATGGCTGCCCTTACCTTTGAAGCACTGATAAAATTGCTGCTCTCGCCAATTGATTTGCGGTCGATTTCAAACAATTCGATGTGGTGGTTTTTCAGTATTTTTTTCATGGCTACGTTGTAAGCTGCCGTGGTTTTACAGTACACTTCGGTGCCAACATAACGTTTACGGATGTTTAATTGTGGGGCAATGTGTGTTGCAAATATTGTAATGTCGAGTTCGGTTTGTTTTTCAACAATCATATCAACCGATTCGTTTTTCAGGAAATAAGCCGGAAAAGTGGCCGATGAAACAATGTATTTATCGCCCCTAATCATGACAACATTTTTTAAATGGGCGGTTCCTTCTTTGATTAGTTTCCATCTTACCTCGAAAGGAAAAACGGAGCGGTCTTCTTCCACCACAAAAATATAAAGAACCTCATTTTCGGAGGCGGCCTTTTCGATCAAATATTTATGCCCGTTGGTAAAAGGATTGGCATTAACAACAACGGCGGCAACATTATCGGAATTTGTTGGCAGCTTTTTCGATCTAAGATAGGCTTTGTAATTATCAATGGTTTCGTAGCCGAATTCGAGCAGGGTGTAAATTGGCGGGGCCGATGCGATTTGCTTGAACCCGATTCCTTCAAATTTTTCAACATTTTGCGGAAGCGTAAAAACAAAAGCCGTTTTGTAATTGTTTGCCAGCGTTGTCTCGGTCAGGTGTGTTGCAATCAGGGCGAAAGCGGTCGTGTCACGAAACTTGGGAGAAACGGCCACATATTTTAGGATGTTGTTACTTAAAGACCCCGTCCCTATTAAATTGCCATTCAGGTTAACCAAAACCATGGTGTAATCAACCGTCTCTTTTGCATAATCAAGCCCTAAGGATTCTAAAAAGGTTTTAACCATTCTTATATCGTAAGGATTGGAAAGGTCTAAAACCTCCTGTCGGTAATCAGTGTTTTCAACTTCCATGATTGAATTTGTTGTTTACAAAATATAAGAATATAGAAACGGCTAACAAATCGGCCGAACCACCCGGAGAGATTTTTTTCTCCTTGCAAAAATCAATGAGGCTTTGGCTTTTTTGTTCTTTTGTCCCTTTGGATTTTAATGCTTCAGCGGCTTTGTTTTTAAGATCGTTCAATGTTTGCAAGTCGCTTCGGTACAAAATATTGGTGTCGGAATTGTTTGCCATGATCGAAAGAAGTACATCCATTAACAACGATTGTAATTCTTCGTAATCGAGTTTCCCGAAATCGGCATTGGCCAACAACGAAAGTCCGGAATGGATGGAGGTGCTAAAGCCTGATGCCACTTCATAGCGAGCTCCTCCACCAATTCCTTTCCCGTATTTTTCATAGCATACCCTGCCATGTGTTTTTTCTGTCGAATTATTTTCTAGCTCGGCTAATAATGTTTTGCCAATGTTTGTCGAAACTTCTTTGAATTTTTCAATATCAAAGCTATTGGTGTTCGAAATAATATTAGCGGTAATAAATAAAGCTACTCCCATCAAAAAAATAATCCCTTTCTGGGTGTTTACATTGTTGGTCGATGCAAACATGTCTTTTTCCATCTGCAAGCCTGTTTCCCTGATTAAGGGCAAAGCCCCGGAAAAATCACCCGTAAAAACATATCCTGCCTGTGCAAGTTGGTTAAAGTATTGTGATATAGCTGCACTACTGTTCAGAAAAGTGAAATAATCCATGTCGTTGTGTACCCCGGAATTGTAGTAATCAACCAGTCCGGGTTTTGGAGAAAGGGCAACCTCGTATAAGATAGAACGAGAAGCAAGTGCCGCAAGTTCCCTGCAAACATTATCTTTTTTCTTTCCTGAGAAATATTGCATCATTTTTTCTTCTTGGAATTTCCGTATTTCTTCCAACGAATGTCGCTTCGAACGCATACATTCTATGGCAGAATATTTACCGCAATAAAAACATTTTTTGCTTTTCCCGGAAGAAACAGGTTTTCCTTCTTTATCAAACACATCAACATCAATGAACCGTCCTAAAGGATGGTTCATCTCGAAAGACTCGGTGATTTGCTTTAACTGTTCAGGGGAACAATTTGCGTTGGTCACCGAGCAGATAAAAAAATCGCCGGCATGATCCGCCGTAATTAATTCCTCTTTTAATTCAACTAATCTCGCTTTTAAAAAGCGTTTTATTTCATGAATAATTTCCCTGAAAAAATTAGTATAGCACTCCGATGTTTTCGGAAATCCCGGGACATTCAGGGAAACACTCAGGGAAATATTGCCGCTATCAGCAATTTTATTCCTGATAGCGGCCCTGTTTTCGCGTGCTAATATGATTTTTTTCAGTGGCATGATTTTATTATTCTTCAACAATTTGCCTGATAACATCGATGATGGTGCCATCGCGGTACTCAACAACACCTACAATTCTATCAGAAAATTTTATGGGTTTAGGAATGCCGGTAATTTCGTCAACCTCTTTTTCCAGATCCCGGATGTCTTTAACATTTAATCCGGCTTTTTTCAGTCGGGCTTCGAGTTCAATATTTCTCGGGTTAACACAAATACCTCTTTCAGTAACCAAAACGTCAACGCTTTCTCCGGGAGTAACAATCGTATGTACGCGTTTCTTTATAATAGGAATTCGTCCTCTAAACGACGGACAGACAGCAACGGTTAAGTTGGCTCCTGATGCAGTGTCGGAGTGGCCTCCGGAAGCACCACGGACGTGTCCTTCGGAACCGGTAATAACGTTAATGTTGAAATCTACGTCTATTTCGAGAACACCCAAAACAACAACGTCGAGTTTGTTGGTAAGGCATCCGCAGTTGAACGGGTTTGCATATAATGTTGATGGTACTTCAACGTGGTTTTTGTTATTCAGTAACGACTTGCTAACGGCTGCATCAAAGGATTGTACGTCGAAGATTGCTTTAAACAGTCCCTCTTCGAGCATGTCAACGCAATAAGAAGTAACACCTCCAAGCAGAAAACTTCCAACAATGTTTTGTTTTTTCATTTTCTCCCTGATAAATTTGGCAACTGCCAGTGAAGCACCGCCTGCACCTACCTGAAAGGAGAAGTCTTTGGCGAAGAACCCCGAGTGTTCAATAACGTCTGCGGCAAGGCGGGCAATACGTAAATCCATGGGAGATTTTGTGATCCGGGTTGTTCCGGTAGCAATTTTTGACGGATCGCCAATAGAATCTAATTTAACGACATAATCAACAAAACTTTGCCTGATAGAAATAGGGATGCATGGATAATCAACCAGATTGTCGGTTACGATGATGCTTTGGTTTGCGTATTGAACATCAACAAAAGCATAACCGATTGAACCAAATGCAGATTTTCCGGTAGCCCCGGTGGCATTGCCTTCGCAATCGGCAGCCGAAGCGGCAACAATGGTTAAATCAATTTTGATTTTCCCTGTTTTTACCGCGCGGGCCCTGCCACCATGCGAGTGGATTATAACAGGGGTTTTTAAAGCTCCCCTGGATATGGCATCGCCCAATTTGCCCCTGATTCCCGAAGAGAAAATTTTGGTTATCGTGCCATCTTCAATGTACGAGATCAGTGGATCGTGTACTGATGTTAGTGAAGATGAGGCGAGGGTGATGTCTTTAATCCCGAGCTTGGCAAGTATGGCAATACTTTTTACAATGATATCGTCCCCGTCTCTCAGGTGATGGTGAAAGGTAACCGTCATTCCGCTTTTAGGGTTTGTTTTGCGGATAGCGTCTTCCAACGAATCGCACAATTTATTTTGATGAGGTAGTTTTGCTTTGATGGCAGGGGGGATAATGGGTTCGTCCATCCATCCTTTTTTCAATTTTTCACATGCCCCCTGAAATGGTTCAAGTTTGCCGATTCCTTCGATATATTCCGGAATTTCTCGGCCGATACTATTTTTCATCTATTTAAAATTTTCAATCTTTTGTTTAATAAATTTGACCTCTAAAAGGTTTGTCTGGCAGCTCAATGTTTACAATTTATTTACATCAATATCTGCCAAATCTAAAACCAGTTGGGCGCGGTTTACTACAGGCGCGTCAATCATTTTGCCGTCGAGGGCGAACACTCCGATCCCTTTGGCGATATTGGCGTTATATGCTTTAACAATTTTTACGGCTACCCTGATCTCCTCATCGCTGGGGCTAAATACCTCGTGTATGATTTCAATTTGTCGGGGATTAATTACCGCTTTTCCGGTGAAGCCGATTTTTTTGATATACTCGGTTTCTTCCCGGAGTCCTTCATCGTCGTCAACATCTGTGAAAACAGAATCTAGGGCATCAATGCGGTTGGCTTTAGCTGCCATAACAATGGCTTTGCGGGCATAGTCCAAACCGGCATTGTCTTTGGTTTTTACAATTCCCATGTCGGCGGTTAAATCCTGTCCTCCCATGGTGATCGCATCAACATTGGGGTGAGAGGCTGCAATTTCAAATACATTTTGCACGCCGATAGCGGTTTCGATCATGGGGTGTATTTTAATTTTTCCTGATGTAATTCCGTGTTTTTTCTCTATTTTTTCGATAATATCAATAACGCTTAAAACATCGTCTTTGGTTTCGATTTTCGGCAGTCTGATGGCATCGGGCTGAACCGGTACGATGTGTTCCAAATCGGATAAGCCAAAAGGAGTGCTGATATGATTTATTCTGACTGTAACTTCTGCGTTATAAAAGTTGTTGTATTTGATCATGTTTCTGACAAGGATTCTGGCTGCATCCTTTTCAGTGAGGGCAATAGCGTCTTCCAAATCAAGCAAAATACTATCGGCACCGTAAACGCCGCCCTGCTGAACCATTGCCGGGTTATTCCCCGGGATATATAAAGCGGTTCGTCTTTTTAACTTTTTCATTTATTTTACAATTTATTGTTTGTTGAATGAAGAAAACAAAAACTTGTTTAGGTGTTGAACCCGGTAGTTTTGTAATCTTCACTCAACATAAGTTCATTTTTAGAGATTAAAAACTAAAACGTTCCTTCCTGCTTTCCAAGAGCTCTGAGGATTGCGGTTTCGGTTCTTGCCAAAATGGTTGCGCTAAGCGCACCTTTATCGTTGCAAATTAGGCGAACATCCTGAACGTCGTATTCGTCAAGTACACTGTTAATCTCTTCTTTAATGCTGTTGCCAAATTGTTGCATGACGGGCGATTTAAGCTCTATTATTCTACCTGCTCCTGTGTCAACAGGTTCAACCAAAATTAAGATGTCGCTCGATTCAAACGTTCCGGCTTGTGCTCGTTTCAATTCCATATCTAATTTTTTAAAATATTATCAATAATTGAGTTCAAGGTATCACTTGGACGCATCGCTTTTGAAACCAATGCAAGCTCTGGCTTGTAATAGCCGCCAATGTTAACAGGCTTTCCTTGTGCTGCATTTAATTCTTCAATAATTTTTGCTTCATTGTCTGCAAGTTGTTTTGCAATAGGAGCGAAGCGCGAACTGATTTCTGTATCGGCTGTTTGTTGTGCCAATTCCTGAGCCCAGTACATTGCTAAATAAAAGTGGCTACCCCGGTTATCAAGTTCTCCCACTTTGCGTGAAGGCGATTTTCTTTCGTCGAGAAGTGTTGAGGTGGCTTTGTCAAGAGCTTCGGCCAGAACTTTTGCTTTTTCATTTTTTGTTACGATGCTTAAATGCTCGAACGATGCCGCAAGGGCCAAAAATTCGCCCAGCGAATCCCACCGTAAATGGCCCTCTTCCAAAAACTGTTGAACGTGTTTAGGAGCCGAACCTCCGGCACCTGTTTCAAACAATCCGCCACCATTCATTAAGGGAACGATAGATAGCATTTTTGCACTGGTGCCTACTTCCATGATGGGAAATAAATCGGTAAGGTAATCGCGTAAAACGTTTCCGGTTACAGAAATAGTGTCTTGTCCTGATTTTAGTCTTTGCAGGGTGTGTTTTGTAGCTTCTGCCGGCGACATTAACCGAATGTCAAGCCCGCTGGTGTCATGATCTTTCAAATATTTTTCAACTTTTGCTATTATTTGAGTGTCATGTGCTCTGTTTGGGTCGAGCCAGAAAACAGCCGGAGTGTTTGACAACCTGGCCCTGTTCACGGCTAGTTTTACCCAATCCTGAATAGGAGCATCTTTTACCTGGCACATTCTCCAGATATCGCCACTTTCAACATTGTGTTCGAAAATAAGGTTGCCAGCATTGTCAGTTACCCTGATAACTCCCTCGCCAGGAGATTTGAATGTTTTATCGTGCGAACCGTATTCTTCGGCTTTTTGAGCCATTAACCCAACATTCGGTACGGTTCCCATGGTTTTTGGATCAAAAGCCCCGTTTTGTTTGCAGAAGTTGATGGTTTCTTTGTATACTCCGGCATAGCAACGGTCGGGGATGATGGCTTTGGTGTCCTGTAACTGGCCGTCGCTGTTCCACATTTTTCCCGATTCGCGGATACATGCAGGCATAGATGCATCAATAATTACATCGCTGGGAACATGTAGGTTTGTTATTCCTTTGTCGGAATTAACCATGGCTAATTTTGGACGCTTGTTGTAACAAGCTTGTATGTCGGCTTCAACTTCCTGTCTTTGTGTTTCAGGAAGATCTTTAATTTTCAGAAGTAATTCAGACAAACCATTATTGGCTTCAACGCCTAATTTTTTAAATGTTTCGGCGTGTTTTTCAAAAACTTCTTTAAAGAAAACGGTTACAAAATGCCCGAAAATAACCGGGTCAGAAACTTTCATCATAGTTGCTTTCAGGTGAACCGAAAACAAAACATCCTGTTTTTTTGCATTGTCAATTTCCGCTTCGATAAATACCCTTAGAGCTTTAACACTCATCAGCGTAGCATCAATAATTTCGCCGGCTTTGAGCGATAATTTTTCTTTTAAAACGATAACTTCATTTGATTTGGAAACAAATTCGATTTTTATATCGCAAGCGTCTTTAACGGTCACTGATTTCTCATTGGCATAAAAATCGCCGGTGTTCATGTGTGCAACGTGCGATTTAGAATCGGCGGTCCAGCTTCCCATTTTATGCGGGTTTTTCCGGGCGAAATCTTTTACGCACATCGGAGCCCTGCGGTCAGAGTTCCCTTCTCTTAACACCGGGTTCACGGCACTTCCTTTAATCTTATCATACCTGCTTTTGATCTCCTTTTCTTCGTCGGTTTTGGGTTCGTCCGGGTAATTTGGTAAATTATACCCTTTCGATTGTAACTCCTTAATGGCCGCGTTCAACTGAGGCATTGAAGCACTGATGTTCGGGAGCTTAATGATGTTTGCTTCCGGCGAAGCGGTTAATGCGCCGAGTTCAGCCAAATCGTCGGTTTGTTTTTGGGCGTCGGTTAAATACTCGGGAAAGGTGGCAATAATTCTACCAGATAAAGAAATATCCCTTGTTTCAATAGAAACGCCTGAGACACCAGAAAAGTTTTTTACGATGGGTAAAAAAGAATAAGTAGCTAAAGCCGGAGCCTCATCAACGTTGGTATAAATAATACTTGACATGTTTTTTGTTTTTTTTATTACTTGATCTGGTTAATTTTTATCGAATTGTAGATATGAATAAATTTTCTCTTTATTGGGAGCTATTTTGCTGTTGTAAAGTTCAAAATATTCCGCTGGTGTTGGCAAAGTGCCTTTAATAGCTATTACGGCGGCTAATTCAGCCGAGCCGAGATAAGCACGTGCACCATCGCCCATCCGGTTATCAAAGTTACGGGTAGAGGTAGAGAAGATGTTTGCTTTATCCGGAACCCTTAACTGGTTACCCATACAAAGTGAACATCCCGGGATTTCTATCCGTGCCCCGATTTTTGCGAATTTGGAAAAGAAAGCTTCCGATTTCAGTTTGTCGTTATCCATACGGGTTGGCGTAGCCAAATAGGTTCTTACGTTAGGATTGATTTTTTCGTTTTCCCACAAGTATCCGGCAGCCCTGAAATGGCCGATGTTTGTCATGCATGAACCGATGAAAACATCTGATATTTTATCGCCGGCAATTTCCGACAATAATTTAACATCGTCTGGATCGTTCGGGCAGCAAACGATAGGTTCGGTAATTTCAGCCAAATCAATCTCGATAACTGCAGCGTATTCTGCATTTTCGTCGGCTGATAACAACTTAGGATCTTTTAACCATTTTTTCAGTTCGTCGATCCTGTTTTGGAGGGCTTCCCTGCTTTCGTAGCCGTCTTTTATCAGGCTTTCGATTAAAGCAACGTTTGATTTTACGTATTCGATAACCGATTTTTCCGACAATTTTATACAGCCTGCGGTTGCACTTCTTTCAGCGGTGGCATCGGCAAGTTCAAAAGCTTGTTCCGGGGTAATGTCCGGCAAACCTTCTATTTCCAAAATTTTGCTATTGAAAACGTTTACTTTGTTTTTCTTTGGTACGGTAAGCAAACCTCTTTTAATGGCAAAGTATGGGATTGCATTAACCACATCTCTTAAGGTAATGCCTGGGTTCATTTCGCCTTTAAAGCGAACCAGTACCGATTCGGGCATATCAAGCGGCATGAATCCTAAAGCGCCGGCAAATGCCACCAATCCTGAACCTGCAGGGAAAGATACTCCCAAGGGGAAACGTGTGTGTGAATCGCCCCCAGTTCCAACGGTATCAGGAACAAGCAAACGGTTTAACCAGGTGTGGATAACACCGTCGCCGGGTTTTAATGCAAAACCGCCACGTTCGGTTACAAATAGAGGAAGCTTTTTGTGCATTTTAACGTCAACCGCTTTTGGATAAGCAGCCGTGTGGCAAAACGATTGCATGAACATGGGTGCTGAAAATTTCAAACAGGCCAGCTCGGTTAATTCGTCGGCGGTCATAGGGCCGGTTGTATCTTGCGAACCAACGGTGCTCATCAGCGGTTCGCAGGTGGTTCCGGGAAGAACGCCTTGCATGCCACAAGCTTTTCCAACTATTTTTTGGGCCAATGTATAGCCCTGGTTCTTTTTAGGCGTAGGGTTGCTAGGCGCAACAAAAAGATCTGATTCGGGCAGGTTCAAAGCGTTACATGCTTTTTGGGTAAGGGCTTTGCCAATGATTTTGGTAATCCGTCCGCCTGCACGATAATCGTCAAGTATAGTGTTTGGGGTTAATTTGAAGGTTGAAATTACTTCGTCTGCTTCATTTTTGATCACCCCTTCTTTGGTGTAAATGGTAATAATCTCGCCGGTGTTTATTTTGGTAACATCGGCAGTGATCGGAATACCTCCCGAATCTTGAACCGTGTTGAAGAAAATAGGAGCAATTACGCCTCCAATAACAATGCCGTTCCGGCGTTTGTTCGGGGTAAAAGGAATGTCTTCGCCAATGTGCCAAAGCAAACTGTTGCAGGCTGATTTTCGTGAAGATCCGGTTCCAACCACATCACCTACAAAAGCAACTTTAAAGCCTTCGTTTCTGAATTTTGCAATGGTTTCCAGTCCTTCGGGGAATCTTGATTTTCCCATCGAAAGGGCGTGTAACGGAATGTCGGGACGAGTAACAGCATCAGAGGCCGGAGAAAAATCATCGGTGTTTATCTCCCCTTCAACCTTAAACACTTTAGCCACAATTTTTTCTTCTAACTGGGGTTTGCTTGTAAACCATTCGGCTTTAGCCCATGATTCTACCACTCTTTTAGCAGCCTTGTTGTTTTTCGATAATTCGGCTACTTTATCGAATTGCTCATACACCAAGATTGTGTTGGATAAAGCATCGGCAGCATACTCTGATAACTCAGGGATAGAAAGAGCCTGAACAAGGGGGGCAACGTTATAGCCGCCTGCCATGGTTCCTAATATTTCTATGGCATCTTTCTTCCTTATCAATGGTGTTTCAATTTCACCATTGACGATAGTGTTTAAAAAATCGGCCTTAACCTGGGCAGCCGGGTCAACACCCGGAGAAATACGATTTTTTAATAGGTCCAAAAGAAAATCATTGCCTTCTTCTGATCCTTTTTGAATTGTTTCGCAAACAAACTTTGTGAGCTCACTGCTTAGAGGAAGAGGAGGAATCCCCTTTTCTAATCTTTCACTTACGTGATTTCTGTACTCTTGTAACATAATTATTATAATATAAAACTTAGCAAAATTCTTTTTTCTACATTAAAATCAGAGCTGTTTCTTTAAACGATATTGTCGATCTTGATTATGTTTTATTGATTGTTCCTAGAATAGGATAAGTAATAATTTTCATCTTCATAGCTTTTTATAGCATTTGACGGTATTACGGTGGCGGAACAAAAAAATAATGGAAATATCGGCAGCTACCTGTTTAATGGCACCTGCCTACTTAATGGCATTTTTAATAGTAATGAATACAGGCAACCCAAGGTACATTGCTTTTCTCTTGCCTGATGAAATTCCTCCTCTAATAAGATTTCCGCATTTTGTCATTTGGTTGGAATGGAAAATCCCCTTGTTTTCGGCGAATCCCTGAACATTAATTTTTGACATTTGGTTCACTAAGATGTTCATAATACTATTAAATAATTAATTTTTAAAGTTCCTTCATAAACTTTATCAATAATGCTTAAAAAATGGTATACAGGGAAATTATAACATCCTTAGTATTTAAGGAATAATATGACAATCTCTGACATAGCCTTTTTCGCGAAAGCATCGTCAAAACACATAAGGCAGGTCTCCTGACTTACACCAATCTTCTTATTTTTCTTCCCACCCATTAAATAACGAACAGTGGATTTGAGTGATAAGAAAATGAGTGGTGTTTACAGTTGCGCGACAGTTCGTGATTTTCACACGATTCCCTATTATTCTTCTCCAAGTTTTAGTTCTATGAGACAAGAAACCTTATATGCCATTATTTTGAAAGAACTTTGATGCTGCAAAGATACAAGGATTTATTTTTTAAAATCCAAATGATTTTGCAGTTTTTTTGTATTAATATTCAAATTTTTTTGACAGAAAATTTTAGGCGTTGATTTTTAGGTGATTCTGTGTTTTTTGAGAGCCTTGTGCCTGATTAATATCATATAATGATGGGAGTGCGGGATAATGAGGGATAGCTGAGGCAGGCATGGGATTCGATATTGTCGAATCGGTATAAATCTAGCCATGCCTTATGATACGTTAGGTCGCGTTTTTATTGGTGTAGCTTGTTTAGATTTTTAGTTTCTATTGATGCACTCCAAAAATTCGTTTGCTCACCTGAACCAACAGTAACCTTTGTTTCAAATCCAACTCCAATGACTTCGTAACGACTAATATTTGAAATATCAGGATATACCTTTAAAAGTATTTCGTTAACAATCTTTTGTTTATCTTCATTAAGCTTTGGAGTTGAGTTTGGATTTCTGACAATAATTTTGATAAAATGGTGTTCTATTCCATTAGCTTTCTGACAATTTGGAAAAATATCTACTTCTTCAGCTGGTATTATTGACAAAACACTTTTTTGAATTAGTTTGTAATCTTTTTCCCATTGAATTTCAATCGGTTCTGGTAAGAATAAGCTACATGAACTAAATAAAACTATTGATATGACAGTTGATAAGATTTTGCTTTTTATTTTATAATGATATTTTACAGAGTGAGTAAGGTCAAATTTTAAAATCATAATTGTCAATGTATTTAAATGTTAGCACAATACTATATATTTGTTCTTTCTGCGAGAAGTGGAAATGCAACCTTACTTACGCATAAATCAATGTCTCTTGTTTCATTTATATATTTTACATTATTCATCCCACAATTAATACTGGTATAAATTAAAAAATCATCACTCAAAAGTCGTAATGCCGGGGAGGAGCATCTCGTTCTGTAGCAGTAAATTTATGAAAAAATATTGAATGTAAAATGTAAAGTGTATTAAAAAATAACCCTGCCAATTTATATTGACAGGGTTGTTTTTTTGTATTTGTATTAGAACATCTTCTGTTTAGTTTGGCACCTGGTAGATATTGCCTTCATTTCGGTAGCCAACTTCATTTTTATACCAGTCAGAATAATCGTAGCCGCTGCTTTCGGCCCATTCGGCAAATTTTAAATAAGCCTGCAGAATCTCTACTTTTTCATACGGGTATTCAAACGGTTCGAGGGTTTTGATGGCCCATGGAAGGTTATTGTCGGTTTTGTAATATCTTCCAATAGCCGGGTTTGAATCATCCCTGAATGTATTGAAGAGTGTCGTGCTTGCAAAGTCTGTCGGGGCGTGGTCGGGCAGGTGGATTTCGTGGGTGCGGTCTTGGTTAACGATCATAAACGGATTGTACGGAGGAACACCAATGGATTCCAACTCTACCGGCTGATTTAAAGTAATGCTTATCCGGGTTGTGTCGGGCGTTACAAACGGGTAGGATGCGCTGGTGTTCACGCCAATGCCACCAGCATGAGCCATTAAATGGTAGGTGTCGTCAAACACAATAATAACGGCATTTGATTGTCCAATTTCCAGACCTTTGCTGTTTAAGTTTACCCATGATTCCTGTGTTTTATATCCGGTAACATTATTTATCATGTTTGGATTAATGCCCAAATCGATACCAAAGCCATTGTGGAAACTGGCCCCGAAAGCTTTTAACACAAACTCGCCTTCTATTTCAACTACTTTATTATCGGCGTTTGTAATTTGGTTGAAGTTGTAATCGATAACCATGTCGTTAAAATCATAATCCCCGGTTCCTGGCCACATGTCTTCAAAAGCCAGTGTCCCGTAGGTTCCTTCGCTAAAGAAATAGTTGTTAAACGCTTTGTTTGGGTCACCCGGATAGTCGTCCATGTTATCGGTTACCCCGTCGTTATCTTCGTCTTCGCCTTCGTAATCCATAACTGGCAGGTTCGAATTATCGATGGCCTGGATCGGGTTTGCGGTGATGTAGAATATTGCATCGTTAAAATCATGGTCGCATGAACCCTGGCGGTTCAAATCTTCTAAACCTAATAAAATTAAGCTTCTTCCAATATCATTCACCAATACGGTGTGCTGGCGTAGATCGGCTACTGATTCGGGATTAAAATCAGGATTTGAATAATAAGTGTAGGAGGTGTTGTTTACCCGTCCGCTGTACCATGCATTGGGGAACAATACCCAACCAATACTGGTTCCTGTAGGGAAGGTCCCTATTTTAACTTTGTTCCCGGAAACCAGTCCACCACCGCTTCCTAGGTAAGAAACATTCGGGAAAATAATAGTGATTTCGTCAATATCATTGGGGCCTGACGGAGGATTGTTTGTAGGATAGGTGTAGAATCCTAGGGTGTTTTTGTATCCGGCGCCTTCATGTACAAAGGTTACCCAAACGTCGCAGGGTTCAATCAATGAAAGATCGTAAGAATTGCCGGGGTTAAGGTATTGCGGGTGTGATACCGGTAATTCAACTTCTTCCGGTAACGAATTATTTACATCGTTTAAAAAATCAGCATCAATAACATCATTTTGGGGTTCAAGGTAATTTGGAACGCCGTATGAATTATAGGTTCCCAGGTAGTTAAACGTGGCATTTTTAGGAACCGAACTTACAGCCGATTTTTGTTGAGATGTGGCTTGTTCTCCACCAAAGGTATAGTTAACGCTTTCGCCAGTTATCGCAACCCGTATCATATTATTGATGCCAATATAATTATTTACGATGCTGACCGAATCAAAGTAAGATGGGAACTCGTAAGCTCTGCTAAACGATCCATAATTGTCGGTAACGCCGCTAAATATTAATTTCCCGCCCGATTCGGGGTCGTCGGTATATAGTGATAATCGTACATTACTGATGGGGGCGTTGTTGTTGTCCAAGACCGATAAATTTACATTAACTGATTTTGATGTTTCCCAGCTAAAGTTATCAAGAACGTTTAGCGATTCCATTGCAGAATCGTTATTGTTAACATTATTGTTTACTTCTAATTTGCTGCAACTGCTAACGATAATGAGCATTGATACAAATATAGCAATACGGTTTTTCATAATTTTAAGTGTTTTGCAAGGTTATTTGCTTATTTACATAATTTACAATTTATTAATGTGAAAATAGTGCTAATATCCTTATTTATGCGATGAATTTTTTTTAATGTTTTAAGATACAAGTGTTAATAACATTTTATTGGTGTGCAACATTTGTGCAGTAAAATATAATTGTTCAGGGATCAGTGTTTTAATGTTTTTGACTACCGCACAAATTTCCCAAATATGGAATCTTTGTTTAAATATGGAATTAATTTTGTGCCGTGAATTTGTAATACCCAATTAACTGTTGGTAATATGTTCCGGGTTCCATGTAATACACGTAGATGGTGTAATCATTGGTTGTTTCGTAATGGCTTCCTTCAAAAGTGATAATGTCGATATTGTCCGGATCGTTTAGGTTTTTTAGGGCATACTGGTAGTTGTAATATCCTTGTTTTAAAAATATTTTTCCTTCGTAAGTAAAATTTTCTGAATTATAAGTGAGCTTGTTTGTTTCCGAGAAGTCCCAGTTGGTGAATTCGCCGATGACAAATATTTCGGAGTTTTGATATTCAAAAGGATGTTTAAGGTTGAAGTGAACCCAGCAATAATCGCTTTCAATGCGATCATTGTCGCCGTCTGAATTACGAATGATGAATTTCCCGTTGATGTCATGTTCAAAATGGTAAATGTCATTGGCTTTGGATTGTTCTTCTCTTAAAAAAACATGGTAAACATTATCCCAAAATTCGATGGCTTGTACATACTCACTGCGGTAACGAAAACTTTTGATATCAAAGTATCTGAATTCATTTCCTCCTTCAAAAATACTTTGTTGGTTGAAATAGTAATCCAGTTCCTGCCCCAGTATCCGTACGGGCTTTAAGTCGGTAATTTTATTGTCTTCACGCCCGTTTTGTTTTACGATAACCGAAAGGTCCCTTCCCGGGTTGGGGATATAGAAATTGTTGGTAAAAATGGAAAAGCCAATTTCCTGTTGACTGTTACGTTGCGAATAATCTGCGGTAGGGCGGACTTTAGCCTCAATGTTTATCTGTGGTTCCAACACCTTAAACCGTTTGGTAAAGACCATGTTTTCTTCGTTGTCTTCGTACACTTTTAAGATGTAGTTTCCTGATAATATCGGTGCTAAATATTCGTTCGGGAATTCCAATCTGTAATGAATATATGGAACCATTGTGTTTAATGAAAATTCATAATTATTGATGTAATCTTCTTGAAAACCTAAAATATATTGATTCGTTAGCAGGTCACTCGCTTCCCACCGGGCATTACAATGTTGGATCGTATATTTAAAATTCTTAACTTTGATGTCGTTTAAATCATCAAAAGAAAGCAGTAGTTTTTCGTTTGAATTTAACTGAATGATAGGTTCTGACATTTCAAAACCAGCCTTGTGTAGAAGAACTGTTTTTATATTAACGTCAAAAATCTCATTTCCAAGTGCTTTTTGGGCACAAAGTTGTTGAGGTGAAAAGAAAACAGCAAATAATATGATATATATCAACTTAAAAGTAGATATATTCAGAACTTTTAAACAGAGCAACATATTTAATTATATCTATATTTGTCGAATTATTACAATTTTTATATAAGATAAAACACAAATATAAGAAATACCATTTGGATAGGGGTATTTGTGTTTATCAAAACGCATTTACATTAATTAAGTATAAATGACAGTAAAAATTAAAAAAGGCCTTGACATTAAATTGATTGGCGAGGCTGAAAAAACAATCACCGAACTGCACTCTAAAACGTATGCAATTAAACCTACCGATTTTATTGGTGTTTTCCCTAAGCTTTTAGTGAAAGAAGGCGATGAGGTTAAAGCTGGTTCGTCCTTGTATTTTGATAAATACCGGGAAAATATCCGTTTTGCATCGCCGGTAAGCGGTAAAGTTGCAGAAATTAAAAGAGGCCCGAAACGGGTTTTGCAAGAAATCATTCTCGAAGCTGATGAAAAAATCGTTTACGAGGATTTTGGTGCTGCAAACCCAAGCGATCTTCAACGAGAAGAAATTATTGAAAAACTGCTGAAAAGCGGAACATGGCCTTTTATTCGCCAGCGTCCGTATTCAGTGATTGCCAATCCTGAGGATGACCCCAAAGCCATTCATATTTCGGCTTTCGATACTCATCCCTTGGCTCCGGATAATGACTTTATTGTCCATGGTCATGGCGAAGAATTCCAGGTCGGGTTGGATGTGTTGGCTAAATTAACCTCCGGGAAATTACATTTGAACGTTTGCACAAGCACTTCTTCAAAAGTGTTCACCAATTCGAAAAATGTTCAAGTTAATGAGTTTTCCGGTCCGCACCCAGCGGGGAATGTCGGAACACAAATCCATGCCATTGACCCAATCAATAAAGGCGATATTGTTTGGTATCTATATCCGCAGGATGTTTTGGCCATCGGGCGATTATTTAAAGAAGGTAAATTTAATGCTGAACGCGTAATTGCTCTTTGCGGTTCGGAAGTTAAAAATCCAAGATACTATAAAACCCTGCTTGGGGTTTCGGTTGAACCCATGTTGGCGGATAATGTAAAAGAAGGTAACCGGCGGGTGATCAGCGGCAATGTGTTGACCGGAGAAAAAATTGAACATACCGGGTTTGTCGGATTTTACCATACCCATGTTACCGTTATCCCCGAAGGAAATGTTCACGAATTTTTTGGATGGCTCTTCCCTTCACTGAAAAAACACAGCTTTTACCGTACCGCTTTTTCATGGTTGATGCCAAATAAAAAATACCGCTTAAATACAAATATCAACGGTGGTGGAAGGGCCTTGGTTATTACCGGGCAGTACGAGAAAGTATTTCCGTTTGATATTTATCCGATGCAATTGATAAAATCATGCATCATCGAAGATATAGATGGTATGGAAAATCTTGGGATTTACGAAGTGGAAGAAGAAGACTTCGCGCTTTGCGAATACATCTGTCCTTCAAAAACCGAGATTCAAACTATCATCCGTGGCGGATTGGATTTGATGAGAAAAGAAATGAGCTAAAAATTAAAATCAATCGATAGATTAATGAAAGCGATTAGAAAAATATTAGACAACATTAAACCGCATGTTCAAAAAGGCGGTAAATTTCATGCTTTCCATTCGGCTTTTGATGCGATGGAAACCCTTTTCTTTGTGCCCGACACGGTATCTAAAAAAGGGGCTCACATCCGCGATGGGGTAGACATGAAAAGAACAATGATTTGGGTGGTGTTGGCCTTAATTCCTATTTTGTTATTTGGAATGTGGAATGTAGGTCGTTTGCATTTCCTTTCGCATGGAGAAACTGTCGAATTTTGGCAAATGTTCGGCTATGGTTTTTGGAAAGTGCTCCCGATTATTATTGTAACCTATGTGGTTGGGCTTGGCATTGAAATCGTTTTTGCCCAGACCCGTGGTCACGAGGTAAACGAAGGTTTCTTTGTTTCGGGAATGCTGATTCCGCTAATTCTACCTCCGGATATTCCGTTGTGGATGGTTGCAGTAGCTGTTGCATTTGCTGTAATTATTGGTAAGGAAGTTTTTGGTGGAACCGGGATGAATATTTTGAACCCTGCTTTAACGGCCCGTGCATTTTTGTTTTTTGCTTATCCGGGCAGTATGTCGGGCGATAAGGTGTGGATTTCGGATAAAGCCGATGCTTTTACCGGGGCAACCCCGCTTGGTGATGCTTTGGTGGGAAATATCGGAAATCTCCCGAGTCCCGCAGAAATGTTTTGGGGAATGATTCCTGGCTCAATTGGTGAAACTTCCACGTTCTTAATTATCATTGGTGCTTTAATCCTGTTGTTTGTGGGAGTAGCCAGCTTGCGCATTATGTTCTCAACTGTGCTTGGAGCCCTGGTAATGGGATTCCTGTTTAACCTTTGGGGGGCAAATGATTATATGATCATTCCTCCGTATTATCATTTAATTATGGGTGGGTTTGCTTTTGGTGCAGTATTTATGGCTACCGATCCGGTTACGGCTTCGCAAACAAATAAAGGAAAATGGATTTACGGGTTTCTTATCGGTTTTATTGCCGTGTTGATCCGTGTGTTTAACCCGGCTTATCCCGAAGGAATGATGCTGGCTATCTTATTGATGAACGTATTTGCACCGCTTATCGACCATTACGTTGTTGACGCGAATATTAAAAAAAGACTTAAACGGGCGAAAGCTTAAACCTAATAAAACAAGAAAATTATGTACAGTAATTTTTATATTTTCCGATACGCAGCCATCATGGTAATTATTGTTGCTGCTGTATTAGCATTTGCTGCTGAATTTTTGAAACCTTATCAGGAGCGAAATGAAGCTATCGACAAGATGAAAGGGATTTTGGCTTCAGCAAATATTGAAGCCACTTCTGGTAATGCGATTGATCTATACAAGAAAAATATTACCAAAGAGCTTTTGATTAACAAAGCTGGTGAAATTGTTGGTGAATACACCAGCGATGATGTTGAACCTGGCAAAAGCCCGGTGTTTAAACTGAACCTAAAAAAAGAATTGTATAAAAAAGCCAAAGGCGAAGATTTTAACATGCCTTTATATCTGTCTGAAGTAAACGGGGTAAAAACCTATATTATCCCGCTTTGGGGTAAAGGGCTTTGGGGTCCGATCTGGGGGAATATCGCCCTTAAAGATAATTTCAGTACAGTGGTTGGGGTAACCTTTGGACACAAAGGAGAAACTCCTGGCTTAGGCGCTGAGATCGATACCAAAAACTTCCAGGCTCAATTTAAAGGCAAGGAGTTGTTTGAAAACGGTAAATTCCAATCGATTGCTGTTGTAAAGGGAGGCGCAGTTACACTTCCTGCCAACATGCAAATTCACGGTGTGGATGCGATTTCCGGGGGAACCATTACCAGTAACGGGGTAACCGAAATGCTTGCCAATTGTTTAGAAAATTATGTTCCATTTATTCAAAAAAGCAAATAAGCGATGAGTGAAGTAAAAAAAGAAAAGGAACCTTTGTTTTCGGCTAAAAACCGTAAACTTTTAATAAATCCATTACATAAAGATAACCCAATTACTGTTCAGGTTTTAGGTATTTGTTCTGCCCTTGCGGTAACGGCAAAAATGAAGCCTGCTTTTGTAATGACAATATCTGTAATGGCCGTATTGGCGATAGCCAATGTGTTGATTTCAATCATGCGTAACGGAATTCCTCCACGCATCCGCATTATCGTTCAGTTAACGGTTATAGCAACCCTTGTAATTTTAGTTGACCAGGTGTTGAAAGCTTTCGTTTTTGACGTGAGCAAACAACTTTCGGTGTTTGTTGGTTTGATTATTACCAATTGTATCCTCATGGGGCGTTTGGAAGCTTTTGCGATGGGAAATAAACCCTGGCCGGCTTTCTTGGATGGCCTCGGAAATGCCTTTGGTTATGGCTGGATTTTGATCGTTGTAGCTTTTTTTCGCGAATTTTTTGGTTCAGGAACTATCTGGGACATTCCGGTAATGGAATACCTCGGTGTTTATGATTTCGCTTATAAAAACAACGGCTTCATGATTCTGCCTCCGATGGCTTTAATTCTGGTAGGAATTATCATCTGGATTCAGCGTTCGAGAGATAAAGAATTGATTGAAGAAAAATAAGGCTGGATTCCGGATTCTGGATGTCGGAATTGAAATAATCAATAAAAAATAGAAAATAATAATTAACAATATTATGCAAGAATTTTTTAACATATTCGTAAAATCCATCTTCGTTGATAATATGGTGTTTGCCTACTTCTTGGGCATGTGTTCTTACCTGGCTGTTTCCAAAACAGTAAAAACATCAATGGGATTGGGCATCGCTGTAATTTTTGTACTTGGAATTACTGTGCCGGTTGATTATTTAATTAACCAGTATTTATTATCTGAGGGAGCATTAAGCTGGCTTGGACCGCAATTTGCCGATGTTAACCTTAGCTTTTTGAGTTTTATCATGTTTATAGCCGTTATTGCTTCCATGGTTCAGTTGGTAGAAATGATCGTTGAGAAATTTTCTCCGGCATTATATACTTCACTGGGAATCTTCCTTCCGTTGATTGCTGTTAACTGTGCTATTTTAGGAGGCTCATTATTTATGCAGGAACGCGAATACGAATCCATTTGGCAGGCCACCTCTTTTGGTTTGGGATCGGGAGTAGGGTGGTTGTTGGCCATTGTTGGCATAGCTGCTATCCGTGAAAAAATCCGTTACTCAAACGTTCCGGAACCATTACGCGGGTTGGGAATTACGTTTATCATAACCGGGCTTATGGGTATTGCTTTTATGAGTTTCCTTGGTATCAAATTGTAATGTTTAAAGAGAAAATAAAATAGATATGATTTTAAATGTTAGCATCGGATTGGTAATTGGGATCAGCGTTGCTGTATTCTTATTGGTAATCATGTTATTGGTGGCTGTTTTGCTTTATGCCCGCAAAAGATTGACACCGCAAGGTGAGGTGAAATTAACCATTAACGACGAAAAAGAATTTACGGTAAGTCCTGGTTCAACTTTATTAACAACCCTTTCAACCCAAAAAATCTTTTTACCATCGGCTTGCGGCGGTGGGGGAACCTGTGCCATGTGTAAATGCCAGGTATTTGAAGGCGGCGGAAGTATCCTTCCTACCGAAGTGGGCTATTTTACCCGTAAAGAAGCGCAAAATAATTGGCGTTTGGGATGCCAGGTGAAGGTAAAGGAAGATATGAAAATTGGTATCCCGAAAGAGATTTTTGGAATCAAAAAATGGGAGTGCGAAGTGGTTTCAAACCACAATGTGGCTACATTCATCAAAGAGTTTGTGGTTAAACTTCCCGAAGGCGAAACCCTTGATTTCCGTTCCGGGGGATACATCCAGATTGATGTTCCTAAGTGCGAGGTCGATTATAAAAATATTGAGGTTGAAGAAGAATACCGCGAAGACTGGGATAAGTTTAATATGTGGAATTTGAAAATGAAAAATCCCGAACCTATTTTTCGTGCTTATTCCATGGCCAATCACCCTGCAGAAGGTAATATTGTGATGCTGAACATTCGTATTGCCACGCCACCATGGGATCGTGCTAAAAACCAGTTCATGAAAGTGAACCCGGGTATTTGCTCGTCTTATATTTTCTCCCGTAAACCGGGCGATAAAGTAACGGTTTCGGGTCCTTATGGAGAGTTCTTTATTAAATCTACCCAGCGCGAAATGATGTTTATTGGTGGTGGAGCCGGAATGGCCCCCATGCGTTCCCATATTTTTGATCAGTTCCATACCCAAAAAACCGATCGTAAAGCCACTTTTTGGTACGGTGGCCGTTCGTTGCGTGAGCTGTTTTATATCGATCAGTTCCGCGAAATTGAAAAGAATTTCCCCAACTTTAAGTTCCATATTGGTTTGTCTGAACCACTACCCGAAGATAATTGGGATGGTTATACCGGCTTCATCCACCAAATTATCATGGATAATTACTTAAAGAACCATCCCGAGCCGGAAGAAATTGAATACTACTTGTGTGGTCCTCCGATGATGAACGAAGCTGTTTTCAAAATGCTGGATGATTATGGCGTTCCGCCGGAAATGATCGCATTTGATGACTTTGGCGGTTAACGAAACAAAAAACTCCCCCGTTGAAACGGGGGAGTTTTTTTATACCTTTATTATAAGCTGTTTATCTTTTGCTCGAATCACGCACAATAAGCTTCGTTGTAAGCACTTTTGTGATTGGGGGATACTTGTCCTCGCTTTGCATACGATTGAGCAGCAGATTGGCTGAAATTTGCCCCATTTCAAATCCGTTTTGGTCTACGGTTGACAACTCAAAATCGGCGATATGTGAAATAATGGAATTGGTAAAACCACAAACTGCTACATCTTCCGGTACTTTTTTGTTTAGTTTTTTCAATGTTTTAATAACGCCGATTGCCGTTAAATCGTTTACGGTGAACACACCGTCAATTTCAGGGTGTTTTTTTAGTAGTTCAGGGATAAATTTAACGGCTTGCTCGTAAGTATCGCAAACTTCGATAAAATCTTCATTCACTGCTATTCCGGCTTCTTCATGAGCCTTGATGTAGCCTAATTTTCTGTTGATCCCAATTTCGAGATGTTGGGGACCTGCAAGGTGAACAATGTTTTTACAGCCGATCTCAATTAAATGTTTAACGGCCTGAAGGGCTCCGTCCAAATCATCAACCATTACTCGGTCTCCCTGGATGCCTTCGCTCGGCCTGTCAAAAAATACAATAGGAACACCAATGTTTTCAATGTTTTTGAAGTGATCATTGTTAAATGTGTTTTTTGACATGGAAATTATTAATCCGTCAATATTACTCGAAAGAAGGGCTTGTACATTTTCAACTTCCCTTTCGTAAGACTCGTTTGATTGGCAAATCATTAATTGGTAACCTGCTTTATTGACTACTTGTTCTATCCCGCTGATTACTGTAGAAAAGAAATGATGGATAATTTCTGGGATAATAAGTCCGATAATTTTGCTTTCGTTTTGCAACAAGCTAAGAGCTACTTTGTTAGGTTTGTAGTTTAACTTTCGGGCAAGATCCTTAACGTTTTGTTTTGTGGTTGGGTTAATATTTGGATGGTCACTTAATGCATAAGAGACTGTTGATGGTGAAATCTTTAAAATTTTTGCAATATCTTTTATAGTAACCCGATGTCCTTTCATAACCAAATTTAAGCTATTTTTAATACTAATGTAACGAAAATATAACTTGTTTGTAGTAAGTCTAAATATAAATAGACTGGTTTAAGGCAATTTTCATCATTAAAAATAGCCAAAATTTGAATTTTTCCCACAAAAAATGTAAAAAAATTTAGTTTATATTTCATTTTTTCCAAACGTTTGAAATAGGGTCTTGATCGTTTTTGTGGTTACAGAACCTATTGATATTCATAACATTCGGTGTGTTTTGTCTTGTTTTATTTTAGGAGATGTTTTATATTTAATGATCTTTTAACTTAATAACTAGCATATGAGAAAGTATAAACTATTATTTATTGTAGTATTGTCTTTCTTTTTGGCTCAGTCAACCTTATACGCCCAAAAAACAGTTAGTGGGGTGGTTACTGATGCTAAAGATGGCAGTACATTAGTTGGGGTAACCGTGTTGGTTAAAAATACAACTACGGGTACCACAACCGATCTTAATGGGCATTACACATTAACGGTCCCTGATGATGCGATATTGGTTTTCTCGTTTGTAGGCTATGCCCCTCAAGAAATTTTAGTTGGAACCCAAACCACAATCAACGTTCAATTAGAATTTTCTGCAGCTATGATTGATGAAGTCGTAGTTATTGGTTATGGCCAGGTGAGAAAAGAAGACCTAACAGGTTCTGTACAGATGGTAACCACTGATGATTTTAATCAAGGAGCAATTACGACACCACAAGAACTACTTGTAGGTAAAAGTGCAGGTATGGTTATTTCATCTGATGGTGGTGCTCCCGGAAGTTCTTCAACTATTCGTATTCGTGGAGGTTCTTCATTGAATGCCTCTAATGACCCTTTAATTATTATTGATGGAGTTCCATTGGATAATAATAATGTTTCAGGTAGTAGCAACTTCCTGTCTTTCCTAAATCCTAACGACATTGAATCTATTAGTGTTTTAAAGGATGCTTCTGCAACCGCTATTTATGGATCAAGAGCTTCTAATGGTGTCATTATTGTTAAAACAAAGGAAGGAAAAGTAGGTGGTCCTATGAAAGTTAGTTTTGATGTAAAAACATCAATAGCTAACGCAGTTAAATTCCTGGATGTTTATTCGGGAGATGAAATCAGAAGGATTGCCTGGGAAAAAAGAGACTTATTTGGATTGGATAATTTGGGTTTGCTTTGGGATGCAAATACCAATTGGCAGAAAGAATTATTCCATACCTCTTTTTCACAAGATTACAACTTCACCGTTGCCGGTGCATGGGAAGCTGTTCCTTACCGGGTTTCAATTGGTTATACAAACCAGGAAGGTATTATGAAAAATACTTCAATGGAGCGTTTAACAGGAGGTATAAACTTAAACCCCAGTTTTTTTAAAAGCCAATTAAAAGTTAACTTTAGCATAAAAGGGATGCTGACCGATCATAATTTTGGTGATTCGGGTGCATTGGGCAATGCCATTAATATGGATCCAACCAAGCCAATTTATGATGACAGTTTTACAACTTCCAATGGCTATTTTCAATGGGAAAATTATGGTGCTAACCTGGGGTCCTCTAATCCGGTAGCACAATTAATGGATGTTAACAATACGTCGACTGTGAAGAGAGTGATTGGGAATATTCAGTTAAACTACAAGATACCTTATGTAGACGGATTACAAGCTAATTTAAACATGGCTTCCGATTATACAGAAAGTAGCGGTGTTAATAATCGCCCAACTAGTGCGCCTTCAAACTTAACAACTCCTTATTGGGGGCGGATCAACAACTATTTTTCTATTCATAGAAATAATTTGCTTGATTTCTATTTGAATTATAATACTGATTTGGCAGAAATCAATAGTGTAATTGACCTTACAGGCGGTTATTCGTGGCAACACTTTGAAAGAGAGGGTGGTAGTACAACTTCCGGTTATTTTGATGATGAACATCCGGAACAAGAAGAAGGTACATCGTCATATATTACCGAAAGCTATTTGGTTTCTTATTTCGGACGTTTGAATTATACCTTTGCAAAAAAATATTTATTAACCTTAACTGCACGTTTTGATGGTTCATCGCATTTTATTGGAGACAATAAATGGGGCTTTTTCCCATCGGCTGCTTTTGCCTGGAAAATCAAAGAAGAATCATTCTTAAAAGACGTTGGTTTTCTTAGTGAATTAAAATTACGATTAGGTTGGGGTATAACCGGTCAACAAGACGTTAATAACGATTATCCTGCGCAAGCTGCTTACATGGTTTCTTCTACCGGTTCATATTATTATATTGATGGTGAGTATTTGCCAACATTGCGCCCAAGTACGTATGACCCGGATATTAAATGGGAGGAAACAACAACCTATAATATCGGGTTAGACTTCGGATTTTTCGATGGCCGGATTACAGGTTCATTCGATGTATATAAACGTGTAACGGATGACTTATTGAATACTGTAACTATTCCTACCGGAAGTAACTTCTCCAACACTCTTCTTACCAATGTTGGTAGTTTAGAAAACAAAGGGCTTGAATTTGCATTGAATGTTATACCGATATCCCAAAAAGACTTTTCATTGGAAGTAGGATTTAACCTCGCTTATAATGAGAATAAGATTACCAGGCTTTTATTAAATGATGATCCTGATTATATTGGAGTTTTGTATGGTGATGCTATGACTGGTCAAAAACAAGTAACCAGAGTTGGTCACCCGGCCTATAGTTTCTTTGTAAATAAGCAGGTTTATAATTCAGAAGGAATACCCATTGAAGGATTATACGTTGATTTATCAGGTGATGGTGGGGTTGTAAATGGAGATAACGATGATAAATACATTTACCATGACCCGGTTGCAGATGTTTTAATGGGGTTGTCGTTTAAGCTTAATTACAAAAACTTTGATATGTCTGCATCATCCCGGATAAGCCTTGGAAATTATGTGTATAACCAAGTTGCAGCAGGGTCTTCTTACGACCAGATGTACCAAATTGGATACTTTAAAAACTTTCCTAAACATTTGGATGCTACCCAATTTGTAAAGCGTCAGTTTACCAGTGATTATTTTGTAAGAAATGCATCATTCTTTAAATTGGATTATGTAAGTTTTGGATATACCCCCAAAACAAAAGGTAAATTTAAAATGCGTTTTAGCTTCACGGTTCAAAATGTATTTTCCATTACAGATTATGAGGGTATTGATCCCGAGGTTCCAGGAGGAATTGATAACAACTTCTATCCAAGACCGAGAACATTTATGTTAGGTATAGGTGTTACTTATTAACTGTAAAAAATCATTGATATGTATAAAAACAAAATATTTATTGCAACGTTTTTTGCCCTTGTATTGTTAACATCATGTGTGAAAGATTTGGATGTTAAACCCAAAGATCCAAACACAATTATGGCGGGCAATTTATCTGATGATCCGGAGTATCTTAAAATGGTTTTAGCAAAAATTTATGCCAGTTTTATTATTCCCGGACAAGGTGCTAACGGAGGAGCCGATATTAGTTCTTCCGACGAAAACTTTTTTACTACGATGAGGGCTCTTTGGAACCTTCAGGAAATTACTACAGATGAGGCCATGTGTGCTTGGGGAGATATAGGTATTGCGGATTTAAACACCCAAACATGGAGCCCGTCTAATCCTTTTCTTACAGCATTATACCAACGTTTAGGTTTGAGTATTACCTATGCTAATGATTTCATAAGGTTTACCCAAGGAAATACAGATCCTGATGTTATAAGATATACTGCAGAAGCCCGTTTCTTAAGAGCTTTAGCTTATTTTTGGTATATTGATTTGTTTGGTAACCCCCCATTTACAACTGAAGAAGATGGGGTAGGTAAATTCTATCCGGAACAAATACAACGTGCTGATTTATTTGAATATATTGAATCTGAATTACTGGCTATTATGAAGCAGTTGGGTGCACCGGGATTTTCATACCCGAATGCAGACCAAGCTGCCGCAAAAATGTTATTGGCCAGATTATATCTTAATGCTGAAGTTTATACCGGAACAGCCAGATGGGAAGACTGTAAAGCATATTGCGACACAGTAATTGCTATGCCTACTTATTCATTAGCTACTGACTACCGACAAAACTTTAGTGCAGATAATGATGGTTATAGTAACCCAGAAATGATTTTTGCATGGGCACAAGATGGTGTTAATATTCAAGGTTATGTGGGTACAACTTTTATTATTGAAGCGGCGAGCGATGCCACATATATCAGGGCTGAAGACTATCACGGCTTAACCTCCAATACAAACTGGAATGGAAATAGAGGCCGAATTCAGCTTTTGGATATTTTGGTTGATACCCTTGCAACCTATGGTGGACCTATTCCATCAGCCGATGTTGAGTTCTCTCAATGTGAAGATAAGCGGGTATTCTTAAAAATGAAGAAAAGTATGAATATTCCAAGTGCATCATCAAGTGGTGACTACGGAATAGGGGTGTATAAATTTACAGCTAAGAATACCGACGGTAGCCAGGCTGTAAACTACAACCCTGCTTATGCATCTACCGATTTCCCCATTTTCCGTTTAGCGGATGCTTATTTAATGAGAGCCGAAGCATTATTTAATTTAGGATTTCTTGGTGATGCCGTTGATGATATTAATGTAATCAGGGAGCGTGCTTATGGTAACACTGATGGAAACATTTCCACCGCTGAGCTTACAGCAGAATTTATTTTAGATGAACGTGCCCGTGAGTTCTACTGGGAAGCACAAAGACGTACTGATTTAATCCGGTTTGGCCAATTTACAAATGGAAGCTATGTTTGGCAATGGAAAGGAGGAGTTTACGAAGGTACACAAACCAGTGGACATCTAAATCTTTTCCCAATTCCAGGAGATGAGGTAGCTGCAAATCCAAACATATTACAAAATCCTGATTATACTAATTAAAACGTAAAATAATTGAAAATGAAAAAGATAATATATATTATATTCGTTGGATTATTAGGGCTTTTGTTTGCTTGCGAAAAGGATGGCACACGAATTATAATGCTTGATGATCCAATTACCCCTTCAATTGTTTCATTACCTAACTTAACCCTGGTAAGAGACAATGGAGGTGATACCTTAGAATTTGTTGGGACTCCAGTTGATCCCGGTTTTAATGCTTCAGCAACTTATTTCCTTCAAGCTGATTTTGCCGGAAGCGGCTTTACAGATCCGTTGAATGTTTATAATGATGTCCAAGTTGCCTCAATGAAAATGGCGGTAAGCGATTTAAATGAGGTTTTAATTAAAAAGTTCCCCGAAGATGCGGTTTCGTCAATTGACTTTAGGATTAGAGCAGTTTTAGTTGTTGATGGCGGAACAGGTGCTCCAGGAACAGGTACTGATCCGTTCGAATATTTTTCTGAAGCAATGAACGCAGATGTTACCTTATATGGTTTTCCAAGGCTTGATTTGCTCAACTCTGGTATCGACCAAAAAATTATATCTCCTCTTGGTGATGGTCGTTATAGTGGATTTGTTAAACTAGATGCTGCAAATCCGTTTACTTTGTTCGACCCGGAAACAAGTAACGAGTATGGTGCAAATGGTGCGGTACTTCAAGTTGATGGAGCTGCTTTTACGGTTGCTACAAGTGGGTGGCATTCCTTGTCAGCAGATATTAACGATCTTACATATGATCTTAGTCCTTACATGATAGGCCTTGTTGGTTCAGCTACGCCAAACGGATGGGATGTTCCTGACCAAAAAATGGAATATGATTATTTAACAAATACATGGGTAATTACCATTGATCTGGTTGACGGGGATATTAAATTCAGGAAAAATGACGATTGGACATGGAACCTGGGAGGAACCACTGATAATTTGGTACATAATGGAGCCAATTACCCTGTTACCGCGGGTAATTACACTATTGCATTGACAATAACAAGCGATGCGGATGAAACCGGAACGTTCACTATTGTCAAGAATAATTAAGATGAAATGATTTAAAAATATATTTATGAAAAAGATATCTAAATACGGATTTGTGACCATCTTTATAAGTGCAATGGTGATATTTGTTGCCTGTACTAAGGAGATGTCAGAAAAAATATTGGATCTCACAGTTTCTACCCCACAGGCAACAGATGTTACTTCAAACTCAGCTAAAGTAGTAGGTTTTATTATTGCGGCTGGCGATGGTTTGACAGAAAGAGGTGTTTGCTATTCTACAACTGGAAGTCCAAATATTAATGATACAAAAGTAAAAGTTAATCTTTCCGATGATTCAGAAACAGCTACGTTTGAAATTGAATTAACGGGTTTGGATTATGCAACTACTTATTATGCAAGAGCTTATGCTATGAAATCTCATGGAATAACCGCAGAGTATGGTAACCAAATATCGTTTACAACACTGCCGGTTCTCCCAACAGTAACAACAACTCAGGTTTCTGAAATCAAAAGCAGTTCTGCTACAGGTGGTGGTAATGTAACCAATGATGGTGGTGCTGATATTACAGCTCGAGGTATTTGCTGGAGCACTGATGAGAACCCCGATCTTACTGATAACAAAACTTCTGATGGTATAGGAGATGGTGCTTTTACGAGTGCAATAGACGGTTTATTGCCAAATACGACTTATTATGTTCGTGCTTATGCCACCAATAGTGTAGGTACAGTTTATGGAAACCAGGTTGCATTTACCTCCCTGAACATTACTAAATTGTGGGTAGTTGGCTCATATAATGGATGGGATAATAGTGATGCAGCCAGATATATTGAAGCAACAGAAAATAGTAATGGCGAAGCACAAGGTTATGTATATATGCCTGCTGGTGAATTTAAGTTAACACTTGATCATAGCTGGGGAGATGATGCTACATTTGGAGATGATGGTACGGACACCGGTAAATTAACCAATCCGGGTGGTAACATCGCTGTTCCTTCAGATGGCTTCTACTGGATTAAGGCTAATCTTGGTGACATGACATATTCATTGACCAAAACAGATTGGGCGGTTATTGGAGATGCAACACCAGGTGGCTGGGGTACCGAAACTCCTTTATCGTATAGTATGGATAAGGATGTTTGGTATGGAGGCATGTCTTTAACAGCTAATTCATTAAAATTCAGGGCCAATAATGCTTGGGATATTAATTATGGCAGTGCTGAGGGAGATGGTACGTTGCAATTGAATGATCCAAACAATATACCTATTGGTTTTGCAGCAGATTATGCAATTACCGTTGATTTTAGTACACCTAATGCGCATACTTACAGCATAAACAGATGGGGTGTAATAGGGGGGGCAACTCCTGATCCGACCTGGGGCTCAGACTTTGATATGACCTGGGATGCTGTTAATGGTGTGTTTACTATTGATATTGCACTTACTGTTGGTGAGTTCAAGTTTAGAGCGAATGATGATTGGGGTGTAAACCTCGGTGGTGATTTAAATGCTCTAACAAATGGTGGTGGAAATATTGCAGTTTCTACCGCGGGTAATTATACAATTACGCTCAATCCATGGACATTAGTGGCAACAGTTACCTTAAATCCATAATTTGAAATAAATTATTAAAAGCCCATCACTAGATGGGCTTTTTTTCTGTTATAATAAAAAAATATATTTTGAGTACTAGGTTTTGTATTAAGTGTGTAAGAAAAGCACTGACAACAGGATTGTTGCTATGGGTGTGTGTTGTTATAGTACAAGCTCAGCATGCTCCAATTTTACAGGCCTATTACTGGGACGTTCCGGTAGATGACCAACATAAAAATGGAAGCTGGTACGATACTATTTCGGCTCGGATACCGTTTTTACAAGAAATCGGGATTAAGTACATTTGGCTTCCCCCGCCATCAAAAGGAAACTGGGGGATATTTGATAGTGGTTACGGAATTTACGATCATTATGATTTGGGCGAATACGAGCAGATTGGAAGTGTTGAGACCCGCTACGGTTCAAAAAAAGAATTGCAAAATCTGGTTCGGAAATCAAAACAGTATGGCATAAAAGTAATTGCAGATATTGTTTTGAACCATATGTATTCTTCTCAGCCCGGTGATCTTGAATATAACCCGGTACTCGAAAATTATCAACCAATAAATCAGAACTATAAAAAAGAAAAAACTTCTTATTACCCTACCAACGAAGTTGTTTGGGAATTACGTTGCTCAAGCCCGGGCGAATATTTAATTAAAATTGTTTCGGACGAAAAATCGGCTAAAGATTGGGATGGTTCAATCAATATAACTTTATTGAGTTCATTAGTTGAAAATATAGAAACGCTTCCCGAACCAATTGAAGAAAATTCTGCCGAGAATTCTCAAAAACTGGAAACAGATCATGTTTATATTTCTCCTTTTTTTCCAAAGGGGAATTCAAGGTATTTTAAAATACGAACAACAAAACCCCATGAAACGCTTTTTATAAAACTTGCTTTGGGATACTATGTCGGGCAGAAGTTTCATTGGGCCAACCAGGAAAATTATATCAGCATTCAGTCCGAAACAAAACAGCTAAAATTGCGACCCTTAACTTATACGGCTATTAAACCCAAAAGTAAATTGAATGAAATTGACGGAGCCTGGAATTATCAATCGTTTCATCCTTCTTCTGCCAATGATTTCCTAAAACAAATGATTGATAATTGCTTAACTCCCAATGCAAAAATATTTGGTCATGATTTTGATCATCGGAATAGCACTGTTCAAAAACGATTGATTAACTGGGGGCAATGGTTGATCGATTCGATAGGCTACGAAGGTGTCCGCTTGGATTTTGTTCAGGGCATTGATATTGATTACATCAGTCGATGGATAAAAGAAGTGCTTCACCAAAGAGATGATAATTTCTTTTTGGTTGGCGAATACTTTTCATTTAACAAAACACAAATCAAAAGCTGGAACAATTTTGTGGTACTAAACTCGGGCAAGAAAGATGTGAAGTCTTTTGATTTTCCGTTGAAGCAGGAACTTACAAAAATGTGCAATAACTTTGGGAATTACGATATGCGTAATTTAATCCACGCCGGAATGTTGCTCGATCCGGAGCAAAAACTGGAAGCTGATAATTTGGTAAGCTTTGTCGAAAATCATGATACCGGGAAAGAAAACGATAAGTGGGTCAAACAACATTGGGACATGGCTTATGCTTTTGTGATGATGGCTCCGCCACAGGTTTGTGTGTATTACAACCATTTGTTTCCAACTCCGTATGTAGTAATGGATAATCATGAAAACATTCAACAAATTCCGGGAACATTGCCGGGTAAGATTATCCGTTTATTAGAAATCAGAAAAAAATATGTTCATCAAAACTACCGGGTGCTCTCGGATACGTGCAAAAAATTTAAAAATATTTTTGTTTCGATGGTTGAAAGTAAAGACGGATCGCCGGCATTTTTAATTTTAAACAATTCCGGTTCGGATCAAAACCTAAAAATTAAATTACCGGATGGCATTCTAGCAAGGCATAATTCTGCCAAGTTTGTTGATCTTTTTAACAAAGCCAACTACACATCCGTGCTTCGTAACGGAGTTTTAGAATTGAACATTATGCCATACACCGTTTCAATATTAGTTGAAGAAAAAATTTAAGCCAGATGAAAAAAATTATATACACCATTACAGCGATTATTTTTAGCCAGGTATTATTGGCACAGGTTGTGACAACCGACCCCGAATTTCCTACGGCCGATGCAAGTGTAATCATTTATTTTCATGCCGACCTTGGGAATAAAGGTTTGCAGGATTACACCTCGGATGTTTATGCTCATTTGGGGGTAATCACCAATTTAAGCGAAGATCCTTCCGACTGGAGATATGTTAAAACAGGTTGGAGTGAAAATACAGCCGCCAATAAAATGACCCGGGTAAGTGCCAATCTTTATTCGTTGGAATTAACGCCTTCCATTTGTGGATATTTTGGAGTGCCGGATGCCGAAGAAATACAGCAAATGGCATTTGTGTTCCGAAATTCAGACGGGACTAAAACCGGCCGCGAAGCCGATGGGGGTGATATTTTTGCGCCTGTTTATGCAGCGGGGGTCAACTTAAATATATCGTCTCCGGAGAATAATACAATATTTGAGGTTGATGAGAACTTTGCAATTAATGCGAACTCATCCAATGCGGATAGTTTAAAGATTTTTATTGATGATGTTTTGATTCATAAAGTTGAGGATCAGACAATATTTTATTTGCACAGCGATAATCAAATTGGAAGACATAAAATTAAAGTCATTGCCAAAAATACAAGTGGTCAAATTAGCGACTCTGTGTATTATAGCATCCGCGGAAGCGTAAATGTAGCCGATTTGCCCGACGGATGGCGGCCGGGGATCAATTATCTTGGATCGGATACAGTGGGATTGGTTCTTTTAGCACCTCAAAAGGAATACGTTTATGTTGTTGGCGATTTTAATAATTGGGAACCGAACGATGATTATTTTATGAATCGGACTCCTGACGGGGAAATGTTTTGGTTGGGTGTTGGCGATTTGGTCAGCGGACAGGAATATATTTTTCAGTATTTTATTGATGGCAAAATTTTAATTGCCGATCCTTTTGCCGATAAATTAAGCGATCCGGATAATGACCAATGGATAGAAGCTTCAACTTATCCGGGATTAATTGAATACCCCAGCGACGAAACCACAGAAGTTGCCTCGGTTTTGCAAACAAACCAGACCGCTTACCAGTGGCAAACCACCAATTTTACCCCACCGGCTAAAACTGATATGGTGATTTATGAATTGTTGGTTCGTGATTTTATTGCTGCACACGATTTTGAAACCATGATCGACACCATTGCTTACCTCGACAGTTTGGGTGTGAATGCTATAGAACTTATGCCGATCAACGAATTTGAAGGAAACGAAAGCTGGGGGTATAACCCGTCTTTTTATTTTGCACCCGATAAATATTATGGTCCAAAAAATAAGTTGAAAGAATTTATCGACACCTGCCATAACCGCGGAATTGCCGTAATTATTGATATGGTGCTGAACCACTCTTACGGCCAGTCGCCTTTGGTTCGCATGTATTACAATTCGGCTACTTATCAGCCAACTGCCGATAATCCTTGGTTCAACGTAACTTCTCCTAATACTGCATTTTCGTGGGGCTACGATTTTAATCACGAAAGTCAATACACCAAAGATTTTGTTGATTCGGTTAATGCCTACTGGCTCACCGAATATAAAGTTGATGGTTTCCGTTTCGATTTTACAAAAGGATTTACAAATACTGCCGGAGATGGTGGGGCATATGATGCTTCACGGATCGCTATTTTAAAAAGAATGGCCGATGAGCTTTGGAGCGTAAACCCTAATGCTTACGTTATTCTGGAACACTTTGCCGCTAATTCCGAAGAAACGGAATTGTCTAATTACGGCATGATGCTTTGGGGAAACCTGAATAATGAGTATTGTGAAGGAGCGATGGGGTATGCTTCCGATTTTTCATGGGGATCGTATAAAGCCCGGGGCTGGAGCAATCCGCATTTGGTGTCGTACATGGAAAGCCACGATGAAGAGCGGGTGATGTATAAAAATATTATCTATGGAAATTCATCGGGAAGTTATAATATTACCCAGCAAGCCACTGCCTTGCGTAGGCTGGAGTTGAATGCCGCATTTTTCTTTACCATTCCAGGTCCGAAAATGATCTGGCAATTTGGCGAACTGGGTTACGATTATTCTATTGAATACGACTGCCGGGTTTGTAACAAACCCATACGTTGGGATTATTTTCAGGACGCAAATCGAAAACAAGTATATCGGGTGTACCAGGCACTTATCGGTTTGAAAAAAGAATACGATGTTTTCAGAACAACCGATTATTTAATAGATGTTGACGGAACCATGAAATCGATACACCTTAACAACCAAGATATTAATGTGCTTGTTTTAGGGAATTTTGGAGTCACGCAAAATACAATAGACCCTGCTTTTCAGTCGACGGGCGACTGGCACGAGTTTTTTACCGGAGATGTATTAACCGTAACGGATGTAAATGCTTTGATTTCTTTAAATCCCGGGGAGTATCGTTTGTATTCAACACAATCATTGGGTGATCCGATTTTTACAGGCATTGAAGAATTGCCCGTTGTTTACAATGAGCTGGAACTCTTCCCTAATCCTGCTGTTTCGGAAATAAACATAAATTTGTCGGCCATTACTGAGCAAATAAAACAGTTGGTAATTTATAACGTTGCTGGCCAGGTGGTTGAGCAAAAAGATTTTAACGGATTTCTTGATAATCTGTACACGATTAATGTGAGTGCTTATCCCAATGGGTTTTATTATTACAGAATAGTTACCGACAAAGTGATTTATTCCGGAAAGTTTATTAAGAATTAGACAAAACAGAAGGCCCCGCCTTTGGCGGGGCCTTCTGTTTTAAATTTTATTTTGTTGCAAATACTTTATATCCCCAGGCTTTTAACTTCATTTTATTTTTAAAATTGGGTGTTTCATTGGTAAACACTTCAACCAGTTCGGCTTTGGTGTCGAAGTCGTTGAACATAAAATCAGCTTCTTTATCCGACATATTTATAACGGTAATTACCTGGTCTTTATCTTTTTTTCTTACAAAAGCATAAACCTGATCGTCGGCAGATGTTTTAATTCTGAGCATGTCTCCGCCAAAGTCACCGTTCCATAAGGCTTTGTTGATTTTCTTTAGATGAAGGAGTTTGGTATACACTTTGGCAATATCACAATCTTTCCAGTTGATGGTGTCTTTATCAAAGAAGCGTAGGTCTTTATCCATGCATGCTTCCTGCCCGCTGTAAATTAATGGCATCCCACGGGTAGTCAGCGTAAACACGGCCATTGGCTCAAGGGCATTTCCCAATCGTTTAACGGCATTGCCTTTCCAGCTGTTTTCATCATGGTTCGAAGTAAAATTCATTAAATAAGCATCCGAAGGATATTCTGCTTTTTCCTTGGCCAGTTGTTTGTCGAGCTCTTCCAAAGGTTTTTTCCCCTGGGCAATTTCGTTTAACAAAAAGTGCATGGGCCAGGCGTACGACATATCAAAAGCAAAATGGTGATGTTCGGGTTTGTCTGCTTCTGCCAACATGAACAATTCGGGATTTAGTTTCAGTAATTCTTTGCGGGCATCTTCCCAAAAATCGGTCGGGACCATTCCGGCTACATCGCAACGGTAGCCATCAATGTTTGCTCCTGAAATCCAAAATTTCAGGGCGTCAATCATGGCAAGCCTCAGTTCTTTGTTTTTGTAATTTAATCCGGCCACGTCCGACCAGTCGGCAACTGGGGGAATAATATTTCCGGTAGAATCTTGCAAATACCATTCTGGGTTTTCAAAAATCCACGGGTTGTCCCAAGCCGAGTGATTGGCAACCCAATCCAGGATTACGTACATTCCCATTTCGTGAGCTTTGTCTACCAGTTTTTTAAAATCTTCCATACTTCCAAACTCGGGGTTCACAGCTTTATAATTTTTTACGGCATAATAACTTCCCAAATTTCCTTTCCTGTTTTTTTCGCCGATGGGGTGGATAGGCATGATCCATAAAATATCGACTCCCATTTTTTTTAGCCGTGGCAGGTGTTCCATGAACGCATTAAGTGTTCCTTCAGGGGTGTACTGGCGGATATTCACTTCATAAATATTCACGTTTTTTGTCCAGTCGGCATGAACCATTTTTAGTTCATCCGACGATTGTTTTTTGTTTGGTGAATTGCATGCCGAAAAAGCAAAAACAATTACCAGGGATAAGCTTAAAAGTCCGGCTAATTTTTTTTGTTTTTTTAATTTCATCTCGGTTAAATTTTTGGTTGTTTTTTTATTGAAATTTTAAAAATTTTCATGCAAAAATTCCTGATAAAAAAGAAGGTCTTTTTATCAAAAAAATAGCGAATTTTTCCGTTGAAGTTTTACTCAACTTTAATTCAAAATTACACAGGGTTAAGTTACGAAAAAAATATTGAAATACAGTTTGTTAAGAATCAAAAAAAACAAGTTTTTTGTGTTAAAAAATCAAGCTTTTTCATATTAAATTTTGTATATTTGATATTTAACCAAAAACTAAAAAAAACTAACGTAATTTATACTTTTTTTAAGACTGAAAATTGAAGAAAAACCGGGTAAAAAATTCCGAAGAAAAAACAGTAAAACGAGTGTTAAATTAATAAGCGTAAAAATGGAGAAAAAGAGACTGAGTTTTTGGCAAATCTGGAATTTGAGTTTCGGATTTATGGGGATTCAAATGGGATTTGGTTTACAAAATGCAAATGCTAGCCGAATTCTCCAAATATTTGGTGCCAATGTTGAAGAACTTTCCTGGTTTTGGATTGTCGCACCACTTACCGGTTTAATTGTTCAGCCCATTATTGGTTTTTATAGTGATAGAACTTGGACCAGGTTGGGGCGTCGTCGTCCTTACTTTTTAACGGGAGCGGTTTTGGCTTCGTTGGGTTTGATTTTGATGCCCAATGCTGATATGTTTACGGCTTTTCTGCCAGCTTTGTGGGTGGGTGCCGGAATGCTGATGATTATGGATGCTTCCTTCAATGTTGCCATGGAACCTTTCCGTGCCTTGGTTGCAGATGTATTGCCTTCTGATCAGCGAACGCTCGGGTTTAGCATTCAAACTATTTTGATTGGTATTGGAGCAGTGGTTGGATCTTGGTTGCCTTATGTTTTAACCAATTGGTTTGGCGTTTCTAATGTTACGGTAGCTGGCGAGGTTCCATTAAATGTGCTGCTTTCATTTATGATTGGAGCCGGTGTTTTAATAACAACAATTTTAATAACTGTTATCGGGACAAAAGAATATTCTCCCGAAGAAATGGAGCTAATAAATAAGGATCAGGATGAGGAGGAAGAAATTGAGGAGTCATCCAGTTTGTTAAACATTTTTTCCGATTTTAAAAAAATGCCAAAAACCATGCGCCAGCTAAGCTGGGTACAGTTTTTTTCCTGGTTTGCCCTGTTTGGAATGTGGGTCTTTACGGTTCCTGCTATTGCCCATCACTTTTATGGTTGTGCTTTGGATGATACTGCAAGTGCCGACTATCAAAAAGCAGGTGACTGGGTTGGGGTAATTTTTGGCGTTTACAATGGAGTGGCGGCTATTTTTGCTTTTTTCTTACCGTATATTGCGTTAAAAGTTGGACGCAAACGAACTCATTCTTTGGCTCTTACCATCGGGGCATTGGGGCTTCTTTCAATTTATTTTATGCCCGATCAAAATTGGTTGATCCTTTCTATGGTAGCCGTGGGGGTCGGCTGGGCCAGTATTTTGGCGATGCCCTATGCGATCTTGGCTGGTTCTATTCCTGCCAAAAAGATGGGGATTTACATGGGGATTTTTAACTTCTTTATTGTAATCCCACAAATTATAAATGCCTTGATAGGTGGCCCGGTTATTAAATATTTTTATGGCGGGAACCCTATTTTTGCTTTGATTACTAGCGGAGTATCTATGTTAATTGCGGCTTACTTGGTAAAAAGGGTTCACGATGTAGATGATGTAGTAAAAGCGGAATAAAAATGGAAAAAGAGCTTGCTTTTATATTCGATTTGGACGGGGTAATTGTTGATACGGCAATTTATCATTACAAAGCTTGGTGTGTCTTGGCCGGGGAATTGGGCTTTGAATTTACCGAAGAACAAAACGAAAGTTTAAAAGGGGTCAGCCGGATGGAATCATTGGAGCGACTCTTGAATTTTGGTGGAATAACAGACATCAGCGATGAGAGAAAAATAGAAATGGCAGCCCAAAAAAATGCCTTATACCGCGATTATATCTTACAAATAACTCCCGAAGCCATTTTGCCAGGGGTGGATGTTTTTATTAAAGAATGTCTAAATCAGGGAATTAAAATTGCTTTGGGATCAGCCAGCAAAAATGCGAAAACTATCTTGGAACAAATTGCTTACCAGGATATTTTCCATGCGGTAATAGATGGAAATAAAGTAAAAAATTCAAAGCCCGATCCGGAAGTATTTTTAAATGCTGCGAACGAACTAAAGGTTCAACCCGAAAATTGTATCATTTTTGAAGATGCCGAAGCCGGAATTGAAGCGGCAAAACGAGCAAAAATGAAATCGGTGGGAGTAGGCGATAAGAATATTCTGGGTGAGGCAGATATGGTAATTCCTGGATTTGTAGATGTTCAGGTAGTAGATTGTATAAAGTTGTTAAATTAGGCTTGCATTAAACTAATATATAGGTATTTAGTAATTAATGTGTATGAATCCGCTTGTCGGATTGTTAAAAACTTTATTGTATGATTGATTATTATAAGCATGATGAATGGTGCATAATTGAGGAAGGGTTTTCGAAGGATTTTCATTTGGCATCAGAAAGTGCCTTTTCTCTGGGCAATGAATATTTTGGACAGCGGGCAAATTTTGAAGAACATTATTCCGGGAAAACCCTGAAAGGCAGTTATATTGCAGGCATTTACTATCCTGATAAAACCAAAGTAGGTTGGTGGAAAAACGGTTATCCCGATTATTTTGCCAAACTGCTAAATGCCCCAAGCTGGATTGGGATTTATGTAGAAGTGGATGGAGAAGTTCTTGATCTTGATAAAATTAAGGTCGAAAATTTCAGGCGGACTTTAAATATGAAAGAAGGCTATTTGGAGCGTGAATTCATTGCCAATTTTGCAAATGGGAACCGGATTTTCGTCAAAACAAAACGCTTTTTAAGTTTTGTTGACCGCGAACTAGGGATGATAAAATATCAAATCAAAAATTTAGGGAAAGGATTTTCTTTAAAAATTTCACCCTCCATTGACGGGGATGTCATCAATGAAGCAGCAAATTGGGAAAAGCATTTGTGGGATATCCCCAATAAGTTGAACGTCGAAAATCAGGCTTATCTGTTTGCAATGTCTAAAAAACTTAATTTTGAGGTATGTACTGCAATGACTTACGATTTGCATAAAAATGGTGAACAATTTGTAGAGTTTGATACCGATCAGATTGAGTTTGAAAAGTTGTTGCAACATGAAATAATGCTTGATCTGGATGAAAATGATACCATCAATTTCTTTAAATATTCAACCGTAACACATACTGAAAATTACCCGCGTACAAAACTTCAGGAAAAAGCAAACGTAAACCTGCTTTATGCGTTTAACAAGGGTTTCGACAAGCTTTTTGAAGAACATAAAAATGAATGGGCTCGGAAATGGGCTTCTTGCGATATTGTTATTGATGGGGATATTACTGCGCAGCAGGCCATTCGCTTCAATATTTTTCATTTATTGCAAACTTATTCCGGTCACGATAGCCGATTAAATTTAAGTCCTAAAGGCTTTACAGGTGAAAAATACGGCGGTGGGGCATACTGGGATACCGAAGCTTTTTGTTTCCCCTTTTATTTAGGAACCAGTTATCCTGATGTTGCCAAAAATCTTTTGTTGTACCGTTATAATCACCTGTCAAAAGCGATTGAAAATGCTGAAAAATTAGGCTTTACAGACGGTGCTGCATTGTATCCCATGGTAACCATGAATGGTGAAGAATGCCATAATGAGTGGGAAATTACCTTTGAGGAAATTCATCGGAACGGGGCCATTGCCTATGCCATTTTTAACTATGCAAATTATACCGGAGATACTGAGTATATCAGCGATTACGGCTTGGAGGTGCTAATTGCTATTGCCCGTTTTTGGGCACAACGCTTCAACTTTTCAGAAGACAAAAAGCAATACGTTATGCTTGGGGTTACCGGCCCGAACGAATACGAAAATAATGTTCACAACAATTGGTACACCAGTAAAATAGCGCAATGGTGTTTGATTTATACAGGAAAACAAATCGAGTTCGTTAAGACAAAGACCCCCGAAAAATACAAGCAGTTGGTTTCAAAAACTAATTTTGATGAATCTTCGGAATTGGCTAATTGGTCGGAGATTGCAAGTAATGTTTATTTTCCTGAAGATAAAAAACGAGGGGTTTTCCTACAACAGGATGGATTTCTGGATAAAGAACTCAAAAATGCAAATGAGCTTGATGAGAGTGAACGCCCGATAAATCAACACTGGTCCTGGGATCGTATTTTACGTTCATGTTTTATCAAACAGGCCGACGTATTGCAGGGGCTTTACTTTTTTGAGGATGAGTACGATAAAGACACCCTGAAACGGAACTTTGATTTTTACGAACCCATGACGGTTCACGAATCTTCTTTGTCGCCTTCATTGCATGCCGTTTTGGCGAATAGCTTGGGCTACACCCAAAAAGCTTACGAAATGTTTTTGCGCTCATCGCGTTATGATCTGGACGATTTCAATAACGAATTGCACGAAGGCTGCCACATAACCAGCATGGCCGGAAGCTGGCTGGTAATTATTGAAGGTTTCGGCGGACGGCGGGTTCGCAACAACAAACTTTATTTAAACCCGGCCATTCCCGAACAATGGAAATCTTATTCGTTTAATTTCAATTTTAAACAAACCATTCTGAAAGTTGCCGTTGATAAGTCAAAGGTGATTGTTGAAAATCAGGGAATTTCTCCGATTGGATTTTATGTTTACGATAAAGATTTTCACCTCGAACCGGGAGAAAATACAGAAGTGAAACTAAGAAAGTAAATCATGGCAAAATCGAATAATCTTCTGAAAACTGTTTTAGTGGCAGTTGTTCTTGCTTTGGCGTCGAACCTGCTATTGGCTCAAAAAATTTACCGTGTCGATCCTCCAAATTGGTGGGTAGGCATGGAAAATCCCGAACTTCAAATTTTAATTTATGGCGAGAACCTGGCCCAATATCAGGTGAGTTTGGATTGCCCGGAATTATACTCAGGCGTGGTTCTTACCGAAAATCCGAATTATCTTTTTGTGAACCTGAGCATTCCGAAAAACACCAAGGCCGGGGAACTGAAAATCAACCTGAATAAAAATGGGAAAATCGTTAAAAGTTTTCCGTATTCCTTAAAGGAAAGGGTTGAAAGACCGGGCGGATACGGCGGTTTTAAGGCTTCGGATGTGATGTATTTGATTATGCCCGACCGCTTTGCAAATGGAGATACTTCAAACGACAATGTGAAAGGAATGAAAGAAGGCTGTGATCGTGCGTTACCGGATGGTCGTCATGGTGGCGACATTCAGGGAATTATAGATCATTTGGACTATGTGAAAGAATTGGGAGCCACTGCTTTGTGGATCAACCCGCTCACTGAAAACGACATGCCGAGCTACTCGTATCACGGCTACGCAACTACCGATCATTATAAAATCGATCCTCGTTTTGGAACGAATGAAGACTATTTGCAGTTGGTTCGGGAGGCTCAAAAAAAAGGACTTAAAATGGTGCAGGATATTGTCTTGAACCATTGTGGTCTGGAAGTTTGGTGGAAGGACGACATGCCCGCTGAAGATTGGGTTCATCAGTTTCTTGAATTTACAAGAACCACCTATAACGTTGCCAGTATTACCGATCCTCATGCCTCGCCGGAAGATGTGAAAATGATGGTCGATGGTTGGTTCGACAAAAGCATGCCGGATCTAAACCAACGCAATCCTTTGGTGGCTAATTATCTGATTCAAAACTCTATTTGGTGGATTGAATACGCCGGTTTGGATGGCATCCGTCTGGATACCCAGCCTTATTCCGACCGTTTTATGGTGGCAGAATGGGGGCGGAGAATTTGTGAGGAATACCCGAATTTTAACATTGTGGGTGAAGCCTGGGTGCAAAATCCGATTTGGGTTGCTTACTGGCAGGAGCGCAAAGACAACAAAGACGGCTTCAACTCGATGGTTCCGGTTGTCAAAGATTTTCCCTTGATGTTTGCGATCCGCGAAGCTTTGATAGAGAAAGCCGCCTGGAATAAAGGCATGGTGAAAATTTATAACGTGCTGAGCCAGGATTATGCTTATGCTGATCCATATAAGCTTTTAACGTTTGGCGATAATCATGATTTGCCGCGCATGTTAACCCATTTTGAAGGCGATGTTGACCGCCTGAAAATGGCCGTGGCAATTCTTGCTACAACCCGTGGTATTCCGAGCTTTTATATTGGAACCGAGATACTGATGGAGGGCGATGAAAAACAAGGACATGGGAAAATGCGGAAAGATTTTCCGGGAGGATGGCCCGGCGATCAAAACAATGCGTTTACCAAAGAAGGCAGAACCGAAGCCCAGGACGAAATGTTTAATTATGTAGCTACGCTCCTGAATTGGAGAAAAGATAAAGATGTAATCCATAACGGCCACCTTACGCATTATTTACCCAAAGAAAATGTGTACGTTTATTTTCGCCATAACCAGCATGAAAGTGTAATGGTTGTCATCAATAATAATACGGCCAGAACCCTCGATACTCAACGCTTTGCTTCAATGTTGGAAGGCAAAAAATCCGGATACGATGTGATTCGTAAAACTTCAGTTTCTGACTTGTCGAAGATTGAATTGGATACTCACTCGGCATACATTATTGAACTGAAATAGAAGATTACAGCTCTAAAATATTAACCAAATATTTGAATTATGAAGAAGTTTATGTTTTTCTTGCTGATCGGGATCATCGTATCAGCATGTTCGTTTTTAGAACCCGAAGGTTCTGATATGTACGAAGCAGTTATGCCGATTTTTACCGACGAAGCAGAAACATCTGTTTTTCTGGATGGTTTTTTTAAGGATGTTAATGACATTGAATCTGTAAAAATTGAGGGCTATCAGGTTCGCCTTTCCAACGATAAAAAATACCTGTATCTTACGTCCGGTTCGGAGGTTAAAAAACTTGCAAAATTAAAGATTAAAACCGAGGATGAAGAATACACTCTTATCGTTCTAAATCGTTCTAAAATAAAGAAATTATTTATTTTTGACCCTCAAGAAAAGCGTCCGAAAACAGTACAGATTACGGGTAGCTTTTCCAACTGGAATGCTGAAGGATATGACCTGGAAGAAGTGAATGGAAAATGGCAAATTGAACTGCAACTAAGTCCGGGAAAATATCCTTACCAGTTGGTGATTGACGGCAAACAGGATTTGGATCCGACAAACCCGGTGAAAGAAAGTAATAATTTGGGCGGGTTTAATTCGGTGATGATTATTAAAGATCCCGCAATCAATGCCCTTAAAATTTACACCAAAGAAGTAAAAAATAATCAACTGTTTATTGGCTACAAAGGAGAATTGGATGGTGTTGTGGCTCTGATTGAAAATAAAGAATTGCAGGCAAATATTTTTAAAGACGGAATTGTTGTTGATTTGCCTCAAAATATTGGCGATTATAAAAAAGCCAAAGTAAGGGTTTGGGCACAAAATAGATTCGGCGTTTCAAACGATTTGCTGATCCCGTTTAAAAACGGAAATTTGGTTGAACACCCGGTTCAAATAGATCGCTTTGATAAACATGCCCAGATTTTGTACTTCATGCTGGTCGACCGTTTTTGCAATGGAAACAAAGAAATCGACGAGCCGATAGACGACCCTGAAATTGAGTTCAAAGCCAATTACCAGGGAGGCGACTTAGCCGGGATTCAATCAAAATTAGACGATGGTTATTTCGAGGATTTAGGGATCAATATGCTGTGGCTTTCGCCCATTATTCAAAATCCCAAAGGGGGCTATATCGAGTATCCGGAGCCTCATCGGAAATATTCGGGCTATCACGGCTATTGGCCGGTAACTTTTACCACCATCGATTACCGTTTTGGTAAGGGCAAAGATTTGCACGGTATTGTTGAGTCGTCGCATGAAAAAGGAATTAATGTAATCCTGGATTTTGTGTCGAACCACGTTCACCAGGAAAGTAAATTTATCCAGGATCATCCCAACTGGAAAACGCTTTTGGATTTGCCCGATGGCCGGAAAAATATCCGCATTTGGGACGAGTACCGTTTAACCACTTGGTTTGATACGTTCTTGCCTTCTTTAAATTTGGAGATTCCCGAAGTTGTTGATATGGTTTCGGATTCGGCTAAGTTTTGGCTGGATGAGTACAACATCGACGGTTTTCGCCATGATGCCACCAAACATATTCCCGTAAAATACTGGCAAACCCTGACCAAAAAAATCCGCCGGGATTATTCGGATGATTTTGTTTACCAAATTGGCGAAACCTTTGGAACCCGCGAGTTGATCCGCTCTTATGTTGGAACTGATCAGCTGGACGGACAGTTTGATTTTGAATTGTATTGGGATGTGCGAAATGCGTTTGCTTTTGATGATTATTCTTTCCTGAACCTGGATCGTTCAATCAAAGAATCGCTGAAGTACTACAGCTCTCATTCTTTAATGGGGAACCCTACCGGGAACCATGATTTGCCGCGTTTTATTTCATTTGCCAGTGGCGCACTTCGTTTGGATGAAGATGATAAAGCTGCGGGCTGGGAGCGCGACATCGAAGTAAAAGACCCGGTTGGGTATAAAAAACTGTCGGCTTTAACTGCTTTCATTATGACTTTTCCCGGTATTCCGGTAATTTATTATGGCGATGAAATAGGAATGCCCGGAGCCGGTGACCCGGACAACCGCCGCATGATGAAATTTGACGGCTTAACGGCTGATGAACAACAGGTGAGAGACAATGCCAAAAAATTGATTTCAGTTCGTAAAAGTAATGTAGCCCTGATATATGGTGATTTTACGATGCTTGAGGCAACCGAAAATACCATGATTTTTGCCCGTCAGTATTTTGGACAGGTGGTGTTGGTTGCATTTAATAAATCCGGTTCGGCAAAAACCATAAGCGTTAAACTGCCTGATTACCTCAAGGCCGAAAAATGGACCTCAAATTTTGGTGCCGATGCGCTTGTGAATGGAGATGAATTTAGTGTAACTTTGCAGCCGTACTCATTCGAAATATTAACTAATTAGATAATGAAATTTTTTATAAAACCCGGAAATGCTGTCATCCTGATGATGGCATTTCTTTTTTCGTGTTCGCTGCAACAAAATAAATTAAAAGAAATCCGTTTTCAGGGAACTGCCCAGGGGACTTATTATTCGGTAATTTATTTTGATGAACAAGGACGCAATTTCCAGCCTCAAATTGATTCTTTGCTGAAAGATTTTGACCAGTCGCTGTCGCTTTGGGTTCCCACTTCAATCATCTCGAAAGTAAATAAAAACGAGGCGGTTGAGCTGGATAAGCATTTCATGGATAATTACAATTTATCGCTAAGAGTTGCAAAGGAAACCAATGGCTCTTTTGATTTTACACTTGGCCCGTTGATTGAGGCTTGGGGCTTTGGATTTCGCCAAAAAATTAAATTGACACAAGAGAAGGTTGATAGTATCAAAGAGTTTGTGGGCTACAATAAAGTTCTGGTTGAAAATAATTGCTTACAGAAAGATGATCCCCGCATGGAAGTGAATTTTAATGCCATTGCCCAAGGCTATGCCGTTGATTTGGTGGCTAGCTTTTTAAGCGATCAGGGCGTTGAAAATTTGTTGGTGGATATTGGCGGCGAAGTGATTGCAAAAGGGTTAAAGCCCGGGAATAAAATGTGGGTGGTTGGGATTCAAAAACCTACGGAAGATCGCTCAGGAGCCATTGAATCGTTGGTTAATGTTGAGCTTAGCGATAAGGCTTTTGTTACTTCCGGCAGTTACCGAAAATACTACGAAGAAAACGGTAAACGTTATTCTCATATGATTGATCCTGTTACAGGCTTTCCGGTTACCCACTCTCTTTTAAGTGTAACGGTGCTGGCCAATACCTGCGCCGAAGCCGATGCTTATGCCACAGCTTTTATGATTATGGGGTTGGAGAAAGCAAAAGAATTTGTGAACAAACGCAAAGATTTGGAAGCTTTTTTTATTTACTCGAATGAGGATGGGTTGTTAAAGTCGGAGTATACCGTAGGGATTAAAGAATTGATTAAGAAATAAAATTTCTGGTAGCAAGTATCAAGACACAAGATTAAATAACCATATTAAGCGTCTTGTATCTTGATACTTGAGTCTTGTATCCTTAGTTGTTATGACAGCTTCCTTCTTCCGAACCACAGGTGCAACCTAAGCGTTTCCCTGTTTGCGGATCAACTGTGCTGCATTGTTTTTTGAACTCGCCGCCTTTTTTCAAAAACATTTTTATACCAATGGCTGCAAAGGCAAATGCAATAAGTGCAACCGTGATTAACATTACTTTTAACATAATCTGAGAATTTTTACAAAAATACAGACAATCTTTGAATTAGGGAAGCTGCTTGCTTATTTGAAAAAAGTTCTAAATTAAATGCTGGTTCAAAAAAATCATGGGGCGAAATAACCCGTCCACCCCATGATTAAGAACACACGCTTTCCTAAAACTAGAACCCAAATTTAATTCCTTGTGCTAACGGGAGTTTGCTCCCATAATTGATGGTATTTGTTTGCCTCCTCATATATGTTTTCCACGAGTCGGACCCGGCTTCACGGCCGCCACCTGTATCTTTTTCGCCACCAAAGGCACCGCCAATTTCGGCCCCCGATGTTCCAATATTTACATTGGCAATTCCACAGTCTGATCCGCTTTCCGAAAGGAATTTCTCGGCTTCTATCAGGTTCTGTGTAAAAACGGCAGAAGAAAGTCCTTGGGGAACCCCATTGTTCAGTTCAATGGCCTCTTCTATTGTTTTGTATTTCATGAGGTACAAGATAGGGGCAAAGGTTTCTTCCTGTACAATTGTGTAATGGTTTTCGGCTTCAACAAGGGCAGGAACCACATAGTTTCCCGATTGATAATTTTCGCCTTCCAGAACCTCGCCACCGAAAATAATATTGGCACCTTCGCGTTTTGCTTCATCAATGGCATTTTTAAATGCACTTACCGCGATGTTGTCAATCATTGGACCAACAAGCGTTTCTTTACTAAACGGATCACCGATTTTATTGGCAACACTTTGGTAAGCCATGCTTAGTTTTTCTTTTACTTCGGAATAAACATCTTCGTGAATAATTAAACGTCGGGTTGAAGTACAACGTTGCCCGGCGGTTCCAACGGCACCAAAAACAACCGATTTAATCGCCATTTCCAGGTTTGCATATTTGGAAATAATTACGGCATTGTTTCCTCCTAATTCCATGATTGTTTTTCCTAGTCGTTTTCCTACAATGCTGTTTACCCGTTGTCCAACAGCGGTTGAACCGGTAACCGAAAACAGGGGAATCCGTTGATCTGCAGCAAAGTTATCGCCCAGTACCGACGATTTTGCAACAATCATGTTGAACACGCCTTCAGGAACATTATTGCGTTTCAGTACGTCCGAAATAATATTTTGGGTGGCAATAGCCGTGAGTGGGGTTTTTGAACTGGGCTTCCAGATAACCACATCGCCGGCGATGGCTGCGATCATGCTGTTCCATGCCCAAACGGCAGCCGGGAAATTAAAGGACGTAATCAGCCCGACAATGCCCAATGGCAGGTATTGATCGTACATGCGGTGGTCGGGGCGTTCAGAATGCATGGTAAAACCATTTAACAAACGAGATTGTCCAACGGCAAAATCGCAGATGTCAATCATTTCCTGAACTTCTCCAAGTCCTTCCTGGTATATTTTACCCATTTCAAGGGTGATTAAATAACCCAACTCATCTTTTTTTTCCCTCAGGGCTTCCCCAATTTGACGAACAACCTCACCTCTTTGGGGAGCAGGCCATTTTCGCCATTCTTTAAAAGCCTGTTGAGCTTTACTCATTATTTCTTCATACTCCTCAATCGAGGCGTTTCTAACTTTTGCAATAAGCTTTCCGTCAATGGGAGAGCTTGATTCGGTAATATTCCCATTGCCTGCTAAGGTTAACGCACCGGTATAAACACCCGAATTAATTTCCGCTATTCCTAAATCTGTGAGAACCTTATTTCTTTCCATTTTTTACTAACTGTTTTTAATTTATATCCCCCGATTCGCATTTTTCTGCATATCGGATGACAAAACTAACATTATTCAACTGATTTTTCAACGATTTAGTTAATAAAAAGATTATTGTCTGAAAATTCCCATCAAAATCCCGGCGGCTACAGAAGCGTTCAATGATTCTGCCCGGGCATTTGCATGTGCCGGAATGGAAATTTTATGGGTCACAAATTTTTCAATTTCCCTGGAAATTCCCTGCGATTCGTTGCCGATTAAAAGAATGCAGTTTCGCGGTGGGTTTTCGTTGTAAATATTTTTCCCGTTTAACAAAGCCCCGTAAATTTTTGTGCCTTCGGGAACCTGTTGGGTGAAGAATACGGAGAGCTCCGTATAATGGATTTTAACGCGCATAAACGAGCCCATGGTGGCCTGGATGACCTTCGGGTTGAAAACGTCGACGGTGTCGTTAGAACATACGATATGCTTTATCTCGAACCAGTCGGCTGTGCGGATGATGGTGCCCAGATTTCCCGGGTCCTGGATTTTATCCAGGGTCAAAATTAAATCGTCAAAATCTTCGCCTTGGGGCAGGCGTTGGCTTGGCATTTTAACCACTGCCAGAACCTTGTTCGGGCTTTTCATCCCGCTGAGTCGTTCCAGTTCTTTTGGGGAAACTTTACATGCAGGGAGCTGTTTCTTTTCCAGCTTTAATTCGTTTTCCTGCAACCACTCTTCGGTTCCGTAAATGGAGTGGATTTCAAATTCTCCGTTTAAAAGTTCTGCAATTATTTTTTCGCCTTCCACCACAAAAAGATTGTGCTCTTTCCTGAATTTTGCCATTTTCAGGGAGGCTACAAATTTGATCTGATTATTGGTAATTTTCTGCATATAAAAAATCCCGGCCTAAACCGGGATTAAATTTAATGAATATTTTGAATATCGTATTATTCAGCAATTACTTCAAAGTCAATTTCAACGGTAACTTCTTTGTGAAGAACGATTTTTGCTTTGTAAGTACCGAGTTCTTTTACCGATTCGCCTTTTATTAAAATCTTTTTGCGGTCCACCTCAATGCCGTGTTGTTCTTTAATTGCATCGGCAATTTGAAGGTTGTTTACCGAACCAAAGATTTTTCCGGTAGTACCGGCTTTTGCACCGATATTAACTTTAATGTTTTCAAGTTTTTGTGCAAACGCTTCGGCTTCTTTTTGTTCTTTTTCTGCTTTAAAGGCTTTTTGTTTGAGGTCTTCGTCGCGAACTTTTTTATTGGGTTCGGTAGCCATAATTGCCATTCCCTGAGGAATTAAATAATTACGTGCATAACCGTTTTTTACTTCAATTAAATCGTTGGCAAAACCTACGCCCGGGATATCTTGTTTTAAAATAATTTCCATGATCTGTCCTCCTTATTTTAATAAATCGGCTACGTACGGCATCAACGCCAGGTGACGAGCTCTTTTAATCGCTTGTGAAACTTTTTTCTGATATTTGGTAGAAGTACCGGTAATACGGCGGGGTAAAATTTTACCTTGTTCGTTTACAAACTTCAACAAGAAGTCAGCATCTTTATAATCGATGTATTTGATACCGCTTTTTTTGAAACGGCAGTATTTTTTCTTTTTGGTATCGACCGCGATGGGGGTCAAATATTTAATGTCTGAATTTGCTTGTGCCATTTTAAAATCTTTTAGGGGTTAATTACTTTGCTTCCTCTTCTTTTTTAGCTTCTTTTGCTTTTTTGCGTTTTTTCTCGTTGTAAGCTACCGCGTGTTTGTCGAGTTTAACGGTTAGGAAACGTAAAATGCGTTCGTCACGTTTAAAAGCAACCTCGTAATCGCGAATGATGTCGCCTTCTGATTTGAATTCGATCAGGTGGTAAAACCCGGTTGATTTTTTTTGGATCGGATAGGCTAACTTGCGCAATCCCCAGTTTTCTTCGTGTACGATCTCAGCCCCTTTATCTTTCAAAAAGTCCTGATACTTTTTTACCGCTTCCTTCATCTGATCTTCAGACAAAACGGGAGTCATAATGAAAACGGTTTCGTATTGATTCATAATTCCTCTTTTTGTTTGTTATTGTTTTATTTTATTGATTTAAACCGGGTTTTGGCCGGTTCCCAAAAATGGTGTGCAAAAATAGATAAAATTTTGGATTAAACAAACTCAATGGTACTAAAAATCAAAAAACAAGGCTGGATTTTTAAAATCCGAAATTGCAGAAGCCAAATTACAAAATTTTATTTATGCTAAAGGGAGGGAAAATATTTCTGCGCCTGTAGATTAAAAACTTCGCCTACATGAAAGAAAATGAAAATCGGGACAGCTACGCAACCCCTAATTTAATTTATGCATCTTTAATACCAGACTTAAATTTATTTTAACACATTTTTTTCAACCAAAACCTTAAACTTATGCATTATGAGATTTTTTAAAATATTTGTTGCGATTGCATTTTCTTTGTTGTCTTTTTTAGCTTGCCAAAAGAATAATGAAACTGTAAGCTTTTTATCCGTGGATCAGAGTGAAAATGGAAAAATAAAACGAATCATCAATTTTGATGAGAGTGGTAAAGAATATCATATAACTTCTTATACTTATGATAGTGATAAAATAATTCAAATTGACAAAAATTTCACTAAACCCCTTTTTGGAACATTTGACGAGAGACATAAAATTAGTTATTTGCAAGATAAGGTAACATATATTTTTGAAACTGATATAGGAGGTAAGTTTGCCCCAACCGGAAAATATGAATTTATAAACCAAGAAAATATCCCTGTTGAATATACCTGGTTCAACTATGATAATGGCCAGTACCCAGAGTCCCAAAAGGTTTTTTATGAATATGAGAATTCCAGACTGACATCGATAAGAGTGTTTTTTTATGTTTCAGGGGAATTTGTACAAAAGGGAAAAATTGACATAAACTATATTGATGGTGTAATTAATGATTTTCTTATTTATGCTTTAAATCAGGATGATGAATGGATTTTAAATGCAAAGCGCGAGTATAGTTATGAAAATGGTAGACTTTTAGATTGGGTTTTTTCTATAAAAAATGAAGATGGTAATTGGGAAGATGTTACAAAATGGGTTTTCCATTATTCAGATGGGATGATATCAGAAATAGAAAAACTGGAATCCTATTTTGGAACCTGGGGGCAGTCTTTTCCCCCAACAAAATATTTTTACGATAATAATAAGCGTTTAATTAAAATTATTTCTGGAACTGCTGTTACAATAGGGGAATATGAAGAAGGATCGGTTGATAAAACTTATTTGCACCTACCGGAAGATAAGTTTTTCTTTGAACCTCGCTTTTAAACGCAAGTAAAAAATTTTGAATGCAGAATGTTTAATGTAAAATGTAGAAGTTCTTCTTACAATGAATGACTATCAATGTCCATGAATGACAATTAATGTCCAAGCAAAGATCACCTAGCTTTTCAAAAACTCCATCAAATCGGTGACAATTTTATCAATTTCGTTTTCCGGGAATCCTTTTTCTTTGGCGGCTTCTTCGAGGGTTCCCCAGATGGGTTCGCCGCAACGTATACAGCGTATTCCGCGTTCCCGTAAAAATTCTACTGACTTTGGGTGTTTTTCAACGAGTTCTTCAATACTTATATCTTTTGTAATCATGGTTCAATGAGCCGTTAAAAAAGGTGTCCGAAAAGTTTTTTCTGACAAAATTTTGCGGACATTGAGCTTGTCGAAATGTTTCTTCCTGAACCGGATGAGGCTTCGGCAAGCTCAGCCTCCGCTTAATTTCCGAACTTTTCAGACACCCTTATTTTAAGTAATAATAAGTCGTTTATTTGGTTCCTGTTACATAGAAGGTGCCGTTAACATCTCCTACTCCAGGAATATTTTCGGTGATGCTTCCGCTACCACTCAGGGAATCTCCGGAAACAGTGATGTTCCCGCTTAAGGTAACCGTATTTGTGTCTTCCCCGATAGTAACATCAAAACTTTGATTTGTTACTACAAGGGTGGTTCCGTTTTGTACCGTCCCGCTGATGTTGGCAGTATGAACTTCGGGCTGCCCTGCAATTTGGCTTGTTTCAACAGTTGCTGTAAATGTTGATCCTGAAATTGCAATGTCGGCAGTGGCTACAACAGAAAATTCCCCTCCCAAATCAATACTGGCAGTTAAGTCCCACTGTTCGCTATTGTTAACATTGTCGTCTTCGTCGTTATCACAACCGGCAAATGCAATTGCTGCAACAAACAGCATTAGAATAAATTTTGTTACGTTTTTCATAATGATTATGGTTTGGTTTCTAAAAAAATTCATAAGGTTACCCCGATTTTATTTTGTTTTAACCTGTCTTTGCTTTCTAAGAAAAATAAAAAACCCATCGCTCATAATGCCGGGGAGAAGCATTTCTTTCTGAACAGTAAAGATAATGAAAATTTAAGATACTTTATACGAAATATAAAAATACGAAATTTATCCGGATAAATGCAAGTGCTTCTGATTTACTGTTTTAATTTAGAATTACAGCAGGTTCTCATCCGCAAAACTAAAGTAGTTTTCTTCGCCCACGATGATGTGATCCAGCACGCTTATGTCGAGCAGCTCGCCTCCTTTTTGGATTTTTTTTGTGAGTTTGATGTCGGCTTCACTGGGTTTGGTGTTGCCCGAGGGATGGTTGTGGCAAAGTATCAGTCCGCTGGCATCGTTTTCGAGGCTGAGTTTGAAAATGCGTTTCGGATCGGCCACGGTGCCAGAAACCCCGCCATCGCTCACCTGTATTTTTTTTATGATTTTGTTGGCCCGGTTCAGTAATAAAATCCAGAAACTTTCGTATTTGTAGTCTTCCATAATGCTTTGGAAAAGTTCGAACACATCTTTTGAGCTACTTATTTTTTCTTTCTGGATGACCTCTGCGCCCCGTCTTCGCCGTCCTAGCTCAAGCGCGGAAATTACCGAGAGAGCCTTGGCTTCGCCAATCCCCCGGAATTTTAAAAAATCTTCAACGCTAAATTTAGAGAGTTCGATTAAATTGTTGGAGGCTTTTTCGAGTATCTGTTTTGAAAGGTCAACGGCTGATTGTTTACGGTTGCCTGAGCGCAGCAAAATAGCAATTAGCTCGGCATCGCTTAAAGCGTTTTTGCCTTTTAATAGGAGTTTTTCCCTGGGACGGTCGTCTTCGGCCCAGTATTTAATCGATTGTTTTGCTTGGAGGGAATCCATGATGTTTTTTGTTTGCTTAGTAATTTAGGCTGAGCGGACAAGATGCAGTCTTCGACTTTGCTCAGATTGACAATACTAAGATACAAAACCAATCAAACAAAAAAAAGACCCCCTTAATTAAAAAAGAGGTCTTCATAACTGAAAATATCTTAAGCTTACAAAGAGTTCGCTAATTTGGTCAATTTAGATTTTAAGTTGCCGGCTTTGTTTTTGTGAATGATTGATTTTTTTGCCAACTTATCAATCATGGCAACTAGTTTTGGAAGTTGTTCAACAGCTTCTGTTTTATCGGTAATCGCTCTGAATTTGCGAACAGCATTACGCATCGTTTTCGCGTGGTAGCGATTACGTAAGCGTTTTACATCGTTAGCTCTGATTCTCTTAATTGCTGATTTGTGATTAGCCATAATTCGTTTTTTGCTTTTCTAAATTTTCAATTTCGGGCTGCAAAGGTAAAAATATTTTTTTTACTACAAAACGAAATTTTTATATCATTCGCAAAATTAATAAATTATTCGTACCGAATTGCATCTACCGGATTACTTAATGCCGCTTTTAGCGAATGGAAACTCACCGTTAATAGTGCAATAACTAGGGTAATTATAAATGCAATCGGGAATGGCCACCATGGAACGCTGATGCGATACGGGTAATCCTGCAGCCAGGAGTCTAAAACAAACCAGGCCAAAGGAATGGCAATAATATTTGAAATAAGCACGATGATCGCAAATTCTTTGGATAACTTGCTAACAATTTGGCCAATGGACGATCCTAATACTTTCCGGATACCTATTTCTTTGAACCTCCGTTGGGTCATAAAGGCTGATAACCCGAATAATCCCAGGCAAGCGATAAATATTGCCAGAATTGAAAAATAGACAGTGATTTTTTGAGTACGTTCTTCGCTTTTGTACATTTTGTCGAAGCGTTGATCGGCAAAATCATATTCGAATGGAAAGCCGGGAACAAACTCGTTCCAAACCTCTTCGATATATTTCATGGTCTCTTTAATGTTATTTGAGCTGATTTTTATACTTCCCTGGAAGTTAGCCTGGTCAGACCAAAAAATTGCCATGGGTGGTGTAACGGTATGTAATGATTCTAAGTGATAATCTTTAAAAACACCAATGATACTAAAGCTGGCATCTTTTACCCAGCTATTGTTATTGTCATTAACTTTGTGTCCAATCGGGTTATCAAGACCAATCATATCTGCCAGCGTTTTATTAATTATACATGTCTTTCGTTTATCTGTTTCTAAATTCCAATCAAAATTGCGTCCTTCAATGATCTTAATTCCCAATGCCTCTACAAAATCAGGGTCTCCTGAACTAACTCTGGTTTCAATAGGATCTACATCATCAACCCATCTCATTGTAATTGTATTTCGGGTATAGCCGGGTGTTCCGTGAGAGAACGATACCCCTTTAATGTTTGGGTTTTCAAGTAATTTCGATTTGAACTCGTTTTTTGTTTGGAACAACTTGTCTTTTAAAATAAAATGAAGCAGGTTTTCTTTTTTAAAACCAAGGTCCTTGTTTTTGATATAATTGATTTGTTTATTTACGATAATGGTTCCGCTAATTAATATTGTTGCAATAATAAATTGGAAGACAATCAGTGCAACCCTGAATTTTCCTGCCGATTTTCCCCGGCTGACTTCGCCTTTTAACACCCTTGATGTTTTAAATAATGATAAGTATAAGGCAGGGTATATTCCGGCTATGAACCCGATAAGCAGGGTTAAAAGAATTATTCCGATAATCCCGCAAATACTGAACACGCTATCTTGCAGCTGTAGGTTTGTGTTTGTTAAATTGTTGAATTCGGGCAATAATATTTGTAGAAATGTTATTCCCAAAAGCATAGCAGCAAAACTGATGATAAGGGATTCGGTAATGAATTGTTTGATGAGCCGTTTCCGGGTGGCACCCACTACTTTTTTTACGCCAACTTCTCTGGCTCTGATGGCTGCCCGGGCTGTTGTTATATTTATAAAGTTGATTAAAGCAATTAGGATGATAAAAATGGCAATAATTACAAATGCTTTTACAACCGGTTTGTTTCCGTGAAGAACCCCCGATTCGGCATGAGCTTCTTTAAAGAAATAAATGTCTGTAAGTTTTCTTATTACAATATCTGTTGGTCCCCATTCTTCATCAATCAGGTGTTTGTTTTTGTCCTGCTCTTTCAGAAAATTGAATATTTTATTTTGCAAGGCTGATTTGTCATAATCTTTGTTTTTCAATAGCAGATAGGTCAAATAGTTCCAGGAACGCAAGGTTTCCATCGCTTCTTTTCCTTGGCTTTTATAAAATAAGGTCATGGGCAGGTAATAGTCGGCCATTAAATGAAAATTCTCCGAATCATCCAAAACACCGGTAACTTTGAGCTGGATTCTGTTTTCGTAGTTAATGACTTTATTGACCGGGTTTTTGTCGCCAAATAATTTTTCTGAAAGTGACTTTGTGATAACCACGGTATTGGGATCGATAAAACAATCTTTTTCAGCTCCGTAAATTAATTTTATTTTAAAAATATCAAAAAAGGTTGAGTCAACGGCGGCTCCGTTTTTTACGGAAACGGATTTTTCAAATGCAGATGATCCTTCTTCATACTTTAATAATTTGTTAAACACAACTTCATACCTGCAAATTTTTTCAATGTCTGCCAGCTGGTTGTTCATCAGGTGACCAACTCCCGGAGGGATCACACACCAATCTTGAAATTCCATGCGTACAACGCGTTCGTGATTTGGGTTAAAGCGATCGTAGCTGTATTCGTTGTTAACATATAATCCGATTAAGATAAAAATACATATTCCGATGGCTAAGCCAAAAATATTAATGAATGAATATACTTTTTGGCGTAGGATATTTCTGATTCCGATTTTAATATTATAAAGTAGCATAGTTTAAACGTTTTTTCTGGTAAGAACACTAAATGTGCCATTTGTTGTAATTAGCTATTATTTAGTGTTTTGTGTGAGTGGTTGATTCCTCTCGTTTTTGCTGTGTGCCAAAATGAGACGGTTTCATGTGTCATGTTGATACATTTGTTACTTTTGTTTAAAATCCGAATAAATGCAAACAAAAAAAGGAGCTGTCTTATTTGTTGATGATGATGTGGATGTTCTGCATACCGCCCGGATGATCTTAAAACCACATTTTGCAAAAATTGTTACCTTGTCGGAGCCGGATAAAATTCCTGCTGCTTTATTGGAAGATGATTTTGACTTGGTTGTGCTGGATATGAATTTTTCGTTTGGGCAAACCAGCGGGAAAGAAGGTTTGTTTTGGCTGCGTAAAATTAAGGAGCTTGAACCAGATGCACATGTGTTGATGAACACGGCTTATGGCGATATTCAACTAGCGGTGGAAGCCATGAAGGAGGGAGCCACTGATTTTTTGGTAAAACCTTGGGAGCAGGAAAAATTGCTGGCAACGGTTCAGTCGGTTTATGAATTGAGCCAGGCCAAAAAGGAAAACAAAAGTTTGAACCAGATTAATAAAACCCTGTCTTCTGATATCGACCAAAGTTTTGGAGAGATCATAAGCAAATCAAAAAGCATGCTCCCGGTATTTGAAGCTATTGATAAAGTGGCTCAAACCGATGCCAATGTTTTGATTCTTGGCGAAAACGGAACGGGAAAAGAACTGGTTGCCCGGAGTATTCACCGCAAATCGCTTCGGAACGATAAGGTTTTTATTAATGTGGACCTGGGGGCGATTTCTGAAAACTTATTTGAGTCGGAATTGTTTGGGCACAAAAAAGGATCGTTTACCGATGCTAAAGAGGATCGTATGGGACGCTTTGAAATGGCCAACGGGGGAACTTTGTTTTTAGATGAAATAGGAAATCTAAATTTGGGACTGCAATCTAAATTGTTGTCGGTTATCCAAAATCGTGAAGTGTTTAAGGTAGGTTCGAGCCAGGCAAAAAAAATTGATATTCGTTTGATTTGTGCAACCAACAGCCCGATTTATCAAATGCAAGCTAAAAATGAATTCCGCCAGGATTTGTTGTACCGCATTAACACTGTCGAAATTATGTTGCCGCCCTTGCGCCAGCGAACCGAAGACATTCCTTTGCTTGCCCGTCACTTCCTGAAAAAGTTTGCCAAAAAGTATAACAAGTCAAAGCAAACGTTTTGTGATGAGGCTTTCCAGAAAATGCAGCTCTATGATTGGCCGGGCAATATCCGCGAATTGCAACATTTTGTTGAACGAGCCGTAATTTTGAACAATGATGATGTTATTGAAGCATATTCGTTGATGCTGAATGTTCAAAATGAGGTTCTTTCTAAGCAAACCGACATTTACACTATTGAGGAAGTTGAACAGGAAGCTATTTTAAAAGCCCTGAACGCAACCCATTGGAACATGACAGAAGCTGCCAAAAAATTGGGTTATGGCAGGAGTACACTGTACCGTAAAATAAAAAAATATGAACTTTAATTTCTTGAGACTAAGGCTGCTGTTTTTTATTTTATTGCTCATTATTAGCTCAGTTGCTATGATTTATTTTTTGTTCGTGAGCGAGTTTTGGCTGATCTCGGTTTGGTGTTTGGCTTTTGTGATACTGTTTTCGGTGATGATTATTAAATCTTCGGAGAAATCAAAACGCGATTTGCTCAATTTTGTTAATGCTATTGTTTACGATGAATTTCAGAATACTTATACTTCTAAACAAAGAAATACTGATTTAGACAAAGCATTCGGGGCATTGAACCAGGTGTATAAAAAATTGAGGATTGAACGGGAGAAAAACCATTTATACTTAAAAACCATCATCGAACACATAAACCTGGCTTTGCTTTGTTTTGACAAGCATAAAAATATTGTTATCATTAACGATGCGGCCTATAAATTTTTTGAAAAGAAATTTGTTGTTAACATTGCAACCATACAGCGTTTTGATTCAGGATTGTCGGGCATTATTGAGAATATTAAAGGCGGACAAAAAAAACTATACAAGTTTGTTAAAGGCGGAAATTTGTATAATATTTCCATTCATGCCACCGAGTTTAAAATGCATGATGAACCCTATAAATTGATCTCTATTCAGGATGTTCGTTTCGAAATGGAAGAGCAGGAACTGGATGCCTGGCGAAAATTGGTTCGGGTTCTTACCCACGAAATCATGAATACAGCCATCCCTATTTCGACCTTGGCCGGGGTCACAAATCAGTTATTATTACATGAAGACGGCAGGGAAAAGAACCTGATAAATTTAGATGATGAAGATCAGGCGGATCTTCGTCACAGTTTAAAAACGATTGAAAAACGCAGCCGGGGAATGGTTGAATTTGTAAAGGCAACAAAAAGTTATACCAATATGCCACTGCCAAAGTTTGAAAAGGCAGATATAAAGTTGCTGCTCGAAGATGTAATCAAACTGCTGAAACCGGGCTTGGAAAAAAATATTGATTTCTCCATCGTTTCGGCTGACCATGTGCCGCTAATAAGCATTGATGTAAAATTGATTGAACAACTTTTTATTAATTTGATCAAGAATGCCATTGAGGCAATTCCTGTTAAAACTAAAGGAAAAATTAAAATAGAGCTTTTCAAAAAACAAAGCCATTTAAGAGTAGAAATTACCGATAACGGCAAAGGCATGGATGCAGAAACCCTCGAGAATATTTTTGTTCCCTTCTATACCACCAAAAGCGAAGGTTCGGGCATAGGCTTGAGTTTATCGAGACAGATTATGAAATTGCATGCTGGTGAAATTTCGGTCTCGTCCATTCTTAATAAGGGAACAAAAATTGAATTAAAGTTTAATGTCTAATTATTGAACGCTTTTTTTCTCAGGTTCTCAATAACATCAATACTAACCCAGTAAATATCTTCAGTCCCTTTACGGTTGCTGGTAAAGAAAAAGTATTTTTCGTCGGCCGAAACATTGGGGCAATAATCCGTCCCCTCTGAATTTATTTCATGTCCCATGTTTATTGAAGAAGTCCAACTGTTATCGTCTTTTCTAAAACTGATGTAAAGATCGCCTCCTCCAAGATGATCTTCATAGCCATGCGAGGTGAAGATAATATAATCTCCGTTGGGCGAAATCATTGCGTTGTATTCTCCCGAAGGGGTATTAATTTCCGGGCCGAGTTTTTGCATGTCATATATTTTCTCATCCTTAATTTTTGCTAAAAACAAATCGTTGCCCGGACCGGTGTATAAAAATTCGTTATTTCTAGTAAGACTTGGGTAGAAACTGTCGTCTAAATTAGTGGTGTCAAGTAATCTGAAATTTTCGAATTCTTTTCCGTTGCGGTCGCCAATCCATATTTCCCAGCTTGAAGGTTTATTGGAACCATCCGGGTTTCGTTGAGAAATTAAATACAGGTTTTGGTTGTCGAAACTTACAAAACACTCGCTATCATTAAATTTCCCGGAGAAGTTCGCTTTTTGTGGCATTTTCCAACCATCTTCTTCTTTATGCATTACCATGATGGTAGAAATCATCTGGTGAATGCGGCTGTTACGGGTAAAATAAAATTCTTTCATGTCGGGCGAAAACATCTCATCCCGTTCGTTGTGATCGGGGGTAGAAATAATTCCTGGCGCGAATAATTTGGGTGTTAAACCGGGTTCTTCAAATCCGGGGTAAGTATGATCTAAGGCAAATGTTTTAGCTTCGTTAGCTCCTTTTTCTTTTAAGTAGCTGATTAAATCTGTGAGGTTAAGTTCGCTTGCAATGCCCAAGGCGTTTCTTCCGGCAAAATCTGTTTTGTTGATATCGGCACCAAGATCAATCAGCTTTTTTATACTAACAAGGTCTTTTTGTTTTACGGAACCTAAAAGAGGAAAATCTCCATAATCGCTTTGCTGATTTACATCTAATCCTTTATTGATGAGAAATTCGATTAACTCAGGATTTTTAGCATCTATGGCAGCAAATAATAAAGTTGTTCCATCATATGAAAGAACCTGGGTGAAATCAAAATCAGATTTTATGTAATGGTCGACAATGGATGAAATATTGTTTTGAATTGCGAAATAGATCATTTCAAATCCACGTTTGCCTTTTTTGTAAATGTCAACATTTTTGCTTAGTAAAAAATCGACAACATTTTTGCGGTTTCTTGCTACGGCTAAAAATAAAGGACTTCGATCTCCTTCGTCCATTATGTTTAAATCAGCACCTAAATCATTTAGCATTGAGCAAATCTCTACGCTACCACCTGCAGCGGCCCAATGTAAAGCTTGTCTCCCCAAATTACCTACTTCGAATGGGTCTGCGCCCTTTTCAATCAATAGCTTTGCAATTTCTAATTGATTGAAGTTCGCTGCAAAATCAAGAGGAGAAAACCCATTTTGATTTTTTGTAATTGCTGCCGTAGAATCAGCTTCTAATATTTTTTTAGTCAGCTCTATGTTTTTTTGCATGATTGCCCTAAATATTTGCTGGGAGAATCCAGTACACGAAATAGTCATAACAAGGACTATTAATAAAATTTTTTCCAGTTTCATAGGTTCTTATTTTTTGGTTAAAGATATTTACTTATGATTAATGGGTTTTCTTTTTCCCTATTAAATTGGGGGGAAAGTCTACCAAGGACTATCTTTTTTGCACTAAAAGCAAAAAACAACCCATAAATAACCAAGCCTTCTTAATGAGTGAGTTTGTTCATATGAGCCAAAAACAGTTCTTTCTTTCCACGGCTTATAGAAACATGCGAGCCATCGGTCATCTCAACATAGCCCCCGTCTTGACGTACAAATTTCTTGACATATTCGAGGTTGACCAGATGCGAATTATGGGTTCTGAAAAAATGGCGGTCGTTTAATAATTCCTGATATTCTTTTAAATTCCGGGATACTAATATTTTTCGTCCGTTGGACAAAAAGAACCATGAATAGCTCCGGTCGGCTTCAATGCGGATAATCTCTTTGGTATTCAGGTATTCCATTCCTTCGGAGGTCGGAATGGCCAGTTTGCTTGGGGTTCCCGAACGTAAATTCTCAAACAGGGCATCGTAGCTGGGGCTTTGTTCTTTGTTTTCTTTTGAACGGAACACTTTGGTCACTGCCGATAAAAATTCTTTAATGTTGATGGGTTTTAAAATATAGTCGACCGCGCTGAATTTAATGGCTTTGATGGCATAGTGGTTAAAAGCGGTGATAAAAATCACGTCAAAGGTTTTGTCGGGAAATTTGGCGAGTAAATCAAAGCCGCTTCCATGGGGCATTTCTACATCCAAAAAGACTAAGTCAGGATTGGCTTTTTTTATGGTGCTCACTCCTGTTTTTGCGTTGTATGCTTTTCCTACAATCGTAATGTTTGGACAATATTCTTCAACAATTGAGCTGATAAATTTTACGGCATCAATTTCGTCGTCTACGATGACTGCTTTTAGGTTCATTGCTTTTGATTTATGAGATGATCGGAATATTGATAATTACACGGGTTCCTGCCGGATTTCCCATTTTGTCAAGTAAATCTTCGTAATGTATTTTCATTTCATTTCCATACAAGGTATTTACCAGTTTTAACCTCGATTCGGTAATTTTTGTCCCCAGTGATTTTTGGTTCCCGTTTTTAACTTTTTTGATTGCTTGTGCCTTTTCCCTTCCAATACCATCATCTTCAATGGTTACTTCAATATACTTCTCTTTGAGTTTTAAATCGATATGAATGTAGCCGCTTTCATCCTTGTTGCTCAAACCGTGGCAGATTGAATTCTCTACATAGGGCTGGATGAGCATGGTTGGGATTTTATACAGCAAGGCGTCAATTTCTTCATCTACATTTATTTCCCAGGTAAATTTATCTTTAAAACGAAGGCCTTCCAACTGAAGATATAGTTGCAGGGCTTCCAGCTCGTCTTTAATCGGAATGGAAGTATGCGTCGAGTTTTCAAGGGTTTTTCGCATTAAGCTGGAGAATTTGGTGAGGTAATTGTTGGTCGAAATACGGTCGTTTTGGTACATGTAATACTGAATGGAGTTCAATGTGTTGAAAATAAAATGCGGATTCATTTGCTGGCGAAGGTTCTTTTGGGTGATTTCCGAAATCTTATGATTCATCTCGGTTATCCGCTGTATGTTTTTTTGACGGTTTTGGTAAAAAATTAATCCTCCAATAATGAAAAACAAAAGGATGCCACTTCCTAAACCATAGGTTAATATTTTATTTTCGTACAACTTGGCACTAAGCAATTCCAGTTCTTTTTCCTTTTTTTCAGACATGTACATTAATTCGCTTTGCCCGATTTTTTTAATATATTCCTGTTCTTTTAGCTTCTCTTGATAGAAAGCATGTTTTTTGAAATAGTTATAGGCTTTCTCATATTTTCCTTCCTCGGCAAATAACTGGCTCAACGATTTGTACAGCCATGCCAGGTTGTAAACAGCATTGTTTTTATGTGCAATATCAATAGCCTTTGAATAAAAATTCAACGATTCTTTACTTTTTTTCTCTTCGTAAAGAATTCGTGCCATATATCCATACGAGTTTGCTAGAAGAGTACTGTCTCTGAGTAAATTACACAAGGGAATCAACTGTTTAAACATTTTATAGGCTGTTTTATGTTTCCCCAGGTAGTAATATGAGCGGGCAATTTTCGTGTTGTTTTTAAGCATCCAAGTCGAATCATTTTTTACTTCGGAAATTTTAGCTGAATTCTGAAAATAAATCAGGGCTTTATCGTATTCTTCTTTGTTTAGATAAATGTCTCCTAATTGATGCTGAATGATGATTAATTGTTCAATGTTTTTATCTTTTGCTTTTGCGAAATTATCATAAGCTTTTTTTAGTGAACCAAATTCTTTTTCGTTTTCACCAATAGTCGAATATATTTTTGCCAGCTCATATTGGGTGTGTGCTGCATAATCATAAAATTTAAGTTTCAGCGCTGTTTTAATATTCACTTCGTAATATTTAATGGCTTTTGAAATATAACCCTTTCGGTAATATTGATAGGCAACCAAGTTTTCGGCCTTTAGCATTAACAGGTAATCGGATTTACTTTTGTATTTCTTATAAAGATTATTTGCATACTTATTCCCTTCGTTATAATGTCCGAATTCAATAAGGCTTTTTACATATTTGAATTCAAGTTCGGAAGATATTGGCAGCGATTTTTTTTCCAGTAAAGTGATTAACTGTTTTCCATATTGAATGGCTGCTTCATCCTTAAGTTTTACCAATTCGTGGAACAATAAATTACAATATTCTATCCGTAATGAATCCGGTAAGTTTTTGTCCTCAAGGGCTTTCATATAGGAACTGAAATCCCCGGCAAATGAAAAATTAAAAATTAAGCCGATAATTGTAAGACTGACAAGTCGTTTAATCATGTTCATCGTTGTAAGTAGTTGATATGGCTAATTTAAGAATAATTTTACACGGTAAAAGTACGAAAAGGCTTTTCCCCGCTTTCTTAGTAAACAACAAACTACGTTCAGCGAACTCCCGTTGGCAATTTTTGACTAACTTCCGGTAAACAGGAATCATTTTCTTTTCAGTATTTCAAACTCTCTTTTTATGATCTCGCCACTCTCATCAATCAATGTAATGCTATGTAAGCCTTCTGTGGCATAAATTTCCATCTGGTGGTTGTCAATGGTTGAACCTAAATATTTTTCATCCAAATGCCAGTGAATTTCCATCTCCGGCAAACGGTGTATGGCTTCAAAAACGGTTCTGCCACGAATACCGCCGAAATCAAACGGGATGTAAATTTTGGCATTGGCGGTTGGATAAATTAGCTCAAGGTTGGTCGCTTTATTGGATTTACAGTCAGCGCGAACCGGGGGAAGTTTTTTGTAAAAAGGGTTCTTTTTACGGTAATACCACTCCATCACGGTAGGCAATACAAACCATGATTTTATCACCATGTCTTTTACCGGGTAGCAATTGCTGTTAACCTGGTAGTGTTTGTCCTTATCCAAAATTACCTTTTGGTGGTAGGGACAGCTTTCACTGTAATTGCTGGCTTCAGTGCTGAAAATCAGTTTTGTCTCTTCGCAGTTTGGCCCTGCTTTGAACCCGCTTTTTTTACAAACTTCAATTTGTTTTAAGTCGTCGTAAGGAGGGGAGAACCAGCTTGTTTCCGGAAGGATATCGAACACATCAAACACGATGGGAGCTGCTACGGTAGCTCCGGTTAATCCGGGGCGGCCTTCCCCGTCGGCATTCCCGACCCAGCTAATCACAACATATTCGGGAGTGATCCCGGCGGTCCATGCATCGCGGTGGCCGAAACTGGTTCCTGTTTTCCAGGCAATTTTTTGTGCCGAACCGAATAAATCCCAATTGGCTCCTTCTTCGGGGCGATCCATATCGGTCAGAGCTTCAAAGGTTAGCCAAATGGAAGACGCGCTTAAAATGTCGCGGTCGTTAAAACGATTAGGTAAATCCGGTTTTAACGATTTGTCAAAATAAGGTTCAAAATAATTTCCAACCCGGTAGGTTGAACTGTTTTCGCCGAAATTTGCAAGCGTGCGTGCCATGGCCGAATAAACCCGGGCCAAGTCCCACAGCCTGATTTCGGCTCCTCCCAAAATTAATGTTAGCCCGTAATGATCCGGGGGCCTGTTAATGGTTTTGAAATTCATGCGTTGCAATTTGCGGTGGAATTTTTCAACTCCATATTGGTGCAACATGCGGGTAGCCGGAATGTTTAATGAGCGTGCCAGGGCATTTCCGGCCGGAACGGCCCCGTCGTATTTTTGGGAGAAATTTTTTGGGGCAAAGCCTTCATACCGGGTGGGGATATCCGGTATCAGGCTGTTTGGCGTGATGATGCCGTCGTTCAGCATAAACGCATAAAGCAGGGGTTTTAAAATACTGCCCGAACTTCTTTCGGAAGTGATAATATCTACGTGTCTGCCCGAATGAGAAATGGTATCGTTAGTGTTCCCTACATAAGCTACCACTTCGCCGGTTTTAACTTTAACCACCATCACGGCGGCATTCCGGATTTCGTTCACAGACAAAAGCTTGAAATGCCTGTCGATAATTTGGTTGCATTTTTGTTGAATGTTGTAATCGATGGTGGTGTTGATTCTTTTGCCGTTTTGTCCTTCCTTAAAACAGCGGTCGAGAAGGTGGGGTGTAAGCTGGGGTAATGCTTTTGGTTTTTGTGGCAGGAGTTCCAGCTTGGCGAGTTCGCAGGAAAGCGAATCGATAATTCCCTTATCCCTGATTTTATCGAGCAGGCGGTTTCGTTTTAAACGCAAAGCCTCCTGGTTCTTGCCCGGGTATATTAGCGAAGGTGCATTGGGCAACACCGCCAGGGTTGCTGTTTCGGCCCATGAAAGTTTGTCTGGAGATCGTCCATAATACCGCCATGAAGCTGCTTCCAGGCCAACCACATTTCCCCCGAAAGGGGCATGTGATGCGTAAAATTTCAAAATTTCATTTTTTGAATAACGGGTTTCCAGTCGCAGCGACAGGAAACTTTCAATGATTTTTTGCCATATATTTCTCCGTTTGTTTCCCCTCGACATGCGGATAACCTGCATGCTGATGGTGCTTCCGCCCTGTACGATTTCCCCCGCCCGAATGTTGTTTCTCAAGGCTCTGAAAACAGCAAAAGGATTTACGCCGGGATGGGAATAAAAATGTTCGTCTTCAAACAGTACAATGGCCGTTTTAAATTTTTGAGGAAGCGTGTCGATAAGCGGGAAACGCCACTGGCCGTCATCTGCAATTTTTGCCGACAGCAGAATGCCGTTTTTATCGTTCAGCACCGTTGAATACGGGTTTTCGAATAAAGGTTCGGACAAACAAAAAATAAATAAAACAAAAAGAACGGCAAGAACCCCCAGTGGGATTCTTACCCTTTTCTTGCGGAAAAAAGGTGAAAGGGTTTTTCTGATCCGGGCAGTTTTTAAATAAAGAGTTACTATTCCGGAGAACCCTTTTTTAAACCTATTCGTTTGTTTCTGTGGCTTCTTTTTCAACATTCTCCTTAACAACAGGTTGTTTTATAACCTGAACCCATCTTCCTGCTTTATGAGCGTTTATCTCGTTATCGTACATGGCCTCGCAATAAACCGTCGGTAAATAAAATTTACCCAGGTATGATGCATTTAGTAATACCCTGAACGTTCTGGTTTTTCCTTTCGGGATCTCAAAATAGGTTAGAACCCGGTCGTCGCGGATGTCCTGGTATTGTGGCTTGTCTTTTACGTAAATTGATTCACCTTCATCCATACGTAAATTATGGATTTCCCACCCTGAAGGGAAAATCTGGGTCAGGGCCATTTCGCGGTAATCAACCCGGATGCCTGGATGTGAAACTTTAACTTCAGCCATGAAGTCGGTTCCCTGTATTAATTTATCTGGCTGGATTTCTTTTCCATCCATGTCAAGGTAACGAATGCTCATTCTTAAATTATTTTCGGCATTTGTTGCATCTCCGGCTAGCGGAATACCGTCCATGTAAATTCTTGCAAACAGGGTTTGTTCGTTTTTGTTTACAATTTCTAGGGTTCCTCCCAGATTGGTATTTAAATCAAGTTTTTGCTGGTGCATGGGGCTTTGCATCACAACGCTGGTTTTGCGGCCATTGTTAATGATGTAATCAAATTCAAACGAATCACTCTCGCCCGATTCTCCAATAAATTTAGAGATGGCCATCAAAGCATAAGCGGTTGTTTGGGTGCTGTACCAGCGATCGGTATTTAGTTCTTCCTGAATATCTTTGAAAACATCGTAAGCCTTGTCTTTTTTGCCCATTAAGGTCAGGGTTTCAAGAATCATGGCCTGATCGCGGGTTCCGCTGCCAAAGGTGTATGAAAGTTCGCTGTACGACGGAACATTGGTTGCCAGGTTATCAATGATTTGTTCGGCAATTTTTTCACGTCCTGCAAGGTAATAAGCGGCAGCCAGTCGCCATTTTGCAGCAACGCACAATGAAGCTGTTTCGCGCAGGCGGTTCATTGGCCCGATGGCTGATTTGCCTGCCAGTGCCAGCGTAAATAAACGGTAAGCCTGTTGAACCTGCCGGCTATAATAGTTGTAACCGCTTGTTTTTAATCCTGCTGTCCATTCGTTGGCTTTTTCCTGTTGGTAGCTGATCCATTTCCGTAAGAAGCCGTAAGGTAATGAATATCCCCTGGCCTGGGCTTCGAGCATGAAATGTCCAGCATAAGTGGTTCCCCATTCGCTAACATAATCGTAACCGCTGGGCCAGTAAGTCATGCCGCCATTACTTAGCTGGAAGTTTTTAAGTTGCTCAATTCCTGCTTTAATGTTGTTTTCAATCTTTGTTCTTTCAACATCATCGAGGTTCAACAAATTAGGCAGGAATAATTGCGGGAAGATCGAGGAGGTTGTTTGTTCGATACATCCGTGAGGGTAGCGAATTAAATAATTCAATCGTTTTTCGAGGTTCAAAGGAGGAATGGATGAGATTTCCAGCATGCCGTTGTTGGTTCCTTTCATTCCAACGGCTTTAAAATCAGTTTTCCAGCTTTGTCCTGGTTCAATAGCTTTTCGGATAACATTTGAAATCCTTGGGTTGGGCAAACGCACATCCAGTTCAATGTCGTATTCGGCTCTTTTTTTACCGCTGCTGGCAATTACTTTTATTCTGCCAACTCCAATTTTCTCGTTGACTTCCAGTTCAAAATCGGTCATCTTTTCGCCAACGGTGTCAAAGTTTAGCACGTTTACCGAGCCACCTTTGTTTTTGAAAAAGTCGTTGGTTTGGAGTTCGATATTTACGTTTTTGATGTCGTCCTCCATGGCAAAAACGGTCACCGGGAGTTTAACAATTTCGCCGGGACTAACCACCCTTGGGAAACTTGCCAGCACCATCAAAGGTTTTTTAACCGGCGTTGCTTTGCTGGTTTTTCCGTAGGCTCCTTCATAGCCTGCAACCACCATGGTTTTTACCGAACCGATGTAATTGGGCATGGTAAAGGTGTGGGTGTTTGTTGAAGAAGGTTCGAGATGTATTGGCCCGAAAAACTGCACCACCGGTTTAAAACGGTTGGCTTTTTCAACGGGTTTTTTACCTAGTTCTGCGCCACCACCAAGGGCCATCAACCCGGAAATATTTCCAGTGAAGGCTCCCATTACGTATTTGTACATGTCCCAGGTTTTAATGCCGAGGGCTTCGCGGGCATAAAAATACGACCAGGCATCGGGGGTTTTAAAATTGGTCAAATCCAGCAATCCTTCATCCACAACAGCCAGGGTATAGGTCATGGCTTTGCCGTTTGTTTCGCTCACTTTTATGCTTACTTTTTTTTCGGGTTCGAGTGATTCAGGCATTTCGATGACGGGAGACAAGTGGGTCATTGGATCTTCGATGTTGATTTGTTCGATGCCGTAAAGACGGATTGGTAAATCATTAGCCGTTTGATTGTGGGGCTGGATGAATGAAATGTGGATGTAAACATTCGGAGCCATTTCTTTATCGGCCACAAACGAAAAGCTGTGGTTTTCTTTGCTAACATTTACCCAGTATGTTTCGATAACCCTTGATCCGGATTCTATGCTGATTAATGCCTTGCCTTGTTTAGCATCGGGCAGTTCAATTTTTACCGTTTCGCCAACATTATACTTTGGCTTGTCGGTTTTAAACGAAAGCATTTCGGCTCCGCCGGGATTTGCGGCTCCGGAAGCGTTCCACCAGCCACGGTAAGAAGTATAGAACATTTGCCCGGTACTGTGTCCGCTAACCGGATCGGTAATCCGGATCAGTTTGCGACCCCACGAACGGGTATTTAAATCCATTTCGTACATGGCTTTGCCGTCTTTGGTGTCGATTTTTTCTGTCTTTATCCGGCTCGAACTTTGATATCGGATGTAGCTTGCCAGGTCATACGAATTGTCTTGCTCCCACCACCATCTCCAGCGAAGGTTGAAAATTTCGATTTTCAGGCCTTTGCGGTCAACCGGGTTTCCTTCTTCGTCAACCGTTACAATGGGGATCATGTTGGGTTCGTTGCTGTACAACGATTTGTTCCAACCTTCGCCTTCGGGGATTTTGACCCCGACATACGATTTGTAAGGCGAGTAAGAGAGGGTTGTCCGGTCTACGCTGAAATCGCCGCCTTTTTCAAAACCTTGGTTTTAAAACTGGCTTTGAGCATACCGGGTGCCGATTTTTCAACGTTGATTTCGGGCTGAAGTTTTGCTATTCCTTTTTCATCTAGTTCTCCTTCAAAAACGGGGATTTCCATTGATTCGAGCGTTTTGCTCGGGTCGTCAAAACAAAAACCTTCGTAGTCTTTAAATTTTGTTTTTGAGGGGTGTAAATCTAAAATAACTTCCGATTTTAAATTTTTGGCAACGGCACCGTGCAGCCATTTTACTTCCATTTCGCCTTTAATATCTTCGGATGCTTTTAAAATTTGGGTTTTAAAATCGAGCTTGATTTTTAAACGGTTGGGTTTTACGGTTTCAATTTTTAAGGTTTTTGTAAAGCTTGATCCGCCAACAATTACTTTGGCCAACCAGTTCCCGGTTGGGGAGCTCATTTCGGTAGCTGTTCTGAAATCATAAAAACCGTTTAACGAACCGGATTTTACTTTTCGCAAATAAAGTTGGTTTTCGGGGGTGTACATTTCGAAAACCACTGGGTGGTTCTCGGGGAGAAATTTGTTTTTATCTTCCAAAATAAAAGAAACATACAAAGAATCGCCGGGACGCCACACGCCGCGTTCACCATAAATAAAGCCTTTTACACCTTCGGTTGTTTTGCGGCCGTTTACGTTGAACATGCTTAACGAAAGCGAGGAGCCGTCGTCCAAACGCAAATAGCCAATTTGATTTCCTTTTTTTGCAACCAATAAAAATGGCTTGGCTTCCAGATCAATTTTGGCGATTCCCCGGGCATTGGTTTTGGCAGTCGTAATTAGTTGGTTTTGCAGGTTGTAAAGCTCAATGCTAACATCCGAAAGGGTTTCGGTTGTTTTAATATCGGTAACCGCAACAAGAAGCGAGGTACTGTTTCCGCCTTTGGCGATGATTCCTAAATCGGAGGCAAACACATTACGGGCCACTAGTTGGTTCCCGTGCATGTAGTACGAAGCTTTACAGGGGTCTTCGCGTTCTCTCCAACTATAGTCGTCATCGTAGTCGTAATAATCGTCGGAATAATAATATCCCGGTTCATCCCAGTTTCCCAGCTCTTTTTTCGTTTCAAAGGAAGTCTGTTCTTCTTCCGTTTTTCCTTCATCATTGCAGGGATATAGCGAATGTTTCTTTTCAAAATCGATAATTACCCGGTAAATGGCTCCTGGTTCGGTTTTTATCATTTCCGATAAGTCGAGGGCAAAAGTGTTCCAACTACCAAAGTCGATGGCCTGATCGGATTTTAACGGAACTTCCTCGTAGTAAACAATCCGTCCGAAATGTTTTAGCTCATCGGTTCCGTCAAACTGGTTCCATTGAAGAAAATGAGGAATATTGTTTTCAAAAACCTTTATGACTTTTACATTCACCGCGCTCAGGTTTACGGCTTTAAAAGGGAAAATTAGCCCGTTGGAGCTTGGTAAAATATTTCCTTTACCGATAAGTTCTACTTGTGGTTTGATGCTCGAAAAAGAAACATTTTTTTCGAAACGGCTGTGTAATTGGTAGCCCTGGCTGTTTCTAATGCCGTCTTCGACAATTAATTTGGTTGAGCCGGTAAACCTGCTTTCGGGGTAAACACGCACCTCGTTGCCTTCGGTTTCTAGATTTAGCTTGGCATTGTTGTCAAAATAAATCAAGCCTTCCAGGTCCTGTTTATTATCTAACGGATCCGAAAAATAAATGGTTATGTATTGTTCGGGGATTGAATTTGACGTGGCTTTTAAAACTTTAAAATCGCCCAGTGGAGGAATGTCGATCAGTTGTTCGTCGGAACCCTCTGCTTCAATTGGTGCTCCATCCCATTTCACGGAAACCAGCCCTTTGCTATTTGAGCGGTTAACGCTGTCGATGGTAAACTGATGCGTTAAGTCTGCGGGATTATGTTCCCAGTGGATGTTGAGTTTTTTGTTGTTTTGGCGGGCAGTTAAGATTTTTTCAACATTGTCTTCATTTGCAAAATCGGCGGTGTTGATTTTACCGATAATTTTTTGCCATTGCAGGTTGTTTTCATCATAAATCTGCATGCCGTCGATACTCACATTCAGGGCCTGTTTTTTTGCCTGAACCCAGAACTCAAAGGTTTTTAATTTTTCGGGAACCTGCTTGATTTTGTGTAGGTAAAAGCGGATGTTATATTTTTGATCCGACTTAAGTTTGTTTTCGGGTTTGAACTCAATGGTGTAGTTGTCTCTCCAATAAGCCTGCCCCTTCATGGATGGAGAAATGCTGAATAGGCTGTTATCGGCTTTTTTGCCTGGTTCGGCAGTAAGGATGGCTTCGGTAAATCCAATAATGATGGTTGAGTTGTTTGAAACAATACCGTTTGTAAAAGATTTGATATAGGCCGAAAAAGCAGGATCTATTTTTTGTGGCTTTTCCTTTTTAGGATTACAGCTAAACAAAATTAAGATGATAAAAAGAGCGCTAAAGCACGAATAATTGAGTTTTTGTCGATTTTTCATTTTTTTAACAATGTGTTATGTTTTTATATAATACTTTTGCCCGAACCGTTTTTGGGGAGTGGGTTTGAAGCTGCATCGGATTTGAATTTATCTAATTTATTCAAATATAAAAAATAAATGCTAAAAGCTGAATAATTACCGCAAGTTATCTTAAACTTAATTGTCAAATAAACTTTAAAATTATAAACAGAATCAGAATGAAACAATTTTTATTTATTACCTTACTAGGATTGCTTATGGGACCAGTTTTTGCTCAAGGTCCGGGTGGAATGCCTATGGGTGGAGGAAACCGTCCGGCAGGTGAAGGAACAATTACTGGTTTGGTGATCGACAAACAGACACACAAAGCAGTTGAGTACGCAAATATTATCATTTTCCATATAAAAAATCAGCAAATGCTTACCGGAACAATTTCCGATTTAGACGGTAAATTTTTGCTCGAGAAGATCCCTTTCGGGATGTATAAAGTTACCATCGATTTTATTGGGTATGAAAAAATTATCATTGACAATGTTCAGGTAAATCAAGCTAATTCCAATGTTGATTTAGGAGAGCGTTATTTGTCGCAAACAGCTGTACAGCTCGAAGGTGTTGAGGTTGTGGCCGATAAAATTTCGTACGAATATAAAATTGATAAAAAAGTAGTGAATGTGAGCCAGGATGCAACAGCAGCTGGTGGAACTGCTGCTGATGTGTTGGAAAATACCCCCTCGGTTGAAGTAGATATTGAAGGAAATGTAACCATGCGCGGGAGCAGCAATTTTACCGTTTTGATTAACGGTCGTCCCAGTGTTTTGGACGGAAGCGATGCTTTGCAACAATTACCTGCCGCGAATATTGAAAACATTGAGATTATTACCAACCCTTCGGCTAAATTTGATCCGGATGGTACTGCAGGCATCATCAATGTAATTACCAAAAAGAAAAATGAAGAAGGCTTAACCGGGGTATTCAATGCAAGTGCTGGCTTAAATAATAAATACCGCTCCAATGTTTTGTTAAATTACAGGATAGGAAAATGGAGTTTTACCGGCGGTTTCGATTTTAGGGATGATGATTTTAAAATGGAACGCGAGAGCTACCGCGAAACTTATTCAACAGATCCGGCATCAACCGATTTTCTGGATTCTTATGGTGATCAAACCATGAACCGTAAAAACATAGGTGGCCGTTTTGGCATTGAGTATTTCTTTTCTGAAAATACGGTTATTGGTTTTAATGGACGTGTAGGTACCTTTAAATTTGGGTTCGACGGATTGAACAAAATACATAATTATTCGAGTCCTGCCACCACCAATCTTTATTACCTCAGTGATGGGAATTCGAGCAGGAATTCGGATTATTTTTCAGGAAACTTAAACTTCCAACATAAGTTTGACAATAAAGGGCATCAGCTTGATTTTATGTTTGATATTTCGGATCGTGGCGGAGATAGCGATGAATCAACACTTGAAACAGAAACCGATGCTCAATGGAATCCTACAGCCAATATTTTAAATAGCAATCGTTCGGTAGAAGATAGCGATAGAAAAAGATACCAAATTCAGTTGGATTATGTTAAACCGTTTGGCGAAAAAGGGAAATTTGAATCGGGTTATCAGGCTCGTATGGTAAATTCAGACGACAAGTATTTGTTTGAAGAATTTATTGACGGAGCTTGGGTTCTAAATACTAATTACACCAGCGAGTCTAGTTTGAAAAGGAATATCCAGGCCGTTTATGCGATATTGAATAATGAAACCAAAAGTGGTTTTGGTTACCAGTTTGGATTGCGTGGAGAATATACTTTCCGTGAAACAGGGGTCGAAGGCCTTACCGATGTTTTTAAGCTTGATCGTTTCGATCTATTTCCATCGGTTCACGTTTCTAAGCAACTGGGCAAATCCGATCAAATTATGTTGAGCTATACGCGCCGTATTAATCGTCCCCGTGGATGGAATTTGGATCCGTTTATTTCGTATGTGGATGAAAATACCCGCCGTCGAGGAAACCCCGAACTTAAACCTGAATATATTGATTCATTTGAGTTTGGATGGCAAAAACGCTTAAATAAAGGCTTTATGAACATCGAAGCATACTATAAAATAACCACCGATTTAATTACCCGTGTTTTTGAGTCAATTGAAGAAGGAGGGGATGAATATATTTTACATACTTCGGCCAACCTTGATAAAGATTATTCGTTTGGAACGGAACTTATGATTAATTACGATTTTTCCAAAAAACTGAATATGGCTTTGAGTGGTACCGTTTATTATTATAAACTGGAAGGGAGCCTTTCAAGCGGAACCGTTGATCGCGAAAGTACAAACTGGAGCACTAACTTAAATACGGTTTATAAATTTACGCCAATGACAAGGGTTCAGATGCGCTTGGGATATAACGGGCCTAGTACAACTGCCCAGGGTGAGCGTAAAGGGATGTTCCGATCCGATATGGCCATTCGTCATGATTTCTGGAATCGTAAAGCAACCTTAACTTTACAGTTCAGGGATTTCTTCGGAAAAATGAAACATGAAATGATTACCGATTCATCAACATTGTACGAACGTATGGTGATGAAAAGAGAAAGCCCCATGCTTCAGCTAAGTTTTTCTTACAAGCTGAATAACTTTAAACAAAAGAGGAGTGATCAGGGAGGTGAAGATATGGACATGGATATGGGTGTAGAATATTAAAACCCAGGAAATATACAATTTAAAAGGCATCCCTTCGGGGATGCTTTTTTATAGTATTTCTTTTAAGATTTTTATTCTCTTAACAAGTTCTTCAAATTCATCGAAGTTGAGCGATTGAAACCCGTCGCTGATAGCCTTTTCGGGTTCTTTATGTATTTCAAGAATCAGCCCGTCGGCACCGGCCGCCACTGCTGCTAGCGACATCCGTTGAACAAATCTTCGTATCCCGATTCCGTGCGAAGGATCAACAATTACGGGTAAATGTGTTTTTTCTTTTAGAATAGGAACCGCGTTCAAATCGAGTGTGTTCCGGTATGCTTTTTCATAAGTCCTGATCCCCCGTTCGCATAAAATAAGGCGTTCGTTCCCGTTAGAAAATACGTACTCGGCCGACTGTAATAACTCTTCGATGCTGCCACTAATGCCCCGCTTGATAAGTACTGGTTTGTCAATTTCGCCAAGGGCCGAGAGCAAATTAAAGTTTTGCGAATTCCGTGCCCCAACCTGGAAAATGTCAACGTATGGATACATCTCCTGCACCTGTTTGGGTTCCATAACCTCGGTTATAACTTTGAGTCCGGCTTGCTGTGCGGTTCGGTAAAAAACCTTTAACGCCTCAAGCCCCAGCCCCCTGAAACTGTATGGCGAGCTCCTCGGTTTGAAAATACCTCCACGGATAATCCCCACCCCGTTTTTTTTGAGTAGCGGGAGCATTTCTTTTATTTGTTCTTCGCTTTCCACGCTACACGGCCCGGCCATTATGCTAAAGTCGCCATTGTTGATTTTGATCCTGTTGCCTAAATCAATTGTGCTGGAGCCGATTTTCCATTTCCGGCTCACCAGTTTATAATCTTCATTTACCCGGTGAACATCCTCAACACCTTTTAAGTGCCCTATTTTCCGGATGTCAAATTCTGTTTTCCCGATGCAGATCAGGTACTGTTTTTTTTGGGTTTTTACTTGCTGCGATTTGTATCCGATCGACTGGATTTGTTTTTCAAGTTCAAGCCGTTCCGTAGCACTTATATTTTCGCTTAATTGTATAATCATGGGGTTAAAATTGATTGGACAAACGATTTTGTATTTTTTTCGATGGATGATGGTTCGGCAATGGCTTTAATGTATGTGCTCCCGATAATGCCCCCGCGGGTATATTTGCAGGCTTTTAAAAATGAATCCCGATTGTTTATATTGAAGCCGGTTAAAACAGTATGTGTTAAATTCATTTCTGAAATCCGTTTCAGGAAATTTTCAGCTTCGTCAATATTTTGTTTCGAGCCAGTTGTGCTTGATGATGAAACCGCGTAAATAAAAGCCGTTGAATGTTTATCAATTTCACGGATGCGTTCGTTGGATGTATTCGGGCTGATAAGAAAAATGTTGTGCAAATTATATTTTTCAAAAAGCCCTTTGCAATCCGAAAGAAATTCGTTCAACGGAAGATCAGGGATGATTATGCCAGAAATTTCATTCTCGTAACATTTTTTGCAAAATTCCTCAATACCGTAGTGAAGAACCGAATTAAAGTAGCCCATTAATAGAAGTGGGGTTTTGTTTTGGCTTTTTACAGCTTCGAGTTGAGAAAAAAGCAGGTTCAGGTTCATGCCGTTTTTTATGGCAATCTGGCTGCTTTGTTGTATGGTTGGCCCATCGGCCAGCGGATCGGAAAAGGGGATGCCTATTTCCATCAAATCAACGCCGTTTTCTGAACAAGCCGGGATGATTTTTTGCAGATCATCAATTTTTGGGTATCCGGCCGTAAAATATATATTCAAAAGGTTTCTTTTTCCCGAGTTCAATAAATCGGTCAGTCTATTGTTTTTCATGTTCCTATTTTATATTTAGTTTTTCAAAATAAACATCCATGTCTTTATCTCCGCGTCCGCTCAGGTTTACAACCACGTTGTTTGCCGGTTCGGGTTCAATCAGCTCAAGGGCAGCCAGGGCATGCGAGCTTTCGAGTGCCGGAATAATTCCTTCGAGCTCGATCAATAATTGGGCAGCTTTTAAGGCCTCATCGTCGGTAACGCTTAAGTATTGAGCCTTTGCTGTTTTGTGCAGGTAGGCATGAATCGGTCCCACGCCCGGATAATCCAGCCCGGCAGAAATACTGTAAGGTTCCGTTACCTGCCCGTTTTTGTCTTGCATCAACAGCGATTTGCTCCCGTGCAAAATGCCCAGTGAGCCCAGGCGGATGGTTGCCGCGGTTTCTCCGCTTTCAATTCCCAGGCCGGCAGCTTCAACGCCAATTAGTTTTACATCCTTGTCGTTCAGAAAGTGCGAAAATGCCCCGATGGCATTGCTCCCGCCACCAACACAAGCCAGTATGTAGTTTGGCTTGGCGCGGAGTTGTTTTGAAATTTCTTCGCTAATGACCGATTGAAACAGCTTGACAATCTCCGGGTACGGATGCGGCCCAACGGCCGAGCCGATCAAATAATACGTGTCTTCTGGATTGTTTATCCAATCGCGGATCGCCTCGTTGGTTGCATCTTTTAGCGTGGACGAACCGCTGTGTACAGGCACAACCTCGGCTCCCAGCATTTTCATGCGTTTTACATTTGGTTGTTGGCGTTTGATGTCAACGGCTCCCATGTAAACAATGCATTTTAGCCCCATCAATGCACAAACAGTAGCTGTTGCAACGCCATGTTGTCCGGCACCGGTTTCGGCGATGATGCGCTTTTTGTTCATTTCTTTGGCCAGTAAAATCTGCCCGATGGCATTGTTTATTTTATGTGCCCCGGTATGGCAGAGGTCTTCGCGTTTTAAAAAAACGTTGGTGTGGTAATGTTCCGATATCCGCTTGGCATAGTACAATGGAGTGGGCCTCCCCACATATTCTTTCAGCAGTTTATAAAAATTGCTTTTAAAATGATACGAACCAATGATCTTTTTGTACGCTGATTTCAATTCTTCAATGTTTGGGTGAAGAAATTCTGGGATGTAGGCTCCTCCAAATTCTCCGTAATAACCGTTTGTGTCTGCATTAATACTCATCTCTGATATTTTTAATAAATGGTTTAATTTTTTCATGGTTTTTTAATCCGGGTTCTGTTTCGAACCGGCTGTTTATGTCTAATCCGAATAATTGCGGATGTTTTATTTTCTTGATTTCTTCCAAATCCTCAATGCCGATGCCTCCGCTTAAAAAGAAAGGCGTGCCCAGGCTGTATCTGTTCAATAAATCCCAGTTGAATTTTTTGCCCGATCCGCCCTGCAATTTTGTTTTGGTATCGAACAGAAAGTAATTGCAATGGACTTGGTATTCTTTTAAAATTTCAAAATCAAAGGCTTTTTCAATGCTGAACGCTTTTATAACCTTCAGCCCGGCAAGTTGAAGCTTTTTGCATTGCTCTGCCGTTTCTTTGCCGTGGAGCTGAACATGGTTCAAGCAAAAATGACTGCATGTTTGGTGGATGTTTTCTGTTCCTTCATCGACAAAAACCCCAACGAGATTTGTTGCCTGAGAAAGCTTTGATAATTGTTCTTTATTCAGGCTTGATCGGCAATAGCGGGGCGATTTTTTATAAAAAATGAAGCCCATGAAATCCGGATTTGTTTCCGAAATCTGCTGAATGTTTTCCGGGTATTTTAATCCACAAACTTTTATTTTCATTGTTTGCCCTCCAGCTTGTTTATGGCTTTGATAAAATCCTTGCACTTTAGGTGAGGCGTTGCCGATTGCATAAAATATTCGCCGATCAGGAAGCCTTTAAAACCTGCCTGTTTTAGTTTTATGATTGTTTCGGGCTGGCTCAAACCGCTCTCGCTTATCTTGATAAAATCGTCGGGAATGTGGCTCCCGATATGTAAAGACGTTTGCACGTTTACTTCAAAAGTGTCCAGGTTCCGGTTGTTTATCCCGACCAAGCCGGTAAATTCATTGGGGTAAGTTTTTGCTTCTTCTTCGGTGTGAACCTCAAGCAGCACTTCCAATCCGAGCGATTTCGCAAAACCCGCCAGCTTTTTTGTTTGGCCGGGCGTTAAAACAGATGCGATGAGCAAAATGGCATCGGCACCGATACTTTTAGCTTCAATAATCTGGTACTCGTCAAAAATGAAATCCTTGCGGAGGATGGGACAGTAATTAAATTTCCGGACTTTACTCAGGTATTCTGCTTTGCCGCCAAAAAAATGCTCATCGGTTAAAACCGAAATGGCAGAAGCTCCTGCCTGCATGTAGCCGATGCTTACTTTTTCGTAGTCGACATATTCGTTGATGATGCCTTTGCTGGGCGATTTGCGTTTGATCTCGGCAATGATTCCATTCTTTCCTTCCTTCTGAAGATATTGTTTCAAAGAAATCGTTGGCGTATCAAAGTAGATGCTTTTTTCGAGCCGTTTAACCGGGCAAAGTTCTTTATTTTCGATAAGCTCATCGGTTTTGTATGTAATAATTTTATTCAGGATATTCATGCGTTTAATAATTTTTTGAGGCTTTCGTAGGCTTTGCCCGATTCTAATGATTCTTTTGCTTTATCGATGCTTTCGCTGATGCTGTAATTTGTGTGGGCGCATTTTATCGCCATGGCCGCATTTGCAACAACCACGTTTTTTTGTGCGTTGGTCGCTTCGTTTTTTAAAACACGGATAAAAATTTTGGCAGATTCATCGGTGTTTTCTCCACCAAAAATCTCGTGTGCTTTAATCTTTTGCATTCCCAAATCTCCGGGACTCATAACTTGTTCCTGTTGCTTCGAGATCAACATAAAATCGTCGGTCAGCGAAATTTCGTCATAGCCGTCAAGCGAGTGAATGATGAAATAATCGTTGCTGCTGTTTTGAAAAACGTAATTGTACAAGCGGGCAATTTCAGCCGAATACACGCCCACAATTTGCTTGTTTGGCTTGCAGGGGTTCACCATGGGACCCAACATATTGAAAAGTGTTTTTATGCCGAGTTCTTTACGAACCGGGGCAATGTGTTTCATGGCCGGGTGAAAAAGCGGGGCGTGCAAAAAGCATATCCCGGCTTTGTCGATTTGTTTTTTCAGGATGCTTTCGTCGTTGGTAAATTTATACCCCAGGTGTTCCATTAGGTTTGACGAACCGCAGCCGGAGCTTACCCCGTAATTACCGTGTTTGGCGACTTTTATTTCGGCTCCGGCTACAACAAATGAGGCCAGCGTTGAAATGTTGAAGGTGTTCTTTCCGTCACCGCCGGTTCCACATAAATCGATGGGAGAAAATTCGGATAAATCGATGGGTATGCGGAGTTCGAGCAAAGCTTCGCTAAAGCCGCTCAATTCTTTTACCGTGATGTTCCTCATTTGGTAGGCCGTGATGAAGGCCGCTAACTGGCTCTGATTATACAGGCCTTTCCCGATGTTTATCAATATTTTTTTTGCTTGCTCGAAGCTTAAACTTTGATGCTTCAACAGCTGGTTTAAGGTTTCTTTCATTATTTTTTTGTTAGAAAATTTTTAATAATTTTTTCCCCCTCGGGGGTCATGATACTTTCCGGATGGAACTGAACCCCTCTGACATCGTATTTCTTATGTCTTATTGCCATTATTTGTTGTTGTTCATCCCTGGCAATGCATTCGATTTCGTCGGGAAGCTCAGGGCTTACCACCCAGCTGTGGTAACGTCCGGCTTCAAAAACCTGCGGGATATTATTGAAAATATAATCGTCCTTGCAAATTTCGATTTTGGTTTTTACGCCGTGATAAACCTTCTCCAGGTTGATGAGTTTACCCCCCAAAACTTCGGCAATGGCCTGTTCGCCAAGGCATACTCCCAGGATGCTTTTTTTGTGGGCGTAAGTTTTGATGACTTCTTTTAATTTGCCGGCTTCTTCCGGAATGCCCGGCCCCGGGGATAAAATGATTTTATCAAAGATTTCAATTTCTCCGAGTTCAAATTTGTCGTTCCGAAGAACGCGGTGTTCTATATTTAATTTTTTAACCAGGTAAACCAGGTTGTAGGTAAAAGAGTCGTAATTGTCAATAATCAGGCATCTCATAAGTTACAGGCTTTTGTAATTGCTTCCCTGACGGCCGCAATTTTGTTATTTACTTCCATTAATTCATTTTCTTCAATACTGTTAATCACTATTCCGGCTCCGGCTTGATAAACCAAGTGGTTGTTTTTGCTCAGGTAAGAACGGATCATGATGGCGTGGTTGTAATCTCCATTCAGGTCGATAAATCCTACGGCTCCGCCGTAAAATCCACGCTGATGGTTTTCGTATTTATCGATCAATTGCATGGCTTTAATTTTAGGGGCCCCGGTGAGTGTTCCTGCCGGAAAAGTATCGGCCACAAGTTGAATGGCATTGCTTCCGGCATCCATGACACTGCTTATTTTGCTCACCATGTGGATGACGTGCGAATAGTACTGGATTTCGCAGTATTTCTCTACTTTTACTTCCGAAGAATTGCGGCTTAGGTCGTTTCTGGCCAGGTCGACCAGCATGACATGTTCGGAGTTTTCTTTCACATCTTCCCGTAGTTTTTTTGCATATTTCCGGTCTTCCTCAATGCTGCCTTGGCGTTTGTAGGTGCCGGCAATGGGATGGATGGCGGCGACCCGCTTTTGGATGGTTAGCTGAGCCTCGGGCGAAGAACCAAATAATTTAAAATTGCCGTAATCGAAATAAAAAAGGTAAGGAGAGGGGTTGATCGCACGCAGTGCCCGGTAAACGTTAAATTCGTCCCCTTTAAAAGATTGCTTGAATTCTCTTGAAAAAACGATTTGAAAAACATCGCCTTTGCGGCAGTGTTCTTTGCCCTTGGTTACAAGCTTTTTGAAATCTTCGTTGCTGAGGTTTGAGCTTTCATCACCGATTTTTGAAAATTCAAAATTTGAAAAATTCCTGTTTTTGATGATTTTAATAAGGTCCTCAATGCTTGAACCGCTATTTTCATCCCCTTCAATGGCATGCCGGAAAATGTAGAGTTCGTTCCGGAACTGATCGAAAACCAACACAAATTGAAAAAATTGATATAGAACCTCCGGGATGTTTTTGTAATCCTGCTTTAGGGAATTCAGCTTTACATCCTCAAAATATTTGATGGCATCGTAAGAAGTGTACCCGAATAATCCGGAAGTGGTAAACGGAAAGGCTAGATTTTCGGCCTTAAATTTTCCGACAAAATCATCCAGTAATTTAATCAGTGATTTGGGGTCATCTAGGTTGTGTTTCGCTACTTTTCCCCTGTTTTTGTATTCGCTGACTATGTTCCCCTCTGCCTTGAACGTGAACAAAGGATTGCAGCAAATGTAGCTGTAGCTGTTTTCCTTGCTCTGGTAATCCGAGCTTTCTAAAAGCAGCGAATTTGGGAAATGATCCCGTAGTTTTAAATAAGAACTTACCGGGGTAATGGTATCGGCAATAATCTTTTTGTAAGCAGTTTTAATTTTTATTTTTTCCATTTTTTCTTTCAATTTTTGACAAAAAAAAAGACCCGCCGGAATCGGCAGGTCTTATCTTAATATTTTCAGGTGTATTAAATAATCACTGACTTTTCAGCACTCATTGAGTATTGAAAAGCCACCACCAATTATTTAATAAAATTTGTTTCATTGTTTTGTATTTACGTTGCAAATTTAAACAAAAATTTATTCTTAATTCAAAATAAAAAAAGAATAAAAACTTGTTTTGCTTTTATGATACTCGTTATTAGGGCGTTTGTATTCGTTGTTAAATATTTATTTCTGATTTATATTGTGAATATTTATTCATATTTCAGGGTGTCAACCGGGTTCTTGCGGGCGGCATAATTTACCAAAATAGCGATGGTGATCCCGGTTATGGCCAGGGTAATTAACAATGGCAATAAAAAGATGTCAACGCTTAAATTCATCCTTGTGCTGAATGATTCGAGCCAGTTTGAAAGCCCCCAGTAACTTAGTGGGGTCGCAATAAGAAATGCAGCCAGGATCATGTAAAAAAACTCTTTCCCGAAGAGGATCAATATTTTTCCAATGCCAGCCCCCAAAACATTCCGGATGCTTATTTCTCGGGTTCGTTGTTCAATCATAAAAGAGGTTAAGCCTAATATTCCCATAATGGTAATTATGATTGCCAGGATGGCAAAAACCCCGAAAACTGTTCCAAACATTTGGTCTGTTTTAAATTGTTCGGAGTAATACTCTTCTACAAACACGTACTCGAAGGGGTTCTCCGGGAAAAAATCGGAGAATAAGTTTTCGATAAAATCCAGGGTTTGGCTTATTCCTTTTTGCTGAAGCTTGATGCAGATCATCCCCCGCATTCCCCGGCCTGTTGGCATATACCGGTAAATGTGTTGTTCGAAGTTTTGTTTGGGCGATTGTTGGTGATAGTCTTTAAAAACACCAACAATTGAATAAATATTTCCCCAATAATTGACCTGTTGGCCCAGTGCTTTTTCGGCACTCTCAAACCCCATCCATTTTACGGCTGTTTCGCTGAATATCAGGGACTGTTTTTCGTCGGTGGCAAAATCTTTTGAGAAGTTTCTGCCGGCAACCAACTTCACCTCAAAAACATCCATAAAATCGTAATCAATGCCGACAATCTGATAGTTTTTGCTTTCATTTGAACCTTTTGGTTTTATATCCCCTGCATCCCAGTATATCTGGCGTCCGGGAATTTCGGTAACCACACAGCTTTTGTCAATTTTTGGGTGTTTGTTCAGTTCATCTTTAAATGAAGCCATCTTGGTTCGTATGGTTTCATTATCCCTGATCCGCGGTGCCCTGACGGCTACGATATTCTCAATATTAATTCCAAGCGATTTGTTTTTTATGTAATTGATTTGTTTGAAAACCGTAAGAGTGGAAGTGATTAAAATCAGGGCCATCATTACCTGGAAAATAACAAGTGCTTTTCTCAGGCTGATGCCTTTGGTTTCGTTTCCAAGTTTCCCTTTTAGTGCCGAGATGGGTTTGAACGAAGTCAAAACTATGACCGGATACAATCCCGAAAGGAACACCCCGACAACAAATAAAATTGCCAGGATCAACCAGAACCAGCTTTGGTTAAACAACGGATAGCTGGCAGGAACCCCGGTGATTTCGCTAAACAGCGGCCGGCTTAGTTCTAACAGCGCTACCGACAGGATTAAAGCAACTAAATTCAGGATTAGTGTTTCTACAAGAAATTGCATCATGAGCTGGGTTTTCGCGGCTCCTACAACTTTTCTGAGGCCTACTTCCCGTGCCCTTGTCAATGACCGGGCCGTGGATAGATTGATGTAATTTACCCAGGCGATGATGATAATAAAAAAGGCAATAATGAACAAAAAGTTCACGGTTTGTTTGTCGTTATTTACTTTTAGCTCTTGCTGATAATGCGAAGAAAGATGGATGTCCGTTAGCTTTTGGGAAGGGAAAAGCATTTCAATTTTGTATTTTTCTAAAAATACGCCGATCTCATCCGCAACAATTTTTGCCATTTTCCGGTCAAATTCTTCAATGCTGGCATCCGGGCGCAAAATAAAGAAGGTATAAAATCCGCTGTCGCCCCATGATTCTTCAATATTTTTTCCGTAAACATCCCAAAGATTGAGATAGGAGAGGGCAATATCCATTTGCATATGTGCGTTCTCGGGGAAATCTTTATAAACGCCGCTTACCTTAAAGTTTATCTGGTTGTCTCTTCGTAAAATTTTCCCGATAGGATTATCGTTGCCAAAGTACTTTTTTGCCGTTGATTCGGAAATATAACAGGTGTTGGCTTCGCGAATCCCTTCTTTGGGATCGCCTGCGATAAATTCAAAATCAAAAATGTGAAAAAATTCCTGTTCAACAAAAAAGTCATGATCCTCAATAAATTTATGTTCTTCGTCGTAGGAAAAGGTTGCCCGCCGGTTAAAACACCGGGCCACAATTTCCACTTCCGGTATCTGGCTCCTTATTCTCAAGGCTGCTGGCGGACAGCAGGATGCAAAGCGAACCGCTTCGCCGCCTTCGCTGATGCGTTCGTAACGCAAGCGGTAAATGTCGTCGGTGCGTTCATGAAAACGATCGTAACTGCGTTCAAAATGAACATAAACCAGGATGAGCAAACAGGCCGTCATCCCGATGGTTAATCCCAGGATATTAATAAACGAAAAAAGCTTGGTTTTCCATAAATTTCGGAAAGCCACCATGAGGAAATTTTTAATCATCGATCCTTTAATTAGGTTTAATAAAAGGGTTAACTTTTTTGGTGCAAAATAGAGATGGGTAAATATAGCTTTTTTGTAAATATCCTAATTGTCAGAACTGTATTTAATCGACGAAATACGGGATTTTAAGGATTTTTAGTTGACGTGATTTAAAAAAAGGAGGAATCTCTTGTGATGTTAAATAAGTCTTTTAAATTTGTGTTTCAACCAAATAGATTTTATGATGAAAGTTAGAACTGTTTTTTCGGGGCTTACCTTAGCCATTTCTTTAGTTGCCTGCAATGTTTTTCAGAATGATGCTCAACAAGCAGAAAGCACCATTAATGCCGATGACTTAAAACAATATGTTTCAGTTTTAGCCTCGGATGAATTTTTGGGGCGCCAGCCTTTTACCGAGGGGGAAGTAAAAACGGTAAACTATTTAAAAGAAGAGTTTGAGAAAATGGGCCTTGAAGGAGGTTTCCTGGGAAGTTTTTTTCAGGAGGTGCCCATGGTTGAAATTACTTTTAACCCGGATAAAAAATTAAAGTTAAAAGCGCCGAAAGGAACGGTTGAACTGAATTACATGGAAGATTTTATTGTTTCAACCAGCCATATGAAAGAAAGCGTGGAGCTAAAAAATTCGGAACTGGTTTTTGCAGGCTACGGCATTGTGGCTCCTGAATTTGAATGGAACGATTACGAAGGCCTGGATGTAAAAGGTAAAACGGTTTTGGTTTTGGTGAACGATCCTGGTTTTGCTACGCAAAATCCCGAACTTTTTAAAGGCAATGCCATGACTTATTATGGCCGCTGGACTTATAAATTTGAAGAAGCCGCCCGCCAGGGTGCTGCCGGTGTTTGGGTGATCCATGAAACCGCTGCTGCCGGGTATCCGTTTGCGGTTCTGACCAACACGGCTAAAAATAAATTGTTTGTCCAATCGGAAGATGGAAATAGGAGCAACTGCCCGATGAACGGATGGATTACCGCCGAGGCTTTGAATCGTCTGCTGAAACAGTGCGGTACGGATTATGAAACCCTGAAACAAAAAGCCCTGGAAAAAGATTTTAAAGCAGTTCATCTAAAAACAAAATTGAATATTACCATTAAGAATAAACTACGTTTTGCCAATTCGAAAAACGTGGTGGGCATGATAAAAGGTAGCGAACGCCCGGACGAATGCATCGTTTACATGGCGCACTGGGATCATTTTGGCGTTGGCCCGGCCATGAATGGCGATTCGATTTATAACGGGGCCGTAGATAATGGCGTCCCTCTGGCAAGCCTGATGGAAACGGCTAAGGCTTTTTGCAACCTCAGGGAAAAGCCCAAACGTTCAGTGGTTTTTTTGGCTATTACGGCTGAAGAAACTGGTTTATTGGGTTCGGATTATTATGCCCGCAATTCAGATTTTCCGGCAGTAAAAACCATTGCCAACTTAAATTACGAGCTTTTTATACCGATGGGAAAAATGAAAGATGTTACTATTTACGGCATGGGACAGTCGGAACTGGACGAGTATGTTAAAGTGGCTGCGAAAGAGCAGGGTCGTTATGTTATTCAGGAACCCTTCCCCGAAAATGGCATGTATTACCGTTCGGATCATTTTAGCTTTGCGAAAGTTGGCATTCCTTCTTTGTTTGTAAAAGGTTGGACTGAAAGCCGCCAGCATGGTGTTGAATGGGCAAAAAAACAGGTGAAGGATTATTACTCAGGTACCTATCATAAACCAAGTGATAATTTTGATCCACATGCCGATTACTCGGGAAACGCCGAGGATGCAAAACTGTTTTTTAAAATTGGCTACCGCCTGACAAATGAAATGCTATACCCCAAATGGTACGAAGGTTCGGAGTTTAAAGCTTTAAGAGAGGGCGCAAAATAACAACATTTTACCCGATTATTTGCTCGATTTTAGACTGAATTTGTTTACTCATTTCTTCAGGAGTAGTTGTTTTACTTTTGTTTATTTCCCCCTGAAGCGAAAGCAAATGGTTTACCATTTTTTGTTTTTCGTTGGCAATGTCCATCTCACTGGCTTTTTTCGCATTGGCTAAATCTTTTTTGTAGATATCGCTTTGTTTCCCGATAAATATTGATTCAACGGCGAAAACCATTCGGAATAAAATTCGGTAAACCAGTGCTGCCGAGAAGCCTCCAAGCATGGCCAGTAAAGGTTTTGATAGGATTTCTATATTTGTTGTCTCTTTGTTCTGGGTGATGCTTTCCGGGAGAGGGATCAATACGGCTAAAAGAAATCCGGCAATAATTCCTAAAACATACCTGATCCAATAAGAGGATTCATATTTGGGATCAAAAGTATTGCTCCTGATATGGTTGTTGGCCTGGAACAGATTGCTGAATGCCGCCCCTAAAGAAGCCGAAGTAAGGTAAAACGAAAGAACGATGAAGAGTTCGATGCTTGAGTTGTCATAAATGCTTTGGTCAATGGTTTTGCCGTTAATGTGGCTTGACAGGCTAATAGCGATAAATAGAACCAGCGAAATGATGGCAACCAGCATCAGCCGTTTAACCAATGTTACACTGCCAAGAAAACTGAAAGTTTGTTTTTTTTGAGCTTCTTTTTGAAGCAGGTTGAGCGTTTGAGGACGGGCAGGAGCCACGAACTTTGATAATTCGTTGTGAAGTTTGACAACCTGTTGCTCATTTAAATTTGAATTGTAACAATCTGCTTTGTCAAAGTTCAGTATGAGGTTTGAACAATCGGGAATGCTTTTCCCGTCGGCTGATAAATGTTTTACCATTGCAAAACACTCTTCGAGCAAAACATGTTTTAAATCATCTTTACATTTTGTTTCCATAATATCAATTTTAATTGATGCCGGAAACTTCATCTTTCTTAAATAGGGAGTATTCTGATAGAATAAATAAAGATAAGTAAATTAAGAGGTTAGGTCAATGATTTATTTCGTCTTTTTGATAGAAACCGATTTGATGAAATAAAAATAATAGCCCAGGCTAAACACTGCCAGCGCGCTGAAGATGTGCCAAAGAAAATGGGTTCCCTGCGGTAGTGTTTCTCTGAACGGATTGGGGGTTGGGTAATCCAGGCTACGGAAAATTATGGCTGCACTTAAAAGAAAAATACTTGTAAGAACCAGTTGCCATTTGTAAAAGTGAGAGCGTAGCAAAATAATTATTGCCGGCAATAAAAAGGCTGCGCCAATAGTCACGTAGCCAATGTTTCCGGCGGCTTCACCAAATAATTTCCTGAAGGTGAACATTATTACTGTGGCAAGTAAATAGGCCGAAAGAAGTATGGTGAGCCCCCAGTACCATTTACTCAAAACTTTTGTCCACAAGTATGTTCCAGTAATTAAACAAACAATAATGGCCGGGGCAAAATCCAGGATCAAAAAAATATTGTATGCCCTGAAAGCATGGTATAAAGTTGAACCTACACCGTTCAAAAACAAAAAAGGAAGAATCACGGAAATCATCCAATATTCTTTATAATGCCCGCGGAGCTTGATGATCCAGAAAATTACCGGAACCAGGAAAAATAATGAAGAGTAAGCGTTCCAGGGTTCTTTAATCAAAGCATCGGCAATAAATTCGTGATATATGGGGCCGAAGTCTTTAATCAATGGATTGATTTGGTTTAATAAAATTGCGAGCATATTTTAAACTTTTTGCAAAACTAAAATTTTGTGTAATTTTTTTTTGTTAAAGAAGTGTTATAATTACATAAAATGAATTAAAAGGAAAGGTAATTTAGTTTGATGGTGGTGGAATAAAGAAATAGCAGGTCGTCAGCCTGATGCTTATGAGAGTAACAGATTCTGACGACCGCTATTTAAAATATCAGATTATTTTTTCTTCTTTTTCGAACCTTTTTTCTCTTTTGGTTCTTCTTTCAGGTAATAGCCTTCTCTTGACAGTAAGTGATCTAAATTTGCCAAACCATAAACAATTACTGCCTGTACAATTGAAACGTGATTTTGGTATTCGGGGATACTCTTGTCGTAGGTATCGCGTTCGGTATGCCAAATTTCGAAGTAGCTGAAATTATAACCTTTAGGGTCTCCACCGCCAAAGTGGATGGTAGGCACCCCATTCATGGCAAAATAAGCGTGGTCGGAACCGCCTGCCTGTGTCGGTTTTCTTTTGGGTTTTTGTATTTTAACTTCAAATGGAAAATCGGGGTTGATGTTGTTCACGGGTTCGCTCACTTTTACAAAATCATCATACATGGCTTCAGGAACAGTGACATCGCTTGCAACCGTGGGGCCGCCATCGCGGTTAAAATAGTTAGAGATTTTATCCAGTTTGTCTTTGTTGTTCATTACCCAGCTTTTTGATCCCAACAAGCCAAATTCTTCGCCGGCCCATAAACAAACCATGATGCTGCGTTTTGGTTTGCCCCCGGCTTCCATAATCAGGCGGGCAGCTTCCATGGCCGGGGTTACCCCAACGCCACAATCAATTCCGCCGGTAGCGACGTCGTAAGCATCCAAATGGCCTCCCATCATAACATACTCGTCAGGGAATTCGGTTCCACGGAGGATCCCAATTACATTGTGGTATTTTACTGGACCCATTTTAAAATGGTTGCGGATGTCAAATTCCAATTGAAAATATCTTCGTTCTTTCGCCATTTGTTCGATAATTTTATACTGGTGTTCATCCAGCCTGATGTCGGGAACTGTTGGCAGTGTTTCCCAGGTCATGTCCCAAATGTTTTTGCGGTCGTACATCACGCGAATCGGAATGCTCGACGATTGGATAAATCCTAATACGCCGGCTTCAACCATTTCGTGGTAAAACAAGGCTGGTTCTCTTACATATTCCAACTGCTTTTTGGCTTCTTTATCAGGATTACGGTAATTGTAAAAAAGGATTCCACGGTTTTTTTTGGAAATCTCTTCGTTTACTTTTTTCAGGGAGTCTCTTTTCTGATCGGATTTGTGGGTATAGTCGATAGCCATCCCGTCGCTGGTTCCGCTTACCAGCACCCAGGCTCCTTTTAGTTTTCCTTTCATTTGGTCGAACTCTGCCTGGGTTTTGGGTTCGATCAAAACATGCCCGTGTTGAACCCCCTTGGTCCCGGAGGTGTAAGAGGGGGTTGCAAAATGCAGGTACATGCCGTTTTCGCCCAACATGCGCCCGAACCAGGGGCCGCGGTTAAAGCCAACAGGCAGCTCTCCAACATAATCTATTTGTACTTCAAGCCCCCAGTCCTTCATGGTTTTTGCGGCCCACAAGGCGGCGTTTTCGTAAGCATCCGAACCAATTAAACGACCGCCAAAACGGTTCGATAAAACATCCAGATGCTGCATGGTTTGGTTATCGGTTTTTCCTATTTCAATGATTTTTCTTACAACTTCATCTTCCTGGGCCATACTGCTATAGCCAAGCAATAAGAAGAAAACAATACTAAGAAAAGTTGCTTTTTTCATGGGATGAATAATATTTTGGTTTATAAATCGTGTTTGGTTCGAATATAGTGTCAGCAATCAAATGTATGAAAAACAGTTAAATCTTGCTTTTTGTTTGGAAGAGAGATTTAAGGTGTTGGTCGAAAATTAGTTTTGTTGTTTAAACTGAACAAAATCTTTGCTGATTTTTTCGTCGGAAAGGGGGGCCGTTTTTTTGATAAAAATGATGGTGTTCCGTTCAAATATTTTTATCATCCGGTAATTCAGCGATTGGGAAATGGGTTCTAAAACTTGCCAGTAAAAATTGAGCTTGCGTGAAATGCTTAGTCCGGGCAGTGGCTGTTCGTCCTTAGTTAAGCTTCCGCTGATGACCAGGGCCGCATCTTTATGAATGGGTGAAATTTCGTGATGGAAAATCCTAAAGCAGGTTTTGATGGTTTTCCGGAAATTGACCCGGGCTTCTTCTTCACGGCACAGTATTTTATTGGTACAATCGGGTTGGTTGTTCCATTCCTTCGGGAAAAAATCGATGATGTACAAGTACTGTTTGCAGCGGTAAAAATTCACCAGGTAATCAACCGGGCTTTCTCCCTCTAAATTATTGGCTGAAAAAGAAAATTGGTGCAGGTATTCAAAACGGTCGTTTCTTTTTTTTTCTTTTGAGAACCGGTACGGGAAAATATGCTGCATCATACCAAAAACTTTTACGCCTGCAATTGTTCAAGGATGAATTCTTTTAAAGGAACACCCTGGCTGTTTCTGTATTCTTCGTCGAGGTTTTGCAACAGGCGCATTTTGGTGAACTCGCGTTTGTACTCGCAAATCGCATCAATGGTTTGTTGGGTGTAAATATGCTTGTGCGCGTAGCATCCGCCCCCGCAGTGCCATTTGGTGAAACAGGTTTCGCATTCGGCTTTGCTGTAAACATCGTAGCCGCGGATTAGTTCTTCGAGCTTTTGTTGGTCGATCTCCACTTTTCCGTCGGATATTTTTCCGTAAATGCTTTCTTCGTAGCCTTTGTCGTTGGGCGAAGAAATACGTGAGCAGGAAGTGTAGGTTCCTTCGGGGCTCAGGCACAAAACGCCTGGGCAAAAACGGTCGATAAAAATATTGTTGTTCCTAAAGGTTGAACACTCCACGTGTTTGCCGTGTTTTTTGCCGAGCTCAAAAGCTTCGTTAAAGTAGTGCAGGAACTCGCTGTAAAATGCCCGCAGGGTTTCTGGGGTGTTGAAATGGTCTTCGTCAGTGACTTCCTCTAAAATGATGTTTTCAATGCTGGGGTATTTTTCAAGAACCGTTTCAATCATTTTCTTTTGAAGTTTCACGCTCTCGCGGGTGATGGTCGACCTGATCCGGACGTTTATCCCTTCAGCAATCAGGCGTTGTATGTTTTCGTCAACCTTGGTGTATTGGCCCCGTTGCAGGTTTTGGATTTCTTCCAGAATTTCGAAAGAAACAGCAATGCGTATGTTTACTTTTTTAAACAGTTCGATCATTTCGTCGGTTAAAATGGAACCGTTGGTGACCAGCGACATCCACAAATAAATCCCGAATTTATCGCAGCGTTCGTTGGCATATTCAATGATGTATTTGGTCAAATCCCAGGTCATCATGGGTTCGCCACCGCCCAAAAGCGAAATAAATGCTTTTTTCTCCGTCAGTTTTTCGGGGTCGATAAAATCATCCAAAGCTGCTTTAATGGTTTCTTTATTGAGCTTTTTGTTCGACCGCCCCAGTGCCGAGTAACAATACGAACAGCTGAAATTGCAGATGTTGTTTGGCAAAATCAGCAGGGTGTTGAAGCCGTTTTCGAGCACTCCTTTTTCAAGAAATGGTTTGATGTCTTGGGCTGGTGTTATTTCTTCCAGCAGGGTTCTAATTTCTTCCTCTGCTTTTTGAGGATTTGAAATGTTTTCCTCAAGGCTTGTTACAAATTTTTTGCTTGCTACAAATACATTTTCGGTAAACGGAGAGTAAATCATTTGCAGCTCTTCGGTGTTCTTATCAAAATAATCGCCTACCGGGATTGCGAAAATGTTTTGCTTGTTCAGGTTTTTTTGGTTCATGAAATAAAGGCTTCAAAATGTTAAATTAATAAAAGGTGCTGCTGTTAAAAAAAGCAACACCTTTTAAATTCGTTTTTGACCTTGATTAACGGTCGTCGCATCCACAAGCATGATCACAGCAAGCGTGAACTTTACGGGTGCTCTTTTTTACTTTAACAACTTTTGTTAACATAGCAAGAAGTTTTTAGTTTGAGTTTGAATAGGTTTTTTAACAGGAGGGTGAATTTGTCAAACTCATTTTTCAAATCCGCATACTCTCCTTTTAAATCCAAACTTACAAATTATCCGATAAAAAATGATTAAGAAAGGTAAAATTTTTACCCAAGTGTGTTTATTTATTTGGTGTGGCGGGAAATATTTTCCCGCCCAACAGTTTTTCTATTTCTTAGAAAATAATCTATAAAGAAAAACTCCGATATTTAATATTCCCCAGTTAATAATAGTAAAAAGTAATCCAGCAAAAGGGATATAGATCAAAGTAATCAAAAACCCTTTTATGCCATAGTGATTTGTGTCATTAAATTCTATAGGTAATACATTGAAAAGTACGAGAGAACCAAATAGAATTGCGAAAGGAATGCCTGCAATTAAATAAGATAGAAGCAGTTTTTTAAATGAAAAAAAATTACTGTCCATAGTTTATGATTTTTAATTAAATTGGATTTTTTCTTTAAATTTCTGCCGGAGCGGTCGTCTCGTCCGTTCCAAGCAAGGCACGGAACAGAACCGCTTCCTTTTTTTGTTTGCCTTTATGAGCAGCCCAGGGTTTTATTCCCTCGATTTTATTTCTTTTTTCACCTTGATTAAGAACACATAAGCCATAATAATATAAGGGATGAAAAGAACGGGAACAAGCCCCATGATTTCTTTAAATTCTTTTTCTTTTGAGTAAATGATTAACGCAATAATGGTTGCGATCATAATAACAAAAACCCAGACCATGGATCGTTGCAGGTTTTTGTATTTTTTGCGGAGTTCTTCCGGGCTCAGCGATTTTAATTTGTTTTCGTTCATCGGTTTGGACTTGAGGAATTAAAACATAAATATAGTGTTTTTTGGGATTGCTTGATTTAAATTCTGGTTCACCGTATTTTCTTAACTCTTTTCCGTGCCTGCTAACGATTGAGTAAATTGCTTGAATAAAATGTAAATTATAACTATATTGCAATAAATGAAAATGCCAAAAAGAAACATCGGTAAAGATTCTGTAAAAGGCAAGCCAGCCAAATATATTGTGCTGAATACCCTGAAAATATTTCTTCCGGTTATTTTAATCATTTTGGTTTTAACGCTTATTTTTCTTGCAAACATGAATAAGATAGAACGCCAGGGCTTTATAAATGTAGAGAGGAGCCTTTGTGAAGTTGCATTAAAAAACATCAATGAAGAACTGGACCATGCAATACACGATTTATTTATGCTGAAAGCAAATTCGAATGTTAATAAATTTTTGGAAGATTCTGCCAGTAAAGAAGCCAGGGAACAATTATCGAAATACATGTTTGATTTGGCGTATTATCATCAATCGTACGACCAGGTTCGCTTTATTGATGAAAATGGGATGGAAGTTATTCGGGTAAATTTTAATAACGGACAGCCGGCAATTGTCCCTGCTGCCATGCTTCAGGATAAGAGTCAACGTTATTATTTTAAGGAAAGCATAGTGCTGGATGAGAATGAAGTTTTTATTTCGCCACTTGATTTGAATGTTGAAAACGGGGAAATTGAGCGCCCATTAAAACCGATGATTAGAATTGCGACTCCTGTTTTTGACAAGCAGGGGAAAAAACAGGGAATTATTTTGTTCAATTACCTGGCTGAGCAAATTTTGACTAAACTGGAAGAGTATTCCAATTTGATACAGGGAAACCAGATGGTATTGTTGAATGCAGAGGGTTATTGCTTAAAAGGATTGTCGTCCGAGTTTGAATGGGGTTTTATGTATAAGGATAAAAAAGATGTTAGCTTTGTGAACCGTTTTCCGGAAGCCTGGAAGAAAATCTCCACTACCGAATCGGCTCAGTTTGTTAATCCGGTAGGCTTGTTTTCGTCAACCACTATTTACCCTTTAGCTGAGGTACATAAATATCGCCAAGAAGCAGGTTATTATGTTAATGACGAGAAACAAAAATATTATTGGAAACTGGTTTCTTTTGTCCCTGATGCAGTTCTTTATGCCAAAAGTAATAGCCGCTGGAAACTTGTGTCGCTTATTTTTATTTTGTTTTCCGTGAGTATTTTTTATGTTACATGGCGGCTTGCCAGGTCGCAGTATTCCCGGAAACAAGCCTTAAAATCACTGAAAGCAAGCAACGATACAAAAGATAAATTGTTTTCGATTATTGCCCACGATTTAAGATCGCCCTTTAACAGCTTGTTGGGTTTTAGCGATTTGCTGGAAGAAGAAGTAGAAAATGAAACAAACACAAGATTGAAAGATTATGTTTCTATAATTAAATCGACCCTTCTTAAAACCTATGATTTTATAAGCAATTTACTGGAGTGGTCGCGGGTTCAAACCGATCGTATTACGTTTAATCCCGAGCCGTTTAATTTGTTTGAGCTCGTGGAGGAAATCTTGGAACTGTTCAAGCTGCAGGCTTCAAAAAAAGGAATCCGGGTGTATAACCTGGCCGATAAAGAATTAACAGTTAATGCCGATAAAAATATCCTGCATACTGTTTTCCGTAATTTGATTTCAAATGCGATCAAGTATTGCAATACCAACGGCGAAATAAAAGTTAGCACTTTTGTTAAGGAATCTGTTTTGCATTGTTCGGTTACCGATAACGGTATTGGCATGGATAACGAAACCCTGCAAAAACTAATGAATACCGATGCTGTAAAAAGTACTTTAGGAACCGGGAGTGAAAAAGGAAGCGGTTTGGGGATTAGCCTTTGCAAAGATTTAATCAAAAAACACGGCGGTAAACTAGGCGTTGACAGCGAATTGGGCAAGGGCTCGGTTTTTTGGTTTGAGATAGGGCAATAAAATAGTTGGAAGGTTTTCCTCCTTCCTCGCTAAAACTTTTAATTGCCGGGCTTAAATTATGCAAAAGAATTAGTTCCTCTACTTTTAGGTTTTTATTTTTGCTAGTGGCAAAGAAAAAAGCACGGATTGCAAATCCGCGCCTTCTCTTTATTTTTTAGTTTATATCCCTGCGAGCGGGTTTAGTTATAAAATCTAAAATGTAGAAAAGTTGGGATTTTATATATTGTGGGAGCCATCCGGACCGCTCAATAAAAAAGCTTCTTAGATATTCTAAGAAGCTTTTTTATTTGCTTTAACTAAATTTAATACTGTCTCTTATTCTTTCAACCAGCTTTTTGCTTCGGTTTCAGTGGAAAATACGTTTACCTCAATAACGGCTCCTGCACTGGAAACATAATTTTTAACCACGAATTTCCCGATGGCTGTTTTGGGGATTACAAATGCTTCTTTTTTTAAACCTAATTCTTGAAATTGGGGTAAAATTTTGTCAACAATCCATTGTGTGTCGCTAGGTGAGATTGGTCCAATTTCTTGAGCATCAACAAAATATTCTAGTTTAGGGTGTTGGGTTTTATATTTTTTATAAAATTCAACCGATTTAATCTCGGATTCCCTGAACTGTTCCGATGGCATAAAACTTTTCCCTATCCATTCTAAACAGGGGGTTTTAGTATCTAATGCCAGCTTATAGAATTCGTTTTCGTATAATACCATAGCTTTATGATTTTATACTAAAGATACAAACATCTGATTCGTAATGCAATACGTTCTGATGATTTTTTCTTTTTGACCGAAAACGATAAACCTTAAATGCTTTTGCTATACAATTTCACGGGCTTTTTTGCGAGCCATGATTAATGAACTGGTTTCAAACATATCGAACCCAAAAGGAGCACCAACGCTATTCCATTGTCGAGCTCCGGATTTTGTAATCGGATTTTTGGGAACTACCGTTATAATTGCTTTTAAACCATGTTCTTGGTATTGTGGAAATAAGCTTTCCCCAAACCAATCCTGAACATCCTGCAAGGGTTTGCCTGTAGCATTCGCCGAATCTACAATAATTACTTTGGCTCCTTTTTTTACTTTTTCTAATTGAGCCAGGCAACATTCTTTTGTAATGTTTGAGTTGTATAATTTTTCCCAACGTACGGTTATGATTTTATCTTTTTCACTTGCTTCGACAAATCCATCTGCTGAATAAAACTTTTCCATTGTTTAATTTATAGGTTTGTTTGCGATTTAAGTTAGAATTCGTTGATTAATTTAGTTTATATTTATCAATTAAGATCTTTAAATTATCAACAATTGTTTTAATGCTATTTACTGTTTCTTCGGCTTGTTTGGTGCCGATAGAGTTTTGTGAAGCTGCCAGCTTAATGTTGTCCATGGCTGATGCCAGTTGTTCCATGCCAGTAAGTTGTTGTCGGCTGGAGGCTGCAATTTGTGTTGAGGCCTGCGATGCTTCTGAAATGCTGTCGGCCAGCATAGAAATTGAGTCGCCGGCAGATTCTGAAAGCTCCATGCCTTGATCCACTGCTTTTCCACCCTGTTCGGTGGCCATTACTGCTGAACTTATTGCTTTTTGTACATCGGTCAGGATTTCTTTGATCTGTTTGGTCGATTGTTTGGATTGATCGGCCAACGCCCTGATTTCCTGGGCTACCACGCCAAATCCTTTGCCATATTCACCGGCCTTAACCGCTTCGATTGAGGCATTTACCGCCAACAGGTTCGATTGCTCGGCCAAATCATTCACGCTTTCTGTTATTTCACCGATGGTCTGGCTTTGTTCGCTTAACTTGATAATGGTGTTGGCAATTTGTTTAACCTGCTCTTGTATATGTACCATTCCTTCCAGCGAATCTTCGGTAGCTTTAATCCCGTTCTCGGAAATTTTAACGGATTTCAGGGCTGTATCTGAAACGTTTTTGGCTTTTTGTGTTGATACTTCTGCGGTTTGTTTAACCTCTTCAATGGTTGTAGAAATCTCGTTTACGGTGGTAGCTGTTTCGCTTGATGAAGCCGACAATTGCGAAATCATAGAGGTTAACTGGCTGTTGGATGAAGTGAGTGTTGATACCACCTCGGAAATATTATTGATCTGTTCTTTTAAATTTTGAACCATGGTTTGGAATGAGATTCCCATTTCATCCTTATCTGACAATACTTCTACCTCGATTGTGAGGTTTCCGTTTGCAATTTCTCGGGCTTGTTTCGCTTTTTGTTTCAGGCTTTGAACCATTAATTTAAAAGCATTTCCCATCTCGTCTTTTTCCGATAGTGTGCTTACTTCAACGGTTAAATCACCTTCGGATATTTTTATGGACTGTTCTGCTTTTTCCCTTAATGACAGGATCAGCTTATTAAACATTAGCGAGAGTTTTCCTGTTTCATCGTTTGATCTTACTTCTACGGTTTCACTAAAGTCTCCTTCGATAATATTTCCTCCAATGCCGATAATGTTTTTTAATGGAAGCAACAGCTTTTTGATAATCAAAATATTGATGATTATAAATACGATTAGCAGGATTAAACTTGTAATAACAATACTGTTTCTAACAATATTAATGGCTTTAAAAGCATCGGAAGTTTTTTGTGAATATACAATGTACCAATTTAAATTATCTACGGCATCAAAAAAATGTTGCTTAATGTTTTCCTGGATATTTTGAATGTGTTTTACATCAAGTTTTTTGAACCCGTAAAGGAGTTCTTCCCCATTACTGTTGTGGGAAATACCATGTCCTACATCTGTATTGTTGTTCGAAAAGGCCAGATTCTCATAACCTACTCTTGTTTGTTCCCGGAATATTCTTCTTCCTTCCTTGCTTAAAACTTGTTTTATGCTTGATTTTTCGTTTTGGGTATTTTCAATAAAACTTATGATGTTATCAGCTTGAATGCTGGTTCTGATAATCGCGATGGGTTTATTTTCATCGGAGTAAATCGGAAAGGCGATCTGCAGTATAATTTGCTTAAGCCTTTCGTTAAATTCAGGGGTGCCAATAAAAAACCCGCCTGAGCCATTGTTCCAGGCTTTGATCCACCATTCTTCATCGCCCTGGTAATAATCCGAAGTTTTTTGTGTAGCAGCTAATAGAGCTCCATATTTGTCGGAAATTGTAATCTCGTTATGTAAAGGAAATCGTTTTACAAAACGCTGGATTATATTGGCAGCCCTGTTTTTGTTATAGTCTGATGTTATAATCTCTTTTAATAAAGGGATTTCTCCGTTGGCTTCTATCCATTTGTGGTCAATATCCATAATTTCCCCTAATCTTTTGCTTCGATTAGTATCATTATAGCTTTTGTTGTGTTCGGTGATAAACGACTGTAGCCCCTCGTTAGTCGAAAGCGTTCCCATTTGGTTGATGAAAATCATCAGGTACTCGCTAATGGTTTGGTTGATACTTCCGGCTGTTATTTCAAATTGTAAACCAGTTTGTTTCGACATTGTTTTTTTTACATTCGAACTGGAAATAATGATGATGACGGTAATTAAGAAAATAGTCATTAAAATGAAAACAGACGTGATTTTCGCGCTCAGCGACCAGTTTTTTGGTGACCAAACACTATGAGTGGCTTGTTTCTTCATTTTTGTTTTGATTTGTTGGTTAAATTTTCATGCTTAAAACCTTTTATTGTCCTTTGGGTTTAAGGTTCATTGATACGAAGCAGGTTTATTTAAGTTTATATTTCCCGATCAGGATTTTTAGTTCATCAACAATTGATTTGAGGCTGCCCACGGCTTCTTCGGCTTGTTTTGTTCCGGCAGAATTTTGCGAAGCTGCCAGCTTAATGTTATCCATGGCTGCTGCTAATTGTTCCATGCCGGTAAGTTGTTGTTGGCTTGAGGCCGCAATTTGTGTTGATGCCTGTGATGCTTCTGAAATGCTGTCGGCCAGCATAGAAATTGAATCGCCGGCAGATTCTGAAAGTTCCATCCCGCGGTCCACAGCTTTTCCGCCTTGCTCGGTAGCCATTACGGCCGAACTTACAGCTTTTTGTACGTCGTTCAAAATTTCTTTGATCTGTTTGGTCGATTGTTTGGATTGATCGGCCAGTACCCTGATTTCTTGGGCCACTACACCAAATCCTTTGCCATATTCACCGGCTTTAACCGCTTCGATTGAGGCATTTACGGCCAATAGGTTCGATTGCTCGGCCAAGTCATTCACGCTTTCGGTTATTTCGCCGATGGTTTGGCTTTGTTCGCTTAGCTTGATAATAGTGTCGGCAATTTGTTTAACCTGTTCTTGTATATGTACCATTCCTTCCAGCGAATCTTCAGTAGCTTTAATTCCGTTTTCGGAAATCTTAACGGATTTTATTGCCGTATCGGAAACGTTTTTGGCTTTTTGCGTTGATACTTCGGCGGTTTGTTTTACTTCTTCAATGGTTGTGGAAATCTCGTTTACGGTGGTAGCTGTTTCGCTTGAGGAGGCTGATAGTTGAGAAATCATAGAGGTCAACTGGCTATTGGATGACGTGAGTGTAGCCACTACCTCTGAGATATTGTTGATATGTTCTCTCAAATTTTGGGCCATGGTTTGGAAGGATATTCCCATTTCGTCCTTATCTGACAATACTTCTACTTCAAGTGTGAGGTTCCCGTCTGCAATCTGCCGGGCTTGTTCTGCTTTTGTCCGTATGTTTTCCTGCATTGTTCTAAATGCATTTGCCAAAATCCCAATTTCGTCTTGTAACCGGATGTTGAAATCTTGGTTCAAATCGCCTAATGCTGCTGCTTTTGCTGATTTGGTGATTTTCTTTATGGGGTTGGTTAGTACCCGTGAAAACAGGTAAGCTATAATGGAAACAATAATAGCTATTATAATGGCTATTATGATAATCTGGTTTTTTAAAAATGTTGCAGATTTAAATACTTCGTCGGTATTGATTTCTGATATAACCACCCAATCAAATTCAGCCTTAAATTCTTCGTGTAATTCAATTGGTGAGTAATAACTTAATACCGGAATTCCTCTATAATCGTTAATTATATGAACCCCTCTTTTATCTTCTAACCCCAGTTTTACACTTTCCGTTTCTACTTTGGTATTTAGGATCCCATTTTTCTTGATTCTAAGATCAGACCGTAAATAATAATCGTCTCCTACCAAGTATGTTTCTCCGGACTCTCCCATCCCGCTTTTTTCGGCCATTATTTCATCAATTTCTTCGGTGTTTAATTCTATTGCAAAAACCGCAAGAACTTCATTATTTTTATCCAGGATGGGGGCGGCAATAAATGCTACAGGCTTATTGACAGGTTGATAAATGCTAAAGTCTATTAGCATTGGGTTTTTTGTTCTTATTACGCTTTTCCAGGCTTCAGCCAGACCGCTGTTTTTAAGCGGGCCATCGGATAGGTTTGTTCCCAAGTCTGACCTTCTTTGTGTTGAATACATAACGTGGCCATGACTCGCACTAATTAAAAACAGATCGTTAAAGTTAAATGAGTTGGTGAAGGTTTTGAAGAAAGGATCTATCTCTTTATAGATTTCTTCATATTGTTTCCCGGAGGTGATAAATTCATCCCCTGTACCTAAATTTAGATCATTATGATATTTATTGAGTTTTTGAAAACCGGCCATGGCATCCCCGGATTTTGTAAGTACCTCCAATTCTGTAAACCGATTGTTAAGAAAATTTGTTATCGTCATTGTTTTAAAACCCCCTACGGCTTCCAATTGTTTGAATTGAGATTCTTCTAACGTATCATAAGAAGTTTGGATGCTCAAATACCCGATAATAGCTAAGGGTATAAGTGAAATTGTAAGTATTAATAAAATTAATTTTGCACCGATACTGTTTCTGAAAAAGCTTTTTATTGTTTTCATCGCTCTATGTTTTATGTCTTGTATATGTTTTTAATATCTTAAATGTTTATCTACTTTCGCTAATAAGATGGGTGGTTTTAGGGGTTTCGACATATAATCGATACAGCCCGCAGCCTTGCATTTTTCTTCATCGCCCGACATGGCATAAGCTGTTTGTGCAATGATCGGCATGTCTTTATTTTTCATCAAAATTCTTTTTGTTACATCCAACCCGTTCATTATTGGCAGATGAATGTCCATAAGAATAAGTTTAATATTGGAGTTGTTATCAAAAATTTCTAAAGCTTGTTTCCCGTCTTTTGCCCAAAGAATTTTTGTGTTTGCTTTTTGGAGAACGGCCTTGATATAGTGATAATTTGATAGATCGTCTTCAACAATTAAGATTAATTGTTGTTTGAAATCGTATTCTTTTTTTTCCTCAGGTGATTTTGGAAAGTACTCCATAACCGGGCCTTTAGCCGGTACATAAGGAAGGGTGAAGTAGAATGTGGTTCCTTTGCCAGCGATAGATTCCAGCCACATTTCTCCGCCTAATAAATTAGTGAGGTTTTTGGCTATGGCCAGCCCTAATCCTGTCCCTGTTTCGGGGTTGTCGGAAGATTTTACCTGTTCGTAGCGTTCGAAAAGATTTTCAATTTTATTGGCCGGAATCCCAATGCCGGTATCCTTTACATAAAACTGAATGTTTGTTTCATCAATAAGCTGGTACGAGAATTCAATAAATCCCTTTTTGGTAAATTTTACAGCATTGCTAAGCAGGTTTGATAAAATCTGTTTTAAACGGAATGAATCGGTTTGTATTGCAAAATTAGGGATGATGCCTGTTTGTTTAAAGGATAGTTTTATGTTTTCGTTGTTTTTTAAATATTTATATTTCTGGAAGGTTTTCTCGAGTTCAAGCATAAGCTCATTTACCGGGCAGTTTGATAGTTTTTTGCAATCGATGACACCCGCTTCAATTTTCGAAATATCAATAATGTCATTAATCAGGTTTAGTAAATTTTCGCCATTTTTTGAGATTAAATCCAGGTACTCATTTTTGAATTCGTCCTGCAGGTTGTTTTCTTTTAGTAACTCGCTAAATCCGAGTATGGCATTCATTGGCGTTCGCAAGTCATGAGAAACATTGGAGAGAAGAATGCTTTTCAGCATATCGGAGCGTTCCGCTGTTTTTTTAGCTTCATAAAGTTCTTTTGTCCGTTCTTTAACGGTTTGTTCTAGGCTTAGGTTGATCTCTTTTAATTCTTTTTTCGATTTTTCCAGATCTTTATTTTTATTGATGGCTGTTTGATATGCCGAGATTAAAAAACTAATTGTATTTTCTTCGTAGCCTTGCTTTTTTAAATCCCTGATTGTTGAGATAATTTCAGGATCGGGTGATTGGTTTTCTAAAAGATTGTTTATTGTTTGAAGAAAATATTGCTTCTCGTAAGGTTTGGTGATGAAGGTGTTTGCTCTGCTGGCCAGTCCTTTAAGAACATCTGCTTTGTCAGTCAGGGAGGTTAATAATAATATTGGTATGTGTTTGAATTTCTCATGGGTTTTTACATAATAAGCAAATTCAAAGCCCGACATATGGGGCATAATAACATCTGAGATAATCAAATCAGGCTGATAGGACTCTAAAAACTGGCAGCCTTCTTTCCCGTCTTTGGCGTGTTTTACCTCAAAGCCATTATCTTCAAGCAGTATTTGAAGATGCAGGGCCTGGGTCAAACTATCTTCTGCAATGAGAATTTTTGATTTTTTAGTACTCATCTATGTTGTGCTATTAGTGATTGCAATTTGCTTTTTAATAATCTCAATTAATTTTATCGGCGAAACCGGCTTTTTTATTAAAGCGTTAAATCCTTTTGCTTCATAGTCAATCACCTCAAGGTCGTTGGTGTATGAAGACAAAGCAAGGATAATAGCCTCGGGATATTTCTCCTTGATTTTTAAAGTTGCTTCGTAACCATCAATAATGGGCATGTGCAAATCCATTAAAACTAAATCGATAATATTTTTGTTTTTTTCGTATAACTCTATGGCCTGTTTCCCATTTTTTGCCCAGATCAAATTCATCCCGTGTTTTTCGGCGATTGTTTTAATGAAGAAATGGTTTGCGTCAATGTCTTCAGCTAAAAGAATGGTAATGCCTGTTAGTTGAGAACCTACTTTATTTTGTGAAGTAACTGGGATTTTCCCTTCTTTCATTTTTCCCAAAATAGGTACTGTAAAATAGAAGCTGCTTCCTTTGCCGGGTGTTGATTTTAGCCATATTTCTCCACCCATTAGTTCTACCAGTTTTTTTGAAACGGCCAAACCAACACCGGTTCCTTTATATTTAATTTTATGTTTGCTTTCGAGTTGTTTAAATGTTTCAAAGATTTTATCAATATCTTCTTTGTCGATCCCGATACCTGTATCCTTTATATGAAACTTTAAGGTATCGTTATTTTTGTATTCAACACCGAACTCAATTTTTCCTTCCTCCGTAAATTTAATGGCATTTGACAGCAGTTTTTCCAATACCAGCTTCGTCTTGCTCCAATAAGTGTTGATCCATTTGTTCTTCAGGGCTTCATCAATTGAGCTGGAAATAGTAATGTTTTGTTTCTCAAGTTGTTTTAGTTCTTTGTTTGAGCTTGTTAGTAAGTCGTCAAGTAGTTCTTCAACCAAACATTCTTTTTGAATTAATTCAACGTTATCGGTCATATATTCAGCTGCTTCAAGCATATTGTTGATAATGTGAAGAAGGTCGAATAAACTGGTTTTAATGTGTGGTAAAAATTCGATAAGATCCTGGTTAATTGAGTCAGAGTCATTCAGTAGTTCGGTAAAGCCGACAATGGCATTCATTGGAGTCCTGATTTCATGCGACAGGTTGTGCATGAATTCTGTTTTTAGTAAATCCAGTTTTTGTGCTTTTTGTAAGGCTTTTTGGAGTTCTTTTAAAGTAGATTTATGTTCTGTGATTTCATTTTCAAGTTCAGAAGTGCGTTCTCGCACAAGCATTTCAAGCTTGTTGTTTAGTGCTTCCAGTTGATCCTGGGTTTGTTGCAGGTTGCGGTTTATTAATACCGCTGCTTCGTAGGTTGAGATGAAGAAGTTTAAGATTTTTTGTGGATTGGGATCAATACTGAATTTCTCAGTTATAAAATTGATGTCAATTTTTTGTTCCCTTTCATTGAATATAATGTTGTCGTTTTTGTTTAAAACAGAGTCGATACGGTGTAATAAATAATTGTCGCTATAAGGTTTTGAGATGTAGTTGTCGGCTCCAACGGAAAGGCCTCTCAAAACATCTACGATCTTATCGAGTGTTGTTAGCAAAATAACCGGAATAGATTTAAGCATTTCATCTGATTTCAGTTTTTGACACAGTTCGAACCCGTTCATCTCGGGCATTATAATATCGCTGATAATTAAATCTACCTTATGTTTTTTTACTACAGAAAGAGCTTCTCTCCCATTATATGCAATTAAAACATGATAGTTGTTCTTTTCAAGTAAAAATTGCAATTTAACAGATTGTGTTTTACTATCCTCAGCAATAAGTATTCGGTGTTTAGACATAAAACAATTTATTTTTTTGATCTTGTTTATATATTCGCATTAATCTCCGACAGTTTTTTTGCAATCATTTCGGGCGACAAAATGTAGCGATGTGCATTCAATAATACGGCTTCGCCAGGCATTCCGTAAACAATTGAACTTTCTTGATCCTGTACAATGGTTAATGCCCCTTTTTCTTTCATGATGGCCAGTTCTTCTGAGCCGTCTTTCCCCATCCCGGTTAGTAAAATCCCGATTCCTTTATCCTGAAAGTTTTTCCCGATACTGCGAAACAGGTAAGAAACCGATGGTCTTACAGGGTAAGGAACATCTTCTTTTAGCTCAACTTTCATGTTTTTTGTGATCCCCATGTTTAGCTCTGCCGGACAGAAATAGACTTTTCCGGCTTCCAGTTCCTCATCATTCTCAGCTATTTTTATTGGTAGCTTTGATTTTTCGTTGAGCCATTCAACCATTCCTTCTAAAAATCCGCTTGGTATGTGTTGAACAATTACAAGGGGGATTTTTAAGTCGGAGGGTAAAAGCGAGAGGATGGTGTTAAGTACCTGTGGCCCGCCAGTCGACACCCCTATAGCTGCGATTTTGTATTTTGTATTTTCATTAAAAACGTTTTTCTCTTGTTTGAAATCAACGGGAGTATCTCTCCTTAAATATTTTTTGTGACGGGTAACTACTTTTACTTCCGACATGGTGCGGATCGTATTTATAAGTTCGGTCCGGTTCTTTTGGTAGTTTTTATTTTGAACCCCCGAAGGCTTTGCCAATATTGCCATGGCTCCTGCATCAATCGCCTGGAATGTTTTTTCAACTTCGCTTTGGCTGTAGCTTGAGGTAACAATAATAATGGGGACTGCCCGGGTACTCATTATTTGCTCGGTTGCTTCAAAGCCATTCATAATTGGCATTTCAATATCCATGGTGATAATATCCGGTTTTTTTAGTGTTGCCAGCTTTACGGCTTCCTGTCCGTTTTTCGCGGTTCCTACTACATACATATCCGGTTCAGAAGAAATAATATATACTAAAAAATCTCTGACTACTGCAGAATCTTCAACAATCAAAACTTTAATTGGTTTGTCCATGTTTTGCTAGATTAATCGTTTAATAACTTCTAATAAATTACTTTGTTCAAAAGAACTTTTGATGATGTATGCATTGGCTCCCACTTCAATTCCTTTTTCCTGGTCTTCGCGTTTGCTTAAACTGGTTACCAGCACAATGGGAAGCTCTCCCAATACTTTGTCTTTTCTAATGTTTTCTGTTAGCTCAAAGCCATTCATCCGGGGCATTTCAATATCAGAAACCAACAGATCGAAGGGTTCTTGTTTTAGGGCGGTAAATGCTTCGCGCCCGTCGATGGTTGCCCGTACTTTGTACCCGGCACTTTCCAGGATGTTTTTCAGGAACAAGCGGGAAGTAATGGAGTCTTCGGCAATCAGGATTGATTTTTTAGTTGCCTTATCTCCTTTTTCCCCTTTTTGAACCGGCATTGTTGGTGCAATTTCAACAGAGGATTTGACAATGTCCTGGCTGTTAATAATGGGGCATATTTCGCCGGTGCCGAGCAAACTAACCCCTGCAATATTTTTTACTTTTTGAAGAGGATGGTTCAGCTTTTTAAACAAAACCTCTTGTTCGTTAACAATTTCATCAACCACAAAACCGATGCGCTGATTTAACGATTCGATGATTACGATATGTAAGAACGAATTCCGTTTCCCTTTTTCGTTGAAACCGATTTGTAAAACATCGGCAAGGTTTACAATGGGCAAGGTTTTTTTCTGATGTTGGATGGTATCCCTGTTTTCAACTTTTTTCAGGTATGATTTTTTTACCCTTAAAGTTTCCAAGATATTTGAAACGGGAATAATGTATTTATTTTGATTGGACAAAACAACTAATCCTTGCGTTTTCGAAATGCTTGTGGGAACAATTATCGAGAATGTAGCTCCTTTATCTTTTTGGCTCTTTACCTCAACCTTGCCGCCCAGTTTTTCTACTTTTTCTTCAACAATGGCAAGACCCAGTCCGCGACCCGAGATGTCTGTAATAATTTTTGTAGTTGTAATACCTGATTTAAACAGCATTTTCAGGATTTCTTCTTCCGAAAGTTGCTTTGTTTCCTCTTTGTTGATGTGTCCAAGCTTAATAGCTTTTTCTTTTAATTGCTCTATATCTATGCCTCTTCCGTCATCCTTTATGTCAATTTTAACATTGTTGGCATCAACTTGCTGAATGTTTATATTTATTATTCCTTTCTTGTCTTTCCCTGCTTTTAATCTTTCAGTGGGTGTTGCAATTCCGTGGTCAACAGAATTTCGAATAAGGTGAATCAGCGGATCTTTCAGTTCTTCCATGATTCTTCGGTCAACTTCAATATTTGAACCAACAATTTCAATCTCGATTTCTTTATGCATCGCTTTTGACAGGTCGCGTACAAGCCGAGGGAAACCATCCAACAGGTTGGAAAACGGGAGCATCAACACCTGTTTAATTTCATCCACTAGGTTGTCTAAAATATTTTGGGTGGTATTTTGAACAAACCTCGAGGTGTTTTGTAGGGCATTGAATTTTCTTTCCACGCTTTTTATTGATTCGTCAATGGTGTCAATATTGGCGAACAACGTTGAACCAAGCTTTTCTTTTTGGATATCCTTATTTTGTTTTAGGTTAAGAATGTTTGAGTAAACCACCGACCACGCTTTCCGTATTCTTTTTATGTCTTCGGCCATTAATTTTATTTCGTTAAACTCTTGTTGATGGAAGAGCTTAACTTGTAAGGATTCTTCGGCCAGTAAATAAATTTCGTCAATTTTTTTGGAGGATAAACGGATGGTGTCTTCTTTTATATGAGGGGTTTTTATGGGTGCTTCTTTGCTTTCTTCTTGTGGTTTTGGTTGGGTTTTTGTCTCTTCTTTCTCAATTTTTTTCTCGTCTTCTTGCTGTTTCTTCACAGCTGTTTTTTTAGGTTGATTGGTGTCGGGAGGAGGTAGTGTTTCCTGGTATGCTTCTATGTTTAGCAGGGTGTTAATATAATGGCTGATTACATCTTTGTCAGGCTTTTCCTCATCATTGTTAACTAGCAATTCGATGGTGTTGATTACACTATGGAAAATGTCAAAAACCTGTGAAGAGGCTTTCAGCTCTTTGTTTTTCATTTTAGAAAAGCACGACTCCAGTGCCTGGCAAATTTGTTCGATTTCGGTTAAATTTACTGCTCTTGAAGCTCCCTTCATACTGTGGGCCGAGCGGTATATTTCTTCTAAAATTTTAGCCGATTTTTCAGCGTCAAGGTCTTTTTCAAGTTCAATTAGGCCTTTGCTAATCGTGTTGATATGCTCTTTAACTTCAATTTTAAAAGTTTCTAATAACCGTTTTATTAATTCAGCTTCGTCCATTTTGAGAAGACTTAATGTTAAATATATTCTTCATTTACAATGATGTTCTTTTCCGAAAGGATGTTTTTTATATTCAGAATTATAACCGTTTCGTTGGTTATACCGTAGATGAAGTTTTCTTTGATTTTTTTAAATTTTGGATTTGAGGTTTGTACTTTTTCCGCTTCAATATTTTTTATCCCGGAAATGCTGTCGGCCACAATGCCAACCAAATCTTTGTTGTAGGTACAAATAATGACAGAGGCCTGGTCATTTATGCCAACATAATCAAGTTGAAGGTATTTTTTCAGATCAAGGATGCTTACAATTTTCCCCCTTAAATTAATAACCCCGTAAATGTGCGAGGGGGTGCATGGAATTTCAATAATTTGATTGGAGTTAAGTACTTCTTGTAGTTCTTGTGTTTGTATGGCATATTTTTCTTGTCCCAACGTAAACTCAATAATATTGATATATCTCTTGTTTTTAGCATCCTGATCTTCTGACAGGGCCATCGCTTCGGCTCTTTTTCTTAAAATCTCAGTTGTGTTTTCCAGCCCGGACTTTTGAATCTCTTTAAGAGCAGATTTAGCTTTTTTAATCTTCTCGTTGATTTCTTTCCAATTTATGTTTGATGATGTTTTCATCTTTCTTTGTTAGTTCAAATCATGAATTTGCGTTAGTATAATTTCTTTTAATCTGCCGGCGGTCATACCGTCCGATCCAGGAACAATGTCTTCATAATTCATTTCCTGGATTAAATCAAATGCATTTTGAAAATATTTTTTTGCTTCGTTTTCTTTACTTAGTTTTTGAGCCAGTGTTCCGAGGGTGAAGTTTGTAATAATAAAGTGCGAATCGAGGTAGAATGATTTTTTAAGCGATTCGTAAGCTTTTTCATATTCTCCGGTTTCGGCTTCAATCATGGCTATTAGATAGTAAACTTCCGGGTTGAGTTTATTAATGTTTAAAGCGTTCTTGCAATCTTTTAAAGCTTCGAGCAACTGCCCCTGGTTGGCTTTAATTTTTGCCATCAGGATGTGAGTTTGCTGACTGATTTTCCCGTTTGCCAAGCTTTCAAGTATTGTTGATGCTTGTTGGTAATTTCCTTGTTTGTAATAAAGAACAGCATCTTCGTAGTTTGGTGCCTTTGTGGGTTTGCTTTTTGTTGTTTTTTGGCTGTGCTCCCTTCTTGGCGCCTTCTTAATTACTTTTTCTGTATTAACTTTTACGGGCTTCTCTTTTAGGCGGGAACTACTACTGGCTTGTGGAACAGTGCTTTCTTTGTCGGGGTCTCTTAAATAAAAAGAGATGTTTTTTGTGTGTTTTAGCCTGAAACGTGACGAAATATATTGAAATGATTCGCTGGGACTGGTCAGCAACATTCCTTTGTTAACCAGGCAATTGTAAAATTTATCGGTGATCTTTATAATATCTTCGAGCGAGAAATACATTAAAACGTTTCTGCAGAAAATGATATCCATTCCATTGGTGTTGTTTGTCAGTGAAGGGTAGGCATCTTTTGCAAGATTCAGGTAATTGAAGTTGACCATTCTGCGGATATTCTCATCTAGGACATATTCGCTTTTGTTCTGGACTTTAAAATGTTTTTCTTTGAGCCAGGGAGGAGCACTGCGAAACGACCAGTTGGTATAAACCCCTTTTTTAGCTTTGTTTAGCGAGTCAATATTAATATCTGTCGCCAGTATACTGATGTTCCACTGCTTAATATTGGGGATTAATCTTTTTAAAAGTATGGCCACCGAATAAGCTTCTTCTCCCGATGAAGATCCGGCACTCCATATCCTGATTGTTTTGTTTGTTTTTTCTTTTTCCCGGATTAAGTCAGGAAAAATGTTTTCTTCCAAAACCCTGAATAATTCTCGATCCCTCCAAAAATAGGTTTCACCAACCGTTAACTTTGAGGCCAATAGCTCGATTTGTTTCTGGTCGTTAATGTTTTGTAGTAAATGATTTATAAAATCAGTGGTTTTTTTGAAGCCGTTTTCTTTGCCTAGTTCATTTAATTTCAGCCTGAGTTCACCATGTTTCCGTTCTGGAAAATACATGCCCAGCTTTTCGCGGATATGATTGCTTAATTCGGTTAATATTATGTTTTCTTCGCTGTACATTGTTAGCTGTTAAGCTTTTTGGGTTTTGTTTAGGGCCTGGGTGATTTTTTCTTCTTCTTCGAGTGATAAAAACTTATCAATGTCATGGATTAAAACCATTTCATCGTCAATTACCATCACTCCTTTCACGATTTCATTATTTAGCGGTAGAATATCTTCAGACTTGTAGAAGGTTTTATGCTCAATGTTTTTTAGTCCGGTAATTTCATCTGCTAAAAATCCGAAAGTAAGTGTTGACGAGTTTACAATAATGATGTTATCCGAAGGAATGGCTTCTTTTTGTCTTAGTTTTAATCGTTTCCTGAAGTTTACAATTGGCAAGGCATTTCCACGGATATTAATAATCCCTTTTACAATTGGGGGTGCCCCGGGTAAATTGCTGATTTGCACCGCACGTATTACCCGGTCGATAAGGTTTAATGATATTCCGAGTTTTAAAGAGCTAATCCTAAAACTTAAAATATACTCATTGTCAATATTCATTTGATAAAGGTGCTCCTATTAGTTAAATCTCAAATATATAACTAATAAGGAGTGTTTTTTATAGGTAAAATACCTAATTTGACTACGTAAAATGGGTTTTTTATAAGAAGGGTTCTTAAATTAGAAGCTTTTATTTTCAGAAACTTAACTTAACACTAGCTCCTTTATCGTCTCTGTTCTTTATGATGATATTGCCTCCATGAGCTTCAATAATTTGTTTGGAAGCAATTAGGCTTAAACCAATATTATCATCGTAATGTTTTTCGCCTATTTCAAAAGGTTCAAACAAATGTTTCAATACTTTCTCAGGAAACCCTTTGCCTTCATCCCTGATTTCAAGGATGTTTTTTTTATTTTCCTCGTACAGATTTATATTGATTTTTTGCCCGGCGAATGAATATTGGATGGCATTTTCGAGAATATTATTAATAGCGCGTTTAAGCAGTTCTTTATTCAGATTCATTTTTATCCGATTAGAAAAGAAGTTTTTTTCGAAAGACAAGTTTTTATTTCTTGTTTCGGGGTTTGCCGTGTTTTCGTCAATGCATTCATTGATAATGTTTACCAGATCCTCGTCTTCTTTACTGATGGTACTGTTTGTTTGGAGTTCGGTGATAAGTAAAGCGGTGGTTGAAAATTTTTCGAGCCGGTTAACCGAAACTTTGAGCATTTCAACAAATTCAGCTATTTCGCTGTTTTCTTTCAGTACATCGTTTAATATGTAGCTGGCTCCGATTATCCCATTTAGCGGGGTTCTGATTTCGTGGCTCAACATGGATAAAAAATTGTTTTTAGCTACATCCAAGCCTTGTAGTTCCTGGTAAGCATCGTTTAAAAGAGCTGTCCGCTCTTTTACTTTTTCTTCGAGAATCTGGTTCATGTTTTTCAGAATCTCCCGTTGCTTTTTTACTTCCAGGTGGGTTTTTACCCGGGCAAGCAGTTCGTTAATGTCAAAAGGTTTGGTGATGTAATCTTGTCCGCCAATTTCAAAGCCGGTAACAATGCTTTCTTTATCGGTTTTGGCTGTTAGGAATATAATTGGAAGATTGTTGTATTTTTTATCATCCCTGATGATTTTACAGGCTTCAAAACCATCCATTTCCGGCATATTAATATCCAAAAGAATCAGGTCGGGCATTTGTATGGCTATACTTTTTAAAACCTGTTTCCCGTTACTGGAAACACGAACCCGGTAATTATTATCCGAAAGGACTTTCGATAAAAATTTTAAATTGTTCGAATTATCGTCGGCAATTAAAATGCAGAAATCTTGATTTTCATTCAACATAAAACAATGTTTTAAATCGTAAATAATTTATGTTTAGCTATGTTTGATGTATTGATTTTGTTTGTTGGTAAATTTTTCTATGATGCTGGTAACGTGATTTTTATCATTGCTCCTTTCTCTTTTAAATTTGTTAGGCTTAGCTTTCCGCGATGTGTATCAATGATAAGTTTTGATAGTGCGATATTTACGCCGATATTATCGTTAATATGTGTTTCTCCTGTATTGAAAAATTTTTGATAGTTTTTTAAAATATTTTCAGGGAACCCTTCTCCGTTATCCGTAATCTGGATAATAGCTTCCTGATCGTGCTTAACAATGGTGATCTTGATTTTCCCGCTTTCAGGAGAGTACTTGATTGCATTTTCGATAAGATTGTAGAAACATAATTCAAATAATGTTTTGTCAAAATTTAATGTTAGATTCTCATGTGATATTGTTTTTTGGAACCTGATGTTTTTATTTGCCGAGGTTTCGGTAAACGAAGAAAGTATTTCATCAATGGTTTTGTTAATGCTTATTTCTTCGAAAGTCAGATCATAAGTTTTGGTTTGCAGACCCGTGATGATAAGGGCAATGTTGGAAAATTTTTCAAGACGTAGTACAGAACGATCTAGAATTGATAAGATTTTAGATAAATCAGCATCTTTAATTTGGTCTTTTAGTAATTCAATCGGTCCTATAATGCCGTTGAGCGGAGTTCTTATTTCATGGCTTATAATCCTCAAAAAATCGACTTTGGCTTTATCAAGTGTTAATAATTCATTGTTTAGTTTACGTACCTCAAGTTCCGCTTCTTTTCGTTGTATTACTTCTTTCTCGAGCTCTTTTTTCGTTTCCTTTAACTGTTTAACCATGGCCGATAATCTATCAAGCAATTCTTTATTTTGCCGGCTTAATTCCAATGTTTCGATGGCATTGTTCAGGATTAATTTCATGTCTTCGGCTTCGTAAGGCTTTGCAAAGTAGTAATAAACCATGCTTTTGTTAATGGCATTGATAACAGCATTAATATCGGAATAGCCGGTAATCATCATCCTGACCGTTTCCGGGAACTCAACCTTTATTTTCTGGAGGAACTCGACCCCGGTTTCTTCGGGCATTCGCTGGTCGGAAATAACAATGCTGATGTTGTTATTTTTCATGATTTTATATCCTTCTTTAGCTGATGAGGCTGTAAAAACATTGTAATTGTCTCTGAATACCGATTTAAAACCTGTTAAACTGGCTTTTTCATCATCAACATAAAGGATTTTTGGTTTTTGTTTTATTGCTATTGTGTTATTCATGGTTCTGGATTTTATGCTTTTGGGATTAAAATTTTAAAGGATGTTCCTTTATTTTTTTCGCTCTCCATAAGAAGTTTCCCATTGTGTTCGTTGATAATTGTTTTACAAATAGAAAGGCCAAGGCCTGTTCCTTTCCCAATATCTTTGGTTGTAAAAAACGGGTCAAATATTTTGTCCTTGATTTTTTCGGCGATACCCGCCCCGTTATCTTTAATTTCTACAGAAATATATTCTTTTTCATCTTCAATTAAGGCATCTGTGCTTATGGTAATGATATTCTGATTTTTGTTGTCTTTTAGGGGCTCGAAAGAATCGATGGCGTTTTTGAGGATGTTTAAAAACACTTGGTTGATTTTAGCCGGATAACATAAAACGTTTGGGATTTTGTTGTACGATTTTTGGATGTTTATTTTGTCTTTATAGCTGTTGTGTAACAAGAGTAGGGTAGAGTCAAGGTTTTCGTGCAGGTTTACACTTATTTTAGCATCCTCGTCCAGACGGGTAAATAAACGCAAACCTTTTACTATTTCTGCAGAGCGTTGGGCTCCTATTTTAATATTAGAGACTAAGGTATTGAGTTCTTCAAGTCGTTCGTTGTAGTCATTTTTTATTTTGAAAGATTGATATTCCCTGGATTTTTCTCCCTTGCTTTCGGTTAAAACCTGATCGAATTTTTTTTGAAGATTAATGAAAAAGTCGATGTTGTTTTTAATGCCAAGGCTACTGGTTAAAATAAAAGATATTGGATTGTTTAACTCGTGGGCGATACCTGCAGTGAGAACCCCCAGCGAGATCATTTTTTCGGTCTGTATAAGTTGTCCCTGCGTTTCCTTAAGTTGTTGAAAGGCATCCTGCAATGCTTTATTTTTTTCTTCAATTTCTTTTTGGAAATGTTGAATACTAAGGTGTGTTCTTACCCTTGCCATGGCTTCTTCAACTTGTATCGGTTTGGTGATGTAATCAACGCCGCCGATATCAAATGCCTTCACTTTGTCAAATGTATCGGTTAATGCGCTGATAAAAATTATTGGAATGGATTTGAGCTTTTTGTCTTTTTTAAGTGCTTCACAAACTTGATAACCATCCATGTCGGGCATGGTAATGTCGAGCAGAATTAAATCGGGCGGGATTCTTTCTGCTGCCCGTAAAGCCAATTTCCCACTTGTAACAGTTCGTACCTGGTAGCCTTCACCCTGAAGTATATTGCTCAATACCTGTAAATTTGCAGGGTTGTCATCAACAACTAAAATGTCAAATTGATTTTGATTACTCATTTGTTACGGTTCTACATTTAATAATTTGTATAATAAATCCATATCAAAGTTATTGGCAGCATCGCCCACTGCTTCAGCATATGCTTTGTGATTATCCGTCAGCAAAGTTGCGTGTTCTTTAACTTCGTTGAGATCTCCGTTAATCAGGGCTTCCTGCATTTTGTTTAATACATCTTGCGGTATGCTTTTGATGATCTCGTCAATGGTGTTCAATATGTTTTTTAAGTTTTCTGATTTATTGGATTGGTTGTCCTCGCTGTTTTTATCTTCCTCGTAAATGTATTTTACCTTTAAATGTTTAGCGATGAAACGATGTATTTCGGGTTCTTTAAATGGTTTTTTGATGAATTCATTTGCGCCAACGTCAAGAATGCTTTGTTTGTCTTTTTCAAAAACACTGGCCGTTACAGCAAAAATTGGGATTTCTTTACCTTCTTTCATTTCCCGTATTCTTTTTATGGCTTCAAACCCATCCATTTCGGGCATAAACATGTCCATTAAAATAAGATCCGGTTTCCAGTGTATGAATTTGTCAATGCTTTCAACTCCGTCAGCAGCTTTTTCTACGGTAAAGCCTGTCATTTCAAGCATTTTTGCAAGAAGATCACGGTTGGGTTTTTTATCGTCAACCACTAAAATCTTATACGAAGGCTCATCGGGATGAAGGCTTACTACGTTTTGAAGTTGTAACTCTTTGCTAACATTGTCTTTTGAGCCGGTTTCGGTCAAAAAGTGGAAGGAAAATACAGAGCCTTTTCCCAGTTTGCTTTTTAGGTTGATTGCTCCATTCATCATCAGGGCATACTCCCTGCTAATAGCCAGCCCAAGGCCTGTTCCTCCGTGCCGGGTTGATATTTTCTGTGACCGTTCGAAATGTTGGAATATTTTTTCCTGTTCATCTTCAGCAATTCCTATTCCAGTATCTTCTACATCAATAACAATTTTAAGGCCTTCTTTTAGGTTGAATGCCGACGCTCTTAAAATAATACCCCCTTCATTTGTAAATTTAATGGCATTCCCCATTAGGTTTATGATGATCTGCCTGATTTTGCCCTCGTCGCCAACAATGTATTCCGGCACATCTTTATTGATTACCTGATCTAAAAACAGGTTTTGTGAATCGCTTCTGACCTTAAACATGGTGTACAAATCATGCAGTAATTTTCCCAGGTTGAAAGTTGTATTGTTAAGTGCGATTCTTCCTGCTTCAATTTTCGACATTTCGAGGATCTCGTTAATGAGTGAGAGAAGATGTTCGCCACTATTGTTTATGGTTTCAAGGTTTTTAATATGTTCCGGTGATAGTGTTTTGTCTTTTTGCATGATTTGGGAAAACCCGAGGACGGCATTTAAGGGAGTCCTGATTTCATGCGACATATTTGCCAGAAAAATACTTTTGGCTTTATTTGAAGCTTCGGCAGTTTCTTTTTCAAGCTGTAATTTTTCAAGGCGTGTTCGCTCAGACATGTCTTCAAATAGCCCGATGCCACCGTCGATTATTCCGTCATTTGTTCTTAAGGGAGTGTACACCCCCCTGATATGAGTTACTTGTTTACTGATTGTTGAGGTATAAATTCCAACAAATTCCGATTGTTTACCATCTAAAGATTTCTTAAAAGCTTTAACCATGTTTTTGTTTTGGATGGTATGATTCAGGTTTTTGCCAACCACATCATCTTTATTAAACTTAAACAATTTCTCCATCCCTTTATTGCAGGTTCTAATTACTCCGTCTTTGTCGTAATAGAGTATCCCAATCGGTGAATTATCAATAATTAAGTTAAGTTTTTTGTTGCTTTCTTTGATGAGGTTTTCAGCCTTTTCTTTTTCTTGTTCTCTTTTTTGAATCTGTTCCAGCATATCGTTAAACCTGGAAATGAGAACTCCAATTTCATCTTTCCTGGTTTTATTAATCCGGCGGCTATAATCCCCATCGCTTGAAATTTTGTTGGTGAATTTTGCAAGGTTCAATATGGGTTGCGATATATATCTTTGTAAAGCACTTGCCAAAACAAAACTGAACAAAATCACACCTGCCATCAAAATAAGCATCAGTAGCACATAATCGCGGATTTGTTCTCGCATTTGCTCGGTAGAGTTGTAAATTAAAATGCTTCCGTAACGAATGTTGTTGTATATAATGGGTTCGAAAACGATTAAATAGTTTTTGGTGAATTTATGGAAAGAATCATTTTTAGATTCAGGGAACTTTATTTCTTCATCTATTGAATGTATTTCTGCATAAACCTTGTCGTGTTCATTGAATAAAATGCCATGTTTAACTTGTGGAATAGATTTTAATTTGCTTAATGTTTCGTTTGCACCATCCTTATCGCCAAAAGTTAAAGGGGTAACGGAGTATTCTCCAATTAAGCGTGCATTCATCTGCATGTTTTGTACCATTTCTTTTTTATAAATGATTGCCACTTTGTAAATGATAAATGTGAAACTAATGGCAATAGAAAGAATGATTGTAAAAAGGGTTATGAAGATGATCTTGTTTCTGATCGACAGAGAGTTCAGTAAATTCGAAATTTTTTCTTTAATTGAAGTTCTCATAATGTGGCAAAATTTCAGATGTTTTTTTAAAATAATGACGGGGTGGCGAAAATGTGAACTTACACGTAATTATAGGATACATAAATGTAAATTGAATTTTTTGATCTAAATATAATGAAAAAAATATTAGTTATCAATATATTAAGATTTATTCTCTTTGAATAAGAGTACTGAAATATTATATTTGTGTAAATAGTTGTTGTAAAATATGGCTAAAGTCTCTGGTGGCTTATGTGTAAACGAAATTGATTGAATAGCCTTAAATATCGAAACAAATGAAAATCCAACTACGTTTACCAGTTATTCTAATGCTAATTACAATATTGTTCTCTTCTGAAGTCTTATCTCAAGATATTGATACAACAAGATTTAAGCAAGCATTGAAAATGAGTTTCGAAGATCTATTACAAATTAAAATTGTAACGGCTTCGAAAACCAAACGTTCTTCTTCCCAGATTACACAAATTGTTGATGTGGTTAGCAAATATCATTTTGACCGCATTGTTGCAGATAAAAGAAATATAACCGAGTATATCCAATATTTGCCGGGTGCAGCCGTAAAAGTTTTATCGAGGAATGATGCTAATTGGGGGGCATATGGAGGCATAGGGCCAAAGTACAATACATTTATGTTAGGAGGCTTGCCTTTAGATGCTTTTATTGATCCGCAGAGCATTGATATTATGGCTATTGACCGTATAGAAATTCAGCGTGGACCGGCTTCGGTATTATATCCAAATTATCTTTCGCAGGATTTTTCCGGAAACCAAAGCCCCTTAGCTGGAACGGTTAACCTGATCTTAAAAGATGATATAGAAAGGGCAATGACAAAAATATCGTTGGATTACGGTTCATACAATACTTGCCGTGGACAGGTTTATCACGAAAACAAAATAAATCAGCTTAGCTTTTTTGCTGGCCTGAGTTATGAAGCCTCTGACTATACGAATTATGGCTCGGAAGATTCATGGCTCAATATGTTGGATGACCCCAGTTATAAGAAGATTAAAGGCTTTGTTGGAGGAACCCTTGACTTGGATCAATCGAAAAATCACCAGCTTTCTTTTTGGGGAAACCAAACATTTCATTGGGGAAATTTGGGACGGGATAATCGTGATTACGATTACAAATACAGTTTGTTTAACTTTAAGTATTCAGGGAAACTGACCGATAAAATTGAACTCTTGTTTAAATCGGGAGTGCGTTGGTATAAACGCGAATGGGAAGAAGATGCTTTTGTTGATCCTCCTGGGGATTATGAGCTTGCAAAAAATACAGGGGTGGATCAAACAATTATCCCCAACGATCTTTCAATAAATATTGACCATTTGGACAATAGTAATTTGACGGTTGGTGTTGATTATCAACACGCCTCTTATTCTACTTGGGATCAACCAAAAGCTCAGACAAAAACAATCAAGAATGATGCGCTTGTTTCACAGTTAGGATTCTATGCGCAAGAAGAACTTCATCTTGATAAATTAACGCTTCGCGGAGGTTTGAGATTGAATATGATTCGATATAATATAGATCGAGTAGGGGGCGATATTCCCGGTGAGGAAGAAAAATCGTGGGATAAATATTTGTGGAGCGCAGGTGCAAAATACAGGTTTTCTGAGAAATTTATTTTGTTTTCCAATGCCGGAAGCAGTTTTATGTCTCCATCGTTAAAATCAATTGCAGGAACTATTCCGTTAAGTGCGATGTATGTTCCCGGGCAAAACGGACAATTACCTAATCCGGATTTAAATCCGGAAAAAGGGTTGGGATTTGATTTAGGGATAAACAGCCAGCTTTTTGGTGTGCTGTATTTGAACATCCGTGCGTTCTACACCAAAATTACGAATGCTATCATTGATAATGCGGTTAGTGAAGATCCTTCGCAGACGCAATCAATGAATGCCGGAGGCGAAACAATAGGTCAAGGTTTTGAAATTAGCATGCATCAGAAAATAAAAGATGAAATTGAATGGTTTGCCAATTTAACTTATACCGACTCAAAAATTGACGATCCTGATGATAATGACAAGGATGGAACCGAAGTGCCTTTTGTCCCGGAACTGGTATCAAACTTTGGTATAACAGCCAATATCGCGGGAAATGTTTCATTGAGTTCGTGGGTTCATTTTGGCGGTAAAATTTATGACAGTAGCTCAAAAGAAAACCGGAAATCATTTCGCTCAAAAGAGTTGGTAAATCTTCTTATTTCAAAAGGATTTAGATTGAAAAACAACGATGAACTGCAGGTTTTTATTAAAGCCTATAACATAACAAACAATAAATATGAAATGCCATGGCAATTTAGGGATCCTGGCTTTAATTTAACTTTTGGTGCAAGCGTGAGTTTTTAACAAAAAAATTCTGAAATATGAGTAGCAAACATGTTGAGCGTGTAAATGTTCGCTTTTATTTACGATTAAGGATTTTATTATTTTTTATTTTAATTTTTACTTTACTAGTTTTAAAACAATTATATGCGCAAAACTATGACGTTACGTTGAAGGCTGCATATATTGAACGTTTTACACGATTTATTCAATGGCCTGTCGAAAATTTTAATCAGGAAACCGATACCGTTTTTACGGTATTGATTTTGGGTAAAAACCCCTTTGGAGATGTTTTGGAGGTTCTTTATTCAACAATAAATATCAAAGAAAAAAAAGTACGGGTCATTGCTTCTAACAATATTGAACTCATAAAAGATTGCCAATTGGTTTATGTTTCTTCTTCTTTAGAAAAAAGGCTTGAGGAGGTCTTGGAGCAAACGCGGAAATACTCGGTGCTTTCTGTAAGCGATACGCCGGGTTTTTGCGATAAGGGGGTGTTGATTAATTTTATCCCCAGAGAAGATGTATTAAGGTTTGAGATCAATGTAAAAGAGTTTAAAAAGTCAAAATTAAAAGTGAGCCATTTGCTTCTTAATATTGCTGAAAATAGAAACTAGGCAGGATTGATTTATAAATGAACAGCTAACCGGGCAACAATTGACCTCCCGTTTTGTAAAAATTTTTCTGTTCCGCTTAAGCGGATATTCGGATGATAATATTCTTCGTCGAGAAGATTTTTTACTGTTACAAAAAATGAAAATGAAATCTGGTTCGGGAGTTTAATGTTTTTAGCCGAAAATGTAAATGAAAGGTTGTTGTAGCTATCAATGCTAATTTTTTCTCCGGATGAACTGCCAATGGCTTCATAATCATTAACAAAATGGTTCATTAAACTAATTTGAAAATTTTTATCCAATGCATAGGAAATGCCGAGTGATGCTTTTAAGTCCGGGATGCTAAGAAGATCAACATCCATGGTTTCTCCGCTTATTTCATTTTTTGCCTGTTGCCGGGCTTTTAAAATATAAGCCATGCCCAGGTATGCAGAAAAGTTCCCTTTGTTAAATCTAAGGGTGTTTTCAATGCCCTGAACCGTTTGGCTTTCGACCGAACTTACATTTTCTCCAATGACTGATCCTACCGATCCCAGAAAATTGCTGACCTTGTTGTAATAGAAAACAAATTCGTTCCTGAAAGATTCTCCAGCATCTTGTGCCCAGGTAAATTCAATTCCCCTGAGTTTTGCTGGTTCTAAGTTTGGGTCTCCCGATAATTCAAATACATTTGCTTCTCTAAAAGCTTCTCCGTACAGAAGTTTAAAACAGGTGTTTTTAAAGGCCTTATACACGATTCCGCTTCGGGGGTTAAGCGTGCTTCCAAAATGATTCTGGTGATCCCAGCGTGCTCCTAATGTCAACCATAATCGGTCCTGAATGAGCTCGGAATTTAGTTGGAAAAAAATCCCGTGTTTAATGTTTTTGTATACATCTTCCCATTTACTGAGATCCACTGGGATGTCGTATGTTGTCCCAAGACCAATTCCTGCATCGGTTACAGCCAGTCCAACATAATTAATATGATCGTAGGTGTATCCGAAAATCAGGTTGTTTTTTGTATCGAATTTGTAATTTGCCTGGAGTTCAATCTTATCCCGTAAAGAACCCCGACTGTTTTTATTGCTATAAATGTGGGTAAAATATTTATGAACATCGTCAACGGTAATATTGTTCGGATCAATAAGTCCCTGATCGATTAAAAAGTGGGCAAATGAAGCATAATAATTTTGAAGAACAATATTTTCTTGTGCTGTTTCGTCGTATACTGTTGCATCATCCTGAGAATAGTCGAGCATATTAAAAATATGCCCTGTACGGTTTCCTGAGTTAACGGTCCAGGTGTTAAATTCAAAATGGTCAATGTTTCCAGGGGTTTGTAAACGAGCTGTGGGCCACAAATCGGCATAATACCTGCCCCAGAATTTTGATTGTATGTGATAGTAATCAAGTTTTATATGAAGATTTTCAGTGATATCGTTTTCATAACCTCCGAAGCATAAAAAAAATTTTCGATGATCTTCGTTGTCGGTATAGTCCCACGAAATAGCTTCCATCCCATGACTCTGGAGATTGTAATAATAGTTCATGCCGACATAAAATCCTTTATAATCTATTTTAAGATTTAACGGAATGCTTTTTGAAAAATTCCGGTATTCTCCAAAGTTTTCATAATTGCCAATAAGATCCCTGTCGTTCCAGTTTGGAATAAATTTATTTGAATTTCTAATGAAATCCGAAAAATTTTCCTCATCCGAAGTGTAAATTCTTCCGCTTCCTGATATTTTAAAATCATCAGTGATTTTTTCTGAAAATAAGATACTCAGGGCTTTGGTATTAAAAGAACCAATGTCAATAAACAATTCTGTGCCTTCATAATTCTTTCCGTCATCTTTAGTAATAATATTAATTACGCCAGCCAAGGCATTGGCTCCATAAATAGCCGAGCCTGGCCCTGCCAGGATTTCAATTTGTTTGATATTGTAAGTTGCAAACTGGTTTGATATAAAACCTTCAGAAGCGATCAAATTATTTACTTCCCGGCCATTAATCATTAAAAGGGTTTGCGAAAAATTAGAAACAAGACCTCGTTGTCCGCCCCATACCCAGCTATGTGGGTTATAAAGGTAAACACTTGGAACGGATGCCAGAGCCTCTTGTAAATTTGTATAACCATACTGTTCAATTTCTTTATCAGTAATTACGTAAAGTGTGGCTATTGTATTTTTTAGTTTTTCAGATTGCTTTGATGCTGATTGAACCTTGAGGTTTTTTAAGTCGTTGATCGACATAGAAAAAAGCCCTTTAATCTGGTTCTTATCCTGGTTCTGAGAAAAAACATTCGAATTGAAAATGAGAGGTAGGATCAGAATAAATTGTTTTATAAAAAGAGGATTCCAATTTGTTGTTTTCATTAGTTAGTTGTTAATTGGTATGCCAAATGTTAAATTTAGTAAAATATAAATTTGAAGACAAATAATCTTCTAAACTATTTATTTGAAAACCCAATTTATTATGTCTATTTTAGACATGATATTTTAAATGTATTTAAAGAAATTGATTAGAACCTTTGTCTAGAAAAGAAAAAACCGATAGTAGAAATAAAATTACGCTTATCATTTTGTTGATTTGCATTTCGGCCTACTCGCAATATGATGAATTTGTAGTTAAGGCAGTGTATCTTGAAAAATTCACCCGCTTTATTACCTGGCCCGAGCGATCGGATTTTAATAACCAGGATTCTGTTTTTACGATCTCGGTAATTGGTAAAACCCCCATTACGCAAAAGCTAAACGAAATTTATACTAATTATTTAATTAAGAACAAAAAAGTTGTAATTCTTGAACTGGCAGCCTCGGATTCAATCCCGGAAACGGATTTGCTTTTTATCGGAAATGTAAAAGCGAAAGAGTTAGATCAAATCTTGGCATCCATTGCCGGCAGACCTGTTTTAACGTTAAGCGACAGTCCTGGTTTTGGCCGCAAAGGGGTGATTATTAACTTTCTGTATACCGATGATAAAATAAGTTTTGAGATTAACAAAGAAGTTGCTGATCAGAGCGGCTTAACCATAAGTTATCTTTTATTGAAAGAAGCAACGAGAATATATTGATGCCAATTAACAGCCTAATGTAATTTAACATTCTGAGTAAACGGAGGTACGAATCAATAACAATTAGGAATACAAATGTCGGTTCATAAAATAACATCGGTAAAAAATTTGCTTAAGGGTAGGGTGTATGAAATTGCATTCAAGAGAACTTTTGATTTTTGTGCAGGTCAGGTGCTTGCCATTTCAACCGATCATGATACTCCTGCCCGGTTGTATAGCATTGCAAGTGGTGTTCACGAGAAAGAAATAAGACTGTTGTTTGAAGTGGTTGCTGAGGGAAAATTAACCAATAAATTGGCCAAATTGAAAGAGGGTGATAAACTGTTGGTTTCCGAACCTTTTGGAAAATTTACGGATAATGAAGAACCGGCATACTGGATTGCCACAGGAACTGGGATTGCCCCTTTTGCATCAATGTTTAATTCTGGTTTAGGCCAAAATAAAATCTTAATACATGGTGCCCGAACATTGAAATCGTTTTATTACCAACATGATTTTTTTAGCATGGGAGAACGCTATGTGAGGTGCTGCTCAAAAGAAAAAGCAGAACATATTTTTGACGGACGTGTAACAGATTATTTAAGCCAATTTGAATCTTTCCCCGCCGATTATAAATATTACCTTTGTGGCAGTGCCGAAATGATTGTTGAAACCCGGGATATTTTGTTAAGTAAAGGCGTTCCTTTTGATAAAATATTAGCCGAAATTTATTTTTAAATGAAAGAAAAACTATTTGGAAAGACTTTGTCTGAACTTCAGGAAGTTGTTGTTAGTATGGGGATGCAGAAATTTGTAGCCAAACAGATTGCTGATTGGTTGTACAAAAAAAATATTCATTCTATTGACCAAATGCGTAATCTTTCCAAAAAAAACATTGAAAACTTATCAGAGAAGTTTGAAATTGGAATTTTCCCCCCTGAGAGTTTTCAGGAATCGGTTGATGGAACCAAAAAATACCTATACAAAGCCGGGAGCGGAAATTTTATTGAATCGGCTTATATTCCTGAGAAAGAACGGGCAACCCTTTGTGTTTCGTCACAGGTGGGTTGTAAAATGGGGTGCTTGTTTTGCATGACGGCTCGCCAGGGCTTTCAGGGACAATTGTCGGCTGGAGAGATTGTGAACCAAATTCACAGTTTGCCCGAGTTCGGAAAATTGACCAATGTTGTTTACATGGGGATGGGCGAACCTTTTGATAATCTCAAAAATGTGTTGAAGTCGCTGGAGATTTTAACTTCCGATTGGGGTTATGGCTGGTCGCCAAAACGGATTACCGTTTCAACCATCGGCATTATACCTGCCATGCAGCAATTTCTTGAAAAATCGAATGTTCATTTAGCCGTAAGTTTGCATTCTCCTTTTGAAGAGGATCGTAAAAAAATCATGCCCATCGAAAATGTTTATTCTTTGCCCGATTTAATCAAAGTTATCCGCAATTTTGATTTTGGACGTCAGCGCCGCATCTCTTTTGAATATATTTTATTTAAAGACTTTAATGACAGTTCCCGCCATATTAAAGAATTGGCAAAACTTTTAAATGGCATTAAATGCCGGATTAATTTGTTGCGTTTTCATCCCATTCCCGATTCTCCGTTAAAAAGCCCGGATGAAAATCATATCGTTTGGTTTCGGGATGTGCTCACTGCAAAAGGGATCACCACAACCATAAGAGCCTCGCGTGGGGAAGATATTTTTGCTGCTTGTGGATTGTTATCAACAAAGGAGTTGCTGAAAAAAAACTTATAACCTTTGCATTTATCAATTTGATAATATGGTACTTTTCCGTATATTTGATAAACAAAAGGTAGTGCATGTTACCCCGTATACTCTTAGTTGACGATATTGAATCGAATTTATTTCTGCTTGAGCGCTATTTAGAAGTTCTAAACGTAGAAATAGATCCTTGTTTGTATCCGACCAAAGTTGAAGAACTGGTTAAGGAAGAACATTATTCATTAATTGTATTGGATATCCAAATGCCGGATATAAATGGTTATGATTTGGCAGAAATGATACGCAAGGTTGAATTAAATAAAGATACGCCTATTATTTTCGTAACTGGCGTTTTTTCTGATAACGAAAGTATTATTAAAGCTTATAAAAGCGGAGCCGTAGACTTTATTACCAAGCCGGTTAACCGGACCATCTTTATTTCAAAAGTCAGGATATTTTTGGAGTTGTTTAATCAGCGAAAAGAGCTCCAGATAAAATCCGATTTGCTGGAAGAGTATATCAAAAAGCTTAAAAATGAGGAAAAGCGAAAAATCAAATACCTGATTGAAGGAGAAGATAAAGAACGGCAGCGGATCTCTCGCGAACTACACGATGGTCTAGGACAGTATTTATCAGCGGCATCCATGAATTTTGCATCACTGAGAGATGAAGTCAAACATTTGAATGGCAGCCTCGAAGAAAAGTTTAATATAGGAAACGATCTTTTACGAAAAGCTATTGAAGAAAGCCGGAGCATAACCCGTCGGTTAATTCCTAAATCGGTTGCCGATTATGGCCTAAGTGAGAGCTTAACTTCTTTAGTTAATGCGGTCGAAAAAAGTTCGGGTATAAAGATTGAACTTATTAGCAATCTTTCTCAAAATCGATTGGGTAAAAATACCGAGGTCAATATTTTTCGGATCATCCAGGAGTTTTTAAATAATGCCTTGAAACATTCGGATGCTAATAGTATTGTGATTCAGATTTTTAAAGATGAAAAATTACTTAGTCTGACTTACGAGGATAACGGAGTTGGATTTAATGTTGAATCTAAAAAAACACAGGCTGATTCTTACGGCTTGCAGAATATAGAAAACCGTGTTAAATTAATGAATGGCAATTTGCAAGTAGAAAGTGAATCGGGCAAAGGAACCTTTATAAGTATTGAACTACCGTCAAAAACTATCTCTGTATGAACAAACTAAAAATATTGGTTGTAGACGATCATAAAATGATTCGGGATGGCATTCAATCTATGCTTCGTAAAGAAAAATCGTATGAGGTTGTTGGCGAGGCTTCAAACGGGCTTGAAGCATTAAGGTTTATTGAAAATAATGATGTTGACTTGGCAATTATGGACATAAACATGCCCGAAATGGACGGGGTTGAATGTACAAAGGTTATCAGCGATAAATATACGAATGTTCGTGTGCTCACGTTAACAATGCACGATGAAGAATTATACTTGGCAAAAATGATGGAAGCCGGTGCGGTAGGTTATATTTTGAAGGATCTGGGGCAGGATGAATTGCTCAATGCCATCAATTCGATTGCACAGGGAAAACACTATTTTAGTCCTGAAATTACCCTTACAGTTATCAAAGAACTTACCAATCCTTCAAAACAGGAGCCTCAAATCACCACTCCTTTAACGGTTCGCGAACTCGAAATATTAGACATGATTATTGAAGAAATGTCGAATCAGGAAATTGCTGATAAACTGAATATTAGTATTCGAACCGTAGATGCTCACCGTAGAAATTTATTGGAAAAAACAGGCTCGAAAAATACAGCCGGTTTAGTGAAGTTTGCCTTGTCCAATGGGCTTTACAAAACGAAATAGGTAAATTACCTATATAAATTTAGGCAATCTGCCGATGTATTCCATTAATTAATGTATTAAACTTGTATCAGAACTAAATTTAGATTTTATCGGTTAAAAGGAAAGGGATCGAAAAGACTCGTAATTTGTTCACACTACACACGCACTTCCCAGATACCTGAATCTCTTTCCTTGCAACCGATTTTTTATTGGATTTAGAAATGCTAGTAATTATGCAGAGAAAGCTGAAAGAGTTGATAGAACAAAATATCTTCTTAGATAGCATTATAGAAGGTACTGACTCGGCTTTGTTTGTTGTTGATGTTAACGAAAAAAACGATTTTGTTTTTAACAGGCTTAATTCTTCCCACGAAAAAATATCAGGCTTTCAAACCAAGAAAATCTCGGGAAAAACGCTTGACGATTTAGTTCCCGGTCTAATATCAAAGGAGACGGCTAGAGCTATTCGTGAAAATTATCAACGTTGCCTGGATGCCGGAGAACGGATTAAGTATGAAGAAATGATTCCTGTGAAAGGGCTGGATATTTATTGGCTTACCGTCTTGACCCCTGTTAGAGATGAAAAAGGAAGGATTTCCCGGATTATAGGTTCGGCTACAGATATCACCGAGCAAAAGAAAGCAGAAAGAGAGTTGCTTGAACTGAAACACAATTTGGAAAATGTTGTAAAAGAACGCACCTCAGAATTAGATAAAAAAAATATACAGCTTCAAATTGAAATAGAAGGACGGGCATCGCTTGAGGAAGAGTTGCGCTCTTCAAATGAAGAATTACAGGCTGAAATCCATGAACGGGCAGCTATTGAAGAAGAATTAAGGGCAACAAATGAACAATTGGTTGAAGAAATGAAACTCAGAAAAGAATCTGAAGGTCTTCAAAGAATTTTGCTTGATGCCCCTGACGAATCTTTTGTGCTAATCAGAAAGGATGGAACGGTTGTAAAGATTAATAACAAAGCTGCGGAGCGATTGGGTGAAGATTCTAAAAACCTGTTGGGGAAAAATATATATGATTTAATCCGGATGATATATCAGGCAACCGAAGAAGAATCATTGATAATGTGTTTAAAACGGCAAAACCGGTTTTGTTTCATGATACACATGATAAGTGGTTTTTTGAGAACCGAATCTATCCGGCTTTGGTACAGGGAGATGAAGTAAAATTGGTTGCGATATATGCCATTGATATAACAGATAGAGTGAAAGCAGAGAAAGATGTTGTTTTTGCTCGTAATTTCTCCGAATCAATTATTGATGCTTTGCCGGGTGTGTTTTACATGTTTGATAAAGATGGAAAATTTGTTAAGTGGAACCAGAATTTTCTTGGACAAACAGGCTATTCATCTGAAGAAATGCAGGTCATTTCACCAATGGTTTTTTTTGAGGACTATGAAAAGCAAAAAGTCTTAAGCAGTATATCAGAAGTCTTCAAAACGGGGTATTCTGATTTAGAAGCCAATCTTATAACAAAACATAAAAAGAAGATTCCTTACCATTGGACAGGCACCAAACTTGTAATCGATACAAAAGAATACTTAATAGGAATAGGAAATGATATTTCCGAACGAAAAATATTTGAAAATGCTTTAAAAGAAAGTGAGAATCGTTATCAACTTGCATTAGAAGCCGCTAACGAAGGTATCTGGGATTGGTATGTCAACGAAGATGTAGTTTATTATTCCGATCAATGGAAAGCTCAATTAGGTTATGGATCCAATGAACTTGAGGATTCTTTTTCAACCTGGCAAAATCTCCTACACCCGGATGATTATGAGTTCGCCAATAAAGCAATGAATGATTATGTAGAAAAACCCCAAGGCGATTTTTTATTGGAATTCAGGCTGCGGCATAAAGATGGTTCATACCGTTGGATTCATAGCAAAGCCGCTTCTCAAAAAGACAAAAACGGTAAAATTATCCGTATGTTTGGAGCCCATACCGATATTACCGAAAGAAAAAATGCGGAGAAGAAAATACAGGAGAGTGAACAAAAATTCTTGAGCCTGTATCACAATGCCCCTGACATGTATGTTTCGGTTTCTCCTGAAGATGGTTCAATTTTGGAATGTAATAATACGTTGCTCGAAACCCTGGGGTATAAAAAAGAAGAAATTATTGGCCAGCCAATATTAAAAATGTATCATGATGAATCCATCAATAAAGCCAAATTTGTTCTTAGTGAATTTGCTCAGGACGGAAAAGTAAATAACAGGGAATTGATTCTTAAGAAAAAGAATGGCGAAAAGCTCAATGTTAGTTTAAATATCACTTCTGTTAAGGATCGTAAAGGGAACATCAAATATTCGATGTCTTCATGGAGAGATATTACGGATAAAAAACGCCAGGAACAGGAACTGAAAAAAACATTGCTTGAGTTGGAACGATCGAATCGCGACCTGGAGCAATTTGCCTACATTGCCTCTCACGATTTACAGGAACCCTTGCGGATGATATCCAGTTTCTTACAACTTCTTGAGAAAAAATATAACCATATTCTCGATAGCGATGGGAAGGAATATATCGCTTTTGCCGTTGATGGAGCAAGCCGGATGAGCCAGTTGATAAAAGACTTGTTGGCATTCTCCCGGCTGGGAACCAGAGGACAGGCTTTTGAAAATACCGACTTAAATGAAGTTATAAAAGATGCCATTGATAATTTATCGGCGAGCATCGATGAAAATAATGCAAAAATTGAAGTTAGGAAAATGCCGGAAATAGCTGTTGATAAAACACAAATTGTGCAGTTGTTCCAAAACCTGATTTCAAACGCGATAAAATTTAAAGGAGAAAAGAATCCTGAAATTAAAATTGCTGTAACAAAACGAAAAGAGTATTACGAATTTTCGGTGGCAGATAATGGTATCGGATTTGAAGAAAATTATAAAGATCGCATTTTTGTGATTTTTCAACGCTTACATACGAACGAAGAATATTCGGGAACCGGTATAGGTTTAGCCGTTTGCAAAAAAATTGTTGAACGTCATGGTGGAAATATATGGGGTAAATCGAAACCAGGGAAAGGTTCAACCTTTTATTTTACATTAAAAAGATAAGAGAAGATGACAAGAGTTGTTGAAATACTATTAGTGGAAGATAATATGGTCGATGTTGAGCTGACCAGGGAAACATTGGAGACCCACAAAATGGTAAATAACCTTCATGTGGTTAATAATGGAGAAGATGCAATGGATTTTTTGTTTAAAAAAGGGAAATTTAAGTCAGCTTCAACGCCCGATGTAATTTTATTGGATTTAAACCTGCCCCAAAAAGACGGGCGCGAGGTTTTAATCGAAATTAAGCACAATGAAGATTTAAAAACGATTCCTGTTGTAATATTAACGGTTTCGGAGGATGAAAATGACATAAAGATGGCCTATGATAACTACGCCAATTGCTATGTGACAAAACCATTGGATATGGTTCAGTTTGTAAAAATTGTACAATCGTTGGAAAACTTTTGGTTTTCAATTGTTCAGTTCCCAGCGGATGGAAAATAAACTTAAACGATAATTAATTATGGAGCCCAAATTTATAGAATTGTTATTGGTAGAAGATAGCCCGGGTGATGTGCGTTTAACTAAGGAAGCCTTGAAAGATTATAAAATTATCAATAATCTTAGCGTGGTGAATGATGGACAGGAAGCAATGGATTTTCTGAATAAGAAAGGAAAGTATAAAGATGCACCTACTCCCGATATTATTTTGCTGGATTTGAATTTGCCCAAGAAGGATGGTCGGGAAGTTTTAGTTGACATAAAAAGCGATAAAGAACTTCGCAGGATACCGGTTGTAATTCTCAGTACTTCTGATGCAGAAGAAGACATCGTTAGGGCCTATAAAAACTATGCAAATTGCTATGTTACCAAACCGATTGATTTGGAGCAGTTTGTAAAGGTTGTAAAAACATTGCATAATTTTTGGCTGTCGATTGTAAAACTCCCGACAACTAAAAATGATGCCTCTTAAATTATTGAAATGGATCAAGAATTGGCTGACATATTGTTGAAGTATTCAAGGGATGGGATAATGCTTATTTCTTCCGACACTTATTATTGCGAATTGAACGATGCAATGAGAACGTTATTAGGAGGGAAATATTTACATGACAAAACGCTTAAGCCATCAATACCTAGTATTTATCGCAGATATGAGTTCCCGGGTATACAATTGAAAGAGATTCGGGAAAAACTTAAAACCGAATCTACAACGGGCGTTTTTGAAGCATTATTTACAAATTACGATAATGAGGTAATACCCGTAGAAATAAAAGTAAATAATTTAAAAACAAACAAGGGTGGATATTATTTATTGATTTTTAGAGATATATCTCGTTTTAAAGACCGGGAAAAGAAAATCCAAGAGGTATTAGGTGAGGTTAAACAAGCCAAAGAAAAGGCCGAACGATCCGATCGCTTGAAAACAACATTTTTATCGAACATATCGCATGAAATCCGAACCCCTATGAATTCTATTTTGGGATTTTCTGAACTGCTCGATGACAATTCTGTTTCTGGAGAAGAACGCTCTGAAATTATTAAGATCATTCAGTCAAATGGCGATAAACTATTAAGGCTCATAAATAATATTATTGATATTTCCCGTTTGCAGGCAGGAGATTTGGTGCTGGATTTGGAAGAAACCGATTTAAATAAGTTTTTAAAAGGAGCTTATGAGCAATGGAAAAGTAAAATCCTTAAAGATAAAGCCAATCTCAAGCTTAAGCTGAATATTCCTGAAGTTGCCTCCGTTTTTGTGATTTCTGATACCATTCGTTTGAAAAATGTCATCGATCATTTAATGGATAATGCAATTAAATTTTCCGACAAGGGTACCATCGAATTGGGCTATACAATTAACAGGAATAATAAAGTGGATGTGTTTGTTAAAGATGAGGGGGTAGGGATAAGGTCAGATATACTTCCCGGTTTATTTGAAGTTTTTAATAAACAAAATGAACTGGAAAATGATTTAGTGGCAGGTACAGGCATTGGGCTTTCGTTGGTAAAAAATCTTATCGAATTGATGAATGCTTCGGTAGAGATAAGTTCAGAAGTAAACAAGGGAACAAAGGTGTCGCTTATATTTAATGGCACAAAATTTATTGAAAAAAAGGTGAATGATTCGGTATTTCAATTCGAAACCCCTAAATATAACTGGCCGGATAAAAAAATACTTATTGTTGAGGATAATGATTTTAATTACGAATATTTGTTTGCAGTACTCCACCAGCGGGTGAAGGAAATTATTTGGGCACCAACCGGAAATGATGCCATTTTAGCCTGTGAAAATACTAAATTTGATATTGTTTTATTAGATATGCAATTGCCCGATATGCATGGGCTCGAAGTGTTACAACACATCCGTTCAATACATGAAGACATGCCGGTTGTGGCACAAACGGCTTTTGCCATTGTAGGCGATAAACAAAAAATTATTGATGCTGGATGCGACGATTATATGTCGAAACCAATTAAACCAAGAATCCTTTTAGAAACAATGAATAAATTTTTCATTAAGAAAAAAGTTTATGAAAAGTAAAGAAGTTAAATTATTGTTACTCGAAGACAATCCCGGAGATCAGTTAATATTTAAAGATCTTATTACTGAGATTGACTATCCTGAAATCAGGGTTGACACTGTTGTTCGCTTGAGCTACGGTTTCGATTATCTGAAAGAAAATAAAGTTGATATAGTGGTACTTGACTTAGGTTTACCCGACTCCAATGGGATCGAAACGTTTTATAAAACACAGAAAGAATTCCCCGATTTACCCATCCTTGTTTTGACCGGTAATATTGATTCCACAACAGGAGTAGAAGCAGTCCAAAATGGTGCACAAGATTATTTGATTAAAGGTGAACTCAGCAGCAAATTATTATCCCGGTCGATTTTGTATGCCATTGAGCGAAAACAACTTTACCTCGACTTACAAAAAGCAAAATTCAAAGCCGAAGAAGCAGATCTGTTGAAATCTGTATTTTTAGCAAACATGTCGCATGATTTACGAACTCCAATGAATTCGATTATCGGCTTCTCGGAATTATTGAAATCGGTTTCTGATGAAAGTGAAAGATCGGAATATGTCGACATTATTGTAAAAAATGGAGAACTCCTTTTAAACTTGCTTAATGATATTATTGATATCAGCAAAATTGAGGGTGGTCAGTTGGATATTCACAATAAATCATGTGATTTGGTGTCGGTTTTTAAAGATCTTAAAAAACCATATTTGGCTAAAATATCCAATTATGATGATAAAGAGGTCGACCTTAAAATCTCCATTCCCGACCACTTATCCGAATTCTTTGTTTATACCGACGAAGCAAGGATTTATCAGATTTTGATAAACCTGCTTGATAATGCAGTAAAATTTACCAAGAAAGGAAGCATTGAATACGGCTTTGAAATAAAAGGTGATACCATTGAGTTTTATGTAAAAGATAGCGGTATCGGTATCCCTAAACAAAAATTCGATCTGATTTTTCAACGTTTTGGACAGGTTGTTACTACCCAGCATAAAGAGGTTGGCGGTACCGGTCTTGGTTTGGCAATATCTAAACAACTGGCATTGTTGTTGGGAGGAGATATGTGGGTTGATTCAAAAGTGGGTTCCGGTTCAACCTTTCATTTTACGATCCCAAATAGACTAAAGGATGGTTCAATAAATGTTCCCGGTAATAATATTAAAAAACCGGACGAAATTGATTGGAGCAGCAAAACAATTTTAGTTGTTGAGGATATTGAATCCAATATGCGGATGATTAAATCAGCCTTAAAAGCTACCGGTGCAAAAATAGTAGTGGCCGAAACCGGTGAAGAAGCCCTTGATCTTTTTTCTAAAATGGAAACCCCCGATTTGATTTTGGTTGATATCCGCTTGCCTGGAATTAGCGGATTTGATGTGATACGGGAAATAAAAAAAACACACGAAGAAATTCCTGTTATTGTTCAAACGGCTTTAAATCTGGGGAGAGAAAAAGATATGAGTCTGGAAATTGGATGTGCAGAATTTTTAGCAAAGCCAATACGAAACAAAATCTTAATTGATACATTAGGTAAATACCTGAATTAATATTATTGAAAAGAACCATTTAACTCTCCAATTCCCCATTAGCAATCTTTTCAATTCCTTCTTAAAGCTTCTAAATCATTATTATCTGATTTTAGTAGAATCAGGTAGAAGTTTTTTTAAGCCCTAAGCTTTTGTTTTTGTTCGTTTATAAATAGAACGCTTTGCTGTGGCAAATTTTAAAATTTACTTAAATTTGGCTTAAAATAGAATCAGCCCAAAAGCTGACAGCTTACTTCTAAAATAAATTGTACCCGTTATGAAAAAACTGCTTTTCCTGTTTTTACCCCTTGTTTTTTGCTTATCCTGTAGTTATAACAATCATTTTATTAGCGATAAAAGTTATCGTCAAATTGTATCCAAACGTTTTGAAGAACGAAAAGAATTTGCCAAACACAGGAAGGATCAATTGTTTTCAGTGTTTAAAAAAACGAGTATAGAAGAAAAAGAAGCCCTTCAGTTTCTTTATGCTTATATGCCTTTGTGCGATTTGGCTGATTATGACGGAGATTTCTTTTTACGCCAGGTAAAATTTAGTTTAAAGGCACGCGAAACATTTTCATGGGGGAAGATGGTTCCCGAGGAAATCTTTAGGTATTTTGTGCTGCCTTACCGGGTTAATAATGAAAACCTGGATACCGCCCGGATGGTATTTTACAGGGAACTAAAAGATCGCATTATTGATCTCCCGATGATGGAAGCAGCTCTTGAGGTAAATCATTGGTGCCATGAAAAAGTGAATTATGCTCCGTCCGACAGCCGTACCAGCAGCCCTTTAAGTACCGTTAAAACAAGCCATGGAAGGTGCGGCGAAGAATCAACATTTACTGTTACGGCCATGCGTGCCGTTGGTATTCCGGCACGTCAGGTATATACTCCACGCTGGGCACATTCTGACGATAACCATGCCTGGGTGGAGGTATGGGTAGATGGTGAATGGTATTATCTCGGGGCTTGCGAACCCGAACCGAAACTCAATATGGGCTGGTTTACCGAACCTGCCCGAAGAGCAATGCTTATCCATACAAAGGTGTTTGGAAATTATACCGGTGATGACGAGGTGACTTTAAAAACAGAAAACTATACCGAGATCAATGTTTTGAAAAATTATGCCGATGTAAAAAAGCAATATGTAGAAGTAACCGATAAAACAGGCAAAGCCCTTAAAGATGTACGTGTGGATTTTGGCCTCTATAATTATGCCGAATTTTACCCGATCGCAAGCATTAATACGGATGAAAACGGGATCAGTAGCCTGACAACAGGTTATGGCGATTTAATGATTTGGGTTAGTAAGGATGGGGAATATGCATATAAGAAAATACCTGTTGGCGAGCAGGATACTGTGAGCCTTTGTTTAAATCAACATAATATGCTAAGCGGGGAAGAAAATTATATTAATGTTCCTCCGGCTGAAAAAGAACCTTACCCGGTTGACGAAAGCCTGAAAAAGGAAAATGATATCCGGCTGGCCAGTGAAGACAGCATCCGGTTCGCATATAGAAAAACATTTATAACAGAAGAAGAAGCTTATACTTTGGCTGAAAAACAAAAGCTTGACAAAGAACAAACCTGGAAATACCTGAAAGCCAGTGAAGGAAATTGGCGGGAAATTAAGAAGTTTTTTGAAAGTCTCACCCCTGAAAGGGAATCTGATCCGTTTACCATATTGAGCTTGATTTCGGAAAAGGATTTGTGCGATACTAAAGCAGAAATCCTGTTGGCACACCTTGATGTAGCTTATGCAAATTTTTCCGAGAGTGATTATAAATCTAAAGATGTTTTTAAAAACGGCGTGTTGAACCCGCGGGTAAAAAATGAAAACCTGCTTACATATAGGCGGTTCCTGAGAGAAAAATTTAAAGGCTTGAAAGGTTCGAGCCGTGAGGAAAAAGTAAGCGAAATTAAATCATGGATTGTCCGTAATCTTCAAATTAATGAAGAAGATAATTATTATAATTTGCCGATCAGTCCCCTTGGCGTTTACCAATTAAAAATAACGAATAAAGAATCAAGGGATATCTTTTTTGTTGCTCTGTGCCGGAGCCTTGGAATTCCCTCTGTCCTCAGGGAAGGGGATTATATGCCTTTGTTTTTTAATGGAACCGAGTGGGTAGAGGTTTTCCTTGATGAGAAAACAATAAATTTGCAACATCAGCAGCAAGAAGATGCTTATATTACCTTTGATACAAAAGCAGTAAAAAAAGATTTTGCTCCGGTTTATTATACGCATTATACCATTGCTCGTTTTGTAGACGGGGTTTTTCAAACCCTTGATTATGAATGGGGGTGGGGCGAAAATCAAATGCCCGAAAAAATAAACCTTCAAGCTGGCCAGTACCGCCTGATAACAGGAATCAGGGATGCCAGCGGAACAGTCTTCGTGAAGATAAAATATTTTAAGCTTGAAGCCGGAAAAACTGCAAAATTGAAAATGGAGTTCAGAGAGCCTGAGAAAACAAGAAAAAAGATAGGGGCTATTGACCTGAACAACCATTTGATGAGAGATCATCAGCAGTATAGGTTGGATGCTCTTTTTGCTAAAAATTTTGCGGTATTAATCTGGGTCGAACCCGGAAAAGAACCAACAAGACACCTGATGGAAGAATTTACTCAAAGTAAAGATAAATATGAGAAATGGGCTGGTACCATTGCAATGATACAAAGCGAAGAAGTGCCCGACAAAAGCCTGAACCCGAAATTCTTTAAAGACACGCCTGCAAACTATAAGCTCTATAAAGATGTTGATAATCATTTGTTGGAAAATGTAAAAAAAATACTGGGAATACAAGGTAAAATCATCTTGCCTTTGGTGCTTGTATTAGATAATAAAGGAAGCATTTATATGGCTTCGAGAGGTTACAAGATTGGTATTCACGAACAAGTATTATCTCTCGTAATGTGATTTTAAGGAACCATCCAGGCATGCTTCCTTAAGTAAGTTTATTTGCTAATGGTAAGAGTTTTCTTTAAGCGCAAATCCCTTGAAGAAGTTCCGATCATGATCCTGAAATCGCCAGGTTCTACAACTTCTTCCATTTTGCGGTTAAACATTTTTAGCAAATCGGGTTCAATAAAAAAACAAATTTCCTTTTCTTCTCCTGCTTTTAAACGAACACGTTTAAAGCCTTTCAGTTCCATCACCGGTTGGGCAACCGTGGCCAGGAGATCGCGAATATAAAGCTGTACAACTTCATCGCCATCTCTGTCTCCGGTGTTTTTTATATTAAACCATACACGCGTTGATTCATTCTGGGAAATAGTGTCCTTTTCAAAATGCAGATTGCTGTACGTAAATTGGGTGTAGCTTAGTCCGTAGCCGAACGGGAATAACGGAAGCCCGCTGAGGTTGTTGTAATCGTCGCCTCTCCCGGTAGGTTTGTGGTTGTACACCAGAGGTAGTTGTGCTTCGGAAATTGGGAAAGTAACCGGCAAACGACCGGCCGGGTTGTAATCGCCAAACAATACGTCGGCCACGGCATGTCCGCCTTCTTCGCCCGGATACCAAACGCCAAGTATGGCTGGAACCCGATTCATCCAGTTTGTCATGGTAACGGCACTTCCACCCACAATAACAACAATAACGGGTTTGCCTGTTTTGGCAATTTCTCCGATCAGGGTTTCCTGATGGCCGGGAAGGGCAAGCGAAGCCCTGTCCTGAAATTCACCTTCGTTAATCCCAACCACGACAATCGCGGCTTCTGCTTTTTGAACCGTGGCAACAGACTTTTGTATTTTTTCTTGCCAGTTATCATCAACGCCCACGTTCCATACCAGCCTGATTTTCGCATTCCCAACGGGTTCGTAAAATTCAACGTTGAGGTCGTAGGTTTTATTTTTTTCAAAATGAAAATCTGCCAAACTTGTACTGTAAGTTAGCTTGTCCCATCGGTCAATCAGAAGTTTCCCGTTTATAAACAAGCGGTAACCGTCGTTACCGTCAAGGCCGATTTTAAACGTGCCGGATTCGGGCGAAGTAATTTTTCCGCTCCACCTGACGGAATAAAAATCGTTTTCAAGTTTAGGGTTTGGCGAAAAAAGCGTCCATTGAAAATCAACTTTTTTGTCAATTCGTGTTAGTGTTGGTTCGCCGCTGAAAGTAAGGTTGTTAAAATATTCGCCTTTTATTCCCTTTGCCTTTTTATGGTTGAATGTGTTCGATAAACAATTTTCGGGAACCGTTACCCATTCGATGGTATTTCTCCCGCAGCCTTCAGCATAAAGGACTTTGCTGTTCTTCCCCAGTTTTTGTTTAATCCCTTCCAGGATTGATATCTTGCCATTTCCGGGGCCACTGTAGCCACCAAAACGAGCTTCATTTGCATCGGTGCCGATCACGGCAATCGATCGTATGTTCTTGTTTAAGGGAAGAATCCCTTGGTCGTTTTTTATCAAAACAATCGATTCTCTGGCAGCTTGCCGGGCCAATTCTTTATGTTCGGAAATATCTTTTTTAATAAGGGTTTCCGAAACATAAGGGTGTTCGAACAAGCCTAATTCAAACTTGGCTTTTAATACTCTTCCAACGGCTTCATCAATTACTTTTTTGTCAATTCGACCGTCGAGAAAAGGAGGGATGAACAGCTCATAATGTTTGTAAGCGGTTTGAAAAATTACGTCCAACCCGCCCGTGATAGCCTGTTCGGACGAGCTTGGGTAATCGGGCGAGGTGTAATGCAATACGTTGGCTCCGCCAACGGCACTGGCATCTGAAATAATGAACCCCTCAAAGCCCCATTCTTTTTTTACTTTTTCGTTTAAGAGCCAATGGCTCGATGAGCAGGCTTCGCCATCCAGCGAATTGTAAGAGGTCATCACTGACCGTGTTCCTCCTTTGCTAAAAACTTCTTTGAAAGGAGGGAAATGAATTTCTTCCAAAAAGCGTTCGCTCATGTGAATGGGATAGCTATCGCGCCCGCCGTCGCCCACATTGGCGATGAGGTGTTTGGGTGTGGTAATGATTCCGTTTTCTTCAAAGGGCGAAACAAAAGCGAGAGCCATTTTTGAGGTGAGAAAAGGGTCTTCTCCGTAGGTTTCTTCAACACGCCCCCAGCGGACATCGCTGGCAATGTTAATTACCGGCGAAAGGATTTGACGTATTCCCCTGATTTTGCTTTCTTCGACAATAACACTTGAAATTTCTTTCATCAGCTCTGTGTCCCATGTTGCCGCTAAACCAATGGCTTGAGGAAAAACAGTGCATCCTTCCAGAACCAGTCCGTGGAGAGCTTCGCTAAAAGCAATAATTGGGATGCCGAGGCGGGTTTCTTCCACAAAATATTTTTGCATTTTGTTGATTCTTCGTGCCAGTGAAGCAGCACTTTCCGAGGCATCGTAATTTAATATTTGTCCTGCCACATTCCCATCCTGCGAGGCCGCCCCGAATTGAAACCCAAAGGCTCCGTAACGGTATCGGTTCGGATCATTGCTATCGAAGTCTTCAGGGATCATAAATAATTGCCAGAATTTTTCTTCCGGACTCATTCGTTGTAGCAAATCCTGAACCCGTTCATCGATTGATAAATCCGGGTTTTTGTATGGGGGAACCTCCTGGGCGAACCCGCATACACGGAAAATCAATAGCAGTAGAACGGTATAAAAAAATGAGATGCGCATTTATTCGGTTATTTTAAGTGTTACGGCATATTTGCCAAAAATGCTGTTTTGTAGTTTTTTTGGAGAACTGATAAGGATGCCTTCTTTTTGTTGCTCCCATTTTAGTTTAACAGAAGGTGCTTTCAATAAATAAATCTTGCTTTTGGGCGAAATTGTAAGTCCTTTGAGCAGCAGGGAGGTTGGTAAAATCACCTCTTCCTTGCTTTCGGCTGATAAAATAAAGGCATATTTTGTTTTTTTGTTTTTCGACTGCAAATAAACAATTCTTCCTTTTTCATAAGGTTGAAGCGGAATGGTGTTGTATATGGCGGTTCCGTTTACGTTCATCCATTCGCCAATTTCTTTGAGCCGCTGATAGGCTGCATCTTCCCAGTCGCCTTCAGGGGAAGGGGCAATGTTTAACAGCAGGTTTCCTCCGCGCGATACAATTTTTATGAGCAGGTGGATTAGCTCATTGGTTGGCTTGTACTCGTCGGTAGGGATGTAGCTCCATGAATATCCCATGGTAATGCACGACTCCCAGGGATGATCCAAAGGCTTCTCCGGAACCGTTTGTTCGGGGGTAACGTAGTTTTCAAATTCTCCCGAAACGGTACGGTCAACAATAAGGAGGCCGGGCTGGTGTTTTCGGGCCATCTTGGCGATGCGTGGCATATCAATGTTTTGGTCGTATGGGATGGTTCGTTGCCATTCAACCGTGGTATCTATGGATGAAAAAGGGCGAACCCAGCCGCCATCCAGCCAAAGGATGTCAACTTTTCCGTAACCGCTCATTAGTTCTTCGATTTGTCTGTAGGTAAAATCTTTGAAATCATTCCACCGCTCGGGATATTTCGCGGGATCGTAGGTTACATTGCGGGTTTTGGGCGGGAAGTACGGCCACCAATAATAATCGCAATGCCAGTCGGGTTTTGAGAAATAGGCACCAACCATAAAACCTTCTTCCCTGAATGCATTAAAAATTTCTTTGGTTACATTGCTCCGGGGATTTGACGAGAAAGGGGTCTTGGGCGAAGTGATGGTATAATCGGTTTCTTTGCTGTCGAACATGCAAAATCCGTCGTGGTGTTTTGTGGTGAACACCAGGTATTTCATTCCGGCAGCTTTGGCCGCTTTGGCCCATTTCTCCGGGTTAAAGTCGCTTGGGTTAAAGGTGGTTTGAAGGTTCTCGTATGCCTTTACATATTCATAATAATTAGCGGCATAGGGCCCACGGCGAATACACCAGTTTTCGTCTTCGGGACAAAGGCTCCAGCTTTCCACAATTCCCCATTGACTGTAGGTTCCCCAATGCATTAACAACCCGAATTTTATATCTTTCCAGTGGTTCAGTTTTTTCAATACTAAATTATCTTTTGGCCATACATACCCTTTGCTTAGGTTGTGTTCCTGGGCATTAACAAGGTAAACAGCAATTAGTAACAATACAACAATTAAGCTTTTTTTCATGGATAAAAGTTTTAATGATTTTCCCGGTTCCATAAACAAATTTAAACTTGTTCACGCAAATAAAAAATGAAAGAACTGCTATTTTATGATTTTGTTAACAGTTTTTCAGCAAGGTAGGTGTTATTTTTGTTTTTTAGAGAAGAAACGACTGATGATGAAAACAACTATTATTACACTGATCTTAATTTTAGGAATAACAACAATGACATACTCGAACGATAAATACGAAAAAGCGACCTTTGGTGCCGGATGTTTTTGGGGCGTTGAAGATGCTTTTATGCAGTTGGAAGGCGTAATCGAAACCACGGTTGGCTATCTTGGCGGAACGCTAGAAGATCCTTCGTACAAAGATGTTTGCACCGATAAAACCGGCCCTGCAGAGGTTGTCCAAATTATTTTTGATCCCTCAAAAGTGAGTTACGAACAATTGCTTGAGTTATTCTGGAAAATCCATAATCCGACCCAGCTAAACCGCCAGGGGCCGGATGTGGGGACGCAATATCGCTCCGCTATTTTTTATCATAACGAAGCCCAAAAACAAATGGCGGAAAAATCGAAAGAAGCACTGGTGCAAAGCGGAAAATACGATCGTCCAGTAGTAACTGAAATTACTCCTGCTTCTACTTTTTATAAAGCCGAGGAATATCACCAGGAGTACCTGAAAAAGAACGGGCATTCTTCTTGTCACTTTTAGTTTTCTTTTTTCTTGTGCGGTTTAAACTCCAAAGCGGCCGAGTTGATGCAATATCTCAATCCGGTTGGTTTTGGCCCGTCGTTAAAAACGTGCCCGAGGTGACCGCCACAAACGGCGCATTGTATTTCGGTGCGAACCATGCCGTGCGAAGTGTCTAACACTTCTTTTATATTTTTGGCTTTGGCCGGTTCGTAAAAACTGGGCCACCCGCAACCCGAATTAAATTTGCTGTCCGATTCAAATAATTTGGCTCCGCAACCCGCGCAAAAATAAGTTCCAGGTTCAAAATGTTCGTCATAAATTCCGGTAAAAGGACGTTCAGTTCCTCTTAAACGTAAAACATTGAACTGCATAGGTGTGAGTTTTTTTCTCCATTCCTCGTCAGTTTTAACCACTTTTTGATTGTTGCTTTCGCTATTTTTGTGCATCTTTATTCTTTCTTTTGATGTTTGGTTTTGTTTCACTGTACAGGATAGTGTTACGACAATTAGGGAAAACCATAAAATGATAAATCTTTTCATTATTATTCTGAATATCTCTAATGCCCAAAAATACAACGAAGACTAGGCATTCAATAATTTTTAACAATAATTTAAGCTTTATGATGCAGGATTTGAATACTACCGTAAATTTTTTAAAAGACCAGGGGCTTGATGCTCCTGAAATAGGAATTGTTTTAGGGACCGGACTTGGAAAACTGGTGGATCACATAGACATTCAAAGAGAAATTGATTATGCCGATATCCCGAATTTCCCAGTTTCAACGGTTGAATTCCATAAAGGAAAATTAATATACGGCACCTTGGAAGGCAAAAAAGTAATGGCCATGCAGGGCCGTTTTCACTATTACGAAGGCTATTCGTTTCGGGAGCTGACTTTTCCCATTCGTGTGATGAAACTCTTGGGGGTAAGATTATTATTGTTGTCGAACGCTTGCGGATCAATGAATACTGCTTTTGAAAAAGCGACCCTGATGCTTCTTGACGATCATATTGACCTTTTGCCCGGTAATCCGTTGGTTGGTAGAAACTACGGTGAGATGGGGCCTCGTTTCCCAGATATGAGCCGACCGTACGATCGGGAAATAAACAACCAGCTTCATGAAATTGCTGACAAAAACGGGATTGTTTTAAACGAAGGGGTTTATGTAGCTGTTTGCGGTCCAAACCTTGAAACCCGTGCCGAATACCGTTTTTTGCGAACCATTGGAGCCGATGTTGTTGGGATGTCGACGGTTCCGGAAGTTATTGTTGCCAATCAGGTGGGCTTGAAGTGTGCGGCAATTTCGGTAATTACCGATGAGTGCGATCCGGATAACCTGGTGGCAGCCGATATCAACGATATCCTGGAAAGTGCTTCAAGGGCTGAAGATGATTTGATTGTGTTGTTTAAAGAATTGATTAAAGAAGTGAAATTATAAATAACGAGGCCGGATTCGGAGAGATTAGCCGAATCAATTGCAAGTAGTGAGGCTCGGCCTCGTCACTACAAAGTTACTTATTCTTTTTAAGTTTTTTTATGATCTTCCGGCTCATGGCTTTAAACCCGGCACTTCCTTCTTCGTAGTGAAATTCAATGATGCTCAATAATTCATTTTTCATTTCAGGATAAATGGCCGTACATCCATAAATAATATTCATTGAATAAACCCTTAGAGCAATTTCTATTGCCGAATTTTCCAGACAGTTAAAACAAACATTAAGGAGTTGCCCGAGTTGTTCTTCAGTTAAAACTTTCCAGGCTCCTTGAAACATTTTTAGTATTCCCCGGTTCAAACCCTGGTTGTTTGAGTTGATAAGAATTTGAATTAATTCTCCGGTGTATTTATGGATAGGTTCCGGGTTCATTTCGTATGCAATGGACATTGCACGGGTGATACGCATGGCAAACACGGCTTCCTGTTTAGGGATTTCGGCAATAAATTCTTCAAGAATTTCGGGTTTTTGAATCATCATTTGTGCAGCCAGCTCTGCAGTAGGACGGTGGCTGTCGGGGAGAATATCTTTAATGTTCATTTATGATCTGATATAAAGGCAAAACAATCCCATTACGCTAAACAAAATCACGTCCGCAATGTAACTGAATAAGGAAAGGTGAAGCATGTAGCCTGAAATTCCAATGATTACGGCAAGCGTAAGTAGTCCGAAAGAATAACCTCCTAACACGTATCTGAAACGTTGCAGGTCTTTTGAGATTGACCAAAATAAGGCTCCTGAGAGTATAAGCACTCCGCCCATGATACGGTTGACAAAAATAAAATAATCGTTGTCAACCCAAAAGTAGCCGATTCGCAACGAAATGAAGGTAGATTGTGTGGCGAACACCTTGATTACACCACCTACTAAAAACAGGAGGGCAAAAGCTTTTAATATAAGTCCTTTCGTGCTCATGAATTTAAATTTAAATAAAGATAGATTATTTTTTTTGTTGGTTGTCAGTTTGTTGAAAAATAAGTGCCGGGGCAGATTATTTTTCTTCCTTGAATCGTACAAATAATAATTCATTCATGAGCTTTCCGTTTTTGAAAACAGCCTTTTTATGAACAGCCTCTAATTCGAACCCGCTTTTTTCAAGTACGCGGGCTGAGGTATTATTGCTTTCAAAAATACCAGCAAAAATCCGGACTATCTCGGTGTTGTTAAACGTATGTTGAACCAAGGTTTGCAAGGCTTCGGTGACAATTCCTTTGTTCCAGTGTTTTTCGGAGAGCCAGTAACCAACCTCGGCCGATCGCCAGTACACATCTGAATTTATAATGACCGCAATTCCTCCCACCGCTTCTCCATCTACTTCAATGGCAAATAATAGATCGTTGCTTGGAGCAATATTTTTTAGCCAGTTTTTGGCGTCATTCGGGGTGTAGGGGTGTGGGAAAGCGTCGCGTAAGTTGTTCGCGATTTTTTTGTTATTGGCGTGTTTAACAATGCTTTCGGCATCATCCATGCGCCAGGGTCTGAGTTTACTATGTTTTAAGTGAAATTCCATTTTATCCGCAATAGCCGGCAATCCGGCAGTAAATATGTTGAGGTTTCCAGTTAAATCCGTTGCCCAAGTGCATCCGGCTGGCTTCGCTTTTTATGTTTAGTCCCAATGATTTTAAATGCCTGACTCCGGCAATGTTTGAGTTTGGCAGAACCGACCGGTACTTACCTCGTGAATGTTTAAAGGTTAGTAAATTTTTTCCGGCTGTTTCGGTTAAAGCAACAATAGGGCCATCTGTAAGGTTTTCAATATAAAAGCCTTCTATCTTTCCATTTTCAGATTTATAAACAAAAGCATTTTTGAGATGAGGTTTTAAAAGAAAGGATCGATTTTCGTTGGTGGCTTTAAAATCCAGTTTTAAGATTTCTGCTTCATTCTGTTTTTCAAAAGGACTTATGTTTGAATAATCGTTGGTGTTAATTTGTTTGTGCTCGAAAAAGCTGTACGTTTCGTTTACCTCAAACCCCAGTTTTTTGTAAAGAACTTCGCCTTCTTTTGTTGCAATAAGCAGTATCGACGAACATCTTTTGAACATTTCTTCAATCAGCTTTTCAGTGATTTTGCGCCCCAGTCCTTTCTTTTTGTCTTCGGGTCTTACAATAATAAACATGGCCCAGCCTACGTTGGTATTGAAAAAGGCCTGTGCTGTGGCAATAATTGTTTCTTTGCGGGTAAGAACCAGTGGCATATAATATTCTTTACTAAAATGAGTCGCACAAAATTTGTCAAATTCGATGTTCCAGTCATCAGGCGTGAAGCCTTTTAGATTACTGATTTCACTTTTTCTAAGTTCTCTTAATGTAAGATTTTCACACATACCTCGCCTTGTCTTTTGTTTCTTGATAAAATTGTTCTATGCCGATTTTTCGGATATGGTTGTTTAGGGTGATCCATCTTTTTTGCAGGTGCGCATCAAAATTAGTTTTTTTGCATGGGAATTCATTACATTCAAAACAAAAATCAATTTCTTTTTCCTGATGGCAAGCTCTTACCCCGCATTGGCTGAACAGCTTGCATTGCTCATTCCGGCAACCTTTGCAATTCCCCTCGGTAAACAGATTCAGTACGTTTTTGAATTCCGGGTAATTTTTAAAACGATGATCACCGATAAGCTCCACAAAGTGTTCGGCATAAACATCAAAATTTCCTAAATTATTTTGTAATTCTTTTGCGTGTTTTTGAATAGCTCCTCTTTCTCTGGCAAAACATTTTTCACAATTCAGGCCACAAGGCGCAAAAGTATCCAGGATTATTTCTTTCATATTTATCAGCTCGATTACCCAAATTTACACTAAAAAAATGAGATAAAGCAAGCCAATATCCCGGAAGGATTTTTGCGTTCATAGAGGATGGGAGGGAAGTTGAAATTGCTAGCGTAATTTTAATTGCTGTCCGTAGCGGAGCGTATCATTGCTAGCCAGGTTGTTCTTCTCTTTTATGGCCTCAACTTTTATCGCGTATAGTTGAGAAATATAATGGAGCGATTCGTTTTTTCTTACAATATGGTACTTTTCGCTGGCCTTATTTTTCTTTTGTTGGATGTAAACCATTTGTCCGGGTTTGAGATCGGCACTTTTATTTAAATCGTTGTATTTGGGTAGTTGCCAGCTATACATGTTTAGTTCTTTGGCTATTCTTTCAAAAGTATCTCCTTCTTTTGCAAAAATAAATTTAACACCATTATTGGTGTATATTTCCCTCTCAATATTCGGGATGTCGAGAGGCTGGTAATCTTCAATCTTTGGCTCGGGTATTTCGTTTTCGGCAATCAAAACTTCTTCCGCAGCAATATCTTCACCGTTTAATACCATTCGTTGATATTTTTTATCATCGTAACGATACAATTTATTTTCTTCAATTACTTTGATTAATAAGGCTGCATATTGTTTATTTGTGGCATACCCTGCTCTTTGCAGGCCACGGGCCCAGCCTTGGTAGTCGGTGGTTTTAAGCTTAAAGAGAGAAGAATAACGCCCCCTCGTTGATAAAAACTTGGAATGGTCGCGATACGAATCACCTACACTATTATATCTTCGGAAGCATTCATTGTAGGCATCATCGGTCCATTTGAATGTTTTTCCGTGCCACCCTTTGTGGCATTTGATCCCGAAATGGTTGTTCGCTTTCCTTGCTAAGGTGCTGTTGCCACTTCCCGATTCTAAAATTCCCTGTGCCAGTGTTATACTTGCCGGGATTTTGTATTTTTTCATTTCGGCAATAGCCAACTCTTTATGTAACCTAATGTACTTAGAGGTGGACATTTTACCGTAGTGGTTCTGGGTGTTGGCTTTTGGTTGTGTGGTTTTTACGGTAGATGTACAAGAAGTTGCAACAATAAAAATTAGTAAAACAAATAGTTTGTAAGTATTCTTAGTCATCGATTTTAAAATAGTTGCCTGTCAAAAACAAAATTAATAAACACTGTACCAAAACCCTTTGCGCTCCAGGTGTTTTATTCACAACGCAATGTTATTAAAATTGGTATTTTTGTGCTTAAAATTATATTCTTGTTTAACGATAAAAATCAAAAATTGATTCGTTAAGAGAGCTTAAAGTAACCATTAAATCCTTTAAAGTTATCAAATGGAGGTTGTTGAAAAATACTTCCCGGAATTGTCGGGTAATCAAAGAAAACAGTACGGAGCGTTGTTTGATTTATATATGTTGTGGAATGATAAAATCAATGTGATATCTCGAAAAGATATTGAGCAGTTGTATGAGAGGCATGTTTTACATTCGCTTGCTATTGCCAAAATAATTGATTTTGTTCCCGGAACTTTGGTGTTGGATGTTGGAACCGGGGGCGGATTTCCGGGCATTCCTCTGGCGATTTTTTTCCCGGAGGTAAATTTTTATTTGGTTGATTCAATCGCTAAAAAAATTAAGGTTGTTAATGCTGTTTCAGAAGCCATCGGGTTAAAAAATTTAAAAGCAGGTCATCAACGTGTTCAGCAGGTAAAAGAAAAATATGATTTTATTGTGAGCCGTGCTGTTACTAATTTGCCCGATTTTTTAAACTGGACAAAAGGAAAGAATTTGCCCGAATCAAAAAATAAATTGCAAAATGGCATTATCTACCTGAAAGGCGGCGATTTTAATGAAGAACTTCTAAAGGTCAACAAAAAATTTACAGTTTTTACTATTTCCGATTTTTTTGAAGAGGCTTTTTTCGAAACTAAAAAAGTTGTTCATATCTATTAATAAATCTGTGTGCTCTTGTAAGTCTTTGACCTTTTAGTGTTTAAAAAATGCTATTTTGCCGATTTTAAAATTTCGTAATGTTAAATAGAAAACACTGTCTGATAAAAATTTCTATCTTAGCCGCAATTTTGTGTAAAATTATCAGTTTAAACTAAAAATTAATACTATGAATGCAGTTAAAAAAACATTGAAAGATTCAGCTGCTCTGAGGTGGTTTGTTTTGATCCTTCTTAGTGGGTTGACATTTAGTACATATTGGTTCCAAGACTTTTACGGAGGGATAAAAGGCCTGATGGAAAGCGAACTTGGTTTCACCAGTGAAGAGTTTGGCCGGGTAATAGGTTTAACTACTATTGCCAATGTATTTGGTATGATTATCGTTGGCGGGATAATACTTGATAAATGGGGCGTAAGAGTTGCAGGTATTTTGTTTGGAGGTATTGCAACTGTGGGTGGATTGATCTCTGCTTTAGCCACGGCTGGTTTCTTTGGAACAGAACATAACACGATGTTGACTTATATGATTATTGGTCGGGTATTGTTTGGTTCTGGATTGGAAGTTGTTTGTGTTGTTGCAACAAGAACGATTGTGAAATGGTTTAAAGGCTACGAGTTAGCTCTTGCAATGGCTATTAATATGGGATTTGGCCGTTTAGGTAGTGCAATGGGAATTGCTTTGTCTGTTGATATTGGAGGAGGCGTTGTTTCTCCTGCCGTAACTTTTGCAGCTACATTGATAGGTATTGCTTTAATAATGTTCTTGATTTACGTTGTTTTTGATGTTAAAATTGATAAACAAATTAAAGAAAATTCAGAAGCTGGAAGTGATGAAGAATTTAAGTTTTCTGATCTAGTAAAATTGATAACCAATAGTTCATTTTTATATATCGCATTATTGTGTGTGGCATTTTATGCTGCAGTTTTCCCGTTTATTCAATATGCACCTGACCTTTTAATCAATAAATTTGATTTTACCAGTAAATTGGCCGCTGAAGGAAATATTGTTTTATTTGGAAGTGAAACCCTTGGAAATGCAAGTGTTTACGTAATTCTCTTCCTGTTTGCAATTGGCTTTTCTGTCATCCCGGGGCGAATTGTGAACCCTAATACAAGAAAAATATTTATAGGGTTGGTAGTTGTTGGATTCTTGGCTTATTTGTATAGCATTAATAGCCAATTGGCACTATGGTTTAAAAATGGTCAGAAAACGGCTAGTTTGATTCCTGTGGGCACCATTTTATTTACCCCGATTTTTGGAAATTTTGTGGATAAAAAAGGTAAGGCAGCCACCTTAATGATTTTGGGCTCATTATTATTGATTTTTGCCCACCTTTCATTGTCAATCTTTAATAGTGTTTACTTAGCATACTTGGGATTGCTTTCTCTTGGAGTTGCTTTCTCCTTGGTTCCTGCAGCAATGTGGCCTTCTGTTGCTAAAATTGTAGCCGAATCAAGATTGGGAACTGCTTATGCATCAATGTTTACTATTCAAAACTGGGGCTTATTGTTATTCTTCTGGGGTATCGGGGCTCTTCTTGATTTTGTAAACAAAGGAAATATTGAAGCTATTAGAGCTGGTAATGCAAACTATGATTATACCATTCCAATTTTGGTACTGGTAGGTTGTGGCATTATTTCAATTTTCTTGGCATACAAACTAAAAGCAGCAGATAAGAGGCAAGGTTATGGACTTGAATTGCCGTCCGGTGCTGTTGCTCCTAAAGATCAAGAATAAAATTCGTTAACGATAAAAATAAAAGGTGCTTCTTGTGGGGCACCTTTTTTATGATAAGTTAAGAAATAAGTTGTCTAATTATTTGTAATTTTAGGCATCAAAAAAAATTTACAAATACAAAATATAATTTCGGAGGAAATATAAATGAGTTATGTTTATGAAGGCTTAAAGCCTGCCGCATTATGGAAAAATTTCGCAGCAATGAATGCGATCCCGCGTCCATCAAAACACGAAGATAAAATTCAGGCGTTTGCCGAAAAATGGGGAAAAGAAAAAGGACTGGAAACCTTTAAAGATGAGATTGGAAATGTCATCATTCGCAAACCGGCCACCCCTGGCATGGAAGACCGTATGGGAGTTATTTTGCAAGGACACCTGGATATGGTCCCTCAAAAAAATAGTAATATTAACCACGATTTTTTAACTGATCCTATTCAAACTTACGTTGAAGACGGTTGGGTAAAAGCAAAAGGAACAACTTTAGGTGCAGACAATGCCATTGGTTGTGCTGCTGCAATGGCAGTTCTTGAATCAACCGATATTGAACACGGCCCTATCGAAGTGTTGATGACCACCGATGAAGAAACCGGAATGACCGGTGCCGAAGGTCTGAATCCGGCTGTTCTTAAAGGTGATATTTTAATGAACCTTGACTCGGAAGACGAAGGTGAATTGTATGTTGGGTGTGCTGGAGGTGTTGATACCAACGCAAGTTTTTCATATACCGAAGAAGCAGTTCCTGCAGGTATGGTAGCTTTTAAATTGGCTCTAACCGGTTTAAAAGGTGGACACTCGGGTATGGATATTGGTCTTGGCCGTGGAAACGCCAACATTCTTTTGGTTCGTTTGATGATCCAGGCTGCCGAACAATTTGGAATGCGTTTGGCCGACATCAATGCCGGTAGTTTGAGGAATGCGATCCCTCGCGAAGCATTTGCTTCCGTTGTTGTTCCCGAAGCTAATGTTGATGGATTTAAAGCGTTGGTTGCCGAGTATTTCGATATCTTAAAAGAAGATTTAAAAGATAATGATGCCGGTGTGAACCTTGCTGTTGAAGCCACTGAGATGCCTGCTTTCGTGATTGATGCAAACACCCAGGCAAACCTTTTTAAAGCTGTTGACGAATGTCCGAATGGTGTTATTGCTATGAATAAAGATATGGAAGGCGTGGTAGAAACTTCTTCAAATTTGGCCGTGATTAAATCTGAAGGCGGAAAAATTAATATTGGAAGCCTTCAACGTTCGGCTGTTGATGCCGAACGCGATAAAATTGCGTCCGTAATTTACAAAGTGTTTTCTGATGCTGGTGCTGAAACCGAAAATGTTGGGGCTTATCCGGGTTGGAAACCCAATGTGGATTCCCCAATTTTGAAAACCATGAAGGAAGTTTACAACAATAAATTTGGCAAAGTTCCGGAAGTAAAAGTTATTCATGCCGGACTGGAATGTGGCATCCTTGGATCAAAATATCCGAACTGGGATATGATTTCATTCGGGCCAACCATCCGTAGTCCCCATTCTCCCGACGAAAGAGTTAATATTGAAAGCGTTGAGAAATTCTGGGATTACCTGGTTGAAACCTTGAAAAACGTTCCTAAAAAATAAAACCAATAGATGCGGTGGCTTTAATTTTTTAGCCACTGCATTTTTTTATAAAAAAATTTGCGGGTAAGATAAAAACACCTATCTTTGCACTCCCAAAAAACGAAGTAAAATGAGTAAAAGAACATTTCAACCGTCAAACAGAAAAAGAAAAAACAAACACGGATTCAGGGAAAGAATGTCTACAGCTAATGGCCGTAAAGTTTTGAAAGCCAGAAGAGCAAAAGGTAGAAAAAAATTAACTGTTTCTGACGAGAAGTAATTTCTTTTTATTTAAAGATATTTTGGAAGGCAGCCGTTGGCTGACCTTCTTTTTTTGTTTACTTTCCGATAAAATTCAATTTCTTAATTAATTTTAAATTTTACGAGCCAACCTAAAAAATCAATAACTTCGCAATAATAATCGCGGGTTTTGCTTATGGGATTGTTAAGATTTATAGTTATCGTTATTGTTGTCTACTACCTGTTTGTTTTGTTTGCAAGGTATGTTTTGCCAATATTGCTGGCCATGTTTGTCCGTCGGGCGCAAAAAAACATGATGGGTGACCAATATAAGGCTCAAGATGTAAAACGCAAAAAAGAAGGCGAAGTAAATGTTGATTTTATCCCGAAGAAAAAGAAAAAAGGTAAAAAAGAAAATTTGGGCGATTATACCGATTTTGAGGAAATAAAAGACTAATCAAAAATATTTACGCATGAAACAGATTCCGTTTCAAAAACTAGCTCCCTACATTGCAGGAATTGCATTGTTTTTTTTGGTGACAATTGTTTATTTTAATCCGTTGCTCAGTGGTAAAAGAATTAATCAGGGCGATATTGTGCATTTTAAAGGAGCCTCTAAAGAAATTGTTGATTACCGTGAAAAAACAGGCGAAGAAGCCTTATGGACCAACTCCATGTTTGGTGGGATGCCAGCCTATCAAATTTCGTTGAAACACACCAATAATTTGCTGATCTATGTTGACAAAGTTCTGCAATTCGGATTGCCCCGTCCGGCCGGAATTGTGCTGCTTTATTTTCTGGGTTTTTTCATGCTATTGCTGGTGCTTCGGGTGAACCCCTGGCTGAGCATTATTGGGGCTTTGGCCTTTGGTTTTTCTTCGTATTTTTTTATTATCCTCGGAGCAGGGCACAACACAAAGGCGCATGCCATCGCTTATATGGCTCCGGTTCTGTCGGGAATTATCCTGGCCTACCGCGGAAAATATTTGTGGGGCGGAATCCTCACCGCTTTGTTCCTTGGCCTCGAAATCAGGGCCAATCACCCGCAGATCACATATTATTTATTGTTGATTGTTTTGATCCTTGGCATTTTTGAGTTAGTTAATGCTGTTAAAACAAAATTGTATAAACCTTTTGCTATGGCAACGCTGGTTTTGCTTTTAGCTGCTTTATTTGCGGTAATGGCAAATATTACAACTTTATGGACGACTTACGAGTACAGTAAAGCTACCATTCGTGGAAAGTCGGAACTGACAACAGATCAGGAGGATCGTACTTCGGGTTTGGATAAATCATATGCTACCCACTGGAGTTATGGTATTTCCGAATCTTTTTCGTTGATGATTCCCAATGTTAAAGGTGGAGCCACGGGATATCTCAGCATGAATAAGAAGGCGATGAGAAATGTTGATCCGAGAATGGAACAGTACGTGCAACAATATAATCATTATTGGGGCGATCAGCCGGGAACAGCTGGACCGGTTTATGTCGGGGCCATTATCATCTTTTTCTTTGTGCTGGGATTATTTATTGTAAAAGGAAGACTGAAATGGATTTTGCTGACGGCAACTATCTTATCCATCCTGCTTTCGTGGGGTAAAAATTTTATGCCGCTTACCAGCTTTTTCCTCGATTATTTTCCGCTTTATAATAAATTTCGTGCGGTTTCCATGATGCTAGTGATTGCCGAATTCTGTATCCCGGTTTTGGCCATTTTAGCGGTTAACGAAATTGTAAAACAACCGGAAGTTCTAAAAAAGAAATTCACTTATGTGTTATACTCACTGGGTTTTACTGCCGGATTAAGTGCATTGTTTTACCTCTTGCCAACGACATTTTTTAGCTTTTTTAGTGAAGCGGAATCCGTGCAATTTAAAGACCTTTTGTCCGGTGCCAATGCGGCCAGTTATCAATTACTTTACGATAACCTTGAATCGGCTCGTATCTCAATATTCAGGCCTGATGTGTTCCGTTCCATGGCTTTTATTGTGTTGGCCTTCGGTCTTGTTTATTTACTTTATAAAAAAACAATCAAAACAAAACTGTTTCTTGCCGGCTTAGGTTTATTGGTTATCATTGATATGATCCCGGTTTGTTATCGTTACCTGAATAAAGACAGCTTTGTAAGCAAATCAAGAATGGAACGCCCGTTTCCGGAGACAAAAGCAAATGCAGAAATATTAAAAGATAAAGACCCTGATTTTAGGGTGTATAACCTTGCTACAGATACGTTTAATGAGTCGGGCACTTCTTACTTCCATAAAACCATAGGTGGTTACCATGGGGCTAAACTAAGGCGATATCAGGAGTTGATTGAACACCACATTTTCAAGGAGTATGAATTGTTGGCAGGTACTTTAGCAAAAGCTCAAAGCATGGAAGATGTGGATGAAATCTTTGAAAAGTTGCCAATACTGAATATGCTGAACACCAAATACTTTATTTTTCATCCTTCGCAGCCGCCTCTAAAGAATAAAAGTGCATTGGGGAATGCTTGGTTTGTGAATAAAGTTAAATGGGTGCCAAATGCCGATCAGGAAATTAAGGTTCTGGGCGAAATTAATACCGCAAGCGAAGCTGTGGTAGATGATCGCTTTAAATCTGTTGTCGCTTCATTTGAATATGATTCAACGGCTAGCATCCGTCTAACTGAATATAAACCGAATTATCTCAGTTATCAGTCAAACTCAAAAAATAATCAGTTGGCAGTGTTTTCAGAAATTTATTACGCCAAAGGCTGGAACGCTTACATCGACGGTAAAAAAGTTCCTTATGTGCGGGCAAATTATGTTTTGAGGGCTTTGTCGGTTCCTGCCGGGGAGCATAAAATAGAGTTTAAGTTTGAACCTAAATCTTATTTTGTCGGGAAGAACATTTCGTTAATTGCTTCATTGATTGTGTTTTTCGCATTTCTGGCTCTTCTGGGATTTGAAATTAAAAAGTATGCCGGACAAAACTAAAACAGACAAGCTACTTTATTTATCCTATTATTTCCCGCCATCGGGTGGGCCGGGGGTTCAACGGACCTTGAAATTTGTAAAATATTTTCCGCAATTTGGGATTGAACCTTATGTTGTGACAATTCGTGAAAAATCTGCTTCTTACCCGATTATCGATAAATCTTTGTTGAAAGAAATTCCAAAATCAACCAAGGTGTACCGGACCAAATCGTTTGAACCGCTGCGCTTCTATCGCTTGTTTACAAAGAAAAAAGAAATTCCTTATTCGGGTTTTGTGAATATGGACAAGGGGACGGCCTATCAAAAAATTTCGCGCTTTATCCGGGGTAATTTTTTTGTACCCGATGCGCGTGTTGGCTGGAAAAAATGTGCGTACAAACAAAGTCGGAAGTTGATTGAACAGGAAGATTTTAAAGCGCTTGTAACCACCTCGCCTCCCCATTCGTCGCAACTGGCAGGTTTGCGAATAAAACAAGAACTTGGCCTGAAATGGATTGCCGATTTGCGTGATCCGTGGACAGATATTTATTATTACAACGATTTTTACCAGCTTCCCTGGGTTCGTAAAAAAGATGCCCGTTATGAGCGCGAGGTGCTTGAAAATGCGGATCGCATTATCGTGGTGAGTGAATCGATGAAAACCTTATTTGCAGCCAAGTCAGACAAGATTGACCCGGATAAAATCTATGTTATTCCGAATGGTTTTGATGAGGAAGATTTTGCTGACGAAAAACCGGGAAAAACAACGGATTTTGTGATCAGCTATGTGGGAACCATGGCTGATCAGTACCCGATAGATTCGTTTATCGGGGCTCTTTCAAAAATCAGAAAGGCTCATCCCGATGTGCAAATAAAATGGAGGGTGGTTGGCCGTCTTTCGGAGACGATCAAAGAAAAAATAAAGGCACATGATTTAAAAAATATAGTTGAGCTTTTGGGTCATAAATCTCATAAAGTAGCTGTAAAACAAATGCTTTCGAGCGATGCCCTTTTGCTGGTGATCCCTAAAATGAAAAATAACGAGGGTATTTTAACCGGGAAATTATTCGAATATCTGGCTGCCCGGAAACCGATTATTTTGCTAGGGCCACAATATGGCGATGCTTCAAAAATTGTAGCCGAATGTAAATCGGGGAGGAGTTTTGAGTATAAAGACGGCCTCCGGCTTTATGCTTATTTAGATGAGATGATTAAAACCTGGAAGTCTGAAAAAAATCTGGATATTAAAAATACCATTTATAAAAAGTTTGAGCGGAAGCAACTCACCCGTGATTTTGCAAAAATTATCAAGGAGCTGTAAACCCTATTTTTTCAGAATGTTATTTAGGAATTTTGAACTGTCGTAGTTGCTGTTAAAAACCTTATAAAGCTCATTGATGATGTGGTAATTGGTTAATGAATTTTGTTTGGAGATTTCCTCGCAAAAAACATTCACGGCAATTTTTCCTTCCAGCAGTACATTATCGGAAATATCTTTTGAGAAGAACCCTTTCCCGATTAACAATCCCAGGGTCCGGTTCCGGCTCAAATCGTTCAGGGCGGTCAAACCAAAGTCGCCGATCCCGCAATATTTATACAGTGTTTCTTCTTTGCCGCCAAATTGCAGAAGAAGGCTGCGCATTTCTTTAAAAGCATTGGTGAGAACCATGAACCGCAGGTTTGGTGAATTGTAATGAGCGTCGATGATGCCTATGGCAATGGCATAAATATTTTTCAGGATGCTCAATAAATCAACGCCAATAATATCGTCGGAATGGTCAAGGTAAATGTGCGAATCGTTGAAAATGTTTTTTAATTCTTCAAAAGCCGCGATGTTTTTGGTCCCAACGGTGAGGCCTGTTTGTAGTTTATTGATAATATCGCGGGCAAATGACGGTCCTTTCAGGCTGGCCACCGGGTTATCCGGAAACATTTCGAGCATGCTTTCGACAATGGTTTTATTGTCGTTTCCAAAACCTTTGGCGAGGTTAACGATGATCGCACTTTTCGAAAACAGTTTCTGGTTGTTTTTTAGGTAGCAGATTGTTTTGGAAGAAGGAATCGCCAGAAAAATAATATCGGCAGAAGATAGTTTTGTTTTGTCTGCCCCGGCTTCCAACGAATGACTAAGCTTAACATTAGGAAAGTATTTGGTGTTTACATGTTTTTTGTTGATACTTTCAATAACCTCTTCTTCAATAGAAAGTAAATAAACAGCATCTCCGTTTAATGATGCCAGCACATTTCCCAATGCGGTGGCAATGGCTCCCGAACCGATGAAAACAATATTTTTCATAATTAGGGGCAAAGTTAAGAAAATGTTGCTTTTTACCCTACTACAAAAAAAGCTTCCAAAACCGGAAGCTTTTTTGTAGTATTTATATTGATTTTATTCGTTATAAAGACTGCTAACTTCATCTGCAGATAGTGCTATGCTATAGAATTTAATATCATCGATTTTACCAGTGAAGTATCTATCACTAGTTGGGTGTCCTGGTAACCTAGCTCCAATTGTTACATCCAGGTTGTTTTTTGTTGAACCTGATGAATTATCAGTTTCAGTATCTTTTAAAATTCCATTTTGATAAATTTTCAGGTTACTACCTTCTTTTACCAGAACGATATGATTCCAGCCATTGTTTCTTGCAGTTGTGTTTGATAAAACTTCACTTTCTAAGCTATAATAATCATGTCTTGCACATGATATGGTATACTCGGTGTAATCAACTTTATTTTCAGTTTCATTAAAATATCTTATACAATAGGGGTAGGCTGTAGATCCTAAATCATCCCATTTATATATGATTGCATTTGATATCCCATTTAAATTATTTTGATTTAAAGCTGGTTCAATCCATACTGAAATACTAAAGTCTTGGTTATAATCAAAATTTATTAATTCAGAATGAGGAATATTGATATAATCATCTATTCCGTCAAAATAAAGTGCTTTGTTACTTTCTCCTTTTCTGTTTTCAGTTAGAATAGGACCATATAATGTACCATTATTATTGTTTTTAACATCCAGGGCATCTCCATCTAATGGGTAATTGGCCACTAGATTATCAACATTTCGTATTGTATATGAAAATTCTTTAGAGTCACCGATCATTATTCCATCAGTTACTTTAACTATTTCAAAAATAATTGTTTCATCATTTTCTATAGCTAAATCATTTTTTGGATAAATTTTGAAAGAAGTCGTGTCCTTATTTGGTAAAACATTTAGTGTAATAGTATCGTTAATTATTGTTTTTGAAGTTTCAAAATCTCCATCTTCTCCAATTTGCACTTCTTGAGAATATGTTAGATGAATTTTTATTTGTTTTTCCCATGTTACAGGATGTAGGGTGTTTAGTATTACTTGGTATGAACTATAATCATTTTCTGAAGCAGAATAAAGAATGTCTTCAAAATTTATTGGGTTATCAAAAGGCAAATCTTCTAAAGTATAGTTCAATGTTGAATTATTACCTATATTAATTCCATCTGAAACTTCCGCAATTGAAAATGATATATTTTCATCTAACTCTTCAATAAAATCGTTCATTGATTCTATTGTAAAGTAAGTAGAATCTTTCCCGGCCTGAATTTCTAAATTGATTTGATTGTTTTCAAGACTTTGATTTATAAGAACGTCGTTCCCTGTAAGATAATCTAATCCATTAGGTGAGCTTATGTTTAATTTAACATATTTTGAATAGGTTACAGGGTGGGCTGTTTTTAAAACAATTTTACAAATTTCATCCCCTTCTGTTTGCGTAATTGATGCTTTTGAGAAATTAACAGGATTTGCAAATTCACTATCAATCAGTGTGTACTCAAAGAGGGTTATTTCTCCCATTAAAATTCCGGGTTCGTTTTTGTTTATGATCTGAAATGAAATTTCTTCGGTGTTCTCTTCTGTAAAATCTTGAAAAGTATTAATTTCAAGCGTTGTAGAATTGCTTCCTTTTGGAATAATAACAGTTAATGTGTCATCGACAAGTTGTTTGGATAATAATAGGTCTTGATCTGCCCCAATCGTCACAGATGCATTATAACTAGCCTTAATGTAGATTGTTTTATTGGCATCGGGAGCCACATCAGACTTAATAATTAATGAATAAGTGTCCCCCTCAGATTGAGTCACATTCCTATTCTCAAAACTTACCGTAATGATAACATCTTTATCTTTTTTACAACTGGATACCAGCACTAAGCCGATAATAAACAAAGCTAAATACTTAAATTCTTTCATTTTAGAATAATTAAATTAATAAATAAGATGCATTCGGGGAGAAAATGCGAGGCTAAGTTAATCAAAAAAGTTGTTTAAAATTTAAACTTTGAAAGTTTTTTAAAGAGCATATTTGCCTCAATAGAAACCTTACTTATCAATATTATTAAAACAAAAATGACTGTTATTGCCAAGCTGCGTACAAAGATATCAACTAAATAATTTTCAAAAGTAGGAATCATATTGGGTATAAAAAATGCCAATAATCCTGCCAGCGAAATAATGATGTACCTAAAATTATAGGGCTGAAATTTGTATTTAATCAGAAGAAATAAAAAGCGCATTGAAACAAAAATGAAGGTGGATATCAAGGTTGCCAAAGCGGCTCCTGTTATTCCATACTTCGGGATCAATAAATAATTGCTGACAATTAAAAGCGTAAAATAAATAAGCATAAATCCCGATTGGGCTTTATAATATTTTGAGTTGGAAATAATGCTTGTGCTTACCCCGGCCAACATAAAAATTACTCCGTTCAGGGCAATAAAAAAGATAACGTATTTTCCGCTTTCAAATTCAGAGGGTAATATCCTAAAAATATTATGGATGTTTCCCCAGATTCCGATAAAAAGTAAAACGGCTAATATAAACTGGTTTAAGCAGCTTTTTGAATAAATTGTTTTGATCTCGCTTAAATCGTTTTTCTTCCAGGCATCGGCGATAACAACGGAAGATATTTTTTGTAATGATCGGTTTGGGATCATTATGATGGAACCAAAATAAAAAGCGATTGAATAAATCCCCGTAGAACCTAATCCCTCGAAAGAGTTTATCATAATTTTATCGATATACGAAACAATAACACCTGCAAAGCTTAAGGTGATACCGAAAAAAGCAACGGACAAAATTGTTTTTACCATTTTTTTGTCCAACAGACTAAAATCAAATTTTAAACTGATTTGCTTTTCAATCAATAACTTGATAAAAATGAACAGGGTTGGAACCGCATATGATATAAAATAAATGAATACAAACTGGTCGAAAGAAACTTGTTTAAAGAGAAAAAGAAGAATGGAGATTGTTGCCAAAAACCGTAGTACAAACTCTTTAAGCAAAGTGCCGAAAACCGTATTGTAAAGAACTTTGTAATAATTGTCTAAGAGCAGGAAAAACAATTGAAAGAAAACCAAAGGAAGGATATAGTAGAGATAATCGACAAACAGTTTTGATTGCTCAATATTATCTTTAATTATAATGGGTTTTATGTAGTGGAAAATTATTGCGATCAAAACAAAACCCACAATGCCGGCCACTGTTAAAATAAAAAAGAACCCGTGGTGTTTTTTGGGGTAGTCCCGAAAATAGGTAAACATCCGGGTGGTAACATACGTAAATCCGAGCGAAGATAGTTGTGTGAAAACTAAAGAATAAGCAATGATAAGGTTTAGCAACCCGATCTCATCAACGTTTAAAACCAATGGCATTAGCAGGGCCGTATTAACAAACCCTAAAACAATCCCAATATAGGTGTAGATTGTTCCTTTTATGCTTTGTTGTTGAATAATTCCCACGTCACAAATTTAAAATATATTTTGCTTAATCTTTCTTTTGAAGTAATATCATCAACCAATATGGACGCTTAGGGGATATGATTATGTTTAACATATCTATTGCAAACGCCAGAAGATTGAACCTGTACGGATAACTGAATTCTTGTTCGCATTTGGGACAAAAAGAATGCCTTTTTTCTTTTGGAACCACATAATTGAGTATCCACGAATCTGGAGGCGTAATTCTGGTTTTAATCTTAGAAAGTCTTGTGTTGTAGTGTCGGATTAAGGTTCCTGATTCACTAACATCAACAAGCTTATATTCTTTAAAATAATTTAAAATATCTGATGACCCGAAGCCTCTTAAATGGTACGATTTATTAAAAATGTAGTGGCAATTCTGACATTGTATCAGGTTCTTTTTTACATTTTCTTTATTGGGAACCGAGACCAAAATGTATTTTTTTGATATCCGTTTGAACTCCTTAATTGTGTTTAAAAAAACATCCTCTTCCAAATGTTCAAGCAGTTCGCTTGAAAACACCAAATCGAAACTATTATCCTGAACGGGAATATTATCTGAGCCAGATCGTATCTTCTTTGTTTTTACAAAATTTAAAGCATTTTGGCTCCGGTCAACTCCTGTAATTTCATACTTGAGAGATAATATGTTTGTGATTTTTCCATCACCACAACCAACATCAATAACTGTTTTTACATCCGGAGGAATAACTTCAAGAATCTTGTCAATTTTAGGTCTAAGCGTTTTTGAATCAAGATTCGACCAGTCAAATGTTTCGTAAAATGCAGGGTTGTCCATTTTTATTTAAGAATATATCTCGATTAATCTTTTTTTGTCAACCTCCCAATTGTATTTTTCTTCAACCGCTTTTTTGCCTTTTTCAAGGTTTAATTGTCGCGTGTTTTTATAAAGAGAGATGGTTTTTGCTGATAGATCTTCGATGTTGTTGTTTTTGTAAATTAACCCGGATTCATTTTGTTCGATGATTCTTTTTAACGGGATGCAATCTGTTGATAATATTGGCTTTCTCAGATACATGTACTGAAATAATTTATGAGGGATTGTCGAATCGGTATGTTCCGATTTTAGATGGGGGATGAGGGCAACATCCGATTGGCTTAAAAGATTTGCAACTTCATCCAACGGTTTCCATCCCAAAAAATTTACGATATCTTCAACATGTTCTTCTTTACTGATTGCTTTAAGATTACCGAGATAACGTCCTTTTCCAACAATCCATAATCGGATGCTGGGGATTTCATTCCTGCTCAGTTTCAAGCTCCGAATCACGGTTTGCAAGCCCCGGTGCTTAGTTACTCCACCAGCATAGTACAGCGTAAAGAAATTCGGGTCGGGTTTGCTTGAGTGTTCTTTAAACTCCTCAGTGTTTAAGGTGTTTGATACGATTGATATTTTTTCTGCCTTGATTCCAAGCTTTTGAATCCGTTCTTTGGATTCTTCAATAACAACGATGATATTGTCTGCTTTTTTGAGAATGCTTTTTTCGTACCTCTTCCATTGGCTGTTTGATGAAAGCAGTTTGCCAAGAAAGCTTTGCGTATGGGTTGATATTTTTAATAATCCGGGCCAGTTTTCATGAAGATCGATGGTTAATTTTAAATTGAACGCCCGCTTCATTTCGTAGCCTACTTTTGATAAAGGGAGATCGTGTATGTGGATCGCATCAAAAGAATTGTCTTTAAGCAGTTGTTTGAGAAACTTCCGCCAGAAGTTAAAGTAAAAAGGAAATTTTAAGGTCCCAACACTTGTTTTATGCATGAACTCGGAAATCATTTTGCGGTGAATGGTGTAGCCGTTATTTTTCTCACACAAAGGGTGTCCCGATTTTGTCAGGCAGGCGATTTCTATTTGATGTCCCGCTTCAACCAAAGCACTTATTTCATTTTCAACTCTTGTGTCGGGCGGAAATTCTGATTCAAGAACCATTAAAATCTTCATGTGGTTAAAAGTTTAATTTTTTACTTAAAATGCTGCAAATTCGTTCGGCTGTTTTGCCGTCCCAAAGTTCGGGTACAGAAGCTTCTTTCATTTTTCCGTCTAAGATATCATCCGCAATTTTTAAAACATTGTTTAAGTCCCGGCCGGCTAAATAATTACTTCCAACTGTAACCGTACTTGGCCTTTCCGTATTATCCCTGACCGTAATGCAAGGTGTTTTCAGATAGGTCGATTCTTCTTGAATCCCACCACTGTCAGTAATAACAAGCTCTGCATTTTTAATCAACGAAATAAAATCAAAATAACCAAGCGGATCTGTTATAATTGCATTTGGATGGAACAGCTTCATAAAATCATATTCTTTGATTTTATTTTGGGTTCTCGGGTGCATCGGGAAAATCACTTTTCTTTTTGCGGCCAAAGAATTTATAAAGTTAATGAGGCTTGTTAAATAATTTTTTGAATCAACATTGTTGGGCCGGTGAAAAGTTAACAGTATATATGCTTTCTGATTTAGATTGAAATTTTTGCCTATGTTTGATTGATTGATCTTAGGAAAATAGTATTGAAGACTGTCGATCATGATGTTTCCGGTGAAAAAAAATTTTGATTTTTCAATCCCTTCGTCTTTTAAGTTTTTAATCCCGCTATCTTCAGAAACAAATAAGAAATCCGAAATAACATCTGTCATGATGCGGTTAATCTCTTCGGGCATGCTGCGGTCAAAGCTTCTCAGTCCTGACTCGATATGGGCAATCTTAATTTGTAATTTTGAAGCTGTTAAGCTGCAGGCTAATGTAGAGTTTACATCTCCAACAACAATTATCAAATCCGGTTTTTCCTTTAATAAAACTTCTTCAAAAGCAACCATGATTTTTGCTGTTTGAACCGCATGTGATGCGCTGCCTATATTTAGATTATAATCAGGTATTGGAAGTTCCAACTCATCAAAAAAAACCTTCGACATTTTTTCGTCAAAATGTTGTCCGGTATGGCAAATAATATGTTTAACCTTGTCAGGGTATTTTTGTAATTCTTTATGAATTGGGGCAATTTTCATGAAATTGGGCCTTGCTCCAACAATTGAAATGATTTTTTTCATCTAGATAGGATATAATTAGATACCCCGCAAATGTACAAATAATCAAAAGTTTATTATCTACTTGTCTTTCTTTTTTGCCGGAGTCTTTTTTTGTAGCACCTTAATACTGGCGTTCAGCTCAAAACCAATGATAATTATCAGCGATATTAGGTAAATCCACATCATTACAATAATTAGTGTTCCGATAGAACCATACAAAGTATTGTATTTTGAAAAATTACTGATATAGAAATTAAATGCCAGGGATAACAAAATAATTAAAAGGGTTGAAAGTGTTGATCCGGCCGAGATAAACCGGAATTTGTGTTTGCTTGACGGCCCCAGGAAATATAAAAATGAGATGGAAAAGAAGAACAAAATAACGACAATCAGGAACTTGGTGAAATGCAAAATAAGAATTTCGAGCCCGTTGTTTAATTTCAGCCATCCGGCCAGGTAATGAACCAGAGCATTTCCCGAGATTAATAAGCCTGTTGCTATAATGGCCATTCCTGACAAGATTAAAACCAGGACGAGGGAAATTAATTGTTGCTTGAGAAAAGAACGCGTTTCGAGTTGATGAGCGGTTTGGTTGAAAGCCCCGATCAAACTATTTAATCCGGAGGTTGAGAAAAACAAAGCCATAACAAACCCTGCGGATAGTAATCCGCCACGCGGACGCATAATAATGTCTTCAGCGGTTCCTTTAACGGTTTCAAAGGTTGAAACCGGCAAAATGTCTTCGAGGGTAGCAAACAGCATTTCCTGGAAGCCTTCAATCGGGATGTATGGAATAACCGTAAAAAGAAATAAAATAAAAGGAAAAAGTGCCAAAAAAAAATTAAAAGCTACTGCCGAAGCCCGCATGGTTAAGGCTCCCTGGTATAAACCTTTAAAGAAAAAGCGGCTAACTTCATACATAGTAATTCCATCAAAGCCTGGCAAAACGATGTTTTTTAACCAGGCAATAATGCGATGGATGAAACGTGGTGCTTTCATTTATGAGATAGCTTTAAGGCTTAAATCAAGGCTTTTGATGTGATGGGTCAGGGCGCCAACCGAAATATAATCCACCCCGCTTTCGGCATAATCGCGGATGGTTTCCTGGGTGATCCCTCCCGATGCTTCTGTTTCAAATTTCCCATCAATGATTTCAATGGCTTTTTTTAAGTCGGCAGGGGTGAAGTTGTCCAACATGATGCGGTCGATGCCCCCAACTTCGAGAGCTTCTTTTAACTCGTCGAAACTCCTTACTTCAAGCTCAATTTTTAAATTTTTATTCTTTTCCGAGAGGTATCTTTTGGTGGCTTCAATGGCTTGTCTGATCCCCCCGGAAAAATCCACATGATTATCTTTAATCATAATCATGTCGTACAGTCCGATGCGGTGGTTTTTGCCGCCACCCAAACGAACCGCTTCTTTTTCGAGCAGGCGCAAATTGGGAGTGGTTTTGCGGGTGTCGAGTATTTTGGTGTTGGTTCCTTCAATGGCTTTTACATAACGATGGGTGTTGGTAGCAATCCCGCTCATGCGTTGCATAAAATTCAGGGCCAGCCGTTCGGCCGTTAAAAGCGATATCGATTTTCCGCTGACTTCAAAAACAATGTCGCCAACCTGTACCGGACTTCCATCCTCGATAAACGAATTGAACACCGTTTCCGGATCAACTTGTTTAAAAACTTTTTCGGCAATGCGGACACCGGCAATAATTCCGGCTTCTTTTACCAATAAGCGGGCTTTGCCTTTTGCATTGGCAGGAATGGTTGCTAATGAAGTGTGGTCGCCATCCTGAACGTCTTCTTCAAGAGCTTTTACTATAATTTCGTCAATAGTCATTTGTTAATAATCTTAAGCATTGTGAATAACAAAATTAATAATTTTCGAGTTTGGTTTCGGTTTGCATTTTTGCTTTTGTACTTTTGTTTAGTTCGTATTATTTTATGTTATGAAAAAAATAGTTTTTAGTTTTTTAATATTAGCCTTACTGCTTTCATGTAAAACACAGCCTCAACAACAGGAATCGGATCAGCAAAATGCTGCCAAAACCAATGAGGAATTGCAAAGCCAATCGGATGAGCTGACCAAATCAATGGATAATTTGGATGAGGCGATGAATCTTGCCAGCCAGTTAAACGAGCGCATTCAGTTGGTTGAAAAGCGTTTTCAGGATGGGGAAATCTCGCGCAAACATGCGGATGAATTAATTGCCTCCATCAATAAACGTTACGGAAAAGATATTGCTTCGGCTTCTGAAACAGATTTGGGGCATGTTTTTCCGGAATGGCTCGAGGCTTTGAATATTTCCGAACCCCAGGAACTGACGTATGATGCGGCAACTTCTTTTCAAACCAACGAGAAAAATCCGCAAGATGGCTATAATTCTGTTTTGTTTATTTATAATGGTTCTTATCAACAGGCCATGAACGAAGCCGACCGGATTGCAAAGGCTGCCGGAATTCCGCTGACGGAAACTTACAAAAAGGCACGCGAAGTTTCCAAACGATTGGGAAAAGAAATTACAGGAATCAAAGGGGTGACTTACATGAATTATAAACTGGGCAGCCAGGATTTCTCTGAGCCGTATAAAATTTCAATTAATGTGGATGAGAAAGGAAAATTTACCCTGAATGTTGTGGATGTAAAAACTAAAAAAGAAAAAGAAGCTTCATCGGTAATTCCAAAATCGTTTTAAATGAATATTGTAATCACAGGCGCCAGTCGTGGCATCGGCTATGAATTAGTGAGGAAGATGAGTAAGTTTTCCAGCCATTGTGTGTTTGCTATTTCCCGGAATAAAGAGAAACTAAACGATCTTAAGCAGTTGTGCTTAAATGAAAGCGGCTTTGAAAATGTGATTGCCCTGCCTTTTGATTTGACCGCTTTTTCGAAGCTTGCCGAGCTTAAAACCGAAATTGAAAAGCATGTCTCAACAATTGATATTTTAATTAACAATGCCGGAGCTTTGGTGAATAAGCCTTTTACGGAACTTGATGAAAATGATTTTGATCGGTGTTTTAATGCGAACACCAAAGGGCCTTTCTTTTTAATAAAACAGTTGATGCCTTTGTTTGCGAAGAATACGCATATTGTAAATATCGGGAGCATGGGCGGTGTGCAGGGGAGTGTTAAATTTTCCGGACTTTCGGCATACAGTTCCAGCAAAGGGGCTTTGGCTATTTTAACCGAATGTTTGGCAGAGGAATACAAAGAAACCGGGGTAAAATTTAATTGCCTGGCTTTGGGATCGGCTCAAACCGAAATGCTTGAAGAAGCATTTCCCGGCTACAAAGCACCGTTGAGTGCCGAAGAAATGGCTGATTTTATAGCTGATTTTGCGTTGAACGGGCATCGCTATTTTAACGGCAAGGTGCTTCCTGTTGCCACCACAACACCTTAAACTTAAAACAATGAGTATAAAAGATGAAATTCAACACCCGGGGGTGATTGAAAGTGTGAGCAAAGATAAAATTGAAGTTAATATTTTGGCGCAGTCGGCTTGTTCTTCCTGCCATGCGAAAGGCATGTGCTCGGTGTCCGAAATGGAAAATAAGATTATTGAGGTAAATCGCACGCCTGATTTTGATTATAAAGTGGGTGACCAGGTAACGGTTTATATGCGGAAATCCCTGGGTCCAAAAGCTGTTTTGCTGGGTTATTTTTATCCTTTTTTAATTGTTCTTTTAACTTTAATTGTTCTGATTTCTGTTACCGGAAATGAAGGCTTATCGGCTTTAATTGCTTTTTTGTTGTTGGTTCCGTATTACTTTATTCTTTATAAAATGAAGGATAAGTTGAGCAAAACGTTTGAGTTTAAAATAAGATAAGTTTGGAGTTGGAAGTGCGGAGTTCGGAGTTGAAAATTTCGAATTAAACTTTTTAAATATGAATATTCTTTCCAGGTTTTTTATTATTTGTTTGTTGTTGATTGGTTTTTCTTCTTTAGCTCAAAAGAAGTATATTTCAATAAGGGATGGGCTTTATAAAGATCATGCCGGTAATTTTTATTTTAAAACGATTGATAAAACAGATACTGCCAAAAACACAGATAGATATATACATGTTGTTTACTCATCAGCCTTTGGTGTTGGTGGTTTAAAACCAATGAAAGATGTTGTTCATGCTAAATCTTTTAAAACATTAGGGAATTGTTATTACAAGGATAAGAATCATGTTTACTATTTCTTTGAAATGGGGGATGGTGGAACGATGAGTGTTATTAATGAGGCAAACACTAAAAACTTTAAAGTATTTGAATATTCGGTATTTGCGACAGATGGAAAATCTATATTCAGTCGTGGTCGAAAAATCGACAATGCACATGTATCTTCATTTGAACCAATCATTATTAAGAATGAGTGTAATTGGTATGCAAAAGATAAAAACAATTATTATTGCGGATATAGAATCATGACCGAAGAAGAAATTGGCGAATTAAAAGAAATGATTAAGACATATTAACTAATCCCCAATTCCTAACTCCTTTACCCTTTCTAAATAGCTGATTTTATGATAATTTAGAGCTTTTCTAAACAGACTTGTAAGGTTCAGTAAATCAGAGAAATACATTTGTTGGTTTTTATTATGATAATTTTTTGATTTTTATTTTATTGAATTACAGTGTTTTGTAGTGATTAACATCTTCGCCTCAAAGGTTTATTACTTGCTGATTTGTTTTTATTTTTGCTTCGCGTTAAAAATCATTCCCGAAAGGGTTAACACTTTAATTAAAAAGGAGAAAACGTGAACGATGTAATGATTTATGCGGTAGTTTCCTTAAGCTTAATTGGAGCTGCTGCTGCTATAGTTTTATTTTTCATAGCCCAAAAATTCAAAGTAATCGAAGATCCTAAAATTGATGAAGTAGAGGAAATTCTTCCTGCTGCTAACTGTGGCGGTTGCGGATTTCCCGGTTGCCGTGGTTTTGCCGAAGCTTTGGTGAAATCGGCCAATGAGAAAAAATCAATTGAGGGACTCAGTTGTCCGGTTGGCGGAAACGATGCAATGGCTGCTGCGGCAGGGATTCTTGGTTTAGAAGCCGAAGAAAAAGAACCTCAAATTGCCGTAATCCGTTGTTCGGGATCACGCGAAAATGCCCCTCAAAAAATGCAATTCGACGGACCTGCAACCTGTGCTTTTGCGCACAATTTATTCTCGGGTGAGAGCGGCTGTCCTTACGGATGTTTGGGTTGTGGCGATTGCGTTTCCGCTTGCGATTTCGATGCAATATCCATGGATGAACTTACCGGACTGCCGGTGGTTAAAGATAATTGTGTGGCTTGTGGTGCCTGTGTTACGGCTTGTCCACGTGGAATTATCGAGCTTCGCAACAAAGGCAAAAAAGACCGTCGGATTTTTGTTTCCTGCATCAACCAGGAAAAAGGCGGCCCGGCCAAGAAGAATTGTAGTGTAGCCTGTATCGGCTGTGGAAAATGTTTCAAAGTATGTCCTTTCGAGGCCATTACCATGAACAACAATTTGGCTTACATTGATTACGAAAAATGTAAACTTTGCCGTAAGTGTGTGGCTGAATGTCCGACAGGAGCCATTCACGAGTTAAACTTCCCTCCACGTAAGGAGAAAAAAGAAGAAGTTGCAGCTCAAACAGAAGAAAAATAAGATATTCAATCAAATTCTCAAATAAATTCAGGAGGATACGAATTTGAAAACATTTAAAATAGGAGGTGTTCATCCAGCTGAAAATAAACTTTCTGCGGATCAAGCCATTGAAGTTCTCGAGCTTCCCAAACAGGTAGCCATTCCAATTGCTCAAAGTTTAGGGGCTCCTTCAAAAGCGGTTGTTGCCAAAGGCGATGAAGTTAAAGTAGGACAACTGATTGCCAAAGGCGAAGCATTTATTTCGTCAAATATTCATTCATCGGTTTCCGGAAAAGTGCTGAAAGTGGATGAGGTGCTGGATCAAAGCGGGTACAAAAAGTCGGCGGTGCTTATTGCTGTTGAAGGTGATGAGTGGGACGAAAGCATTGATCGCTCTGAAGAACTGAAAAAAGATATTACTTTATCTAAGGATGAAATCATCAAAAAAATCCATGAAATGGGGATTGTTGGTCTGGGAGGAGCGACTTTTCCGTCGCATGTAAAACTGATGGTTCCCGAGGGTAAAAAAGCCGAAGTATTGATTATTAACGGTGTGGAGTGTGAACCATATCTTACTGCCGACCATCGCTTGATGTTGGAAAAAGCGGATGAAATGATGGTTGGTATTCAAATCTTGATGAAAGCTTTGGAAGTTGATCGTGCAATAATCGGTGTTGAAAATAATAAACCGGATGCCATTGCTCACTTGAAAGAGGTGGCCAAAAATTACCCGGGCATTGAGGTGGAAGCCTTAAAAGTTCAGTACCCGCAAGGGGGCGAAAAACAGCTGATCGATGCTGCTATTGGCCGTCAGGTTCCTTCCGGAAAACTTCCCATTGAAGTTGGTGCGGTAGTGAACAACGTAGGTACAGCCTTTGCCGTTTACGAAGCGGTTCAAAAAAATAAACCTTTGCTTGAACGCGTGGTTACCGTTACCGGGAAAAAAGTCGCCAAACCGGGCAATTATATGGTTCGTGTCGGGACTTCCGTTAACGAATTGATAGAAAAAGCTGGTGGTTTCCCTGAAAATACTGGTAAAGTAGTTAGCGGCGGTCCGATGATGGGTAAAGCTTTGAACGGCACCGATGTTCCGGTGGTTAAAGGAACCTCGGGTATTTTGTTGTTCGATGAGGGAGAAGCCAAACGTATTCAGCCAACCAATTGTATCCGTTGTGCAAAATGTATCACCGTTTGTCCCATGGGGCTGGAGCCGGTTTTGATTGCTCAATATTCGGAAAGCGAAATGTACGAAAACGTTGAGGCCGAACGCGCCATGGATTGTATCGAATGTGGATCGTGCCAGTACACTTGTCCGGCAGCCCGTCCGTTATTGGATTACATCCGTTTGGGAAAATTTAAGGTAGGTCAAATTATTAGAAACAGAAGTAAAAAATAAGATATGAATTTACTTACAGTATCGGGGTCTCCTCATGTTCACGGAGATAATTCAACCAAAAAAATTATGTATGGCGTGGTATTCGCTATGATCCCGGCATTGCTTGTTTCCATTTATTTCTTCGGATTGGGAGCGATCAGGGTAACATTAATTTCTGTAATTGCTTGTTTGTTCTTTGAGTGGGTAATCCAAAAATTCCTTATCAAAGGATCCGTGACAATCACCGATGGGTCGGCAATGGTAACCGGTATGTTGCTGGCTTTTAACGTGCCAAGCAACTTACCAAGCTGGATTTTGATTGTTGGGGCATTTGTAACCATTGGGATCGCCAAAATGTCGTTTGGTGGTTTAGGTAAGAACCCATTTAACCCTGCTTTGGTAGGTCGTGTGTTCTTGCTGATTTCTTTCCCGGTTCAAATGACAAGCTGGCCAAAACCTGCGGTTCTTTTTAGCGGTTTGGTTGATGCTATTACCGGACCAACGCCACTGGGTCATTTAAAAGAAGAGCTGGGAACCGGCAGAACCGTGAGCGATATTGTTGAAAATGGCACAAAGATGTTCGTAAATGGATCGCAAGAACTTTACAGACTCCCTGAGAATATGGATTTATTCTTGGGAAACATGGGCGGTTCCTTGGGTGAGATTTCTGCAATAGCTCTTATTTTAGGTGGGCTTTACATGCTTTTCCGCAAGATTATCACCTGGCACATTCCGGTTTCTTTTATTGGATCGGTTGTGATTTTTACCGGAATTCTTTGGCTGGTAAACCCTGAAATGTATATCAACCCGATGTTCCATTTAATTACCGGTGGCTTGATGTTAGGAGCCATTTTTATGGCAACCGATATGGTTTCGTCGCCAATGGCTCCGAAAGGACAACTGTTGTTTGGTCTGGGTTGTGGTGTGTTGACGGTAATTATCCGTATCTGGGGTGCTTACCCTGAGGGGGTTTCGTTTGCAATTTTAATCATGAACGCCTTTGTTCCGTTGATTAACAATGCGTTTAAACCAAAACGATTCGGAGAAATTAGTAAATAGTTGAATTTTTGAAAAAATTATCATAATGGCTAAGAAAGAATCTTCATTCAAAAACATGGTGGTCACATTGTTTATCGTAACAATGGTGGCAGCATTTGCGCTTGGAGGGGTGTACAATGTTACCAAAGAGCCGATTGAATTAGCAAAGAAAGCAAAAACAGAAGCAGCCCTGAAGGCGGTAATTCCTGATTTTGACAAAGTAGAATCGTATAAAGTACTTCCGGCCGACGGAAGTGATTCATTAACCATTAACAAAGGTTATAAAGGTGAAACCTTGGTTGGTATCGCGGTGGAAACTTATTCTACCAAAGGCTACGATCCTACACCGATTAAAATCATGGTTGGTTTTACTCCCGAAGGGAACTTAATCGCTACTTCTGTGATCCAGCATAAAGAAACTCCGGGGCTTGGTTCTAAAATGAGCAGTCCTAAATTTTACACACAGTTTCAAGGCAAAAATCCGGATAATTTCCGTTTGGTTGTAAAAAAAGACGGAGGGGATGTGGATGCAATAACAGCTGCGACAATTAGTTCAAGAGCTTTCTGCGATGCATTAACCAGGGCTTATCAGGTAATCAAAAAAGAAGGAGGGAACAACTAATGAATCAATGGAAAAATTTTACAAAAGGTTTTATTAAGGAAAATCCTGTATTTGTATTACTGTTAGGGATGTGTCCTACGCTTGGAGTAACAACTTCTGCGATTAATGGTTTGGGAATGGGCTTGGCGACCACCTTTGTGTTGGTTTGTTCGAACCTTGTTGTAGCCCTTATCAATAAACAAATTCCTGATAAAGTAAGGATACCGTCTTTTATCGTGGTAATTGCTTCATTCGTTACCATTGTTGAATTAGCTATGCAGGCTTACGTTCCTTCGTTATTCGATGCTTTGGGATTATTTATCCCCTTGATTGTGGTAAACTGTATTGTTTTGGGACGAGCTGAAGGTTTTGCTTCCAAACAATCTGTTGTTTCTTCCATTTTCGACGGTCTGGGAATGGGACTGGGATTTACGTTTGCGCTATTCCTTTTAGGAAGTATCCGTGAAATTTTAGGAAACGGATCAATCTTTGATACAAAATTTGTTGAAGGAGATGGGATCTTAATTTTCATCCTTTCGCCGGGGGCGTTTATCGTTCTTGGATATTTGATTGCTTTAATTAACAGACTTAGAAAAACCGCTTAATTTTTTGAGATATGGAATATTTTGTAATAATTATCAGCGCAATATTTGTAAGTAATATTGTTCTTAGCCAGTTTCTCGGGATTTGCCCTTTTATGGGTGTCTCGGGTAAGATAAGCACATCTGTGGGAATGAGTGGGGCGGTTTTGTTTGTAATGACCATTGCAACCATTGTTACCTGGTTGATCCAAACATACATTTTAGTCCCATTCGGGATTACTTTCCTGCAAACCATTTTCTTTATTTTGGTGATAGCCGCCTTAGTGCAAATGGTTGAGTTGATTTTGAAAAAAATCAGTCCTCCTTTGTACCAGGCATTGGGTATTTTCCTGCCCTTGATTACCACCAACTGTGCCGTGTTGGGTGTTGCTATTCAAACGCAATCAAAAGGTTTTAACCTGATGGAAGGCGTTGTTTTTGCCATTGCCAATGCCATTGGCTTTGCTTTGGCAATGATAATTTTTGCCGGTTTACGCGAGCATTTGGATTTAATGCGGGTTCCTAAAGGAATGCGTGGGGTGCCGATTGCCCTGGTGGTTGCCGGTATTTTGGCCATGGCCTTTTTAGGATTCTCCGGGCTTGTATAAGACAAGATATTTTCGTTGAGTTTTAGCTTTGATTATTAAAGAAGAACCCAGATTCTTTAATCTAGGAAACTAATTATATTTCTTTGTACTAATAGGTGTAACAAATTGATTACTAATCCGTCTGGTTTTAAATAAATCTTATCAGATTGTGTATTTAAAACATAAGACATGAAAAACAAAAACATCCTCTTTATTTTTTTTATTTTACTATCTCTCTGTAGTTATTCTCAGACCCAGTACAATGAAAAATTAGAGCCTTACCTTAATGCTTTAAAAGAAAAAGGGAAAGAGCCGATTCAATTTATTCTTGATAAATTAGAAGTTCACGATCTCATCATTTTTGACGATGCATTGCATACTGCAGTTGAACCATTTGAATTCTATTTGAAGTTGATTAAAAATGAAAGTTTTCAGAAGAAAACCAGATTTATCTTTCTTGAAGCTGTATCTGTTAATCAACAACCTGCCCTGGATGCGTATTTTGAGTCAGAAGTTAACGATTTAAAGCTTTTATACTCCGCATTCCAAAATGATTTTAGTGGAACAGGCTGGCCATATAAGACCTATTTTGACCTGCTACAAACTATCTGGGAAATAAATTCTACCCTGTCCTGCCAAAATCGGTTCAAAGTAATAGCCGTAAATGCACCAACTTATTGGAATGAAATAAATACCCCAAAAGACGTCGATTTATTCAGGCTTTCTCTTATTGGTAATGACTATACAATGTATAAAATTATTTGTTCGTATTTAAGGAACTTTAAATTTGGAGAAAAAGGGATATTCCTTACAAATACACGTCATGCATATAAAAGAATTAAAAATAGAGAGAATAAATATTACTGGAATTGTGGTACATTTTTTTATTTTCATAACCCTGGCAAAAGTTATTCGATCCGTTTTCATAATATTAATTTGAGCCTTTTAGGAAAGAAAGACTCCGACCTGGAAAGAACCAAAACAACAGAAGGTCTGGAAAGTGTAGTTACAAAATGGGTGCGGATGGAAGATGGCTTATGGGATTGTGCTTTCGAAGCCTATGGCAACATTCCTATTGCTTTCGACATAAAAGATACTCCATTTGGAGAATCTGAATATATTGGGAATCATATGCTAAACGTAGCTCCTGGACAAACAATGTATGATGCTTACGATGCATTGATTTTTCTAAAACTTCCTGAAACCCAGCATCAGACAGCTATGATTGACTTTATTTATACAGAAGAGTTTAAACAAGAGTTAGAAAGACGATCAAAATTCCTTTATACAGAAAAGCAGATTAATGAATATCTAACGGTTTATAGATTGAAGTCGTTAAGAGAACTTATAGATGCTAATTATGTTTATGCTCCTGAAATTATACAACCTTTGGTTAAGGAGATTGGATCTGCTGATACCTGGAAATCGAAAGAATAATTTATTAGAATGCCTGATCGGTTTTACTTTAGTATGACGGTTTATGTGAGCATTTTGATTTGATGCGGGTTCTTGAAGGAATATGTGGTGTGCCGACTGCTTTGATGGTTGCCGGTATTTTAGCCATGGCCTTCTTAGGCTTTTCCGGACTTGTATAAAACAATCTTTAGATAAAAATAAAAGCCTTTTCCGTTTGGAGAGGGCTTTTTTGTACGTGTAAATAATTTGTTAATTAATTTTCCATATTATTCCAATACCCGGATAAAGAAGTTGTAGATTTCTGTTAAAATCAGAGTTTACTGCTTCATCGGATTTTTGAAGCCTGGTAAATTCGTATGCTACTAAAAAATACAACTTAATTTTATGATCTTCTTTGCCATTAATAACGATTTTGGTGCTTGCTTTTAAAGTTATCCCGTCTTTATTTTCTTTATAAGAACCAGTATTTATTTGATTGTTATATTCATCAGTCAGATCAGTTCCTTTGCTTTGGAACATCCACCTGGAATAACCTATCGCAAATTGAGGGATAACTTGTACCGATTCGAAGTCTACTAAGTAATCAACTTTTAATTTGGGAGATAGACAGCTTAGGTTAAGATTTGTTTCAGACATGCTTAAAAAAGAGATGTTGAAAAGTATTCCAAAGTTGAAATTATTCTTTTTTAGAATGTTGACATCAAGCCCAAAATCAATGATTCCATTATAATCTCCAACTTCATTGTTGTTTAAAAAGTTTTCCCCCATTGTAATAGGGTAGCGTGTTTCGATCCCAATATCATTTATTTCAATTTGAGAATAAGCAAAGCTAATCTTTGTTAAAATGATTAATGCAAATAGAATTTTTTTTACCATAATATTTTAATTTGAATAAATATAAATACATCAATTCGGGGAGTAAATTGACAGTTTAAAGATAGAAAAAAAAGCCCTCTGTGAAACAAAAGGGCTTTTAAAATTATGTTTGAGTTTCTTAAATTACATCTTATAAACCAGCGTATTGATATTCATTCCGGCTCCCACCGAAGCAAAAACCAGGGTGTCGCCTTTATGGATGGAGTGCGGATTTAATTTCCCTTTTAAAATTAAATCGAGCAGGGTGGGTACCGTAGCCACCGATGAATTTCCCAGCCAGTCAATGGTCATAGGCATGATATTTTTAGGAATGTCAACGATTTTGTAAAGTTTGTATAAGCGTTTTAAAATGGCTTCATCCATTTTTCCGTTGGCTTGGTGGATGAGCACTTTTTTGATTTCGCTTAAATGGATTTTGCTTTTTTCCAGGCATTCCATAATGGCCGTTGGCACTTTTTCAAGGGCGTACTGATAAAGTTTGCGTCCGTTCATTTTCAGGAACATCTCGCCTTTGTTTTGCTTTTCGGGATTATATGATTTTCCCATGAAAAGCATTTTGGAATATTCCAGGGTATCGGATCTCGAATTATGCGCCAATATCCCGATGGGTGTTTCGCTTAATTTGGCCTCCAGCACCACGGCCCCGGCTCCGTCAGAATAAATCATGCTGTCGCGGTCGTGTGGGTCGGAAACGCGTGATAAAACATCAGCTCCAATAACCAGTGCTTTTTTTGCATCGCCCGATTTAATGTAATAATTAGCCTGAATGATGGCTTGTATCCACCCCGGACAACCAAAAGGAAGGTCGTAGGCAATTGTTGCCGGATTTTCTATGCCCAGCATTTGTTTAACCCGTGCGGCTAAATTAGGGACGATATCAACTTGGTTTTTCCCGTTTTTAACATCCCCAAAGTTGTGGGCCAATATGATGTAATCAAGTTCTTCTTTGTCGATCTTGGCCGATTCAATAGCATCTTTAGCAGAAAGGTATGCCATGTCGGATGTGTTCATGTTTTCATCAACATAACGCCTTTCTTTAATTGTGGTGATCTCAAAGAACTTTTCAATGATTTCTTTATTGTCTTTTTCTGCTTTGATCCCGTTGTTCTCATAGAATTCATTCTCCAGAAAATCTTCATTCTTAATAATATTGGGCGGGATATAATTGCCGGTTCCCGTAATCACACTATAAATTTCTTTCATTGCACTTTTTTCCCTTATTTGTGGTTAAATGTAAAAATGGAGGAGTTAATCACCCCCTACCATTTTCAACCGATAAAGGTAATGAATAAATATTTGGGGACGCAATTTTAGCCTAGCATTTCTTTAATTTTATGTTTTTTTTAGGTTCTTAAAATTGTTGTTGTTCTCCGAATGAGGTTGATTTCATTACCTGGTTTTAGACGGTGTGTGCTAAATACTTTGCTAGGGAATACTGATTATGACAAAAACCCCATTCAGTATGAACAGGGGTTTGTTGTTTTTTGTTTGAGATTATAAACTTATTTGTATTCCTGAATTTACAGTAAAGTAGGTGCTGTTTTTTAAATCAAAATCAGTTTCATCATCAGATATTCCATTAAAGGATTTCTTGATCCTGAAATTCAAATAAAAATTAACCCGTTTTAATTTGCTGATTGCTCCAATTCCAAAAAGCATCCCATTGTTGCTTTTGCTTACGGAAGTACTTATAGATTGATGGTCATCTTCAATAGGTGTTTCTCCAAATGTCATTAAGAAGCTTCTTGAATATTCTCTATTGGAATAGCTAACATTATAAAAGCCTAATTGTATCACAGGTGATATGGTTTTTGGGGTTCTGATTTCGTAGTGTAAGATAATGCTCGATTGAAATAAATTTCTTTTCAGCTTTGTATTTAAAGTTCCTTGATAACCGGTATATTCACTGCTGTTAAAGATTGTTGTTTCGTTGATGTCCCACTTGCTTAAGGCTCCTTCATAAGAAACGAATATGCGTTCGTCAATAAAGGGGAGGTTTATTTTTGCAAAGAACCCATAGGAAGCATGATTTATCTTAAAATACTGATCTTCGTTAAAGTCTAAGTAATTAGAAATTGCAAAGCCTCCGTGAGTAGTTAGACTCTTTAGAGTAGATGAACTGGCACTTTTTGCTTCCAGAAAGGTGTACTCCATAAGTGGCCCAAATTGAAATTTTAGTTTTGGAAAACTCTCTTCTTCTTTCTGATAAACAATACATTCTTCATCTTTACAAACTTCGTAATGATAATCTTTGGCAATTTTTATAAGTGCTTTTGACGTTAATCCGTTTATATTGTCAATCTTTTTTTGAATTTCAGGACTATCTTTTAAGATTACTTTTAAGCTCCCTATGTATTTTTTTGAAACCCGTTTGTGTTTTTTACCGTCAACAGTATATGTTTTCTCTTCCTTTATTAGTTCTATTAAAGGGCCATTATCTTTACTTACAAAGAACCGTTCCCCGCTCAAGAAATAAACATCAAGAATACCATTAACTAAACATTCTAAAAATCTTTTTTCTTGTGCTTGGTCTGTTTCAATAGTTTGGGAAACATAAAACCGCCTGTTTTCAATTCTATAGGCTTTAATTTCAAAAGGTTTATAAGTTATTGTCTCTGATATAAGGTTTTTTTTGAAAATACATCGGATAGAATTTAAATATCCTCCCTTATTATTGTTGATGTAGCCATAAATGGTATCGTTATTGTTTTTAATGATATAGCCTTTTTGAAAAGCTGATTGAGAAAACCCTGCAATAGAAATTAGACTAAAAAAGAAAATTGAAACTAAAATTTTTGTTTTCATTGGTTAATAATATTTGGTCAAAAATTAAATTAATATGGTATTCAAATCGGGGAGAAATTTGAATACTCTAAAATAATCAATTATTTGTATATTCGTAAAAACTGATTTCAAAATATATCAAATCTAAATAATGGAACCCGAAACCATCATCCGTCTCAAGGAGGTACCTGTGTATCAAAAAAATATTTTGGTTTTATCCGAAGTAAACCTGGAAATTAGCAAGGGCGAGTTCGCCTACCTGATTGGTAAAACCGGCAGCGGAAAAAGTAGTTTGCTGAAAATGCTATATGCCGATTTGCCGGTGCTGGAAGGCGAAGCAGAAGTTTGTGGGTTTGATTTGAAAAAGATAAAACGCAGGGATGTTCCTTATTTACGCCGTAAGCTGGGCGTGGTTTTCCAGGATTTTCAACTGTTGACGGATCGTACCGTTAAAGAAAACCTCTTGTTTGTAATGAAGGCTACTGGCTGGAAAAACAAAGAGGAGATGAACGACCGCCTGGAAGATGTGTTGGTAAAAGTAGGATTGGTTACCAAGGTTGACAAAATGCCCAACCAGCTTTCGGGAGGGGAGCAGCAGCGCATTGCCATTGCCCGTGCTTTAATTAACGATCCCGAAATTATTTTGGCCGATGAGCCTACCGGTAACCTCGATCCGGAAACCTCTGCCGGAATCATTCGTTTGCTCAAAGAAATCAGTGATAGTGGCCGGGCCGTGATGATGGCCACCCATAATTACAATTTAATTGAGCAATACCCGGGGCGTGTTCTTAAATGCGAGCATGGGCGGATCAAAATGGTTGACCCCAAAATTGGCGAATAATTTTTTTATTCGTTCAACCGTCATCTGTTCTTTCCCTGAAATGCCGTATCTTTGAAACAATTTCAGAGCCTATGGAGTTTCAACAAAATATTTCTTTAAAATCTTTTAACACATTCAATATCGAGTGCCGTGCGGCTAATTTTGTCGAGTTACACTCGTTGCAGGATATAAAGTCCGTTATTGATGAAGGTCGTTTAAACAATCAAGCCGTTTTAGTTCTCGGGGGAGGAAGCAATTTACTTTTCACCAAAGATTTCGACGGTCTGGTGCTCCATCCTTGTTTTAAAGGGATAGAGGTTCTTGAAGAAGATGAAAAAAACGCAAAAGTCAGGGTGGCAGCAGGCGAAGTTTGGGAAGATTTTGTGGCTCACACCGTTGAAAAAGGCTGGATGGGCATTGAAAACCTGGCTCTGATTCCTGGCCTGATGGGAGCGGCCCCCATGCAAAATATCGGGGCCTATGGCGTGGAGTTGAAAGATGTTTTTGACCACCTCCGGGCTGTAGATTTGCACACCGGAAATTTGGTCAAGTTTTCGAAAGAAGAATGTGAATTTGGCTACCGAACCAGCATTTTTAAAACTTCGCACCGTGGACAATTTTTAATTTATGATGTTTGCCTGAACCTTAAAAAGAACGCTGAAATAAATGTTTCATACCGGGCTCTTCGCGATTATTTTGGACAGAACAAGATTGTTGAAATTAATCAACGGGCCGTATTCGATGCTGTTGTTGCCATTCGCGACAGCAAACTCCCCAAACCGGAAGAACTTGGAAGTGCCGGAAGCTTCTTTAAGAACCCCGTGGTGGATCAATCAAAATTTGAAAATTTAAAGAAAGAATACCCCGATATTGTTGGTTATCCGCAGGAAAACGGAGAAATAAAACTTGCCGCCGGTTGGCTTATCGATCAGGCTGGTTTAAAAGGATATCGGATCGGAAATGTTGGCGTTCACGAAAAACAGGCCCTTGTATTGGTAAATTATGGCGGTGCTACCGGTAAAGAAGTGTTTGATTTGTCGGTGTTTGTTCAGGAAAAGGTAAACGAAAAATTTAGTGTTTGGCTCGAACCCGAAGTAAACATGGTTTAATGAACCGGAAAGTAAAAATATTGCTGCAGTACAAACAACGCTACCTGGAAGCTGTTATCTGGATAACGGCTTTGGTTTTATTGGCTTTTACTTCAACAGAAAGTGATCATTACAGCTTGTGTTTGTTAAAGAACGCGGGTTTTGAGCATTGTCCGGGTTGTGGCTTGGGACATTCCATCACGTATTTTTTTCACGGGCAGTTTGAAGCTTCGTTTCGGGCTCATCCCTTGGGAATTCCTGCGGTGATTATTCTTTCGTACCGAATATTCACTATCTTTAAACGAAATAAAAAATATAAACCTCAAGAAATATAGATCATGCCAAGTATTTTAAAATATATGCCGGAATTGATGGGCTTTGAGCTGCAATATGTTCATGGTATCACGGAAGAGTACGACGAAAAACAACTCTTGTATTTTGCCAATATGTACCGTGTTCGTCGTCGCGATCCCCAAATGATTTTATTAACCTGTTTGATCGGCTTCCTGGGATTTGCCGGGATACACCGTTTTTTGGCGGGGCAAATCGGGATGGGAATTCTCTATTTTTTTACCGGGGGATTGTGTTTGATCGGAACTATTGTTGATTTAATCAATTACCAGGATATTGCATTTAGCTACAACCAGCAGGTTGCCCGCGAATGTAAAATGTATACGGATAGTATGAAATAAAAACGGCTCCCAAGTCTTGGGAACAGCTTATCAAATAATTTAAAAGATTTTTTAAACCTCCATTGCACCAACTAAATCGTTGATGTCATTTACGCCTTGTTCTTCGCAATATTCTTCGATCCCTTTGACAATTTTTACGGCCACCTGTGGATCAATAAAATTTGCGGTTCCTATTTGAATGGAGCGTGATCCGGCCAAAATAAACTCGATGGCATCGGTAGCGTTCATAATACCCCCCATGCCAATGACTGGGATTTTCACCGCCTGAAATACCTGCCAAACCATTCTCAAGGCAATGGGTTTGATGGCTGGCCCCGATAGTCCGCCGGTAATGGTTGAAAGAACCGGTTTGCGTGTTTTGGCGTTGATGGCCATGCCCAAAAAAGTGTTCACCAGAGAAACGGCATCTGCGCCTGCTCCTTCAACACCTTTGGCAATTTCAGTAATGTCGGTGACGTTGGGCGATAATTTTACGATCAAGGTTTTATTCCAGGCTTTACGGATGGCTTCGGTTACTCTTACTGCCGACGGGCAACTTACGCCAAAGGCCATTCCTCCTTCTTTAACGTTGGGGCAGGAGATGTTCAGTTCAATGGCGTTGAGGCCTTCAACTTCGTTGAGTTTTTCGGTAACTGCAATATAATCTTCAACGACCGAACCATTCACGTTGGGAATGATTTGGGTGTTGTATTTTTTGATTTTTGGGTAGATGGTGTTGATGAAATAATCGATGCCTTTATTTTGGAGTCCTACGGCATTTAACATTCCGGCCGAAGTTTCCGCCAAACGAGGGTAGGCATTTCCTTCGCGGTTATGAAGCGTCAGGCCTTTGACATAAATGGCTCCCAACTCATCGATGTTCATGAAGTCTTCAAATTCTTCACCAAATCCGAATGTGCCCGAAGCCGTGCTCACCGGATTTTTCATCTCCATTTCGTGGATTTTTACGTTTAAATTTACCATTTTAAATCGTTTACGTTAAACACAGGTCCGTCCGCACACACACATTTATTCCCTTCAGTGGTTTGTGTAACACAGCACAGGCAGGCACCAAACCCGCATGCCATGGTGTTTTCCAGCGAAGCTTCGCAATCAATATTTTTTTCTTTGGCAACTTTGGCAATGGCTTTCATCATGGGATCGGGACCGCAGGTGTAAATTTTATCGAAGGTTTCAATATTTTTCCAGATGCTGTGAGCGGTTACCATTCCTTTTTCTCCGAGCGAGCCGTCTTCAGTCGTAATCAAAACTTCGCCATTAGTTTTAAAATCTTCCACCAAATGGATGTCTTTAGATTGGCGGGCTCCCAATAAATAAGTCACCTCCGATCCGGCAGCTTTCAGTTCCTGTCCCAGTAAAAAGAGCGGGGCTACTCCCGATCCGCCTCCGATCAATAAAGTTTTTCCGTTTCTGTGTTCCGTGAAAGAATTCCCCAGCGGGTAAATTATATTCACGGTTTCACCTTCTTTAAGCTTGCTTAGCAAATCGGTTCCTTTGCCAATATTTTTAATAAAGAAACTGATGGATTTATTTTCGTAATCCACATTGTAGACCGAAAACGGGCGGCGCAAAAACACTTTGGCCGTGTTGTCAACCCTGATCTCGGCAAAGTTCCCGGCCTTGATTTTTTCAGGAACCGCTGCCATGGTCAACACCAAAATGTAGGTGTCGTCATTCAACATCTTCACTTGTTTTACACTGCAATCCTGGATTTTTTTCATTTAAGCTTTTTTAGTTTAAAAAAAATCCGTCTTAGCGACGGATTTAAATTATTCTTCAGTCTCCGAAGCCTTGGCGGAGGAGACTTTTTTATTTTCTTCAGTTTCTTCTTTTCCTCCTTCAGCTTCTGTAACTTCAGCGGAGGACTCATCCTCAAAGTTCAACAGTTCGTTTTTTTGGAGAACGTTGTACCACTGCACCACTTTTTTTATGTCCGACACGTAAACGCGTTCCCTGTCGTATTCCGGAACGGTTTCTTCAAAAAAGGCTTTCAGTTCTTTGTTGTCCGATTTGTGATTGATGGCTGCTTCGCCATTTTGTTTTTCATAAATCTTTTTGAACACTTCTTTTAATGGAATGTCATCGTCTTCCGTAAAAATGCTGATCTCTTCCAAAGAGCTCATTCGTTCGTTGGCAAAGGCGGTGAACCGTTTCCCGTCAAGTAACGATTCTACAATTACACCATTTTTATGCTGGCCCACTACTTTGAAAAGCCCTGGTTTCCCTGCAATCGATAAAATTTCACTTAAGTCCATATATGTTTTAAAATTTGTGCAAAAATATGAAAATTTGTGAAATGGCAATCTTCCGCCATTTAAATGATCTTGTAATTTTTATATTCGCCAATACGCCAGCCCGTGTGCTTTTCAATAAAATGAAGCAGCTTTGCTTTGCTGCTGAAGTTTTTTTGGGAAGGATCGAAACTGAATTCCCAGTTGATACGTTTGATGCGCTCTTGCATCACTTTAGGGTGAGTTCCCTCAAAATGTTTAAGCGAGTCAATATTGGAATAATCAAATTGATCCAACTTTGGGATATTTACTTCAACCCACTCGTCGTTGTGCCAAAGCTTATTGAAATTTAAAGCTTTTTGTTGTTGATCCTCGGGCGATTTTACCCAGCCGTAATGATATACGAAAGCATCAACAGGTTTAACCTGCAGTTTGCGGTTGTTGATGCGGAAGCCCTGGGCATCGCGGTACGATTTTATGTTTTTATTGTTTCGGACAACCCGGATTTCTTTGCGGTACCAGCGACGCGAATCGCCTACAAAATCATAGGAAGCGTAAAAATGAAGGTAGTTCAGCAGCAGGCCTTCTACTTGTTCGTCGTGTTGCCATTGCTCCATGCCCTGGCGAATATTGTTTAAATATTTTTCGTGGATCACCTCATCGCCCTGGATATAAATGCACCAGTCGCTGTTTTCGGAAACCTGCTGAAAAGCTTTATCTGTTTCAAGGGCCAGTACCCGTCCATCTTCGCGTAAACTATCGTCCCAAACGGTTTCGATGATTTTTATTTTCGGATCGCCAATATTTTTAATCAAATTGAGGGTCTCATCCTCTGAATTCCCAACGGCAATAACAAATTCATCGCAGAGTGGAAGCACCGATTTGATGGATTCCTCCACTGGGTAATCAAATTTTACGGCATTTCGGATAAAGCTAAACCCACTGATTTTCATTGCTTAAAAATTAATGATCCCGGTATAATTGTATGGGTTAATGTTTTTTAACTGAACCTTTAGTTCGTTGCTCACCTCCAAGGTGTCAATAAAATTGTGGATGCTTTCGCGGGTGATCTTGGTGTTTTTACGGGTCAGGTTTAGCAGTGCCTCATAAGGATTCGGGTAATTTTCGCGGCGCAAAATGGTTTGAATGGCTTCGGCAACTACCGCCCAGTTATTTTCTAAATCTTCCTTGAGCTTGTCCTCGTTCAGCAGAATCTTGTTCAATCCTTTGAGGGTTGATTTAATGGCGATACACATGTAAGCCATGGGCAGGCCAACGTTGCGGGTAACCGTTGAATCGGTTAAATCCCTTTGCAGGCGAGAGATTGGGAGTTTTGCAGCTAGGTGTTCGCTGAGGGCGTTTGCCAATCCCAGGTTGCCTTCCGAATTTTCAAAATCGATGGGGTTCACTTTATGTGGCATGGCCGACGAACCGATTTCCCCTTTTTTAATTTTTTGCTTGAAATACTCCATGGAGATGTAGGTCCACATGTCGCGGTTGAGGTTGATAATGATGTTGCTGATGCGTTTGAGCGTATCAAAATAAGCCGCCATATTATCGTAATGCTCAATTTGAGTGGTGGTTTGCAAGCGGGTCAAGCCCAGTTTTTCTTTTAAAAATTTGTTGCCGAATTCCACCCAGTCGATTTCGGGATAGGCAATGTGGTGGGCGTTGAAGTTGCCCGTTGCTCCGCCAAATTTCCCATTGACCGGAATATGTTTGAACAGCTTTACCTGGTTCTGGATGCGTTCGTAAAACACGTAAATTTCTTTTCCCAGACGGGTAGGCGAGGCCGGTTGTCCGTGGGTGTGGGCTAGTAGTGGAATGTTTTTCCACTCGGTAGCCAGGGCCAGTAATTTTTCTTCCAGTTCCTGCAGCAAGGGGATGAACACCTCCTTATGAGCATCTTTCATAGAGCAGGGGATGGCCGTGTTGTTAATGTCTTGCGAGGTCAACCCAAAATGGATAAACTCTTTATAGCCCGAAATGCCGGTTTCGTCAAATTTTTCTTTGAGGTAGTACTCCACGGCTTTTACATCGTGGTTGGTTGTTTTTTCGATGTCTTTGATTTTTTGTGCCTCGGTTTCATCAAAGTTGGCGATGATGTTTCGCAGATTGGCGAATTTATTTTTGTCAAAATCTTTGAGCTGGGGCAGTGGCAGTTCGCACAAAGCGATGAAATATTCAATCTCAACAAATACCCGGTATTTGATGAGCCCGGCTTCCGAAAAATAATTTGAAAGTGCCTCGGTGGCTTTGCGGTAACGGCCGTCAACCGGCGAAATAGCATTTAATGCGGTAATATCCATGGTTTAATATTTTGCAGCTGCAAAGATAGTGAAGAAAGGGGAAAGAAAATAATAGAAAATGTTTGCTTTGGTTAAGACCCCCTACGAGGATTTAATTTCTCCAGTTAATATCATCAATTTTCCAATGACTACTATATTTCTTTAAAATGACCCTGTTTCTATTTTGATAATAGTGTTTTGTGCTATCTAAATTGTAGTCAAAGTATTTTAATAAGACTAAGGCTGAATCATGTGTTCTTAATTTAATGGAATCAATTTCCAAACCTCCGATAGGCTCTTGTCCTCCTGTCCATCTATAATAATTAAAAAAATCGCAGCCACATCTTTCATAATCATCGAGGTCATCAAATTTATTTTTAAAATTGTCAAATTTTACTTTCGATAGACTATCGATACATTTTTGATAAAACTCCTTTTCTTTTTGGATTAGAACGTTTGAAAAATTGTACTTTTTAAGGTTTGTAAAGTATTTTTCTGTGTTTAATGTTGTCATCCCATTTTTTGTTTTAATAAACTCTGGGTTGAACTCACTATATTTTTGTTCTCTAATTGATTTTGTGTACCATTCAAAAAACTGGCAAACAATTTTTTCGATTTTGATAGAATCCAAATTCTTATCTGTTTTTAAATTGTTCTTGTGAATTTCAAAATACGAAGCAAATTCTTTTTCTTTTATATAATTCCCGTTATTGTCTTTTAAAAAGAAGATCGCATTCTGGGTATTGTCTATTATAATTTTATTTGGGATAAAATTGTTTGTATAAGGTTTGTTGAGAAAAATGATGGTGTCTTTTTGTTGGGCATACCTTCCCGTTTTCGTCTCAATCATTCCAAATAGCCCATGTGAAGTGCATTCAAATTTTTGATTCTCTCTGAGAATTAATGATATCCCACTCAAATCATCATGTAGATTTGCTTCTAAAACTATTTTTGATTTGAAGAATTCTGAATGATAAAGAGATGAAGAAATTAATGCTAAAATTGTAATTGAATGAATTGTAAAAAGGGTAATGTTTTTTCTGATGCCCTTTCTGAAAATTTTTATGATAGTAATTGCTAAAGTGATGATGTAAATTAAGATTAAGGGGATTGCTAACCACCAAAAAATCAGTATCAGAATAAAAGGATCGCTGTGTAATTCTAAAGCTAAATAGCTGATTACAGCTAATGTTGAAATGAAAGTAAGTAGAATAAGGATTTTGTTTTTCATTAAAAATTTCAAGTATTAAAAAGTTTCCCTCTACGAGGTTAATATTGTTTATATATCAATTTTCCCTTCAGGGGTTAGGTTCTTTTTATTGATTCTAATAATCCAATTCGTTAATCCTTTTGCATTAAACAAAATGAAAAATGCGAGGATATAATGAATTGTAACTACAATGTCAGATATTAAAAATTCACGGTGAATTTTATCATGCGTAATTAAATATTGAAGCAAGCGGGCCACCGAGCTAACAACAACCGTTATCCTGAGAATAATAATAAATAGTGCAATTATTATCAATGCAATTTGTAATACGCCTTGATAATTCTTGTCGAACGATATTTGAAATTCAGACTCGTCTTTAACAATGAATTTCGCGATCCTGTGAGATTTAAAGATTAGGGAATAACCCGCAATAAAAATAATGAGAGATATTCCGGCAATGATAGCTATATATATAATGATGTCTTTTGGGTTAGTGTGGAAGTCGGATTGGGAGTAGAGGCTGCTATAAACATAGAGATCTTTTAATCCAAGAAAAATGGAGATAATTAAATAAATGCCAAAAATTTTCAGGGTTAAGTCAATAATATCTGCTTTTTTCATGTTTTAATGTTATTAATTGTTTTTAATATTTACCCCTACGAGGGTTCAAAACCCTCGTAGGGGTGGTGGTGCTTAATTTTAAAGTTGTAACATTGCTTTGGCCCAGGTCTCCAGATTGGCTGGCCTTTGCTTGCTGGATAATTTGAAATATTTTTTAATTTTTTCTTTAAATATTTCTTTGTTTCCAAGTCCGTAATTGGCCAAAGCCGTAACAAAATGTGCGCTATAAAAGTTCTCGTCAACCCTGTCGTAAGCTGTGTTTAATACTTCCTGGTATTTTTTATATGCTAAAAGAATTCTGAAGTATGATCCATAAACATAGTCGTATCGTTTATCATTTACATCCATGAGTTCATACCCTTTTTTGTAAACTTCCAGAGCATCTTCGGTTCTTTTTGTAAGGCGGTACAATTTCCCTAAATTCATTACTGCCGGGGCATAAGCAGGATTTTCTTCAAACGCAAATTTGAAATAATACTCAGCAAATTCAGCATTGTTGTATTGAGTAATCATTAGTTCGCCAAGTTCAATTATTTGGTCGGGATCTAGTTTTGCTGCTTTTCTGAAATTTTTATCGGCTTCTTCCGCTTGTCCGATTTGCAGTTGGGCACTTGCCAGATTTATAAAAGCTTTGGCATTCGTATCGTCTCTTTGTATCGAAATTTTACCGTATTCAATTGCTTTTTCACTATTGTTTTGTGCAAGCATAAGTGAAGCAAGATCGGAGTACGGTTCGCCATACGATTGATCTTTTTCTCCGGCAATAAGATAGTATTCTTCGGCTTTGGCGTATTCTTCCGTATCTTGATAAATGAGCCCCAGGTAATAATAACAGGGGGCAAAATCCGGGTTGGATTTTTCAATTTTTTTAAGAATCTTCTCGGCTTTTTTTAGTTTTCCTTCACCGTATAGTTCCTGAGCTTTTTCAAATTCAGGAATATTTGATTGTGAAATTAAAACAAGGTGGAAAAAGCTTAGTAAAAGCAGGATTGTAATTTTTTTCATCGCTTGATAATTTTATATGTTAAACATGATGTTGACTTCAAAATGAATTGTTTTTGGGGAGTAAAACAATTAAAAAATAAATGTATGAAAAAAAACTAAATATTTGAACGTCATGTTTAGTTTTCTCGGGAACCCGGTTCTAAATCCATGAATGAATTTATGTTCTTACAAAACTAAAACCGTGTTTCTAGTTTAGTCTTTTTCTTATCTTTGAATCATGACAACAGCCCGGGAAGAAAAACAAAAAATCATCCGAAGCATGGTCTTCCCTTCTTTTTTTTTAATCCTGATCTGGATCATCAAATTTGTGGAGTATGCTTTTGGCTATGATTTGGTTTTTCTGGGGGTATATCCCTTGAAATGGGAGGGGCTGGTAGGCATTCTCACTTCCCCGCTTATTCATGCCGACTGGTCGCATTTGATGGCAAACAGCATTTCACTTTTTGTGCTTTCGTCTTTTTTGTTTTATTTCTATAAAGAACTGGCTTTTCGTTCCTTCCTTTTTATTTATTTCTTAAGCGGCCTATGGTTGTGGTTTGCCGGGCGGGAATCGTACCATGTGGGAGCCAGCGGGCTGATTTATGGCCTCGCTGCTTTTTTGTTTGTGAGCGGTATCATCCGTAAAAACCCGCGTTTAATGGCTTTGACCCTGGTTGTTACTTTTTTGTACGGAAGCATGGTTTGGGGAATTTTTCCGGATTTTTTCCCAAAGAAAAATATTTCCTGGGAGGGCCATTTAATGGGTCTGGTGGCCGGAACCATTGTTGCCTTTTATTTCCGTAAGCTTGGGCCTCAGGCTCCTGTTTATCATTGGGAAGATGAGGATGAAGATGATGAAAATGATCCGCATGCGTATTGGAAACGGACGGTCGAATAATGACCTGATGTGTTAATGTGCTAATTTTTCTTTTAAAAGAAACTTATCGTACAAAAATAAAATCACCGCGGTTCCGATGCCGATGGCGGCAAAAATCAGCCAAATGTTTCCGGGGTGATACGTTGAGTAAAGTAAATTGTTTAGCTCAACTTCTGTCATGCCGAGGTGGTTCATGGCATCTTTAAATAAAATCCCGCCATCCATGTTTTGAAGGTTTTCCATGGTGTCGTAACCTCGTTTTACCAGTTCTTCTTTCAGGAAGATGTATTTATCCGACATTTTATCGTATAAAATTCCTGAAAAAAGGCCCCCAAGCAGGTTCCCTCCGGCAACGGGTAAAAAGCTAACCCCCATGTAAAGTGCCACTTTATCGCGCGGGGCAATTCGACTAATATATTCCTGTATCCGGGGTGAGCTGATCATTTCACCACAGGCGATAATGAAAATTCCTAAAATGATAAAATACCCCCAGGTTTGAAAACTCATTTGCCCAAAGCCGATGGCAATAATGATGGTTCCCACTATCATTGTAAATACAGGACGCGTTTTACGGATCATAACTGAAACGGCTACCTGAAAAATAATGATGGTGAAAGCTGCCAGGTTCGTCATCATTTCCGGCCGGATAATTCCTGTTCCGTTTTCAACGGCTCCGAAAATTTTGGCAATAATTGAAGATGAATTATAAATGTCGGTGGTGTTGACCCATTGGGTGATGTAAACCGGTAAGGTTAAAAACAGTTGCCAGTAAGTGGTCCAGAAACCGACCATAATAATGACAAATACTAAGAACTTTACATCGCTAAGGGCAATGCCCATGTTCTTGAAAATTTGAGCAATGGTTTTCGTCAGGGCTTCTTTATCAGCTTGTTTTTCCCTGCCTGGTTCTTTGTAAAAATTAATCAGGATGAAATTAATCAGGATCACAGCTGCGGTCATGATGAAAACATAGTCCCAGCTTAAGTCGCGCAGTTTTGAAGCCACAAAAGGCCCGATGAAACCACCAATATTTACGATCATGTAAAATATTCCAAACCCAATGGTGTCGTTTTCTTTGGTTGTAGTTTTAGAAACGGTGGCCGAGATGATAGGTTTAAATAAAGAAGCTCCCAAAGCAGCAATTAAAAACATTGCAAAAACCAAACCGTAGGTGTCAAATTGCCCCATGAAATAATAGCCTGAGGTCATGCAAACAAAAGCGGATAAGAGTACTTTCCGGAAGCCAAACTTATCGGCAATTGCCCCGGCAAGAACGGGCAATAAATAGATCACCATGTTTACAATGCCTTGCATAAGCCCGCGTTCGGTATTGGAGAATCCTAAGCCTCCTTTTGAAACAGGATTGGTTAAATAAACTGATAAAACAGTAAATAATCCATAATATGCCCAACGCTCAAAGAGCTCCATACTATTGGCAACCCAAAATGTACGGGGAAATTTCTTAAACACACTCAACATCCTAATCCATTTTTATTTTGAATATCGAATGAAGATTAACAATTTAAGAAATGAAAGGTTAAATCCAAATCGTAAACGGTTAACCGGCCTTCGCTATTCTAACTTCAGGTAAGGTTTTAGTTTTTGGAAGTCTGCATCTGAAATTTCTGTTCTTTTTGCAAAATCTTCCAACGAACTAAACTCTTTTTTCCTTCTTTTATTAACAATAATTTTTACAAAATCGTAGCTAATATAAGGATGTTTTAGCAATTCTTTAAAGGTGGCGGTGTTAATATTTATTTGTACTATTTTCAGACAGTTGCAAGGCATAAAATTTTGTTCGAGGCTTTCAAATTTTGAAGAGTCTATCCCGTAAACATCCAGCAGTTGATTGATGTTGTAAAACCCGCCAAGAGCATCGCGGTATTTGATAATCCGTTTGGATAGAATTGCCCCGATACCGTACACCTGAACTAAATCAGCAGAATCGGCCATATTTATTTCGACGGATAATTTCTGGTATTTGGCTGTTTTTTTTGAATATGTTTTTTTAGGAATGACAATGTAAGGTTCCAACTTTTTATACACGGAATCTGAAATGCTGTAAATTTTTTTGAGGTCTTCTTTACGGTAAAATTTCCCTCCGGCATTCCGGTAATTTATGATTGTTTGTGCTTGTTTGGGGGATAAACCTAAATTAATCCAATCACTTTTTTTAATGGTGTTGGGGTCGAATTTGAAGTATTCAATTTTTTGGGTGCTGTCGGCTTGCTTGTTTTCAGAAATGCTGTCGGCCAGCGAAATAAGTTTAACGGAGTTGAGGTTTGATGGTGGTTTTAGTCGGGGCAGGAAAAAGAGGTTAAAAACGAGGACAAGAAAAATGAGTATAATCAACACGCTGATTCCCCGCCGTTCTTTTTGGCTGAAATAAAAATAATTGTTAAGCTGCTTAATCATAAAAATAAAGTTGATGAGGGTTCATCAACTTTATACCAATTCGTAAAAAATGTCCCGCTATTTGAAGCGTTTTATTTCGCCATTTTTTAGTTTTCGCCAATAGTCGTTTAAATCGCGTTTTACCTCGGGAGCCATGATGAGCAATCCTAAAATATTGGGGAATGCCATCGAAAGAATCATCATGTCGGAGAAGTCGATTACAGCTTCAAGTTCGGAAGAGGCTCCAACCACAATCATTACCAGGAAAATAATACGGAAAAAGGTAGCAGCTACTTTTCGGCTTCCAAACCATTTCTCGGAGAAGCGTCCGAATAAATAATCAAAACCTTTTAAACCATAATACGACCACGAGATCATGGTTGAAAAAGCAAACAGGAAAATAGCGATCACCAAAATATAAGGGAACCAGGAAAACACGCTGCCGAAAGCCTGTGAGGTTAGCTGGGCTCCTTCAACGCCACCCGGGTTTTTGTAATAGCCGGTAAAAATAATGACGAGGGCGGTCATGGTACAAATAACCACGGTGTCAATAAAAGGTTCGAGCAAAGAAACCAGGCCTTCTTTAATGGGTTTGTCGGTACGAACTGCGGAGTGAGCAATAGAAGCCGACCCAACCCCGGCTTCGTTAGAGAAAGCCGCCCGTTGAAAACCAACAATTAACACCCCGATAAATCCCCCTTTCATGGCCGCGGGCGAAAATGCCCCGTCGATAATCAAGCCAAAGGCATGCCCGGCTTCGGTGATGTTCATGAAAATAATAACCAGTGCACAGGAAACATAAAGAACGGCCATAAATGGTACAATTTTGTCGGTAACTTTTGCAATGCTTTTGATTCCTCCAATGATAACGATGCCTACCAGAACGGCCAGAATGATTCCGAAATAAGCCCCGTAACCCGAAATGGAAGGAGCCATGAGCGAAAGCTGAGCAAAAGCCTGGTTGGCCTGGAACATATTTCCCCCGCCGAAAGAACCCCCGATAACCAGAATGGCAAAAACAACGGCTAAAGAAGCTCCCAGCCATTTCATGCCCCGTTTTTTTAATCCCATGTACAAGTAATACATCGGGCCGCCCGAAACCTGTCCGAACATATCAATTTTCCGGTATTTTACGCCCAGGGTACATTCCACAAATTTCGACGACATGCCCAACAAGCCGGCCACGATCATCCAAAATGTTGCCCCGGGTCCGCCAATGGTAATGGCAATCGCCACACTGGCAATGTTTCCCAGTCCTACGGTTGCCGAAAGAGCGGTGGTCAATGCTTGAAAGTGAGATACTTCTCCTTTATGGCTGGGATCGTCGTAACGTCCCCGAACAATATCGATGGAATGCCTGAATCCGCGAATGTTAATGAACCGCATGAAGATTGTGAAAAACAAGGCTCCGCAAATCAACCAAAAAACCACCAGGTAAATTTTTGATTCTTTTTGTGAACCGTCGGCATTTAAAATCGGCTGGCCGTTTTCGTCGTAAATTTTGGGGTTGCGGATGCCGGTTGCTTCAAACGGGTCCCAAAATAAAACAGAAGACAAGGCATTTACAATGGGTACAAAAGCATCGTTGATTCGTTCACTCAGGTTTTTGTCTTTTTCAATGTTTTCTTGAGGCAGAACCTCTACCTCTACCTGCTCTTTTTGTTGTATGCTTTGAGCCTGTTCATCAGATTTTTTCAGGTCTTGTGCTCCGGCAAAGTTTGTGTTCAAAAAAAACACAATCCCCAACAGAACCGTCAAATGCTTTTGTCTCATTTTATTTATGGTTTAATGCGATTTTATTTCTTTGGGTTAATACACAGAACCGGTATTTGCGAAGGATTATAAATCACTTTTTCTTCGGGCGAACCGAGAATGAACCAGGGCTCAAATTCGTCGTTATTGGTCATAATCATGATTAAATCAGCACTGCCCGATACGGCATATTCCAACAATTGTTTCGAGAAATTGGATTCTTGCCGGGCTTCTGTTTCCGTGTAGTCAATATTTTTTTTATCCAGGGCGGTGGTAATTTTTTGACATACTTGATTGATGCGTTCGCGGTATTCTTTGTCGGGTTCCTTAAATTTAAAAATGTGGATTTTTGATTGGAAGGCAACATTTAATTTTTTGGCCCATTCAATTTTTTGTTCGTACTCGATGGATTCGTTTACCGGGAAAATCACGTTTTTGTAGCCCTGCCCCAATCCTCTTTTTTGAACCACAATTACCGGTACCGGCGAGTGCAGGATGATGCGCATGGCGAAGCTGCCAAACAGTTTCTGAAAACCAGTTTTGCCCTCGGTTCCCAGCACCATTAATCCGGCACTTATTTCCTGGGCGGCTTTATTAATTTCGTTGAAAATACTTCCTTTGCGGATAATGGCTCCGGCATTTACCCGGTGAGTGTTTTTAATGCCTTCGGCAATTACCTCAAGGCGTTTTTCCAGGTCTTCTTCGGTTAAATCATGCTTTTGCATGTAGTGCCTGGTGTCTTTATTTATCACGTGCATGATGCAAACTTCGGCCTCGTAAGCTTTGGCAATTTCAACGCCGTGGTCAATTGCATTATCGCAGGCTTCCGAAAAATCGGTCGGGATTAAAATCAGTTTTTTTTTGTCGGGCATGGTTTTCGTATTGATAATCAATTATTCGCAAATTTTATAAAAAATATTTAATTAACCAATCAATATTGACAATTCATAATAATATCAAATAAGGCAGATTATTGTTCTAATTAATTTTGTATTTTTATCTAAACTGATTGTGATCTAAGTATAAATTAAACACCGCGCTATTGAATGATTTTACTCACCATACCCTTCGATTTTGATTTTTTCCCGTTGCTGGTAGTGGCAGCCATTGCCTGGGCTATTCCTATGTTGATGTCGTTATTGCGAATTACAAAAATACCAAGCGTTATTGTTGAGATTTTGGCCGGATATTTTATCGGTAAATATTTTATTATGTCGAACCCCAGCGAATCAACGGTTTTGCTGGATTATTTTGCCTTAACCGGTTTCATCTTTTTGATGTTTCTGGGAGGCTTGGAAATTGATGTGGATCAGCTCAGGGCTTCTTTTCCCCGAAGGAAGATTACTTACGCGCATTATTTAAAGAACCCGCTTTTGGTAGGCCTGGTTTATTTTTTCATAACACTTATTATTTCTTACCTGGCAGCATGGGTGTTTTCTCTTTTTGTGGATATTAAAAACATTTGGTATTTCTCCTTAATTATGGTAACCACCTCGGTGGGAATTATTTTGCCGGTCTTAAAGAACCGTTCCGAAATCAATACTCATTTTGGGCAAATGTTGATATTAGCCGCGGCCATTGCCGATATTTTTAGCATCCTTCTTTTTACGGTTACGGCCTTTATTATTAAAAACGGCTTTAATGCCGAAATCCTTTGGGTTGGTGAGTTGCTGGTGCTGTTTGTTATTCTTTACCTGATCGGCATCTTCTTCAACCGCATAGCGATCATTCAAAAAATTACGTATCAGCTTTCGCATGCTGCTTCTCAAATAAAAATCAGGGGAACTATTTTGGTGATTTTAATTTTTGTGGTGGGAGCCCAGTTTGTCGAAAAAGAACTGATTTTGCTGGGGGCCTTTTTAAGTGGATTGTTGCTTTCGGTATTTATGCATAAAGAACGCTCCTTACTTTTGGTAAAACTGGATGGTTTTGGTTACGGATTTTTTATTCCGCTGTTCTTTATTATGGTTGGGGTTCATTTTGATGCAGCAGCTTTACAAGACCTGGATCGTAGCCTGTTTTTGTTTTTAGGACTTCTTTTATTAACGCTTTTTGCAATTAAAATCATCCCGTCTTTTTTGTGGATGCGCTTGTTTGGCGTTCGAAAGGCTATTGCCGGCGGATTTTTAATGTCGTCGCGGTTGAGCTTGATCATTGCTGCCGCAACCATTGGTTTGGAACTCGGGGTGATTTCGCCTGGGGCCAATGCCAGCTTTATATTAATGGCCGTGATAACCTGCTTGTTTTCGCCGATTTTATACAACCTGATTAATACCCGAAATGTATTTGAGGGAGATAAAACCATTATTGTTGGTGGTTCGAGCACCGGGGTTTTACTGGCTCGCCGCTTGCATCTTCATGGCAAAGCGGTTGTTATTATCGAGAAAGACGAAAAACGCTATAAGGAAATTAAAACCAAGGGAATCCGGGTAATTAACGGAGAGGCGAATGATGTAAACATATTCAGGAAATTAAAATTGAGCCAAGATAATTATGTGGTGGTTCTGACAAAAGATGACGAACAAAATATTAGCATCAGCCGGATGTTGCGGAACGAGTTCAGGCATGAGAACCTAATCTCCCGCGCAGGAGCTTCCAGTGTCTGGCAACGCTTACGAACTTTGGATGTTGAAACTTTTGATGCCCGCCGGGTGATTGCCAATACCATCGAAAATTTGATTGTCAGCCCCAGTACGTATCATACGGTGGTTGAAAGTTATGAGGATTTTCATATTGAAGAGATTAAAATTACCAACGAAGAGCTTGATGGCATGCAAATTAAAGAAATCCCGTTTCATGGCGACGGAACTATTATGATGATTCGCCGTGGGGACAATATGTATATCCCGCATGGAAATACTTACCTGCGTTTGGGCGATATTATGAATGTATTCGGAACAACCTCTGCTTTGGAAGATTTCCGTGAAAAATTCAGATTTCAGAAGTTTGAGGGGTAATAAATCAGGATATAAAAAAGGGACATTTCGACTAAGCTCAATGTCCCTTGTGTTTTTTATGCAATATTGGTAAACACTTCCTGAACATCATCGTCTTCTTCAATTTTGTCCAGCATTTTTTCAATATCTTCCAGTTGTTCTTCGGTAAATTCAACAGGAGTTACAGGAAAACGTTTTAGTTTGGCCGATTTTATTTCAAAACCTTTTTCTTCAATGGCAGTTCCTAGCGAACCAAAATTGGTGTAATCGCCATAAGCGTAAACCATTCCTTCGTTTTCTTCAACTTCTTCCAGGCCGTGGTCAATGAGTTCTAGTTCTAGTTCTTCCAAATCCACTTCATCGGTTTTTTCAAATTCGATCACCGCTTTACGGTTAAACATAAACTCTAAAGAACCTGCAGGTACAAAGCTTCCGCCGGCTTTATTAAAATAAGAACGAACATTAGCAACCGTCCGGGTGGTGTTATCGGTAGTACATTCCACAAAAACCAATACCCCGTGAGGGCCTTTGCCTTCGTAAGTGGTTTCTATATAGTTTGCCGAATCTTTTCCGGTAGCACGTTTAATGGCATTTTCAATATTGTCTTTGGGCATGTTTTGTGCCTTGGCGTTTTGAATGGCTGTTCTCAGCCGGGGGTTCATGTCCGGGTCGGGGCCGCCTTCTTTTGCTGCGTGTTGAATAACTTTGGCAAGTTTGGGGAATATCTTCGACATTTTGTCCCATCTTTTTTCTTTGGCCGCACGGCGGTATTCAAATGCTCTACCCATGTATATTGTTTTTAAAATTAGGCTGCAAAAATAATAATTCTAAACAAATTTATTTACAATCGATAATGCTTAAAAATATAATTTGCTAATATTTCTTTTTTAATAAACTTCTAAAAAATAGAAATGCAAAAATGTATGGTATTAAACCAAGAGTGCTGGTAATGATGTAAATTTTATTGGACACAGAATATGAGTTATTTATGATGCTGAAAGAATTAATACTTGAAACGGTTAAACATCCTAAAACCCAGGCAAAATAGAAAATGGAATAGTAATGTAAATATCCTATAATATCTATCTCGTTTTTGTTAATACCTATAAATTTTATCAAGATGAATATTTGTAATATAGCAGTAATGCCTGTTATAATTACAAATGAATATTGAAAATATTCGTTAACAATTATGAGGCTTAAAATATTTCCTAGGCTTGCTATACAAGCAAAAACGATAAATATTGCAAATAAAATCTTAAGCCTTGTTATTTCGAATACGTATACTATAACCCTAAAAAGTATTGCCCAAAATAAGACTATACTGAACGAATATAATGAAGTGTGAACTAGATTTCTGATTTTTGTCTGATGTCCTGTTTTATAAAAAATGAACTCAGGAAAGCTTGAAAAAACACCTAATGCAAATAGTATTAATATTAAGAAAATCCCAAATCTGATTTCGTTCTTCGAAACTTCTTTAGTTAACATGTTTAGGATTTAAAGCGTATGAAAAATATTCCGCATCTGGGCAATTTGTTCTTTGGTTCCCAGTACAAAAATTTTTGAATTTGGGATAACCCTGGTTTCGGGAGAAGGATTAATGATGTATTCGCCTTCGGGGGTTTTAAAGCCAATGATGTTGGCCCCGGTCAGCCTTCTTACTCCGATTTCGTCAATGGATTTATTAATGGCTTCTTTAGGTAGATGGTCGCACACAATTTCTTCGAGGTTGATGGGGCTGTCGCCTTTTACCGAGAGGTGGTCCATAAATTCAATAATATCCGGACGGGCAACCATGTAGGCCATGTGGGCTCCGCCTACTTTTTCGGGCATTACCACGTTGTTGGCCCCGGCAGCTTTTAATTTTTTTTCAGAGCTGTTGCTTGCCCCACGGCTAATAATTGTTATTTTCGGGTTCATTGAGCGGGCCGAAAGTGTTACAAAAAGATTGTCGGCATCGTTTGGCAGGGTGGTAATTAAAGCCGATGCTTTGCTAATGTTGGCCTTTTCCAGGGTTTCATCTTCGGTTGCATCCCCTTCAATAAAATTAAACTTGCTGCCCAAGTGTTGATACAATAAACTTTTATCGGTATCAATAACCACAAACTTGCGGTTATGAGCTTCAAGCTCGCTGGCTGCTTGTTGGCCATTACGGCCAAATCCGCATATAATGATATGATTTTCCATTTTTTTTAGTTTGGATCTTTTTTGGTAGCCACTTAAAATATAGTGTAATCGTCCTTCAAAAAACTGGGTGGCTATGATTGAAGCGACATAGGCCAACACTCCTAAGCTGAATAAAATTAAAAATGTGGTGAAGATTTGACCGCTGGCCGAAAGTTCGTGAACCTCTCCATAACCAACCGTAGATATCGTAATTACGGTCATGTAAAAGGCTTCGAGTATGGTAAAATCTTCAAGCAGGATGAACCCAATGGTTCCAAGAGCCAATAACGAGATCAGCAAAAACGAAGCGTAAATAATTTTCAGTTTATTATTGTCGGAGTTCAAACCAATATATTTTAAGTTTAAACAAAGATAGTAATTTGGGAAATTAGTTGGATTGTTTTAGTAATTCATAACCAATCTGGCAATCGAGGCACCTTTTTTTGTCGCAATATTCTTTTTTTAGATGGAGAAGGGCCTGGGTGAAAAAAGCCGAATTGGTGTTCACGCCTATCTTTTTCCATTGGCGGATGATTTGGTTTTGCTCGCCTTCAATGGCTTCGAGGAATTTTAAGGCGCGTTCGCCATATTTATCTTCTGCTTTAATTTTACTTGTTACAAACAAAAACGGGATCACGGTGTTAATCAGGATAAGCTGGGTGGCCTGCATTCCAAAATGTTTTGCAGAAGCTTTGCTTTCTTTGTCAAAATTGAAATGGGTGATCCAGTATTCGCTGGCATTAAGCGTGAAATAGCGTTTGATATTTTCCAGTTTTTTTGTTTCCAGAATTAGAGAAAGTAGTGCCGATGAGTGGTAAATTAACCCGGCAAATTGTGAAATGCGGATGGTCGGGAAATTGGACGGGCGGAGGCGGGCAAATTTCCAAACATGGGCCGGGATATTCTTTAGGTCGAATTTCTTTTTCAAGAACCCGTACTCTTTTTGGAGTTCCAGTGGATATTCGTCTTTAAATTTATTTTCCAACAAGCCTGCTTGCCCGTAAAGTAAAGCCTCAATCTGCCGGAGGCTGTTTTTATGCTTTGATAAAACTTTTAAAGGAAGTGATTTGGCAAGCATTTCAAAAGCTTCTCCGTTAACTTTTAAGCCAAAGTTGCGAGCCAGTTTCTCGTAAAAGGTTTGCCCAATATTATAATTGTTTTCTTTGATTTGTGCTAAAATTTTTGAGGCTTTTTCTTCCAACTTTTCAATGGCCATGCTGCTCATGAAATTGAAAAACTTAAAGCGGTCGATGCTTGTAATTTGTGTTTCGCAAGGAATCCAGTTCATGTTGCTCATAAATCCCTGATAGTTTAGAAACAGCTTTTTGTCAAACCTGTTTTTAAGTTCCAGGGTAGGGATATTTAGCCGCTTTTTTTTCAGGTCGTCTTCGTACACCACATGCAGTACAACCGATTTGTATTTGGGGTTTGATTGATGATTGTGCTTGAACCAATCGGAGCTTTTAACATGAATTTCAATTTGCCCGGCCCAAATGGTTTCCCCGATTTTAATGATTGCAAAGGAAAAATCAGGCCCTGCATCCTGGTTTTTTTGTCCCGGGTTCTTTACGCTTATCTCTTCTCCATCGCTTGTAAAAAGCGGCTGACTAAACAGTTGAAACTTCCAGAGGTAGCTTAAAAACACTTCGTTCATGGTTGTCGGATTTGTGTTTTATTCCATTTTTGATGATTTGTCCTCTTTTTGAGAGGATATTCTTTAAAATTTCTTTATTTAAGCTTTAGGTAAAATTATTTAGTCGCTTGCTAGATAGGTGATTGTAGTATTTTGGAATCTATGTGTTTAATTCGTACTTTTGTTAGGTGTTTAATTTTATGTCTTAAATGAAAGATAAAAAGGTTCTGATCACAGGAATAGAATATAAAGTTCGAACACTCATTGATCGGTACGAAAAATTGCAGCACGAGTGTGAAGAAATTAAACAAGAAAACGCAGAACTTAAAAATATAATCGAAGAAAAAAATATATTTGTAGAAAATTTAAAAGAAGAATTACAAAAAACAAAATTAGCAAAATCACTAGGGGCCTTAAAAGGCTCTAATGAAGCTAAAATAAAAATAAATGAACTGGTGCGGGAAATTGATAAATGTATAGGATTTTTAAATCAATAGGTAGCAAACCTGTTTGGAAAATAAATGGACGAATTAACAATATCAGTTACAATTGCTGACAGACCATATAGACTAAAAATAAAGAAAGAAGAAGAGGAGAGGGTTAGGAAAGCAGCGAAACAAATAAACGAACGCATAAAAGATTATTCAGAAAATTATGCGTTTAATGACCGCCAGGATTTGTTGGCCATGGTTTCGCTCGAATTTGCAAACGCTTCGATGGTTTACAAAAGCGAGTTGGATAAAGTTGATGATAAAGAATCGGAGAAATTAACTGAAATTGACCATTTACTATCCCAACATCTTGATTAAAAGTCTGCATTGTAGCAAGTTCTTTGAAAGAGATTTAAGAATTACCCGCATTAAATATCAATGTTTGTAAACTCAACATTATAATCATTAGGGTTTAAGCTCATAAATTCGTAGGACAGGCCTCATCTGGTTCGCCGGATTCCGAATACTCGGAACAGTGGAAGTTCGAAAGATTTGGCAACCCTATACGTGTAAGTATAGGGGTTTACTAAACTCCGAATTTAATGCGGGTTTTTTTATTTTAGTTTTTCAGTGGTTTTTTACCCAAAACCTAACACATATGGATCCAATACTACTAAATGTCATCATCGCTATTGGAGCTGCTCTTGTTGGTGGAGTTATTACAACAATCATCATCAAAAAGCTGGCTCACAAAAAAAGCGAAACCATTATTTCTGAAGCCAAAGAAAAAGCAGAAGTAATCAAGAAAGAGAAAATTTTGCAGGCGAAAGAAAAATTTCTTCAGCTTAAGAGTGAGCATGAAAAAATGATTAACGAAAAAAACAGCGAGATTCAGCGTACCGAAAATCGATTGAAACAAAAAGAAAATACCGTTAATCAAAGACTGGAAGAAATTCAGCGCAAGCAAAATGAGAACAATCAGATCAAAGATAATTTGACTTCTCAGCTTGAGATTGTAAGTAAGAAACAAGCCGAGCTTGAAAAAATGCATCAAAGCCAGGTGGAGCAGTTGCAAGAAATTTCGGGACTTTCGGCAGAAGAAGCAAAAGAACAATTGATAGAATCTTTGAAAGAAGAGGCTCGCATGGAAGCTTCAACGCAGGTGCGCGAAATTATTGAAGAAGCTAAACTGTCGGCTAACACCGAGGCTAAAAAAATTGTGATTGAAACCATCCAGCGTACCGCTGCCGAAAACGCTATTGAAAACACCGTTTCTGTTTTTAACATCGAAAGCGACGAGGTTAAAGGACGGATTATTGGCCGTGAAGGGCGCAATATCCGTACACTTGAAGCCTTAACCGGTATCGAAATCATTATTGACGATTCGCCGGATGCGATTATCTTATCAGGGTTTGACCCGGTTCGCCGTGAAATTGCCCGTTTGTCGTTACACAAACTGGTAACCGACGGACGTATCCACCCTGCCCGGATTGAAGAAGTGGTTGCCAAAACCAAAAAACAAATCGAGCAGGAAATCATGGATACCGGAAAACGTACGGCTATCGACCTTGGTATTCATAACATGCATCATGAATTGTTGCGCATGATAGGGCGGATGAAATACCGTTCGTCTTACGGACAAAACTTATTGCAACACAGCCGTGAAGTAGCTAATTTGTGTGCAACCATGGCTTCTGAGTTAGGCTTGAACCCTAAACTTGCAAAACGTGCCGGATTGCTTCACGATATTGGTAAAGTGCCTGATAACGAACCTGAATTGCCTCACGCCATTATCGGGATGAAAACAGCCGAGAAGTTCAAAGAGAAAAAAGAGGTATGTAACGCTATTGGAGCTCACCACGATGAGGTAGAAATGATTTCGTTGATTGCGCCGATTGTTCAGGTGTGTGATGCGATTTCGGGAGCCCGTCCGGGAGCCCGCCGTGAGGTGGTTGAAGCTTATATCCAGCGTTTGAATAAATTGGAAGAATTGGCCCTGACTTATCCTGGTGTAGTAAAAACTTATGCCATCCAGGCTGGTCGTGAGTTGCGCGTAATTGTTGGCGCTGATAAAGTAAGCGATGCCGAAGCCGATCAAATCTCAATGGACCTTTCACGTAAAATCCAGGATGAAATGACTTATCCTGGACAAATTAAGATTACCGTGATCCGTGAAACACGCGCGGTTAGTTATGCAAAATAATTATTAACCGATAAAAAACAAAAAAGAGACTTTCGGGCCTCTTTTTTTATGCTTTGTTGTAACCAAGAAAAAGTTTATTTCTTTTTCTTGACGGGTGGCAAAATCATTTTATAAGACACCTTTGCTTTTCCGGTACTAATATCTTTTAATTTGTTTTTAAGCAGTATTTTTTTGAGGTTGCTTACCCGGTCAACAAAAACAATTCCGTCCAGGTGGTCGTATTCGTGTTGGATGATGCGTGCCAGCATACCGTCGTATTCTTCGTCGTGTCCTCCAAAATTTTCGTCCTGGTAGCGGATGTTTAGTTTCGGTTTGCGACTTACGTATTCAGCAATGCCAGGAAGGCTTAAACAGGCTTCGTTAAATTCCCATTCTTCCCCGCTTTCTTCATAAATTTCAGGATTGATAAAAACCTTTTTAAAGCCTTTTGCTTCAGGAAAATCCTCGGCATAAGGTTCTGCATCAATAACAAAAAGACGGATGCTTTTATTGATTTGAGGAGCCGCCAGCCCTACGCCAACCGATTCGTACATGGTTTCAAACATGTTTTCGATAAGCTTGTCCAGTTCAGGATAATCTTTGTCAATTTTTCCGGCCTTTTTTTTCAAAACGGGGTGACCGTATGCTACTATTGGATAAATCATAATTTTAAAAAAATTGAATTTTGAATGTCGGTTAACGATTTAAGATTTTTGAAGTAAATAAAATCTGAAATCAAATATCGCTAATCCTTATTCTTAAATCATTTTATTTCGATATCGACTGCATGTACGATTGAAGCAAAATGGTTGCGCTAACCGAATCGATCAAGGCTTTGTTTTGCCGGGCTTTCTTTTTTAAACCCGATTCTAAAATTGCCTGCGATGCCATTTTTGAAGTGAAGCGTTCGTCAAATCGTTCAACTTTTTGATCGGGAAATTCCTTTTTTAATTTTTTTATAAAAGGTTCAATAAATTCCATCGATTCAGAAAGTTCGTTGTTCATTTGCCGGGCTTCGCCAACTACAATGCAATCAACGTTTTCGTTGTTTAAATAATCTTTCAGGAAACTAAAAATATCTTTTGAGTGAACCGTGGTTAAAGCATTGGCAATAATTTGAAACTCGTCGGTAACGGCAAGCCCTACTCTTTTTTGCCCGTAATCAATAGCCATAATTCGTCCCATAAGGATTTTATCTCCTGTTTTTTTCGTAATAAAGTGCAAAATTACAAAGAACTATTTTAAATAGGCTAATTTTTCATAATTTTGAACAAACAAAACAAGATATGAGCGAGCAATTGGAAAATTTAATCAACACAGCCTGGGAAAACAGGGAATTATTGAAAGAACCCGAAACAAAAAAAACGATCAGAGAAGTTATCGATATGCTTGATAAGGGGGAGATTCGGGTAACTGAACCAGTTTTAAAAGCGGGTGAAATTGCAGCGTGGAAACTGAACGAGTGGGTGAAAAAAGCCGTTTTGATGTATTTTCCTATTCAGGGGATGAGAAAAATGGAAGCAGGTTTATTGGAATTTCACGATAAAATTGATTTGAAAAAAAATTACGACGAGCTGGGTATTCGTGTGGTTCCTCATGCTGTTGCCCGTTATGGCTCGTATTTGGCTCCGGGAGTAATTATGATGCCTTCGTACGTAAATATTGGGGCCTATATTGATTCGGGTACCATGGTTGATACCTGGGCAACCGTAGGTTCGTGTGCGCAGGTTGGGAAAAATGTTCACCTTAGCGGAGGTGTTGGTTTGGGTGGTGTGTTGGAACCGGTTCAGGCTTCTCCGGTAATTATCGAAGACGATTGTTTTATCGGTTCGCGCTGTATTGTTGTTGAAGGTGTTCATGTGAAAAAACAAGCGGTGCTTGGAGCTAACGTGGTGATCACCAAATCAACTAAAATTATTGATGTTACCGGCAGCGAACCGGTAGAAATGAAAGGTGTTGTTCCTGAGAATTCAGTGGTTATTCCGGGTTCGTACACTAAAAAATTCCCTGCCGGGGAATATCATGTTCCCTGTGCGATGATTATAGGAAAACGCAAGCCTTCAACCAATTTAAAAACTTCCCTGAACGATGCTTTGAGGGAATATAATGTGGCCGTGTAATTAATGGAAAATTTAAACAAAATATTGGTGGTTCAAACAGCCTCAATCGGGGATGTGATTCTTACAACTTCGATTTTGGAAAAGCTTCATGAAACCTACCCCGAAGCTCAGATTGATGTGTTGCTGAAAAAGGGAAATGAACCTTTGTTTTACAAGCATCCATTTATTACCAATGTTTTTGTGTGGAATAAAAAAGAAAAAAAATACCGCAACCTGCTCGATTTGATTAACGTGATTCGCGACCAGAAATACGATATTTTGTTTAATGTTCAGCGGTTTTTTACCAGCGGTTTTTTGACGGTTTTATCGGGAGCCCGGAAAAAAGTAGGGTTCAGTAAAAATCCTTTGTCCCTCTTTTTTAATTACCGGATCAAACACCTGATCGGGGAAAAAGGGCAGGGGATTCACGAAACGGATCGCAATCATAAACTGATTGAACGTTGGACAGGCAAAGAAAAAGGGCGTGTAAAATTATACCCCAACCAACTCGATGATGCAAAAATGTCGGGCTATAAGACGCAGCAATACATTTGTATTGCCCCTGCATCTTTATGGTTCACCAAGCAATATCCGGTAGAAAAATGGGTGGAGTTTTTGAAGCGTCTTGATCCAAACTTGTATGTTTACTTTTTAGGATCTCCGGCAGATACAGGCATGTGTCACGAAATTATACGAGCCAGCGGACACCCGAATTCGTTGAACCTTTCGGGGAAATTATCGTTTTTGGAGTCGGCAACTTTAATGCGCGATGCGCAGATGAATTTTGTGAACGATTCGGCACCCATGCATCTGGCTTCTTCAGTGAATGCTCCAACCACCGTGATCTACTGCTCAACGGTTACCGATTTTGGTTTTGGCTCTTTAGCAGACGATGCCCTGGTTGTTGAAGTTGACGAAGACTTGGATTGCCGGCCATGTGGCTTGCACGGCCATCGCGAATGTCCGAAAGGCCATTTTAAATGTGCAATGAATATTGATACGAATAAGTTATTAGCGAGGATTAAGTGATGAAGGAAATTATTCAGGAAACTGTTAAGTATTTAAAAGAAGGGAAAATAATTTTGTATCCTACCGATACGATATGGGGCGTAGGTTGTGATGCCACAAACTCACGGGCGGTTCAAAAAGTATATAAGCTGAAACAACGTGATGAAACCAAAAGCTTGATTATTTTGCTGGATCATATCGATAAGCTTCCCTTGTATTTAAAGGAAGTTCCCCAGGTGGCTTATGATTTGATAAATAATATTGAGAATCCCCTGACTATTATTTATCAAAACGCAAAAGGCCTGGCAAAAAATGTCATCGCCAAAGATAAAAGCATTGCCATCCGCATTGTTAAAAACGATTTTTGCAGGGAGCTGATTAAAGCATTTGGGAAACCGATTGTTTCTACTTCGGCAAATTTATCGGACGAACCAACCCCGCTTTTCTTTAATCAAATTTCAGCGGAGATTAAAAACAGTGTGGATTATGTTGTGGATATTGACCAACACTTAATCAATAAAGTAAAACCCTCCACCATCATTAAATTAAAGGTGGATGGCGAATTTGAAATCATCAGGCATTAAATTATGATAAAAGCCGGCTATATTCAATTCCACCCTGAACTGGGAAACATCGATAAAAACATTGAACGTTTGGATGCTTTTATAAGCGAGGCAAAAGGAGTTGATTTGCTGGTGTTGCCCGAATTGATTAGCACTGGTTATAATTTTGATTCGCGTGAGGATGCGCTTGCTTGTGCCGAAGAATTGAACAAAAGTCGTTTTGTGGATTTCCTGATTGCCAAGGCAAAAGAAATAAATACGCATCTGGTCGCCGGGATCAATGAAAAAGATGGCGATAAACTTTTTAACACTTCTGTTTTGCTTGGTCCAAAGGGCTACATCGGAAAATATCAAAAAATTCATTTGTTCATGAATGAAAAAGATATTTTTGAACCGGGGGCAGCCGGTTTGCCCGTGTTTGACTTGGGCTTTGCCAAGGTGGGCATGCTTATTTGTTTCGATTATTATTTCCCTGAAATTTGGCGGATTCTTGGTTTGAAGGGTGCCGAAATCGTTTGCCATTCCTCCAATCTGCTGACTCAAAATGCACATAAATCGGTTCCTGCCCAAGCTTTTATGAACCGTTTTTTCGTGATCACTTCCAACCGCATCGGCACCGAAAAAGAGTTAACGTTTAACGGAAACTCCTTTATTTGCAACCCTCAAGGAGAGGTTCTGACCAAAGCTAGTTTGGATGAGGAAGAAATAAAAATTATTTCAGTTGATCCACAAGAAGCTCTGGATAAATTTATTACCCCCAGAAATCACGCTTTTAATGATCGCCGCCCAGAAATCTATAACGGATTATTGTAATTTAGACCAATTATAAATAAAATATTTTTTGTATCTTTGTATCTTTAAAAAGCAAGTCACAAATTATAATTTATATATCAATGGTACATCATAAAACGCTTACTCTGTCGAAGGCCGATAAAAAATTTACCATCAAAAATACACCCAAAGAAACTTTGGGAAAATGGTATCGTTTGATGGTTCTTGGTCGTAAACTGGATGAGAAAGCACCTAATTATTTAAAACAGGCTCTGGGCTGGTCATACCATGCACCATATGCCGGGCATGATGGCATTCAGCTGGCTATTGGGCAAGTGTTCGAAAAAGAAAAAGATCACCTGTTTCCATATTACCGCGATATGCTTACGGCCATATCCGGCGGCTTGACTCCCGAGGAAATTATTTTGAACGGAATTTCCAAAGCCGGCGATGTTGCCAGTGGCGGACGTCATATGTCGAACCACTTTGCAAAGCCCGAGTGGAATATTCATAACGTTTCATCGGCAACGGGTAACCACACACTTCATGCTGTGGGGGTTGCACGGGCCATCAAATATTACGATTCGGATGCCGTGGCCATAAGTTCGCAGGGCGAATCATCAACTTCTGAAGGCTATGTTTACGAAGCCATTAATGGGGCAAGCAACGAGAAACTTCCGGTGATTTTTGTGTTCCAGGACAATGGGTTTGGAATTTCGGTTCCTAAAACCGAACAGACGGCTAATCCCCGTGCAGCCGACAATTTCCTGGCATTTAAAAACCTGGAAGTGATTTATTGTAATGGTAAAGATCCGTTCAATTCCATGAACGCCATGTATAAGGCCAAAAAAATTGTAAAAGAAAAAGGAGTTCCGGTTATTGTTCATGCCAATTGTGTGCGGATCGGTTCCCACTCAAACTCCGACCGTCACGAACTTTATCGCGACCAGTATGAATTGTTGGAAGTAAAGGGGCAGGATCCCTTAAAACGTTTCAGGCAGCGGTTACTGTATTCTGAAATATTTACCGAAGAAGAACTGGATACCATCGATCAGGAGATTAAAAAAGAAATTTCGGCTTCCCATAAAAAAGTGATAGCTTCGGCTGATCCTGATCCGAAAAGTATTCACGATTTTGTGATCCCCGAACCCTATGTTTCAACAAAATATCCTGATGGTTTAACCGGGGGCAAGGGCGAACCCAAACGATTGATCGCGGCTCTGAATGAAACCCTCAAAGCCGAGTTCCGCCATAATCCCGATACCTTTATATGGGGACAGGACATGGCCAATAAAGACAAAGGCGGGATTTTTAACGTGAGTAAAGGGATGCAGCAGGAGTTTGGCAAAAAACGTGTTTTTAATGCGCCTATTGCCGAGGACTTTATTGTCGGAACTGCCAACGGGATGAGTCGTTTTGATGAAAAAATCAGGGTAGTGGTAGAAGGCGCTGAATTTGCCGATTATTTTTGGCCGGCGATGGAGCAATTTGTTGAGTTGACGCACGATTACTGGCGAAGCAATGGTAAGTTTTCTGCGAATGTAACCCTTCGTCTGGCTTCCGGTGGTTACATCGGTGGCGGCTTGTATCACTCGCAAACCATTGAAGGTGCCCTGGCAACTTTCCCGGGAATCCGTATTGTTTACCCTTCTTCGGCGGATGATGCTGCCGGTTTATTGCGAACCAGTATACGCTCAAAAGGACCGACATTGTTTCTCGAACCCAAGGCGTTGTATAACGATCCTTTGGCCGAAGCTCCTGTGCCTGATGATTTTGAAGTCCCCTTTGGTGTAGCCCGTACCCGTATCGAGGGTTCCGACCTAACGATTATTACTTACGGAAATACAACCCCCATGAGCATACAGGTGGCCGAAAAAATCAAAGCTGATTTAGGCAAATCGGTTGAAGTGATTGATCTTCGTTCGTTGATTCCGCTGGATAAAGAAGCTATTTTGAAATCGGTTCGAAAAACAAGTCGGGCTTTGGTGGTTCACGAAGATAAAGTATTTGCTGGTTTTGGTGGCGAAATTGCCGCCATGATTACCGAAGAAGCTTTCGAATATTTAGATGCCCCGGTTCGCAGGGTTGGTTCAACCTTTACACCGGTTGGGTTCAACCGTATTTTGGAAAACGCCATTTTGCCGAATACCGACAAAATTTATAATGCGGCCAAAACCTTGTTGGAGTATTAACAAAAATTAACGATTCAAATAAATCTGTTTTAATCTCCGAAGGCTCTAATTTGTACCTTTGAAAATTAATTTTATGACTAAAACTAAATATGAGAGAAATGCCTAGAAATTCAATTGTTGTGATCCTTGCTTTTTTATTCTCGTTGCCTGTATTTGCCCAGGAGAATAAAAAAGAGGTTGATGAATTAAATTTGCAGCTAAATAAAATTGCATACGTTATACAAGCCATACATTACACTTACGTTGATTCGGTAAAAGATGAACGCTTGGTTGAGGATGCTATTCTCCAGATGTTAAAAGAGCTTGATCCACATTCGTATTATATTTCGAAAGAAGAATTGCGTGAAGCCGATGAACCCATGATGGGAAGCTTTGAAGGAATCGGGGTTTCCTTCCAGATTTTTAACGATACTTTGTATGTTATCGCGCCTATTCCCGGAGGCCCTTCTGAAAAGGTCGGGATTTTGGCCGGTGACCGGATTGTTGAAATTGACGGAGATAAATCGTATGGCGATCATGTAAACAATAAATTTGTGTTTGACCACTTAAAGGGTCCCAAAGGAACCAAGGTAAACATCAAAGTATATCGTGAAGGCTGGGATAAGTTGCTGGATTTTGAAATTATCCGCGATAAAATTCCGGTAAACAGCATTGATGCTACCTTTATGGCTACCAAAGATATTGGCTACATTCGGTTAAACCGTTTTTCACTGACAACTTACGATGAGTATACTGAATCGGTCAGGCAGTTGAAAAAGCAGGGAATGAAAAAACTCATTCTCGATTTGCGTGGGAACTCCGGAGGTGTGATGCAACCCGCAATTGATATTGCCGATGATTTACTATCGGACGATAAATTAATTGTGTATACCGAAGGACGTGCACAGCCCCGAAAAGATTACAATTCAACATACGACGGCTATTTTGAAGAAGGAGAATTGGTTGTTTTGATTGACGAAGGTTCGGCATCATCCAGCGAGATTTTGTCCGGGGCGGTTCAGGATTGGGATCGTGGAATAATTGTAGGGCGTCGTTCGTTTGGAAAAGGCCTGGTGCAGAACCCGTTTATGCTGCCTGATGGTTCGGCCGTTCGTTTGACTGTGGCCCGTTATTACACCCCAACAGGGCGTTCAATACAAAAACCTTACGATAAAGGCTTGGTTGATTATTACAGCGATATTTATAACCGTCTTCGCAAAGGAGAACTGGTTGATCCGTCTAAAATTGAATTCCCCGATTCGCTCAAATATACCACCCCGGGAGGAAGAACCGTTTACGGTGGCGGTGGCATTATGCCGGATGTGTTTATCCCATGGGATTCTACTCAATACTCTAACTATTATACCGATTTGGTTCGCAAACGTGTTTTTAACGAATTTGTTATCAAATTTATGGAAGGGAAACACGATAAGTTTTTAGCGAAATATTCAGATATAAAAGACTTTGACAATAAGTTTGAAATGACGGATAAAATCATTCAGGAATTTATCAAGTATGGCGAAGACAGAGGGGTTAAGTATGATGAAGAAGGATTTAAGCAATCGGAAGATCAGATTGTTTATTCTATCAAAGCTTTAATATCGCGAAATTTGTGGACCATGGACGGTTATTTTCTGGTGATGTCGGCCATTGATGAAGGCTATCAAAAAGCCATTCAAATACTTGAGGATAAAGGGGAGTTCAAAGAATTGAGCTATTATAAGAAGAAAAAGTAATCCGTGAGATTATAAAATATATAGTCGCTGAGAGCTTATCGAAGCGGCATTAAATCATAAAGTGGGCATTGAGTTAAACGAGGTGCCCACTTTTTTCTTACTTAGAATGGATAAAATTTACCTTTGGGCAGATAAGGGTTCTTTAAAAAAAATTAAATTTGTCCGTATTAAATTAGATTCGTAAATTCGAATAAATATAGATTTTAAGTTTCATCAATACCTAATCAGCAGATGGTAGATTTAAAGACAAAATACATGGGATTGGAATTAAAGAATCCCATTATCGTTGGAAGTTCAGGCCTTACTAATACCCTTGAGAACCTTGTAGAAATTGAAAAAAATGGTGCCGGTGCGGTTGTTCTAAAATCGTTGTTTGAAGAACAAATTACCCAGGAAATAAGCAAAACCATTTCGGAAGATGTACAAGCCAATGCTTACCCGGAGGCCGTGGATTACATCAGTAATTATTCGAAAGACTCGGCGGTTGGCAATTATTTGAAATTAATTAAAGAAGCAAAAGCGGCTCTTAGTATTCCTGTTATTGCAAGTATTAACTGTGTGAGTTCTATCGAATGGGTTTCGTTTGCTGCAAAAATGGAAGAAGCTGGTGCAGATGCTTTGGAACTAAATGTTTTTATTCTGCCTTCCGATCCACGTAAAACAGGTGAGGAAAATGAAAAAGTATATTTTAATATTATCCAGCAGGTGAAGAGAATGGTTAAAATTCCGGTAGCGGTAAAATTGAGCTATTATTTTTCAGGCTTGGCAAAAACAGCTTTAAGCCTTTCATGGACCGGGATTTCCGGCATGGTTCTTTTTAACCGATTCTTTTCACCCGATATTGATATCGATACCTTTGAAATTAAACCTACCAATATATTCAGTACGCCCGAAGAACTGACAACTTCCTTGCGTTGGGTAGCCATGTTGTCGAGCCGTTTACATTGCGATGTTGCTGCTTCTACCGGGGTTCACAGCGGACAGGCTGTTATTAAGCAATTGTTGGCCGGAGCCAAAGCTGTTCAAATTGCTTCAGTGCTTTATAAAAATGGTTTTGGTGAAATTAAAATCATGCTGGCAGATCTGGAAAAATGGATGGAAAAACATCAGTTCAGTTCATTGGATGATTTCATTGGAAAAATGAGCATTAAAGAAACCGAGAATCCGGCCGCTTACGAACGGGTTCAGTTTATGAAGTATTTCTCAGGAATAGAATAAGAAAAAAACGTATTTAAGATAAATAAAGCGGTTTCAATAGTTTGGATCCGCTTTTTGTTTTGTGGAGAGTAAGGTGTAGCTTTCCCTAAATCCCCGGTATTTTAGCCCTCAAACTAATTAATGATAAAATTAGAAAGGAAGCCGTATTCAAAGAGGGGATACCATTATCTGAGTGGCATTAGCTCATTGAAAAGTTTTTAGGGAATTCGTATCTTTATCATTGTTAATATCTTTAATCCAATACGTTTTAAATCTATTGAAACTATACATCAAAAATATGGTTTGTATCCGCTGTCAGATGGTAGTGAAAGCCGAACTGGAAAAGCTTGGCTTGCATTACGTTAATGTAAAAATTGGAGAAGCAGATATAATTGAAGATGTACTTCCGGAACAATTGCAGCAGTTGGATATTGCTTTAAGAAAATCTGGACTGCTGCTAATGGATAATAAAAAAAGTATTCTTGTTGAGAAAATTAAAAATGCTATTATCGAATTAGTACATTATACAGAAGAACAAATCAGGGAGAACCTCTCGGTCTACTTAAGCGAAAAACTCAATTATGATTATACTTATCTTGCCAATCTTTTCTCGGAGGTTAAAGGTATAACCATTGAAAAATTTTACCTGACCCATAAGATTGAAAGAGTAAAGGAATTGATTGTATATGGTGAGCTTAACCTTACTGAAATAGCTTACAAGATGCACTACAGTAGTGTTTCTCATCTGTCTAATCAATTTAAAAAATTTACCGGTTTAACCCCTACCCATTTCAAAAAACTTAAGACCAAGAGACGTAGAACGCTTGAAAATGTGTGAATGATGTAATTAATAATTAGAATTTTATAATACAAATCCGGTATTCTCTTACTAATTTTATTCATTGTTTGAATAGGTTTATAGTAAGTGAACAATGAAAATATTATTGATTTATCCCCAGTGCCCGGATTCCTTTTGGAGTTTCAAGCATGCTTTAAAGTTTATATCCAAAAAAGCAGCAGTGCCACCGCTTGGATTAATAACTGTATCTGCAATGCTCCCGGCAATATGGCAGAAAAAACTGGTGGATATGAATATTACGGCACTTTGTACAAGTGACATCCAATGGGCAGATTATGTATTTATAAGTGCCATGTATGTTCAACAAGAATCTGTGAATAAAATAATTGCTGAATGTAAAAAACTGAATAAGAAAATTGTTGCCGGAGGCCCTCTCTTTACACAGGAATACCGCAATTATCCCCAAATTGATCATTTTATTTTGAACGAAGCGGAGATTACCATGCCATTTTTTTTAAATGATTTAAATGCCGGACAGCCACAAAGGATCTATAAGACCCTTGAATATGCAGATCTTTCGCTAACCCCTGTACCCGATTATCATTTGTTAAACAGGAAAAAATATGCCTTTATGAATATACAGGTTTCGCGTGGATGCCCCTTTGCATGCAATTTTTGTGAAATTACTTCCCTATTGGGGCACAAGGTAAGAATGAAACGCCCTATCCAGATTATTGAGGAACTTGAGACACTATATAATCTTAATTGGCGTGGACCTGTATCAATTGTTGACGATAATTTCATCGGAAACAAAAATGAAGTAAAAAATAATTTACTTCCTGATATGAAAAATTGGATGCAATTGCATAAGTTTCCATTTACGTTTAATACAGAGACCTCTATTAATCTTGCTGATGATGAAGAATTAATGTCGTTAATGGTTGAGACCGGATTTAATTCTACATTTATTGGTATTGAAACCCCTGAAGAAAAATCGCTTCATTATTGCAATAAAGTACAGAATAAAAACCGCGACCTGCTTCAAAGCGTAAAAAAAATACAAAAATCAGGATTACAGGTTTCAGGAGGATTTATAGTTGGGTTTGACAGCGACACCTCGACTGTTTTCCAACGTCAAATTGATTTTATTCAGCAAAGCGGAATTGTTTCGGCAATGGTTGGGTTGTTAAATGCTCCTAAAAATACCAAATTATATAAACAATTGGAGGCAGAAGATAGGTTGTCAACAAAAATCACAGGAAACAACACTGATTTATCTATGAATTTTATTCCCAAAATGAACTACAATGAATTGTTGGAAGGGTATAAAAAAATAATTAAAAATATTTATACAACCAAGCCCTATTATAAAAGGATAAGGCAGTCATTATTAAATTATAAACGGATTTACAACAGAAAGGCTAGTATTAATTTTTCGCTTTTCAAAGCTTTATTTAAATCGGTTTTTATCATAGGCTTTTTAAACAAAGGAAGGATAGAATATTGGAAGTTGATCTTATGGACTCTTTTTAACCGGCCGGGATTAATTATTGACGCAATTACTTATACTGTTTATGGCTATCATTACCAAATGGTATATGGGCTTAAAAATAAAAACAAAGAATTACAGAATGTGTGAATGATGTAAGTTAAATAATCAATTGTATAACAGTTTCGTAGATCCTTCAGCATACTTTTAATATACTCTATAAAATAAACCCATGAAAACTACAGAAATTGAAAAATCGAAAGCGCACATTATGGTTGAAATTATTGAATACGCTCCAAACTCTGTTATAAGTAAAACTATTCTGAGAAAGCTTACCGGCAATGTTAGTATAAGCTCTATAGATACGGGCGAAGGGTTCAGCGAAAAAATTTCCCCCTTCGATTCTTTTATTCAGATTATTGAAGGAGAAGCAGAAATAGTGATTGACGGGGAATCGAAAATTCTTAAAACAGGCGATGGAATTATTATACCTGCTCATAAACCGAACAGTATAAAAGCAAATGAACGCTTCAAAATGATTTCGACAGTTATAAAAAGTGGCTATGAAGGAAATACAATATAACATTCGTATTATAAATAATCTTTAAAACAAAAATTATGACAAAAGAGAAACAAGGAAAAGTAAAGGGCAATAAGAAAACGCCTCTTAAAAACCTGAAAGAAAAAAGAGCCGATAAAGCAGCAAAACGTGCTGAGAAAAACAATCAAAGTACAATATAGATGAATTAGATATAGCCTTATAATTAATGATTTAGTATTTATTAATACATGAGTTGTATGAGACATTTCTTCTCTAAAATAACTAAAGACAAACTAGTTTATGAAAAGATGAAAGAATCTGAGATGCGTTACCGGCGATTGTTTGAATCGGCTAAAGACGGCATCCTGATCCTCGATTTCGAAACGGGAAACATAGTAGATGCAAATCCATACATTGTTAAAATTATTGATTATCCCTTGCGAAAAATCCTGGGAAAAGAACTATGGGAAATCGGGTTTTTTAGTAATAAGGAACAATCAGAACTTGCTTTTTCCCAGTTAAAAAAAACTAGCTATATACGCTTTGAAGACATGCCAATACTGGGGCGGGATGAGAAAATAACAGAGGTCGAATTTATAAGCAATGTTTATATAGAGAATAAAACAAAAGTAATTCAATGCAATATCAGGGAGATTACCGAACGAAAGCAGGCCGAAAGAAAACGAGAGTTTATTGCAAAAATCCTTTCGATCCTGAACATACAAAATGGATGGAAACAATTGATCGATGAAGTTCTTTTTGAAATAAAAAAATTTACTGAACTCGAAGCTGTTGGTATCCGTTTGAAACAAGATGAGAATTATCCATTTTATGCGACAAAGGGATTTTCGGATGTTTTCATTCAGGAGGAAATGTCGTTGTGTCAACAAAATGAAAAAGGAAAAGCTACCCATGATAATAAAGAAAAACTTTATATAGAATGTATGTGTGACAACGTATTTAGGGGGTTGACGGATCCATCATTACCTTATTTTACAAAAGGAGGTAGCTTTTATTCCAATAAGGCTTCCGGATTACTTGCTGGCATTACTGAAAAGAAAAAAGAATCTGCAACACAAAACCGATATAATTTGGAAGGTTACGAATCGGTTGCTTTAACGCCGCTGCATTCGGGAAAAGAAATAATTGGTTTACTTCAGTTAAGTGATAAACGCCCTGATATGTTTTCTTCTGAAACAATCCGGTTTTTTCAGGAAATTGGGGATGTAATCGGAATCGCACTTAACCGAATTCAAAACGAAAATAAAATTAAAGAAACGGAACAAAACCTGAAAAAACAAAACATGGATTACCTTATTCTTAATAAAGAATATTCATCCCTTAACAAAGAACTGTCTGATAGCCTGAATCATATTAAGAAAATAAACGCTGAACTAATTAACGCAAAAATCAAAGCTGAAGAGTCCGACAAGCTTAAATCTGCATTCCTGGCTAATATGAGCCATGAAATACGCACTCCTATGAATGCAATCATGGGATTTTCGGGTTTTCTTCTGGAACCCGGATTAAGCAAGAAAACCCTGGGGTACTATGTTAAAATTATTAATGCAGGCAGCCAGCAGCTTTTGTCTGTTATAAGTGATATAATAGATATCTCTAAGATTGAAGCTGGGCAAATAACTATTGATTTAGAATTAGTGAATGTCAACAATTTGTTGAAGGAATTATTTGTTATCTATAAAAATTTAGCCGAGCCTAAAAATTTAAGTTTGTATTGTTCATGTGAGCATCCCAATGACGACATTCAGGTTAAAACAGATGGGAATAGGATTAAGCAGGTAATTTGCAACTTACTGAATAATGCTATAAAATTCACCACCAAAGGTAAAATCGAATTTGGATATAAAATAAAAGAAAACGTATTAGAATTTTATGTTGAAGATACCGGCATTGGTATTGTGCCTGAAAACCATGAATTTATTTTTCAACGTTTCATGCAGGCAAGACAAACAAATAATCAAATTCATAGTGGTAATGGATTGGGGTTATCAATTTCAAAAGCATTGGTCGAAAAGCTGGGTGGTACTATTACAGTGAATTCAAAACCTGGAATAGGTTCGACTTTCATTTTTACGATCCCTTATGTAAAAGGAATGGAAAATGAAGTTAATTCTATATCAACGAAATATCCAGATCAATATAACTGGAAAGAGAAAATAATACTTTTGGTTGAAGATGATACAAACAATCACGCGTATATTGGGAAATTGCTTTCAATTACAAATGCTAAGATACTTGATGCCTGGAATGGAAAACAAGCCCTTGAACTTGTAAAAAAACAACCCGATATTTCATTGGTATTGATGGATATTAAAATGCCAATAATGAATGGTTATGAGGCCACGCGGTTGATCAAACAAATCAGACCGAAACTGCCGGTTATTGCGCAAACAGCTTATGTGCTTGGTCGTGACCGTGAACAAGCCCTTGAAGCCGGTTGCGACGATTATTTTTCAAAGCCTATTGAAAGAAATAAATTTATGAAAACACTTAATAATTACCTCTCTTAATTTTAGAATAAAAAATGAAAATAGCTTTTATTGGAACTTATCCGCCACGGGAATGTGGAATCGGCACCTTTACGAATAACCTGTTTAACTCAATGTTGGTTAACAATAAAAGCAGGAAAAATGGGCATGAAGGTTTTGTTGTAGCATTAAACGACCACGACTTTACCTATAAATATCCTGAAGAGGTAAAGTTGACCATTCGGCAAGAACAACAGGAAGATTATTTAAAGGCTGCTAAATTCATTAACTTGAGTGGTGCCGACCTTTGCATACTTGAACACGAGTTTGGTATTTTTGGTGGTCAAAGCGGGGTCTATATTCTTCCTCTCTTGCACAGATTGGAAGCCCCTCTTATTGTAACTTTGCATACCATACTTAAAGCTCCTTCGTATAACGAAAAGGCTGTCTTACAGGAAATATGCAAAATGGCTTATAAGCTGGTGGTTATGAGTCGTAAAGCTATTGAATTTCTGGTGAGCGTTTACGAGGTGCCAGTAGAAAAAATTGTTTTTATAGAACATGGTGTCCCTGACATATATTTCGGCCAGGAAAATTCGAAAAAAGAATTTAAGCTCGAAAATAAAAAAGTGTTGTTAACGTTTGGTTTTATTGGACGTAGCAAAGGCATTGAAACAGTCATAAAAGCATTGCCTGAAGTTGTTAATAAGTACCCTGATCTTATTTATGTTGTTTTAGGGAAAACACACCCTAATGTGCTGAGGTATTCAGGTGAAGAATATCGTATTTCCTTAATGCGTTTGGTTAAAAACCTGGAATTAGAAAATCATGTCTTGTTTCTCAATGAATTTATTAATGTGCATGATCTGTTTAAATACCTATCTGCTTCAGATATCTACATAACACCTTATTTGAATGAAGCCCAAATTACCAGTGGAACCTTATCTTATGCTGTTGGTGTAGGATCGGCCGTTATTTCAACGCCCTATTGGCATGCGGTAGAACTATTGGCAGAGGGACGTGGAAGACTCTTTGATTTTAATAACTCGAATAGCCTCACAGCCATTTTAATAGAACTTTTGGATAACCCCGAGGAATTAAATGAGCTAAAAAGAAAAGCATATGATTATGGCCGGAAAATCACCTGGCCGAAAACAGCTGAAAAATATGTTGTACTGGCCGAAAGTATTTTAAAAGAAGGGTATAAAGTAAATGAAAAGAACGATATGGTACTCGATTTTCTCATCTTACCCCCGTTTTCACTAACGCATATCAATCGGCTAACAGACGATACAGGGATCATACAACATGCAAAATTTGGGATCCCAAATTTAAAAGAAGGCTATTGTTTGGATGATAATTCACGGGCTTTACTTATGGTGTTAATGGCATACAGGCAGATGAAAAATGTTCGGGCACTTGAATTATCGCCTATCTATTTAAGCTATATTCATTATATGCAAAATGCAGATGGAACGTTTAGGAATTTCTTGAGCTTTAACAGAAATTTTTTGGATGAAATAGGTTCAGAAGATTCTTTTGGGCGTACAATATGGGCATTAGGTTACTTATTATGGAATGCTCCGAACGATGCCTATTATCAAACAGGCAAATTGGTTTTTTTTAACGCGTCACCTAATTTTGAAAAGCTAAAATCTATTAGAAGTATCGCCAATACCATGATCGGAATAAGCTATTATTTGAAAAGTAATCCCTCGGACGATCCAATGACCGAAAGGTTAAGAAATCTTGCACATATATTAATTAAACATTTTGAAAATAATAAGGCTCCTGATTGGGAATGGTTTGAATCTTTGCTTGCATACGATAATGGCATTTTACCTTTAGCTCTTTTACATTCGGCAGAAATACTGAACGATACTAAAATAGCAGAGATAGCGATCAAAGCGATGAACTTTCTGACGAAACACACATTTAAAGATAATTACTTGTCGATAATTGGAAATGAAAAATGGTATAAAAAAGATGAGGAGCGTTCTGTTTTTGCCCAACAGCCCATAGATGCCATGGCTATGGTGCTAATGTATCATCAGGCTTTTCTCCTGACAAAAGAAAAAGATTACTTGAATAAACTATACAGTTCATTTTTGTGGTTTCTTGGCGAAAATGATCTCAGAATGAGCTTGTATGACTTCGAAACACAGGGTTGTTGTGACGGATTTGAAAGTAGCGGTGTAAACCGCAATCAGGGTGCAGAAAGTTCACTGGCATATTTAATTTCTCATTTAACGGTTCTGCAGGCCTATGAGGAGTTTCATAGAAGCAATAAGTGAAATTCATAAAATGAATTACATCGATCATGAAGCACATTAGTGGCATAAACCATTTCTTTTAATTGAACGCAGATAAATGAACGATTTTTTTTGATAATATGAGCAATACAACATCTTCAAATAATCGGTTTTGGTTTTCTCTTGATAATGCCGCGAAGATTTTTCCGGCAATCATTACAGAAGAACTCCCTGTTGTTTTTCGGCTCACCGCAGTCTTAAAACAACCCGTTAAGATAAAGCCGTTCAGAAGGGCCGTGTTGCTGGCAGAAAATAGGTTTCCTTACTATAAAATGCAACTTAAAGAAGGCTTTTTTTGGTTCTATCTTGAGTCCCTCCCATATCATATCCCTATCATTGTTGATGAAAATCGTTTGTGCAAAAAGTTTCTTAAAAGTGAGATGTTGCTTAGGATCGTTCTAAGAAATAATACGATAAGTGTTGAATTTTCTCACATATTAACAGATGGTAGTGGGGGGCTAGAATTTTTAAAAACCATTTTGATATTATATTCAAAAGAGTGTGGGGCAAAGATACCGGATGAATACTGTTTTATTAAACCGGATAACCCGATATCAGAGGAAGAATATGAAGATGCTTATAAACGCTATTTCAAACAAGAAATACCCCCAATGGTAAAAAGATCCAAAGCTTTTCACCTTCCTTATTCACTGAATACAACTCCGCGGTTTAAACAATCAAGTGCAATCGTTTCACTAAAACAAATTAAACAGCTTGCCAATGAAAAAGGGGTAAATATCAATGTTTACCTCGTATCGGTATACCTTTATCTACTCCAGGAAATGTTTGAAAAATTGAATGCTTCAAGCAAGTTTAAAAAAAATAAAAGAATACGGATACAGGTACCTATTAACCTGAGAAATATTTTTCCGTCGAAAACCATGCGGAATTTTTCATTATTCGTGATGCCTGAAATTGATCTGCGCCTTGGCCATTATTCATTCGATGAAATAATCAAATCTGTTTATCATCAAATAAAACTTGAAACTGAAGAAAAACTCATCAATAAAAATATTTCAAGAAATGTAGGAAGTGAGAAAAAAATATATGTCAGGGGAATACCACTTTTCCTAAAAAGTTTAATCCTTCGGATGAAATTTTACGCTTTGGGTACAAGTCAGTATAGTGGGGTAATCAGTAATTTGGGGAAAATAGACCTGCCATCTGAAACCCGTGAATTTGTTGACTATTTTATCGCGATACCACCCCCTCCCAATAAAATGCTGAAAATAAACTGTGGTGTAATAGGATTTGGTGAGAAATTGGTGTTGAGTTTTGGGAACATTACAAACTCAAAAGAATTTGAAAATAGATTTATACAATTTATTAAAGATCAAAATATTTCGGTCGAAATAAACTGAAAACAAAAAAATAAGAAATTATGATTCGTTGTCATTATTGTGGAGTCGAACTGGAAGAAAATGCTAATTTCTGTTCTTTATGTGGAGAACCACTATTAGAAACAAACACGGATAAATCATTCTATTTAAAACTGAAAAAAATACAGCAGGAAAAAAAACTACTTACAGATTATCAAAAATTAACTGCTTTCCAGAAAAGAAAATTATTTTGGAAAATATCAGCTATTATTTTTGTATCTGGAATTATAATCACTTTAATAATCAACCTTGCAGGGAATCACGCCTTAACATGGTCGAAGTACCCTATAACCGCGAGTATGGTATTATTTATTAATATAACCCTTATTACTTTCTGGCATAAAAAATTAAGACTACTACTTTCGTTTAGTTTTCTGTCTACTTCGGTTCTTTTAATTCTTTTGGATATTTATACCGGAAATAACAGATGGGGCACTCAGCTTGGAATGCCATTGTTATTTGCGGTTTATGTTATTTTGTTTGTTTTCATTCAGCTTGAGAAAATATTAAAACAAAAAGGATTGAATATTATAGCTTATTCCCTTATCACATCAGGCTTACTATGTATTTGTATTGATGGAATTATTTCCATTTATACAAAAAATTTATTAAACTTTGAATGGAGCCTTATCGTAATGGTTTCTGCCTTGATAATATCAGCCCTATTGTTGTATATTCATCACCGATTGAAAAAAGTAACTGATCTGAAAAGATTTTTCCACATTTAATAGTATTATTTATACAAGCTTTTGGAGTATTCACAGCTAGGGTAAACGAATAAAAAAAGGCTGTCCTCCATATTGAAAAACAGCCTCATAGAATCCTGAAGGTTTATAATATTATAAACTATGCGAGTCTGACATTGATCGCATTTAATCCTTTTTCTCCTTCTTGTAAATCAAAGATAACCTCATCATTCTCTTTGATATGATCTTTTAATCCTGATGAATGTACAAAGTATTCTTTGGATGAATTTGCATCTTTAATAAATCCGAATCCTTTCGAATTATTAAAAAATTTTACGATTCCTTTTTCCATTATTTTAATAATTAATTTAGTTGCAAGGTACGCATTATTACTGAGATATTAATCGGGGGTTTTAAGTTTCTCTTTCAACTCAAAATTATATGATCTGTAGCTATGCCAATACACATCATTTCAAATTGTTACTTAGCAATATCTTTCTTTATATTCAGTTTTGCTAATTGTAATCATCTGAGTCTGGAAAGACTGTCTCGTTTTTAAAATTATTGTTCATATAGTAATTTGGTTTAGCTTTTGTTAGCAACTGGGTTTTATTTTTCAATAAAGATTTATAATTATTCCCAAAGCAATTGCAATTCCAAAACTTAACATTGTGCCAATTAGAACATATTCAGTTTTTATTGTATTGTCGTCTTTAAATCTTAAAATTGATTTAGCTGCGATAAGAAATCCAACTGCTTCAAATTGGTTTAAAATCACAAATGTTAGTACTAAGAAACGTTCAATTATGCCTATCAATTTGCCTGCATTTAGGAGGTCGTCATTACCAGAACTACTTGCCTGTATATTAAAGGTCGTGAATGTTTCCTTTATGATAATGTTAGAAGGTTTGGCACTAAAAATATAGCACCCGATTATCAATAAAAATTTTACACTTAGTGTAAAATTGAAAATAGGATTTAATTGGAAGTAGTTATTATATAATAAGACTACTGATATTATAATAGTTAAATGAATTATCTGGTCTATAAAAAAAGAATATCTTCCTATTGTATTATTGTCCTTAATGTATTTTTTAATTCCGTCTTCAATCCAATGTAAAATCGCAATTGCAAGTGCGCCGAATACAAAATTAACTTGAAATGAAAATACCCATGCCGTGATGAATGTTATAAGAATATGCCATTTCAACAATTTACTTCTAAAACCTAAATTGTTTTTATCGTTTGCCATTCTTTCTGGTTGAAGAGTAAAATCAGAAATAAAATGAGCAATTAACTGTAAAATCAATAATTGATTGAGGTCCATTTTATTTATTTTTAATTAATTCACTAAAAAAAGTTACCGCTTTTTCTATCGCATTCCATCCAATGCTTGTTGAGTGTTGATTAACTACGGATTGGGATATTCCTAATTTCGAAGCGATAGCTTCTTCATTGTTATCCATTAGTTTCAAATATAATACCTTACATTGTTTGGATGTGGCTTTGCTTAATAGAACATCTAATAGTGCTATTAGCGGTTCAACTTGCTTGTTAAGTGAATTGTCATGTGAGTTAAAGAATAAAGTATTTTTTATTACAATCCGTTCTTTATTATACGTAGAAAATTCATTTATTGTCCTTCCTGAAAGATAGATAGCTTCTCCATCAATAATTCCTTCACTTGGATTGAAGCGACTAAGTTCTCCATATCCAATTGCAAGACGAATTCCATGTGTCTTGAATAATTTGACTCTTTTATTTGTTTTGTAAAGAGGTGTTTCATCGATTGGAATTGATTTTATGAAACTTTTAATTGCAAGTGCTACACGAAGAGCTTCTGTAGGATTAGGTATAACACATTCAAGATAATCACCCTTTATAGTTCTTGTATAAGTGTCAAATTTTTCTTTTAATTCCTCTATAAGTTCTTTAATTGCATCCTCAACCAGTTCTCTTCCATCAACACTTAAACTAGTAGATGCAACAATATCTCCAGATATAACTGCTTTTATCATAGTAGTATTATTTCCAGCAAAGATAGCAATATTATATGTTCTAACACTTATAAATAGTATTTATAGGTTTATAAGAGTGTAAAGTGTGATTATCGTCTTTATTACCAATAGTAGTATAAGCAGAATCATTAATAACATCTCTTCTTCCAAATATAATTGTACCTTCAAAAGTCACTCTGCTAATCTTATAAATATCATTATGCGAACTTTATTCCTTAACCTGCACCGGACCCCGCAATGCAATATGTACCGTGTTGAACGAAACCTAAAAGGTAGCTAAAGCTTTTTAGGACTTATCACTACCTTTAAGGTATAATAAATTACTAAAGTTTAAAATTATGAAAAAAAAGTCTGACCTTAATCGAACGGGCATTAAAATCTGTCCCTGCATTTAAAGAACTCTACCACAAGCTTGAGCGTCACATCGCATTAACAGGGAAAAGCGAGAGTACCCTGACCAATTATGGCCGTTGTTTAGCCACGATGGCCCTTCACTTTCAATGCAATCCCCTGGATCTGGGCAAGGAACAGGTATTGGATTACCTTCACCATTTAAAGAGTCAAAGTACCAAGCCCTCCCAGAGTTATTTTAAGCATACGGTTTATGGGCTGAGTTTAGCCTATAAAGTATTAGGAGTTACTCCCCGGGGTATTTCTTTACCCTCGTTGAAATTCCCCAAAAAACTTCCCGTGGTATTGAGCCACCAGGAGGTAAAACGCTTGTTAAAGGCTCCCCAGCTGTTAAGGCACCGGTTGATCCTTGGAATGCTTTATGGGTGTGGATTAAGGCGCTTCGAACTGTTGAACATTAAATTGCAGGATTTGGATTTTGACCGTAAAATGCTTCATATTCGTGAAGGGAAAGGAAGAAAAGACCGTTATGTCCCCTTGGGAGAACACTTGGGCCGGGGACTTAAATGCTATATTGAAGCAGAACGTCCTTATATATGGCTGTTTAATGGAAAGGCCAATACCGGTCAATTACAGCAATTTTCAGAAACAGGTGTACAGTGGGTCATCAAAGAAGCCTCTAAAAAAGCCGGGATCAGAAAACATGTGACCTCACACGTACTAAGGCATACCTATGCAACCCATTTGTTAGAGATGGGCCTTGACATCATGACCTTAAAAGATCTGCTTGGGCATACGGATATTCAAACCACCCTGGTTTATCTTCATATAGCCCAGTTAGGCAGGGAGCGTTCTTTTAATCCCCTTGACAGGCTTTACGGGGGATCAAAATGATACAGCCCCGTTATGAAGTGGCTGATATTATAAACCGGAACATTGATCATTTAGATAAAATTACCCGTAATACATGGAAGCTAAGAAGCCTGTATGCCATTGCAGCTTGTAGGACAATCCGTTTGGGGTACCATATTGATCAATGTAATAACCCTGAATGTAATCAAATCCATATCAGCTATAACAGTTGTCGAAACAGGCATTGTCCCAAGTGCCAGGGACATAAACGGGAAGCATGGGTACAAAACCGGGCCTCGGAACTCTTCAAAACTGCTTATTATCATCTTGTATTTACTTTGCCTGATGGGTTTAACCCGCTTTGTCTTGCCCAACCGAAGTTGATGTATGATACTTTGTTTAACGTTTGCTGGTCTGTGGTAAGGGATTTTGCATCCAACCCCCGATTCCTGGGTGCAAAGACAGGCATGATTGCGATTTTACACACTTGGGGACAAAACCTGGGCTTGCACCCCCATTTACATTGTATTGTTCCCGGTGGAGGGATTACGCCTTCCAATAAATGGAAACAGGTTAAAGGACACAATAAATATCTTTTCCCGGTAAAATCCATGGGCAAGGTTTTCCGGGCCCGCTTTGTCAAGGCTATGCGTAAACAATTTAGTCTTGAAGAGGAACTTTACAAACAAGTCTTTAAACAAAACTGGATGGTTTATTGCAAAGCCCCTTTCTTTGGCCCTTTACAAGTCATAGAATACCTTGGACGTTACACCCACAAGATCGCTATTAGTAATCACCGGATAATAGCTCTTGATAAAAGCTCGGTTACCTTTATGGTGAAAGATTACCGGCAGGGGGGTAAAAAGCGCCTGTTTACCCTAAGTGACATAGAATTTATCCGTCGTTTTTCCCTGCATATCTTACCCAAAGGTTTTACCCGTATCAGGCATTACGGGATACAGGGAAGTGCAATAAAAAAGTTTATTATTCCCTTGTTACAACAAGAGTTGGGGACAGGACTTTTTACCAAAAAAAAGTTGATCATGCATAGGCTTTGTCCCTGTTGTAAACTTGGAAGGCTGGTTACCATTGCGGTTTTTAAACCACGGGGGCCACCCTTTTCTTTTGCTTTTATTTATTTCTGAAACCAGCTTAACGCCCATGGGTGAATGGGATATATATGCCCAAAGCTTAAATAAACAGGCAGAATTATATCGTTTTCAATAGTTTTTAGGAATATTTTTAGAAAAACTAAGCAAATCTAAAATCTCCATCTGGCATTTTACAGTTCATTTTTGCCTTCCTTGTAAAAACAAAAATGTGATCATTCCCCATATCATAAACACCGGTTCCGTCAACACTGCATTCAGATTGGGTATTGCATACCATCAGAATGCTTAGTTATTATAGGGTGTTTTTTATTCATTTGTTGTTTTGTTCCAAAAATCAATATCGTATTCGTCCCAAGACAAAATAACTTGGAGGTCATTGTTAGCTTTCGAATTGCTGTCCAAGTAATGATGTCCGCCACTGCTAAGTCTGTACATTGATGTTAGTTTTTCTCGAAATTCTCTCCATTTTTTTTTGTTACTCTCCACTCATAATTCTCGTGACTTGTTTTTAATAATCCAATATTTTCGTTGTCGGAAAAAGCTTTCAAGTTGATTTGATTTCAAGTGGTTTTTTAATTTTTAGTTTTTTGCAGAATTAAATCTGTAAATATCAATATCTGTCGTTGTGCTTGTCCTGTATAGAAATTCAATTGTTTTCAGGTCATGTCCTAATGCTGGTGTCGAATTATCTTCGTTCGTATCGATGTACAAAACAATTTTTAACACCGAGTCCAATTTAAATTGCTTTTTTAAATCATTGATAATCTCAATCTTGTCGTACAATTGAGACACGATTTCGTCAACTAAATTGTCAATTTGTATGTATTCTTTTCCTTTGTCTGTAGATATTTCCCAGTTAGCAAACTCTAAAATCGGTTTAAATTTTCCCTTATCACCTTTTCCCCAAGAGTTTGTCGGTTCGATACCAAGTCTATTTGTCACCTCGTCAGTGTCAAGACTTTCTCCAGTGAGAGCAAAATAAACATATGAATTACCTGTTTCCATTTTTTCTTTTTAAAATACCCAACGTACGTATAAACCAATGTGTGTTATTTTACTTATAGCAAAAGTTGTATAACACAACTTCTTAAATATTTAAACTACCTTTCACAATGCCGGGGAGTAAGCATTTGTCATCTACAATACTAATATACAAAAAATTATAATCTAAGATAGTTCTCTTTGATTTAACAATTAAATAGGAAAAAGTAATCCCGATCCATCTCTATATGAGGATTCAAAGAGTGGTAGGACATTATTAAGTTTTTGGGATCCCCCTCTATTTAAGCATTGGAAAGTCAATTTTTATCGAGAATGGATTAGATGTGCACTTTTTATATAAACAAAAAATCGCAAAAATATTTATTTAAAATGTCTTGCGATTTTTGTTGGCGGAGAGTAAGGGATTCGAACCCTTGGTCCGCACAAGGCGGACAACGGTTTTCGAGACCGCCCCGTTCGACCACTCCGGCAACTCTCCGTGGCTGCAAAATTATAAAAAACTACAATTATAATTTATAAAATATAACGAGAGGGCAAAAAATATTTCATTCAGGAACTAACCCGTGATAAAAACAGGGCCTTGAATACTTTGCCAATAGGGATGTTTGTGTTTTTAACAATGAGGTGGTTGTTAAAACGTTTTTCAATTTTGTCAAGAGCAATGATAAAAGATTTGTGTACCCTGCAAAACCGGGTCTCAGGTAATTTGGTTTCAATATCTTTTAACCTCCCTAAAACCATGTGTTTTTTGTTTGCCGTATGGATGAAGAAATAATTCTGGGCTCCTTCAATATAGTAAATCTCGTCAAGCTTAATTTGAAGTATTCCGTTATCTGTTTTTATTTCAATAAAATCATTTTCGATGGCCTTATTGCTGGGTTCAGTAGGATTGTTATACATTTCGTTTACCCGGTTAATTGCCTTTATAAAACGGGCCAAGGTATAAGGTTTAAGCAGGTAATCAACGGCTTTGTAATCGTAACTTTGAACGGCGTACTCAGAATAAGCCGTGGTGAATATTACATGGGGGATTTTTTCTAATGAATCTAAAAATTCAATTCCATTCAAGTCGGGCATGTTTATGTCCAAAAGCAGCAGGTCAACTTCATTATCTTTCAGGTACGAGAGGGCATCAAACGGGTTTCTGAAATATTCTTTTATCTCAATAAAAGGAACTTTTTCGGCAAAAAGCTGGATGACTTCAAGAGCTTTGGGTTCATCATCGATAGCGATACAACGGATCATTATTTCGTGACTGGAATAATCAAATTTACAACGAATTGATTGTTTTTCTCACCTATCTCGATAAAATATTCTTTTTTGAACAAAAGATTTAAGCGTTTTGTTACGTTGGCGATTCCGATACCGGATTGATCCAGCTTCTTCCCGCGACTTTCAATAAGCGGGTTTTTAACAACAAGCCGAACTTCGTCGCTGCTGATATTTATTTGAATATTAATCTCGGTTTTGTGTTTGGTCGTAAGCCCGTGTTTGAATGCGTTTTCAATAAACGGGATGAAAAGCATTGGGGGAACCTTCTTTTTGCCGGGCGTTCCGGTAATTTTAATGTCGATAACGGTCTTGTCTTCATCAGAGTATCTGAGTTTTTGCAGTTCAATGTAGTTGTGAATGTGTTCAATTTCTTTTTCCAGTTCGATGTATTCGTTTTGGGTGTCATAAATAATGTATCTCATCAGTTCTGAGAGCTGCGAAATACCGTTGGCCGTTTCGTTGTCACCTTTGGTAATTGCCATTGCATACAAGGTATTTAATGTATTGAAAAAGAAATGTGGGTTAATTTGGGATTTTAAATAATCCAATTCGGTTTTGATTTTATCATGAATAACTGCATTTAGTTCAGCATTATGTTTATCGAGCAGGTATTTAAGCAGGGTGGAAATTATAATCGCAATCAGAGGTACAAACCTGAAATCTAAACTGTTGTTGGTGAGATAAATTTTGTCGGCAATTAATAGATTTTTTTCTGTCGGGTAATCCGTGATTATTTCAATGAAAAAAGCAGCTGCAAAAACAGTAAGTGCTGCGAGTATAAAATAAAGCACCGTTTTCTTTTTCTTGAAAAAACTTTTCAGTAAATAAAAATGGATATACACCGCCGGTAATGTTACCACGACAACTTTAAAACTAAGCTTCACCCCCAAAGTTAGGCTTAATAGCAATAAAACCGTTGCCCAAATAAGCAGGTTCAGGAGGTAATAATTTTCATGATTTTTTTTGATAGAAAATTTTAACATGATACAAAACTATTTAAGACGGTCTTATTCTCCAAAACTAATTGATAAAAGGCGTTAATGTAGCATTTTAATTGTTTGTAATATAATTGGGGGGCTTGGTCAAAAAAGGCTTTCATTAGACTTTCTCAGTGCTGATTTTTGTAAGAAAAAGATAAAATGCTAGTAAATTATTTTAAAGTCGCTTTACGAAACCTCGTTAAATATAGGTTCTCGAGCTTAATAAACGTATTAGGATTATCATTGAGTATGTCTGTGGGCTTGATTGTTATATTGTTGCTCTCAGATTTGTACCGCTACGATGAGTTCAATGTAAAAAAGGATTCGATATACCGGATCACCACCAATTTTGAAACGATATTTGGAAGTTCTGAAATGGCTTGTAGTCCGGCCCCACTGGCCGAAAGCCTTTTAGATGATTACCCGCAGGTTTTGAAGATGGTTAAATTTGAAAAGCTTGGAGGTGTTATTGATGTTAGCGGGAAAAAGCTAAATGCCGATGGATTATATGCCAGCAAAGATTTTTTTGAACTCTTTAGTTACGATCTGTCCGACGGAATAAAGACCACTGCCTTGGAGGAAGCTTACTCGGTTGTTATTACCGCCAAGCTGGCAAAAAAAGTCTTTGGTAAAGATAACCCCATTCATAAAATTTTAAAAATTGAAAACCTTGGAAACTTTAAAGTTACGGCTGTTATTCGTGAGGAGAAATACCTCTCACACCTGCAGTTCGATTTTTTACTTTCCTATAAAACCTTTGAAATTTTATCAAGAACCCAAAAGGATGAGACTGTGGCTAATGGAAATAACAATATGCAGCATTATTCGCAAGCGAGGTGGGAAAGTTTCAATACCAGCTATTCTTACCTGCTTCTCGATGAAAGAACCGATCTTCCCAAACTTTTGCATTATATGAACACGGCTTATAGCGGGCATTATGCTCACATGAAAAAGATTCATTTTAGCTTTGGCTTGCAAGCCGTAACAAAAATTTGTCCCGGGCCGGTTATTGCCAACCAGATCGGCTTCTCTTTTCCTGTTAAAATGGCCGTTCTTTTTATTGTTATCTCAATTGTTATTTTGGTTTTGGCCTCGTTTAATTATACCAATTTAACCCTGGCCCGTTCGTTAACCAGGGCAAAAGAAGTCGGTATAAGAAAAGTGTTGGGAGCCAATAAGGGTTCAATTATAATTCAATATGTGATTGAAGCGGTGATAATATCATTTATTGCCTTGCTTCTTGCCGTTTGCCTTGCCAACATTGTTATTCCGCAGCTATTGGGAATTGATCCAATGCTGGCTGAACTCTTCAGCTTAACATTTAGTTACAGTTCCGTTGTGATATCAATTGCTTTTACCTTATTTGCAGGTTTGATTTCGGGCCTGATCCCTTCTTTGTACATGTCAAACGTTAAGGCTGTGAAAGTATTAAAAGGCTTGATCCGTGTTAAGTTAATTGGCGGGATGAACCTACGGAAAATTCTTATAGGCCTGCAATTTTTATTTACAATTTTATTTGTGATTATAGCGGTATTGCTGGCCAGGCAAATCACCGATATTAAGTCGACCGATTTAGGGTTTGATACCGAAAACCGTATGCTTGTTAATCTGCAGGGTTTGGATTATAATGTTGTAACGAATGCTCTAAAAGGAAACCCGAATGTTGTTTACGTTTCAGCTTCTTCAGGGGTTCCTGTTTTAGGTGGTAACTGGGTAAAATCAAAGGTTAAAAAAAATGCCACGGAAGGAGAGGAGTTAATTTATCAATATTCGGTTACCCCTGATTTTATTCCTAATATGAAAATGAATTTGCTGCATGGAAGAAATTTTGATTTGTTGGATGCTGATGGATCGACCCGGAAAATTATTGTGAACCAATCCTTTGTCCATTTCTTTGGTTTTCCTTCTTCAACCGATGCCATCGGAGAGAAAGTGATTGTAAATGGTGTTGAATCCCAAATTATTGGTATTGTCCAAGACTTTTTTATCCGTACTACACTCGAAAAATTGAGCCGGTTGTTTTACTGTTTGATCCGGATTAAATGGCTCATCTGCTTATAAAATATCATCCGGGCGTAAATAAAAAAGCATTTGCCGATGAAATGGAAAAAGCCTGGGGAAAACTTGATCAAAGCCGTTCATTTTCATTCCAGTATTTAGATGAATCGAGTGATTTTAACAACCGGATGTATAATTATATTTTAAGCGTGGTGGCATATATTGCTTTATTGGCAATATCTATTGCATGTTTTGGTTTAATGGGGATGATGGCCTTTAATACTCAGTCGAGGGTTAAAGAAATTGGAATCCGAAAAGTATTTGGGATTAATCGGATGCGTTTGCTGGTTTTGTTGGCAAAAGATTACTTTATTATCATCTCGCTTTCATCGCTTGTTTCGTTAATTATTATTTGGTTTGTTAGCCAGGAAGTGCTTAAATATTTGCCCAATTCAATTGGTTTCGATTTGCTTAGTATCATCCTGGGACTTTCGCTAACCGTTTTGATAGCCTTTTTAAGCATCTTTTCCCAAATCTTTATTGCTGAAAAAAGTAATACGCTAAAAGCCTTGCAAAATCAATAGAAAGTTTTTGAGAGATCCCCGCCAGCTGGTTAATTCTATTTCCGATAGCCGATATTTTATTAAAATCTTGTTAATCCTGTCTTTAGATTGTTGAATCAGAAGGTTTAAATCCTTTGCATTTTTTTCACCTTTTCTAACAATCTTTTTATTTGGATCCCAATGTTTAGCCTGGATGTCAACCCTTGTTTGTAGCTCAATTCTCTCTTTATTTATCCAAAACCTAATAATAACCAGGCTTTTACCGCCTCTCTTTACATAATCTCTTCTTAAGCAAGTAGTTAGAGTTATCATAATTCTCCGTTAATTTTCCGTGTAGCATATAGGTATTTTGGGAGGCAAAATTTGTTGGTAGTATAATCCTTAATTACTTGAAATACAAAAAGCTCCATCGTAATATATGAGAGCTCTTCATTGGTTCGTAGTCCGTAGGGGATTCGAACCCCTGTTACCAGGATGAAAACCTGGCGTCCTTTTTTTTAACAATGATGAGTCGTCTGAAAGAGCTGATATTAGTGCGTTTTAGAAGATTTTAAAATGTAAAGGATTAGTTTTTTAAGTAAAAAAGGGACTTTCTGAAGAGGGGAATCGGGTAAAAATTACCCATAAATTTGGACGCCATTTGGACGCTAATGCCATTTTTGTGTCCTAATGGTGAACCTCTCTGAAGTCGGAAAGGAAAAAATGGGGACCTTCAGAGTAACTAAAGTTTCAGATTCGATCTATGTAGTTTATACCCATAATCGCTCTCGGTATAAAAGATCAACAAGAGTTAAAGTTGAGGACAAGTATTGGAATAAGTCTTCCGGTCGAGTGCGAAATAGTCATCCTAATGCTCAGGGATTTAATCAAATTATTACAGATTATCTACAGGAGTTAATTAATCAGGTATCTGTTCTGAGAGCCCAAGGACTTGAGCCAACAATAGAAAACCTACGAAAGGTCATAAGCAGTCAATCCAAATCTTCAAAGCATGATTTTTTAAGGGATTATATGGGATTTCTTCGCTTTAAAGAATCAAGGGTTTCAAAAGGATTTCTAAAAGCTCATAACCAAACATATAACCTTTGTAAAGAATACCAGGAAGATTTTGGGAATGTATGGGACATTAACGAACTCAATAAGGAATTCTTTGACTTATTTGTAAACTTTATGCTGGTCAGAAAAGAGCTGATGGAGTCCACCGTCCAGGCTCATGTGAAAAGGTTGAAGGCATTTATCAGGAATACATATCCTGACTTTGACCTACGATTTATAAGCTTTAAGCCTATTGGAGTATATCACGATTCTATTATCTACTTATACGAGTCCGAGATACTTTTCCTAAAGAATGTTCATCTTGAGCGAGGATCTTTTCGAAAAACGAGGGATTTGTTTTTGTTTTGTTGTCTGACGGGGATGCGTTATGGGGATTCTCAGCGTTATGATCCAGCATGGGAGGATAGAGGTATATTAGAATTCAGGATGGAGAAAACAGGTGGTAAAGCGTATCCTCCCTTGAACAAAACGGCCGGAGACGTCTTAAGAAGATGGGGTGGGGTGCCGCCAAAAATTAGTGGGCAGAAATATAACGAGTATTTGAAGGAGCTTTTTAAATATCTGGAAATGGATCGAATGGTTCCCATCATGGAGAAGAGAAAAGATAATTCAATACGTGGTTATAAGTTAGTTGAGATACATCGCAAGTTATATGATGTAATATCTTCCCACATTGCCAGAAAGACTTTTATATCCAATGCTTTATTAAAGGGGATAAGTATTCAGGATGTAATGAAAATGTCCGGGCATTCGGATTATGCTGCCATGAAACCCTATATTGCTATTAGTAAGAAGCATTTAAGGGATGTTTCAAAGTTATGGGATATTTAATAAATTATTATAAAATAATCTAATAGTAAAAAAAAATATATATATTTAACATTGTTTTTAAGCTATTTGTTGGAATTTAATTACATTTGCGCAACTTATTATTATGGAAAAGAAACCAGAAATAACTATTCATAACATTAAAAGTAATAAGTTTAGACACTCACACGCTGATGGTGCAAGTGCAAGTTTAACACCTCATGGTTATATAAATATAAACTTTTTTAGTGAAAGAAATGCTATTCCTAAGGGCACGGTATTTGTTGTAAATGATGATGGTAAATTAGGTGAAGCTAAGGCGAATATACCGGGTTCAAAAATTGGTTTGGTTCGTGAGTTTGATTTTGGTGTTTATCTCGATGTAGAAGTTTGCAAAAGAGTAGTTACTTTATTAAATCAAAAGATTAAAGAACACGAAACGTACTTTTCAAAAGATAAAAAATAACTTTAAAATGTATTCAACAACATATACTTCTAATAATATTAGTTATCTAATACTTTCAATGTTATTGGATGAGTTAACTACAATTATTCCCAATTCGGGTATTTGTTTTCCTGCAAATTATTCATTTGCTAATTCAATAGAATTTGTTGAAGTTGATGAAAGTGATACAGAGCTAACGTTACACTCTATGAATTTATCTGAACAGAGTCTATTTGAAGAGTGGGAAAACGAAGATGATGAACATTGGGAGTCATTTTTATAAAATCTTATGTGTTATAATCAAGGAGATATTGTACTTGTTCCATTTCCTTATACATCTGGCAAAAGCTCGAAGGTTAGACCTGCGATAGTCGTTTCTAACGCTATTGTTAATAGAACAAAAGATGTTATTTTAGCTCAAATAACCTCTAATCCAAATTATGACTATTATTCTTATGAACTTGACCCAAAGAATCTTTCTAATTCTTTAATAAGACCAAGCCAAGTTAGGTGTCATAAATTATTTACTTGCCAAAAATCAATCGTAATAAAAACGATTTCAGCTCTTGACCCAATGGGGCTTAATGAGTTGTATGAGAAAATTTGTACATTACTCTCTTAAAAGTGCACATTTGCACTGTACTTTGGGGTTATTCATGCTACGTAGTAATTATAAATGATATGTATTTATTTACGAGTCAAGCTGATAATTTGTTGGGAATAAGTTTCTTGTGTACTAAAAAAGTCAGTAAGTATGACTAACTTACTGACTTTCAGTTCTTTTGGTAGTCCGTAGGGGATTCGAACCCCTGTTACCAGGATGAAAACCTGGCGTCCTGACCTGACTAGACGAACGGACCATGTTTCGTTTTGCGTGTGCAAAAATAATACTTTTTTCTATATCGCAAAATAATTTTTACATTTTTGCAAAAAATTATTCTTCTTCCCCATTATCGGCTTGGAATTGAAACCCTAAACGCTTGCCTGTTTTTAAGGTGATTGAGTCTAAACGTGATAAAAACTCATACACACTTACCAGCTTAACGGCATCGTACGGAGGCGTTAACAAATCAAAATTAATGGTATACTTAATGGCCGATTCCACAATTTGCCAAATGGCTTTTTCGTCCATGACCGAGGTTACAAAGTTGTTGTAAATGGCTCCAAGCTCGCGTTTCCCTTCAATGAAGTAGTGCATGTCTTTGTTTACAAAAATACGCCCGATGAGGTAACCGCTGTCGTTTACCCGGTTGTATTTAAACGAATCGCTAAGGAAATTGTAAATATTGATGATGCCACAATAAGATCGGTCCTTATCTTCTTTAACGTAAGAGGTTTTGTTTACGAAATGATCACGCGGAATTTCAAACACGTTGGTGTGCATCATAAAAATCAAGGTGTCGCCCCCAAATTTGAGTTCAATCTCAAAATCGCCGCGCATATTGTGTTCAAACGGAATGGGATGCTTGGTTTCTTTGATTTTTTCGTGAAAATCTTTTTCAATGCCCTGAATGGCATCGGTTAACATTTTAAATGTTGTTAAGGTATTTTGATACACATCTTGCTTTAAACTGGCTTTGTGTACAAACATTTCGTATAATTCGTTTTTGCTTTCTTCAGTCATATATCGTGGTTTTTACTCAAACGTAATTGAAATTTGGAAGTTCTTATTGTGTATGCTTTCGATGCCGTCGGAAAAGAGGTTTCCGCTGGTTGCCAAAATATTGTTTAAGCCGTAGCTCATTTTTATTTCCAAGGCAAATTTAAAAAAGTCGAAATAATAATCGAACCCAACCCCGGCTTCAAACAAAATATCGCTGGTTTTTAGCCGGATCAAATCTTCGTTTTGCTGTTTGTTTTTATCGGAATTGGCGGCCATGTCGAAACTGAATTTTACCCCGCTAAGAACATAAGCACGGTAATTGTTCCAGCGTTTCGATTTGTATTTGATATGAACCGGAACATCCACGTGGGTGGAGACAATATTTTTCTTTACGTTGATAATTTCTGTGCCGCCCGTTCCGGTTCCTTCTACTGAATAATTTAAAATCCTTTCTCCGAACGATAGCGAAGGGATCACCCGCAGGTCGAAATATTTGTGAAGTTTTAAGTTCCCGATAATCCCAACCGTAAACCCGGGGGTAGCTTCGCTTTCCACACCTAAAAAAGTTACCTGGTTATAGGCGGTAAAGTCAGAATATTCTGCTGTATTGTAGGTGGCTCCAATAAGGGATCGATTGGTTTTTATGCTGAAATCCATTTGGTTGGCCGCAACAAAAAAACCAAAATGATAGCGTTGGTAATCGTGTTCCTGGAGGTTGGTTTTCGAGTGCTGAGCCTTGCTATGGATTGATAATAGAAGCAGGCAGCAAAAAAATACGGATGTAATAAAATGTTTGAAATTCAATGTAAAAAGCTTTTGTATTATGGAAAACGAAAGTACGTAAAATTTATTTTTTCCCACAATAAATTGTTGCAATTCCGAAACTCAAAGGATGTTTTTTTAGTTCTTTGAACCCGATGATTTCGAGGTGGTGCAAAAATTCATCTCCCGATGGAAATTCCTGTACCGAATCGTGCAAATAGGTGTAGGCTTTGGGGTCTTTCGAAATTATTCGCCCGATAAAAGGCAGGATAAATTTAAAATAAAAGTTGTACACTTGTTTTACGGGGAACACCTTGGGTTGGGAAAATTCGAGTACCCAAATCCGGCCCTCCGGGCTTAGTACGCGGTACATTTCTGACAGCCCTTTGTTGAGGTTCTCAAAATTACGAACGCCAAAGGCAACCATGGCTGCATTAAATTTATTTTGTTCGAAAGGCAGACTTTCGCTATCGCCGGTTTGGAGGCTGATAAGGCTGCCCAGTTTTTTTCGCTTAATTTTTTTGCGGCCTATTTCCAGCATCCCTTCCGAGATATCCACGCCAATAATTTTTTCAGGATTTATTTTCCGGGCAAGGATGGCCAGGTCGGTGGTTCCGGTGGCTACGTCCAAAATTGATTTTGGCTGGTGTTTGCCCATCATGCGGATCATCTTTTTGCGCCAGAGGATGTCGATGCCCAGCGATAAAAAATGGTTCAGAAAATCGTAACGCCGCGAAATATTGTCGAACATATTCCGGACCTTTTCTTTTTTCCCTTTTTTTATTTCCTGCTGCATTTATTTTAAGTTAACGGACAGTTATTTTTAGTTTTTGTAAATTTTATTTTAACGCTTGAAGTTAATTGTAAAATTGGGGCATTTTCTTCTGTCTTCTGTCTTCTGACTTCTAGCGTTAATTCTGCTTGAACCTGATTTAAAAACTAAAGTTATGTATTGGTACTTTATTTTGAATATAGTGAAACGGTTTCTTTAAATAATTTTTCCTTGTTTACCGGAACCACACCCACTTCTTCGCAAACCAGCCCGCCGGCAAGGTTCGAAATAGAAGCAATAAAATCAGGGTTTTGTTTGAGCGATAAACAAGCTGTGGCAACGGCAATCACGGTATCTCCGGCTCCCGACACGTCGGCAATGGAGCGCACATGGGCTGGCAGGCTAAGGGCCGAAACATCGCCGCCGCTATTTTTAGCACTGATAAAAACCCCGTGTTCTGAGAGAGTAATCATAATGATGCGGACATTTAGTTTTTCGTGAAGTTCCCTGGCTCCGTTTTCTAGGCTGCTTTTGCTGGTCGGGTCAACCTTAATGTTAATCCCCTCGCGGATTTCCTTCAAATTTGGTTTGAAGAAAGTAACGTTTTTGTACGAGAGGAAATTCTTTTTCTTGGGATCAACCGTGGTGAAAATCTGGTTTTTGTTGGCAACTTTTACAATTTCAGAAATCAATTTTTCGGTAAGGATGCCTTTATTGTAATCCTGGAAAACAATGGCATCAATATGTTCGTTGTCGATAATATCTTCAATACGGTGAATGAGGTTTTCTTCTTCTTTGGCGGTTAAATCGTCGGTAATTTCTTCGTCTACCCGCAGCATTTGAACCTTGTTCCCGATAATCCTGAATTTGGTGGTGGTCACCCTGTCGGGGCTTTTAATAATGCCATGGGTAGGCATGTTGTCTTTTCCCATCAATTCCACCAGTTCTTTGCCTTTCAGGTCGTTGCCAATTACCGAGCAAATAATGGGTTCGGCACCTAAAGATTTTATGTTCAGGGCAACGTTGGCAGCACCTCCCAAGCGGTTTCCCCGCTCACGAACGGCCACCACGGGTACTGGGGCTTCGGGAGAAATGCGGTCCACATTTCCCCAAATGTAGGAGTCAACCATAATATCCCCAACAACAATAATTTTCAGTTTATTAAACGAGTCGAATAATTTCGAGATTTCTTCTTTTGGCAACATAATTATTTTTGGTTTGATGCAAAATTAATTATTTACTTTAACTTTTCCGGTAAGAAAATTTCACATTCTAAATGGAAAATTTTTATATTTGATTTTCAGTCTCCCCAAAAGTGAACAACGAATGTTGATGGGAAAAGTTGTAAATATTAGATCATTTAAAAATTTTATATATGAAAATATTTGTAAGTCATTCTTTATCTGATTCTGAACTTCTAGGAAAAATTAGAAATACAATAGAAATCTATGGGATTGAATTATTAATAGCCGAGCATGTTCAGGATTTAGAAAATACGTCTACCGAAAAGATTGAGCAGATGATAATTGAATCTGATATAGCAATACTTATGTTGACAGAAAATGGACTTAATTCAAATTTTGTACAGCAAGAAATAGGATATATCAAAAGTTTAAAGAAGCCGTTTTTACAATTAGTTCAATCTGGATTTGAGAACAAAATTTCAGGATTTAATTATGGTAGAGATTTTATTGTTTATGATCCAGAGAATCCAGAAGATGCAATAAGTAAAGTAAAAACAGAAATATTAAGATACTGGAATGAGAAAAAAATAAAATTATTAGAGATCCAAAAAAAGAAAAATATTGAAAAATATCGAAAAGATTTATTGAAAAAAAGTGAAGAAGAAAAACGACTTAAAATCGGTCTGGGAATTTTGGCAGGGGTTGTAGTTATTGGTTTATTATTTGGATTTGATTAGGATAAACCTATCTGTAAATAAGCCCCTGAATTTAATAGAGATACTTAAAATATTTTCGTATTAAAAATTCAATAAAAATGGATTTTTAATACCTAAAACGATTGGTGGGACGAATTGAGTGGATATAAAAATTTAATCACCCGCTGACTCAAAGTCAGCGGATGATTATGGTAAGTTGTGTAAATTATTTTAATTCTTCAAGTGCTTTTTTGATCCGCTCAATGGCTTCCAGCAAAATATCGTTGGAGGTGGCATACGAAATCCGGATACAGTTCGGGTTTCCAAAAGCGCAGCCGGGCACCAGCCCTACATAAACTTTCTCCAAAATGTACATGCAAAGGTCGGCAGCATTTTCAATTTTATACTCGCCATTGCTTTTGCCAAAGTACGATTTTACATTGGGGAACACGTAAAAAGCTCCGTCCGGAACATTGGTAATAATGCCCGGAATTTCTTTCAGTTTTTCAACCACCAAATCCCTTCTTTCTCGGAAGGTTTTAATCATAAACTGCATTTCTTCCGAAGTGTTTGGATCGGTAAACTGAGCCTCAATGGCCGCCATCTGGGAAATAGATCCGGCGCCCGAAGTATATTGTCCCTGGATCTTATTACATGCTTTGGCAATCGCTACCGGGGCAGCAATGTAACCAATCCGCCAGCCGGTCATGGCGTAGCCTTTCGAAACGCCGTTCACGATAATCACGCGGTCTTTGATAAAATCAAACTGGGCAATGCTTTCGTGTTTGCCTTTAAAGTTGATATACTCGTAAATCTCGTCAGAGATCACAAACAAATTGGGGTGTTTTGCCACCACCTCGGCAATGGCTTTTAGTTCTTCTTTCGAATAAACACTACCGGTAGGGTTGCATGGCGAGCTGAACAACAAAATTTTGCTTTTATCGGTAATTGCTGCTTCCAACTGTTCGGCGGTGAATTTAAAATCGGTTTCTACACCGGTTTTAATGTCAACCACGGTTCCTTCGGCAAGTTCTACCATCGAAGGGTATGAAACCCAATAGGGCGAAGGAATAATCACCTCATCGCCTTTGTTAATCATGGCGTACATGACGTTGGCAATTGATTGCTTGGCCCCGTTTGAGATGATGATCTGATCGGGGGTGTAGCGCAGGTTGTTGTCTCTTTTCAGTTTTTCGCAAACCGCTTTTGTCAAAGCCGGGTAACCATTTACTGGTGCATAATGCGTAAAGTTTGCATCAATGGCTTTTTTGGCGGCTTCTTTTACGGATTTTGGCGTGTCAAAATCAGGTTCGCCAATACTTAGTGCAATCACATCATAACCTTTATCTTTAAGCTCACGGCTTTTTTGGGTCATTTGTAAAGTAGCTGATTCGGTGAGGTTTTTCACCCGGTCTGATAAAAAATCAGTATTCATAATTTTCAAAAATTTTTAAAATAAGGAAGCAAATATACTAAAATATGTCTGCTCCTGATTGAGAATCGATAAATATTAGATGTTACGATATGTTTTTTAATTGCCTGATAAGAAGCAGCCTTTAAATACCTCCTGCTTAGTTTAAAATTTGTATTTTCGCTAAGAATTTTTACGATGAAGAAACAAATCAATACCATTGTTTTTATTGGTAGCGGAAATGTAGCCACTCGTTTGTCTTTGGCATTAAAAGATGTCGGAAAAACGATTCTACAGGTGTATAGCCGTTCCGAAGAAAATGCAAAAAACCTGGCTGCAACATTAAGCTGTGATTATACCAATGATTTATCGGGCTTAAACCTTTCTGCCGATCTTTACATCGTGTGTGTTAGCGATGGTGCTTTTGAGGAAATCCTGCCCGCTTTGAAATTGGAGGAGCAGCTTATTGTTCATACTTCAGGAACCGTTGCAATGGAGGTTTTAAATGGCTTTGAAAACCACGGGGTTTTTTATCCCTTGCAAACCTTCTCCAAGGATAAAGACGTTTTTTTTAGAAACATCCCGCTTTTTATTGAGTCGAATAAGCCGGAAATTGTTGAAAAATTACGTGATCTTGCCGACGAAATTTCGGAAAGCGTTCATGAAATTAATTCCGAAAAACGCCGTGTGCTGCATGTAGCGGCCGTGATCTCTAATAATTTTAGCAACTATTTATACTTAGTGGCCGAAGACATTTTAAGAAAGAACGGTCTTTCGTTAGACTATTTAAAACCCTTGATCCTCGAAACAGCGGATAAAATTTTATCGAAAGATCCGTACTCGGCCCAAACCGGTCCGGCTCGCCGAAACGATCAGCAAACCATTGCCAAACACCTTGAGATTTTAAAAGATAATCCCGATTATCAGCAATTATATCAATTCATTTCAGAACAAATTAAACGACAATATCATTCGGATGACTAATTATAAAGAACTTTTAAGCAAGATCAATACCCTGATTTTTGATTATGACGGGGTGTTCACCAATAACAGTATTTTTTTAAGGGAAACGGGCGAACCCTTGCGTACGGCCAATGTGAAAGATGGTTATATTATTCAATTGGCGGTTAAAATGGGTTACCGGGTGGCCATTATTACCGGTGGGCGTTCCGTGTCAATCGTAAACCGTTTCGATAAGCTGAATGTAAAAGACGTGTTTATGGGTGTTGATTCCAAGATTGAAAAATACCGCGAATATCTTGCCGAACATAAGATTGATCCCGAAAATGTACTTTACATGGGTGATGATATTCCGGATTATAAAATATTGAAAGAAGTTGCCCTGGCTACTTGTCCGGCCGATGCTTCCCAGGAAATTAAGGAAATTGTACACTACATTTCCGACCGTAAAGGAGGCGAAGGTTGCGTGCGCGATATTATTGAGCAGGTGCTGAAAGCCCAGGGCAAATGGATGAATGAAGAAGCATTTCAATGGTAGACGATGAAAGCAATACTTGGACTTATACGCATTAAAAACTTGGTCATTATTATTTTGACCCAATATTTTATACGTTTTTTTTTGATCCGCCCTTTTTACAAACTCAACGGCTTTGAACTTGCCATGCCGGAGTACGCTTTTGTGTTGATGGTGCTGGCTACTTTGTTTATCACCGCTGCAGGCTATATTGTAAACGATTATTTTGATGTTGAAATTGATAAAATCAACAAGCCCGGAAAAAATATTATCGGGGACGGGATTTCCGTTCCTGTTGCCCGCATGCTTTATTTTTTGCTGAACCTTGCTGCGGCTGCCATCGGGGTTTGGCTGGCGTATAAAATTAAAGTTTTTCAGCTTGATTTGCTATGGCTCTTGATTATACTAATGTTGTGGTCGTACAGTAAAAAATACAAACGTCAATTGTTGTATGGTAATTTTGTGGTAGCTGTAATGTCGGCTTTTGCCATTTACATTGTTTGGATGTTCGAATTTTTTTGGCTGAGGCAGGGAGCTAGCCAGTTTGTTGAGATGGCGGGCACATTAAAAACCATCAATGTTTTTGTGTTGGGGCTTACTTTTTTTGCTTTCTTCGTTTCTTTGATCCGCGAAGTGGTGAAAGACATGGAAGATGTGGAAGGCGACAAGGCCGGAAACTGCAGAACTTTGCCGCTTGTGGTTGGAACCAGGCGCAGTCGTCAAATTACGGCAGGACTCATGTTTGTTTTGATTGTTGCAACTGTTTTTGGTCAGCGTTACCTTTGGATGTACAATTTTGATTATTTGTTCTGGTATTTCTGCATTATTATTCAGCCCTTGTTTATTTACGTGTTTTATAAAATCCTGAATGCTGAAAAGAAAAATGATTTTCATTTTATTAGCAATGCTTTGAAAATAATTATGTTCGCCGGGATTGTTTCGCTTCAGTTGCTGCAGCTAAATTTTTAAAATGGTATTCGAAAAAATAAATAAATACAGCATTATTTTGGCTTCTTCCTCCCCCCGGAGGCAAAGTCTCTTAAGAGACCTTGGCCTTGGGTTCGAAGTAAAAACCAAAGCAGTGGAGGAGGTTTATCCCGTTCATTTAAAGGGAAAACAAATTGCACTTTACCTGGCCGAACTGAAATCAAAAGCTTTTGCGGATGACGAAATTACTGAAAGCACTATTTTAATTACTGCCGATACCATTGTTTGTCTCGACGATCATGTTTTGGGAAAACCGCTGGATTATGAGGATGCTTTCCGGATCATCAAACGTTTATCGGGCAAAGCCCATGAGGTAATCTCTGGCGTTTGCCTGCGTTCAAAAGAAAAAACGGTGAGTTTTTCGGCTTCCACCGAAGTTTATTTTAAAGAACTCAGCGAAGATGAAATCCATCATTATATCCAACACTATAAACCTTACGATAAAGCCGGATCCTATGCCATTCAGGAGTGGATCGGCTATATTGGCATTGAACGCATTAACGGTTCTTTTTACAATGTAATGGGGCTGCCGGTGCAAAAACTTTACGAAGAATTGCTGCGGTTTTAATCCTGGTGAATTTTATTAAGAACCGGCATTTAATAATCTCCTTTTTGATTCGTTATTTCCTTGTGAAATTGTTATATTTTTGTGAAAGACAAATTAGATGTTGATGAATAAACCTACAATATTAGTTACCAACGACGACGGCATCAAAGCCGCAGGATTACGTTATTTAATTGATTCCATCCGGGAGCTTGCCAATGTTTTGGTGGTGGCGTCCGTTCATTCAAATTCCGGGCAGGGACATGCCATTACGGCTCGTGCGCCCCTGCGTTTGGATTTACTCGAAGAATCGGAAAATTATACCGAGTACGCCTGTAACGGGACCCCGGTAGATTGTGTAAAACTGGGCGAGCAAATCGTCTTAAAACGTAAGCCCGATTTGATCCTAAGCGGGATTAACCATGGTTCGAACGCTTCGGTAAATATTGTTTATTCTGGAACCATGGCCGCGGTCATTGAAGGTTGTATTGCGGGTGTTCCATCCATTGGTTTTTCGTTAAACGATTACGCGAGTGATGCCGATTTTAGCGTTTGTGGCGATTTTATAAAAGAAATTGTAACAAAGGTTTTAACCGAAGGATTAACCGAAGGGGTTTGCTTAAATGTGAATATTCCGGCGGTTCCAAAAGAAAAAATTAAAGGCGTTAAAGTTTGCCGCCAGGCCAATGCCCGCTGGGTGGAAGAATACGAAGAACGCCTCGACCCGCGCAATCAAAAATATTATTGGCTGACCGGTTATTTCGAAAAGCTTGAAAACGACGAAGAAACCGATCAATGGGCCTTGGATAACAATTATATTTCGGTGGTTCCGGTTCATTACGATTTAACCTCGCACCAATCGATGGATAAAATAAGGTCTTGGAAATTAAACGGCTATGGATTTTAAAAAAGATACTCATGCTTTTGGAGGCTTTTTGGGCCTGGTGGTGCCAATTTTGGCTTACCTTCTCTTGGTGCTGATTGCCTGGGGGGTAAAATCTTTTTTCGGGGTTGATACCAAACCATTTCTTGACCCTATGCGTCTGATAAGTATTGCCGTGAACCTTATTATCATGCGTTATTATTTTGTTAAGTTAAAATACGATCTCACGGGAAGAGGAGTTTTATTGGTAACTTTTATTTACGTTATTGTTTATTTTTGGGCTCATTAAACCGGAATTATGCGTTACTACATTATTGCAGGGGAGGCCAGTGGCGATTTACATGCCTCTAATTTGATGAAAGAATTGAAACGGAAAGATGCCGAAGCGAATTTTCGTTGTTGGGGAGGGGATTTAATGCAGGCACAGGGGGGGCAGTTGGTAAAACATTACCGCGACCTGGCTTTTATGGGATTTGTGGAGGTTATTGCCAACATTCGTACCATTGCCCAGAACCTTCGGTTTTGCAAGCAGGATATTTTAACGTATAAGCCCGATGCCCTTATTTTGGTGGATTACCCGGGTTTTAATTTACGCATAGCGAAGTTCGCGAAAGAACAGCATTTAAAAGTTATTTATTACATCTCGCCACAGGTTTGGGCCTGGAAAAAATCGAGGGTTCATAAAATAAAACGAACTGTCGACCGTATGATTACCATTCTTCCGTTTGAGAAAGATTTTTATAAAACCTATAATTACGAGGTTGATTATGTGGGGCATCCCTTGCTGGATGTAATCACCAGTCTTGAAAAACCGGATGAGAAAAAATTCAGGAAAGAACACGAACTAGATAACCGCCCGCTTATTGCTTTGTTACCTGGAAGCCGCAAGCAGGAAATTGCCAAAATGTTGACGAAAATGCTGCAAGTGGTTCCGGCTTTTTCTGAATATCAATTTTTGATTGCCGGGGCTCCGGGGGTTGATGAGGATTTTTACCGCCAAATTATAGGTTCGGAAAATGTAAAACTGATACATGCCAAAACCTATGATATTTTGCAATTGGCCGAAGCTGCCCTGGTAACCTCGGGTACGGCCACGCTCGAAACGGCTTTGTTTGAAGTTCCCGAAGTGGTTTGTTATAAAGGAAACGCGCTTTCGGTTCAAATTGCACGTCGATTGATAAAAATTAAGTTTATCTCTTTGGTGAACCTGATTATGGATCGCCTGGTGGTGAAAGAGTTGATTCAAAACGATTTGAGCCTGGAAAGCCTTAACCTGGAGTTGCAAAAAATTCTTCCTGATTCGGATGAGCGAGAGCAAATGCTCAAGGATTTCAAGGAACTCAAAGAAAAATTGGGCGGGTCAGGAGCTTCTGAAAAAGCAGCCGAAATAATTCTTTCTCAGTTTTAGCGACAAATTTCTTTTTTGGGAATAAATCACAAAGATTTTGTGATTTATGAATCATTGGCATAATTACCCCTTTGTTAGAATTGCGATCCCGTTTATTTTGGGAATCTTAGTCTCAGTGCAGTTTGCAATTAGGGTTCCCGATAAAATCTTAATTCTCCTCTTTTTGTTCAGTTTGTTTTTTACCTATTTCAGAGGTTTCAGAACGTATAAATTTCGAAATGTTTACGGTGTTTTTATATTCTTGTTTTTCCTGGCTTTTGGAGCCGCGATGAGCTATGAGTGTCTCCAAAAACCGCAACTCCCGGCTTCCGATGTGTTGATAGCCATTGTGCAGGAAGCCCCCGAAGAAAAAGAGAATTCTGTTAAGCTGATTGTTAAAACAGAAACTTTTGTGGTGGAGGACAGTCTGCAGCATTTTGCGGTCAAAGCATTGTTATATTTTCAAAAAGACAGCCTGTCGAAAAACCTTGTGACAGGTGATGAAATATTAATTTTTCAAAAGCTTGACACGGTTCAGACAGCAATGAACCCTTATGCGTTTGATTTTAAACGCTATTTAAAATTTAAACAAATCCATTTTCAGGCCTATGTTAAATCGGGAAACTGGATGTTGCTAGAAAAACAAAAAGTTCGCAGCCTGAAAGCTTTTGCCGGCGACATCCGGGAAGTCTTGATTGAAAAACTGAAAAATGTCGGGTTCTCTGAATCGGAATTAGGCGTTGCTTCTGCCATTTTATTGGGTTACGATCAAATTCTTGATCCGGAAACCCGCGATGAATTTTCTGATGCCGGGGCAATGCATGTGCTTTGCGTGTCGGGTTTGCATGTGGGGATTATTTACCTGATTTTTGCTTCGCTCTTGAATCCGCTAAAACGAAAAAAATACGGGATTTATTTACGGGGGATTTTGCTTCTGATGGTAATCTGGCTTTATGCTTTCATCACGGGTTTGTCTCCTTCGGTACTGAGGGCTTCAACCATGATCTCGTTTATTGTCCTGGGCGAAAGCTTAAAGCGAAGTTCTAATATTTATAATTCCATTGCCGCTTCTGCTTTTTTTCTCCTGCTAATCAACCCGCTAATGTTGATGGAAGTAGGCTTTCAATTATCTTATTCGGCGGTGCTTGCTATTGTTTCTGTTTTTCCGGTTCTGAGCAAACGGATTTACATAAGGAACAAACTTTTTGCAAAAATCAGGGATATTCTCATTGTTTCGTTGGCAGCACAACTCGGAACTTTTCCCTTGGCCATTTATTACTTTCATCAGTTCCCGGTATATTTTCTGTTCACCAATTTATTTGTGGTTTCCTTCGCTGCAATCATTATCTATCTTGGGTTTGCTTATCTTTTATTGTTCGGCATTTCGCTGGTAAATTCGTTTTTGGCTTTTCTTTTAAAATTTTCAATTCGCTTGTTGAACCTTTTTGTTGGCTTTATCGATTCGCTTCCCGGAGCTTCGCTCGAAGGTTTGGTTCTTGGTTTGCTGGCTGTATTCCTTGTTTATTTTTTGATTTATGCAGGCTTCAAATCTTTTCTTTTGAAAAACAAGGCTTGGTTCTTTTGCTTGCTTGTTTCGTTACTTGCTTTATTGCTGTTGAACACTTATCGAATATCCAGAATTTATCAAACGGATAAATTAACGGTGTACAGTACCTCAAAAGGACTGGCAATGGATTTTATTTCTTCAGGTGAGAACCGCTTGTTTTTAGATACGTTGGTTTCGGAAAAACAGCTTTCGTTTGCGGCTCAGAACCATTGGATACATGCTGGAATAAAACAACCAACAAAAATATTCCTGGATACGGTATTAAGCCCGTTTATGCTCGAGTATCAGGGGAAAAAGATTTTGTGTTTTAACGGTAGAACGGCTTCAAAGGTTCTTGAAATCGACAGTGAGATGGATTATGTATTCCTGTCTTCAAATCCTGGTATAGATTTAAATGCAGTGGATTCGCTTTATCATCCGCAAGAAATTGTGATTGCCCGCAACAATTATTTTTACCGGCAAAATAAATGGGAAAAAACGGCTTCTGAAAAAAACATTCTGCTTTGGCCGGTTCGAAAAAAAGGCACTTTTGAAATAAACTTTTAGCAGGACTTTACTGCTGAAACTCATAGACTTTGTAATCGTATAATAATGAGTGTTTAGGAGAGGTGAAAAAATTAAGTGATTTTTTTTTGTGATTATAAAAATTCCCTTATCTTTGCACGGCTTTACAAAAGCAAGTTCTTAGGAATAATGGTCCGGTAGTTCAGTTTGGTTAGAATACATGCCTGTCACGCATGGGGTCGCGGGTTCGAGTCCCGTCCGGACCGCAGTTTAAAATCGTAAGTTTTTTATTAATAGAAGCTTGCGATTTTTTATTTATATAAAAAGTCCATATATAGTCCATCTTTAATAAAAAATTACTTTCTTAATAGTAAAATTGGGGCGGGTATCCCAAAAACCTCAATTAATGCCCCCACCTTATTTTAACGTGGGTTACTTATCTCGCCCTAATATTAATTTTTTTGTATATTAGTGTCGTAGATGATAAATGCTACTCCCCGGCATTATATGTACTTGCAATTGTATTTCTTAATAACTCTTGTATGTCAAATAAATCATTAAATATTCAATTCGAAGAGGCGCTGAAAAAGTATCAAGATTTACTTATTCAAAAGAGATACAGTGATAACACTTGTAAGACATATATTCACTACTTTAATCAATTTCTTAATGATATAGGGAACAATTCTCCAGATAAAATCACTTCTGAGCAGATAAACAGATATATATTGCATTTGATAAAGACACAAAAAATATCTCCTTCACGACAAAATCAAATCATTAATGCAATTAAGTTTTATTATGAAAAGGTCTTAGGTAGAGCTACTGAATATTATCACATAGAGCGACCCCATAAGGTTAAAACACTTCCTAAAGTTATCAGTGAATCTGAGGTGGAAAATATCATAAATTCCATACAAAATTTAAAGCACAAAGCTATAGTTACTCTACTGTATTCTTCTGGTTTAAGGATAAGTGAATTACTCAATCTAAGAATTAAAGATATTGACAGCAAAAGAAATTTGGTCATTATAAAAAATTCAAAAGGAAACAAAGACCGAATTGGTTTATTATCTGAAAAAGTTTTAAATTTACTAAGGCAATATTTTTTGGAATATAGACCTAAAGAATATTTATTTGAAGGGCAGAATGGAGGAAAATATACTGCTATTAGTGTTAGAAATGTACTAAAAAATGCTTGCAAAAAAGCTAAAATTACAAAACATGTTACTCCCCATACTCTAAGACACAGTTTTGCAACGCATTTGCTTGAGCGAGGAACTGATTTGCGGTATATACAAACTTTATTAGGGCATAACAGCAGTAAAACAACAGAACGATATACTTGGGTAACAAAGAAAGGATTTGAAGGATTAAGAAGCCCAATTGATAACCTCAAAATATGAAAGACATAATGTTACATAACTCGTCAAGTTGTATAACATGCTATATTAGTGCTTTTTATGAATTTTTTGTAGTTGTATAACAACAATAAAACATATAAGTGAAATAACAACAATGATGTTATACATACGTTAAGATGCCATTCGCCTTACGGCGAACAAAATCCATCATTTAAAATTTTTGTTGGATTTAATTTAAGTGTCTCGAAGGGATTATTCCCGTGAACATGACAAAACATAGTCATCCCATCAATAGCTTTTTGCAGTTCTTTAGCATCTTCATTTTTATATACAAGGGAATAATCCTCATATTCAAATGTTATTTTAACAATTTTTTGATCTTTCATATTATTACAAATTTTAAATTTTACTGTATTTTGTAATGGCATCTTAACGAGCCGCTAAACCAAATTACTCTTACATTCGATCAATCACTCGCCGCAAGTCTAAAAACAGCACCTAACAATGGCTGAAACGTAATTTGGCTCTGTCTTAAAAATTCTTCAAGTATTTAAAAGATTGATAAGTAGTTTTAATACTTCTTTGTTGTGTTTTATCATTAAATCACCGATTAAATGATGTTCAGCTACTTCTTTATCTGAAAGTCCACTAAAACCATCAAACGTTTGTAGCATTGTGCCAGCATTGTTGATAGCATTTAATCTACCCTTAGTAATATTTTTCATCTTTAACATCTTTTAAATCCTTTCATTTTTAATCCAGAACTACGTTTAGCGGCTCGTTGTGTTTCATGCTGAAAAAAAGAATGCCAACCCACAAACAGCACATTTGCAAATCGCACAAACCGACTCATGACCAAAATTTGCAAAAGAGCTGTTTTTGCTTTCGCACAACTTGACAAAACTGGCAAGAATTATTACCTTTGACAAAGTTGTCAAGGCAAATATTTCAAGATAATGAAAGAAACATTTGGAGAATATATACACAGACTAAGAGTTGATGCTTCAATGACGTTAACAAAATTAGCTGCCGCATTGGATATTGACCAATCGACGTTATCAAAAATTGAGAATGGAAAGAGATTAGTTCCAGAGAATATTTTACCAAAACTTGCTAACGTATTTGAACTTAAGCTGGAAAAACTTCAGAAAGAATATTATAGTGAAAAAATAGCTGAGATTATTTATCCTCAGTCAAACACAACTGAACTTTTAAAATTAGCTGAAGAAAAAGCAGAATATTTTAGAACTAGGCAACTGAAGCAAGGTAAACTAGATTTTGATAAGCAATGAACATAAAAGAATTAGTTGAAAAATATGAGTCCGACAGGGACAATTGCTTAAAGTCCGGTTACAATGAAACCCAGGTTAGAAATGACTTTATTGACCCTTTATTAAAGTGTTTCGGCTGGGATGTTGACAATACCAAGGGAAAGACACATTTTTTACGTGATGTAATTCAGGAAGAATACATTGAAGTTGAAGATTCAAAAACAAAGAAGAATCCAGACTATACACTTCGTGTCAATGGAACACGTAAACTTTTTGTAGAGGTTAAAAAACCTTCTGTAAACATTAACAATTCTTCTAAAGCAGCTTTTCAAACAAGAAGATATGGATGGAATGCAAATCTTGGAATTTCAATCTTAACAAATTTTGAGAATTTAATTATCTACGACTGTAGATTAAAGCCAAATTCCACAGATAATGAACACGTTGCCAGAGTAAAAGTATTCCACTACTCAGAATATGAAAGTGCATCTAAAGAATTAAATCAAATAATTTCTTTTGATTCTGCACACTCAGGAACACTCGACAATTTATTTTCAACATACGAAAGACGAGGAGAAACTTTTGATGATTATTTTCTATCTCAAATAGAAGATTGGAGACAGCGATTAGCAATTTCAGCTTTACACAACAATGAAGACCTGGAAAGTCAAGATATTAATTTTCTAATACAAAGACTTCTTAATAGAATAATTTTCCTTCGAATTTGCGAAGACAGGACAATTGAAAAATTCGAAACCCTAAAAAGTATTTCTAATTATGATGAACTAAAAGCTTTATTTGAGCAGTCCGATAGAAAATTTAATTCAGGTCTATTTGATTTTATTGAGGATACATTATCGCAAACAATAAATATTGATGCAGAAACGCTTATCTCTGTTTTTAATGAATTGTATTACCCTCTAAGTCCTTATGATTTTTCAGTTGTAGACCCAGCAATCTTAAGCCAGATATATGAACGTTTTCTGGGAAGCAGAGTTATAATTGATGATGAACGCCAATTGTCAATTGTCATGGAACCAGAAGTTTCTGCTTCAAATGGTGTTGTTCCTACTCCGAAACTTATTGTTGAACAGATTATTAAAGACACGCTGACACCTTTAGTATCAGAAAAGACTTTTAAAGAACTTAAGAACCTCAAAGTTGCTGACATTTGCTGTGGTTCGGGTACTTTTTTGATTTCAGCATACGATTTTCTTCTTGAAAAGTATTTGATAACAATTTCTAATGAAAAAATAGAAGATAAAGATATTGTATATCTAACGGAAGATTCAACTTATGTTTTAACTCTAAAAGGAAAACGTAATATCCTTGAAAGCAATATTTTTGGTGTTGACATAAATCCTTATGCAAAAGAAGTTAGTGAATTTAGTTTGTTGCTGAAATTACTCGAAGGTGAAAATGAAGCTACTGTCAATGATTATTTAAATCAATTTGATGATAAGTTACTTCCTAACTTAAGTAGGAACATTAAATGCGGAAATTCTTTAGTCGACTCGAAATTTTATGAGTTCATGCCAGAAACCGTGGATGATGATGACGTATTGTTTCGTATTAATCCTTTCGATTGGGAAACTGAATATCCATTTCTAAATGAAACACATGGATTTGATGCAATTATTGGGAATCCGCCTTATGTTAGAATTCAAAATCTCGTAAAATATTCACCTGAAGAAGTATTGTATTACCAGTCAACTATCTCTGGATTTGATGTGGCTAAAAATGATACAATTGACAAGTACTATGTATTTATTCAAAAAGCAATCACATTATTAAACGATAGCGGATATCTTGGATATATTATACCTCATAAATTCTTTTTAATCAAAGGCGGTAAAGCTCTTAGAAATTACATTACAGACAATTGCAATATTTCCAAAATAACTCATTTTGGAGTGTCGCAGGTTTTTCCAGGAAAATCTACTTATACCGCGATAATTGTATTAAAAGTAGAAAAGCACGAAAAGTTTTCATTCAAAAGAATTAAATCAATTTCAGCAAAAACACTTGAGGATGAAAGTAATTCTGTTGAGTATAAGAATGAAAACTACACATCAGAACCTTGGGTTTTTCTTAATCCCGAAACCGAACAAGTTTTTGATAAGCTTAGGAGTCCACAAACAAAACCATTAAAAGACTTAGCTGAAATTTGCGTTGGCTTACAAACTAGTGCTGATAAAGTATATATTTTCCAACCAGAAGGAGAAACAGAAGAAACTTTTATTTTCACTAAACAAGGTAAACGTTGGGAAATTGAGAAAGGAATATGTTTACCGGCATTATATGATTTGTCGTTTGGATTATTCGACGCATTAAGCGGAAATGCTCAGTTAATTTTTCCGTACAATATCAACAAAGATAAAGCAGATGTATTTAGTGAAGACTTCTTGACGGCTCACTTTCCTTTAGCTCTTACATACTTGAAAGAATATAAGGAATCATTAGAAAAAAGAAGCTTACAAGGTAATGAACCAGTTTGGTATCAATTTGGGCGGTCTCAAAGCTTGACTAAATTCCATAATACAGAGAAACTAATTTGGTCAGTATTATCAACGGAACCACCGTACACAATTGATAAAAATAATTTGCAGTTTACAGGTGGAGGTAACGGTCCTTACTACGGATTAATAAATAACTCTGATTATTCTTTGTACTACTTCTTAGGAATTCTTTCGCATCCATTAATTGAAAATATGGTGAAATCCGGGGCAAGTGAATTTAGAGGGTCTTATTACTCTCATGGTAAACAGTTTATTGAAAACTTACCGATTAGAACCATTGATATGTCTGTGGATTCGGAAAAGGAAATCTATCTACAGATTATTAAAATAGTCAAAAACCAAGTCAGTACTAAAGAAAAAATCAAATCAGCCAGTTATGGCACAAAAAGAAACGTCTTGCAAAGAAAAATAGATACTTTACAAAATCAGTTGATTCTATTAATTAACAAGTTGTATGGAATTTCAAATGATGAATTTAATGCTGTTATGCAAGATGAAATGTTTACAAAATTTTCAACTGCAGAGTGATGGGATTAGTCAAAGATAAATTATCAGCTGAAAAGTTAAGAGGTGGCTATTACACACCAAAGGCTATTACCGACTTTTTATGTCGTTGGAGTATAGATGATAAAACACAAACTGTATTAGAGCCTAGTTGTGGTGATGGAAATTTTATTGAATCTGCAATTTTGCGTTTTAATGAACTAGGTTTAAAGGGAAAAGAACTTAAAGGAAAAATAAAAGGTATTGAACTTTTAGAAGAAGAGTCGCTTAAAGCAAAACAACGTGCTGCGAACTTAGGTCTCAATTCGAATACTATAGAAAATCAAGATTTTTTTAACTTCATAAAAAACAATAACACAGTAAAATATGATACGATAATTGGGAATCCACCATTTATTAGATATCAGAATTTTCCAGAAGAGCATCGCAGTATTGCTATTGAGATGATGCAGTCTCTTGGGTTAAATCCCAATAAACTTACTAATATTTGGGTTCCATTCCTTGTTGTCTCTTCATCATTACTAAGTAATAATGGGAAAATGGCAATGGTAATTCCTGCTGAATTATTTCAAGTTAAATATGCAGCTGAAACAAGAATTTATTTATCCAAATTTTTCGAAAGAATTACCATCTTAACTTTTAAAAAACTAGTATTTGAAAATATTCAGCAAGAAGTTGTATTACTTCTGTGTGAGAAAAGTGTAACGCATGGACTAGGAATAAGGGTTATTGAATGTGAAAATTTAGATGCTTTAAGGACTATTGACTTTGAAAAAATAAATGGTTCAAATGTTAAACCAATTGACCATAGCTCAGAAAAGTGGACAAAGTATTTTTTGACAGAAAAGGAAATTAATCTTCTAAAGAATCTTAAGTCGGATGATAGAATAGTATCATGTGGTGATATTCTTGATGTTGATGTTGGACTAGTTACTGGTAGGAACGAATTTTTTATGCTTAAAGAAGAGCAAGTTAAAGAGTGGAACTTAGAGAAATATACAATTCCAGTAGCTAGTAAGTCAAATCAGTTAAAAGGAATTACTTTTTCTAAAAATGATTTTTCTAAAAACTCGAAAGCACAAAATTCAATTCATTTATTTATACCTCCGAATGTAGAATTTGATGAGTTGCCTGAGGTTTGCCAAAAATACATACGATATGGTGAAGAAATGCAATTCAATACAGGGTATAAAACTAGAATTCGTAAACGTTGGTATATAACGCCTTCTTTATGGGTTCCCGCTGCATTCGCATTACGTCAAGTAGGTGATTATCCGAAACTTATTCTTAACGAGACAGGGGCATCATCAACAGATACAATTCATCGTGTTAGATTTAAGACTGATGTAAATCGCCAATCTCTCGTTATATCATTTATAAATTCGCTTTCATTCGCTTTCTCCGAAATTACTGGACGTAGTTATGGTGGTGGTGTACTGACATTTGAACCCACTGAAATTGAAGAAATAAAAATGCCAAAACCGATTGATTTGAATCTGGATTTTCAATTAATTGATTCTTTAATCAGAAAGCGGAAAATTGAAGAGGTGTTGGATATTGTCGATAAAGAGCTACTTATAAAACAATATGGATTTGATGAAAAAGAAGTAAAACAGCTTCGTGAAATTTGGAGAAAATTGTCTAATAGAAGGATAAATAGAAAGAAATAAATTGCACATGCTTCGTATCCATACACATTGTCAAGTCGCACAAAAAAGCTTACGCTCAGACCAAAACTTGCCAAAGAGTATGGCTGCTCCAACACACAGACAGACTAAGGAAAAAAGCACGAAAACACAACAATCTGTATATGTCATAGCCGGTTTTGAGGGTATTTGTAGGTTCATCTCCCGCATCAATTTCCTCTCGGGTTGACAGGGAAGTAGCCCGCAATCGGCTACGCCACATACAAGTAACCGTTAGCGGTAATGGTAAACTACACAAAATAACAACGTCAATGAACTCAAACTTAATAGAAATTATATCCCAATATTTAAAAATTGAAACTAACTACGCCATAATAATCAATGGAGATTATGGGGTTGGGAAAACACACTTTTTTAAAAATGAGTTAAGTCCCATAATTCGTAAAATTTCCTTACCAAAAGATGAGCAGAAAAAATATACACCAATTCATATTTCATTATTTGGGTTTAAAACATTAGAGGAAATTCAGACAGCCATTTTCGTTGAACTTTTCCCAATTCTAAAAAATAAAAATCTAAAATTGGCTGCGGGGATAGGAAAATCTATAATTCGAGGAATCGCTCAATTAAATGGAGCTGGAGACATTGATAAATACATTGGGGATATTACGCAAGACACTGACAATTGGCTAAATTATGATGAATTAGTTATATGTTTTGATGACTTAGATAGGAAAAGTGAATCTCTAGATATTCGAGATGTATTTGGCTTCATAAATTCTTTAGTGGAGAATCAAGGTGTTAAAATTCTTTTTATTGCCAATGAAGAACAACTAATAAAAGACGAAAATTATTCTTCCACAATTCGGGAAAAAGTAATAGGAGTTTCCGTTTTATATGCGCCAAATCCGTCAGTTATTTATAATCAAATTATTTCTGACAGGTATCAAGCAAGTTCCAAAATTTACTTCGACTTCCTACTTCAATATAAACCCGAAATTGTTGCTGCTATCGAGAAAAACAAAAATAATTTAAGAAATCTAATATTCTTTCTGGAACATTTTAGAACAATCTTTTACGCATTAGAAAAGTCCTTTTCTGAAGATAAAGAATTCAGGGTTCTTAAAGAAGAGAAACAAAAGTCGGTTCTTTATTTTAGCCTTGCGATTTCCATTGAATATAAATTGGGATTACTTAATTCCACTAATGCGGAGAAAATAAGAGATACATCTAATATTTTACTTCCAAATGATATTAAAATGCTAAACCTTCTTGACTCAAATAAAAATCAGGATGAACAAAAGCCCGAACCCACATATATAGAATTATTTAAAGAGAAATATTATTCAGATTACAATTATTACTTTTTTAAATCTGTCTTTGATTACATAACTGGTTCAAAGGCATTTGATGTTAACAATTTAAAAAATGAGTTAAACAGTCATTTTATTACCGAAGAAGGGAAACTTCCTAAGCAGGAATTATTGTTAAAAGAGTTAGGTTATCTTGACTGTTTAAAATTATCAAATAAAGATTATAGGAAAAAAACTTATGGACTTCTTTCATATGTGGATGATAGTCTGTTTCAGCTGAATCAATATGGAACAGTATTTCATTTTGTAACGAGGTTCGACAATATGTTGAATCTTGACCTTAATAATTTAAAAGAAAGATTTAAGAAGGGAATCAGAAAAGGTATTCCTAAATACAAATACAGAATGGATTTAGGATTTTATATGACAGTAAGTTCTGACTCCGAATTTGTCGAGGATTTGACTGAAATTGTCCAGTATTGTTTAGAAATTAATAGTTCATTAAATAAAAATTCAGAAAAAGAAGAAATTGAAAATTATCTATTTCTACTTGAATCTGATTTTGAAGCCTTTGATACAAAAACTCTTAACAGAGACAGTCAAATACGGTTTACACCTTTTTGGTTGCAATATGACATTAATAAAGTTTATCGAATTATTCGTAACCTAAAGAATGACCAAATTTGGAGACTTGCACACTATTTTAGAGATAGATATCGCAGACATATTTATAAAGAAATCTTGCCTGAAAAAGAATTTGTTGCTACCCTTTTAAGTCTAATTAATAATGGGACAAAGGAAAGAGCTAAAAAAAATCTTGAAAATGCAAGTTTGCATTATCTTTCTAAATGCTTAAATGATAGCTTGTTAAATTTTGAAGAATAACCACATACCGCTAACAAAGTACATATTTCAGAGCGGGGTTGGTGCGGTTTGTAACTGCGGATTCTTGCATCATCGTTCCGTCCTGCCGGACAGGAACGAAGCTCCGAAATCCGCTCCGCAACATGTACCAACCGTTAGCCGCAAGCAAGAAACGAGCTGCAAAATTGTAACAATATAAAACAAGATTGTGAATCCAATAATCGACCATATTCAGATAACAGTAAAAGACTTAAAAATAGCCGAGAAGTTTTATGATAAATTTCTACCTATTGTCGGATTTGATATAAATAATAAAGTAACTGCATTTATTAAAGAGCATGATTTTCATGTAATTGAATATACTCATGATTTATTAGCTTTTGCGATTACGTCGCCAAGAGAAGCATTTAAGGATGATATAATAAACCGCAGAAAGCCTGGAGCTTTACATCATTTAGCATTTAAAGCGGATACCAGAGAAGATGTTGATAAAGCTTATAAAGAGTTAATTAAGATTGGTGCTAAAATTGTTTCTGAACCTCAAATTCATGCAGAGTACAGCCCTGATTATTATGCTGTTTACTTTAAAGATTTAGAGAATATAAAATATGAAATTGTTTGTACCTCTTGATAACAATTAAGTAAAAACAAAAAATGGAAAAATTAAGACTCGAACATGAATTACCAGAATCGATAGAAAAGTGGGGATGGAAATATCACCATTTAGGAATTCCTACAGATAAGAAAATGCCAAATGAGAAATATTTACCACAATTTAAATTTTATGTCTCAGGATTTACCACAAGTCCTTTTGGAATTGAATGGATGAGATTTGAGGAAGATAGCCCGATTGATAAATTAATACAAACAGTTCCTCACATTGCATTTGAAGTTGAGAATTTAGATTTAGAATTAAAAAAACATGATTTAAATGTAATAACAGAACCTAATCTACCTTTAGATGGTATTCGAGTTGCAATGATTGAGCACAACGGTGCACCAATTGAATTGATTGAATTTGAGAAAATTACAAAATAATGCCAGCGGCTAACAGCCAATATACTTCATAGGCTGCAAAGTGGCACGGTAGATAGGAACGTAAGCCGCGATTTGTTATCTTTCATGGCAAAAACAGTGCGATGCAACGCCTACGAAAGCATATTGGCAACACGTTAGTGGCAATTAGGACACGCACCACACTATGAGAAAGATTGGACTGATAATAACAATAGTGATTACACTGATTATTCTAAGGATAAATTTTAAGCTTCATTCAGAGAATCATTCAATCCCTGAATCAAAAAATGATATTCTATTGCAGTTAAATTTCCTAGAAACGGAATTGAAAGAAAATAACCTAGGTGTTAGAATGCAAAGGATATTTCCTGAAGGTCTTGTATTTATAAACGCATTATATGGTTTAGCATGGTGTGAGTTAGCAATTTCTGATTCTACTGATTCAAAACTAAAGAAGAAGGCAATAAATGAAGCTCTTTTCGCTTTTGATAATATTGATGCAGACAGAGCTAGATGGAGCTTTCCAAAATATTTGAATCCTGAGTATGGGATATTTTATAATGGTTGGAGAAACTACCTGTTGTCGAAAGTCTTTTGCATAGATAAGGAATTTGAGAATTCAGAATACTATTTCAGTAAACTACAAACTCAGAGTGATGCGATTGCTAATGCAATAGACTCATCTCAAACTCCATACTTAGAATCATATGGAAGACAATCTTGGCCAGCCGATACTTATATTGCAATGGCTTCCCTTGCTAATTATAACAAGGTGTTCGGTGCAAGATACAATCACAATATTAAACAATGGATGGAGAAGGTTTGCGAAAGGCTAGATACTAAAACTGGTATGATTCCTCATAAAGTAGATTCAAAAACTGGCAACTCGATTCAAGGAGCTCGTGGTTGTTCAATGATTCTGATGCTTAGGATGCTAGGGGAAATAGATGCCAAATTTGCGGAGGAGCAGTATAAATTGTTTGAAGACAATTTTGTGACTACGACATTCGGTTTACCCTCAATTAGAGAATACCCTAAAGGTCAAAAAGGATTGGGTGACATTGATTCTGGACCAGTAATATTTGGCGTTGGTTTTTCGGCGACTATTGTTGGGATTGGTACATTTGCAATGTATGACAATTTGGATCTTTCGAAGAGACAATATAAAACTATTAATGCATTCGGTTTTGTTAGAAAAACTAAAACGGCAAAAAAATATCTTTATGGTATTTTGCCAATGGCAGATGCATTTATTGCCTGGGGTAGAGCAACAGAATTAAGTTCCAAACCGGAATTAACTTATAACGATGAGAGATTTTGGCGCTTAAAATTTCATTTAATATCTGTAATCGTTTTAGTGCTTATCTGGATGATTTACTTTAGAAAAAGGATCATAATACAAGCCAAAACTGCCACTAACAAAATGTAAATTTAATGGCCAGGATGATGCTGATGCGAAACTTTATACTTTTACTAAATCAATTAACAGTGGGATATGGATGTGCTTTGAATTCGGCCACTAAAATTTACACAGACCGTTAGGTGCAATTTAACGCTCCGTCTGGAAACCACTCGAAACGCAAACAAAATACAACTATACACGACTAATATGTGATTACAAACGATTTACATGTCGTTATAAAAGGTTAGACATTAGGAGTAAACGATAAATATTACGGTATAAGTAATTAGAAAGCAAGAATAAACGACAATCATCAAGGTATAAAATATAACTACCACAGCATAAACTATAAGTAACAAGGAGTAAACAATAAGTAACGAGATTTAAGAGATGATTAACAAGAAGCAAACGATAGTCAAACAGATATAATGGATTAATCATTGCGTCTAAACGAATAAATTCTGATATTAAACGACAGAATCGTATACTTTTAAGATAAATAACATGTTGCGTTACAATTTCAATAGGATTTTTAAAGCTAAAGGCATAGATAAACCTTTTACATTCCTCAAAAGAGCTGGATTCTCCGATAACTTTGCAACCAAAGTTAAAAATAACAGAGTAAACAGGCTGACTTTAGACTTGTTAGAGAGACTTTGTTTGGCATTCGGATGTACTCCTAACGATTTCATTGAATGGATACCAGATAATAACGAGATGTTAGATGACAAACATCCGTTGTACGAGTTAAAAAGGACTGATAAGATTATGGACTTAACTAAAACTCTAAATTCATTGCCATTATCAAGATTAAAAGAGATTGAGAAAATTATAAACGAGAACAAATAAAAACTGCACCTAACATTTTGTAAATTGCATTGCGGTGTCGGTGCAGGTTGTCGCCCCGGATTCCCGCATGATTGTCTTCGTCCTCGCGGACGGACAATCACCCGCAATCCGCAACGACAACTTACAATTTTCCGTTGTGTGCCATTCCCCAGATAAAATCCTCCCAAATTGATGTAATGAAAAATATCAATTTTCCAGATTCTATTGATTTTCCCAGCTAACGATTGAGCATTATTTTAGCAACCGGCTTTATGGGAGACCGGTTTTTAAAATGGTACTGCTTGTGATTTACAAGTAAGTCCCGGTGTCATTCTGGTACTGGATGTAAAAAGCCCCGGGAGGTACATTCCCGAGGCAGTTGATAAATTTTAATGGTGGCTCCGATCATTCGGAGACCCCGATCAGAATAATTTTCAAGTGTAAAGATACATCCTCATAAGGCCCTTTTATATATTAAATTGAAAAAAAATGAAAATGAAAAAGGTTCCTATGGAGATTATCAATCCCAATTGTGCAGGTATTGATGTTGGAAGTCGCTCACATTATGTTGCTATTGGTCAGTCAGATGCTGATGTACGTGAGTTTGGGGTTTATGCAGAGGATTTAATGGAGTTGTGTCAATGGCTAAAAGAAAGCCAAATAACAACTGTAGCATTAGAATCTACAGGTTCTTACTGGCAAAATCTATTTGTCGAGCTAATTAATTCTGGAATTGATGTTGTACTTACTAGTGGTCGGTTTACAAAAAACATGAACAGAAAGAAGACCGATGTTAGAGATTGTCAGTGGATTCAAAAACTACATTCTCTAGGTTTACTTCCCTCTAGCTTTTTACCAGATCACACAACTGAAAGACTTCGTACACTTTGTAGACAAAGGTTAAATATTATTGATCAAAAAGCAGATGCATCCCACAAGATGCAGAAATACCTGAAGCTTTTGAACTTTCGTTTAGATGTAGTTGTTAGAGACGTAACAGGTTTGACTGGTATTAAGATTATTGAAGCTATTTGTAATGGAGAACTTGATCCGGAAGAATTATCAAAGCACCGGCACTACAATTGTCGCAAAAGTCAGGATGAGATAGCAAAGGCATTGGTAAGTAATGAAAGAGATGATTATTTATTTGGCTTAAGACAAGAATATGAACGGCATCTTTTTTACCAAAATCAAATTGAAAAGTGTGATCAAAAAATCACAGCGTTTCTAGAAAATGTATTAATTGATACTGAAATTGCTCCTCCAGATGATAAGCCATATAAGAGGAATAATAAGAACTCAATTACTGGCCTTGATTTGAATAAAACAGCCTATCAATATTTTAATGGTGTTGATTTGTACCAGATCCCAGGGGTAAGTCATTCTACTATCATAACAATAATGAGCGAAATTGGGCCCGATGGTTTTTCTAAATTTCCAACAGCAAAACATTTTGCTTCTTGGTTACGACTTGCTCCAAACAATAAAATAAGTGGAGGGAAAGTGCTGTCAAACCGTATTCCCAAAGGAAGTAACAGATTAAAGATAGCCTTAAGAAATGCGGCTAATGCCGTTGGAAACTTGAAAGAGTCGGATCTGGGACGTTTTTTTCAGAAGATTGCATACAAAAAAGGCAGACAAGCTGCCATAACTGCAACCGCTAGAAAAATAGCTGTTATTCTATGGAATATGATTACCAAGAAAGAAGCCTACAAACCAAAAACGACCTATGTTTTTCTGGATGAAAAAAGGAAACAACTTGCAATAATCAGAAAGAAAATCGCTAAATTTGGTTTTGATCCTAATGAACTTGGTGTTTTTTCTCAAGAACGATACAGATTAAAATGGAAAGCAAAGAATGTTAATAATCAATAGGTTAACTTTACGTTAGTCAGAATAAAACAGAGACCGAATCTATATGACAAAAATTGATAATAAATGGAAAGACTTTCTTTTAAAATCAGGAGTGCCTCTTGAATTTGAAATTAAGAAAACATTGAAAGGTTTGGGATTTGATAGTTATTCAGAATTCTCTTATTTACGACCTGACGAACAGAATATTGTTAATGAATTTTCTTATGACATTGATTCTTCATTGCAGATTGATGATCATTTATTTGAATTAATGGTAGAATGCAAATACCGTGATGAATCAACTAATTGGATTTTTATACCTGAAGAGTACAATAAAAGTGATAGAGGTGCAGGGACAATGTCTTTTTTAAACACCAATGACTATTTTTACAAAAAGGAATTTCCTGATTTTTACAAATTAATAAACTTTGATACTGTAGCGCCTCTTTGCTCGAAAGGAATAGAACTTAATTCATCTGGACAAAATCCCAAAACAATAACACAAGCAATATCTCAGCTTTGCTATGGCATGATTGACAAAGTAATTGAAGGTATGAAACAACAGCTTGACGAGTCTAAAGATACAGAACATCTAGTTTTTCATCATATTCCGATAATTATTACAACAGCGAATTTGTATAGATTAAAGAATGAGGTTACTATTTCAGAAATAAAAAATGCAGAAAATCTTAATTCTATTGCAACTTGTGAGTATGTGTTATTGCTTGAACCAAAAATAAGTATAGAATTAGAAAAGTATTCATTTCAAAAACTTGAATTGTTTATAGACAATTATGGGTTTGATAAACTGAATTCAAGTCTAAACGAAAAGAAAAAAATACATAACTGGACATTTAGAGACCATCAAAAAATGATTTCTAATGATTTTCCTGAAGGTATTTTAGTTATTCAACATGAACCTGATAATAAAGGGTTAAATGCATTGACTAAAATATTGTATGAGATTGCTAGACCATCCAAGCAATATGAGGTTTTAAACAAATTGATAAAAGATTGGGAAGAGACAGTTAAAAACACTGAAAATAAATAAATTACGGCACACAACAATGGTAACTGTTGCACAACAAAGAAATAGGCAAAATATTATTAACTTACGTCATGCAAGGGAATAAAGAATACCAAGAAAAACTATTTGTCAGTTTCCAACTAAGCCAGGTTGTGCCAGAGCAGAACTTTTACCGTAGGTTAAAGTCGATCCTGAATTTGGATTTTCTCCTCAAACAAACTGCGCCATATTATGGTGGTTGTGGACAAAAAAGTATAGACCCGCGTGTCTTTTTTAAATTATGCATTGTTGGCTATTTAGAAAATATTGTAAGTGATCGTAAGTTGATAGCACATTGCTCCATGCGTTTAGATATTTTGTATTTTCTTGGATATAATATAGATGAACCCTTACCGTGGCATAGTACTGTTAGCCGTACTCGCCAGTTATTTCCAGAGGGTGTCTTTGAAACTGTTTTTACAAAGATATTTGCTTTATGTGTTGATAGTGGGCTTGTGAGTGGGCATACCCAAGCAACCGATTCTGCTCCTATTAAAGCCAATGCAAGTATGGATAGCTTAGAGCTAAAAGTACCAGAAGAAGAGCTGGAAGAATATTTAACCAGAATAAGGGCTATCTCCAATGGAGACCAACAACCAATACGAAAAGCAAAAAAGAATAAAGCAAACCTGGCACAAAGACAGGTTTCTGCAAATAAAGATGAACTTAATGAAATAGCAGCACGGCAGAAAAAATGGAAAACAACCCAAAACACGCGGCAAGGGGCTAATTCTAAGCGTTCTAAATACACCAGTAACAAAACCCATTATAGTCCTACCGATCCTGATGCTCGCATTAGTGTAAAGCCGGGAAAATCCCGTAAGCTAAACTATCACGGGAACATTACCGTAGATACGGCCTTCAATGTAATAAGTGATGTACAGGCTTATCATGCCGATAGAGTGGACAGCAAGAACTTACAAGATATCGTTAAGAGAACCCATAAGCGTTTATGGAGATTAGGGCTGTTATGGACTAATATTCTAGCTGATGCTGGTTATAGTAGCGGAGATAATTATCAGTTTCTGGAACAAGAACATATACTTAGTTACATTCCAAAACATGGAACGTTTAAAGGTGGCCCAGAGGGTTTTACTTTTATAAAGGAACAAAACTATTGGTTATGCCCACAAGGCAAAAGGGTAATATTTAAAAAGCAAAAGCATAGCAATGACTCTTTACAAAACCATTACTATACCCGGCGAAGCGATTGTAAAGATTGCCCCAGCAGAAGTGTATGTATCGGAAAGTCTCATGAAAAAAAGATCGCAATAACAGCCTATTTGGATGAATACATACGGAATAATGAGAGGGTAAATAGTAAATGGGGCAGAAAAATGAAGGGTAAACGGCAATCAACAGTAGAACCAGCTTGGGGAAACCTTACTCAATACCTGGGATTACGAAAAATCAATACTTTGGGTATTGCCCAAGCCAATAAAGTGGTTCACATGGCTGCCTGTGCTTATAACTTGAAGAAATTACTAAAATATAATGTCAATAAGTACGAGACCAAGGTAAAGGCTCAAATGGCCTATATATATGAGCAAATTGCTGGTTTTTTCGACACTATCCAAAATTTTGTGTAAATGAACATTCACGGGGTTTGGCTTTTTAGATCCTAACCCTTTTTTCAAATATAGTCATAAATTGGTTTAGTATCAACCCCCAGTTTTGGATGGGCTGGGTCCATTTTTTTGTGATCTGTCCCAAAGCCAAATAGGTTGATTTGATGACCGCTTGGTCATTAGGGAACGACAGTTTGTTTTTGGTGTACTTTCTGATTTTCCCATTCATGTTTTCAATTAAGTTCGTGGTATAAATAATTTTTCTGATCTCTAAAGGAAAATCAAAAAAGACCGTAAGCTCGTCCCAGTTGTTTTCCCAGCTTTTAATGGCATAAGGGTACTTGGCTTCCCATCTGGCTTTGAACTTGTCCAGTTCCGCCTTAGCAGCCTGTTTTGTGGGGGCATTGTAAATGTTCTTCATGTCCGAAGCAAAAGCCTTTTTATCTTTCCAGACCACATACCTTGCACTGTTTCTGATCTGGTGCACCACACATATCTGTGTGCTTGATTGTGGGAAAACATTCTTTATCGTGTCTGTGAACCCGTTCAGGTTATCGGTTACGGTAACCAGGATGTCTTCTATGCCCCGGGCTTTTAAATCCGTCAGGACACCCATCCAGAAAGATGAACTTTCGTTTTTGCCAAGCCAGATACCAAGGAGTTCTTTCCGGCCTTCTTTGTTCAGCCCAACGGCAAGATACACGGTTTTGTTGATGACCTTTCCCTGGTCCCGGACTTTGAAAACGATACCGTCCATCCAAACAATAAAATACAAATTGTCCAAAGGACGGTTTTGCCAGTCCAAAACATCCTGGTTTACTTTTTCGGTAATGGTTGAAATAGCTGAAGTAGATAGTTTAAAACCATAAATTTCATGGAGTTCATCTTCAATGTCCGATAGGCTCATCCCTTTAGCGTAAAGCGATACTACAAGGTTTTGGACAGACAATGACTTATTGCTGTGCTTGGGGACAATGATGGGTGAAAAGCTACTGCTGCGGTCCCTGGGGACTTTTATACTGGATTCTCCAAACTCTGTTTTGATATTCTTGGTTGTGAGGCCATTGCGCGAGTTGCCGCTATTATTGCCCTTTACATCGTTTTTTTCATAACCAAGGTGTACGTCCATTTCGGCTTCCAGTATTTTTTCTAACCCACGGGTATGGAGTTCTTTTAAGAAACTGGATAACTCTTCTTCTGTTTTGAACTTCTTCAAGAAGTCACTGTTCAATAAATCTTCTTTTTCCATAATCTAAAACTGTGTTTAAAGTTAATAAAACAAAAAAATCACCGGGTTCTTGAACCCCGTGATTTGATCATTTACACAGTTTTATGGATATTACCGTTTTTTCGCTTCATATAATGCTATTCAAGCCTTTTTTATTGAAATTAAATGCATAAAGTAATCAAAACCTGAATTATTAGGGATGAAAAAAAGTATTAACCAAATTGCAATTTATTTATTTTAATGCCTTTGTGCAACAGACACACTATGTATATTCAATTTCGATGGGCATCGAGCCCATCTCATTGAGGGCATTTTTTTTCTTGTCGGTTCTCTGTGCTCTCGACCCTTTGAGCAAGCTCAAAGTTTCTCCGCCCATCGAAACCGAACATACACGCACCGTTATGCCTTATTGTGAAAGAAAGAAACGAACATTAAAAAAAATAGAATATGGAAAGTTACGACTTAATCTTAATTGCAACAATCGGGTATTTTCTATACTTGATAATTCATGTTTCACTTAGACTAAAGAAACCAGTAAAAACAAACGAGAGTTTTTTCTCATATGGAGAATTCACTGATTCTTCATCACTTTTTAAAAAACTTGAAAAAACTCTAACAGCAACAAATGCATCATTTACAGCAGCATTTCTCGGACTATTTTATATGTACTTTATAAGTTCAGCTTATGCAATTTCATTTGCTATTGGTTACCTTATTGGTATGGTTTTTTTCGCAAAAGTGTTTCTGCCAAAGATTTTTTCTTTTTTAACAAAAGGCGTTTACATACCAGAATTACTTGAAAAAAGGACAGGACTAAAATTAATCAGGTACATAAGTTCCTCGTTAATAATCCTATCTCTTTTAGTTTTCACTTTTACAGAAATTTATGGATTTTCAGTTGATTTTGTTTCCCATGAAATTGGGAGTTCAAATCTAAATTCATTCTTTATTGCTGTTATTCTATTATTGTTGTTGTCATGGTATATTGTTATTGGCGGATATAAAAATATTGTATTGACAGATTCAATTCAAATAGCAATAATAATAATTGGGTCTATTGCTATCTTACTCTTTGCTGTTTTTAGTTTTATAAATCATGACTTATCTTTTTCAGTTATTACTAATGGAATTAAAGCAGACTTTATTTCTGCAAGTAATTTTATTTTAATTCCATCAGTTTTTATTGGCTTAGGCTTTTCCCAACTGGTTTACTATGAGAATTGGCAAAGATTAATATTATTCAATAAAAGTATTTCCAAATTCAAAATCTCAGAGAAGCAATTAATCAAGAAAACTCAGAGTATTTATTACACATCTTCGATTTATTTGTTTTTTCTATTTCTTGTTCCAATATTTTTAGGAGCAATGAGTAAAGCACTTTCAATAAATAGCTTTGCTGAATTTTTAATTCAAACAAGTCAGAACAGTATTGCTTTACAAATTTTACTTATTATTGGCACATTTACTTTTATTAGTTCCTTATTATCAACAATTGACACCTACTATTTAGCAATTTTACAAGCTATTAATACAGACTTTTTGAAATTGAGCTTAAAGGATAATAAAAAAACTGTCATAATAATTTCTGCCATAATTGCTCCTTTTATACTCTACCAGTTAAATCTTGGTACTTGGTTAGCATTTATATTTTATGCAATAAGTGGAACTGTCGGTCCCGTATTGGTATCTCTTTATCGAAAAAAGATTAATGGATATGCAGTGATAAGTATATTTCTTTTTAGCTTTTTATTAGTAAGCTCAATTTTCTTTTTCAGTTTTCCAGTTTCATCAGATTACATAGATGTTATAAATGCACTAATTGTGATACTTTCAATAACCATAAGTTTTATGTTTAGTAAAAAATAAGTATTATGAAATTAAACGAAACATTAGGCGAAGTAAGAATAGCATTTCAAGTAAAGAGACTAATTCCAATATCTATTTTGGTATTATTTTTAATGTCGTATTCATACTTTCTTGGTTTTAATCCTTGGAAAAAAATAGAATTAAATGATTTTAAAACAACTGTTGAAAAATATAAAGATAGTTCTTTTGAAGAATGTTTTTTATATGGAAACATTGAAACAAAAAATCATAATTTAACTGTTTCATCCCTATTCTCCATTGATGAAGACATGGTTATATACAGGAACTTCTTTTTATTGCTAATAATAATTCCAATTCTATTTTACTTGCCTGGGTTAATTGAATGGGTGCTTTCAAGATTATTTAAAGAGAATGAAAAAGAAAAAGAGCGTTTATTAATTATCCAAGAATTAACTGACATCATATTAGGGATAATTCTATTATTTCTTATTCTAAACCTAAATGGAATAGAATTAATTTTATATATGCTTCGAGATGTAAGTTTTCCATTCTATATTGCTATCATTCCTTTAGGTATTTCAATAATTTATTTTAATGACTTATGTATTAGAATACGAGATTTAAAGCTATGATTTGGAATTCATCCTTGTGCAAGCAAAAGTTGGAAGCAGTTAACTCATTTGAAAATTATATTTTTCCAGTTGATTTCAGAATTGCGGTTAAGGAGCTTTCTCATTGGGCAAAGTCTGATGCAGTTTTTTGGAATTGCTATGTAAAAGAAAAAACTATTTTATCTGACATTTCTTTTATTATTACATCAGAAGAATATTACATAAATATTCTAAAGGGTAAATTGCATGAAAAAGATATTCACCCTTATTCAGGAGGTGGAAAACCAATTCTATATTTTTCTTCTTTAATACTTGAGAGAAGCTTTCATTCACCAATACTTTTTCTTCCAGTTATAGAATGTAGCTCTTGATATGCCATATTCACGGCACAAATCTTTTACTTCCCTGCCAGCTTCATACTCCTTCAGTATCTTGATAATCTGGCTTTCACTGAATTTAATCCTTTTCATAATGACATTTTAAAGTTAAACATTTTGTCTAATCCTAAACTGTCCGATTTTTAGGGAAGGCTACAAGAAGGGGAAGGTTACAATTACAAACAGCGATCAATGCCAGCTTCTTAGACTTTCCTTTAGATACAATCCTGTCATATAATGCCTTGCATTGTGGATTGTATTCACAAGCCGTAAAACTACATAAAAACAAATGGTTACGGGCCAATGAATTCCCTTTCTTACTAATGCGTGATTTCCCCCTGATACTACCCTGTTGGGCGGTATTTATAATGCCACCGTACTAAATGAATGAAATTGTATTTCATTAAAAGTAAGAAAGCAGCCATACAAAAATGCATGGCTGTTTAAACATGGGTTTTTAAAAACTATAAGCCCATTTCTTTAATAATAAAATTTGCTCCCGAGAATTTTTCGGTAATAAATAAAACGTAACGGATATCTACGCTAATGGTGCGTTGCAGTTCAGGAACCACATAATAATCGCCGGTTACGCTTTCGTAGGTCATGTCAAAAATAATACCCACCTGTTCGCCTTTGGCATTTAAGGTTGCAGAGCCCGAGTTTCCCCCGGTAACATTGGTGGTGTTTAAGAAACAGGTAAGCAGTTTATTTGTTTTGGGATCTTTGTACCGTCCAAAATCGTTGGTGTTATACAGCTCTTTTAATTTTGTCGGAACATGGAAGGGGAATTCCCCGGTTTCTTTTTCCATCACTCCTTTTAAGCTTGTGAACGGTTCATAATAAACAGCATCGGCTGGTTGGTAGCCTTCAATGGTTCCGTAAGTAAAACGGATGGTAGAGTTGGCATCCGGGGCCAGACGGTTTTGTTTCATCTCAAGGACAGCTGCCAGGTATTTCTTTTTTAAGTCGTGGTATTCCTGATCCCTGGATTTGGCTTCTTTATGAATATTTTCAAGTTCGCTTTCTAATTCAGACGCTAACTTTATCAGCGGATCGTTTAGGTTCATCAGTTCTTCGGGAGTCATTTCCAACATTTTGATCCGTTCCTTGGGATTCCCTAATTTTGAATGATCGTACAAATTATCAACATATTGGTCAATTTCCTGTTTTGAACCTTTTCCGATCAGATTTTTCAATGCTTCCGGAATGCTTGAGGAAGGTTCGTTCAACAATCTTTTTAACCTGAATTTTAAAAATTTCCGATCGGTTTTTAAATCGTAGCCTTTCTCCGTCAGCAGATTTCTGGTTTTAAAACCTCCCCAGTTTTTATCCTGATACCTGCTTTCCCGTTTGCCGTCTTTTTTTTGCCGTTCAATGCTGGCTTTGTACACGCTGTGGCCCAAAGTCAACAAACTTGAACTGAAACGGTCGTTCGTCATGTTTTCAGTCAGGGTGTTTTTGCTTTTCCAGGCTTGGTAAGATTCAAGGTAAGATTCAAAATCGGCCAGGGCATTTTGGGATTCTTTTGTTCCGCTGTCTTCAATCCATGCCACAACTTCTGCTTCTTGTTTTTTTTTCTTGCCAAGCAGATCAATCTTTTCAAAGCTTCCTAATTTCCCCTGGTAATTTTTGCGGGCATTGTGCATGCTTTTAACCGTTCGGGCGTATTTGATTTCAACCTCGCGGTCTTTTGCCCCTTCTGCTTCAAAAAATGCAATATTGGCTAGGTATTCTTCCAAACGGTATTTAATGCCCTGCAAGCTGTTTACTACTTCATTATGCGTGTAATTCCGGTAGGTTTTTCCCGGGTATCCCATGACAAAGGTCAGGTCTCCTTCTTTCAATCCATCAAGCGAGATTTTCATAACCGATTTGGGTTGATAAGGAACGTTCTCTTTGCTGTATGCTGCTCCTACGCCATCTTTTGATACATAAGCTCTAAGGAAGGTGAAATCGCAGGTATGGCGTGGCCACATCCAGTTATCGATATCGCCACCGTAGTTGCCCAGATCGCGGGGTGGGGCATAAACAATGCGAACATCTTTGATGTGTTTGAAACGAAATAAATAATATTTGTTGCCACTGTACATGGATGCTAAACGAGCCTGGATATCGTTTCCTTCTTTTTCGGCTTCGGCAATCAGTTTTTTCTTGATTTTTTCGATGGCCTCATGTTTTTGGGCATAATTCATTTTGGGTTTTATGGCGTTTTGAACCTTTGCCGTTACATCTTCATAACCTAACAGAACATTGGCGAAATATCCCAGTGCCGGGATTTCCTGCTCTCTGGTTGGTGCGATAAAGCCGTGTTTGATATAGTCGTTTTTTTTGTCGGAAGCACGTTGGATAGCTCCAAAAGCAACATGGTGATTTGTTAAAATCAACCCTTCTTTGCTGACAAATTCCCCGGTTCCTCCGCCTAAATGAACCACGGCACTCATTAATCCGGTTCCGTCTTCTTTAAATAAATCATCTGGATTCATTTGCAAACCCTCTTTTTGAAGGTTAAGCATTTTCATTTGGTGGGGTAGCCACATACCATCGTCGGCCCGGCTTATACTGTTAACTGTCAGAAAAACAAGAAATAGGCTTAGGGTTTTGATTTTCATAATTGTAAATGTTTGGGGTCAATAATTAAGAATGTAAATGTAGCCAATCACCCCAATATCTACAAAGATAGATTGCTAATATAGACGAACAGTCTTTATTTCTCGGTTATTCGTTTGTACATCTGAACGTATCGGCGGTAAAAGAAGATGGCTGCAATAACCAGGCTGGCCACCAGTCCAACCCAAACGCCAACAGCTCCCATTTTAAATGTAAATCCGAAGAGGTAGCTTAGCGGAAGGCTGATGAGGATGTAAGAAATAAAAGCAATAACCATGGCGTGTTTTACATCGGCCAGGCCACGTAAAATGCCAAGCATGACCACTTGCAAACCATCGAAAATTTGAAAGGCGGCCGCCATTAAAATAAGTTGGGAAGCAACTGCGATAACAGCCGGGTCGCTGGTATAAATAAGTGGAAGAAGGTTCCTACAGAGAACAAAAAGAATGGCTGAAGTTCCCATAAATGCTAAAACCAAATGTACGGAAGCATAGGAAGCTTTCGAAAGCCCTTCGTAATTTTTTTGGCTGTATTGATGAGCCACCCTAATGGTGGTTGCTGAAGATACCCCGCTGACAATCATAAAGGTTACACTAGCCAAACCGATACCGATTTGATGAGCTGCTAAAGGAATTGCCCCCAGCCAGCCAATCATAATTGCCCCGAAAACAAACGCAAAAACTTCCAAAACAACCTGAATTGCAATGGGCCAGCCAACATTAAACAAATGGGTAATTTTTGCAAAATCAAATTTTGAGGATTTTAGCTCAGTGAGGTATGGTTTAAAGTAGTCTCTTTTTACAAAAATATAATAGAAAAGTCCGGCCATTACCACCCGAGATATAAGCGTTCCAATACCTGCCCCTGTTAATCCTAGTTGGGGGAAGCCCAATTTCCCGTAAATTAAAAGGTAATTAACAATTACGTTAACAACGTTCGCAATCAGGGTAATAATCATTGGGGTTAAGGTGTTCCCGATTCCTTCCGAGAATTGTTTGATGGTGTAAAAAAACATAAAAGGAATCATTGAAGCAACCAGTATCTTGTAATAAGGAATTGCCAACTCGGCAACTTCGTTGTTTTGTCCCATTTGTCTCATAAAAAAAGAAACGGAATACATCGCGATTACTAAAAGAACGCTTATCCCGGTATTTAAAATTGCCGAGTTGTGCAGCAAAGAAGCGCACTCTTTTGTTTTTTTACTTCCAAAAGCATGTCCAACCAAGGGCGTTAGCCCCATGCTAAATCCTAGCCCTATGACCATCCCCACCAGAAATACCGCATTTGCAAAACTTGCGGCCGCAAGTTCAAGGGTTCCAACCGCTCCCACCATGGCATTATCCACCTGTTGAACCAGTATTTGTCCGGCTTGTGAAAACATCACTGGAAGCGCAAGTCTCAGGTTTCGTTTGTAGTACGGAAGATATTCTTTTAGTAACATGATAAAACGGGGAGCAAAAGTACACATAATCCTTCAAAATAAACCGCTTAAATCATACCTTTGAGGCAATGAATCATGGAAAAATATATGTAGCCATTCCGTTGATGAATGAGTGGGAAAACCTCCCTGATTTAATGGAGGATATTGCCGCTCAGGATTGCCAAAATTTTGAGGTGTGGTTTTGTGTGAATCAGCCCGAAGCTTGGTGGAATAATGAAGAAAAAATTTCGGTTTGCGAAGCCAATCAAAAAACTTTGGGATTTTTAAGAACCTTTTCCCGTTTTCCGCTTCATGTTGTTGATCGTTCCTCAAAAGGGAAGGGCTGGTATAAAAAGAATTTCGGGGTGGGCTGGGCCCGCAAGTTAATCATGGATGAGATTTCGCAAAAAGCGAATGAACGGGATATTCTTTTAACCCTTGACGGCGACACCCGTTTTAATCCGAGGTATTTTTCTTCGGTCATTGAGCGGCTTCGAAAATACCCGAAAGCCGTAGCCCTCTCGGTTCCTTACTATCATAATTTAACGGGAAATGAGCAAGCCGACCGGCATATTTTGCGCTACGAAATTTATATGCGTTATTATTCGTTGAATCTTTGGCGCATTCAAAATCCGTATAATTTTACGGCATTGGGTTCGGCCATTGCTGTTACTAACCGGGCTTATAAAAGGGTGCGTGGGATTACGCCCCACAAAAGCGGCGAAGATTTTTATTTCTTGCTGAAGCTGAAAAAGTTTGGAGAGATCATTCAATGGAACCAGGAAAAAGTGTATCCGGCAGCCCGTTATTCCGACCGGGTGTTTTTTGGAACTGGGCCGGCAATGATTAAAGGGCGGTCGGGCGATTGGTCGTCGTACCCCATCTATAATTATCAGCTTTTTGAGGAGGTGAAACAATCGTTTGGGGCTTTTTCGTTGTTGTTTGAACACGAGGTGGATTTCCCGATGAAAGCTTTTCTGTCCAACCATTTTGGCGACGAACAATGGTTCGTTAAACTACGTAAAAACAACCCACGGAAAGATCGTTTTGTTAAAGCTTGCCAGGATAAAGTGGATGCTTTGCGAATACTACAATATTTAAAAGCTGCCCAAAAGAACCGAAACGAATCGGATGAGGAGAACCTTGTTTCTTTTTTCGGGCATTTTTACCCGGAAGCTGTTTTTCGCGATAAAATCTGTAATTTAGATTTCCAGAACACTTCGGTGGATGAACTTAATGCCATCCGGGATTTTATGATGAAAAAAGAGGAGGAATATCAAAAACATGTATGGGAATAAACTGATTACCGTTCTTGGACCAACCGCAACCGGAAAAACTTTTTTCGCGGCTCATCTGGCAAAACAGCTAAATGCTGAAATAATTAGTGCCGATAGCCGTCAGGTATACCGGGGCATGGATTTGGGAACCGGGAAAGATTTGGAGGACTACCTGATCGAAGGAGTTCAAATTCCGTATCATTTGATTGACATCAAGGCGCCGGGCTACGAGTACAATGTTTTTGAATTTCAGCATGATTTTTTGAAGGCCTACCGGGATATCATTTCCAGAAATAAAACAGCACTAATGTGTGGCGGAACCGGCATGTACCTGGATGCCGTTTTGAAAGCCTACAATATGGTTGAGGTTCCGGAGAATGCCGAATTGCGGGAAGAATTGAAAGAAGCAGACGATGAGTCTTTAAAATTGAGGCTCGAAAAACATAAAGAACCCCACAACGTCAGTGATACTTCCGACCGTGACCGCTTGATCCGTGCCATCGAAATTCGGGAGTTCAATAAGCATAACCCCGGACAGGAAAAATTCCCTAAGCTAAGCAGCCTTAATTTTGGAATTTATTTTGATAGGTTCACTATAAAAAAACGAATTACCGAACGCCTCGAAAAACGCTTAAAACATGGCATGATTGAGGAGGTTCAAACCTTGCTCGGCAAAGGCATAAAAGCCAAAGATCTAATTTTTTATGGCTTGGAATATAAGCTGGTTACCCAATATGTGATCGGAGAGTTGAGCTTTGACGAGATGTTCAGCAAGCTTGAGATTGCCATCCATCAGTTTTCAAAGCGCCAAATGACTTGGTTCCGCCGAATGGAAAAACAGGGAATTAAAATTCACTGGATTGACGGGAATCTTGGCGTAAATGAAAAAGTAGAATTTGCTTTGACTGAAATAAAAAAATCCGGCTTTATAAATTAAAACCGGATTTTAAATGGAAAAATTCGATTTTACGGTACCTGATAAAATGCAGGTTCGTACCTGTATCCAACGATATCTTCGTACCAGTCGGTATAAACTGTTCCCAAGCTTTCGGCCCATTCAATAAAATGAAGGTGAGCCCATGAAATATCTTTTTTCTCCTGTGGCCAGTCAAAGGTAACCGGAATGTTTATGGCCCATGGAAGATTGTTTGCCGTAACATAATAGCGGCCATTGCCCGGTTCGGAATCATCTTCAACAGTTCCGAAAATAGAGGGATCGGCCAAATCGGTTGGAGCGTAATCTTTTAGGTGAACCTCGCGTCCTCTTTCGCCATCAATTATGATGAACGGGTTCCAGTTGACGAGATCAAAATCGTTAGCCACGTAAGTATTTTGAGTCGGGATTATTGTAATGGTAATGGTGTCAAAAGGAACAAATGGTGCCCATTCTTCGGTGTTTACGCCCAGTCCCATTCCGGGATGCGGCAGTAAATTAAAAATGTCGTCAAACGCGATGATGGTTGGATGTGATTGTCCTTGTTCCAAACCGTTGCCCTCAAGATTAATATATCCTTCCTGGTGGTCGTATCCGCTTACGGTAAGATCCGAGTTCAGCCCATTATCGGCCGTTGGTAAGTTAAAGCCAAATCCGTTATGGTAAAAAGCTCCGGTGGCTTTTGCTACAAAGGTTGCAAAAATTTCAACCACGTAGTTTTGTGCGTTTGTAACGGTTTCAAAACGATAGTCTACCACTACATCGTTAAAATCAAAATCTCCTTTTCCGGGCCACAAATCTTCGTATGCCAGGCTCCCGAAACCGGCAGCCGGGAAGTGGTTTTTAAAGGCACGGTCAGCATCTTCAGGATAGTCATCATCGCCATCTTCTATTCCGTCGCCATCTTCATCTGCAATCCCTGGTTTGTATTCATAGCAACCCATGTCAACAACTACATTATAAATTCTGTCGTTTCCGTCCAAATCGTAGGTGTCTACCATCCAACCAAAGTTTAATCCGGCATCAATGCAAGCAGATGTAGATTTAAGATGATAATTTTCTGAGCCTAAGGTAATATCTTCAAAATCCGGTGTTGATGAAATGCTATTTGTGCTGTAAGCTGCCGATAAAGAAGGAGTTGTACAACAATTGTAGTAATAATATCCGGCTCCGTCAACATTGTAATTATCAACGGTAGAACCGTCCATTAATGTGTTGTAATAAATAATTGTATTTTTTACCCTGCTGTTATTTCTGGTTCTTATTCCACCGCCATAAGGGGCTTTGTTTTTTACAATGGTACAATTATATACATCTCCAGCACTCCAGATGTTAATCCCTCCTCCATATTTAACAGAGGTATTATTGGTAACCAAACAATTTCGTACTTCGCCGCCATTGAGTAAGCGAATTCCTCCGCCGTATCCCGATGTGCCATTATCTGATGCCAGGTTATTTTCTACGATACAGTTGAGTACGTAGCCGTCATTATCAACAGCAATACCACCGCCATCCCTGGCTTGGTTATTATGGATGTAACAGTTTTGAATGGTTCCTCCGGAAATAATATTTACCCCGCCACCAAAGGATGCGGGATTATACCCGTTCATAATTGTGAATCCGTCGATGATGGCACTGGCATGATTAATTTCAAAGCATTTGGTGACATTATTTCCATCGATAATAACTGAAGCATACCCGTTAATGCTTTTTATGGTTATGCCTTTTGTAACAGCGATTTTTGATGTAAGTATATAGGTTCCATCATCCACCATGATGATATCTCCGGCTACACTGGCATTGATGACTGTTTGTATGTCGTTTGCAGCGGTACCCAAACTTGTATAGGGAGCCGTATTAGAACCTGTTGGAGAAACGTAGCGTGTAGTGGTTGCAAACATTACCACTGAAAAACTGAGGATTGCTAGTGTAAAAAATATCTTTTTCATAGTTACAGGCTAATGTTAATGTTGTTCGAACTCAGGTTAAATTCCTGATTGTTTACTTTTAATTTTTCGATATGGTTGGGAACGCTTATTTTAACCACTTCCTGTACTGCACCACCCGTATGCATCCCTTTGTAGTACCTCACATCATTCTCGATAGAAGAAACCAGGATAACTTTTGGGGTTTCGGAGGTTATATTCAGGCTGATTATTTTCGTCGTTTGCCAGTCAAAGTTTGAGCTAAACGATTTTTCGTTAAGACTTATATTTTCTTCTTGGGCATCATCTAAATTTGCGTCAATTCTTTGGCAGGTGACAACAAAAAAAGCGGCTGCAAGAAATAGTAATGATAGTAGTATTTTTTGTTTCATGATGTTTATGGTTTAATACATTAATTATAATAGCAAAATGTACACCAAATATTTGGAGATGAAAAAAACTACTGTTTTAGATACTTACAGCGGAGATAGGTTATTTTGTGTTTTCCCCAAAATGGAAAAATTTTCTATAAATAAGACTTTTGTTTTAATCGTCGGCCTTGTTTTCTAAGAGCGGAACAAAGCGAAAAGTTCCGTGGTTTTCACTTTCAATTTCCGTTTCAGAAATTTTGGTGATTTTTCGCATAACCTGAACGCCACCTTTGCCTTCGGGAATAATCATGATCCCCCCGATTTTAAGTTGTTTGAGCAGGTCTTCCGGAACATGCGGAGCTCCCGCGGTGATGATGATTTTGTCGAAAGGCTGGTAAGCCGGCAAGCCTTTGTAGCCGTCGCCGTAAAAAACCTTAATGCTACGATAGCCGATTTTCGGTAAAAATTCCTTGGTTCGTTGGTATAATTTTTTTTGGCGTTCAATGGAAAAAACTTTTGCTCGAAGTTCGGCCAAAACACAGGCCTGGTAACCGGAACCGGTTCCTACTTCCAGTACTTTATCGCCTTTTTTTATTTCCATCAACTCTGTTTGAAAAGCTACGGTATAAGGCTGTGAAATGGTTTGCCCGGAACCAATGGGGAAAGGCTTGTCCTGGTAAGCGAATTCTAGAAAAGAAGAGTCCATAAAAAAATGACGGGGAATTTTTGCAATGGCTTCCAGTATGGCTTCATCTTTTATTCCTTTTTGACGAACCGTCTCTGCTAATTTCTTTCGTAAGCCTTTGTGCTTGTAATTGTCAATCATTCCGGGAAAATTTATCCTCAATTTTTTTTTAATAAATAATGTAGAAAATATGCGAATTTAGCAATTCGTTGAGTACAAAAAAAATTACATTTGCAAAAAAAGATAGTCCTATGTTAAAAATCGGAGTTTTAGGCGTTGGCCATTTAGGAAGAATACATGTGAAATGTATTGAAATGATTGAGGAGTATGATTTGGTTGGATTTTATGACCCGAGCGATGAAAATGCAGAGATCGCAATCAATGAGTACGGAATTAAACGTTTTGAAGATGTTTATGAGCTGATTGACCAGGTGGATGTGGTAGATATAGTTACTCCTACCATTTCTCATTTTGATTCGGCAGCAAAAGCCTTGAAAAAGTTCAAACATGTATTTATTGAAAAACCCATTGTTACCACTCCCGACGAAGCCCGTGAGTTGATCGATTTGGCTTCGGAAGCAAATGTAAAAGTTCAGGTGGGGCATGTTGAGCGTTTTAACCCAGCTTATTTAACAGCTAGTGAGTTTATTAAAAAACCGATGTTTGTAGAGTCTCACCGTTTGGCATTGTTTAACCCTCGTGGTACAGATGTTCCGGTGGTATTGGATTTAATGATCCACGATATTGATATTGTTTTAAGTGCGGTTAAATCGCCCATCAAAAAAGTAAGTGCAAGTGGGGTTAAGATAGTGAGTGATACGCCTGATATTGCCAATGCTCGTATTGAATTTGACAATGGATGTGTGGCCAATTTAACGGCCAGCCGCATTTCTCTGAAAAATATGCGCAAGACACGTTTCTTCCAGAAAGATGCCTATATCTCGGTAGATTTCTTTAAAAAAGAAACTGAAATTGTACGTATGAAAGATGCCGATCCGGATACGGCCGGACCATTGGATATGATTATTGATTTAGGCAACGGAAAAGGTTCAAAACAAATTTTGATTGATAAACCGGAGGTTCCTGAAATCAATGCTATTAAAACCGAGCTGGAAAGTTTCTATTATTCAATTATTGACGATACCACTCCACACGTTACCATTAATGATGGTTACCAGGCTTTGGATGTTGCCTATAAAATAATGGATAAAATTAATCAGGGAGCTGGTAATTTGTAAACAATTATAGTTCGCCTTTTTCGATAAGGCGGACAATTTCTTCAATCATTCGGTGTTTGCCGTTTGGGTCGTATTGTATTTTTAGGTTGAACCCAAATATGCGGGCAAATGTTTGGTAAAAGAAGGCGGAAAAGCTGCCACGTAGGTCTTTTACCAGTTCATAAGAGGTATCCCCGGTTTCGCGGTCAATTAATAAGAGCAGGATTTTCCCCTGACTAAAGGTTAGTTTTTTTAGTTCATCACCATATTCTTCTTTGATCTCGTCTTCTGCCTGGCGCATAAGTTTGCGGCGTTGGCTGTTTGTTTCCGCATTTTTTAACAGAGAATCGTATTCGATTAATTTTTGTCCGGCTAGTTTGGCGTAAGGATAAACTTTTTTTACGTAACGGATCAAACGGTTGGTTCGCCGTAAATGACGTTTTTTACGGATATATTTCGATTTTACTTCTATTTCATCCAGGGGGAGTACGTACAAAGTATCCCCGTCAACAATTTTTTGATAAACTACACGGCTTTTGTTTTCCTGCGAATAAACCGTGTTGCAGCAAATAATTAAAATAAGTATGAAAAGAATTTTTTTCATACCTCGAAATTACAAAATCTATAAAATCCGGGAATACAAAAAGATGTTAAAAACTAAGCTACTCTTAATTTAGAGAGATTTGCCTTGTTGAATTTATTTTGCGCGTACGGTAACGTTAAGTGCAATGTTTTGGTGTCTTCATCCGAAGGTAACTCAAACATGGCATCTGTTAAAATAGCTTCTATGATTGAACGCAAGCCACGGGCTCCAAGTTTAAATTCAACAGATTTCTCAACAATAAATTCCAGAGCATCGTTATCAATGCTGAGCTCAATGTCATCCATCTCAAATAGCTTGGTAAATTGTTTTACAAGCGAATTTTTTGGTTCAACAAGGATACGTTTTAAGGCGTCTTTTTCGAGTGGATTTAAAAACGAAAGAACCGGCAACCGACCTACAATTTCGGGGATGAGCCCGTATTGTTTTAAATCGGACGGGGTAATGTATTGCAGAAGGTTTTCGCGGTCGATTTGATCTTTTTCTTTGTCTTTGCTGTAACCAATCATGTTTGTTTTCATCCTCGATCCAATAATTTTGTCGATGCCTTGGAATGCTCCCCCGGCGATAAACAAGATGTTTTTGGTGTCGATGGTGATGAGTTTTTGTTCCGGGTGTTTTCTGCCTCCCTGTGGCGGAACATTTACCAGCGAACCTTCCAATAATTTCAACAAAGCTTGTTGAACGCCTTCCCCGGATACATCACGGGTGATGCTCGGGTTGTCGCTTTTGCGGGCAATTTTATCAACCTCGTCGATAAAGATAATTCCGCGTTCGGCTGAGGCAACATTGTAGTCGGCAACCTGGAGCAGGCGGGTTAAAATGGTTTCAACATCTTCGCCTACATAACCGGCTTCGGTTAAAACGGTTGCATCAGCAATGCAAAACGGAACATCCAAAAACTTGGCAATGGTACGGGCCATCAGGGTTTTTCCTGTTCCGGTTTCGCCAACAATGATGATGTTGGATTTTTCAATCTCAACATCATCGTTGCTGATAGGTTGGGTAATTCGTTTATAGTGATTGTAAACAGCTACTGATAAAACGCGTTTGGCTTCATCCTGGCCGATAACATACTGGTCTAAATATTCTTTGATTTCCTGTGGCTTACGGAGATCAATCTGGTCAAATTCTTTTTTGTTCTTTGTATTGATTTCTTCATCTACAATCATTTGTGCCTGTTCAACACAATAGTTGCAAATGTGGGCATCTATTCCGGCAATTAATACGGTGGTCTCAGCTTTTTCTCTCCCACAAAACGAACAACGGTCATCTCCTTTTGCCATAAAATCTATTTTTTAGTATTTACTAAAACTTCATCAATCATGCCGTATCCTTTGGCTTCTTCCGAGGTCATCCAGTAATCACGGTCGGCATCTTCCCAAATTTTGTCATAGGTTTGTCCGCTGTGATTGGCAATGATTTCGTAGAGTTCCTTTTTTAATTTTTGAATCTCACGGGCTGTAATTTCAATGTCGGAAGCTTGTCCTTGAGCGCCACCCATGGGTTGGTGAATCAAAATGCGTGAGTGTTTCAAGGCGGTACGTTTGCCTTTTTCGCCGGCGCATAAAAGAACAGCACCCATTGAAGCAGCCATTCCGGTACAAATGGTAGCAACATCCGAAGATATGTATTGCATGGTGTCGTAGATACCTAAACCGGCATAAACCGAACCACCCGGGGTGTTCAAATATATTTGAATATCTTTTTTAGCATCAACTGATTCTAAAAACAGTAACTGAGCCTGAATAATATTGGCTACGTAATCATTGATAGGAACACCCAAAAAGATGATACGGTCCATCATTAAACGGGAGAATACGTCCATGGTGGCAATATTCATTTGGCGTTCTTCAATAATCGTAGGCGAAATATAGTTGTTGTGAACCGATGTATATTGATCGAGGGTCAGGCTACTGATCCCTCTTTCTTTCATTGCAAATTTTCTAAATTCGTTGTTGTTCATGAATAGCGTTATTTAGTTTGTGTAGCTAATTTAACAAATTCGTCGTATGTGACCGATTTTTTTACTTGTTTAATATTTTCTTTGAACAAATCTAAAAGTTTTTTATCATATAATTGGTCGTAAATTCTTTTTGTTTCTTCTCTGTTTTGCATGATCGAATTTACGATTTCATCCATTCTTTTCTCCGTTTCTTCGTCCTGTTTTTCCTGCATGCTGGAGAAATAGCTTTTGATTTGATTCCTAACATCTTCTTCGCTTACTTTTATGTCGTGCTCTTTTACGAGCTTAGCTTCAATAAGTTGCCATTTTAATGAGTTTGAATAGCTGTCGTATTGAGATTCAATTTGTTCTTCGGTCATTTTGCCTTGGCCGTTTTCTAAAATCCAGCGTTTCATGAATTCATCAGGAAGGTCGATTTTTGCCATTTCAACCAGTTTTTCTACGGCATTGTTCATGAATTGGCGGTCGCTTTCGGCAACAAAAGATATTTCTGCATCTTTTTTAATGCGTTCTTTTAGTTGTTCTTCGTTTTCAATTTTATCCTGTGGATAAATTATTTTGAAGAACTCAGGGGTTAATTCGGCTGGTTTGCGACGGGTAATCTCGGTAATTGTATAGCTAAAATTGCTGTCAATTTTTTCAGCTTCTTCCGTTGAAATGCCAAGCATGGTTGCAGAGTCAATCGCACTTTTGGTAGCTTTCATCGGGTTGAAGGTAAGTTCTCCACCTACTTTTTTGCCCACAAATTTTTTCAATTCTGTTTTTAATTTGATGGTACTTAATGCAAATGCAGAGGTGCGGTTAAAGCCGTTTTCTTTCGGATTTTTTTCTTCATCCAATTCAACCAATTCACCTTTAACGGTGTCGCCTTCTTCAACTACTTCAGGATTGCTTATTTCTCCGTGGCGCGAACGCAAATCGTCTAAATATTTGTTTACGATTTCTTCGTCGGCTTTAATTTCGTAGTAGTTTGCTTTTACTTTATCGTTTAATGCAATTTCAAATTCAGGGCTTAATCCAATGTCAAAAAAGAATTCGAATTCTTTTTGATTATCAAAATCAATGGTTTCTGATTTTTCGGTATTTGGAAGGGGATAGCCTAAAATGTCCAATTTTTCGTCAACAATAAATTGGTTCAATGAGTCGGAAACAACTTTGTTGATTTCTTCGGCCATAACCGCTTTACCGTACATTTTGTTAATCATCCCGAAAGGAACTTTACCGGCACGGAACCCGGGAATGTTTGCTTTACGTTGATAATCTTTCAAAACCTTTTTTACCTGTTCTTGATAATCGTCTTCTTTCAGTTCAATTTTTATTGTGGCTGTTAAATCGCCAGTGCTTTCTTTTGTAATGTTCATCGAAATTCTATTTTTTTAATGGAGGTGCAAAGATAATATTAAATTATAAAATAAATGGGTTTCAGTAATTTAAAAAACCTTAGTGCCAGTTGGGACTAAGGTTTAAATTTGTTGGTGCGGATGAAGGGACTCGAACCCCCACGCCTTTCGGCACTAGATCCTAAGTCTAGCGCGGCTACCAATTACGCCACATCCGCAGCAAATTGTTTTTGGGATTGCAAAAGTAATAAAATATTTTTCAGAAACTTGTTTTTTTAATAAAAAAATATCGGGTATAATTTCTTAATCTTTACAATTTATGTTAAAGTATTTGGTTTTATATTTACGATCAATAAATTTTGAACGCTTTATGGGAAGGATGACCTTAAAAACGTTGTTGTTTGTATGTGTTTTTGCGAACGTGTTTCCATTGTACTCTCAGGATCGTTTGGGCATTATTAACAGTAATTATGCCGGTTCGCAATCGGTGATGGTTAATCCTTCAAATATTGTTAATTCCAGGCTTTATTTGGATGTAAATATTTGTGTTGCTAACCTTAATTTCCAGAATAATTATCTCGCTATTCCTGCTAAGGATTATAGTTTTGGGAGCATGATAAGAACCATAGGTGATAATGTTGAATATTCTAAAAATAATAAATGGCCCGGTTTAAAAGATGCCGGATTTGGATTTGGTTTTTATGACGGGGATAACGATGTGTGGGCAAATTTCAATGTTGCGGTTAACGGGCCTTCTGCAATGTACTCCATCAACGATCAGGCTTTTGGGTTTTATTCGAGTTCACGGAATTATTTAACAGCCAATCATTTCCCACGTGAACTGGCAACTTTTGCCTACCAGGGATTTAATTATGAACCTCAACTAGGTGTCGATTATAATTTTTCAGATTTTTCTGTTACTGCTGCAAGCTGGATTGAACTGGGTTTTACTTATGCCCGGGTGATTCACAAAGCATATAACCGTCATTTTTCAGCGGGGGTTACTATTAAACGCTTGCTTTCTTTTGGGGCTGCCTATGGCGATTTTAAAAATGTGGATTTTCAGGTTGATCCCGATCTCGATGCGGTTGTAAATGAATCTGAGTTTAATATCGGTTTTGCCTATCCTGTGAGTAGTTCTTCCGAAGAAAATATTTATGGAAGAGGATGGGGGGTCGACATTGGATTTACTTTTCAGCTTAAAGCAAGGGGCTACGAGATCAATAAATATAAAAAAGCCTGCGAGCAGGAGTATGAACCCTATATCTGGAAAATTGGAATCTCAGTTTTAGATATTGGAACCATGAAATTTGAAAATGGGGAAGTGCATGAATTTATCGGTTCTATGGAATGGGAAAATATTAACGAATTAAAATTTAAATCACCTGCCCATATTTCGCGCGAGTTAAGTTTGCGTTATTATGGCGATGCTTATGCTTCTGTTGTTGATGATTCGTTTGTTATTGGCTTGCCTACCAGTGTGAGTGTTCAGGCCGATTATCATTATGATAGGAATTACTACATCGGCGGTTTTTTGATTTTTCCAATAAAAATATCCGAATACCAAATCAGGCGGCCGGCAAACCTTGCAATAATTCCAAGGTATGAAAGCAAAAAACTTGAATTTAGTTTGCCACTTTCTTTTTATGATTTTTATGAACTCCGGTTAGGTGCAGCAGTCCGTTATGGTATATTTACCATGGGAACCGACAAAGTGGGAGCCTTCCTCGGTTTGGCTAATTTCGATGGTTTTGATTTTTATTTTGGGATCAAACTTAATTTCTTAAAAGGAAGATGTGCCAATAAATTTTTGAATGTGTGTCATTAATTCGCCAGCAGGCAGACCGTTTATTCTTTCACCGTCACGGTTTTTACGTCCAGTGCTTCGCGCAGCCCGTTTCCTACAACCATAAACGACAATACCATCAGCATGATTGCAATCCCCGGTAATATGGCCAGATATGCCGAATCGAGGATAATGTAAGCATAATTTTCTTTAATCATTCCGCCCCACGATGGCATGGGGGGTTGAACCCCGATTCCCAGAAAGCTTAACCCGGCTTCAATTAAAATGGCCGAGGCAAAATTAGCTGCCGAAATCACAATTACGGGGCTCATAATGTTAGGCAATATGTGATGAAAAATTATCCTGAAATTGCTAAATCCAAGGGCTCTCCCGGCTTCTACAAATTCTTTTTCGCGTATGCTTAAAATCTGTCCGCGGACAATACGGGCGACTTCAACCCACATGGTTAAACCAACGGCAATAAATACCTGCCAAAATCCTTTTCCGAGCGCAAATGTAATGGCAATAACCAGGAGTAATGTGGGGATGGACCAAACCACGTTGATTAGCCAAATAATAAATTGGTCGATGCGCCCCCGGAAGAAACCTGCCAAAGCACCCAGCAAGATTCCGATGACTAGCGAAATAATCACCGCAATAAATCCTACCGACAAACTTACCCTTGCCCCAATAATTAACTGGCTAAGGTAATCCCGCCCGTAGCTGTCGGTTCCGAGTAGGTATCTTTGCTGCACGATGTGTTCTTCGGTTGTAATATCTCTTAATTCATTAATCTTGTGTGAACCTGAATTTGTATCGTGTTCCGAATTAAAGCAAACATCCGTTAATGTAAATTCTTTTTCCCGACGGTTTTCCGGATCAACTTCCGGGGCATATTCTTTGACGATGATTTTATCTTCATCGAACCGGTATGAGCTAAAAGGAATTTTTGTGTAGTCACTTTTTTGACCAAACATCATTTTGCTGAAAAACGGAGACTTTTGTTTTTCCTGGTTTTTCCGAACCAGTAAAAATGAAACTTTTGTTCCGGGTTTTTGCGTGGCAATTTCCAATATTTGGTTGTTTGCAAAAGGAGTGGAGTCGGGAGTAATTAAATAGCCCAGAATCGCAATAAGCGAAATAAGCCCAATATAAACCAAAGCAAATAATGCCAGTTTGTTCTTTAAAAAACGTTGCCAGGCAATTTTTGAAAGGGAAGTCCCGCTTGTATATGTTTTTCGTTTATAAAACATTTTTTATTGTAGAACACAAATTTATTAAAAATAGAAGGGATGCTCTCTGTGGGGGCAACTTTTTTGTAAAAAAATATTTGATAAATTTAAAAGTAAAATTGTATCTTTGCACCTCTTAAAAATGGTGCTTGTAGCTCAGTTGGTTAGAGCATCGGATTGTGGTTCCGAGGGTCGTGGGTTCGAATCCCATCATGCACCCATTAATTTTTCTCCCCATTTTGTTTAAAGGTGGGGAGTTTTTTTATGTGGAATTTAAAGTGTTTTTAGTAAGTCTGCGAACGATCAATCTCGCGTTTGGCATCTTTTTGTTTTAGGGTCTCGCGCTTGTCGTAATTGTGTTTTCCTTTAGCCAGGGCTATTTCCAGTTTTGCCAGTCCACGTTCATTAATAAATAAGGAGACCGGGATAATGGTAAAACCTTTCTCCTTGACTTTTGTGTCCAGTTTTTTTAGTTCGCGTTTGGTCAATAAAAGTTTCCGGACCCTTTTGGGCATGTGGTTGTTGTAGGTTCCGTAAGAATACTCGGTAATGTGCAGGTTTTTAACGTACAATTCTCCGTCTTCAAATACACAATAAGAATCGGAGAGGTTTGCCTTTCCTTCGCGGATAGACTTGATTTCGGTTCCCTGCAACTGAATTCCGGCCACCAGGCGTTCTACTAAAAAATATTCGAACGAAGCCTTACGGTTTTTTATTTTAATCGTGTTGTTCATGATCTTGCCTGCAAAGATATAGAAATCTGTTCGAGGAGCTTTGTTAAAAATTTCTTAAAACAAAAAAAACTCTCTTTCTAACCAAGAAAGAGAGTTTCTAGATGTATGTTTAAATTATTTGCTGTCTCCTAAAATCAGGGGCAAACCATCTTTGCCGCTTCCAACCACTACAACTTTTGCATTTGGCGATTGAGCCAGTTTTAAAGTTGCTTCAATGCCTTTTTCCCGAAGGATTTTATCGGTCAAACTTGCACTCAGAATTTTGTTGGCTGCGGCTTTACCTTCTGCATCGATCCGCTGACGTTCGGCCTCTTTCTTAGCTTTTTGAAGTTTGAACTCATACTCTAATGATTCTTGTTCTTGTTTTAGTTTCGATTCGATTGCTTGCTTAATTGTAGGAGGAAGTGTTACATCCCTTACAAGAACTTCGTTCAATTGAACATACTGGGAGACCAGAATATTTTTGGTTTCTTCACCAATTTCATCCTGGATAGCATCCCGTTTGGTTGAGTAAATTTGTTCGGGAGTATAACGCCCAATTACCGAACGTGTTGCCGAACGAATGGCTGGTTTTACGATAGTGTTCAGGTAGTTTTGTCCTTTTTCTTGGTGAAGCATCCCTAATTTGTTGTATGCCGGTTGATACCAAATAGAAACATCTACGGAAATCTCCAGCCCGTTAGATGAAAGAACCGACATCTTTTCGGAAACTTCTTGCTGACGGACATTGTATTTGTACATTTTGTTCAGTGGCGAGATGATATGAAAGCCTTCGCCATAGGTTGTTTCGGTGTTTACGCCGCCAAATAAGCGGAACATTACTCCGGCTTCTCCCGAATCGATGGTTACGGTAATACGGCTCCATAAAATAATGAGTAAGATGATGATAAAAACGATAATTGCCGTAGGTAAGATTTTACGGACATTAATTTCTTCTTGTGCCATGATGGTTGATTTTGTATGCCCGATTGGGGCGGATTAACAATTAATTTCGATTCTTTCAAAGGTAATAAAAAAAGCCATGCCGAAACTTCGACATGACTTTTGTGATTATGGAATGATTTTCTTTTAAAATTTCAAACTAACACCGAACAAAAAGTTGGTCCCCGCCTGCGGGAAATACCCTAAGGATGAAGTATCTGTGCCTTCGCCAAAGTAGCGGTATGCCCAGGCACTTGATTCATATTCCTCGTCGAAGATGTTATTGATTAATAAATTAAACCCGATTTCGGGGATCAGCTTGGTTTTAAACTTATACGATAAATTGAAATTACTTACAAAGTAAGCGTCAATGCTTCTTTCTTTGCTTTGGGTATTGTCAATATATTGACGGCCTACATATTTTGACATCAACGAGGCGGTGAAGTTTTTAAATGGGGTAAAACTAAATTGGTTCCCTATAATAACGTTGGGTGAAAAAGACAGGTCTTTGTTTTTATATTGTTCAATAACAGGTTCGCCCATTTCCCAGCTTTCCAAATCAATAACATTGTCAACATAGTTGGTAAATTTTTTGATTTTGTTTTGGCTTATGGTCGCATTTAGTTCCCATTTAAGTAGTTTGTCAAACTGGTAGGCTCCGGCTAACTCAACTCCTACACGATAACTTTTATCAACATTTGTCATGACTGCTTCCCCAACATTATTTAGTTTTCCGGTCAGAACCAGCTGATCTTTGTAATCCATGTAAAAGGCGTTTGCTTCTACGGCCAGGTTTGAATTTTTACAACGATAGCCGAATTCGTAGTCAATCAGGAACTCTTTGTGAGGCGTGTAGCTTTCGTCGGCATCGCGGTAGTTTGAGCGTGACGGTTCGCGGTGTGAAACGGCTACACTGGCATAAGTCGATTGCTTTTCGTTGATTTCATAAAAAACACCGGCCTTGGGATTGATAAAATCAAATTTCCGGGTTTGGCTGATGTCTCTCAAGTCATCGTGAATGCCGTCGATCTCATATTTAATGGAACGGAATTGTAAATCGCCATAAATGTTAAGTTTAGGGCTTATTTGGTAATTCATTTTTGCAAAAATGTTGAAATCCCTTTTGGTCCCGGTGTTAAAATACCAGCGGTAATTTTTTTCAATATTAACGGCATATTCTGACCAAATAACTTCTCCGAAGTGGTCGCCATCGTATTTGTTCCAGGCTCCGCCCAAAATGGCTTTTAGTTTGTTGTTTTCATATTTCAAGGAGTAAGTGGTTCCGTAGAAATCATTGTCCAGCCATTTTTGTTGAATCAAATCCATCTCGTCAATGGTTTCCTCGCCAATGACCAAGGGGGCAATTGAATAATCGGCAAAATCCCGATCTTCTTTATATTGCTCAAAATATCCGCGCCCGTAAGTGTAATGCAGGGCAGCGTTAAATTGGATTTGCCTGGTGATTTTTTGCGAAAAATGCAATTGATAATGATCCTGCTGGTAGTCATCCACCTCGTTTTCGTAGGTGTAGGGATTGTAGGTGCGGTTGGTTTTCAGCATTTCTTTTGGAACGCCTCCCCAGGCCTGGTAGGTTCTTTCTTTGCCCGAAAAGATATTTAGTTTAACAATAGTGTTTTTTCCGTAGAACCCTGCCGAAACAAAAAACGATTTAAGGTCGGAAGTAGCCCGGTCGATAAATCCATCGGAGGTGATTTTTGACAAACGCCCATCGATGGTGAATTTTCCGTTCACCAGTCCGGTTCCAAATTCTATATTGTTCCTGAACGTATTGAATGATCCGGCACTTGAGTTCACGTTTGCATAAGCCTCGCTTTTCATGGTGGTTGTTTGCAGGTTGATGGTTGCACCAAAAGCCGCTGCCCCGTTGGTAGAGGTTCCAACCCCGCGTTGTATCTGTATGTTGTCGACAGAGCTGGCAATATCTGGCAGGTTCACCCAGTACACGCCGTGAGATTCGGCTTCATTATAGGGAATCCCGTTTATGGTAACGTTAATGCGTGTGACATCTGTTCCCCGGATACGCATCCCTGTATAGCCAACGCCCGCCCCTGCATCAGAAGTGGTTATGGTTGAAGGCATCATTTCCAGAAGCATGGGAAGGTCCTGCCCAAGATTGCTTTTTTCAATATCTTCTTCATCAATTGTTTTAAAAGTAGTAGGAGAGTTCTCAGGAACCTTTGTTGCAACAATTAAAACTTCATCGGCCATGTAGGCTTTTTCTTCGAGCTCGAAATTGAGCATGGTGTTTTTGTCAACCTTTACGGTTTTTGTTTGGCTTTTGAAGCCGATGTGGCTAACGGTTACTTTGTAAGTTCCGGGGCCAATCTTAATAAAAGAGTATTCGCCGGCAAAATTTGAAACCTGCATAAATGAGGTTCCTTCAATAATGACGTGTGCACCCAGGATGCTTTTTTTACTTCCTTTTTCAATAACTTTTCCTTTAATGGAAAATTGAGAAAATGCAATGAGCGGCAAAATGCTAAGTAATGCCAGTGATAAGAATAATTTTTTCATTTTTTTATTGAGTTTTTAGATGACTAAAAAATCAATAGAGGAAATTCTGGAATCTTTCTTTCCCTCCGCCGGTACTAACCGGATCAGGTTATAAGAGTATGATCTCAGCCCGTTTATTTTAGGGCACCCCTATTGTGAATATCGTTGCAAAGTTATGCGATAATTTTTTAGAATTCCAAATTTGAATGTTTTTATCTACTTTTGAAGCATGAAAATTATTATTGTCAATGGCCCGAATTTAAACCTGCTTGGTAAACGCGAGCCTGGTATTTATGGCAACTCCGACTTTGAAAGTTATTTTGAAAATCTAAGGAAGCTTTTTCCTGATTTTACGATTGATTATTACCAAAGCAATGTAGAAGGTGAAATCATCAATAAATTGCATGAAGTTGGTTTTTCTTTCGATGGGATTATCTTAAATGCCGGGGGCTATACCCATACTTCAGTGGCTATTGCCGATGCCATTAAAGCCATTGAAACGCCCGTGATAGAAGTGCATATTTCCAATGTTTTATCTCGCGAAGAATTTAGGCATATTTCTTTAATTGGCCCGAATTGTAAAGGAAGTATTGTTGGTTTTGGGCTGGATTCTTACCGTTTGGCAATAGAGAGTTTTAAGAAATAATTATTTTGAAAACCGTTTTTGATTGAGCTGGCTAAACTTTTTAAGTTGCCACAGGTAATGGTCGAACGCGATATTGCCCCAGTAAATAGCCGACACTTTTTCTTGTTTTAGCTGTGCACGCTTTTGCCTGAGTCTTTTCAGGTTTTTGTAGAAACTCATGTGTGCCCGAACCACTGCCCATAAATCTTTATATCCTCCCTGGAATAAGAATTTTGTTCCTGCCAGGCCATCTAAAAACAAGCGGGAAATAAACATTTTTAGCAGACGGTTACTTGGCAGGTTTTTATACATCAAAAAGAAATTGTTGCGGAAATTGAAATAGGTTTTCCGTGCTGAAGATTTTGGTAATGTTCCGCCACCTACGTGGTAAACCAGCGAATAGGGACAGTACATAATTTTGAATCCCTGGTTCTTTAACCGCCAGCACAAATCAATTTCTTCCATGTGGGCGAAAAAATCGCCATCCAGCCCACCGTATTTGTGGAAATATTCTGCACGGATGAACATGCAGGCCCCGGATGCCCAAAAAACTTCAACCACATCGTCGTATTGACCGTGATCCTTTTCCATGGATTGAAAAATGCGCCCGCGGCAAAAAGGGTAACCGTATTTATCCAAATATCCTCCGGCAGCACCGGCATATTCAAAGCATTCTTTGTCGTGAAATGCCCTGATTTTGGGTTGTGTGGCAGCAATGTTTTCATCGCTTTCCAAAAGTTCAACCACCGGCTTGATCCAGTTTTCAGTAACTTCAATATCTGAATTTAGAAGGACATAATATTTATTGTCAATTTCTTTTAACGCGAGGTTGTAGCCTTCGGCATAACCAGCGTTGAAATGGTTTTGAATAATCTTGACTTCGGGGTGGTTCTTTTTTAAATATGAAACCGAATCATCGGTAGAGGCATTATCGGCCACGTAAATGTCGGCATCATCCTTACTGTATTTAATAACAGAAGGCAGAAAATCCTGCAGGAACCTAAGCCCGTTCCAGTTTAAAATAACAACAGCAACTTTTTTCAAAACCTAATCATTAATTATTTCCTCTTCTTCCCGTTTGATTTTCCATCTGCGGTGCGACCAAAGCCAGTCGGCAGGGTGTTGGATAATTGCAGTTTCCAGTTTTTGGGCATAACTTTCAATAATCTCAAATCTTTTAGTGTTTTGAGGATCATCCGAAATTAAATCTGCCACAATTTGATAATGCCCTCTTTTGGTGTGATGGATGTCAACGAAAACAATCGCTAAGTTATACATTTTTGCGATTTTTTCAATGCCGGTAAAAAAGGCCGTTTCCTGGTTTAAAAACCGGGTCCAGTACCTTGATTTGCTATGCGTAGGTGTTTGGTCGCCGCCGATGAGGGTGAGTGTCCTTTCATTCCGGTTTTCTCCCATCATATCGTAGGTTTTACGGTGATGATAGGGGGTGAGTTCAAAAACGGCTCGGGCTTTGTTGGTATATTTATCAAAAAATTTATTTTTTATCGGACGAACCGTAACATAGCATTTATGAGGCGAAATAAGCGACATGTACGACATGATCCATTCAAAGTTGCCGCAATGACCAACGACCACAATTACGCTTTTTTTTTCTTGGTATAAACGGTTGAATAGTTCCCAGTTTTTTACCTGTATGCGTTTGTGATAATGCTTTTCTTTCATGCCGTTTTTCTTTAGCGTTTCAAGCATGATGTCGCAAAGATTGTGGTAGTATTGTTTCATGATTTTTCGACGTTCTTTCTCGCTTTTATCAGGGAAGGAATTTTGGAGATTATCCATCACCACTTTTTTGCGGTAGCCAACAATGTAAAAGATGACAAGATACAAGAAATCGGACAATCGGTAAATCAGGAAAAAGGGCATTTTTGAGATGCACCATAAAAAAGCCTGGAGCATATAATTAGCAATACACATTAAATTAGGTTTAGGTCAAAAACAGTTCACAAAATTACATTTTAATTTTGATTAGTGAATAAAATATTTGTCCCCCTAAGGCTTTAGAATCCTGTGCTTTTTAAAATTTTTAAAAATTTAGTTTTGAAAATTAAAAAATATTGTACTTTTGCAGCGGAGAAATGGCAGAGTGGTCGAATGCGGCGGTCTTGAAAACCGTTGAGGGTCACACCTCCGGGGGTTCGAATCCCTCTTTCTCCGCTCAAATAAACCGCAAGTCTTTTGTTAATGAAGATTTGCGGTTTTTGTTTTAAGCTGAAATCCATTTGTTGTCCATCCTGAAACGGGTTCTTAATTTATTGAGCTGAAAAAGCACAGTTTGCCGAAATTGAAGGTTGAAATAGCTCAAAAAAAAGGAGGCTTTTTTGGGGTGTATAATGTAAGTTGCACTTATTCAGTGCGTTGATTTTTCGGTATAAAATTTGAAAAGACCTTCCCATAACTTAATGATATGCATGTGATGAAATTTATTGGTAGAGGAACGCATAAGGTGATTTTAACCTTATTTGTAATTAGTTTTTTGTGGGCTTGTACAAAAGAGAACCCGGTTGGAGATGGTACTGATAATACCGATGGTTCAATAACGCCCAATACAGATTTTTTGTATGGAAATACTGCGAGGGCAATTTTTGTGAACCGGGCAAATTTTGTATGGAATAATATGAGCCGGACAAAATATGCGCACAACGCCGACAAGGTGATTGATGATATAAATGGGGTTTATAAGTTTGATTGCAGTGGTTTTATCGGGCAAATTGTTTTGGATAAAGTTTTATCCAATCATTATGAAGACCTGGAAGCTCATATGGGGCGTGTTATCAATCCGGATGGTACATATATGAGTTTAAGCCGGCCGCTTGTTGCCAGTTTTTACGATTATTTTGAAGATGTTTTAGGAGATAATAATGTTGCTGAAAACAATTATTGGAAAGTGTTTCGGGTTGTTGATTCGCTAAAAAAAGGAGATTTTATTATTGCCCGTTACGCTGATGAATGGCGGCAGGACAATAATAACTCAAATACCGGCCATATGATGCTTGCATGGGAAATTGGAACCATTGAAAATGGTGAAATAGAGTTGCAGGTAATGGATGCAACTTCTATGCCTCATACCACAACGGCCGATACACGTACCATGAATGCTTACCCGGTGGCCGAACTTTATAATGGCGAAAAAAGCGGGGTCGGCTTTGGAAGAATGAGATTTCTTGTCAATACGACCACTAGGCAGGTTTATGGCTATAGATGGAGCCTGAATAGCAAATATTGCTATAACCTTGTTGAAGGAGATGGCTATTCGGAAACGAATGCCTCTTACAACAGGTTGGAAGGAATTCTCTTTGCCCGTCCGATATAATATTCTACTAAATATTTTCTTTTTTTAAATTAATTTTTAGAATTTACGGTATGGGAAAAGATTGCATAGTTTTTGTTTTTTGTGTGCTGAAACAACCCAGGTTTTTTTATGTTTTAACAGGCCTTTTTTGCTAAGTATTAGAAGTACAATAGTTTGTAAAACGTGGCATATGCTTTGCAAACCCCGAACAAGTATTTAATCTTTTTTGATATAAATTAAACACTATGAAAAAAATTAAACGATTTAATTTAACAACACTATTAGTTTTGGCTTTTACCCTGCTAATGGTAACAAGTTGCGAAGACGCTTTTATAGATGATGGCGATTCGGACAATGGAATCAATTCCAATGCTAACTACCTTTATGTTATTGACAATGATGCGAAAGAGCTGTTAATGCTCGACAAAAACCTGAACACGCTTAAAACGTGGGATTTGAGTGGGGTTTCAGAAGGCTATGACATTCGAGGATTAACCTGTAACGATGACTTTTTATGGATTTCGGTAACCGGATCGTTAGATCAAATTATACAACTGGCTGCCGATGGTGACGACCTTTTGGTTTTAAGCAGCATGGATGCCCCCCCGAGCAAACAAGGGACCATTCGTGATTTAACCTGGGATGGTGAGTATTTGTGGGCACTGAATAGTGGTTCAACAACTTACAATTTCCCGGCAAAATTGTTTAAAATCGATGTTAATACAAATACAGTGCTGGAAGAATATGATTTGAATCTTTCTGAAGCTAGGGGAATCACCTATGTTAAAGATAATGAAGATGTTTATGGGCGGGGAACTCCCGATGGAATTTACATTACAGAAACGGGTCAGGACAAGATTTATTTGTTTGATGAAAGTAGGGTTCTTTCTGAGTATTTTGATATGCCTTTGCATCCAAGAGGAGAATCATATACGGCTCCTTATGCCATTTCTTACAGTAATAAATCGTTTTATGTGGTTAATGTTTCTGGTAGCTCCGGAAATTATTTATACCGGATTCAACAAAAAGGGACTACTGCTGAAGCGGTTGTAGAAGATCTGATTGAATTCCCGTTCAATTCACCTTATGCTATTCAATGGTCCAATTTCGATTTTAGAGAAGGTGTTGATCCTGAAATTTCTTCTGTACTACCTAATTCTGCCAAGTTGGGAGAGACTTTAGATGTAGATATAGAAGGTATTGCTTTTACTTCCGATCTGGAAGTATCATTTGGAGACGATATAACTGTAAATCAAAAAACCTATGTTGACAGCAAATTAATCAGGGTTAATATTACAGTTTCGAATCATGCTGATGTTGGAACCTTTGATGTTGTTTTAACCAATGGCGATGGAAATACGTTTACAGGAACCTCAATGTTTAATGTAATTGAACGCGATCCGAACGATGGTTATATTTATTATTGCGATAATGATGGCGGAAAAATCATAAAACTTAAAATTTCTGATTTAAGTGTCGTTGAAGAATGGAACCCCACTTATGGTGATGGTGGAAGTTTCCAAGGTTTGGAATTTCTTGATGACGAATTGTGGTTTGCTTCTGCCGGTAGTTGTGATTCAATTATGAAAATTGATACTGCAACCATGACTGTGCTTCAAACTATGATTGCACCTCCGGCCCAATCAGGTACAATACGTGAAATCGCCTTTGACTCTAATGGCGACTTATGGGCATTAAACTCAAGTGAAGATGCTATTTATAAACTTAATAAAACCGATGGTAGTATTCTTGAAACCATTGCAACCGCTGAAGGAGATGGTGGAGACAGAGGTATTGTATTTGTCGAAGGGGTATTGTATTCTGTAAACTATAAAACCGATAAAGCATATACATACAACTTTACTACAAGTACATGGGCAGAAGCATTTGATATTCCTGCTCCTGCTGGCGTACCTGATAATAGAATTTATCCAACTGGAATTACTTATGATGGCGTAAACTTCTGGATTGCGAATAGTTCTTACGAGTATGATTACATCATGCAAGTGTCTACTTCAGGTGCTTTAATTCAGTCATACACGGTGCTTAATGCAGGAGATGCTTCAATTGCAGGTGTTGCCTTTACTTATTAATCGTTTTAAAATTTAAAAAATACATCATGAAATATTTACATCAATTTAAAATAGTAGTACTAACTGTAGTTTTAGTATTGCCTCTTATTGGGTTCGCGCAATTTCAGGTAGAGGGTAGCTATAGATTTAGAATCTACAATGACCAGTTTTCCGGGGCGTTGGATGACAGGGGGAATGAGAATTATATCCGTCACCTGGCTCGTATTCAAGGAACTTTAAATTTAAACAAGAAAACAAAATTTGTAACAGAGGTTATTGGTTTTACCGAAAGTAACTCTATTTCTGATGCCCGTAATATTGGCGGTACCGGTCCGATGTATTATGGTTTGAGCAAAGTGTATGTTGAATTTTATGAGCCAAACGTTGCTTTTATCGATATGCTCAGGGTACGTGTTGGACGCCAACAGTTCCAATTAGGAAAAGGCCTTACTCAGGGAGAATCTTTTTATTATACCAATAATTTTGATGCTGCCAGGCTTGATTTGGATATCAAAGGTTACAAACTAACCCTGTTTGGTTCAATTACTGAACAAAACGTTAGTAGCAGCGGGCTTTATCCTGATCCGGGTAGTGATCAAATTTATATTGCCCGTTTAACAAAGGAAGTATTTAAACATGACTTGATGGCTTATTGCCTTTATAATAAATTGAGAGGCGATTTCAATGACAGTTATATTTTAGGTGGAGGTATATCAGCTAAAATTCTCGATAATAATTTAGAATATTTTGGTGAGTTTGCTTATCAGAAATTTAATACGATTGATGGTTTACCATCAAAACATGGTATTGGCTATATGGGAGGTGTTAGCTATATGTTCAAAGATATTTCCATCTTTAAAAATATAAAAATTGAAACCCGTTATGCGGCATACCAAGGTGATGATGCAACCACTGCCGATTATGAGCAATTTAGCCCGTTGTTCCCCTCATTTACCTGGGGAGATCGTCGTGGATGGGTAAATGGTTTCCTTGGAGGCGTTTATCCACATAACGGTCAGTACACCGAAGGTAGCCGGATTTGGTTCTCACGGATTTACTTTGTGCCCGAATTTCTGCCATCCATCCGTTTGCAGTTCCAATACCTGGATATTAGCGAGTATGTTAATAACGACGGCTATGATGAGATGTTTAATGAATTTGCCGTTAAATTGTTTTATCGCCTATCAAGACAATCCGAACTTCAGGTTCGCTATGTTGTAAATAAATCTAAAGAAGATGATTTTGATTTGGACGGAAACGGAAGTATAAGCTGGTCAGAAGACCGTGTAGATTATACCCGTTTGATGATCGGTCTCAACTTTAAATTTTAATAACGTAAAAAAGATTAAAGACGAATGAGTTTTGAATTATTCATCTTAATTGCAATGCTTTGTTCATTTGCTTTAAGTGTATTTGTTTTGAAAATGCCTGCCGGGGTGTCGTTGATCATTGCTGCTGTATTAGGAGCGATTATAGATGGCCACGGGATTCCTGTCAGGCATTTAGTTGAAGGGGGATTTGGATTTCTCGAAGCAATATTAATCATTGCAACGGCGATGATATTCATGAAGATTATGGAAGCCAGTGGATTGCTGGCAAGGATAAGCCTGGGTATTATAAAAGCATTTCATAAGTACCCAACTTTATTGATGATAGTAATTGTTTTGTTTGTTATGTTTCCTGGAATGCTTACAGGCTTATCATCAACATGTGTATTAACAACAGGTATCTTGGTAGCACCTATTCTTTTAGCAATAGGTATGCCACGATTAGCAGCCGGATCTTTAATTGCGATGGCTGCAGTATTAGGTGAGGTCGCTCCTCCAATCAGTATCCCGGTGATGATCATTGGGGGAGGAGTTGACATGCCTTACATTGGCTTTACGGTGCCTTTACTTATTGTTAGTATTCCATCAGCTTTATTTATTTCTGTATATTATAGATATAGGTATGTAAAAACTATAAATCTGGAGAAAGTGCTTGCCGATTTGGAGGGCTTAAACGTTGAATCAAAGGGATTCACAATTTATATCCCTTTAATCTTTGTAATAACCTATATGATTAGTGAAATCGTGCTTCATGATTACATTCCTCACCTGGGCGTCCCTTTGATTTTTACTATAGGAAGTGTTTTGGGTGTGCTTATTTCACCAAAAATCAAAGTTCTTTCTGTATCACAAAAAGCCCTTCAAATGGCAATGCCGGTTATGGTTATTTTGATTGGAGTTGGAATGTTTTTGCAAATCCTGACCTTAACAGGTGTTAGGGGATATTTGGCCGTTTCTGCATTACAATTGCCCGATGCGGTTAAGTACATGGCTGCCGGAATCATGCCGTTTATGGGATCGGCTTATGCTGCGGCTAGTGTTATTGGGGTACCATTGGTTTATGTGTTCATCGGTAAAAGTGTGCTGATTGTTACGGCTACGCTTGTATTGATGGCTGCTTTAGGCGATTTAATGCCTCCCCCAAGTTTATTGTGTGCTTACGCTGCACAAACTGTGGGGGTAAAAAACCATTTTAAGATTTTAAAGCAAAGTGCAATCCCAATTATTTTTTCAATGATTGTTGGTATTCTGGTACTCATCTTTGCTGAAGATTTATCAATGATATTTTTATAAGGATTATGACTTTATATATTATTTATACAGCAATGCTGGCTTATGTTTCCTTCATTCTTTTCAGATTATTTCTTAAAGAAAAGCAATGGAAAAACCAATTGGCTCTAATTCTGGTACTAATCGTTTTTATACTTAGAATTTTACAAATTAAATAAACTGATGAAGATTATTTTTAAACATATATCAAAAATTTTGATTCTGGCTTTAGCTGTTGTTGCTTTGGTTCTGGCAACGATAGAATTTAAAAGAATGAAAAAAGAAGAGCAGATATTGCCAAGTAATAACTTAAGCAAAATAGTAATGTTAAGCGATTACTTTGACGGAATCAAAAATACTAATGCCGATACAAAAGTTTATATATTTGATAGTGGAAAAGAAGGGGGAACCGTTTTTGTTGGTGGGGGAACCCATCCCAATGAACCCGCGGGGTACATGGCTGCTATACTTATGATTGAAAACCTGAAAATTGACAAAGGCCGACTTATTGTTATTCCGAGGATGAACAATAGTGGATTTACCTGTAATGACCCCATGGAAGCATTTCCGTCTTCATTTACCCTGAAAGGGAAGAATGGAGATCGGCTCTTCCGTTTTGGATCAAGGTTAACCAACCCGCTTGACCAATGGCCCGATCCTTTAGTATATTCGCATTATCCAAGCGGACAACAATATTCAGGAATGGAATCCCGAAACCTGAATCGCTGTTTCCCGGGTCGCCCCGATGGATCATTAACGGAGAAACTGGCTTATGCTATTGTAAAATTAATTGAACAGGAAAAAGTAGATGTTGCTTTTGATTTACACGAAGCTGCACCGGAAATCCCGATCATTAATGCAATTGTTTATCATGAAAAAAGTGAAGACATAGCTATGAGTGCCATACTTGAACTCGAGTTTGAACTGGAGAATGAAAAATATGCTCCCGAACTTTCGCCGGCTAATTTTCATGGGTTGAGCCATCGCGAGTGGGGTGATAACACCGATGTTTTCCCCTTCTTAATGGAAACATCAAGCCCGATTCAAGGGCGTTTGCGCGGAAAAACCAACATCGATTTGATACTTGATGGAGTAAGCGAAAACTATCAAACAGCTAAAGAAACAGGGGCATTGCGGATTGATTATCGTACCCAGGGCGAGCAACTTGAACACCGGGTTGGACGCCATATTATTGCGATTGCTTCCATTGTTAACTCATTTAACGATCTTTATCCCGGGAAATCGGTTATTTACTCGGGAGTTCCAACATATGATGAAATTATGAAAAATAAAATAGGTAATTATTTAAATTAGAAAAAGATGAAAAAGTATATTTTAAGCGTAATTTTAGCTACCTTCTCGTTAGGCTTGTTTGCTCAGGAAAAATTTGAGCAACCGGTTTTGATTACTTCGGCCGGGCAAAGTGCCGATGTGAAGCTTGTAAAGCTATTGGCCAAAAGAAACCAGATTAATGCTGAAACTAAATTAATGGCAAAATCTGCCGATCTTTCGGGAGTTAAAACCGTTATTATCGTTCCGGGCTTTAGTTCAAAAGGACTGGGTGCTGCAGGAATTAGCCAGGAAGACGAAATGAACCGTGTGAAAGAATTAATTGAAAAAGCCAACGAAATGAATATCCCGATTGTAATGATGCATATTGGAGGTAAAGCACGTAGGGGTGGACAGTCAGACGATTTTTGCCAATTGGTGGCTGAAAACAGCAAATACATGATTGTGATTGAGCAAGGTAATGAAGATGATCTTTTTACCAATATCGCAAAAGAAAAAAATGTTACCATTAAAGAGGTTGAAAAAATTAGTTTTGCAACTGCCCCGATGAAGGCAATTTTTTAGGTGTTGTTTTTAAGATTTAATCGATGAAAAAATTAAATGTAAAATTAGTCGTATTATTCCTTTGTCTGCCTTTTATACTGTTTTCGCAAGATTATAGTATTGTAAAAGGGACTGAAGGAATGGCATCAACAGCCCACCCATTGGCTTCCCAAACAGCTGTGGAAATTCTTAAAAAAGGAGGTAATGCTGTTGATGCGGCAGTAGCAGCAGCTTTTGTTATTGGTGTTGTTGAGCCTGATGGTTCAGGCATTGGCGGCGGTGGAGGTATGCTTATTTATATGGCAAAGACCCAACAATCTTTCTATATAAATTATTATGCTAAATCTCCTCAAAGTATCAATCGTAGGTATGATTCTGAGACCGAGAGGCATAGTGGGAAATCAATTTGTATTCCGGGAACTGTAGCTGGCTTGACTTTAGCTCTTGAGAAATTTGGTTCACTTCCGTTATCTACGGTTTTAGAACCTGCAATTCGTTATGCAAAAGATGGTTTTCCAATTGACGGAACATTGGCCTCTCTTATTTTAGATAATACGGAGACTTTAACAATCGATCAGGAAACAGCCAATGTTTATCTCGATGAAGGCTTCCCTAAAATGGAAGGCGATTTGCTAATCCAAACAAAACTGGCCGAAACGCTTGAAGCAATAAGCAAAAACGGTCATGATGGATTTTATAAAGGAGCCGTAGCTCAAGCCATTGTTGATGGTGTAAAAGAAAGAGGGGGAACCCTTGAAATGAAGGATCTCGAAAATTATAAAGCCGAGCTGGGATATCCCCTAAAAGGGAGCTATCGTGGTTATGAAATTTTAAGTGCAGGAGTTCCTCAAGCAGGTTCCTCAATTATTCAAGGGCTTAATATTCTTGAAAATGTTGACCTGAGACGACTTGGCCATTATACCCAAAGCTCGAAAACATTGCATTACATTGCCGAAACATTCCGGAAAGTTTACACCGACCGTTATTATTTTGTTGGTGACCCTAATTATTTTGATGTACCTCTGAATGGTTTAATGTCAAAAGAATATGGCACTAAACGCTTCAACGATATTAACCCTTATTATCCCGATCCAAAATCGTACAGAGACACGGAAATGGGAACCCCGGGAAAATATAATAACGTACAATATTCAGAGAAAAAGGCTGAAAAAATAGTCACCTTTGGTGATGAAGATAATGATGCGTCATTTGATGATTACGATGAATTTGATAGTTGGGGCGAAAGCAACGAAGATCAAGGAAATTACATTGATTCTGTATATCAGGCTAAATCAAAAAAGAAAAAAGAAAAACGTAAAAAACGCAAAAAAGAAGATATGCCTGTTTTGGATGTGGAACACGACGGTAGCACCACCCATTTGTGTGTGATTGATAAAGACGGTAATGCCGTTTCGTTAACACAAACTTTAGGAACTTTCTTCGGGTCGGCACAAACAGTTGCCGGAGTTTTGTTGAATTGCGGCATGTCTAACTTTTCAACATCAGATAATCCTAATATCTTAAAGAAAAATAAGCAGCCCCGGAGTTCTATTTCTCCGACCATTGTTTTAAGAAACGATAAGCCATACCTGCTTGTGGGATCACCGGGCGGAAGCCGGATTATTGCTACAGTATTGCAAGTATTGGTAAATGTTCTTGATTTTGATATGGACGTAGAAGAAGCCAACAGGGCGCCCCGGTTCTATACCCAAAAATGGGAGGATTACCTCCACCTGGAATCGGGTATTAGCGAGGACGTGATCAAAGAGCTGAAAAAAATGGGGCATTCATTAAGAATATACTCAGGTCGTGATTTATTCTTTGGCGGGGTTCAAATGATTAAGATTGACCCTGTCAATGGAGAGTATTCTGGTTCTGCCGATATTAGAAGAGGCGGAATTGTAGTCGGATATTAAGTATAATAAATGCTGATTATTTCTATACTGGCAACTGTTGTTTTTTGTCTGTTAATTATCGAAAGCTATTTAATTAACAGAAGCGTGAAACGTATAAAATGCAGACTACACGTTAACGGGACACGCGGAAAAACTTCAGTTGCCAAGTATATTTGTGCCATCTTGCGCGATAATAATTTGCGAACCATGGGGAAGGTAACCGGCGATTTTCCGGCCATGATTTATCCCGATGGGAAAACTTCGCTGCTAAACCGAAAAGGTCCGGCAAGGGTACAAGAACAATTTAAAATTATTTTTAAGGCGGCAAAACAGAAAGCAGATGCCTTGGTGTTGGAATGTATGTCGATTAACCCGGTGCTTCAGAAACTTGAAAGCAAATTTTTTAAACCCGACGTATACATCATTACAAACATCAAAGACGATCACCAGGAGGTGATGGGAAATACCATTAGTGAGCAAGTTAAATCCATCACCGATGCTATTCCTCCTAAGTGCATTGTGATTGCCCCTCATGCCGATTATGTTGAAACCATTGTCGAAAAATCAAAGGCACAAGGGGCACATTTCATCGAAAAAACAAATTTAAGTCCGCAGGAAAAAGAAAACATCCCGGATTTTGCCCACCTTTCAAATGTTGAACTGGCAATTACTGCAGCTGTTCAATGTGGCGTTAAACGCGAAAACGCTTTAAATTCACTTAAAGCGTATTTAAATAAAGAAAAAGAAACCGTTGTATATCCTTTGTCGGAAGTAACGGGGGCGTACTTTTTAAATGCTTTTTCGGTAAACGATACCGATTCAACCAGCAATGTTTTCAATAAATGGAAATATTCTTTATCGCCCGAAAAGAAAACAGCCATCGTATTCAACACCCGGTCCGACAGGCCAATGAGAACAAAATTGTTTTCCGAATGGCTAATCACCAATAAAGAATACATTTCTACAATTATTTTGATAGGAACCCATCAGCCAAAAGCTTACAATCTTTTAAAGCCATTGAAAGTGCATGATGTTAAAATCTCAAAAGTTTTTTCCAAACAAACACCGAAGATTAGAGCGGAGATTGCTAAATTGTGCTCAAATAATGAGTTGGTCGTTGGGATTGGAAATTATAAAGGAGATGGACAAAAATTAATCACAAATTTGCAAAAAACGCTATGATTACGGAGATATTTTTGATCGGGCTGATAGCAGGGTTCCTGTATTACGAATTTATAGGTATTTCACCCGGAGGAGTTATTGCACCGGCATATTTTGCGTTGCATATATTTCAGCCCGATAAAATTGCTATTACACTGTTGATGGCTTTTTTTGTCTACGGGATTTTGCATGTACTTAGTCAGCACTTAATTATATATGGGCGGCGCAAACTCCTTATTGCCCTTCTTTTGGGATTCTTTTTAAAATTGATTATTGATTTGTACATCCAACCGGTAGGGCTCTTCAATATCGATTTACAATCCATCGGGTATATTATCCCCGGCCTGGTTGCTAACGAAATGCAACGGCAAAAGATACTTCCAACCATTTTGTCGCTTTTTATCGTTATGCTGATCACTTACCTGATTTTTCAGTTGATATGATTGTGTTGAACCGAAATACGCGTTTGCTGGTTATATTTTTTGTGCTTTTAACAGGATTTATTTTTTCAAACTTTGTATGTGTTGAGTTTAAGGAAGTAAAAGGCGTTCATGAAATGAAAGAGGCGGTGAGTCTTGCCCAAAGCTGGTTTGATATTATTAAAACTGAAAAAGAAAAAAGAGAAATATCCTCCGATGCGTATTCCGGGGTAAAAAATAATTTTTTAATAGGCGACGAATTTACCACCATCACCACTACGCTGGGTTCCCTGGATGCAAAAGAAATTTCTACCAATCCCGATTTTGCGGCATTAATAACAAGGCTGTTCGTTGAATCGGGGATTGATAATCAAAAAACCGTTGCCGTGATCGCTTCTGCCTCCTTCCCGGCCTTAACAATATCAACCCTGGCGGCCCTGCAAACCCTGGATGTTAAGGTTGTTTTAATGACTTCCCTAGGGGCATCTACCTATGGTGCTAACCAGCCCAAAGCTACCTGGATTGATCTCGAAAACTGGCTCGTGCAATTTGGCGGGTTAAAATATAAATCGCTGATGGTGTCGAGAGGGGCAGAAAACGATAATGGTTTTGGCCTTTGGGATGAAGGGATTTCAATAATGCAGGAGGCTGCAAAACGAAACAATCTTGATTTGTTTATCCCGGAAAGCCTTAAATATTCTATTGATAAACGCTTATCCATCCTCAATGAAAGTAAAATCTCGTTATTGATAAATATTGGTGGAAATCAGGCTGCACTTGGCAGATGCGCGCATTCAGTTTCTATCCCGAACGGATTAAATAAAAAAATTAAAGTTTGCGATCATGAGGAAAGGGGATTGATTATGGAAGTGAATGAACGCGGGATTCCCTTCATAAATTTATTAAATATTAAAGACCTTGCGGTTAAGTACGGGATGGATATTTCGCCGGGGAAACATTATGCCGGCTCGCTTGAATTATACCAGGAAAAATATATAGAACCTATAATTGTTGTCATTAGCTTATTATTAGGCTTATTGGCGTTTGTTTTAATAAAAGAAAAATAGAAAGAGTATTATGAAAAAGATTTTAATTTTTGCATTAATTGTTTTGTTTTGTGCGTGCAGCGGAGAAAAAAAACAGGACTTTTCATTTTTGAATAAAGAATCCTTAACCGTTGTAATAACCGATTCGGGTTTGGGAGGACTGTCGGTAGTGGCCGATATTGAAAAACAATTACGCGAATTGCCGTACTATAAAGAAATTGACTTGATTTTTGCAAATGCCATGTTTGACGATAAAGGTTATAACGCTTTACAAAGCCGGGACGAAAAAATACATTATTTTGATAAGGCTTTGAAAGGTATGGCTCAAAAATATAAACCGGATATCATCATGATAGCCTGTAATACCCTGTCGGTTATTTATAAGGAAACAGAAATAGCTAAATCGGGAGAGGTGCCAATTGTTGGGATTGTAGATGTTGGTGTTGATGAAATTTTTACGGCCTTACAAAAAAATGAAAACTCAAAAGTCATTATATTTGGTACAGAAACTACAATTGAAGAAGATAAACATCGCAGTATGCTGATTGAACGAGGAATTGATAACGACAGGATTGTTCCTAAAGCTTGCCCCCAACTGCAGCAGTATATTGAGCAAAACCCGCTGGGAGAGAACACTGAAATGCTTATTATGTCGTATGTAGATGAAGCAATTGAACAGGCAAACCTCACTGACCAAAGTGTATATGCTAGTTTAAATTGCAGCCATTTTGGCTATTCGCACGATTTGTGGATGAGTGCATTTGAATTTTCGGGGATTAGCCCGCTTTTGCTGATTAACCCCAATTACCGGATGACAAAAATTATTGCAAGAGAAAACCTGGAACCACGCTTCAAAGAGGGAACAGTTAATGTAAAAGTAGTTTCAAAGGTTTCGATTAATAAGAGTAGTCTTGAATCGGTTTCAAGCATACTTGAGAAGTATTCGCCTAAAACATCCAAGGCTCTTTTAAACTATGAACTTGACAAAAAATTGTTTTAAATAAACCAAAAAAAACTTGATCTTTTTTATTAAAAATAACAAATCACAGTTGATCCGTAACGGAATTACGATCCTTTCAGTTTTGATTGCTCTCTTTTTTATGTCATCTTATGCTTTTAAAAGTTGGCATAAAAAAACGGTGGCTAAAAATGCAATGCTGTGTAACATTCATGCCCGGGAGTTGCTGTTAAAATCAAAAAAGAGTATCTCTCAAATTGCCAGTCAAACAAAGCTGCTTTCATTTCACAAGGTAGATTTTGACGAGTTTGATTATGCCGATAGTTTATTGACTGTTTTAAGCAATGAGGTGTTAGTTAAGCATTATGGTTTGGAGGGAGGTTTTTATTTCTCGAAGATCGATAAGTTTGTTGGATATTCTTTTCCGACTTCTAAACCGCCAAAACCGGTATATGGCCCACCACCGCGTTCTTATAACATTATTAAGCAACAATGCTTGAAGTCAATAGAGCAGGGAAAGCATATATTGGAAACCCACGGATTTGATCCGGCCGTTTTCCCTTTGATAACCGTGCCTGTTGTTTATAAAAATGAAGTAGTGGGGACCATTTGGGTAAGGATTCACATTGAGCGTGAGCTGCCTTTAATTAAGCTTCAAAATGTATTGAATTTTGCCGCAGCGTTTTTAATTGTTGCGTTGGGATTGGTGTTATGGTTTTTATACCGTTTGCGTACCAGTATTTTTTCGGTGAGTAGTGAACTGGAGAAAATTCACGTGAATCCTGACTATCGTTTGCAAAGCCGGGGAAAATTGTTTGAAGAGATTGTTTATTCAATGAATTCGACCCTTGATAAATTGAAAGACAGGAATAAAGAAAAACGTCAATTGGAATATAAATTGCACCAGCGCGAGAAGATGGCTTCTATTGGGCGTATTGTTGCCGGTGTTGCCCATGAGGTTCGAACCCCCTTGGCGATTATTAAAACGCGTGTTCAAATGTGGCAGCAAAGCCTTAAAAAACCGGATGAAATAAAATGGGAAGATGTAATTACAGAAAGTGCCGTGGAGCTGGTAATTACAGAAACCAACCGCTTATCAAATTTGATTAAACGTTTATTGATTTTTTCCCGTCCCATCGACAAAAAGATGACCAACATGAATATTGTTGAACAAATCAGGGAAACAATCAAAATTTTACAAATACAAAAAAATAGTGATAACATTGAATTTGAATTAAATGCTAATAATGTTTCAGTTATTCAGGCTGACATGAATTCTATTCAGCAGGTTTTTATTAATGTTATTTCTAACTCAATGGAAGCCATGCCGGATGGCGGGAAAATTGTAATCGAATGTCAGTATCTCGAAAATGAAGAGGAAATCAAAATTCAGATTACTGACGAGGGAACCGGAATTCCGGATGGTATTTTTGATAAAATGTTCGAACTTTTTGTGACTTCCAAGCCTACGGGTGTTGGTTTGGGTTTATCTATTTCTAGTGAGATTGTTAAGGCTCATAACGGGCAAATCTCATTCAGAAATGGTGAACACAAAGGGGCTGTTTGCACGATTATTTTACCTGTAAAACACGATTAGGCTATGAAAACATCTTACGAAAAAACAATCCTGGTGGTGGATGATGAAGCTTCAATGCGAAGAAATATTGTTGATTTGTTGTCTATGAAAGAATATAATCTGGTTGAAGCCAGCAGTGGGGAAGAAGCCCTGGAAATAATCAATTCGGAAAAAATAGACGTTGTTGTTTTGGATATCAACCTTCCTAAGATGAGCGGGCTGGATGTTCTTAAAACCACGAAGAGCATGAACGACGACGTTCCCTGTATTATGCTTACCGCATACGGAAATAGCGAAAAAGCCATCGAAGCAATGAAAACAGGGGCTTTTGATTATCTGGAGAAACCTTTTGAACTGGATGAGTTTTTAATGATTATCGACCGTGCCTTGAACCATAACGAACTGTTAAATGAGTTAAAACAGTTAAGGAGCAAGGTTAGTACCCCAACAGAAGAACCTTCCCGCATTGTTTCAAAAGATGCTAAAATGCAGGAGATTTTTAAAACCATTGGACGCATTTCGGCAACCAATGCATCGGTTCTTATCCAGGGTGAAAGCGGTACGGGAAAAGAATTAATTGCAGATGCTATTCAGCGCCATTCGCACCTGATAGAAAAGCCCTATGTAAAAATAAACTGTGGGGCTCTTTCTGAAACGTTGCTCGAAAGTGAGATTTTTGGTCATGAAAAAGGGGCGTTTTCGGGAGCTATAGTCCAACGTAAAGGCTTATTCGAAATCGCTAATGGAGGTACGGTTTTTTTGGATGAGATAAATAGTATGCCTCCTTCGCTCCAGGTAAGGCTTTTGCGGATCACACAGGGCGAATCTTTCTTTAGGGTTGGCGGTAATTGTCCGATTGTTTCCAATGTCAGGATTATTGCAGCAACCAATCAGGATATTGAAAAAGAAGTTAAAGAAGGGCATTTCCGGGAGGATCTTTATTATCGCCTAAATGTTGCCCGTATTAATATTCCGCCTTTGCGTGACCGTCCTGATGATATTGAAATCTTGATTGATTATTTTTTCCATAAATATAGTCCTAACCAAAGACTAATTCTGGACGAAGACAGCCTTCAGAATATTTATGATTATCATTGGCCGGGCAATGTGCGCGAGTTGGAGAATACCATCCACCGGGCCATTATTATGACTTCGGGGAATATCATTAAAATTGATAATCTTCCCCATGAAACAAACCGGCGAACAAACTTGAATGCAACCCTTCATTCTTACCTTAAAGATAAATTTTCCTTTAAAGATATTATTGGCGATATTGAGAAAAAAATCATTACTGAGGCACTGAAAACAAATGGGTATAACCAGTCGAAAACGGCTGAGTATTTAAATATGAACAGAAGATTACTCTATTCAAAAATTAACGAGCATTCTATTATGATTAAAAGACAAAATAAATGAGAAATACTTTAATTCTTTTTCTATTAGTATCGCTTTTCCCGGCTGTATTGGCTCAGGAGATGAGTGGGGATATTGAGAGCTACTTAAACGAATTTGTTGATGATATGCCCGGGAGTTCAGGTAATGATTACAGTGTGCCGTCAACAACAGAACTGACCAGGTGGGAAACCATGCTTAATTATCTTTTTGATGATAACGATATTGCCTCGGCACGAAGCGTTGCAGCTACTTTTAATTATCAAATTGTGGTTTTTACCGACAATACCCTTTCGGCAAACAATACGTTTATCCTGATCGAGGAAAAAACGCCACAAACAAAATACTGGGGGAGTTATGTTATCAGTCAGTCGCCACTGCGCGACAACCTGGTTTTACAGGCTCCGCACCCTCAATATGATACAAATACCGGTAAACAAGCGGTGTATTGTTTTAAACGTTTAATCCCTTTGGCTCTTTTTATCAGCGGAACCCATCGGTGTAACCACTCCCAGTCGTCGGTATGCTCAGGGACAGCCTCTGTTTGTGGTAATTCTGGTCCCTACCGTGTTTCGGATAATCCTCATAATGTTACCTCTGTTTTTCATCGGGCCACAGAGGTACTCTCAGATAAATACCCAAACAGTATTTTTATTCAATTGCACGGATTTGCAAAACTAAGTTCCGATCCGTATCTGATTATGAGTAATGGAACCCGTGTTACCCCAACTGTTGATTACTGTTCGTTGATTAAAGAAGCACTTCTGGATGTTGATAATACTCTTACGTTTAAAATTGCACATATCGATCAAAGCTGGACCCGCCTGATTGCGTTTACCAATACCCAGGGCCGATATATCAATAATAGTTCAAACCCCTGTACCAGTAATGCAACAACTACCGAGGGGCGTTTTGTTCATATTGAACAGGAACGGACCAAATTACGCTCTAACAGTGAGGGATGGGAAAAGATGTATTTGGCACTAAAGGAAGTCTTTGACGTGAATACTACCGCGATAAAGACATTTGATAAGCAGCAGGCCAATCTTCATCCAAACCCGAACAACGGAGTGTTTAAAGTTGAAATTAAAGAAGCCGGGGAGCTTAGTATTTATAATACTAATTCAAAAAGGGTTTATCACCAGAAACTAAAGCATAAAGAAATGCTAACCGTTGATTTATCTGCAGAAACTCCCGGGCTTTATGCTTTAATAGTGAAATATAAAACCGCCACAGAATATGCGAAGGTTTTAATTTATTAACAGATTTTTGATCTCCTGAAACAGGAAATAGTTCAGCCTGTTTTCTGTCGTACTCCTGTAATTTGTAAAATTTTATTAAACAGCCTTTTAAATGAAAAAGCGGGCTGTTTTTTTTCTTAGCTTTGGGATTGAAAAATTTCTGAAATTCAGATTAAACCAATCGGAAATGATACGAGAGGGGCTTGTTAAAAGCACCTCAAAAAATAAAATCCGATAAAACAAAGCAAATAAGAAGCTATGATAAAACGAAACATTATAATTGCAGGTTTACTTTTGTTCTTTTTTTTAAATAGCTGCAACCAACAATCAGAGTTTCTCAAATTAAAAGGTCCCTACCTGGGGCAGAACCTTCCCGGTACTACTCCTGAGATTTTTGCTGAAGGAATAATTTCTTTTGGTATGCACGAACATCATTTAACAATTTCACCGCAGGGCGACGAAATGTTTTATGTAATTGCCGATAAATTTCGCCTTCATCATATTATAATCCATCTTAAGCAGCTAGACGGTACCTGGCAGGAACCACAGGTGGCAACTTTTTCGGGAAAATTTTCCGACTTTGCCCCAACCTTTTCTCCCGATGGTAAATATTTATTGTTTTGTTCAAATCGACCCCTGCCTCAAGATACCACAAAAACAGGCGATTTTAATATCTGGAAAGTGAAAAATGAAAACGGTAACTGGCAAAATCCCGAGCCTTTGCCTTCTCCGGTAAATGATGAATCAAACGAGTATAACCCTTCAGTTGCACGTTCAGGGAATCTCTATTTTCAGGATCATGACGATACTGGCGTTGATATTTATGTGAGTTATTTCAATGATGGGGAATATGATCCGCCGCTTAAGTTGTCGGATGCAATAAATTCTTCGGATGTTGAAATTGGTCCCTTGGTTGATCCTGACGAGAACTTTCTTATTTTTTCCTCTAATCGGCTTGGGGGAAGTGGTAGCATGGATTTTTATATTTCGTATAAAGATGAAAACAATACCTGGACCAAAGCTGTAAATATGGGGACTTCTATCAATACCGGAACCGCTGATGCAATTATCACAATTTCGCCCGATAAAAAATATTTCTTCTTTACAAACTTTACAGGATTAAACCCGGAAACCATTAAAGATAAATCTTACCAGGAAATAATAACTCAGCTAGGGAGTGCAAAGAATGGTGAAGGAACCATTTATTGGATATCGGCGGAGATATTGGAACATAAATAAATTTTGTTCCAATTAATCTAAAACCTCAAGTTGTGAGATGGGTTTATGAATTGTAAAATTTCCATACATTTGAATGAATTTCAAAACCTGAAATAAATGAAGAAGCTATTGTTGATAAGCCTGGTTTTTGCCAGTTGTTCCCTGCTCGGTTCCGACGGGGATTTTTATAAATATTTTAACGATAAAACCATGCGGGTGGATTATTTTCACAGTGGTACGGCCACCGAAGAGCATTTCTCGGTAGATCGTATTCTTTCGGATGGAGAGTGGGGCGGAAGCCTGATTCATTTGATTGATGAACTGGAGTATGGTTTATATTTTTATGAAATACAAGACAAAACCAGTGGGAAAGTGCTTTACAGTCGTGGATTTGCCAGTATTTTTGGTGAGTGGCAAACTATTCCCGAGGCGCAGGAAAAATGGGGAACCTTTCATGAATCGGTGCGTTTCCCGTGGCCCAAAAACCCGGTGAAACTGCTCATGAAAAAGCGTGATGCCAAAAATAATTTTCAAACCATCTGGGAAACCGAAATCGACCCGGACTCGCGCACTGTAAATAAGGCAGATCTTGCATCCGAATATAAAGTCTATGATTATATGGTAAACGGTCCGGCCAAAGAAAAAGTGGATATTGTTATTTTGGGTGATGGTTACACGGCCGAAGAAATGGATAAATTTCATGCCGACATTTCCCGTTTAAACGATTATTTGTTTAGTGTTGAACCGTTTAAATCGCGCAAATCCGATTTTAACATCCGTGCGGTTGAAACGCCTTCCGAAACCTCCGGGGTTCATAAACCACATCCTGGCGTTCATACACGTACCCCTTTGAGCGTTCATTACAGTAGTTTTGATAGCGAGCGTTATGCGTTGAGCTACGATAACCGAACTATCCGTGATGTTGCTTCAGCGGTTCCTTACGAGTTTATGTATGTTTTAATTAACGAAAGAACCTATGGCGGCGGCGGAATTTACCGCTTGTACGCAACAGTAGCCGTAGATAATAAATTCTCCGATTATATTTATGTTCACGAGTTAGGGCATCACATGGCAGGTTTGGCCGATGAGTACTATTCTTCTTTGGTTTCGTATCAAATGCCTGAAATTATGGTTGAACCCTGGGAAGCCAATATTACAGCTTTGTTGGATAAGAATAATTTGAAGTGGGGAGATATGCTTACGGAAGGAATTCCGATCCCGACCCCATGGGACAAAGAAAAATTTGATAAGAATAGCATTGAAATTCAAAAAGAACGCACCCGTTTACGTGCCGAAAAGGCTCCCGAATCACTCGTTGAAGAATTGTTTATCCGTCAGCGAAATGAAGAAACAGCCATGATTAAAGCCATGGAAAACACTGGCAAGATTGGTGCCTTTGAAGGTGCCGGTTACTACCAGTACGGAATGTACCGCCCGGCAACCGACTGTATTATGTTTTCCCGGAATGCCCTTGATTTTTGCCCGGTTTGTCAGCGAGCTTTGTCAAAAGTAATCGATCAATATACCGAGTAATTTTAAGATTTTAAAATGCAGCCCGGCCGTTAATAATTAACGGCCGGTTTTTTTATTTGACAAATTAGTTAAACTTAGTTTATCTTTAGCGTAATAAAAATAATGCTGATTTTTTTATTAGTTGGCGCAGGATTTTTATCTGGTTAGCGTCTTTAAGTGTGAACCAACATATTTATTAACTCTATGAAAAGATGGATGTCAGCTATCTTGATGATGGCTATTGTTACTTTTACCGCGTGTAATTCAGGTAAAAAGGTTGAAGAAAAAGCTACTTACACTTATGAGGAACCAAGTACCGAGCTAAATGAGGTTTTAAAAGCCAAAATAGGTGATTGGGCAAAAGAAGGAGTAGAATGTTATGGTATTATTGTTGCCATTGATCAAAATGGAATTCCTCAGAATGGATTTCCTATTAAAGCTAAAATTATTCGTATTAAGTCCGATAAGATTAAAATGAAAGCTTTAGAAGCGGTGAATATTGGACCAAAAGAAGGATGTAGTAAAATGGGAATGAGTTATGGCGAAACATGGTGGGAGGAAGAAGGCGACTTATTCCAAACCCTTGAAGAAGCTGAAGCTTATCTTAAAAAACAGGGCTTATTGTAGATAATCCCATGAATGGATGACAGGCTGATCATACAGGGGATAATACGAAATAAAGAACATAGTTTCAGGCAGCTAATTGAGAAGTACAAGAACTTGGTTTATGCCACTTCATTTCGTGTATTAGGGAATGCCTCCGACGCAGAAGATATCTGCCAGGAAGTGTTCCTTGAGGTGTTTAAGTCAATTCATAAATTAAAAAGCGAAAACGATCTTTCGGGTTGGCTATTCAAAATAGCTAAAAATAAGTCCATTAGTTTTCTTCGCAAACGAAATCCTGCCAAAGCTCAAAATGCGAGCGATATTCATGATGAACAAATAGCTTCAAAGTTAAATATCGACTACCAAACCCCGGCTAAAAAACTTGAAGAAGAAGAAATAAGATGTAAACTGCTACAGGCTATTGATACTTTGCCTGAACGCCAGAAACGGGTTTTACTAATGCACAAGTTTGAAAATTTTTCTCAAAAAGAAATTTGTAAAAAACTGAATCTGAGCGAAGGTTCGGTTGAGTCTTTGATGAGCCGTGCGAATGCAAACCTGCGAAAGTTATTGTATTCTTATTTTAAAAATCATTTAAATTAATATATGATGAGCAAAAAACAACGTATTGTCAATTGGTTGAATATTTTCCTGCTGGTTATAAACCTGTCAGCTTTTGGTACTTTATTGCTAATGAACAACCAGGGCGGGGGAGTGCCTGTTTCTGATGATAGTGATTATTTTAAAAGCGATGAGTTCCTTAAAGAAGCTTTGCATCTTACCGATGAGCAGTATGAAAAAGTAACTTCATTGGATTACAGGATCTTTAGGGTATACCAAAGTATTTTGGATATGCAATGTGAATATAATTTCAAGTTGATGAATGAGCTGTCTTCTGAAAACCCCAATAAGCAACTTATGGATTCTATTGCCCGCCAGATTGGGAATTTGCACATGGGGATTAAACGGCAAACCATCAGGCATTTTATGAATGTGCGTAGCATTTGCACCGAAGATCAAACGGTATTACTCAACGATTTAATCAAGGAGATGATGAAACTGGAAGACCAGTGTAAATATTGCAATAAAGAGTATTGTGCTCGACGTGAGGAGCTTAGTAAATAAATAAAAAGTTTTTATTGGCTAAAACGAAGGATTTTTTTAGAACACACGTCTTTAATATTGAACTAAAAAATCTCTTAGTAAAACATAAAAAATTAATGAAAGACTTATCAAAACAAAGGGACTTGAATAACATGGTTGACAAAGCCATGAATATTTTGGACGAGGATTTTCAAGTCCCTGAAAATTTAGTAGATCAAATACTAAGAAATCGTTCAAAAAATAGTAAGCAAGCCCGAAGCAAAAGAATCAGTTACTCCTTTGTAACTCAAATTGCTGCCGTATTGGCGATAGGCGTTTTTTTAGGAATTGTGCTTGGTAAAAATGCAGATTCAAAAGTGTTTTTATCAAAAGAAGACAAAAAGCATCAGTCAATGATGGATTATAAAGAAAGTCACCATTTAACCGTCGACTTCGATCATATCATGTTTTTGCATAAACATAAGATAAAGAGAAATAAATAAATTTTGTTCACCATATAATGTGATAGACTTGCCTCAAAAAATAAGGGGCCTTAAAACTTAACTAAATGAAACTAAATTTTAATAAATCAAATTGGCCTCGAATGGCTTTTCAATGGGGGGTGATTATTTTTGTGATAATTTTGGCTATTCTTCCCAATTTTACGTTAATTACACCTGATTTTGAAGCCTATTGCCCCGTTGGAGGAATCCAGGCACTGGGTAGTTATTTTTTAAATAATTCGCTTACCTGTTCAATGACTAGTGCCCAAATTGTAATGGGCGTGGTTGCAATGATTGGAGTGTTCTTGTTTAGTAAATTATTTTGTTCCTATATCTGTCCGCTCGGAACCATAAGTGAGTGGCTTGGCAAATTAGGAGATAAATTGAAAGTCAGGATTACGCTGAAAGGAATTATTGATAAATTGTTCCGTTCATTAAAATATGTATTGTTATTTGTCACATTATATTACACGCTTGATTCCAGTGAGCTGTTCTGTAAAAAGTTTGATCCTTACTATGCCGTAACATCCGGCTTTGACGTTGATGTGGTTGTGTTGTGGGCTGCAATTGCAATATTTTTGGTAGTTATCGGATCGATTTTCGTACGGATGTTCTGGTGTAAGTATTTCTGCCCGTTTGGTGCTTTATCAAACATTTTTAAGTTTACTGGATTCTTTGTTCTGTTGTTGGCCGTTTATATTTTATTGTTGAAATTTGGCCTTGAAATATCTTATGTATGGCCTTTGGCAATTGCATGTATTGGGGGATATTTTATTGAAATATTTAAATTCAGAACCCGATTTTTCCCGATTACAAAAGTTACAAGAAATAAAACAAGCTGTATCGATTGTCAAATATGTTCAATGAACTGTCCTCAGGCAATTGATGTCGCAAGCCTTGATGTTGTTCGTGATGCCGATTGTAATTTGTGTGGCGAATGTGTTATCTCTTGTCCGGAAAAAGGTACTTTACAGTTTAATAAAAGCTCAAGACTAAAATGGATGCCTCCGGTTGCATTAATTATATTGATTGCTTTAGGTATATATGTTGGAACCTTTTTTGAAGTTCCTACCATCGATCAAAAATGGTACGCTCCTTCAGAACTTGCCAAAGCCGAAGTTTATACCCGTTCGGGATTAAAAAATATTAAGTGTTACGGTAGTAGTACGGCTTTTGCCAACCAAATGAGAAAAGTTAAAGGAGTCATGGGGGTAACAACTTTTGTTGGCAGTAAAACGGTAAAAGTTTATTATGATCCTTCTTTATTGAATGAACAAAAAATTGAGCAGGCTATATTTACCCCGATGAAATCACCAATAAAAGCCATTAACAAAGATGTAAAAGAATTGAAAAAAGTAACCTTCTTGCTTGATAAGTTTTTTGATCGTTTTGATTTCAACTACCTGTCGGTTCTGCTAAAACAGAAAACAGATGCTGTTGGTGTTCAAACAGCATATGGATGCCCGGTAATTGTTACACTTTTTTATCCGGCTGATGCAGTTATTGACGAAGATAAATTAACAGAAGTACTGGAATCGAGAAAGCTTAGCTATACATCCAGAGGAAATGAAATTAATGTAGAGTTAATCTACGAGGTGATTGGCGATTATAGTTATGACACAATCAGCTTGAGAGAATATGCTGAACTAATGTTTACCCCTTATGATGTGCAATATGCCAGAAAGAAAAATTACAGTGACGATGTTATTGCAAATTTTACGATTACATTAGGGAAAAATCGTTCGCAGGTGAAAAATTTACAATACCTGGCCTCTCATTTATATGAAAAGAATGAGATCCTGGGAATAAGAACTTTATTGAATAAAGATTTAGACCAAGTTTTAGAAATCAGTTATGTGGATAGTTTGTCGACTAATGTTCGGGTGTTAGAACTGTTGAATGCCGATACCTTGTATTTTTCTTACAGTAATGGTAAAAAAGGCAAGGTAAAGAACATGTTTGATTTTAAGAAATCAGAAGGCGATAAAAATTAGTCACAATGCAGGAGTGATAGTATTCTTTCCCGTTTATTAAAAAAAAAGGGAAGAACTGTTTGGGAAAGAATACTTTGTGGAGTTCTAGAAGGAAAAAGTTTAACATTCATTAGGATTAGAATGTGCTAATCATGGGAGGATTGTATACATACGTTAAGTTGACTTTTATAAATCAAAATTAAACAATATGGTAAAAAAACTATTTTTAGTGTTCTTGTTGACACCATTATTTTTGATAAATAATGTAGTTGCTCAGCAAAAGATCAATGTCCAGGGAAAGGTCATTGATAAAAAAACCAAAGAACCGGTGATTTTTTGTGTGATCCATATTAAGGAGCTTGAAAAATGGACAATCACCGACAGTGAGGGTAATTTTAAGCTGGAGGGAATAACCCCTGAAGTTTATACCCTTGAAACCGAATGTCTTGGTTACGAAAAATTTGCACTAACCTTTGATTTGAAAAGGTATTCAGGGCAGCCTCTGACGCTTCAGATTGCACCAGCTACTTACGACATGAAAGAAGTAACGGTTGTTGCACAAAAAGGGAAAGACTTAAATACTTCAACAGTGTTGAGTACAGCTGCAATTGAGCACGTTCAGGCAACAAGTTTGGGCGATATTATGCAACTGATCCCGGGTAATATTATTACCAACCCTGATTTGGCTGATCCACAACAATTATCAATTCGTGAAATTGGAAGCAATGCCAATAGCGCGATGGGAACAGCTTTAATCGTGGATGGAGCTCCTATTACCAATGACGGTAATATGCAGGTGGTAACCACTGCCCAAAGTTTATCAAGCGACTATGCTACAGGAATGGCTTCAACGGTTGCAGGAGGAGGGGTTGATATACGTGCTATACCAACCGAGAATATTGAGTCGATTGAAGTTATTAAGGGGATTCCGTCTGTTATATATGGCGACCTTACATCTGGTGCTGTAGTGCTTAAAACCAAATCGGGTAGAACTCCTTTGGAACTAAAATTAAAAACTGATCCTAAAAATAAACAGTTTTCTATCGGGCAGGGGTTTAATTTGACGAGGACTAAAAGTGCGATAAATTATAACCTTGAGTATTCAAAATCGAATGCCGATTTACGTAGTAAATTTCATGAGTACCAACGGATAACTGGTTCTGCCGGTTGGTCAAAAACATTTTTTACCAAAAACAATCCGCTATCGGTGAATTTAAAATATAGTTTCTATAAAACCATTGATGAAACTAAAACCGACCCTGATGCGATGACCAATGATGAAGAATATAATTCGAAGGAAGTCGGACATCGTATTAATTTTAATGGTAAATGGCAATTGAATAAGGCTTTAATAACAGATATTAGTTATTCATTCTCTTATTCAAATACCCACCAGGATAGCTATCAAAAAAGATACAGAAGTGGAAGTAGTTTGGAAGCACTATCGGTAGCTACTATCGAAGGTGAAAATATAGGGCTTTATCTTCCGGCTGTGCAATTAACAGAAATGACCATTGATGGACGTCCGATTACTTTCTATGGGCAAATTACCGCGAAAAAAGTTAACACTTTTAAAAATAAAACCATCAATACATTTTTGTACGGGGTAGATTATAAATATACTCACAATTCAGGTGATGGAAGTATCTATGATATTACTAATCCTCCGTATGTGTCAAGCAGTACTGCTCGTCCAAGATCATTTGACGATATTCCTGCGATGAAAACCCTTACATTTTATTTTGAAGATAAACTTACATTTCCTATTGGGTCAACCCGTATGACTTTGCAAGCCGGGGCCCGTATCAATAATTTCCAGGCTAGTGGTTTATTTAAATCCGATTTGGGAACTTATTTTGAACCGCGTACCAATATGAGTTATGAACTGGTAAAAGATAAACATAAAAAAGTTTTTAAAGAATTTACCTTAAACCTGGGTATTGGTAGAACCTATAAAGCTCCTTCAATGCTTTATTTATATCCCGATATGGCTTATAAAGATTTAAAAGTGATGGATTGGTTCCCCGATGAAGCAGAAGACAGATTCCCTGTATTTTATACAAAAATGTTTGATACTTCAAATCCTGGCCTGGAACCAACAGAAAACCTGAAAAAGGAAATTGGCGTTGATTTCAATATAGCAGGCATCAGGGGTAATGTTACTTTCTTTGACGAGAAAGTTGAAAATGAATTGGGTTTTGAGAGTCATTATGAATCAATTCATTATTATACTTATGATCCGGAAGAAGTTCCGGATGGTACAGTACCTGATTTAGCCTCTTTAACTAAAAATTACAGAGATTATTTTGTTAGTTACCAAACCCCGATGAACATTAGTGAAACTAAGAAAAAAGGGATTGAATTTGATCTTCGCTTAGGAAAGGTTAAATCATTATATACCGAGTTTTCTATTGATGGCGCTTGGTTAAAAACCACCCGTGTTTATAACACCAAAGAGGTTTATAATTTGCCAAGCAGTGGATCAAGTTCTCAGTATGAATACCTTGGTGTATATGCTGCTGGTGAAAGCAGGGAAAGCGAACGATTTAATACCAACCTTCGTATGGTTACACATATTCCGGACTTGCGCTTGATGATAACGACTACGCTTCAGATGATTTGGATTGAAAAATACAACTATCCATTCTATGACAAAGCACCTTCTTACCTGATTAATAAAGATGGTGATATCATTCAGTTTACCAATGAAATGAGAACCGATCCGCAGTATGTGCGTTATGTTACAGAAAGAGAAGAAGATTATTGGCAAACAGAGAGTTTCCCTCCATTATTTATGGCAAACTTACGTTTATCGAAAGAAATTTCGGACAACATGAGTCTGAGTATGTATGTGAATAACTTTTCTAATTACCGTCCGTTGCACGAGTACGATAGAAGCCCATCTTCATATAGCAGACGAAATTCTACAATTTATTTTGGTGCCGAACTTAAAATTAAACTTTAAGAATTATGAGAAAAATATTATATATACTATCAATTGTATTGATTTTTTCATCTTGTATGAAAGATGCGGATTTCAATGCTTACAGAGTTGAACTGACCATTTCTTTAGATGATTATCCGGATATTGATATAGCGTCAGTTGTTGGTGCTACGGTTAAGCTCACCCATAATGAAAAAGCTTATGCATGCGAAGCTGAGGTTAATGCTGAAGGTGTAGCCATTTTTGATCTGGTTGAACCAGGTTTTTATTCAGCTACCATGAGTTATCAATTTCGTGATGGATTAGATCTGTATAATTTAAATTCTTTAAAACCGATTTCTACATTTGAAAATGTTGAGGAAGATCTTCCTGTTGTTGTGAGCAAGGCTAATTCATTGGTTATTAAAGAATATTATTATAACGGATCATTAACTCCAGCCAGTAAATCGTATTATGACGATCAGTACGTTGAAGTTTATAACAACACGGATGAGGTGTTGTATGCCGATGGTTTATCGCTGGTTGAACATGAGTCGAGCGGAACGAGTACCAACTATTGGGAATTTTTAACCGGGAGTATTGTTGTTAAAATGATTTGGACCATCCCTGGTGATGGTGATGATCATCCTATTCAACCCGGTGAAAGTATTGTATTGTGCCGTGATGGTTTTAATCATAAATCAGATCCTCTTGGAAATCCAAACAGTCCGGTAGATATGGGTAATGCAGATTTTGAATTTTGGGTAGACCGTGCAGATGGTAAGGATATTGACTATCCGCAAGTAGATAATATGCTGGAAGAATTATTTGTTTACAGAGGAACCGATATTGCTTTTGGTGTTAGTGGAACCAGTGCAATTGCCTTGGCATTTATTTCCCTTGATCCGGCAGAACGTCAGGCCCATATTGATAATAACCTGATTGCAAAAGAAGGTTCAACCCGTTACTGCTGTATTTTACCTGTTGAAATGGTTGGCGATGCTGTTGAGGTGGTTAGAGACGAAGCTCGTTCAGAATATAAGCGTTTCCCCGTGGAATTAGATGCCGGTTATACTTATACCGCTTCAGGATCTAAATCCGGGAAATGTATCCGTCGTAAAGTGAAAGAGGTTGTTGGCGGACGTGTTGTTTATCAAGATACTAATAATTCAACAGAAGATTTCTTAAAAGATGTTGACCCTAAACCGTGGATTTATGAATAATAAAAAAATAATTATATTGCTTGTACTCATCATAAATATGAGTATGGCTCTGACGGCTCAAACTAACAGCCAGCAAAAAGTATCATTGCACTCGTTTGAAATGGTACAGATGAATAACCTTTGGTTAAAAACCAGTAATCCTGCCGCATTATGTTATTTGCAAGATTTGCTTCCGGGGATTATCAATGCGAGTTATCTTTATGAAGACGGCGAATTTAAACGGGTTCAACAAGGTGATAAATTGAATGAATTCAATTTTAATACGTACTCGTACGGGAAAACCAAAAAATTTAATGTTTTTGGCGGTTTTAATTACATGAAAGGAAAAGAAAAAGGATTAGACTTCTCAGATGTAAATGATCCGTTTCGTCCTTCTCCATATCATTTAATCGATACCATTGGAAACGATAATTATGATCGGGAATTTTTTAGTGTGGTTGGTGGTTTTTCAGTTCCGCTGAACAAGAAACTGAAATTTGGTATGTCGATGGATTTTAATGTAGGATTGGCTGTCCAGGATCTTGACCCGCGTCCACAGAATAAAGTTTTTGACATGGATTTATCTCCGGGTGTTATTTATACCATGGAGAAATTTAAATTGGGTTTTAACTTGTTGTATAAATATTATAATGAGGAAATTGAAGTAAAGATTATCCAAGATAATGCTGATGCAGCATTTTTCTCAACCCATGGTTTAGGCTTGGCAATTTCTCATGAGTCAGAAACCTTTAACCGTCTTCAGAAAAGAAACACGGGAGGTTTTGGTGTGCAGTTAGAATATGCTAAAGGAAATTTAAAAACTTTATTTGCTGGAGAATTTCTGTATTATGAAGAAAAAAATATTGATGCCCGTAAGGCTTCAGGGGGATTGTGGACGGTAGAAAAAGAAGATTCAGAACTTAAAGGAATTCAGTTAGAGATAAGTAATTATACCAGCATTAGCAAAGCAAATCAGATGCATTTGTTTGGTTTTGAGTTAAACTTAAATTCAATGATCGGTTCGGAAATTATTCAGCGATTGGAGATTGCCGAAGGCGAAGATCTTGATCATTGGGAATATTATGGGAGCGAAGAAAAATACGATGCGCTGGATATTAAATTAAATGTTTTTTATGAGTATTTGCAGCTTCGGAAAGAAGATAACCAACGTGATATTTCTTTTAAATTCTTTGCTCTTTATCATGATTTTAGTGAGGAATACTATATCCCAATGCAAAAGCAAAATTTCAAAAACTTAAAATTAGGGGTAAATCTCTATAAAAGCTTTTATGCCACCAAAGCAAACTTCACATTTGGGGCTGGGGCATCCTATAAACAGAATCTTGATGCTGAACTTAGCTTGACTGATTATACTTTTATCGCTGAAAAACTACTGGCTCCTGACTATGAATATATAACAGATGCTTACATAGCCCCAAAAGTAGATGTTGCCGTAGAGTTTCCAATGAAAAAAATATTTGATCAATATTTTGTAAAAGCGACCATTGAATCGTATATCGCGGGCAAAGATTGTTCTCGTACGATTCTTAGTGTTAGCACAGGTGTAACTTTTTAAAAACTAATAGTATGAATAATGTGATTGAGTGCAACAATCTGACCCATTATTACGGCTCAAAGCTTGTATACGAAAACCTGAATATTCATGTAAAAGAAGGAAGTATTTTAGGTTTACTGGGAAAGAATGGTGCCGGGAAGACAACGACGATTAATATATTGAACGGGTTTTTGCAACCCCGCAGTGGAGAATGTTTGATCTTTGGTGAAAACACCCAGCATCTTTCTCCCGAAACAAAAGGACGAATTGGTTTTTTAATTGAAGGTCATATTCAGTATGCTTTTATGGATATTCACCAAATCGAGAAATTTTACTCGGGTTTTTATCCAAACTGGAACAATGAACCTTATTGGGAGTTAATGTCGAAACTTAAAGTTACTCCTACTCAAAAAATCTCAACAATGTCTTGCGGTCAAAGATCCCAGGTAGCCTTGGGGCTTATTTTAGCCCAGGATCCGGATTTGTTAATACTGGATGACTTTTCGATGGGATTGGATCCTGGCTATCGCCGCTTGTTTATTGACTATCTGCGTGCGTATGCAAAAGCTGAAAATAAAACAATATTTACAACTTCTCATATCATCTCTGATATGGAGCGCTTAATTGATGATGTTCTAATTATGGACTATAACCGGGTGTTGGCTCAATGCCCGGTTACCGACTTTATGGAAAACTTCAAGCAATTTACTTTTGAGCTCGAAAATGCTTCAATTGATTTGTCGAAAGAAAAGTTTATTGCAAATATTGAGAAGGTTAAAAATAATGTTGAGCTCTATACGTACGAGTCAGAGGAATTTGTTGTTAATTTTTTGAAGGATTCAGGAGTTGGGTTTAAAAACTTTAAACAAGTAGAGATGAATCTGGAAGATGCATTTATAGGTTTAACCGGTAAATATTAAAGTTATGTTGAAATCGATGATATATAAAGAATGGCTCAAAATCAGATGGTTTCTGATTGGGGCTACAGCGGTAGGATTGCTTGTTGTGGGTTATGCGTTTATGGATATTCAGCGCTCAATCACATTTAACGGGGCAAATAATCTGTGGTATTATATTTTGTTCCAAAACTATCAATTCTTTTTGATCCTGAAATACGTTCCATTACTCATAGGAATAGGAATAGGTGTTGCACAGTATTTTCCCGAAACGGTTAGCAAACGGATCAAATTGACTTTCCATTTGCCAATTCGTGAAAATAAAGCATTGTTGATGATGCTTGCAACGGGGTTTAGCGGTTTGTTAATTAGTTTTCTGCTTCAGTTTATTACATTCCTGATTTTCAATAACAGCTTTTTTGCTTCCGAAATGACCTGTTCAGCCTTGCTTACCATTCTGCCATGGTATTTAGCCGGCATCGCTGCTTATTTCTTGGTTGCTTTAATTGTTTTGGAACCGATATGGAAATTCAGGATTTTTTACGCGCTTTCTACATCTGCTTTTATCCCGTTATATTTAAAAAGCGGATTGGCAGGAGCGTATGCACCTATCGTACCCAAATTGGCTTTGATTACAATTTTAATTAGTGTTACCATGCTGTTCTCAGCGTATCGATTTAGGAAAGGAGAAATGTAGAATGAAGGATTTAAGTAGATTTATATTAATATTTATAACCGTTTTATCTCTATCGGTAATTCTTCCGTGGATATACTGGTTATCATTTGAAAAGCCGATTAATACTCCATTTGTAATGTATAGCTGTGTTGATGACTGCTTTATGGTTAGAAATGCTGGAGAGTACACCAATGAAAAAGGACAAATTTTTACCCGTGAAGAGTTTGAGCAAAAACTGCCTTTGCTGAATTTACGTCAGTTAATGATTTCGAATACATTACCCGATACCGTTAAAGGTGTTGAAATGGATCCTCATGTGGTAAATATGGCCCGTTCATTTTTTAGATTGAAACCAAGGGATATAAAATCGCCAAAATCGGGCTTGTATCCTTTGTTTGAGGCCGAATCGGGACGTGCTCAACTTGAGATGCCTGAGGATTTTTTCAGGATTGGTTCCCGTATGGAATTTATTAATGCCAGCGGAAATTCAATAAATGAAGAAAAAACCCGCTTGTTTACCGGAGCCTTGCAGCACTATGGTTTTAATTTTCCTGCAAAGATGATAGAAGGGATACCTACTACCAGGAAATCGTGTGATGAGGGCTATTTTGTGGTTGATAATACCAATCAGATGTTTCATGTTAAAATGGAACAAGGGAAACCTTATGTGAAGAAAGTAGAGCTTCCTAAAGGATTAACATTTAAACATATTTCTTGTGTTGATTTTCGGAACAAAGAATTCTATTGTTACTTGATCGGACGTGATAACAGTTTGTTTATTATTACGCAGGATGATTATGATTTGCTTCGTTTGCCGGTTGAAGGATATAACCCGGATGAACAGGAGCTCAGGATTTATGGAGACTTGTTTAATTACAATGTTATAATGGTTGGTGAAGATCAGTTAAATGTAACCGTTCTTGACGATAATTTTGTAAAGGTTGATGAATACCAAAAAACTTGGGAAAAACGTTCAATACGTCCTGAAGGAAAAATATTTAACTATATATTTCCGGCAGAGATCAACTTGACAAATAAATACAATAGTTTTATAGACTTTTATTTCTATCCGACAAAAAGCTTTAATTGGTTAATATTACATGTTCTTTTGGTAATTGTACAACTTATTATAATCAGGCGAAGAAAAGCTAATCCCAAAAATCATATTATTGATTTTGGTGTGGTTTTGGTTACCGGGATTTTTGGATTTTTAGCGATAAACATTTTTCCCAATAAGTTTTATGATTAGCAATGTCGTTTTGCGATAGGTTAAAAAACCCATTCTTTTTAAAAGAATGGGTTTTTTATTTTTTTAAAAAGAATGGAAGAATTTAATTGTTTAGCAAGCCATTCATCAGGTTCATGAGTTTTACCTTGTTAATCGGTTTGGTTATGTATGCATCGCAACCGGCTTCTTTACATTTTTGTTTTTCTCCGGGCAGGGCAAATGCTGTTTGGGCAATGATAGGAATTTCCTTTTTTGTTGATTTAATGATCCGGGTTGCTTCCAATCCATTCATCTCAGGCATTTGGATGTCCATCATAATCAAGTCTATTTTTTTTAGCTTATCTACCATTTCAACGGCTTCCCGTCCGTTTTGCGCATAATGGATCTTGATTTTGGTTTTTTGTAAAAAGCGTTCAAGCAAAGTAAAGCTGTCAATCTCATCTTCTACAATCAATAACGATTTTTTTCCCCAGTTAAAATCAGTAATACCTTTTCTACTCTCCTTAATTTGGGGGATTTCAGTTTCATTAAATGGTAAGGTAAATGTAAATTTTGAACCTTCCTTTTTCTCTGATTCTACCCAAATTTCTCCCCCCATCATACTTAGAATATGTTTTGAAATCGCTAAACCTAAACCGGTTCCGCCATATAAGCGTGTATTCGAGTTCTGTACCTGACGGAAACGTTCAAAAATAAATTGTTGCGATTCTTTTGAAATTCCAATTCCGGTATCTTTTACATAAAACTCTAGTTGGTTTTGTGCATTAAGGGTATAACCAAATTCAATACTTCCTTTATCTGTAAACTTAAAGGCATTGGTAAGCAAATTGGTTAGTATTTGTTGTAAACGGAATGCATCTGTTTTAATAATGGGATTCTGAGGGTCTTCAGGCATGATTAGTTTGAATTCCAGGCTTGAGATTTTGGCTTCGGCTTCAAAAGTTTTATGCAGCTCTTGCAGCATCCTGTTTAAATGAATATTTGATTCCCTGATTTGAATTTGGTTGGCTTCAATTTTGGCAATGTCAATGATGTCGTCAATGAGGTTCATTAACTTGTTACTGTTGCTTTGGATAAGGTTGATGTATTGGTTCTTTTCGTCCTCTTTCAGGGATGGGTCAGCCAGTAAATCGGAAAATCCGATGATTGCGTTCATGGGCGTTCTGATCTCATGCGACATGTTTGATAGAAATGCCGATTTTAAACGATCCGATTCTTCGGCTTTTTCTTTGGCTTTAATCAATTCTTTCTCAACAAACTTACGATTGGTAACATCTTGTATGGTACCGGATATTTTTATTGGTTCGAGGTTTAAATTATAAATAACTTCGGCCCGTAAAAGAATATAAGTGTCGAAATGTGCTTTGGGCAAATGAATCCTGAATTCGATGTGCAGCCTTTTACTGTCGTCTTTTACTTTTTTTATTTCGTTTATAAAGTGTTTAAAATCGTCGGGATGGATGCGGTGTAAAATATGATTGGTGTAAACGGGGCCTTTGGTATTATGGAATCCGAAAATTTTAAAGGCTTGTTTTGAACCCCATAAATTATACGTTTTTAAGTCATATTCCCAATTGCCTATTTTCCCTACTTCCTGGGCTTTGTTCCAACGTTCTTCATTTTGCTTTAATTCGATAGCTGTTTTTTTATGGCGATCCATTTCATAAGACAGGTTCAGGGTTCTTTCAATTACTTTTTCTTCCAGGTATTCGTTTAATTCTTTTAGTTTATCTTTCGATTTGAGATGGTTCCTGGCAATTATAAATATTAAAGCAATAATGATAAGAAGAAAAAGAATAATGAATGCATATAAGTTGATCCTGTAATTCGATTCTTTCGCTTTGATTTTATCCTGGCTGAGGTTCATTAAAAATTGAGCTTCTTCGTTCTGATCTATGTTTTCTTCAAGCTTCGCTTCGACAAGGCTTGAGTTGCTAAGGTTTTGTGTTCGCAGAATAGAATCTCTAAATAAATAATAGCAGGTTATAAAATTAGAGGTTCGTTCATACTTCTCTAATTTTGAAGAAATACGTGCCAGGTATAAATAATTGTCCTGAATGATTTGATTGTAATGCGCTTTTTTAGCCAGCTTTAGGCTTTGTGTACAATATTTGTAAGCAGAATCATATTTCTTATTTGCATAAAGTATTAATCCTTTGTTGGCATAACTAACAGCTAATGACTTCGAAAAGCAATATTGTTTGTTGAATTTTAATGATTTTTCGTTGTAGTATTGGGCACTGTCATATTTATTTAGTAATCGGTATATATAGCTCATGTTGTTTAAAACCCTTCCATAATAAACTATCTGAATGAGGTTTTTTGGTTTAATTTTTAGGGCTTTCCTGTTAATCTTAATGGCTTTGTCATACTTTTCATTTTGTATGTGGTTTAATCCTGATATTGCATAGAGAATGAGCAAATTTGAAGTGTCAAGATTGTGGTCCCTTAATTCCTGAAATGCGGTTTCTAAATAATCATTTGCTTTTTCTGTTTGTTTTATCCCCTGATAGTTATAACTCAAACTCTTAAGTGCAATTACTGCTTTTAGCCATTCCTCATGTTTTTTATAAATGTCATAAGCTTTTTGGTTGTATTCAAGGGCTTTTTTAATATTTCTTTCAATGCTGGATATATCTCCCAATAATTTATAACAATCGGCAAGCTTCGATTGGTTGTTCAATGCTTCAAAAATACTTGTTGCACGTGTTACATTTGAATAAGACTGAGAGGTATTTCCGTAAAATTTTTCCAGTTCAGACAGATGCAATAAGGTGTTTGCAAATTCCAACGAATCCTTCTGGATGTCGATAGAGTCTAGCTTTGAGTAATACTGATTTATCTGTTTTTTTAAGCAGAACACTGGTTTCTGGGCTGAAACATTGATGGATAAGAAAAGTAATAAAAAAATGCTGCTAATTTTAATCTTGTTTTGCGGGCTCATTATTTGAGGCTTAGATATAATAGTGTTAAATTAGGTGCACTAATTTATTAAAATACTTAACATATTTGAATAGATTGAAGCTGTTTTTATCTACAAATATTTTAACGTGTTTTACTATATTTGTGAACCATAAATATTATTTTCGTATTTGTGATCTTATTAATTAAAGATTTTATATCATTTGTCAATAAATAAAATTAGCTACAATGAAACTATTAGAAGGAAAAACTGCCCTTATTACCGGTGCGTCCAGAGGGATTGGCCGGGCTATTGCAATTAAATTTGCGAGCGAAGGTGCTAATGTTGCTTTTTCAGATATTAGAATTGATGAGGCTGCCGAAAGCCTGGAAAAAGAATTAACGGAACTTGGTGTTAAAGCTAAAGGCTATGCTTCTGATGCCAGCTCTTTGGAGCAAAGCGAAGCACTCGTGAAAAATGTTCATGAAGAGTTTGAACGGATCGATATCCTGGTAAACAATGCCGGGATTACCCGCGATAATTTATTGATGCGTATGAGCGAGCAAGATTGGGATATGGTGATTAACGTGAACCTGAAATCAGTCTTTAACTTAACCAAAGCTGTGCAACGTGTGATGCTAAAGCAACGCTCAGGTAGCATTATAAACATGAGTTCGGTTGTTGGCGTAGGTGGAAATGCCGGGCAATCAAATTATGCTGCTTCTAAGGCAGGATTAATTGGTTTTACAAAGTCAATTGCCCAGGAACTAGGCAGCCGTAATATCCGTTGCAATGCCATTGCTCCCGGTTTTATTGAAACCGTTATGACCACCCATTTAACCGATGAAGTAAAAGAAAACTGGATTAAAGGTATTCCGCTTCGCCGTTCAGGAAAACCTGAAGACGTTGCCAATATTTCTTTATTCCTTGCTTCCGATCTTTCTGACTATGTTTCCGGGCAAACCATTAGTGTTTGTGGCGGAATGAGTATGTAAATTTATATCAAGAAAACATATAATTTTGCAGGGCTTTATAGCCCTGTTTTTGTTTAATATTTTTTATATGGAACCTCAATTTTTATTCAAACTTATAATTGTTTTTATTGTTGTTGAGTTTTTGCTCGAACGCGTTCTGGGGTACTTAAATTCAACCCGCTGGAGTGACAAATTACCTGGAGAACTTCGTGGTATATACGACGAACAGAAGTATGAAAAATCTCAGCAATACGAAAAAACCAAGCACAATTTTTCCATCATAACTGCTGTTTTTTCGTTGCTTGTTATTTTGTTGATGCTTTTTTTTGAAGGGTTTGCCTGGGTAGATGCCTGGGTTCGTTCTTATACGAACCACCCGGTGCTTATGGCATTATTGTTCTTCGGATTTTTAGGCATCGCAATGGATATTATTACAACTCCTTTTTCAATCTATAGTACTTTCATAATTGAAGAAAAATTCGGGTTCAATAAAACCACCCCTAAAACATTTATTTTGGATAAACTAAAATCTTGGCTTTTGATGGCTGTTATTGGCGGTGGGTTGTTAAGTTTGATTGTTTGGATATACACTATTTCGGGTTCCTGGTTCTGGATTGTTGTTTGGGGGGTAATTAGCCTGTTTATGATATTCATGTTCATGTTTTACTCCAACCTGATTGTTCCCTTGTTTAATAAACAAAAACCGCTTGAAGAAGGAGAGTTGAGGTCGGCCATTGAGGAATTTACAGGTAGGGCCGGGTTTAAATTGAAGAATATTTTTGTTATTGATGGTTCAAAGCGTTCAACCAAAGCAAATGCTTATTTTACTGGATTGGGTCCCCAAAAGAGAATTGTGTTGTACGATACGTTGATTAAAGATTACACGGTTGATGAACTGGTAGCCGTGCTGGCTCATGAGATTGGCCATTATAAGAAAAAACACACGGTGAGTGCCTTGTTTATTTCATTGGCTGAAAATGCGCTCATGCTTTTTATCCTTTCGTTATTTATTTCGAGCCCGGTATTGTCGCAAGCTTTGGGGGCAAACGAAGCAAGCTTTCACCTAGGGATTTTAACCTTTGGTATTTTATACAGTCCTATTTCGTTTGTTTTGAGCTTGATTACAAATATTATTTCTCGTAAAAACGAATATGCTGCAGACCGTTATGCAGGTAAAAATTATAATTCAGAAGCTTTACAGTTGGCCCTAAAAAAGTTATCGGTGAATAATTTGAGTAATTTACGCCCACATCCGGCTTATGTGTTTTGTTATTATTCACATCCGCCACTATTAAAAAGGCTGGAGGCATTAAAAAAACTTTAGGTAACTTCTTTTTTGCGGAACACGGCCGGGATGGTCAGTATAATTAGTCGTAAATCATTCCAGAACGAGGCGGTAATCGCGTAGCGGTTATCCAGTGTTTTGCGTTCTTCTTCTGTAAATTTTGCTGCTTTTCGGTTCGAAACCTGCCATAAACCGGTGATTCCGGCAGGAGCTAAAAAACGAAGAGCCCACTGGTCGGTGGTGAGCTTTTCCGCTTCGTAAAGGGGGAGGGGGCGGTTCCCAACAATCGACATATCTCCTTTTAATACGTTAAAAAACTGGGGGATTTCGTCAATATTAAGCGTCCGTATAATTCTCCCGATGCGGGTAATTCGGGGGTCGTTTACTATTTTGAAGAATATTGGGTTGTTTTCCTGCATTCTTTTCTTTTGCAGATAAAAATTTTCGCAAATTTCGGTTCCGTCAATGTGTAATATTGGCGAACAATTTTTCCCTAAACCTTTACACTCGGGGCATTCATCAACTTCTTCGATGTTTTCTTTATTTTTGTTACGGTTAATCAGGTATTGGTTTAGTTCTGATAATTCGGTTCGTTTAAGGTCGGAACCGACATACATCGAGCGTAATTTATAAAAGGAGAAAATATCGTAACCGGTACCCACTCTTTTTGAAATGTAAAAAATTGATCCACGGGATTCAAGCTTAATAAGTATGATTGATATTATAAGAATCGGCGATAAAACAATTAAAGCAAAGGTTGCAAAAATGATATCAAAAACCCGTTTAGTAAATGATATTCTGAATTTTTCGAAACTTTCAACGTCCTCTACCTTGAACTTTTTTTTCATTGCTGGGGGTTTGTGCTCCCAAAAATAGGGCTTTTTGTTAATAAAAAGAAACACCAAATGGCTTAATTTTCAAAAAAACCGGAGAGGTAATAACCTTGCTTATTTAATTCGTTTTCGTTTTTTTTGAAAAATTCCTGAAGTGTTTCAATCGTGATAGAGTAGGTTACGCCGTAGTTTATGATCTCTTTGTTCTTAATAAAGAAAGGCCCAGAATAAGGGGAGTTGTTTTGCCTTAATTGGTCGCGATCATAGTCTGGGGCAATATAATTGAAATAATCGGCAGAAGACGATTTAACCATCCCAACCATCTCGAAGTTCGGAACACCGTCTTTAATGGCTAATACCGGAGCACCGCTGAACCCATGATTGAACACGGCATCAATTAAAAACGTTCCTCTTTTTACAAGCTCGGGATTACTGATAATTCCGCGTGTAATCATTTTTTGTGCAATAGGGAAGCCCATGATATAAACAAAACTGCCCCATTCCAGTTCTTTGGATTTTCCAAGCGGGTAGTTAAAAACATTGGCTTTTGTTATGCTCTCGCTATCGCTCTCAAGCCCGAGGAGGACAATGTCCTTTTGCGGGTCTATTGCAAGTATTTTTAATTCTTTTCCGAGCTCTAATTCAGGGGCATAAATCTGAACTTTTCGTTTTACTGCAAATGATACAACAAAATCTTCCTTTATGTCAATTGACGATTTATAGTTGTATATAGTGTCAGGGAAATTTACAACGTGTGCACAACTTAATAGTGCAAGCTGGTTAATACTTTTATATATGACGGTTCCGGTACCGATTAAACTTCTGGAGAACACATCTACTTGTTTTGCATGCTTTGTGGTAAAACCAGTGTTCATCTGATTTTTTTTTACCTCTAAATTGTTCGGGAATGCATAAATTTCGTAGAAAACAACACTGGAGACTTTTTTAATGCTTTTTGATAATTCATTGAGTTGTTTGGAGCAATTTTTATACGGAAACTCACTGTCATACCGATTGTCACTTAATGTAGGATATAGTGCCTGATATGTTTTTTGTGTACAGGAAAATAGTAAAATAAGAATAAAGACTACAAAAAAGATCCTGAGAAAATTCATTAGAGGTAAATTTAATTTGCAATAAACTAATTTACCATTTTTTTAATTATAAATCTCTTTTACGTAATAAAAGATACATAAAAAAGGCAAATAAGGTCATGTATGCAATACTTGCTATTGTTTCTGGTAGTGCAATATACTCCCTGAAACTGGCGCCAAACATTTTCATTAAAGAAGTGTTGGGCACATCAATTAGGCTGCTAATTACTTTCTTAGGGAAGTAATCGCCAATTGTTTCTGTTATTTGCTGTCTGATGATCCATTCTAAAAGGTAATAATAAATCAGCAGTGCTAAAATAGCAAATCCCGACTTCTTTAGAAGGAAGCCCAGCAATATCGAGAGTGAAAGAAAAGCGAACAGTTCAAGTAAATAAGCAAAAAGAAAAATGTTTTTTTCGAAGATTACACTTAATGTTATTTCTTTGGTGTTTAATAAGCCCAGGATAATTCCGTTTATGTAAAGAAATAAAGCTGCACCTATGGCAATGGTTCCGACCATTAATAATTTACCAAATAGAAATTCTTTTCTGGAAAGCCCGCTTATAATATTTTGTCGAACCGTTCGAAAACTATATTCGTTGGTAATAAAAATAATGGCTGTGATTCCCAGAATGATTTTAAAATAACCGGCAATGTAAGTGAAATTATGCCAGATTTCAGGGAAGGAATATAAGGATATTTTAGTGACCGGAATGGGGGCTTGTTTCCCAGCGTCTTTAACAACATCGTTTATAAAAGCTTGTACGCCCCAAAAAACAAAAATTAAAATGAAGGCATACACGCCCATTAAAATCCAGAATGATTTATTGTGGGCAACTTTTTTTAGTTCTATCTTTAATAATCTAATCATGAGATTCGGCTAATAATTCTAAAAAATATTTTTCTAAACTTTTTTTGCGTTGGGCAAGATGTGTCAGGGCAATTTTTTTCTCCATTAAAAACGTGCTCAGTTCGGCAATGTTTGTCCCTTCTTGTAATTTCACCAATATGATCCCGTCTTCCGGTTCTGCCGAAATAAGCTTATTGAAATCATTGAGATGTTTACGAAGGAGCACATTGTCCGGTGCAGAAATCTCAACCATAACATTTTCGTTCAATACTTCGTCCACTTTTCCTGCAAATATATTTTTCCCTTTGTTTAAAACAGCAACATGGCTGCATACTTTCTGAACTTCATCCAAGAGGTGGCTGGCCAAAATAATGGTAACTCCCCGTTTGCCAATTTCTTTAATCAGGTTTCTTATTTCGGCAATTCCCTGGGGGTCCAGCCCGTTTGTTGGTTCATCCAATATTAAAACTTCCGGATCGCCCAAAAGTGCCGCAGCAATGGCCAATCGTTGTTTCATTCCCAGAGAGAATGTGCGGAACTTGCTGTTTTGTCGGTGGGTTAAATCTACCATTTTCAAAACTTTTGGGATTTCATGGTAAGAAATTCCCCGGATGTCTGCGACAATTTCCAGGTTCTTAACAGCACTCAAATAAGGATAAAAATTAGGGGTTTCTAAAATAGCCCCGATTCTTTTCCGGCCTTCATGGTTTTTGGAACCTCCAAACCAGCTAAATGAACCGTTTCTTAAATTAATAACGTCTAAAACCATTCCCAGAAGGGTTGTTTTTCCACTTCCGTTTGGCCCCAGGATTCCGAAAATTTCACCTTTTTTTATTTCAAGGGAAAGTTTATTAACTGCTTTTATCGGTCCGTAATGCTTTGAGATGTTCTCAACGGATAAAATAATTTCACTCAAAATGCTAAATCTTTAATTGGTATTTCTTACTTATTGACGAAGTTAGATAAAAATTATTACACCGCATAAATAAAAAAACTTCCTTTATTAATTGTATATTAGCTGCCAATTTGTTGAGTCGGATTTTGTCCGATATTTTTTTAATCAAAAAACATAAAAATGAAAATTGGAAATCATAAGGTGGTAAGCCTTACCTATGAGTTAAAATTAAATGATGATAAAGGTGAATTGATTCAAAAAGTAGATAAAGACCGTCCGTTTGTTTATCTTTTTGGCGTTGGAGGATTATTGCCTCTTTTTGAAAAAAACCTTGAAGGAAAAGTTGTAGGCGATAAATTTGCATTTGGACTGACTGCCGATGAAGGATATGGCTCAGTTCAGCAAGAAGCTGTTGTTCCGCTAGACAAAAAGATTTTTGAAATTGATGGCAAGATTGATGAAGAATTGTTGCAGGTAGGCAAAATTATTCCGATGCAAAACGATCAGGGGCATCCCTTAAACGGGAAAATTATTGAAGTGAAAGAAAACGAAGTTGTGATGGATTTTAACCACCCTTTGGCCGGACAAGACCTTCATTTCTCGGGAGAAATTTTAGAAATACGCGAAGCTTCTAAAGAAGAGCTGGAGCATGGTCATGCACATGGTCCTGATACACATCATTAAGCGTTATTGCCCAAGTAAAAACACTGCAGGCCTTTTGTGAATAGGAGGCTTTTGCCTTTTCCAGTCGGCAATGTATTTGGTTTGGATGAACTCTTCGTTGAGTGTTACATCGCAGGCAATACAAAGTTTAAGCCCTTCGCTACAGTTTTTTAAAAGAGCCTCAAACATTTTTTGATTCCGGTATGGAGTTTCAATAAATACCTGGGTTTGGTTGTTTTGCCAAACCCTTTTTTCTATCTCTTTAATTGTTCTGTTTCTTTCCTGATCCTTGATTGGCAGATACCCATGAAACGTAAAGTTTTGCCCATTGAACCCGGAAGCTGCTAAAGCCAAAAAAATAGAGGAGGGGCCAATGAGTGCTTTTATGTTTATGTTTTCTTCGTGAGCCCGCTGAACAATAATATTCCCTGGATCGGCAATGCAAGGCATGCCTGCGTCAGATAATAAACCGATGTTTTCTCCCTGGTAAATTTTATTGAGATAATGTTGTGTTTCTTCGCGGTTTGTGTGCTCGTTCAAAATCTGAAACTGAACATCCTCGAAATTGCCCGGGTAGTTTATACTTTTCAAGAACCTGCGGCTGCTTCTTAAATCTTCAATAATAAAGGTTTTGATTGAGAGGATGATTTTTTTGTTCAGCTCGGGGAAAATACTTTCGTAAGCCGATTCGCCCAGCTTGGTCGGGATGAGGTATAGGGTTCCTTTTTTCATGCTTGTTTATTTGATCCAGGGAAGTTTGCTCAGGTCAACGTTTCCTCCCGATAAAATGATGCCAACATTTTGGCCTTTTACATCTAATTTGTTTTCCATGATTGCTGCCAGCGGAACTGCCGAAGAAGGTTCGATAATGATTTTTATGCGTTCCCAAATCAGCTTCATGGCTGCAATAATGTTTTTTTCATTGGCGGTAACAATTTGGTCAACGTATTTCAAAATGAGGGGGTAGGTGAGGGTTCCCAGTGAAGTTAAAAGCCCGTCGGCAATTGTTTTAGGGTTTACGCTGGGAATGAATTTCCCTTCGTAATAGGATTTGAACGCATCGTTGGCCATTTCGGGTTCGGCAGCAATAACTTTAGTTTGTGACGAAAAATAGTTTGTAGAAAGAGCCGTTCCGCTTAATAACCCACCGCCACCAACCGGGGCTATAATTTTGTTTAATTCAGGTGCCTGTTCAAAAAGTTCCTTGGCCGCTGTTGCCTGTCCGCAAATAATGCGGTAATCGTTGTAAGGATGGATTTCGGTCGCATCTGTTTTTAAAATGATTTTTTTCAGGGAGCTTTCGCGGGCATCAAGGGTGGGTTTGCAAAACGTAATTTCGCCGCCATATTGTTTTACGGCAGCTACTTTTACGGAAGGAGCCGTTTTGGGCATGACGATGTATGCTTTAGTACCCAGTATTTTTGCGGCTCTTGCCAGTGCCTGTGCGTGGTTCCCGGATGAATGGGTACAAACACCATTTTTAAGTTGTTCTTTACTTAGCGAAAGGACAGCATTCATGGCTCCCCTTGATTTAAATGCGCCGACTTTCTGGAAATTTTCGCATTTAAAATAAAGATTGCATTTAAATTGTTGGTTTAATAATGCCGATGATAATACAGGAGTACGATGAACAAAATCTTTTATTCGGTCTGATGCAGCTATAATATCATTCTTTCCCGGGATTTGTTTAATTTCAGTATTCAAGTTTGTGTTATTTTGCCAATGATTCGGCAATTTTTTCGCAAGCCTCATCAATCAGTTTGTAAATATTCTCAAAGCCTGATTCGCCGCCATAATATGGATCGGGAATCGATTGGTTTTTTCCGTCAATTACGCTCAAAAGATATTTCACTTTGTCCATGTCGTTGTCATTTCGTGAAAAGTATTGAACGTCTCTGTAATTGGAAGCATCCATTACATATATAACGTCAAAATTATCAAAATCGTCGGCAACAAACAAACGGCATTTTTTATCACTGATATCTATCCCGTTTTTCTCGGCAATTTTTTTTGCTCTGGGATCTGGGGGTTCGTTAATATGATATGATTCAAAACCTGCAGATTCAACTTCTGTATCGATGTTTTTAACTTTTAGTTTTTGTTTTAGTATCCCCTCAGCTATGGGTGATCGACAGATATTTCCAAGGCAAACAAATAAAATTTTCATCGCGAATAAATTTAATTATACTTTACCAAATATTGGATGAGCTAAAGAAAGCCTACCCCCAATAAAGTTAATCAAAATAGCAGGAAAAACCAAGAATAAATCGGGCTTAAAGTTTTATTTTCTTGTCTAATTCTTCAACGTAAGTTCTGAATTGTTTGTCTGTTTCAACTAGGTTGTTGATGGTTCGGCATGCGTGTAGAACCGTTGCATGATCTTTGTTTCCGCAGTGCAGCCCAATGGTTGCCAACGACGATTTAGTATGTTTCTTGGAGAAATACATAGCTAGCTGACGTGCTTGTACTATTTCGCGTTTACGGGTTTTCGAATTAATGATATCAACCGGTAGGTTAAAATAATCACAAACTACTTTTTGGATGTAATCGATGGAAATTTCGCGCGTGGTGCTCTTTACAAATTTGTCGATCATATTACGGGCCAAATCAAGAGTGATGGCTTTTTTGTTTAAGGATGATTGAGCCATGATTGATATCAGCGCGCCTTCCAGTTCCCTTACGTTGTTGGTGATGCTGTAGGCCAGGTATTCCAGTACTTCGTACGGGATTTCGATGCCGTCGTTATACACTCTTTTTTGCAGTATGGCGATCCTGGTTTCCAGATCGGGCATTTGTAGGTCGGCTGCCAAGCCCCATTTAAATCTCGACAGTAAGCGGGGCTCCATACCTTTCATTTCTACCGGTGGTTTGTCGGAGGTGATGATAATTTGTTTGCTTTTTTGGTGCAGATGGTTGAAAATGTGGAAGAAGACATCTTGTGTTTTTTCTTTTCCGGAAAGGAATTGGATGTCATCCACAATAAGCACGTCTATCATTTGATAGAAGTGAACAAAATCGTTTTGGTTGTTATTTCTGACCGATTCAATATATTGCTGTATAAATTGTTCGGTGGTAACGTACAGAACCGTTTGATTGGGGTAATTGTGTTTAACCTGTAAACCGATGGCATGTCCCAAATGTGTTTTGCCAAGACCAACGTTGCTATAAATATAAAGCGGGTTAAAAGAGGTTTTTCCCGGGCTTTCAGCTACAGCATAACCGGCAGACCGGGCTAGGCGGTTGCAATCTCCCTCTACAAAATTATCGAATGAATAAGAATCAACTAATTGCGATTGTACCTTGATTTTCTTTAATCCGGGAATGATAAACGGGTTAGGGATGTCTCTCGATTTACCCTTATTTAAATCGATCGGCATGTTAACCATTGGGTTCATGGTGTCTTTAATGTTCGATGTTGGTACTTTTATAGAGTATGGGTTCTTTGAATTGACAGAATTGTCCATGATAATGCTGTACTCCAATCTACCTTCAGTACCCAGTTCTTTTTTAATCGTTTTTTTTAGTAGGCTGATGTAGTGCTCTTCAAGCCACTCGTAAAAAAACTGACTGGGAACCTGTATGGTTAAAACATTGTTCTCAATTTTTAAGGGTTTAATTGGTTCGAACCATGTTTTAAAACTTTGATAGTGGATGTTGTCTTTAATTACTTGCAGACAATTCTCCCATACTTCAACGTGATTCCTTTTCATTAGTAATTGTTAGTTAAAGCTATAATCTAATCTTTTTAAAAACTCCAGTCTTGCTACACTGCAGGGCAAATTGTTGATGACTCAATGTTGAAATTCACCCGTTTGGGAAACCGAAAATTGGTTAACAAATATGTGATGAAAAAAGTTTAAAAAAAAATAAATTCACACTTGATTTTCATGTTTTTTTGTTGTATATAGAGTTTGGATAAACTAAGTCTCAATGGAGTTTCCCCTAAGGTTTAATACGTAAGGGTTACTCGGTTTTTACGTACTTGATATTTATGCTTCTTAGATGTGAATATTTTTCATAAATTTCATTGGCTTTTAGTTTCCTTACTGAGAATTTTAATTCACAATCCAATTCAAATTTCTGATCGAAAGGCGTTAAATTATTTTCTTTTAAAATTCTCATCACTTCATTCATTTCGGGGTACTTGAATTTTACCAAATAAATTTCGTTAATGGTTTTAGTGATGATGTTTGATGCTTCGAGTGCTTCTTTGCTTGCGGTTTTATAGGCATTGATTAAACCGCTTACGCCAAGTTTGGTTCCGCCAAAATACCGAACCACAACAATTAAAACGTTGGTGAGGTCGAAAGATAGGATTTGTCCGAATATGGGTCTGCCTGCTGTGCCGGATGGCTCGCCGTCGTCATTTATCCGGTAAGCTGATTTATCAACCCCCAATTGGTAAGCATAACAATGGTGCCTTGCATCGTGAAATTCTTTTCTTAATTCTTCAAGCCGTTGTTTTACTTCGTCTTCCGAGAGCACAGGATATGCTCGGGCAATGAATTTGCTGCCGCGATCCTTAAAAAGTCCTTCCGAAGGTCTGGTAATTGTTTTATAGGTGTCTTCAAATAACATAATTAAGTTCAAATTTAAGCATAAGCAATTAAAAGAATGGCAGAAATGGATAAAAGAATCCCCAGCCAGTTTGTTGTGCTAAGTTTTTCTTTAAAAAAAACCAGACCCAATAAAGCCGAAAACATCACAATCCCTACATTTTGAATGGGGAACAGTACATTGCTCTGAAAGCGGTTCATGGCCAAAAGCATAAAATAAGTTGTGGTGTAATTTAAAAGTCCCAGGATTGTTCCGCCGATAATGTTCCGGATTTTAAATGTCTGCTTGTTGCTTAAAAATTTAACAAATGATACAATTGCCCCAATGATTAAGGCGATAATAAATATCCAGGTAAGGAACAGGGTGTAATCGTTCGAAATAAAATGGTGTTCGATATATTTTAGCGATGTATCGATAATACCGTTTCCAAAAAAGATAAGGATTGGAAGAATGATGACGCTCCATTTAAGTTTGCTTTTTTCTTTTTTATAGAACACCAGGATGAAAGCCAGTAAGGTGGCTGTGATTCCTAAAACTTTGAGCAGGTTCATGTGTTCGGCGAAAAGGAATATTCCGGCAATGACCGGAATTACTACCGACATTTTACTGAAAACTGCGGTGATGGCAACGCCTGCTTTTTGTGACGAAAGTGCAAACAAAACAAAGGTTCCGATAAATAATAAACCGACAAAAACAGCATACGGAAACCATGCTTTCTCAAAAGATGCTGCAATTTTAAAATCGGAGCCAACCAGAAGTATCCCAAACAGTGAAGCCACCAGGTAATTAATGGTAATGGCCTGAAAGTTATCAACCCTGTAACGGTCAAACAATTTGAACGTAACAAAGATGGAACTTGAAATTAAAACTACAAGGGCGATATAGATCATGGTAGTTGGTTTAGTGGTTGGCAAAAATACAAAAAATCGTGTAAGGCTTTATTTGTATTTTTGCATCATAAAATGATTACGGATGAAAGTTGTGTCAAATAAAATTTCGGATGTGTTTGATTATTATTTGGGTCTTCTTCAGCAGGAATATCCTAAACACGAGGCTAGTTCTAACCTCTATCTTTTATTTGACCATTATTTTAAACTTACCAGGTTTAATTTTATTAAGGAACCCGATCAGCGTTTAAGCGAATCTGAGCTTTTGAAAGTTCATTTTGGCGTGAAAGATTTGCTGACCCATAAACCGGTTCAATACATTACTGGGCAAGCTCGTTTTTGGGGTTTTGATTTTTTTGTGAACCCGTCGGTTTTGATTCCCCGCCCCGAAACAGAGGAACTGGTTGAGCTTGTCGTTAAAGATTATAAAGCGTATTTGGGCAAAGCTGAAGTCCTGGAGGTTGGAACTGGAAGCGGTTGCATTGCAGTTTCTTTGTCGAAGCTTATAAAAAATGCCCGTGTAACAGCGGTTGATATTTCATCGGAAGCCTTGGATGTTGCAGCCCGGAATGCCAGGATAAATAATGCTGAAGTTGTGTTTTTGCAAGTTGATATTTTGAACCCTTCGGAACATTCCAAACTGCAAAAGTTTAATGTTATTGTGAGCAACCCGCCTTACGTCCGCGAGAGCGAAAAGGAATTTATGCAAAAAAATGTATTGAATTTTGAACCGGGGCTGGCCTTGTTTGTTGAGGATGAAAACCCGCTGCAGTTTTACGATGCTATTGCTGCATTTGGCAAAGATTATTTAACCGACAATGGCCATATTTATTTCGAAATCAACGAAGCTTTTGGGAAAGAGATGATCGATTTAATGGTAAATCATCAATATTCAAATATCCAGCTCATCAAAGATATTAATGGCAAGGATCGTTTTCTTAAGGCCAGTTTAATCCGCTAAAAGTTTTTTAAGAACAGTCAAGCTTTTTTCATAAATGCCGGGACTGCTGCTTTCTCTCGAACCGGCAATGTTTAGTAATTTTATGTTTCCATTTGCTAGCCAGTCGGTAAAGGCTTTCCTGTCTATCTCTTCCGAAAGATTGATTATGAGAAAAAGTTTGTCGGTTTCCACACAAAATTTTAATGTGTCAAGCGTACCTTGGTCCATCTTTTTATCGAAAATAATAAGTGTTCCATCAGCAACAGTAATGTTTTTTCGGGTTCGATGAATGGGGGCAGGTTCAGGTGTTTCCTGCAGATTATATTTGTCGGGGATTTTCCCGTCTTCGGCCCAACGGTTTTTAGGGCACCAGCCTGAGTGAGGGATGTTATTCCGGATGGCAAAATCAAGTGCAGAGCGATCAACACCGCTCTGACCACCTGAAATTATGCTAATGTTTCTTTTTATAGTTATCGAATAAAGTAAAATCACGTTGAGATTTTAGAACATTAACTGCATTAAAAATGAGGTTTTTGGTTTCGTCAATAATTTTGAAATACAACAAGCTGTTTTTGGTTCCAACTTCTTCGTGTTTAATGCGTTTAATCTGGAGTTTTTTAATGTGTTCCAAATCTTTTATCAACCCTTGTTGAATGATAATTATACTATCAATTTTCCCGTAGGCTTCATTGTCAATAATTTCAACAATGCCTTTTAGTAGTTTCTCAATTTTCTCCCTAAGACTTTTGATTTCGTTTAGTTGAACCTCAATAAGTCCTTTGTGGTTGTTGTTAACGTGTTCATAGCAAGGTAAGACGATGTAATTGATGTTGTGTGCAATTTCCCTGAGGTAGTCAATTACCTGAACATAGTAATGCCCGGTTTCAACATCATCATCGTTAAATTTATTAATGGTTTTACCCAGGCTGTCTTTCAGCGATTTTGTTTTCTTATTTAAGTCTTTAACGTCTTTTCTTACTCGATTTAACTTTTTAAGGCTTTCTTCTTCAATTCCCTGGATGATTCTTTTATAGAACCCGTTAACTCTAATTAATGTCTCAGATACATTATTATTACATTTTTCAATAACGTTTAATTCGTCAGCTTCTAAAGTTTCAGCTTCTTGTTCTTTGGCAGATCTTTTTTTATGGATACCGTGTGTTCTGATAATAATAAGCAGTGCAATCAGGGCCATAACGGTGATTGCATAAATCCCACCCCATGAGAATAATAAGGCCAGAATAAAGGAAGCTGTAAATGCCGAGAATGCGGTAAAGAACCATCCGGCAACAACGCTTAAAACCCCAGTTACACGGTATACTGCGCTTTCCCGTCCCCAGGCTTTATCTGAGAGCGAGCTCCCCATTGCTACCATAAATGTGACATAGGTGGTTGATAAAGGCAATTTTAGCGAGGTTGCAAAAGCAATCAAAATACTGGCAACGACAAGGTTTACCGAAGCCCTTATCATATCGAAAGCGGGGATATCTTTAGCATTTGTGTTTTTGATTGGTTTTTGCTCAAACTGTTTGGCTGCATATTTTTTAATTCCGGGAGGAATAATTGCTCCAATCGCTGTTGAGCTAGTCATAGAAAAACGAACAATAGAACGTGATAAATAAGAGGATTTAAATCGTTCTTCGCCTTCGGTTTGGCGGCTTAAATCGATGGATGTTTTAACCACTCCCCGTGCTTTTTTCGATAGCCACAAGGTAATTACCATGATTAACCCGGCAATTAATAAATATAGGGTTGGTGTTTGAACTTTTCCTTGCAAAGAGACCATTAAAAATCCATTGGGATCAGCTCCCGGATTAGCAATAAAATCTTTAAAAGAGGCTAACCCCGCTAAAGGAACCCCGATAAAGTTCACCAGGTCGTTACCGGCAAAAGCCATTGCCAGGGCAAAGGTTCCTACTAAAACAACAAGTTTTAAGACATTCAGGTTAAATAACCATTTTAGGATTTGTAACAAAACGGTCCATCCTACAAGACAGCCAATAATAATTGTAAATGAACTTTCTTTGATAAAGTGTTTTGCATCATCGGTCATAAAAGAAGCTCCTTTTGCTCCTTTTATCAGGATAAAATAGGTGATTGCTGTAATGGCGATCCCGCCAAAAATGGAACCGAAATATTTGAATCGTTTTTCGTAATTAAACGAGAATAAGAAACGGGCAATGTATTGGACAATAGCACCAATAGAGAAAGCAACAACCACCGATAGCAAAATTCCCCCGATAATTTCCAGTGCTTTTTTAGTGTTTATATAGTCCATCACGGCTAAACCATCAATGTGGTTGCCCGATACCTTTAGAGCAGAAACTGCTACGGCAGCTCCCAATAATTCGAAAACAATAGAAACCGTGGTTGAGGTAGGAAACCCAAAGGTGTTAAATAAATCAAGCAGGATAACATCTGTAATCATTACGGCAATGAAAATGACCATGATCTCGGAAAAGAAAAACATTTGAGGATTAAAAATTCCTTTCCGGGCAATTTCCATCATGCCGCTGGAAAATGTTGCCCCAACTAAAACACCTAATGCTGCAATGAGCATAATTGCTTTAAACGAAGCCGCCTTTGAACCAATGGCTGAGTTTAAAAAATTAACAGCATCGTTGCTAACTCCTACAATTAAATCAGAAACTGCCAGAAGAAAGAGTAATCCGATTAAGGCAATGTATAATGTACTCATTAATTTGGGAATTTATTTAGTTGCAAAATTAATGAGGTTTAAAAATTTGGTCAAGCAAAAATATTAAGAAAATATTAAGATTCTGTTGCTGTTAGGTTTTCCCGAAGACTGGGTTAATTGATTTGCGCCAGGCTTTATTTTTCTGATTTTTTGCATTCTGTCAGGGCTTCTGTAATGTTAATTACATAATCTCCCGTTTTTTCACAAAGCGAAAAGATATCGCTATAATAAGATCCTGATTTATATTTGTATTTCTTTTCTTTTAAATCTTCAATGTTTTTTTTGCGCAATTCATTCCGGTAATCGTTAATCTCTGCTTCCATATCAAGAGCCGGCTTAAGATTAACATCTTTAATTTCTCTATCCAAGTTGTTATTCATGATTCCTATAGCTTCTTGCACCAATTTAATAATCTTTAATAACGAGTTATTTTGTTCCGTTGTGAATTTGATTTTTCGGCTGTCTTTTGTACTAATTGTTTTAGACATTTGGTAACACACATCCCCTATACTTTCTAAATCATCAATAATTTTAAGCATTGCTCTTACTTTTAGAGAGGCATTATGACTTAATTCTCCTTCAGAAATACTGGTAAGATAGGATGCAATTTCAACTTCCATATTGTCGGTAATCTGTTCTAATTTTTCAATTTTCTTCAGATGCTTATTGTATTTCTTATTGGATTCCTCATTTAATAAAGAAGGGATATAGTTGAACATTTTTTCAACTCTTTTTCCAAAAACAGAGATCTCTTTTTTAGCCTGAAGTAATGAGAGCTCAGGCGTTGCGAGAAGTCCTGCATGAATATATTTAAGACGGAACTCTTCATCTTCTTCGTCTTTTGCAGGTACTAACCTAATGGCTAGATTAGCAATTTGATTTCCGAAGTTAAACAAAAGTGCAGTGTTAATGATGTTAAAAAGAGAGTGGAATATAGCGAGAGCAATGGGTAAAATTTGTTTAATACTTTCAAACTCAGTGGCTGTTAAATTTGGATTTAAAATTGATATGTTATGATTACGTTCAATGATCCATTCAATACCACGAAGAAACGGGTAAAAAACAATTAAAATCCAAATTACTCCAATGAGGTTAAATATAAGATGTGCCCGGGCTGCTCGCTTTGCCGATATATTAGCCACAACTGCAGCAATGTTTGCCGTAATTGTTGTTCCGATGTTTTCACCCAATACCATAGCTGCGGCCATTTCAAAGGGAATAAGGCCATTGTAACAGAGTACAAGCGTTAGGGCCATGGTTGCACTGGAAGATTGAATAATGATTGTTAATATGGTTCCGATACAAACAAATAATAATACAGAAAGCATTCCCATATTGGTATAGCTTGTAAGGAATTCCAGGGCTGCAGGATTGCTTCTGATATCGGGTACGGATTCTTTAAGGAATTGTAATCCAATAAATAAAATCGCAAAACCAATTATAAATTCGCCCCATGATTTTTTAACGCTGTTTTTGGAAAAGAACAGCGGAAAGCTTAGCCCGATGAGTGGAAGTGATAAAACACTTAAGCTGATTTGAAAACCCAATACAGATATAATCCAGGCGGTTATTGTTGTTCCAATGTTGGCACCCATAATTACGCCAACAGCCTCAACAAGCGATAATAATCCGGCGTTAACAAAACTGACCACCATAACAGTGGTTGCAGAAGATGATTGAATTGTTGTTGTGATTAAAAACCCTGTAAATACTCCTTTTATCCGGTTTGAAGTCATTGCTGCCAAGATGCTTCTCATTTTGTTCCCGGCAACCCTTTGTAAGGATTCGCTCATAACTTTCATGCCAAAAAGGAATAAACCCAGAGCTCCTATTAAGGTTAATATACTTCCTGCTATACTTAATGTATGCATTGTTGTTTTTATTAGTTTGGGTGTTAGTTGATTATGATAGATTGCGAATTAATATAAATTAATCTGATATCAAGATGTAAAAAAAAGCATAAATGTTTTTGTTTCCAAAATAATGGCGAGGAAGTAATTAACAATATTTGCCTTGTGTTAATAAGTGTTTTAGATGTAAGATTTGGTGTCCTAAAATTCAGGCTTTGTAAAGCTTACTTCTTTACTTTTGTTCATCGGGAAAGAACTCTAATGCACCAATATCGGGATTTGGTAAGCGGTTTGATCCGAATATGTCTAACGGAAAAGCCTGGCTGAAATTTGGATTTGCTGCATCAATTAAAGGCGAATCGGCATGAAGTTTATAACTGATGGTTTCGGCTTCCTCGAAAAGTATTTCGGGATTAAAAATGCATTGCTCAAAAGCCGTGTTTGTTTCATCTGTGAGTGTTCTTAAAGAACAATAAGAAAATGACACTAAAAAATCGGCTTCGGGATGTTCGTCAAAGGTCAGTTCTTCGCTGCTTGATCCGTCGATAATGCAGTTTTTGAATACAATGTCAAGATTGTTGTAAAACGATTGTTCATCAATAGTTGCAGTATTGCTCAAACAAACAGTCGTTTTATTTCGGTACGACCGGTTCCAGAAATTAGCAAAGGTGCAATGCGTAAAAGTATGTGTGCCGCCTTTTTCAATGTTCAGTAAGCTTCCGCCACAATCTGCAATCAGTAAATTTCCGGCGGTAATAGAAAATGCCCGACTATTTAGCCCGCTTCCGCTCATATTTTTAATGATTGTGTTGGTAATTGTTAGTTGGTTTTGTTTTGAATCGTCGTTTGATTCGGCTAAAATTCCAAAGGTTCCATTTTCAATACGTGCAAAATTTATTTCGGTGATTTGATCGCTTTCAGCCAGCCGAATTCCTTTCCATTGTTCAGGAAGGTCTCGGTAGCCTTCATCCAGGCGGTCTCCTTTAAATAAAACAGGATTTTCCAAAGTGCCGCTTACTTTTAAACAGGCATTTTGTTTTACCTGCAATTGGCCTTTGTTGTGAAAATAAATGCGGCAGCCTTCGGAAATTCTTAAAACAGCATTGGTGTCAACAATCGCATTCCCGTAAATGACATAGGGTTTGGGCGAATCCCAGCTAACATCTTCACCCTTTGCAGCAATTATTTTATATGAATTACCTTCCGTATCTGTTTGGTCAGCCAAAATATAATTTGCATTTTGCCCCCAGGCAACGAGTTCAACTTTTTGTGAATTCCCGTTGATGTTAAATTCAATTTGGTCGTTGACTATAAAAGGGGCGTCTTCGTCATCCGGGTCGATGTTTACCCGTACAAAAACATACATGCTGTCGTTAGCTGCTATTTCGATGTTTTCTTGTGTTAATTCGGGCGAACCGTCAATGTTGATGCGGTATTGGGATGCCTCGCCTTTTAAAAGCTGAATGGAGGAAATGTTGATTTTTTTCTCGGAATTATTATAAACCCGAAGCTGTTTACTGACAGAACCGATGCTGGTGAATATGGTATCAAACACAACAGAATCGTTGGAAAATGCCAGCCGAAAATCGGTGCTGAGGTTAAAGTCGTCATCTTTATTGCAGGCTGTAAAAATAAAAATCCCGGCAATAATAAATAAAATGATGAGCCGATAAAAGTGTTTGAAATTAGAATTCTTCATTCAGTAAAAGATTCTATCAAATATAATGATTCTTTGTAAGAAAAATTTTTAGTTCGGGTTATTTAATGTTTTTAAGTACGTCAATTAATAAATCCCAGAACTTTATAGTACTCTCAATATGCAATCGTTCATCGGGCGAATGTGCGCCTTTAATAGTCGGGCCAAAAGAAATCATGTCCATTTTGGGATAAGTATGACCAATCAGGCCACATTCCAGCCCGGCATGAATAGCAAGTACTTCGGGTTCGGTATTAAAAAGTTTTTTATATGATTTTACTGTTTCGGCAACAATGGGCGAATCCGGATTGGGTTGCCAGCCCGGGTAGCCGTCGGTATGGGTTACTTTTGCCCCGCACAATTCAAATACCGAGCGAACCATGTTTGCCACGTCTTCTTTTGCTGATTCAACCGAACTGCGCTGGCTGGTTGTTATTTTAAAATAACCGTCCATAGTTTTTACTGCTGCCAGGTTAGTTGATGTTTCGATAAATCCCGGTATCTCAGCAGAGTAAGCAATAACTCCGTGCGGACAAGCATAAAGCGAATTTATTAAGTTGCTTTGAGATTTTGCATCAATAACTTTTTCCGGACTTTCGGTAGGTTCAAGCGAAATAATAATTCCTGGGTCGCTTAATTTATAAACTGATTTTTGTTCGGTGTAGAAATCTTTGGCGGCTTGTTCAAAATCAGTTTTTTTGTTTTTGGGGATACAAACAATGGCAAATGCTTCGCGTGCGATAGCATTACGCAAATTCCCGCCGTCAAAATAAGCCATCCGGAGGTTTGTGTTTTGTGCCTGCTCCCAAATAAAACGGTTCAGTATTTTATTGGCATTTCCTAAACGTTTGTGAATTTCATCTCCAGAATGTCCGCCTAATAAGCCTTTTACATCAAGCCTGAAAGCGATGTATTCATCGGATACATTTTCAAGTTTAAATGGAAGTTCAATGTTGGTGTCTTTTCCACCGGCACAGCCAAAAAACAATTGCCCTTCGTCTTCCGAGTCGAGGTTTAGAAGGATCTTGCTTTTTAAAAGATCGGGTTTTAATTCGGTAGCCCCGGTTAATCCGGTTTCTTCATCAACGGTAAACAAACACTCAAGTGGCCCATGTTCAATATTGTTTGCTTCTAAAACAGCTAACTGGGCGGCAATACCAATGCCGTCGTCGGCACCCAAAGTTGTTCCGTTTGCTTTTACCCATTCTCCGTCGATACGGGCTTCGATGGGATCGTTATCAAAATCATGAACTTTATCGTTGTTCTTTTCACAAACCATATCTACATGGCTTTGTAATACAACCGGGGTTGTATTCTCTTTCCCTTTAGTGGCAGGCTTTCTGATTAAAATATTTCCAATTTCATCCTGAATGGTTTCTAAATTTTGTTTTTTGCCGAACTCTTTTAAGTAGGCTAAAATTTTTTCTTCTTTTTTAGAAGGACGGGGGATTTTTAATATCTCAACAAAATAATACCAAAGTCGTTTAGGTTCAAATTGTAATAGTTCTTGATTTATCATGATAAGCTATATTTAAACACAAATGTAGGGAAAATAGCACAGAAATGCCATAATAATACACGTGTATGCTATTTTATATGGGTCTTGATTATCTCGTACAACAAGCTGGCTTTAATGGGTTTAGAAACATAATCGTCGCAGCCGGCCTCAATAATTTTTTCTTTATCTCCGGCCAGAGCAAAGGCGGTTTCAGCAATGATAGGAAGTTCGGGACGAAATTTTTTGATTTCTTTTGTTGCTTCATATCCGTTTAATACCGGCATTTGCATATCCATTAAAATGAGATCGATATCGTTGTTGTTTTTGCAAAAATCAATAGCTTCTTGCCCGTTTTGGGCCCAAAGTATTTTGGCGTTGGTTTTTAGTAAATAAGTTTCGAGCAATTGGAAATTAGATTCAACATCTTCAGCAATAAGTATTGTTTTGCCTGATAAATCTAATTTATCTGAAATGGTTGATTTTGTTTTTTGTTCTGTTTTCAATTTAGTAGAAAGTTTAATTGGAATTTTAAAATAGAATACCGAACCTATATCCTCTTCTGATTCAACGGTAATATCTCCTTTTAAGAGTTTTGCAATGTTTTTTGAAATAGCCAGTCCCAGTCCGGTACCACCATATTCCCTGGTATGTGAATCATCTCCTTGTCTGAAGCGGTCAAAAATTACTTGCTGTTTGTTAGGCGGAATTCCAATCCCGGTATCTTTGATGTAAAAGGTGAAATAATCTTGTTTGTTTTCATTGACAATCTTAAACCCAAACTCAATTTTCCCTTCTTCGGTATATTTTATGGCATTCCCAACTAAATTGCAAATAACCTGGTTGATCCGGCTTTGATCGGAAAATATGATGATTTCATCATCTGTATCTGGTGGAATAAGGTTTAGTTCGATGTGTTGTTTGCCTTGGTTTGATTTAATTTCAATATAGGTTTTGTGGATGTCGTCCAGTAATTTGTTAACCGAAAATTCTTTTTTTGCAATTTTGAGTTGGCCAGCCTCAATTTTTGCAATATCGATGATATCGTTAATGAGTGTAAGTAAAGCGTTACTGTTAGTTTGAATAAGAGTGATGAATTCGTCACGTTCTTCTTTGCTCAGATCAGCCATGCTTAGCAATTCGGAAAATCCAAGAATGGCATTCATGGGCGTGCGGATTTCGTGCGACATATTGGCCAAAAATGCTGTTTTTAAACGATCTGATTCTTCGGCTTTTTCTTTGGCCAGTTTTAATTCTTCTTCATCCTGTTTCCGTTTAGTGATGTCTTTTATGATGGATTGAATATATGTTCTAGAACCGATTTCATATTTGTTTAAACTGATTTCAGAGTCAAAGCTGTTCCCGTCGTTTCTTTGATGTTTCCAATAAAATGTATGCGAATTCTTTTTCAGGGCAATATTAATCATGCTTTGTGCTTTTTCAAGAGAGTTGTTGCCATCGGGTTGTATATTGGGCGATATTTCCCATGGCGTTTTTCCAATGATGTCCTCTTTTTTTTCGATGCCAAACATCTTGAGTGTAGCTTTGTTACATTCCAAAATTTTGTTGTTTTCCAGGATGAAAATGGAGTCAATGGCTGAGTCAAATAAGGTCCGGAATTTTTCTTCACTTTCCAGGATGTGGATTTCGGCTTTTTTCCGGGCAAGGGATGTTCCAATATTCCGGGCTACGAAAGCCAAAAGATTTACATCCTCATCGGTTAGTGCATTTTCATCTTCGTAATTCTGGATAGCAACTACGCCAATAACTTCTTCATTTGCAGTGTCGATTAATGGGGCTCCGATCCATACCGGAGAATATTCGCCAATGGATATAATTTCATGTGATTGGTTAAGTTTTTTTTCTATTTCTTTTGTAATCCTTATGGCTTTGCCTTTTCTTCGAACATAATCAGTAATAGTATTGGGTAGCTTTTCTTCAAACTCCGGGGTAATATTATCGTATTTGTCTTTAAAAAAAGGAAAAGTATAGGTGTCTTTTTTGGAATGGTAAAGGGCGATATAGAAATTGTTATTGTCAATTATTTTTCCTAGTTCCTCATGTATCTTTTTTGATAAATCTTCAAGGTTAACTGCTTTTTCTGCAAACTCAGATATGTTGTATAAAACTTCCCTTGTTAATTCGGCCCGTTTTTGTTCAGTAATATTTCTCCAGATGGCATAAATTGCATTTTTGTCAATGCTCGGGATATGGGTTAATGAAATATCTACCCAAATTTCTTTTGAATCAATTGTTTTGTGAACCCATTCAAAGCGATGATAACCTTTGTCTAAAGCTGTATTAATCATTTTTTTTGCTTTTTCTTTTGAGTCGCTTCCATCGGGTTGGTGGCTGGGCGATAAATCACCTGGCTCGTGGTTAATGATTCCTGATTTGTCGGGGTATCCTAAAAAATCTATGGTTGAATGATTACAGTCAATAAATTTATAATTTTGGATAATGAGAATAGGGTCGGTAGATTCTTCAAATAAACGTCGGTATAATTCTTCGCTTTCGATTAGCTTTTTTTGTGTCCGTTCTTTTTCTTTGATTATGGCTTTTTGTTTAAGTGCCCCGTTAATGGCATAAACCAATCGGGACAAGTGTTCTTTGGTAACATAGTCTGAAGCTCCGGCCTTGATACAGTCAACAGCAATTTCTTCATTAATTGAACCGGTAACAATAATAAAAGGAGTATTCGGAGCTGCTTTTAAAGTGTATAAAAGAGCCGACATGCCGTCGTATTCTGGCAGGTTATAATCGGAAAGAATAATATCTGGGTCAAAGTTTTTGAGTTCTTTTTTGAAATCTTTTTCGCTGGTAACAAGTTTAAGGATGTTTTTTTGTTCAAGTTTTTGTAGCTCATGGGCAATGAGTTCGTAGTCGTAGCGAATGTCTTCTAACACCAGTATCTTTAATTCTTTCTCCATTGAGTGGTAATATTAATGTTGTATGAGCGTATTAGTTTATAAAGTTACTCATTTTAGTGTATATTTCAACAGCTTTAACAGGTTTTGAAATGTAATCGTCGCAGCCTGCATCCAATACTTTTTGTTTGTCGCCCTGTAAGGCAAATGCTGTAACTCCTAAAATTGGAAGGTTATTATTAATTGCTTTTATTTCTTTTGTTGCTTCAAATCCATTCATTACTGGCATTTGCATATCCATTAGAATAATGTCAATCATCTTTCCTGATTTTATTTCATCAAGAGCCGTTTTCCCATTTTGGGCCCAAATGGTTTTTATGCCCGTTTTTTTCAAATAAGTTTCGAGCAATTGATAGTTTGATTCTACATCTTCAGCAATTAATACTGTTTTGTCGGTCCAGTTAATTTCTTCAAGTTTGATTTTGTATTGTTTCTCGGGATCTTCTTTGATTTGGGGGATGTTCAACGGAATGGTGAAGTAAAAAACAGACCCTTTTTCTAGTGTTGAAACGGCATTAATTCTTCCGTTCAATAAATGGGCAATGTTTTGAGATATGGCTAAGCCCAGTCCGGTTCCTCCAAAAACCCGGGTATGAGATTCATCGGCTTGCCTGAAACGGTCAAAAATAATTCCCATCTGTTCTTTAGGGATTCCAATACCGGTATCTCTCACATAAAACTGAATTTTTTTACCTCCATCTTTATTTATATTGTCAATGATTTTATATCCAAAATGGATGCTTCCTTTTTTAGTGTATTTTATGGCATTCCCAATTAAATTTGAGAGCACCTGCTTGATTCGATGCGAATCTGAGATGATAAGATCTATTGGGGTGCTTTCGTCTTTATCCCATATTAGTTTAACAGCCCCATTGTTTTTCTTAATGTTGATTTCCTGGTAGGTTGAGTTTAGCTCTTTTAAAATACCGGTTAAACTAAACTGTTCTTCTGAGATTTTAAGTTGTCCCGCTTCAATTTTAGCGATATCAATAATGTCATCAATTAAATTAATGAGGTTGTTACTGTTGTTATTAATCAGTTCTATGAATTCGTCACGATCTTCTTTGCTTAGATTTGGGTCGGCTAATAAATTGGAAAATCCCATGATTGCATTCATCGGGGTTCGGATTTCATGCGACATGTTCGCCAGGAAGGAGGTTTTTAGCTTATCGGATTCTTCGGCTTTTGTTTTTGCCTTTAAGAGTTCGTCTTCAATTTTTTTTCGTTCAGTGATGTCTTCTTTAATTCCCAAAAAGTGGGTTATTATTCCATATTGATCTTTAACAGGCGAAATAATTACAAGCTCCCAATATGATTCCCCATTTTTCTTTTTGTTTAGAAGTTCCCCTTTCCAGTCTTTCCCATTTGTAATGGTTTCCCACATGTTTTTATATACTTCATTAGGGGTTGCCCCGGATTTTACGATACTCGCATTTTGGCCGTTAACATCGTCAAAAGTATAGCCGGTTAGCTCAACAAATTTGGGATTAACGTATTCAATTTTCCCCTGGAGATTAGTGATCATGACAGAATTAGGGCTTTGTTCGACCGAACGGCTGAGTTTTCGTATCATTTCTGCTGATTGATGTTGTTTTGATATATCTCTTAAGGATCCTTGTATGGCAGATTCACCTTTAATATATATCAGGGAACCTAAGGTTTCCAATAGTACTTTGCTGCCATCTTTCTTTTTACCATAGAATTCATAGTGTGTAACCTTTTCAATTCCTTTTTCACGTAGCCTGATCTTTTCTTTTACCAATTCCATGCTGTCAGGATGCACGAAATCGAACATGTTTATTCCGATAACATCATCTGCCTTGTGGTATCCAAATATGTTCGCAAATTTGTTATTGCAAAAGAATACCTTTTTGTTTTTTAGTATGTATAAGCCTTCCAGGCTGTTTTCTAAGAAAATGCGATGTTTTTCTTCGCTTTCTTTTAAGGCATTATCCGCATTTTTCCGTTCGGTAATATCTGTAATAAAACCTTCAATATGCTTAATTTCTCCTTTGTTGTTTTTAATTCCGGTTCCTTGTTCCCATACCCAATATATTCCCCCGTTTTTTTTAATGATCCGGTATTGTATCTTAAAAGCTAACCCTTGGTTTATATTGTTTCGGACATGAGTCTGAACATATTTTTTGTCTTCGGGATGGATTAATTTCCCAAAGCTTATGTTTTCGTTATGTAATAAATCTTCCTGTTCATAACCGGTTAGGTTTTTACAGCCCTTACTAACAAATGTCATGGTCCAATGTTCGTCATTTAAACAACGGTATGCCATTCCCGGGAGGTTAGATAGTAAAGTTGAAAGTTTTCTTTCGCTTTCCTGTAAAGCATTCCGGGTCTTTTTTTGTTTTTTTATCTGGCTTAATAGGTAAATGAGGATAAGGAAAATAACAGTGGTTGATATAAAGATTAACGTAAGTTGGAACCGTATTGATTTGTCTCTACTGGATCTTGCTCGCAAATAAAATTCTTGCCCTTTATTATTGGCAAAATCAATCATGGATTGAATGCGGTTCATTAGTAATTCAATGTGATTGGTACATTTGTTTTGGATAATCCAAGAAGCTTCTTTTATTTTGCCATTAAGTTTTAATTCGATAACTTCTTTTCTTATATTCTGCCAGTTTATAAATGCTTCATAGGCTTGTTGAACATCTTTGGGGTTGCCCAAAAAAGAATTGAATACAATGTCGAAATATTCTAAATTTTCAGCTTCCAGTTCTTTTACCTTTTTGTTTGCCTCAAGAATTTCTTCTTCGTTTACAGCTAGTGTTACATCTTTCATGCATCGGTGCATGGCAATGATGTTTGATTTAATATCCCTTACGGTTTTGCTTATTGTAAAAGGATGCTCATAAAGAAGTTCTGTATCTTTCCATATTCTGTTCGATTCAATAATTGAATGTATTCCAACAAAAAGGGAAACAATTAATATGAGTATAAAACTTATCGCCAGGCGTTTTTCTATATGTGAATTTTTAGGTTTGCTAAACATATTTGGTCACTTTGCAATTCTAGTTTTAGTAGTATTAAGGTCTAAGCTCTTGTTTGAAGTTAGCTTTTTATTTTGTAAATACGTACAAAATATCGATATATAAAAAATCCTAAATACAAATATATTATGCTTCTGGTACCAAATCAACAAGAAAATTATTTAATTTCCTTTGAGGCTTAAAATTTCTGAGGCGATTTCTTCGATGGGTTTCCCGGTAACTTTAATGATTGTCCACAATGGTTGCCTCCTGAAAATAGCGTTTGCATATTCAAGTTCTGATTGAACGTGCTTTAAAGTGGCGTATTCGCCGGTTTGGTTTCCGAGGTGTTCTTCCCTGACTTTTCGTAACAGGCTTAATTGTCGTGCCGAAGTCGTTAAACAGAAGACCCTTTCGGGTGGGATTTGGAAAAGCTCTTCCGGGGGAGCAATGCCATTTACAATCGGGATATTTGCTACAAACCAGCCTTTAAAAGCAAAAAATATGCTCAAGGGGGTTTTAAATGTTCTTGAAACGCCTACCAATACAATCTCGGCTTTGTGCAATTCGTTTGATCGCATCCCGTCATCATGGGTAAAAGCAAATTGCATGGCATCAATCCGTTTAAAATATTCTTTGTTGATTTTATGAAAAAGACCAGGTTGCTGCGTGGGAATATTCTCAAACCGATGACTTAACTTTAAAAGCAAAGGACCCATTAAATCTGTTGTGTCGATATTGTTTTTCCGTGCTTTGTTAATAAGCTTGTTCCTTAAATCTTCCTGAACAATAGTGTGTAAAATAAAAGCCTTGGTTGTAACGGCTTCGTTTATAACCAGCTGAATTTCTTCGGGAGCCCTGATCGCCGCCCTGATGCGGATATCTATGTTTATGCTTGGAAACTGGGTCAGTGCAGCGGCTAAAGCTTGCTTGGCTGTTCGTCCTGTCCCATCCGATACAACCAAAACAACAAATTCCATTATTGAAGGGTTTTTAGTTTTTCGATGGTTAGCACAGGGTTTTCTGAAGAAAAAACAGTGTTCCCGGCTACTAAAACATCTGCCCCGGCTTTTACCAGTTTAGGGGTGTTTTCAAGGGTTACACCTCCGTCAATCTCAATCAGGGTGTTTGACGATGCGTTTTCAATCATCAATCTTAAATCATTGATTTTTTTGTAGGTGTTCTCAATAAATTTTTGTCCGCCAAATCCTGGGTTTACCGACATTAAAAGCACCAGGTCAAGATCATAAATAATGTCTTCTAAAACAGAAACTGCGGTGTGTGGGTTTAAAACTACCCCTGCTTTCATCCTTAAACTTTTAATGGCCTGAACCGAACGGTGCAAGTGGGTACAGGCTTCGTAATGAACCGTGATAATATCTGCTCCGGCATTTTTAAAATCGTTAAAATAGCGGTCCGGGTCAACAATCATTAAATGAACATCCAATGGTTTTTTTGCGTGTTTTTTAATGTGTTTTATCACGGGTTGCCCAAACGAAATATTAGGAACAAAAACCCCATCCATCACATCAATGTGAAACCAGTCGGCCTGGCTTTGGTTTACCATTTCAATGACTTTACCTAAGTTCGAAAAATCAGCAGATAGGAGCGAAGGGGCGATTAAATGTTTCATTGAAAAAATGTTTGTTCAAAAATACGAAAAAAAAAGCGCCCGATCTTCGGACGCTACGCTTTTTTAACCCAGATACGTTTTTAATATTTTGCTTCGAGAGGTGTGTTTTAAACGTCTGATCGCTTTTTCTTTGATTTGACGAACACGCTCTCTTGTTAAATCAAATTTCTCACCAATTTCTTCCAAAGTCATCGGGTGGCCCCCGTTTAATCCGAAGTACAAACGTACAACATCGGCTTCTCTTGGTGTGAGTGTGCTAACCGCGCGGTCAATTTCTTTACGCAAGGAATCATAAAGCAATTCTGTTTCAGGGGTAATGCCTTCGTCGTTGCGGAGAACATCGTACATGTTGTTGTCTTCATCCTGAATCAGCGGAGCATCCATTGATACATGACGGCCCGAGTTTTTTACCGATTCTTTTACCTCATCTTCTGAGCACTCAAGCAATTCGGCAATTTCATCGTGGTTGGGTTCGCGTTCAAAATCCTGCTCTAATTTAGCGTATGCTTTATTAATTTTGTTGATGGCCCCGATTTTATTCAGCGGCAAACGAACAATACGTGATTGTTCGGCCAGTGCCTGGAGAATAGATTGACGGATCCACCATACAGCGTAAGAAATAAATTTAAATCCACGGGTTTCATCAAAGCGTTGTGCGGCTTTGATCAAGCCAAGGTTTCCTTCGTTAATCAAATCAGGAAGGCTCAACCCTTGGTTTTGGTATTGTTTTGACACCGAAACAACAAAACGCAGATTGGCTTTAGTAAGCTTTTCAAGTGCAAGCCGATCGCCTTGCTTAATGCGTTGTGCAAGCGCAACCTCTTCTTCTGCGGTAATTAATTCGACCTTACCAATTTCTTGTAAATATTTATCAAGTGATGCGGTTTCACGGTTTGTAACCTGTTTGGTAATCTTAAGCTGCCTCATTTTTTATCTCAGTAATTTGTTCTTGTAAGCGTGAAAGTTTTACGATTAATCGATTATTTTGTTTCGTTTTGATCTTCTTTTTTTGGAGGTCTTGGTAATAAAACTTTTCTTGAAAGTTTTAATTTTCCGGTTTTGCTATCAATCCCGATTAATTTTACCATGATTTCGTCTCCAACTTTAAGTACTTTTTCCACATTATCAGTACGTTTCCAATCGATTTCCGAAATGTGTAGCAGGCCGTCTTTGCCAGGTAAAATTTCAACAAATGCACCAAAGGCTGCAATGTTTTTAACTTTTCCCTGGTAAACTTCGCCAACTTCAGGTACAGCAACTACTTTTTTGATGTGTTCAACAGCAGCTTCAATGTCGGCTTTGTTGCTCGAAACAATATCAATAACCCCCATGCTATCTACTTCTTCGATAACAATGGTAGTGTTTGTTCTTTCCTGTAGCTCCTGGATGTTTTTACCACCGGGGCCAATGATTGCTCCAATAAATTCTTTTGGAATAATCATTTTCTCAATTCTTGGAACATGTGGTTTGTAATCTTCACGAGGTTCAGAAATGGTTTTTTCCATTTCGCCTAAAATATGAAAACGGCCACGTTTGGCTTGTTCAAGAGCTTGTTCAAGGACTTCGTAAGATAATCCGTCTACTTTAATATCCATTTGGCAGGCGGTGATACCGTCGCGGGTTCCGGTTACTTTAAAGTCCATATCTCCCAGGTGATCTTCATCTCCTAAGATATCAGAAAGGATAGCGTATTTGCCGGTTTTGGCATCGCTGATCATTCCCATAGCAATTCCTGAAACAGGTTTGCTTATTTTCATCCCGGCATCCATCAATGCTAAGGTTCCTCCACAAACAGAAGCCATGGATGAAGAACCGTTTGATTCAAGAATATCGGAAACCACACGGATGGTGTAAGGGTTTTCGGTTCCGTTAGGAATAACTTGTTTCAGGGCCCTCATGGCCAGGTTGCCGTGACCAATTTCGCGGCGGCTGGTGCTGCGTACAGGACGGGCTTCGCCGGTTGAGAATGACGGGAAATTATAGTGCAACAAGAAATTACTTTTGCCTTCAATTACGGCTCCGTCAATGGTTTGTTCATCCATTTTAGAACCCAGCGTTACCGTGACCAGTGATTGGGTTTCACCACGGGTAAAAATGGCTGAACCGTGAGCAGAAGGTAAATAATCTACTTCGCACCAAATGGGGCGAACCTCTTCTGTTTCACGTCCGTCTAAGCGCTTTTTGTGATCCAGAACGTAGTTTCTTACGCCTTCTTTTTCTACATCGTGGAAATAACGATCAATCATAGATTTCTTTTCTTTAGCCGTTTCTTCGTCTAAAGTTTCAATAAATTCTTGTTTGATGTTTCCAAACAATTCAGATCTTTTATGTTTGTCGGCAATTCCCATTCCGGCAACTTCGTAAACTTTGTCGTAAGTGGCTTTGTGGATTTGCGCTTTTAATTCTTCGTCGTTGGTTTCGTGGCAATATTCACGTTTAGTTTGCGCTTTTTCAACTTCTTTTGCCAGTTCCAGTTGTGCATTACATTGAATTTTGATGGCTTCGTGGGCTTTTTTAATGGCTTCCAACATCACGGCTTCCGAAACTTCTTTCATTTCGCCTTCAACCATCATGATGTTTTCCATGGTTGCAGCAACAATCATATCCAAGTCTGCTCGTTCAGTATCCGGAATCGAAGGATTGATAACAATCTCTCCGTCGATACGGGCTACGCGAACTTCTGAAATTGGTCCGTTGAACGGAATGTCGGAAACAGTTAAAGCGGTAGAAGCTGCTAAAGCTGCTAAAGCATCCGGTGCTGTTTCAGAGTTTCCTGAAATAAGGGTAATAATTACCTGTGTTTCGGCATGATAGTCGTCAGGGAACAAAGGCCGTAAAGCGCGGTCAACCAAGCGGGCAATTAAAATTTCATATTCAGAAGGGCGGGCTTCTCTTTTAAAGAAACCACCCGGAAATTTTCCGGTAGCAGCATATTTCTCTTTGTATTCTACAGAAAGTGGCATAAAATCCACATCTTCTTTTGCTTCTTTATTAGAGACGACTGTGGCAAGCAACATGGTGTCGCCCATTTTAACTACAACCGAACCATCGGCTTGTTTGGCAAGTTTGCCTGTTTCAATGGTAACAGACTGTCCGTTATCCATTTGGAAGGTTTTTGAAATACCTAATTTTGACATAGTGTTTATTTATGAGTGAACCTGAGATTAGAGCAAAAAAAAGGCAATTTTCTAATTGCCTTTTGAGAACTTTTTAGTATATGTTTTCTTATTTTCTAAGACCTAATGTCTTGATAATTGCACGGTATCTTTCAATATCTTTTTCTTTGAGATAGTCGAGCAGTTTTCTTCTTTTACCAACCATGCGAACCAGCGAACGTTCAGTTGTGCGGTCTTTTTTGTTGGCTTTAAGATGATTAGTGAGATGTTTGATTCTGAATGTAAACAAGGCAACTTGTCCTTCAACTGAGCCACTGTCAAATTCAGATTTGCCATACTCCTTAAAAATATTCTTCTTAACCTCAGATGTTAAATACATATTATTAATAATTACGTTTAAAATTCGGGCTGCAAAATTAAAATTAATATTTTATATAACAAAGCATTTTGTGCAAATATTTTATACAAAATTTACAACACCACAAAAATAATCAAAATTAGGTTTGAAAGCGATTAAGTTTTCCTAAAATGTCCATTTTAATCGACTAAAAACCATTGTTCCGTAGTTTCCAAATTCTGTGCCATTTTTGCCCGAAAATATTTGTCCCATTACTAAAAACCCAATGTTGTCGGTTAACGAAATATCTACTGATGGCCCGAAATATGCCGATTTATCGCTAGGGTTCAGGACAACGGAAAAATCTGTTTTGATTAAAGGTGTTATGGGATAAGATACCGTGCCGTTTAATGAATATTTTGCCAGCGTGAAATTTTTGGCAGATATTTCCCTGCCAAGCATAAATGTATCTCCGATTCCGGCTTTTTTTGTCGTTCCGTCCGAATTACAAAGAACCGCAATTTGTACCAGTAAATTGTTTTTAAAGGTGTAATTGGCCGTCAGTGAACCAACAAAAACTCCTTTGTCAGATTTAAAATTATCCAGATTCCTGAAATAGCTTCCTTCGCCCATGAATCCGGCTCCTTCAATTTGCCCGGCCCATCCAAAACCAAAAACAAAATCCTCATCATTTAGAACACCTGTCATGAACTGGAAATCGTATTCCCATTTATTGAATTTAAACATGGCCGCATAGGTTTTTTGCTCGTGCTGATCTATTTTTACAGCAACCTCCACGGATGATGTTGTTCCGGTGTAATATTGCAAGCGTATTGCATCGCAACCGGGGCGTTTCATGTAATCAAAATCAAAATAATTGAAAGCATTAAAAATATCGTTGGGGTTCCAAACAAGGTTTATTCCCCAGTTTATGCGTTGGCGACCCACGGTAGCAACAAAATTCCCTGCGGTATATTCAAAATTCATTCGGTCGAAGGTAGCGTAAAAAAAGAGGTTCTTTTCATTAATTATCATTTTGGTTAAATCCAAATATCCTTGGTCAACCTTTGCCATTTCGTTAAGAAGCGGATAATAATCCGACACCATTTGTCCGTAGTTGGAGATGTTTCTCATCCCCAGATGAAAGCGGAGATTGTTGCTCGGATACCACCTTAAATCCAGTCGGTTAGTTAAAGTTGTCATGTTTTGCCACTTGTCTAGTACCGGAGGATCCCAAAGCATGTCCATCATCTGCAAGTACCCGTTTACGGTGTAATTCCGGGCTTTCTCCTGCGCCGTAGCCGGGAAAGCCAGAAACATTATGCTGACGATTAAAATAGGTGTTTTAATTTTTTTGTTCATCGCTGATGATTTTTCCGTCGTCGATGGTGATAATCCTGCGGGCTTTCTCCATCACACGCTGATCGTGTGTTGAGAAAATGAAAGTGGTTTTCAGTTCCTGGTTCATTTTAAGCATTAGATCCAACAATTCTCCAGTTGATTTTGAATCGAGGTTGGCCGTAGGTTCATCCGCTAAAATAAATTTAGGTTTTGAAGCCAAAGCCCTGGCCACGGAAACGCGTTGCTGTTGTCCACCCGACAAGTCTCCCGGACGGCGATCAAGTTTGTCTCCGATGCCTACGTTTTCCAATAGTTCTCTCGCCACTTTGTTGCGTTCGCTTTTTGCTTTTCCTTGTAGTTGCATGATAAAAGCTACGTTTTCCTGGGCGGTAAGAACCGGGATAAGATTATAAGCCTGGAAAACAAACCCGATGTTGTTTAAACGGTAATCAACTAGTTGCCGGGCAGATAAATCCCCAATATTTGTGCCGTCAATAATGATCTCTCCTTGCGTCGGGATATCTAGTCCGCCAACCATGTTTAAAAAAGTTGTTTTTCCTGAACCGGACGGACCAACAATGGCCGTGAATTCGCCCTGATTAATTGTAAGGTCGATCCCGTTTACGGCATGGACCGGGATTTTTGATTCGTCGTAGATTTTATGAAGATTTTTAATTTTTATGGTTCCCATGATTTTTATGTTTTTACTATTTTAAGTTAGGTTTTAAACGGTATGAATGGCTTCTGCCGGGTTAAGTTTTAACGCTTTTCGGGCCGGATAAATGCTGGCGATGATAGCAGTTGCTATAATCATCAACGTGGTGAAAATGAAATAGTCTATTTCTGCTTCCGGGTAAATCATTGCACTAAAGCCCATAGCGTTGTAGCCTTCTTCCAACATTTTCAGGTTAAAGCCATGAACACTAAAATATTTGATAATGCCTAAACTTGCCACAAACCCTACTATTCCTCCCATTAACGAAAGCGAAATAGTTTCGAGCATAATCATACTGAATATCCGTTTACTGTTCATCCCCACGGCTTTTAGCATTCCGAGTTCTTTAATGCGTTCCATGACTACCATAAGCATGGTGTTGACAATGCCGAAGGCTAAGGCTAATAAAATGATGCCCATAAAAATATAAGAGAAATAATCCATCATTTTTATCATGGCCGTAATTGACGGGACAATTTCTGACCAGGGCCTGACCACCAGCTCTTTGTTTTGAATTTGTTGGCTGAACCGGTTTTTTAGTTCTTCGGTTATTGCTTTGGTTTTATCGTGATCGTAAAGGGCAACGGCTATTTCGTTCACGGCGTATTCTGGACTCCCCAGCATTTTTGCTAAATCGCTTTTGCGGACAAATACGTTCACTTCATCAAACATATCGTTTTCGGAATAGTAAATGCCTACAACCCTGAACAGACTTTGTGTAATTTGATTTTCAGTGTTTGCGGTGTTAATTACAATTCTTGATTTTAAACGGGCATTCAGTTTTTTTGCCAGTTTTCGTCCGATAACAATGGGTATATGGTCATTTTTATCCAGATATTTGCCGTCTTCAATTTGCTCGTGAATGTTGGTAACACGTCTTTCGTTTTCAGGATCAATACCTGTGATGATAATTCCTGTTGCGGTTTCGGCAGTGCTAGCCATGGCCTGAGCCTTTATGCGGCTGCTGACGGCTTTTACTCCTTGGGTGTTTTTAATCTCGTTTGCAATTTCTTCCGAATTATTAATGGTGTATTTAATTTCTTCATTCAATAAATATTCGGGATGGTGGAGCTGTATGTTTGAAATTTCGTTGTTGATTGCTGATTCTACCCGTCGGTTCATCATACCTAAAGAAGAGGCATAAAAAATGGTTCCTCCAAGTACACCGATGGTAACTGATAGAATAATAATCAAGCTCCTGAGTTTATTTCTCCAAACATTTCTCCATGCTATTGACCAAATCATTTTGTTGTGTTTTTTATGTTATGAGCGCATGGTTTTTAAAATTCTGAAAAAGAATACGTATGCTACAGGGTAGATGGCTGCTAACGAGGCCAGTATTAAAATAATGATTCCCTGGTTGCTGAAAATAGATGAGTCAAGAGAGAAAGGTAGTACGGGTTCCATGTTGAATTCCAGCATCATTTCTGCCATTTCTTCTCCGTGTAATGGGATAGGATTGTAGTTTAAGTAGGTTAAAAACGGGATGCCGACAATTATTCCGGAAACCACACCTAGTAAGCCGATAAAAATGGTTTCGAAGAAGACAACAAATCCAAGTTTAAGTCGATGCATCCCGACGGCAGCCATGATTGCGAATTCTTTTTTCCGCTCTATCGTCATCATTAACACGGTGCCGAGAATTCCAAAAGCCACGATTAGGTATAAAATTCCGAGCATGATGATGCCGCCCACGTTATCCCCCTGTATTTGTTGTTTTACTTCCGGAAGCATTACGTCCCAATCCATTACCTCGTAGTTTGAACCAATGCTTGCTTTGATTTTTTTGGCTTCCAGTTTTAAATCATTATCGTTTTTTAAATCAATCACCAAAGCCGAAACCAGATTGTCGTGGTAAGGGGAAAATTCGGCTTGAACCTTTTTAAGACTCATATAAGCAATATAATTATTGAGTTTCGGGATGGGGTATTTTGCAATTCCTACAACTGGTACCAAATCATAAACCATAATGCCCTGGTAGCCCTGCCCGATAATTACCAGGCTGTCGTTTACCCCAAGATTAAAATATTTTGCCAGGCCTTCTGCCAAAACAATCCCGTTATCGTCGCTTGTCAGGAAGCGACCTTCAATAAGTTTGTCGGAGATTTTTTTGCGCGGATCTTCTTTTTCAGGGATGATTCCTTGTATCATAATCCCTTTGGTCATTTCGCCGAACGAACCTAAAGCAAAACTTTCAAACCGGGGAATGACCGAACTTACATTTTTATTGTTCTCGATTTTTTCTTTTAGTTCTTCCGAATAAATAAAAGAATCGTTGATAGATTTACTTTCCCAGTAGCCGCTGTCGTGAACCTGCAAATGCCCTACTTCTGTTACCACACTACTAATCATGGTATCGTACGAACCAATTTGCATGGATCGCATAAAAAGGGCAAGAAATACAGCCGTAAAAACAGAGGCGGTTGTAATCAGGGTTCGCTTTTTATTTCGCCACAAGCTTCTCCAGGCTATTTTTATTAATGTATCCATGATGAATTATTTTTTACGTGGACGAATCCGTTTCATGTTTTGTTGCGAGAAAAAATTCTCGTCGATATTCGGAATGTCAAATTCCTGGAAATTGATTTTGAGTTCGGTTATATTGTCCGGTTTGTCAACCGAGTGCATACTCAAAAGTGTGGGGAGCAACTTTCCGTCCATTTCTTTTATTTCTGATCCTTTAGAGGTTTTTACCAGCTCAAGAAAGTCGTCGTAATATTCGCTTTTTAATCCCAAAAAATCTTTTTTCGAAATCCATAAGATCACTTTTCCCCAAACAACTGGGGCGTCGGGCAAGGGGATCAATTCGATTTTGTAGCAATCGTAGCCTTCAATTTTTTCTTCCCCTATAATTTTGTGGGTATAATCTTCCACGATGGAGTTGGCTCTTACAACGTCGTCGTTGGTGAAATCAGAACCCATCCACGATTGCATCATCATCGAAGGCGGGATTTTAATCATGCGGTTGATATTAGGAACCCAGTTCCACATATCGTTGTTTCGTTTCATAAAAACTTGTCCTTTTTCGCGGGCAGGGGCGGTAACGTAGATGATATAAAAATCATTTCCCAGCGACCAGGTTTGCATCGAAAATGTACGTTTCCACTCGGGGCGGATTACAGTCATGGTCATGTTGCTAATGCTTGATTCGCCAACAAACAAATTGTTCGATTTCTCTACAATTTGCTTGGCTGTTAATGTTTGCGCGTTAGCTTGTTGGATACTTGCTAAAATCAATACTGCAAGTACTGTTTTTGTAATTGTTTTCATTAGGTTAGTTATTTAGATAACAGAATTTTTCTTTTACGCGTTCAACCAATGTGTCCATTGGAAATATGTCGGGGTTCAGGATGTAATTAAATGCCATCCCGTCGATGGTGGCTCCGAAAAGCATGGCTTCTTTTTCAGGATGTTTTACACCGTGTCCGGTGTAATAATCGGTTAGCCTTTTCATAAATTGGGGAAAAATTTCAAAATATTCTTCCGAAACCAGCTCAAATACTTTTGGTTGAAGCATCACGGCATAATATAGTTTCCAGTATTTCTGGTTTTGTTTTAACATTACAAATATTTCCGAAATAAAATGAACCATTTCGTCTTCGCTCAGAATACCATCGTGGTTTGGGTCGATGAGTTCAACCATTTCTTTTAATCCCAATGTCATTATTTCTTTCAGTAAAGCCTCTTTGCTTTTAAAATAATTGTACATCAGTCCTTTTGAAATGCCTGCCATGCTCGCTATCCGGCTGATTGAAGTAGTGTGATAGCCTTCGTTTGCGAAAAGTTCCATGGCGGTATCCATGATGAGTGCTTTTCTAACTTCTCTTATTTTTTCAAATTGTTTTGAGGTTCGTGGCATATTTATTTTTTATGATTGAACGGTCGGTCAAAATAAAAATATCTTTTTCATTTTGTCAAGTATTATTTGATTTTTTTTTAACTTTTTTTGAAAGTCAGGTGTGGCGGGCTTTTTCAGATGTGTGTTTTTTGTTAAATTTTTGATTTGCTCCCGAGTTAAAAAAGTGTATTTTTGCCTGCAGTTAAAAATCAGGCACATGGCAACAGCAAAAGTGGTACTCGTTGATCGTGACGACAATGTTCTGGGAACAATGAAAAAAATGGAAGCTCACGAAACAGGTATCCTCCACCGGGCATTTTCAATTTTTGTTTTTAATTCTAAAGGTGAATTGCTGCTTCATCAGCGGGCACTCTCAAAATATCATTCGCCGGGCTTATGGACCAACACTTGCTGTAGTCACCCTCGCTTGGATGAAGATGTTATGGAAAACGCCCATCAGCGCCTGGTGGAAGAAATGGGCTTTGATTGTGAACTTACCGAAGCTTTTTCGTTTTTGTATAGGGCCGACGTTGGCCAGGGATTGACAGAACATGAATACGATCATGTCTTCATCGGGAAATATGACGGGGAACCGGAGATAAACCCTGATGAAGTTGAAGATTACAAATACATGAGCATGGAAGATTTACGCGACGATATCGAAAATCATCCGGTCAATTATACTGAATGGTTCAAAATAGCCTTCGAAAAAGTAGAAGAATATTTAAAGAAAAATCCGCTTTAATTTTTTAGTATTTCCTTAAAATCGCCTCCGCTCGGACTTTGGAAAACTTTTAATCCAAACTCGGGGATGACTGCTAAGATATGGTCAAATATATCAGACTGAACATCCTCGTATTCGGCCCAGGTTTGTATTTTGCTGAACACGTATATTTCAATGGGGATACCGTTTTCTGTAGGCTGTAGTTGGCGAACCAGAAACGTCATGTCTATATTTATTTCGGGTTTATGGCGAAGGTATTGTTTTAAATAAGCCCTGAAAACGCCTAAGTTGGTTTGCCTGCGGCCATTAACTAAATTGGTGTTATCAAAGCCGTACTCTTTGTTGTAAGTTTCCAGTTGGTTGTTTTTTCTTTCAATATAATCGCTTAAAAAGTGGAAGCTTTTAAACTTTTTCAGCATTTCCTGATCGCAAAATTTTACGCTGTTCATGTCGATGTTTAACGAACGTTTGATGCGTCGCCCGGGCGATTCTTCCATGCCCCGCCAGTTTTGGAACGAATCGGTTACCAAGGTGTAGGTGGGAATGGTAACAATGGTTTTATCAAAATTTTGAACCTTGACTGTGGTCAGTGTAATGTCGGTTACATTGCCGTCGGCACCGTATTTATTCATAGTGATCCAGTCGCCGATTTGAACCATGTTGTTTGAGGTTAGCTGAATTCCGCCAACGAAGCCCAAAATCGGGTCTTTAAAAATCAACATTAAAATGGCCGAAAAAGCACCAAAGCCAGCCAGCCAGCCAAAGCTTTTTTCTCCGATTAGAACAGAAATTGTGAGCACGCCGGCAACAATAAAAATGATGATTTTGGCAACCTGGAGGTAGCCTTTAATCGGCCTCGACTTTGAGATAGAAAAAGTACTGTAGATATCGAAAAAAGAATCGATGATCCCCAGTAAAATAACCACCACAACAATGATAATCGAAATGTCGATAATGCCTCTAAGAATCTTGATGGTGAGTGCATAATCCGGAATTACATGGGGAATGAAGAAGCTTAACAAAAACAACGGAACCAAAAAAGAGATGCGGTTAAAAACTTTTCGTTTAAAAATGTAATCGTCCCACTTGGTTTTGGTTCGCTCAACAATTTTGCTGAAATAATTATTGATGATGTGCTTTGCAATTAAAAAAGCAAAATAGCAAGCAATAAATAAAAGGATAAGAAAAGAGTAATCAGTAATAGTTTTTGCAATTTCCTGCGAAATCCCTAATTGTGTCAACCAGCCGGTTAACAGATCAGAAAGTTGTTTGATCATTATTTGTTTTTTTGATGTTTTTTAATTTCCGACATGTATTTCTCGCGCAAAAATAAGCATTCGCCCAAACATACGTTAGTGTCAAAAATACGAATAACATCTTTTAGTCCTGATTTGCGGTAAATGGTTCCCAGGGCCGCATCAAAATTATTTTCTTCAATATTGCGTTTAATATCTAAAGTCATTTGCTCAAAAACATTCCAATCTATTTGGTTTTCAAGTTCAAAGTAGCCCATTTCAGGGTTTTCTTTGTCCATGTAAATGCCATTATTGAGTTCGTCCAACAGAAAATATTTGTTGATTTTTATCACTCCTTCGTAGGATTTGATTTCTTTTCCTTTTTCGAATAAAATTCCCTGCTCTTTGTATTTTGCAAGTATTTCGGGGATAAAGGTGTAATTGTCGAGCCCTTTAACACGAATGCAATTAAGGGTTTTGTTTTGCAGTTCTACCTGTCCGGGAGAAGCATCAAAACGAGCTGGAAAATCTTTTTTTACCTGTATGGTGGCCCGAATAATTTCTTCGTCGGTGTGGTTCGATTTTAAAATTAAAAAGGCCGATTTTGGATTGGTTTTGTCGGGAACCGTGGTGCCATGATAGCCCGGAAAAGGGTGTTGTGATTCAAGTACAAGGTCTTCGAAATTAACAGAAACCAAACGTTCTTTTTTAGTGATGGTGCCAATCGTTTCAATGGTTGTGATGATGTTAGGTGTCATAAGTGATTGATTAGTAAATTCCAGTAATCTTTATTTATAACAAATATAAATAATTTTATTTAGAAAGGAAAGTAAATTTCTGCATGGTATTTGTTTAAATTTGGAAAACTCCCCCATATATGATGTTGTTAAACAAAAAATATTTATTATGAAAATTGAAAAAATTAAAAATTACAATCAAAGAGTTTTAGCTGTTTTTGGAACATTAGGAGTAATAGTTGTTTTAGTGTTAGTTATATTGCTGACAAAATTGCTAATTGACGAGTTTGGATGGCTGCATCCTTATAGAAATTCGGATACAGGAATTTTATCATCTGATAAAATTGAAGAATTGCAAAAGGAGAATAAAAGACAACAACTTATTTCTTTAAAATTCCCCAAATTAGTTGATACTTTAAATCAGGTTTACATTATACCTGTTTCTAGGATTGATCTTGCAAAGCCAGAATTAATAAATGATGGCGTATTGGATCTTTATGATTCTGATTTTCGCAATGTTTTGAACGAGCAATATTGTTGTTCACCACCCGATGGGAAAAACTTTTTTGGAGAATTTGTTAATATGATTATTTGGGACTATAGAACTCAAAAAACTAAAACTTTATTTGACTTAAGGGTTAATTTTAATGAGATTCAAGTTGATTATTTTTCTGATGATATATTGGTAACTTTTAAGGCTGCAACTGAAGATACTAGAGAAGATGGTTTTATTAATCTTGCTGACTTAAAGGGATTATACGTTTATTCATTAAGAAATGAAAAATTATATAAAGTTTCTTTGCCAAATTCTGATGTTTTAGATTATCAGTATATTAGGGGAACTAGGGATTTGATAATACAGTTTGCAATTGATAAAAATGAAAATGGTAGTTGTTTTCAAGAAATTGAGCCAACAATTATAAAAAAGTATGATTATGCCAAAAAACAATTAGTCGATATAATTGATCAGAAAACTATTAGTGAATTGCAAAAAGTCCTCGAAGGTTCTAAATAATCTTAACCCTACGAGGGTTGCAACCCTCGTAGGGTTAATGTTTTTTCACCAGATTTAAAAAAATCTCTCTTCCTTTTCGGGGTTTTATGGAGTTGTAGGCGGTTTCAAAAACCTTAAAGTCAAAATAAGGAGAAAAAAGATTTTGGTATTCTTTGGGAGTTCCGCCATAAGGAGGGCCGTCAAAATCAAATTCGTGGTTAAACAACAAGCCGATGAACTTGCCTTTGGGTTTTAAAAGCTCGTGCATTTTTTTTGCATAATTTGTCCAAGCTTCTTTGGTAAAAGACGTTAAAAAAGTATGTTCAACAATTAAATCAAATTCTCCCCGGTGTTCAAAAAAATCTTCCATGATGATTTGCTTCTTCGGAAAGTCGGGCATTCTTTCCAAAAAATTTTGGATGGGTCTGGGCGCAAAATCCAACAAAAAAACATTGTTAAATCCTTGCCTGAAGAGATATTCTACTTCGTAAGCATTACCGGCTCCGGGAACCAGTATCTTGGATTCTTTGTTTTTTACCTGGGCGAAATATTCTGTAAAAGCAGGTACGGCATATCCCACGTCCCACACAGGTTTGTCGTTTAAATATTTTTTGTCCCAATAATCTTTGTCAAACATTAGCCCCCGACTTTTTTAGCTTTATAACCTTCTTTTGATAAAATATCCATGATTTTATCCCTGAAGTCGCCTTGGATGATAATTTCGCCGTCTTTTGCCGATCCGCCGGTTCCGCATTTTGATTTAAGGGTTTTCCCGAGTTCTTTTAAATCATCGTCCGAACCGATAAAATCTTTTACAATACTTACGGTTTTTCCGCCACGGTGTTTTTTCTCCAAATGAATTTTTAAATTTTGTTGCGAAGGCGGGAGGGGTTCAACTTGTTCGTCTTCTTCGTATTCGTATTGAAAATCGGGATTGGTACTGTAAACAATATTTTTAAATTTTTTCTTTTTGTTCATGGATATTTTTTTGCAAAAATAGTAAAACAAAATTTGACAGATATATTTGAGTGATTTGCATTTGAAAATATAAAATCAATAAAAGTTTTATGTTTTATTATTAATTTATATATATTTGTCGTGAGCATTTATGAGTGAACTGATTAACCAAAAAAACATGAAGGATCAAATAAATCATACTGGATTTAAATTTAGTGTCTATGATTCTGATGTGCCTGATCTTTCCATTTATACTATCCTGATTGTTGAAGACGAAAAATCGAGTTATCAATATTTATATGCGGCCTTACGAAGAACCAATGCAAAATTGTTTTGGGTTAAAGATGGCCAGGCTGCGGTTGATTTTATTCGGGAAAATGATAATGTAGATTTGGTATTAATGGATATCAAACTGCCTGTGATGACAGGATATCGTGCCACCCAAATTATTAAACATGAATTCCCCTATCTTCCGGTTATTGCGCAAACGGCTTATGCCATGTCGGGCGATCGCGAAAAATGTTTTGAAATGGGTTGCGACGATTATTTACCTAAACCGTATAGTTCATCAAGTTTATACCGGGCAATTATAGATCAGTTAAACCGCATTACGGTTATTTAGGCATTTACTATTCTTTTAATATTTCCTAACTTAGCTTCTCTTATTATATTATGTTAATACGCAACATACTCATTAAATATTGGGGGTACTCAGCTTTTCGCCCGATGCAACAAGAGATTATTGAATCGGTGATGTTGCGAAAAGATACCCTAGCACTTCTTCCTACCGGAGGAGGGAAATCGGTATGTTTCCAAGTTCCGACATTAAGCATGGACGGCGTTTGCATTGTGGTTACCCCTTTAATCGCTTTGATGAAAGATCAGGTTGTAAACCTTAAAAAGAAGGGCGTTAAAGTCTTTTCTATTTATTCGGGAATGCAGTTCAGCGAAGTTGAAGCAGCCTATAATGCCTGCGTGTTTGGCGATGCCAAATTTTTATATGTTTCGCCCGAACGCCTATCGACTCCTGCTTTTTTGGAGAACCTGAAACGCATGAAAGTGAATTTACTGGCCATTGATGAAGCGCATTGCATTTCACAGTGGGGCTATGATTTCCGTCCGGCCTATCTCAAAATTGCCGAGGTGCGTTCTTTTATTCCCAAAGTGCCGGTATTGGCGTTAACGGCTACAGCTACCGGTAAGGTGATTGACGATATTCAGGAAAAATTGAATTTTCGGCAGAAGAATGTTTTGCAGCGAAGCTTCGAACGGAAAAACCTGACCTATGTGGTTCTTAAAGAAGAAAATAAACTGGTAAAACTGCTTTATATTTTGAATCATTCAAAAGGCTCGGCGATTGTTTATGTTAGGAACCGTCGGAAAACCAAAGAAATTTCAAGTTATTTAAATCAACATAAAATTCGTTCGGGATATTATCATGCCGGGCTCGACAGCGATGTCAGGGAAAAAATGCAGGATGACTGGACTAAAGGAAGTTTGCCTGTAATTGTGGCTACCAACGCTTTTGGAATGGGAATTGACAAACCGGATGTACGTGCGGTGGTTCACATGGATTTGCCCGATAACCTCGAATCGTATTTCCAGGAAGCCGGGCGTGCCGGGCGCGATGAAAAAAATGCCTTTGCTTTTATTCTTTATGAGGATAGCGATGTTCTTGATTTGAGAAAACGCTTTTCGATAAGTTATCCTAAATTGAGCGAAATTAAAAATGTTTATAACGCCATTGGAAATTACTTTCAATTGGCGGTGGGTAGCGGCAAAGATCAAAGTTTTGATTTTGATATGGCCGACTTTAGCCAAAAGTTTAAATTTTCAAATTTGCTTACGTTTAATGCATTACGCTTTTTAGAAAAAGAAGGCTATTTGTTTTTGAACGAAGGAATAAAGAACCCTTCCAGGCTTTTGATGAGAATGAGCCGCGAGGATTTGTACCGTTTCCAGGTTGAGAATCCGTTTTACGATCACTTTGTTAAAATTTTGTTGCGTTCGTATAGTGGTTTGTTTACAGAATATACCTCGATAAATGAATCGGAAATTGCAAAACGGACGGATTTAGAAACAGAAGCTGTAAAATCATATTTAGCCCGATTACACAAGTTGCAAGTGCTTGATTATATTCCTAAAAAAAGCAAACCCCAGTTAATTTATGGTGTCGAACGCCTGGATCAAGCCAGCCTGCATATTTCTAAAGAAACGTATCAGCTTCGGAAAAAATCGGCCAAGCAGCGTTTACAAAGTGTGATTGATTACGTGCAGGATTCGCGTTGTCGCAATCAATTGTTGTTGGCTTATTTTGGCGAAAAAGATGTGAAAAGATGCGGTAAATGTGATGTTTGTCGTGAGAGGAACAAGCTGGATGTAAATGAGTTGGAGTTCGAAAATATTAACCAAAAACTTCGACCGTTATTGATGATCCGTCCTTATTTTTTACAGGAAGTGATTGAAAAACTGGAGGAGTTCCCGGAAGATCAGGTTGTAAGAGTGATCCGTTGGCTGCAGGATATTGAAAAAATTAAAACCACCGAAGATAACCGTTTGACCTGGGACACCCAGCAACGATTAAAATTGTAATCCGATGAAATTGCAAAAAGAGTTTTATTTGCGGGATGATGTTGTGTTGATTGCGCGTGAGTTGCTCGGTAAATTTCTGATCACAAATGTTGACAGAAAGCTTACCGGCGGGATGATTACCGAAACAGAAGCTTATGCCGGGATTACTGATAAAGCTTCGCATGCTTATGGTGGACGACGAACTCCTCGCACCGAAATTATGTTCGGGCAGGGTGGTTTTGCTTACGTTTACTTGTGTTATGGCGTTCATTATTTATTTAACGTGGTAACCAATGTGCAGGATGTTCCGCATGCTGTTTTAATCAGGGGCGTTGAACCTGTTGATGGCCTGGAAGAGATTTATCTTTGGACAAAGAAAAATAAACTCAAAGGCCTGGCCGATGGTCCTGGGAAATTAACCAAAGCATTGGGGATTACTATGGATTTGAATAAAAAATGTTTAACGGGAAATCAAATCTGGATTGAGGACAGGGGGGTAACAGTTCCAAATAAAAATATTCTTGTTAGCAAACGTATCGGGATTGATTATGCCGAAGAAGATGCTCTTCTGCCTTACCGCTTCAACTTAATAAAATAAAAAAGACTTTCTGTTTAGAAAGCCTTTTTTATTTCTTCGCGTTTAAAAAAGAATTAAACAGTACCAGCTAAATCGTTTCCAGCTTTGAATTTAACCACTTTTTTAGCAGCAATTTTGATTTCTTGACCAGTTTGAGGATTTCTTCCTTTACGAGCTGCTCTTTCAGCAACTGAGAAAGAACCGAATCCAACTAATGCAACTCTGTCACCTTTTTTAAGGGCACCGGTAGTAGCTCCGATGAAAGCGTCAAGAGCTCTTTTAGCATCAGCTTTGGTTAAGCTAGCATCATTTGCAATTGCTTCAATTAATTCTGCTTTGTTCATTTTACTTGGGTTTTAGTTAATAATAATATTATCGAAGAACTTGCAAATTTATATGATAATTTGAGAAAATCAAGTTAAATGCTCTAAAACCCTTGAAAATGTTAATAAAACCGTGTTTTTGTTAATAACTGGAGGGTTTTATCCTAAAAAATAGTTATCTTCTGAAACTATTGATATTGTTAGTTATTTAACACTATGGTGCTCTTTTATCGGAAATCCTCTTAAGAAGTTTTCGATGCTCATTCTTTTTTTGCTTTCCAATTGGATTTCTTTTAAAAATATCCAACCGTTTTCACATTTTATTTTTAAAAATGTTTTTTGATCGGTTTTTATAGAACCGTTTTCGTGCTCGTTGTCATTTGATGCTTCAAACGATGATTCATATATTTTTAGTTTGAACTCTTTTTCGGGGCTTAGAAACATGGTGTATGCTACCGGGTATGGCGAAAGCCCGCGGATCAGGTTAAAAATACTTCTCCCTTTTTTGTTCCACTTGATCCGGGTATTTTCTTTGTTGAGTTTTGGGGCGTGTTTTGCTTCCTCGTTTTTTTGTGGAAGTGCTTTTACTTTTCCGTCGGCAATATTTTGAACGGTTTTTAAAACCAGTTTGCTCCCGATTTCCATCAGCCTGTCGTGTAATTCGCCGGCTGTTTCTTCGGGACCGATGCTTGTTTTCTCAAAATCAATGATGCTTCCGGTATCGATTTCTTTGTCGAGGAAAAAAGTGGTAACGCCGGTTTCGCGTTCACCATTAATAATGGCCCAGTTTATGGGAGCCGCTCCGCGGTATTGGGGCAGTAGCGAAGCATGAAGGTTAAAGGTCCCTTTTGGGGGCATGGCCCATATAATTTCGGGCAGCATCCTGAAAGCAACCACGATTTGCAAATCAGCTCTTAACGATTTTAATTCTTCAATAAATCCGGGGGCTTTTAAATTGGTAGGCTGAAGAATGTTTAAATTGTTTTCGAGGGCATATTTTTTTACGGACGATTGCTGTAATTTTTTCCCTCGTCCGGCAGGTTTATCCGGGGCTGTGATAACCCCGACAATATTTGCTCCATGGTTTACCAGTGTTCTTAACGATGCAACGGCAAAATCGGGGGTTCCCATAAAAACAATGCGCAAATCTTTCATGTTAAAAATTTTATTTAAAAATAAAAAAAATACCCGGCTTTTGGGAAGCCAGGCATTTTAATGGTCAAATTATGGTTGTATTATCTTTTAGATAATTCTTTGTTTCGAGCAATATATTTGTCAATATCGCGGCTTTCACTGCTTTTGGGATATTCTTCTTTGATCCGGGTAAAAGCTTTTACCGCTTGCTTGTAATTCTCTGCAATTTCGTAAGTAATCCCGGCTTTGAAAAGAAATATGGGGGCAGTGAATTCATTTTTATCTTTATTGGCCGCATCCATATAATAAGAGGCAGCCTTGTCAAATTCTTTTAATTCAGAATAAGCATCCCCAACAGCACCCAATGCCATGGGGGCAATAATATGATCGTCTGCTTTAAATGATTTTAAATAATCAATGGCATCTTCAAATTCTCCTTTTTTAAGGAGACAGATTCCGGCATAATAATTGGCAAGATTCCCAGCTTTGGTTGAACCGAAATTATCGGCCACATCAATAAATCCTAAATAGTTTTCATCACCGTACAGGGCTTTGTCTGTTGAATCTTTTTCGAAATACATTTCGGCCATGAATATTTCGGATTGTGCTTCTTTTTCCATCGGTTGAAGGATGAATTTTTTGTAACCGAAGAACCCAAGTATAATAATAGCAATCACACTTATGATGATTACCAGTTTATTTTGATGTTTTTCAATGAACTGTTCTGTTTTACTTAGAGCTTCCTCTACAGCAACGATGCCAGTTTCGGTTGTGCTTTTCTTTTTTGCCATTTTTCCAAAATTTAGAAGTGCAAAAGTAGTTTTTTTTTGAAAACTCTTAAAATTATTCGATTAAAATTTGAAATATCAGCTTAATAATGTTTAATATCCTGCCATTTCATTAAATTTGTTCGTTAATTTTAAAATTTGTCAACATGAGGATTAATTTCAGTATTTTACTATCACTACTTATAAGTCTTCCGATGTATAGCCAGGAAGACAAAACATCTGTTACTTCAATTAATCATTGGCTTTATTCAGGTCAGGTTGAAGTAAAGATGCCCGTTTCAAATAATAATAAAGATGTGAACGGGAAAACATTTAATTTGAAGCGGCTTTTGAAATTTGATCAGGTTGATGTGCCCAAGTTTCGTCCCGAAGCGAATGAACTTGCAACTTTTTCGGGGCAAAACTGGAATCTTATTTCGGCTGATGAAGAAGGGATGCTAAAACTTTCCGGCAGCAAATCTTCGCTTTCTTATTTTGTTAGCTATATTGAAGTCAACCGTTTTACAAAAGCTCGATTAAAAATTGAATCTTCTGCCATGTTCGAAGTTTATGTAAATGGTAAAGCTGTTGGCGGCATTTATTCAGCGAAAGATGATGAGCTGTCAAAATTCAGCAAAGATTTAACTTTTGAAAAACAAAATTATGCCGTTGTTTTAAAGGTTCTTACCGAAAAAGAAAATGAATTAGCAATCAAAGCCACTCTTGAATTTAGCGAACCATATGCTGAGGGGAACCTTACATTAACCACCTCGCCTAAACATTTTATGGATATTACCCATGTGCTGGAAGGACCAAGGGTAAATAATGTGCAGGTTTCTGCAGATGGCTTGTATTATTTTGTTACGTATTCAGAAATTACGGCTCCCGAAGGAAAAACAAAAAACTGGATCGAATTTTATGAATTGAAAACAAATAAACTGGTTTCGTTTTATAAAGATCCGAAATTTAGAAATATCCACTGGTTGCCAAGCGGACACAAATATTCGTACCGAAGCGGTAATTCATTTTTTGTTGCTGATCCGGCGACCCAAAACCATGAGTTACTTGGCGAAAATATTAAGGGAAATTATCAATGGGCTCCAAACGAAGAATTTATTATTTATTCGGTTTCGGAAGATGGTCCCGAAAAAAATAAACTGGCTCAAAAAGTAGAAAATATGCAGGATCGCTGGCCCTGGTGGAGGAGTCGTTCGTTTTTGTTTAAATATGAACTCGAAACTGGTTTAGTTCAACGCCTGACGTTTGGAAACCTGACAACCAACTTGCATGACATAAGCCCTGATTCGAAAAAAATTATTTACAACGAGTCGCGCATTACTAATCTTGAGCGTCCCTACGAAAACCAAAGTTTATACGAACTGAATCTGGAAACCATGGAACTGGATACTATTTGGGTAAAACAATTGCCGGGTTATGTTTCTTATTCGCCCGACGGAACGCAATTATTGGTAACCGGCAGTCCTGCTTTGTTTGGCGAAGTTGGGATCAACCTAAAAGAACATAATATCGCGAATGATTACGAAGTTGAAGCATACATCTATAATTTGAATGATGGAAAGGTAAAATCCTTAACTTATGATTTTGATCCCAGCATTGAAAGCGTTTATTGGAAAGATGCCAATACCATTTATTTTGATGTGGAAGAAAAATCATACAGCAATTTGTATAAATACGACATTAAAAAAAGTGCTTTTGAGTTGATTGAAACCAATCAGGATATGTTGTCTTCGATTGATTTTTCAAAACAATCATATTATGCGGGCTATACTTCTCAAGGAATCAACAGCTCTAATAAAGCTTATATCTTGAACCTGAAGAAAAATGAAAGCACGCTAGTTGCCGATCCTGAAAAAGAATTTTTTGCAGATGTAGAATTTGGCGAGATTAAAGACTGTGTTTACACCACTAAGAAAGGGGTGGAGGTGGATGGTTTTGTTTATTATCCTCCAAATTTTAATCCCGAGAAAAAATACCCTGTAATTGTATATTATTATGGTGGAACCAGCCCGATCAACCGGAATTTCCGCGGGCGTTACCCCAAAGAATTATACACGGCTCACGGTTACATTGTATACGTGGTGAACCCGAGTGGTGCCACCGGTTATGGTCAGGATTTTGCGGCTGCTCATGTAAACAACTGGGGCGAAACCGTTGCCGACGAAATTATTGAAGCAACCCAACATTTTGCCCAAACTCATTCGTATGTAAATGCTGATAAAATTGGTTGTATGGGAGCTTCTTATGGTGGGTTTATGACCATGCTGCTGATGACCAAAACCGATGTTTTTGCCACCGGTATTGCCCATGCAGGTATCAGTTCTATTTCGAGCTACTGGGGCGAAGGATATTGGGGGTATCAATATAGTTCGGTAGCTTCGGCCAATAGCTTCCCCTGGAACAACAAGAAATTATATGTTGACCAAAGTCCGTTGTTTAATGCCGACAAACAGGTGAACTCAATTTTGTTGTTGCATGGTGGTTCGGATACCAATGTGCCGGTTGGTGAAAGTATTCAGCAGTTTGCGGCTCTTCGTTTGTTGGGCAAAGAAGTTGAATTTGTACAAATTCCGGGCGAGGACCACTGGATTTTGGATTATAAAAAACGCATTGCCTGGCAAAAAACCATCGCCGCCTGGTTCGATCGTGAGTTAAAAGACGAACCGGAGTGGTGGGAAGATTTGTATCCTGATACGAACCTGAAATAAGATGAACCTTTCGCAAAGGAAAAAACTTTTAGAACATTTATTGCAGTTTGTTAGCGATAATAAACGCGCGAAATTTAATGAGATTATCCAATCCAGAACCCGGTATATTACCGTGGTTCTGGAGGATTTATTTCAGCCACATAATGCCAGTGCGGTGCTGCGTTCTTGCGATTGTTTTGGGGTGCAGGATGTGCACATCATCGAAAATGAAAACAAGTTTGATTTGAGCAAAAACGTAGCCATGGGTTCGTCCAAATGGCTGACAATGAAAATTTATAAGCAGCTTGAAAATAATACGCTTGATGCTTATGAAAAATTGTGGGCCGACGGTTACAGAATTGTAGCCACAACGCCTCACTCCAACGATCAAATGCTTGAAGATTTATCGTTGGATGGCAAAATTGCCTTGGTTTTTGGAACCGAACTGGAGGGCTTGTCGCAATTGGCTATTAACAATGCCGATGAACACGTGAAAATCCCGATGTACGGTTTTACCGAAAGCTTTAATATTTCGGTGTCGGCGGCTTTGAGTTTATTTTATTTAACCGAGAAGCTTCGTAAATCAGAAATTGATTGGATGCTGAGCCAGGAAGAGAAACTAGAGATAATGACCAACTGGTGTCGGCGTGTAATTAAAAAATCCGAGCTGATCGAAAAAGATTTTTTAGATTCTTTAACAGTTTAGCCCGGACTTCCTCTCTCAAAGTCTTAAATTTTTCGTAACTTTATGACAACGTTTAATTTAAATTTCTTACTATGGGAAAAGGTGATAAAAAAACAAAACGAGGTAAAATTATAATGGGCAGCTACGGAAAACTTCGTCCAAGGAAGGCCCAACCGTATAAAGCTCCGGAAGAAGAAAAACCGATAAAAAAAGTTGTTCTGGAAGCGGAGAAAAAAGAAGAACCCCAAAAAGCCCCGGCGAAAAAACCGGCTGCGAAAAAGCCTGTAGAAAAACCAAAAGAAGAAATTAAAGAAACAAAAGCTAAAGCTGCTCCAAAAAAGAAAGCAGAACCCAAAGCTGAAAAGAAAAAAGAAGAACCTAAAAAGGAAGAGGCTTCAAAAGAAGAAGCTGAAAAAGATAAAAAAGAAGAATAAAATAAAATTCTTTACTATTGTTTGGTTGGCAGGGACCCTTACAGGTTTCCTGCTAATTTTTTAAACAAGCGGCCTCTTTCTTCAAAATTTTTGTATTTGTCGTAGCTGGCTGCTGCCGGCGATAAAAGGCAAATTTTGTTCTGTGCCGTGATTTTTGGAATGTGTTCAAACGCTTCTTCTACCGAAGCGACCCATATTTTTTTCTTTTCGGTTGGGTACTCGGCAAGCATCCTTTTTCCTGCGGTTCCCATAAAAATGATGTTTTCGAGATTTGTTTTTTCGATGAAGGCGTAAAGTCCTTTGTAATCCAGCCCCCTGTCGAAGCCGCCCAGTAAAAGGGTGTTGGTTTCGGGAAGTGCTTCCAGGGCTTTGATGCAGGCTTCGGGAATGGTTGCAATAGAATCGTTATAAAAATGAATGCCCCCGAAGTATCCGGCATATTCCAACCGGTGTTCAAGTGGTTTGAATGAAACGATGCCATCCTTTATTTTTTCAATTGGAACTGCTTTGATTTTACAGGCCAGAACGGCTGCCATGATATTTTGCAAGTTGTGTTTTCCGATCAGGTTGCGGATGTCTTTCGAATCCATAATTTGTTTGCCGTTCAGGATAATTCTCTCATCCTTTAAAAAACAATCGGCTTCTTTTAAAACAGAAAACGAGAGCTGTTTGCTTGCCGTTAAATATTTTTGTAAGAACTCTTGGTCGCTGTTAAAAATTTGAACCCCGTCTTGCTTCATGTTTTTGAAAATATGAGCCTTTGCCCGGGCATAATTTTCAGTGTTCTTAAAATGATCGAGGTGCTCAGGGAAAATATTCAGGAGAATTCCGGTTGACGGAGAATATTTGATATCTTTTAATTGGTGGGCCGATAGTTCGTAAACAATGATTGTTTCCGGGTTTATTTGATCCAGAATTTTAAACGGGGGTTGGCCGATATTTCCCACCAGAAGGCAATCCTTTCCGGCATTTTTTAAAATGTGGTGGATTAAACTGCTGGTGGTGCTTTTGCCTTTGGTTCCGGTAATTCCGATTGTCTGTGAACCAAAATGTTTCATAAAAAGTTCGGTTTGCGAAGAAATATTTTCGGGATGATCTTTTATGAAAACTCCCGGGCTTTTCAGTACTAGTTCAGATTCACTAATCCTTGACCGGTATTGTTCGCCAAGAATGAACTCAATATTTTTATCAATATTTTGTAGTTGCCTGATGGCCTCACTGTTCCCGTTCATGTCGGCAATGCTGATTTTTTTATCCGGGAAAACCGAACGGATAAAATGATAGCTCGATTGGCCTTCTCTGCCAAAACCCAAAATCAGAACCGATTTGTTTTTTATTTCTGCGGCAATTCTATTCATCTTTCAGATGGGCTTTGATTAGTTTTAATAATTCATCCGGGACGAAATGTTTAGCTTCAAGATTCGTTAAATGTTGCTTAATTTTCTCTGCAGGAATCGTTGGGTTCGCCATTTTATTTTTGTAATAATCCAGCAAAGCCGGAAGCTTTTGGTGGGCGTGTTTTTTAAGTTTTAGCTGGAGCGCGATATTTACATCGTCGATGGTGCCGACACATTCAAAAGGCTTGACGGCTGCCTGTCCGCTTAATTCATCCAGGGTGCTTTTTAAAGATTCGTCTTCCAACAGATTTTTGCCAAAAATTTCTTGCAACCTATCTTCTTCCAGAAACGGAGAAAGAATAATGTAGGTGAACAAACATTTCGGACATCTGCCGCACCAGCTATTATTTTTACTGCCGACATTGCAGCTTCTGAAGTCTTTAAAATGGTGCTCAAATTTGGAGAATAATTTCGCGATTTGCAGTTCGTTCAATGGTCGTAGAAAACTAAAATAGTTGAAATCGGGGGAAATAAATTCAGCTACATATTCCCTGAAATCGCTTTCAAAATCAACGGATTTGGAGTATTGGTGGTTTATTTTTGTATCGGGAACCGTAGATTCGCTGGCACTTGATTCGTTCGATAACGCAATGTGTTTGCTGTTGTTCAGGAATGCTGCCAGCAAGCTCGAAAAAGCCAGTAATGCAGAAAAAGGAGTGTGGCCGTTAAGAAAGCCTTTTTCGTTTAGTTCCAGTAACTGGGAGTGAATGCCTCGCTTTACTTCGATGGATTCCTCCAGAACGAAACCCGCATTTTCAATACTTTTATTGCGTGATGGATTTTGATTGACTTGGTAAGGGATGATCTTTTTCCCGCTTTGTTTCAGCAGCTCCAGGCTTACTACCGAGTCTTTTCCTCCTCCCACGGGAACCAAAATATTCTCCTCAAGTTTTGTAGTAAATGTTTTAAGCTCCGAACCTTCATTGGCTTCAATTTGTATGAATGAGGATTCATCGGTATTGATGGCGTTCAAATAAAAAAATTCGCCCAGTCCGTTAAAATATAATTTTTCCCACCAGCTTATTTGTTCCCTGCTTAATGAATGGGGTTTAATTAAAAGTTTTGGACTACATGCAGCCTTCCAGTAGCTTATAACTTCAATCATTCCGATATGAAAAACAAGGTTCTTTATAATGTTAAAACCGGAGGGAGAAATAGGGGGCTTGCTTGGGAAAATCATCTTAGGATAAAAATAATACTTGTCGGAAAGGTTGAAACAGAACCGGATATGTAGCTGATCGTCGATTTGTTTGATCTCGTAGCTGTCATACGAAAAGAAAGGATATTCCGTTCTTAATTTAATGAATTGACTGTGTTTGTTTCGCTTACTCACTAAAATGGTATTATTTTTGTAAAAATTTTAACGCACGTAGCCTCAAAATTAGTATTTTTAAGAATAGGAGAAAGAAAAATGGGAAAGATAGAGGACATATTAAAAATAAGATCAAATAACATTAAGCCTGGGCGGGGACGGATTTTAATTTCTGAACCCTTGCTTATGGATTATTATTTCAAGCGTTCGGTAATTTTATTGGCCGAACACAATGAAGAAGGTTCGTTTGGCGTAATTATGAACAAGCCTTTGTCTGTAAGGTTAAACGAAGTGGTAAAAGATTTTCCTCATTTTAACAGCGAAATTTATTTGGGTGGTCCGGTTCAAAGCGATAGTTTGTTTTTTATTCATACACTGGGCGAAAAAATTTCCGGCAGCCACGAGATTATAGATGGCATTTACTGGGGGGGCGAGATGGAAGTGGTAAAAGAAATGATAAGTCTGAATTTAATTAACCCGGACGAAATCCGCTTCTATATAGGTTATTCCGGTTGGAGCCCGAACCAGTTGGAGGAAGAGCTGGAGCGGAATTCCTGGGTGGTTTCGCTGGTTAAGGCAAACTACCTCTTGAAAACAAACCCCGGCTTGCTCTGGAAACGTTCGCTTGAAAAACTGGGCGAAGAATATGCCATGTGGATCAAATACCCGGATGACCCCATGCTCAATTAATCCAACGCAAAGTTTATGGCTGCATTTACATGTATTTGTGTTGTGTCGAACAATGGCACATTGCAGTTGTTTGGTTTGATTAAAATCGGGATTTCGGTGCAGCCAAGTATGATTCCTTCCGCGCCTTTAGCGATGAGTTTTTGAATGATTTCAAGATAGCTTTGTTTCATTTTATCTGAAAAGATTCCTTTGCTAAATTCCTTGTAAATACTATAGTCGATCAGCTCAATATCTTCTCCCTCAGGGATGATGGTTTTTATTCCATTTTCTGATAAAATTGTTGTGTAAAATTCGGAAGTCATGGTGGTTCGGGTTCCCAGTAAAGCAATTTTTTTTAATCCTTCTTCTTTGATGGTTTTAGCCGTTTCTTTGGCAACATGTATGATCGGGATGTTTATTTTTTTACTGACTTGGTTGGCAATACGGTGCAGGGTGTTGGCTCCTAAGAGCAGACACTCGGCCCCGGCTTTTTCGGTGTCGATGGCCAGTTTACTGATGTATTCTTCAACGCCTCCCCAGTTGTTTACTTTGTTAAAATCGATCAAAACCTGGAAGTTTACAGAGTTAATTATAATCCTTGCGGTGTTTGATCCGCCCAATCGTTGGTTGATCCCCTCGTTTAACAAACGGTAGTAATCGATGGTTGAGTGCCAGGTTGTTCCTCCGATAAGTCCGACTGTTTTCATGTGTTTTATTTTTTATTTCCTTAATGTCTTGATTGCGAAAAGAATGTTCGGTTTATTTTATATAAAACTAAACATATAATCAATAAAATTTGTTGCGAACGCCGGTTTGAGGGCAATGGTGTAAACAATGCCGAAAATGGCTCCCCAAAAGTGGGCATTGTGGCCAATGTTGTCTTTGCCGCGTTTAGCCATATAGGCCGAATAAACTAAATATAGAAGTCCAAATACCGCCGCTGGCATGGGGATGGGCAGGAACATCAGTGAGATTTCGCCTTGGGGATAGAGCAAGATGCTTGCAAAAACAACGGCCGAAACGGCTCCCGAAGCTCCAACTGCGCTATAAAAAGCGTTGTCTTTGTGTTTGCCAAAATCCCAAAGGGTTGAAAATAAAATCCCTCCAACATACAATAGGATAAAGTAAAATCCGGCTTTAAAGCCAAAATAATAGCCGTAAATGGTGTAAACAATATTCGCAAACGAATGAAACACGAACATGTTTACCAATAAATGAATCCAGTCGGCATGTACAAAGCCGTAGGTGAAGAACCGCCAGCCTTCTTTGCTGTGTTTGATGTCAAAAGCATTGAATTTTAAGCGTTCAAATAGGTTGCGGTCGTTGAAACTCAGGATGGAAACAAGGATGGTTATAATGATAATCAGGTAAATAATCATGGGTTAAAATTTTATTTAAAGGGATTTATTTTGTGGCGTTTTTAAGGGTATCATAAAATGCCTGGTGAATGTTGGTTCGGATATTTAAACGGTACACCGTTGAATTTGATGCATCGGGGTGAATACGGTTTGAAAGGAAAACGTAGATCAGCCCGTTTTTAGGATCGGCCCAAGCGTAGGTGCCGGTAAATCCCGAATGTCCGAAACTGTCGGTTGAGGTACTGGCACAATTGGGTCCGTCCGGGTCAAAATCCATGAGAGGCTTGTCAAATCCCAATCCACGACGGTTGTCGTGCAACGGGAACTGGTAACGGGTAAATTCTTTCACGGTCGATTCTTTAATGTATCTTTCGCCGCCATAGGTTCCGCCATTTAACAACATTTGCATAATAACCCCGATGTCGTGGGTGTTTGAAAATATCCCGGCATGGCCGGATACCCCTCCCAGCATAGCGGCCCCCGGATCATGAACATCCCCATGGATGAGTTGTTTCCGGAAAAACTGGTCGTCTTCCGTCGGGATTAATCGCGACAGCGGAAACTTGTCTCTCGGGCGGTATGTGATGTTCATTAGTCCCATTGGTTTGTAAAAATGGGTGTCGGCATATTCATCAATGGGCTGGTTGGTTAATGTTTCGATGGTTTTTGCTAAAATATAGAAACCGATATCGCTGTATTTGTATTCGGTTTTTTCCCGCAGGGGCGAGATGATAATACTGTCCATCATCCGGTAGGCGTAATTCCGTTTTATGTACAAATTTTCGGCAACGCGGATAGGAAATTTATCGGACATTTTAAACTGGTAGATGTCTTTATTCAATCCGTTTGCAGAATCAATGGTTGCCCTAAAATAGGGAATCCAGGCCTGAAAACGAGCCTGGTGGGTTAGCAGATCGCGGTAAATAATATTTTCTTTATTGCTGCCAATAAAATAAGGATGGTAACGCGATAATTTTTCATCAATATCAATTTTGCCTTCATCAAAAAGTTTCATTACCGAAATGGTCGTTGCCACAATTTTAGTGATGGAAGCAATGTCATAAAGGTCGTTGTTTTGAACCGTTTGGTTGGAAGTATAAGTGGGTTTTCCAAAACTTTTTTGGTAAAAAACCTGACCGTCTTTAATGGCCATGATTTGGCAGCCGGGATAGGCTTTTTCCTGGATGCCATAAAGTGCGATGGAATCGACTTTAAATAAATCTTTTTCTGAAATATTAAACGCTTCGGGCTCGGAAAATTCAAGCCTTGTTTTAGGAGTAAGGTATCCGGTATTTATAGGAAAATTTTGGTTGGCGGTTACAGGAAGCAAGCCTTTGGCTTCTATCCCGCCGAAGATTAATTGTGCCGAAAGATCGTGGGTAAAACTGTTATCCTGGTAAGACATTACAATGGCCGGAATGTTTTCGGTGTTAAAATAAGCCAACGAATAAGGGTTCGCAAAAACATTAAGAACAATTTTATTTTGCTGCTGCAGGGTGTTAATAAAATCAATGGTTGATGGTGTGATCCCGAATTTTTTATAAGCAGAAATGCTGGTGTTTTGAACCCCGACGATGACCAGGTTGTACGTTTTGAGTTCTTCGAGCATTTTGTTCCTGTTGTCGGAAGTTATTTCGCTGTCCAGGTAAAAGTGATTCACCGGGGCGTAGTCTTCCAGGCGGTTTTGGAATACCCCTTTTTCTTTGTTGCCAATGGTAAGGCTGGCGATTCTGAGTGTGTCAATTCTTTTTAAAGGCAAGAGCGAATCCTGGTTCTTGACAATGGTCAATGCTCCTTTATAAAGTTCCCGGATCAGGAATTTGGTTTTGGGGTTGTTTAAATCTTCGTTGATGTTTTTTGGGGATACTCCTTTTAAATTGGCAAGGCCGGTTCTGTATTTTAAGGTTAATATTTTTTTGCAGCTTTCTTCGATTCTTTTTTTGTCAATTTCTCCGTTTTTTACGGCTTTACTAATTTTCCGAATGGCTTTAGGAACACTAACCGGCAAAAGTAGGATGTCGTTTCCGGCGGTAAAAGCTTTGAGTTCAATATCGCCCGGTTTGTGATACTTGGTAACGCCTTTCATATCGAGGGCATCGGTAACGATTAATCCTTGGAACCCCAATTTCTTTCTAAGTAAATCTGTAATGATGGGATAAGAAAGGGTAGAGGCAATGTTCTCGCCTTTTTCGTATGCCGGGATGTATAAGTGAGCCACCATTATTCCTCCCAAATTATTTTTGATGAGCTGTTTGAACGGGTACAGTTCAATGCTGTCCAAGCGTTGTTTGTTGTGGTTTATGAGCGGAAGGGTGTAGTGCGAATCGGAGTCGGTATCGCCGTGTCCCGGAAAATGCTTAGCCGTGGCAATGATGTTTTCATCCTGCAAGCCTTTCATGTACATTTTGCCTTTTCGACTTACATTGTACTTGTCTTCTCCAAATGAGCGGCTGTTGATAACCGGATTTTTCGGGTTCACATTAATATCAATAACCGGGGCGAAATTCATTTGAATGCCCGTTCTGTGGCATTGTTGGGCAATGGCTTTTCCCATTTCGTAAATTAAACTGTCGTTTTGTATTGCTCCCAAGGTCATCTGAAAAGGAAAAGGAATAACGCTTTCGATGCGCATGCCAACTCCATATTCGGCATCCATGGCTATCATTAAAGGGGTTTTGCTTATCGATTGCCAGTAATTTATTTGTTGTGTTTGCTTGCTTATATCGTTTTTAAAAAAAGTAACACCGCCAATGTTATGGTTTTTGATCCATTTTGTGACCTCAGGCAGGTAATCTTCTCCAGCCTGGTTGGCCCTGACATTTATCAACTGTGCAATTCTTTCTTCGAGGTTTAAACTATTGTAAACTGAGTCAACCCAATCTTTCTCATTAAGCTTGTTTTGAGCTGTTAATGTGCTTGATATAATGATGAAAAACAGACTAAAAAATGTAATTTTAAATTTCATAACCGGCAACTTATTTGTATCCAATAAAAATAGAAATAATTTGAGAAGCTAAGATCTGGAATCCTTTTAAATTACAAACATTAGCCTGTTTAAACTCGGCTTTGAATTTTTCAACATTCTCTTAACATTCGTTTAAACTAAACCTAAAATGTATAATTTTGCAAAAAAAATGTAATGCCAGAAATAGAGAATTTAAAGAAGATTGCAACGCAGGTAAGGCGCGATATTATTCGCATGGTTCATGGTGTACAATCGGGGCACCCCGGGGGATCGCTTGGTTGTGCTGATTTTTTAACAGCCCTGTATTTTGAGGTTTTAAAGCACGATCCGGAAAACTTTACCATGGCCGGAAAAGGTGAGGATGTATTCTTTTTGTCGAATGGTCACATCTCTCCTCTTTTTTACAGTGTTTTGGCACGCTCAGGTTATTTTGAGGTGAAAGAGCTCGCTTCTTTCAGAAAATTGCATAGCCGTTTGCAGGGACACCCTTCCATTGCAAAAGGATTGCCCGGCGTAAGAATTGCTTCAGGTTCTCTCGGACAGGGACTTTCTGTAGCCATCGGAGCCGCAAGTGCGAAAAAATTAAATAACGATCCGAACCTGGTTTATGTTTTAATGGGCGACGGTGAGCTGGAAGAAGGACAGGTTTGGGAAGCAGCCATGTATGCTTCGGCAAAAAAAGTGGATAATATTATTGCCGTGGTTGATTATAACGGGAAACAAATTGACGGATCTGTTGAGGAGGTTCTTTCGTTAGGAAACCTGAAAGCAAAATGGGAAGCCTTTGACTGGAAAGTTCTGGAAATGGATGGTCATGATTTTAATTCCATTCTTGGTACTTTGAGTGAGGCTAAAAAATTGGCTGGAAATAGTCAGCCCGTTGTTATTTTGATGAAAACCGAAATGGGGCAGGGCGTTGATTTTATGATGGGAACCCATAAATGGCATGGTAATGCACCAAACGACGAACAAGCCGAAAAAGCCTTATCACAATTAGAAGAAACTTTGGGAGATTATTAAAAATAGGTACTATAGTGTTTAGGTGTTATAGAGTTATAGTTTTAAGGTCTTAATCATGGCAAAAGTTGAACGATTTGAGGATATGGAATGTTGGCAAGCGGCTCGTTTGCTTACAAAACATGTTTATCATTTGTGTAATATTGAGTTACTGAAGAATGACTTTACTACTGTTAAGCAACTTAAATCTGCAGCTTTATCTACAATGAATAATATTGCAGAAGGTTTTGCAAGATATAATACCAGAGATTTTATTCGCTTTCTCGATTATGCTCAAAGCTCTGCTGCAGAAGTTAAAAGTATGACTTATGTTCTGGAAGATTTAGAACTTATTTCAAAAAGCGAGATACTTGTTCTTCGAGAAGAATGTGAGAAAGTTCAGAAATTAACATTAGGATTAATCCGATATTTAAATAATAAATAAAACAAGCATAACACTAAAACACTAAAACACGATAGTACAATAACACAACACTACATACAGGATGAAAGAATTTAAAGTTTACGATTATAAAGACACCCGCTCCGGGTTTGGAGAAGGATTATTTGAACTTGGAAAAACCAACCCCAATGTTGTGGCTCTTTGTGCCGACCTTATCGGTTCATTAAAAATGAATGCTTTTGCTGATGAATTTCCGGAACGCTTTTTTCAGGTTGGTATTGCCGAAGCTAATATGATTGGTATTGCTGCTGGTTTAACCATTGGTGGTAAAATTCCGTTTACCGGAACATTTGCAAATTTTTCAACTAGCCGGGTTTACGATCAAATCCGCCAGTCGGTAGCTTATTCGAAAAAGAATGTAAAGATATGTGCTTCGCATGCAGGAATAACCTTGGGCGAAGACGGGGCAACCCACCAGGTATTGGAAGATATTGGCCTAATGAAAATGCTGCCCAATATGACGGTAATCAATCCTTGCGATTTTAACCAAACCAAAGCGGCAACCATCGCTATTGCCGAATATCAGGGGCCGGTATACCTCCGTTTTGGCCGTCCGAAAGTTGCCAATTTTACGGCTCCCGATCAAAAACTTGAAATCGGTAAAGCTTTAATGCTAAATGAAGGAACCGATGTTTCAATTTTTGCTACCGGGCATTTGGTTTGGGAAGCCATTAAAGCTGGAAAAGCCCTGGCTGAAAAAGGTATTTCTGCCGAGATCATAAATATCCATACTATCAAACCATTGGATGAAGAAGCGATCCTAAAATCTGTTACAAAAACAAAATGTATTGTTACTGCCGAAGAACACATGCGTCATGGAGGCTTGGGTGATAGTATTGCCCAACTATTGGGACGGAAATTACCTTCTCCGATTGAAATGGTGGCGGTGGATGACCAGTTTGGTCAAAGCGGAACCCCCGAAGAATTGATGGCAGAATACGGTTTGGATACCCAGGATGTGGTAGCGGCTTCGCTTAAAGTGATTCAACGTAAATAAAACGACCTTATATATTTTAAAACCTAATATCTGTTGTATTTTTTGCTTGACGTGAAACTTTTTATTTGTTTTCGGATGTTCCTAAAACAGATTTTTATTTTAGAATAAAAATTGTGTTTTTACCTTTGAATTTGATTTTTTATATTTTTGTTTGCTAAAAACCTGGTTTTGGCAAAAGTCGATTATTTAAGTGGATTAAAAAGCGGGGATAAAAAAACTTTCAAAAATATTTTTGAAGAATATTATCCTTCTTTGGTTCTTTTTGCTATCCGTTATCTGAAAAGCCAATCGCAGGCCGAAGATATTGTTCAGGAGAGTTTTTGTAAATTGTGGGATCACCGTAAGGAACTACATTCGGAGAACGGTATAAAATCGTATTTATATACAACCGTTCGGAATAGATCTATTAATTTGATCCGTAGTTTAAAAATTCGTGATCGGCATGTTGCAGAGATTCAAGATGTCGAGCCAACCGTCGATTTTGAATCCGTTTTTATTGAAGAAGAATCCCTCCGACTGTTTTACGCTGTTTTAGAAGAATTATCCGAGAGCCAAAAACTGGTTATTAAAAAAACCATTGAAGGCTATAACCGTGAAGAAATTGCCAAAATGATGAATCTCTCGGTTGATACGGTTAAATACCACAAAACAAAAGCGTTTAACTATCTTCGTGAGCGCCTAAACAACAATATTTACCTCTTGTTTATTCTTTCAAGATTTTTGGGATTGTAGAATGTTTGTTCCTGCTCCTTTTCGTCTTTAAAGAAGAAGTTTTGAATTTTATTACCCGTATTTTTTTTATAAGTGTCTAACAATTGTAAAGTCGGTATAACAATGAAACATCATATAAAAAATATTTACATCCCAGACTTAGTTGTCAAACATCTAACGTCTACAGCAACAGATGAAGACCGAGAAACTCTTAACGCATGGCTTGCTGAAAAATCCAATCAGAAAAGATATAATGAAATTCTAAGAAAGATTAAGGATGACCAGCATGTCAAGGAACTCAAAAAAATTGATCTTGATTCTCCCTGGAAAAGAATTGAACAATATGTGAAACGGAGGTCACAAGTTCGTCAAATCAGAACAGCTCTTGGCTATGCTGCTGCTATTTTGCTTCCTGTTTTAATGGCTTCTTACCTGTTTATCCGTTTTTATAATTTGGATCAGATCCAAACCGTTGATCAATTTTCGCAAAAGTATCATCCGGGGAGTGCCAAAGCCCAGCTTATTGATGAAAAAGGACAGGTGTTTGAATTGGAAGATTTGAAATACACACCAATTAACGATTCTCTTATTTCTATCAAAAATACAGGAACGGCTTTGTTTTATTCAAAACTCGCTGAAAAACCTGCTGCTGAATTAAAAGAAGAATATCACCGGATCATAATCCCAACCAAAGGGGAGTATTTTGTAGAGCTGGTAGACGGAACCAAAATATGGGTGAATTCTGAGTCGGAAATTAAATACCCCAAGCGTTTTATCGGGAGCCAGCGAATCGTTGAGCTGAAGGGAGAAGCTTATTTTGAAGTTGCCCCTAACCCGGACAAGCCATTTTTAGTGAAAACCGAAGAAGGCATTATAAGCGTTTTAGGTACAAAATTTAATGTGAGCGCTTATGAGGGCGAGTATAATGTAACCACGTTGGTGGAGGGCGGCGTGAGTGTCAGGCACCGTTTTGATGAGAACTCAACTGTGGTTATAAAACCCGGAGAGCAGGCTAAAATTATTAGTGTGAACCATAAAATCCGGGTAAATAACGTAAGTACTTACAATTATACAGCCTGGAAAGACAATCGTTTTGTTTTTGATAAAGAACCATTGGAAAGCATCTTTAAGAAATTATCCCGGTGGTATGGTGCCGATTTTAAAATTATGGACGAAAAAACCAAAGATATTCGCATTACGGCAGATATCCGGAAATTTAACGAATTGGCAGTCATCCTGGATTTTATTGAGAATGTATCGGGAACACCAATAAAATTTGAAGTAAAAGACGAAGTATTATATGTTGCGATGAAGTAGATTAAAAAAAGACGGGGAATCTGCACAATTCCCCGTACCTACAAATACCCACGCATAATAATTATGAGTGGAATGAATGTATAACTAAAATACAAATTTATGAAAAAAAGCTTATTAATTCAGCAAAAGCCATATCAATGGTTTCTGCACAACAAAAAACAAAAAACATTGATGCGCGGTTTAATTCTTTGTTGCATGATGTTTCTAACCACCTTCGGCCCGGTTTATGCACAACAAGAGGTGAAGCTAAACCTTAACATGAAGAATGCTACGGTAGAGAAAGTGGTGGGCGAAATCAAAAAGCAAAGCAATTTTGATTTTATTTACGATGCGAACATGATTTCCAAACTACCCAGAGTTACTCTGGATGTAAAAGACGCTACGATTGAAAGCGTTTTAGAGGCCTGTTTAAAAGGAACCAAGGTATGGTACAAGATTGATAAAAATGTTATTATGTTAGTGCCGTCAAAAGAAGTTCATCCTAAAACGGATACCGAAAAAAAAGATCCCAAATTAGAGATAAATGGGAAAGTAACCGATGAAGATGGGATCCCTTTGCCGGGAGCCACGGTGATGGAAGAAGGTACAATGAATGGAACAACAACAGATGTTAATGGGAATTTCACGTTCAGCGTTTCCGGAACAGCTTCTTCACTAAAAGTAAGCTTTATTGGATTTGAATCACAGACTATTGAAGTTGGGAACAAAACACAATTCAATATTGTACTTAAAGAGAGCACAATGGCTTTAAGCGAGGTTGTGATAACCGGTTACCAAAGCATTTCTAAAGAAAGAAGTGCCGGTTCTTTTGCTGTTGTAAAAGGAAACAGCATACAAGACAGAGCAAACAATAGGGATAATATCCTGGAAAGTATGGAAGGTTTAGTCCCTGGATTAAGTGTAAATATGAGTGCTGATGCCGATGACAATAAATACCTTATCCGTGGTATAACATCAATAAATTCTAATCGCACCCCTCTTTTTGTTATTGATGGTGTTCCTTCTTCAGCAGCTACAGTAGAAAGTATGTTGAACGGTAGTGATATAGAAAGCGTAACTGTTTTAAAGGACGCTACTGCTGCATCAATCTGGGGCTCAAGGTCCGCAAATGGGGTCATTGTCATTACGACAAAGAAAGGCACTAAGAATGGGAAATTAAATATTAGCTATAACGGAGGATTCACATATAAAGGTAAACCTGACTATTCGTATCAGGATCAAATGGATAGCAAAACATTCATCAAAAATGTAACAGAGTTGTTCGACCCAAGTACGTCTACAGGTTCATATGCTGATGCATATCCATGGGATGAACGCAATGAGAGTATAAAGCCGATTTTTGCTTATGAGATTCCATTATATCAATACTATTTGGGTGAAATCACTTTAGCAGAACGCGATGCTATATTAAACCAACTGGCTTCTCAGGACAGACAGAAACAATATGAAAAATATTTTATGTCAAATGCCTATCTGACAAACCATACGATTTCTTTTTCCGGGGGTAATGATGTGCATGACTTCTATGTATCATTAGGATATAAAGGACAACAAGGATCCGCTAAAGATCATACGGACAATTATAGTATTTATGCTAAAGAGAATTTGAATATTACCAAATGGATGAAGCTGGATTTAATATTAAATGCTTCTTCCGGACAATCCAAGTCTCATTTAGCTCCATATAATTATGACGAGGTCGGAGCAATATCATTTACGAGCTTGCCATACGCTATATTCTATGATGCTTCCGGGAATCCCATTTCTTATACCACGACTCTTTATAATCAATCGACCATAACTGGAGCTGAAGAAATATCGGGAATAAACTTAGATTGGTATCCGGTTGATGATTATAAGGCCACAACACAAGAATCAAAGTCTAATAACATACGTGTAAATGCCGGCCTGACAATAAATCTTTTTAAAGGCTTGAAATATGAAGGCCGATTTCAATATGCTTCTTTAAATAGTAATGGAGAGACTTATCAACCTCAAGAAACATTTGCGGTACGTCTTGACAGGGTGATGGCTACAACAATGGATGGCGTTGCACACCTGCCTAAAAAAGGAGGGTATTTTCGCACAACTGACAGCTACAATACTTCCTATACAATACGTAACCAGTTTAGTTATGATAATTCTTTTGGGACGGATAGCAAGCACCAGATTACTGTTCTTCTCGGGAGTGAAATTAATCAAAACAAGACTGCTTCACATGGAATAAGTATGCGAGGCTATGATTCCCAAACAATGCAGGTTGTACCTTATAATGAGTATTTTGTGAGTCAAACAGGTGTGGAAAATCCCCTCATAGTTCAGTTGGAAGGTTTTGACACGAATAAATTTTCTCGAACCAATTATTCACAGGCTGAAATGGTAAGCCGGTTTGTATCATTTTATTCGAATGCAGCCTACACATACAATAATAAGTATACACTAAACGGAAGCCTTCGTGTGGATCAATCCAACCTGTTCGGAAGCGACCCCAGCGTTCAGTATAAGCCTATCTGGTCATTGGGTACTGCCTGGAACATGACGAAGGAAAAGTTTATGGAAAATGTAAGTTTTGTAGATTATCTTAGTCTTCGTTTGAGTTATGGTTTTTCAGGAAACTCTCCTAAACCGGGAATGGGAGGCCCGTTTAACTTAATTGAAGCTGTGACTGATGCGAACTATAGTGAATTTGGATTGGGTTATTTTATTTCATCTCCCGCGAATGACAAGCTTACATGGGAAAAAACCCGCACAGTGAATATAGGATTTGATTTTTCTGTACTAAAAAACAAACTAAGCGGAAGCTTTAACCTGTATAGTAAAAAAACCACCGGTCTTTTTGCTACTACAAAAATTAATTCCACATCAGGATACAACTCCGTACTAGCGAATATCGGGGAATTGACCAACAAAGGTTTCGAGTTATCATTGAACAGCTCCAATATAACTACAAACAATTTCAGTTGGAATACAAACTTTACATTAGCATATAATAAAAATAAATTAGTTAAGATGTACATTGAACCTGCTTATGGTGGCTACGCTTCGGCTGTAACCAATAATTACATTAAAGGACGTCCTGCACAGGCAATTTCTGCTTTTGAGTGGGCAGGGCTTGATCCTGCTGATGGAGCGCCACGCGCGTACGACTCACAGGGAAATATTATAAGGAGTGTCAATGATATTGATAGTTTAGGCGTTCATTATAAGGGTACGGCTATAGCACCATGGACCGGGGCGCTTACCAATACGTTCCGTTATAAAAACTTTGAACTATCATGCCTGTTTATTTATAATATCGGAAATAAGATGCATAATGATCCCAATACCCAGTATACCGGCCATATAGCCGGAAATCTTGGCAACGATTTTGATAAAAGATGGAGAAATCCGGGAGATGAAAACACTACCAATGTTCCATCATACTACTTTGAGAACAATCCCAATATTTTGGAATCTGATTACATCTTTTTATATAGATATGCTGACATAAATGTACTTGACGCATCTTATATTAAGCTCCGTGAACTATCTTTCGGATACAATATGCCAAAGGATATTTGCAGGAAAATGAATGCTGAAAGAGTAAAAATCAGTGTACAGGCAACCAATTTATGGTTGATTGCATTTAATAAAGAAGGCATTGACCCTGAGTCTTTCTATTTACAAAGTGGTAGTAGAGCCGACAAGTATCCTCCTTCATTTTCTTTAAACCTGTCTATTGACTTTTAAATCCTGATATCATGAAATTTTTTTTAAATCATTTTACCATGAAAAAGATAATTTATTTATTAACAATAGTTTCCCTCATCTTAATCTTACCGGGTTGTTCGAAATATCTTGATGTAAAACCCCGGGGGAAAGATGTACCCTATAAACTTGAACATTATGAAGGCCTTCTTTTTGGAAAAACAGCAGATTACACTACTGTTTTTCCTTATATGAGTTTTGAATATACTGTAGATGCAGATGGTTTTGCTCTCTTCTATTCAAGTCCGGGAGGAGCATCCAAGAGCAGAGCATATCAATACGAAGCCGATATTTTTCTTGGGGAAGAAAGCTCTACCGAATGGAATTCGCCGACGTCAATGTTTTACACCCTGAATGTTATCGTTAATGAAGTTTTGGATGCCTCCGATGGCACTGAAAGCGAAAAAGAGGCAATCCTGGCTGAAGCACAAATGCTAAGGGCATGGTATACGTTTTTGATGGTTCAGAATTTCGGCAAACCTTATAATGAAGAAACTGCCGCTAGCGATTTAGGTGTACCTATCATTAAAGAAGCGTCTATCATGGGTATAAATTATACAAGGGCTACCCTAGCAGAAACATATGATTATATCCTGATAGAAATGAAAGAAGCATTGCCCCTTCTCCAGGAAAGGGAAATACACCCGCTACGGGTCTTTTCCCCTACGGGCAACGCGATGCTTGGCAAAGTATACTGGATGATGGGAAAATATGCAGAAGCATTGCCATATCTTGAAACTGCAATGGCTGAACTTTCTACAGATAGTAAAGCCGGGTTATTAGACTATAATAACTTGATTGATGCAGGCGAGATGTTTAGCTTTCCAACTGATATCAACAATTCTGAAACACTTTACAATATTACTGACATTCCCAGACTTTGGCTGGCATTCAATCCGGCGTATTTTGGAGCTCCACTTTTAACCTTAAAAAAAGAGGTGCTTCAGAAATACTATACAGCAGGAGATTGTCGTTTAGCGCTTATTTCGGGGGTGGAATCATGGGAAACAGCCTATAATTCATTTGACCCATCTTCACCAACTGAACAATACTACCCCAATACAACCCATATCTCAAGCAATTGGGGGGTAACTATTCCCGATGTATATTTAATGTATGCCGAATGCCTTGCCCGCACCAATAGTTTAGGTGTCGCAAAACAAACATTGTTTGATTTCCGCCAAAACAGGATGCCCGCGGGAGATGCCGAAATACCCTCCTCAGTTTCTTCACAAGAAGACCTGATAAAGTTCATCGTGGCAGAACGTATGAGGGAAAATATGGGCAGTGGCCTAACATGGTATGATACAAGGCGTTTATGGGATGATCCGCTTTTCCAGGATATGAAAGATTACTATACTCATACAGATGGAACAGAAACCCATACTCTTACTGAAGAAAGGTTAACAATGCGCATTCCGCCTTCGGTGATGAGTTGGAACCCTGATTTCACTAATAACGATTAAAAAACTGAACGAACTGAGGATCCGAAAATTAAGCAGAACATGCTGTTATTTTCGGACCCTCAAATTATAATACCGATTTGTAATACTATTAATACATAAATCACTTAAAAAAATGTACCTAAAAAAAATATTTCTTTTAATTGTTATAGGGCTATTTGTAGTGTCTTTAAGTGCACAAACGAACTATACAATAAAAGGGAAAGTCCCATCAACCAATAAGGCCAGCATTGCTGTAATGTCATATCCGCCAAATGATAAGGGGGGGGCGTATAAAGCAGATACTACAGCTATCCAGGATGGAAAATTCGAATTTAATGGAACCATTGGAAGGCCACAACTGGCAGAGTTGAATTTAATCATTCCTCACCCGGAAGGTTCAAAAAATCGCCGAAATCAATCAAACGAAGATGGAAACAACATGAAAAATGTGGCTTTATTTTATCTGGATGGAAACATCAATATCACCTTTGATGAGTCCGGAATGGCCTCTTATACTGGAGGTAACAAAGAAGAGAAGGCCTGGCGGGAGTACGAGAAGATGAGCATAGCGCGATCTAAGGCCTTAAATGGCACTCCCATTACAATAGCCTTCTATGAAGAGTTGATTACAGACTTTGTTAAAAGCCATCCTGACTCTTATGTTAGCGTGGATTTAATGGATTTGTTTACACAAGGATCTATACAACCGGGGTTAGTTGAGCCAATGTACAATGCCTTGAGCAAAAGAATGAAAAACTCAGAGAAAATATTAGGCTGGGTAAAGAAATTGGAAGAGGCAAAGTTAGCAGTGTCGGGCAATCAAACAGCTCCTTCATTCTCCATGAATAATACTGAAGGAAAACCAGTATCGCTGGAATCTTATAGAGGCAGCTATCTATTGCTTGATTTTTGGGCAAGTTGGTGCATGCCCTGCAGAGCGGAAAACCCTAATGTCTTGGCTGCTTATAAAAAATATAAAGACAAAAATTTTAAGGTATTAAGTGTTTCATTAGATGAGCAAAAAGAGGCCTGGATAAAAGCCATCAAAGAAGATAAACTGCCCTGGACACAAATAAGTGACCTAAAAGGTGCCGACAGTGAAGTGGCAAAAATGTATAATATTATTTCTATTCCTGCCAATGTACTCATTGACCCCAATGGCAAAATCGTTGGCAAAAATCTAAAAGGTAAAGCTTTACATGACAGGCTTGCTGAATTAATCAAATAATAAATGACAAAAATTATAAAATTTTAAACAAATGAATAAACTGATAATTTTCTTCCTATTGGTATGCAATTCTGCCTGGGCGCAACAGTCTGCTACAACGAATAAATACAGCTTCAATGATTTCATGCTAATTGAAAAAGTTGAAGACCAAGAAAAACAATACAATAAAATGCTTAAGGAACTGTCGCCTGAGATGGCTACTCCGGCGGCAACAAACGATTTTCGCGCCGAACTTGCATTCGAATGGTTATCGAATGGAAATGTAAAGCGTTACAAGTATTACAAGGCTACCAATCCCCAATTTTCAGCCCGACAGTTTCTCTATCTTGTTTCTGCGCTTGAAAAGCTTTTTGACGAGAAGAAGCAGTATGCCGCGGTAAAAGATATCTCGAGAGAGCTTTTGGATGATTTGGAGAATCAAAGGTTAAATGATTTGGTAGCCAGAACACCGGTTTTAATGGAATTGAATGCGGCATCTAATGCTAAGCTTGGCAATACTGACGTAGCCCTGAAATTGATAGCCGAATCGTCTAAGGAAAAAGGAAGCTCTTTCCGCGAGATGAAATACTTCAAAGATATGAAGTCTAACTACCTGAACCGTTACGCGATCGTAATGTCGGCTGCGGGCCGGTATCAGGAGGCATTTGATACACTAAGCAAGGCGCTCAAAGAGGCCGATTCTAATCCTTATATGATCCCTACGTTTAAAGAAGTTTACAAAAAACTGAGGGGCACGGATAAGGGCTGTAAACAATATCTTAAAACCCTACAAAACGAAGCTTACCAAGAGTATTATAAGGAAGTCGAAAAAATGTATATTTCGTCTCCGCAGAAGACACTTGATGGAATGATACCTAATCCCAACGGGAGTGGTAAAATGATGACAGCGTTCCGCGCCGAAAAACCGGTTTACGATATAGTATTGCAAAATTTGGATGGCAAACCAGTTAATTTGGGTGACTATAAAGGGAAGATATTAGCATTAGATTTCTGGACTACATTATGTACGCCCTGTGTAGCTTCATTTAGTGGATTTGAGCGTGTAGTTGCTGATTATAAAAAAGATGTATTTCAGATGTTCGTTGTTGATATATTTGAGGACCAACCTACGGTTAAAGCCTATGTAGCACAAAAAGGAATTACACTTGATGTGTTGCATGACGAGGAGAATACGGCATATGGAATACTGGCAACGCCTACTAAAATTATTTTTGATCCAATGGGCAATATCCGGTTTTATACTATTAGTTATGCAGGTTCTACCGATAGAGAATACTACAAATTAAAAGCCATGGTTGAAATTGTAAAAGCACGTGCATCCAATTAAGAATTCTCAAGATTTATAAAGCAAATGAAAAAAATATTTTTTGTCCTTTAATGATCAGTACGATAAATGTACTGGCACAGCGAGTCCAAAACAGTCAATCAAAATAAACGAAAAGATCAGGCTGCTTGAGATGGTCCGTAGAGGAGAGGAATATTACTTTTATATATTAAATAAATTATATTATGAAACGAATCATTCCCTTATTGATATTGAGTGTGACAACATTTTTAGGATTTGCCCAGAATAATCACCCTGTGTCGTGGAAAATTGATACTGTAAAAATTGCTCCTTTAACTTATAAACTAAAAATAAAGGCTACAGTTGAGGAACCATGGCATATCTATACTCAAAACGCATCTAACGCTGGATTGGCTATGCCAACCCAGATAATTTTTGAAAAAAACAATAATGTTGAATTGATCGGTGCAACCGAGGAAAAAGGAATAGATCAAGAGGAAGGAACAACCCGTTCTTACTATTCAAAAGAGGTCACGTTTACACAAATTTTAAAATTGAAATCAAAAGAAAAGACGAGCTTGTCTTTTACCATAAAATATATGGCCTGCAACGATCAAATGTGTCGACCTCCTTCTTCCAAGCAATTTTTATTGGTATTAAATGATAATTTATCAAAAGAAAAGGTCTCCACCTCATTCGGATTACCTGTCGGCACTAGGGCACCAGAGCTAAAAGTCGAAGAATGGCTTTCTGAGACACCTGATTTGAATGGGAAATTTGTGGCTCTGGACTTTTGGAGCCCTATTGTAAACCTTGTATCGCAGGATTCCCTCATGTGAATGAACTACATCGCAAATTTAAAGACAAAGTAGTCTTCATCGCTTCAACGACAGATGACAATCCGGGAGCCGGGATATATGTTTTGAGAGTTGGCTTAGTAGGACAAAGCCCGGAAAACCGTACATTTTATCTGGGTGGTGGGAAACTCCTTTTAAAAGGCAAACGTGGCAGTTTAAAGGAAGCTAATTTATCCAGTGAAGAAAGCTATATAAAAGAATGGTTGCAATTTGATCAAATCCTGCAAAATGAGCAGATCCTTGCACTTCATAAGCGTCAAAATGATACGATAATCATGCTGGCAGCTAAGACTGGATCATACAAAGGTCTCTTTGCCGACACCGCTTTTTCAAATAGATCGCTGGCTCTCTATCCGTTGGTCGCAGCGAAGAAAATTGAACTGGCAAAGACTTGGCTTTCTAAACACCCTAAATCAGAAATTAATGCCTATATTATCTATAAATATTTACGAAAAAGCCTAGGCCAAACTGAACTAAAACAGGCGTTGGAAACCCTTAGTCCTGCTGCCCGGAAATCTCTTTTGGGGAAAATCATGCTTGGAGAATAAAATTGTTAACAAACATAACAAAAAAACTACTCAGCGAAAAACATTTTCCCGCTCAATTTAACTGGGGACATTTTTATTCTGATCCAGGTTTGTGACAGTGAGAATGTTCATATACTAAAGGGGTTTGTAAGCAAGGATCACATCCACATGCATATAGAATATCCTCCCATCCTTGGGCATAAGTGTATTGGTAAAAAAGCTAAAAGGTCGGTCTTTACGGCTTCTCCAATAAGAATCCCCCGAATTAGGGAAAAAGTATTGGAGCCGCCATTTTGGGGCCGTAGGTTTTGGTGTGTGGAGTACCGATAACATAACGGATAAAATGGTTCAGGAATATCTTTCCTATCATCGGGATAAACCGAACTCCAAAGATGCAAATTGGATAATAGAATAATGACAAAAAATTTCATTTTTTACTTTTGAATTAAAATTATGGATTTTCAATCCATAGTGGTTTATTTATTTATGGATATTGCCCTTTATAAAAAAGTAATTCAAATGAGCACTAAATTTTTTAGAAGTACGATGTTTTAGGGAGGGTATTGCGGAGGTTTGTTTAAAGAAATACATAAAAGTGAATTTTTTTTCATTTTGTGTCACCTTTTTTTAATTATAAAGTGTCTTATTAGAAAGAATCTAGTTTGGCTTTAGCCACTAAATTTTTTCATAGGATAAAGGCTAGTTGTTATTAGGATAATAAGCTAGTTATATTTGGTTGATTGAAAAATAAATTGAGGGTCGCAATTTATTTCCCGGGCATTTTGATTAAAATGCCCGGGTTTTTTTTACGTTAAAAAAGGTGAAAAAAAATCACCTGATTGTTTGATTAATGTGTCATACTATTATTAATTACTAATTTTGTATAGAATTAAATACACTTATCTGGATATTTTAATTTGTAATAATGTTTAAAAATAAAAAAATGAGAAGATTTAAATTGCTGATCCTGGCTTTCTCGCTGTTTTTTACAATGAGCGGGTTTGCCCAAATCATGGAGCCTGTTAAATGGAGCTTTAGTAAAAAAGATTTAGGGGACAATGAGTATGAGTTGGTGTTTAAGGCCAAGATTGATATGCATTGGCATTTATATGCACAAGATATTCCGGATGGAGGTCCAATTCCAACCAGTTTTAATTTTGAAGATAATACGAATGTAACATTTATTGGCAAAGTGCTTGAAAAAACAAAATCTATCAAAGCGATGGATAATAATTTTGGAATGGTTATTAAGTACTTTGAAACTGAGGCTGTTTTTGTGCAAAAAATAAAAGTAAAACAAAATACGCTTCTCAAAGGTTATGTTAATTTTATGTGTTGTGACGATCAACAATGCATGCCCCCCAGCGATGTTGATTTTGAATTTGATTTAAAAGCAGCCGCACCAAAAAAAGTTGAAAAAGCAGTTGAAAAAACAAAACCGGTTCAAAAAAAGAAGCCTGTTGAAAAAGCTAAACCTGAAACAGTAAAAGAACCGGAAACAAAAATTTCGGAAGAAAAAGAGGTAAAACCTCAAACAGAAGAACCGAAAAAAAAAATTGTAGAAGAACCCAAAGATGAAACTAAAATAGGAGTCCAAATTGAAGAAACTACTACAGATGATGTAAACTACTGGAGTGTTTTTATCATTGCTTTTTTAGCCGGTTTTGCGGCATTGCTTACCCCTTGTGTTTTTCCAATGATCCCGATGACGGTCAGTTTCTTCACCAAACAAAGTAAAACCAAAGCAAGAGGTATCCGTAATGGTATCTGGTTTGGAATTTCGATTATTGTAATTTATGTTTTATTGGGAACCGTGGTTTCGGCAATTTTTGGTCCTGAAAGCTTAAATAAATTATCTACCGAACCCTTGTTCAACCTTATCTTTGGTATTTTATTACTCATATTTGCTTTTTCTTTCTTTGGCGCATTCGAACTTGTACTACCAAGTAGTTGGGTGAATTCAGTAGATAAAAAAGCAGATAAAGGTGGTTGGATTGGTATCTTCTTCATGGCTTTTGCTTTAGCACTGGTCTCCTTTTCATGTACCGGCCCTATTTTAGGAGCCGTAATTGTTCAGGCTGCAACTGAAGGTGGCATTGGACCGATTATAGGTATGTTGGGATTTTCTTTGGCACTAGCTATTCCGTTTGCATTTTTTGCAGCTTTCCCTGGTTATTTGAATACCCTTCCAAAATCAGGCGGATGGTTGAACTCTGTAAAAGTTGTTTTAGCTTTTATCGAACTCGCATTTGCCTTTAAATTCTTCTCAATGGCCGAAATGGTTCTTGACCTGCATTGGTTCGAACGCGAACTTTATATTGCTATCTGGGTAGCCATTGCACTTGCTTTGTCGATGTATTTATGGGGCAAATTGAGATTCCCGCACGACTCGCCAATGGAATATATTCCGGTATCGAGGTTTATGATCGGATTGATTGTGTTTGCATTTGCAATTTATATGCTTCCCGGCATGTGGGGTGCTCCCGTAAAACTAATCAGTGGTTTCCCGCCTCCGGCCGATTATGCAGAATCTCCTGATGGCGTTGGGAAACGTGTTTCTCTGGGTGTTGGAACCGCAAACTTTCTGAAAAATGAAAAAATGCATGAAGGCCCTCATGGAATTCCGGTCTTTGCCGATTATGAAGCAGCTTTAAAATATGCTAAAGAAGTAAATAAACCAATTGTAATTGATTTTACCGGTAGGGCTTGTACCAACTGCCGGAAAATGGAAGATAATGTTTGGATCCATCCCGAAGTAAAGAAAATCTTTACGGAAGATGTTATCGTTGCTTCATTGTATGTTGATTTAAGAACAGAGCTTCCGGAGGATGAACAATATATTTCTGAGTATAATGGGAAGAAAATTACTGACGTTGGCGAAAAATATACGGATATGCAAATCCGGAAATATAAACGGAACACCCAACCGTATTATGTTTTTCTGGACACTGATGAAAATATGCTTATACCCGGACAACCTTATGAAGCAAGTGCCGAAGCATTTTTGCAATGGTTGAAAGAAGGGTTGGAAAAATTTGAAAAATAGTGTTTTTTACTATATTGTTTGATTATTAGGGGCTTCCAAGATTGGGAGTTCCTTTTTTATAAAGATTTGTGTTAAAAAACCTTAAAATCGAAAAATCTTGTGACCTATTTTTGCTTTTAAGGTGTCATATATATACAGTTCACAATACTTCACTTTGCCCAGCTCATCTTTCCGGGCGTAATAAAAATTTGGTTAACAAAAATTAGAAAGTAATTTTTAACCCGGTTGGTCCCGGGTTTTTTTTATACTTTTGAAAAACATTATGCGGGTATACTTGATCGGATACATGGGCAGCGGTAAAACTACCGTCGGGAAAAGTTTAGCTAAAGCTTTACAATATGATTTTATTGATTTGGACGAGTATTTTGAAGAAAAATATAAGATCAGTGTGTCCGATTTTTTTGCCAGGTATGACGAAATTGCTTTTCGCAAAATAGAATCCCGGATTATTAATGAATCAAAAGAATGGTCGAGTGTTGTGGTGTCAACTGGTGGGGGAGCCCCTTGCTTTTTTGATAATATGCAGCAGATGAATATTAACGGAATTACGGTTTATCTTAAAATGTCGGTTGCTGCCTTGAAAAACCGTTTGCAAAATGCAAAAAGACAGCGTCCGCTCATTTCAGGAAAAACAGATGAAGAACTGGAACAATTTATTGCCGAAACACTTTCAAAAAGAGAGCCTTTTTATAATCAGGCAAAAATCATTTTTGAGGGAATTGATTGCAATGTTGATCTGCTCAAAAAGTCAATTTTAAACCACCCTTCTTTTCAATAGAACCACATTTTCTACATGATGGGTCTGTGGAAACATATCTACCGGCTGAACTTTCTCAACCCTGTATTTTTCATCCATTAAGGCAATATCCCTAGACTGGGTGGCCGGATTGCAACTGATGTAAACGATTTTTTCAGGGGCAATTTTCAGCAATTGCTCAACCACGTTTTTATGCATCCCTGCCCGGGGAGGGTCGGTTATGACAACATCGGGAGAACCGTGTTTACGGATGAAAGTATCGTCCATGATTTTTTCAATTTCCCCGGCATAAAAATCGGTATTTCCGATGCTGTTGATTTTCGAGTTCTCAAACGCATCTTCAACCGCCGATTGCACGTATTCCAAACCGATTACTTTTTTCGCCGACGAAGCCACGAAATTAGCGATGGTTCCGGTTCCGGTGTAAAGATCGTAAACCAATTCATCTCCTTTCAAATCGGCATATTCGGCGGCAATTTTATACAATTCATAAGCCTGGCCCGAATTGGTCTGGTAAAAAGATTTAGGTTGGATTTTAAACCGGAGCTCGCTGCGTTCATCTGCCGAAGGCATCCCGGCCATAATAAAGGCTTCTCCCGAATATAATTTTACTTCCTGATCCGAAATATCGTCGTTGTGTTTTTGGTTGATTACGTACATCAATGAGGTGATTTCGGGGAACTTATTTTTGAGGTGTTCCATCACCAAATCAATTTTATCCTGTTCGGGTTCGTGAAAAATAACAATCACCATTAAATCGCCGGTGTTAGTGTTCCGGACAATAAGATTTTTTAAAAGTCCTTCCCATCTTCTGACATCATAAAAACGAAGTTCGTTTTCCAAAGCAAATCGTCTTAACTCAAGCCGGATGGTGTTTGATGGTTCGGCTTGCAAATAGCAATTTTCAATGTCTACAATACGATCAAACATTGCCGGCATGTGAAATCCCAAGCCGTTTAAATTCCGGTCTTCCGGTTTTACATCAGGATCAAGATGGGTGAGCCACTTGCGGTTCGAAAACGTAAATTCCATTTTGTTGCGGTAAAAATAGGTTTCTTTGCTCCCCAAAATCGGGTTGATCTCCGGAAGCTCAACCTTGGCAATACGTTCCAAATTATCTTTAACTTGTTTGTGCTTGTATTTTAACTGTTGATTGTAATTTAGCATCTGCCATTTACAACCTCCGCACATCCCAAAATGCTCGCATTGGGGTTCAATGCGTAAATCCGATTTTTTATGGAATTTAACTGCTTTTCCTTCCAGGTAGTTTTTCTTTTTCTTTGTGATTTGAATATCCACCACATCTCCCGGCACTACAAAAGGGACAAAAATCACCAATTCGTCAACCTTGGCAACGGCTTTTCCTTCACTGCCTGCGTCAATAATTTCAACTTGTCCGTATGCTTTAAACTTTTCTCTTCTGCGTTTGCCCATGGAATAAATTTTTGCAAAAATACAATTATCCGGTTAATAATTATTTGTGAAAACAATAATGGAAATAGTTATCTTTAAAATTAAATCGTGTTAGCGTGTTTAAGTGTTAATATGTTTAGGGGATTAAACATTAAGACACAAACACACAAACACCTAAATACTTTTCTATGAAAATTCTACCCGTAAAAAAGATCCGTGAAGCCGATGCTTACACCATTAAACACGAACCTATTGAAAGTATTGCCTTGATGGAACGTGCCGCTTTGGCCTGTTTTGAATGGTTGCGTCCTTTTCTGAAAAAAGACAGCAGGGTCAGGATTGTTTGTGGCCCCGGGAATAACGGTGGCGATGGCTTGGCTCTTGCCCGTATGCTTTACGAAGACGAAATTGATACGGTCGTGTGGATTTTGAATTTCACCAATAAACGTTCGGACGATTTTAAAATCAACCTGGAACGCTTGCATAAACTGGGCAGGATTGAGGTGCTGGAAATTTTCAAGATTGAAAGCCTGCCTGAAATTGAAGATGATTTTGTGATAGTGGATGCCATATTCGGCTCGGGTTTGAGCAAACCGGTGGATGGTTTTGTAGGCGAAGTGATCGACAGGATTAATGAGAGCGAAGCCGTAACCGTAGCTATTGATATTCCTTCCGGTTTATTTGCCGATGAAGACACCCCGGATGGCGAAGTAATAGAAGCGGATTATACGCTTTCATTTGAGTTCCCGAAACTGGCTTTTCTGATGGCGCAAAATGCGTATTATGTGGGTGACTGGTATGTTCTTCCCATTGGTCTGCATGAAGATTTTATTGATGAAGTGGAAGTGAAAAATTTTCTGACGACATCTTTTATTGCTTCGGATTTGTTAAAGGGGCGATCAAAATTCTCCCATAAAGGAATTTACGGGCATGCTTTGCTTATTGCCGGGAGCCATGGTAAAATGGGGGCTTCGGTGTTGGCTTCCAAAGCTTGTTTGCGGAGTGGGGTCGGGCTTTTAACCACGCATATTCCGTTTAGCGGAAACCAGATTTTACAAACAGCCGTTCCCGAGGCTATGCTGAGCCTGGATCGTTTCGAAAATTATTTTTCCGAAATCCCTGACCTCTCGCCTTACAACGCCATTGGTATTGGTCCCGGCCTGGGTATGGAAGCCCAAAGCCATAATGCCTTGAAGGTGTTGATCCAGCAGGCAAAAATCCCTATCGTTTTTGATGCGGATGCCTTGAATATTTTAGCCAAAAACAAAACTTGGCTGGGATTTCTTCCGCCAAATTGTATTTTAACCCCTCACCCCAAGGAGTTTGAACGCCTGGCAGGAAATGCGGATGATGATTTTGAACGCTTGCAGTTGGCGCGTGATTTTGCGTTTAAACACCAACTATATCTTGTTTTAAAAGGGGCGCACACGGTGGTTTGTACGCCCAAAGGCGATTGCTTCTTTAATACCACCGGAAACCCGGGCATGGCTAGTGGGGGCAGTGGCGATGTGTTGACCGGCATGATCCTGGGATTGTTGGCTCAAAATTACACCCCGCTCGAAGCGGCTATTTTAGGTGTTTTTGTACACGGCCTGGCTGGCGATATTGCCGCTGATAAATTGGGCTACGAAGCCTTAATTGCCGGGGATATCGTAAATGCTATTGGGAAAGCGTTTAAGAAATTGTATTAATTATAAATTTTTTTGAAATGAGATTATTTTATTTTCTATTTAATGGTTAAAACCCTGCAATTTCATTGCAGCTACTTTAGTTTCTATAAATTTCATAGTTTTACAATATGATCGAGTATCGAAGGACAAGTCATAGTGTAAGCAAAATGTCAGTTCATCTTGTTTGGGTGACGAAATACCGCTATCAAGTTTTGCAAGGCGATATTCAGCAAAGGACTCGTGATCTGATAATTCAAATTTGTAATAGTGAGAACGTTGAAATCTTAAAGGGAGTTGTGAGCAAAGATCATGTTCATATGCATGTTGAATATCCTGTCTCGTTGAGTATAAGTTCTCTTGTAAAAAGATTGAAGGGACGTACATCTCGTCTACTTCAAATTGAATTTCCGCAACTGAAGCAGAGATATTGGGGACGTCACTTTTGGGCAGTTGGGTATGGAGCTTGGAGTACAGGTAATATAACTGATGAAATGGTGCAAGAATATCTTGAACATCATCAGGAAAAGCCGAATACTGAAAAAGGTAATTGGATATTTGAGTGAAAAATTTCATTTTTCTTTTCCTTTCAACCTATGGATTTCTAATCCATAGTGGTTTAGTTGCTTGTCTTTTTTCTGACAACTTCGTCTTTGATTGCACAATCTGATCAACAGGAAATCCCTGATTATGTTTTAATCGGCAAAGATATGAATCAGTTACGTTTAATGAGGAATGAAATATTTGCCAGGTATGGTTATATTTTTAAGTCGGATGATTTAAAAGAATATTTTTCTAAGAAAATTTGGTACGCTCCAGAACATGAAACTGTTGACCATTTACTAACCGAAATTGATAAAGGAAATATAAAACGGATACTTCATTTTGAGAATTCTCTTAAAAATACTAATTCAGAAAACTTGTTTTATGAAAAAACAGAATCATATATTAAAGAGTTTATTTACAATGATAATCATATAGTAAAATCATTAGAAATTTCTTATATGAATCACTATAAGTTAGGGAAATTGAAATTACTTAAAGAAGAGACGTATTTTGGTGGAGAAGGAACGCCAACTTCTATTTTTGTAGAAACTATTAAGCCTCGAAATGAATATTGGTCAACAACAAAATATTTTAATGATATCAGATTTTATTCTCAATTTTTCAGGGTTGTTAAATATGGTTGTTGTGGAGATGAGAATTATTTTGAGTTTTATAACTTAAATGATGAATTAATCCTGCAATCTAATGAAAAATATTTTTTTATTGAAGTCCCCAACAGTAAATTAGAGCTATTTGCAGGATTTAACAATGAGATCATTGATAAAGGTAAATTAATTCTTGGTAAACTTACTCTTAGTTCATTAGACGGTGAGATTAATTCAATTGTATTTAAAGCCGAGAGTGAAGATGATTATGAAAATATGATTCCTTGGTTTACACCCGAAATTGAAATTGTGAAGAAAGAAAATCAGGATGAAATAAAAAATGATAATAAATTGGTTCTGTGGAGTAAAAATGAAGCAGAAGGTATAAATATGATTGATGGTTTTTCTCTCAAAATAACTTTTAAAGATGATTCTAGTTCAAGAAAATGTATTGTTGATATACCCGTTATATCTGGATCACTATTAGGTTCAACTAAAAAAGAAATATTTATAAATGTTGAATTGAAAGAATAAATTCAATTCCCCCAAAAGCCATAGGTTGTATCTTCGGGGCGACTTCCTCAGGGTATCTCCCCATGGCCTTTTTCAAAGTCTAAAAAAAACGCCCCAAAGGCGTCTTTTTTTATCCGTGATTATCTGTAAAATCCGTGTTATCTGTGTTCTATAAAAAGCTTAAGCCATTTCCTCAACCGTTTCTTCTTCTTTCTTTTCTTTTTCCAGGGTTGGGTCTTCCTCAATCCGCAGGTTATCGATAATAAAATTCTGGCGGGTAGGGGTGTTCTTGCCCATATAAAATTCCAGTAACTCGCTGATGGAAGATTCGCGGCTGAGCAATACCGGGTCAAGGCGTATATCGCGGCCAATAAAATGTTTGAACTCATCCGGCGAAATTTCTCCCAGCCCTTTGAAACGGGTAATCTCAAGATTACTTCCAACTTTTACAATCGCCCGAACCCGTTCTTCTTCGGTGTAGCAATAAAACGTTTCTTTTTTATTCCGAACCCTGAACAAGGGGGTTTGCAGGATGTACAAATGCCCGCTTTTGATCAGTTCGGGGTAAAATTGCAGGAAGAAAGTAAGCAATAACAAGCGGATGTGCATACCGTCTACGTCGGCATCGGTGGCAATTACCACGTTGTTGTAACGCAGGTTGTCCATGCCTTCTTCAATGTTCAGTGCCGACTGTAAGAGGTTGAACTCGTCGTTTTGGTACACGATTTTCTTGCTCAGTCCGTAGCAGTTCAGCGGTTTCCCTTTCAGGCTAAATACGGCCTGGGTGTTCACGTTGCGCGATTTTGTGATTGATCCGCTGGCCGAATCACCCTCGGTAATAAACAGGGTGGTGTCCAAACGTCTTTCGTCGTTGGTGTTGTAGTGAACCCGGCAATCGCGTAGTTTTTTATTGTGCAGACTGGCTTTTTTAACACTTTCTTTAGCCAGCTTTTTAATACCTGCAATTTCCTTGCGTTCTTTTTGGTTTTGAAGAATCTTTTGCAGCATAGCCTCCGCCGTTTCCGGGTTCATGTGGAGGTAATTATCCAGGTGCTGTTTGATGATTTTCTCAACGTAAGTTTTGATGGTTTGTCCGCCCGGTTCAATGTGTTGCGAACCCAATTTTGTTTTGGTTTGCGATTCGAACACCGGTTCCTGAACCTTGATGCTGATTGCCGCTAAAATAGAGGTTCGTACATCCGAAGTGTCAAAATCTTTATTGTAAAACTCGCGGATAGTTTTTACGATGGCTTCACGGAAAGCCGCTTGGTGTGTGCCGCCCTGGGTGGTGTGCTGCCCGTTGACGAACGAATAATATTCTTCGCCGTATTGCTTGGAGCTGTGGGTAAATGCAAATTCCAGGTCGTCTTCTTTGATGTGGATAATGGGGTAAAGAACCGGCCCGTTTCCGTTAATGTTCCGGTTCAAAAGATCCAAAATCCCGTTCTTGGCAAAAAATTTTGTTCCGTTAAAATAGATGCTCAATCCATTGTTCAGGAATACGTAGTTCCATAATAATTTTTCAACGTATTCGGGGATGAAATGAAAATTCCCGAATATTTCGGCATCGGGCGTAAAAGTTACCAGTGTTCCGTTCAGTTCTTCGCTTTTGTCAATATTTTCTTCAATTATAATTTCCCCTCTTTTGAATTGAACGAGCTTGCTTTCCCCGTCGCGGAAAGATTGTATAATAAAATTTGCCGACATGGCGTTCACGGCTTTTGCCCCCACACCATTCAGTCCAACGGCCTTTTTAAATACTTTAGAATCGTATTTTGCCCCGGTATTAATTTTTGAAACGCAGTCGATTACTTTTCCCAATGGGATGCCGCGCCCGTAATCACGGATGCGTACTTCACGTTCTGTAATGTCAACTTCAATTGTTTTGCCATGCCCCATTACATATTCGTCGATAGCGTTGTCGATAATCTCTTTAATCAAAACGTAAATGCCGTCATCCTGCGAGGCACCGTCGCCAAGTTTTCCAATATACATCCCCGGTCTGAGGCGGATGTGTTCTTTCCAGTCTAATGAGCGTATGCTGTCTTCTGTGTACTTTTCTGCCATGAGGCAAAAATAGGAATTCATTCGCGAACTTTTAAGCCTGAGAAATTAATTTTTTCAACTTAAAATGTTAGTATCTCTTAGCTTTTAGAGGATTATACCGGTTTTTGCAATAAAAATGAAATATTTTTTTGTTGACCGGCTATTTTAACGGAAAATACTTGCTGTTGCTTTTATATCCTGGAATGTGAAAGCAATTTCTTTGTAAAAATATTAATCGAGCGTATATACTTTTATGGATCGGTAATAAATTTCGAATAATTTTTCGCCCAACACCTTTTGTGATTCTTCAAATTTTGAAATGTCAATGACATGCTTTGTTAGCTGGCTCCTTAGCATGGCGGTTTGTAGTTCTTTGCCATGAACCAAAACCTCTTTTGCATTTTTCAGTATGTGGCGGTATATTTTTCGTTTATGTTTAGCCTTATTTTTTTGCAAGATGCTTAAATAACTTAGGCTATGAACACTGATAATATAAGGCGTGTTTTTTAAAATGCGGTGTATCCATATTAATGAATTCAGTTTTGAAAGTCCGTGAACATGTATGAGGTCAGGATCTCTGTAATATTCTTTTATTTTATTTAATCCGATTTGATGCGCTTTTTTATACCGGTGTTTTTTTAAATGATTAGCCAAAAGGCGGAATCTGGTATTAACTTTTTTAATGTATACGTTCACGGTAAAAATGCCATCTCCTTTTGAAATGTCCAGGCGATATTTTACATGTTGCTCTTCGTTTTCGGGGTAAACGTGCAGCACAGAGATGTTTGTATATTCGGCGGCGGCTAAGCTATATTTACGGATATATGAACCTTCATCCGGGTTGATTTGGTTGGGGTACCACCGGGGTAAAAACAATACGTGCATACGATCGTGATCGCGAATATATTTCATACGAACCCTGAAAAAATATAGATAAAAATAGGATATTTTTTTATAAAAACGTTTCTATATAACGAAGAGCTTGTTGAAACCTTGCTTGTTCGTTGCCCGAAACAATTTTAAAATTTAGATTTCGCTGTTCCAGTTCCGATTTGTACAGGCCAAACAAGTGTTCGCGCAAGTGTGGGTGTTCGCGCTGAGGATCTGCTTCCCAGGGAAGGTCGATGTCACAAAGGAGATAGAGGTCAAAATCCTGCTTTTTTATTTCTTGTAAAATCCACGGGTGGCAGTTTTGGTATTTAATTTCGCTCCAGATTTTTGTAACAATGAGCTCGGTGTCTGCAAAAAAGAACTGATGGGCCTGTTTTAATTTAAGTAGCTGTTCTTCTTTTTGTTTTTTTGCGATCTCTAAAATATCATTTTGGCTGTATGGACGATCCAGTTGGTTGATATATTCACGGGCATATTCATCCACCCAGCTTGTGCCGAAATGTTTTGCCAGTTGTAGGGTGAGTGTAGATTTTCCGGTAGATTCCGGCCCGGTGATAGCTATTTTTTTAATCAAGACTGGAGCTTATATTTTTGTTTCCATTCGATATAACCTAAAATGGCCAATACTAAAAATACAGTAAATTGCAGGGATGTAAAAACCAATCCTTTATAAAAATATAATGGTATGGATATGATATCTCCAATGATCCAGTATATCCAGTTTTCAACTTTCTTTTTGGCCATAAGCCACATCCCGACAATAAAAATGGCTGTAGTTAGCGAATCCCAAAATGGAACATTGCTATCAGTGTGATTTTTTAGAAAATAAGAAAGAGCCACAAAAAAGAAAACAAACATCCCGAGGTTAACTAGGTGTTCGGTTCGGCTACAGAAAGCTATTGGAGTTATTTTTTTATTAACATCCTTGCGGGTCCAGTAATACCAACCATATACACTCATAATAAAATACACCACATTGATTCCCATATCGGCATAAAGCTTGGCAAAGAAGCAGAGATAAACGTAAATCAAAACGCTTATAATTCCAGTAGGGTATACCAGGATATTTACTTTTTTAGAGAACCAGACACTTAAAATTCCAAAGAACACACCAATGATTTCCAAGAAGGAGGTGTCCATGACATTTTGTTGCAATATCTCCCAGAAACTGTTAAAATCCATTATTGTTTTATTTTCAGGTCGGCGTTAATAATTTTTAGTACAAAAACAGAATGTGGCAATTCAAACGATTTATGGATTTCTTTGGTAAGGGCATTCATAATTTCAAAATATTCGCCAAATACCTGTGTGCTCATGCCATTGGTTTGAACCGTCAGTGCTTCGTATTCATTCAGGCGTTTTATAAAATCTAAAATTGGCGGGATGTATTCTTCGTTTAAAGGGTAATAACTTATTTCAACAGAAGTGTTCATTATTTATAAATTTAAAGGAGCAAATTTACAATAAAATTGATTCTTATCTTTGCCGCATCAAATCCTTTTATTATGAAGAAACTTTTTTTTATCCTTTTTGCTGTTTTGTTAACCTCCTGCTTAACCATTGAGCGAAAAGAATATTCATTTGAAATTACCGGGGAAGAAAGCGGTATACTAACCGTTAAGTATATCAATATTATGTCGATGAAAAGTGATGGGGGGGATGTGGAGACCGATTTTAACGAATTAATGGATAACTATGTAGACGGGGATTTGATCGAAAAACAATATCCTTTTGCCAAATTAATTTCGAAACGTTTGTATGAAGAAAACGGGCAGTTGTGTGGCGAACTGAAATTTGAATTCAGCGAACTTAATGCAGTTAAATTGTACCAGTATAATCAGATTGGCCCTTATATGTTAAGCCTGCATAATGGTTCGGGGATGGAGGAATTTACCGGCTCCAACGGAAGTTATGGAGGCGATATTATGCCCGTTGTTTTTTGGCCTGCTTATGAGCAAAAGCTTAAGCTGACAACCAACATAACACATCCTGATAAAGATTGTGTGAGCTTGCTGAATATGTACAAGAATATGCTTTCTGAAAAAGAATCTGTGGAAAACGAAAATCAATTATCAATTAAAAATTGAAGATCATTTATCTCATATCTACCACTTCAAAATTCGGGTAACTTTTTTCCCTGAAAGTAAATAAAGTGTCCGGTAAATTCTGGTTTAATTTGTAAGTTTTGATGCTGTACGAGTAAGTACTTCCGTTTTTATCGAAAATAGAAAAGCTTAAAATTTGTTTCTCAAGTTGATCGATGATAACGTGGATTTTGGTAAAGTTCCGTCCTTTCAAAGGGGTTAGTTCAATTAAGTCAACGGTTTTTCCCTGGTAACGGTCTTCTTTAATATATTTTGATTTATAATTCTCGTTATAGCTGTTCAGTAAATTGCTTGGGGTTATGGCATCTGCATCGCCTTCTTCCACCTCGTTAATCATTACTTCTTCATCTTCGAGCAGCAGGGTCCATAGGGTTTCTCCGTCTGAGATTACTATTTGTCCGGCAATTTCAAGGCGGTAACTGTTGCCCATGATTTTAAGAATGCCGTTTTTGCTTTCGTCAATCCCGGCCTCGGGGTTTTGCATGCTGTAAATAAAATTAACTTCAATGTTTTTTTGAGCTTCTGTTTTGGCAATTACAGCGTCTAAAATGTTGGTGGCTTTTTGATCCCGTTGGGCGTGCATTGTAAGGCTCAAACACAATGCAAATAAACCTAAAATAGTCTTATTCATTTAAAAATTTGTTTCTTCGTTTTCGTTTTGATCTAAATCTTTCAAAAATTGTTCCAAGGCAAATTCGTTGGCAACTTTTACTTCTCTTGCCTTGCTTCCTTCAAATGGACCAACAATGCCTGCGGCTTCCAGTTGGTCGATAATCCGCCCGGCACGATTGTACCCCAGTTTCAATTTTCGTTGAAGCAATGAAGTGGACCCTTGCTGGGTTTGCACAATAATTCGTGCAGCTTCTTCAAATAAATCATCCCGTTCGCTGGGATCAATGTCTGCTGAACCGTTTGAGTCTTGTTCGTCGGCATATTCCGGAAGTAAAAACGGGGTGGGGTAGGCTCTTTGCGAACCGATATATTCCGTAATTTTTTCCACTTCCGAAGTATCTAAAAATGCACATTGCAAACGTGTAATGTCGCTTCCGGTAGCCAACAGCATGTCGCCACGGCCAATTAATTGGTCGGCTCCGCCGGTATCTAAAATGGTTCTGGAGTCGATCTTAGAAATTACCCTGAACGCAATCCTTGCCGGGAAATTGGCTTTGATGGTTCCTGTAATGATATTTACCGATGGCCGCTGTGTAGCAATAATCAGGTGAATGCCAATGGCACGGGCCAGCTGGGCCAGACGCGTTAACGGATTTTCAATTTCTTTACCGGCCGTCATAATTAAATCTGCAAATTCATCCACTACCAAAATCAGGTAGGGCAGGTAACGGTGCCCGTGATTTGGGTTTAATTTGCGGGCAATAAACTTGGCATTGTATTCTCTCAGGTTACGAACCTGGGCATCTTTAAGCAGCTCATAGCGGTTGTCCATTTCAATACAGAGCGAGTTCAGGGTTCGAACCACCAGCCTTGTATCGGTGATGATGGCTTCTTCGGTGTCCGGCAATTTGGCCAAAAAATGCCGTTCAATTTTTGAGAACAACGTGAGTTCCACTTTTTTAGGATCAACCAAGATGAACTTTATTTGCGACGGATGTTTTTTATAAAGCAGCGAAGCAAGGATGACATTCAGTCCCACTGATTTTCCTTGCCCGGTAGCTCCGGCCATCAAAATGTGTGGCATCTTGGTTAAGTCAACCACGTAACTTTCGTTGGCAATGGTTTTTCCCAAAACACAGGGAAGTTCCATTTGCGTGTTCCTGTATCTTTCGGACGCAAGCATGGATCGCATGGAAACGATTTCCGGGTTTTGGTTCGGAACCTCGATCCCGATGGTACCTTTGCCCGGAATGGGGGCAATAATCCTGATTCCCATGGCGGCCAAGCTTAGGGCGATGTCGTCCTCCAGGTTTTTAATTTTTGAGATGCGAACCCCGGGAGCCGGAATAATTTCATAAAGTGTTACCGCCGGTCCAATGGTTGCTTTTATCTTGTCAATTTTAATGGAATAGTGGTTCAGGGTTTCTACGATGCGGCGTTTATTGGCTTCCAGCTCTTCTTTTTTTACACTGATTTCTTCGGAGTCGCCGTAATCGTCCAGTAAGCTTAAGGTAGGAAATTTGTACTCGGCCAGATCCAGTGTCGGGTCGTACTCGGTATCTATCCCCTGGTGTGCAATTTCACCGTTTGTATAAGTGCGTTTTTCTTCTTTGGGTTTTTCTATGGTAAGTTCTATCCCGTTATCTTCTTCCGTTTCTGTTTTTTCAACTTCAACGGCTTCTTCTTTTTCCTGTTCTTCTTTGGTTTGAACCTCAAAATCATCATCTTCGCTAACAGAGAACTCAACCGTGTTGTATTTGTCGCCTTTTGATTTGTTTGTTTTGGGATCATACTCCGGTTTTTCCTTTTTTTCTCTCTTCGGTAGTTTTATAGGGCTCAATTTAAAATTGTAAAAAATAACAAGGTAGCAAATGAATATAAAAATAAGGGTGATGATTACGCCCGGTAGACCGATGAATTGCAGCAACAGCAGATTCATCTGGTAACCGAATACACCTCCCAATACACCATACAGGCTGTCTTTAAAAATTAATCCCATAGTTAAAGAAATCCAGAGGATCAGGATGATGCAGTTCCAGAAAGTACGGCTCCCAGAAAGTACTTCCGTTTTGCTTAAAAGCTTGTAGCCCCACACAAAAAAGATGAGCAGAAACAAAAAAGATGAAATTCCAAATCCGTCGTGAATCATGAGTTTACTGAGGTAGGCACCTAAAAACCCAGTCCAGTTTTCAATGCCCATACTTTTGCCAAATTGCGACCAGTTTACCGAATTCACTTTGTCGAGATCGTACGACCACGAAAACATGAACGAAATAAAAGCAAAAAGCAAATAAATGGATAAAAGAATTAAAAAGAACCCCAGTAAGCGTTTCAGCCTTTCATCTTTAAGAAATGAAAAGAAAGGTTTCCGTTTCCGTTTTGAGTTACGGGGTGTGTTGCTTTTTAATTGATTAGATCGACGTGGCATTTATGTAAAGCTAATTTTCAGAATCACAAAGGTAATAAATCCAATGGATTATTTTACCAGCGAAATAATTTGGAAATTATTGTTTTTTTAGGAGCTTTTCTGCTTCTTCAGGACTAACTATTGTATGCGTTTTGGGGATTTTAAAAAGATTATCGTTTAATTTTTTGGGTGTAATCTCTTTTGCTTTGAGGCTCATAAATACTGTTCCCATCTGAATTTCGTATTCCAGCAGCGTTCCGTTCACCATATAATAAATGGGGTCGGCCTGGTTGATCCATTCGTTATTTCCGAGTTCGGTCGTAAAAAAAGCAGTAAATTCAATGTCCTGGTTCAGCTTGGGAATAAAAACGGTTACTTTTACTTTCTGACAGGTGTATCCCAGTATTTTTTTCCGTTCGTTTTCTAGTTTGAAATCTTTTATTTTAAAGGTAGCTCTGTCTTTTAATAAGTGTTCTTTCTGTTTTTTTATGGCAAGTTTCGTTGAAAAAAAATCGACCAAAGCGTATGATGCTTCTTTTGAATGATCGTAAATCATTCCTTGGTTACCAAGCGGGCTTATCGTATAGCTGTAGGTTTGTTTTTTTTTAACCAACAAAGTTGATTGTTGGGGAAGAACCTCAAGGATTTGAGCGTCGATTCCGTCTTCATAAGAAATTTCATAAACGATTTCACCCACAAAATCAGTGCTAGCAGCCTGAAGTGATTTTGTGGATAAAACCGTTAAGAGGACAAGTATCAGTCCGAGAATATGTGTTTTTTTAGTTTTCAATGATCTGGATTTCGTTGATTTTGTCGTTTGCCTTGATTTGGTCAATAACTTCCAGTCCTTCGGTTACCTTTCCGAAAACCGTGTGGTTGCGATCCAGGTGCTGGGTGTTTTCGCGGTTGTGGCAAATAAAAAATTGGGAGCCTCCTGTGTTTCTCCCGGCGTGGGCCATGGATAAAACACCACGGTCGTGGTATTGGTTATCGCCGTCCAGTTCGCAATCAATGCTGTAACCGGGTCCACCAGTACCGTCGCCTTTTGGGCAACCTCCCTGGATAACAAAATCGGGGATCACACGGTGAAATGTTAATCCGTTATAGAACCCTTTCTCGGCCAGACTTATAAAGTTTTCAACTGTTTTAGGCGCATCTTTCTCAAAAAAATCAACATGCATGTCGCCTTTTCCTGTTTTAATAATTGCTTTTTTCATTTAATGCTTCTTTCGTATTTATTTTACAAACCGGAACATTTTGTTCCATCTGATTTTTCCGTTAAACAAGGATTTGCTTGGGTCGAGCGATAACCATACAAAACTGGCTTTGCCCACAACGTGGTCTTCCGGTACAAATCCCCAATACCTTGAGTCTGCAGAGTGATGACGGTTGTCGCCCATCATCCAGTAATAATTTTGTTTAAAGGTGTAAGTGCTGCTTTCTTTACCATTGATGAAAATTTTATCGCCATCAATTCGCAGTTCGTTGTCTTCAAAAACGTCAATAATTCGTTTATACAATGAAATATTTTTGGAGTTAATCTCAATGGTTTCTCCTTCGGCAGGGATGTGTATCGGGCCGTAATTGTCAACGTTCCATTTGAAAGCAGTATCGTAGGGGAACAGGTTAAAATCTGCCAAGCCTTTTGGATGTAAGAATAGTTCAATGCTTTTTACATTGCCAAATTTCCCGATCTTCTCAGCTTGCTTTTCGGAGAGAGTCATGTAGTATACTCCAGAACCATTGCTCGACTTTTCATCTGAAATTCCAAGACGTTCAAGTGCCCGTTGGTTGAATGTTGATCCGTCGGTGATAACCTGGTAAATAAACTGGCGGGTTCCTTCCGGTTTTAGTTTTTTCTCGTCAATGTAAACTTCTTTATCGATGATTTCGAGCTGATCGCCAGGCATGCCTATGCAACGCTTGATAAAGTTTTCGCGTTTATCCAGCGGGCGGGTGGTAATAATTCCATATTGTTGGGGGTTATTTAAAACCTCTTCGCGTCCAAATTGACGGACAAGAGTGTAATAACTAACATTACTTTGGTATTTTAATGAGAGCGTGTCCCCATCCGGGAAGTTGAAAACAACAGCATCGTTGCGTTTAACTTCTGAAAATCCGGGGAAACGGAAATAAGGTAATTTTATCCATTCAACAAAAGATTTGGTGTCTTTGGTAAGGGGTAAGGTGTGATGAACAAAAGGAAAAGCGATGGGAGTCATTGGGCTTCTAGGGCCGTAAGCTATTTTACTTACAAATAAAAAATCGCCCCTTAATAAGGATGCTTCCATGGAGGAAGTGGGGATGGTGTAAGCTTCAAAAATGAATATTCGGATAATGGAAGCCGCGATTACCGCAAATATAATTGCATCCACCCATTCACGGGTAACCGATTTTTTTATTTTACGTTCTTCAACAGGCAATAGTTTTAATTCGCTTTGCATGCTTAAATAAGGAAGATAAATGAACGGTACAATCACCGCGATGGCTTGGTCAAGCAAGCTAAATTTTCCGTAACACTTCAAAAGCTCAACAATCATTAGCATGAAAACAAAAACATTGATAAAGGGGATAATTAAAAAGATGTACCACCAAATGCTTCGTTTTTCAATAAATTTTAACCAAACATGAAGGTTATAATAAGGAACCAATAATTTCCACCCGTTTTCGCCTCCTTTTTCAAATAGTTGATAGGCAAATATTGCGGGGATGGTAAATGAAAGCGGAATTAATAAAATGAGTAAAAGCATAATTATATTTTTATGAATGATTTGCGAAATTAAGAAAGTTTTGAAAATCTTTCGTTAAAAGATGTTAAGGGATGTTATTATTCATTAAGTATTAGTGTTTTGAGAATGGTAGTTTGAGTGTGAGTTTGACTCCGGTATAAGGCTTAACCTCGTTTGGCATGATTTTAATATCCGGTTCAATCCTCAGGGCTAAATCATCACTAACTTCAAATTCAAACAAATGGGCATCAACAGTTGCGTCAATAACGGTTAAAGCCCACCATAAGCCCGTAATAATATAGCTGTAATCGAGGTTTCGGCGTGTTACATCCCGGGCTCGTTTTAATTGTGCTTCCGAATATTTTTCGGCATATTCATTAGGAACGGGAATTGTTTCGTCACCGGCTTTTGCCCAGTCATAAGCTGCTTTAAAGTCTTTATAATCGTTATTGTTTTTCGAAATGAAATAAGCCATTGTTCCAAAGCCTCCGTAAACAAGGGGTAATTTCCAATATTTTTTATTGTAGATTTGTCCCAAACCCGGGCACACCATGGCATAAATGGTTGCACGATGCGGCGAGTGTCCTTGTTCCCGGTACCTTTTCAGTTTTTCTTTCCGTTTTCCTTTTCGTTCCTGTTTTTCTTTTTTGCGTTCTTCTTTGGTCGGAAATACTTGTTCCTGTTGTGCATAAACATAAGCCGGACTTCCCATGAAATAAATGAAAAGCCCAAAGATGAAAAAATATTTAAAATACTTTTGTTTAAACATCAGGTGGTAAAAATAAGAAGAATAAGCCAACAAAATTACTTAAGGATTGTTAAAATGCGTTCCAGGTCACTTTCCGAGTCAAAAGAAATAATGATGGTCCCGGCACCTTTATCATTGGTTTTAATATTTACTTTGGTGCCTAACTGATCAATCAAGTTTTCTTTTGCTTTTAAAATGTTTTCAGAAGGTGCAAGCTTTTCTTTTTTCGCTTTAGGGCTGCTGATTTCACGGCTTAGTTCTTCAACCTGGCGAACCGATAGACCTTTATCGATAATGGTTTTCAATATCCTGAGCTTGCTTTCTTCGTCAGGCAAATTAATAATTGCCCGGGCATGCCCCATGGAAATTTGTTCTTCTTTGAGTGCAATTTGAACTTCGACAGGAAGCTTTAACAGGCGAATATAATTTGAAATGGTGGTGCGTTTTTTCCCAACACGGTCGCTTAGTTCTTCCTGGGTAATTTTACATTCTTCAATTAAGCGTTGGTAACTGATGGCAATTTCGATGGCATTCAGGTCTTCCCTGTGGGTATTTTCAACCAGTGCCAATTCAAGCATTTGTTCATCGTTGGCAACACGTATGTACGAAGGGATTTCGGTTAAGCCGGCAAGTTTTGCCGCCCGCATTCTTCGTTCACCGGAAATTAATTGATATTTATCGTAACCCATTTTACGAACCGTAATGGGCTGAATAATTCCTTGCGATTTTATAGAAGTAACGAGTTCGTTCATTGATTGCTCTTCAAAATCGGCTCTTGGCTGGAAGGGGTTGGTTTCAATCGAGTCAATTTTTAATTCGGCAACGGCGCCAACAACATAATTACCCGAAATGTCATCCGATGTGATATCCGTATCCGGACTTTCAAGTATGGCATCCAATCCTCGTCCCAGTGCTCTCTTCTTTTGTTGTTTCATTAGCTTTCGTCTGTTGTTTTCTCTTTATTTTCAATGTTGGTCATTTTGTTTTTTTGGAGAATTTCGCGGGCCAGATTCAGGTAATTCAGGGCTCCGACGCTTTCAGCATCATGCATAATAATGGTTTCTCCAAAACTTGGGGCTTCACTTAAACGTGTGTTGCGATTAATCATGGTTTTAAATACCATTTGTTGGAAGTGGGTAGTTACTTCTTCAACCACTTGTTTTGATAGTCGCAAACGTTTATCAAACATCGTTAACAAAATACCTTCGATGGTAAGATTTGTGTTGATGCGTGTTTGTACAATTTTAATCGTATTCAAAAGTTTGCCCAATCCTTCCAATGCAAAATATTCACATTGTACCGGGATAATCACGGCATCGGATGCAGCCAGGGCATTTACGGTTAATAAACCCAACGAAGGAGAACAGTCGATAAGAATAAAATCATAATCGTCTTTTACTTTATCAATCACTTTCTTCATCATCTTTTCCCGATTGGGTAAATTGATCATTTCAATTTCGGCTCCAACAAGGTCGATGTGTGCAGGTAATAAATGTAAATTGGGGGTTTCTGTTTCCAAAATAATGTTTTTGGGTTCAACCTCATCCATAATACATTCGTAAATACTGGTTTTGATGTTTTTCGGATCAAGACCCACACCTGAAGTTGCGTTTGCCTGGGGATCGGCATCAATGATTAAGGATTTGTGTTCTAAAACAGCAAGACTGGCTGCCAGGTTAATAGCTGTTGTTGTTTTCCCAACACCTCCTTTTTGATTTGCAATTGATAAAACTTTTGACATAAAATGAAGCAGTTATATGTTAAATTCTGAATTCCTAAATGTACAAAATTATCACTTTTGACCACATTTTTCTTTATGTAATCAATCGAAGTTATTAACGAATTGAAAAAAAATGTTAGTAAAAAGTGATAACCCTCTAGAAATGTTAATAACCCTAAAACATAGAATTATTCCTGAGCTTTTTCAGCTGCTTCGACTTCTTGTTCTTCTGTTTCGGAACTTAAATCTTCAAATTCGACATCAATGTGTTCTTTGCCAAGATTGATTTCCAATTCGTCGGTAGCTTCTTCTTCAGGTATAACCCCGGTTTCAATGAAAGTTATTACATCATTTAGACCATTTTTGAATTTCTCAAAATCTTCTTTGTACAAAAAGAGTTTGTGTTTTTCGTAGAAAAATTTCCCCTGATCGTTGTTAAACCGTCGTTTGCTTTCAGTAATAGTTAGGTAATACTCGTCTGATCTGGTAGCTTTTACATCAAAAAAATAGGTTCTTTTCCCGGCTCTAACTGCTCTTGAAAAAATTTCGTCTCTTCTTTCGTTGTTCCCTGTCACTTCCATTTTATGTATTGAGATTGGTTAATGTTGTCTGTACGTTATAGCAAAAATAAAAATATTATTTAAAAATAAAAGTTTTTACCCAATAATGTTACAAAATAACTAAGTCTTAACGATTCCAATATTGATACGGGGAGAATAGCAACTTGGTCGTTGAATTATAAGCTAAAAGTAGTAAATTTTTCAGAACCGGATAATAAATCTTTAATTTTTTTAGCTTGTAATATTAAATCGAAAAGCTTTAACTTTGCCGGATTAAAAGAAATAAGGTTCATTACATATTTTTATGCTAAGCAGAAGGCACTTAAGAGTAAAGGTTTTACAGGCGTTATACGCTTTTTTTAAATCGGATAACGATCGTTTGGATGTGGGCGAAAAACATTTGTTTATTAGTATTGATAAGTTGTACGATTTGTGTATTTACCAATTGTCGGTATTGATTGAAGTGGTTGATTTTGCTAAAGTTAGGTCCGAAGAAGCCAAGCATAAACATTTTCCTACCAAAGATGATTTAAACCCGAACACCAAGTTTGTTGACAATCAATTTATCAAAAAGCTGTCTTGTAACCGTGATTATTTAAGAAAATCCGAAGCTTTAAAGATTAACTGGGCCGATGAAACGGAAATGATCCGGAAGGTTTATGTTAAGATTAAGGACTCGGATGAATATGCTGCTTATATGAATTCCGGGCAATCCTCTTTCAACGAGGATAAGGAATTTATCATTAAAGTCTTTAAGAAACATATTTCAAAATTAGATGCTCTGGTTTATTTTTACGAGGAGCGCAGTATTTATTGGGCCGATGATTATCATACCGCTACTTCTCTGGTGGTGAAAATGATTAATGCTTTTTCAGAGAAATCAGACGAGTTCTTAAAATTGCCTAATATTTTTAAAACCTCTGATGTTGAAGACGACGAGGATCGGGCATTTACAAAGCGTTTGTTTCATAAAACCATTCTCCATTCCGACGAATATGATAAATTGATTACGGAGAAAACCGTAAACTGGGAGTTTGATCGAATTGCCGCCATGGATATTTTGATTTTGAAAATGGCTTTAGCCGAATTATTTGAGTTTCCTTCCATTCCGATTAAGGTTACCATGAATGAGTATATTGAACTGGCTAAGTATTTTAGTACTCCAAAGAGCAGTACTTTTGTTAACGGTATTCTGGATAAAATGATCTCGGAATATACAGCCGAAAATAAAATCAAAAAAACCGGTCGAGGACTAATGCAATAATCCCCATTCTTTAAATATTTAAATTGTTAAATATATAACATTTTATTATTTGCTATTTTTGTAATAGAACGACAACTTTATCGTTAAATATTTTGGAAAATAATCTATTACAAAACTCGCAATTATGATTTTTGATATTGATATGATCCGTTCGGTTTATGCCCAAATGGCCGAAAAAGTGGATCAGGCTAAAAAAACAACCGCAAAACCCTTAAGTTTATCCGAGAAAATATTATATGCCCACCTTCGGGAAGGCCTGCCTTCTCAGGTGTATAAAAGAGGCGAATCTTACGTCGATTTTGACCCCGACCGCGTGGCCATGCAGGATGCTACGGCGCAAATGGCTTTGTTGCAATTTATGCAGGCCGGGCGCGATAAAGTAGCCGTGCCTTCTACGGTTCACTGCGATCACCTGATTCAGGCAAGATTGGGTGCTAAAGAAGATTTGGAAACAGCAAATGTAACCAACAAAGAAGTTTATAATTTCCTGAGTTCGGTGTCTAATAAATATGGCATTGGTTTCTGGAAACCCGGAGCTGGGATCATTCACCAGGTGGTTCTCGAAAATTATGCTTTCCCCGGGGGGATGATGATAGGAACCGACTCGCACACCGTGAATGCCGGAGGCTTGGGAATGATAGCCATTGGCGTTGGTGGTGCCGATGCCGTGGATGTTATGGCCGGCATGCCCTGGGAATTGAAATTTCCGAAACTTATTGGGGTAAAGCTAACAGGTAAATTAAGTGGCTGGACATCGGCCAAAGATGTGATTTTGAAAGTCGCTGGAATTTTGACGGTTAAAGGCGGAACCGGTGCCATTGTTGAGTATTTTGGCGAGGGTGCAAAATCTATTTCTTGCACAGGAAAAGGAACCATTTGTAACATGGGAGCCGAAATTGGGGCAACCACTTCTGTTTTTGGTTACGATCAAAAAATGAGAGAATATCTGGCAGGAACCGGTCGTGAGGACGTTGCAAAACTAGCTGATGAAGTTGCAGAATACTTGACCGGTGACCCGGAAGTTTATGAAAACCCCGAACAATATTTCGATGAGTTAATCGAGATTAATCTGAGTGAGTTGGAGCCGCACATCAATGGACCGTTTACTCCTGATCTGGGCACTCCCGTTTCGAAATTTGCCGAGGTAGTGAGAGAAAACGGCTGGCCGCAAAAGCTGGAAGTGGGCTTAATCGGTTCGTGTACTAATTCTTCTTACGAAGATATTTCCCGTGCCGCTTCGGTGGCTCAACAGGCCTTGGATAAAAACCTAAAGGTACAGTCAGGGTATACTGTGACCCCCGGATCGGAACAAGTTCGTTACACGGTTGAACGCGACGGCTACCTCGATGTGTTTGAAAAAATAGGAGGAGTATTGTTAGCCAATGCCTGCGGCCCTTGTATTGGCCAGTGGGCAAGGCATAATGCAGATAAAGAAGAAAAGAATTCTATCATGACCTCGTTTAACCGCAACTTCGCTAAACGGAACGATGGTAACCCCAATACGCATGGTTTTGTTGCATCCCCTGAAATTACCACGGCTTTTGCTATTGCCGGCGATTTAACCTTTAACCCCCTAACCGATTATTTAACCAATGAAAAGGGTGAAAAAGTTAAACTGGATGAACCCCGTGGAATTGAATTCCCTTCCAGAGGGTTTGCTGTGGAAGATGCCGGTTATCAGGCTCCTGCCAAAGATGGAAGTCAGGTAAATGTGGAGGTTGATCCAAATTCGGAACGCTTACAGATTTTAACCCCGTTTGAACCCTGGGACGGTTGGGATCATTTAAAAATGAACCTTTTGATAAAAGCCAAAGGCAAGTGCACAACTGATCATATTTCGATGGCCGGTCCCTGGTTGAGGTACCGTGGACATCTCGATAATATATCCAACAATTTGTTGATTGGTGCCGTGAATTATTTTAATGAGAAAACCAATTCGGTAAAGAACCAGCTCAGCGGAGAATATACGGCTGTGCCGGATAGTGCGCGGGCATACAAAGCGGCCGGACTGTCGTCGTTGATTGTTGGCGATGAAAATTATGGTGAGGGTTCATCGCGTGAGCATGCGGCCATGGAACCACGTAATTTAGGTGTGAAAGCTGTTTTAGTTAAATCATTTGCACGTATCCACGAAACCAATTTAAAAAAACAGGGAATGCTGGCTTTGACCTTTAAAGATAAAAACGATTACGATAAAATCCGGGAAGATGATACTTTCGAACTTCTGGGACTAAAAGATTTTGTTCCCGGAAATGAATTTGAGTTAATTATCTACCATAAAGATGGATCGAACGAAAAAATTAATGTAAGTCATTCGTATAACGAGAGCCAAATTGAATGGTTTAAAGCGGGTAGTGCTTTGAATTTAATTCACTTGCAAACCCAAAAGGGATAAATGCAAAGGGTTGAGAATATGGGTTAAGGGTTCGGAAATTAACAATTATTTTTTTTCTTAATAATTTTTTCTAAAACACTTTGAAGCTTTTCATTATTGATGGGTTTCGGAATGAAATCGTTCATCCCGGCATTAAAACAACGTTCGCGGTCTTCCGAAAAAGCATAAGCGGTAACAGCCACAATAGGGATTTGAGGGTCAAACTGACCGGATGTATCTTTGCGGATAGTAAGCGTTGCTTCAATCCCGTCCATTTCAGGCATTTGAATGTCCATCAAAATAATGTCGTAGGTATCTTTTTTTAAGGCTTCTATACATTCTTTGCCGTTTTCGGCCATGGTAAATTTATGTCCTTTGTTTTGAACCAGTCGTGAAATTAATTTTTGGTTCAATTCGTTGTCTTCGGCAATTAAAACATTCAACGATCGTTTGCTGCCAACCGGAAAGCTTAAATGAAGTTTGCCTTGTTCGGTGCAATTGTTGCTGTTGTTTTTTTCTTCTTCGAACCTAAGGGTGAAATAAAAAATAGAGCCTTCATCCACTTTGCTTTTTACCCAGATTTTTCCGCCAAGTTTTTCTATTAGTCGTTGTGTAATGGCAAGACCCAGTCCGGTTCCTTCATATTTTCGTTTTGTATTGGAATGAGCCTGAGAGAAAGAATCAAAAATAGTAGCCAATTGATCTTCGGCAATACCTATGCCCGTATCTTCAACGGTGAATGTGATTTCATAAGTATTTTGATCTTTCCCTTCATGAAATTCGGTTAAGGATGCAGATAATTTGCATTCCCCGTTACGGGTGAATTTTAAAGCGTTCCCGATTAAGTTGTATAAGATTTGTTTGAAATGAATAGAATCCCCAATTATTTTCTGTGGTATTTTTTGATCAATTTCGCTGATTAATTTATTGCCTTTTTCTTCGGCTGTGGTTCTAAAAGAATCAATAACTTCTTTAACAGAAAGTTTAAAATTGAACTCTTTTTTAGTGATCTGAAGTTTCCCGGCTTCAATTTTTGATAAGTCTAAAATATCGTTAATGATGGAGAGTAAATGATTGGAGGCTGTTTGAATCAGCTCGATATATTCGTTTTGCTCGCTGTCCAGTTTGGTTTCTGAAATCAGGCTCAACATCCCGATAATGGTGTTCATCGGCGTTCTGATTTCGTGGCTCATGCTGGCTAAAAATTCGGTTTTCAGCTGTTCCGATTTTTCGGCCAATTCAAGTTTTAATAGGACCTGTTCGTAAAGTTTTTTGAAATCTTTTGTGTTTTTCTCTTTTTTTACCAAATCTTTTGAGTCTTCCAGGAAATGTTCAAGTTTTTTAACAAAAAGGTCCATCTCGTTTTTCCATCCGATAAAAACATCGCTGATTTTAACCAGAGCCGGGTTTATTGAACTTTCAGGGCTGATTAATCCCAGCTGGAAATGGTGGGTGTGTTTGAGCCGCTCAAACTCAGTGCTGCTTAACTGGTTCGAGAAATCGGTCATTAATAAAACAATTTGAGGTTTGATCTTCTCAATTTGTTTTTCAATTTCTTGCAGATCTGTATTAATGAATATATCGTGCTTGGTTTTTTTGAAGTATGGATATAAATCGTTTGCGAAATCTGTATTGTAGTTAATTAAATAAATGCTGTATTTCTCCATCTGGAATTGTCCGGTGTTAGTAGTTAGTTAAGTTTTTACACGTAAAAGTACTAATTTATAGATTTATTTTTGATATTCTTTTTAGGTAACCATAATAATTTTACTATTTTTCATAAGTTATTAAGATTTACCAATTAATAAATATGATATTTTTGCGTTAGTTTTTATTATACGCTGTTTGATTTGAAACGTTTTATTTTCACTTCTTTTTGTTTGATCTTTTCTTTTCTGGCATTTTCCCAGATAGGCGGAGATAATACATACGAATTTCTGAATTTAACGCCGTCGGCCAGACTTGCCGCACTGGGCGGGGAGTTTGTGGCTGTTAAAGATCACGATATAAGTTTAGTCTTAATGAACCCTTCCACGATTTCTAAAGAAATGGATAAAAGTATTGCGTTGAATGTGGTTGATTTTTATTCGGATATTGCTTACGGTCATGTAAGCTTTGCCAAAAGTTACGACCGCATCGGTAATTTTGCCCTGACCTTGCAGTATGTTAATTACGGTAGTTTTGATTATGCCGATTATGCTGGAATACAGCAAGGCGAATTTAGTGCCAGCGAAATGGCCCTGGTTTTGGGGTGGGGAAGGCAGTTAACGCCCCGGATTTCGATTGGAGCTAATGCAAAATTTATTTATTCGTCGCTGGATACGTATAAATCGTATGGGCTGGCTATTGACCTAGCAAGCACTTATTATAATGAAGAATCCAAATTTACGGCAGCCATCGTTATTAAAAATATTGGCACCCAGCTAAAGGCTTACCGTTCGGGAAATTCGGAGCCGCTTCCTTTTGAAATTCAGGCCGGGCTGAGCAAAAAATTAGAACATATTCCTTTCCTTTTTTCGCTTGCGTTCACTCACCTCGAAAAATGGGATTTGACCTACGAAAACCCTTTGCATGTTCAGGAAGTAATTGGCGAGGAAACTTCCCAAACCAATTCCAATTCGTTTGGAAAAAAAATGTTTAGCCATGTTATTTTAGGTGGCGAATTAAGTATTACCGAAAATTTTGTGCTAAGGATAGGCTATAATTATCGTCGCCGTCAAGAGATGAAAGTGGAGGCAAAAGCCTCGACGGTTGGTTTTTCCTGGGGATTTGGATTTAAAATCTCGAAGTTTCAGTTTAATTTTTCCCGTTCAACCTATCATCTAATCGGTTCGCCTAATTATATAAGCATCACAACCAATCTTGACAAACTTTTCTGATGATTTGAATTGGCTGCAAAACTTATTTTAGTAATTTTATATCAATTAGTGTTCCCAAAGTTTTTTTGAATGAGATACATTTTAGTTTTTTTAGCCCTTTTATTTTTTCAATGTAGTACATGGTCTCAAACATCAAAAAATCACTATAAAGGGATAAATGATTTATTGCTAAAACATTGTTTGAGTAAAGAGGTCGAAATAGTTGAGATTGATGATTTGGATTTAGAAACAAATGATAGTATAAAGAAACCTTTGGTTGATGAACTTTCTGATTATAGGCATTTTGGGCATTTAGTAGAAAATTATGATTTTTTTAAGGAAAGTTTTAAAACAATTGATTTAAATAATGATGGTAAGCTTGATATTTTTTACTCTGGTTATTTAGGTGGCGCATCGGATTCTTATTCTTGTATTTTTATAAATGAAGATGGAATGTTTGATTTGGTGTTTGAAGGAGAAATTGGTTCGCGTTTTCTTTATGCTATAAAAAACAAAAATAACACAATTGATTTGGTCTATTTTTATTTGGGGCCATTTGCTCCAATACCTCAACTGATGAGGCTTGATTTGATCAAAGTTGAAAACGGGATAGAAAATATTACTACTGTTGCGAATTTTATGACTGATATTGAATCTCCCAATGAATTTTTTAAAGAACCGATATCATTCAAAGTTTTAAATCCCAAATATTATTTAAGAAGTTCTCCGAGGATTGAGAATCAGGATATAGGATATGGTTATAAAGGAAATATTGTGAAAGAATATTCGCAAGGGACAAAAGGAATTGCTTTTGCAAAGGAAGTTGACGAAACCGGGAGGATATGGTGGTTTGTTTTCTTGGATGATAAGTATTCTGGATGGATGAGTAGTAGGTTTTTAGAAGAACTGTAAAATTTCGGCATAGGATTTATGTGCTGAAAAATTAGAGGATAACGAGCATGAAAATACGAATTGACCCATACGCCGGATTTTGTTCGGGAGTGATCCGTGCCATTCGAATGGCCGAGAAAGAACTGGATGAACATGGCCATTTATATTGTTTGGGCGATATTGTCCACAACGAGGCCGAGGTCCAACGCCTGCTTTCGAAGGGGCTGGAGGTGATTGATCTTGAAAGGTTCAAGCAGCTAAACGAAGAACGGGTGTTGATCCGTGCGCATGGCGAACCACCTTCTACTTTTGAAATTGCTGCCGAAAACAACTTGTATCTGGTGGATGCCAGTTGCAAGGTGGTGATCCGCTTGCAGGATAAAATTGAGAAAGTGTACAACGAAATAAAAGATTCGGGCGGGCAGGTGTTGATTTTTGGAAAAGCAAAACACCCCGAAGTGATCGGCTTAAACGGGCATACCAACAACAACGCTATCGTTATTGAAACCATCGACGATTTGGAAAAGGTTAATTTTGACAAGCCTATTCGCTTGTTTTCTCAAACCACCAAAAGCGTGAAAGGCTTTCGGGATTTGCTTAAAGAAATTACCAGCCGCCTGAAAGAAGGAGCCGATTTCCGCTTTGAAGAAACGATTTGCAAGCAGGTTTCGGGTCGAGAGCTAAGCATTGCCCAATTTGCCGAATCGAATGATGTAAATGTTTTTGTAGGAGGGGAGAAAAGTTCGAACGCAAAATATTTATTTGGGATTTGTGAAAAAAGCAACCCGAGGTCCTATTTTATTACCGATAAATCGGAACTCGAACCGGCATGGTTTGACGGAGCCCGGATGATTGGTATTACCGGGGCCACCTCAACGCCGCGTTGGCAAATGGAAGAAGTGAAGAACCGTTTAGAGCAGGCATTATGTATTTAAAGAAATTGATACTGAGTAATTTTAAAAATTGTAAGGAAGCGGATTTACAGCTTTCGCCCAAGATTAATTGTTTTGTGGGGAATAACGGGGTAGGGAAGACTAATATCCTGGATGCAATTTATTACCTTTCTTTTTGCAAAAGTTATTTTAATTCCATTGACATGCAAAATATTTTGCACGAGGAAGGTTTCTTTGCCATCCATGGAGCTTACCAAAAAAATGGGGGGAGCGAAGATTTGCTTTCCTGCATTCAAAAACGGGGGGCGAAAAAGCAATTTAAAAAAAATAAAAAAGATTACGAACGTTTGGCCGACCACATTGGGCAGTTCCCTTTGGTGATGATTTCGCCTTATGACCGTGATTTGATAAACGACGGAAGCGATCTCCGCCGGAAATATATTGATGGCGTAATTTCACAGTTTGATCACCTGTACCTCGATGATTTGCTGAATTACAATAAAGCCCTGCAACAACGAAACGCACTTTTGAAAAGGTTTGCCGAAACCCGCAATTTCGAAGGGCCTTCGCTCGAAATTTGGGACGATCAATTGATTTCGTTGGGAAAGAAAATTTATGAGAAACGGGAACGCTTCCTGGAAGATTTTGCCCCTATTTTTCAGCATTATTTTGAGTTTATTTCTGGGGGCAAGGAAGAAGTAAGCATTAAGTATGAATCGCAATTGCACCGTAACCAAATGGGCGAAATGTTGAAATCGGCCATCGGCCGCGACCGTGCGGTTCGTTATACCACCGTTGGGATTCATAAGGATGACCTGGTATTCAACATTGGCGATCATCCTATTAAAAAATTTGGTTCGCAGGGGCAGCAAAAATCCTTCGTGATCGCCATTCGTCTGGCACAGTTCGATTACACAAAAAATATTAAGGATTTTAAGCCTGTGCTGCTTTTTGATGATATCTTTGATAAACTGGACGATATGCGGGTGGAGCAGATTATTGCCCTGGTGAGCGATAATAATTTTGGGCAGGTGTTTATCACCGATACCCAGCGTCAGCGGATTGAAAAGATTTTTAACACGGTGCAAATCGACCATAAAATATTTGAAGTGGATGCCGGTGTTGTCAGTATTAGCGAGGAATAAAAATGATAAAAAAATCAAACGAACAAACCTTAGGTGAAGCGATTCAGCAATTGATTCATGAATACCGCATGGACGATAAATTGCGTGAGGTTGCCATTATTAATGCCTGGGAACCCGTGGTGGGGAAGATGATAGCCCAGCATACCTCTAAATTGTTTATTAAGAACCGCAAGCTGTACGTTAGAATTGATTCTTCGGTGATTGTTAACGAACTCAAATACGCCCGTAAAAAAATCATCCAGGCCCTTAACAAACAAGCCGGGGAAGATGTAATTGAGGATGTTGTGTTTATTTAAAATTGGAATTCTGTAATTATAAAATGGTCATTGATTCTACGAAAATTCATTTTGAATAAATCCAAATTCTGATCTGATAATATTCCCCCATATATTTGGTATCCATTCCTTATTGTAATTATACTAATAATTTTTGTATCGATATAACCTTTATCAAATGTGTCATATGCATCATCGATTATTTTATTGAAATTTTTAGTTTTGTCGTTAAAAGCTGTGAGTTTAAGGCATTCGTCGTAATTCTTTTTGTAAGCATTTTCAATAAATAACTTTGAGAATTTTAGCAATACCTGGTAAGTGGAATCTAGGTTAGATAATGTTTCTTGATCAAAAGTATAGGATGAAGTTTTATCTTTTGTTACTAGTCCATTTTTTGTTTTTTTAACAATATTAATTTTTATAGGTTGCTTAGGATTTGAAATAGAGTCCTTAAATATTAGGTAAGCAACGTTTCTTGCCAATCCTTTTTTGTCTATTCCAAAATCAAATAATTTGCTATTTGTTAACGAGTATTCGATTTTATTTGAATCTTCAGGGTTTGTACTTATTGTATAATGGTATGATGCAGTACAGACACAAATTTTTGAAAGTTCTTCCAAAGTTTTGTTCTTTTCAGTTTTACAAGAGAAGAATAAAGTAATAAACGAAATTATAAGAATAGAAAAAAAAGTTTTTTTTAAAAACATATTTTTTATTTGATGTTCAAATCCAATAATTTCTTCCCCTCAATAAAAGCTTCAAAATGATCGCCGATTTTAATTGGGCTAACGCCTTCAGGGGTTCCGGTAAAGATTAGGTCTCCAATTTTCAGGGTTACGAATTGAGAAACGTAGGCAATGATTTTGTCAATGGAGAAGATCATGTTTTTGGTGTTCCCGATCTGGCGGTCTTCTCCGTTAACCTTTAGCGAAAAATTCAGATTGTTCAGGTTTTCGTATTTTGTTTTATCAACGAAATTTCCCAGGGGAGCAGCACCGTCAAAAGCTTTGGCTATTTCCCAGGGAAGCCCCTTCTTTTTGTGTTCGCTTTGCAGGTCGCGGGCGGTTAAGTCAATGCCAATGCCGACTTCGTCGTAATAAGTATGGGCAAACTTTTCCTGGATGTGTTTGCCGACTTTGTTGATTTTTACAACAATTTCCGTTTCGTAATGAATATCATTGGAAAACTCGGGGTAGAAAAATGGCATGTTTTTTTGCAACAATGCCGTTTCGGGTTTCATAAAAAAAATAGGTTTTTCCGGTAAAGGATTGTTGAGTTCTTTGGCGTGTTCAACATAATTTCGTCCGATACAAATAATTTTCATGGTGCTTGATACTCGATTCTTGATGTTAGATATTTGATGTTTTTTAACTCCCAACTTTGAACTTTAAACTCCGAACTAGTTAAAATTAATACTTCCTTGTCCTTTGTTAAAACCCCGTAATTTAAGGGCGGTAATAACTTTTTTTGTTGTTAGCGGGAACTCGCTTTTCATCATCCAGTCGTAATACGAGGGTTCTCTGGTAAAAATCTCATCCACGGTTTTTCCTTTGTGTTTCCCGAAATTGAAAACTTCCTGTTTTTTTTCATTGTAGATAATGTGTCCGGCCAAGTCTACGTTTCTGATTTGGTACGAGAAATCATGCAGTGCCTGAACGTCATTTTTTACCGGCACCGAAACTTTTCCGGAGCGATCCTTAAACTCGGTGTTTTCGTACATGTCGAGTTGTGCTTTCATGATTTCGTACGTGGCAACGGTGTCGGCTTCTGCCGAGTGGGCATCGATGAGTTCTTTACCGCAATAAAATTTATAAGCGGCACTCAGGGTTCGTTGCTCCATTTTATGGAAAATATTTTGCACGTCCACAAATCGGCGGCCTTTTAAATCGAAATTAATATCGTTTCGTAAAAATTCTTCCACCAAAAACGGGATGTCGAACTTGATGGCATTATAGCCGGCCAGGTCACAATCTTTTAAAAACTGGTTCAGTTCATTTCCCAGTTCGGCAAAGCTTGGGCAGTCTTTCACATCCTCGTCGGAAATGCCGTGAATAGCTGTTGTTTCCGGAGGAATTGGCCTTCCGGGGTTAATCCGTTTGGTTAATATTTTGGTTGAACCGTCAACGTTTGCACGTAAAATACTGATTTCAACGATGCGGTCTGCTGAAATACTTAGTCCGGTTGTTTCGAGATCAAAAAAAGCGAGTGGGCGGTTTAATTTTAATTCCATTATAAAAGTTTTAATTGAGGCTAATTATAGCACAAATGTACAAAAATCAGCCTCAATTACGGGTATTAAATCTCCTGATTTGGATCAAATTTTTCGAGAATTTCTTTCATACGTTTCAGGTACATGCCTCCCAGGGCTCCGTCAACAATGCGGTGGTCGTACGCCAGCGAAAGAATCATGATGTGGCGGATGCCAATCATATCGCCTTGTTCGGTTTCAATGACCACGGGTTTTTTGCGGATGGCTCCCACAGCCAGAATAGCTACCTGCGGCTGGTTGATGATAGGTGTGCCGGTCAAACTGTCGAAACTTCCAAAGTTGGTGATGGTAAAGGTTCCCCCTGAAATTTCATCGGGTTGTAGTTTATTTGAACGGGCACGGTTTGCTAAATCGTTTACGTTTTTGGTTAAGCCGATCAGGCTTTTTTGGTCGGCATTTTTTATGACTGGAACAATGAGATTCCCACTCGGAAGAGCCGTAGCCATTCCAATGTTGATGTCTTTACGGTAAATGATTTTTGTGCCATCAACCGAGGCATTTACGCCCGGGTAATCTTTGATGGCTTTGGCTGCCGCCTCAAAGAAAATGGGGGTGTAAGTAATTTTTTCGCCTTCGCGTTTCAGGAATTTGTCTTTTACTTTATTGCGCCAGTTTACAATATTGGTAACATCCACATCGATAAACGAAGTAACGTGTGGCGAAACCTGTTTAGACATCACCATGTGGTCAGCAATGAGCTTACGCATGCGATCCATCTCCACGATTTGGTCGCCGGCTCCGGTAGTTATCGGAGGTGCTTCTATTTTTTGAATTTGCGTTGGAACCGAAGTTTGGGCGGTTTTTTGTTCCGGTGCGCTGCTACGGTTTTCAAGGTAAGCCAGGATGTCTGATTTTGTTACCCTGCCGTCTTTTCCGCTTCCTTTGATAGTATCTAATTCCGGCAAAGAAACATTCTCTTTTTTTGCAATGTTTTTTACCAGTGGAGAATAGAAACGATCAGAAGCATATTCGGTATCATTGCTTGTTTCCTGAACCGTTTCTTGTGGAACAGGTGCATCCGCTTCTTCTTTTTGCGGAGCAGCAGCCGGTTTTTCAGCAGGGGGTTGTTCATCGCTTGCGTCGCCTTCGGTTTCAATGTGAGCAATTACTTTCCCTACTTCAACAACGTCGCCTTCCTGGAATAATATTTTTGAGAGTGTTCCTTCAACCGGCGAAGGAATTTCAGAATCTACTTTATCGGTTGCGATCTCAACAATGGCATCATCCTCTTCAATTTGGTCGCCTTCTGCTTTGAGCCATTTAGTGATGGTCGCTTCTATAATGCTTTCGCCCAGTTTGGGCATAACAATTTCAAATTTAGCCATTATATAAATTTTTTATGTGTCTTATTGTTGATATGATCTTTTATGCAAAGATAATAAAAATATTCAATCTGGAATGATTCTAAATAAAAATAAGATACGAATAAATGGAACCGGTTCTTTTTAAAAACCTAATTGAAGGCCCATATAGCCAATTAGTAATCCTACGAGTAAATTTATCAGTTTTACGATGATAAATGATTTTTTAGATTCTGCCAACAGGGGTAAAGCTCCGTGCCCGTCCTGTACAATTGAATTGGCAATTAATATACTGATCGGAATACTTCCCTGGGCGAATAATAAAACGAAAATATAATGTGGCCCCGATTCGGGAATAATACCGATTAAAACGGCGATTAATAAAATGGTTAACATGTTTTGTTCCATCCAGTGGCTGATGTCGAGATGATTTGTCAGCAGTTGGATGACAATGAGGGCTCCCAGAGTCCATAAAAATATTTTCAGGAAGTGTTTTTTGATGATGTGTCCCCATAGGTGTTCTTCCAAAAAGTGATCGTTTACGGTAGATATAATAAACAGGGCGATCAAAGAAACGACCAAGAAAGTTGTTGAAATCCAGTTCCAATCGCCATGATGTTCGTGTTCTGCATGAGCATCTGAGGTAGCCGGACTATGGTCGTGAGAATCATCAGCAATGCTGTGGTCGTGTTGAGCGTGATCGTGGTTCATTTCTATTTGTTCGGTAGGAATAATGTTGTGACTGTGTGTAAACTGTCCGGTCACCAATCCGAATAAAAATAAAAGAATCCCGACAATCAAAATAGCCCGCTGAAAACTAATGCGTTTAAATTGTTTAACAATGCCTTTGGGATCAAAGCAAATGCAGTTGGTTTCTCCTTCGTGAAGCCTGAGGTGGTTTTCGGGCAGTTTCATCAGGGTTTTATTTCCCATAAATGCATATAGAATAAATCCGGTTACAATGGCCACTCCTGTTATAATTGCAAATAGAATTAGGGCTGAATCCGGGATCACGCTTAACATGATAAAAGCTTCGTCGCCGGCAGTTGCAATCATTACTGTTACCAAAGCTGCAAAGCTAAATATCTTATGAGAGTATAACGAAACAGCCGTATAGGTTCCTAAACAGCCTGGGATTACCCCCAACACAGCCGCTAAAATAATTTGCAACCAGCCTTTTTTTTGTAGCGGGCTGATCCAGCTGCCCCGGGTTTGCACGTTTATGTATTCTATAATGAGCATCATAACCAGTACAAAAGCCGTGATCATGATAGTGTGTCGTAATATTTCTATAATCATTGGGATGAGCTTATTTTGATTAAGTAAAAATAAGCTTTTTTTATTTATAAAAATTTCTAAATATTTTTTTTATTTCTAAAACGAACCTACATTTGGGTAATTAAATACTTAGATTGATAGAATAATGTCGAAAATTGTTACCCTTTCAGAAGCCGCATCTATTGCATTACACGGAATTATTTTAGTTGCACGATCCGATAAATTAATTAACGTGATTAAAATTGCCGAAGTTACCGGAAGTTCCAAACATCACGTAGCAAAGGTTTTTCAGCGTTTAGTTAAGGATAACTTTATTGAATCGCACCGGGGGCCTTCCGGTGGTTTTTCGATGAAAAAGAATCCCAAGGATATTACCCTTTTAGAGATATATGAATCTATTGAAGGTAAAATTGAAGTTCAGGATTGCCCCTTAGATAAACCAATTTGCCCTTTCGGTAAATGTATATTAGAAGGTGTGACCAGAGAAATGACCACGCAATATCGTAATTTCCTTTCAGAACAAACCTTAGATAAATATCTCTGATATATATCATATTTCTTTCCGGTAAGATTTTTTTTCTATATTATTTTTATAATTATATTTGCGTAATCAAATACCAAAATTCCTGTATAATGGAATTTGAACAAATTTTGAAAGAAATGAAGAGGCAGATTATAAAGATTGATGAGGATAAATGTACTGGCTGTGGCTTGTGTATACCAGGGTGCCCTGAGAGTGCTTTACAAATGATTGACGGAAAAGCCCGTCTGGTAAGTGATTTGATGTGTGATGGGTTGGGAGCCTGTATTGGTGAGTGTCCTGAAGGTGCTATTGAAATAGAAGAACGCGAAGCAGAGCCATACAATGAAGTAGGGGTGATGAAGGAGATTGTTAAAAAAGGGCAGAATACCATTATTGCTCATTTAGCGCATTTGCATGAGCATGGTGAGTTTGTTTTTTACAAACAAGCGGTTGATTATTTAAAATCAGTAGAAGCTGAATTAGATTTTGATTTATTGTTGGGCAAAGTTGGGAAAATAGAGGATTCCCAAGAGGAAAGTGCTCATTCTTGTGGTGGCGGATGCCCGGGAGCTGCGATGAAAGATTTTAGGGTAGATGTGGATCAAGTGGGGGAAGCTGCCACTTCTTCTGCACCGCAGCCCTCTGCTTTGCGGCAATGGCCGGTACAGATGCATCTGGTCAATCCCAATGCGCCGTATTTTAAAGGTGCTGATGTGTTATTGGCTGCCGATTGCGTTGCATTTTCAATGGGGGCTTTTCACCAGGAATATTTAGCAGGAAAAGCTTTGGCTATTGCCTGCCCAAAACTGGATCAGGGATTGGAAATTTACATCGAGAAACTTCGTCAGATGATAGATGAAGCCAAAATTAACACTTTGCACGTGATGGTTATGGAGGTTCCATGCTGTGGCGGATTGATCCAAATAGCGAAAGCAGCTGTTCAAAAGGCTTCGAGAAATTTTCCGGTTAAGCGGACAGTCGTCGGAATAAAAGGAGATATTTTATCCGAAGAATGGGTGTAAATACTTGAGGAAATTCTCCCTCATTTTTTTGATTATAAATAGGAAATTAAGTGATTAAATAATAAAAATAAAGAAATGAGTATGTTTTGTTATCAATGTCAGGAAGCAGCCAAAGGTTTTGGCTGTACCTTAAAAGGAGTTTGTGGTAAAACCGATGAGGTTTCTAAACTTCAGGATTTATTAATGTTTGTTACCAAAGGAGTCGCTTATTATGCCGATAAAGCGGGCGAAAAAGGGCTGGAAAATAAAATTGTGAGCAAATATGTATTGGATGCGTTATTTACAACCATTACCAATGCGAATTTTCACGAAGAACAAATTAAGGCGAAGATTACTAAAGGATTGCTAATACGCGATCAAGTTAAAAATGCTTATATTGATGACGGTGGAGTGCTGAATGAAAATCTCCCCGATGCAGCAATCTGGGTTGGAAAAGAAAGCGAGTATGAATTTAAAGCGACGCAGGTTGGTGTTCTTTCTACCGAAAATGAAGATGTGCGCTCATTGCGTGAGTTATTAACTTACGGATTGAAAAGCTTGGCTGCTTATACTGACCATGCCCTAAATCTTGGTTATGAAGAAAGCGAAATTTACGCCTTTATTTATAAAGGTTTAGTAGCTACTTTGAACGATGATTTGAGTGCAGATGACTTGGTAGATATGGTTATGGAGTGTGGTAAATTTGGGGTACATGCAATGGCTTTATTGGATAAAGCAAATACAGAAACATACGGAAATCCTGAAATTACTAAAGTTAACATTGGTGTACGCAGCAACCCAGGCATCCTAATTTCTGGTCATGATTTAAAGGATATGGAAGAATTGTTGAAACAAACGGAGGGTACTGGCATTGATGTGTATACACATTCTGAAATGTTGCCGGCTCACTATTATCCTGCATTTAAAAAATATGAGCACTTTGTAGGAAATTATGGAAATGTCTGGTGGAAACAACGCGAAGAATTTGAAACTTTTAACGGGCCAATACTTTTTACGACAAACTGTATTGTTCCCCCGGCAAAAAATGCCCCTTATTTTGATAAGGTTTTTACTACCGGATCTGCGGGGCTTACCGGTTTTACTCATATTCCTGAGGGAGAAAATGGACAGCCTAAAGACTTTTCTCAGATTATTGAGTTAGCGAAAACATGTGAACCTCCAATTGAAATTGAATCTGGCGAAATTATTGGTGGTTTTGCTCATAACCAGGTGATGCAGCTGGCTGACAAAGTAGTTGATGCGGTAAAATCAGGGGCAATTAAGAAATTTTTTGTGATGGCCGGTTGCGACGGACGGATGAAAAGTCGGGATTATTACACTGAATTTGCGAAAGAGTTGCCAAAAGATACCGTAATTTTAACGGCCGGTTGCGCCAAGTACCGTTACAATAAACTGGAATTAGGTGATATTGGAGGAATTCCCCGTATGCTGGATGCCGGGCAGTGTAATGACTCTTACTCGTTGGCAGTAATTGCACTCAAATTAAAAGAAGTATTTGAGTTGAACAACATTAATGACTTGCCCATAGCTTATAATATTGCATGGTATGAACAAAAAGCAGTAATTGTTTTGTTGGCCTTACTTTATTTAGGCGTTAAGAACATCCATTTAGGACCGACATTACCAGCCTTTTTATCTCCGAATGTAGCTAATATATTGGTTGAAACTTTTGGGATTAGCGGAATTGGAAGTGTTGAAGAGGATATGAAAGTGTTTGAAGTTGCCTAATAACTTTTATGTTTTAATGATAGGTTTACTGGGAGCTTCGGCTCCCTTTTTCTTTCATTTTAATGATGGCTTAAAAATTTAGAATAGCAGGGAATATACTTGCCGGATAAATATGTTTTCTTATTTTCGCAACTTCAATTGTTGTATTCATTTTATGCTGAAAAAGGTCTTTCGGAAAAGAGTTGTACTTATAGCCTGTTTGTTAATAGCAGTTTTTTCTTATTCATTTTATGTTACCGATGCTATTTCCTACATCAATGATGATCCGCATGCTTGCAAGCATTGCCACGTTATGGATGAACACTATGACGCATGGAGACTGGCTTCTCATCCCAAGGAGGTTGAATGTAACCAATGCCATTTGCCCAATAAAAACCTGTTTTCTAAAAATTGCAAAAAGGCCTTTTCCGGTTTGAACCACTCGGCAACTTATGTTTTTAGCAGCGATTTGTGTGTTTGTTTAAAAAAGGAGAGCAAAGCTTTGATAAAAGATAATTGCATCCGTTGTCATGGTGATTTGTTTTCGAAAGAATCCTCTTCCTTCGAGAATTTATTTCACGACGAATTTAAAGAACGTTTCTGCTGGGAGTGCCATACAACTTCGGCGCATAAAAGAGCGAAGAAGAAATAATTTTTTTCCTCGCTTTAGTTTTACCCTTTCTTTTTATAATTCTTACGGGCTTTGGGATTTCTTTTCCGGTAATGATTTTTCTTTTTCGCCGAGGGATTATACTCCGGACCGCCACCTAAAAATTGGGGAAGTTGTGCTTTATGTACTTCTTTTTCCAAGAGTTTTTCAATAAGGGCAAATTGGTTTTGTTCTTTTTCGTTGATAAGGGTGATGGCAATGCCTTCGGCTTCGGCACGGGCAGTTCGCCCGATACGGTGGATATAGTCTTCACCATCGTGGGGTACATCGTAATTGATGATGAGGTCTATGTCTTCTACATCAATTCCGCGCGAAAGTATATCCGTGGCTACTAAAATATTTATTTGCTTGTTGCGAAATTTTAGCATCACTTCTTCCCGCTGTTTTTGATCAAGATCCGAATGTATTTCTGAAACCTTCATCCCCGCATTGTTCAGTGTGCGGCTTAGCTCTTTGGTGCTGCTTTTGGTAGAACAAAAAACCAGTATGCTTTTTCCGTGGTTGTTTTTAAGCAAGTGAGAAATCAGGCTGTTTTTTTGTTTGTTGTAAACCACGTAAGCCAGTTGTAAAATGCGTTCTGCGGGTTTAGATGTAGCAATGTTGATTTCAAAAGGGTTCTGTAATATTTTATGAGCAAGTATTTTGATTTCCTTGGGCATGGTGGCAGAAAATAACAGCGTTTGCCGGTTTTTTGGAACATGGCTAACAATTTTTAAAATATCGCTGATAAAGCCCATATCGAGCATGCGGTCGGCTTCATCTAAAACCAAATATTTTAATCCTTGTGTTTTAACATAATCGTTATTTAAATGAGCAATCATACGTCCGGGGGTGCAAATTACAATATCCGCCCCTTCTTTTAGAGCCTGTTTTTCCTGGGTGAAAATTGTTCCGTCACCGCCGCCATAAATGGCTATAGAACTTAAACCCGTAAAATAGGCCAGACCTTCCAGTTGCTGATCTATTTGCATGGCTAGCTCCCGGGTGGGGACAATAATCATTGCTTGTATGCTATCGTCGTTTTTTTGTGTGAGAATAAGCTGAATCAGGGGGATCAGAAAAGCTGCGGTTTTTCCGGTACCGGTTTGTGCCGAAGCGATTAAATCTTGTCCGTTTAAAATTTGCGGAATGGCTTGTTCCTGAATAGGAGTTGATTCTTTAAAGCCGAGGGAGTCAATACCCTCTTGCAGTGTAGAGGCTAAGTTAAATGCAGTAAATTTCAATTGTCAGTTTGTTTGTTCGGTTCAAAGGTAGCTAATTAATTCAATTTAAAGTATGGCTTGTGTTAAATTACAGAATGTAGATGTGTCGTGCAGAAGGAAACATAAGCCAAAATGCAAGCGTTCTTTCCTTATTTAAAGAACACCATTAATTAATCCCCAACCTTGTATATAAAATAATTCCGGTTATTAACCACCGGGTTTATGGCGGCGTTTAACCAATCGATAAAGCTAACGTTGATGGTTGTTTCGTAGGTCAGGTTGGGTAACACTTCTTCCATTTTTTTGACGCGATCCTCCAGTTTTTCGCCTTTGTTGTGGCTGGCAAATAAAACATAATTCGGTTTTTGTTCTTCCGGAATACTATCTATTCTGGCTTTAAAATTTTCTATGGGACTATCTATGGTGATCTCATAAATGGGTACATAATCGCCAAGGTAAAAATAAGGCAAAGTAGCTGTTTCGTGGCGGTATTGGTCTTCGATGACAATGGCTTTGGTATCGCCTTTCCCGTGGAGGTAAAGCATGGTTTCTACGCGCGAACGTTTGGAATAATAGGTGCTGAAAACCAACAGTAAAATAATGTTGAGGCTCCAGAAAAAACGCCAGCTAAATTTCATAATCCAGGGTTTGCGTTCCCAAAACTTATAAGTTTTCAATACGTAGTTCCAGCCCATCATGCCTAATATGACAAAGAACGGCATCATGGTGTACATAAAGCGTTCCTGTTTGTTTGGGAAGTATGAGTGGAAGGCGAAAAATACCATTACTCCCCAGAACAAAATGGGTTGTTTGCGCCAGTTGAAAAAGGTTCCCACAAATAAGAAAACACCTAGTGGAGGGAGCATCAATGCCGGAACCAGCATAAAATAATTGTACCAGGGATGGTTGAAATAAGAGGTTGAATTGATGATGTTGTATTCGATATAATAGCGGAGCTTTCCGAAAGCAACGCCGCTTAATTCGTATTCCATCCAGCCGTGGATGAGCAGGAAGGGAATCATCCCCCCGATGCCTACAAATACAAGTTCTTTCCACTTGCGCTTAATAATCATCCCGATAATTGCCCCCAGAATAAACAGTGCCACCTGGTAACGTAGCGAAAATGCAAGGGCAAAAGTAAGCCCTGCAATCAAAGAGTATTGTATGTATTTTTTGTTTCCGAAAGATTTAAAGATGTTCCATACTCCCATCATCAGGAAGGGGATGGGGACGACTTCCACCAGGTTTTTAACGCTCATTACCGGCATAAAGAAAAGGGTGGCTAAAAGCAGCCCGACGGTATTGGCTGTTTTTTTGTCGGTGAATTTTTCCGTGATTTTGTAACCGTAATATATTACCAGTAAAGAATAAAACGCGTGAAGAATGCGTACCACGTACATTTTGGTGTCGGGGTTATGAATGCCCAAACCTTCGAGCATGGTAAACAGTACGAAGTGGAAGCCGGGATAAATGTAGCTTCGGCCGCTTTCAAATTCGGCATAGCTGCTGGTGAACCAATTGAAAATGTCAAAACCGTCCACCCAACTTTGAGATACCTCAATCACTAAAAAGTGATCGTCCATGGCGGCGTACCCTTTAGCAAACAGGGCCGCAATCAAACGAAGAACAAGCCCAATAAATAAAATGGTTTTGAGGTTTAAATTCTGGGTGAATGTGCTAAGCTTCATATTGGTTGAGTTGGAAAAATTCGGAACAAAGCTAATTTTTTTATTCCAAAAAACCTTACCAATTATTTTCTTAAATTCGTGAACCAACAATAAAAAATGAAAATGAAAAATATAATAAGAAATCTGTTTGTGTTGAGCCTTGTTTGTATGCTTGGTTTGGCAAATGCCCAGGATGTTGAGGGGCTGAAAAAGGAAATTCAAAGTGTGAAAAAACGCGTGGAAAATAATAATCATACCTATGATGTGCTGATTAAAAAAATCGACGATTTGCTTTGGTTCGAACGCGTTGGAAATATTGCCCACGTGGATAAGCTTTACATTTATGGCCCTCCCTTGAGAAAGGTGAAAAATCCAACGGCCATGGGTGCCAATAACCCGGTAAAATTTTGGAGCTATGTGTTCATCCCTAAAAATATTGATATCAGTAAAAAGTATCCTTTAATTGTGCTTCCGCACGGCGGGGTTCACTCAAATTTTGGAACCTATTACACGCACATTATCCGTGAGTTGGTTTCGCAGGGATATATTGTGGTTGCTGCCGAGTACCGTGGGAGTACCGGCTATGGCAAAGGTATGTACGAAAAAATTGATTACGGCGGGTTAGAGGTTGCCGATGTAAAAGCCAGCCGCGATTACATGATTGAAAATTATGAATTTGTGGATGCAAACCGTGTTGGAATTATGGGCTGGAGCCATGGGGGACTGATTACGCTTCACAATATTTTTGACTATCCGAAAGACTACCAGGTTGCTTTTGCCGGGGTGCCGGTTAGCGATTTGATTTCGCGCATGGGCTATTATACCGATAGTTATCGCGATCTTTACTCGGCCGATTACCACATCGGGAAAACCGCTTATCAGGATGTGGAAGAGTACCGCAGGCGTTCTCCGGCCTGGCAAGCGCATAAGTTTCAAAACACCCCTTTGTTGATCCATACTAATACCAACGATGATGATGTAAACGTGCTGGAGGTTGAGCACCTCATAAAATCGCTGAAAGCCGAAGGTAAAAAATTTGAATATGAAATTTACCAGGATGTTCCGGGAGGACACTCGTTTGACCGCATGGATACTAAAATTGCCAAGGAAATCCGCGTGAAAATTTATAAATTTTTAGCCAAGGAGTTAAATCCGCCAACACCAATCAAAACCCTGAAACAACTGCATAAAGCGGCGTATATTTATTAGTTTTGTTTAAACACGTTTGAAATAGGACGTGTTTTTCCGAAAAATTAATTATCTTTATATAGAAGAAAGGCCGGACAGCACTGAAAAAGTTTTTCACCCCTATTAGCATTTTTGTAGTTGTTGGTCTTTCTTTATTTTATCCGGTATTTTATATAAAGAACTTCCAAACGATAAATATAATGGTGAAAATGCTGAGAAAAGCAATACCTATCCATGAGAAAATCCGTAGCCATAATTTAGGTTTGCCTTCTTCCGGCATGTGTTTGTCGGTAATCACTTTGTAGTTCATAAATGCCAGGATGGGTGCCGTTACAAACGAAAGTGTTGTTGCCATGTTGACCATAAAACCCATGCTGTTCGAGGCATATCCGAGTAAAACCAAGGTTCCGATAATAACAATGACAATCCATAATATGGTAGTAACCGAAGATTCCTTTTTAAACAGTTTCGGAAATAAAATTTCGGAAGTTGGCTGCAATACCCTCGGGTAAGCATCCAGGCAGGTTAAGGTGGTGCTAAACATGGTGGTAACGGCGGCAATAGCAATGACCCATTTTGCCCAATCACCAATAGCTGTGGTGTACATGCTGATTAATTGTCCGGAAAAAATAGTTCCGTTTTCCGATAATTCTTCTCCGCTGCCATGCATAATAAGTGCTCCAAGTAAAAGAAAACCCAGTGCTAAAAAAGTAGTGCCAATGTAGCCGATTTTAAAATCCAGGAGCGACTGTTTTAACGATGGTTTAAAGTTCATCTGTTTTTGTTTGGCTACGGTCCAAAGCGACGACCAGACCGAAACATCAATAGGGGTTGGTAGCCATCCGATAAAAGCAATTAAGAAGAAAATGTGTGTGGAGTTTAACCAGTCGAATGAAGGTTTGTTTGCAATAGTATCGGCCATTGGGTGTGCAAAAGCAGAAATAACAGCAATCAAGGTAGAAATGGCCAAGGTTACGATAATAATTTTCATGGTTTTATCCAGGGCCGAGTATTTTCCTGCAATCAACAGCAATGCTATAATCCCTAAAATAATAGCCGATAGAGATAGTGTGTCAATAGAGAGATTGAAAACATAGGCAACCAGTCCGGCGGTAACAACGGTTACGGCAGCTTGTATGGCAAACATGGTGAGCAGGGTTAATAAGGCAAATGAGATGATGGCCCATTTCCCCAGTTTCCGGTAGCCCTCAATTAAGCTGTTTCCTGTTGAACTGGCGTATCGTGGGGCAAATTCAAAAAAGGGGTATTTGATAAGGTTCGCCAGTAGTAGAACCCAAATTAAATCAAAACCAAAACTGGCTCCGGCACGGGTTGACTGTACCAAATGTGAAACGCCTACGGCAGCTCCTGCATAAATTAAACCGGGACCGAGAATACTAAGGATGTTTTTTATTCTCATGAGGAAAAATTTTTACACAAAAATAGAAAGAAATTCGTTTATTTGTGTTCAACAATGCGTAATATGAATTTTAAAGAAGAAATTATAATTAAAGCCGATGAATTGCTTGAGGAGATCAAGAAAATCATTAAAGAAGGTAATGTGCAGCGTATAATTATTAAAGATGATAAGGGAACAAAGTATTTGGAAATCCCTGTTACCGTGGGAGTGGTTGGGGTGATAATAGCTCCTTATCTGGCAGCAATTGCAGCCTTGGCGATTCTGGCTACCGAATTAACGGTAGAAATTATACGCAAAGAGAAAGTGAATTAATGGTTCCAGATTTTCCAGGATTGTTCGGCTTGCGCCAAAAGCATTTTTTCACCGTTAATTACGGTGGCTCCATTTTCTTTTCCTTTTTTTAAGAAAATTGTTTCTTCAGGATTGTAAATCAAATCGACCAGTAAATGATCTTCGTTGATGTATTTATATGGAATGTCAGGATACGCATCTTTATCGGGGTGCATTCCTAAAGGGGTTGTATTTATGATAACCTGATGATCTTCGATGATTTGTTTGTTGACAAGCCCGTAGCTCATTTGGTTGGCTTTTAATGGACGGCGCGATACTTCCCTAATCGCAATGCCATTTTTCTTCAGAACAAATTCAACTGCTTTTGAGGCTCCGCCGGTTCCCAATATTAATGCTTTTTTATAATGCTTTTTTAACAAATGTTTGATAGAAAGCTCAAACCCCATGGCATCTGTATTGTAGCCAATTAATCTGGTCTGTGAGTTGCTTCGTTCAAATTTAATGGTATTTACAGCTCCTATAAAGTTAGCTTCTTTATCAATTTTATCAAGATAACGGATAATTTGCTGTTTGTATGGGATGGTAACGTTTAGTCCGGCAAGCTCAGGATGTTTTTCAATAATCGTAGGAAATTCTTCGATGGTGTTTAATTCGAAGTTCAAATACTCACAATCCAAACCTTCTTTTTTGAATTTCTTTTCAAAATATTTTTTTGAAAAGGAATGTCCTAAAGGATTCCCGATTAATCCAAAGGTTTGCATGTGTTTAGTTTTTTGATTTTTTCGCGCCTGCTTCAATTGTCCAAATGCTAATTATTCCAAAGATAATAAATCCTATGGCAAAGAAAAATTCCAGGTCGAATGATTGGGGTAAAATTCGCTCGTATTTGAGCGTAATTGCTTGCCCTTCTTTTAAAATTTTATTTCCAAACTCATCCAGTAAATAGATGGTTCTTTTCCATGGCCACAAAATACTGACAGAACCCAGTATAAATCCGGTAAGCAGCGATATGGTTTGGTTGCGGTAATTTTTAAAGACCCACGATAAAAGGTGTGAAAAGGCGATGAGGCCAACAACGGCTCCGATTAAAACCGGGAGTAAAATATCAAGGTTCATCTCGTTAATGGCATCAATGGCCACTAATTTATAATTTCCCATTAAAATTAATACAAACGAACCTGATAGGCCCGGAAGTATCATGCTGCAAATGGCTGCTACGCCACAAAGAATTAAATAAACAAACCCCTGGTCTTCGGTGGCCGGGTTTAACACGGAAACAGCAACCGCAATACCGGTTCCTAGCATAAACGAGATAATTACACTGATGCTCCACTTGCTTACGGTTTTACCGACAAAATAAACGGAAGCCAGCACCAGGCCGAAGAAATATGACCAAATATAAATGGGATAATTTATAAAAAGGTAATCGAAAAGCTTTGCAAGGGTGAGGATCGCAAGAATTACCCCTGAAAAAATAGCGATCAGGAAATAAAGATCGGTGTGTCGGGCAAAATCTTTTAATTTGAAGCTGAAAAGAAGTTTAATGGCTTTTAAATTGAACGATTTTATGGCGTTAATCAATCGTTCGAAAATACCGGTGATTAAGGCGATGGTTCCTCCCGAAACGCCGGGGATGACGTTGGCGGCTCCCATTCCAATTCCTTTAAAAAAAAGGATAATGTAATTTTTCATTAAACAAAAATGCGATTAAAATTTATCACTGAAATATTTCATAAACTGAACCCGTTCATAAATTGACGGATTGGTGCTTGTTGCCTGGCTCATTAAGCCGCGAAAATCGTCCAACTTATCGAACCCTTTTTTATCCATCCATTCTTCCAGTGTTTTTAGTATTTTCCGGATAACGGTGGTTCCTTCATTATATAAAACAGAGGCAAGTTGCACCGTGGTTGCCCCGGCTAAAATTTGTTTTATTACCCCTTCTCCGTCATGAATCCCTGTGCTTGCAGACAAGTCGCAATTAACCCGTTTTGACATCATGGAAATCCATCGTAGAGGAAGTGCGATTTCTTCGGCTTTGCTGAATACAAAGGAAGAGGTTAGGTTTAGGTTTTCAATGTCAATATCTGGACTGAAAAAGCGGTTAAAAAGAACCAGTCCTTTTATGCCGGTTTTTGAGAGTTTTTGAATGCTACCTGCCAGGTTCGAAAAATACGGGCTGATTTTTAATGAAACCGGGATGCTAACTTTTCGGGTGATTGTTTCGGCAATATCAAAATATGTTTTTTCGATGTTTTTGCTTTTAGTTTCCGGATCAAACGGTAAAATAAATACGTTTAGTTCCAAGGCATCAGCCCCGGCTTTTTCGCAATTGAGTGCAAAGTATTCCCATTCGTAAGAACTAAAGCAATTAATGCTGGCAATAACCGGGATGTTGATTGCTTGCTTACATTCTTTAATTAATTGCGTATAATAAGTCATGTTTCTTTCCCTGATCTGATAATCAAGATAGTCAAAGTGTTCGGCATTATAGCCCAGTTGTTTGGCTTCCCGGGTCAGGGCTTCGTATTCATGGGTTATATCTTCTTCGAAAATGGATTTTAAAACAACAGCTCCTGCACCATTGTTTTCCAGTTCTTTAATACTTTTAAGGCTTTCGGTTAAACCACTGCTGGCTGCAATGATAGGGTTCTTAAGCTGTAAACCTAAATATGTGGTTGATAAATCTGCCATAATGCGATGTTTCTGCTAATTAATCAGCATATGTGTCAATCAGCCCAAGAATATTTGAATCGTTTTTTAATTGTGGCCAATATTCAAAGATATGGGTATGTTTTTTATAATCCAACTCCAGGGCTTTTTCAAAACTAATGTAAGCTTCTTTGGTTTGTCCGGCTTTTAGGTGGTAAATGCCTAAGCGATAATGTAGATCGGCATTTTTTGGTTGGTTTTCCAGTCCTTTTTTTAGAATAGAAATAGCTTCTTCGTAGTTTTCGGTTTTTGTATAGACATGCGAATAGTCCATCCAGATGTCAGGATGTGTTGGCTCGAGCTCGCTTACCTTGTCGTACGATTCTATAGCTTCTTCCAGTAAACCCAGTTTTTTTTGTGTGTCGCCTAAAATATACCAGTATTCGGGATTTACTTCTTCGAGCTCAACTGCCCTCCGAATACATTTTAAGCCGGTGGTTAAATGTCCCAGTTCAATGTTCGATAATCCGATCCCGATCCAGGCGTCCGGTAATTTATCATCCAAATCAAGTGCCTGATTATAGTAATCAATAGCCGAAGTAAAAACTCCTGTTTTTTCGTATGATTCGCCAATGTAATAATAGGTCATCGCTTCAGGATCTTCGTAATTAAAGGTTTCCTTGTAAGCTTCAATGGCTTTTTCAAATTCTTTTAAATGGGTGAAAGAATTTGCCATGTTGAAATAAGCTGAGGCAAAAGTTTCGTCAATGGCAATAGCATACTCGTAAGCTTCAATGGCTTTTTCGTATAGTTCAAGATTGTTGTAAGAAATGCCAAGGTTGAACCATGCCGATTTTGAGTACGGGTTGTTATTGATGAAGTTTTTATAAAATGCGACGCTTTCTTCGGCTTTATTTGCTAATTCATAACAAAAAGAAAGTTCGTAGATAATGGCTTCATTTTCGGGATTAAGTTCCAACACTTTTTTTAAGAAATCGATGGCCAGGTCATATTTGCCCATGTTCTCGTATTCAAAAGCGATATTAGTGTAAATCTCCTCCGGGTCGTCGGCCAGTTCAACCGCTTTTTTATATTCTTCAATTGCCCGATTGTATTTTTTCTGATACGAGTATACAACACCTTTGGTTAAAAATATTTCGGCATTATCGGGTTCAAATTTTTCTACTTTTTGAAGCAGGGTTAACGCTTCTTCGTATTTACTGTTGGCTATTAAATAAAGTGATTTTTTGAACTGGAATGTAATTACTGCCGGATGTTGACTGATGGCTGTTTTAATGGCCGATTTAGTATTATGAAGGTCGTTTCGCTCCAAATAGTAATCAATAAGATCTTCAAACTCCTGAACATCAAAAAAAGAGTCTTTCCCGTCTTTTATCGTCCTCTCGAAACGCGCTACCAGATTTTGAATATAAAATTCGTTATCCGGTTCATCAAAATTACTCATCATAAGCTTTACAATCAATCACTGTAGTCCACCTTACAAAAGTAAGTATTTTGTTTTTTAAATTACAAGAACCTGAAATAATTATTCATAAATAATAAATCGAATCTTAAAACAGTTGAACCGAATGATTTTTTTAATTCATGATTGGCTGTTTAAAACTCATACAAATTATATATTTTTGTACAACTAAATCTAAATCTTGTTATGGCTCTGATAAAATCAATTTCCGGAATACGAGGAACCATTGGAGGCCTTGAAGGAGAAAACCTGACCCCACTTGACATTGTAAAATTTACCGCTGCTTTTGTTAAGTTTATTAAAAAGAGGCGATCAAAAGATAAAATAGAACTCGTGATTGGACGTGATGCCAGGGTGTCTGGCGAAATGGCCAATAATTTGGTTGTAGGTACAGCCCTGAGTTTGGGCACCGGTATCATTGATGCCGGCCTGTCGACTACACCCACGGTTGAAATTGCCGTGCCCCTGGCTAATGCCGACGGGGGGATTATTTTAACGGCCAGCCATAATCCCAAGCAATGGAACGCCCTCAAACTCCTGAATGAAAACGGGGAGTTTATCTCTGCCAAAGAAGGACAGGAGCTTTTAGACATTATTGCCCAGGACGATTTTGTGTTTAGTGAAGTGGATGATTTGGGGCGTTATTATTTGGACGAAACCTTAAATCTTGAACATATTAAACAGGTTTTGGCAATGGAATTGGTGGATGTTGAAGCCATTAAAGCGGCAAATTTTAAAGTTGCTTTAGATTGTGTAAACTCTACTGGTGGAATTGTTCTGCCCGAATTGTTAGCAGAGTTAGGTGTTGAACAAATTGAAAAACTATATTGCGAACCCAATGGCTTGTTCCCGCATAACCCAGAGCCTTTGCCCGAAAATTTAACTGAGATTTCAGCCTTGATGCTAGAGAAAAAAGCCGATGTAGGTTTTGTGGTTGACCCGGATGTGGATCGTCTGGCTATTGTTTGCGAAGATGGAAGTATGTTTGGCGAAGAATATACCTTGGTTGCAGTTGCCGATTATATACTTCAACATAAAAAAGGAAACACTGTTTCCAATCTTTCTTCTACCCGTGCCTTGCGTGATGTTACCGAAAAACACGGTGGAGAGTATTTTGCTTCGGCGGTTGGCGAGGTGAATGTGGTGGCCAAAATGAAAGAAGTAAGTGCCGTGATTGGCGGCGAGGGCAATGGCGGAATTATCGATCCGGCTTTGCACTATGGACGTGATGCCCTGGTTGGGATCGCTTTATTCCTGACCTATCTGGCTAAGAAAAAAATGAAGTGTTCCGAGCTGCGAAAAACCTATCCTGATTATTCCATCTCGAAAAATAAAATTGAATTGTCTCCTGCTTTAAATGTGGATGAAATTCTTGCTAAAATGGAAGAAAAATACAAAGATGTTCCGCATTCAACCATCGATGGTTTAAAAATTGATTTTCAGGAAGAATGGGTTCACTTGCGAAAATCAAATACCGAACCGATTATTCGTATTTATGCCGAAAGTAAATCAGCCGAAAAAGCGGATGCTTTGGCTAAAAAAATCATGGGGGAGATTCGCACAATAAGTTGTTAAAAACTCAAAATTACGTTACGGATTAATTTTTTTAGAATCGTTAATTTAGAGCAGATAATATTCAGATTCTATGATTACGTCCCGTCGCCGAAGAAGAAAAAAGAAAATTATTTACAGAACCATTACTTTTAAGCTTACTGCCCGTCAAAAACGTTCGCTCTGGAATTACTGCAAGGCGCGTAAAACGACCCCTACAAAACTGATTAAAAAAATGATCAGGCCGTATATCGAAAATTACGACAGTAAAGTTCCTGAAGAACTTTACGTGACCGAAAACCAGCTCGATATGTTCGAAGATTTTTCAGAATAAAGGATTCGATTTGATATCAACAGGAGCCATGATTTTATAAACGGGGTACGGGAAATAATAATTTCCCCATTGCGGCATCAAATAACGGTCAAAGAAATTCCATTTGAGTAAGCTATCTTCCGATTGTGGTTCCAGCAAATAAGCAACCAAATTCCCTAATTTTTGTGAGGTTCGGATAATGTAGGTTCCTTCCGTAAATTCTTTTTCAATGGTTTCAAATTTTCCTTTAATGTTGTTCAGGTAATGTCCTTGGTTGATCCGCTCTTCGGGTTTTATTTCGTCAAAATGGAACTCTTCGACGCTTAAACTGATGTCTTCTTTAAGCTGTTCAATTTTAATCCCGTGATTTTTCAGGTTCTCCAATACTTTTTTATTAGCAATATTCAGGATGTATGCAAAAGGAAGCTGAATTTGTTTTGCAGGGTAATAATCGGCCATGTAATTTAACTGAACTGTTCTTCTGTCATTCCCCGGGCGGTATCTTCTTCGGCCTTCTTCGTCGGTATAGTACTCAAGGGAGATTGCTTTAATGGTCATTTTCTGCGGGGTTGCTTTTCTTTCGTATTCGATGGCGATCGAATCTTTCACGGGGTTTAATCCACGCTGAATACTTTTCTCGTCGGCTTGTTGTACAGCCAATTTCATTTCCCCGGCATAATTGTATGAATATTCCAGAATTGATTTCAATAGGTAGTAACAACCTTCTACCCTCGATTTATAATTGGCATATACATAGTTTTCGTTTAAAATAGCAAAGCGGTTACGCAAGCCGATATAATTAGTGATATAGCGGGGTTCAACCGCATGGTAAATCCAGTCGCTTTCGATGTTGGTGCGATCCTCGAAATTACCGTAGTAGCAGTTTCCTATTTTATATTTATCTCGCAGCTGCGAAGTAACTCCCGGCATCATTTTGTCGCGCATGTAGTTGATTAAACTTCGATCGCCGTTCGGGTTTACCATCCAGGCCGTGGTTACTGTTTCTTCATGAAAAGAACCATTAGTGGTATGGCAATCAACTGTTAGCGTAGGATCCCATTTGTTGAAAATGTAGTTCAGCAAGCCCTTTAACTCAGGGGTTTCAACTTTAATTCCGTCCCGGTTAATATCGAGGTGTTGACCGTTTTGCCGTAAGCCGACTGCTGCTGGGCCGTTTTGGTTGGTCCTGTTTTTTTCGCTGATTTGATCGTTCCCGTCAGGGTTTAAATCCGGGACAATAATGATAATCAGTTTTTTGAATAGTTCGTCTTTCTTTTCTTGTAAAAGATCGCGTGCCAACCTTAGCGAGGCTTCTTTGCCCTCTACTTCTCCAGCATGAATATTTGCCTGGATATAAACGACCATTCGATCGTCATTTATTAAGTCTTGTGGTGATTTTGGCATAGGATTAGCCAACATAATCATGGGGATATTTTTGCCGTATTCACTGGTGGCAATATTTTCAACCTTGATGTGTTTGAACTCTTTTTGAAGTTGAGTAATAAAATCAAGAACCTCGGCGTGAGTTGAGGTTAATTTATAATTTGATTTTTCGGCAACGGTTAATAATTCCGCCTCTTTAGCAAATAAACTAACTGAAAATATAATGGTAAAAAGAATGAAAATAATTCTGTTTTTCATCTTGATGAAATTTTTAAGCAAAACAAATGTATGCAAAATTACTTTTTCTTGTTCATGTGTTCGCAAACCGTTTTAATCATGATTTTTTTGAGCTTTTGAGCTTGTTCTTCGGCTTTCATTTCCATCTCGCCTTGGAAAATACCGACCATTTCATTTCGGTGGTCGTTGGCAGCTAGCCACATGAAATGGTTAAAAATCATGCGGTTGGTGATGACTGTTCCGGGCGAATATTTTTTTTGCAGTTCACTTATGATTCGTGAGAATGAATTGACTCCTCTAACCGTTGATTGACTGATATACATGTCAAAACCGTAAATTTTTCCCCATTCATTGAACATGAATTCCTCACGCTGGCTCATTTTTTTGCGGAGTTCGGGGTTCTTATGAACATAACCCGAAAAAAGGTAAGCGTTGAATTCTCGGTCGCCTTTTCGGATTTCTTTGGCCATTAGTTCATCTACTTTTTGGTAAATGGGCATTAAGTAAAGATCCTGTTCCCAGTTTTCGATGATTAATTGGCCGGTTAATATCGACGCATCAATTAAGCCTTTATAAGCTGCAATTGCAGGAAACATATAACCCAAGGCCCAATCGCTGGTTTTTTCGGCAGCTTGTTTGTATTGTTCGTTTAATACAAGATCGATAATGAAGTAGGCGTTCATGTAATTTCCCGGGTTAAATACGGTTCGGATACTGTTATCGCTATTAATGGTTCTGTAAAAAACATCCGGGACTTCTACGATGTTCATCTCGCTCAAAGCCAGGTTTAGCACGTTCATGCCGATATCCGTCCAGATTTTTTCTTCGGTGGCCGGAAGGGCATCCGGAGTCCACGAACTGCAGATGCAGGTGGTGTCGTTTGTTTCTTTTATGGTGTTTGATTCGCTGGCTCCTTTCGGGTAAATCATCACGCCTTTGCCGTGGCGTTTGCCATCTTTCCAGTGACCGGTATATACGGCTCCGTTAGAATATTGATATTGGCCCTCGCCGTTTTCGGTATCGCCCGATTTTACCTGGCAGAACCCATTGATCGAAATAAAAAAAGCAAGTATGATTGATATTTTTTTCATCGGATATATTATTTGTCGTATTTCCATTGTTTCCCGTTTTCTTTCAGGGTTCCGGAAATAACTTCTTCGTTTTTATTAAAATGAACATAATATCTGAACAGTCTTTTCTGTCCGTCGGCGCAAAGCAGTTCATAAGGTTTATTTAAAGGTAGTTGCTTTAAGTTCCCGTTTTGGTGGAACTCAACCGAGTATCCTATTTCATTTATGGCTACACTAAATTGAGTGTCATGGATATTTATGTTTAATGTTTGGTTGTATAGTCTGATCTTTTCTATATCTCCGTTTAAAAAACACAAAATGGTTGATTTTGGAGTTAAGGTAAAATTACGTTGCCCAATTCTTACAGCATGTTCCTTTTTTACCGTTGCTCCATGAATTGTGTTTGGATTGTGTGTGGTGTAATAAGAGTATAGTTCGTCCCATTTTTTATGGTTCGGGTTTGAATCGGAATTTGCCTGTTTTGTTTCGTAAGAATATTGCCTGGTTTTTTGTGCCGCGTTATAAGTTTGGGTTCTTGAATTGTTTGCGGAATAGCTGGATGTATTGTTTCCGCTCCATTTATTGCTTTTTGAAGAGTTCATAGCAGCCATGGCTCTTCTCATGCTATTAATGGCGTCGCTTTGGGCTTTTTGAGCTGCCTTTAGCTGGGCGGTTGTACGTTTAAGTTTTGTGCCAACCCACTGTCCGCTTTCAACGCTTCCATCGGCATGGGTCAGGGTTCCTAAACCATACTTTCTTCCGTTCCAGAATTGTCCCGAAAATTTATCGCCATTGGCATAATAAATAACCCCGTATTTATTGTACTTGCCTTTGTTCCATTTTCCCTGATAAGTGTCGCCGTTAGCGTAAAAATAATTGCCTTCGCCATCGAACAGATCGTCGGCAAATTCGCCATCGTATTGTTCTCCATTGGTGAACCAGATGCTTCCTTTGCCGTGTTTTTTTCCTTTCTCAAATTGCCCGTGGTAAATGGTTCCATCGGCATAGTCGCATTTCCCGAAACCGTGTTTTTTGCCCTTCAAAAACTCACCTACATAAATTTCATCATTGCCTTGTTCCAATTCTGCCAGACCGGAAAATTCATCATTTTCCCAGCTCCCGTCATAGATGTCATTATTGGCAAATTTCATGATTCCCAGCCCATGTTTCTTGTCGTTTTTCCAGTCGCCTTCGTACACGTCTAGGTTCGAATAAGTACACGTCCCTTTTCCTTCTCTTTTGTTTTCTATCCAGTTACCGGTGTAGGTGTCTTTATTCGAATATTTCATTTCTCCGTAGCCGTGCATTTTGTTGTTTACCCAGTTACCGGTGTAAATGTTATTGTTTTTGTCGGTGAAGGTTCCATACCCATTGTATTTATCATTTTTCCAGTTGCCATCATAGGTTTCGCCATTCTTGTAGGTGTATTTCCCGTCTCCGTTTCGTTTCCCAAATTCGAACCAACCGGTATAGCTTTCTCCGTTCTTATATAAAACGCTTCCGTTTCCGTGATACAAGTCGTTCAAAAAATCGCCTTCGTATTCTTCTCCGTTGGAAAGTTTTAACTTGCCGTTTTTACCGCTTTTTTGGCCGTTTACCCAAGGCCCCTCGTAGGTTTCTTTTTTGGAGGTTAGTTTTCCTTCACCGTGATAAACACCCATGTACCAGTGCCCATCATAAACGTCGCCGTTTCCGTAGGTCATTACTCCATAGCCGTGGCGGTAATTGTCTTTCCACTCTCCGTCGTAAGACGATTTGTCGTGGTATTTACAAATTCCTTTCCCGTTTTTCATGTCGTTGAACCATTGGCCGTCGTATTCAGCTTCTTCCTGACAAAAAACTATAAAAGATACGAATAGAAAAATGGTGCTGATAATGTATTTTATACGATCCATAATTTTATATTAATGGGTGTAATTCCAGATTAATGTTCCTTTTTTATTGATGTAGCCCATGCTTACGCCTTTAATATTTTCTTCAAAATCGATGGCATCGCCGCCACGGTAAACCCGTGCCAGGCCGTTTTCAAAATCTTCCACATAATCGTACTCGGCAGTGATTTTAAAAACTCCTTTTTTGTCGATAAAACCCCATTTGTCGCCGTATTTTACGCGGGCAAGCCCGTCTTTAAAATCGCTACATTCTTTGTATTGGTAACGGATAGCAAGTTCTCCTTCTTTATCTTTATATCCGAACAAACCGCTAATATGGTCAATAACCATAACCATTCCGTCTGAAAATCCATAGATAGGAGGGGTGAAGCTTGAAGGCAGCTTGTTTACATCTTCGTAAATTTGATGGGTGAAAATAATTTCATTTTCTTTATTGATATACTGGATGTGATTACTGAATTTCCATACGGCTGCCAAGTCATCGCCATAACCTTTTACATAGGTGTAGATGTTTAAACAGTTAAAGCGGCCGTCTTTTTTGATGAACCCCCATTTCCCATCAAATCTTACAGCGCACATTTCGTTTTGAAAGTTCCCACAGGTTTCGTATTGTGGCTGAATAACAATTTCGCCTTCTTTGTTAATGAATCCGTAACGCTTGTTCGTTTTGTCGCGAAAGGCTGCTAAATCTCCGGAGAAAGGCCTGACCATGTCAAATTTTGGAGGCAGGTATTCTCCCTTCTTCAGGTTGTAAAAACTTTCGCCATGTATGCATCGGTAACCCAACATCCCGTTTGTAACTTTTTCCCCAACAAAATAACCTTCTTCAGGAATAAATACTTTTTCGCCATTGGTATCAATGACCGCAATTTCACCATCATCTCTAACCAAAGCATACCCGTCTGAGAAAGGATAGCCCATTTCGTAGGTGGCTTCAATTTCAAGTTCTCCTTTGTTGTTGATATAGCCCCACTTTCCGTCAACCTGAACAGGAAAAAGATGCTTGTTGAATAATTGGCTGTAGGCCGGGAGTGCCAGAATACTTAAGAGAAAGAATAAAAAGATGCTTACAAATAGTGTCTTTGATAAATGAAACTCAACTTGCTTCGATTTCATTACAGTAAATTTAAGTTGTAATATAAATTTAATTGTAAATTATTGATGCAATGTAAGAAAAGTTGAAGTATATATTGAATTTGAGCCGATTATTTTATTTACATTTTACAAAAATTATCAACAATGGTTAGCTTATACTTTGGTAAGGGGTTCGGTTGATGATGCTGCGCCCCAGGGTAACTTCGTCGGCATATTCCAGTTCATCGCCAATAGAAATTCCGCGGGCAATGGTGGTTATCTCGATGTTAAAATCTTTGAGCTGTTTGTAAATGTAAAAGTTTGTGGTGTCGCCTTCAATGGTGGTTGAAAGAGCCATCACCACTTCTTTGATGTTTCCGTTGCGAACGCGTTCAACCAAAGACGAAATGTTTAAATCGTGCGGACCAATGCCATCCATCGGAGAAATAATTCCGCCGAGTACATGGTATAATCCCAAATATTGCGAAGTGTTTTCGATGGCCATTACGTCGCGGATGTCTTCAACAACACAAATTGTATTTTGATCGCGTTTGGGGCTTGCACAAATTTCGCAGGTTTCCGAATCTGAAATATTGTGGCAGCGGTTGCAGTAAATAATTTCGTTCCGCATTTTAATAATGCTGTTCCCGAATCTTTCAACCTGGGCATTGTCCTGTTTCAATAAATGCAGTGCCAGGCGCAAGGCACTTTTCCGTCCGATCCCCGGCAAACGGCTGAGTTCGTTTACCGCATCTTCCAATAATTTTGATGAATAAGTGTTCACAAATAAGTTGTTTTTTACACTGCTAAATTAAGCTTTTCCTAATAAAACCTTTAATTTTACGTTAGATAAAAAATGAACCTATGAACCGATTTTTTTTAAGCTTATTTGCATTTCTTCTTGTTTTTCAGAGCGTAAATGCCCAGCAGACGCAATGGAACCAAACCGATGAACAGGGGCGAAAACAGGGCTATTGGAAGAAATTCGATCAAATGGGTTATGTTAGCTACGAAGGGAATTTTGTAGACGGTATCCCGGTAGGGGAGTTTAAATATTACTATCCGAATGGAAAAATCAAAGCTGTTTCAATGATGTCTGAAAACGGCAAGTTGTCCCGAGCAAAGATGTATCACCGTAACGGGCGTTTAATGGCCGAAGGGAAATTTGTTGAACAGAAAAAAGACAGCATTTGGAATTATTACAGCGAGTATGATGGAATTTTGCTTTCGACGGAGATTTATAAATATCAGCTTAAATCGGGCGTGTGGAAAAATTTTTACCCGGATGGAAAAACGGCCGAAGCTTTTACCTATGAAAATGATCAGCGGAATGGTTCATGGACACAATATTATACCGATGGGATAATAAAACTGGAAGGAAATTTTGTGAACAATAAAAAAGAAGGTGCTTTTAAAATGTTTCATCCCAACGGGCAGCTCCAGGTTTCGGGTCAATATAAAAACGATTTAAAAGATGGCCTGTGGACCGAGTTTGATGAAAATGGTAAAAAAATAAAAAAGAGCCAGTATCGTTTGGGACGGCTTATCTCGGAGTTTGATTTGTAATAAATTAGAAATTATCCAATAGTTCTTCAATCGTATTTAAAACGGTTCGCCCTGTTGTTTGCAAACGGATTTTACTTTGATGCCCTTTGGCAATTAAAATGCAATAGCAGCCGATGCCTTGGGCTACTTCGTGGTCGTGAATGGTGTCGCCAATAAAACAACATTCGTCAGGCTTTAAACGGAATTCATGGATGATCTTTTTTGCATTTTCCATTTTTCCGTCGGCATAATGGTGGTTAAGGCCGGAAACTTTTTTAAAATAACGGTCGATTTTTTCTGCTTTGACCGATTCTTTCAGGCTGTCGTCTTTCATTGCAGAAATAATGAATTGGTCAAAATTTTTAAGCCGAAAGTGTTCCAGAACATCAAGTGTGTGTTTGTGTAGCCCGTTTTTATTCACATTCGCGTTGTATGCCTCCATGAACTCATCGGCAGGAATGCTGAAGTCTTCTTTGCTAAAATCGAATCCGGCTTCTTGGTAATATTCTTTTACCGGAAAAGTAAAAATATCTTTGTAGCGTTCTGAACTCAAAGCAGCAAGGTTTCTTTTTTTCAGCAATTGGTTGATAATGTTTATGCAATATTCAAGGTCGTCAAACAAGGTTCCGTTCCAGTCCCAAAGTATGGTGTTAATGTTGTTCATATTAAAAATAAAGTGGGTAAAATCTTACATTTCCGTTGCTGTCAAGTTCAATGGTTGGCATGGGGATTTTTATAAAACTCAAGGCGTGATATAAAACATGCATAAATTTTGAGTTGGTGTGTATTTTGGTTAAATCAACATCCAGGGCCAGGTAATATTGGGTTTTTCTTGGGAATTGAGGAAGGACGGGACCGTCATAATTGTCGAGATTATCTCCGTAAACCATTCCGTCGGCTCCATAACCCAAAGCAATGTTGAGCCATTTCGGGAATTTTGAATCTTTATTTAAAAAGGAGTAAATATTTACCGATGCCCAAATCGTTATCCCGTTATAATCGTCAAAAACGCTTTGGATGAGATTTTTGCCCAGCAAATCCGGGCGGTGATCGGCATACATGGTCGGGTGATAGGAATATTTTAATACAATGCGTTGTTCTTTCCAGAGTAATTGTTGTGAAATAAAGAGCCCGGTTCCGGCGGTGTTGGCAATCATATCTCCGGTTGAAAATCCCCATTCTGCCGAAAAACCATCAAGGATTTCAATGATCGACAGATAACTGAATCCGAGTAGCCCCCCAAACCATGTTGATTTTTTTTCGGATAATCCTGTCCACCGAAATGAAACATATCCCAGCCTTGCAATATTATAGGTGGAAAAAAAATGCCCCATTTTGTCCATTCTTCGCCATTCTTGATTGTCGTTTATAAAATGGAACTTTGTTTGCGGATAATCGCTGTACCATAAATAATATAAGCCAGCCATGGATGCGACTGCCAATGATGATTCTACGACTGCCAAAGTCGTGAATCTTTTTTTATTATAGGTGTCGGGGTAAATTGAGAATGGATCGGTTTGCGAATAGCATAAGTTTGCACTAAAGATAAAGAGCAAAATATATGTGAAGATCCGCGGCATATTTTATTTCCAGATTCTTAATTTGTTGAGTGCCCGCCGGTATTTTTCTGCGTTTTCAATATGTTGCTCATAGGTTCGTGCAAAAACATGATAGCCTGATAAATCATGGTTCGCACAAAAATATAAATAGCGGTGTTTCTCGTAATTGAGTACGGCATCAATGGATGAAATGGATGGGATGCAAATAGGCCCGGGCGGGATTCCTTTATTTTTATAAGTATTAAATGGCGAATCAATTTCTTTGTGTTCATTTAAAACTCGTTTTATCGAAAAATCGCCTATGGCGTAAACCAGTGTAGGATCGGCTTGTAGGTACCATTTCTTTTTGAGGCGGTTAATGTATACGCCGGCTATTCTCTTTTTTTCATCGTTTTTTTGGGTCTCTTTTTCAACAATTGAAGCCAGGGTGATAACCTCTGCAATACTCATGTTCAGACTGTCGGCCTTTGCTTTTCGCTCTTCGTTCCAAAATTTTTCGTATTCCTGTTTCATCCGTTTGATAAAATCGTCGGCGGTGGTTGTCCAGAAAATTTGGTAGGTGTTTGGGATGAAAATAGTGGTGGCTGTGTATTGGTTAAGCCCCATATCGGCTAAGTAAGCAGGGTCGCTTAACAGCTTAACAATCGAAGCCGAGTCGGCCTGGATTTGTTCTGAAACACGTTGTGCAAGGTTTTCTTTTGTTCGGATGTTATTAAAGATTAACCGGATGGGGGTTTGGTTCCCCGAACGAAGCAAATTAATTAATTCTTTGTTGCTCATGCCGTTCTTCAAAACGTAATGTCCCGGTTTTACAAATTTCGGGTATTCTTTCCGTTTGGCGAGCCACTCAAAGTTTTTACGATGAATAATCAGCCCTTGTTTGTACAAAATTGTTTTAACATCTTTAAAATCAGAACCGGTAGGAATGTAAATAGAAGCTTGTTCTTTGTCTCCGGTCCAAACATTAGCTTTGTAAATCACCTGGTAAGCCATGTAGCCCCCTATAATAAGAGGAATAAGTAATATTATCAGGTAAACGGTGAAACGCTTCCGTTTGCTTTTTTTTCGTCGGCTACTGTATTTTGAGTGATAATAAGTCATTTTAGCAATTAATCTTTAAAAACATGTTGTAAACTATATTCATTAATCCATTTTCCGTTGCGAAGGTTCCATTCTTTTTTTAGACCTATAATTTCGAACCCACATTTTTTAAAAAGTTTTAAGCTGATTTTGTTGCTTTCTTCAATGTTACAATAAAGTTGGTGGAGGTTTAAATTTTTATTGGCGTATTTTTTTAACAATTCGATGGCTTCGGTGGCGTAACCTTTGTTCCGGCTTTCGTCGTTGATTAAGATTCCCAACCCGGCACGTCGGTGCATGGGCTCGAAATCAAACAGGTCGATACAACCAATGGTTAATGCGATTTCTTTTAAGTCGATCATTAAACGCAATTGCTTAATGGCATAAATATCTTTGGTGGCGTTCATGACATATTGTTCGAGATCGAAGCGTGAATAAGGAACCTGGGTGTTGCTCAGGTGCCAGATATTTGGGTCGTTTTCCCAGCTCATGATCTGATCGACGTCAATGGGTTCAACCGCTCTGAATTTTATATTTTTTGAACTAATCATTTAAATGTTGATTTCTCCTTTAAAAACAAATGTTGCCGGTCCTTCGAGCCAGATGTTTTGAAAACCTGCTTTATTTTTTTCAAAGCTTACTTTAAGCGAACCGCCCAGGGTTTTGATTTTAATCTCGTCTTTTTCCAAATTATTTTGAATTGCAAATGCCAAAGCCGATGCTGTTACCCCGGTTCCACAGGCGAGGGTTTCGTTCTCAACGCCTCTTTCGTAAGTTCTGACAAACAAATTTTTGCCGGTTTCTTGAACAAAGTTTACGTTTATTCCTTTTTCGTTGTATTCAGCCCCATAGCGAATTTTTTGTCCTTGACGGAACACGTCAAGATCGTCAATTTGATCTATAAATTTAACGTAGTGGGGCGAACCGGTATCTATCTCGAAATGATCCTCTTCTGTTTTGAAATCAGTTACGTCCGTCATTTTAAGTTTGATTTGCCATTGGTTCTCAGAAAGTTTTGTAATAATCTCTCCCTGGTGTTCACCATCGATGGCAATAAAGCGGCAGGTGTTTTTTATGTCTTTCAGGTATTCGGCGAATGCAATAATGCATCTTCCTCCATTGCCGCACATCGTTCCCTCAAAACCGTCGGCATTAAAGTATTTCATCGAAAATTCAAAACCTTCAGCATGGCCGTAAAGCATCAGTCCGTCTGCGCCTGCACCAAAATGGCGGTCGCACAAAAAGCGGATTTGCTCATTCGTGATTTTTAGTTTTCCTTCCCGGTTATCAATAATGACGAAATCGTTTCCACAACCTTCAAACTTATAAAATTGAACTGTCATACGCTGCTAATATGTCATGGCTAAAATATAAAGCAAATATAAAAATAAATCATGTTATATTTAGGAATAAGCTGCTTTTCGGTCATTAACAATTTTTAACAGCCGGTAAAAGTACTTTTTGTTTTGAGGGAACGTTTTTTGATGGACACATGTCTCAAACCTTAAAATTATACGGATATGAAAAGATATGTAAGCGTTTTTTTAGTAGCTTTTGTTGCATCTGCACTGGCCATTGTAATTTTAGGAAGATCAACAAGCAAAGAAGGTGTTCTGCAGACAGAACCGCGAACTGAGATTCAAGATGATTCACATTATAAATTATATCAGGCGAAATTTGATCCTGCCCAGGCTGTTACCGGCCCTGATTTCAGGGTGGCAGCGCAAATGTCGGTTGATGCGGTTGTTCACATTCGTACCCAGTTTATGCGGAAAACCCAGGGATACGATGATTTTTTTGGAGCCTTGAGAGATTTGTTTGAAGGGCATGGTTCTCGTAGAAATCAATATACCCCTTATGTTGGTTTTGGATCGGGGGTGATTATTTCGAGTGATGGCTATATCGTTACCAATAATCATGTTGTTGAAGGAGCCTCAAAGATTGAAGTTACCCTGAACGATAAACGTTTATACGAAGCGGAATTGGTTAGCCTTGATCCGACTACCGACCTTGCTTTAATTAAAATAAAAGAAGAAAAATTACCTTACCTGATTTATGGTAATTCGGATGATTTGAAAGTCGGCGAGTGGGTTTTAGCAGTAGGTAATCCGTTTAACCTTACTTCGACAGTTACCGCCGGTATTGTTAGTGCCAAAGCTAGGAATATTAACATCTTGGGTTCGAACACCGCTATTGAGTCGTTCATCCAAACAGATGCGGTTGTAAACCGAGGAAACAGTGGTGGGGCATTGGTGAACCAGGATGGTTATTTGATAGGAATTAACGCGGCTATTGCCTCCCAAACTGGTGTTTACGAAGGATATTCTTTTGCTATTCCGGTAAATATCGTGAAAAAAGTAATGGACGATCTTTTAAAATATGGCGAGGTGCAAAGAGCCTATATCGGGGTTAGTATTCAGGAGTTAACGGCAGATAAAGCTAAAGATCTTGGGGTTGATCCTAAGGGGGTGTATATCGGCGCTGTTACTGAAAGTGGTGGGGCTTACAAGGCTGGCATCAGAGATGGAGATGTTATTGTAAGTATTGCCGGTTTTGAGGTGAACAGTTCGTCGCGTCTGCTTGAAATTATTGGTCAGCACCGTCCCGGAGAACGCCTGAGTATTACGGTTCTTCGCGATGGCAAACAAAAAATATTTGATGTTGTTTTGCAAAATGAGTACGGTACAACCGGGGTTGTGCACGAGCAGGAAGATTTTAAAATTAAAAAGCTTGGAGCAACTTTTGAGGCGGTACCTGATAGGGATAAAGAAAATTTAAGATTAAAAAATGGATTAAAAATTAAAGAGCTTGAACGTGGATTGTTCAGCAATGGAGGAATCAGGGAAGGATTTATCATTCAACGAATCAATAATATTTCAATTAATTCGAAAAAGGATATTGAATTTGCTCTGGTTAATGCAAACGATGGTTTTCTTAAGGTTGAAGGGGTATACCCGGATGGAATGAGAATCATTTATGGATTTGAATTGTAACTTATTTGGATTAATTAAAAATAAATGGGAACTTTGCAAATATTTTTTCGTACAAAACTTTAAATCAATCAAATAATTCCTTATATTTATATATTGCTATTGGAAGTGCAATCTACCCACATGTAAAAAACGACTAAATAAAAACCTGTATATGAGACAATTAAAAATAACTAAATCTATAACTAACAGAGAAACCGCTTCCCTCGATAAGTATCTTCAGGATATTGGTAAAGAAGAATTGATAACTGCGGAGGAGGAAGTAAAACTTGCTCAACGGATCAAAGCCGGCGACCAAATTGCGCTTGAAAAGTTGACAAAAGCAAATTTGCGTTTTGTTGTATCTGTTGCTAAACAATACCAAAACCAGGGCTTAAGTTTACCCGATTTGATTAATGAAGGGAACCTTGGCTTGATTAAAGCAGCACAACGTTTTGATGAAACAAGAGGCTTTAAATTTATTTCTTACGCTGTTTGGTGGATCCGTCAATCAATATTGCAGGCTTTGGCTGAGCAATCGCGGATTGTTCGTTTGCCATTGAACCAGGTTGGTTCTTTAAATAAAATTAAAAAAATTTCGTCAAAACTGGAACAGGAATATGAACGAACTCCCTCTTCAGATGAAATTGCAGAATCGCTGGAAGTTCCCGAACATAAAATTGATGCAGCACTTAAAATCTCAACCAAATATGTATCTATGGATGCACCCTTAACCCAAGATGAAGACCTGAAGTTTTTGGACGTTTTTGTGACCGAAGATACGGCTCCTACTGATTCGGAATTATTGAAAGAATCTTTAGGTAAAGAAATTCAACGTTCGCTGGCAACCTTATCCGAAAAAGAGAGGGATGTGATTAATCTTTATTATGGTATAGGAACCAATCATGAATATACGTTGGAAGAAATTGGTGCTAAATTTGATTTGACCCGTGAACGGGTTCGCCAAATAAAAGAAAAGGCAATACGCCGTCTGAAACACAATTCAAGAAGCCGATTATTAAAAGTTTATCTCGGCGAATAACGATTTTATCTATACTTATTAACATAGGATTGCTGAAAATTTAATCTTTCAACAATCCTATTTTTTTTTATTTTTGAAGCAATATATTCAAGCAAAGCTTGAATATATATTTTGCATATGTATTAACCCAAAACAACCTAATTATGAGTATACCCGCCGATAATAACCATCAATACGAAGAATCATTAAAACAATGGTTCTGTGATGAAAAAATTGCAAATGAATTTATTACGGTTTTAAGTCATTTGTTTTATGACAAGTCAATTGAGTTGCTGATGCACCGCAGTCAACTATTGGATCGTGCAGCCAGCGTAATATTGTATAAGCACTCTTATGCTCAACGATATGTGAATAAGGCATTGAAAGTTCAGGATTCATTAATGTTGGCTAAAGCTATTTTAAAATCCGACATTGAAAATGCCCGAATTGACATTGGAAGATTAAACTACGAATGGACAGAAGAAGGGGATAAGTATGTTAATATTGATGATTTTATTGCCGATAAGCTAGTGTCAATTATAGGTAAAAAAGCAACTTTCGACAAGCCAACAGATGTTGTTTTATACGGCTTTGGACGTATCGGACGACTCTTGGCCCGTGAGTTAATTATTCAAGGGAATGGGAACCGCTTACGGGTGCGTGCCATCGTTGCCCGTCAAAATACCGGAGAAGCTATCCGTAAACGTGCTTCATTGTTCCGCCACGATTCTGTTCATGGGCCATTCAGGGGGGTAGCTGTTGAAAATGTTGAAGAGGGAACCATGTATATAAACGGGAACAAGATATTTATGATTGAAGCCAACAACCCGGAAGATATTGACTATACCGCTTATGGAATTAACGATGCTTTGTTGATTGATAATACCGGGGTGTTTAGGGATGAGGAAGGATTGGGCCGTCATCTGAAAGCGAAGGGTGTTGCCAAGGTGCTGTTAACTGCGCCGGGTAAAGGGAATATACCCAATATTGTTTACGGTGCCAATCACCTGGATCATGATGCGGATGATTATGATATTTGGTCTGCAGCATCATGTACAACCAATGCTGCTATCCCGGGCCTCATGATTATTGAAAATGGACTTGGAATTGAAAAAGGCCATTTGGAAACCATTCATGCTTATACAAATGACCAAAACCTGTTGGATAACTTTCATAAAAAACATCGCCGCGGACGTTCGGCTCCAACCAATATGGTAATTACTGAAACTGGTGCAGCAAATGCGGCAGTTAAGGTTATTCCAAGCCTCGAAGGTAAATTAACCGGTAACGCCGTTCGGGTTCCAACGCCCAATGTTTCACTGGTTATTCTTTCGTTAACTGTTAACCGCCAAACCTCGCTTGAAGAAGTAAATGATTTGTTTTTAAAAGCTTCTAAAGAAGGCGGGCTGGTTGAGCAGATTCGTTACTCCAACCATTACGAAGCGGTATCGTCTGATTTTATTGGCGATTCAGCGGCCTGTATTTATGACAGCCCTGCTACCAAAGTTTCGAAAGATGGGAAAAATGTGGTTCTTTACTTGTGGTACGATAATGAGTTTGGATATACCATGCAAGTATTGCGTTTAGCGCGTCACGTTGCCAAAGTTAAGAGTTATAGATATTATTAAAAAATAAGATAATGAATTTTACGGGGCATCTCGCTGATTTGCCTCGTATTTTTTTTATTTTTGCAATCGTTAATCAAACCCCATGAGAGGGTGTTTTTTTGTTTTTAGGAAAACCTAAAGTCATGTCGCAAACAAAATATATATTCGTTACAGGTGGTGTTACTTCCTCATTGGGGAAAGGGATCATCTCTTCTTCTCTTGCAAAGCTTTTAGCTGCCAGGGGATTTACAGCTACTATTCAAAAACTTGATCCGTACATCAATGTCGATCCCGGAACACTGAACCCTTACGAACATGGTGAATGTTATGTGACCGATGACGGGGCTGAAACCGACCTTGATTTGGGGCACTACGAACGTTTCTCAAATATTCCGACTTCGCAGGCTAATAATGTGACTACCGGCCGGATTTATCAAACCGTTATTCAGAAAGAGAGACGCGGCGATTATTTGGGTTCTACCGTTCAGGTTATCCCTCACATTACCGATGAAATAAAACGTCGCATTAAGATACTCGGGGAGTCGGGGAAATACGATTTTGTAATTACCGAGATAGGTGGAACCGTAGGCGATATCGAGTCGTTGCCTTACATTGAAACCCTTCGACAGATGCGTTGGGAACTGGGCGAAAATTGTGCAGTTATTCATCTTACGTTGGTTCCTTACTTATCGGCAGCCGGCGAATTGAAAACAAAACCAACCCAGCACTCGGTGAAAATGTTGTTGGAACAAGGGGTTCAACCCGATATTATTGTGTGCCGCACAGAACACCCGATTAGCGAAAGTGTTCGCCAGAAAATTGCCTTGTTTTGCAATGTTTCGCCAAGCTCGGTCATTGAGTCGATAGACGCTTCTACCATTTACGATGTTCCGGTGTTGATGAGGGATGAGGGCCTTGATGTTGAAGTGCTTTCTAAAACAAATACGGATTTTAAAAATGAGTCTCCTGATTTGACTGATTGGGAAGATTTCCTTTTTAAACTAAAAAATCCTTCAAAAGAAGTTCGTATTGGTTTGGTTGGCAAATACGTTGAGTTAAAAGACGCTTACAAATCAATCAACGAAGCGTTTGTACACGCGAGCACCCGTAATGATTGTAAAGTAAAAGTTGTGATGATCCACTCCGAAGAGGTAACGGACGAGAATGTTGCCGAAAAACTGAAAGGACTGAATGGGGTATTGGTTGCTCCCGGCTTTGGTAATCGAGGTATTGAGGGGAAGATTATAGCGATAAAATACGTTCGTGAAAATAAGATCCCGTTTTTAGGCATTTGTCTCGGAATGCAATGTGCGGTTATTGAGTTTGCCCGTAACGTGTTGGGATATAAAGATGCTCACTCAACAGAAATGGTTTCGGATACCAAACACCCGGTTATCGATATCATGGAAGAACAAAAGAAAATTAACAACCTGGGCGGAACCATGCGATTGGGAGCTTACCAGTGTAAAATCGATAAAAATTCAAGAATGTTTGAGTTTTACGACAAAGAAGAAGAAATTTATGAGCGTCATCGTCACCGTTACGAGTTTAATAACGATTACCTTGAAGAATTTAAATCGAATGGGTTGCTCCCGGTGGGAATAAATACAAAAAATAATTTGGTTGAAATTGTTGAATTAAAAGACCATCCCTGGTTTTTTGGGGTACAGTTTCATCCCGAATATAAAAGCACAGTTGCGAAACCACACCCGGTATTTGTAAATTTTGTAAAAGCAGCAGTTGACAATAAGTCATAATAATATGGTGAATTTGAAGGGGGAACGATTTTTGCTGATCCCTTTTTCAACCTAAAGAAAAAACAAATAGATGAACAAAAATAATGTAATCGGCCTTTTATTAATCGGGGGCATTTTTATTTTGTGGAGCGTCTGGATGACTCCATCCGCAGAAGAACGATTAAAGCAAGAGCAACGAAGAGATTCAATTATCAGGGTTCAACAGGCCCAGAAAGTCTTGCAAGATTCATTGGCACTGGAACGCGCCAAGCTTCAAGCTCAGCAAGCGGAAGAAAACGCCCAACAAACAACTTCGGGTGTTGCCTCCCCGGGAAAAAACAATCAAGCTAACCGCATGCAGTACGGCATATTTGCCAATTCTTCGGTAGGCGATGAAAAAATATTAACGGTTGAATCGGATTTGTTAAAACTCGAATTTACCAACAAGGGCGGACGGATTCTTTCGACCGAACTAAAGGATTATAAAACCTTTGACGGGCAACCTCTTATCTTGTTTAACTCCGATACGACTAAATTTAACCTGGCTTTCCATCTTAATAATAATTACCTGGTTCAAACCAAAGATTTTTACTTTCAAACCGTCCTTCCTGAGAATGCGTCAGGTGAAAATGTGAAAGTTACAGGAGACGAAGCCTTTACTTTCTCACAACGTTTGTATGTTGATAAAGATGAAACTTCTTTTGATCCTGATAAATACATTGAATATGTGTATACGGTCAAGGGAAATAATTACATGGTAGATTATACCATTAATTTTGTGGGGCTGAACGATTTGGTTCGTCCGATGGCCGATTATATTAACCTTGAATGGGCTGTTGATGTTCGCCAGCACGAGAAAACTGTTGATCGTTGGAACGGCGAAACAGTATATTACAAACCCCTGACCGATGATGTTGATTATTTATCGGAAACCAAGGATGATGATGAAACCTTGGACAACAAGGTAAAATGGATTTCCTATAAACAGCATTTTTTCTCGACTACATTAATTGCTAAAGAAAGTTTTGCCAATGCCGAAATCAAAACTTTTACCAATGAAAATGTTAATCCAGAGAGCCGCTACGTTAAATCAATGCAATCTGTAGTGGGTATTCCGTACCAATTAGGAATAGATAATAGTATTCCATTGTCGTTTTATTTCGGGCCTAATAAATATAACGTTCTTCGTAAATATAAACTGGGGCTCGAACGCCAGATTCCTTTGGGCTGGAGTTTCTTCCTGTTGTGGTGGATCAATGTTTACGCGGTAATCCCGGTGTTTAATTTCTTGGGTACTTTTGGCTGGAATTACGGGATTATTATTTTGGTTTTAACCATACTGTTAAAAATTGTATTGTTCCCGATTGCTTATAAAACCTATAAGTCAACGGCCAAGATGCGGGTGTTAAAACCCGAAATTGATGAACTGGGTAAGAAGTTTCCGAAAAAGGAAGATGCCATGAAAAAGCAGCAGGCCACCATGGGACTCTACAAAAAAGCAGGGGTAAACCCCATGGCAGGTTGTGTGCCTATGCTTTTGCAAATGCCGATTTTGTTTGCCATGTTCCGTTTCTTCCCGGCATCTATCGAGCTTCGTCAGCAGCCCTTTTTATGGGCTACCGATTTATCATCTTACGATTCAATTTGGACATTTGGAAATGGTTTCAGTATCCCATTTTATGGGGATCACGTTAGTTTGTTCACTCTTTTAATGACTGTTTCAACCATTATTTATACCCGGATAAATAATCAAATGATGAGTTCGGGCCAGCAGATGGCCGGAATGAAAACCATGATGTATCTGATGCCGATCATGTTCCTGGGTATTTTTAATAATTATGCTGCGGGCTTGAGTTATTATTATTTCCTTGCGAATATTATTACTTTTGGACAAATGTATTTAATTCGCCGCACCATTGACGAGAAAAAAATCAGGGCTCAAATCGAGTTAAATAAAAAGAAACCCGCAAAGAAATCAAAGTTCCAGCAACGTTTGGAACAGGCTCAAAAACAACGGGGAATGAAACCTCGAAAATAAAAAAAAGGCTATCCGTTCGGATAGCCTTTTTTGGCTGGATTTTTGCATGTTTTTGGGGTTGTTTGTCGAGCTCAAAAAATAAGACAAACAAAAGACTCAATATATTAACTTTCTTTATTTGTTACAGTTATGAAATATTTTGTTGGAGTCCTGCTCCTCTCATTGATTGCTTTGCAATTACATGCAAATACTCTGAGGGTTTTAAATGCTAAAGATTTAAGCCCAATACCTAATGTTGCTGTTTTTAACCACAATAAAACAGTATCAGCCTTAACCAACGAAAACGGTGAAATTGATTTTTCTGTTTTTGATGCTTCAGATGTATTAACTTTTCAGCATCCCGGCTATTTTAAAAAAACGTATCCGTATGCTTCGCTGGCTCAGTTAAACTATATTGTAAAATTGGATGAGAGGCTTGTAGATTTGACGGAAGTTGTGGTGTCTGCTAATAAATGGGAGCAGAATAAGAGTGAGATTCCGAACAAGATCGCTGTGCTTGAAGCAAGAGATATTAAGTTACACAACCCACAAACCTGTGCCGATTTGTTAGGAGGTTCAAACGAAGTTTTTATTCAAAAAAGCCAGTTGGGGGGCGGTAGCCCAATGATTCGTGGTTTCTCCGCAAATTCGGTATTGCTTGTAGTTGACGGGATACGGATGAATAATGCCATTTACCGGAGCGGGAATTTACAAAATGTGATTACGCTTGACCCGAACATCATGGAAAGTGCTGAGGTGGTTTTTGGACCAGGTTCAATCATTTACGGAAGCGATGCCCTTGGCGGAGTCATGGATTTTCACACTAAAAAAATCCGTTTAAATGCTCCAGACGGAAAACGTTATACCACTAATATAATGAGCCGTATTTCTACGGCAAATTTTGAGAAAACCTTTCATGCTGATGTAAATTATCACGGCGGAAAATGGGGATGGCTGACTTCAATAAGCTTTAGTGATTTTGACGATCTCAGGCAAGGAAAAAACGGGTTGGATGAGTTTGACCACCTGTATTATGTTGAACGAAAAAATGATGTTGATCAGGTTTTAGAGAATTCTAATAAAAATATACAAAAAGGATCAGCTTACCGTCAGGTAAATTTTTTACAGAAATTCCGTTTTCATTTTGATGAGAATCTGGATGTAAATTATTCATTTTATTTGACCACATCGTCTGATGTTCCGCGCTACGACCGTTTAATTCAGATGAAAGATGATTTGCCTAAATATGCCGAATGGTTTTACGGGCCGCAATATTGGATGTACCATGCCCTGAATTTTAAACTCAAAAAAGAAACTTCATTTTATGATGTAGCTCAAATTAACCTGACTTATCAGGATATGGAAGAAAGTCGTTACAGCAGAAAGCTGAACAGTGAAAAGATGAAAACCCAGATCGAAAAAGTTGATGTGTTTACATTGAATGTTGATTTCGATAAGATGTGGTGCGAAAAAACAACTTTGTTTTACGGCTTTGAAGGGATGTATAATTATGTAAAATCAGAGGCTTATAACAAAAATATAATGACCGGTGCAAAAGAAGATGTTGCAACCCGTTACCCGGATGGGGGCAACGATTATTATTCGTTTGCAATGTATGCCAGTTTTAAATCAAACCTGCACAAAAAACTGACCCTTACCGGTGGACTGCGTTTTAGCTATGTCAAATTCCAGTCAAAATTTCTTGACAAGACTTTTTTCGACTTCCCCTTTGATGAAATAAAATTGAATAACGAAAACCTTACAGCCAGCCTGGGATTGGTTTACCGTCCGTCGGAAACTTCGCAGTTGAACTTAAATTTGTCCAGTGGCTTCAGGGCACCCAATTTAGATGATGTTACAAAAATATTTGATTCTACCCCCGGAAATGTGATTATGCCCAACGACAACCTAAAACCCGAAAAAGCTTATAATATTGATTTGGGTTTTATTAAACGTTTTGGAGATGTTGTGTCTTTGAATGCGGTTGCTTTTTACACTTACTTGGATAATGCTATGGTTAGGCGTGATTTTACATTCAATGGCGAAAGTCAAATTATGTATGATGGAGTGTTGAGCCAGGTTCAGGCTATTGTTAATGCTGCCAGTGTAAATATTGGGGGTGCAAGCCTTAAGCTGGATGTTGCTCTGTCAGCGTTTTTGAAATTACATACCGACCATACGTTTACCAAAGGTGAAGACAATGAAAAAAACAAGTTGCGCCATGTTCCGCCATTTTTTGGAAACCTTGGTCTGACTTATGAACGGAACCGCATTTTTGCTGATTTCTATGTGCAATACAACGGAAAAATAGCGTATAAAAATTTGGCTCCTTCCGAAAGAGATAAAGATTATATGTATGCTATTGATGACGAAGGAAACCCATATAGCCCGGCATGGCTCACACTTAATCTTAAATCGTCATATTTGGTTAACGAGTCCTTGTCTTTTGATGTCGGTATTGAAAATATTTTGGATAAAAGATATCGTCCGTATTCTTCTGGTATTTCAGCCCCAGGGATAAATTTATATGTTGCATTTCGGGTAAAATTTTAGCTTACTAAATGTATTTGTCTTTTGAAACAAAAAGTTGTATTTTAGCTGATTAGAATGTAACGTGTAAAAATCTAAATTTAATTACGATGAAAAAACCCATATTTTTTGTCCTTACCGTATTAATTGTGGCAGTGCTGTCATCTTGTAGTAAGATGGATCAAAATGTGCCAGATTCAGATACAGGATTTGAGCTTGCTGATTTAAAAGGGATGACTGTTCCTGATGGATTTAACTGGAGCACTACTGCTGATTATACGTTTAATATTACCGGTGGATCAGGAGAAACTGTAAAAATTACTTCGCCTGACGGAACTGTTGTTTATCACAAAGGAACATATATTGAAGATAATGGTTCTTATACTGTTAAGCTTCGCTTGCCATCTTTTGTTGATGAAGTTAAAATTAATTCTTCACCCGTATATTTGAATGGTGGAGGAAGTCTTGATTTTAGCTTAAACACTAAATCAAAAGTAGTAAATTATGCTTTGCAGTTTGATGGTGTTGATGATTATGTTAATTTAGGTGATATCGTTGAATTAAATAATGCTTCAACATTCACTATTGAGGGGTGGGCAAATCAAGCTTCTAATACTGATAATGAACGTATTTTCCTTAAAAAGTTTGATAATGATAATTATATTGCAGTTTCTCCATGGGGAGGAGAGTTTTATATTGCAATTAAAAATGGAAATAATAGTAATGCTTGTTGGACCGATTATTCTTCAACAATTTCCAGTAATACCTGGTTCCATTGGGCTGTTGTTTACGATGGAAATGGTGTAACAAATGCAGATAAGCTTAAATTGTATATTAATGGAAATACTACCCCGGTTACATTAGTTTTCACCGGAACAATCCCTTCTACAACTTCAGCTTCATTATCAGGTGAGAATGCTTATTTGTCTCCATCTGCCGACTTTTTTGGCGGTTATATGGATGAAGTAAGAATTTGGTCAACCGCACGTACCGCAGGCGAAATTGCAGCAAACTACAATAAAATAATAACTGTTCCAGCAGGTTTAGAAGCCTATTACCGCATGGATGAAGGAGAAGGTTTGACCCTTGGGGATATCACCGAAACTTATAATGGAACCATTTCTGATGGAACCTGGGTTCTTTATGAAAACTTCTTTGATAGTGATGATGATGGTGTGAATGATTTAAACGATGATTACTGGGAAGATCCGATAAGAACTTATAATAACTACTATCCGGCTGGAGATACTGGAACCCTGGCTTTTGAAGATTTATGGCCCGGAACCGGCGATTATGATTTTAACGATCTTGTAGTTGGTTATCAATTTAAAACCGTAACCAATGCCTTGAACGAAGTTGTTGAAATCGAATGTTATTTTGAAATCAGGGCGCATGGTGCCGAGCTGGACAATGGATTTGGATTCCAATTACCTGATGCCGAAGCTAGTATTATAAATAACATAGAAGTTAGCGGTTATAGCAACACACAAGCTGTTGTTAACCTTGATCCGGTTACAAAACTTGAATTAGGTCAATCGAAACCGGTTGTTATTGTACTCGATCAGGTTGCCGATAAAATGGCCAAATTTGAAAATGTTGAAGATTGGAAACCAACTATTCCTTATGTACCAATGACCGTTACCCTAACAGTAACAGGAGGTGGACCGTATTTGGCTAGTGATTTTTCAGTGGAAACCTGGAACCCGTTTATGTTCATCGATCAGGTTCGTGGTTATGAGGTTCATAAATTAGATTATCCGCCAACTGATCTTGTAAATCCGGCATACTTCGGAACCTTGGAAGATGCTTCTGATCCGGGTAACAATGAATATTACAGAACGGCTACAGGATTGCCATGGGTACTGGAGTTCAATACTTCGTTTGAATATCCGTTTGAGAAAAAATATGTTCACATTGCGTACTTACACTTTATTGAGTGGGCCGAAAGTGGAGGAACCCTCTTTACCGACTGGTACTCAAATACTGCTGTTGATTACAGGAACCCCGTTTACATTTACCATTAAATTTAGATTTCTCAATATAAATAAAAACCGGGAGTTTTAGCTCCCGGTTTTTTTTGTCCTGAATTTTTTGTCGAGCTCTAGTATTTGAGGGATGAGTAATTCCTTTCCTGAATTTTGGATGGTGTGATCGGCCCGTTTTATTTTTTCTGAATCGTTGAATTGTTTATCCATTCGGTTTAAAATGCTTTCTTCATCGGTTTTATCGCGTTTTATAATACGTTCCATACGTGTCTGTTTCTCTGCATGGATGTTTACAGAAAAATCAACATACTCGTTAAACCCACTCTCAAAAAGAATGGCTGCTTCCATGATTACATACGGGGCGTTACGTTGATTGTTTTTCCAATGGATGAAACCTTGGTATACCTCGGGGTGAATGATGCTGTTTAATTCTCCTAATTTTTGTTCATCCGTAAAAACAATAGCTGCCAAAGCTTTTTTATCGATTTTGTTTTTTTTATTAAGGATGGATGAACCAAATTTAACTAATATTTTGTGCTGAACTTCTGTGTCGTTTAATTTTGATTTTGCGAAATCATCAGCATAAAAAACAGGAATGCCAAGGCTCTCAAAAATCTTGCAAACGGTTGATTTTCCGCTTCCGATGTTTCCGGTGATTCCAACAGTAAAGCCCATTATAAAATAATGTATTCAACGTTTTTGGGTTCAATGTTGGTTATCCTGATGAAAGATGGCTGGTGCAGTATTTCCAACTTTTGGCGTTCTTTAACCGGGTCAAACTTAATCCCGATGGAAATCATGTCATCTTTAAAATTTGAAAAATCTTTCAGTGCAATCAGGTAAGTGACTTTTGCTTTTTCAGGGAAAAGTTTGATTCTGCCTTCCTGGGTGTTTTTAACTTGTATTTTAATTTCTGCAACCCCTTCTGTGAATTCTTCTACCTCGGCAGTGTAAGATATTTTTTTGTGCGAGTATTCAACCTTGTCATTCTTTGGTTTGATGAGCTGGAACTCTTTTTCAATCTTTTCATCAACATTGGAAATATTTTTGCTTTCTGTTTCAATAAATGTAATCTCATTTATCAATGATGGTGGTCCGGATATAAGAACCGAGTCAGGGACAACAACAGGATCATTATAAATCAGGTATGTTGGCTTAAGCGTATAGTTGATGTTTACATTAACCGGAACTTTTTTTGAGATAATGGGTTCAAGTTGGAAACGTAAAGAATCGGGGAAAATCCCGGAAATTTGATCGGCAAATTTAATTTGTCGTAAAATTTGATTGCTGATGTTATTGGTAAGGATGTACTTTTTATTACCTGCTGAATAAATGTTGCTTTCCGCCAAATTAATTTTGATTTCACTTTTTGAATCAAACATTTTTACATATAATAAATCAAACCCCTTGGAATTTAATTTGATAGTGATTGTTGAATCCTGGGCGTGTATTAATGTGAGTCCTACAGGAGGGTTCTCATAGCTTAGCGGGAATTTAATTTCGGTAGTATAGTCTTTTGACATTTTTATCAAAAACCAGATGAAAAGCGAAATGGTAAAACAAATAAAAAAAACCGAAACCCTGGTTTTTTTGTTAACGGACTTTCGCTCGCTAAAGTGCTCAATAATTTTTAGAATTTCCTGTTTCAATGTCTTTTTTCTGCAAGATAATAAAAAAAGGAACCTTTGAAAAGATTCCTTTTTGTGAGTTGAATTAATATTTTTATCGTTGAATTTGAGCTCCGCCTTCGCCGGCAACAGCTGACTTTTCAATGGTGATATTCACATTGTTCGAAATTTCAATGGTAAAAGTTGTTTCTTTTACATCGGTAATTTTTCCGTGAATACCTCCAATGGTAACTATTTTATCTCCTTTTTTTAAGGCCTCACGGTATTTTCGTTGTTCTTTTGTTTTTCTGATTTGCGGACGGATAAAAAACATGTAAAATACCACTACAATTAATCCAAGCATAATTAATTGAGAATATCCGGCTCCGCCTTCAGCACCTTCCTGAGGCATAAAAAGTAATATGTTCAATAAGTTCATTTCGTTTTAATTTTTTTGTGATTAAGGCACAAAAGTATGAAAAATTTGTATGCTGTGGTTTTATTTATTTCCTAAGATAGTTAATGACCCCCTAAAAGTTTCATCTTTAAACTTGCCCTGGCATTTTAAAACATAAAAATATACGCCATCGGCTAGTTGGTCTCCGTCCCAGTCGTTTAAGTAGTTTTTGCATTCATAAACTTTTTGCCCCCAACGGTTTGAAATAATCAGTTCGTTGCTGATGTAAAAATCGTTGATTAATGAAAAACCATTTTGGTCAGCCCCCCCGGAAACTTCATTTTTATCAGTAATAACGAACACGTCATTTTTTCCATCACCATTTGGAGTAATAATGTTGGGAATGAATAGCTCGACGGTTTTCACCATTAACGGGTTGACATAGGCCGTATCACAACCTTCGGCATAAATAATTTGCAGGCTGGGATAATAATCCTGAACATTGGTGTAGGTGTGTATGGGTGATTGAATGTCGGTAGTGTTATTATCACCAAAGTCCCACACCCATTCCGAAACAGGATTTGTTTCTTCGTCCAGGTTCTCAAAAAAGAATTGTACTGTTGGGTTCTGAATATACAGGGTGTCGCCCGGACTGGTATTTATGATGATTTCCGGTGCCTTTAAAACTGCTACAAAAAAGGTGGTATCTATCCGGTCGCCATTTCCGTCAATAATTGAAAATTGATGCGTTCCGCCACACAGGTTTATCCCGATGTTTTCATTATCGGGATCAACAGCAGCTGTTTTCCAATCGTAAGTATAGGGCTGTGTTCCTCCAATAGCTGTGGCCTGAACAATTCCTCCGCAACTGCTTGAGCAGGAAGTGTTCAATTGGGTAAACTCTACCGATAATTGGGCTAATACACTAAAATGAATGATGGTTAAAATAAAGATGAGGTATTTTTTCATAATCATAAAATATCTGACGAAATTAATTAAAAAACGATAATCTTTCCAGAATCGTATGTATTTATTAAGAATGTAAACCGGGATTGAAATTTTTTCTGCCAGTATTTCAGTTTTATTTTTGTAAATAATTAAGAAACAGGCAAAAAGACGCAGTTTCTTAAATTTTAAATGACAAGATTTCTGCTTCAGGAAATTTTATATAAGTGGCAAAAATTTTGATCGGGCAGTGTTTGTAAAAAGGAGGGAAAAAATGAATAATTTAACAATAAAATCACAAGAAGTAATACAGAATGCACAGAATGTAGCATCATCGTATAATAACCAAGCGGTAAGTAATTTGCACTTATTACTGTCGTTGCTCAAAGTGGATGAAAATGTGATTCCTTTTTTGCTTAAAAGGTTTGATGTTGATATTGCCCGGCTTGAGGGGATCATTGAAGAAATTCTTGAACGCCAACCAAAAGTAAAAGGCGGGGAGATTTATTTTACCGAAGAAGCAAAAGAAACTTTTCGGAAAGCGGGGACTTTGCTCCCGGGGTTTAAAGATAATTTTATTGCTCTGGAACACTTATTACTAGCCATTGTTATGGGTTCTGACCGGGCTGCTGATTTGTTGAAACAGCAAGGAGTAGAAGCAATACATTTGAAAGAAGCCATTTTACAGCTTCGTAACGGCCGGAAAGTTGATTCGGCTACTGTCGAAGATACTTACAATTCGTTGGAACGTTTTGCCCGGAATTTGAATAAGGAAGCCCTGAATGGCAAATTGGATCCGGTTATTGGACGGGATGATGAAATTCGCCGGATATTACAGATTTTATCCCGCAGAACCAAAAACAATCCTATTTTAATTGGAGAACCGGGGGTTGGTAAAACCGCTATTGCCGAAGGAATCGCTCATCGTATTATTAATGGTGATGTTCCGGAAAATCTTAAATCAAAACAAATTTTCTCTCTCGACATGGGAGCCCTGATTGCCGGGGCCAAATACAAGGGGGAGTTTGAAGAACGTTTAAAAAGTGTGGTGAAAGAAGTGGTGGACTCTGAAGGGGAAATTGTTTTGTTTATTGACGAAATTCATACTTTAGTAGGAGCCGGTGGTGGGGAAGGAGCCATGGATGCTGCAAATATTTTAAAACCGGCACTTTCGCGTGGCGAACTCCGTGCTATTGGGGCAACAACCTTAAAAGAATACCAAAAATATTTTGAGAAAGATAAAGCCCTGGAACGCCGTTTCCAACAGGTTATGGTTAGTGAACCCGACCAGGATGATGCGGTTTCTATTTTGCGTGGATTGAAAGAAAAATATGAAAATCACCATAAAGTTCGGATTTTAGATGAAGCAATTATTTCGGCTGTTGAGCTGTCAACACGTTATATCAGTGACCGTTTTTTGCCGGATAAAGCCATTGATCTTATTGATGAGGCTGCTGCTAAACTTAGGTTGGAGATGAACTCTTTACCGGAAGAATTGGAAATGATTGAACGTAAAATCCGCCAATTGGAAATCGAACGAGAAGCAATTAAGCGCGAAAAGGACAAAGTGAAATTGCGGAAATTGAATGAGGAAATTGCCAATCTTTCCGAGCAGCGGGATGTTCAGCGTACGCGTTGGCAGGCCGAAAAGGACGTGATTGATCAAATTCAGCAGTTGAAAGTGGGCATTGAAGATTTGAAATTTAAAGCCGAGCAAGCTGAGCGTGACGGAGATTTGGGTAAAGTGGCAGAGATTAGGTACGGACGGATAAAAGAAGTTGAAGCCGAGCTTGCAAAGCAAAAGCAAAAGCTGAAAGACTTGCAAGCCGATCACCCGATGATTAACGAAGAAGTTTCAGCTTCTGAAATTGCGGAGATTGTTTCCCGCTGGACGGGCATCCCGGTATCAAAAATGCTGAAAAGTGAACGGGAGAAATTATTAAACATGGAGGATGAACTTCATAAACGGGTGGTTGGGCAGGAAGAAGCTATTCAGGCTATCTCCGATGCCATACGACGCAGCCGGGCCGGATTGCAGGATGAACGTAAGCCCGTGGGGTCGTTTATATTTCTTGGAACAACGGGCGTGGGCAAAACAGAGCTTGCAAAAGCCTTGGCCGAATTCCTGTTTAACAATGAAGATGCCATGATCCGGATTGATATGTCGGAATACCAGGAAAGGCATTCGGTGTCGCGCCTGATCGGGGCTCCTCCGGGATATGTGGGCTATGACGAAAGCGGGCAACTTAGTGAGGCGGTTCGCCGTAAACCTTATTCAGTGGTATTGCTGGATGAGATTGAAAAGGCTCACCCCGATGTGTTCAATGTTTTGTTGCAGGTACTCGATGACGGCCGTTTGACGGATAATAAAGGTCGCTTGGTGGATTTTAAAAACACCATTGTTATCATGACTTCCAATATTGGTTCGCACATTATACAGGAAGCTTTTGATAATGATCCGCTCCAGGATATTGAAAAATTAGAAAACGAAACCAAATCAAAGGTTTTTACTTTGTTGCGAAAAACCTTGCGTCCGGAGTTTTTAAACCGGATTGATGAAATTATCATGTTTAAACCTTTGAATAAAAACGAGATCAGGGATATTGTCCGTTTGCAATTAAAAACAGTTTTGAAAATACTTGCAAAAAACGATGTAAAACTTTCGTTTACCGATGAATTGTTGGATTATATTGCCAGTATAGGGTTCGATCCGCAGTTTGGTGCAAGGCCCATAAAACGCGTTGTGCAGCGCAACCTATTGAATGAACTATCGAAAATGATACTGAAAGGGGAGGTTCAAAAAGATCAGGAAATAAGGATTGATTTTAAAAACGGCAGCATACAATTTGAGAATGTTTATCACTTAAAAACAACGGATTGAAATTAAAAAAGGAGGGAGTGCCTCCTTTTTTTATACGTTAAATCTTATGTGCAAAATATCGCCATCATCAACAATGTAGTTTTTGCCTTCTACATGAAATTTTCCGGCATCTTTTACCGCTTGTTCTGAACCGAGTTGAATGAAATCGTTGTATTTCATTACCTCGGCACGGATGAAGCCACGCTCAAGGTCGGAGTGAATGGCTCCGGCTGCTTGGGGAGCAGTCATGCCTTTTTTGATGGTCCAGGCTTTGACTTCCATTGGCCCGGCCGTAAAAAATGATTGCAGCTTTAAAATAGTATAAGCCGATTGGATGAGTTTATTAACCCCGGGTTCTGTTAATCCGGCATCTTCAAGAAATGCGGCCCGGTCTTCTTCATCTTCCAAATCAGCAATATCGGCTTCCAGTGCCCCGGCAATAACCAGTACCTCGGCATTTTCATCTTTTACGGCTTCTTTCAGTGCATCGGAATATTTATTCCCGATGGTTGCTGAGGCTTCGTCAACATTACAAACATAAATAACAGGCTTGGCTGTTAAAAGGCATAATTCTTCGATGTGTTTTTCGTCGCCTTCGTTAACTGGTGCCGACTTAACGGCTTTCATATTTTCGAGGTGTTCTTTGTAGATATTTAAAATCTCTAAAGCCTTTTTCGCCTCTTTATCGCCTACTTTTGCAACTTTTTCAACGCGTTTGATTTTGCGTTCGACTAGTTCGAGATCACGAACCTGGAGTTCGAAATCAACAATTTCTTTGTCCCTGACAGGATCAATAGAGCCTTCGATATGTGGTAAATTGTCATCGTCAAAACAGCGGATAACATGGATTAGGGCATCCATTTGCTGAATATCGGCTAAAAATTTATTTCCCACGCCTTCGCCCTGGCTCGAACCTTTGGCCAGCCCTGGCAGATCAATAATTTCAACCGTTGCCGGGACGACTTTTTTTGAATGAATAAACGCATCAATTTTGAATAAACGTTCATCAGGAACATCAACTTTTCCGATGTTAGATTTAGTTGCACTAAACGCAAAGCTCGAAGATTCTGCTTTGGTGTTTGACATGCAATTGAAAATGGTAGTTTTACCAATGTTGGTTAAGCCAATAATGCCACAGTTTAAAGCCATTTTTTCTGTTTTAGATTTGGCTGCAAAGATAGTTAATAAGTTAATTGAGCGTTTGTAAAAGAAGGAGAGAATTTAAATTAAAGGGCACTAAAAGTGCCCTTTAAATATCATTTAATTTTAGCGTTGTTGAGGTTCTTTAAATTCAAGATTTTATTTGTTGGGGGCAATTCATTTGCTTCGAATGTATAGGTGCCTTCCCATTCAATAGGTCTGTTTCTGTAGTCATTGGTTTGTAGAACAAAGGTTACCGACTCCTCATCAGCTTCTTTTAAGCTTTCCAGATTGAACGACATGATGCCTTGATATATGTACGTTTGCCGGTCATTTTTGTCATTATGTTTTAGCTCCAAAATAATTCGGTTTTCTCCATCTACCGGTTTCCCAATAGGTCTGACTAAGTTTACCAGATGTACCGAATCCTGGCCATAAAATTCAAACAATATGTTCAGGTGTTTTTCCGACATCCAAATGGCCTGTTCATTTGTATAAATAAAATCGTTTCCGATACTGTCTTGATTTTGTTCGGTGAGTTCCAGAATATCTTTGGTGATGATTTTTTCGATATCGATCATGTTTACGTTAGCTGAATCAATATCGGTTTTTGCAATCACAGTGTAAGTTGCAATCACCCGATCTTCGTTTTCAACATCACCTTCGTAATAAAGGGTTATCGGTGATAGCTTCATCCCATTATCCAAATCTACAACAAACCCAAATTCGTTAATATCTGTTTCGTTAATTGTTCCTGCTTTTGAAAAAATGGGATCTGATCCTTCGTCATCACTACAAGCCACCAATAATATTATGGCTAGCAAGCTCCATAAAGTAATTTTTTTCATCATTGTTTAATTTTTTTGCCTTTAATATTTTCTTCTTAGATGAGAAAAAACAGTTTTTGGTTGCGTGTTTCCGGTAATCTTTTTTGATGTTTCTGTTTAATGAACCATATTTCTTTGATTTAATGAAAATTATATCTACTTTTGCACGCTCATTTTAGGTGCTCCGGGTTTGGTTAATAAATTCTAAAATCAAACACTTAAAATTAAATTAAAGTTTAACCCGTTCCAGGATCAATAAACCGGAAATTGTAAAAGGGACACAAAGTAAATTTGAATGGCAGAAAATAACGAAGACATTCAAAAAGATGTTGAAAAAACAGAAGAAGCAAAAGCAGAAGCTGTTGTAGAAAATCAAGAAGAAACTCCCACCGAAGAGGTAAAAGAAACCCCGGAAGTTAAAGAAGAACAAGAAGCCCCTGTTGAAGTAAAAGAGGAAGCTGTTGAAGTAGCAGAAGAAGCTATTGCAGAAGCCCCCTCTGAAGAAACTGTAGAGGCTAAGGAAGAGGTAAAAGAAGAAGCTCCTGTCGCAGAAGAAACTGCTCCTGAAGCTAAAGAAGAAAAATCTCCTAAAGTTCCTGAAGATTTTGATTGGGATTCTCTTGGAAAAAAACAAGAAGCGTATTCTGAAGGTGATCGCGCAAAATTAGAGGACATTTACAACAAAACCTTGAGTGCTATTGTTGAACACGAAGTAGTTGACGGTACTGTTGTAAGCAAAAACAATCGCGAGGTGGTTGTTAACATTGGTTTTAAATCAGACGGTGTTATTGCGCTAAACGAATTGCGTTACAATCCGGATTTAAAAGTTGGCGACAAAATTGAAGTTTATGTAGAAAGTCAGGAAGATCCAAACGGTCAATTGATTTTATCTCATAAAAAAGCCCGTACTTTAAAATCTTGGGAAAGAGTAAATGATGCTCATGATAAAGATGAAATCATCAACGGTTATGTTAAATGCCGTACCAAAGGTGGTTTAATCGTAGATGTGTTTGGTATTGAAGCTTTCTTGCCGGGTTCGCAAATTGATGTGAAACCTATCCGCGATTACGATATTTATGTGGATAAAACAATGGAATTTAAAGTGGTTAAAATCAACCATGAGTACAAAAACGTTGTTGTTTCTCATAAAGCTCTTATCGAAGACGAGCTTGAACACCAAAAAGCAGAGATTATTTCTAAACTTGAAAAAGGTCAGGTTCTTGAAGGAACCGTTAAAAACATTACCTCTTACGGTGTATTTATCGACCTTGGTGGTGTTGATGGATTAATCCATATTACCGACCTTTCTTGGGGACGTATTAACCACCCTGAGGAAATCGTTAAATTGGATGAAAAAATCAAAGTGGTTATCCTCGACTTTGATGACAATAAAAAACGTATTGCTTTAGGATTGAAACAATTAACCCCACACCCATGGGATGCATTGGATGAAAAACTTGATGTTGGCGACAAAGTAAAAGGTAAAGTTGTTGTAATTGCCGACTATGGTGCATTTATTGAAATTGCTCCGGGTGTTGAAGGTTTGATCCACGTTTCAGAAATGTCATGGTCGCAACATTTGCGCACTGCACAAGATTTCTTGAATGTAGGCGATGAGGTAGAAGCTCAAATTCTTACCCTCGATCGCGAAGAGCGCAAAATGTCATTAGGAATGAAACAATTAATTCCTGATCCATGGTCAAACATTCAGGATCGTTATCCTAAAAACTCTAAACATACAGCTACCGTTCGTAACTTCACTAACTTCGGTATTTTTGTTGAGTTGGAAGAAGGTGTTGACGGACTGATCCATATTTCTGACCTTTCTTGGTCTAAAAAAATCAAACACCCTGCCGAGTTCACTAAAATTGGTGAAACCATTGAGGTGATTGTTTTAGAGGTTGATGAAGAAAACAGAAGGTTGAGTTTGGGACACAAACAATTGGAAGAAAATCCATGGGATGTGTTCGAAACAGTGTTTACTTTAAATTCGGTTCATAAAGGAACCATTATTAGCATGAATGATAAAGGTGGTGTTGTTGCACTTCCTTATGGTGTAGAAGGATTTGTTCCGAGCCGTCATTTAATGAAAGAAGACAAATCGACTGCAAAAGTTGATGAAGCTCTTGATTTTAAAGTAATCGAGTTCTCAAAAGAAAACAAAAAAATCATTCTTTCTCACAGCCGCATCTTCCAAGATGAACAACATGCTGAAAAAGCAAAAGAAACTGCTAAAGCGAAAAACGAAGAGCGTTCAACTAAAAAAGCGGTTCGCCAAATTAAAGATAACTTAGAGAAAACAACTTTGGGTGATCTTGATGCATTAGCAAATCTTAAATCTGAAATGGAAGAATCAGAAAAGAAAGAAAAAGAAAACAAATAAGATGATTCAGTCTTTATAAATAAAAAGCTGCTACTACATGGCAGCTTTTTTTTATTTTTACCAAAAAGCAAGGCTGAATTGTTGAGAATGCACGTTTTGGCAGGTTCAATCTTCAGCTTAATATTATGAAATTTAGTGTTCACGTTTTAGGATCGGGATCGGCGTTGCCTACGGTTAAACGCGGCCCAAGCGCGCAGGTTGTTAACCTTCATGGGAAACCAATGTTGGTTGATTGTGGTGAAGGAACCCAGCTCCGCTTGCGGCAAAATAAAATCAAGATGCAGCAAATCACCCATCTGTTTATTTCTCATTTGCATGGCGATCATTTTTTTGGTTTGGTGGGCTTGATTTCTACGCTTCATTTGCTGGGTCGAACCAAACCGATGTACGTTTATGCGCCGGAAGGATTGGAAAAAGTAATCAGGGAGCAATTTAAACTATCATCAACCTATTTGCAGTTCGAGTTAAATTTTGTGGTTCTGAAAAAGAATCAAATGGACTTACTAATTGATGAAGAAAATTACCATGTTTATTCTTTTCCGGTAGAACATTCTATTCCAACCTGGGGCTTTCTTTTCAAGGAAAAACCATTGCGGGTAAAACTTAAAAAATCGTTTATTGAAAGCCATCGCCCGGATGTAGGATGGATTAAACGGATTATTGATGGAGAAGATTACGTTAATGAAGCCGGCGAGCGCTTTTTGAATACTGATATTACCCATCCGCCACGTGAAGCTGTTTCGTATGCTTACTGTTCAGATACCCGCTATGCCGAAAGCATTATTGAATATATAAAAGGCGCCACCTTGTTGTACCACGAAGCTTCGTTTGCCAACGATTTAAGATCGCAGGCCAAGGCCAGGTTTCATTCTACCGCCGGACAGGCTGCAATGATTGCCCAAAAAGCAGCCGTAAAACAGTTGATGATCGGCCATTTTTCGGCCCGTTATAAAAAAGATATTACCTGCCTTTTACTTGAGGCTCAAACTGTGTTTGAAAATACCATCGCTGCTGAAGACGGGAAGTGTGTTGTTTTGGCAGATTGATGATAAAAAGCTTTAAGAAATTATAAAAAAAGAGGTTATAAATTCTAGTAACATAACCTCTTTTATGTTTAATTTGTTTTGAAATTTTGTGTTAAAATTCGATCCGGAGAATATAATCTACGGGTACGGCTTTTCCCCGTTGTTTCCCGGGTTTCCATGTGCTCATGTTGTACACAATTTTTGTTGCAAATGAGGCCGCTGCATCGTTGTCTTTTTCAATTATCCTGACATTTGAGGGATTTCCGTTTTCATCAATTGTAAAACCAATTTTAACGTTCCCTTTTATGTTAGATTTACTCTGCTTCATTTTATTAATGTAGTTTCCCAGTGCATTAAATCCGCCCGGGTATTCCGGCATTTGCTCAACAATTACAAATACTTCTTCTCCCTTTTTCTTTGAAGTTGGAATGTCTGTTTTTTTTGTTGAAGCGTATTTCTTGTCCATTAAAATATTTTGGTCAAGGTAAATGCTGTTACGCTTCATTGTGATTCTGTTATTCATAAAAAAGAGATCCTCTTCAGTTAGCGTGAGTGTTTTCATGCCAACATAAGAAAATACGAGCTGGTCTTCTTTTGATAAGTTAATTGATAAGTTGCCTTCAGTGTCGGTAACTGTACCTATTGTTGTTCCTTTAACCAGAACACTTACTCCGGGCATCGCTTTTTTGTTTTCATCCACAACTTTCCCCTTAAAGTTGAAGTCCTTGGCATCTTTATTTGTTGTAGCTGCCTGAGCAAGACTTACTTCTTTTACTTCATAATTAGGATTTGCAAAAGCGGATAATAAAATCGCCAGAGCCGGTATTGCCCAAGTTAGCTTGAGCTTTTTAATTTTAGGTGTTTTTTGTTTTGTCATCATTTTAAATCTATTTGTATTAATCCCGAAATTTAAATTATTGGCAAATCCAATAACCTGTATTCCCATTAACTGATTAATTAGTAAAGCCTGGTACTTTCCAATGTGGTTTCCGTTTGAGATAACCCCGTGGTCGGCTAAATACTCATGATTAAGTTTAATAGAATGTTCAAACAACCAAATAATTGGATTGAACCAGAAGATGACTGTTAACAGTTCAATGATAAGCAAGTCAACCCAGTGTTTCTCACGAATGTGCACTTTCTCGTGAGCCAGAATTTCCGGCAGGTTTTCCTGTTTATAAATTGTAGGATGTAAAAAAACAACGTTGAAAAAAGAAAATGGTAAATTATATTTCTCCGTTACAACAATCTGTAAACCATCCAATATCGTATTCTTGTTTCGTAGCACCAAAAGTGTTAACCGGGTGGTCTGAAAGAGGAGCCTTGAAAATAAAATCACTGCTCCGGAAATGTATATAAAGAATAGTATTTCGAGCCAATTTAATGCGTGTGTTGTTTGAATATTGGAATTAATATTCGGTTGGAGCGCTTTGTATGAAGGTTCAATTTCTGTAATGAGGTTACTGTTGACTACTTCGGTAAGAACCGTATATTGAATTGGAAGTGCTGGTATCAGAACCGAAGATATTATCGCAAATAAAAGATAAACACGGTTAGAAATAAAATAAGTATCGTTTTTAAGAAAAACCCAATACACCAGATACATTAGTATCAGGCATAAGGAGGAGTGAAGCAATAAGGTTAGTAAATTACTCATGATCCTTATTTTTTTTTAATTCTTCTTTTGCAGTCTTGAGTATAGATTCCAATTCGTTGATATCTAAATTGTTTTCTTTGGCAAAAAATGTAGCCATTTTTGGGAATGATCCACTAAAATAATTGGTTAGGAGCGAGCTGAATTGTTCGCGGGCATATTCTTTCTTTTTTAGTTTTGGATAAAAACAGTAGGTATTTCCATCTGCCTTGTGCGAAACAATATCCTTTTTTTCAAGAACCTTTAAAACGGTTGCCACAGTTGTGTAGGCAGGTTTGTCGGTTTTAAACTCTTCAATAATTTGTTTAACGGTTGCTTCTTCTAAATCCCAGAGGATTTGCATAATTTGTTCTTCAGCTTTTGTCAGACTTTTCATTCTAAAACATTTTGATACTACAAACATAGTACTATAGAAATAATAATGCAAACTATTTTTGTAGTATTTTAAAAATATTTTGTTAGCCTTCTGAATTTTAAGCTTTTATAATTTTTGTTTTTTCAGTTTGATCAGCCCCTCGATAATTATACTAACAGCGAGGACGATCAAGATAATATTGACCACCACCAATAAATAATTCTGCTGGGCAAGAAAATCTTGATGGTTCAATACACAGGCCCATAAACTGAATACCGCTAAGAATGCTGCCGGGAGAGCTGTGATCAGCCATTTTAATCTACCTTTGTTTTTAAGGTAAATCGAAATTATCAATAGTGCCAGTGTTGCCAAAATCTGATTGATGCTTCCGAAAAGCGGCCATAATTTCAGGGCTCCTTTCCCATCGGCACCGGTATTAAACGCCAGCAGGGCGGCGGTTACCACTACTAAAAATGTGCTGAAGTATCGGTTCTGGAAAATATTTTTCCCGCTTTTAGAAGTAAATAATTCGCTGATAAAGTAGCGTTGCAAGCGGGTAGACGTGTCTAAACTGGTTCCGGCAAAAGAAGCTACAAAAACGCCCATCACAATCAGGGCAATTGATTTTGCCAGACCTGTGTAGGCAATCATATTGGCCGAACCGGTAACAAAAGCCCCTACCTTTGAACCCAACCCTTTGGCTGCGGCCCACGATTCGTAATGGTTCGTCCAAGCAGGAATGCCCGTTAAAAATTTCCCGTTCGAGTCATAGCCCAGGCCGATTCCGGCAGCCACAGCAATGATGACTAAAATGGCCAGAGCACCTTCCATGAGCATGCTGCCATAACCCACCATTAAAGCATCCTTTTCTTTCTCAATTTGTTTTGATGAGGTTCCTGAAGAAACAATGGCATGAAATCCGGAAACGGCCCCGCAGGCAATGGTGATAAATAAAAACGGCCATATTGGAGGAGCCCCTTTGGGAGCTAAATTAACAGATGGAGCAACAATTTCCAGATCGCCGGTAAAAGAAGCGGAAAATATCCCGACAACCAGTAAAACCATTGCAATAATCAATTGGTGAGAGTTGATGAAATCACGCGGTTGTAGTAATTGGGTAACCGGTAAAACCGAAGCAATATAGGCGTAAATCAGCAAAATGATGGTCCAAATGCCGGTTGCCGGAATTCCAAATAATTCAGGCATTTTAAACGGAATATAGGCTCCGATAACAACGGTGATGTACATAATAACCACCGCGACGATGCTCCAGAAAAGCATGTTCTTCCCTTTTTGGGTCACCATGTAGCCTAGTAAAACCGCTAATGGTATTTCGAACCAGACCGGGAAAACCGAACCCGGAAACATATCAAAAATAACGGCAATAATCATCCCTAAAATGGAAATGAAAAGCCATAATTCGAGGAAACCAATGATGAAGAAAAATATTTTGGTTCGCGGGCTAATGTATTTTTCGGTGAACTTGGCAATGCTCACGCCTTTGTTTCGCATACTGATAACCAATACCCCGAAATCGTGAACAGCCCCAATAAAAATACTTCCGATGAAAACCCAGATCACTGCCGGAACCCATCCCCAGATAATAGCAATGGCTGGTCCAACAATGGGACCGGTTCCTGCAATAGATGCAAAATGATGTCCGAACACCACTTCTTTTTTGGTAGGAACATAATCAATACCATCTTTAAGCATATTTGATGGAACCGCACTTGAATTGTTTAATTTAAAAATTTTGTCGGACAGGAATTTACCGTATAAACGATACATTAAAATAAAGCCGGCAAACAGGGCTATCATTAAAAGAAGTACTTCCATGGTTTTAAAATTAGGCAGCTAAATTTAGTAAAAAAATGGTTTTCATAGCCATATATCCCTTTAGGCTTTATTCAATATTTTCTATATTTGGCTTTTTTTATAACTAAAATCATGAAGCATATTATCCGAACCTTATTTCTCACATTTATTACCTTTTCTGTTTTAGCAAAATTGCCTTCTAATTATGTAAATCCGTTTATTGGAACCGGCGGTCACGGGCATACTTTTCCCGGGGCAACAGTGCCTTTCGGGATGGTTCAGTTAAGTCCCGATACCCGCTTGGAGGGTTGGGATGGCTGCTCCGGTTATCATTATACCGATTCGGTGATTTATGGATTTTCGCATACGCATTTGAGCGGAACCGGCGTAGGCGATTATTGCGATATTCTTTTTATGCCCACCATTGATACTTTATATTTGTACAATGGTTATAAAATGGATTTGGCAAAAGGCTACGGTTCGTCCTTTAACAAGAAAACTGAAAAAGCATCGCCGGGGTTTTATGCCGTAAAATTAGCCGATTATGATATTGAGGTTGAACTAACCGCAAGCAAGCGAGTAGGGTTCCACAAATATAATTTTCCGAAAAATAAAAAGGCATTTGTAACCATCGACTTAACGCATCGTGATGAAGTGCTGGCCTCAAGTATAAAACAAATCAATGAATACGAAATTGAAGGTTTGCGCCGTTCCAGTTCATGGGCCAAAGATCAGTATGTTTATTTTGTGGCCAGGTTCAACCAACCGATTAAAAATTTTAATCTTTTTAAAGACAACCATTCTGTGAGTTCAGAAGAAGCTGACGGGAAAAATATAAAAGCATTTCTTGATTTCGGAACATTGGAAAAAGAATTGTTGGTTAAAGTCGCAATTTCTGCAGTAAGCACGGATGGAGCTAGGAAAAACCTTGATGCGGAAATTCCTGCCTGGGATTTTGAAAAAATAAAGCAAGATGCAAAAGCTGCCTGGAACAAAGAGCTTTCAAAAATTAAAATCAAGGCCGATAAAGAAACCAAAACAATTTTTTACTCAGCACTTTATCATACCATGGTTGTTCCCAATTTATTCATGGATGTGGACGGGAAATACCGGGGAACCGATTTAAAAATCCACCGGGCCGAAGATTTTGAGAATTATACCATTTTTTCTTTGTGGGATACTTATCGGGCAGCCCATCCCTTGTACACCATTATCGATCAGAAAAGAACCAATGAGTTTGTCAAAACTTTTTTGCATCAGTATAAAAACGGCGGGCAATTGCCCGTGTGGGAACTGGCCGGGAACTATACCGGTTGTATGATCGGATATCATTCGGTACCGGTTATTGCGGATGCATACCTCAAAGGAATTCGTGATTATGATGTTGAGCTAGCTTTTGAAGCCATGAAACACAGTGCCATGCTCGATCATCTTGGTTTGGTCGATTATAAAAAACACGGGTTCATCTCTGCTCACGAAGAATCGGAATCGGTTTCGAAAACCCTTGAATATGCTTACGATGATTGGTGCATTGCTGAAATGTCCAAGGCTCTGAATGAAACAAATGATTATAAAGCGTTCATTAAAAGAGCGCAGTCCTATAAAAATCTTTATAACCCTGAAACGGGTTTTATGCAGTCAAAAATGTACGGTGTGTGGAAACATCCCTTTGATCCGTCGGAGGTTGATTTTAATTATACCGAAGCTAACTCGTGGCAATATTCGTTTTATGTTCCGCAAGATGTTACAGGTTTGATGAAGCTCATGGGAGGGAAAGAAAAGTTTTCTGCAAAGTTGGACGAGTTGTTTTCGGTGAGCAATGAAACAACCGGTCGCCACCAGGTAGATATTACCGGACTGATTGGCCAGTATGCCCATGGTAACGAACCCAGCCATCACATGGCTTATTTGTACAGTTTTGCGAACAAACCCTGGAAAAGCCAGGAAATGCTTCACCAAATTATGACGGAAATGTACTCCACCAATCCGGATGGCTACATCGGCAATGAAGATTGCGGGCAAATGTCGGCCTGGTATGTTTTGAGTGCCATGGGATTTTACCCGGTAAGCCCGGCCATGAATTACTACGTGATCGGAAGCCCGTTCTTGAATGAGGCGGTGATAAATCTGGAAAATGGAAATCAATTTGTGATCCGTGCAAAGAACCTTTCCGGAACCGGCAAATACATTCAAAAAGTAATCTTAAACGGAACGCCATATTCTAAATCTTATTTAAAACACGAGGATATAATGAAAGGCGGGGAAATGCTTTTTGTAATGGGTGATGAACCGAATAAAAACTGGGGTTCGCGTGATGAAGATATTCCGGTTTCCGAAATTAGTGAATATCAAATTTTGGCGGTTCCTTATACAAATGTGAAGAGTCAGGGGTTTTTCAAGGAAACTTCGCTTGAACTGCACCACCCGTCAACCGAAGCAACAATTTATTATACCACGGATGGTAGTGTGCCAACCGAAAATTCAACGGTTTACAGCCACCCGCTTAAAATAACCCAAAACACGCAGGTTAAATTTTTTGCCCAAAAAGGTGATTTAAAATCGGATGTTACCGGGCTGGATTTGTTTAAGTTCCCGGAGGATCGAAGCATTAAAATAAAGAACCCGCCACATCCGCAGTATAATGCAAATTCTGATTTGGCTTTGATTGATGGGATTCACGGAAGCAAAGATTTTAGGACTGGTTCGTGGCACAGCTATTATGGCGTGGATTTGGACGTTGTTATTGACCTGGAAAAGCAAACCGAAATCTCTTATTTGTCGGCAAATTTTTTACAGGATGTAAATTCCTGGATCTTTATGCCAGCTTATGTGGAGTTCTTTGTGTCGGACGATGGCGAACATTTTCAGTCGGTTGGCAAATTAGATAATCCGATTCCGGAAGATCAATGGGGTTCTATTATTCATAATTTTGCTTTACATTTGGAAAAGATAAAGACCCTTTATGTAAAAGTGATTGGCAAATCTAAAATTATGTGTCCCGATTGGCACAAAGGCCGCGGAAACCGTCTTCATATATTTATCGATGAAATAACTATTAAATAAGAAATTATGATAAGCCAAAAACAAAAGTATACAAGTGCTTTGGTTGTAATTACCAGCTTGTTTTTTATGTGGGGGTTCATTACTTGCATGAACGATATTTTGATCCCTTTCCTGAAAAAAATGTTTGACTTGACTCGTGCACAATCTATGATGATACAGGTGTGGTTCTTCTTGGCCTATTTTGTAGTATCCTTGATTTATTTTATCATCTCCATGTTTAAAGGTGATCCGATTTCCAAAATCGGTTATAAAAACGGGATCATTGCAGGTTTGCTGATATCTGCTGTTGCCAGTGTAATGTTTTATCCGGCAGCTCATTTTAAAATTTTCAGCTTGTTTTTAGCGGCACTTTTTGTGTTGGCCATTGGATTTACGCTACTTCAGATTGCAGCCAATCCTTATGTCGCTTTGCTGGGACCTTCCGAAACGGCTCCCAGCCGCTTAAATCTTTCCCAGGCGTTTAATTCGCTGGGAACCACCCTGGCTCCGGTTTTGGGAGGCTACCTGGTTTTTCATTATTTCGCCAAAATGGGGGCTCCTTTATATGATCAAATGGGCAAACCGATTTTGCTCGATTCGGGCGAACCTTTATCGGCTCTTGGATTGCAGTTACCGTACCTGATTTTTGCGGTTTTATTTGTTATTATTGCAATCATTATCCGATTTACTAATTTGCCCCGTTTTACCAATTCGGCCAACATTGAAAAAGGGGCAGGGGCTTTGAAACATTCTCATTTGGTGCTGGGGATGGTTGCCATTTTTATGTACGTAGGAGCCGAAGTGAGTATTGGTAGTTCATTTATCAATTATGCAGGTGAAATAATGGGGTATCCTGAAATGGACGCGAAACGATTTTTAACACTTTATTGGGGTGGAGCCATGATCGGACGTTTTCTGGGAGCTATTTCGTTAAGCAATATCCAGAAACTGAAAAAATACCTTATGATGTTTATTACATCCATCCTGACATTCTTCTTAATTTACGGAATTATTTACCTGGAAAGTGGCTATACGTTTGAATTTAAACGGGTACTGCCTTTCCTTATTTTCTTATTGGTTAATTTTATTGGCTTTATGATTGGCCGTTCGTTACCCGGACGTACCTTGGCTGTTTTTGCATTGATCGTGATTGGATTGCTCTCGACAACCCTGCTTACCAACGGAATCGTTGCCTTGTGGACCATCGTCGGCATAGGTTTGTTTAACTCCATTATGTGGTCAAACATCTTTACTTTAGCTATCAAAGATTTGAAAGAAAATACGGCTCAGGGTTCATCATTATTGGTGATGATGGTGCTTGGTGGAGCTGTTATTCCATATATTCAGGGAGCCGTGGCTGATTCGTTCAACGGTTATCATTATTCATTTTTTATCCCCATCGTTTGTTATATTTACCTGATGTATTACGGATGGAAAGGATACATCCCCAAATCTAAATAAGCATGAAAAAATCTAAAATAGCGATAGGAATTGATATTGGAGGAACCAATATTTGTTATGGCCCGGTAACCGAAGAAGGGGAGGTGCTGTTCCGGAAATCAATGGCTTGCAAAAGCTTTGAGGAAGTTTCTGTTTTTGTGGATGTAGTTTCCGAGCAACTGAAAAAATATTTTGAGGAGGTAAAATCAAAATACGACGTCATGGGGGTTGGAATAGGAGCCCCTAACGGAAATTATTATAACGGTTCTATTGAGTTCGCTCCAAATTTACCCTGGAAAGGGATGATTCCACTGGCTGATATGTTTGCCGAGAAATTGAATCTCCCGGTGCGTTTAACCAATGATGCCAATGCTGCGGCTATGGGAGAAATGATTTACGGCGATGCGAAAGGGCTAAATGATTTTGTGATGGTTACCCTTGGAACCGGTTTGGGCAGCGGTTTTGTGGCCAACGGAAAAATGATTTTGGGTCACGATGGTTTTGCCGGAGAACTGGGGCATGCTATTTATGAACCCGATGGCCGTCAGTGTAATTGCGGGCGCAAAGGTTGTTTTGAAACTTATTGCTCGGCTTCGGGCATTGTTAGAACCGTAAAACAATTTTTGAGCGAATCGGGTGAAGCTAGTTTGCTTCGTGAAATACAAGCGGATGATATTAGCAGTGCCGACATTTATAATGTAGCGGTGAAAGGCGATAAACTTGCCTTGAAAGCCTTTGATTATACAGCCCATATTTTAGGCTTTATGCTTTCAAATATGGTGGCTATCACCAGCCCGAAAGTAATTTTTCTGTTTGGTGGCCTGGCCAATGCTAAAGAGTTCATTCTGGAACCGACCAAAAAGTATATGGAAGAAAATCTGTTGCATATTTACAAAAATAAAGTTGAAATAAAACCCTCTGCTTTACCCGAAAATAATGCCGCTATTTTAGGTGCAGCTGCTTTAGTTTGGGAGGAAAACTAACACAGGGATTGAATCCTATTCTCTTTTTTTTCAGTTAAATAACTTTCTTTTTTAGATTGATTTCCTTAAATTTAAGTGAAATTTTACGAACCTAATATTTAAAAATCTAAAAGGGAAATGCAATGAAAAAATTGTTTAAAAACTTGTTCCCCTTTATACTCGTCTCTCTGTTGATCGTTTTAGCTGCATGTAATGGTGACGATGATAATAATGATAACGGGAACAATAATTACGACACCTACGATGTTGATGCCAACGGGATTCCTCAATTTGTTAGTGTAAATTACATTGAACTAACGCAAATTATCAGGATTTCAAAGTTTCGTTCGGCGGAAGGACATGATTATTCGGATGGTTTTGAATCGTGCCGAAGCATGAAACACTATTTCCGTCCGTATGATGCTGCTGATTGGGCTGCCATTAAAATTTATGCCCCGGTTAGTGGTACGGTTTCACGGATATATGAAGAATGGGCCGGAACACAGGTTCAAATTAAATCGGATAGCCGTCCGGCATTTTATTTTATTATTTTTCACATTGATTTGGATAATCCGCTAAGTGTAGGAGATAATGTAACAGCCGGGCAGCAGTTGGGAACACATATCGGTTCGCAAACCACTTCTGATATAGCTGTTGGTGTAGAGACCCCAACAGGCTGGAAGCTTATTTCTTATTTTGATGTGATGACCAATACACTTTTTCAGCAATATCAGGCACGTGGACTAAATTCACGGAGCGATGTTATTATCTCGGAGAGTGCACGTGATGCCGACCCGCTTAGTTGTGATGGAGAAACTTTTTCAGATTCTGGTACACTTGAGCATTGGTTCGATCTGAACTAGTTCTTTGTTGGGAGCAGTTTATGTTCAAGGTATTCTTCAATCCCGGTTTTAGTCATTTGAGTTTTGGCTTGATGCCCGGCTAAAGCTGTATTTAAAAATACTGTTCATCGCGTAATTTGGTTTACCGTGTTGTGCCCATGTTGCTTATTTAAAACCTATCTCTGAAATACAAATATCATCGTATTTCGAACCATTATAGTAATCAATTATTTTAAAAGTAATCCCTTTCCCAATATCAGCTTTTTCAATCAAATCAAAAGTCTGTTTGTCATCAGAGTCTTTCAATGAGATAACTTGAGTCTTATTATTAATCGTCAATTCAATTGTCTTTACTCTGGAATTTGTAGAAAAGGTATTACTGTTTTTTGCAAATCCATTAATAATCGAAATCTTGGTCACGTATATTGGAGAGTCAAACTTTTTTGTTTGAATCATCTCATGTTCCTTTTTAATCGGGTGATTAATTTTCTTAATGAATAATGGATTTTCATTCAAGTCTTGCTCTTTAAAACACCAAGCTGTCATTTTTGAACCATCTGTTGCATGATGCCAGTTATATGTGTCATAATAAAGAATATCATAATTGAAAGAAGAAATCTGATATGTTGAAAACCATTCTATCTTCAAATTCTCAGAACTACTTGGTTTCCAATTTTGCTTTTCAATCAAAATCTGGTTGTTTGATATTTTTTGAAAATCTGTGCGGTTAAAATCAATCTGCTCAAATGCGTCCTCTGGAAATGTTATTTTACAAGTAAAATTCTCAATCGAACTATTTTTCCATGTTTTACCAGTCTCAAAAATGTAATCGAAAGATTTTACACCATCAGTCTCAATTTTATTTGACCAAGATTCATCTTTATAAAACCAAGGTCTAACAAATCCAATCTCAATAACAACTGTGTCATTTGGCTTAAAATTAAGTTCCTTAAGTTCCCAAATCAAAATTGGCATACTTGGCGGATTTTCAGCTTCATGCATTCCTGCATATTCAATTAGCTTGTCTTTCATCTCATTTGAAATATATAGCTGAACACCTTCATAGGAATCCAATCTTGTCGAAAAAAGGGTTTTGTCAAATGCACTATTTTCTCCATTTACAGCAAAATCAGCTTTTAAAGGATAATATTTTCCAGGTTGGTAACCATTATCTCCATATGGAACATCCCAATATGAATATTGTGGAAATCCTAATGTAATTTTCTGGTCTGTTTCAGAGTCATTGTAAAAAGTAAACTTTGCTTTAAAATTCACTCTCTGATTAAGGTTTATCTCTATCGCCTCATTAATCAAGCGAATTGTCGAATTTTTAGAGCTTAAATATAAATTTCCAGCTCCTTCAGAATCCTGCTTAACATATCCTCCAAAATTTGCAAATGTAAACGGAGAAATTGTTATCAATATTATTATCAGTATGTTTCTCATATGTACGATGTTTCTTGTTCGTTAATATACATCCTTTACACAAGTTAAAGATTAGAGTTTTTTTCTTGATTTTTAGCTCAGTTCTTTGTTGTGGCTAGTTTTTTCATATCATTGTTCCTACTAATCTCTGAATCAGACCGTTTTCTTTATTGAATACCCAAACAATCTGGTATGCTCCAGCTCCATCACTATTCATCTGATAAACAAGGAAGGTATCACCATTTTTATAAATTTTATATCCGCCATCACATTCATAAATATCACAATAAAAAACAGGATGTATAAATATCTCTTTATTATCAATTGATACTTTTATGTTGTCAACTTGAAGTCTTGGAAAATTCCCGTCCGTACCCCAAACTGGTCTGCCATTTATTTGAGTAATCCATTTATTGTCCTGTTTATCAATTATTTTACCAGTCGAGTCAAATGAGCTTAATTCGTATTTAAATTTAAAATTCTCTGTGGTCATTTTTTGAAGTTTATCAATGGGTAAAATTCTTGATTTATGCACAAATCCACTTATATAATCTGGGTCTGATGAAGAAAGTGAAAATTTATTTTTTGGTATAAAGACTTCCACCCACTCATTTTCAAAATAGCCAACTTCGTAATCAAACCAAAATACTTCATTCTCAAGTATTTTATAAATTACTTCAGATTCTCCATTTGCCTCTTTCCGCACATTTGAATATCCATCTTTATCCTTAATCACTGCTACTTGTCCAAAAGTGGAACAAGTCATTACTAAAAAAATCAATATCAGATTAATTGTTTTCATTTCTAATATTTATAAGTTTCATTTCAGTTTTCAGGGTCTCTCAAATGTGCCCCCAACGGTCACTTGTATGTGGTCGGGCGGGATTTCTGGAAGAAATCGTGTCAGACCCGCAGGAAAGTGGGCGCAAGGTCTGACTTGTCAGACCGCTGAAACCCCCGCCTGCCATATACAATCCTAAGTTTACATTTTCTTATCTTTTAATAATAAACAGAAAGAACGAAAGAGTGGAATAAGGTTGAGATACAATTTAGGCCATTTGAGCCTGTCAACATAGATTATCCCCGCTCTTTTACTACAGAAATACGATCAGTTCTCTGGGCCGTTAAGCCTGTTTTTAGGTTGCTATATTACCGTAGTTTCGTTCCTTCACAATAAAAATATTATGACTAAAATTAATCATTTTGTTGGAGTTGACGTATCAAAAGACAAATTTGATGTTTGGGATCATATGGACGGACATCGTTCTTATCCAAATGAACGCAAGGGCTATCGCCAGTTTGTCAAACAATTGCCGGCTAATAGTTTTTGCGTTATGGAAGCCACAGCGAGCTACTATCAGCAGCTGGCCATGTATTTGTATGGGCATGATATTGAATTGGCAGTGGTTAATCCTATTTCCATCAAGCGTTTCATCCAGATGAAGTTGCAGCAAAACAAGACCGATAAAAGTGATGCCCGCATGATTGCTTTATATGGACAGGAGCAGCCCGTTTTATTACCATGGATTCCTGCACCGGAGTACATCACAAAATGCAAGCAGCTTCAGCAGGTGATTGTGATCTATTTAAAACAGAATACCTCCTTGAAAAACCATATTCAGAGTTTGGAAAGCCGGGGTGTTAAAAGTGGTGTGTTGATTCGTTCCCTGAAACGACAACTTAAACAGGTGCGCCAGGAGATTGATTTGTTGGAAGCCGAAATGCAATCGCTGATACACCAGTATGATGCAGATCTGTTTGTTAACCTCTCCAGCATTCCGGGAATTGGGAAAAAGACAGCAGCATTTCTTATCATTTTAACCAATGGCTTTCGCGATTTTGACAATTATCGCCAGGTATCGTCATTTTGTGGTCTATCTCCCACAGAACATTCTTCGGGCACCAGCGTAAAAGGTCGTTCACGTATCAGTAAACGGGGCAATCCATATATTCGGAACCAATTGTTTATGTGCAGTTTTACCGCCCGCCAGTGTAATCCTCAGTGCCGGTCACTTTATCAACGGTTGGTAAACAAAGGGAAATCGAAAAAACTAGCGCTGATTGCAGTGTGTAATAAGTTAATCAAGCAGGCATTTGCGATTGCGCAATCAGGAATACCATACGATCCGGCTTATCGAAGTAGTATTGTCGATCATTAATTTTTCTTTTGGATCAGCCTCCGAAAAAACAGGTTGTTTTAAAACAAAAATTATGGGTTTTTACTTGTTTTTAAGTTCAGTTCTTTGTTACCAACTGTATTTTTTATTTTTATTAATGTTTCTTTCGCCAATCCATTAATTTTTTTCCAACCTTCAGTGTCAATAAATTCATGTAATCTTGGGTAGCTCTCATTTAACAATTCATTCTTTTGATTTAAAACCTTGTCGAATTGGTTTATTGCTATTCGTTCTTCCAATTGAAAAACTTCATTTAAAAAATTTGGTTTGTCAATGTTATAATCTTTCCATTGATTAAATAATTCTTCAGTTATGTTTATTTCAGAATTTGATTCTTGTAATTTTTTCTGTTTGTCTTTTGATGCCCAGAGTTCTAAAACTTCAATTATTCCTTGTCTCATCAATTCGGCAAAGTCACTTTCTTCAATTTCATTCTTCCTTTCTTTTTCAGCTAATTCATGTTTGCTAAGGATTTCATTTTTTAGAGGTCTTTTTTTTATGATTACTTGATAATAATAGAATGGAGCATAAATTCCATTAAATAATATTAACCAAATTAGATTTCCTGAATACCTGTCAAATTTATTAAGAAACCACAAACAATAAATCCAATGTGCAAATGATAAAATTGCAAGAATGTATAAAATTCCTTCAAATAAATTCATTCCGTCTCCTCTTGCTGTCTCAAACAGTAGTTTCGGTTCAAATGCTAGCAAGAAAAAGGCTAATATGTATAAAATGTTAGATACAAATAAAATTCTTGTCAGTTTTTCGGTCTGTGTCATTTTCTTTTAATATTGTTGGTAATGAGGAGCTAAACGAAGTTCCGTGTAGAGAACGAAGGTATTAAAAAAGCGTTGATTATGCAATTTGTCAGCTGAGCTGATCAAATTACTATGAGCCGAATTTCCAATGCCGTAGGCATTGAGAAATAGCTTTTTTAAGACTGGGAGTTCGAGACATGGGGCCAAATTACATTTAGCGTGTTGTTGTGTCACGTTTTGGCTCGATGCCCAGTTAAAGCTGTATTTAAAACTATTGTTCATATAGTAATTTGGTTTAGATGTTGCCAGCTGGTGTTTTTATCTTAATTTTTATGGTCCGTTATCTCCATATGAATAAATCCATGTACCATTATTTCTTGTATCCCAATAATTACTTTCTGGAATAGTATCCAAATTTAAAATCTTAATAACAGAATCCATTTGCATTAGGCTAGGATACTTTTCAATCACCAAATTATAAGCTGAATGATTTAATCCTATAGATTTTAAATAGTCAAAGTATTTTACAATAAATCCATGTGTTGGTTTACTATTAAAACTTTGAAGTTCGATATCTAATCGCAAAAGATTTTCGATTGTGTCGTTTACCAATTTAGGATTATAATCTGGTAATTTTTCAGGGTCAGAATATATTCTTTTTATATCTTCGAAGACTTTAATTACTTCGGAATCATTACCTTCATTAGCTCTTCTATTCCAGAATTTCACAAAGTAGCCAGATGTGTCTATTCTTAAAGATTGGTAATATGTCTGGATAAAATTGTCAATTAGTTGTTGCAATGACAATTCTTCCCATTCATGTTTTATCATTCCACCAAATTTGTCCTGAAACTTCATCGGTTGACGATATTCAGAATCCGAGATAAAATATTTATATCCAATTTTCTTTAAGGTGCTATGCAATATTTGGATGTTTTCAAGATTTTTAATCCAATCGAAAGGTTTTTTATTAGTTAAGAAAAAATCTTGCAATCCAATCCCACCCCATTTACATTCCATTATTAAATCAAAATATCCACCTTTCTTGTCAACATGAGGAATTGAATTTACAAATCCAATTTGCTTTTCAGTCCAACCACCTATGAATGTTTGAGTCATACGAGTCCCCGAATAACAAGAAATCAGTCCGACAATTAAACCAATCGATATTTTATATTTCATTTTTATGCTGCAGGTGTCTTTTTACACTTGCTGGCAACGTATGTATAAACCAATGTGTGTTATTTTACTTATAGCAAAAGGTTGTGTTACACAACTTGAATTGCTTGTTAAGTAGCTTAAAGCTAATTTGTTATGTTTTTATCTGATTGTGTAACATAACTTTTTCATATATTTAATTCGTCTAAAGGACTTTTTAATTTTTCAAAACCTTTCTTGGTTACCCAGGTATAACGTTCAGTGGTTTTACTGCTGTTATGTCCCAATAATGTTTGAATATATCGCAAATCTGTTCCTCTTTCAAGCAAATGTGTTGCAAAACTATGCCTTAAAGTGTGGGGAGTAACACGTTTAGCAATTTTTGACTTTTCACCAGCCTTTTTTAGTACTTTTCTCAGGCTTTCTGCAGAATATTTCCCGCCATTTTGACCTTCAAACAAAAAAACTTTTGGTTTATGTTCCAAATAATACCTACGCAATAATACTAAAACTTTTTCAGATAATAAACTAATCCGGTCTTTATTTCCTTTCGAATTTTGTACGATAACTACATTGCGTTTGCTGTCAATATCCCCCAGTTTTAAATTTAGCAATTCACTTATTCTTAACCCGGCCGAATACAATAATGTTATCATGGCTTTATGTTTTAGGTTGTCAATAGCGTTGATGATTCTTTCAACTTCCCCTTCACTAATAACTTTAGGTAAAATTTTTATTTTTTTTTGGCGTTCTATGAAATAATATTCTGTTGTTCTTCCCAAAACTTTTTCATAATAAAATTTGATTGCGTTGATGATTTGGTTCTGTCTTGAACTGGAAATCTTTTCGGGTTTTATTAAATGCAAAATGTAACAGTTAATTTGTTTGGCACTTATATTTTCCGGATTGTAATTTCTTATTTTGTAAAGAAACCTTGTGAAATAGTGGGTGTAGGTTTTAACGGTACTTTTGCTATACCTCTTTTGGGTAAGTAAATTATGGTATCTTTTTAATGCTGTTTGGGCATGTGTGTTTAATGATTTACCGACCATGGCGATATGTTTTAAAATGGGGGAACTCTTAAAATTAATCAATAGCTTGCCTTAAATCAAGTATATACCTGTTTATAAGCGAATTTTATTGTTTTTTCCTGTGTGGGAAAATTTCAAGAAGTTTTATCTGGAACCGTAGAGGTATTATGCTATTATACAATAGTTGATGTTGAAGAAGATAAAGTGCCACTGCTTTGAATAGACTTAAATTGTTTAATCTTTTAATGCTAAATAAAGTATCTCAATGGGGTGCAATGCTTCACGTCCGGTTCCGTCTTTAATTTGGTGGCGGCAACTGGTTCCGGGAGCAGAAATGATGGTGAATTCGTCGGCTTTTCGTACTTCCGGGAACAACACCAATTCGCCCACTTTCATCGAGAGTTCGTAATGCTCTTTTTCATAACCGAACGAACCCGCCATCCCGCAGCAACCCGAGGGGATTTCGGTTACTTCATAATTTTCGGGCAACGAAAGCATTGCTTTGGTTGGTCCGGTTGAAGCCAATGATTTTTGGTGGCAATGCCCGTGTAGCTTGATTTTTTGTGCTTCGCTGGTGAATTGCTCTTTTTTGATTTTTCCTTTCTCAACTTCCTGCATGATGAACTCGTCGAACAGCAAACAATTTTTAGCCAGTTTTTTTGAATCTTCAAGCAGGTTTTCGGTAACCAGTTCGGGGTATTCATCACGGAAAGAAAGGATTCCGGAAGGTTCGATCCCGATTAATGGATGTTCTTCGCTGATAAGGTTTTTTAGCAGGTAAACATTTTTATTGGCCAGCTTTTTCGCTTGCCGCAAAAGACCTTTAGATAGATAGGTTCGCCCGCTCTCAGCATGTTTTGGGACGACAACTTCGTAGCCCAGTTTGTTCAATAAATTAATGGCGGCAATCCCGATTTTGGTATCGTTGTACTCGGTAAACTCATCGGCAAATAAATATATTTTCCCGTTGGGAAAATTCTCTTTGAGTGCGTTCTTTCTGGCCCAGTTTCGCAGGGTGATTTTGCTCAGGGTTGGGATGCTACGTTTGGGGGCAAAACCCAGCATTTTTTTTGCAATACCCGATAAAAATTTATTGGTAATAAAGAAATTGAACAGGGTAGGGGCAATGCTTCCCAATCGGTTTACTTTCGTAATGTTGGCAATTAAACGGCTCCTTAACGGGACCCCGTTCGAATCGTAGTAATGTTGGAGGAACTCGGCTTTGTATTTGGTAATATCCACACTCGACGGGCATTCCGATTTACATCCTTTACAGGATAAACAAAGGTCGAGCACTTCGTAGACTTCTTTATGGTCGAAGGGATCTTTTTTGTCGGAATTGGTCAAAAACTCCCGAAGCGTATTTGCCCGAGCACGGGTGCTTTTATCTTCATCTTTGGTAGCCATAAAGCTTGGGCACATGGTTCCGCCAATGATTTCGCTTTTGCGGCAATCGCCCGAACCATTGCACTTTTCAATCGCACGGAGTAGCCCCTGCTCTTTTGAAAAGTCAAAAAAAGTGTTGAATTGGCGGGCTTCTTTTCCCGCTTCGTAACGCAAAGAAGTATTCATCTTTGGCGTGTTCACAATTTTGTTTGGGTTAAAAATATGATCCGGGTCCCAGGTGTTTTTAATGTTTTTCAGTAATTCAAAATTGTTTTGGCCAATCATCAACGGGATAAACTCGCCCCTGAGCCTTCCGTCGCCGTGTTCACCACTTAATGAACCACGGTGTTTTTTAACCAGTTTGGCAGTTTCCAGGGCAATGGTGTGGAAAAGTTCCACCTCTTTTGGATCTTTTAAATTCAGCACCGGGCGCAGGTGAAGCTCGCCGGTAGCAATGTGTGCATGATAAACGCAACTCAGCTTGTGTTCTTCAAGGAGCTTGTTGAAATCTTTGATAAACTCCGGCAACACCTTGGGGTTAAAGGCTGTGTCTTCGACCACCGACACCGGCTTGGCATCGCCGGGCATGTTTGAAAGTACCCCCAGTCCTGCTTTACGGAGTTTCCATACTTTTGAGATGTTTTCTCCCCAAACCAGCGGGTAGTGAAATCCCATCTTCCGCGCTTTGAAATCTTTGATTACTTCTTCGGCCTTTGCTTCGAGTTCTTGCCTGCTGTTGCCAATAAATTCAATGATAAGAATTGCTCCGGGTTCTCCTTCCAGAAAAAAGCGGTTTTTGCGCTGCTCAATGTTCCCTTTGGTCAACTCAAGGATTACATTGTCCATCAACTCAACGCTTGATGGTTGGTGTTCAAGAGCCACCAAATTGGCCTGGAGGGCTTCTTCAACATCTTTGCAGTGCAGGCAAAGCAGCACCTTATCTTTGGGCGGAAGCGGAATCAGGTTCAGTTTAATCTCGGTGATGAAAGCCAGCGTTCCTTCCGATCCGGCAATAAGTTTGCAAAAATTAAAATCTTCTTTCCCTTCGGTAAAAACATTGTTTTTTAGCAATAAATCAATGGCGTAACCAGTGTTTCGGCGTTCAATTTCAGGATCGGGGAATTCGGTTCTGATTTCGTTTTGGTTTGCCGGATTGCCGAGGATTTCTTTTATATTTTGATAAATTTTATTTTCTAGGGAAATGCCCTCACATTTCTCTTCAAATTCATCCTTACTTAACGCTTTAAATTCAGTTTCGGAGCCATCGCTTAAAATGCATTTTACGGAGAGTGTGTGATCGCGGGTGCTTCCGTAAATCAGCGAATGCGCTCCACACGAGTTATTCCCTACCATGCCGCCTATCATGCAGCGGTTCGCTGTTGATGTTTCCGGTCCAAAAAATAAATTAACGTTTGCCAGTTCTTTGTTTAGCTCATCCAGAACCACACCGGGCTGAACACGCACCCATTTTTCTTTCGGGTTGATCTCCAAAATTTGGGTCATGTATTTGGAAACATCAACCACCATGCCTTTTCCAACTACTTGTCCAGCTAAAGAAGTTCCGGCAGTGCGGGGAATTATCGAGGTTTTTTCCTCCCTTGCAAAGCGGATGATTTCCTTGATATCCTCTTCATCTTTTGGACGAATGACTGCCTGCGGTAGTTCCCGGTAAGCTGAAGCATCCGTGGCGTAAAGTAAACGGGTTTTATGGTCGGTAAAAAGATCGCCTTTTATATTTAATTTATTGTAGTTAGGCATTGCAAATGATTAATTAGGAATTGAAAATTACGAATTAAAAATGATTTCTAATCCTGAATCCCTAATTATTAGTTTTTCTTATAGAAGTTCGTGCTTTCAAAAATCTTATCGGCAGATTTTGCGATAAAGCCGGAATAAAGTTTTCCATCTTTATCCGCGTATCTTCGGGCAAATTCGTAGTAGCAACCCGGGATTTCATAGGTTCCGTCAGAAAAATCCATGCTGATTTTTTCTGATTTAATGCTGGACTGTTCCAGTAATTCTTCCGGGCTTCCTTTAATTTCTCCACCCGAATCATTCATCAAAAACCCATTGTTTTTCAAAAACTGATTTACTTTTTGAATGGAATCATATTTTCTCAGGGAATTGATACTCACCGTAAAATGGTTTGCCCGGAAACCGTAAACGTATAACCAAGCTGCGTATTCCGATTCTTCACGGAGCTTATTGTACGTTTCATAACTTACAGCCTCCCACAACCGGCCTGAGAAAATTAAATCGTCAGACTTTAATTCTTCCTCCGGGATGGAATCGATGATTTTTTTTACGGTATTTTGTAGCGACTCGCTGAATTCTTCCAGCTTTAACTCGCTGATAAAAACGCGAGGGGCATGGGGATCATTCTCCAGCTCAAAATGTTTTGCAAATAATTTTTTCTCCTCAAATTGATACTGGCCTTTTTCAACGTAACCGGCTTGTAGAAACACTTTGCTTAATACGTCGATGTTAATTCTCGGATCGTTATAGGTTCTGAAAGCGATGTGGTCGTTTTCCACATTTTCGCCTTCTTGGGTAAATAGGTCAAATATTTTTTGTGTGGATGGATTTAGTTCGGTATAATCCGTCCAAAGTTTGTCGAATATAGTTTGTGTGTTCATCGTTAAAATAGTCCGTTAATAAATTCAGTTTGCTTGATGTTCTTAAAATAGCTTTGAAAGTCAACGCTGTTTAATTTGTCTTCGATCTTGCTTTTTTCGTGCAATGTGCCGATCAGCAGGTTTTCAATATCTTCGATGTTTTTGTTGCTGAAGAAATCGCCGGTAATTTTCAGTTTGTTGATGATTCCGTCTTTTACATCCATGTTAAAATCAACGGTTCCACCATTTGAGCGGATGCTTTTATTGAAATTGTATTTGGGCGAGTAGGCGAAATTCCAGTCCCAGGTGTTGTATTTGGTTTGAACCAATTCGTTGATCTTTTCAATGTCTTTTTCCGTGAACTCGTAAAATTCAGCTTCCGGGTCGCTTTGCTGTACGTAATCATAAATCCGCTCTTCAAATTCTTCGATTGTGATCTTTTTATCCAGATAATTGATAATGTTGGTTACGCGGCTACGAACCGATTTCACCGCCTTGTCTTCGAATTTCGACGGGTCAACTTTTAAGGCATTTGAAAGTCTGCCGAGTTCAGCCGAAAATAAAAGTGTACCGTGGTGAAGAACACGCTTATTATGAACGTGTTCGGCATTGCCGCTGATTTTTTTCCCGTCTACGGTTAAATCGTTTCGGCCTTCAAATTTAGCTTCCACGCCTAGGGTGGCAAGAGCTCCGATAATGGGGTCGGTATATTTTCTGAAATCGACGAGTTTTTCGTCGGCTCCATTTTTAACAAAGGTAAAATTCAGGTTCCCTAAATCGTGAAAAACCGTTCCTCCTCCGGTAATTCTCCGAACCACCGGAATTTTGTTGTCGTTAATAAAATCCAGGTTGATTTCGGCCAAGGTGTTCTGGTGTTTCCCAACAATCACACAGGCTTCATTGCGCCAAAGCATGAAGCAGTCTTGCTCGAATTCTTTTAATACGTATTCTTCGGCAGCAATATTAAAATATGGGTTTGTGTTTTTTCGCTTAATGTATAACATAAATTTAATGCTTGATTTCTGGTGTGGAACAAACAGTTTTTTATATATTCGTTTCACCGACAAAGTTACTAATTTAGATTCAATATAAATATGAGAAATTTAAAATATCTTTTGATTTTAACGATTATGTTGTCTGTTACCTCCTGTGAGGTGGTTCAGCAGGCTGCGGAGCTAAACACTTTTGTACAGTGTAAGTTCAAACTAAAGACTGTTAAAAACCTACGTTTAGCCAATGTTGACGTCCAAAAAGTGAAAGATTACAAGCAGTTGAATATGATGGATGTGATTAATTTGACTTCGGCGGTTACCAGCGGGAAAATCCCCCTGACTTTTACCCTGAACATGGAAGTGAAAAATCCGAACCAAAAACTGGCGGCCATGAACCGTTTGAACTGGATTTTGTTGATTGATGGGATTGAGATGACCAGCGGAGTGGTAGAGCAACGGGTCGAAATCCCGTCGGGGAATAGCACGGTGCTACCCATGAAAATGAAAGTAGATTTAAAAGAGGTGCTGAAAGGGGAGACGGCAAAGTCGATTATTAATTTTGGGTTGAACCTGGCAGATGCTTCAGATAAGCCAACGCGTATCACTTTAAAAGCAAAGCCGACTATTGTAGTAGCCGGCCGTCCAATTTCTTATCCTGATTATATTACGATTAAAAATGAGTTTTAATCTTCGTTTTCGTATTTTTTCTTGAGTTCCGATCGTCTGTCCAGCAAGCGGTCAACTTCGCTTGGTTTTAAAGAACCTCGTTTGAGCATGTCGTCAATATACATGATTTCTTCGTGCCAGTCTTCTGGTTCTTTAATTTCTAAATTCTTTGTTTCCATGATATCTTCAAATTCTTCATCCAATTCACCCATTTCACTCAGTTGTTCTTTTAACTGCTGAACCGTATCGGCAATCATTTTGTGAATTGGTTCGCCAAATTGTTCCAGCAATTCCTCCGAAAGATCATCCTTAATCATATCATAGTTATCTACCAGCATCTCAAAGTTTTTGAAAAATGCCTTGTTCATTCCGGGCAGTTTCTCAAAAACAGAACGGTCTTTCACTTTTTTAAATAAGCGGATGAGTTCGTCGAGGTTCTTTTTTAATGATTCATTTCTTTCGTTTTCCATCTCATGAAATTCTTTACAGTAAAGCTAATATCAATTTTTATTCCAAGGTAAGAAAAATAAAAAAAGCTGTCAGGACGACAGCTTTTTAAAATTTGGTTGATAAAAATTAGCCCAATTTCTCAAGAGCTATTGCTATTCCCTGTCCAACACCGATGCACATTGTACAAAGTGCACGTTTTGCATTTGAGTGTTGTAACTGGTAAATAGCACTGGTCACAATGCGTGCTCCACTCATTCCTAACGGATGACCCAGAGCGATAGCACCTCCCATTTGGTTGATTCGAGGGTCATTATCTTTTAAGCCAAATTCGCGCATACAACCTAATGCTTGCGCTGCGAAGGCTTCATTTAATTCAATAATTTCAAAATCATCCAGCGTCATGCCAAGATGATTTAAAAGTTTATTTGTTGCCGGAACCGGCCCCATGCCCATGATTCGTGGTTCAACGCCTGCGGCTTTCATGCCCAGGATTTTTACGATTGGTTTCAGTTGGTGTTCTTTTACTGCTTTTTCGGAAGCAATGATTAAAGCTGCGGCACCGTCATTAATGCCCGAAGCATTTCCGGCGGTAACCACACAACCCGGACCCAAAACAGGTTTTAAAGCTGCCAGTTTTTCCAGGCTTGATAAACGCGGGTGTTCATCTTTGTCAACAATGATGGGGTCTTTTTTCCGCTGAGGAACACTAACCAGGACAATTTCCCGGGCCAAAGAACCGTTTTCCTGGGCTTTGGCTGCTTTTTCCTGGCTCCATTGTGCAAATTTGTCCTGGTCTTCACGACTGATGTTAAAATCCTTGGCAATATTTTCTGCGGTTTTAATCATGCTCTCGGTTCCGTATTTAGCATCCAGGGCTTTGTTGATGAAACGCCAGCCCATGGTTGTATCTTCCAGAACCTGGTTCCTGCCAAAAGGCCCATTGGCTTTTCCTATAACAAAAGGAGCACGAGACATACTTTCAACGCCTCCGGCAATAATCAGTTTTGCTTCGTCGGCTTTAATGGCACGGGCAGCTGTGCCAATGGCATCCATGCCCGAACCGCATAAACGGTTTACGGTAACTCCCGGAATGGTATGCGGATAATCAGCCAGTAGCAGCGACATCCGGGTCACATTGCGGTTGTCTTCTCCGGCCTGGTTGGCACATCCCAGGATAACATCATCTACCTTGTTTAAGTTAAGGCCGGGATTGCGTTCAACAAGTGCTTTTAAAGGAACCGTTGCAAGGTCGTCTGGACGGACGGCTGCTAAACAACCTCCGTAACGTCCTACCGGGGTTCGAATGGCATCGCAAATATATACTTCAGTCATAGGAAAATATTTTAGTTGTCTAATTTATCAATTTTTGCTTTTAAAAGTTTGAACCCATTTAAAAAAGCTTCACTTAAATGATCTACTTCTTTTTGGGTTAAAACGGTTGAAAACATACAAGCACAGGTGTTCACCATCATAATGTTTTCCTTGAAAAACAAGTAATCCAGCATGTCGTTGATGAGCTGTTTGCATTCTGCATTTTGATAAGCCTCACGATAGGTGCTTGGCGGGGTTTTCTTAAAATGAATCCTGAACATTGAACCTGCCCCGGTAATTGAGATGCCAACATCGGCAAGTTTGGCTGCTTCCTTAATTTGTTTGATGGCGGTTTGCGTTAAGTCGTTCAGTTTTAAAACCGCTTGTTCATCAAAATGTTCCATGGCCACTTTACCGGCAGTCATGGTGATGGGGTTTGCCGAGAAGGTTCCCGAATATGAAAATTTTAAAGGAGTAGTGCTTGGGTCAAGAACTTTCATAATGTCTGCCCTTCCTCCAAAAGCGCCTACCGGGAAACCTCCCCCGATGATTTTTCCAAGTGCCGATAAATCGGGTTTTACCGGGAAATCGGCCTGTGCTCCACCATAATTAGTGCGGGATGTTACCACCTCGTCGAAAATCAATAAGGAGCCGTTTTTACGGGTCCAGTTGTAAAGGGCTTCGATAAATTCGGAAGTTCCCCTTACTAAACCAACACGGTGCGGAATCGGGTCAATCAAAACCGCTGCGATCTCACTTGCTTGTTCATCCAATATTTTCAGGGTTCTTTCGATATCGTTGTACGGAAAGATAAGCACATCATTCAAAACTCCCTGGGGTGTGCCAACTGCCAGCGGAACACTGTTTGGCTTGTCTATGCTTCCCCATTCGTTAGGGCTGGCAAACTGGCTCACTTCGGCAAAATCATAGGTGCCGTGGTAAGCACCTTCGGCTTTCGCGATTTTCGGCCGTCCGGTAAATGCGCGTGATGCTTTAATCATCGCCATTACCGCTTCGGTTCCTGAGTTGGTGAACCTAATTTTTTCAATAGAATCGATTCTGTCGCATAGCAATTGCGCGAATTCTACTTCAACCTCGGTGGCCATGGTATAGGCTGTGCCCCGTTGCAATTGGTTGGTAACTGCTTCTACAATGGGATCGTAAGCGTGGCCATGGATTAAAGCGGCCATGTTATTGGCAAAATCTATGCGTTGGGTTCCGTCAATATCCTGCACGTAACAGCCTTTGGCTCCGGCAACATAATTGGGGTTTGGTTTGTGGTAAACCGTATTACGGCTTACTCCGCCAGGTATAACAGTGCATGCCTGTTTGTATATTTCTTCGCTGGTTCGTTGTTGAACCTTGTTTTTTTGTTTAGACATTTTGTTTGTTCCGCAAATGCGGAAATTAAATCAATTAAAAGCAAATTTCTAATACTGTTTTAACTCAGCTCCAGTTTTTTCCTGTAAGTATTCGAACGTTACTCCTGGAGCCATTTCTTTTACGTAAAGGCCATCCTCTTTCACATCGATAATTGCCAGATCGGAATAAATGCGATCCACTACTTTTTTCCCGGTAAGCGGGAACGTACATTCTTTAACTATTTTAGGTTCTCCTTTTTTAGTGACATGCTGCGTAATGACGTAAATGGTTTTTACCCCGGCTACCAGGTCCATGGCTCCGCCAACGGCCGGAATGGCATTTGGGGCCCCGGTCGACCAGTTTGCCAGGCTGCCGTCTTCGGCAATTTGCATGGCTCCCAAAACACAAACATCAATGTGCTTTCCGCGGATCATGGTAAAGCTATCTGCATGGTGGAAAAAGGCTGCTCCCGGAATAGCGGTTATATATTTTTTACCGGCATTGATTAGTTCGGGGTCTTCGGTGCCTTCTTCGGGGTTTGGTCCCATTCCAAGCAAACCGTTTTCGGTGTGGTAAATCACTTCCCGTCCTTCCGGAACGTGGCTTGCCACTAATTCAGGAATACCTATCCCGAGGTTTACGTAAGAACCGTCAGGGATGTCCTGGGCTACTTTCTGGGCCATTTGGTTCCGGTCCCAACCAATGTTTTCATTGTTTACCATGGATAACTCCTTTCTTCTCTAACCAGTTTTGATTCTTCTTCCGGATTGGCTACTTCAACCACTTTTTGAACAAAGATGCCGGGAGTTACCACGCATTCGGGGTCGATCTCACCAACCTCAACAATTTTTTTTGCCTGAACAATGGCCGTGTTGGCGGCTGTACACATAATTGGCCCAAAGTTGCGGGCAGTTTTGTTGTACACCAGGTTTCCGTAGCGGTCGGCATGCATGCATTTTACCAGCGAAAAATCGGCACGAATGCCGTATTCCATCACGTAAGTTTGGCCGTTGAACTCGCGGTGTTCTTTACCTTCGGCCAGTGGTGTATTTACCGAGCTTGGGGTGTAAAAAGCCGGGATTCCGGCTCCGCCTGCACGGATGCGTTCGGCCAACGTTCCCTGGGGAACCAGCTCCAACTCAATTTCCCCGGCTTGGTAGAGTTCCGGGAAAACGGTTGAGTTTGCGGTTCTCGGGAAAGAACAGATCATCTTTTTTACACGCCGATGTTCGATTAGGGCGGCTAAACCTACGTGCCCACTACCGGTGTTGTTACTCACCACGGTAAGGTTTTTTGCCCCCTGATCGATCAAGGCATGGATCAGCTCGATGGGACTGCCCGCTTCGCCAAAACCTCCGATCATCACGGTTGCACCATCAAAGATGTCTGCAACCGCTTCTTTTGTTGAGGATATAATTTTATTAATCATTTTTTATTTTTTAAGTAGGCTGATTATCTTTTTGTTTGGCTAAGAAATATTTTGTCTTATATATCATCTAGCCAAATTTCGTATTCATCCATTTTTTTTGTTATGACATAATTGTCAATATGGTAATGTTTGTCTGAGACTGAATTTTCCCAGGTTTTAAATATGTTGTGTTTAATATCAATAACCCAGAATTTATAATGTCTTGCATAGTCATTCTTTTTCGGAGATATTGTTGTTCCTGTCAAAAATAAAATTGAGTCATTTATCCAGTAACTATCATGAAACAAGTCGCTTTTTTCATGACATTTTATATGAAACCTAAGGTTTTTTTTAGGTTCGATTAAAAATGGTTTAACCATTAAAGTGTATAGTCCCCCATAAGAATCGTTCGTTAGTTTTTTAAACTTAATTTGGTTACTAAACAAATCAATAACCTTTGAGCTATCTGGTGAATATGATAAAATAGAAGCATAAACTCTAGAAAAATCTGATTTGAATTCAAACGATTCTTGAACCTTTATTAATGGTTTCTCTTCAGATTTAATAAAACTATCAATAGAAAAATAAGGATTTTTAGTCGTATGATAATCATACCATTCTTTTAGGTTCTTTTCTAAAAAGTTAGCTGTAATCAATGTATCTGTCTGGTTTAAATAACTACTTATAGCTTCTTCCTGAACTGATGTTGATGCCTTATCAACATCAGTTTTAGCAGTACCTTGGTTTGACTGCTTTTGATCGCAGCTTATTAATAAAATTAAAAAAATGAATTGAACCTTTCTCATTCCACGTAATTAAAATTACTTTAAACGATCTTCAAGCGATTTTTCCAAATCTTTTTCAATTTGGGTTAACTCATCATCGAAGAAATATTTATCTGTATCAAACGGGATCAGTTTCGCAATGGTGTTTTCTTTTTCATCGTATTTTGCCAGGAACACTTTGTCCATCCATTCCATGTTGCGGCTTTCGTTGAATTTTAATACGAATGCTTTTTGACCACCTACAACGGCTTCGCCGAGGATGGAAGTTTTTCCTGCCGAAGAAGTCATGGTGATGTAACGAGACGGACGGCTGATAGACGGCAACGAACGGTAAACCTTGCTGAATACTTTGTTCAGGGCTACCAAAGGAACCGTAAAATAGTGGTGCTCGCCGGTTGGACGGGCACAGTACATGGAGTGGAACTGAATGGTCAGCATGGCGAGAATATTTGCCAAATCGATCCAGTTTTGAGCCGAACGGTCCACGTCAACTTCGCCGTTTTCATCGGTGAATAAACTAATGTGGTTCATTACCGGGCTTTGGCTGCGGATAACCACACCGTTTTTCCGTAAGCGGCGGATTGCTGCAATGGTGCTGGGGTTCATTAGCTCACGAGGAGTAGAGAAGTGGGCCATGATTACAACTTGAACGCCGTTGTCGATTAAATACCTGAAAAATTCTAGATATCCCTCGTATGCTTTGGTTAAGAATAATTCGGGGTGGAAGGTTAGAGCCCGGGTTCCAATCCGTAGTGTTCTTACATGCATTAGTTCAGGATCTTCAACTACCGGACGGATATATTTTTCCAAGCGTTCGAGCGGGAGATAACCGCCATCGCCACCGGTAATCAAAATGTCGTTGACTTCTTTGTGTCGTTTAATGTACTCAACCACCGGCTGGATTTCGTCCTGGATGAACATGTCTTCGTCGCCACGAACCTGTGCATGACGGAAACAATAGGTACAGAACGCAAAACAGCTTTGTGTTGTTTTGTCAAAAACCAACTGGCATTGCGGGTATTTGTGCTGGCTGCCTTCCAGAAATTCAATTTCGCCTTCGTCGTTTTCGAACCATGGTTTGTTCAGCTTTTGTTTGCCATCGTGGGGATTGGTCATTTCCATGTAATCGGCAATCAGTTTTTCTTTTTCTTCTTCGGTGCTTGCTGCCGAGTAATTTTTGAATAATTCCTGGTTAATCATCCCCGGTTGCGGGAACACCAATTGGAACACCGAATCTTTTTCGAAATCTTTCCAGTTGATGGTGTTCAACACATGTTTGGTAGCCATGAAGCGGTACACTTTGATAAAAAGTTCGCGTTCTTCAATGTGCTCGATTTCAATTCCGTTTTCAGATAAAATCTGAACAATTTCTTTAAAGCCTTTTAATCCGGCGTAGTGACTTTTTCCTGTAAAGTGGAACTCTTCTTTTTCTAAAATCCCTGAATGTTGGGGGTAGACTGAATGTAGCCTGCTTAGCAAACCTGCTGGCAAAAGTTTTTCTTCTTCAATAATTTTTTTGGTTTCTTCCGGATAATGGTAACGGCTCATCATTTCCTTAATATCCGCTGCTTGAATTTTTACCATTTTGGGTTCTTTTATTGCGTTTTTCATTTTATATTTCTTGTTTCTTTGGATTGTGAATTAATGTGTTAAGTGTTGATTCAAAGAACGCTATGATGCTATTCTCTTGTGTTAAACAGGGACGGTAAAAGCGTTCAACTATTTAAAAAAAAGAGGAAGAGTGGGGTTCTTTGAGAGGACGTATTAGGAAGTAATCTAGGAAGATGACCAGTTTTTTCTTCTGGTTTTTACTTGAGCAACACCGAGGTACACAGGACCAACAACCATAGTGCGAGGAGCGATTAATACAACTCCTTCGGTGTTTTCTGCTGAAAGAGGAATATTGTGCGTAGTCATCTGATTAATTTTTAAGGTGTTTGTTTTGTTTCCAAATAATTACGGTTCAAATATATAAAACAAATATATACCGTGAATAAAAGCAGCTGTAATTTTTAATGATTCTAACTAAGACAAATTTTAATATTTTTGCAAGGTAAGTTACAGCAATGATTGAAGAAAAATTAAATAACAGGATATTTGAAACGATTTCCCAAACGGTAACAGAAATGAATGTTTCTGCTTGGGTGATTGGTGGTTTTGTGCGCGATTTGTTTTTGAACCGTCCGTCGAAAGATATTGATGTGGTTGTTTTGGGAAGCGGGATTGACGTTGCACAAAAAGTAGCCGAGAAAGCAGGTTCGGGAGCAGAGGCTAAGTATTTCAAAAATTTTGGAACGGCCATGATCCGCATTGATGATGTTGAAATTGAATTTGTGGGAGCCCGCAAGGAATCGTACCGGAAAGATTCGCGGAAACCGATTGTTGAAAACGGCACTCTGGAAGATGACCAAAATCGCCGGGATTTTACCATCAACGCTTTGGCTTTGAGCTTGAATAAAGCAAATTTTGGAGAACTGGTTGATCCGTTTAACGGGTTGCAGGATTTGCACGACAAGGTAATCAGAACCCCTTTAGACCCCGATATTACTTTTTCGGATGACCCTTTGCGGATGATGCGAGGCATTCGTTTTGCGAGCCAGCTGAATTTTAAGATATTGCCCGGAACTTTTGCGGCGATCCAGAAAAATGCCCATCGAATTGAAATTGTTTCTAAAGAACGCATCAACGATGAGTTAAATAAAATTTTGTTGTCGCCCAAGCCATCTATTAGTTTTAAATTGTTGGACGAATCGGGATTGCTGGAAATTATTTTCCCGCAATTGAGCAATTTAAAAGGCGTTGAAAAAAGGAACGGAAAAGGGCACAAAGATAATTTTTATCACACCCTGGAGGTTCTTGATAACATTGCCCCGAATACCAATAATCTTTGGTTGCGTTGGGCGGCTTTGTTGCATGATATTGCCAAACCGGCAACTAAACGCTTTGATCTGGAGCATGGCTGGACCTTCCACGGACACGAGTTTAAAGGGGCAAAAATGATTCCGTCTTTATTCAAGAAAATGAAATTTCCCCTGAACGAAAAAATGGAGTACGTGCAAAAAATGGTTCTATTGCATTTGCGCCCCATTGTGCTTTCGGAAGATGTTGTAACGGATTCGGCAGTGCGCCGCTTGTTGTTTGAGGCCGGCGACGATATTGACGATTTAATGACCCTTTGCGAGGCGGATATTACTTCGAAGAACGTGGAGAAGGTTAAGCGTTATATGAAGAACTTTGAGATTGTTCGTCAGAAACTGGTAGAAATAGAAGAGAAGGACAAGATCAGGAACTGGCAACCGCCAATCTCGGGCGATTTAATCATGGAAACCTTCGGGATGAAACCCTGCAAAGATGTCGGGATTATTAAAACGGCTATTCGTGAGGCTATTCTGGAAGGCGATATCCATAACAATTACGAGGAAGCCTATGAACTGATGTTAGCGGAAGGAAAAAAGCTGGGATATTCCGTTTCATAGAAGGTCATTGGAATTTAAAATAAAATATTGAGCCCCACTCTTTTATTCGCCCCCTATGAATAGAGGGAGATGTTGAACCGTCATTTGACGGAGAGACCGAGGGGAAAAAAGATAAGAAAAATAATAGGTGCTTTATCCGGAATGAAAAACAAAACCCTCATCGTTATTGCCGGTCCTACGGCTGTCGGGAAAACCAGTTTTTCCATTGAACTGGCAAAAATGCTTGGGACGGAAATTGTTTCATCGGATTCGCGCCAGTTTTATAAAGAAATTTCCATCGGAACGGCCAAACCAACTAAAGAGGAGCTTGCCCGGGTTAAGCATCATTTTATTAATTCTTTGTCGATTGATGAATATTACAATGTTTCGAGGTTTGAGCGGGAAGTTTTGGATCTTTTGGATGAGTTGTTTTTGACCTACGATTATGTGGTTATGACTGGAGGCTCGGGACTTTACATTGATACTGTTTGCAAGGGAATTGATGAGTTGCCCGATGCGGATGAAAGTTTACGTAATTTATTAAAAAGAAGGTACAAAGAAGAAGGCTTGGAAAATTTGTTGGATGAGCTCAAGGCTCTTGACCCGGAGTTCTACGAGGAAGTGGATCAGTACAACCCAAACCGAGTTTTACGGGCCCTGGAAGTAATCAGGGGCACCGGAAAAAAATACTCTGAATTGCGGAAACAACCGGCTAAAGAAAGGCCCTTCAATATTTTGAAATTCTGTTTGAACCGTGAGCGGGAAGAGTTGTTTGAGCGGATTTCTCTCCGGGTGGATCAAATGCTGGAGGACGGACTGATTGATGAAGTGAAATCGCAGCTTCCGAACCGGCATTTAAACGCCCTGAATACCGTTGGCTACAAAGAAATTTTTCAGTACCTGGATGGAAACATTAGTCAGGAACAGGCTCTTACTGATTTAAAAACCAATACCCGCCGTTATGCAAAGCGGCAATTAACCTGGTTTAAACGCGATCCTGATTATGTTTGGGTTCATCCGAACGAAATAAGTAAAGTGTTGGAAATCATTCGGAATGATATTCGATAAGCCCGCTGACTGGCGATTTTACGATCTCCTCAATTTCCAGCTGAAACTCCCGAGCAACCTCCCGCAGGATGTTTTTATGAACCACCGCTACACTCCCGGTAAATTTAATGGACGATAATTTATAATAAGGATATCGCGTGATGTATGTTTTAAAAAACAAGCGGAACGATTTTTTTACCAGTTCGTTAAGATAAGGGTGAGCAATATTTTCTGCCACAAACGGGCTGAATGAAGCTAAATATTTATTGGGGTATTTTTGATTATAAATATGATCCAGCACCTTTTCAAAATTAATTTCTTTTTCTGTTTCCAGCTTTTGTTTGAGATCAAGTGGTAAATTGTTTCGCAAGTAATCTTCGGTTAGCAATTTTCCAAGGTGTGTTCCGCTTCCTTCGTCGGCAAAGAAATAGCCTAAAGAGAGAATGGTGTGTGTGATTTTTTCGCCGTCGTAAACACATGAATTTGACCCTGTGCCCAGGATGCAGGCAATTCCGGACTGGTTTTTAAATAAACCTCTTGCCGCAGCTAACAGGTCGTGTTCTATTTCAATCGATGCACCGGGAAACGTTTTTGCAAGAATATCATAAATTAATTGCTGTTTGTTTTTGGTTGAAATCCCTGAACCATAAAAGTAAATCGTATCAATGCTTGTACTGGTAAATGGCAACAGTTTGGTTTCGATTTCGTGCAATAACACCTCTGTTGAATAGTAGTACGGGTTGAACCCCAAGGTGGATATGTTGGTGGTTTTTTTGTTTTCAATAAAAACCCAGTGTGTTTTGCTTGAACCGCTGTCAACAACTAATCTTGCCATAATTACTTAAAAATATAAGTAAATATACATAAGATCGTGTTTGTGAGGATTTCGTGCGGTATTTTTTTTTAATTTCGTTCCTGAATTCTGGACAAAAAAGTTTTTTAGAAAAAAACGAGACATTTTTAAATAATTGGTATAAAGCGGTATAAAGTGATTCTTTTTACAGAGGAACAAATAAAAAAAGGATTTATTGAGAATGATCATGTGTTCATCTCAAAGGTTTATAAGACGTATTATCCTATCGTAAAAAGATTTGTTCTTTACAATAGTGGAAACGAAGATGACGCCAAAGATTTATTGCAAGAAGCATTTTTGATTATTTATCAGAAAGTGAGAAATGAGAATTTTACCCTGAACTGTGCATTTCTTACGTATGTTTATTCAATTATTAAAAATCTTTGGTTAAAAGAACTCAGAAACAGAAGATACAACGGCCTTATGATACGTGATGTGGACGAAATTGAAGATGTCGAATGTCACGTGAATTTTGAGCGGGAGTATAATTTTACGGTTGAGTACTTTTTGTTTCGGGCCTATTTTAACGAACTAAATAAATCTTGTAAGCGTATTCTGCGATTGTTTCTGAATAAAATTTCTTACGAAGAGATTGCCAAAATTTTAAATTTGAAATCTGCGGAAGTCGTACGAAGAAGAAAATACCGATGTAAAGAATCACTGATTGAGAAAATTAAAAAAGATTCACGTTATTTAGAAATTTACTCGAAATGAAAACTAACGACCATACAGCAGAACTCATTCAGCGATTCTTGGACAATGAAATGTCGCAAGAAGAAAGAAAACTTTTTGAGGATCAATTGAAAAAAGACACATCCCTACAAGAAGAAGTGTTGTTATACCGTAAGGTAAACAACGCTCTTAAGGATTCTTCCCTGGAAGATTTTAAAACGGAACTGAATCAAATACACCGCGAGCATTTTTATACCCCAATCATAAAATCGATCCGGGTATGGCGATATGCTGCCGCAATTGTTTTGCTAGCTCTTATTGGTTCAGTAATTATGTTTATGAATTCGGGCAGTGACCCCTTAAAAGCTTATGATAAATATTATGAAGCTCTTGATTTTTTTAATTCTAAAAGGGCAGGCAAACTAAATGAAAGGTCGGAATTTGATCTCTCAATGGAGGCTTATAATAATAAACAATACCAATTGGCGTATGAAAAATTATCGGCACTGCTTCATAAAGAACCCGATAACCTTGCTCTGAAATTGTATTTGGGTGTTAGCGCGATTGAGGTTGGACAGATTGAAAAAGCCGAAGAGCTCTTTAAAAATATTCTTTATACCAACGACCCGTTTTATATTCAGGAAGCGGAGTGGTATTTGAGTTTGATATATATTAAGCAAAATAAAATTGAAAAAGCCCGTCCGCTTTTAATTGGAATTACCGAAAGAAACGGGAACTATGCTGAAAAAGCACAACAATTACTTGATGATCTTGAATAGTTTGCTGATTCGTTTTCTTAGAAGAAGAATTAGTAATAAAATCCCACCGATGACATAATAATAGTTGTAATTCTTATAAAGAATAATAGGTTTGTTATCTCCAATTAAAGTATAAGAAGCCCAAAAATAAGGATGCTTGTGAACACTTGTAGCACTTTTTAGGAATTTTAGCTTCGCTTTTTGCAGGGCTACAGATTTAGTATTTCCCATAACCAAAAAGTCGTAATAATACTGCATGAGCTTGGCACTTGCATCATCATCAACCGACCATAATGTCATTACCAAACTTGGGCAGCCTGCATATAAAAAAGCCCGTGCAATACTAATGATTCCTTCTCCTTTGTGCATTTTCCCCGATCCGCTTTTACAACTGCTTAAAACTGTCATTTGTGCATTTAACTGGAGATCAAAGATTTCATAAGTATTTAAGTAACTATCTTCGATGGTATCCGAAGTATGAGAGAAAATTAATCTTGAATAATTGGGGTTCTCATTATTAATGATAGCATGCATGGCCAAATGCAGGATTGAGTATTTATCTGCAATTTTTTTAAATGTTTTTTCAGAAGCTTTTTCCCCGGTTAAGAGTTTTCCTCCTAATACTTTATGTACATATTTGGCTTCTTCGATTGATGCTGGTAATTCTTCAAGCCCGACTCTCATATTATTGTCTTCTTTGCTAAAAACAAGTTCTTCGTAATCTATATTCGGATCGTATGAGGGTACTATAGTTAAAATTTTTCGGCTTGGCGATAATTGTTTATGGCTATCTTTATTTACATATTTGGCAGAATAGCTATACCTTATGGGATGGTCTATTAATAAATAGGATAAATCGCTGTACGAATAATCGTTTTTATTGTTTTTCGTAATTAAGGTTTCGAATGGCAAATACCATAACTGATCGTCAGGGATTATGATTAATTCACTATTTGAGATATTGCTTTTGATTGGCTCAATTAATATCTTGTATAGATCATAAGAATAGTTTTTAAATTTCTGGAATAGGTCTTTGTCAAATTTAGTGATATCAACTTTGTTGTGATAATTAATTAAGAATGATAAATGATTGTAAAATGATTCGTTAATTTCTTTTGTAATAATTTTTAATCCCGAATTCTTAGTTAAGAAGATATTTATCTGCTCATCCGATAAAAAATACTCGATAATACATTGGTTGGTATCTAATGAGTTTTGAATTTCTTTTATTGAAGGGAGGCTCTGGTCATATTTTAGTTTATAATATTCAGGGTTGTTTTTTTCAATACGGTTTATTAGCTCGTCTTTTTCTTTGTCCAGGGTCAGGTAGTCTTTCCTGAATTTCTCAATTTTTTGATAATCGGGCTGGCTTTTATTTTCTTCAGTAGCTATTAAATATTGTAATGCATTGATGTTTTTATTTAGGAGTTTCTCCTTTTGATTTTCTTCTTCAGAGACTCCAAATTGGATGCGGGCTACAGATTCTTCAATGATTTCCTGCAAGGTTGCTGATTTGTTTTCAATGGCAAATTGATAGGATTTAAAGTAATAACTACTGTCGTTTGTAATGTCAAAAATTAATAATGAGCTTTTTATTAGCTCGTTGTAATATCGTTTTTGGATTCCTGTATTAGATTGCCTGCTGTTTCTGGATTTAATTTGTTTCCTAAAAAGATGCAGGACATTATTACATAAATCAATCGTAGATTTTAATTCATCTATATATTTCTCTTTATCGTTTGTTTTTAAATTATCTTTTAATAAATATTCTAGAGCTATAATTTTATTTTTTAATAAAAAAGCATGGGCTTTTAAATCAGATACATTTTTTGAAGAAAAAGCAGAATGCTGATCTTTGAGGTTTAAGCTTAAACCTTTATTGCAATATAATAAAGCTGTTTTATAAGCTTCGTTAGAAATATAAATCTCACTAATCCTGCTACATGCTCTTGGTGCTTGAGGATTTTCAATGGTTGCAATTTTCTTGAGATAAATAAGAGCAGTGTCAAGGAACATCTCGTAACGATGTTTGTCAAAATGTTCTTTGCAAAATTTTGCATAAGCATAGCTTCTTAATGCAAAATTGTATTTTTGAAGATTGCTGTTTTTGAGACTGTGTTTTATTGCTAACCTGAAATATTTGTCAGCTTGTTGTATAGAATCTATATTTCTATATGATAATGCTAAATTGTACAGTGAATGCCTTTTATTGTAAGTTGGACAAAATGCTGTTTTTTTAAAAAATTCAATAGCTGTATTATAGTCTTTTAAATTCCTGTAGCATGTTCCAATATTCTCATAGGTCTTGAGAATATAATCGCTATTTTCATGAAGTAAATGTTTGTATTGATCTAAAGCCATTAAATATAAATCCAATGCTTTTTTGCGATCTTCTCTATTGTAATACTCTTCGGCAAGGTTGTCAATAACACTTGCGTTTAAGAATGAATAATCTTTAACGTTTATTAGTGAATAAGCCTTTTTTGCTTCTAAAAAAGCTTCTTCTTTTAAGCCGGAATTGCGTAAAATCACATTCTTGCGTATATAAAATTTTATTAAATCTTTTGGTTTGGTTTGCTTAGTAAATAAGTTTTCAATTTTATTAAGATAAATGAGTGCTGAATCAAATTTTTCTAACACCTGAAAAGCACTTGCCTTTTGTGAAAATAATCCGATTAATTCATCGGAGGATTCTTTTCCTTTTAATGTTTTTGCTAACAAAATAGATTGGTTAATAGCAGTTAAATACTTTTCCCATTTGCCAGGCATTTTGTTATCCCAAAAATATATTTCAGCAGTTGCTTCTTTTTGTAATTCAAGATTTAGTCGCTGATTGTTAATTTGATGTTTATCGATTATTTGTTTTGCAATAGCCAGATAGTACTTGATAGAATCTGTTCTGTCTTTGAGTCTGCAAATGCCTGCCAAATAAATGTTTATCAAAGCTTCATTTTGGTATTCTCCGTTTTTATGGGCGATTTTTATTTGTGTTTGGTAATATTTCTGAAAGAAATTACATAAAGAATCTCCATAATATAAATTATATTCCTTGGGAGATTTTACTGTGTCGGAAACAGTAATAGAGAAGGTTATTTTATTAGATATCAATAAAACGAAAAGAAGAAAAACAAAATATATTTTCTTTTTCATTCGAATAGAAATGGGTTTTGTATAAACGAAGATAAGAAGTTTACTTTTTTTATCCATGTTTTTTTGAGAAAAATCGGGATATTTTCTTAACTTAGGAATGAATATTAAAGCGGATTTCGAAAAGCTATAAGAGAGTAGAAATGAATTAAATGGTTAAATTATGAAATTTTTTGATTTTATTTATCAAGATCCCGACGATGAAAAGCTTACTGACCCCAAAATCCCACCACCACCGGGAGGAGGAAGACATTAATTTGTATAAAGCAAGGTAAACTACCTTGCTTTTTTTATATTTGGATAATGCAAATTGTTTATACCATAGGAGAAAGTTTAGTTGATGTTATTTATCAAGATTCTAAAGTAGTAGCTAAGAAGCCCGGTGGTTCAATGCTGAATGCTTCGGTTAGTTTGGGAAGGCTTAGGCAGAATGTTGCTTTTATTTCGGAACTCGGGAACGACGTAAATGGCGATTTTGTTGCCGCATTTTTGAAGGAGAACTTTGTTGATTTGCAATATTTATGTCGCTTTCAAACAGGGAAAACTGCCATGGCAAAGGCGGTTCTGGATAAGAATAATAATGCAAGCTATACTTTTCAGAAGGATTATCCACAGGAACGTTTAATGATTAAACTGCCCCGATTTAAACCAGATGATTATTTATTGTTTGGCTCAATCTATGCATTAGAGAACCAGATATGGCCGGTTTTAAATAAGATTTTAAAGTCTATAAGGTCAGCTGAAAGCTTGATCTTTTATGATCCGAATATCCGAAAAACAAATTTAAAAGAGGAAGGTAAAGACAAGGTTCGGAGAAATATGAGTATTGCTGATATTATCAGGTGTTCAGACGAGGATATGAAAAATATTTTTGGAGCTAGGAGTTTTGCTGAAGCCTGTACGCATGTTCCCGAAATTCACTCAAAGGTTTTTATTTATACGCAGGCTCAAAATTCAGTATGTCTTAAAGCTAGTGATTTTTGGGGCGAATTTAAGGTGCCTGGAGTTGAGGTGGTTTCTAGCATTGGAGCCGGCGATAATTTTAATGCCGGATTAATTTACGGCTTACTTTTGAACCATGTCAATAAATCAAATTTATTTTCTGTAAGTGACGAAAAATGGACACAGATAATAGAGCTTGCCATCCGCTTTTCCGAAAATGTTTGCCAGAGTTATGATAATTATATTTCCGAAGATTTTGCAGCAAAGATAATTGCTGAAACGAATTTATAAGATTTGATTATAAATTTGGTAGTTCTCCTCATCAAAGCAAACAAAATATACTTTTAGGATTTCTGGTTTTGATACTAAAAATGATTTTACTTCCCGGATGGCAATTTCGGCGGCTTTGGCTTTGGGAAAACGATACACCCCCGTGCTGATGTTTGGAAAAGCAATGCTTTCAATATTGTTTTCGAGGGCAAGCTTTAAACTTGCGCGATAACAGGAGGCTAAAAGTTCTTCTTCCTGTTTATTCCCGCCTTTCCACACCGGGCCAACGGTATGGATTACAAATTTTGCCGGTAAATCATATCCTTTGGTGATTTTTGCTTGTCCGGTTGGACAGCCGTTAAGTGTTCGGCATTCTTCCAGTAATCCCGGCCCGGCAGCCCTGTGAATGGCTCCGTCAACCCCGCCACCTCCGAGTAGTGTTGTGTTGGCTGCATTTACTATGGCATCGACCTGCAGGCTGGTAATATCGTTACGTATGAGCTCAATTTTATTCATCTTTTAAAACAAATAATTGAGAGGTCTCATATTTTATAACCTTGATTTTTGTTCCTTTTTCGATATATCCGCTTAAGGCTGTGGCATCAAAAATGTCGTCTTCAATAATTATTTTTCCGGCCGGACGAAGATTGGTTTTTGCTGTTCCTGATTTTCCAATCATCACGGCATATTTGGGTTCTGACGCTCTAAACCCTTCGCTGGCTTGTTGGGTGCTGGCTAAAGCCAGTTGCCCGAAAATGGTTGTTGTTAATGCCGTTTGAGTGATCTTTAATGAAGCGATAATGGCTATAAAAATTGAAATTAAAACCGTTGATAAAGCTCTTATTAAGTGGTCTACATTGTTGAACTCGCCGGTAAATTGCAGCTTATCGACCATGCTTAATGTAAGCCCGGTAATAATTAAGATAATTCCTGATATTCCGGCTACGCCAAAACCGGGGATGGCAAAAATTTCAACGACGATCAGTACCAGGCCAATGAAGAAAAGTAATATTTCCCAATTGGCTGCAAGGCCTTCCAGGTATAAGGGCGCAAAGTAAAGCATTGCCCCGAGAACTGCAATTGCTGAAGGGAACCCCAAACCGGGCGATTGCAGTTCAAAATAAATTCCGCCAATGATAAGCATAATTAAAATCCCGGAGATGTAGGGCTTAATCAAAAAGCCAATAATGCCGTCCAGGGCTGTTAATTCTTGCTCAATAATTTTATAATCGTTTATGCCTGCCTGGTCAATCACTTCATAAATAGTTTCGGCTTGGCCTTCGCAAAATCCATTTTTAATAGCTTCTGAAACGGTAAATGTTAGAACACTTCCCGAATCAACCACCTGTGTGATTTCAATTCGTGGATCAACCATGGCCTGGGCAATATCGGGGTTTCGTCCATTGGCTTCGGCAGTGGATCGCATCAGCGAGCGCATATACGATTGGTATTTGTCGGGAACCGCTTCACCGGTTTGGTTAACCACCGTGGCTGCCCCGATGTTGGCTCCTTTTCGCATGTAAATGCTGTCGCAGGCGATTGAGATTAAAGCTCCGGCCGAAGCAGCATTATTGTCGATAAACACCATGGTGGGAATGGGAAACTGAAGGATTGCCGTACGGATAGAATCGGCTGCATCTAACAAACCTCCGTAAGTGTTCATGTGAATAAGAACATAATCCGCCTTGAGTTCTTTGGCTTCTTTAAGGGCGTTCTTCGTTTTTCGCCATACAGGAGGGGCAATTTCTTCTTTTATATCAAACTTATAAATAGTTGTTCTTCTTGTACTTGCGTCGTTTTGCGAAAAAGATCCTGGTATAGCAACAAACAGGCTCCAAATAAAGATCGGAGCTATCTTGAAAAATTTATTCATATGTATATTGATAAAATTATTTATGCATTCTTTTGTAGAGCTTTCTCCAATTTCTTCTGCGCCAATACTCCATGCTCCAGTATTTACCCCAGCGAATGTTTGTCCATAAACGCTCATGGGCATAATAAAGTGCAATTTTTGCAAAAAACTCAACACTGGCAATTAGTCCGGCATTTTCAATACTTTCGTTAACGGTTTTTTGGGCATATTGCCTGAAAACAACAAAACTGATAATAAAGGTGGTTCCCGTTGCGATAATCCGCCAGCTAAAAGCTTTTAAAATACTACGTACCGGGCTGTCTTTTTCTCTTCCTTGTTCAATTTTGTATGAAGTTTCTTTATCCATGTTTGTGTCAGTGGGTTGAATTAACAATTATACTTAATTTGATGAACTTATGCAAAATGTTTTTTAATGCTTTTAAATAATTCTTGATGAATGTTTTGATTTGAAGTAATAATTTCCCGACCGTAAAGATAGTCATCGCCACCGTTAAAATCAAAACAAATTCCGCCAGCTTCTTTAACTAAAATAATCCCGGCCGCAACATCCCAGGAATTTAAACCATATTCATAAAATGCGTCAAAGCGTCCACAGGCAACGTATGCAAGGTCAACGGCGGCTGATCCTAATCGGCGCACTCCCCTTGAGTTCTGCATGAAAAATTTAAAGAGCGCAAGGTATTGATCGAGGCGCGAATAATCATAATACGGAAAACCCGTTGCCAGCAGGGCGTTATCGAGTTTGTCGGTTTGAGAAACCCTGATCTTTTCCCCGTTCAAAAAAGCACCCCCGTTTTTCCAGGCATAAAAACATTCATCCTGGTTTACTTCGTAAATCACGCCCGAAATAATTTCTTGTTTATGTGCCAGTGCAATACTGATTGAAAAAACAGGAAGTCCGTGAATGAAATTTGTGGTGCCGTCCAGGGGGTCGATAATCCAGTTGAATTCATCCGAAGGTTTTAAACCGGGGCTTTCTTCGGCAATAAATCCGGCCTCGGGAAGAATTTTGCGTAACTCTTCCATAATTCTTCGTTCGGCTTCTTTATCAACATAAGTGACCATGTTGTGCCGACCCTTAAATTCAACTTGATCCCCTTTCAGTTTTTGAACCTCTTCGCGAAGAAACATACCTACTCCACGACTTAAATTACTGATTTGGCTGGTAATTAAATTCAAGTTCATTTTATGAGATGATTTTTATGTCAAAAATTCCTTGCTCGTCTGGCTGTTCCAATTTTACCGAAACAATTTGATTGATGAGGCTTTTCTCAAAAGGATATTTTACCCGGATGTAATTTTCGGTAAATCCCTGGATGAACCCTTGGTTGTTTTCCGATTCAAATAATACGTTAAACGTTTTTCCCTGGTGATCCAGGTAAAATTTTTGTTTTTTACGTTCTGATAATTCATGCAATTTTTTGCTTCGTTCTTTAATTGCATGGGGTGGAACTTTGTTTTCCATCTTGGCAGCCAGTGTTCCCGGCCTCGTTGAATAAGAAAAAACGTGGGCGTAGTTGATGTCAGTGTCCCTGATAAATTCGTAAGTTTCCGTAAAAAGTTCTTCCGATTCGCCCGGAAAACCAACAATTACATCGGCAGCAATCATGCAGTCGGGGATGAGGGATTTTATTTTCTCAACGCGGTCGGCAAATAATTCTCGCTTGTATTTCCGTTTCATGGTTTTTAAAATGTCGTTCGAACCCGATTGCAACGGAATATGAAAATGCGGCAAAAATTTATTTGACTGGGCCACGAATTCGATGATTTCGTGCGTGAGCAAATCCGGTTCAATCGATGAGATGCGGATGCGTTCAATGCCGTCGATACGATCCAGTTCTTTTAAAAGATCAATCAGTTTTTCGTTTTGGTGTTTCCCAAAGTCGCCAACATTAACGCCAGTTAAAATAATCTCTTTGATGTTAGTTTGGGCGATCTCCTTCGCTGTTTTAACTGTGTTTTCAATCGTGTCGGAACGACTCCGGCCACGGGCAAAAGGAATGGTGCAATAAGAACAGAAATAATCGCATCCGTCCTGTACTTTTAAAAAGGAACGGGTGCGGTCGCCCGAAGAATAAGATGCAAAGAATTCTTTGTCGGTTTTTAAATCAGCTACATCCACAATTTGTTGATCTTTTATTTTTTCAACATAATCGAGCAGGTGAAATTTTTCCTTATTTCCCAAAATAATATCAACGCCTTCAAGATTTGCCAATTCATCAGGACGGAGTTGCGAAAAACAGCCAATGATGGCGATTTTTGAATTGGGGTTCCTCTTGTTGGCTTGCTTGATTGCTGTTTTGCATTTCTTTTCGGCATTGCCGGTAACGGTACATGAATTAATCACATAAATGTCGGCTTCCTCCTTAAAATTAACAACTTCGTAGCCTTCGCTGATAAAACTTTTAGCAATGCTTGAAGTTTCAGAGAAGTTTAATTTGCAACCGAATGTTTGAAATGCTATTTTTTTCATTGGAATGCAAAGATACTGTTTACTTTTTAGCGGAATCTTTTACCGGGTCGATATATTTTTGCAAAATGATTCCGCCAATGATAAAAACTAATCCGATGAATGTTGAAAGCAAGATGTTTTCTTTAACGGTTAAACGGATAATGAGCAATGCTATGAAAGGCGATAAATAAACCAGATTGCTGACTTTTGCTGTATTTGAAGAAAGGCTCAACGCTTTTAGCCACAAGATGTATGTAATACCCATTTCAAATAAACCAATATAAATTGATCCTGCGATTCCTTCAATGGATGGGAATTTGATTTTTCCCCAAATGATAACAACGAGGAAAACGTAAACCAGACCGAAACAAAAATTTAAAAAGAGCTTGGAAACTTCATCGCGTTCATCTTTCATATTCATGATCCAGTACAATGCCCAAAATACGGCACTAATGAAAGCAAGAAATACACCCTGTGGACTGCTGAATTCCATCTTAAAAATATGACCCTGCGTAGAAATTATAACAATCCCGAAAAAGCTGATGAAAAGTGCAACAATGCTTTTGTAATTAATTTTTTGTTTTAAAATTGGGATGGATAATAACACCAAAACCACCGGCCAAAAATAATTTAAGGTTCCGGCAATTTGAGCCGGGAGTAAGTCGTAAGCCTTAAAAAGGATAAGGTAATAGGCGAAAGGGTTTAACAATCCCATTATTGCCGATTTGCCGATTTGTTTGATGTTGAGTTGAGATAACGATTTTAGTTTCCCCTGGATCAGTAAAATACTAAACAGTAAAATAACCGAGCATAAAACCGCCAATAAAAGCATGAGTTTAAAGTCGATGTGTTGCAGCGTAAGTTTAAAGGCTGAGCTCATGGTTGACCAAAACAAAATGGTGGCCAAGGCAAAAATATATGCTTTGTTTTGTTTGCTCATGGTGTTAGTTTATTGCCCAAGTGGGGAATACTCCGTTTTCAATACCAAAAATTGCTCCGCCAAGAAAATAAGTAACCAGCGTAATAATAATAGCTCCCAGTAAATTTAAGATTAATCCGGTTCGGGCCATCGTCATCATGTCGATCCGGTTTGTTCCGAAAACAATGGCATTGGGAGGCGTGGCTACCGGGAGCATAAATGCCATGGAAGCAGAGAGGGTTGCCGGAAGCATAAATAAAAGTGGGTTAATCTGCGTGCTTACCGACAGTCCGGCCAAAACCGGCAACAGCATTTCGGTGGTTGCCGTGTTCGACGTTAGTTCGGTTAAAAAAGTCATCATCATGCAAATGATGAAAATAATTAAAATAGGATGGATGTTTACCACCCAGCTTAATTGTTCGCCAAACCATAGCGATAATCCCGATTCTTTGAACCCGCTGGCCAGCGCAAACCCTCCGCCGAAAAGCAAAACAATGTTCCACGGAATTTTATTGGCTGATTCCCAGTCCATGATTTTTTTGCCGGTTTTATTTTTTGATGGAACCAGGAACAAAACAATGGCCATCATAATGGCTACGGTTCCATCGTTAATGTAAGAAGGAACCGAAAAAATAGATGCCCATCCGGGGATAGTGAAACTTCCTAAATTAATATCTGAGCGACTTATCCATAAAAGGGCCAGCAAAATAAAATCGATTAAAATATATTTTTCTTCCCGGCTGATTTTACCTAATTCCCTGTACTGGTTTTTGAATGAATCTTTGCTGATATTGCTCCATGATTTTTTCTTGGGTTTAAAAATCAAGTATAAATAGAACCAAACGAAAGCCAGGAAAATGATGGTCACCGGCAGGGCGAAAGCCATCCAGTTGGCAAACGAAATCTCCGGGGCATTGGGGAACATGATTTGGAAAATCCGTGCAAAAGAGAGGTTCGGTGGGGTTCCTACAAGCGTTGCTATTCCTCCGATGGAAGCACTGTATGCAACACCCAGCAATAATCCGGTAGCATATTTTTTCATGGATTTTTTCCCTACGCTTTCTTCCAGCTTTTGAATAATTGAAATTAAAATAGGAACCATCATCATGGTGGTGGCCGTGTTCGAAATCCACATTGAAAGGAAAGCCGTAGCCAGCATAAATCCGAGTAGAATTCGCGCAGGGCTGACTCCTGTATACATTAATATTTTGAGGGCAATTCTTCGGTGAAGGTTCCATTTTTGCATGGCAATGGCGACAATAAATCCTCCCATAAAAAGAAAAATTACATGGTTGAAATAGGTCGATGAAACTGCTTTTCCGTTCATAACTCCTAAAAGCGGAAATAGAACCACCGGCAGGAGGGACGTTATTGCCAGGGGAACAGCTTCGCTAATCCACCAAACAGCCATTAACAATGCAACGGCCAGGGTATAAGTAACGGCAGGATTTTGAGGATCGAGGTTCCCAAATAAAAAAATAATGAAAAATAGAATTAGCCCGGCAAATGTTCCAATTGTTTTTTTTGATAGGGAAGCAATATTGAAAACTTTCATGGAGACGTATTTTATGTAAATATAATGAAAATAGAAAATTGAAAAAAACATATTATGAACAGCTCAATATGTTTGTTGTGTCGTTAAAATTTATAGTTTTGCATCCTCAAACTAATTTGGAGGAAACATGAGAAAATTAGCTGTTGTCGCATTTGGAGGAAACGCATTATTGCAGGCCGGTCAAAAAGGGACGATCGACGAGCAGGAAGAAAATGCGTATAAAACAAGTGAAAGGTTAATAAAACTGTTAAAACGCAAATATAATTTGGTTTTAACCCATGGAAACGGTCCCCAGGTAGGGAATATTTTATTGGCTAATCAGGGTGGGAACCAGATTCATGGTGTTCCTGAGATGCCCTTGGATATTTGTGTAGCATACTCACAGGGTTTTATTGGTTATGTGATCGAACAACAGCTAAGAAATGTATTGTTGAAAAATGATATGGATCGCGATATTTTAACCATTGTCACTCAGGTTTTGGTTTCAAAAGACGATCCAGCATTTACAAATCCTACCAAACCCATCGGGCCTTATTATTCTAAGGAAGAAGCCGAAAAATTCATGAAGGATTCGGGTTCAAAATTTGTAGAAGATAAGGCGCGTGGAGGTTGGCGAAAAGTTGTGGCTTCGCCAAAACCATTGGTAATTTCAAATAAAAAATCCATCGAACGCATTGCCCGCGAAGGACATATTGTCATTGCTGTTGGTGGCGGCGGTATTCCTGCTTTTTATGTTGAACCTAACAAATTACAGGGAATTGACGCGGTGATTGATAAGGATCTGGCCTCGGCTTTGTTGGCTTCCCAAATTAATGCCGATAAGCTATTTATTTTAACAGATGTTGCCAAAGTTTGCCTGGATTTTAATACACCTCAGCAAAGAACCATTGACCGCATGACTGTTGCTGAAGCTAAACGTTATTTGAAAGAAGGTCATTTTGCCGAAGGTAGCATGGCCCCGAAAATCAGGGCAGCCATATATTTTGTTGAACACTCGGGAAAAGATACCATCATTACTAAAAGTTCGCAATTGGGCATCGATAATGGGGGAACCCGTATTGTAATGGTTTAGGCTTATTCCATTTCCCAACCGTGGGTCTTTACAAAAAAAGCTACTTTTTCAAGTGAAGTAATCATATCGTATTCTTCCAAATAAACATGATTTGGAACCTGTACCGGTTTAGGGGTGTAGTTTAAAATTCCTTTTACGCCTGCATCCACTAATTTTTCAGCTATTTCGGGGGCCGAACCGGCAGGAACGGTTATAATTCCAATAGAAATATTATCGTTTTTAACCACCTCGACCATATCGTTAATATGGTGGCATTTTACCCCTGAAAAAACGAGGCCAACTTTATCAGGATCGCTGTCAAAAGCTGCAACAATCGATAATTTGGTTCGTTTTCCGTTAAAATAATTAATCATGGCATGACCTAAATTTCCAATTCCGACTACCGCTACGTTTAGTCCTTCTTTGGTGTCGATAATATCACCGATTAAATCAACCAATTCTTGTACGTTATATCCTTTTCGTAGCGTACCGGTATAACCAATAAGCATAATATCGCGTCGAACCTGCACCGGGGTAATGTGTTGAATCCTGGCAATTTCGTGTGAAAAGATGTGGGTTTTGCCTTTGGCTGCACAAATCAATAACGCCCGGCGGTATTGACTTAATCGTTCTATGGTTTTGTGTGGTAGGTGTTTCATGTGCTGCTGATTATTCAAGGATGTGATATCCTAGACAAATTTAAATTTTGGTTTTATAAAATCCAAGAAAAATTGTTAATTCTTTAACAAACAGTTTTTTTGCTTGTTTTTTAAAGAATTTTTAAGCCTGAAATACCTCGTTGTTTTTTCTTAAGCTATTTGTTCTTTTAGCCATTGATACCAGTTCTCCATTCCTTCTCCCGATTTTACCGATAGCTCAAAAATCTCCAGATGGTGATTTACTTTTAATGCATATTCTTTACATTTTTCAATATCAAAATCCAGATAAGGTAGAAGATCTGTTTTGTTGATGATGCATATGTCGGAAGAGGCAAACATATCCGGGTATTTGATCGGTTTATCTTCGCCTTCGGTAGTGCTGATAATAACCACCCTTTTCGATTCTCCCAAATCAAACATTGAAGGGCAAACCAGGTTGCCAACATTTTCAATAATCAGGGTGCTGTTATCTTTTATTTCAAGTTTTTTAACGGCTTTATTAATCATATCGGCATCAAGATGGCACCCACTGCCTGTGTTTACCTGAACAACCGGGGCTCCGGCAGCTTCGATACGGTTTGCATCGTTCATGGTTTGTTGGTCGCCTTCAATAATATAAAACGGAATTTCGTTTCCGGTTTCTTTGATGGTTCTTTCCAACAAGCTGGTTTTACCTGATCCGGGGGAACTAACCAGGTTCAACGCCAAAATATTTTTTGCTTCAAAATACCCACGGTTTCTTTCGGCTAGTAAATTGTTTTTATGGAGAACATTAATTTCCAGCTCAATTTCATTTCCATGGCTGTGATCGTGTGAGTGATCGTGATGGTGGTGAGCATGGTTGCTGCCTTCATGCGAGTGATCGTGAGTGTGTTCATGATCGTGGCTGTGGCTGTGAGAATGTGTATGGCTGTGTTCGTCACTGCCGTGATGATGAGAATGAGTATGTTGATGTTCGTGGACTTCGCCCGGTTTATTAATTCTAACCGAATCTTCTCCACATCCGCAAGTTCCGCACATAATATTTTGTTTTAAGAGGGAATTATCCCAGTTTAATTTTTATTATTTTTAAATCTTTGCCTTTACTGATATCTGTTTCAAAACTACCACATTTTGGGCAAACTGCAAAAAAATCATCCACTTCAAAAATATTTTCGCACTTACTGCATTTTGCTTCGGCTTGTAATTCGTGATAACGAACCTTAGCCTTTTCCAAAAGGCTGTTTTTTACGGCTTCTTCCATGGCAAATTCCAGGGCTTCTAAGATGATTCCAGACATACTTCCAATTTCCAGCTCAATTTCTGTTACAAATTTGCCCCCTGATTTTTTGACTTCATCGGTTACTAAATCTACAATATTGACCGCGATTGAAAGTTCGTGCATGATTAATATTTTAAAAGAAATGCAAAATTAATGATTTTTTCCATTGCTAAATTTTTAACGATAAATTACACTTTTTAAAATATAGAGAAAAATATATATGTTCTTTACATTGCCTTGTAAATTTTGTATCTTAGCTCATGGGCTGACTTTGTGAGGAGGGTGTTACTAACCAAATAAAGGAGGGTTTTATGTCAAAAAAAGTTTCGTTAAACGTCAAGTGTACCCATTGTGGTACCAGCCTGATGGATTATAAAAATTTATTACACGAAAAACCCAGTATCTTGCTTGATGTTGTTAATGTAAATGGAGATAAGGGAAAACTACGGTTGTGTTCTACTTACGGCTGTTACGATAAGCAATCGGATGTTGAATTGCCTGAAGGTACAAGGGTCGGGGTGCTGTGTCCTCATTGTGGAAAAAAGTTAAATACAGATGTTCCCTGCCGAACCTGTAATGGAAATGAGGCCTATATGATTAAGTTTAATATTGAAATTGGCGGTGTCGTTAGTATTTGTGACCGTGTAGGCTGTACCAATCATTATGTAATGTTTGAAGACTTAACGGATACACTCCGGAAATTCCATCGGGAATACGGTGTTTGAAAAATGTTTAGTGATTCAGTATTTTCCGCGATATGCTGAATTTTAATTTTGCAGCCCGTAACACTTGTGTTACGGGTGTTTTTTATAGTAAGTCTGCAATATCTTTCCATGAAATGTATTTGAAATTTTGGCTTGCAATGCTATCTCGATCATAATTAAATCCATCTTGTACAACCAATATTCCTTTTGGGTATTTGCTATTAACCGGAAAACTGCTGACTTCTATACCGTCGGTTTCTTCCACACCATCAATATGTCCGTTTTCAATAATAAAACTTCCAATATATTTGTCATTATTTTTTAAATCGAAAACGGCGTAACTGAAATTTCCCTGGATAGATGCAATTAAATATTCTTTATGGGCGGAATGGTATATGGCGAGACCTTCAATGTCGTAACTGATAAACTCGTTATTTGTTTTAGTGCTTTCTTTAATAAGGCTTAGTTTGCTTGAACCATTTGGTGCAGCACTGGCTTTATAAATTCCTTCTTCTTCCACAGCAACATAAAGTTTTCCGCTAAAATCATTTACCACCATTCCTTCCGCTTGACTGTTAACTTTTAGGCTTCGGCAATATTTATAAAAAATGCGTTGGTTATTGCTGGTAATTTTATATTGCTCAATAAGGCCGTTGTTCCCGTTTACGAACACATAAAAGTTTTCATTTGCATCGGTGTGCATACACAACCCATATACTCCATCAACATTGCTTTTAATATTCATAATAGTGTCGGAAATTTGCAAGGTGTTCGGATTCAGTAAAAATAAACTAATGCTGTTGTTGCTTCGGTTCGAAGCGGCAATTAAAACCTGCGAGGTGTTGTTAAAATAGAAACCTTCCCTCAGATCGATATTGTTTAATAATCCCGCGTCAATGAATTGCAGAACATCCCCGTTCAGGTTGTAGGCATAAAGACCGGCTTTTTTATCGGTTCCTAGGATGATGCTTCTTTCGGGATCAAATTTGTTGATCCATATGGCCGGATCATCTGCAGCATCTTCCCCGGCAGGTGTTTTTACTGCTTCTGTTTCGGTAATGGCTTTTACTTTTTTCGATATTTTAGATTGAAGTTGAACCGCCAAAGCCATTTTTGATGAATCTTCACGGGCTTCGGTGTTCTTTTTTTGAGGTGGTTGGTTGTTATTACAAGCAATAATAACGATAAACAAAGTAATAGCTAAGACAAAAATTGGTCTTATTTTCATAGTATATGTTTAGGTTAATTTTTGTTCACGAACAATTGCAGGGGTGAAAATACTAAAATTTCTTCAAAAGAAAGAGTCTAAAGAAAAGGTAACAGGTTCTTAAAATGAAATTACGAACTGCGAGCCTTTGCCAATTTCAGATTCAATCGTGACTTTTGCCTTATGGTATTCGCAGATTTTTTTTGCCAGGGCGAGCCCAAGCCCAAAATTATTTTCTCCATCCTGGAACTTTTTGTAGCGGTTAAAAATATGGGGGAGGTGTTCTTTAGCAATTCCTTTTCCTGAGTCAGAAATGTAAACCTCAAAGCTGTTTGTGTGGCATTTGGTTTCAATTTTGATAAAGCCTTTTGTTGTATATTTTAAAGCATTGTTCAGAATGTTGAAAAACATAATGTGTAAGAGCTCTGCATTGCCAGTCACCTGTTTCTCTTTTTTGCATAAATCTACAATCACTTCAATCCCTTTAATTTCGGCACGATCCTTAATTTCCTGGATGGCTCCCCCCAATACTTCGTGAATATTTACCTGCTCGTTTTTAATGTATTCTTCATTCTCAATTCTTGACATTAAAAGTAAGCTGCGAACCATTTTTGTTAACCTTATCAGGCTCGATTTTATTTCAAAAATCTTTGAAATATCCTCGTCGTTTAAGGATGATTCGGAAGTCATGTTGTCGAGTTTTGAGCGGATGATGCTGATGGGGGTCAAGAGTTCATGCGAGATGTTCCCGATGTATTCGCGTTCGTTGTTAAAAGCGGTTTCAATTCTTTTCATCAGGGTGTGAATGCTTTCTTCGAGATAAATAAAATCGGAAGTGCTGGTGTTTACTTCGGTGTATTCGAAAGAAGATGGATGCCGGGTAGCTTTGAGTTTTTGAATGATTTTCCCGAAAGGCCGCAATAATATTTGTGTCAGTACCAGGTCGAGGACAATGCTGATGGATAGTAAAATGAGCAAAAAATAGAAAGCGTAGTTTTTTAATTCTTTCTCGAAATTGATGATGGTTGCAATGCTTTTTCCAATCTCAATTAAATAATAATCTTCGCCGTATTGCAGGTTTGCACTAATAACCCGGTAATCAATTTCCTGTTCTTCGATGATGCGGACTACATTGCCAATGCTTTCAAATAAAACGGTATCGGTGCTCGGTTCAATCGAAATAAACTCTTCTTTCAGGATATTATAACTTCCGTAAGATTGGTTGTTGTTTTCTGTGTCCACAAAAATTTCGATGCCATGCTCTTCAATCAAAAGGTAAATTTGATCCAGTTTGTCGAATAATTCCTGGTCGGTATTATTAATTGAAATATCGCGAACCAGTTTGGGGACAATAAAAATGGCAATGAGAATAATTAACACCTTGGTAAAAGTGTTGATGATAAGCAGTTTTGTTTTTAATTTTAGTTTCAGTATCCGCATTATGCCAATTCAAATTTATACCCGATCCCTCTAACGGTTTTTATCCAGTTATGGTCTTCAAAATTTGCCAGTTTTTTTCGAATATTTTTGATGTGTACATCAATGTAGTTCGAATCAAAATCGTCTTCAAAAAAGTCGCCCCAAATGTGCTCGGTTAGTTGCAGGCGATCCATTACGCGATTTTTATTCAGTATCATATAGCTTAATAAATCGTATTCTTTTTTGGTAAGATCTACCGGATTGTTTTGGTGTACAATGGCTCGTTTGTTAAGATCGATGGTGAACCCGCCAAATTGAATCTGTGACGATTTTTGCCCGAATTTTCTCCGGGTAATGGCCTGCAAACGAGAGTGGAGTTCTAACAGCGCAAAAGGCTTGGGCAGGTAATCGTCGGCTCCCATTTCAAATCCTTTTAGTTTATCGTTGAGTTCGCCGCGGGCCGTAATTATAATAAAATATGCTTCGGCATTGTATTCTTTTGCTTCTTTGATTAAATCGAGCCCGTTATAATCGGGAAGACCAATATCGAGCAAAACAAAATCGTAGGTGTTTATGGCTAAATACTCTGAGGCTTTTGTGCCGTTAAAGGCCATATCGCAATGGTAATGCTCTTTGGTTAAAAAGGTCTCAATTTCCCGAGCCAAACTGCGTTCATCTTCAACAATTAAAACTTTCATTGTTAAAAAATATTGGGGCTATATGTTAATGAAATAAAGAAACCGCTTTGGTTGGTCCATCCTAAATCTTTTAGTTGTGTGGATGGGATGATGTAGGACCATGCAAGTGAAAACGAAAATTCGCCGACTGAATATATAAGAGGGGCTATAATCCCTGAACTTTGATAGATGAATTTACTTGTGGTGTTTTCGATAACTTCCGGGCGAAGATTAAATACCCTGCCTTTGTATCTTATTTGCCGGGGAATAATATCGTAATAAATAAAATCATTGCTTCCAAACGAAGTTAAAATTGTGGGCGAGAAAGAAATGTTGTCGTTTTTTGTGAGAAGATGATCGCTTTCCAAATTAAATCCTAGGCTTAAATCCAGGAAGTAATTGTTGCTGCTTCCCCAGTATATCGAATTATCGACGTAAAAATTTATAAAGTCAAAATCCAGGCCGGTTGAAAGCGTGAGAGCGTGGTTGTAGTCAATGCCCGAATAAAGGGTGTCGCCTTTAAACTGGTGCCATTTATACGAGAGATCAACATCAAAATAGTTGCCAAAATATTTCTGGTAACCCAGAGAAATATCTGTTTCATAAGTGGTTTCAGGGGCATCAATGTAGTTGGCGTAAGAGAAAGACGTCCAGAAGCCGTTTTTTGCAAAAAAATAGATGTCGCCCGTTATGGTCGGCATTTTAATGTCTGAATAGTTTTTGTTTGTTGTGTTGTCCGTGCTGTAGCTCACACTAAACATTAAAAAATGAGTTCCTTCTTCCGTTGCAACGGAGTCGTTTTCATTTGTAGTTAATTGGTTGTTGGCAACTAATGCAACTGAAAGTGTGAAAAACGATAGCAATAAAACCGGTTTTTTTAGCATTCGTAAAGTTTGTAATTGTTATTTCCTGCGAGCTTTTGTGGCTCTTTTCCTGATAGCGGTTTTTACTTGTTTCTTTTTTATAAGTTGTTTTTGTTTCGATAATATTTTTTTCCTGTTATTGGCTTGAGGAACCTTTTTGATCTTTTTTTGATTTGAATTATCGGCTTGTTTTGTCTTATCATTTTGCCCCTTTTTTTTCGGATCAGTTTGTTTTGTTTTATCTTTTTGATCCTGTTTCTTTTGATCTGCTTGTTTGTTTTCCTCTTTTTTGGGCGGAGGCGTTGTTTTTTTGTCATCCTGTCCCCAAGCAATATTGACAAAAAGAACCAATAAGAATATGCCGATTATTTTTTTGAGTGTCATTATTTCTTAAATTGATTTTAAATATACAATTTTTTTGTTGAGAACTTTCACCCCAGTTTGATGAACCGGGATGAAAGCTGGTTAATTTTCTGCTGAATTAAATTTCTGCGAAAAAATAACCTTTGTTTTTACCCTATAAAAACAAACCTCATGTGTTTATTTGTTGTTATTTCTTCTGTATTCTCCTTGTAGTTCAATGATTTCAGTTTCACCGTTAGTAGTTACTTCAATGAGGTTGTCGCAAGTTCCGTCTCCATAATTAATTGTAATGTAAGTATCGGGGCTTTTAAAAATCTCAACAATACCGCTAACCGGATGCCTGTGGCAATCTTCTTCGTAAATGCGAACCAATGGTTCTACAATTTCGCTGGTAAAGGTGTTTCCTTCAGCGTCACTCCCTGATGAACTTCCGGTGATGTGAATTACATCATCAAATTTTATGCGGGTCATGCTGCCTTCAACTACGGTTCTGGTTCTTTGTGCTTGCCAGGTAATGGTTCCGGCATCATCAGCAAGGATAATTTGTCCGTTGTCGGTAATTTCATGAACACGTTGTTGGCTTTCGTTTAAATAGGCATTAACAACTTTGGTCCCGGTAATTTGGTTGTTATCTACATAATAATCTTCGAAGGTGGTTGTTACTGAAATTCCATCGCCATCCCAGTAGAATTGGCCAATACGGGTGATGATGATTTTGCCTCTGCGTTCTCTGCCGTCTGGGCCTAAACAGTTTTCGTCACCAAAGTCAACGACCATTATCAAGGTGTCCATATCTTCGCTAAAATCACGGGTAATGGTTACACATTCTGATAAACGGTAAAGGCGTTTTCCTATTAAATTAATGGTGTCGCGATAATGACCATGATGATAACCTCGTCCCATCATGTTTTGTGTTGTTGATCCATCTTTTAGGTCTGCTTCGGTGGCAACGTCTTCAGAGTTCTGAATGGCTTCGTCCATGATTTCGCTGATTTCATCAAAAATTTCGGTCGCAATGGTTTGGCTTAAAACCGTAGATTCTGCATCATCATTTAAATCGATGTTAGTGTCGTCTGTTTTTTCACAAGCGGTGAATACAATTAGTGTAAAGATCGCAAATGCGCTTACTAGTTTTACTAGGTTTTTTTTTGATTTCATGATTTATTGATTTGTGTTAGTAAAATTATTTACGTTAGCAAACCTAAAACCTGAAAATGAAGTGAAGATGAAGAAATGAAATTGGGGGAGAAAAAAAGGATGCCCCGATCTTCGGAGCACCCGGAAAATATTATTATTTAATGTAGATACCTACGGTAGCAATAAATTGTTCGGCTTTTGTTTCGTATTTGGCTTCAATAAATAAAGGCCCGGCTTTTAACCCGGAACCAAACTCTAAGCCAATGTTGTTTTCTGAGTCGCTGTTCCCATCAATTTTATACATTTGAATGGTGTTTGCCAAACCTCCTAAAGCATAAAATTTAACTTTCGGAATATTCAAAAAGTAAAACAAGAAATCGACATTGATAATTAAAAATGAGTTTTTATATTCTACACCTTCAACATCAAATTTGTTTGGGAAGAAGTAGGTTGCTCCACCGGTAACACCGAATTTGTTGGCAAAACTAAATACCCCGCGTGCATTCACACCAAATCCGGTGTTTGTGCCCGAATTATCAATTTTCATTTTTGTTCCTAAAGCGGCACCAAATCCAAAATCAAAATTTTGAGAAAAAGAAGTGCTTGTTACAAGTACTAAGGCAATAATTAATAATTTTTTCATAATGAAAGTTTTAGATTGTTATTTATGTGTTTAAATTGTGTAATTCACCACTAATATAAGATTTATCAGGATGAAATTGCAACTAAAAAATTAGCAAATCCGAGGAAGTTGTTCTCCAGCCAGCATGTCAATGATTCGCTTTCCTCCGATGCCTGTTTCTATCCAGCCTTTCCCGTGGTGTTCGTCTACAATTTTACCGATGATTGACGCTTCTTTCCCAAATTCATTTTTCTTCATGATCCCGATTACTTTATCGGCATCTTTCTCCGAAACAACCATCAATACTTTTCCTTCGTTGGCCACGTAAAGCGGGTCAAATCCCAACAGCTCGCACATGCCACGCACTCCTTCTTTAACGGCAATGGCCGATTCGTCTATTTCCAAACCATAGTTCCGTTTATCCACCAGTTCGGTAAGAACCGTTGCAACGCCACCACGGGTGGCATCACGCATAAATTTTACGTCGGCTCCGCTTGCCAGGATTTCTTCAATCAAATGGTTCAAGCAAGCACAATCCGATTCAATTTTGGCGCGTATTTTTAGCTCGTTCCGCTCGCTCATGATGGTCATCCCATGATCGCCAATACTCCCGTTGATGATGATTTTATCGCCCATCGAAACTTTTTCGCCTGTGCTGATGGGCAGCCTTTCGGGATTAAGAATTCCGATACCGGAAGTGTTGATGAAAACCTTGTCGGCTTTGCCTTTATCAACCACTTTGGTATCGCCGGTTACAATTAGTACCTTGGCTTTTTTTGCTTCTTCGGCCATGGTTTTTACAATAGCTTCCAATTTTTCCAGTTCAAAACCTTCTTCAATAATGAAACCCACAGAAATGTACAAAGGTCTGGCTCCGCTAACGGCTAAATCGTTTACTGTTCCGGCAATGGCGATTTTTCCGATATTCCCTCCCGGGAAAAAAATAGGATCGACCACGTATGAATCGGTAGTGTATGAAATATTGGAAGCCTTGATTTCGAGCAGGGCAGAATCGGTTTGCTTACGCAAAATGGGGTTGTCAAAATGTTTGACGAAAATATCTTTGACTAAATCGTGGGAGAGTTGCCCTCCTGAACCATGGCCCAGTAATATTTGTTTGTTTTTCATTCTAAAATCTTAATTCCTTAATCGATGTTCTTAAATCAATTAACTCCTGTTAAACCTGAAATAGGCGTTGCAGGCTCCCTCGTGCGAAACCATGCAGGCACCCACCGGATTGTTTGGTGTACAGGCTTTGCCAAATAATTTGCAATCTTTCGGGTTCTTTAGCCCTTTTAAAATTTCGCCGCAAATACAGCCTTTTTCTTCTTTGGTCGGTTCCACTTCAACCGGGATCATGACTTCGGCATCGTATTTTTTGTATTTGTCGCGAACCTTCATCCCGCTTTTGGGAAGAACCCCGAGGCCACGCCACCAGTCGTCTCTAAGTTCAAAAACTTCGTCCAGCATTTGTAGTGCAATGGTGTTCCCTTCGTCTTTGACCACCCTTCGGTATCCATTTTCTACCGAATATTTCCCGGTTTCAATTTGTTTTACCAGCATTAAAATGGAGTGCAGCAGATCAACCGGTTCGAAGCCTGAGATAACTACTCCTAATTTGTATTTCTTTGGAATGTCCTGGTAAATGCCCGATCCCGTGATTGTGCTAACATGGCCGGGGGCAATGTAGCCGTCAATTTTTATACCTTCGTCAATTAATGCTCCCATGGCCGGAGGCATGATTTTATGAGAACTGAACAGGAAGAAATTTCCTACACCCTGGGCATGGGCATTGAGTACACCGGCTGCACTGCTGGGAGAGGTGGTTTCAAATCCGATTCCCAGGAAAACAATTTTTTTGTCCGGATTGTTTTTTGCAATTTGAATGGCATCCAGCACCGAGTAAACAATTCTAACATTTGCCCCCCCGGCTTTTTCCTGGTCCAGGGTGGAGGTTGATCCCGGAACACGGATCAAATCGCCGTAAGTGGTGATGATTACATCTTTCAATCGACTGTAGGCAATGGCCTGGTCGATATATTTTCGGTCGGAAACACAGACCGGGCAGCCTGGGCCGGAAACCAGTTTTATGTTGTCGGGAAGCAGGGAGGGGATCCCAAATTTTTGGATGGACATGGTGTGTCCACCGCAAACTTCCATCAGGCGGATTTCTTTTTTTGAAACCGCTTTGATTTGCCGGGACAGCTCCAGGACAAGCTCTTTGTTTCGGAATTCATCGATATACTTCATGCAGCCTCCTAAACTAAGCGTTCGCCGCTTTCTTTTTCTTCCTGATCCATTTGCTGGTTCAGCTCTTCAAATTCTTCAAAAACTTTCAGCGTTTCCAATGCTTCTTCTTCGCTGATTTTTTGAATGGCAAAACCGGTATGAAGCAAAATATATTCGCCCACTTTGGCATCTTCTATCATTTGCAGACTGGCATTATACTCGGTTCCTCCCACAGAAACCGTGGCCATGTCTCCGTCAATTTTTTCTATTTTGGCTGGTATACTTAGACACATTTTGATTTTCTATTTTTGAGTGATTATTTTTTCTTTTTACTAAATATAAAGGCATAATTGTTTGGAGTTAGTTTTATAATTGAAGCATTAGAAAAATTTGAATAATCAAGGTCTGAAATTTTAAGATTGTCTTCAATTGGTAACCCGTTAACAATAAGCGAAATGTTAATTTTATTATCAGTGTTGATATACTTGTTGTAATATTTTAGAGTAATATTCTTTATATTACTTGTATAATTTGCAACTAAAGTCATAATATGACTTCCTTTATTTTTTTTATTAAGCCTTACTTTTTCCCCATTTATTGGAATCCTTTTTCCTTTTTTTATTTCCAAATCTTTTAAGATTAGTGTATAATAAGTTGTTTTTTGAGTTATTACATCCCATAAACTTAAATATAAAGGTTCAGAAATTGCAACTATTTTAAGAACACCTTCTTTTGGTACTATGATTTTAAATTTCCCATTTATATCTGTAATAGTACTTGTTTTGGTGTCAACAATATTGATTGTCGCTCCTGGAACAGGTTTTTTGTTTTTTGAAACAATTTGCCCTGATATTAATATTGAATCCAATTCCTGTGAGAATCCAGCAATAGTTAAAAACAATATTAAAAAAATGGGAATTGTTTTTTTCATAATTTTTTAATGTTTATCACACTGAGTGTAGTCGAAGTGTGATGATGTCAGTCTTCGGCTTCGCTCAGACTGACAGAAATAATCAATCATCATTAATCAATCTCTTTTTTGCTGCTATTACTAATTGTCCGAGGGCCAGGCTTCCATCGTTGCTGGGTGTTTCCTGGTGCGAATACACTTCAAAATCATTTTCCGAAAGCAGTGTTTCTGTTTTTTCTAACATAAAACGATTTTGAAAACTGCCGCCCGAAAGCACGACCTTGTTGATACCTCTTTCAGTTCTTAGTTTTTTAGCGATAGCAAAAATAATATTAATAATAGTATTGTGAAATTTAGCTGCGATAATTCCCTGTTCTTCTTTTTTGTTTAAACTCTCCAGTATGCCTTCAAAAATTGGTTTAAGGCTGATGGGGCTTCCTGCTTCAAAATGATAAGTTTCGGCACAGCTTTTATCAATGGCGGCTTCCAGACGCATGGGGGCTTCGGCATGAAAACTTCCTACTGTACAACAATTGGCCAGTGCCGAAACAGCATCGAATAATCGTCCGCAGCTGGATGTTTCGGGACAGTTCAGGTTTTTGTCGAGCATTCCCAGTACAAATTCCAAATCGAAATCAGAAATATCTTTTAAGAAATCCAGGCTATGGAAATTAAAATCCCGTCCAAAATAGTGATGAAGGTAACTCACGGCCATTCGCCAGGGGTTTTTGGTGGCCTTATCCCCGCCGGGCATTTTTACGTAGTCGAAATGGGTGATGCGTTCGTAATTTGCCAGGTCACAAACAAAAAACTCCCCGCCCCATATTTTATTGTCGTCGCCTAAACCAACCCCGTCAAAAGCAATCCCGATTACTTTTTCATCCAGGCCGTGTTCTGCCATACAAGCGGCAATGTGTGCGTGATGGTGTTGAATCGCAATTTTGGGGATGTTTTGTTCTTTGGCGTATTTGGTCGATAAATAGTCGGGGTGTAAATCGTGAGCCATTAGCCTTGGTTCGACCCGGAACAATTTTTTAAAGCGGCTTACTGATTCGCTGTAAAATTCGAGAGTTTCAGCATTTTTTAAATCGCCGATGTGCTGGCTTAAAATGGCTTGATTTCCTTTGCCGATCGCGAAACAATTTACCAGCTCGGCTCCCGAGGCAAAAATTCCGTCAACATTTAAATTTAAGCGGGTAGGGGAAGGGACGTAGCCCCTTGAACGACGGATCAAGCGGCTTTTATTGTTGGTAACAAATGCAACCGAATCATCGGTGCGGTTATGGATGTCACGGTTATAAGTTAAAACGGCATCAGAAATTGCACCCAGTTCGTCCAATGCTTTTTTATTGTCGATAATGATGGGTTCATCCGAAATATTTCCGCTGGTAAGGACGATTACATCCAAATTTAAAGTGTCCATCAATTGATGGTGGAAAGGCATGTAAGGCAACATTACCCCCACCGAATCAAAGCCCATGCAAATGCTAGGAGCTAGTTGTTTTTTGTTTTTTAAAAGAACAATTGGCTTTCGCCAGGAATTGATTAGTTTTTCTTCTTCATGGGTGTAATCTGCGAACGTTTTTAGTGTTTCCAAATTTTGGGTCATCACGGCAAAGGGCTTACCATCCCTGTTTTTAGCGATCCTTAAGCGATTAACGGCCTCTTCATTTTTTGCATCACAGGCAAGATGATAACCTCCCAGGCCTTTCATGGCAACAATTTTACCTTCTTCGAGCAGTTGGCAAGTGGTTTTTAAGATGGTGCTGAAATCTTTTATTTCTTCTTTATTATAATGAAGGGTATAGGTGGGTCCGCAATGATTGCAAGCTACGGGCTGGGCATGGAATCTTCGATCCAGTATTTCGGTATACTCCGAATAACAGGTCTGGCAAAGCTCAAAAGGTTTCATGGTGGTTTTATCACGGTCGTAAGGTAAATCTTTAATTATAGTGAAACGTGGTCCGCAATTGGTGCAGTTTATAAACGGGTAGTTGATCCGGTGAGCCTGTGTTTTTAAATCCTGAAGGCAGTCATCGCAAACGGCAATATCCGGGCTAATCTCGGTAATTTCATTGGATTTATTTTCGCTTTTGATGATGGAAAAATCGCTGAAGTTTTCTAACGCAATGTTTTTATAGTTGATGGAAATGATGTTGGAAGCGAGAGGAGCCTCATCTTTAACTGCTTTTAAAAAAGAGTCAAGGGTTTTCCCTGATCCTTCAACCTTGATAAAAACGCCGTCGTTTCTGTTCTCAACCCAGCCGGATAAATCAAATCGTTTGGCTAAACGGTAAATGTACGGACGGAACCCAACACCCTGTACCAGACCCTGAATGTGAATTTTCCTGTTGATCTTTTCACTTCCCTTATGCATTTATTTTTAAGCTTTTGTGGTAAAATCCGAACAAAAGTAGTTCTTTTTATTTATTCGCTTTTGTTTGATTATAAAAACTTCCTCCTATTTTTGTAAAAAATGATTAGTACATACTAAATGAAGTTACCCAAAAAAACAGTACAGCGATTAAGCCGGTACCGCCGCTTGCTTTATCGTTACCGATATATGACCGAGCCATATATCTATTCCCATGATTTAGCACGTTTGTTGAACCTAAATCCGGTGCAGGTTCGCCGCGATTTGATGTTGATTGGTTCTGCCGGGAATCACCGCAAGGGATACAATGTAAATGAATTGAATGACCTTATTGCCGAGACCATTGATAGTAAAGAACCTCAAAATGTGGCTATTGTTGGGACAGGACGTTTGGGGCAGGCTATTCTAAATTATCTTTCTGACCAGGAAATGAACCTGAAAGTAGTTGCCGTTTTTGATATTGACCCTCAAAAAATTGGGAAAGAATTTTTTGGGGTAAAATGCCATGATATAAGTAAGGTTTCTGAGGAGGTGGTGGATAAAAATATTGCCATTGGAATTATTGCGGTTCCTTCGGAATTTGCCACATCTATTGCCGATATTTTATTAAGTGCCGGAGTGGAAGGGATCTTGAATTTTACCAATGTACACCTTGATCTTCCCAAATCAATTTACCTAAAAGAATTTGACATTATTACCACGCTTGAAGAGATGGCTTATTTTGTGAAGAAGAATTAATTTTTTATGTCCCTAAAATAACAGAGTTCTTGTTGTTTGGAGAACCTATAAATTATTTCAAATAAAAACATATGTAAATTATTGAATAGAATTTATTTATATTTCTTCTAAATTTTCCTTTCGTTGGTTATCTTCCTTAAAAATAGGTATTTTTGCCTAATTTGTTAAAAGTTTAACAAATAGCGTAAGCGAACAATTCAATTTAAGGTATATTATAAACAAATAAATTTTTATGAGAACTACTGTAAAAAGCATTATTGAGAGATACAATAATGACAAAACCAGATTGATGGACATCTTGATTGATACTCAGGATGAGTTTGGTTTTATACCTGGTGAAGCTGTTGAGGTTATTGCGGAAGGTTGTGGTTTGTCGAAAGTTGACGTTGAGCAGACCCGCTCATTTTATCACTTCTTTACCTGCAAACCTGCCGGCGAATATGCCGTTTATTTAAACAATAGTGCAGTAGCTGAAATGAAAGGCCGTGCAGAAGTAGCAGAAGCATTCGAAGCAGAAGCAGGATGTGCTTTTGGTAATGTAACTGCCGACGGCAAGATCGGTTTGCACGATACAGCATGTATCGGTATGAGCGATCAGGAACCAGCTGCCATCATTAACAAAAAGGTATTTACCAATTTAACCCCCGCAAAAGTAAAAGAAATCGTTGCTGCTATGAAAGCCGGTAAAGCGGTTGAGGATATTCCGAACGATGGAGTTTCGAGCAACCTGCATAAAAAAGGTGCTGTTATTTTTTCGGACTATCAAGTAGGTGCTTCTTTGAAAAAAATAGCAGGCATGCAACCACAGGATGTAATCAACGAAGTAAAAGCTTCTTATGTTCGTGGTCGTGGTGGTGCTGGTTTTCCAACCGGGATGAAATGGGATTTTTGTCGTCAATCAGCAGGAACACGTTATGTTCTTTGCAATGCCGATGAAGGTGAACCCGGAACATTCAAAGAAAGAGTAATCTTAACCGAAGTTCCTAAACTCTTGTTCGAAGGTATGGCCGTTGCAGGTTATGCTATTGATGCAAAAGTTGGTATTTTATACTTGAGATATGAATATAAGTATCTTCAAGAAAAATTAGAGAAAGTTCTTGAAGAAATGAGAAAAGATGGTTTGTTAGGAACCAATATTGCCGGTAAAGCAGGATTTGATTTCGATATCAGAATTCAATTCGGAGCCGGGGCCTATGTTTGCGGTGAAGAATCAGCATTGATTGAATCAGCCGAAGGTAAACGCGGTGAGCCTCGTAACCGTCCCCCGTTCCCGGTACAAAAAGGATATATGGATTCTCCAACAACCGTAAACAATGTTGAAACCCTTTGTTCAGTTGTTAAAATTATCAACAACGGTGCTGAGTGGTTCACCATGATGGGGTCAAAAGAAAGTGCAGGGACTAAATTGTTAAGCATTTCGGGCGACTGCGAAAAACCAGGCGTTTACGAAGTTGAATGGGGAATGCGTGTTCGCGATATGCTTGATATGGTTGGAACCAAAGATGTACAAGCTGTACAAGTTGGTGGCCCTTCTGGTATCTGCATCGGACCAAAAGATTTTAAACGAATGATCTCTTTCGAAGATCTTCCTACCGGTGGTTCTATCATGATTTTTGACAACTCTCGCAATTTATTGAAAGATGTGGTAATGAATTTCCTTAACTTTTTTATTGAAGAAAGTTGTGGTTCTTGCGTCCCATGTCGTGCAATTACCGTATTGATCCGCGAGCGTTTGCAAAAAATTCTTGATGGTTACGGAATAATGAGCGACATTGATGACTTAAAAGATTGGGGCGAAAAAATGAAAAATGCCAACCGTTGTGGTTTAGGGCAAACTGCTGCTGCTCCAGTTCTTTCTACCATCGAAAACTTCCGTGACAAATATGAAGCACTCGTTAATAAAGAAGAAGAGTATGTAACCGAATTTAATATGGAAGATGCTGTTAAAGCAAGCTGTACATACGTTGACAGGGTTCCGAATTTGTAATCATACATTCAAATTAATTAATCAAAGAAGATTTAAGAAATAAAATATAAAACAATGAGCGAAAAAATAAAATTTACGATTGACGGTAAAGAATGTTTTGCTGAAAAAGGTCAAAATGTTTTGGATGCAGCTCTTGATAACGGTATTTATATTCCGTACTTATGCCATGTAAAAGGCGTAAAAGAAGCTGGCTCTTGCCGTCTTTGTAACGTAAAAGTTGCAGGTCGTACCATGACAGCGTGTACTACTCCGGTAGCTCCCGGAATGGAAGTAGAAAACGACACCAAAGAGTTAAACGATCTTCGTTTAACCATCATCGAAGCATTATTCGTTGAAGGTAATCACTTCTGCCCTTCATGTGAGAAAAGTGGAAACTGCGAATTGCAGGCATTGGCGTACCGTTACCAAATGATGGTGCCCCGTTTCCCATACTCTTTCCCACAAAAACAAGTAGATGCAGACAACGCTAAAATCTACATCGACCGTAACCGTTGTATCTTATGTAAACGTTGTATCCGTTCGTTCCAGGATGAAAACGGACGCAGCTATTTTGCATTCTACAAACGTGGTCATAAACTTGAGATTAAATTAGATCAAGAAGTGGCTGCGAACCTTACTGATGAAAAAGCCCAGGAAATTATGGACACTTGTCCGGTTGGGGCTCTTCTTAAGAAAGAAAAAGGATTTAATGAACCTATTGGCACACGTAAGTTTGATAAAGAAGCCATCGGTAGTGATATAAAAAGTGTAATCTAAAAAATTAGGAGGTAACAAATAATGAGTAAAGCAATAGTTGCAACAACATCATTAGCAGGCTGCTTCGGATGTCATATGTCACTACTTGACATTGATGAAAGAATACTTGAACTCATCGAACTTGTTGAGTTCAATAAGTCTCCAATCGATGACATTAAAACGTTCACCAAACAATGTGACGTTGGATTAATTGAAGGTGGCTGCTGTAATAGCGAGAACGTTCACGTTCTTAAAGAATTCAGAAAAAATTGTAAAATTTTGATTTCTGTTGGTGAATGTGCCATCATGGGTGGTTTACCAGCATTGCGTAACGGTATTCCTGTTGAAGAATGTATTAAAGAAGCATACTTAGACGGACCAACAGCTGCGGTAGGTAATGAGGAAAAAGTTCTTCCGAACGATGATGAACTCCCAATGATTTTGGATAAAGTTTATCCTTGTCATGAAATCGTAAAAATCGATTATCATCTTCCGGGTTGCCCTCCACGTGCAGACTTACTTTGGGATGCATTGGTAGCTTTATTAACCGGAAACGAGATGAATTTACCTTACGAAGTTGTTAAATTTGATTAAAAGAAAAAGAAAATGGCAAAAAAGATAACTATAGAACCTGTAACCAGAGTTGAGGGCCACGGTAAAGTGACCATTCACCTGGATGATAATGGACAAGTTACACAAAGTCGTTTACACATTGTTGAGTTTAGGGGTTTTGAGCGTTTTGTACAAGGCCGTCCTTACTGGGAAGCTCCTGTGTTGGTTCAACGTCTTTGCGGTATTTGTCCGGTGTCTCACCACCTTGCTGCGGCAAAAGCACTCGACGTAATTGTTGGTGCCGGAACCGGAGAAGGCCTTACTCCAACCGGAGAAAAAATGCGTCGTTTGATGCACTACGGGCAAATGTTCCAGTCTCACGCATTACACTTTTTCCACTTAGTATCTCCCGATTTACTATTTGGTATTGATGCAGATCCGGCCATCCGTAATATAATTGGCGTTGCTCAAAAATTCCCAGACCTTGCCGTTCAGGGAGTAATGATGCGTAAATACGGACAGGAAATTATTAAAGCTACTGCCGGTAAAAAAATCCATGGAACCGGAGCCATCCCGGGTGGAATTAACCGTCATTTAACCGTTGAGGAACGCGATAACTTTTTGAAAGGTCCCGATCCGATGAACATCGATAAAATGATTGAATGGGCACAAGCTTCGGTTGACCTTTTCAAAGCATATCATAAAGAACACGCTGAACTGATCGATACTTTCGCTGCTTTTCCGTCAAACCACCTGAGTTTGGTTCGTAAAGACGGTGCTTTGGATCTTTATCATGGTGTGCTTAGAGCCGTTGATGCCGAAGGTAAAAAAATTCTTCATGATGTAGATTATCAAGAGTACAACAAATATATCGCCGAAGAAGTTAAAAACTGGTCGTACATGAAATTCCCTTATTTATTGAGTCAGGGAAAAGAAAACGGTTGGTATCGCGTAGGTCCGTTGGCTCGTTTAAATACGTGTGAATTTATTCCTACACCATTGGCACAAAAAGAGTTCGAAGAATATAAAGCTTACACAAACGGTAAACCCAATAACATGTCGATGCACATGCACTGGGCTCGTTTGATCGAGTTGCTTCACTCTGCTGAGATGATGAAAGAATTGTTGAACGATCCTGACTTGTTGAGCGGCGATTTAACGATCAAAGGAATAAAACAAAACGAAGGTGTTGGTTTAATTGAAGCTCCTCGTGGTACCTTGTTCCACCACTATCGTATCAACGAAAAAGATCAAATTGAAATGGCGAACCTTATTGTTTCTACAACCAACAATAACACGCCAATGAACGAAGCTGTCCGTTTGGTTGCCGAAGCGCAAATGACCGGACAAGCCGAGATTACCGAACCAATGATGAATGCCTGTGAGGTAGCTATCCGTGCTTATGACCCGTGTTTGAGCTGTGCTACTCATGCTTTAGGTAAAATGCCATTGGAAATTAATTTGTATGATGCAAAAAACAATTTGATCGACAAGAAAAGAAGCTAGTATTTAGCTAACATAATTTACAAACGGGTTTTGATTTTTTCGAAGCCCGTTTTTTTGTGAGAGCGGGGAAGATGGAAGTTAGAAACTTGAATTTTCGTCATGCTGAACTTGTTTCAGCATCTCATAGTATCCAAGAGATTCTGAATAAATCCCTTTGGGATTTTTCAGAATGACAATTTTAAATATTTCAGGCACTTTACGGACGTCTAAATTTTTTATTTTTGTACCATGACAAAAATTTTACTTTACGGTTACGGGAACCCCGGCAGACAAGACGACGGACTAGGCAACGCCTTTGTTGAACGCATGGAAAAATGGATTGAAGAAAACAAGATTGAAGGCGTGGAACTGGACAGCAACTATCAGCTGAATATTGAAGATGCCGATGCCATTGCCGATAAAGATATTGCGATTTTTATTGATGCCTCGGTAGAAGATATTGCCGATTTTTGCGTGACTAAAGTCACGGAAAATTCCAAGGTGACTTATACCACCCATGCGGCTTCTCCGGGTTATATTTACGATTTATGCAAAAAAATTAATGGACAGGCTCCGCCAACCTACCTTATTCATATTAAAGGCTACGAATGGGAATTCCGGGAAGGCTTGTGTGCCAAAGCCATTGTAAACCTTGAAAAAGCTATTGAATACATTAAACCATTTATTTCTGAACCAGCAAAGTTTGATGGGGATGGGGTTTTGAAGGAATGTAAATAAACTTAAAAATATATAACAAAAAAGCACGGACGTTTTCGTCCGTGCTTTTTTGTTTCTTGGGACTAGATGTTTTGCATAGCATTAACAAACAGATGTACGTGGTTTTGTGTATAAGACTGTATAATTGCAAAAACAGGTACAAAAATTAATATGCCTAACAGCAATCCTTTCCCTAATGATTCGAACGCGTGTTCTCTTAAATGCATGTATAATACCCAAAGCACATTTAAGCTTATTAGTACGTGCGAAATTTGGGCAAAAATATTGGGGCTGTCCCAAGGCGTAATAAATAGTCCCATGCTCCCATAATAATACAGAGGCAGCAAGGGTATTGCCAGAAAGATAAGTTTCCTTTTTGTTAGAAACAGAATAAAGCATATCAGGTATATTATAATTGATAATGAACAGGCATTAAACGCCAGCCATTGTATAAGATTTAGCTTTACTATTTCCAGAAAAAAGTATCCGCTGTTAACTAAACTAATTAATAAAAGGGAGGCTAATACATAGCCCAAAATATTTGTTTTCTTTTTTGAACTCATTTGTTTTAATATTTATTTAATTATAAATGACCTTATTTACCCGCTTTAGGATAAATAAATGGTGAAAAATTTAAATAATAACTAAGCTGTCCGGAGAGGAAATAGTCCGGAAAAAGAATCATTAACCTGTGGCTTGTGGAGGTTAATTAAAGCGTAATTGTTAATTTAAGAATGGTTCTCAAAATACTTTTGAATTTAAAACATTCAAAGGTATGAAATCTATTTTTATACCTGTAAGTGAAATAAATTTTTTTCTTGGCACAGACGTGGATGTTTGCGCCAGCGGGGTGTAAATAAGCGTATTGCAATTTGCTATATTCCTATAAAAAAGTTAGCGCGGATGTCCTCATCCGTGCTTTTTTGTTTTAGTCACAGACTGCAAGTCCGCGCCAACGGGAATCTAGGTAGTCAAATGTATTAAATTTTTTATTTAGCGAAGGATATGAATATCTTTGTCAACAAACCTTAATATTTTATTATGAGTAAACGTGCTATGAGACAAGGGATTTGTAAACTTTGTGGTGAAGATAAACTTCTTTCATTTGAACATGTACCACCGAGTTCAACCTATAATAAAACTACTAGATATAAGATTATTTCATTTGATGATTATATGAAAAGTCCTGATCCAGTTAATCAAAAATTTAAAGGAAAAATATATCAAGGTGGAGTTGGTTATTATTCATTATGTCAGGATTGTAATAGTTTTCTTGGTGCAAATTATGTGAATTCTTATAAAAATTGGGTTAATGTAGGAAGAGAGATTTTGAGTTATGGGGATTATTTTAAATATTTATATCGAGTAGAAAATATTGAACCCTTAAAAATAATGAAACATATCATTTCTATGTTTATTTCAATAAATGACAATATTTTCGGAAGATCTTTCCCAGAACTAATTGAATTTGTAAAAAAACCTGAATTAAAAGAACTTCCAGAAAAGTATCAATTATTTACTTATTTAAATAATAAAGGAGACTTTCGACATATTCGTTTTCAAGTGGTAGGTAACTTTAAGATCCGTTCGATAATTAGTTGTTCAGAAATTACATTTCCACCATATGGTTTTGTTCTCACATTTAATAATACAAGACTTATAGATCATTTAAATAATATAACCGCATTTAAAAATTTTTCAATAAATGAGAGGGTTAATGTAGATTTGGATATGTACAGGCTACCTACATACTTTAAGATGTGTTTGGATTATAGAACTAAGGAAGAATACGATAATAGCATTAACAATTAAAGACAATATATTTACTAGTGCAATCTATGTAATATATGGCATCAGTGTATCGGTCTCCTAAAATATATCTATTAGCAAATATTAAGTTATAGAATAACAGATGTGAGATTTCAAGTAGAAGTAGGAGACACCTGGCAATGTAGAATTTGGATATTTTATTCAGCATCAGGTATCCAGACATTAGATTGCAGACTAATTTGTTTTGCGTGAAACAATCTGTCGCTTATGGGGTCTTTTGTTTAATAAATTTAAAAAACTAAAGAATAATGCAATGTTTTTCTTTTCTAATTCTATGGGGCTTTCTTGGTGTTAACAGTATTCAGGCTCGGTCAAATATTAGTCTTGATTTTTCTGCTGCCGAGAAGTTTTATGAGTTCGCAACACGCACGTCGGAAATAAATGTTTCAGAAATTGACGATTTGATGAACTCGGAAGCTTATCAAAATTTATTTCGCTATTTAACACATAATTGGGGCAAGGCTTATAATCAGGAATTATATACCCAGTTGTTTAAAGCAACGTTTATGCCTGAGCAGTATCAACTGGATGAAAAATATGCTTACGGGAAATGGTTGGTAAGCTATATGAATAAACTTAGAAAAAATCCGGAACCAATAAAAAACTACCTGCAAGTTATAAAAGATAATTTTGACGAGAAAAAAGTGTTGTCGTGTGCATTTTCTTATTTGCCGGAAGAAACAAAAAATGATGATATCAAAATTTATTTTGTAGTTGGTGTTCGCCAAGGTTGTGCCTCTGAATATGGCGTTTTTATTGATAATTATAGTGAGCTAAAACCAGAAAATGTTGATAAATATATTCATCCATGGCTGGCTCATGAAAGCCATCATTTTTTTAGGGCGCAATTTAATAAGATGCCTAAAGCTGAGATGCAAAAGCACCCTAAGTTATTTCAATCCTTTTACTGGCTGGAAACCGAAGGCCTTGCCGAACGTGCGGGAAGTATTCGTGCTGATTTATTCGCCTATATGCAGTCGGAGAATTGTAAAAATGATGTGTATAAAAACTTTGCTGCTTACTTGAAAGAGTTCAATTCGGCTTTAGAATCATACCTTTTAGATAAAGCACCCGATAGTGTGTTAATTGAAAGTTTGCAGCCTCAGCAAGAACGTAATCGTTATCACGAAATGGGACATGTAATGGCTTATACTATCGAAAAAGTATTTGGGAAAAAAGTGCTGCTTGCCCAGATTGGTAAGCCTTTACAGTTTGTGTTGTATTATCATAAGGCTGCAAAAAAACTAGATCAAACTGACTTAATTCCGCCTTTGAGTGAAGAGGTCGTAAAAAAGTTAAAAGATTTAGAATAAGAAATTAAATGTCTTGCTTTTTCGTTAGTCCATTAAAACTAAAATCCTTCAAAAACTGCGTGGCAATAATCCTGAAGATAACCGAAACGGCAATAAAGGTGGTTCCCAACTTTAATTTCATTACCACGATATTGGAGTTCATTTTATAGTTTAGCACCAGCAGGGCCACTAAAAAAACATCAATCATGCTCCACTTGTCAATGGCGGAAAGGTATTTCGAAAGTTTCCATTTTTTGCCCAGCAGTCCGAGGCGTCCGGTCAGATCAACGTATTTAACAATGGGCATCACGACGACAAAAAACGCGATGATGAAAGCCAGCAGATAATCGCCGCTTTCAAAAAATAATTTAACGGAATCGGTAACCCGTATTTCCTCGTACTTCAAAGTAAACCCAAAAACGCGTTGTTTGGTTGAAATAATGGGATACCACAAGCCCAGCCAAAAAGCAATGAATGACAAAAATAAGGTTCCCAAGGCAATAGTGTTTGAGAGACTGTATTTTTTAATCATAATCTTTGATGTTTAATTCCATTTCTTTCATGATTTCTTCCAGTGCTTTCAGGGCTTCTTCGCCAACTTCTTCGGCCTGTTCAACAATGAAACGAATGTCATCCTCCATATCGTTTTCAGCGTATTCTTTGATTTGATGTTTTAACGTGTCCAGGTCATCTTTGATAAACAGATCGTAGAAACTTTCAATTTCTCCCTGGGTTTTAACGGTGTTGTAAAGAATACGATATTTTACCACCAGTAATTGTTCTTGCCAGATCAATTGATCTTCAAATTTTGAGAACCATTTATTAGAATATTGTTCGTATTTTTTGTCCATTTCAACCCAATCTTCATCGGTGTAGGTAGAAGCTTTCTCCTGAACTTCAGCGATAAAGTTTTTGTAGCCCTCCATGTATTTTTCTTTGCTTTGAGGAGCTGAGCAAGCAGCAATAAGAAAAATAATTACCAGGGGAGCAACTTTTTTGTGATTGTTTCTTTCATGTTTTCCTTGTGTTTTTTAATTAAATATTGTGAAATCATGGAAAGTAAATATAGTGAAATTGTTGAAGTTCTGGTTCTTATTTTGCTGACAAAAATCTTAAATTTAAAAATTTTTAAGACTTTCGCTTTTTAGAAGATAAAATTCTGGCTTGTATTCTTTTTGTTGATTTTACGTTTTTAATTGAATAACTTTAATGAAAATAAAAAATCATGAAATACATTACTGTTTTTTCGTTTGTTGTGATTTTGTTCTCTGCTTGTGCAACGCAGAAATTAGCTGCAACTGCAAAGAATGTTGAAGTTTCTCAGGATGAGGAAAAAGAAACCTATGAATTAGTTGTGTTTGATCCCGAGTTTGAATCGTGGTTTACCTTTCATTCCCATAGCACAGATATCAGGAGCTTGGAGTATTATAAAAACTGGAACAGACAATATGTTAGCGATTGGAACAGCCGAGCGATGTCATCCCGCGATTCGAGGAATTTTAATACGACCTTAAGTTTTGATCCTGATGAGATTGACGATCTTGAGGTTCAACGAAAACTGTTTTACTACTTTCAGTTTGTAGAACAGCATTTGAAGATGAAAATTCTTTATGGGCCCGGACCTCACATTGTTTTATAATCCGAGGAACACGATTGCAAATCCGCTTAAAAAGATAATTGCCCCTGCAATAGCATGGGTGTATTTCTCAATTTTCCCCAGAGGGATAATTTTATAACCCGACGATAACAGCATGACTATGGCGGTCATGGTTCCAACGGTAATTAACGAAAAAACAATGGCAATGATAGCGAAACCCCATGTTCCGGCAGTTGCCTGTCCTTGCATCATGATTGGGATCAATGGTTCGCAGGGACCCAACACAAAAATGGTAAACAAAATCCAGGGCGTAATATTGGCTTTGTGAACGTGGTCATGATCTTCGGAATGGCTATGTTCGTGAAGATGGATCGTTCCGCTTGAATGGCTGTGTATGTGTTTGTGAGTCTTGTTCTGGATGGCTCTGTAAATGCCCCAAATCATGTAAAAAAAACCAAAAACAATAAAGGCCCAGGCTGCGATATTTCCCCGGTAGCCCTCAACAAATTCGATGTTTGATAAACCTATTCCAGCTGCAACTCCTGCAATTCCAAGAACGATGGAGCTGCCTACATGTCCAAACCCGCAAGCCAGGGTTAACCATGACGTTTTCCATTTGCTCCATTTCCGGGCCTTCGACATTACGATAAACGGCAGGTAATGATCGGGGCCAAAAACAGTATGGGTAAAAGCAATAAGTGCTGTTGTTCCCAGTAAAATTGTTAATTCGTTCATTATTGTTTTTAATTTTTCCGGTTACAGTTTATGCCGTGTCCGGTTAGTTCGTTATATTCTCCTCCCGAACAGTTTAAACATTGGTTTTGCTGAACCCTTGTTTCCATAATGCTTTCGCCACAACTCTGGCAAATAATGCTTCCGTGCGACGGGGCATATTCGGGAATTTCTACCTGCACCTCTTCAATTTTAAACAGTTTGTCAAAATCGAGTTTTAAAGTAGCAAAGGCTTTTTCGATGCCACGCTTTTTAAATTTTACGAGTTCTTCTTCCGAATGGTTCTGTTCCCCAACGACCTTTTTGTAGCTTTCGGAGAAAAGGGGAGAGGCTTGTTTCATGTATTCTTTTGCTGTTGCCAAACTTGCAATCCTAATCCCTTTTCCGTTGCGTTTGGTGATGGTGAAAGCGGTTTTCCCGAGATCTTTAAAAATCAGGGCGTTGTTCCCGAACGAGCAGCCGGTTACAAACTGGATTCCGTCACTAAAGCAGTTGTTGGTTTCGGTGATGGCGAGCAGGTCTTCCATGCCGTCGCCGGTTTCGCGGATCATCATCATGGCTCTGGTGGCAGCCATAATTCCCATGGCCAAGCCGGGGCAGTAATGCCCGTGAAGCCCGGCTGCTTTTATCATCAGGGTTTCGGTGTCGTTTCTTAAGATGTCGTTAACGATTTCGCGCCGTGGATTATTTAAAAGTTCATCTTTCCGGATGGTGTCCATTTCATCCTCGATGATTGAAAAATCGATGGGCTTTATGTCCAGAACCGGAGTATTGTTCAATGCATCGAGACCCATTACCCGCAGGGTGTTCCCTTTGCGTTCGAGCAATTTTACTGTGGTTACCGCAATGGCACTGGGACGATCAGGCTTGCGAGTGGCAAACAATCCTTTTTTATTGCCGCGTAAAGTAATGGCTCGCATATCGTAGGAAGTCGAACGGTCGAAATGAAAAATAATATCGATGTATTCATAATCTTCAATGCGGAACAAGCCTTCTAAAAATTCATTTTTGATGATGATTTGGCTCTCGTACTTTTTTATAGTGTGAGGGTTGTTTTCCGAGTCAAAATTATTTTTTACGATTCCTATTTCTGTAATTCTCATGCTTATTGTGCTTTTGGAACGATGATAAAATTACCATTTTCCCGGATGATGTTTACTTTTATATCGTATAGTTTTTCAATGTTTTCGTTCGAGATGATTTCTTTTCCACCTTTGGCAAAGATTGCGCCTTCTTTGAGCAATACAAAATCGTCGCTATACTGAAGGGCAAGGTTCAAATCGTGAATTGCAATGATTACGGTGATCCCTTGAACTGATAGCTTCTTTAAAATTTTAAGTACTTCCAGTTGGTGTTTTAAATCGAGGTTTGCGGTTGGTTCGTCCAATAACAATATTTGGGGTTCTTGTGCCAAAGCCCTGGCAATAAAAACCCGTTGACGTTGTCCGCCGCTTAATTTGTTGACGCTTTTCAGCGAAATATCTTTCAGGTCGAACTGCTCGATCATCTGTGAGGTAATCATAATGTCTTTCTTGCCCGGCGACCATTGTATATGGGGCTTCCGTCCCATCAACACGGTGTCAAACACGGTAATGGGAAAAATAAACTGTTCGCTTTGAGGAACGTAAGCAATTTTTTTTGCCAGTTCTTGCGATTTGAAATTCTTAAGGTTCTTCTCCTCCAAAAGGATGCTGCCGTTTTTAGGTTCCAGAATCCGGTTCAGGCATTTTAATAAGGTACTCTTGCCCGAGCCGTTTGGCCCTACAATGCTGATTAATTTCCCTTCATCAAAGCTGTGGCTGATATTTTTTAGTACCAGCGAACCGTTATAGGCAAAATCCAGATTGTCGACACTTATTTTAGCCATAGGTTCTTCCCTTTTCCTTTTATTAATAAGATAATGAAAAGCGGTGCCCCGATGAAGGATGTCAGGATGCCAACCGGCAAAACAACGGGCGATATGAGGGTTCGTGCCGCAAGATCGGCCGCAAGCAAAAATACAGCACCAAAAATGGAAGATGCCGGGATCAGGAAACGTTCGTCGCTTCCAATCATCCGGCGAACCAGATGAGGAACAACCAGACCGACAAAGGCAATAATCCCGAAAAATGAAACGGCTACGGCGGTTGTCAGCGAAGCTATCAGCATTACTTTTAGGCGAACCCGGTTTACATTTACGCCCAGGCTGTTTGCTGTTTCGTCGCCGGTGTTTAGGGTCCGGATGTTCCAGCGATAATAAACAAAAAACAGTACTGCGGGGATAACAACAGCAGCCAGTATAAAGAATTCGTTCCAGGAGGCGCGTCCAAGATCGCCAAAGGTCCAGAAAACAATGGATGCCAGTTGAACGTCTTCGGCAAAATATTCAAGGGCAGTGGTTCCGGCAATAAATAATGAACCAAGGATGATTCCGGTTAAAATCATGCTTTCGGGAGAGGCATCTTTAAAACGGGCAATCATTAAAATAATGGACGTGCTTACTAGGCTCCAGAAAAAAGCGGAGATGGTAATCAGGTAAGGGTTGTTGAATACCAGTGCGTCGTACATGCTGCTTTGGGTCGAACCCGCACCCATCACGATGACTGCAAAAGCTGCTCCAAAGGCTGCTGCATTTGAAATCCCTAGTGTGAAGGGAGAACCCAAGGGATTCCTTAAAATGCTTTGCATCACGGCTCCGGAAACGCTTAAAGCAGTTCCGGCAAGCACCGCCGACAGTACTCTCGGAAGTCTGATGTTGTACAAAATATGTTGATTGATCCGTGGGCTGTCGCTGGAAAATATGCTGAATAAATCGGAGAAGGAAACCGTTGATGACCCCACCATTAATCCAAGTAAAACGAAAAGTGCCAAAATCACTGATGTTATTATAATGAAAAGGCGTTTGCGCTTGGTAAAGCGGTTATATTCGGAAATGGTATTATTCATTTTCGTTTATTTTTTGATAGCCTTTGCCATAATGGGTTAATATTTGTTTGTAAAGTTTCTTGCCTAAAAAAGTCATGTAAATTTCGTCGGCTTTATCCTCAATCTTAAAATCCCACGGGTAATCGGGGTTCAGTACCTGTGCAATATAATAGGTATTGATGAGTATGTGTTCGTAATTTATGGTGTTCCAGATGTGTGGCAGTAAAAAATAAACTTCATCCTGCTGAACGGCCGAAAGCATTTCTCCTAGTACAGAATCTTTTTGTAAATCATTTTTTGAAAGATTATAACCGGCTACGTCAATAAAAATCTTATCGGGATTCCAGTCAATCAGTTGTTCTTTATCGATGGTGATGGTGCTTAGTTTGGAAAAATTAGTGTGATTTTTCTCCATGAGCAATTTTGCCAGGTTAATGGTGTTGGTGTATTGAAAAGGAGCATACCTTGGTTCGGTTGAGGTGATCCCGTGGGCTCCTCTGAAAGCGATCCCACCAACATAAACATTGTAAGATTTTGGATTTTTGTTGCAGATATTTTTTATTCCTTTGAGGTTTTCTTCAATGTAGTGGATTAAAAAATCGGCTCTTTCGGTTTTGCTCAACATTTTTCCCAAAAATTGCAGGCTCTTATAAAAATCTTCTTTTTGGTCGTTGAAGTCTCCATAATTTATACACAGCACGGGAATGCCTGATTTGTTTTGAAGTTCATCGGCTTCGGGCTGGGTTAGATAAGTGCAAATGATTGCATCGGGGTTGATGATTGCCAATAGTTCGGGATCAGATAAGTTGCCCGATCCGATTAAAGGCAATTCTTTTAATTCAGGATGAGCCAGCATATAAGGGACAGTTCTGCGCTTTTCGTTGGCTTCAATGCCAATTAGCATGTCGGTAGCCTGTAAATAGGAAATCAGCCGCAAAGCCCCGGAGCGGTGTGCAACAATCCTTTTTATCTGTTTCGGAACGGCTACTTTTCGCCCAAGCATATCGGTAACAATGATGCGGTTTTCGTTTGTTTGTGTTTTTTTCTGATTGTTGCAGGAAAGCAGCATGCAGATCAAGATAAGCGAGAAAAATAATTTGCCTCCAGGTGTTATTTTATTAAAAAAGGTGCTACTCATTATCCAAAAAAATTATTTTGCAGTACTCATCACCAATTGTCCGTGTTTAATGCCTTTCATGGCAATTAATTTGTTCGAAAGATCGATAAGCTCTTTGGCTTTTCCTTTAACAGTAATCGTCTCCAAACAATTATCATGATTTAAATGTACGTGCTGAACCGATAAAATCAGGTGGTGAAAATCGTGTTGAACCTCGGTTGACCTGTTTTGTAAATTCGGTTTGTGATGGTCGTAAACCAGCACAATGGCTCCGGCGACTTCTTCGTTTCCTTGCCATTCGTTTTCCACCAAATTTTTTTTAATTAGATACCGGATAGCTTGCGAGCGGTTAGGAAAATTTTGTTGTTGAACCAGCCTGTCTAAATCGTTCAATAAATCTTCTTCCAGGGAAACCCCAAATCGTTTAACCTGCATGGTGTTATGAAATTTAAAGTTCGTGTCACAAAAATAAATTCTTTTTTTGAATTACTTTGTTAAAAAGCCTGCCTATCTTAAATTTATAATGACTTTAAATACCCGTTGATTTTTCTAACTTTGCATCATGAACCGCTATTTTTTACATCTGGCATATAATGGCACCGACTATCACGGGTGGCAGGTGCAAAATAATGCTCTTACGGTTCAGCAAAAAATTAATGAATCGTTAAGTGTGCTTTTGGGCGAAGACATAAATGTGGTAGGTTGCGGGCGAACCGATACCGGCGTTCATGCTTCCGATTTTTATGCCCATTTTGATACCTCAAAAAGCTTTGATGCTGAAACCGGGAAACAATTGGTTTTTAAGCTGAACAAATACCTTCCGGGCTCAATCGTAATTTTAAATCTTCTTCTGGTTCATGCCGAAGTAAATGCCCGTTTTGATGCAATTTCAAGAACCTATAAATATTATGTGACCCGGCGGAAAGATCCGTTTTTTGATAATTATTCGTGGTATGTTTACGGTGATCTGGATGTTGAGCGCATGAACCGGGCGGCAACAGAAATGATGGAGTATACCGATTTTACCAGCTTTTCGAAATTGCATTCGCAAACCAAAACCAACAACTGTAAAATTATGGAAGCTTATTGGCAGGAAGAAGGACACAAGCTTATCTTTACCATTAAAGCAGACCGTTTTTTACGGAACATGGTTCGTGCCATTGTTGGAACCCTCATGGATGTGGGGAAAGGTAAAATTACGGTTGAAAAATTCAAACAAATCATCGAACGTAAGAACCGTTCGGATGCAGGATATTCTGTCCCGGCCAAAGGCTTGTTTTTAGAAAAGGTTGACTATCCGAAAGAAATCTTTGGTTAAAAAGCATTCACAAAGAAGTAATAAGCGGCAATTATAGAGTAGGCTAATTTCATCAGGGTTCCTCCCAGAAAACCGATAAATGATCCTATGGCAGAGCGCATGGCTACCCTTGAATCGTTGCCAGCCATGGATTCTCCAATGTATGCTCCGACAAATGGCCCCAGGATAATACCCAATAAACCGAATGGCCCGATGACAATACCCAATAATGGTAGTCCGAAAAATGCAACTAATAATCCGATGGTACTACCCCGCACCCCCATCTTGGTTCCACCAAATTTTTTGGTTCCCCAAACGGGCACTACATAATCCAAGAAGGTAACGGCAGCGGCAATTACTCCGAAAATAACCAGAGTGTCTTCTTCAAATGGAGGTATTTTTTTTAGTTGTAGAACCAGCAGGGCGGCAAAGCTAACAATTGGGCCGGCAATTCCTGGAACAATAGCTCCGATAATTCCTACCAGAACTAAAATAATACCAACGATGATCCATAAAATATCCATAATGCTTTGTAAATTATGCGATAAATTTACAGAAAATCACTGAAAGAAATGGATTGATATTTTGCAAAATCGTTAAGATTTATGATAAAAAAAGGCAATGATATATCTGTGTAACCACTAAAAATAATTTTGCAATTTACCTACAAACTTACTAATATTGTTTTATAAAGACATAACGAAATAGCTTTACTCTATTCTTGAAGTGAAAATCGGCAATTTGAACAAACAAGGAGCACGTAGAGTAAGTAATGTCACGCATATAGCGTGGGTTACTTTTCATGTGCTCAGGTATGCCGATACCTCACTTCAGGAAAGTATTCCCCACGCTATTTTTTTTGGATAATGCCAACTGGGGATCGGCACAAACAAAACAACCATGAAAAAATCGGCACTTACTATTTTATTTGCAGTTCTATTTATTTGTTCTAACGCTCAAGGATATACAGTAATCAGAAACAAAGAAGATATTTACACTTCTACCGGGCCACTCCTTTTATCAAAGCATAAAAAACTACCTGTATTGTTTATTTCATTTAATAAGACCTATGATTCCGTAGAGAAAGAAGTTGTATATGATGCAGATATTCTTTTTCATAGTAAATATAAAAGGAAAGCAAACATAGGTGATACTATTAGAATAGAATTAGGAAATGGGCTTAATATTATGGCACAAAATAAATCTTGTGATTTTGGGATTTATTCAGGAAACATTGACAGGTATTCAAATGTATTTCATATAGCATTAACAGGGGAACAAATAAAGCATATTGCTGAATCTGGAATAATAAAAGTTGTTGTCTCTAAGAATGTGTGCTTTAAAATAAAGGTCTTAAAAAGGTTTAAGAAAGATGTTAGAGAACTAATTGATTTTAGGCTTGACAATATTAACCCAAAAGTTTTTAAGTGCATTAACTGATATTCAGCAATTTAATCACAACCCTACGCCAAAACACAGCATTTTAAGTGGCTGAAAATAAACTAACTTTTACTTGTTGATATTTTTTTTCAAAAAAAACATATTTTTTTTGTTTTGTCTGCTTTTTGTATCTATATTTGTAACTACAAAAATAGATGCAAGATGAAAACAGAACTTATAGATGCTTTAAAAGAAGAAAAAGCAAATATAGAAGCAGAGATAGCAAGACTTAATGAAGAATTAATAGCTTTAGATATAGTTATTAATAGAAAAGCTACTAATACTAATACAAATACTGCGACTATTGTAAGTGCTAAACCTCATAATGATAATAAAAGTGAAATTGGGTTTACTAAAGGAGAACAAAGAATTATTGACGCTATAAATTCAATTGGCGGGAAAGTAACAGTTAGACAAATATTTGAATATTTAGCAAGCCATAATACAGATCAAAATGTTAGCAATGACAAACTACATTCGATTGCAAGACAATTTACATCTGGAATGGCAAGAAAAGGGAAAATAAATGTAGATAAAAATAAAGGTAATAAACCAAGCTATTATTATCTAAAACAATAAAAAAAGAAGCTGGTGGTGCAGCTTCTTAAAGCCTGATAGCTTAATTGGATAAAGCAACGTGTCCTGAGCGTTAGATGCGGGTTCGATTCCCGCTTAGGCTTCTTAGCCAGAAAGTTCAATCGGATTGAGCAGTTGTGTACGAAGCAACAGGTTGGGGGTTCGATTCCCCCTCTGGCTACAATCCTTAATAACTGGCTTGTCATTTCAAGCTATAAGACAGGACAGCGCAAATATATACGTTGGCTAATTTAAAAAGTTTCATTAACTCAGCGAATATGGCCTCACTGTCGGAAAGGGATGTTCCCAACATCCCTTTTTCATTACAAATATACTAATTTTGTTTATTATCAGTATTCTTCTTTACAAAATGTGTAAGAACTTCCTTAAATTTAGGCTTTCCATCTTCTATTTTTACATCTTTCGCAGGACGTTTAACATCCCCTTTCTTCTTTTTATTCTGCACTTATCAAAGTTTTATAATTAAGTCTTTTGTTAACACCGTTTGCTATTGCAACGTCAAATTTAGAACCTTCGCTAAGATTCCTGTTATTGTACCTAAAGGTAAACTCATTTACATACTTTGTCAAATGTTTATCGCTAACATGATGATAAATTCCGTCAATACCCCTTTTTAACAAAGACCAAAAGTTTTCAATATTATTTGTATGTACAACTCCATCAACATATTGTTCAGCACTATGATTTACTAAACTATGATTAAAACTTTTAGATAATGCCATGTAAGGCCTGTATTCATCAGTATAAACACTTGCTCCAGGCTCTACTTTTTCTCTCATAATCGGTATAATAGTTTCTCCCTTTGTGTTTTTAACAGGGATAGCATAAACCTTACCGTTACGCTCCAATATACCAAGTACAGGGGTTTTAGTTTTAATACTTCGACCTTGTGTATTATCTGTTCTTTTAATTCTATGTTTATTCTTTTCTTTACCTCCTATATATGTTTCGTCTATCTCAACTTCATTGGAAAATTTACATTGTTCAGGATTATAAGTTTCCCTTATCCTTTGTAAAATAAACCATGCAGTTTTTTGAGTAACTTTTAAATCCCGTGCAAGTTGATGTGATGAAACGCCTTTTTTATGTGCTGTTACAAGATATATAGCAACAAACCATTTTCTAAGAGATATTTTACTGTCGTGAAATATAGTACCTACTTTAACGCTAAATTGCTTACGGCAAGAATAGCATTTATACCTTTTTGTTTTTCCTTTTAAGTGATTAACATTTTTACTTCCACAATATGGGCATTCTTCTTCACCATTCCAACGCAATACTGAAAGATATTCTTCACATACTTTTTCATTTGTAAAATAATCTAATAACTCAAATAAACTATCGAAATCCCTTAAATCTTTTGCTTTATTACACATATCCCTTATATTTACACTACAAATATAATCGAATAATTTGATATATCCAAATATTTATACAACTATTTTCGATTATTTTTGTATATTTGCTTGATGTCAACTTATAAGGAGCAAATAAAAGACAGAAGATATTATGTTTTGTTACATAAAAACATAGTTTTAGCCACATTTGGAAACCTTAAAAAAGTTTGTGATTTTATGGAAAACAAAGATTTTCCAAAATACAATACAATTGTAAGAAAAAAAGAAAACCCGATAATATATAATGAATACACCCTATATAAAGTCAGGCATTATTAAAATAAATGGGTTATAGAAATATATTATTGCCTAAAAAAAACACTGGCGTTGGAGAACCAGTGTTTTTTAGTTTTTTATGTGGGTAAACCTCGGATTTAATTTTGTTTGATGAAATCCAGCTCTGTGAAATCAAAATCGGGGTTAATAATTTCAATCAAAAGATTTTGAACTTTTCCTTTTTTATTAGTGTAAAATTCTACCATGCCTTTAGGTAGTGAAGGGGCTTCGGGGAATTCGATTTCAAAAATATTTCCGTTTAAGTGAGATAAGCGGGAGTGCAATATTTTTGTATGATCGAAACTTAAATACAGCTGGTTATCTTCAATGCTTACCGTTAATCCCCCGTAAACATCTGCTTTATAATTTCCGGAATAGTTTGTTAACGCAAGGGGGATGATGGTTTTTGTTGTGTCCGGCTGGATGAGTGTTTTGTTTTCCCTTTCTCTTGATTTTTTTTGTTCTTTCAGTAAAATGCCCGACCAATCTTTTTCTTGCTCGTTAAAAAATACATCTAAGGTTTTGTACATTAATGGCGAGTACAGTGATGTTATTTTGTTTGTTAAAAAGATCAATCCCAGGTTTTCTTCCGGGACAAGAACCGTAGCGGTGATGGTTCCTTCATACCCCCCGGTGTGCATGATGATTTTCCGGCCTTTATAATCAAACATTCCCCAGCCAAGTCCGTATCCTTTAAAGTGGATGCTTGGCCAAGTGTCTTTTGATCTTTGATTTACACTTCTGGCAATATGTTGACTAAACATTTCATCCTGTGATTTTTTTGAGAAAATAGTGTCTGTACCCAAAATCCCTTCATTTAGTTGTAAGCGAACCCATTTCGAAACATCTTCAATATTTGATATGATTCCACCCATTGGTTTTACATTATCCCAGTTCATGTAAGGAACCTTGATGATTTCCCCGTTTTTTTGAAGATGAGGCTGGGTGTAATTGCCCATTTTGTCAAGATCAGTAATGCTGGTAATTGTTCGTTCCATTCCTAAGGGGGCAAAAAAATGAGATTGCATAAATTCATCCCAGCTCATTTTGCTTACTTTTTCTATAATAAGGCCTGCAGTGGTATACATGATGTTTGAGTAACCATAAGCTTCGCGGAAACCATATTTGGGTTTGAGGAACCTTGCTCTTCGTACAATTTCTTGTTGGCTGTGGTCGGAGGCCATCCAGATTAAATCTCCCGAAAAAGTTGCCAGTCCGGAGCGATGACAAAGCAAATCACGGATAGTCATTTCTTTGCTTACGTATGGATCGTATAGTTCAAACCACGGTAAGTATTTTTGAACTTTGTCATCCAAATCAAGCTTGCCTTCTTCCTGGAGGATCATAATTGCTGCCGCTGTAAATGCTTTGGTGTTTGAGGCAATGGCAAAATTGGTTTTTGTATCAATTTTTTCATCTTCGTTTACATCTTTAGTACCATAACCTTTTGCAAAAATCAGTTGGCCGTTTTTAATAATTCCAACGGCCATGCCGGGAACATTCCAATCATTTAATGCTTTTTGGTAATAATTGTTCAGTTGAGAAAGTTTTTGTTTATCGCTTTCGAGCGTGTTGCACGAAAGGATAAAAAAAGTAAGAATGGTTAAAATGATAAATTTGGTCGTCTTCATTATAAATTTATTATAGATGGTTGATGATATTTCTTATTACTTCAGAAGCCTTACCCTGAATAAAAATGTCTGTTATCGAATTCGTAAATTTTGATTCTTCTAAATTAATTTCGATGATTGTGGCTCCATTTTGTTTCGCAATGAGTGGCATCTGACAGGCAGGCATGACCTCTCCGGTACTCCCAATAACAATCATGACTTCGGATTGTTGAGCTGCCTGGACGGAATTTTGATATGCTAATGTAGGAATTGCTTCACCAAAGAATATAAAATCAGGTTTAACCAATTGTTTACATTTAGGACAAAGTACAGGCAAAGTGCTAAATGTTGTTTCTGTAACTTCAGCCGAATAACTACACGAGGTACAATTTACCCTCATCGAATTTCCGTGGAATTCGTGAATCTTTTTGCTTCCCGCTTTTTGGTGCAGATTATCGATGTTTTGTGTGATGATTTCCTTTAGCTTATTCTCTTTCTCTAATTGAGCCAAGCCAATATGTGCAAAATTTGGTTCTGCAATACCAAAGTGGTCGTAAAATATTTCTTTTATAACAGACCAGGATTCTTTCGGGTTTGAGAAAAAATAATTAATATCAAGTACCTGTGGGTCATATTTATTCCATATCCCTTTTTCTCCCCTGAAGGGAGGGATGCCACTTTCAACAGAAATACCAGCCCCAGTAAAGGCGGTGGTATATCTTGAAGCATTAATAAGACGGGTCGATTCTTTAATTAATGTTTTCAATTTTGATAGCTGATATTTGACTAAAATAAGTAAAAAAAGAAATACTTTATTCCTTTTTTTTGTTCCACTTGTTTAGCTTATTTTGAATAAATGTTATAATTTTCTGATTTTCAATTACTCCTGTTTCTTTTAAATTGTATGGTTTGCCAAACTCCATATAAATTTTTTGATCTCTGTGTAGGGGCCCAAGGTCTTTCACTAATTTCCCATTTCCCCAAAAATTGGTTTTTATTGCTACCGGAATAATTTTTACCTTAGCTTTGGCTGCCAGTTTTACTCCCAAGGTGTTAAATAATTCCGGTTTAAATTCTGTTTGGCGAGTACTTTGTGGAAAAATGATAACAGATTTTCCTTCCGATAACATTTTTTGGCCTATGGTTACTACATGCATTAAATCTAACCTAGAATTTTCCCGGCTAACAACAATAGGGTTAGTGGCTCTTAAAATATCTCCAAAATACGGATAGTTTATTAAGCTTTCTTTAACTACAAAAGAAATGTCAACCTTAGGGAGGATGATACAGGGGAAAATCATGGTCTCCAAGCTGCTCATGTGGTTGCTGATGAATACATACGGACCGTCTTCAGGTTTTATGTTGTTCATCCCTTTAATATGAAAACGTCCTTTGCAAGATTCAATAATTTTAAATATATCATACGATGAGGCTGCAAAAGCTTCAACATCATATTCTTTTTTATTGGCTTTTTTTCGGCCTCTTAGTACAACACCGGCAAGCTTATACAGAAAATATAATCGGGTTCTGGAAAATATCTTATCACCCCATGCCCTGCGATAATCCATAGGAGTGACGTATTGATCGCCAGTAAAATATTGTTTTCTCAAGACTCGTGAATTTAGAAAGTAAAGTTAGAAAAACTTTATAAATTAAACCTCATTTATCTTATTTGTTAAATGGATGATTCCTAATCTAAAATTTTTAAATTTGTCATTAATCTAAAACAAATTTATTTTATCGTAAAATAATTTAAAATGAAGAAGACTAAATTCCCTCTTGTTATTTTGTTTGTGTTATTTTGTTATGCAAGTCAAGCTAAAGACCCTGTAATAATAAGTACGTTTCAAAAATCGGAAATTTTAATTGATGGAGACATCACAGATTGGAGTGAAATGGCGATATATGATGACCAATCATCCATTGTAATGAATCTCTCTAACGATAATGATTTTATTTATGTGAAATTTAGGATTGCCAATTATGGTAGTATTAGCCGGATTTTTAAGGGTGGTTTTTCCGTTTGGTTTAATGAAGAAGGCAAGAAAAAACGTAAGGTGGGTTTTAGGTTCCCGATTAGTGATGAAATTGCACATTTGTTTGTTGAACAGGAACGAATTGCCCAGGGTGTGTCAAGGGATCAGGCCGAGGTTTTATTTAGAAACCTGATGAGCGACTTAAATATAAGATTTGCAAATGATATTTCGAATGCAGAAATTGTTGATGATGAAAATGGAACGGCCGAATTGTATTCGTTAAAAACAAATAAAGTTGGCCTTTCAGCTCGTCTTAATTTTATTGATTTTGATTTAATGATTTATGAAGCCAAGCTGCCTTTGGATTTGTTTTTTTCGGATAAAGAAAAATTTCTAGGTTCTAAAAAAAATTGTTTTGTGTTTGGTTATGAAATAGGCCAATATACCGATGAAAAAATGAAGAAAGAAGCTAATAAGCAAAGAACCTCACAAGGATTACAAAACGTAGGCCGCAATTATAGATATAATAGCCGTTATACAAGTATGCTTGATCGTTATGGCGATTTTCCGTCAATTATAAAATGGTATAAAAAAGTTTATTTGAGTAAAGAATAAAAAATAAAAAACCCTCTGAAAAGAGGGTTTTTTATTTTTTCTATTTTAAATATTTATCAAGCCAGTTGAAGAATGTTCGTTGCCACAAAATGCCATTTTGCGGTTGAAGTACCCAGTGGTTTTCATCCGGGAAGTATAAAAATTGTGCAGGAACATCTCTTAATACAGCTGCGTTAAAGGCTGTCATTCCCTGGGTAAACACAACCCTGTAATCCAATTCTCCATGAACAACTAAGATTGGGGTATCCCATTTTTCGACAAATTTGTGTGGGGAGTGAGCGTAAATATCCTGGATTTTTTTGTTGTTCTTTTCCCAAAATGGGCCACCTTTATCCCAGTTTTCAAACCACATTTCTTCGGTTTCAAGATATTGGGCTTCTTCGTTAAAAATACCATCGTGGGCAATGAATGCTTTAAAGCGTCCGTTATGATGTCCGGCCAAATAATATACAGCCCAGCCACCGGCACTGGCACCAACGGCTCCCAATTTGGTTTCGTCTACGTAAGGTTCTTTCGCCATGTAATCAATGGCATCCAGGTAATCCTGCATGCTTTTTCCGTGATAATCCTGGCTGATTTGTTCTTGCCATGCTTGCCCGAAACCGGAAACACCACGACGAGCCGGGGCTACAACAATGTACCCGTTAGCTGCCATGATTTGGTAGTTCCAGCGGTAATGGAAACTTTGGCTCAATGGTCCTTGTGGTCCGCCTTTGCAATAAAGCAGAGTGGGGTATTTTTTGTTCGGATCAAAATGTGGAGGATAGATTACAAACAGTTGTAAATCTTGTTTGTCTTTTGTTTTAATCCATTTTTCTTCTACTTTTCCGAAACTTAACTGATCTAGTAATTCTTTATTGGTGAAGGTTAATTGTTGAGCTTCGCCACTTTCCGGGTCAACGGCAAACAGTTCAGTTGGGAGCGACATGCTTTGCTTGCTGGCTACTAATTTTTTGCCGGCAAAAGCGACTCCTCTGTAATCGTGTAAACCTTCGGTGATTTGCGAAATTTTTCCGGATGTAAGATTGTATTTGTAAATGTTATACCGCCCGTGCCAGTCGCTGGTAAAGTAAATGTCTTTGCCATCTGCCGACCAGCTTAAACTTCCCACGTTTTGATCGAACCCTTTAGAAGCATAAATTTTTTCGCCGGTTTTCAGGTCCATGATAAACAAACGGTTTTGATCCGACTCGTAGCCGTCTCTTTCCATGCTTTCCCAGGCAACGTATTTTCCGTCGGGCGAGAACAGCGGGGCAATGTCAAATCCCATCATGCCTTTGGTTACATTTTTAGCTTTTCCCGAGTTCAAATCGTAAAAATAAATATCGGAATTGGTAGAAAGTGATGCTTCTTTTCCGAACAGTTTTTTGCTGGTGTAAGCAATGGTTTTTCCGTCGGTGCTCCAATCTACTTGCTCGATGCCGCCCCATGGTTTTAAAGGAGTTTGGAAAGCTTCACCTTCGTTGATGTCTTTGTGGTTCGATAATTTATTGCCATCGTAATCGGCATAAAAAACGTGGCTGTAAGTATCTACCCAGTGATCCCAGTGTCGGTACATCAGGTCGTTAATGACTCGTCCGGTAGCTTTTGGAAGGTCGGGGTACATATCCTGAACGGTTTCGGTAACTTTTACTTCTTTGGTGTAAAGAAGTTTGCTCATGTCTGCGTTAAATTTATAACCGGTGATTCCGCCTTTGATATCGGTAATTTGACGGCGGTTGGTTCCGTCGGGGTTCATTTCCCAAAGCTGCCCGCCATACAGGAAGGTTATTTTTTTGCCATCGGGACGCCAGCCAATTAAATATTCGCTTTTATTGGTTTTGGTAATTTGTTTTAATCCGCTGCCATCAATGTTGATGGTGTAAAGATCGCCATTTCCTTTATTTTGTTGGATGTCGTAATAAGTGACTCTAAATAAAATGGTTTGGTTGTCGGGAGAAACACTCATCTCGCCAACACGGCCAAAACTCCATAAAACTTCCGGCGTCATTAGATCGGAAGTGAGTTTTAAATCTTTTTTACCAATATAGTTCGTTTGATCCTTTGCAGGGGACGTACAAGCCTGAGCCATAAAAAAGATAATGACTAAAGCTGATAGTTTGAAACTTATTTTTTTCATTTTTTGAGTTTTAAAATATTTCAGTTTGCTAATTTCTGAAAAATATTCCGTTTTTTAAGGGAATCTTAATATAAATGTACTTCCAAGGCCTTCTGTGGAATTAACGCTTAAATTTCCCCGATGTAATTGCATAATTTGTTTCGACAGGCTCAACCCAATTCCGGACCCTTCCTTTTTGGTGGTGAAAAAAGGGATGAATATTTGATCCGAGATTTCGTCAGGAATGCCGGGGCCATTGTCTTCTATTTCGATGTAATTGTTATTCTCATTTTGATAGGCACGAATACTGATTTTTTTATCGTGTTGTTCGTCCAAGGCCTGGATGGCATTTAAAAGAAGGTTGATAATTACTTGTTCGGTAAGTTCGTGATCGGCGAATATCTCCATGTTTTCCTGGCAATTGATACGGTATTCAATGTTTTTTTCGTCCAGTTTCGATTTTAACAAACGAACAATGTGTTTAATCAATCCCTTAACTTTTATTTGGGTGTAATTGGGTTGTGGTAGTTTCGTGATCTTTTTATAATTGGTAACAAAGTTTAGCAGTCCATTGCTCCTGTTTTCAATAGTTCTTAAACTTTCAACCAAATCTTCCTGATCGTCTTTTGCCAGGTTGTTGAGGCTTGTTTCGTTGTTCTCCAGCATTTTGTTTAATGCTTTACTGAGCGATGAAATCGGGGTAACGGAATTCATGATTTCGTGGTTCAGCACCCGGATGAGTTTTTTCCACGAGTCGAGTTCCTGTTCTTCCAATACATTTTTTACATCATGCAACGAGATCATTTTATAACGTTCGTTTTTTAATTTCAGAAAAGTGGTTTGCAGGCTCAGTTGAAATATTCCTTTTGGGGTTCTGAGTTTTACCAGTTTTTCTTGTCTTGGCGAACTCGTTTTTATTGCTTCTAGAAGCTGGGGGTGTTTGCGGCTCAGTTTATCTAAATTATTAATGTGGTTCAGCGAAACCATCTTTTTAAAGGCCTCGTTTATTAATAAAAGATCGCCTTCTTCGTTAAAGCAAATAATGGCCGTTTTCGAATGGGCAAATACTGTTTGCAGGTATTGGTAGTGAATTTCTTTTTCGATGCGTACGTTTTGAAATTCATCACTGATTTCCTTGAAAATTTTGTTCAGGTCGAATGAAGTGTTCTTTTTATTGGATGTGTGATAATGTATGGAAAAATCTTTTTGTTTAACCGATAATAAAAATTTCCCTAACTCACGTTTGGTTGCTTCCAGGAAATGGATCAGTTCGATCAACAAGATAACGATGATTAGGATGCAACTGGCAGAAGTTACGTACCATTTGTCCTGCCCGATTGAATAGAAAAAAGCAAGCATAAAAAACGCAATCAGGAGGATGCGGAAAATGATTTTTAATCTGAATTTATCAAATGCCATATTTGTTCATTTTACGGTATAAGGTTGTGCGCCCCATTCCCAGTTCTCTAGCTGCGTTGCTCAGGTTGCCCTTGTGTTTTTGAATCGCTTTCCGAATGGCTTCTCTTTCAATCTCGTCGATGTTAAAACTATCTTTTTTAGCGGTGTTACTGCCTTCAAAATGTAATGAAATATCTTCGGGCTTGATGGTATTTGAATCGCACATGATAACGGCGCGTTCAACAATATGTTTTAGTTCCCTGATGTTTCCGGGCCAGTCGTATCGTTTAAACTTTTTAAGGGCTTCTTTGTCGAGTTTTAGATCGGGTTTCTTGTATTTCTTTTGGTATTGTTTCTGGAAAAAATCAACCAATAAAGGAATGTCTTCAACTCTTTCGCGCAAAGGCGGAAGCACGATTTCAACCGTATTTATCCGGTATAAAAGGTCTTTCCGGAACTCGTCTTTCTCGGCCATTTCTTTAATGGGCATATTGGTGGCACTGATTAAACGGATATCTACCGGAACCACTTTGTTTGAACCTAGTTTGACGATTTCCCTGTTCTCAAGTACCGAAAGCAGTTTGGTTTGCATAAAGGGGGAAATGTTCCCGATTTCGTCTAAGAAGATGCTTCCTCCGCTGGCGATTTCAAATTTCCCGCTTCTTTCCGATTTGGCATCGGTAAAAGCTCCTTTGGTGTGCCCAAAAAGTTCCGATTCGAATAAACTTTCGGGTAAAGCACCCAAATCTACGTTTACAAAAATCTGTTCGGATCGAAGTGAGTGTCTATGTATAGCGCGGGCAACCAGTTCTTTCCCAGTTCCGTTTTCGCCCAGAATTAAAATGTTGGCATCTGTTTTGGCTATTTTTTCTATATCGGACTGAACCTTTTGAATGGCTTCTGATATGCCGATCATCTGTTCGTATGATTTCTCGATTTCGTTTTTAAGGTTTTCCTGTTTTTCTTTCAACTGTTGAACCTTTTTTTTTGAATGGCTCAATTTCACGGCCGAACTAACCGTTGCAATCAGTTTTTCATTGTCCCAGGGTTTGATGATAAAATCAACGGCTCCAATTTTCATTGATTCAATGGCCAGGTTAATTTCGGCATAAGCCGTAATCATGATTACATTTTGCTCGGGATTGATTTTGAAAATCTCTTTCAGCCAGTAAATACCTTCTTTGCCTTTGGTTTTTCCGGTCGAGAAATTCATATCGAGCAAAACGACATCAAAATCGGTTTCGCGCAAGATTAAAGGGATTTTAAACGGGTCGTTTTCGGTTTTAATAAGTTCAAATTCGGGTTTTAAAACAACCCTTGAGGTTAACAGAATATCTTTATCATCATCGATGACTAATATTTTTCCTGTTTTTTTATTCATGTTGTAAATATAAGTATTGTTTTAATTTTAAAAATATTTCTGTTCCATAATGGAACATTTAATTATTTTTATTGATAATATACATCCTTGTAAACTTCATGTTATTAGTCATTTAATGGTTTTGGTATTTTATTTGGTTTTATATAAATAAGAACGTAAAGTAAACTTTAGTTATGAAAACAAAAATTATAATTACTCTTTTAAGTCTTTTTCTATTAATCTCAGTATTTTTTAATGTTAAGCCTGATAATGAAAATTATTATTTGAGTTTTTCAAATGCTAATACCAGATCAACCTATGATACTTATCATAAAATAACTGAAGCACATCAATTTTCTACTGGAAAGGGTGTGAAAGTAGGAGTTCTTGGAAAATATTTTGGATGTGCCGAGAATAAGGAATTGTATGCTGGTGGAAAAGATTTTTTGGGTGATAAGGATGGTTTTGAACATATTAGCGAGCATGGGAAGTGGATGTCTACGACATTAAAAGAGATTGCTCCTGATGTTGAAATATATGCACTAAATGTAAGAAGTAATGATAAAGCAAAGCAAGCTAATGCAATGGTTAAAGCAATTAATTGGGCTATTGAGAATGATTTGGATGTGCTAACTTATTCTGCCGAATTGTTCAATAGTGAGTATCGTGCTATTGTTGATGAGGCTATTAGAAAAGCTGTCGAATATGGAATTATACCTACTTTCATTCATTATGATCTGCCTGAAAATATTTTACCGATTGGATTTTTTTCTGAAACACCAGCAGTTTTTAATAGAAATGCAGATGTAAACATTTTTCATATGGATTATAATCTTTTGCTGCTTTTTAAATATCGCAGATACATAAAACTGGGCGCCAGCTCATGGGGTGATGTGCCGTATTTTTCAAATTCTTCAATGTCAGTTGTCTTAGGAGGTATTGTTGCTATGATGAAAGAACTTGAACCAGACCTTCATGTTAAGGAATGTAAAGAAATTTTAATTAAGACAAGTAAGGTGATAAGTTACAATGGATATGAGGTAAAAAGAGTTGTGAATGCGAAAGAGGCCTTAGATTATTTAATAGCTCAAAAACAATAACAAAGAATACTGTTTTAAATATTAATTTGCTATGAAATTACTAGAATTGAAATTGCTTTATAGATCATTATTAAAAAGCAAATTAGAATCATCTGTAAAATTGATAAGCCTTTCAATCGGGATTGCTTAGTTGGTGTTCTTAGTTTGCTTATTGGGATGTTAACAGTTGCTTTCTAGTCGGTTAAAGCATCTTTATTAAATGCTGTGGATACTTTAAAATACGAATAACAATGATTAAAAATTACTTCAAAATAGCTATCCGTAGTTTGTTAAAAAACAAATTGTTTTCGTTTGTCAATATTTTTGGTTTTTCAATCGGGCTGGCTTCGGCAATATTAATCATCACTTTTATCTGGCATGAGTTAAGCTATGATAAATACCACCCGGATTATAACAATATTTATCGGGTATATTGTGATCAACCAAATAATCTTTTTTTAAACTCTACTAAATTTAATGTTATGCCGATACCGTTTCAGCCGGAGATCAAGCAACGGTATCCTGAAGTGGAGTTTGCAGCACGTCTTGCGCAAATGTCCGGCTTATATAATGCGGATGACAAAAATTATATTTCGGAATATGCTTATGCGGTTGACCCAGATTTTTTTGAAATCTTTTATATGGACGTACTGTACGGAAGCATAAAGAATGCTCTAGATGATGCAACATCAATTGTTATTTCTGAATCTTTTTCGAAAAAACTGTTTGGTGATATAAATCCGGTTGGAAAAACAATTCAACTGAATGAATCTTTTAGTATGGTTGTAAAAGCAGTATTTAAAAATCTTCCCTCCAATACTCATTTTAGTACCAATGTGTTTTTACCACTGGATATTCAATTAAAAAGAGTTAGTGAAGAATCAAAAACAAATTGGAGTAGTCATTCGGTAAAGACTTATATTAAATTAAAAAAGGGGACTGACCCTGATAATTTTGAAGCAAAGCTGAAAGAATTAATTGTTGAAAAAAGAGAAGAAGGTATAAAAGATTCATATCACCTGCAACCAATTAAAGATATTCATTTATATGGTAAACTAAATTTTGAAATTACCTCAAATGGCGATATCAAATACATTTTAATATTTGGGGCTATTGCTTTGTTTATTCTGCTTATTGCGTCGTTTAATTATATGAACCTCTCAACTGCGCGTTCGATGAAACGGGCAAAAGAAGTTGGGTTAAGAAAGGTGGTCGGAGCCAGCCAAAAGCAATTGTTCCGCCAATTTATAGGTGAGTCTTTATTCTTTATCTTTTTTTCATTACTAATATCTTTGGTTTTAATTGAGATTTTTGAACCCTATTTCAATGATTTTGTAAACCGGGAAATTCACTTTTATAATTTCCCATTTCAATTTTATGTGTTGATACTGGGGGTGTTTCTTTTTATTTCTTTTGTTTCAGGAAGTTATCCTGCACTTTATCTTTCGCATTTCTCCCCAATTAAGGTTCTTAAATCTGATGTAAAAGGCTCAATGAAAACTGTACTTGTTAGAAATATTCTGGTTGTCATCCAGTTCTTTATATCTGTTGTTTTGATTATATGCACTTTGGTGGTGATCTTGCAATTGGTTTATATTAAGAATAAGGATTTAGGTTTTGATACAGAAAATGTTTTGAGTGTGTCGTTGAATTCAAAAGAATTGATGGAAAAGAAACAAGTTCTGGCAAATGAACTTTTGAAATGTCCAAATATTCTTGATGTTACTTTTTCTAATTACCTGCCTTCAAAAATTAGAAGCAGTTCCGGAATTACATTCATTGTTCGTGGAGAAAAGAAAGTACTGAAACCATATGTTCTGGAAACTGCGGAAAATTTTCTTGGGTTATATAATATTGAATTGATTAAAGGAGTATATTTTTCAAAAGAAACGAAAGGCCAAAATTATGCTGTTATTAATCAGGCTGCTGCAATAGGTCTGGATGTTGAAAATCTGGAAGATGTTAATTTTAGTTATGGATACCCTAAAAGAAATACATACAAAATTATCGGAATTGTCGATGATTTTCATTTTGCACCATTAAATCAGGCTATTCAGCCGCTGATTATTTTTCAGGAGAAATATGAAGCAGAGAAAATGTCAGTAAAGATTTCTAAAAATAATCATGAAAAAACTTTAAAATATATTGAAAAAAACGTAAAATCAATTTCAGAAAAACACCCTTTTGTTTATTCTTTTATTAAAAATTCGATAGATAAGAGTTATGCTGAAGAACAACGTTTGTCGAGTTTGTTTACCTTTTTTACCATTATTGCAGTTGTAATTGCCTGCATGGGGTTATTTGGTTTGATCTCGTTTATTACCGATCAACGCACCAAAGAAATCGGTATTCGGAAAGTCTTGGGTGCTTCTGTGCAAAGCATTATTATGATGCTTTCTAAAAATATTACGAAATGGATTTTGCTGGCTAATGTTATTGCCTGGCCGGTTGCCTGGTATTTTATGGATCGATGGTTGCAAAATTTTCAGTATCATATCAAACTTGATGTGTTGATATTTGCGTTGGTAGGAATATTGAGCCTGCTTATTGGATTACTGACCGTAGGTGTGCAAGCCATCAAAGCAGCATTATTAAACCCGGTAGAAACTTTAAAATATGAATAGCATGAATAATGTAAATTTAAAATTAATTTTTAGGTCACTGGCTAAATATAAAGCATTTACGTTGATAAATATTTTGGGCCTTTCTTTGGGAATTGCTTGTAGTATTGTCATTTATTTGTTTATAGAATTTGAACTTAGCTTTGATAAATTTTATGCAGATAGCGATCAAATTTATCGTGTGGTTCGTGTTGTAGAACATTCGAGCGGGAAAGATACCGATGGTGCCACGCCTTACCCATTTAGCAAAACATTGAGGAGCAATTATCCGGATTTTAATGTTACGACGTTTTTTTTGGCTGAATCCGAAGAACTGTTTATTAATGGAAATTCATTCAAAGAGAAAAATATATTATTTGTTGATTCGGTTTTTTTTAATGTGTTCAACATAGGGTGGGTACAGGGTTCGCCCGAAAGTATTACCGAACATCCGGGTAATATTGCTATTTCCGAGAGTATGGCAAAAAAATATTTTAAAGATGAAAACCCTGTCGGGAAAACAATCACCGCTTTGTCCAACCTGAATTTTTTGGTTTCGGGTGTTATAAAAGATGCGCCTTTAAACAGTACTATGCAATATTCTTTTGTGCTTTCAATTGATAATCTTAGCAGCGGCTTCATTAACTTTCAGTATGAAAATTGGGGAAGTACTATTTCCGGGTTCGAATCGTATTTTAAACTTAATAAAAATACCAATGTAGCTGAGTTTGAGAATAATCTTAATGATTTGGTCGCAAGTGTATTGCCCGAAGATTATAGTCCCAATCCCAATCAACGTTATTGTTTGGAAAATGTAGGAAAAATGCACCTCTCTCCTGATTTTCTGAATCTCCCGAATACTTACGCTACTTCACCGAAAAGTTTAATTATTTACGGATTTATTGGGTTCTTAATTATAGGAATTGCCTGTATTAATTTTGTAAACCTTTCTATTGCCCAGGGATTAAAAAGATCAAAAGAAGTTGGGATGCGAAAAGTATTGGGTGCCGGTAAATCCCAGTTGAGGATTTATTTTATTAAAGAACACGCCCTGCTTTCGTTTTTATCGCTATTGATTGCAGCCATCATTGTTGAGGTGTGTATTCCGTACATCAACGAGTTTCTGGGACAGAACCATGAGCTGGGTATATACAACAGCACTTATTTTATTTACTTCTGTGTCTTGTTTTTTATCCTGATAAATGTGATGACTTCCTTATATCCATCTCTTGTTTTCTCCAGTTTTGAACCGTTAAAGGTTCTAAAAGGAAATAAGATTGGAGGTAATCAGAATAGTTTTAGTTTGAGAAATATCTTGTTGGTATTTCAATTTATAATATCAATTGCACTTATTGTTTGTGCTCTGGTTGTTCATAAACAAATAAACTATATCAATAATAAAGATTTAGGGTTTGAGTATGAAAGGGTGGCAAGTTTTAATCTGCCGGATAGGCAAGACAACCAAATAAAAGCCATTCGCGAATTTTTAAATAAAGAACCCGGTGTTAAAAGTCATGGGTTTGGATTGGGTGCCCCAACTTCGGGTAGCAATATGCGTATGAGTTTTAATGTTGAGGGTGACCCGGACAATATGGTCCGTTACATGAATTTTAAACCGGTGGATACGGCCTACATTCATGTATTTGATTTGAAAATGCTGGCCGGTTCGTGGTTCAAGCAAGCAGGGGATACCTCTTTAAGAGCAATTGATATTATTGTTAGTGAAAATTTAATGAAGGTTTATGGGTTTAAGTCGCCCATGGATGCCCTCAATAAATTGGTGAATTTTGGAGGAAACCGGGGACGGATTGTTGGGGTTGTCAACGATTTTGATATGTACTCTTTACGTAGTGAAAACGAACCTTTAGCTTTTGCTGAAGTTCCCTATTATTGGTTTAATTTGTACGTAGATATTGAAGAAAGCCGCAAGCAAATCGTTACCGAACGAATTGAAACTTTTTTGAGTGATCTATACCCCAAATCATTTATCAATAGGAGCAGTGTAAAAGAACTTATACACCGTCTGTATAGCGAAGAAAACAAGCTCGGAACCATTATAACCGTCTTGTCGGCTTTAGCCATCATTATTTCTTCGCTGGGCTTATTCGGTTTATTTTCGTTTATGATCGTGCAGCGTATCAACGAAATCGGGATGCGGAAAGTTTTGGGAGCTTCCGTCATTCAAATTGTTAAAGAACTCGTTAAATCTTATGTTAAAATGATATTGATTTCCTCCATCATAGCATTCCCAATATCCTGGTACTTGATGGATCAATGGCTCAACCGTTTTGCATACCGAACGACCATAAATGTTTGGGTGTTTTTGGCTGCTTTGTTTTTAATTGTTTTTATCGCGATCACAACCATTTTGATCCAGGTTATTAAAACAAGCCGCTTGAACCCGGTTGAATCACTTAAATACGAATAATTATGTTCAAAAATTTTTTTAAAATAGCATTTCGGAATACGTTGCGAAATAAGGTTTATTCGTTGATTAATGTTTTAGGATTAGCGATTGGAATATGTTGTTGTATCTTGCTAATGCTTTACATCAACCACGAAACTTCTTATGAAAAGTATTACCAAAATGCGGATGATATTTACCGTGTTTGGCTCAGAGAAACCTTAAACGGGAAAGTTTCTGAATCGGCAATCACAACCTTACCCTATGGTCCCGATTTGAAAGCTGAATTTCCAGAGGTGCTTGAGATGGCTCGTGTTAGGACAATGCAAGGCGGATATTTTTCGAAGGATGAAAAACAATTTGGAGGCCACTTTTTGTATGCCGATAATTCATTTCTCGAAATCTTTGGCTTTGAAACCATTTATGGAGATATTACAAGAGCATTAGCCGAACCCGGCTCATTGGTGCTGACAAAAAGCTTGGCAACAAAACTTTTTGCAGAAGAAAGCCCTGTTGGTAAAACCGTTTTGTTAAACAATAGCAAGCACTTGATGGTAACGGCTGTAATTGCCGATCAACCGCAAAATACGCATCTTCAGTTTTCGGCATTGTTGTCACTTGAAGATTGTCGTTTCCAGTATTATGGTTATGACGGAAATTATAGTTTTTATACCTATTTACTTTTGGCTCCAAATGCCGATCCCGTGAATTTACAAGCAAAGTTTCCTGCTTTCATGGAAGAGAAAATTAATAAAAGATCTCGTGAGTTTGGTTATCAGGAGGACGCATTTGTGCAAAATATAACAGAAATGCACTTGTATTCCGGTTTGGGATATGAAATGTCGCCTGCCGGAAGCCTGAGTAATATTTACGTATACTCACTTATTGCCGTGTTTGTGCTGTTTATTGCCTGCGTGAATTTTATGAACCTCTCCATTGCCGGTTCACTAAAAAGAGCCAAAGAAATTGGCGTTAGAAAAGTGGTCGGGGCTTCCAGGGGGAGTATTGTTAAACAACATTTAGGCGAGTCATTGCTTTTTGCCTTTATTGCTTTGGTTGTAGCCCTGATTCTGGTAGAAATCTGCCTACCTCCTTACAACCGTTTCCTAGGCCTCGAATTGCAATTTTACCTGGCTTCCGAATGGAAATTGTTATTAATATTGCCCTTGATAATAATTGTTGTTGGCGTATTATCGGGAGCTTATCCGGCTTTTTATTTGTCTCGTTTCAACCCCGGAAAAGTGCTGAAAAGCGGGGGACGGGTTAGTTATAACAAATCCATATTGAGAAATGTGCTGGTTGTTTTGCAGTTTGTTATTTCAACGGTATTGATTGTTTGTACCGTAATTATTTACAACCAGATTAGTTTTATGAACAATAAAGATATGGGCTATAATAAAGAAAATGTGCTTATTGTAAGTTTAAATAACGCTGTTCAGAGAAATTCTCTGCAAGTACTGAAAAATGAAGTTGAACAAATTAGCGGAGTGAGAGGTGTTTCTTCTTTGTCGGCTTTGCCTGTACATGGAATTACTATGAATGGCTATGTTCCGGAAGGATATGAAAAGCCGGTCATGCTTCACGAGCTTTGGGTTGATGAGGAATTTAAGAAAACTTTTGAGGTAGAAATTGTTGAAGGACGAAATTTTAGCAAGACAGACAAGGAGTCGGAAAATTGCATTATAAACCAAGCTGCTGTTGAAAGTCTCGGATGGACACATGCCATTGGTAAAAAACTGCACCGGAATAGTGTTGATTATAAAGTAGTCGGTGTGGTTAAAGATTTTCATATTACCTCCTTGCACGATAAAATAGCCCCTGTAATATTGAAGAGCAAAGCAGAACATTCTTTTATCGGAATAAAACTAAGTTCGGGTAATTTGAAAAACGATATCGAAATGATTTCATCTGTTTGGAAGAATATCCTTCCGGGCGAAACAATAAACTACCGCATGTTTTCTTCCTATTACGACGGGATGTACCGGAAAGAATCCCGTTTTGGAACCACCTTTATTACATTTTCGTTGCTGGCTATTTTTATAGCCTGTTTAGGATTGTTGGGACTTTCATCTTATATGGCAGAGCAACGAACCCGTGAAATCGGAATCCGCAAGGTTTTGGGGGCAAACACCACCAATGTTTTTACGTTGCTGTCGTCTAATTATTTTAAGCTGCTGCTGATTGCTAATTTAATTGCAGCCCCCATTGCCTGGTTTGGCATGGATAAATGGTTGGAAGGTTTTGCCTATCGTATTCCGCTTCCGTGGTGGCCATTTGTAGCAGCACTACTTATTTCAATTGTTTTGATGTTTATTACGATTACAGTTCAAACCATGAAATCGGCTAAGTCAAAACCGGTTGATGCCATTAAATACGAATAGTTATGCTAAAAAACTTTATAAAGATTTCCTTAAGAAATTTATTGAAAAATAAAATCTTTTCCCTGGTAAATATTTTGGGTTTATCCATTGGGATTAGCTGTGTTATTATCGTTCTGCTCTACCTGAAAAATGAGCTCACGTACGACAATATGCATGCAGATAAAGAGCGAATTTACAGGGTCGGATTCAATCTGACCATGCCCAAAAGTGTTGTGAAATCGGCTGTGATTACTGCTGCTGTTGCTCCGTCTCTCAAAGAAGAATTTCCGGAGGTTGAATCAATGGTCAGGGTGCAATATCCCGAGGATGGGTTCTTTATTTATCAAGAGAAAAGTTATGATGCGAGGAAAGTAAGTTTTGCTGATTCCAGCTTTTTTGATGTTTTTTCCTTCAAACTTTTATCGGGAAATAACCAGAATGTACTTAAAACCCCGTATACCATTGTTCTTACAGAATATTTATCAGAAAAAATATTTGGCGATGAAGATCCTGTTGGCAAAGTTATTAATTGGAATAACGAATACAATTTAGTTGTAAGCGGAATTGCTGAAAACTGTCCGCAAAATTCTTCCATTCAATTTAATGCCCTTATTTCTTTTGTTACTTTATATGATCGGCCAGATATGTATATGGACTGGAATGGTGGCAACCAATATTATAATTATATCAAATTGTCCAAAAACGCATCGCTTGAAAGCCTCAAAGCAAAGCTTCCTGATTTTCTTGAAAAACACATCAATTATATGTACCGACCCAGGGGGTGGATGATAGGGTTGCTTTTTGATAGAATGGATCGTTTGCACTTACATTCGGAAGTTGTTTATGAGCATACCCGGGGTGATATTAGCAAATTGCGCATCATTGGGCTGATCGGGTTTTTAATCCTTTTGATAGCGGTTTTTAATTTTATTAATTTAAGTACTGCGCAGTCAAGTCAGCGATCGGTAGAAATCGGTATCCGAAAAGTTGTTGGAGCCAATCGTTTAAACATTGCAAAATATTTTTTGAGTGAATCGGTTATTATCAGTTTAATTGCTTTTGTAATATCATTGATACTCATCGAAATTTTTCAACCACAACTAAGTCTGTTCATCGAAAATTATGACTTATATACTTCTTCCAATCTTTTCTTTATTCTTTTGTTAATAGCATTGTCGGTGCTTATTGGAATTTTGGCGGGTTTGTATCCTGCATTTTTTATATCCCGATTTAAGCCGGTGATGAGTTTAAAAGGGGAATCGCTGGGGCGAAAGAAACCATATCTGAGAAATTCTTTGGTCTTGATTCAGTTTGCCATATCTACGGTAATCATTGGCTATACATTGATCTTGATTATGCAAATGAATTACGTTTCTAAAAAGGATTTAAGTTTTAATACAAAAAATCAAATTATCATTGAAATGCCAAGTGTTCAGGCAAGAAACTCTTTCAAAACTTTGAAACATGAGTTGAGCCTTCTGGCAGAAGTTAAAAAAGTCAGTGTTGGATCAAATATTATTGGTACGGGAGTTTATCAAAATGGCTATTTACCGGAAGGTTTGGAAAGTCCAAAGTTGTTTAAATTTACTTCTTTTGAAGAAGATATGTTTGATATTCTTGATCTCCGGTTTGTGCATGGAAGAGCATTTTCTTCCGGCTATGCCTTAGACGATTCGGCATACATCATTAACGAAACATTTGCAAAAGAAATGGGCTGGGACGATCCTATCGGGAAAAAAATATACCGGAATGGTAAAATGACGGTAATTGGGGTGGTAAAAGATTTTCACTTTGAAAATGTTCAAAATGAAATTCGTCCTTTGATTATTGGCTTTTCATCCGCTGAAACAGATTATTACAATTACGTTTTTGTGGAATTAAATATTGATAATTATGCATTGGCAATAAATGATATAGAAAATGTTTGGCGGAAAATATTGCCCAACGAACCTTTTGAATATCAGGTTTACGATGAAGCTCTAAAGAGAAATTACGATCTATTGAGGAAATCAATCAGGGTGATGGGATTGTTTGCGGTTATGGCTGTTTTTATTGCTTGTATGGGATTGTATGGATTGGCTATATTTACGGTCGATCGCAGGAAAAAGGAAATCGGTACCCGGAAAATTTTTGGGGCAGGTTCAATTTCAATCGCCAGACTTGTTTTAACAGATTTTATTAAATGGATTGTATTAGCTAACATTTTGTCTTGGCCTATTGTTTACTATTATGCCGAAAAGTTTTTACAAACTTATGCGTTCTCAATAAAAATAACGGCCACTCCATTTTTGGTTACATTATTCATTTCTATAGTTATTGCGTTTTTGACGGTAGCTTCTCAAATTATAAAATTGAACCGGACCAATCCGATTGAAACCATTAAATACGAATAATTATTTTGCAATGCTGTAACAAATAGGGTCGCCCTGCGTCATATGTTCGTGAACGAAATTGATTTATAACAAAAACTAATGATAATGAAAAAAGGAGTTCTTACAATAATAGCAAGCTTGCTATTGGTTCTGGTTATTTATCCCGGAGAATTAAAAGCACAAACCGATAAAGGTTTTATTTACGGTAAAGTTTACACCATTAGTGGTGAGGTGTTTGAAGGACAAATCCGGTGGGGAAAAGAAGAAGCTTTTTGGTTCGATTTTTTTAATGCAACCAAACAAGGCAATTCGTTTTTGAGATACCTGGATCGTGATGAAGTTGAAGAATTGGAAAAAAGATCAAGGGATTGGGGCGAACGCTGGACCCGTCGTTGGTTTAACGTCAGCAGTTGGAATGATGAAGACTTTAACCATGTTTTTGTTTGCCAGTTTGGCGATATAAAAACGCTAACCGTGCGAAGCCGCAACCGTGTAGAAATTGAATTGAAAAACGGACAAACTTATCGCTTGGATGATGGCTCGAACGATATAGGTGCCCGCCTTCGTATTATGGATGCTGAACTAGGAGAGGTTCAGGTTAAATGGGAACGCCTTGACAAGGTCGAATTTATGGACACGCCCAATAAGCTAGATGCAAAATTTGGTGAACCGATTTTTGGAACCGTTACTACCCGTCGTGGCGAAATTACCGGCTTTATCCAATGGGATCATGACGAACGTCTGGGCAACGATAAATTGGACGGTGAATCACGCGACGATGATTTGTCCATTCCGTTCAAAAATATTAAATCGATAACTAAAGGCGGTCGTGGCGTTGATTTGCTAACCAAAACCGGCCGCGAAATTTATCTTTGGGGATCAAACGATGTAAACTCTGACAATCGTGGTATTATTGTGAATACCTCTGATATGGGCCGGGTTGATATTCCGTGGCGAGAGTTTGAAAAAGTAGAGTTTAAAGAACCCGGAAAAAATGACGTTCCGGAGTACCGTAATTTTGAGAAACCAAAAGCATTGTCAGGCACAGTAACCACCATTAGAGGAGAATCTTTTTCCGGAAAAATTGTTTTTGATTTGGATGAAGAATATGATTTCGAAATCCTTCAGGGCGAAAGCGACGATATTGAATATTTGGTTCCTTTCCGTGCCATTAAAAAGATTGTTCCTAAAAACTACCATTATTCCGAAATATTTTTAGTTAATGGAGAAAAACTTTTGTTGGGCGATTCTCAGGATGTTTCCGACAAAAATTACGGAATTCTTGTGTTTGAAGACGAAGACAATCATACTTACATCAAATGGGAAGATGTGGAAGAAATTGTGTTTAAATAGATTCGTTTAGATAAAGATTTTAAAGGGAACCGGATGGTTCCCTTTTTTGTTATCGGTTTTTTCTTTTCTCTCTTTTTATTCGTTTTGGAGCATACCACAGCCAAATTCCTGTTATGGTGAAGGTCAGCAGTGCCAGTCCCATTATGCTTGTGTAAACGACTTTAATCGGGTCCCCTTTTGTTTTAAAATAGTGATCGAGGATTGAGCCGTCGTGTATATTTTCGATAATGTCCGAACGCCTTTGTCCGATATTTAAGACAGCACCATTTGCCCCGTCAAGTTGAACTTCCCAGTAATGATCGGTGAAAACGAACTTGATCATCCCTTTGCTTTTTCGGATATCAATGCGGTCAAGATCGAGTGACAAGTTGGGCGAAACAGAGTCGTGCAGGGTTTTGCATGCGATATTGTGTAAGCTGTCAATAGGCAGCCATTTTTTTAGGTCTGTTGAGGTTCCTGCATAAGATTTGGGGAGTATTGCCCCTTCGCTGTTTTTTTTCCAGCCAAGCAGCAGCCCTGTTGCCGAAACAATAAAGAAAAATACAAACAACATAATCCCGGTTCTACGGTGTATCTTTTTGAAAGTACGGATTACTTTTGCTTGTTTTTTGGGGCTTGTGTTCTTTGCCATCCGCTTCAGTAGTTTTCTTATTTTAATCTTTTTATAATTGTTGTTTTAAAATCACAGCCCTTAATCTCATGTTTATTAAGGGCAAATTGTTCGGGCTTAAGATACTTTTCGATAAAAGGCAAGTCTGGTGCATAATAAAAAGAACCACCTGCTTTTAATGAGTGCAAAATATTCATATACGTTTTACCATATTCAATATACTTTCCGTCTTCTCTCAGGTTGTGGTGGTTGAAATGATTTGAAAATCCTAAATTACTAATTATCGTTCCCCATTTTTTTATTCCATAATTGTATTTGAGCCAATCCGCACTTATCAGGTTTGGGATGGAAAACTTAAATCTGTCGATGCCATAAACTTTGATTCCGAGGTTTTTAAGGCGCTTTGTCAAAAATCCATGTTTTCCACAACCAATATCTAAAACGGGTTGCATTAAGTGTTCAACATTAATTTTCAGAATGTTAATCTGTAAATCCGGGCTGTATTCGGAGCAAGCAACCGGATTGATTTCTTGGTCGGCATTTAGATAAATCTTCTCTGCAAACGGATTACTTTTTTTGAGCCATTTTTTTAAATTTTGATAATGGTTCTTTGAGATGTTTTCAATTGAATCTGTTTTGTTTTGGAGCTTCTCAAATAAATTAGCATAGATTTTTTTTAACTCGTTTTTTGCTTTTGAATCGAACGAATAATATTGATTTACTCGGTAAAACTCGTTGATTGCTTTATCCGTTGCATAATCAACTAAAAAGGATTTTGAATCGGGCTTTAGTTCGTTGATGTTTGATCCGGCTTTGACGGTTTCATCGGCAAATTGAAATATCTCAAGATCGTCAAAAAAAATATTTTTGTCTTGGTTAAATGCGATCTGCTTATCTATATTTTCAATTAATCTTTTCATTATACGACTTGTTGCTGTACGTGGTATAATAAGGAACCAAACATATTTCCGGGATGGGAACGAAGGTATGAAAAAAGCGAAGAAGATGCAATTTAACAACAACTCCCTTTTTTATTGGCAACTATACAAAATATTCAGGTTCTTTTCTTGCTGAACAATTGGTAGAGAGCTTTTCCTTAATGATGTTTATTGTTTGGTTGTCAAAAATCCTTGCTCCGCTTGGACAATTTTTAATGCAGGCACAGCACCATGTGCACCATTCTCCGTTTGTTTTTATGGTTGTATTAATTTTTATTGCGTTTGTCGGGCAAATTTCGGCGCAGCTTCCACACAGGTTGCATAAATTGCTGTCTGTTTCAGGATGTATTCCCACAGGTAATTGTGTGCGTTCTTTGTACGGGTGCTTTCCCGGGATATTGGGAGTTGTTATTTCGTTGATATTTTTATTATTTAATTTATCAGTAATCATTTGGGCAAAATCCCTGCATTTTACCAGGTCCTGCTGATCCGGCCTTTCATGGGCAATTGGTAGCTCTTTTGACGAAAATGAATGTTCGCCGATAAATGCGGCTCCTGCAATTACGTTAAAACCACAGTTGCTGACAATTTCATTGAGTTCCAGCAGGGCATCTTCGTAAGCCCGGTTACCGTAAACAACAACAATTACCGCCGGCAATCGGTTCGCCCGGATATTTTTTAACCTTTCAATAGCGGTTACGGGTAAACGTCCGCCATATACCGGTAGGCCGATAATGCTCAGGCTGTTATCGGAAATTTTGGGGTTGGGTTCAGACGATGGCTTTGTGATGTTATTTTCCGTGTTTAATTTTATCCCCAGGTTTTTAGCGATTTCTTTAGAGATTTTTTGTGTTGTTCCCGTTGGGGAGTAGTAAATCAGATTTAGGGTGTTCATTATATTATTTATTCTTTTATTTCTCTTAAAATTACAAGCAATCCAACGGAATCATACTGTTTATATACAATGAGTCTTTTATAGTTTACGTCTGTTCTTAGTAATTCCCCATTAGGCTTTTTGTCATATATTTTTAGGTTTCCGGTTTCTGAATCAATTCTTCCCCGTTCTGCCTGGTAGATAATCTGAGGGGATTCAATCCTTACATATTTTCCTGCATCTTGGGCAACAATAACAGCGTTTCTTAATATTCGGTTTCCGTTTTGAACCGAATCTGATTCTGCTATTATGTGAAAATCTTCGGCGGTTTTATAAATCTCCTCTAATGTTGTATCTGGACGATTGCTAATACAAATGCTTTTACATGGCTCGTACAGTTTGATCGTATAATCAATCAGTTCCGGGCCTCCATATTGGCCGTGTCCGGGAATAACAATTTTTGCGTTCCCATACTCTTTTTTAACGTTTGTAATTGTTTCGGCCCATTTGTCAAGTTGTGCATCACTAATATTCCCAACCCAGCCGTTAAAGTTTCTGATCTCATTTCCTCCAAAAAGTATTTTTTCGCTGGGAACCCAAACAACAATGCCATCTTTTGTATGTGCTTCTCCTAAAAAATGACAAATGATTTTTTCGTTTCCTACCTGGATTTCTGTTTTTGGGTCGAACCCAATTTTGGGGATTGGTAAGTCTTTTTCTTCTGCAATTTTTCGGGTTAATTCGTACGAATATGTTGTGATTCCATTTTTGTGAACAATATCCAGGCCTTCCATAGCATCAGGATGCCATCGGTCAATTATATAGCCAATTATTTTTGCGTTCTTTTCATTAATGACCCAATCAATTAAATTCTGGGTTTCAATATCAGAATCAGGGGTTGATACAATCAATGCTTTTCCTTTATTAATAAAAACCAATCCGTTACTATTCTCGCAAGTATGAATATAGGTTTTATCGGTAAGTTTTGTTAGCACCAGTTTTTCTGATATCTTGAGTGTTTGGCCTGCCAAGCTAATTGTCAGAATCAGGATAAATGCTAAAGAGATTGTTTTTCTCATTTGGGTATTGCTTATTATTTGCGTTCAGATAAGCGCAATGCAATTTACAAAACTTCGTTTTAGATTTTACGTGTTTTTTTGATTGAAGATAATTTTTGATCCTATGAAGCAAAGGTGTAAAATGTTTTATGGAAGTACAACTAATAACTTGTATTTATTATGATGACTTTTTGTGCCAGTTTTTGGCAGTGTTCAAGAATTTATGAGTTACTCTTCCCAATTTAAGAAGTCGTATTCGGAGATGGACATGATATTGGAAAAATAGAAAAAAACAGTCCGTTTTTTACTTCCCCTCTTTATTCATGGAAGAGTGTTTGGGAAATATTAGGAGTGTCCTTTAACTACAATTAACATGATTTTTAGGTTCAGCCTAAAAAATTTATACACCTGGTATAAAAAATTGGTTCGCCAGAATTTAGTCATACGTGTAGGTACAGGCGGATAAAATTCGTCTTTGTTTGCGCTGTATATTTTATTTTTGGGTGTCATATTTTTTTGTTTGGGTTTAACAATTATTCAGGTAACAGCCACCAGAAAGGGTAGCCTTTGGCTTTATGCATAAACATATAGTGTAGGAATAATTTGATCCAATGCCCGGCCAGTCCGATTTCTCCGACGGTAGAGTTAATGTTACGACCCCATTCCGGATATTTTTCCCAGTCGGGAACAATAGGTGAAACGGTCATGGTAGCCCCCAGCCCGCGGGTCATACTGTATCCTGCCGAGACAATACAGGCTGCTCCCATACGTCCCATGCTGGCTTTGTGCTTATGAATGGTTTTTCCTTTTCTTATACTGAGTGCAATATTTTGAGCAATAATTTTCCCAATGACCCCAGAAGGCATGCCTGTACGCGGAGGTGCCGGGAAAATGGTGGTCCCATTGGGGCTTTTCATAGGTTTTGAAATGGAATGTGGCGGAGCAAAAGCAATACCTGCCGCGTAAATGTTTTCGTAAGCCGGATTTTGGTATGTTTCCGGCCAATCATTAATGCTCCATTCCTCAAATGTTTTTGGAGTGTAGTCGGCATCTACTTTCATAAAGCCGTTTGGAGCAAACAGGGTGGACGTAATTTCTTCACCGGATTTATTAAATGCTTTAAACGGCTGTCCGGAAAAAGCCGGTATAAGCATGGCAAAGTCAAAATCAATGCTGTGCTTTTCGCCATCAAGGGTTTCGTAATGAACCATGCCCGGTTCAACTTTATAAACACCTGCCCGTTTGATCCATTTAATATTATTTTCGGTAAAAACCGATTCAGCAAATACTTTTGTTGAGGTGATGTAACCGCCCCGTTTTACAAAAGCACCTCCCATTCCGAAATCACCAATTTCATATTCGTTGCTGATCCAGGTGATATCGGCCAGGTGCATTAGTTTTCTCCGTTTTAGTTCGAACGCGATGTTCAGGGCGTATTCAAAAGCTGCCCCCTGGCAGGTTGCATTCGGGTGTCCGGTTCCTATCAGGAAATGTTGGCGTTGGCCATCTTCCATGCGTTTGATGCAAGTTTGTAGTTCTTCCCAGGCGTGAGCCGCGTGACTATACGAACACACTGAAGTGGTATGTCCGCCGGGACCGAGGCCTTCGGTAGCTTCAAAATTTAATTTTGGCCCGGTGGCATTTACCAAATAATCATATTCTAAACGGGCTGTTTTTCCTTGATTTTCTTCGGAGGTGTATTCTATTTCTACAAAAGCACTTTTATTGTTTTGATCGCCTTCAGGATAAATAGCCGTAGCTTTTGCCTGCTCGAAATTAATTTTCCAGCGTTTGTAAACTTTGTTTAATTTAAAACGTACTTGTTCCGGTTTCATCCGCCCGACACCCACCCAAATATTGGATGGTATCCATTGATAATATTGGCTGGGCGAAACAACTGTTACGTCATGTTTTTTGCCAAGTTTTTTTTTGAGAAAGGCAGCGGCAGTGTGGCCAGAGATTCCCGCTCCAAGTACGATAACTTTCATACATTAAAATATTTGGTTCTGTTATTCTAAATTATAAAAAAAAGCAATCTGTTTGTTAATGAGGGAGATATTTAGAGGAATTTCTAAATAAAAACAAAGGAATAGCTGTAAAAAAAAGAAACCCTCTTGATTTTATGAGGGTTCTTGTAGCGAGACCGAGAATTGAACTCGGGACCTCCGGGTTATGAATCCGACGCTCTAACCAACTGAGCTACCTCGCCGTATTTAGGTTTGCAAAAATATAAAAATTATGGGTTTTACAAACCTAAAATCAAAAATTATTTGAGTTCAGTTATCGTCTCCTCATAAATCACCCCGCGATGCGCCAATCCTTTTAATAGAAAGTCGACACACTTTTTGTTACGTCCGATAAATTCTGGTGCTGAGACGCCTTTTTCTTTATACAAGCCTGTGGCTACCATTCGTAATGCAGTGGTTGCTGTATAGCCCGTCGTTCGAGCCATGGAGTGGGTGTTTGTTTCGGAATCGTATTCGTCAAAAAGATCGTAAACATAACGCAATCTTTTGCCCTCTTTTTCGCCCTCTACAATGATTCGCATAATGGTTACGTCTTCATTACCTTCTTTGAGTTGCCATTTGGGAAACAACAATTTTGTAGTAAAATCCAGCGGGCTTATCATCATCCCGTTTACGTCAACGGGGTCTTTACTGAAAAATCCGGTTTCGCGGAGAACTTTCATTTTTTCAATGTGTCCCGGGTAACGTAACGTTTTTTCAATCATGTAAGGAGCGTCAATGGTTTTTGCTAACGAACGCAAACCATCGCTGTTAAAAGCTTCCAGCGTTCCAATAAAAGGAAAATTCATCAGCTCGGGGTCGGAAAGAGCCGGTTTAATCACTTCTTTCCCGTTTTCGATATACCTGGCCGGGCGGGTATATTCTTCAATAACGTCAATGGGGGAGAACACGGCTTTGTACTCGTAGGGCCATTCGCGCACCTTAGGTAAACCTCCTACATAAGTAATGGCTTTGTCTGTTTTATCCAGCAAGTTTGATACGTAGCCAATCAAAACATTGCTCATGCCCGGGGCTACACCAATATCGGAAATGGCAACTACCCCGTTTTTTCTGGCTAGTTCGTCCAGCTCAAATAAATCTTCCGGGAAAAATGCAATGTCGATCACATTTTTGCCAGATTCAATAATGGCTTTCAGTGTTTGAAATCCCATGAACCCGGGAACGGCATTTAAAACAATATCAAAATTTTTAATAACATCCTTTACGTTTTCTGTTTCGTAAAGATCTTTTTGGATGGTATTTATATTTTCAAAGTCTTTGAATTTTTCTAAGTGGTCGGGGCAAATATCGGCTACACTTACTTCAAAATTTTCGTCGTTGGCAAGATCAATAGCCATAGGGCCACCTACCAATCCTGCGCCTAATACTATTACTTTCATTTTTTGGTCGTTGTTTTAGTTTATCAAGTTGTGTTAAGATGACCCCTAAAATTACAATAAAAATTCCACTAATCTTAATCCATGTAAATTCTTCGGAAAGCATAATGTATGAAGTGATCCCGGTAAAGATGGGGATTAAGTTGGTGTAAATATTGCTCCGGCTTACGCCAATTTTCCGGACAGCCGTGGTAAAAACAATAAATGCAATGGATGAGGCAAAAATAGCCAACAACAACAGGGAAGATACTAGTTGAACATTTGGTTTTACCTGTATGAACTCCTGATAATCGAAAATGATAAAGAGCGGAAGGAAGAATAAAACGCCCAGCGAGTTTTGGTAAGTAACAATAGCAATGGATGAATAGTAGTTGCTCAATTTTTTTAACAAAATACTGTAAACAATTGCCGAGGCAACGGCTCCAAATAAAAATAATACCCCAAGGGGATCGGCTTCCAGCGAAAATTTTTTATTAAGCATAATTAACAATACCCCGACAAAAGACAATATTATCCCCAGGGTGTTTATTTTGCTGAAACGTTCGCCCAGGGTAAAATAAGCAACGATTGGAATAAAAAGCGGGATGGTTGCAATAATAACCGAACTGATGGTGGGCGAAACCTGATTCAGCCCGAAACTTTCACCAATGAAGTATAAAAATGGATTGAAAAAAGTAGATAAAGCCAGCAATAAATAGTGTTCTTTCCTGATTTTTTCAAATTTGCCGAAAATGGAAATGTAAGCAAACAAGAAGAGCGAAGAGATAACCAAACGCAAAAAAACCGTGGTGATGGGATTGTAATATTCAAAAACAATTTTTGACCACACGTACGACATTCCCCATATAAACATGGCTAAAAGTGCCAGCAGGTGTACGTTTACTTTAAACTTTTTCAATGGTAGATTTGGTTTTTTAAAAAATAAAAGCTTCGCAAAAGTATTGAATTTTTATTTTTCGGCTTATTTTTAAAGGTAGAATTAATTTTTTTTACAAAAAGTGTAACAATTTTTTATGAACGCCTGTCTTTTAACCAAAAGTAAGTCATTTTGAACGAAGAAATAAAGAATATCCATCAAGAGTTAATTGATGCGTGCTTTGAGAACGATCAAAAAGCACAGTTCAAAATCTATAAATTATATTATAAAGCCATGTACAACACTGCATACAGAATACTAAACGATAAGATGGAAGCGGAAGATGCTATGCAGGAGGCTTTTTTGGATGCTTTTAGGAAGATTCATCAATACGATGGGAGCGCAACTTTCGGAGCCTGGTTGAAACGGATTACCATAAATAACTCGATCGACATACTAAAACGCCGTAAACCAATCGAAAGTATCGATGACGTAAAAACCGATTTCTCGGAGATTGTTGATGAAGACTACCTGGAAGTGATTTCTTATAAAATTGATGCCATTCGCGAATGTATGCATCAATTACCCGAGGCGTACCGTGTTATTTTGTCATTGCATTTGCTGGAAGGTTACGATCACGAGGAAATTTCAAACATTATGGAACTCTCGTACAACGCCACCCGGACAAAATATTCACGTGCTCGTCAAAGATTACTGGCACTACTTAAACAATCAGATATTAAAAACACTGTTAACTTGAATTAAAATGTCAATTATTGAACAACGAATAAGTAAAAACAAAAAAGTTTTTGATGTTCACGAACCGGATGAAGGACACTTCAAACGATTCGAGAGCAAGCTTCAAAAACTTCATCCTGAAACTAAAAAAGTTTCGCAAAAAAGACTTGCTCCTGTTTTTATACGGGTTGCTGCCGTTGGACTTATTTTGCTGGCGGCATCAGGCATTCTTTTCAATTACCCGGCTCTTTTTGAAAAAAATGCAACCCCCGAACTTAGCCCTGAATTAGTTGAGTTAGATCAGTATTATGCAAATCAAAACCAACAAAAAATGAGGGAAATAGAAAGCGTTGTTGGTGAAGATCAGGAAATGCTGGCCATGAAAGATAAAGCCATGCATAAGGTAACCCGCTTGCAGGATAATACCGAGAAACTAAAAACAGAATACGTCGAGAATAATGAAAATGAAAAAGTGTATGGTGCACTGGTTAGCAATTACAGGTTGTTGTCATCGGCACTGGACAAGGTCCTCGATAGTATGCATGAAATTAAATACAAAAAAACTTCGAACTAAAAATTGATTGTGATTATGAAAAGGGTAAAAATATTGTTCATCGTTTTATTGGGAGTATTGACAGTTTCTGCCTATGCTTCCGAAACATTGGAAAAAGAATTCCAGGATAGCTTTGCCGTAAACAAAGATGCCAAATTAAAAATTAATAATAAGTATGGAACCGTTTATTTAACGGCCTGGGATAAGAACGAAATTAAAATCGATGTGCTTGTTAAGGTGAGTTCAAACGATAAGCCTTCAAAACTGGAAGAACTGCTTGCAGGCATTAAGGTGGATATGAGTGGAAACAGTAGTTTGGTGGAAGCCGCTTCCTCGATTCCTCAAATGCGTAATATGAAGAACCTAAGTTTAAGCATTGATTATCATATAAAATTGCCGGCCAGCATTCAGTTGGATATTTACCAGACTTATGGCAATATAATTATCAATGATAATTGGGAAGGTTCAAGCAGCCTGGAAGTAAAATATGGTGATATACAAGCCCGTAACTTATCAAATGCGATTAATCGTTTTGATGTTGCGTATGGTGATTTATATGCTGAAAATATTGAAGCTTGCAAGTTGGATATTGCTTATTCGGATGTCCAAATTGACGGAATTAATAAGGCAGATATCGACGCTTCTTATAGCGATATTGAACTGGGAAAGGTTCACCGCCTGTTATTGCGTTCGGGTTTTGATGATGTTGAAGTAAAGGAAGTGACGGATGTTGATTTACGTTCAAGTTATTCCGATTTCAAATTCCGTTCTGTTTTGAATACTGTGGAAGCCAGCCTGGATTATGGTGAGATTGAGATTGATTATCTGGCTCCCAATTTTAAACGCATCAAAATTGATAGCGATAATTCTGATGTTGAGATTGAGGTGGCTGAAAAAGCAAGCTATTCGGTAGATGTAATGACCCGTTACGGCGATTTGTACATCCGAAACAAAGCCAATATCTCTAAAGAAAAATTATCTCATTCATCGTACCGCTATACCGGGACTGTTGGATCGGGAAAGAAAAACGGGGAAATTATTATAGACGCTGATTATGCCAGCATAGAAATAAAATAAATAATTAAATAAAAAACAGAAAGATGAAAAACTTATTTAAAATCGGATTACTTGCATTGGTAATCGTTGTGCTCTCCCCCTCAAATTCTTTTGCAAAAAGAGGTGTTTGGGGAAACGGGGATGTGGAAAAAGAAACCCGGAATATTCGTTCGTTTAATGCCATTGATATCAGCAGTGCTTTTGAAGTTGAACTAACCCAGGGAAATACCGAATCGCTGGTGATTGAAGCCGACGAAAATATCATGGAAAATATCATTACCGAGGTGGTTGGCGGAACCCTGAAAATATACGTGAAAGGTAATGTCCGTAAGGTTGAAAAGATGAAAGCCTACATCACTTTTAAAATGATTGATGAAATTGAAACCAGCGGAGCGGTTGATCTAAAAGGAATGAATAAAATGAAATTTAACGATCTTTTTATCGACTCAAGCGGAGCCAGTGATATTGAACTGGAATTGACAGCCAACGAACTTAAATTGGATTTCAGCGGTGCTACTGAAATAAACCTCGTTGGTTATGCCGATGCTTTGTTTATTGATTCTTCGGGAGCCTCAGATATCAGAGCCCTGGATTTTGAAGTGAAAAGATGCGAAGTGGATGCTTCCGGTGCCAGTACCATCAAGGTTTTTGTAACCGATGAGTTGGAAGTTGAAGCTTCCGGTGCAACCACCGTGCGCTACAAAGGACGGCCAGCAGTAGATATTGACACCTCCGGTGCTTCAAGCGTACGCAGGTATTAATTTTAAATACTGTTTTAAATAAAAAGGGAAAACGAAAGTTTTCCCTTTTTATTGTTATGTTATGCTGAGCGTAGTCGAAGCACGACTTAGTATTTTAGGATAATAATCTTATTCTTTTACCATCCCCTCAAAATCCCCCTCACTAATGACAGGAATGCCCAGACTCTCGGCTTTGGCTAATTTACTGGGACCCATGTTTTCGCCGGCCAGTACATAATCGGTTTTTTTACTGATGGAACCTACATTCTTTCCGCCGTGTTTTTCAATCAAAACCTTGATCTCATCGCGGGAGTAATTGGCGAAAACGCCGCTTACTACAAAGCTTTTTCCGGCCAGTTTGTCCGACAAAACCTGGCTTTCTGTTTCCTGGTATTCCAGTTGTAAACCATATTTCCTGAGTTTTTCAATAAACATCATGTTTTGCAGTTCGGCAAAGTAATCGAGAATAGACTGGGCAATTTTATCGCCAATTTCATCAACGGCAATCAACTCTTCAAAGCTGGCATCCATCAGCTTGTCGATGGATTTAAAATGAGCCGCCAATTTTTTAGCCACGGTTTCGCCCACGTAGCGGATTCCAATGGCGTATAACACCCGCTCAAAGCCAACTTTTTTAGACTCTTCCAGGCCTTTTAAAATATTTTCTACGGTCTTTTCTTTAAAGCTGAGTTTGCGGTCCTTTTGTCCATCGCTGCTGGGCAAAACTTTTTCCAAACCAAATAAATCCTGGTATCTTAAACTGTATAGATCGGCAGCATCGGCAATTAGTTTTTTATCAAACAGCAGTTCAATTTTCCCTTCCCCGAGGCTATCAATATCCATGGCCTTGCGGCTGATAAAGTGCTCTACACGCCCTTTGATTTGTGGCGGACAATTGTATTCGTTAGGGCAATAATGGTTGGCTTCGCCTTCTTTGCGGATCAAGGGTGTGCCACATTCGGGGCAGTTTTGGATGAACTCAACAGGAAGTAAATCATCGCTTCTTTGCGTTTTATCCACGCCTGTTATTTTTGGGATGATCTCTCCGCCTTTCTCCACAAAAACAAAGTCTCCAATGTGAATGTCGAGGTTTTTGATAATATCAGAATTGTGCAATGAGGCTCTTTTTACAGTTGTCCCGGCCAATAAAACAGGTTCTAGGTTTGCTACTGGTGTAATACTTCCGGTTCGCCCAACCTGGTAAGAAATGGAGTTTAATTTGGTAAGTGCCTGCTCGGCTTTGAATTTGTAGGCAATGGCCCAGCGGGGAGATTTGGCGGTAAACCCCAGCATTTCCTGGTCGGTCAGAGAGTCGATTTTAATGACGATGCCGTCAATGTCAAACGGGAGTGTTTTTCGCCTTTCCTCCCATTCGTTGATGAAGGCAAAGATTTCATCAACATTGTTGCATAATTTGATGTGATCCGAAATTTTGAAGCCCCATTTTTTTGCCTGCTGTAAATTTTGGTAATGCGATTGATGGGGGAGGTTCTCACCGTAAAGAATATATAAAAAACAATCCAACGGACGTTTGGCAACTTCGCCGGAGTCTTGCATTTTCAAGGTTCCTGAAGCGGCGTTCCGCGGATTGGCAAAGGCTTGCTCGCCTTTTTCTTCGCGTTCCTGGTTTAGTTTATAAAACCCCTGGTGCGGATAAAAAATTTCCCCCCGTATTTCAAATTCTTCGGGGTAGGTTCCGTTTAAATGCAAGGGGATGCTTCGGATGGTTTTGGCGTTGGCGGTAACATCGTCGCCCTGCATGCCGTCGCCGCGAGTCACGGCTCGTTCTAAAATCCCGTTTTTGTAAATCAGCCCGATGGCTACACCGTCGAATTTGAGTTCACACACGTATTGAAATTTGTGCTCGATGGTTTTTCGGGTACGTTTGTCAAATTCCCGGATTTCTTCTTCGGAGTATGTGTTCCCCAGCGAAAGCATAGGGTATTTATGTTTTACCTGTTTGAATTCTTTGGTAACAGAACCGCCTACTTTTTGCGAAGGAGAGTGAGGCGAAAGAAATTCAGGAAACTCGGTTTCGAGCCTGTTGAGTTCTTCCAGCAGCATGTCGAAATCGTAATCGCTGATGCTTGGCTGTGATAATACGTAATAGCTGTAGTTATGTTGTTCGATCTCGTGGCTTAACTCCCGGATTCGTTTTTGAGCTTCTTCTCGGTTCATAATTGTAGGCTTGTTAACACAAAGATAAAATAAAAAAGCCCTGCTTCGGTGATGAAACAGAGCTTAGATATCGTTAAAATCGATTCTTATCTTGAAATAATTTTTTTCCAGTTTACTTCGCGCGGGTTGATACACATTACAGGAATTTGCGATTGGTTGAAGATGATGTCTTCGTCATAACTTCCTAAAATAAAGCTTAAGCTTTTTGAAGGATTAGTCATAATCATGATTAATTCGGAATTAATTGAAGTGGCATAATCAATCACTTGTTTTTCGAATCCTGATGATTTTTCGCTAACTTTTACATCATATTCAATGCCATTTTCATCAAAATGTTTCGTAATCAAAGCAACGGCTTTATCAATGGCTTCGCCGGCCAATTGATAAATATGGATTTTAGCTTTAAATTCTTTGGCAATATACTCAGCCCATTTTGTTTTATCCCAAGGACCGTAATCGCTGGTAATAGGAAGAACGATTTCGTTGAATTTGTCGAATGCTCTTTTTTGAACAACGATAACAGGGATTTCTGAGCTGGTAACCACTTTAAGGGCAAAACTTCCGGTGAGTTTCTGCATGCCTACTTTTCCGTGAGTCCCCATGTAAATAAGCCTTGCGCCTAAATCTTTGGCAACTTCGGCAATGGTTGAAAAGATGCTGCCTTTTTTGGCTAAGGTTTCTACTTCAACGTTGAATTTTGCTTTGGTTTCTTCGGCAAGTTTTGCTAATTTTTCTTCAGCATTTACGTCTTCGTTCGATTCGGTGATGTGAAGAATACAGACTTTATAACCCAGGTTTTGGGCGGCTTTTGCTGCTAGATTGATTGCATTTTGTCCAACTTCCGTGAAGTCAGTGGGAACTAATAAAAGATTATTCATAGTTGTGTCCATTTATGATCAAAACTTTATAATTAATTATTATTTGGTCAAACAAATATAGAAAACATTTTTAGTTAAAAAAATTAAAATTTCCCAGATTTAAAATTCAGTAATTCTTTAACTTGTCTGAGATTTTCTTCTTTATATTTTTGTCTCATCTTGCGGGCTTCTTGGGTGTAAAATTCGTGCGAACCCAAAAAATCAACCTGCAACTGGTACCATTCCAGTATAGATAATTTCTTAACATTTTGGGTGATCCATTCGTGTCTGAGTTGCAGCGAGGTCATGAAATATTCTTCGCGCCCAAGGTATTCAAGATCGGCATCGCACAATATTTGCGATAAAAAAGTTTGTGCCCCCTGCGGAAGTTTGGTCGTCATAATCATGTCTGCAATTTTATCAATATCTTCATCGCTGTACTCAAACCGGGGAAGTACTTCTTTGATAATTTCAACCGAAGCTTCTTCATGTCCTATATACCTGAGCAACATGCCTGAATCGTGATAAACAGCGGCAGTTTTTAGTAAGATAAGATCGTTTCCGCTAATGTTTTCATGCTCGGCGATGATGGTTGCCGAGTTCAATACATCGAGAGTATGATCCAAGTTGTGGTATACCAGATCCGGGTTTAGTTCCCGTTGTATTTTTTCCAAGATATAAGCCTTCGCACCTGCAAAATCCATAATGTTTTATTTTTCTTGAATAATCTCTATTCCATCCCAGTTTACCGGAACCCCTTTTTTTAAGAAGTTGTTACAGCGTTTCGAGTATATTTCTGCAGCCTGATCTTTCGGATTGACTTTCAGAACTTCTTCGAAGATGGGAAGGGCGAGTTTAAATTCTTTGTTTTTGTAATATTGTAGAGCTTTGGCGAATTCAGTTTTTGTTTGCATTTTTAATTCTTTGATTTCTCTGGGTTCTCCATCAAGCAATTCAAAAATATAAACGGCTTCCTTTTTACCTTTCACTTTTACAATATCGATAAAACGGTAGTTGTACTGTCCGGGATCACTCAGTTTAATGAGCGTATCTTCCGACAGTATGATGGAGCTTCCGTAAATTTTTGTTAGTCCCTCAAGCCTTGATGCAAGATTTACAGAATCGGAAATCACGGTGCCATCCATGCGGCCTTCACCGCCAACAATACCCAGCATGAGGTTTCCGGTGTGCAGACCAATTCCTGCGTCGATGGGTTCTTTCCCAAATTGACTGATGACATGGTTGAACTCGGTGAGTTTGATTCTCATTTCGATGGCTGCGTTGATAGCATCTTCCGGGCGCTCGCTAAACAGGGCCATGATAGAGTCGCCCATAAACTTATCGATGAAACCGCGGTTGGTGCGGATTACAGGTTCCATGTGGCCCAGGTAGTTATTTAAAAAATCAAAGTTTTCTTTTGGGGTCATTTCTTCCGATATGCTGGTGAACTTGCGTATATCAGAAAAAAGAATGGTCATTTCTTTTTGAATCTGGTCGCCCAGGTTAATATCGGCAATGCTTTCTTTTCCAAGAAATTCGATGAATTGCCGGGGTACAAAACGAGAATTGGCCTGGTTGATGCGCGAAATACTTAAAATGTAGTCTTTTAGTTTTTCCGACATTTCGTTAAATCCTTCGGTCAGTTCCCCGATTTCGTCATTGGTTCGGACAATCGAATATTGGTTTAGTTCTCCCTGGCCGGTTAGTTGCATGTTTTTAAGCAATTCTTTTACCGGATGAACAATGCCCATGGTGGTCCAGCGGATAAAGATAATTACATAAATCAATGAAATGAAAATGCCTGTAAATATACCTGCATTCATTAGAAGATTATCAAATGCATTAACATAAGATAGACCGGAGTATTGGTTATTTCCAATATTTTTAAATAGTTCAAAATACTTTCCAAATAAAATTTTTACCTGGTCATCAGAAAAGCTTTCTATTCCAAGTTCTGCAATTTTTGTAGAACTGAGTAAAATATAAAAAATTACAATGATTAAAGGAAAAAGTGTGGTCATCCCACTGTTTACCCATAACCTGTTTTTAATCTTCCCAACTTTTATCTTAAAAACCCTTCGTTTTAATTCATCTTCGGTAAAAACATATTCAATATATTTAAGTTGAACCCTGTGCTTTTGCCAGTTGTAAACAAATGCAACAGTAAGTATTGCGGCCAGGATGGAAATAAAAGTAAATTGTAAATATAATGTGTAGAAAGTTTCTTCAAATCCTTGACGATAGATTAATTTATAAATCATGTAAATGATGGCGATCCCGTATGCAGCCATTATGATTATGCTATTCCCCAAAGGCGTATTGTTTAAAAACTTTTTACAGTATTTATTGAGCTTTTCGGGGATTGGCTTGTCTCTTCTTTTCTTTTTAAATAGGATTTTAAATGGCATATTGTATGCTAATCCGACAAGAAAGCTTAGTAAAAGAAGTTTGAAAAGAACCATTGCCGTTTCATAAATCCTTGATTCACTTGAAGTGTCTGTAGGTGTTATAACGATAGAGTCCTCTTTTGCTTTAAGAGAATCTGGTAAAGCTGTGCCGTAATTTAGTTCCGAAATACCATTATTATATTTCTCAGGATTTAAAGAATCAACGGTTGTGTTAATATTCTCCAAATTTAAATTTAAGGAATCTGTAAGTTTTACAGGCTCTTCATTATTTATGCTAATGGCCGGTTGGTATTTTAGTAAAAGAATTCCAAGTATAGGCATTACCAAAAAGAAATACAGCAAAGTAGAGATTATATAAATCCTTAAACCATAATATTTGGGGACGTATTTTTTTTTCTTTTTTGCCATATTTCCAGTTTCGGTGTAAAGATACTCGAATATACAGAAAAATGTTTCTTAAAATATTGTTAAGATAAAAAAACTAATTTGATTTTTGAATCTGACGGAACACCCGCATTAAATTTCCGCCCCATATTTTTACAATGTCATCTTCGCTATAACCGCGTTTTACCAGCTCGTAGGTAATGTTTTCCATTTCGCTAACGTCTTTACAGTCAGACAATCCGCCGCCGCCATCAAAATCAGTTCCGATACCAACATGGTCAATCCCGATTAAATTTACGATATGGTCGATATGGTCAACAGCGTCGCTCACGGTAGCCAAAATAGGCGGATGGGTTTCATCGAGGGCATACCATTCGTGGCGAAGCTTTGCAAGCTCTTCTTTTGGAGAGTCCTCTGTAAGTTGACTGAATCTTCTGCTAATGTCGTTGCGAATACTGTCTCTCTCGGGCTGGGGGGGAGGCGTTTTAACATAGTCGCTCAAAAGACACATTTGGATCACCCCTCCGTTTTCTTTCAGTTTTAGTAATAAACTGTCGGATAAATTCCGGGGATTGTTGCAGACAGCTTTTGCACAGGAGTGAGACGCAATTACCGGATCATCGGATAATTCAATAACATCCAGAAAACTTTGGTCGGAAATGTGAGACACATCAATCATCATTCCCAGTCGGTTCATTTCTTTTACCACGTATTTTCCAAAAGTTGTAAGTCCGTTGTGCTCAATGGTGTCTGTTGACGAATCACAAATGTCGTTGTTTTTTGTATGGCAAAGGGTGATGTAACGAACACCTTTGTTGTAGTATTCTTCAACCAGCGAAATGTCGGTTCCAAGTGGATATCCGTTTTCCATGCCGATAAAAAATGCTTTTTTGCCTTGCTTTTCCAAATGGTATGCATCTTCGGGAGAGGTGGCGATTGCAGCTTTCTCCTGGTTTTTTTCAGCAACTTTGAAAATCGCTTCAATGATTTCATCGCAGGATGCTTTGGCACGTTGATTTCCTTCTTCGGTTCGGGGGCCCTGCCCCAAAAAGGCTGCAAGAAATATAGCATCCATCCCGCCTTCTTCCATGCGAGGAATATCTATTTTGCTTCGGTTCAATCCCCGGTTGTCTTTCCCAAAATCAAAGCCATCCCGGTTGAACCAAAGTGGAGTGTCGGTGTGAGAATCAACGGTTAAGGCTAATTGGTGGATGCGATGAGCTTCTTCCCTGATTTTTTTATCGGAAGAGCCGCAGGAAAAAAGAATAAAGGTTAATAAAATAAATGCTGCTAATTTTTTCATGTTAATCATAAACCTGGATAAATTCATACGTGTTTTTGCTCCATTCCATAAATTTTAAAAAATCTTGAAAAGAGATTACTAAGGTAGCAGTATTATCGTTTGGGTGAAAACTGATTCGTTCGGATTTTTTTAGGTTTTCGTCGATAAAAACGTGTACATGATTTTCGGTGTCGTTAATAAGCCCGAACGGAGATACGCTTCCGGGTTTTAATCCAAGATATTTATCCATGCGTTTTTCAGATGAGAAACTGATTTTCCCCTGTTTTAAGCGTTGTTCAAGATCATGGATCGCCAATGTTTGACGGTAATCGAGCAAAACAAGGTAGTGTTTGTTCCCTTTATGGTTCCTGAAAAAAAGATTTTTACAGTGCGCCGATTCCAGGTCGATCCAGTATTTTTTTGCTTCTTCAACGGTAGGAACCGCGGGGTGTTCGGTTATTATGTAATCAATATTAAGTTCTTTAAGAACCTCAAAAACTTTTGCTCTTCTGTTCATGATACTTATAATTTGCCGGTCAAAAATTTCCCGGTGTATGATGTTTTACAGTTTACGATGTTTTCCGGGATGCCTTCAAAAACAATGTTCCCGCCTTGGTTTCCGCCTTCCGGCCCGAGGTCGATGAGCCAGTCGGCCGATTTTATGATTTCGGTATTGTGTTCGATAATTAGCACGGTATGCCCGTTTTTTATCAGGGCGTTGAATGCATCAAGTAGTTTAGAAATATCGTGAAAATGAAGCCCGGTAGTTGGTTCGTCGAAAATAAAAAGGGTAGGGGTGGCAGCTGTTCCTTTTGACAAAAAATAAGCCAGTTTGATCCGCTGTGCTTCGCCACCGCTCATGGTTGACGAGGATTGCCCCAGCCCGAGGTATCCCAAGCCAACATCCTGCAATGGTTTTAGCTTCGCGACAATCCGTTTTTCGAGTGTAGATGTTTTTTCGGGTTCACTAAAAAAATCAATGGCCTGGTTGATGGTCATGTCAAGGATGTCAGAAATGTTTTTGTCTTTATATTTAATGTCCAGAACTTCCTCTTTAAAACGGCTTCCGTTGCAGGCCTCGCAGGTAAGCTGGATATCGGCCATAAATTGCATCTCGATTTTTACGGTTCCGTCGCCTTCGCAAACATCGCAGCGTCCGCCGGCAACATTAAACGAAAAATACCCCGGTTTAAATCCTCTGATCTGTGCCAGTTGTTGTTCGGCAAACAAGCTCCTGATTTCATCGTAAGCTTTTACGTAGGTTGCCGGGTTTGAACGCGATGATCGCCCGATGGGGTTCTGGTCAATAAATTCCACTTCCGAAATCCGGTTTATGTCGCCGTTGATTTTGCTGTATTTTCCCGATTTTCCACTAAAGCCGCCAAAACGTTTTTTTAAGGCCGGGAATAGGACTGTTTTTACCAGCGAAGATTTTCCTGAACCGCTAACCCCGGTAATAACAGTCATAATGTTTAAAGGAATTTTTACGTCAATATTTTTAAGGTTATTTTCCTGCGCCCCGTTAATTTCAATAAAATCGTTCCATTTTCTTCGAACCTTCGGGATTTCGATTTTCTTTTTCCCGTTCATGTATTGAGCCGTGAGGGATTTCTCTTCTTTCCGGAGCTTCTCGAAATTCCCCTGGAAAACTAATTCTCCGCCATTCATACCGGCCATAGGGCCAATGTCGATAATTTCGTCGGCGGCACGGATGATATCTTCGTCGTGTTCAACCACGATAACGGTGTTCCCCAAATCGCGTAATTTTAAAAGAACGCCAATCAGTTGTTTGGTGTCGCGTGGATGAAGCCCGATGCTGGGTTCGTCGAGGATGTACATGGAACCAACCAGACTGCTACCCAGCGAAGTTGCCAGATTGATTCGTTGTGATTCTCCACCCGACAAAGTGTTTGATTTACGGTTGAGGTTTAAATAGCCGAGGCCCACATCGTTTAAAAACTGGAGCCGGTTTGTGATTTCCATGAGCAGGCGTTTTGAAACGGCTTTGTCGTATTCGTCCAGTTCAATGTTTTTGAAAAATTCCAGCAATTGGTTGATGGGCATCAGCACCAGTTCTGAAATTGATTTTTTGGCAACTTTAACAAAGTTTGCATCGCTTCGTAAACGGGTTCCTTTACATTCGGGACATTCTGTTTTGCCTCGGTAACGCGAAAGCATCACCCGGTACTGGACTTTATAGGTTTGTTCTTCCACATGCTTGAAGAAAGCATCGATGCCTTCGAAATACTCGTTGCCGGTCCAAAGCAATTCTTTTTGTCCCTCGGTAAGTTTGTAATAGGGTGTGTGTATAGGGAACTCAAATTTGTAAGCGTTCAAAACCAGGGCTTCTTTCCATTCGCCCATTTTTTCACCTTTCCAGCAGGCAACGGCTCCGTCATAAACCGAAAGTGATTTATCGGGAATGACCAATTCGGGATCAATGCCGATAATACTTCCGAAGCCTTCGCAGGTTTTACAAGCCCCGAACGGATTGTTGAACGTGAAAAAGTTGACGTTTGGTTCTTCAAACTCGATGCCGTCCAGTTCAAATTTGTTAGAGAAGTTTACAATCTTCGAACCCGAATCATTTTCGTAATAAATGAAACAATTGCTGCGTCCTTCGTAATAGGCGGTTTGAACCGAATCGGCAATGCGGTTCTTTAAATCTTCATCGTCGTTTTTAACAAGCAGGCGGTCGATTAAAATGAATAAATCTTTGTTTGTGAAGGATGCCGATTCTTCAAGAATTTCGTCAATCTTGATAACTTTGTTATTTTGGAAAACCCGGCTAAATCCTTGCTGACGCAATATATTCAGGTGCTCTTTTAAATTGCGTCCGTTTTCTAATTCGATGGGAGCCAACACTTGAACTTTGGTGTTTTCTTCCAGATTTAAAATAAAATCGGTAACATCGGAAACTTTATGGCGTTTTACCTGTTGACCAGATTTTGGCGAAAATGTTTTCCCAATGCGGGCATATAAAAGTTTCAGGTATTCGTAAACTTCGGTTGAGGTTCCTACCGTAGAGCGAGGATTTCGCGTATTTACTTTTTGCTCGATGGCAATGGCTGGAGCAATCCCTTTAATGTAATCAACCTCTGGCTTACTCATCCGACCCAGGAATTGTCGGGCATAAGAGCTCAAACTTTCTACATAACGGCGCTGTCCATCGGCGTATAGGGTGTCAAAAGCCAGGCTTGATTTGCCAGAGCCGGATAGTCCGGTGATGACGATAAATTTATTTCTGGGTATTGCAACACTCAGGTTCTTAAGGTTATGAACCCTTGCATTTTTAATAATTATATACTCTTTGCTGTTAAGTTTGTCGAAATCCATTCTCTCTTGAAGCCTAATAAAATTTCCGCTAAATTATCAATAATATTTGCATCATTAAACAATAATGCTATATTTGCATGTACTAAAGCGGTTGTTAGACCGTGAAAAACTTAAAATTTTTAAACTATCCAAAATTATAGGAGGGGTGCTATCGAGAAATATCTACACTGATTGTTAAAATTTTGATTATGACTAAACGCATCAATTTAAATGCGCCATCTGATAAAGAATTAGTAAGTAGATATTTAAATGGCGAACACCAAAGCCTCGAAAAACTTATTAATCGTCACCAGAATAAAATCTATGCTTATATTGTTATGCTTGTAAAAGATAAACAATTGGCCGATGATTTATTTCAAGATACTTTTATAAAAGCGATTAATACCATGCGGGCCGGTTCTTACAAAGAAGAAGGGAAATTTATTCAGTGGATTATGCGGATTGCCCATAATTTAATCATCGATCATTTCAGGAGGGTGAAACGGATTCCAGTGGTGGATAATGCTAATGAAAACTTTGATATTTTCGATTCCATTTCGGAAAATTCACCGTCAATCGAAGAGCAGTTGGTTATGAACCAGATTTTAAGTGATGTTAAAAAACTGATTGCTTATTTGCCGGATGAACAACGGGAAGTGCTCGAAATGCGTTACTATTCAGGGATGAGTTTTAAGGATATTGCCGAGCAAACCGATGTTAGCATAAATACGGCTCTCGGACGTATGCGGTATGCATTGATCAATTTGAGAAAAATTGTGGAAGAAAATGAAATGATTTTGACAAAATAAAATAATCGGGCATAATAAACTCAGATTATTGTCGTTATCAACTTGAAACTAATTATTAACTAATTCTTTTTACATGAAGAAATTCTCTACTATTGATGAAAACATACTGCTAACAAATAAATATCCGAAAGACATTAAGTTGTTTCTAAACTTCGAAATAGAACGGGTAAGGATAATGACAATGAATCCGGGTGAGGTTGCAGTAAAAAACATTTTGAACTATTCAAAAGCTTTATCCGTCCATAAAACAAAAAAAGATGTGGTAAATGTGGTTTTAAACTAAGTCAATTATTGATTATCTTTAGGTTCCGGTAAAAAATTATCGGGACTTTTTTTGTTTTTTAGTATAAATGTTAGGAATGAATAAGAAAGAACGATTTAAAAAAATTATTGATTATTTTTCGATACATCAGCCTGTTGCAGAAACAGAGCTGGATTATCGTACTCCTTATGAATTGTTGGTTGCTGTGATTCTTTCGGCTCAATGTACTGATAAGCGGGTGAACCAGATCACTCCTCTTTTTTTTGAACGCTTCCCCGATGCGGAAACTTTGCAACATGCCAGCACGGATGAAGTGTTTGAATTTATAAAGTCCTGTTCGTACCCGAATAACAAATCCAAGCATTTGGTTGGCATGGCCAAAACACTGATGAATGATTTTGGAGGGGTGGTTCCGGATGATGTAAATGAGTTGCAGAAATTGCCGGGGGTTGGCCGGAAAACAGCCAACGTGATTGCTTCGGTGGTTTTTGATAAACCAGCTATGGCCGTTGACACTCATGTTTTCAGGGTTTCGGCACGGCTCGGTTTAACAACAAATGCCAAAACACCATTGGAAACCGAGAAGCAATTGGTAAAATATATCCCGGAAGAAAAAATATCGATTGCCCATCATTGGTTGATTTTGCACGGGCGTTATATTTGCCTGGCACGGAGACCAAAATGCGGCGAGTGTGGACTGGCTCCGTTTTGTAAATATTATGAAAAGCTGTATCCGTAATTGTTGATAAATGCTTTCGGGCTTATTTCAAAAGGCCTCTTTTTATAAATATCTTTGTAACTAAAATGATGAAATTATGTTGAATGTTGGCGATAAAGCCCCCGATTTTGAAGGAGTTATTCAGGATGGGAGTTTGATAAAACTTACCGATTATAAAGGGAAAAAAGTAATTCTTTATTTTTATCCAAAGGATAACACTCCCGGTTGTACGGCTGAGGCTTGTAATCTACGTGATAATTATCAGCTGATGCTGGAGAAAGGTTATGTACTGATTGGGGTAAGCCCCGACAGTGTGAAATCACACCAAAAATTTGTAGAGAAATTTGACTTGCCGTTCCCTTTGATTGCGGATGAAAAAAAAGAAATTATTAAAGCTTTTGGAGCCTGGGGACTGAAAAAGTTTATGGGACGGGAATACGAAGGTGTTTTGAGAAGTACTTTTGTAATTTCTGAGGACGGAACTATTGAAGAAGTGATCTCAAAAGTGAAAACCAAGGCTCATGCCGAACAAATATTAGAAGGAAAATAAATAAAATCAAGATACAATGAATAAAGACGAAAACGCTTTAGATAAAATCAAAAAAGAAAAACTAAAAGCTCTTGAAGCAACCATTGGAAACATTGAAAAAGCTTATGGTAAAGGGGCGATTATGAAATTAGGTGATAATGCCATTGAAAACCTCGAAGCCATTTCCACCGGATCAATCGGGTTGGATACAGCTTTGGGAATTGGTGGTTTGCCAAAAGGTCGTGTGATTGAAATTTATGGTCCGGAGTCTTCGGGTAAAACAACCCTGGCCATTCATGCCATTGCCGAGTCTCAAAAACAGGGGGGTATTGCGGCTTTTATTGATGCCGAGCATGCTTTCGATCGTTTTTATGCCAAGAAATTGGGGGTTGACATTGAAAACCTTTTGGTGTCTCAACCGGACAATGGAGAGCAGGCTTTGGAGATTACGGATAATTTGATTCGTTCAGGAGCTATTGATATTATTGTGATTGACTCGGTAGCTGCACTTACCCCGCGCAGTGAGATTGAAGGCGAGATGGGCGATTCGAAAATGGGAATCCAGGCTCGATTAATGTCGCAAGCTTTACGTAAATTAACCGCAAGTATAAGTAAAACAGGGGCATGCTGTATTTTTATCAATCAATTGCGTGAAAAAATCGGGGTGATGTTTGGTAACCCGGAAACCACTACCGGTGGTAATGCCCTTAAATTTTATGCTTCGGTTCGCTTGGATATTCGCAGAATCAGCCAGATTAAAGAAGGCGAAGATATTACCGGAAACCGTGTTCGTGTAAAAGTGGTGAAAAACAAAGTGGCTCCCCCATTCCGTAAGGCCGAGTTTGACATTGTTTATGGCGAAGGAATTTCCCGCACCGGTGAAATTATTGATTTAGGAGTGGAAGCAAATATTCTGAAGAAAAGTGGTTCGTGGTACAGTTATGGTGAAACTAAATTGGGACAAGGACGTGATGCAGTTCGCAAATTATTGCTAGATAATCCGGAACTTTCGGATGAAATAGAAGCTAAAATCCGCGAAGCTGTAATTGCCGTTGAAGAATAAAAATATACTTGAATAAAACTTAATCCGGGTTATTTGTCGTAAATGATCCGGATTTCTTTTAGGTTTTCTGCCAGCTCAAGTGTTGATTTGTCAAGCTTGGCAAATAATTCATCTAGTCCATCTGTATCGTTTTCTTTACCTTTAAACTCAAGCGCTTTTGCGTGATCTCTTGGTACATCTGCCATGAAATTTGCAATCACTCCTTTAATACTGTGTGCATTAAATTTTAAAGCATCCATGTCTTTATCATCAATATTTTGTTTAATGGTTTTTAGGCGTTCATCTCGCTCATTAATAAACATATCAATGATTTCAACGATTAGTTCGTTGTCAAAATGTTTGAAGTTTTCCTGAAATTTTTCCTTGTCAATAAGCATTGCGATAGTTTTAAAATGTACAAATTTAAAAAAATGATTGTTCTTTCGCCATGAATTTTACTTCAGAATGTTCATGGATTTTTTCAAAAAGGATGTGAAGATCGATAGGTTTTGCGATGTAATCGTTAAATCCGGCACTTAAATATTTCTCCCTGTTATTGTGGGGATCGCTGGCCGTTACAGCTAATATAGGGGTGATTTTTATTTTCTTAGCTTCTAGTTTTCTGATTTCCATAGTTGCTTCGAATCCATCCATTTCAGGCATGGCAATGTCCATTAAAATAAGATCAAATCTTGTTTCTTTGCATTTTGAAACAGCTTCATTCCCATTTTTTGTGATGGTTACCGAAATATTCTCCTGGTTCAGATAAGCACATAAAACCTTTTGGTTTATGTCATTATCCTCAACAATCAAAACCTTATACATCTCATCTGCTATTGCAGATATAAGAGTCATAATTTGTGCCAGTATCTCAACACTCAGATTTTTAATGTTTTATATTTTGGGTGTTTCTACGACGGGAATATTAAGTCTCAATATTGGAAAAGTTAAGCAATAAGATTTCCAATTTGATACACGGTAAGAGCAAGTACATAAGCAAGGGTGGTTGTGTAGACAGCCATAAAAAGTGCCCATTTCCAGCCGCCCGATTCTTTTTTAATGGCTGCGATAACAGCTACGCAAGGGAAGTAAATGAGTATGAAAACTAAAAATGAAAAAGCCGATACCCGTGTGAAAACTTTTTCGCCAGCTCTTTTGGGGTGGCTATAAGTAGCTTCTTTAAGTTTTGATGACAAGTCTTTTGTGTTTTCTTCGTCGTCAATTTCTGCGTGGTAAAGAACCCCCAAGGTGCTCACCACTACTTCTTTTCCAGCAATTCCGGCTAAAAGACTGATGCTCATTTTCCAGTCGAAGCCCAAGGGGAGCATAGCCGGTTCAATAAAATGACCAATCCGCCCGATGAATGAATTTTCTTGTTGAGCGCTTAAACGGTTCGTCTCGACCTGGTTCAGGGCAATGAGCTTTTCTGTTTGAATAGAATCCTGAGCCAAACGATTAGAATTTATGTTTGCAAGGGCTTCATATTCTTGTTTAACTAACTGGGCTTTATGTTCAAACTGTTTGTCAATCTCTTTGGATTTTGGAAAATAACCGAGTGCCCAGATGATGATTGAAGCAACTAAAATCACGCCTCCCATTTTCTTCAAATATTGAGAACCTTTAAACCATGTATGACTGAAAATAGCTTTGGTAGTAGGCATACGATAGGGAGGGAGTTCCATTACAAATGGCATCTCTTTCGATTTAAACAACGTTTTTTTGAAGATAATGGCAATGATGATGGAAAGCAAAATTCCTATTCCATAAATGGTAAAAAGCATCAGTCCAGGCCTTTCAGGAAAAAACGTGCCAATGATTAAAACATAGACCGGTAAACGTGCGCTGCACGACATGAACGGGTTAATAAGCATGGTAACCAAGCGGTCGTTTCTCCCACCGATGGTACGTGTAGCCATGATAGCCGGAACATTACAGCCAAAGCCCATAATCATCGGAATAAAGGATCGCCCATGCAAACCTATTTTGTGCATGATTTTGTCTACAATAAAAGCAACCCTAGCCATATAACCGGTATCTTCCATAATTGAGATAAAGAAGAAAAGGATAAGTATGTTTGGAAGGAATACGATAACTCCGCCAACTCCGCCAATAACACCATCTACAATAAGGTCTTTTAAAATACTGTCGGGCATGATGCCTGAAACAAAATCTCCTAAGTTGGCAACCAATAACTCCAGCCACTCCATGGGGTAAGCCCCCACAGTGTATGTTGTTTGAAACATCACCCACATGAAGAAAATAAAAATGGGGTAGCTTAATATTTTATTGGTTAAAATATTGTCAATAAAACGGCTGCGTACGCGGATGTCTTTCTTGCTTTCTTTATAGGTTTCTTTCAGGGCTCCGTCAATAAAGCCATATTTATAATCGGTAATAATAGTTTCTGTTGAATCTTTATAATGATCCTCAATCCGGATAATTTCTTCTTTAGTGGCTTTTAGTATTTCTTCGGCATTGTAGCAAAGCTCGTTTACCCTGTTTTTTTCTTCTTCATCCTGCTCCAGCAGTTTTATGGCTGTAAACCTTGGGGCAATAACATTGGTGAGTATCCTGTTTTTTTCCTGGGAGATTAAGCTTTGTAATCGTTTAATCGATTTTTCAATTTCGGTACCATAATTAATATGAATGTGCCGGATGCTGGGTTCTTTGTCTAAATATACTTCGATGATTTTGTCAAAAAGATCCTTTAAGCCTTTGCCTTTTGAACAAACCGTTGGGATAATTGGTATCCCGATCATTTTCCCTAAGGCTCCGTAGTTAAATTTGTCGCCTTTCTTTTTTAGCTCGTCATACATATTGAGAGCTGTAACCACTTTGATGTCGAGGTCAATTAGTTGCGTGGTAAGATAAAGGTTACGTTCTAAATTTGAGCTGTCAATAACATTGATAACAATATCGGGTACTTGGTCGATAAGGTAATTCCTGACAAATAATTCTTCGGGCGAATAGCTCGTAATGGAATAGGTTCCGGGTAAATCAACCAGGTTGAACTTAAACCCTTTATGTTTAAAGCTTGCCTGCTTGGCATCAACGGTAACGCCACTGTAGTTCCCTACTTTTTCGTGCGAATGGGAAGCATGGTTAAACAAGGTGGTTTTTCCGCAATTAGGATTCCCAATCAGTGCAATATTTATTTCTTTTTTGTGGTATTTTGAGATTTTGAGTGTGTCGTCGGCAATAACGCCATTGTAATGTTTCTCTTCTTTTATGTTCTCGGGTGATGTAACTTCAATCAATTTTGCTTCGCTGTTTCGCAGCGAAACATTGTACCCCATAACGGTATATTCGATTGGGTTTTTTAAGGGGGCTTTTTTACCCACAATGACTTCTTTGCCTACAACAAAGCCCATTTCGATAATGCGTTTCCGAAATGCACCACGGCCCCTTACTTTCGAAATTATCCCACGTTCTCCTTGTTGCAGATCGAATAAAGTCATCAATTTGAGTATATTAAATCTTATTTAGATTAAATAAAATGAATGCAAATTTAATAAATCTAATTAATATACTGCTTAAATTAAGCAAAAAGAGTGCTTGTTTTCTTTATTTAGAAAAGGTCGGTGTAAGTGTCTGTGTTTAAGTCTTTATAATTTAAAAAATGAACCCATTGATTAATTTGTAAAGTTTTTCCCCCCCAGTGGGTTTCAAATAAATATTTAATGTCTTTAACAGCATTTTGTTTGGATGCACGGGCCGGTTTTTGGTACAGTAGTACAAAGTCTTTCATATCCTGATAAATATCCATTAATAGTTCAGAGAGGCTGGCTTTAACAGGGGTGTCTTTATCGGGGCTGTCATAATTCAAAATCCAGAATTCATCAATATCGAAAAGCTTATTGCGGTATTCGTTGAAAAGATTTTCCCATTGTTCTTCGGTAACAAAACGTTCGGCAACCGATGGGTCATCTACTTCTACAGCGGGGAGTAGGCTCCCTTTTAAATACATGATGGGCATGATTTTTTGAATAAAGACGATAAGATCCTCTTTGGTGGTTTTTTCATGGTTCTCCAAAAAAATGCAATATTCGTTTGCAATTTTTAGTAACTCAATAACCGTTGTAGAATAAGCCGGCTCTTCCTGGATGTCTTTCATAATGGTATATTTTCTGCAAAAGTACAATTTTTCAGGTTTTTTAAAATAGGGCTATTTTTTTATTTTTGTAAAAAATACAGATGATGAGCGAGTTAAAAAGAAAATTGTTGGAAGAATGTAAGCGAATGCAATTGGAGACCATTACTAATTTAAAATCGGTGATGGATGATGCCCAGAAGAGTGCTAATGAATATGGATCCCCAAAAGACAGGTATGATTCGTATAGGACTCAATTGCTTAGGAAAAGAGATATGTTTGCACAGCAATTGCATAAAGCAAACGAACAACTAGATGCTCTCGATAAAATTGATGTGGAAAAAGAAATGACAGAAGTTCAGTTTGGTTCGTTGGTTATTACCGATAAGCAAAAACTTTTTATCTCGATAGGTTTGGGGAAAGTTGTTTTGAATAATGAAGAGTATTATGCTATCTCTCCTTTGGTTCCAATCTTTGAAGCTATGCGCTCTAAAAAAGCAGGTGATGAGTTTGTATTTCGCGGGAATAAAGGAATTATCAAAGAAATACAATAAAAAACTCCGGCCCTGAAAGGGCCGGAGTAACCTAATTACAAATTTATGAACCAATTAACCAAGATAATATTATGAGAAAATCTTGGATTGTATTTTTATCTGTTTGCTTTTTCTTCCGCTAATTTTTTCAGAACCGTTTCCTGGATGTCGGCAGAAACTGGCGAATAGTTGAAAAATTCCATGGAATAGTTTGCCCTTCCTGATGAAATATTTCTTAAAGCTGTTGCATAGCCAAACATTTCGCTTAACGGAACAAAACCGTTTACTTTTTGCGAACCTTTACGGTGGCGGCGCATAGATTCGATTTTTCCGCGGCGTTTATTTAAGTCGCCAACTACGTTTCCAATGTAGTCATCCGGGGTGTTGATTTCAATTTTCATAGTTGGTTCCAACAAAACTGGTTTTCCTTTCATGAACCCTTCTTTAAAACAGATTGATGCACATGTTTGGAAGGCAAAGTCGGAAGAGTCAACGGCGTGGTGGCTACCGTCTAAAAGAACCACTTTAACGTCTACTACCGGAAATCCAGACAAAACACCTTCTTCCATTGTTCTTTTTACTCCTTTGTCAACGGAACCGATAAATTCGTTTGGAATAACACCGCCCTTAATCATGTTAACAAATTCGTAGCTATTTCCGGTATTTGGTTCGAGACGCATAACGGTATGCGCATATTGACCTTTACCACCGGTTTGTTTAGAGTGTTTGTAATTGTATTCGATTGGCTCAGTAATTGTTTCGCGATAGGCAACAGCTGGTTCGCCAACAATAACATCAACACCGAACTCATCTTTTAAGCGGTCAACAATAATTTCCAGGTGAAGCTCACCCATTCCGGCAACCACGGTTTCTTCGGTTTCTTCATCGTAGCGAACGTTAAATGAAGGGTCTTCGTTAACTAGTTTGCTTAAAGCTTCGCCTAATTTCCCTTGATCGCGACGTTTTTCCGGGTTAATTTTTAATTCGATAACCGGAGGCGGAACGTGAATCGATTCGAGGTATAGCGGGTTCTTTGGATCACACAGAGTGTCACCGGTTTTGGTTAGTTTCATTCCTACCAGTGCAACAATATCGCCGGGACCGGCTGAACTAATTTCTTCACGGTCTTTCGCCCTGATTTTGAAAATACGGCCAATACGTTCTACTTTCCCTTTGGTAGAATTCAGGATTTGCATCCCGTTTTTTAGTTCTCCTGAGAAAATTCGGATAAAAGTTTGTTGTCCAACGTATGGGTCGTTTATCAATTTGAAGGCCAGAGCTGCAAAAGGATCGTTTTTTGACGGGGTGCGTTTGTGCGTTTTTTCCGGATCGTCAATATCCATCCCTGTAATAGATCCAACATCAATTGGCGAAGGAAGGTAGTCAATCACGGCATCTAGCAATAACTGAACGCCTTTGTTTTTATAAGCGGCTCCACAAAAAACAGGGGTGATTAGAAGTTTTAAAGAAGCTTTACGGGCAGCCTCCTTCAATAATTCAATCGGAACCTCTTGTTCGTCGAGATAGAGTTCCATTACCTGGTCGTCAAAATCGGCAATTTTTTCGATTAATAAATTTCGGGCTTCTGCGGTTTTTGCTTTGTATTCTTCAGGAATTTCGATTTCGCCACGAGTGTAATTTTCAAAAGTGTAAGCTTTTTGTTCGATCAAATCAATGACACCCAGGAAATTTTCTTCGGCTCCCATCGGGATTTGGAACGGAATGGCATTGGCGTCCAGGTATTCGTTCATCTGTTTTACAACATCATAGAACTCGGCACCGGTACGATCCATTTTGTTCACAAAGGCAATGCGTGGAACACGGTATCTTTCGGCCTGGTTCCAAACGGTTTCGCTTTGAGGTTCAACACCACCAACGGCACAAAACAGGGCAACCATTCCATCAATAACCCTTAACGAACGTTCAACTTCAATGGTGAAATCAACGTGGCCGGGAGTATCGATAATATTAATTTGTGAATCGTTCCACATTGCAGAAATTGCTGCAGATGCAATGGTAATCCCTCGTTCCTGCTCTTGTTTCATAAAGTCCATGGTTGCTTGTCCGTCGTGGACTTCACCCATTTTCCGACTTGTACCGGTAAAGTACAAAATACGCTCTGTCATGGTTGTTTTACCCGCATCGATGTGAGCAGCAATACCGATGTTTCTTACCTTTTGTAGTGTCATTAATGATGTTTAAATATTGTTAAGAAAAAATTAAAAAATCGTAATCTTATTTAAATTTTTAAATATGTTTTAATAATCGGGAAATCAGGTAGTTAAAATTAAATTTTAAGCTTTTCTGAAAATCGCCGCAAAGGTACGAATAAAAATTATTTGTTTTGCATTTTTGTGATGAAAATTTTATTAAAAATGAATAGCGGGTAAAATTTGATATTATTAACAATCAATCGTTTTCAATTTTAGGCGATAATTATTACTTTCGCAGCCTTAATTTAAAAATACACAATGAAAATAAAATTTGCACTAATTATATTGGGTCTTGTAGTTCTTTCGGCATGTTCTACTACTCAAAAATCAATTCAGCCAAGTTTAAATGGGAAAGATTTAATGCAGCGTGGTCAGTATGAAGCAGCATTTAATTATTATGTTGACCAAATCAATGCCGTTGAAGCAAAGGGAAAGGATGTTGATTGTGAATTGATCAAGATGGCAGGAAAAGCAGCTTACAAAGCCGGGCAGATTGAAAAGGCTATCCCTTATTTTGAAAAAGCACTGTTTAAAAAAGCCATTGATGAAGAAATGGTATACATGTATGCTGATTGTTATAAACAGATTGACAATTTGTCAAAAGAAATTGCTGCCCTTGAAAAATATGTGGATGAATATCCAAAAGGAGAAAATGTTACATCCATTAAAGCCCGCTTATTTGAAACCTGTTTGGAAAGTGAAGATTGGAATTTGTCGGAAAATTTATGGAAAGGATTTGGTGAAGAGGCAATGTTAAATCCACGACTTTTAAATGTATATTTAAAAGCTAATATTGCTCAAAAAAATGATGAAAAAGCAGAAAGTCTTGCAAAAGAACTTTTAAAAATAGATTCAGAAAATATTGCTGCCCTTGAAATTATGGCTAAAAAGTTTTTCTGGAAAGCTGAAAACCGCTACCAGGAAGAAACAGAAGCTTATAATAAGAAAAAAACGAGGAAGCAATATGCCAAGCTTTTAAAGGCTTTAGATATTGTAACGGTCGATTTTAAACGTTCGTTGGGCTATTTCAAAAAGCTGTATGGTATTGCTCAGGATAAAGAGTATGCAAAATACCTGGGTAATATTTATGCCCGTTTGGACGATAAAGAAAAAGCAACGTATTATAAAAACAGGGCACGTTAATTATTGGCCAATAAGTTCGTAAAAGAAATTTTCATAATTCTCAATCGTATTTTCGATTGAGAATTTTTTTTGTGCCGTGTATTCCCCGTTTTCTTTTAGTTTTTGGTAGAGCTCTTTGTTGTTCATTAAAAGTTTGATGTTTTCGGCCAGGCCTTCGATGTCTGCGTCTTTAAACAATAATCCGTTTTCCATGTGTTGAACCAAATCCGGATTGCCGGCAGCATTAGTGGCAATTACCGGAACCCCAAGATACATGGCTTCAAGCAGCGATTGCGATAAGCCTTCCGAAGACGAGGGTAAAATAAATATATCAAACAGCTTGTGATAATTGATGGCCTCTTTGGGTTCCATGTGCCCGCAATAATGAATGGTATGGGGTTCGCAGAAGGGTTCAATGCGGTTCTCAATATCGTGGGAATTGATCCCTACAAAAACAGCTTTTACCGGGGTTTCGATGTGCTGTAAGGCTTGTATAATTTGTTCCTGTTTTTTGCATCGCGAAATACAACCGATTACAAAATCATCGGGTTTTAGCCCTAGTTCCGATTTTAGTTTTTCTATTTTGTTGTTGTCGATTTGCTCGTATTTTTCGGTTGGGGTTCCGTTATAAATTACTTTGATGTGTTTTTGGGGAATGCCTTTCGAAACCAGCGAATCTTTAATGCCATTGCTAACCGCTACAATTTTGTCGGTTCCTTTGGTATAGAACCACGATTGCAATCCTCCCACCGAAAGCGAAACCTGTCGGCGCGTGTGGATCAGTTTGACGGGCAGCTTGTAAATCCATCGCGCAAAAATGGTGTTGTAACGATCCTTACTTGCTTGTGCGTTAATAATCTGGATGTTCTCGCGTTGCACAATATCCCGGATCATCCGCATGGTCACTTTGTCCCACTTGCTTTTAAAAGGAAGGTGTTCAATTTTTACCTTGCTGTCTTTTAATAAATCTTTGTACATGGAGTCTTGCGGACAAGCCAGCACAACATTGTGCCCTTTTTCAGAGAGACCCTTACATAAATAGGAAACGGATAAAGTTGATCCGGCCACCCCTCCCTGAAAGGTGATGAGCATGATATTTAATGGATTTTTTTTTTGCACGTTCTGGTTTTTCTTACAAATGTCGTAAGTTTTTTTTATTAGCAAATTTTTGCCCGGTGATTTTTCTCCAAATTTATTATTTCTTTAGCTTTGAACCTGATTTATGGATCGACAAAAAAATACGGTATCGAACCCGGGCAAAGGCATTTTGATTGCCTCTTATGTGGCGGCGGTTATTGTGTTAATGGATTTAACGTCTATAAACATTGCTTTGCCAAGCATCAGCCGAAACCTGGGGCTGGGCATGAACGATGTAAGCTGGCTCATTATGATTTCGATGTTGAGTGCCAGTAGTTTTGCTTTTGTGGCCGGAAAAATCACCGAAGTCTGGGGCGCAAAGTGGGTTCTGATTATCGGATTTTTTGTTTTTATTGTGGGGAACCTGGGCTGTTTTTTGACAAAGGAATTCGAGTTTTTATTGCTTATCAGATTTTTTCAGGGTTTTGGCGAGTCGTTGCTGTACGTGGTTGGGCCAGCGTATATCCGTCAGAACCTGAATGCTGAAAGCCAGCAAAAAGCTTATGGCATTTGGATGTCCTGCACGGGAATCGGAATTGCCTTAGGCCCTTTCATTGGAGCCTTCCTGGTTTCGGGCTTTAGCTGGAGCTATGTTTTTTTGATTAATGTTCCGTTGAGCATTTTTGGTCTGCTGCTTGTGCTAAGAACCTTGCCCCAACAATTTCATATCCGTGAAAAAAAACTACCTGATTTTTTGGGAGCCGTTTACAGTTTCCTGTTTCTTGCTACCTTGATTTTTAGTTTAAATATGGTGAACCATCCAGGGATTGATTTTTCCTTGATTTTGTTTTCATTTTTGGCTTCAGTCATTTTTTTAATCCTTTTTATTCGCAGGGAAAAAACGTTTCAGAACCCGGTATTTGATTTGAAATTATTCCGAATCACAAATTTTAGATTATCGGCACTTGGGTTTTTCTTGTTTTTCCTGGTTAATGTGGGTTCACGTTTTTTACGCCCCTTTTATTTTGAAAACGAACGACTATTACCAACCGAAACTTCGGGCTTGTTAATGATGATCTCGCCGGTTTTGATGTTGTTGATTTCTCCTTTGTTTCGCCGCTTGAGCCGCTTGCTTTCCCCTAAAAATATTTGTGTTGCCGGAAATATTTTATTGGCATTTTCAATGCTGATGTTTTCGTTTTGGGAAGCGGACACTCCCTTGTGGTTTATTGTATTGGCGATGATTTTATTGGGCGTGGGTATGGGATTTTATTATCCATCAAGCTCCTATGTTGGTATGCGCGATTTGCCTGAAGGAAAAACCGGAATGGGTTCGGCAGCCATTTCTTCTTCTAAAAGTTTAGGAAAATTAATGGGGGTATTGGTGTTTGCAACTTTGTTTGCTCAATTCTCGGTAATAAATGCTGACTTTGCTTTTAAGCTGACGTTTTTGAGTGGCGCTTTTATGGCTCTGATTGCTGTAATAATATCTTTGTTTTTTAAAAAGGGAAATTAAACTTTCAATTTTAATAAGATTTCATTTGGCAACCAGCCTTCATCCAACGAAATTTCATGTTTGCCATAAAGCCAGCCATGGTGCCTTTTAAATCCTACAATAATTTCTCCGGCACCTACATTAAGTTCTTTTGCCGAGTAGTCTTCCAAAACTTTGCCGGTCGTTTCATCAATAATTTTAATGATATTTTCCGGAATAAACCCTGAATTCGTCGTGTTTTCGCACCACAGCCAATCTTTCCACTCGGGTTTGTCAAGCGGTTTTTTTATCGTTACAATATCATCTTTTTTTACTTCAAGGTAATAAGGCGCATTTCCTTGCCATGGCCGTATAGTTATGTATTTTTTCATGTTAAATGTTAGGCTTGCGTCCCTCAAATTTACAAAATAATCTAAATTTTTGCTAGTACTTTGTAGAATCTCTTAACTTTGAAATTGTTATATAAACAAAAATAAAGACATGAAAATAAACTATTTTATTATTGGAACCCTGTTGTTTTTTGCAGTGGTGTTTTCTGCTTGCAGTCAATTCTGTAAATCAGATACAAGTGCTGTAATGAATATTACTGAAAATATCCAAAAAGAAACGCAACAAGCTTTGAGCAAAAAATTTCCTCAGGCAAAACAAAATTTAATCGAAAAAGGAGTGAAACAAGTTGCTTTACTTTGGCGCGAACCGGATGGATCGGGCGAAGATTTTAAAGCCTTTTGCCTGGAAAACTTTGCCGCTTCGGAAGAAGAAAAAGCAAAACTGTTTGATGCCCTGGAGCGTAATTTCGAAATCATCAATGGCTATATGCTTAAAATGGAGTTATTGTTGAAAGAACCGATTGACATGCAACTCACCCCCAATCCTCCTTATGACATCGATTATATGTTTGGAACCTATAGCCCCGGGGCGCATGTTACCCAGGACCTTTATGAAAATAAAATTGCTTTTGTAACGGCTTTAAATTTTCCGTATTTTTCGCTGGAAGAAAAGTCGGCGATGGCTGATAAATGGACCCGTCGTGAATGGGCCTATGCCCGGATGGGAGACATGTACACTTCCCGGGTACCTTCCGAAATTCTTCAGGAGTCAAGTAAAGTTAACACCCTGGGAGATGCTTACATAAGTAACTATAATATTTTCATGGGAAACTTGTTGAACAACGAAGGAAAAACGCTTTTCCCCGAAGATCTTCGTCTGGTTACTCACT